>NZ_CP122407.1:0-2400000 GCF_029834475.1 Rugamonas sp. DEMB1 | reverse complement strand
TCGCCCTCGACGCAGCGGTGCGGGCCTTGGTCGGCAGGAAGGAGTCGCGGCCTTCGCTGAAGCGCTGCGGCAGCGACGGCGCGACCATGCCGGTGCTGTAGTTCGCGCGCAGCATGAGCGCCTTGCTCGGCGCCCACTTCAGGCCGAGCTTGGGATTGGTGGTGCCGCCGGCCAGCTCGTATTTGTCGTGGCGCACGGCGGCCTGGGCCTCCAGCGTCTTCAGCAAGGGCAAGTTCAACTCCGCGTACACGGCCGACAGCTTTTCCGAACCGGCGATCGGCGGCAGCACGGCGTACTGGCCCAGCAAGCCCTGCTGCCAATCCTGCGAGGGCGTGTAGGCCAGCGAATTCCTGCGCAGCTCGGCGCCGAGCGAGACGCCGATCTTGCCGCCCGGCAGCTCGCCGAACTCCGTCGAGGCCTGCACTTTGACGGAATCGGATTTACTGCGGGTCTTCACATACATCTCGCCCGACAACTCCCGGATCAAGGCGTCCGAATTGCGGTTGACGCCGAAGGGATTGAAGCGGCCCTCGTCGACCGCCTTGTTCAACTCCTCCAGCTTGTAGGCGCCCAGGGTGTCGCTGCGGCCCGACTCCTCGCCGTGCGACAGCGTCGCCGACCAGTCCCAGCCGCCCAGCTCGCCCTTCAGGCCGGTGAGCAGCCAGAGGTTGTCGACCTTGGTCTTGATGCCGCCCTCGTAGACCGGAAAATCGCGCCGCACCGTCACCGGCTTGCCGTAGGTGTTGAAGGGGTTCGAGGCCGGGATGACCAGGTTGTTGCGCGCGCGGTTCTGCAGCCAGGAGGACTGGCCGACGATGCGCTTGTCGAAACTGGTGAAGAAGGCGTTGGCGAACAAGGTCAGCTCCGGCGCGATGTCCCAGTTCAGCGCGGCCGTCGCGCCCAGGCGGCGCGAGGGTTTGACCAGGTCGGTGAATTCCGCCGTCGCCGACAGGCAGCCGTTGCGGGTCGGCGAGGGGAACCATTCGGCCCCGCTCGGATAGGGCAGCTTGGAGCCGGCCAGGCATTCCGGGTCGGCGAAGCGGTTGCCGCCTATCGACAGCGTGCCGGCGTCGGTGCCGTGGGCGCCGTAGACGTTGGCGTACTGCAGGCCGCCGCGCGCGCCGAAGTCGATGTGGTTGGCCCAGTCGCGCTCGGTGCCCTTGATGCGCTTGGTGTCCTCGACCATGGCGGCGTAGGTCAGATTGAATTTCTGCGTGGCGCGGTCGCCGAAGCCGCCCGCCACCGACAGCTTGCGCACATCGCCGCCGCCCAGCGTGGTGGCGCCGTAGCTGGCGTTCAGGTCGACGCCCTGGTAGTTCTGCCGCATGATGAAGTTGATCACGCCGCCCACCGCGTCGGTGCCGTAGATCGCCGAGGCGCCGTCCTTGAGCACCTCGATGCGCTCGATCGCCGCCAGCGGCAGCATGTTCAAGTCCACCGAGGTGAAGCCGTTGGAGTCGTCCGAACCGGACACCGGCAGACGATTGCCGTTCAACAGGATCAAGGTCGGCATGCCGCGCAGGGTGGCCGTGCTGGCGCCGTTGCGGAAGTCGTTGCCGCCGCCGAAATCGCGGCCGTTGCCGCCCACCGAAGGCAGGTTGCGCAACACGTCGAGCACCGAGGTGGCGCCGGAGCGCTGGATGTCCTCCTTGCTGATCAAGGTCATCGGCGAGACGCCCTCCTGCGCGATCCGCTTGATGTTGCTGCCGGTGATTTCCACCCGCTCCATCTTGGCCGCCGGCTTGGCCGCCTCCAGCGGCTCCTGCGCCTGGGCCACCGCCACGGTGTGGGTCGACAACAAAGCCAGCGCCAACTTCACCCAGCGCGCGCAAATTTTTTCCTGAAACATAATACATATCTCCAAGTAAGGACGTCCCCCATCGACAGTGCGGGATCGCTACAATGAAACTGCCGGTTTGCTCCGGCCCTGCTGGCGGCAGGGGTATCGGAGCGTCAGGAAGCTTACTTGGCTGGATTGAGGATGTCTTGGCGCTTTCAGCGGCTGAAATGAACGAAATCGGCACAGTCACGAGCGGGCCTGGCTGGCGCGCCGATCAAGCGGCTGCGGCGTTCCGTTGAAAACACTCTGCCGCGCAAACTCCTAGCGCGGCCGCCAAATAGAGGCCAGCGACCAGACGTGCAGGTCGCGCACCATCGCCTGCCCACCCTCGGCGAACAGGGCGAGACCGTCGCTGCCTTCGCCGGGAAAGACCTGGCTGGTCAAGGTCGCCTCGTGCGCGCCGGCGAACACCGTGACCGAGGCGGTATCGACCAGGATGCGCAGCCGAACCGCGCCCGCCCGCAGCGGCAGCGCCACCGCGTGGCGCGCCGCGAAGGCCGGGTCGAAGGCGGCAACGCCGGCGCGGCGCCGGTCGACAAACACCTCGCCCCGTTCGCGGTCATAGCCGACCACGGTCTGTTCGCCGTCCGCGCCGACATGCACCTTGACGCCGGCCTGCGCGGCGCCGCCCGGATCGAGCAACATGTCGATGTCGAACGGCGGGCGCGATACGGACGGGGTCTGCGTCAGCGCCACCTCGCCCGGCGCAAGCTGAAGTTCGCCAATCGCGACCAGCAGTTCGCGCCGCAGCTGCTCAAGGCCGCGCACCGGCCGCTGCACCAGACGCACCCGGCCGTCGATGCGGCGCAGCGCCAGCTCGCGCGGCAGCGACTGCGCGCTGCGCCAACGCGTGGTCGGCACCTTGTTGGCGTACTGCCAGTTGCTCATCCAGCCGATCAACACGCGCCTGCCGTCCGGCACGCCGTTCCAGGTGACGGCGGCGTAGAAGTCCGGGCCGTGGTCGAGCCACCGCACGGCCTCGGCGGTGGTAGAGGCATCGGCACGGAAAGCCTTGCCGTCGAACTGGCCGATGAAGTACTGCGCGCCGGAGCCGCCGGCCGGACCGCCCGGATTCAGGTTAATCACCAGCACCCACTTGCTGTTGGCCGCATCGTCGTCGACCGGCAGTTCGAACAGATCGGGACACTCCCACACGCCGCCGACGGCGCCGGCCGGGCCGAACTCGCTCATGAACTCCCAATGGATCAAGTCCTTGGACGAGTACAGCACCGCCGTGTGGCGCAGCGCCACCACGGCCACCATCACCCACTTGCTGTGCGGCGCGTACCAGAACACCTTGGGGTCGCGGAAGTCGCGGTACTCGTCATGGTATTTCTCGGGCGGCAGCGCCAGCACCGGATTGCCGGCGTATTGGGTCCAGCTGCGGCCACGGTCCAGGCTGTAGGCGAGCGACTGGCTTTGCTGGCCGGCCGGCACATGGCGGCCGTTGGCCAGCGTGCGCGCCTGCGGATAGACGCTGGTGTAGACGGCCACCATGGCCGGCTGCGCGGCACTACCCAGGCCGCTGGTGTTGGCGCCGTCCACCACCGCGCTGCCCGAGAAGAAGCTTTGCGTGATTTCTCCCCGCGCGTCCTTTTCGACCATCAGGGCCACCGGCAGCTCCTGCCAATGCAGCAGATCGGTGCTGACGGCGTGGCCCCAGGACATGTCGCCCCACACGCTGGCGCTCGGATTGTATTGGTAGAACAGGTGGTATTCGCCGTCGTGGTAAACCAGGCCGTTCGGATCGTTCATCCAATTGCGCGACGGCGAGAAGGACAATTGGGGCCGGTACGCCTCCCGATACGCCGCAGCCTCGGTCGCCGTGTGTGGTGTCGCCATGCTGAATCCTTGTTGTGTTAGTTTGCTATGCCACGGCCAAGCGCGCCGGCAACGCCACAGGCCGGGTTGGCGACAACCCTGTCGCCAACCCGGCCCGATGAGCGATGCCGCCTGCCCGGCTTAGAACGAGTGGCGCACCGTCGCGCTGATGGCGCGGCCCGACTCGGGACGCAGTTCAACGATGCTGTCGCCGCGCGGTCCACCCACGCCGCTGGACGAGGCGACCTTGTTGAACAGGTTGCTGGCGTTGATGCTCAGCGTCGTGTCGGCGGTCAGCGCGTAGTTGACGAAGCCGTTGACGATGGCGCGGCCGTCGACCTTGAAGGTGTTGTAGCTGTCGTTCCACACATACGACTGGCCGACCACCACCGCGCCGAGCGTGACCGGGCCGATGCTGTAGCGCGGCGCCACCGTGTACAACAGTTTCGGCACGCCGCCGGGCACCTTGCCCACCGTGCTGTTGCCCTGCGCCGTGCCGACCAGGTCCTTGGTGACCTTCAGATCGGTGTAGGTCAGGTTGGCGTTGATGGCGAAGTTGCCGGAGGTGAAGACCGACTCGATCTCCATGCCGTTGGCCTTGGTGCCGACCACGTTCAGCTTCGGTCCGACGGTGCGGGTCTGGTCGTAGTCGAACTCGTCGACGGTGGCCGTGAACACGGTGGCGAAGACGGCGTAGGTGCCCCAGTCCTTCCTGCCGCGCAGCTTGACGCCCATCTCCTTCTGCTTGACCGTCGCCACCGCCTGCTCCTCCAGGCCGGAAGTCAGCTTGCCGGTGGTGGTGTTGACGAAGGGCGAGAACAACAGGCGGTCGGCGATCGCCCGGCCGCCCTTGCTCAGGCGGGCGAACATGCTGACGTCCTTGTCGAAGCGGTAGTTGGCGCCCAGCGAGTAGGAGGTGTAGCCGGTCTTGTAGTTAATCGGGCTGGCGTTGTTGGAGTCGACCAGGTAGACGGTGCGCTCGGCGCCGTTGATGACGCCGTCGCCGTTGACGTCGTAGCCGCCGACCACCTGCTTGGGACCGGCGTAACGGCCGCTGGCCTTGACGCTGTCGTGGCGCAGCGCGCCCTCGAGGTCGAACTGGCCCAGTTCGGCGTTGAGCGACAGGTAGGTGGCGTCGGTGACGTAGTGGGCGTCGACGTCGCGCGCGCAGCAGGCACCCCATTGGTTGTTGAAGCCGGTCAGGCCGGCGGTGGTCAGCGGCGCGCCGGCAGCGTCCTTGACGTCGATGACGGCGCCGTTCTTGCCGATCTCCATCAGGCGCTCGCTGATCTGCCACACCTGGACGATGTCCTGCTTGGAGCGGTAGTAGCCGGCCTTGGCGTTGACCTTGGCGCCGGCCAGGTCGAAGGTCTTGCCCAGGCTCAGATCGTTGACGTAATGGCCCATGTCGGGCGACTGCTGGTTGATCGCCGCGCTCTGCGACACCAGCCCGGTTTGCAGGTTGGCCGTGCTGACCGCCTGGCCGGCGCGCGGGCCGTTGAAGTAGACCGCCGAGGCGCCGCTGCCGAAGCCCGACAGCATGCCGTCGAGCGTGTTCAGGCTCCAGAACTGGGTTTGGAAGGCGCTCGAAGTCTTGCTGACCTTGAACTTGTCGCTGATCGTCCAGCCGTTCTCCAGCGTGTTCTGGAAGTCCATGCCCAGCGCCTGCGACTTCACGGTGATGCCCTTGGAGATGTCGGCGATGCCGCTGCCGGTGCCGACCGGGCCGATGCTCGGCATGCTCAGGTTGTAGATCGAGGTCTGCGAATCGCGCAGGATGTCGAAGCCGTTGACCGCGCTCATGCTGCTCACCTTGCCGCCGCTGATGTTGGCGCGCGCCGGCATGCTGGTGTAGGTCGGCGCGCTCTCGCTCAGCGCCTTGAACGAGACGCGGAAGTGGCCCTGGTCGCCGTTGAAGGTCTTGCTCATGTTGCCCTTGACCTGGTAGCCGTGCAGGGCGTTGGTGTCGCTGGCGCGCGGGCCTTCGCCGTCGCGGAAGTAGCCGCCGATGTGGTAGCGCAGCGTCGGGCTGAGCTTGCCGCCGACATCGCCGTCGACCCGCGTCTCGTTGTAGTTCAGGCCGCGCGTCAGGCCGATCGAGCCGCCCTCCTCCTCGCCGGTCTTGCTGATGTAGTTGATCACCGCGCCCGGCGCGTGCGAGGCGAAGGTGGCGGCCGAGCCGCCGCGCAGGGTCTGGATGTGGTCGACGTTGTTGTCGAAGCGGATGAAGTAGTCGTTGTTGCCGAAGTTCATGTCGCCGAACTCGACCACCGGCAGGCCGTCCTCCTGCAGCTGGACGAACTTCGAGCCGCCCGAGGAGATCGGCAGGCCGCGCACGGTGATGTTGGAGTTGCCGCCCGGGCCGCCCGAGCTTTCGGCGCGGATGCCGGGGATCAGGTGCAGCAGTTCGGCCTCGGAACGGGGCGCGAAGTCGGCCACCTGCTGGGCGTCGACGTCGGTGACGGAGACCGAGCTGCGCATCTTCGACTTGCCCTGGCCGGTGCCGGTGACGACCACCCGATTCAGGTTGAGCACGTCGGCGACCTTGGACTCGTCGGCGGCGGCCGCCGGCGCCGGCGCGGCCTGCTGGGCGTAGGCGTTGGCGGAGATCAGGGCGGCGAAGGACGACGAGGCGATCAGCGCGGCGATCGGCTTGACGCGGTGGGCGTGGCTGCGCCCCTTGGTATGGTTGGACATTGTGTCTCCTGGTTATTAAGTACGTTTTTTGGGCGGGATGGAGTCCGTGGCGACGGTTGCAGCGCCTGGACAGAACGAATATTCCCTTTCGTGCTGAGGAAATAGTAGATCTGAAGTGAGTTCGCTTGCAATCGATTGCAATAAATTTGCAGAAATATCTTTTTTTGTTGCCGGGCGGCGTTGTGAAAAATATACACATGCGGAAATGCCCTGCCATATAGAGTTCATGGCAATCGATGGGAGAATTTTTGGAGGAGGAGAACCACACCCTGGCGCTAGCGGCGCATCAACATAGAGGATGTACTTACAACCGTTTGCAGCCAAGTGGAGGCGGGGCGATCCGAGTGCCGGCAACTCTACCTATGAAGACGGCCGTTCGTCGACGTCGGCTTGCTCTGACATTGGGGGAGGCATTGCGACGACGACCTCCCCTGATTCAGGGTCTCTACTCAATGCATATGGGACATGCACATCGGCGCCGCTAAAATCCTTGATGTCTCGTGTGATTAGCTTCCTGCCCGTATACCTTGCAGTTGCCAGCACTGCCGCGTCGGGCGATTTGAGAATTTTCCGACCGGCAATGCGCGCGGTACGGCGAATTGCCGCGGCTTCCTCGGCAATGACGTCATCCAGGTCATAGACAATGAACTGAGCCATGTAGTCGCGCATGTCCTGCAACTCATGCGGCTCTGCACCGGACAGAACTTCCAGCCAAGTGATGGTTGTGATGGCGGCGTCCTCATATCGCTCCAGCTCGGCCGTAACCTCTTCGATGCCAGCGAAGTGATCGATAAGGATATTGGTGTCGAACAACACGCCTACCATTCCGAGCGCTGCGCCAGTTGGTATTGCAACCCGTCGACATCCCGGTCTTTCCATATGCCACCCGTGCGTTCGCCCAATCGCTTGCGCTCCGCTAACGACACGGGCACGCGCGGCACGGCGGCGACCGAGACGCTGTTGCCAAGCCCACTAACCTTAACGCTTTTCGGGGAACGAACAGCGCCGTGCTCATGCAGATACTGAGTCAGCGCTGTATGGACTATCTCAACCGCCTCCCGGCGCTCGGCCAGGGCCAAAGCGGCCATGTCCGCCATCAAGCCCTCGTCCACGTCAATCGTCAATTGCGCCATAATGCGACTCCACAAATGATCATTTGAGATAGTGTACTCCAGACGCCACAAAGAGAATCACCTCCTGCGGCAAGGCCGGAGAGTCCGCCCGCGCTTGTCGCAAGTCTTACCAGCGCGACGCTTGCGCCCCGGACTATAATGGCCGACATGCCTTGCTCCGGGCCGCGCGGCTGCGCGCTGCCCAATGCAAGTTACAACGCTTAAGGAAAGTGAATGGCCATGATTCAAGGAAAAAAACCGGATGCCGCACGGCTCGACAAGATCGTCGCCGACGCCCGCCGCGCGGCGGACACGCGCGAGCTGGGCTATCGCGAACGCTCGCTGAAGATGTATCCCTGGATTTGTGGCCGCTGCACGCGCGAGTTCACCCGCGCCAACGTGCAGCAGTTGACCGTGCACCACCGCGACCACAACCACGACAACAACCCGCCCGACGGCAGCAACTGGGAGTTGCTGTGCCTGTACTGCCACGACAACGAGCACTCGCGCTACCTGGAGGCCGACCGGGGCCACGGCCTGCTGGCCGAGAGCATGCAGCCGGCGACGCACAACCCCTTCGCCGCGCTGGCCGGGCTGATCAAGAAAAAAGACTAGGCAAACCCGCGCGCCGGCAGCGCACCGCACTGGCGCTGCTCCAACCGTCAACACCACTGTTGCGGAATGGAACGATCTAGCCGCGCGCGGACCGCCACCCGGTCCGCGCCGCCGGACGCCGCCAGTGGCGGCCCCTCCCCAACACGGGCGCGCCCTGCCGCCCGCGCGCCGGCCGCCGCGCCGCGCCGCCCCGCCCCCCCCGCGCCCTTCTCCATGCAGACAAAAGGATGGCCCGCATTTTGCTACTTAACCCCTAGCACCTGGCTCCGCACGCGCGCCGCCGGTCGATAGCGCGGCGGGCAATCCGGCCGGCCGCGCCGCATCGCCACGCGCGCGCACGGCGCCAGGCAAGCGGCCCCCTCTCCTTGACCTGGAAACAAACATGAAACGAAATCGCCTCAGTGCATGCATTCTGGCCGCCGCAGCGGCCTTGTCCGTCGTTCCCGCCGCCCACGCGGCCGACGCCCCGGCGGCCAGCCAGCTCGGCAGCATCGAACGGGCGCAGGCCAAGCGCGCCAGCGCCCTGCTCGAGCGCGCCGTCGCCTACCTGCAAAAGAACGGCCCGGAACAGGCCTTCGCCAAATTCAACGAGTCCGGCGGACCGTTCGTGCAGGGGCCGTATTACGTGTTCGTGGTCGGGCTGGACGGCTTCATGCACGCCAACGGCGGCGCCCAGCTGGGCCTGGTCGGCAAGAACGAGATCGAGCTGCGCGACGCGGCCGGCAAGCCGCTGATCCGCGATCTGTTGGCGCAGGCCAAGGCCAGCGCCAACGGCACCGTCGAATACCGTTGGCTGAACCGGGTCAACAACCACGTCGAAAACAAGTTCAGCCAGTACCACAAGGTGGGCAAGTACATCGTCTGCGTCGGCTACTACACGCCGCGCGGCTCGGTCGAGGAGGCCCAGGAGCTGCTCGACAAGGCGGTCGCCTTCATGAAGAAGTCCGGCGACAAGGCCGCCTTCGCCGCCTTCAACAGCCCGCAGGGCGGCTTCACCCACAACGACCTGTACGTGTTCGCCATCGGCATCGACGACGGCACCTACCGCGCCTCGGGCGACTCGCCGCAGCTGGCCGGCATGGAGGTGCGCGGCCTGCGCGACGCCGCCGGCAAACCGATGATCGAGGAGATGATCAAGCTGGCCCAGCAAAAAGGCAGCGGCGTGGTCGACTTCGTCTGGCGCAACCCGGCCACCAACGCGGTGGAACAGAAGCACTCGCTGATCCAGCGCGTCGACCAGGTGTTGCTGGGCGTGGGCTACTTCAGCAAGTGACGCCGCCGGCGCTTGCCTGAGCAAAAAAAAGCCCGCTACGGGAGCGGGCTGAATCTATTTCCTTGGAGGGGAATAGAGGAGACAAGTTGATGATGCCGCATGGAAGTATATTCATCCAATTTATCTTTGTGATGACAGAAATCAACTTTGTGAATGACTTAGCGATTGCAAGCCGCGGGCGAAAAAAAACCCGCGCAAGCGGCGGGTTGTTGGCGGCGGGCCGGCCGGCGGATCGCTCCGCCGGCCGGCGCCACGCTCACTTGCCGACGTCGACCGCGTAGGGCAGCACGCGCGAGGCGAGCCGGGTGTCGGTTTTCAGCAGGCCTACCTCGTCGGCCAGGATGTGCACCGCCTCGTTGAGCAGCACGTCCTTGGCGTTCTTGGCGGCTTTTTCCGCGTCCAGCTCGGCGGCCAGGCCGCGCTCGTCGGCCTGCAGGCCGTCGTCGGTGCGCGCCGCGCCCTTCACCGCCGCCACCCGCGCCGCCACCTTGCCGCTGGCCGGCTTGGCGCTGAGGGCGTGGTTCAGGCCTCCTTCGGATCGGCGACCTTGACCGGATCGTCGCCGCTCGGCACCGCGTTGGCCAGCAGGCGCGCCTCGCGCAGCTTGGAGCGGGCCTCCTGGGTGTCGCGCTCCTTGCGGCGCACCGTCTCGTTGAGCGAGATCAGGTTCTCCTTGCGGATCTTCTTGGCCAGGGCGATGTCCTCCTGCAGGTACTGGAAGTCCTTGTCCTTGGCCACGCGCGCCTCGTGGCGCTTGTCGAGCATCGGCACGATCTCCTTGAGCTCGCCGGCGGTGATGTAGACGGCCGGTTTGATCGACGTCCACGGCAGCGCGTTGTCGTAGCTGGACTCGCCGAAGCTGTCGCCGTCGGCCATGGCCGGCAGCTTGATGTCGGGCGTGACGCCGCGCAGCTGGGTGGTGCCGCCGTTGATGCGGAAGAACTGGGCGATGGTCATCTTCAACTCGCCCAGGCGCGGCGCCTTCTCGCCCTGGGCGAAGCGGTCGAGGTTGACCAGGGTTTGCACGGTGCCCTTGCCGAAGCTGGCCTCGCCGATGATCAGGCCGCGGCCGTAGTCCTGGATCGCGGCGGCGAAGATCTCCGAGGCGGAGGCCGAGCCACGGTTGATCAGCACGCCGACCGGGCCGTCCCAGGCCAGGCCGGCGTTGTTGTCGCTTTCGATCTCGACCTTGCCTTCGGCGTTGCGTTGCTGCACCACCGGACCCTTGTCGATGAACAGGCCGGTCAGCTCGACGGCCTCGCTGAGCGAGCCGCCGCCGTTGTTGCGCAGGTCGATCAGCACGTTGTCGACCTTTTCCTTCTTCAGCTCGCCGAGCAGGCGGGCCACGTCGCGCGTGGCGCTCTTGAAGTCGCGCTCGCCCTTGCGGCGCGCCTCGAAGTCCTGGTAGAAGGTGGGCAGCGAGATCACCCCGACGCGGCGCTTGGCCGTGCCGTCGCGCACCTCGAGGATGGATTTCTTGGCCGACTGCTCCTCCATGCTGATCTTCTTGCGCACCAGCGCGATCACGGTGTGCTTGCCGTCGACGCCGGCCTCGGCCGGCAACACGTCGAGCCGCACGGTGGAGTCCTTGGCGCCGCGGATCTGCGCGACGACGTCGTCGATGCGCCAGCCGAGCACCTCGGTGAGCGCGCCGGACTCGCCCTGGCCGACGCCGACGATGCGGTCGCCCACCTTGATCTTGCCCGACAGGCCGGCCGGGCTGCCCGGCACCACCTCGCGCACCACGGTGTACTCGTCGCGCGTCTGCAGCACGCAGCCGATGCCCTCGAGCGAGAGGCGCATGGCGATGTCGAAGTTCTCCGAGGCGCGCGGCCCCAGGTAGTTGGTGTGCGGCTCGATCGACATGGTGTAGGCGTTCATGAAGATCTGGAACACGTCTTCATTGTTGAGCTTGCGCGAACGGCCCATGTAGTTGTCGTAGCGCTTGTCGAGGGTGTCGCGGATCGCCTTGTCGTCCTTGCCGGCCAGCTTCAGGCGCAGCCAGTCGTTCTTGATGCGCTTGCGCCACAGCTCGCGCATCTCGGCCTCGTTCTTGGGCCACTCGGCCTTCTCGCGGTCGTACTGGTAGCTCTCGTCGACGGCGAAGTCGAACTTGGTCTTGAGCAGTTCGCGGGCGTAGCCGAAGCGCTCGTTGAAGCGCTGCTGGTACAGGTTGTAGACGGCGAAGGGAACGCTGAGGTTCTCGTTGTTGATGGCGTCGTCCAGGCGCGAGCGGGCCGCGCCGAACTGGTCGACGTCGGCCTGGACGAAGAACAGCTTCTCGCCGTCGAGCGATTTGAAGTAGCGGTCGAAGATCTTCTCCGACATGGCGTCGTCCAGCGGCACCGCCTTGTAGTGGTAGCGCGACAAGAAGCGCGAGGCCCAGATCGCCGCCTGGGTTTGCTGCGCCAACGGTTTCAAGGGGGTGTCTGCCACTTTTTCCGGCAGCGCCGCGCCGGCCTGCACTGACAGGGACAGCGCCAGCGTGACCAGCAACATTTGCTTCTTCATCGGCTTACTCCGAACGTGAATTGTCGATTTGCCGGCGGCGGCCGACCGTTCGGGTCGGCCGCCGCCGGCGTATTGGGGGTGAAACGGCTGCGCTTTATTCTACAGGATAGCAGCAGCGGCGCAGCCCGGGAAGACACAGTTTCCCTGTGAAAGCTTAAGACCGGCTGAAGCGCGCCGCGCGCCGCGCTAGCCGGCCGCGCCGGCGCCGTCCAGCTCGCGCTGGTAGGCCGCCACGATATAGCCCTCGCCGTAGCGCCGCTCCAGCCGGCGCAGGGCGAAGTGGCCCCTGGCCATGTCCTGGTAGTAGTCGGTGAACAGGGTGTTGACGGTGGCGCCGGCCAGCGCGCCGAGCACCGGCACGATCTGCGCCGCCATCTTCTCGGTGACCACCACGCCGAAGCGCGTCGCCACCGCGTCGATCAGGCGGGCCAGCAGGGCGGCGCCCTCGCGCGCGCCGATGCCGGCGGCGCCCTTCTCGGCCGCGATCGCCGCCAGCTCGGCGGCGGTCAGGTTGAGCAGGCGGTTGAGCGCGGTGCGCGAGGCGTAGTAGCCGGAATCGCCGGCCGCCTCCGGCCCGGCGTTGCCGCCCAGCGCGAACACCTTGACGCACTCGAGCTTGACCTCCAGGCTGGACAGGGCGAAGCCCTCGGCGCGCGCCACGTCGGCCACCGCGCGCATCATGATGGTGGTCGACAGCGGCAGTTCGACCAGCAGCGCCGAGAAGCCGAAGAAGCCGCCCAGCGCGCCGCTGGCGGCCGCGCCCAGCTGGTGCAGGCGCGGCGAGGCGGCGGCGTGCGGCCGGTCGGCCATGCTCCACAGCGCCACGTCGGCGGCGCGCCCCAGCGCCGCGTTGACGCCCTGGTTGATCCTGCCGCGCAGCGGGCCGGACAGCTTGGCCAGGCCCCATTCCAGCGGCGCGCCGACCAGCTCGGCCAGCTTGATCGTCAGCGACGGCGTGTTCAGCAGGCGCACCGCCTGGCGCAGCGCCGCCAGGTCGGCGCGGTTGTGTTCCGAATAGATATCCATGCGTCCCGTGCGTATCCCCTGTGGCAGTCCTCGGCATCATAGCATCGCGCCGGCGGCCGGCGCTGCGGGCGCGCGCCGGCGCGCCGCCGATGTTTGCCACAAATCATTAACAATTCCCCAAAAACATTCTTTCCGCCGCCGACGGGCCGGCCGGGGCGGCGCCGCGCTTCGGCCCGGCCGGCGGCGGCCCGCAGATATTGTTGATCGGCCTGCCAACACCTGCTAGCATGGCCGGCACTGCGTTCGCCATTGGCCCGACCTATGCTCCCTCCCGTTTCCCGGATCCGCGCGGCATTCCTGCTCGCCCTGCTAGGCGCCTCGGCCGCCGCGGCCGACGACGAGGCGGCGCGGCTGGCGCGCATGCGCCTGGCCGTCGAGCGCGCCAGCGCCCACGGCGCGCCCTGGGGCGGGCCGCGGTCCGGCCCGCCGGCCTACGCCGGCGCCAGCATCGCCATCGTCAGCGAGGACCTGCGCAACGGCGGCGTGCTCGGCGTGGTGCAGGGCATCAAGGAGGCGGCCGCCGCGATCGGCTGGAACAGCAAGGTCTACGACGCCGCCGGCAGCGCCGCCGGCCGCGCCAGCACCTTGGCGGCGGTGCTGGCGGCGCGGCCCAGCGGCCTGCTGCTGGTCGGCGTCGACGCCGAGCAGGCCGCGCCGCTGCTGGCGCCGCTGGCCCGGCTCGGCGTGCCGATGCTCGGCTGGCACGTCGGCCCGCTGGCCGGCCCGGTGGCCGGCAGCCCGCTGGCGATGAACGTCTCGACCGATCCGCTCGACGTGGCGCGCGTCACGGCGATGGCGGCGGTGGTGCAGTCGGGCGGCCGCGCCGGCGTGGTCATCTTCACCGACAGCAACTACGCGATCGCCGGCGCCAAGGCGGCGGCGATGGCCGAGGTGGTGCGCGCCTGCCGCCGCTGCCGCTTGCTCGGCGTCGAGGACGTCGCCCTGTCGCACAGCGCCGCGCGCATGCCGGCCGTCACCCGCGCCCTGCTGGCGCGCCACGGCGCCGCCTGGAGCCACGCGCTGGCCATCAACGACCTGTATTTCGACTACGCCGCGCCGGAACTGACCAAGGCCGGCCGCGCCAGCGCCAGCCTGCAGATGCTGTCGGCCGGCGACGGCAGCGCGGCGGCGCTGTTACGCATCCAGGCCGGCACCTTCCAGGTCGGCACCGTGGCCGAGCCGCTCAACCTGCACGGCTGGCAGCTGGTCGACGAGATGAACCGGCTGCTGGCGCGCCAGCCCGTCTCCGGCTACATCGTGCCGGTGCACCTGGTCACGCCGGACAACATCGGCTACGACGGCGGCGCCCGCCTGCGCTACGACCCGGACAACGGCTACCGCGACATCTACCGCCGCATATGGAAGCGCTGAACGGCGGCGACGGCGGCGGCGCGGCCTGGCGGCGCCTGCTGCCGCGCTCGCTGCGGCGCCAGTTCAGCCTGGTGGTGGCCGGCCTGACGCTGCTGATCCTGGCCGGCGGCGTCACCGCCGTCTACGCCCTGCGCGTCGGCAGCGACGCCACCGACCGCCTGGCCGAGGAGCGCATGCTGCGCATGCAGGACGCCCAGGCCTGGTGCGCCGCACCCTGCTGATCGAACGCGAGTCCGACCTGCTGGCCGGCGCCGCCAGCGCCGAGGCGGTGCGCGCCCGCTACGGCGGCATCGCCGCCCACCTCGAGTCGTTCGACCAGCTGGCCGACCGCCTGGCCGCCGCCGGCGACGAGGGCGCCATCCTCGACCTGCGCCAGGCCAGCCAGCTGTTCCGCAACAGCGCCAACGTGGTGGCCCAGCTGCGCGAGGCCGAGCTGCAGGCGGCCGCCGCGCCGACCCCGGCGGCGGCCGCCGCCGCCGCCGCGCGCGCCCGGCCCTTCCAGGACCAGCTGCGCCACCAGGCCGCCGCGATGGCGGCGGCGGCCCAGCTGCAGTCCGAGCGCCACAGCCAGGACTTCCGCGACGCCGCCCAGGCGCTGCGCCACGACTCGCTGCGCCACCAGCGCTGGGTCGCCGCGCTGCTGGCCGCCAGCCTGCTGCTGGCCTGGCTGGCCAGCTACCACTTCCTCGGCCGCCACGTGCTGTCGCGCCTGCAGCTGGTCAGCGACGGCCTGCGCCGGCGCGAGCCGGCCGAGGCCGAGGCCGGCGAGTCGGCGCCGGCGCTGGCCGTGGCGGTGGCCGGCGGCGACGAGATCGGCGAGATGGCCCGCGCCGTCGAGCAGTTCCAGGCCGACCGCCGCCAGCTCAGCCTGGCCCACGCCGCCCTCGAGCGCGAGCGCGGCCGCCAGCAGCAGCTGATCGACCAGCTGGCCCAGGTGCACGGCCAGCTGCTGCAGTCGGAGAAGCTGGCCTCGGTCGGCCAGCTGGCCGCCGGCATGGCCCACGAGATCAACAACCCGGTCGGCTTCGTCAACGCCAACCTGGGCACCCTGCGCGCCTACGTCGCCGACCTGCTCGACGTGCTGGCCGCCTACGAGGCGGTCGAGGCCGAGCTGGGCGCCGACAGCCGCGCCGCCCTGGCCGAGCTGAAGCGGCGCATCGACCTGCCCTACCTGCGCGGCGACATCGCCAGCCTGCTCGGCGAGTCGCTCGACGGCCTGCGCCGCGTCAAGCGCATCGTCCAGGGCCTGAAGGACTTCGCCCTGGTCGACGAGACCGAGCTGCAGTGGGCCAACCTGGAGGACGCGCTCGACAGCGCCGTCAACGTGGTCCACGGCCAGCTCAAGTTCAAGGGCGAGCTGCGCCGCGAGTACGCCGCCATCCCCGCCGTCGAGTGCCGCCCGTTGCGCCTCAACCAGGTCTTCCTCAACCTGCTGCGCAACGCCGCCGACGCCGCCGGCGAGCACGGCCGCATCACCCTGCGCACCGGCCGTGACGACGCCCAGGTCTGGGTCGAGGTCGAGGACAACGGCGACGGCATCCGCCAGGAGCACCTGGACCGCCTGTTCGACCCCTTCTTCACCACCAAGCCGGTGGGCAGCGGCACCGGGCTGGGCCTGTCGATGGCCTACGGCATCGTCAAGACCCACGGCGGCCGCATCGAGGTGCGCAGCGAGCCGGGCCGGGGCGCCGCCTTCCGCGTCGTGCTACCGCGCCAGGCCGGAGGCCAAACATGAGGCGCGCCGCCGCCCCGCCGCTGGCGCTGGCGCTGTGGCTGGCGCCGCCCGCCGCAGACGCGGCCGCCGGCGCCGCGCCGCTGGCGCCGGCGCAGGTGGTCCGCGTCTGCGGCCAGATCGCCGAGTGGCCGCCCTACCTCTACTTCCGCCGCGACGGCGGCGCCCGGACCGACGAGGTGGTCGGCTTCTCCGCCGAGTACCTGCGCCGCGCGCTGGCCGGCGCCGGCCTGCGCTACCGAATCGACATGCTGCCGTGGAGGCGCTGCCTCGAATCGGTCAGGCTGGGCGGCCACGACATGCTGACCGACGCCGCCAGCAACGCCGAGCGCGAGCGCGCCTACCTGGTGGCCAAGCCCTACTACGCCATGCACCTGGCCTACTTCTACGACAAGGCCAGGCCGCACCCGCCGGTGCGCGCGGCGGCCGACCTGAAGAAGCTGCGGCTGTGCGCCGTCAACGGCTACAACTACGCCGCCTTCGGCCTCGACGCCGAGCAAATGGAGGCCGGCTCGCAGAACCTGGCGCAGTCCTTCCTCAAGCTCAAAATGAACCGCTGCGACGCCCTGCCGGAACGCCTGGAGATCGCCCTCGGCTACCAGAGCCTGGGCATCGCCGACTTCGCCCGGCTCGACATCGGCTACGAGCTGCTGGCGGAGCTGCCGCCGTCGACCTTCCACATGATGGTGAGCCGGCGCGTGCCCTACGCCGAGGAGCTGCTGCGCGTGTTGAACGAGCAGATCGAGCTGCTCAACAGCGGCGACGGCGCCCGCGAGATCGCCGCCAAATACGCGGTCCAGCTGCCGGGGCAGGCCGCCAGGCCGGCGAAAAAATAGCCCGTCCGGCGACCGGGCGGCTGCCCGGGCCCGCCTGCCGGTTCCAGGAAAACACACTGCGACAAGCCCCGAAACTACAGCAAGCTGGCCACCGTCAGGCCACTGCACAACAGTAGCCCGACCGCGGCCACTCGGTTGAAGTTTCCCTTCAAAGAAGCTCTGAAAGCCGCGCTGATTTCCAGCCACCGTCAGCAATGCCACCAAGGCTGCGAAGTAGGCAAGATTCAATAGTTCGAACACCAGACCCAGCGCGGCAAAACCTTGCAAGGGCGCGGTCGTGGGCTCGGGCATGAACTGCGGGAAGAAGGCGGCAAAGAACAGCACTGGCTTGGGATTGAAGACAGTCAGCAGCACGCCTTTGACAAAGCCGCGCGAACCGCCGGCCGCGCCCTGCGCCAGCTGCCCCGCCGGGCTGGCGCCACCCCACAAACCCCAGGCCAGGTACAGCAGAAAGATCGCGCCCGCCAGCTTGACGGCAAGCAGCAGCAGCGGCCACCGCGTCACCAACGCGGCAAAGCCCAAGGCCGACGCCGTCATCAGCAGCACGTCCCCCAAGACAATGCCCAGCGTGGCGCTGGCCGCCCGGCGATGCGAGATGCGGGCCTGCCCCAAGACGAAGAAGGTAGCCGGGCCGGGCACGCCGATCACCAGGGCCGAGGCCAAAACGAAGGGCAACAGTTGTGTCAGGCTCATCATGGTTGCCGCTCCTGTTCGACGTCGTTGGCGCCATGCCGACGAATCAATCCATCCAAATAGGCGGCGTTGTCCGCAAAGCGGTAGCCCAAGGCCTGCGCCCGGCGGGTGTCCATGGCATGTGGACGGGTATAGTCGAAGGGACTCAGCTCGCAGACGGCATGCGCACCCGGCATGGCGATGGGGCGCGATGGTTTATCCAGCACCGCCGCCACGCGCTCGTACACGTCCAGCGCCGACATGTCCCCTCCGCAGGCCGCGTTCACCGGCCCCAGGAAGTCCTGCGCGCCGACCCAGCACAGAAATTCGGCAATACCCTCGGCGTCGACGAATGAGCTGGGCCCCGCGCCGACCGAATGCCGCATGGGTTCCTGCGCCAACACCCGCTGCACATAGAACTCCAGCCGCCGTGTGAAGTCCTCTGGCCCGCCCAGCACGTGGGCAATCCGGACGCTCACCACGGGCAAACGACCATCTTGGTATAGGAAAGCCTCGGCCTGGCGCTTGCCCTCGCCATAGTGATCATCGGACAGCTCAGCTGAATGCCAGGGAATTGTCATGTCCACCTGCACCTTGTTCAAATCCAGCTCGTCTTCACGATAGGACCCGCTTGCTTGCGCATGCAGAATCTCGTAGACCTCGATAGTGGACGCCATGACGTAGCGCCCCACCTTGCCTGCGAACACCTGGGCCGAGATGGCGGCGTCCAGCGGCGAATAGCATATCTGGTCGAACACGACATCAAAGAATGCGACGTCGGCGAAGGCCAGCTGCATGCAGGCCAGATCGCGCCGGTTCACCGTGATACGTTGCACTCGCTCGCCAAAGTCATCCCGGGCGACGCCGCGTGTGGCCAAGGTGACACGGTGGCCTTGCGCCAGCAGCCTGCCCACGAGCAGTTTTCCAAAGTAGCGGGTTCCGCCAATAATCAATACATTCTTACTCATAACCACCCTTTGATTTGGACATGAGCGTATTATCCCGAGTGCAGCACGCACCGACAAACCAGCAATTTCAACTCAACGCATTAGTATTTCTAAGTTATGAAGACCGAATCAACGCCCTTGCGCAGCCTCTCAGGGCTGATCGATTTCGAGGCCGCCGCGCGCTGGTCCAGCATCAAGCTTGCCGCATACGAGCTGCACAAAACCCCGGGCGCCGTCAGTCAACAAATCAAACAGTTGGAAATGAGCTTAGGCTTTGCCTTGTTCACGCGCCAGACCCGACAAATCAAGCTGACGGACAAGGGGCAAGAGTTGGCCCTCACCGTGCGCGGCCTGTTAGAGGTGCTGCACGGCAAGGTGGCGGCGCTGCGCGGCGGTGACGAAGAGTGGGTTCTGCGGATATCGGCCACCCATTCGTTCGCCACGAAGTGGCTGGTGCCGCGCCTACACCGCTTCACCAAGTTGCAGCCGAAATATGACTTGCACGTGGAGTCCAGCGATCAGCTTACCCCCTTGGCCTCGTCGACGGACCAGGCTTGCGACATCGCCATCCACTACAGCCGTGGCGCCTTGGATGCTGCGCCGCGCCTTGCGGAGCAATGGGTGGTGGTCTACAGCCCGGCTGTTCTGCCCTACACGCCCAGCAAACAGGCCGTCCCGGTGTCGATTGATACGCTGGACAAGTTTCCCTTGCTGTACGAGGGCACGACCGAAAACTGGTTGCTGCTTCTCAAGAAATACAAGGCCGTGGCCACGTTGAAGGGCAAGCACAACTTCTCACGCGCGTTCAGCCATTCCGGCACCTTGGTGCAAGCCGCCGTCGCCGCTCAAGGCGTGGCGCTGGCGCCGTATTCGATTGCGCATGAGGACATTGTGCGCGGCAACCTACGCGTCATCCCCGAGCTCTTCTTGCCGTCGCCCTACGCCTACCACCTGCGCGTTGGCGCAGGCAAACATGCGCTGCAAAAGGTTGGCCATTTCAGCGCCTGGATGCAGCAGGAGTGGCAGGGTATGGCCGCAACGCACGAAGGCATGGCGCTTGCTCACGGCGTCTGAAGGCCCCGCTCTCAGCGGGGATGGCGTTATGCGCGCCGGAAGGGACTTGACCGCTTCCGCTTGGCCGGCCCCGACTGAAATCGGGCCTGGTCGAAGCCGATGCGCTGGGTCAAGAGCTCGTCGTCGTCGATACGCTCGGCCAGACTCACGATGTCGCACGCTGACACGCCGGCGTGCGCGAAGTGTTCCTGCCAAGTGTTCACGACATCAATGACGGCGACAACTTCGGCTGCGGCCTCCCCGGGCGGCAGGCCGAACGCATCGCACTGCGACATCGCGTTTTCGAGCGTCGATTCTCGGCCATGGGCGCCGCAGATGAACTCCTGGAACCCCAGCCCTGAGTTCGAAGGAAGGACGTCGTAAGCCGGCGCCAGCTTCAGGCGGCCATTTCCGCGCGGGTTCACGACCAGCAAGGAGTGGTTCTTCTCATGGTCATCGGTGTTGTCGACCAGGATGTTGAAGACCATGCGACGAAAGAGCTCGCGTACATCTCTTTGGTTGATGTCGTCCTGCGTGATGCCGACACGGCGGAGAATCCGCGCCAGCTGGGGATACCCCATTTCTGGTTCGTCGCCGGACGCAGTGGCCGCGCGGATGGCGGTACCCGCTGAAATGCTGTGAATCCGCCGACCCGGTTTGCGGTCGAAACGACGGACAGCGAGAGCGTTTGCGCCTGCGAGGGCTATGACCTGGGTCTCGGCTGTGGTGATGCCCGCGCGCTTCGCAAGCGTCATCGTCGCATGCTCGATGAGCGGCGCATCGACGGGCTCTCCGTTGAAAAATTTGATAAGCCACTGCTCGCCACCGATTTCGATGAGTGCCTTTGGCTTCGCTCCGCCGAGGCTGCCGCCAGCGCGGATAATCTTCGCCTCCAACTCGCTGATGGGCTCCGAGGCCTCAATCTTTGCCGCTACCTCACTGAGCTGTTGTGCATCGTCGAGCCGAGGAAGTGGGCTCGCGGCTTGCGGACTGTAGGTGCTTGACGACGTAGAGATTCCGAGCGCGCCGAATCGGTCGTCACCAGCGTAATACAGGTACTCCATCAGGGAGAGGCGCTTGGGTCTAACCACGAAGCGAATGACCTTCTCGCCCCAGCGGTCCGGACGCGCGTCGTCCACCGCGCCGACCGCTCGCGGCGCATCGGCCGTCAAGCGGCCTGGCGGCAAGAACTCGTTATCGATGAGCGGCAGGCCCTTCGCTCAGTGCGAACCCGTTGGCCAGCCAATCTTTCCCGTAATGTAATGAAACGCCTTTACCTGCTGAAACCAACTTTAGTGTCCCGATGTAGCACGGGGTGGCGGGGTCAGCCAAGTGCCAGAGGTACAAGTCGTCTAAACGCATTTCAGTCCTTCGCCCGGTTTGCGCTTATGCGGGCCTCCGCAGAGGCTTGAGCGCGCGCGCGACCTAGTTCAACGGCCTCACGGACATCCATTTCGATGGCGCCTTGGTCGTGTTCGGGCGCCGCGAGGTTTCCCAGCTCGCCGTCGCGCTTGATGAGCCAGAGCGCTGTCGCGACGATACCGACGCCAACAGCCGGATCGCCGGCTTCCAGCCGCTGCAGCGTAGGCACGGAAACCCCCATACGCTTCGCCCAAGTCTTCAATGACTCCTTCCGGCGCAAGCGGGCGACCGCCAGGTCGGCACCGAGCTTTTCGATGGCGGCCGCAGTTGCTGGCGGGAGTTGCAGTAGGGCACGGGAGGTCTTTGGCATACCTATAGAGTAGGATGGCACTGGCCCCTCCGTCAATATCTATGTGTATGCATGCTGATGACCGAGGTAATCTAAGCGCCCCTCCCCGCCCGCTCACCAGCTTTGGGCCATCTCCCTTATTTTTCCGCAGTTGCTTCTTCGAACGCGAACTGCACCCTGTAAGTCACCAGCTTCAACCCCGGAATGGCTTTGGCCGCCCACCGCACCGGTTCCGCGAATCCGCTTGCGACCAAAATGGCTCGTGGCGGCTGACCTTCCTTCTCGCCGTACCAGCCCAGGTAGCGCGCACTTTGGCCGATGGAGGAGTCCTTCGCTTCGCCTGCTCGGGCGCGCCGCAGATGTCGCCAATTGTCTAAGGTCTGTCGGGATAGGCGAAGCGCCGCCTACGCTGAGAGCCCGTCTACTCGGAGTAGAAGCAGCCCCCGCATCGATGTGAGCGGCCGACCAGAAATTGTCTATAAGTCGATCTCTACAAAGGACTCCAAGGATCGAGGCATTTGTAGAAATTGACGCCAGCCCGTCAAAGCGGCCTTCCATTCGCGTATGTCAAAATGCCCATCTGGCTGACCTACCCAATCCTCATTGACCTCAATATCGACTTGTACTCCAGTAGGCCTCAGCGTTAGGGTGACGTCATTCCCACCCGTTTCGATCTCAACCCGGCCACCATTTTCAACCTCATTGATATCGTGTAAGAGTCGATCGCAATCATCGGTTCCTTGGGCAACTGAGCTCAGTACTTCGCAGAGATATTGCTTATACCGCTGCGCATTCTCACCACCTATTGCTTCTTGCTGCCAATGAAATACTTGGCCGAGTTTTTGGTGAAATCCACCTACAACATAAGAAAATCTAAGTTTCATCATTACTCACTTTGGTTTTAAGGTTGATGCACTGGGTACACAGTCGTCCGTGGAGAAACATATCCTTCAACTTTTACCCCTGACGGGGTGAAAGAACTCCATTTATTTCCACTTACAACCTTACTCGGAGAATTCCACGCGGCATCTACTTCGGACTGAATTCTCGAGGCATCCCAATTTTTGGGAAACATAGAATTCATCGAAGCATTACTGGTTTTTGTAATCCATTGCCCGGGATTTTGAGGATCTGGAACTTGAATGGTTGCTTTATAGACACCAGAAGCATCGGGAGCTGACTCCGTACCGGGCAAAATTCTTACATCTCCATTGAGCAAACTATGTCCGCCCGTTGGTCTGCCGGCCTTGGTATAGTCAGCACCTATAGCATGAGCGATGTCGACAGGCGACCCAAGAACGTTATTCCCTCCAAGTGAAACCTTGCGGTCGGCTTCGCCAACTGCCTGGGTGCTATCACGCGGAGCGGCTCCTGTTGTCGTTTGATTGCCCGTGCGTGGACCGGATGCGGACGCGCCGACTTCCGCGCCGCCACCGATGGCGCCGCCGCCATTCCCCCGCGCACGCTCGTTCAGCAATGGATGACTAAGCAGTTTACCTTCATTCTGCTCCAGCCAACTCGCCATTTTCGGCCCCAGCCGCGCGCTTTGCCGCACCTCCGCCAACAGCGCCGACAACTGGCCCTTGCCTCTGGTCAGATAGGCCACCACGCCAGCCAATAGGGCCAGGATAAGAATCTCGTGGCCGCGCGCGAAGGCGCGCGCGGCCAGATAGGTGCTGTCGGCCAGGCGATCGACGCCGTAATGGGGCGCGTCCAGTGAATGGGCGCCCAGGTCGGGCATCCCGCCCCACGCTTCGAAGAAACCTTGCCGGTAGGCGCGTGTGGCGCGCGGCAGGCTGTCGAGCATGAACACCACCACCGATTTCAGGCCGAAAAAGCCCAGCAGCAGATTGCCCGCCTGCGTCCCCAGCGCGGCACCCGCAGCGGCGCCCGGCAAGGCACCGGCGCCAAACGCAAACACACCCAAGCCGCCACCGATGGCGCCGCCAACTATTGCGCCACCACCGACGTACAAGGCGACATCGTGGCAGATTTCCCGCAAAATCGGCCAGACATCGGCCAGGCCAATACCGCCCAATTTGGCCTGCAATTCGCGCAGCGCGAACGATTGGGATTCGGCAACGGCTTCGCGCACGCGGCGCACGCGGGCGCCAATGTACAAATACCCGTCTAGACCAAGTCGGTGCTCGAACGGGCCGTGCGGACAGTCCGCCAGGCGCCGCCGGGCAATGGCCTCGTCCAGCAGCGTGTCCTGCTGCCGCAGACATTCGTAATACTCGAAGCGATCAAAGCGATTGCTGCTCATGATGGGCGCGCTGTGGGTTCATGTCCGCACAGCATGCGCTCCCATCAATGGCAGGAGTTGACGCAACGCAAATGATGGCAAGGGACAACTAACGGCGAACGTCGCGAGCAAAATAGCATCCAGCCCTCCGCCGCTGCTCCGCCGCCTACTCCGCGTAGAAGCAGCGCCCGCAGGCCTGGCGGTAGCTCTCGTTGCCGCCGATGCTGATCTGCTCGCCCTCCTTCATGCGCTTGCCGTCTTGGTCGACGCGGATGTTCATGGTCGCCTTTTTGCCGCAGCTGCAAATGTTCTTCAGCTCCTCGATGTCGTCGGCCAGCGCCAGCAGGTAGGCCGAGCCGGCAAAGGGCTGGCCGCGGAAGTCGGTGCGCAGGCCGTAGCTGATCACCGGCACGCCGCCCACCTGGGCCAGCTGGTGCAGCTGCTGCACCTGGGCGGTGCTGAGGAACTGCGCCTCGTCGATCAACAGGCAGGCGATCTTCTCGTCGACCTCGCGCAGGAAGTCGGTGTCGGCGTGGAACACCTCGACCTGGCGGCTCGGCCCCAGCCGCGAGGTCACCTGGCCGACGCCGTAGCGGTCGTCGATGGCGGCGGTGAACAGGCGCACGCGCTGGCCCTGCTCCTCGTAGTTGTGCGCCACCTGCAACATCGCGGTGGATTTGCCTGCGTTCATCGCAGAATAACGGAAATAAAGTTTTGCCACTGCTGCCTTGTGCCCTGTGAAGTCGTCGAACGCGGCGGCGCCTGGCGCCGTTCGCGAGCGCGATTATAAACCGCCCCCGCGCGAAAAAGCGCATACTTGCTTTTCGGGCAGCACAGCGGAATTGACAGTTTCCCGCATAAGCTAGCACGGAAACATTCCTTCCCAGCATGAATTTGGCGGCCTAAGATCCGCTTCTTTTCAGGAAAAAGCACGGCCGGACACAATCCGCCGGCGCCGCTTCCCAGCCAGGAGAATTTATGGACACCACAGCGCAACCCGCACTCTTCGACCTGATCGGCAACACCCCGCTGATCCAGGTGACCCGCCTCGACACCGGCCCCTGCCAGCTCTTCCTCAAGCTCGAATCGCAGAACCCCGGCGGCTCGATTAAGGACCGCATCGGCCGCTCCATCATCGAGGCGGCCGAGGCCGACGGCCGGCTCCAGCCGGGCGGCACCATCATCGAGGCGACCGCCGGCAACACCGGCCTGGGCCTGGCCCTGGTCGGCCGCATCAAGGGCTACCGCGTGCTGCTCGTCGTGCCCGACAAGATGTCGACCGAGAAGGTGCTGCACCTGAAGGCGCTCGGCGCCGAGGTGCGCACCACCCGCTCCGACGTCGCCAAGGGCCACCCCGAGTACTACCAGGACTACGCCGCCCGCCTGGCGCGCGAAACCCCCGGCGCCTTCTTCGCCGACCAGTTCAACAACCCGGCCAACCCGCTGGCCCACGAGACTAGCACCGGCCCCGAGATCTGGCAGCAAACCGGCCACAATGTCGACGCCATCGTCGTCGGCGTCGGCTCGGGCGGCACGCTGAGCGGCCTGACGCGCTACTTCGGCCGGGTCCAGCCCAGGCTCGAATTCGTCCTGGCCGACCCCAAGGGTTCGATCCTGGCCGAGTACATCGACACCGGCAGGGTCAACCCGGTCAGCGGCTCCTGGGCCGTCGAGGGCATCGGCGAGGACTTCATCCCCGCCATCGCCGACACCAGCGGCGTGCGCCAGGCCTACACCATCAGCGACCAGGAGAGCTTCGACAGCGCGCGCGAGCTGCTGCGCGCCGAGGGCATCCTGGGCGGCTCGTCGACCGGCACCCTGCTGGCCGCCGCGCTCAAATACTGCCGCGCCCAGAGCACGCCGAAGCGCGTCGTCACCTTCGTCTGCGACACCGGCACGCGCTACCTGTCGAAGGTCTACAACGACGGCTGGATGCACGACCAGGGCCTGCTGCGGCGCGCCGCCAGCGGCGACCTGCGCGACCTGATCGGCCGCCGCCACGACGCCGGCGAGGTGGTCAGCGTGGCGCCCTCCGACACCCTGCTGACCGCCTTCAACCGCATGCGCAGTAGCGACCTGGCGCAACTGCCGGTGCTCGACGGTGGCCGCCTGGTCGGCATCATCGACGAGTCCGACCTGCTGCTCAAGCTCGACGACCACGCCGTGCAGTTCTCCAGCCTGGTCGGCAGCACCATGACCAGCCGGCTCGAAACGCTGCACCCGAACGCCAGCCTGCAGGCGCTGCGCAGCACGCTCGACCGCGGCCTGACCGCCGTCGTCGCCGACGACAACGTGTTCTACGGCCTGATCACCCGCTTCGACCTCCTCAACCATCTTCGCAGGACACAATCTTGAGCCACTCAAACGACAGCAGCAAGCGGCAGCACCTGGCCACCCGCGTCATCCACGCCGGCCAGTCGCCCGACCCCAGCACCGGCGCCATCATGCCGCCGATCTACGCCACCTCGACCTTCGTCCAGCAAAGCCCGGGCGTGCACAAGGCCTCGACTACGGCCGCTCGCACAACCCCACCCGCTGGGCGCTGGAGCGCTGCGTCGCCGACCTGGAGGGCGGCGCCGAGGGCTACGCCTTCGCCTCCGGCCTGGCCGCCATCTCGACGGTGCTGGAACTGGCCGACGCCGGCTCGCACATCATCGCCGGCGACGACATGTACGGCGGCACCTACCGTCTGTTCGAGCGGGTGCGCCGGCGCAGCGCCGGCCACGACTTCACCTACGTCGACCTGACCAACCCGGCCAACCTGCTGGCGGCGATCCGCCCGGAGACGCGCATGGTGTGGGTGGAGACGCCGACCAACCCGATGCTCAAGCTGGCCGACCTGCGCGCCATCGCCGAGATCTGCCGCCAGCACGGCATCATCGCCGTGGCCGACAACACCTTCGCCAGCCCGCTGGTGCAGCGCCCGCTGGAGCACGGCTTCGACATCGTGGTGCACTCGACCACCAAGTATTTGAACGGCCACTCCGACATCATCGGCGGCCTCGCCATCGTCGGCGGCGAGGCGCGCCAGCAGGCCTGGCGCGAGCAGCTGGGCTTTTTGCAGAACTCGGTGGGCGCCATCGCCGGCCCGTTCGACAGCTTCCTCGCCCTGCGCGGCGTGAAGACGCTGGCCATCCGCATGGAGCGCCACTGCGCCAGCGCGCTGGAGCTGGCCCGTTGGCTCGAGCCGCAGGCGCTGGTGAGGAAGGTGTACTACCCGGGACTGACGTCACACCCGCAGCACGCGCTGGCGCGGCGGCAGATGGACGGCTTCGGCGGCATCATCTCGATCGATTTGAACACCGACCTGGCCGGCGCCCGCCGCTTCCTCGAGCGCTGCGAGGTGTTCGCGCTGGCCGAGAGCCTGGGTGGAGTGGAAAGCCTGATCGAGCATCCGGCGCTGATGACCCATGCCAGCATTCCGGCTGAGCAGCGCGCCAGGCTGGGCATTGGCGACGGTTTGATCCGGCTGTCGGTCGGCATCGAGCACATCGACGACTTGCGCCAGGACCTGGCCAACGCGCTGGCCGCGATCTAAGCCAGCGCCGAACCCCGACAGGCCCTGTCGGTGGCCGGCCCGCGCCTCGCCAGAGGGTCAGACCCTGAGGGTCTGACCCTGTTCACGGCGCCGCAAGCGCAGCCGCGCAATGCGGCGGGGGTTGTCCTTACTGCCCCGGATGGTACTTGCGCTCTAGGTTGCGCTCGACGTCCTCGGGGTAGAACAGCACCTCCTTGAACTCGCCGCGCGCGTACATCTCCGCCTGGTCGGCGAAGTGCGGCGAGGCCGGGTCGCCGCTCTGCCCGCCGGCCAGGATGCTCCGGGCCTTCAGGCGCGGGCCGAACTCCACCGCCGCCACGAAGCTATTCCCCCGCTCGCCGTAGATGCGCTTGGTCTTGGCCGGCGTGGTCATGCCGTAGGCCGCCAACGAACCCCAGTTGGCCGAGGCGAAGGCCACCGGCAAACTCGGCTTGCTGTCGTCGAAGGGCTGCACCACGTCGCCGGTCAGGCGCTGGAAGCGGTTGATCTCGCCCCACGGCGTTTGCCACTGGCCGAAGTCGGCCGCCAGCTTGTCCGAGGCGCGCTGCAGCGCCAGCAGGCGCTCGCGCGCCGTCAAGCGCGTCTCCATATAGTCGAGCACCAGCATCTTGGCGCTCTTGGCGGACGGGCCGAAGCTGGCCGCCATGTCCTGCGCCCAGAACACCGCCAGCGAGGTCGCCACCGAATCGAGCGCGTAGCGCGTGTCCCAGCCGCGCAGCGCGGCCACCTGCGCCGCCAGCGCCGGCTTGAGCGGGTCGCCCTCGGCCAGCTCGTCCCAGGCCGCGAACAGCTTGGGCAGCAGCGGCTCGAAGGCCGGCAGCGCGTTGTCGTAGGCGCTGGCGATCAGGCTGTCGATGGTGAAGTCGCGCTGGTCCTGCAGCACGCGCACGGCGTGGATGCCGCGCGGGTTCTCCGGGTTCATCGACATGTAGGCCGGGTAGTCCCGCGCGCGCGGGCTGTACTTGCCGGCCGCCGAAAACGGCCAGTTGTTGGTGTTCTGGATCCAGCCGTTGGGCGGATTGAACAGGGTGATGGTGTCTTTGACGGCGTGCAGGCCGCGCCACTCGGTGGCCGGGTCGCTGCCGTCGACCGGCTGGCGCCAGTCGAAGCGGCTGTCGCGCACGGGGATGAAATTGCCGTGGAAGTAGGCGATGTTGCCGTCCGCGTCGGCGTAGACGGTGTTGTTGGACGAGTTGGTGCGCAGCTCCATCGCCTTGTGGAAGGCGGCGTAGTTGCGCGCCTTGGTGCGGATGAAGGACTGCGTCAGCGCCTTGCGCGGCTGGTTCATCAGCCGCACGGCGAGCCACTTGCCGTCCGCCTCGCGCACGATGGGGCCGTGGTGGCTGTAGTAGACCCTGACCACCTTGCTGGCCATCGCGCCGTCCGCTCCCTTGTAGGGCAGCGTGATGTCGACCGCCTTCAGCGCGCGCTCGCCGGCGCCGTAGCGGTAGAAGAAGCGGCCGTCGCGCTCGGTCACGGTTTCGGCGTATTCGTCGATGACGTCGCCGCCGCCGGAGGTGTGCATCCAGCCGATGCGCTCGTTGAAACCCTGGTAGACGAAGAACTGGCCCCAGGTGACGGCCCCGTAGGCGTTCAGCATCGCCGCTGCTGACCTGCACCTCGGGACGGAAGTAGAAGGAGGTGTGCGGGTTGATCAGCAACAGCGCGTGGCCGTTGCGCGTCAGCGCGGGCGCGATGGCGAAGCCGTTCGAGCCGCGCGGCTCCTCGTCGAGGTCGCTGCCGCGCAGCTGGGCCAGCGTCCGCGCCGGTCCGGCCAGCGGCGCGCGGCGGCCGTACAACTGCTCCAGCTGCTGCAGGTTGACCGACTCGATGTCGCCGCCGATGCTGCCCTCGCTGAAGCTGAGCGCCATCCACGGCTCGAAGCGGGCGATCAGCTGCGGCTTGACCTGCGGGTGCGTGGCCAGGTAGAAGTTGAGGCCGTCGGCGAAGGCCGTCATCAGCTTCTTCAGCCAGGCCGGGCTGGCGGCGTACTGCGCCTTGAGCTGGGCCGGACTGATGAACAGCTTCATGCGCAGGTCGCGGTACAGCTCGGCCTCGCCCTGCACCTCGGCCAGGCGGCCCATGGCGTTGATGTAGTTTAGCTCGACGCGTTTGAAGTCGTCCTCGGCCTGGGCGTACATCAGGCCGAAGACGGCGTCGGCGTCGCTCTTGCCGTGGACGTGGGGGATGCCCCATTTGTCGCGCCGGATGGTGACGCGCCGCGCCTGGGCGCGCCAGCGCGCCGCCTCGGCCGCGCCGGCCTTGGCGCGCGCGCCGCTCGCCTGGTCGGCGGTGTTGGCCTTGTCGGCATGGCCGGCGGCGGCGGCATTGCCCGCCGCGCCCAGCGGCAGCAGGCACATCATGGCCAGCACGGGACGCATGGTCGACATGGTCGCCGCCGGCCTAGGAAGCGTCGACCAGGGCGGAGATGCGCTCGTGCAGCGCGGCGTTCTCCGCCTTCAGCGCGGCGTTGCGCGCCTTGAGCGTGGCGATCTCGGCGCGCAGCTGGTCGACCTCGCTCAACGGCTCCTCGCCCTCCTTCGGTTCGCGCGGCGTGCGCGCGGCGGCGCGCAGTTCGCGCACCTCCTTGGCGGCCTGCTGCATCTGCTTCTTGCCGCCGGCCACGGCGGCGACCTGCTCGGCCTCCGGCAGCGAGGCGACGGTGGCGGCGGCGTTGATCGAAATGGTGCCGGAGCGCACCGCCTCGACCAGCTCGGGCGCGGCGGTCTTCTGGATCTTCTCGATCTGGCTGATGGTGTTGCTGCTCAGGCGGGCGGCGCGGGCGATGTCCTCGCGCGAGCTGAGCGGCATGGCGGCCGGCCGCGCGGCGGCCTCGCCGTCCTCGGGCGGCGCCACGGCGGCGTCCTCGGCCAGCGCCAGCGCGGCCAGCTCGGCCGACTTGGCGGCCATGATGTCCTTCTTGCGCAGCGCCAGCACGCCGCGCTGGAAGTCCGACACGCTGCGCCGGCCCAGGTGGTTGTCGATCATCCACAGCTTGACGTCGTCCAGGCTCTTGAAGCTGGTGTTCTCCGTCACCTTGAACGGCACGCCGTGCTGCTGGCAGATTTGGTAGCGGTTGTGGCCGTCGACCAGCACGTCCTGCCACAGCACCAGCACGTCGCGGCAGCCCTCGACCAGGATGCTGCGCTCGAGCGCGGTGTACTCGGCCTCGGTCAGCGGGTCGATGTAGGCGCGCAGGGTGTCGTTGATTTTGATTTGCATACTGTGATTCCTTCCAATACCGGCGCGGGGGCGCGGCTGTGCGCCTGCCAAATCGCCGAACAGCATGCTACACCATCTGGCCGGCCGGCCAAAGGCGCATCGCAATTGATTGCTAAAACGACATTGCGTGCGGCGCGGCGCGCGCACTTGCCGGCGTGTCCCACCGAAAGACCGCTGCCGGAGGGTGACGCCGCTGCCGAGCAAAGGCGGCCGCGCCATGGCGGCACCGCCGGGCCGGGGCGAAGCGGGCTACAATGCGGCGATGTCCGATAAACCTCCCAAATTCCCCGGCCCGCTGACGGCGCGCGGCGCCGTGCTGGCCGTGCTGCTGTCGGACGCCGACCAGACCGGCGCCGAGCCGCTGCAGGGCCGCGTCGCGCTGGCCACCATCGTCAAGATCCTCAAGCGCAAGTACCACTGGCCTATCGAGGCCGACAGCTTCCCCGGCAACACCGCCGACGGCCGCGCCAGCTGGGCCACCGTCTACAGCCTGCCGCCGGCGGTGATCGCCGCCGCGCTCGAGGCCGGCGGCCGCGACTGGCTCGACAGCCGCCGCACCAGCAAGACCGGCGCGCGCACAGGCCGCTGACGGCGCAGCGGGCTGTCGCGAAGTGGCATGGAAATTTGTCTTTGGCGCAGCGCAAATACCGTTTTCGCGCCGAATCGACACGGCCGGCCACGCGGTCCAACATCGTGCGATCAAATGGCTGGTGGGCGCGGCACTCGCCAATTGTCCTGCCCGGCCGCGCCGGTCACTATCAATAATATTTATATATTGACAACATCCTGCCGGCGCCCCTAACTTAGATGCCGCAGCAACACCGATTTCGTCGCCATCTAACTTAATCAGGAGACAATTATGGATTCAGTCACATTTCAGTTGGTCTTGCACAGCCCCACCGGCCGCAGCGTGCCGGGCACCTTGACCTACCACTTCCGCGACCTCAAGCGCAGCGGCCACGACGCCCTGGCCGAACTGGCGGCCGCAGCGGTGGACCGGGGCACGGCGGAGTTCACCACCTTCGTGGTGGAGGGCACCTTCTCCGCCCCCGCGCTGACCGGCCCGCTGCCGATCAAGATCAAGGGCGTTTCCTACCTCAGCATGATGGGGCCGACGCTGGCGACCATCTTCAACGGCAGCTCGACCATCGCCTCGCTGGGCCTGGAGTTCAATTTGATCGACTCGGCCGGCAGATACATCGGCGGCGGCCTCAGCTGGCGGCCCGAGGGCCCGGCAGCACACAGCCCTGGTGCTTCATCGGCACCCAGCTCGATTGAGGCCGCCAAGGCTGGCGCACGATTGAGCAAACCAGGCAAGCCGATGTCGTTCATGCTATCGTTCCTCGCCTCACAAGCGAAACATCATGTGCGCGTATCATGGACGACATCAATCAATCATCGCGGCCAAACAACGAGATGTCTAAGCTCGTCGAGCAAGGCCTGGCCCTCATGCAGGCCCACGACCGCGCCCTCGCCTCGGCATTTCTGGTGCGTAACGGCATCCCGTTCAGCGTAATCGTGCGTGTGCTGTCCGACCCGCCCGAACGCCGCCGCGCCGCGCGCCCGCGCCCCGTCGAACGGCCCGAATGGAAGGCCTGAGCCATCAACAAGCGGCAGGTGATGCCGGAACGAAAGTGATCGAAGCTGTGTTTGCTCCCCGTCAAGCTCGGCGCGCAAGGTCTCACTAGAATCGTCTCTTGACGGCGCTCAATTGCGCCTGGGAACGTGAATCGGGACCGGCCCGGCTCTGGAGACGGCGCATGATCGCAAACGCCTGCAAATCGGGACACGTCCCGCATGACTGTCAGCACCCCACGGCCAGAGCACGGCGACGCTTGGCGCCGCAGCGCGGCGCGGCGACGATCTTGTTTACCATGATGGTGGTCGCGCTGCTCGGATTCATCGGGATGGCCTTGGACCTTGGCCTGGTCTACAACCGCAAGGTCGAACTACAAGGGTTGGCGAACGTCGTCGCGCTCGCCGCCGCACGGCAACTCAACGGCACCGCCGCCGGCGTCAACAATGCGCTAGGCAAGGCGACGGCCACGGCGGCCACTTGGAAATATCAGCACAATCAACAGTTCGTGGTTTGGAGCAATGCCGCCATCTCGTTTGCCGCGCTGTCGGATGGTCCCTGGAAAGATGCGGCGGGCGCCGCAAGCTCGCCCGACGGCTTGTTGTTCGTCAAAGTCGACACCGGCTTGCTTGACGCCGCACACGGCGCCGTCACGCTGAACTTCATGAACATCGTGTCCAGCAGCTTGGCCAGCGTCAGCGTCGGGGGCCGCGCGGTGGCGGGCCGCGCCAGCATCAAGGTCACGCCGCTGGCCGTCTGCGCGATGTCGAACACCCCGGCCGCCGCGCGGTCCAATCCGAGCGCGCCGCCCCAGGTGGAGCTGGTCGAATACGGCTTCCGCCGCGGCGTCGGCTACGACCTGATGCAGTTGAACCCGAGCGGGACCAGCGCCGAGAACTTCGTCATCGATCCGATTGATCCGCCGAATGTCTACGGCAGCGCCGCCAACACATGGCCGAGCTTGGTGGGGCCGTTCGCCTGCGTCGGCCGGCTGGCGATGCCGCGGGTCACAGGCGGCCCCGTCACGGTCGGCCGCCCCTTCCCCCTCGCCTCGCTCTACCAGCAGCTCAACTCGCGCTTCGATCAATATGTCGGCGGCCTGTGCAATCCCGTGACGGCGCCGCCGGACGTCAACATCAAATCCTATCTGTACACCGCCATTCCATGGATGGGCACGGCGCCCGGCGCGCAAGCGGCCCAGTCGACGACCCACCTCGGCAAATTGTGGACCATCGCCGACCCGCTGCCCGCCCCGCCGCCGGGCAACACCGCGCCCATGTACGGCCCCTTGTGGGCGGGCACCAGGGCGGTGCCCTACTCGTCCTACACCGCGAGCCCGCTGGAGCCGGCCGGCGGCTACGCGCCGTTCGCCACCAGCACCTGGACCAGCCTGTATGCGCCGGGCACGCCCACCGTCACCGCAGCCTACCCCGGCGGCGGCACGGCGACACCCTACAGCGCCACTTCCGGCGCCAATTTCCTCGCCCCGTCGGCCGCGCACAAGCCCATGGCCGTCGCCAAGCGTCGCGTGCTCAACGTCGCGCTGCTGTCGTGCCCGGTCGGTGGCGGCGCGCTCAGCACGGCCACGGTGCTGGGGATAGGCAAGTTCTTCATGACCGTGCCGGCCACGGCGACCAGCATCTACGCCGAATTTGCCGGCCTGGCCCAGGAGCAGTCCCTGGGTGGCGAGGTGACCTTGTACCCATGATCCTTCACAATTGATGAATATGCGCAAACATATCCAAGCCCAGCTTGGCTCCGTCGTGGTCGAGTTTGCATTGGTGCTCCTGATCTTCCTCATGCTGGCCTTTGGGGTGATTGAACTGGCGCGCGTGATGTACCTGTTCAATACACTGGAAGAAGTGACGCGCCGCGCCGCCAACCTGGCCAGCAACACCGACTTCACCAACGAGGCGGCCAAGACGGCGCTGCGTCAAGCAGCCATCTTCCGCAGTTCCGCCGGCCCACTGATCCTGGGCGCGCCGATCACGGACGGCCATGTGCGCATTGACTATTTGTCGCTGCCGCGGGCCGGCAACGGAACCGGCAGCATGACCTTGACCGAGATCCCGACAGCCAACATGCCCTCTTGCGTCGCGAACAATCGGATCACCTGCATGACAGACCCGAACAGCCTCAACTGTGTTCGCTTTGTCCGCGTGCGCATCTGCGATCCGCTCGATACCAGTACCTGCGCGAGCGTGCCATACCAGTCGATCATCTCGATGATCGGCATACAGGGAAATTTGCCCAAGGCGACACGAATCGTCGCCGCCGAATCACTTGGCTTCACGCCGGGAATGGCGACTTGTTTTTGACCTACCGTCAACCCGGCGGGGAGCGCCATCCTCGACGGGCAATCCCTGTGCGCGATAGCACCGCATACCAATGGAAAGCGAGGAACAAGTGGAAATGGAAGGCCATATAGGGCGTCGCCTTAGGGTGAACGCACCACACTCCCGTAGCCGACGCGGCTTGCCTCAGCGGAGACAGGGTGGTATCGCCGCAATCGAGATGGCGATGGTACTGCCCGTGCTTCTCATTCTACTAACGTCGCTGTTATATATAGGACGCGTCGTTTGGCACTACGGGGTGGCACGCAATGCGACGCAAGATGCGATGCGCTATTTCTCAACCGTTCCGGTGGCCGATATGGCGTCCCCGGCGGAAGTCGCCAACGTCAAAGCAGTTGTGAACAGCATCATCGCCAGCGAAACTGGAGAACTCAACCCTGGGGATTACGCGCCATCCACCAGCATCCTTTGCGATGGAATCATCTGCGATGGCTTTACCGTGCCATTAACAATTTCGATAGTCATTCGAATCAAAGTCTCGGATCCATTCTTCGACGGGATCACAGAGGCGAGCATGACAATAACCACCCAAGCCGGCTCCCCGTACATAGGAACGTAGGCCGCCCAGCGGCACTACAGCAGTTTCTCATCTTGCTCGATGCCGTCCAGGTCCAGGTACTTTACCGAAGTCACACTGGTGGCCGGGTGCGGCAGGCCCAGCGCTGTCCGGGTGGCACTGGCGCAGGCATCGCCGAGGCGGTGGCAGGAGACGCCGGGGAACGCGTCCAGGCGGACCTGCCACGTCTGCGTCATGAGGCACTGGCCGGTGTCGTGCTCGGCATTGGCGACCACGCCCTTGATCCACGAGGTGATCAGGTCATCCATGTCGGTGGTGTCGGCGTCGACGCGCAGGCTGGCCTTGGCCTCGGGCAGCGTGACGGCCAGGACGGTCGGGGCGACGGTGCGGATTTTGGTCATGGGGCTTCCTTCGCCAGGCCCAGGCTGGCGCAGCGCGCATCGGCTGCGGCCAGGCTGGCGTAGCTCTCGGCGCCAGGCAGGCCGGCGCCGGTTTCAGTGATTAACATAGAGTTTCGACTGGTTGGTGTTGATGGCTAGGAGAAAATTCAAGACTTCCTCGCTTATCGGATAGAATGAGATGTCATTTTTACATCCACAACAAAAGCAATTCAGTCCAGCGCTAGGTGAGTCAAAAGGGAGTTACCCGAAATCATTTACCAGGAGGGATGGAATGAACACAATTTGGAAATCAGTAGTACTTGCGCTCGCTTTTTCCGCTGCGTCCGCAAATGCGACCACCTATACGCTGCATAACGATGTTGGCAACGGCACCGTCACCGGCTCGTACCCTAATTTCACCCTGACTGGAGCGAACGGCATCGGGGCGAGAGTTTCTCTCACGTCCTACACCGGGGTGATCGATTCCGAGCAGCTTTTATCTTTCAATTACACCTACACGTCGTACGATGAGGATGGAGCCGATTTCGACCCGGCGGGCTACATGCTGAACGGCCAAATGCACCAACTATCTCCTGTCAATATCTACGGGCCCATCACTACCAACGGCTCCGTTTCCCTTGCCCTGCATTCCGGCGACAACTTTGGCTGGTACGTGAGATCTATGGATTCACAACTGGGAGCCGCAACGTTAACTGTTTCGGCTACGGTATCCGCCGTCCCCGAACCAGCGACCTACGCCATGCTGCTGGCCGGGTTGAGCTTGCTCGGCGTTGCCGCGCGGAGAAAGCGCATGGCTGCCTGATTCACCGCCGGCGTCGAGGTGGCGCCGGTTTCGGTGGTGAGGGTCATGGTCAGGTCAGCTCCCGCAGCTCTGGCGCATATATTCCGTTAAAGGTCGTGGCGCCGTTGACAACTACCGCGTCAGCGAAGCCCTCGTCGAGCAGTACATCGCCGGTTTTTCCAGTCCGCCAAAGAGCCTCGTTCTCGATCTGGACCACTCGGAGGACGCGTGCTACGGCCAGCAACCGCTGGCGTTCTACAACCACCATTATGGTTCGACCTGCTACCTGCCGTTGATGATCTTCGACGGCCAGTCGGGTGGCCTGATCGCGGCCATTCTGCGCCCCGGCAAGCGCCCATTCGGCGCCGAGAACGCGATGATCATGCGGCGCGTTCTGCAACGGCTTCGCCGGCGTTTCCCCGACACCCATATTCTCGTGCGCGGCGACGGCCACTTCAGCGGCCCTGAATTGATGGGCCTGATCGAGGACATGCCCAACGTCGACTTCATCTTCGGTTTCTCCTGCAACAGCAAGCTTGTTGCGATCGCGGAGCCTTGCCGGCTGCGTGCCATTGACGCGTGGGTCGCCGCGCAATCCGAGGACGTGGTGCCGAACGCGGTGCGCCTGTTCGATGAGTTTATTTACCAAGCGCGTTCATGGCCGAAAGCCTGGCGCGTGCTGTTGAAGGCCGAGGTCATGGCGCTTGGCGAGAACACGCGCTTCATCGTCACCTCGCTGCCCGGGCTCGACGCCGGCACGCTGTACGAGGACATTTACTGCGCGCGCGGCCAGGCCGAAAACTATATCAAGCATCTCAAGGGCGACCTCGCGGCCGACCGGACGTCGTGCACGAGCTTTCTCGCCAACTGCATGCGTTTGCTGCTCCATTCGGCCGCTTATGTCTTGCACCAGCAACTGCGAACGGAGGCGCTGCGACATACCGCGCTGTCGCAGGCGCAGCCATCGACGGTGATCTCGACACTGTTCAAGATCGCCGTGCAGGTCAGGCAGCGCAAAAACAAAATCGTGCTCCATCTGCCGAGCTCATCCTAGTTCCCATCAGGGAGTGGGCTGCGATTGTTTTTGGCGATATGCGCCGCACCCCAATACCTTGCTAAGGTGGGTCCACGAGGGGCGCATACAGCCTCAGCCGCGACGAATCGGCCGCACGTGGTGGGTGACGCCGGCTGCGGACTATCGCGGCGACTGAGGGGGAGGCAGTGCCGCCTACGCCGCCTCGCCGCGCAGCGGCACCACGTCGGCGCCGGCGCGCAGCTTGTCCAGGTAGTCGGCCCATCGCTGCATCATCGCCCGCCGCGCGGGCAGGTGGGCGGTGCGATTGTAGGCCCGGCCGTTGGGATCCTTCACCGCGTGGGCGAGTTGGTGCTCGATCAGGTCGACGCGCTCGCCCAGCACCTCGTCGAGGATCGTGCGCGCCATTGCGCGGAAGCCGTGGCCGGTCATCACTTCCTTGTCGTAGCCCAAGCTGCGCAGCGCCGCGTTGATGGTGTTGTTGCTCATGCACCGCTCGCCGGTGCGGATGCTTGGGAACACATATTGGCCGTGCCCGGTCATGGGGCGAACGGCGCGCAGCAGCTCCACCGCCTGCCTGGCCAGCGGCACGATGTGGTCGCTCTTCATCTTCATCTTGGCGCCCGGGATGCGCCACTCGGCGGCGTCCAGGTCGACCTCGGCCCACTCCATCGACCGAAGCTCGCCCGGGCGCTGGAAGAGCAGCGGCGAGAGCTTGAGCGCGACGGTGGCGTAGGAGTGGCCGCCGTAGGCGTGGATCGAGCGCAGCAGGTCCGCCACCAGCTTGGGCTCGGTGATCGCGGCGTAGTGCGCCTCGGGCACCGCCGCCAGCGCATCGCGCAGGCCTGCCGTCACGTCGTGCTCGGCGAGGCCGGACGACACCGCGAACCGGAACACCTGGCCGCACAGCTGCTTGATCTTGTGGGCCGACTCGATGGCGCCGCGCGCTTCGATTTTCCGTAGCGCGGCCAGGACATCGGGCGCCTTGATGGTCGAGATCGGCATCGCCCCGATTTCCGGGAATATGTTTCTCTCAAGCCAAGATGTGTTCTTCGCCTGCGTGGTGGCCGCCCGCTCGGCGGCCGTCTTGGCGAGCCACTCGCGCGCCAGCGTCTCGAAGGTGTGCACGGCAGCGGTGGCCAGGGCCAGCTTTTGATCGCGCTTGGCCTTGGCTGGGTCGATGCCGTCGACCCGCAGCTTGCGGGCGTCCGCGCGCTTCTCCCTGGCCTGCAGGAGCGAGACCTCGGGGTAGGGACCGAACGTGAGCCGCGTGTTCTTCCCATTCGGCTGCCGGTAAGCCATCCGCCAGATCTTCGATCCGCTCGGCCCAACCTCCAGATACATGCCTCCGCCGTCGGGCAGGGTGTAGGCCTTTTCTCGGGGCTTGGCGGTCTTGACCTTGGCGTCGGTCAGCGGTACGGCTAGTTTGGGCATTTTGCATCCATGCGGTTGAGGTCCATGCATCCATGGATTCAAGATGGATGCAAAAGCACCGGATTGCAATGGATCTGGTTGGACGTTAAAACACAAAAAAAGCCGCGATCCCCTATGAGGATCGCGGCTTTTTGCATCTCTTTGGACTTCTTTGTACAAACTATTGGTGCCCGGAGCCGGAATCGAACCGGCACGCCCTTACAGGCGGGAGATTTTAAGTCTCCAGTGTCTACCAGTTTCACCATCCGGGCAGCGAGGGCGGATTTTAGCACAACAGCGCTCGACATCGCTAGCCTGGCGTCCGCCAAGCGCCGGCGGACGGCCCGCCGCCGCACCGGATCGCGCGCTTTGCCGCCGCTGCGCACTATTGGCGCCGAATGTCGCGCCTGGCTCCCCAGGTCATCGCCGCGCAGAATTATCAATATTATAATTGTAATTATAAAAAAATCATCCGGCGTAGATCCGCCCAAACCACCGCGACATCCATTGGAGACCCGATTGAAGACCCTTCCCACCGCGACGCTGTTGCTCGCCCTGGCCGCGCTGGCCCTGCCCGCGCACGCCGCCCCCGCCGTCATCCAATTTGACGACGTCCTGCCCGCGCCCGGCCAATACCGGGCGATCGGCATGGGCTACGCCGACTTGAACTGGGACAATTTCTACATCATCAACAGCAGCGGCGCCGGCGTCGCGGACAGCGGCTACGCCAACGGCACCGTTTCCGGCGGCAACGTCGCCTTCAACGGCGGCGGCAAGGACGCCGGCTTCTCGCGCAGCAGCGCGTTCAAGCTGCTGTCGATCAGCCTGGCCAAGGCCTGGCAGGCCGGCGTCGTCCACTTCGACGGCTATGTCGGCGACACCCTGACCTATCAGCTCGACGTCGGCCTGAACACCCTGGCGCCGGCGGCCGTGGTGTTCAACTGGGCCGGCGTGAGCAAGGTGGTCTTCAACAGCGGCAACCGGCAGTTCCAGCAACTGGTGCTCGACGACGTGAGGATCGACCTGGCGGCGCCGCCGCTGCCGGTGCCCGAGCCGGAGGCCTACGCGATGCTGCTGGCCGGACTGGGCCTGCTCGGCCTGCTGGCGCGCCGCCGGCCGGGCGTCTAGCCACGGCCGCTCAACGCAGCGCGTAGTGCACGCCTTGGCGCGCCGCCGGCCCGGCGCGCCGCGCCGGCGCCGCCACCACGCCGGCGCGCCGCGGCGCGTCGGCCACCAAGCTTGAAGGCGTCGACCAGTTGGCCCAGGTGCTCGGACTGCAGACGCATGGCCTCGGCCGCCGCCGCCGACTGCTCGACCAGCGCGGCGTTCTACTGGGTCGCCGCGTCGATCGCGCCGATCGCCTGGTTGACCTGGGCGATGCCGGCGCTCTGTTCCTCGCTGGCGTGGGAGATGTCGCCCATGTAGCCGGCGATGCGGGCCACCGAGGCGACGATGTCGTCCATGGTGCGGCCGGCCTCGCCGACCATCGCACCGCCCCGCTCCACCTGCCGCACCGAACCCTGGATCAGCGTCTTGATCTCGGCCGCCGCCGTGGCCGAACGCTGCGCCAACGCGCGCACCTCGCTGGCCACCACGGCGAAGCCGCGGCCCTGCTCATCGCGCCGATGTCGTGGCACAGGCGGCGCAACGGCGCCACCGCGCGGCGCCGGGACTGCGGTGGCGCCGGGGCGAGGCCCGGCGCATGGATGAATATTACCGCAGGCAATTTTCCCAAGGCAACAGAAATTGTGGTTTTTGGTGAGAATGTCCTTAAATCATCAACAACACCACAATCGATAAAATCAATTTGCTCAAGCCATGGCCGGCCGCCGGCGCGGCGCGGCGGCCACCAGCTGGAAGGCGTCGACCAGCCGGCCCAGCTGCTGCGACTGGCCCAGCATGGTCTCGGCGGCGGCCGCCGACTGCTCGACCAGGCCGGCGTTCTGCTGGGTCGCCGCGTCGATCTGGCCGATCGCCAGGTTGACCTGCTCGATGCCCATGCTCTGCTCGCCGCTGGCGTGGCTGATGTCGCCCATGTGGCCGGCGATGGCCGTCACCGAGGCCAGCACGTCGTCCATGATGCGGCCGGCCTCGTCGACCAGCGCGCCGCCCTGCTGCACCTGGGCCACCGAGCCGTGGATCAGCCGCTTGATCTCGCCGGCCGCCGTCGCCGAGCGCTGCGCCAGCGCGCGCACCTCGGCCGCCACCACGGCGAAGCCCCGGCCCTGCTCGCCGGCGCGGGCCGCCTCGACCGCCGCGTTCAGCGCCAGGATATTCGTCTGGAAGGCGATGCCGTCGACCACGCCGATGATCTCGGCGATGCGCTGCGAGCTGGCGCGGATGCCGGCCATGGTGGCGATCACCTGGCCCACCGCGACGCCGCCGCGGTGGGCCACCTCGGCCGTGTGGCCGGCCAGGGCGTTGGCCTGGCGCACGTTGTCGGCGGTCTGCCGCAGCGTGCTGGTCAGTTGTTCGATCGAGGCGGCGGTCTCCTGCAGCGAGCTGGCCTGCGACTCGGTGCGGGCCGACAGGTCGGCGTTGCCGCCGGCCATGTGGTGGGCGCCCAGCCGCACCGCGCCGGCGCTCTCCTTGATCTGGCCGACCAGCAGCTTGACGTTGATCTGCAGCACCCGCAGCGCCTGGCTCAAACAGCCCAGCTCGTTGTCGCCGCGCGCGGCGATGCGCGCGCTCAGGTCGCCGGCGCTCATGCGGCCGATGTCGCCGCACAACTGGCGCAGCGGCGCCACGGCGGCGTGCTGCAGGTGCCGGCCGAACAACGCGCAGCCGAGCACGCCGGCGGCGGCCGGCAGCGCCCGCGCCGCAGCGCCGCCGCCCAGCGCCGGCGCCAGCCAACCGGCCAGGAACAGCGCCGCCAGCGCGCCGCAGCCGAGTCCGATGCGCCGCTTCAGGGTGAGCGCCGGCAGGCGCGCCGGCCAACGCCAGCCGGCGCGGCGCAGCGCGGCGCCGTCGCGGATGTAGAGGCGGCCGCCGCCGGCGCGGATCTCGGCGTAGGCCTGCTCGGCGGCGCGCACCTGCTCGCGGCTCGGCTTGACGCGGATCGAGGTGTAGCCGACCACCTTGCCGTCGGCGATCATCGGCGCGGCGTTCGCCTCGACCCAGTAGTGGTCGCCGTTCTTGCAGCGGTTCTTGACCAGGCCGGTCCAACTGCGGCCCTGTTTCAGGCAGCGCCACAGGTCGGCGAAGGCCTCGGCCGGCATGTCCGGGTGGCGCACGATGTTCTGCGGCGCGCCCAGCAACTCCTCGGCCGAGTAGCCGCTGATGTTGATGAAGTCCTGGTTGGCGTAGGTGATGTTGCCCTGCAAATCGGTCTTGGAGACGACGGCCTCCGCGTCCTGCAGAATGTATTCGCGGTGCGTGGCGGGGTTGGTGTGGCGCAAGATGACTCTCCCTTGGATGGCGACGATGTGCCCGCGCGGCGGCGCCCGCCTGCCCCCCCAAGGGCCGGCGGCCGCCGCCGGCGAACGGCGTGACGGTGAAACGATCCAGATGCGGTACGAACTTGTGCCGGCGGAGTTGGGCCGGGGTGCTGCGGGCGGTCGCGGCGGGGCGGCCTGGGTGCTACGGGCGCTGCGGTTCGGCGCCGCCGCGCGCGGGTGCGGCGCGCAGGCGGCTTGCGGCGGAACCACACGGCAAGAAACATTGCGCGAATGATACACAGAGAAGGTTGGGCCTTCCAACCGACTTGTTGCATTCTTGATCTTTGTTATTTAATTTACGATTTTCGTCAACAAGATTGTAAAATTGACAATGACAGGCCTGTCGCGGTCGGCTCGCTCAGCATCGAGGAGAGGCGGTGCCGGCCAACTTGACGAGGCCAACTTCAGCCGCCTCCAGGCGCCGCGCCCGGCCCGCCGCTGGTTTTTTGGCAACAACACTGGCGGCACGGCGGGCCGCCATGGCATCATCGGGTATTCGTCATCCGCCCCGAGGTTTCCATGGCCGTGCTGCGCCGCCTGCTCCACATCTTCCTGTTGTTCTGTTTGTGCCCGCCGTCGCAGGCGCTCGAGCTGCCCGAGCGCGACGGCGCCGCCGCCCGCCCCGCCGCCGCCACCACCACCGTGGCGCCGCTGGTGTTCGCCAACCGCACCCTGTTCGTTTTCCGCGCCCCGCTGACCGGCTACAGCCCGGCCGAGCGGGCCGAGGGCGCGCACAAGCGCCTGCTCGCCGCGCTGGCCAAGCCGGGCGCGCCGGCGCCGTCGACCCGGCCGATCGCCGAGGGCACCCAGCTGCTGCTCGGCGGCGCCCAGCTGTTCCTGGTGACGCCGGCCGACATCAACCCGCTGGCCGGCGACACCACCGACAGCGTCGCCGCCGAGGCGGCCGCCACGCTGGCCAAGGCCCTGCTCGAACAGCGCGAGCAGACCAGCCTGCACTACCTGCTGATCGCCGGCGCGCTGTGCCTGGCCGCGACGCTGGCCTGGATGCTGGTGCTGCACGGCCTGGGCCGGTTGCACCGCTGGGCCGCCGCCTGGAGCATGCGGCAAATCAGCCGCCGGCTCGGCGAGGTGCGCCTGAAAAACGTCCGCGTGCTCGACGCCGAGCACTACGTCGGCTTCATGCGCCGCCTGGTGTTCCTGCTGGTCTGGGCGCTGCGCCTGATGGCCAGCTACCTGTGGGCCGCCTTCGTGCTGGGCAAGGTGCCCTACACGCGCAGCTGGGGCGAGCGGCTCGAGGGCTACCTGCTCGACGTCGCCGGCGGCGTCGCGCAGAGCGTGCTGGGCGCCCTGCCCGGCCTGCTGCTGGTGTTGGTGATCGCCGTGCTGGCGCGGCTGGTGGTGCTGACCGCCGCCTCCTTCTTCCAGCGCGTCGAGAGCGGCGAGCTGCAGTTCGGCTGGCTCGACCGCGACACCGCCGGGCCGACCCGGCGCATCGCCAACGTGGTGATCTGGCTGTTCGCGCTGGCCATGGCCTACCCCTACCTGCCGGGCGCGCAGACGGCGGCCTTCCAGGGCGTCTCGGTGCTGGTCGGGCTGATGCTGTCGATCGGCGCCTCGAGCATCGTCGGCCAGGGCGCCAGCGGCTTGATCCTGATGTACGCGCGCACCCTGCGCAAGGGCGAGTACGTGCGCATCGGCGACAGCGAAGGCACGGTGGCCGAGCTGGGCCTGTTCAACGTCAGCCTGCGCACCGGCCTGGGCGAGGAGGTCACGCTGCCCAACGCCTGGGTGCTGGGCCAGACCAGCAAGAACTATTCGCGCGCCTATCCGGGCACCGGCTTCGTGCTCGACACCACCGTCACCATCGGCTACACCACGCCGTGGCGCCAGGTGCACGCCATGCTCGAGCTGGCCGCCGGCCGCACCGAGGACATCGCCGCCGCGCCCAAACCCTATGTGATGCAGCTGGCGCTGTCGGACTTCTACGTCGAGTACCGGCTGGTGGCCTACGCCAGCGTGCAGACGCCGCGCAAGCGCGCCGACGTGCTCAACCAGCTGCACCAGCACATCGTCGACGTGTTCAACGAGTACGGCGTGCAGATCATGTCGCCGCACTACCAGCGCGACACGCCGGAGCCGCAGGTGGTGCCGAAGGAGCAGTGGCACCTGGCGCCGGCCGCGCCGGCACCAGCGTGTTGAAGTAGCGGTTGCCGGGGAAGTCCGGCGCCAGCCGTCGGCGGCCACCGTGGCCATCAGCAAAAAGGCTTGGGCGGCGAAGAACTCGCGGTGCTGCGCCGGCATGGCGTCGTAGATGGCGCCGCCGGCAATGCCGCCGGCCGCGAGCGCCAGCGCGCCACCATGGCGGCGAACTCGACGCCGGTGAAGGGTTTGGCCAGGTAGTCGTCCATGCCGGCGGCCAGGCAGCGCTGGCGGTCGCCCTCGATGGCGCTGGCGGTCAGCGCGATCACGGGCAGGCGCGCCAGACCCAGCGCGGCCTCGCGCTCGCGCAGGCGCCGCGTTGCCTCGTAGCCGTCCATCACCGGCATCATGCAGTCCATCAGCACCAGGTCGTAGTGGCCGCCCGCCAGAGCGGCCAGCGCCAGCTCGCCGTTGCCGGCCTCGTCGACCTCGCAGCCGAGCCGGGTCAGCAGGATGCGCGCCAGTTGCCGGTTCATCTCGGTGTCCTCGGCCACCAGCACGCGCCACGGCGCCGATGCGGCGGCGGCGGCGCTGGCGCCGGTGCCGCCGCCGATGGCGGCAGCGATGGTAGTACCGGTGGCAGCGGCGATGCTGGCGCCGGTGCCGTCGAGGGCGGCAACGATGTCGGTGCCAGCGGTGCCGCTGCCGAGGGCCGCGTTGGTGGCATTGGCGGCGTCGGCTGCGCTGGCGGCGGCGTCCTTGCCATGCCCTGGCGGCGCGCCCCCGCCCGCCATGGCGTCGGCCGCTGCGGCCGGCGCCAGCCGGCAGGGGATCTCGAAGGCGAAGGTGGTGCCGCGTTCGGCCACGCTGACGCAGTCGATATGGCCGCCCATCAGCTCGACCAGGCGCTTGCAGATGGCCAGCCCCAGCCCGGTGCCGCCGTACTGCCGGCTGATGGTGTTGTCGGCCTGGCTGAACGGCTCGAACAGGCGGCGTTGCGCCTCCGCCGCGATGCCGATGCCGCTGTCGCTGACGGCGTAGTGCAGCCGCAGCGCCTCGCCGTCGGCGCCGGCGCTGGCGGCCAGGCGCACCGTGACGCGGCCGCTGGGCGTGAACTTGATGGCGTTGTCGACCAGGTTGCCCAGCACCTGGCGGATGCGGCCGGCGTCGGCGTAGACCGCCGCCACGCCGACCTGGCAGACGGTCTCGATGCTCAGACCCTTCTGCGCCGCGCCGGCCAGGTACAGCTCGACCACCTGGCGCAGGTGCGCGGCGGGGTCGAAGGCGGCGCTCTCGAGCTCCATGCGGCCCGACTCGACCTTGGAGAAGTCGAGCACGTCGTTGATGATGTGCATCAACTCGACCACGCCGCTGTGGACGTTGCGGGCGTAGCCGCGCTGGGTGGCGTCGAGCTCGGTGCCGAGCATCAGCTCGGACATGCCGACGATGCCGTTCATCGGCGTGCGGATCTCGTGGCTCATCATGGCCAGGAAGCGCGACTTGGCCTCGCTGGCGGCGTCGGCCAGCTGCATCAGCTCGCGCGCCTCCTCGGCGTCGTGCTCGCGCCGCTTGAGCAGCACGGCCATCAGCCAGAAGGCCACCAGCAGCACCAGCAGGCTGGCCAGGCCGACGCCGCCGAGCAGGCGCACGCTGCGCCACCAGCCGGCCAGCAGCAGCTCCTCGGTGATGGTGGCGTTGACCACCAGCGGATAGTCGCGCACCTGGCGCACCGCGCCCATGCGGTAGATCGGCCGGCCGCCGGCCGACTCGCGCGGCGCATGCGTCAGCACGACGTCGTGCAGCTTGCCCTGAGAAATGACCTGGTAGGTGGTGCCCGACAGCACGCGCTTGCCCATCATGCCCTCGACCTGCGGCCAGCGCGCCAGCAGCGTGTGGTCGCGCCGGTACAGGGTGATGGCGGCGTGCTCGCCCAGGCTGACGTTGCGGAAGAAGGCGGCGAAGAAGTCGCAGGAGACGCCCACCAGCACCACGCCGGCGAACTCGCCGGCCGGGCCGTTGAGGCGGCGGCTGACGTAGAAGGTCCACTTGCCGTTGCCCTTGTTGCGCACCGGCGCGCTGAGGTACACGGCCGGGTCGTCGCTGCCGCGGTGGTGCTGGAAGTAGTCGCGGTCGGCCAGGTTGATCACCGGCGCCGGATAGCTGCGGGTGAAGTTGAGCACGCCGCCGCCGGCGTCGACGATGGTGGCCACGTCGACCTGCGGCAGGCCGCTGATCTTGTCGCGCATCATCTGGTACATCGCCTCGCTGCGCGCCAGCTTGGCCAGCGGCGCGGCGTCGCGCTTCTGGCCGGCGTGCACCACGTCGACGATGGAGTCGAGCACCAGGTAGGTCGAGCCCATGGTCTGCGCCACGTTCTCGCTCAGCACCAGGGCCAGTCCGCCCATGTCCTGGCGCCAGTCCTCGACGGCGCGCTCGCGCAGGAACCAGGTGGACGCCAGCATGGTCGCGCACAGCAGCACGACCAGCGCGCCGCCGATCAGCGCGGTGGCCGTGCGCGCGCTCAGGCCGGTCCAACGCAGCGGGTTGCGGCGCCGCTCGCGCCGCGGCGGCGGCCCGGCGGCGGGCGCGCCCGGCCCGGGCGGCGCGACGGCGCTCATCGGGACAACACGGCGGCGCCGTCGAACTCGGCGATGCTGCGCTCGACCTCGGCCAGCACCCGGCCGAAGGCGCCGGCCAGGCCGTCGCACAGCTCGGCGGCGGCGCCCAGTTGGCCGCCGCCGGCGGCGCTCTCGACCCGCTGCAGCGCGGCGGCCAGGGCGACGGCGCCGACCAGGGCGACGGTGCCCTTCAGCGCGTGGCTCTCGTGGCACAAGGCGCGCGCCTCGCCGGCCGCCAGCGCCGCCTGCAGGCGCAGCAGCATGGGCGGCGCGATGGCGACGAAGGTTTGCGACAGGGCGCGGAAGGTCTCCAGGTCGCCGGCCGCCGCGCGCAGCAGCACGTGCGGATCGATGCAACGGTAGGCGGCGCTCACGCCAGCTCCTCGAGCGGCGCGACGGCCGCCAGCCGAACCGGCGGCGGCAGGTCGGCGCGGCGCAGCGGCAGGGTGAACGAGAAGATCGCGCCCGGCCCGCCGGCGGCCGCCTCGACCCAGATGCGCCCGCCCATCAGCTCGACCAGGCGGGCGGCGATGGCCAGGCCGAGCGCGGCGCCGTCCTTGGCGCGGCTGGGCGAGTCGTCGAGCGGCGAGAATTTTTGGAAGATCTGGCGGCGCAGCTCGGCCGGCACGCCCTGGCCGTGGTCGGCCACCTGCACCAGCAGGCCGTCGGCGCCGGGCGCCATGCGCAGGCACACCCGGCCCGGCGCGCTGGCGGCGACGGCGTTGCGCAGCAGGATGTCGAGCACGCGCAGCAGCTTGGCGCGGTCGCACACCAGCAGCGCGCCCAGCTGCGGCGCCAGCTCGCACTCCAGGCTGAGTTGGCGGGCGGCGGCGGCGCCGGCGTGGCCGGCCAGCGCCTGCCGCGCCACCTCGGCGAGCGGCTCGGCGTGCAGCTCGACCACCGTCTTGCCCGATTCGAGCGCGCTCAGCTCGAGCACCGACTCGATCAGGCCGAACAGGCGCATGCCGCACTCGTGCACGGCGCGGGCGAAGCCGCCCCGCGTGCCCTCGCCGAGCTCCTCGGCCAGCAGCTCCGAGTAGCCGAGGATGCCGTTGAGCGGGGTGCGCAACTCGTGCGACATGTTCGACAGGAAGCGCGACTTGGCCAGGCTGGCGGCGATGGCCTGCTCGCGGCTGTCGATCAGGCGGCCGGTCATGACGATGAAGCCGGCGCACACCAGGCCGATCAGCAAGGTGACGGCGGCGGCCAGCGCCAGCGCCTGGACGCGGCCGGCGGCGTAGCCGGCCAGGCGCTCCTCCAGGTCGATGCCGACCAGCACGTAGAGCGGATAGGCGCGCAGCTTCTCGTAGGCGTAGATGCGTTGCCGGCCGTCGATCGGGCCAGCGTCGTCGAACACGCCCTGCGCGCCGCGCCGCATGGCGGCGAAGACGGCGCTGCTGCCGATGTCCTGGCCGCGCGAGTCGTCGCCGCCGACGCGGCGCGCGCGCACCACGCCGTCGGCGCCGACCAGGGCGATCGAACCGCGCTGGCCGACGTCGATCTGTTCGTACAGGCGGGTGAAATAGGACGGGTCGAGCGAGGTCACCACCACGCCCTTGAAGGCGCCTTCCGGGCCGCCGATGCGGCGCGTCAGCTGCAGCGACCAGCGCTGCGAGACCCGCCCCAGCACCGGCTGGCTGATGTAGAGCGCGTCGCCGAGGGCGCCGTCGCGGTGCACGCTGATGTGGGCGCGGTCGGCCAGGTTCATCGGTTTGAACGGTTTGCTCGACAACACCACGTCGGCGTTGCCGTCGACGATGCTGAACAGGTTGTACAGGTCGCTCGGGCCCAGCCCCTCGCGCAGCTCGCGGCCGATGTCCAGGCCCATGCCCAGGCTGTTGTAGCGGTGGCGCAGGAAGATCACCGCCTGGTCGGCGGCGACGATGGTGCGGCTGGCGTGCTCGTCGAACAGGCGGGCCAGGCCGCGGGCGTCGCGCCGCGCGTCGGCGATCTGCGCCTGGCGGGTCGAGGACAGCTGCACCATCGTCATGGTCCAGGTGCCGGCGATCAGCAGCAGGCCGAAGGCCGCCAGCAGCCAGCGCACGTCGACCTTACGCCCAGTCCGTTGCCACATCGCGCCCCCTTCGTCATTGCCGCCGGCCGCCGGGAATGGCGCCGCGCTGGCATCGAGACACCATCTTGCCCCCAAAAAACTGATTTGTCAAATTCGTTTAATTCGATATATTCAATTCATTGCGCCGGGGCCGGCGCCGCTCAGCGCCCCTGCCGCGCCCGCTGCGCGCAGCAGGCCCGCAGATAGCCGCGCAACTCGTCGTAGTTGACCGGCTTGGCGAAGAACACCACGCCGGCCGGCACGCCGCCGCGCGCCGCCAGGTTCGTGCTCGGACATGCTCGACAACATGGCGATGTGCGGGATCGCCAGGTGCTGGTCGCCCAGGATGGTCCTGACCACCTCGTAGCCGTCGATGCCGTCCATCATGATGTCGGCCAGCAGGATGTCGGGCTGGCGGCGGGCGATCTCGAGCAACGCCTGGTAGCCGTTCTCGCAGAACGACAGGCTGACCGGCAGCTGCCAGGCGGCGATCTGGCGCTCGTAGATGGCGCGCTGCATCGGGTTGTCCTCGATCACCAGCACGCTGGCCGGCCCGCCCGGGGCGGCGGCGGCCCGGCCGGCGCCGGCCACCGCGCCGCCCTGCGGCGCGGTCTTGTAGTCCAGCACGGCCTGGCGCGGGATGCGCCGGTGGCCGCCCTTGGTCTTCCAGGCCTCGATCACGCCGGCCTCGACCAATTGTTGCACCGAGGATACGGAAATGCCGAGGATCTCGGCCGCCTGCTGGGTCGTGCACACCTCGTCGGGCGTGGTTTCCTTGCTCTTCATCGCGTTATCAGTCTCAAATTCCACAAATAGAAAAAATAAATTACCCAAATTCAACAAATAAGTTCAAAAATCAATATAATCAATTCCAACAGCGCGGACTCTTCCGCCGCAAGACCTTCGCCCCAAGCCCATTATGCCGCCGAAACGGGAGGCGGCATAGCGGAAATGGTAACAGCCCCAGCTGAAAATGCGAATAGCAGCAAAAAGCGGTGAATTCAATTCGTCCTTGTTCCACCCCGACAGGAGAGCCTCATGCACGTCTACCAGCCCAAACGCCGCAGCAGCGACAACGCGTGGAACCGCCTGGCCAAGCACGACAGCCGCAGGCAGACACTGCTGTTCGGCGCCGTCGCCGGCCTGATCCTGGCCATGCTCTACCTGCCGCAATTGAGCCCGTGGCACCGCATGGCGCTGTTGGCCATGCTGGCCGCCACCGCCACCACCCTGACGCTGCGCACGCTGGGCGCGCACGGCCTGATGCAGCGCCAGCCGGCCCGCGAGCCGGCGCCGGGCGCCGCTTCGGCGGACCTGGCCGCCTGCCGCGCCATGCACGGCATCACGGCGCCGGGGCCGGCCCCGGCGCTGCAACTGACACTGGCGCCGGCGCCGGCCGGCCGCGCCGACCACGGCGTCGACCACGGCGTCTCGCCCGGCGTCGAACTCGGCGTCGACAGCGGTGCCGTCACCGATCCCCTCACCGGCAGCTACCGCCGCCAAGAGGGCGAACGCCTGCTGGCGCACATGTTCGGCCGCGCCCGCCGCTTCAGCGCGCCGCTGGCCCTGGTGGTGTTCCGCCTCGAGCATGTGCGCCGCATCAACGCCATGTTCGGCCGCGCCAGCGGCGACGCCGTGCTGGCCGACCTGGCCCGCTTCGCCACCGAACGCCTGCGCGGCAGCGACGTGCTGGCCCGCTGGGACGACTGCTCCTTCGCCCTGCTGCTGCCGGGCACCTCGGCGCGCCAGGCGGCCCATGTCGCCCGCATGCTGCAACAGGGCATAGAGCAGTCCTTCTTCGCCGGCTTCGGCGGCATGAGCTGCAGCGTCGGCATCGGCGCCAGCAGCCGCTGCCGCTCGGCCGCCGAGCTGGCCCTGCAGGCCGAACGCCGCGCCGCCGAGGCCTAAGCGCCGCCGCCGCCGCCAACAACCCGCCTCACCCGCCACGGAAAGGAAAGTCGCATGAAAACCAGCCACATCCGCAAACACATGCCGCGCAACCCGCACCAGTTGCTCGACGCCATCATCGGCAACAACGGCCTGAAGAACGACGCCGCCCTGTGCCGCATCCTGCAGGTGGCGCCGCCGCGCATCAGCAAGATCCGCCACGGCAAGCTCGGCGTCAGCGCCGACATCATCCTGCGCCTGCACGAGCACTTCCAGATCCCCATCGCCGACCTCAGGGACATGATGGAACGGCAGGCCTGAGCGGCGGCGGCGTGCGCCTGGGGCGAACTTGACGCAGATCAAATATTTTTCGCGCCATGCTTGCTATCCTGAATCTCATAGTTCGATGAAAGGTGCGTGATGATCCGACAGCCAGCCCCGTCCGCGCCGCGCGCCTCCCCGCCGGAGCGGCCATGTTCCACCTGAGCGCGCGCCGCGCCTTGGCGCTGGCGCGGGCCGCGCTGCTGCCGCCGGTCGACCTGCCGCCGCAGGCCGAGCGCGCCATGCGGGCCCAGCACGACGTGCAGGCCGAGAAACTGTTGCCCTTGCTGACGCCGCTGTTCGGCCTTGTCGTGCTACTGTTCTCGCTGTGGGACTGGCAGCTCGACCCGCAGCGCGCCGGCACCGCCCTGCTGGTGCGCGTTGCCGCCGTGCTGCTGGCCGGCGCCGGCTACTGGCCCAACCGGCTCGGCTGGGGCGTGACCACGCGCTGCACCGTCATCTATTTCTGCCACGCCGGCGCCATCATCGTCTGCGCCTGGCTGCTGCGTCCCGGCCTGCCCTACGCCATGGGCGCGATCGCCGCCAGCCTGTTCTCCATGTCCGTCGTCACGCTGCGCCTGCGCAGCTTCCTCGCCATCGTCGCCGCGCCGTCCCTGCTGTTCGTGCTGCTGGCGGCGCAGCAGCTGGCCCTGGCCGACTTCGCCGCCTGCCTGGTCCAGTACCTGTTCGCGCTGCTGCTGGCGGCCAGCGTGATGCTGCTGTTCCGCCGCTTCCACCAGCGCGCCTTCCTGCTCGAACAGCAGTTGCTGCACATGTCGCACCACGACAGCCTGACCGGCGCCTGCAACCGCCTCTACCTGGAGCAGGTGGCCGAGCGCGAACTGGCGCTGGCGCATCGCCACGGCCGCAGCCTGGCCGTGGCCATGCTCGACATCGACCACTTCAAGCTGGTCAACGACAACTACGGCCACGACACCGGCGACCGCGTGCTGCAGGAGCTGGTGCGCTGCTGCCAGGGCGCGCTGCGCGAGATCGACCACTTCGGCCGCCTCGGCGGCGAGGAGTTCGTCTGCGTGCTGCCCGAGACCGACCGCGCCGAGGCGCTGCTGTGCGCCGAGCGCCTGCGCGCCAGCCTGGCCTCGCTGCGCATGGCCACGCCGCAGGGGCCGCTGCGCTTCACCGTCAGCATCGGCGTGGCCGTGTACGGCCCCGGGCACCCCGACTGGCCGGCCCTGCTCAAGGCGGCCGACGAGGCGATGTACCGCGCCAAGAACGACGGCCGCAACTGCGTGCGCCTGGCCGGCGAGCCGCCCAAACAAGCCGCCGCCACGCCACCCGCCGCCGGCGCCGGCGCGGTCCTCCAATCCACCTAGCCCCCCGGGAGCCCGCATGAGCTACAAGACCATCCTCGTCCACCTCGACCAGTCGACACACAACGCCGAGCGCAGCCGCATCGCCGCCGACCTGGCGCAGCAGCACCAGGCCCACCTGGTGGGCGCCGCGCCGACCGGCCTGTCGCGCTTCGCCTACCCGCACAACCCGGCGGCGGCGCCGGCCGCGCCGGCGCTGGCCGGCCACCTGGCCTTCCTGCGCCAGCGCGCCGAGACGGCGCTGGCCGGCTTCGACGCCATGGCGGCCCGGCGCGGCATCGCCTCCTGCGAGCGGCGCCTGGTCGACGACGAGACCGAGGCCGGCCTGGTGCTGCAGGCGCGCTACAGCGACCTGCTGGTGCTCAGCCAGACCGACCCGGACGAGGCCTCGCCCAACCTGATCGCCGCCCTGCCCGAGTACGCCGTGCTGCACTGCGCCCGGCCGGTGCTGATCCTGCCCTACGCCGGCCGCTTCGAACGGGTCGGCGAACAGGCGCTGGTGGCCTGGGACGGCAGCATGGAGGCGACCCGCGCCATCACCGGCGCGCTGCCGCTGCTGCGCCGCGCGCGCAAGGTGACGCTGGCGGTGTTCAACCCGCCGGCCGCCTACAGCGTGCACGGCGAACAGCCCGGCGCCGACATCGCGCTCTACCTGGCGCGCCACGGCGTGGCGGTCGAGGTGGCGCAGCAGGCCACCGAGCTCGACATCGGCAACGCCCTGCTGTCGCTGGCGGCCGACCTGGGCAGCGACCTGATCGTCATGGGCGCCTACGGCCACAGCCGCCTGCGCGAGGTGGTGCTGGGCGGCGCCACCCGCACCGTGCTGGCGAGCATGACGGTGCCGGTGCTGATGACGCACTAGGCGCGCCGCGCCGACCGACCTGGCGGCACCGGCGCGGGTGCCGCGCCGCCCGCCTAGGGCAGCTCGACCACCTCGGCGTAGTCGGGCACGTGGCAGTCCCAGCGCAGCTTTTCCTCGATGCGGTGGCGCAGGCCGTCGGCCGCCGCCGGCTCGCCGTGGGTGATGAAGACGCGCTTGGGCGCCAGGCCGGCGCCGCCCAGCCATTCGAGCATCTCGTCGGCGTCGGCGTGGGCCGACAGGTTGTCGATCTGGCGCACCTCGGCGCGCACCTGCACGTACTCGCCGTAGATCTTGATCTCGCCGGCGCCGCCTATCATCGCCGCGCCGCGCGTGCCGCCGGCCTGGAAGCCGGCGAACAGGATGGTGTTGCGGTGGTCGCCGGCGAAGGCCTTCAGGTGGTGCAGCACGCGCCCGCCGGTGGCCATGCCGCTGGCGGCGATGACCACCATCGGCATCTGCCGCCGGTTCAACGCGATCGACTCCTCGACGCTGTTGACGATCTTGGCGGCGTGGCACATGGCCTCGCACCCGGCGCGCGACAGGCGGTGGTCGGCGCGGTGCTTCTGGTACAGCGCGGTGGCGTCGACCGCCATCGGGCTGTTCAGGTAGACCGGCAGCAGGCCGGGGATCTCGCCGCGCCGCTTCAGCTGGTCGATCAGGTACAGCAGGGTCTGGGCCCGGCCGACGGCGAACGAGGGGATCACCGTCACGCCGCCGCGCGCCGCCGTGTCGCGGATCACCTGGCCGAGCAGCACGAGCGGGTCGGCCGGGTCGTGGCGGCGGTCGCCGTAGGTCGATTCGAGCACCAGGTAGTCGCTCGGCCGCAGCGGGGTCGGCGCCACCATGATCGGATCGCGCAGCCGGCCGACGTCGCCGGAGAAGCTGATGCTGCTGGTCGGCCCCTGCACGCGCAGCGAGGCGGCGCCGAGGATGTGGCCGGCCAGCGCCAGCTCGCAGCGCAGCTCGCCGATCTCGAACGGCGTGCCGAAGGGCTGCGGCGCGAAGAAGTCGAGGGCGCGCTCGGCGTCGCGCTCGCCGTACAGCGGCAGCGCCGGCTTGTGCTTCGAGTAGTTGTGGCGGTTGGCGTACTCGGCCTCCTCCTCGAGCAGGCGGCCGCTGTCGGGCAGCAGGATCTTGCACAGGTCGAAGGTCGCCTCGCTGCAGTGGATCTTGCCGCGGAAGCCGTCGCGCACCAGCAGCGGCAGGTAGCCGCTGTGGTCGAGGTGGGCGTGGGTCAGCACCACGGCGTCGATCTCGGCCGGCGCCACCGGCAGCTCGGCCCAGTTGCGCAGGCGCAGCTGCTTGTAGCCCTGGAACAGGCCGCAGTCGACCAGGATCTTCACCGCGCCCGAGCGCAGCAGGTATTTGGAGCCGGTCACGGTGCCGGTGGCGCCGAGGAAGGTCAGGTTCATGGCGGAGTCTTTCGATGCACAGGCGGCCGCGACCCTGCCGGAACGGCGGCGCGCGCCTGCCTGTCCTAGGCAATATGCGTGTTTTGCCTAACGAAAACTTTGCGCTAGATCAAATTCGCCGCGCAGCGCGGCCCGGGCCGGCTGCCCGGCGCGGCCGGGCGGCTCAGGCGTCGGCGCGCATGCGCGCGCTGACGTCCATGCCGATGCCGCGATAGCCGACGAAGCGGCTGCTGGCGTCGAACATCGGCTCGCCGCTGACCTGCAGATGGCGGGTGCGGCCGTCGGCGCCGGTGCGGCGGTAGACGAAGTCGAGGAAGGGCCGCCGCTCGGCCAGGTTGGCGGCCAGCTGGGCGCGCTCGGCCGGGTCCCAGCCGGCCTCGGCCAACGCGGCGGCGCCGGCGCCGTCGTCCGGGCCGGCCAGGCCGAGCATCTCGGCGGCCGGGCCGGAGCAGCGCGTCAGGCGGCCCTCGGCGTCCTGCTCCCAGTACCAGTCGGAGGACAGCTCGGTGAAGCGCTGGAAGCGCGCCTCGCTCTCGCGCAGCTCGGCGGTGCGCTCCAGCACCGTGGCCTCCAACTGCTGGTTGTAGCGCTCCAGTTTCTGGTACAGCAGGCGCACCTCGAGCAGGTTGCGGATGCGCGTCTCCACCTCGACCAGCTCGAAGGGCTTGCCGACGAAGTCCTTGGCGCCGGCCTGCAGCGCGCGCAGCTTGTGGCCCGGCTGGGCGGTGACCACCAGCACCGGCACGTAGCCGTCCGGCTCGACGTCCTTCAAGGCGGCCAGCACCTCGAAGCCGTCCATGCCCGGCATTTGCAGGTCGAGCAGGATCAGGTCGAAGTGCTGCTCGCGGTGCAGCCGGGCGACGCAGAACGGGTCCATCGTCGTGGTGACGCGGCTGTAGCCGCCGTTGCGCAGCATCTGCTCGAGCAGCATGACGTTGGCCTCCTGGTCGTCGACCACCAGGATGTTGGCGTTGAGTAGTTCGCTTGCGTTGATCATGGCCGTGCTTCCTTGAATACGTGTGCGGCCGGCGTCGCCGCCGCCGCCGGGTTGGCGCTGTGCGCGCCGTTCAATGCTCTTCCTCGACCATGCCGTTGGCGGCGGCGAAATGCAGCGCCAGGTCGAGCGCGTCCATGAACTCCTGCACCTTGATCGGCTTGGTCAGGTAGCGGAAGAAGCCGGCCTCGATGCCCTTCTCGATGTCGCGCGGCACCGCGTTGGCCGACAGCGCCAGCACCGGGATGTGCTTGGTGTTCGGGTCGTCCTGCAGGATCTTCAGGCAGCCGTAGCCGCTGATGCCGGGCAGGTTGATGTCCATCAGGATCACGTCCGGCTGGTAGGTGCGCGCCAGCTGGATGCCCAGGTGGCCGTCGATGGCGGTGAGCAGGCGCAGGTCGGCGCGGCGGGCGATCAGCTGCTCGACCAGGCTCAGGTTGGCCGGGTTGTCCTCCACGTACAGCAGGGTGCGCGGCGCCGTCTCGGCGTGCGCCAGGGCCGCCTCGGCGGACGGCTCGTGGCCGCCGATCAGCGCAGGCGCCTCGGCGCCCTGCAGCTCGATCCAGAAGGTGGTGCCGACGTCGATCGCGCTGTCGACGCCGATCGCGCCGCCCATCAGTTCGACCAGCTGCTTGGTCACCACCAGGCCGATGCCGGTGCCCTCCTCGGTGCTGTCCTCCTGGCCCAGGCGGTTGAAGGGCTGGAACAGCTGGCCCAGTTGTTCCCCGCTCAGGCCGGCGCCGGTGTCGCGCACGTTGACGCGCACCCGGCCGCCCTCGGCGGCGGCACAGTCCACCGTCACGGTGCCGCCGCTGCGGTTGTACTTGATGGCGTTCGACAGCAGGTTGATCATCACCTGCTTGACCCGGGTGCGGTCGGCGTGCACATACATCGGCCGGACGAAATGCGGGAACACCATCTGGATGCCGCGCTTGTGCGCCTGCGGCTCGATCATCGACTTGCAGTCGGCCATCACCTCGCTCAGCGCCATCGACTCCTGCGACATGGTGATCTTGCCCGACTCGATCATCGCCAGGTCGAGGATCTCGTTGATCAGGCGCAGCAGATACCAGCCGCCCTTGAGGATCTGGTCGAGCGAGCGCTGTTGCGGCAGGCTGGGCGCCGGCGTCTCCGAGGCCATCAGCTGGGCGAAGCCGAGCACCGCGTTGAGCGGCGTGCGCAGCTCGTGGCTCATGCTCGAGAGGAATTCGGACTTGGCCAGGTTGGCCTTCTCGGCGGTGGCGCGGGCGCCCTCGAGCTCGACGTTGGTCTCCTGCAGCGCGTGCTCGAACTGCTTGCGCTCGGTGACGTCGCGCGCGGCGGCGAACACGCCCTGCAGGTTGCGGTTGCGGTCGTGGAAGGTGGTGGCGTTGTACGACACCACGGTCTGCTTGCCGTCGCGCGCCTGCGCGGTCAGCTCGTAGTTGGTCACCTTGCCTTCGCGCAGCACGCGGGTGATCGCCGCCTCGGCCCGTTGCGGCTCGGTGAAGTAGTCCTTGAACGGCGCGCCGATCAACTCGTCGCGGCTGCAGCCGGTCAGCGCCTCCATCTGCTGGTTGACGTCGCTGATGATGCCGCGCGGGTCGGTCGTCATCAAGGCGTCGATGTTCGACTCGATCAGCGAGCGGGTGTAGAACTGCTGGTCGCGCAGGCGCTGGTCGAGCAGGCCTGTCTCGGCCTCGACCTGCTTGCGCGCCGTGTTGTCGGTGCCGATCAGCAGGTAGCCGATGACCTTGTCGTCGGCGTCGCGCAGCGCGCTGACCGAGACGATGGCCGGGAAGCGCGTGCCGTCCTTGCGGATGTAGGTCAGCTCGTAGATGTCCTCGATGCCGCGCGAGGCCTTGAACACCAGCGCCTCGAAGCCCGGCGTGATCGGCGTGTTGAACTCGGCGCTGAGCGCGGCGGCGCGGGCGATCAGCTCCTCGGAGTCGGAGATGCCGGCCGGCGTCACCAGGTTGAGCACCTCGGCCGCCAGGTAGCCCAGCATGCGCTCGGCGCCGACGTTGAAGATCTGGATCACGCCCTGGGCGTCGGTGGCGATGCTGGAGAAGTTGGCGCTGTTGAAGATGGCGCGCTGCAGCGCGTCGGCCTTGAGCAGCGGCTGCTGGCCGAACAGCACCGCGCCGCGGCGGCGTATCATCCAGCGCACCCGGGCGTACAGGGCGAGCAGGCCGAGCACCAGCACCAGCGCCGTGCCGGCCGCCACGCGCAGCGCCGTCTCCGGCGCCAGCGCGCCGCCCACGCCCATCGCGCCGACCAGCAGGGCCACCAGCACCAGCGTCGCCAGGGTGGCGCCGAAACCGGTCAGCAGCAACCGTTCGGCCGGGGTTTTCTGTTCCACATGCATAGATTCTTACCTTGCGCAATCGTACTCAGAGCGTCAACCTCGGCCCAGACAAGGTGCGGCAGCGCCGCCGTACAAAAATCCGTCGTTACAAGGGACTGCCGGCGCCCAGCGCCGCCGGTCCGCCGCGCTGGCGCACGTCCGACAGCAGGCGGGCGAACTCCTTGCGCACCACCTGGTAGCATTCGCACACGTCGGCCTCCAGGCCGGCGCGGTCGATCACGCTGATGTGGCCGCGCCGGTAGCTGATGTAGCCGTAGCCCTGCAGCCGGCCGGCCGCCTCGGTGACGCCCTCGCGGCGCACGCCGAGCATGCTGGCGATCAGTTCCTGGGTCATGGTCAGTTCGCCGGCCGGCAGCCGGTCCAACGTCAACAGCAGCCAGCGGCACAACTGCTGCTCGACGCTGTGGTGGCGGTTGCACACGGCGGTCTGCGCCGTCTGCGTCAACAGCGCCTGGGTGTAGCGCAGCAGCAGGCGCATCACCGGGCCGGCGCGGTTGAACTCCTCGACCAGGATGTGCGCCTTCATGCGGTAGCCGTGGCCGCCGGTCTGCACCACGGCGCGGCTCGGCGTGCTGTCGCCGCCCATGAACAGCGACACGCCCAACACGCCCTCGTTGCCGACGCCGGCGATCTCCGACGAGCTGCCATTCTCCAGCACATAGTGCAGCGAGACGATGGCGGTGGTGGGGAAGTAGACATGGCTGAGCTTGCCGCCGGACTCGTACAGCACGTCGCCCAGACGCATCGCCACCGGCTCCAGATGGGGCGCCAGGCGGTCGAAGTCGGCGTCGAGCAGGGCCGAGAGCAGGTGGTTTTGGTTGGGGTCGCTGGGACTGGCCATGGCAGGTTCCTGGTTCCAGTCGTCAGCTAGGCGGGTGTCGGGGACGGCCGAACGATGGCCATCCGTACAGGGTAACACAGCACTATGGCGCACGGCGCACGATAGCCTCAGCCTGAAGCGCCGGCAGCCAAGCCGAGAAACCCACAGGCGCAAATCTAGGGTCAGACCCTAGGGTCTGACCCTGGGTCGTCGTCCTTGGCTGGCGTTGAAGCCGCCGGCACCTTGACCGCGAGCCCCCAACGCCTCAATCCGCCGGCGGCGAACGGTAATGGTGCTTGCCCTGCCCCACCCGCTGGGCGTGGTAGATGCCGCTGTGGCCGGAGAAAAGGTAGGCCACCACGCAGGCCAGCGCGGCGAACGGCCCGATCTGCGGGCCGAACAACTCGATGGCCATGATGGTCGAGGCCAGCGGCGTGTTGGCGGCGCCGGCGAACACGGCGACGAAGCCCAGCCCGGCCAGCAGCGCGAACGGCAGGTGCAGCAGCGGCGCCAGCGCGTTGCCCAGGGTGGCGCCGAGGTAGAACAGCGGCGTGACCTCGCCGCCCTTGAAGCCGCTGCCCAGCGAGGCGACGGTGAAGACGAACTTGCCGGCCCAGTCCCACGGCGCCAGCGGCCGGGCGAAGGCCTCGACGATGACCGGAATGCCCAGGCCGATATAGCGCGTGCCGAGCAGCCAAACCGCCAGCGCGATCACGCAACCGCCCAGCAGCGGGCGCAGCGGCGCGTAGGCGATGCGCCGCTTCATGAAGGCCGAGGCGGCGTGGGTGCTCCGGGCGAAGGCCATGCCGGCCAGGCCGAACAGCGCGCCGGCCGCCAGCACCGCCGCCACGTTGAGCAGCGTCAGCGGCGGCACAGCCTGCAGCGCGTAATGGGTGTGGCGCACGCCCCAGGCCATGCCGACCTGGTCGGCGGCGATGGCCGCCACCATGCAGGGGAAGATGGCGTCGTAGCGCAGCCGGCCGATGGCCAGCACCTCCAGGCCGAAGATGGCGCCGGCCAGCGGCGTGCCGAACACCGAGGCGAAGCCGGCGCTGATGCCGGCCATCAGCAGGATGCGGCGGTCCTCGTGGCGCAGGCGGAACACGTGGGTCAGCTGGTCGGCCAGCGCGCCGCCCATCTGCACGGCGGTGCCCTCGCGGCCCACCGAGGCGCCGAACAAGTGGGAAACCACGGTGCCGGCCAAGACCAGCGGCGCCAGGCGCAGCGGCACCACGCGCTTGGGGTCGTGGATCTCGTCGATCAGCAGGTTGTTGCCCGCCTCGACCGAGCGCCCCAGCTTCAAATACACCCAGCCGACGGCGAAACCGGCCAGCGGCAGCAACCAGATCAGCCAGGCGTGCGCCTCGCGGTAGCCCGTCGCCCGGTCGAGGGCGAACAGGAAGAAGGCCGAGGCGCTGCCGCTGAGCACGGCGACCAGGCCGGCGATGAGGCACCACTTGCCCACATAGGGCAGCAGGGCGAGCGGTTCGGGCAGTCGGGGAAGGTTCATGGCGCCGGTGGTGAGCGGGGGTGAGCGTGAAGAGGCCTGAACAACGGGCGATGCGCGCGGACGGACAATGGCTGCCATGCTAGCAAAAAAGTTCACCGGCGGCAATTGACCGGGCGCCGTGACGCTGTTCAGCGCCGCCGCCGTCCGCTATGCTACGCTTTGGCCAGCGCCCGCCTCCACATCACCACGAGAACCAGCACACATGCAATTCGACGACCTGCACGACGACCCCGAAGACAGCCTGCACAGCGCCGAGGAACGCGCCAGCGCGGCCAACCGCAGCACCTGGGTCAGCGTCGCCGTCAACCTGGTGCTGAGCACCATCCAGATCGCCGTCGGCGTGTTCGCCCGCTCGCAGGGTTTGATCGCCGACGGCATCCACTCGCTGTCGGACCTGGTGGCCGACTTCGTCGTGCTGTTCGCCGGCCACCACGCCCGCAAGGACGCCGACCAGAACCACCCCTACGGCCACCAGCGCTTCGAGACCGCCGCCTCGCTGGCGCTCGGCCTGCTGCTGCTGGCCGTCGGCGTCGGCATGCTGTGGTCGGCCGTGCTCAAGCTGCAGCACCCGGCCAGCGTGCCCGAGGTGCACGCCGTCGCCCTGTGGGTGGCCGGCGCCGCCCTGCTGGCCAAGGAGACCCTGTTCCGCTACATGCTGGCGGTGGCCAAGCGCATCAAGTCGAGCATGTTGGTGGCCAACGCCTGGCACGCCCGCTCGGACGCCGCCTCCTCGCTGGTGGTCGGCCTGGGCATCATCGGCAACCTGGCCGGCTATCCGATCTTCGACCCGATCGCCGCGCTGATAGTCGGCTGCATGATCGCCCGCATGGGCTGGCAATTCAGCTGGGACGCGCTGCACGACCTGATGGACCGCGCCGTCGACGACGAGGAGGTCGAGGCGATCCGCCGCACCCTGGTCGACACACCCGGCGTGAGCGGCGTGCACGACGTGCGCACCCGCAAAATGGGCGACATGATCGTGGTCGACGCCCACATCGAGGTGGACGCCCTGCTGACCGTGGAGGCCGGCCACGACATCGCCGTCGAGGCGCGCCAGCGCGTACTGCAGCGCCACCGCGTGCTCAACCTGATGACCCACGTCGACCCGTGGCGCCGGCCCGACCTGGACCACGGCGGCGCGGCCGCTGCTGCGGCGCCCACGCCGCTCGCCTGACCGGCAGGCCGCCATGCCGCCCGACGCAGCCGACCAACAAGGCCTGAGCCAGGCCGAGGCGGCGCGCCGTTTGCTGGCCGACGGCCCGAACGAACTACCCCAGTCGCGCCCGCGCAGCGCCCTGCGCCAGCTGCGCGGCGTGCTCGCCGAGCCGATGTTCCTATTGCTGGTGGCCTGCGGCGGCATCTACATGGTGCTGGGCGACCGCGCCGAGGCGCTGATGCTGCTCGGCTTCGTCTTCATCGTCATAGCCATCAGCTTCGTCCAGCAACGCCGCAGCGAACGCTCGCTCGACGCGCTGCGCGACCTGTCCAGCCCGCGCGCGCTGGTGCTGCGCGACGGCGTGGCGCAGCGCATCGCCGGCCGCGAGCTGGTCGAGGGCGACATCGTGCTGCTGGCCGAGGGCGACCGCGTGCCGGCCGACATGGCCCTGCTCGACGCCTCCAACTTGACCATCGACGAATCGATGCTGACCGGCGAATCGCTGCCGGTGGCCAAACAACTCCCCCTCGCCGACGACGACAACACCGCCACCGCCACCTTGGCGGCATCGGCCGCCGTCTATGCCTACGCCGGCACGCTGGTCACCCAGGGCATGGGGCGTGGCCGCGTCAGCGCCACCGGCGAGCGCAGCGCGCTGGGCCAGATCGGCAAGTCGCTGGCCGCGCTGGGCGGCGAGCAAACCCCGACCCAACTGCAAACGGCAGAAATTGTGCGCCGTGTCGCAGCCATCGGACTGGCCGTGGCCACCGCGCTGGCCCTGGCCTGGTGGGCGCTGCTGGGCGACTGGCTCAACGGCCTGCTGGCCGGCCTGACCCTGGCGATGGCCATCCTACCGGAGGAGCTGCCGGTGGTGCTGACGCTGTTCCTCGGCCTGGGCGCCTGGCGCCTGTCGCGTGAAAAAGTCCTGGCGCGCAGCGTCCCGGCGATCGAGCTGCTCGGCGCCACCACCGTGCTGTGCGTCGACAAGACCGGCACGCTGACCGCCAACCGCATGGCCGTGCGCCGCCTGTGGTCCGAGCAGGCCGCCTACGATTGCGCCGCCGACGCCGCAACCACAGCCGCCACACAGGGCGCCGACCCCGCATCTGCCGGCGCCGCAGCCGGCGGCCACGCCGGCCGCAACCCCGCGCCGCTGCAAGAGGAGCTGCACGGCGTGCTGGAATACGCCGTGCTGGCCAGCCACCGCCGCGCCTACGACCCGATGGAGTCGGCCATCGGCGACGCCGGCCAGCGCCTGCTGGCCAACACCGAACACCTGCACGCCGACTGGACGCTGGTCAACGACTACCCGCTGTCGCGCGAGATGCTGGCCATGTCGCGCGTCTGGCAGTCGCCCGACCGGCGCGAGCTGATGATCGCCGCCAAGGGCGCGCCCGAGGCCGTGGTCGACCTGTGCCACATGGACGCAGCCCGCGCCGCCGCCATCGCCGCCCAGGTGGAGGCGCTGGCGCGCGACGGCCTGCGCGTGCTCGGCGTGGCCTGCGCCACCTTCAGCGCCAGCGAGCTGCCCGGCAACCAGCACGACTTCGATTTCGACTTCCTCGGCCTGGTCGCGCTGGAGGACCCGATCCGCCCCGACGTGCCGGCCGCCATCGCCGAATGCCGCGCCGCCGGCATCCGCGTGGTGATGATCACCGGCGACCACCCCGCCACCGCGCTGTCGATCGCCCGCCAGGCCGGCCTGCCGGTCGACGGCGCGGCCATGACCGGTGCCGAGCTGGCCGGCCTCGACGACGCCACCCTGCGCGCCCGCCTGCCCAACACGCAGGTGTTCTGCCGCGTCCAACCGGAGCAGAAGCTGCGCCTGGTGCAGGCCTTCCGCGCCGCCGGCGAGGTGGTGGCGATGACCGGCGACGGCGTCAACGACGCCCCGGCGCTGAAAGCCGCCCACATCGGCGTGGCCATGGGCGCGCACGGCACCGACGTGGCGCGCGAGGCCGCCGCGCTGGTGCTGCTCACCGACGACTTCTCCTCGCTGGTGACGGCGGTGCGCTACGGCCGCCGCGTCTTCGCCAACCTGCGCAAGGCCATCGTCTTCGTGGTGGCGGTGCACGTGCCGATCGTCGGCCTGTCGCTGCTGCCGCTGCTGTTCGGCTGGCCGATGCTGCTGATGCCGGTGCACATACTGTTCCTGCAGCTGATCATCGACCCGGCCTGCTCGGTGGTGTTCGAGGCCGAGGAGATCGAGGCCGGCGCCATGGCGGCGCCGCCGCGTCCGCCCGAGGCGCGCCTGTTCGACCGCGCCGTGCTGGAGCGCGGGCTGTGGCAGGGCGGCGGCCTGCTGGCCACCTTGGTCGGGGTGTACGCGCTGGCGCGCTGGCACAGCGGCAGCGACCAGGTGGCGCGCGCGCTCGCCTTCAGCGTGCTGGTGCTGTCGAATTTGGGACTGATCCAGGCCAACCGCGTGTGGGGACGCGGCGCCGGCTGGGGCCGTGGCGGCCAGGCCGGCCGCTACTTCGGCGCCATCGCGCTGGCCACCTGCGCGCTGCTGGCGGCCGCGCTGGGCCTGCCGGCGCTGGGCCAGTTGTTCGGTTTCGTGCGTCCCGATGCCGCGCTGCTGCTGGCCGGCGCCGCCGTGGTCGGCCTCAACCTGCTGTGGTTCGAGGCCGTCAAACGCGTGTTGACGCGCGCCGAGCGAGCTAGTTGATGCGCTTCAGGCGCTGGCCGTGGATACCCCACAAACAATCCTCGCCTTCATAGTTGGCGGAGATGGCCCAGCCCGTGCCGACCTTCTGCACGCCGGTCTCGCATTCGATTTCCTTGGCCAGTTTCTGGCCCCAGCCCTCGGCGGCGCCCCGGCCTTTGAACAGTTCTTTGTCGTTGAAGATAACGGTGGCGTCGAAGACGGGTACGGCGAATATGGTCATGATGCTGATTCCTGATGATTGGTGAAAGCGACGGCCCGGGCCGTCAGCGCCGCATTGTGCCACAAGGCGCGCGAGCGGGCGCGGTCCGGCGCCCCGGACTGGCGGCGCCATCGTCGTATTATAAATTGAGCTCGCGGTTGCAGGCAGGCTTGGTGGCGGCGTGGCGCAGCATGATCAGCCCCATGCTGGCGGCGACGAAGCCGCCGAAGATCAGGATGGTGGTGTTGAGGCCGATGTTCATGCGCAGCATCATCGCGTACAAGGCCATCACCGCCAGGATCGACAGGTTCTCGTTGAAGTTCTGCACCGCCACCGAGTGGCCGGCGCTCATCAGCTTGTAGCCACGATGCTGCAGCAGCGCGTTCATCGGCACCACGAAGAAGCCGGCCAGACCGCCGATGACGATCAGCAGCGGCGCCGCCATCCAAGCCGTGTGCACCACCGTCATCAACATCACCACGCCGCCCATCAGCATACCCAGCCACAGCACTGACAGCGAACGGCGCAGCGTGACGTAGCGCGCCGCCAGCACCGCGCCGCCGGCCACGCCGAAGGCGAACACGCCCTGCAGCAACGCCGCCTTGTCCAACCCCAGGCCCAGCGTCTCCTGGCCCCAGCGCAGCAGAATGTATTGCAGCGCCGTGCCGGCGCCCCAGAACAAGGTCGTCACCGCCAGCGACAACTGGCCCAGCTTGTCGCGCCACAGCACGCCGCTGCAACGCCAAAAGTCGGCGATCAACTGGCCGGCGCGGGTCGACTGCTTGGCGTAGCGCACCTCGGTGTCGGCGATACCCAGATTAAACAGCGCGGCCAGACAGTAGACACCGACGATCACGCACAGCGCCGCCTCGCCCGGCGTATCGATGCTGGTGTTAATGAAGGGGAAGTCGAAACTCAGCAGGAAGGACGACACCGCCGCGTTGGCCGACAGCGCGCCGCCCAGCACCACGCCGAAAATGGTCGAGCTGATCGTCAAGCCCTCGATCCAGCCGTTGGCCGCCACCAGTTGCTCGGGCGGCAGCAGCTCGGTCAAAATGCCGTACTTGGCCGGCGAATACGCCGCCGCGCCCAGCCCGACAATGCCGTAGGCCAGCACCGGATGCAATTGGAAGAAGATGGTGGCGCAACCGCCGATCTTAATCAGGTTGGTCATGAACATGACCTTGCCCTTTGGGAAGGAATCGGCGAAGGCGCCGACAAAGGCGCCCAGCAACACATAAGACAAGACGAAGGACCACTTCAACATCGGCGTCATCCATTCAGGCGCCTTGAGCAGCGTTAGAAAGCCGACACAGGCGATGAACAAGGCGTTGTCGGCCAGCGAGGAAAAGAACTGCGCCGCCATGATGGTGTAAAAGCCTTTTTTCAAACCAGTCTCCGAATCTCTTTTGAGATTGCATTTATATCATAAGAGTTGCTCAGAACGATAGAATTTGACCCGCCGGCGACGGCCAAGGCCGTTCCCGCCGTATAAAATTTTGCCTGAAAAACAAGATTCGCCATCGTGGAAATTTTTCCTGTGCAATAATTGGTCTTCCAAAACGAGCAATATTGCACATGATGAAATCACACGCGCAGCAAACCCTCCGCCGCCTCCGCGCCGCCGCCCTGGGCATCGGCCTGACCATCGGCCTGGCGGCCGCTCCGCTGGCGCTGGCGCAATCGCTCGCCTTCACCTTCGACGACGGCCCCAACCTGGCCGACACGCCGCGCCTGACGCCGCAGCAGCGCAACGACGCCATGCTCGCCGCCTTGGCCAAGCACAAGGTGCAGGCCGCACTGTTCGTCACCGCCGGTTTCGGCGCCGACAAGCCGGCCGGCTACGCCCTGGCCAAGGCCTGGGGCCAGGCCGGCCACGCCATCGGCAACCACACGATGAACCATCCGGACCTGCACAGCGCCAAGGTCAGCCTGGCGCAGTACCAGCAAGAAATCCTCGACTGCGACGCCATCATCAAGACCCTGCCCGGCTACCAGAAATGGTATCGCTACACCTTCCTGCGTGAGGGCAACACCCCGGAGAAGCGCGACGGCATGCGCGCCTTCCTGCAACAGCAAGGCTACCGCAACGCCTACGTCAGCCTGGACACCAGCGACTGGCGCCTGGACGAGAAGCTGCAGGAGGTGCTGACAAAAAATCCGCAGGCCGACCTGGCGCCGATCAAGCAAGCCTACCTGGCCCACGTGCGCCAGCGCGCCCTCGCCTACCGCGCCCTGTCGCAGCAACTGCAGGGCCGCGACATCGCCCAGGTGATGCTGATGCACCACAACCTGATCAACGCCCTGTGGCTGGACGACGTGATCGCCCAGTTTAAACAGATGGGTTGGACCATCACCACCCCGGCGGCGGCCTTCGCCGATCCGGTCTACCAATTGGTGCCCGAGCGCAAGGCGCCGGGCCAGAGCCTGCTGCTGTCGATGGGCCGTACCCTCGGCCTGGGCATGTTCCCCGGCGGCGAACGCTTGGTCGACGATGGCGATGCGGAAATTGAGGCGCTGAAGGCGCAGGGGTTTTAAACACAGATTAATTTACATTCTTGTTGACTCTAAAGATAGCAAGCCAAAAGTATTAACGGGTTTCACTAAATGCATTATCGTTAGGAGAGAAAGATGCAGTACGTAGAGTTGGTCGCAGTCGTAGCGGTACTTCAATTCTTCTTTTTCGGTGTGCTGACCGGGCACGCACGCAGGCAATCTGGCCTCAAGGCACCTGCTGTCACGGGACACGAGGGTTTTGAACGTATGTATCGGGTTCAAATGAACACCCTGGAAATTCTCATTGCCTTTTTACCGGGCTTGTTCTTGGCCGCGAAATATTGGCCTATTCCTTTGGTTGTGGGCATGGGAATTTTTTACGTGATTGGGCGGCATGTTTACTGGCGAGCATATGTCAGCGAGCCGTCAAAGCGTGCGCTCGGCTTCATGATGTCCATGCTACCCACTTTGTTCCTGCTCATACTGGCACTTGTTGGTGTAATTCTTTCGCTTGCTGGGATCAAGATCTAAAATTTAAAAACAAGAACAAATGAGAAAATACTTTAACGCGTGCAAACTGTTTACCTTGATCCTGTTTTTATCATTTTCAACATTGGCATCGGCATCTGACGTCCAGGATCTGGAAAAAACATTGGCAAATTCCCTTTCGTTAAAAAAAGGCAGCACCGAGAGACTTGGGAATTCAGGAAAGGCGATTCAATCGTACATGAAGGAAGGCTTCGTCAACAGGAAGCCGAATCAAAGAGCCGACTATACGGACTATTACCTCTTGAAAAAACCTGCGATGTTCATGGGGCACGAACTGATTGTGATCGAAGAAGAGTATATGTCAAAGTATATCGGGTGCTGCGTCAGCCCCGGGATGGGTGTGGCTGTAAAAATATCTGGCAACTCAAAAAATCTTGAGAATTTCGCAATAAAAAACAAATGCACATTGACAAACGACGTAGATATTCAGGCCGAATTGAAAAGCGTCAGCATCAAAGCCAATTTTCCACACGGCCAATATGCATCGCTTAGTTGTCGCGAGCGAGATGCCAGCCGATAAATACAGCTCACTCCTTGAATTGGATCTGAAAAAAAATACTTGATCGGGGTTTCGCGTCGCCTCACGCAGCCCGAACCATGCGCGACTGGCGCCTGACGCCCCCGGCCAACACGGTTGTCAAGACGAGCTTGTGAGATCGGCCTAGGGAACCTTAAGCAACATCGCCAGATACAGCGCCAACTCACGCTCGCTAGCCGCCTGCCGTCCCGTGTGAGAGTACCCAATGACTGCGTAATACAAAAATTGGGCGAGTGCCGCCGCGTCGGCCACCGGCCAGCCTATCTCGTGCAGCAGCTCCCTTACATAGGATAGCCGGCCCTGGTCCACGCGATTCTGCACCTGCGCGACATGCTCGTCAGTCAGCGCCCAGGCCCGGATCGCACAGCCCAGATCCGATCTCTGCCCAAACGTCGTTCCCAGCAAAAAATGCAACCTCGTCCGTGCATCGCTACCGACGCCGTTCGCCTGCTGCATCACGTCGAGCGTGTACTTGCTCTCCCACGCGCGCACGAACCTCGGTTTTATACGCCTGTAAATCTGCAAAGTGCCAGTAAAAACTCCCCTTCGTCACACCCAGGTGCTGCGCTATGCCCATCACTTTGAGGGACTGCGGCCCGTCCTCGGCTAGCTTGCCAAGGCCCGCGTCGATCCATGCTTGTCGGTTCAATCGTTCATCCATGGCGTAACCATACCGCAAGGTATTGACGAAATCAATAGCCTGCTGCTACGATGCCTCCATACTCAAGGGTATGGATAACGACATTCGGCAAAGCCCGCGCGCCGCACCTCCAGTCCTTGCGCTCATCCGTGTTGCCTACTGTGGAGAATGAAATGGAATGGAATTGGAAAACAATGGTCCCGTGGGGAATAACCATTCTAGGGATTCTTCATATAGGAATGGGAGTCTTCCGCTTCTGGCAACCGTTTGCCGCCGCGCTGCAGGACGGTTTTATCGGTGCCTTTTCCACCAATGACACCCGGCGCGTTGCGGCATGGTTCACCTTGTTTGGGCCGCCCATCATCGTCTGCGGGCATCTGGCGATGCGTGCCGCTGCGGTATCGGATCTCGAGACCCTGAAAATCATCGGTTTTTATTTATCCGCCACCGCCTTGTTTGGCGTGGCGGTCTTTCCCTACTCGCCGATCTGGGCGCTGCTGATCTTGTCATCCGCACTCGTTGCGATTGGATATGGTCGGCTCGCATGAGCATGGCGTAGTCCGGCAAAAACTAGGCACTTCGGCGTCGACTCACCCCGATCGGCGATACGCCTGTACGACTGCCCCGGCCTCATCGCGCAGGACGATGATCTCCAAAAGCGGCCGGGAAATTCATTCCAAACACTACGATGCCAGCTGCGTCAACATCAATCCAACGGGCATACGCGGATAACGTGGCCGTCGGGGTCTTCGGCGAGGAAGATCAGGCCGAAGACTTCGGTGTATGGCTCGCGGGTGATGTTAATGTCCCGGTTCTGCCGCCATACCTCGAAGAGGCTCTGCAGCCCTTTCTGATTTGCTGGTTCAAGGACAAGACTGGCAGCACTGACCTGGCACTGTATATACTCTCCGCTGTGCTGTTCCTCGGCGCCGTGCTGGTGATGCGCGTGCCGGGCAAGGTCGTCAACCGCTAGCACGCCGCCGGCGTACGCTAACCGAGTACCGTACCCGCCCCCCCCAAGAGCGAGGGGTCTGACCCCGTCCGGGGTCAGACCCCGACCGTGGCGGAGCGGGGTGCGGGGTAGTTGCTTAGCCGTTTAACAACAGAACTTTGAGAGTCGCAAACATGTCAACTCCCACCCCGCCGCGCCAGTTGCTGCAGGCGATGTTCCACGCCGCCATCGAGGCGGCGCAGCCGGCCCATTGCGTGCCGCCCCACCTGCCGGCGCCGCCGCGCGGCCGTCTGGTCGTCATCGGCGCCGGCAAGGCCTCGGCGGCGATGGCGCGCGCCGTCGAGGACAACTGGCCCGGCCCGCTGTCCGGCCTGGTGGTGACCCGCTACGGCTACAAGGTGCCGTGCGATCGCATCACCATCGTCGAGGCGGCCCATCCGGTGCCGGACGCCGCCGGCATGGACGCGGCGCAGCGCATCCTCGCCCTGGTCGGCGGCCTGAGCGCCGACGACACCGTGCTCTGTCTGATCTCCGGTGGCGGCTCGGCCCTGCTGGCCCTGCCGCTGGCCGGCGTCACGCTGGAGGACAAGCAGGCGCTCAACCGCGCGCTGCTCAAGTCCGGCGCCAGCATCGGCGAGATGAACTGCGTGCGGCGCCACCTGTCCGCAATCAAGGGCGGCCGGCTGGCCGCCGCCTGCCATCCGGCCAAGGTGGTCACGCTGTTGATTTCCGACGTGCCGGGCGACAGGCCGGGCGACATCGCCTCCGGCCCCACCGTCGGCGACGCCAGCACCTGCGACGACGCGCTGGCCATCGTGCGGCGCTACGGCATCGCGCTGCCGGAGCGCATCCGCGCCGTGCTCGAGAGCGGACGCGGCGAGTCCGTCAAGCCGGGCGACGCCCGCCTGGCCAACACGGAAACGCGGCTGATCGCCACGCCGCAGATGGCGCTGGAGGCGGCGGCGCAGGTGGCGCGCGCGGCCGGCGTCACGCCGCACATCCTCGGCGACAGCATCGAAGGGGAAGCGCGCGACGTCGGCAAGGTCATGGCCGGCATCGCGCTCCAAGTGGCGCAGCGCGGCCAGCCGTTCGCGCCGCCGTGCGTGCTGCTGTCCGGCGGCGAGACCACGGTGACGGTGCGCGGCGACGGCCGTGGCGGCCGCAATGTCGAGTTCCTGCTGGCGTTGGGCGTGGCGCTCGACGGCCAGGCGGCCACCCACGCGCTGGCCGGCGACACCGACGGCGTCGACGGCCTGGAGGAAATCGCCGGCGCCTACCTGGCGCCGGACACGCTGCAACGCGCCTGGGCGCAGGGGTTGCGACCCAAGGACAGCCTGGACAACAACGACGGCCACGGCTTCTTCCAGGCGCTCGGCGACTCGATCGTCACCGGGCCGACGCTGACCAACGTCAACGACTTCCGCGCCATCTTCATAGGCGACCCGGCCGGCGGCCCGGCCCGGGCCTAGAGCTCGACGGCGGCATAAGCAGCGGCGGCGTCAGCCGTTCATCAGTTGCAGCACCACGGCGGCGCACAGCGCCACCCACATCAGCGCGCCGCCGGCGAAGACCTCGGCGGCGATCGCCTGCGCCTCCAGTTCCTCGCCGGTGCGCAGGAAGCTGTCGCAGCCACGGAACAACAGGCAGCCGCCCAGCACCACGCCGAGGCAGAGGACGGCGATGCCCGGCCACAGGCTGGGAATGGCCAGGCCGAAGGCGGACAGCCACATCGGGATCGCCGTCACGGCGGCCAGCAGGAAGGTGTCGCGGAAGCCGACCTCGATCTGGTGCGCCGACGCCACCAGCTTGATCAGCCAGGCCACCAGCGGCACCGTCAACAACTCCATCAAGAAGAAGACGATGGCCACCTCCTGCCAGCGCGCCGCCGACGCGGCGACCGGGTAGATGCCGCCGTGGTGGGCGCCGGCGTAGATCAGCATGGCCGGCGGTATCAAGGAAAACGGCATGGTCAGGAAGAAGAAGGTTTCCAGCACCGAGGGGTGGGATTGGCGCAGGCTGACCCAACCGTCCAAGGAGGAGAACGGTAGCTTGAGGATGTGTAGCGGACTCATTTGGCTGATCCCTTATCGAAAGACTGGCTGTCCGATTTCGGCTGGAAAAGCATGCGGCCACACCGGCATATCCGGCCAGTTGCCACCGGGCGCGGGCGGAATGCCCGCTTAAAGTGGTATTTCAACTATATCATAAAGTTAAGACAACACAACACCCGCGTTGGTTCAAGCGAACGGCCGCACGCCGATCAGCACGCCGTGCAGCCAGAAGGCGAACACGACAAAGGCGAGCAGGCCGACGGCCAGCGTCGCCAGGGTGCCGCCCAAGGTGCCGGCCGGATAGGTGGTGCCGGCGGCGCGGTCGCGCTGGCGGGCGGCGCGGAAGTCCAGCACCGCCCACAGCAGGAAGGCGCCGAACAGCACCACGTCGGCCAGCATGCCGTTGGCCAGCAGGTGGCCGAAGGCCCACAGCTTGGTGCCCAGTACCATCGGATGGTGGACGGCGGCCTTGATGCGGTTGCGCGGCACGTAGGCGGCGGCCAGCAGCACGAAGAAGGCCAGCATGAACAGCGCGCTCAGGTGGCGCAGGAACACCGGCGGCTGCCACAGCTGCACCGGCTCCTGGCGCGCCAGGCCGAAGCCCCAGATGATCAGGCCGAAGCCGAGCAGCGACAGCAGGCTGATCGCGCCCTTCCAGGCGGCCTCGCCCTGCCGGGCCAGTTGGCGCTGGCGCCACGGCTCGGCGACAATGCGCACCGAGTGGGTGCCGAGGAAAAGAATCAAACCGAGTAGCAATATCGTCATCGAGCTGCCTTGCGAAGTGGATGGGGGCTGGGCTTGCGGACCCGGCGCGACGCGGACGCGGCGCCGGGGGATGGCGTATGGTGGCACGGAAATGTTGTCAAAGCAATCTCGCGAGGGAAATCGCCCGGCGGGAGGGGCGGCACTGCCGGTCCGGCGCGGCCGGGCCGGCGGCACCGCGTGTCAGGCCAGCCGCACCAGCGGATTGGCGATGATGTTGTCGATCTGGCGGATCGCCTCGTCGCAGGCGGCGGCGACGGCGTCGTCCTCGCTGTCGCGGATGAACTGCATGGTGGCGCCCTCGAACACGTCGACGCCGTCCGGCCCGGCGCGCTCGATGTCGCAGCTGGCGGTCCATTTGTCACCGCTGGTGGGCGCGGCGAACGGCACGATTTCCCAGCCCTTGTAGTGAATTTTCGATCCTTGATCCATCTGTTTCTCCTTGGCGGTGGCTAGTCAACTGCTGCCTTCGATGATACAGGATGCGGCGCCGTTTCCGCGCCCGCCTGCCCTGGCCGGGCACGTGGGCACAGCGCGCTGCTCTGAGACGGCATGATTGAGCGCCACCGCAAAACCCGGACGCCGGGGTCTGACCCCATGCGGGGTCAGCCCCCCTTCAGCCGCACCGCGGGGTGCGCGCCGGCGTTCCGCCCTAGTCCTGCTTGGGCGCGCGGCCGATCGGCTCGTCCATGTTGGCCAGATACCAGGTCAGCGAGGACAGCACCGCCACATGCCGCTTCAGGTTCTGCGGGTCGACCTTGTCGAGCGTGTCGGCGGCCGTGTGGTGGTAGTGGAAGTAGCTGTGGCTGTCGACCAGCGGCTCGAAGCTGGGCACGCCGCCGGTCTCCAGCGCGTGCAGGTCGCCGGCGCCGAGCACGTCGCGGCGGGTGAAGGCGCTGGCGCCGATCGGCTGCAACGCCGCCTGCAAGGGCGCGAACAGCTTCTCCACGCGCGGGCCGACGCTGGCCAACACGCCGAACGGACGGCCGGCGCCGGAGTCGCTCTCGATGGCGGCGAACTGCTTGTCCAGCCCGGCCTTGTGGGCGTCGAAATAGGCGGCGCCGCCGCGGCCGCCGTTCTCCTCGTTCATCCAGGCGATCATGCGGATGGTGCGGCGCGGCTGCAGCTTGAGCTTTTTCAGCGTCTCGATGACGCCCATCGCGCCCATCACGCCGGCGCCGTCGTCGTTGGCGCCGGTGGCCAGGCCCCACGAGTCCAGGTGGCCGGAGACGATCACCACCTCGTCGGCCTTGTCGCTGCCCGGCAGGTCGGCGATGACGTTGAAGCTGTCGGCGTCGGCCAGGGTCTGCGGCGTCAGGGTCAGGTGCATGCTCAGCGGGCCGCGCGCGGCCAGGCGGCTCATCAGCATGGCGTCCTCGCTGGTGACGGCGGCGGCCGGGATGCGCGCGCCGTCGACCAGGCCGGTGGCGCCGGTGTGGGGAATGCGGAAGTCGGCGCCGCCGACCGAGCGCACCAGCGCGGCGGCCGCGCCCATCTGCGCCGCCAGCTTGGGTCCGTTGAAGCGGTAGTTCGAGCCGCGCCCGTAGGCCGGGCCGGCCAGGCCGCGCTCGGCCATCTCCTGGTCGAAGGCGACGTCGAACAGCACGATGCGGCCCTTGACCTCGGCGGCGCGCGCCTTCAGCTCGTCGAAGTCGCGCACCACGATGAGCGGCGCGGTCAGGCCGGCGGCCGGCGTGGCGCCGGAGCCGCCCAGCGCCGTCAGCACGACGCGCTGGCTGACACCGGCCGGACGGCCGCTGTAGTCGACCAACTCGGCCGTCTCGGCGCCGCGCACCCAATGCGGCACCTTGACCGGCTGCAGCGTGACGGTCGCGCCCAGCTTGCGCAGCGCCGCCGCCACCTGCTCGACCGCCGCCGCCGCGCCGGCCGAGCCGGACAGGCGCGGGCCGACCAGGTCGGTCAGGTCGGCCAGGCGCTGGTAGGCCCAGTCGCTCTGCATCGCCGTGTCTCGGATGCGGCCCAGGGTGGCGGCGTCGTTGGCCGGCGCGGCGGCGTGGGCGCCGGCGCTCAGCAGGCAGGTGATCAGGGCGGCCAGCACGGGCTGGCGCAACAGCGGCTTGTTCAACACAGGTTTCATGCGGATCCTTGATAAGAATGCGGGCGGGCGAAGGAGTTCGCCGGCGGTTTTTCCACCGACGGGCAAGGTGCCGGATTGTTACGATAGCGCATTTGGCTATCTTGTGCAGAAACTTCTAAAAACGCAGGCGCCGGCGCGTTTGATTTGTCGCCGCGTCTGCATTACCATGGGTTTCCCTCCGCAGAAAGGAAGCGCATATGCTCAAGGGACCACTGTGCACCGTCCGCCACTTGCTGACCGCCGACCTGAACACCTTCATCGCCCTGGTCAACGACCTGCCCTCGCGCGGCGACCACTTCTCCAGCCACTTCAAGTCGCCCGAGCAGATGCGCAAGGAGTTCCTGCAGACCGGCTTCGTCACCGAGGACAGCGAATTGTTCGTCATCGAGGACCGCGCCCACCACATCGTCGGCGTCATCACCCACTTCAAGAGCCGCACGCCGATCTGCCGCGAGATCGGCTACCGCCTGTTCGACGCCGCGCTGGCCGGGCGCGGCTACGTCAGCGAGGCGACCCGGCTGCTGGTCGACCACCTGTTCCGCGTCTACCAGTACCACCGGCTCGAACTGCTGACCGCGCCGGAGAACATCGCCTCGGTGCGCGTCGCCGAAAAATGCGGCTTCCAGCCCGAGGGCCTGCTGCGCCAGGCCTTCTTCATCAACGGCCGCTACTGCGACGTCAGCGTCCACAGCCTGCTGCGGCCGGAGTGGGAGCGCCTGCGCGCGCCGCTCAGCATGCTCGCCCGAATGTAAGAATATGTATATGGCGTGGCGATTTCCCGGCCGGGCGATATAGTGACACTCATATCAGGGCCGCGCGGATCATTCCGATCCGGGGCCGAGCGGGAGAAAACGCCATGTTGAACAAAATGAGCAAAAAATTCCTGGCCGTGGTGATGCTGGCCGCAGCCGCCGTGTCGACCAGCGCGCAGGCCGGCGACCGCGACTTCAACACCGCCGCCGGCGCCATCGTCGGCGCGGCCATCGGCCATAACAGCGGCGGGCGCGACGGCGCCATCGTCGGCGGCCTGATCGGCGCCGCCGTCGGCAACAGCATCAACAGCGACGACCGCTCCTACCGCCGCGACAACCGCCGCGACAGCCGCTACGTCGAAACCCGCGTCTACCAGTCGGCGCCGACCTACTACGAACCGGCGCCGGTCTACTATGCGCCGCCGCCGCGCTACTACGCGCCGCCACAGGTGGTCTATGTCGAACCGGCCCGCCCCTACTACCGCGAATACCGCGAGGTGCGCGAGTACCGTGGCCGCGACAACTACTACGAGGGCGGCCGCCACCACCACCACCATCATCATCGCGGCTACGACCGCTAGGCGCCCGACCGGGAGCGCCAACTAAAAGAGCCTGACGCGTCGCCGCGTCAGGCTCTTTTTTTGTTGGCGGTGTCGATTCAAGGCGCTGGGGATGCTGGCAAACCCCAGCGGCAAAGAGCCAGGGTCAGACCCTCAGGGTCTGACCCTAGGTTTGCGCCGTCGGGTTTCGTCGGCGCCTCAAAAATCCGGGAAGAAGCTTTCTCGACAAGCGAGGCGCGGTCGCCTAGTCCTTGCTGCCGGCTGCCCAGCGCAGGCCGAAGCTGTATTTGCGGTCCATCAGCTCGTGCAGGGTCGTGCGCCCCTGCGGCACGATGTAGTCGACCAGCTTGGTCACCTGCAGCTTGCCGCCGACGTTCTCCAACATGGCGATGGCGCACATCATCTGGTCGCCGCCCTGGTCCAGGCGCACCTCGATGGGCGGCTGGTCGGGCACGTTGACGGTGACCACGCCGTCGGTGGCGGCCCAGTTCGCCACGCCCTCGTAGATGAAGGCGAAGATCAGCGCCCGTTTGATTTCGCCGAAATGCGCGCCGTTGATGCTCAGGTTTTCGCCGTCCAGCGAGGCGCCGGTGCGGTCGTCGGCGGCCAATTGGATGTATGGCCTGCCGGCGAAGTCGCCGAAGCTGCCGCCCAAGGCCTGTACCACGCCGGGCGTGCCGTCGGCCATCTCGAACATGCAGCCCAGGTCCAGGTCGATGCCGCGCGGCGCGCCCGCGCCCGCGCCGGTCAGGCGGGCGAAGAAGCCCGGCTTTTCCGCCGCTGCCGGCGCGGCGCCGGCAGCGCGGTTCCAGTTCAGGTTGACGTGGATGCGGCCGAAGCCGGCCGCCGAGGTCTTCTCCAGCGAGATCTTGTCGCCGCGCTTCTCCAGCGTGACCTTCGACAGCGACACCTTCGGCGCGGCCGCCGGGGCCGCAGCCGCAGCCGGGGCCGCAGCGGGGACGGCGGCCGGCGCCGGCGCGGCGGCGCCGCTCTCGCTGCCGCCGAAATGCGCCAGCAGCGCCGCCAGGCCACCGTTGAAGCCCTGCCCCACCGCGCCGAAGCGCCACACGCCGTCCTTGCGGTAGACCTCGGCGAGGATGACCGCCTTCTCGTCCTGGAAGTCGCCGCCGGCCAGGGCGAACTGCGCCACGCCGCCCAGCGTCACGCTGCCGCCGCTGATGGCGCGCATGCTGGCGCCGCCGTCGATGGCGGCGGTGAACACCAGCTTGCAGATCGACTCGGGCAGCGCCGCCAAATTCACGGCGAAGCTGACCCGCTCGCCGCCGAGGCGCAGCGTGACCGCATCGCCCGGACTGGCCAGCTGGTTGTAGAACACCATGTAGCGGTCGTCGGACAGGCGCTCGGCGCTGTCGAGGCCGAAGCAGGACACGTCGGCCAGCGCGCCGCCGATGCGCAGGTCGACGTCGACGTTGAAGGACAGGCCGCAATCGAGGTCGCTGAGCTTGCTCTTTTGTCCGCGCGAGAATTGTTTCATACGAAGGTTCCTATCGAGGTGTGGGGACCGCCCGCGGCGCCGCTCAGTGCGGGCTGTTCAGGACGGTGGGGGGAAGCTGGTTTTGCTCCGGATGGGAGCCGAACAGGCGCGAGCGCGCCAGCGTGCTCTCGGCCCAGGCGCGGTGGGTCGCCACCTCGCACATCGACTGGTCCATGGCGAACACCGCCGGGCTGTCCGGATGCAGGATGGCGGCGGCGGCGCGCAGGTCGCCGGCCGAGACGCGGTAGTGGCTCTCGATGGCGGCGATCTGGCTGGGATGGATGGCGGTCTTGCCGACCATGCCGTAGGCCAGGTCCTCGGCCACCTCCTCGTTGAGCAGCTCGGGCAGGTCCAGGTGTTCGAACACCGGCGCCGTCAAGGCGAAGCCGTGCGGCCGGAAGGTGGTCACCAGGCGGGCGATCACCGGGCCGAGCGGCGTGCGGTACAGCGTCATGTTGCGCGGCCGGCGCAGGCCCAGCAGCGACAGCAGGTCGTTGCCGCCGATGCGCAGCGCCAGCACCCGCTCGCGGAAGCCGGGCGCCTCGATCAGCCGGCGCAGCGCGCGCATCTCCTCGTCGTCGAACACCTCGGCCGTCTCCAGCGTGGGCATCAGCACGTGGCGGGTGTCGCGCACCAGCTTGCAGTAGGCGGCCAGGTTGTACTGGGTCGCCTTGGGGATGACGAAGCCGGTCAGCTTGTCGGCGCCGGGCATGGCCAGCACGCGCGCCATCACCTCCTGGTTGCGCACGCGGACGAAGCGCTCGGCCGTGCTGGCCGCCGGCATATGCGCCAGCACCAGCGACAGGTTGAACATGGCGTAGCTCAGCTCGCGCTCGGCGACGGCGTCCTCGGTGCACATGATGAGCGAACGCACATGGGCCAGCCGGGTGCCGCTGGCCACCTCCATCAAATGCTTGTGGGTGGCCGGCACGTAGAGCGAGGCACCGATTGGTTTAACCATCTGAGACATTCCTGATGATGGAGACCGCCTGGTAGGGCAGCTCCGGGTCGATATGCACCGGCACGTTCTTTTCACGCGCCAGCACCAGCAGGTGGGCGACGTCGGCGCTGGCCGCGTCGCGCACGATCAGGCGTTCCGGCGTGCGCCGCAGCAGCACGCGGGTGGCCTCGCCCAGGCCGGGTTTGATCAGGTTGCGGTCGGCGATGGCGTGCTCGCGCATGGCCTCGGCCATGTAGCGGCGCGACACCCGCGCCGCCTCGTCGCGCGCCGCCAAGGTGGCCGCCAGGGCAGCCGCCTCGCCTGCCGCGCCGTGGCTCGCGCCAAGCGGCGCGCTTACTACCGCACCGCTAGCCGCGCCGCTAGCCGCCGCGCGCGGCGGCGAGCACTCCGCGATCGCCAGCGCGCGCTCGACCAGGCTGTCGGCGAACGCCCGCGACTGGTCCTGCGGTTCGAACTCGGCGTAGTAGACGCAGCCGTGGAAGTCGGCCGGGCCGATGGACTGGTTCAGGATGGAGCGGCTGACCAGGCCCGACACGGTGGCGTTGAGGATGCTCGAGGGGATCAGGTAGTCGTCGTGGGCGGCGGCGCAGGCGGCCACCCCGGCCAGGTCGGACAGGACGTACAGGCCGCTGTCGATGGCGCAGCCGTGGCTGGCGTTGAAGTCGGCCATGCTGGCCTGCAGCTCGCCGCTGATGACGCCCTTGCCGGTCCAGCCGTCGACGAAGACGATGGACTCGGCGGCGTGGCCGCGCGCCAGGATGTACTCCAGCGCCACCTGGTCGATGCCACGGTCGCGGATGATGGACAGCGAATAGTGCGCCGTCTCGCGGCCGAACACGCCGGCCAGCAGGCGCTTGAGCACCACGCCGACCGGCGTGCCGGCGCGCGCCAGCGACACCAGCGTCACCGGGCCGCTGCGGCGTTGGGCGATCAGGCCGGCCAGCGCCAGGCAGTCGCCGGCCATGCGCTCCAGGTTGGCGGCGCAGGCGGCGCGGAACACCTCCAGATAGCGCGCCGACGGCAGCGACTCGCGCGACAGCATCTCGCTGTAGTGGCGCCGGCCGGACTGGATCAGCCGCTCCTTGTCCGGCACGTCGACGAAGGAGGCCAGCGCCAGCGGCTTGAGGAGGAACTGCACGTCGTCGCCGTGGTAGCTGCCGCTGAAGTTCATCGCGGCGTTCATAGCGGTTCCAGGGCCAGCCCGGCCAGCTGGCTGCCGCGCGGCACGATGGCGTAGTCGCAGGCGGCCATGAAGCGGGCGTCGGAGCGGCTGTCGCCCATGCCGAAGGTGAGCAGCGCGCCGTGTTCGGCGCGCAGGCGCTCGGTCACGTAGGCCACCGCGTGCGACTTGTTGAGCGCGTTGGGCAGCACCGCCAGGTTGTTGCCGTTGCGGTGGATGAAGTAGTCGTGGCCGCGCGCCTCCAGCCACGGCCGCACCACCTCGCGCTCGATCGGCTCGAGCCGTTCGGCGATCTTGTCGGCGTCCTTGAACACCAGGTAGAACGGGATGGCGAAGTCCTCGATGACGCGGGCGCGGCCGCGCTGGCCGGCCGCCGCCACGTAGGCGTCGACCAGGCCGGCCAGCTCGGCCAGGCCCTCCTGCGCCGCCAGCATCAGCGGGCGCATGCGCTCCAGCCAGTCGCGGTCGGCGCTGCCGTCGGGCAGCAGCACCACGCCGCCGTAGTTGATCACCGCGTAGCTGTGGAAGTCCAGCCGCACGCGGCGGAAGGCGTCCAGGTTGCGCGCCGTGGCCGGGATCACCGTCATACCGTCTTGCATGAAGTCGAACAGGGCGCGCTGGCCGGCCGTGCTGAAGGAGCAGGCGACGCCGTCCTTGAGCACGGCGGCCGTTTGCAGGTCGTCGCGGTCGACACACTTCTCCAGCGATTGGAACAGCGTGTCGTCGAGATCAGCGAACAGGAATTTCTTCAACCAGGGCCTCACTAATAAAATGGAAAAGACGCGCGTCGAGCAGCGCGGCAAGCTCGAACAACGCCGCGTTGGGCGGCGTCTCGTGGCAGATGAAAACGTGGTCGTACTGGCCGGGGCGGACATTGTAGAGGAAGTTGGGCACGCCCTCGCCGTAGTTGTCGGCGAACTCCAGCACCTGCCCCACCGCGCCCCAGCGCAAAATGGGCGAGCGGGTGGTCGACTGGATCGCCAATTCGACGCCGTCGCGCGCCAGCGCCGCGCCCAGCACATAGGCGGCGTGCATGAACTCGCCGGTGCCCAGCACCAGCACGCTCTGGCCGGCGCCGATGTCGGCCGCCAGGCGCTCCACCAGCGCGTCCGGCAGGCGCAGCGGCGCGCTGCGGCCGCGCCGGCCGAAGCCGGCGCTGGCGCCGCGCTCGGCGTCGGCGTCGAAGCGCTGCGCCGGCGCCGCGCTCGAGGCCACCGCGCCCGGCGCGAACTGGTAGCCGCCGCGCAGGCAGGCGCCCAGCGTGAGCGGCAGGCCGCAGCGCTGCGCCAGCGCGGCGCCGCCCTGCTCGCCCATGAAATTGGTGATCACCGCCAGATGCAAATGGGCGATGTCCGGCTGCACCTGGCGGCAGGCGTTGAGCAGGTTGACGAAGGTGTTGCCGGTGCTGGCCTCGTCGTCGATCAACACCAGCGAGCGCATCCCGGTGAACAGCGCGCGCTGGGCCTCGTCCTCCGGCCAATGCAGGAACTGGCGCGGCGCGTGGCTGTGCGCCTCCTCGAACTCGATCAGCGGCGCGGCGCCGACGCGGTAGCGGGTGGTGTGCAGGAACAGCGCCGGCTGCGCCGGATGCTCGCGCTGCCAGGCCTCGAACACGCCCTGGCCCAGGCCGATGCCGGTCTCGGCCAGCGAGATGAACACCACCGGACCGGGCAGCTCGGGCACGCCGGCGGCCAGGCTGGCGTGGATCTGCGCCATGCGCTGCGGCGTCACCGGCCAGTGCTTGCCCAGCACCTTGCTGAGGAAGAGGAAGCCGCGCTTGGCGTTGTCGCGCGCGGCGTAGCCGAGCAGGCTGTCGGGCGCGAACTCGCTGCTGTCGACGCGCAGTTGCAGCGTGCCGGTCGGCAGCTCCACCTGCCAGCTGCCGGCGTGCGGCGCGGCAGCGCTCGCGGCGCCGTCCACGGCGCCGCTCATGCCAGCTCCAGGGCGCAGCCCTGTTCACCGACGCGCATGCCGTCGCGCACCGCCGCCGGCACCAGCCCGGCGTGGCCGTCGACGAAGCCGCGCAGCGCGATGTAGGGCAGGTTCGGCCCGGCCAGGCAGGCCATGCCGATGCCGCCCGACATGCGCGGATTGATCTCCAGCAGGCGCAGGCCGTCGCGGCCCTCGCGGAACTGGACGTTGAACATGCCGTTCAGGCCGAAGTCGGCGGCCAGCTTGGCGCAGGCGGCGACGATGTCGGGCCGCATGTCGATCAGCTGGCCGTGGCCGGGCTGCGGCAGCTTTTTGCGCGCCACCATGCAGGCCAGGCGCCCTTCGTCGCCGACGCAGTCGACGCTGTATTCGGGACCGTCGAGGTACTCCATCAGCAGCATGCTGCGGAACTGGCCCAGCTCGGCCAGGCCACGGCGCAGGTCGGCCAGGCCGATGCGGTAGCTGGCGCCGGCCAGCAGCAGCGCGGCGCTGCTGCGCTGCTCGTCGAGCACGGCAAAGCCCAGGCCGTAGACCGAGCGCGAGGGCTTGACGCACAGCGTGTCGTGGCGGGCGCGCAGCTCGGCGTGGGCGGCATCGAACTGCGCGATGTCGCTGAACTCGCGGAACTGCGGCGCCGGCGCCTGCGGCAACTCGACCGCCGCGTAGAAGGCGGCCTTGTCGTCGATCAGGTCGAGCTGCGCCGGCAGGGCCGCGCTGAGCAGGCGCGTGCCCTGCTCGAGGAAGCGGCCGCGCGCCGCGCTCAGCGCGGCGGCGTGCTTGCTCGGCATGAACACGTCGACCCGCTGCTCGCGGCAGAAGGCCAGGCACCAGTCGACATACTCGGCCGCCGCCAGCCCGCTCGGCTCGACGTGGAAGGCGTCGGCCGCCCCGGCCGCCGCCGAATGGGCGTGGGGGTGGCTGTAGATGGTGTGGAAACGGGTGTGAAAACGGCCCTCGAGGTCGCCCTCGCGGATCAACTCGAGTGCCGTCGCCACCGACGAAAAAGCACTATTCAACCAAACTCGCCAAACTTGCATCGATATCCTTACAGGTGCGGGGTGATCTGCGGCAGCAGGTCGTTGAAGGTGCGGCCGCTGCCGGCCTCGCCGATGGCGTGCATCTTCCACTCGCCGTTGTGGCGGTAGACCTTGGCCATGATCTGCGCGGTGTGGCCGCCGGTCATGGTCAGGTTGAAGCGCGCCACCTCCTTGTTGTTGGAGGCGTCGACCAGGCGGCAGGTGGCGTTCTCGATCTGCGAGAAGTCCTGGCCGGTGAAGCTGTTGACGGTGAACACCAGGCTCTTGACGTTGGCCGGCACGCGCCCCAGGTCGACGGCGATTTGCTCGTCGTCGCCGTCGCCGGCGCCGGTGCGGTTGTCGCCGGTGTGGACGATCGAGCCGTCGCGCGAGCCGAGCTGGCGGAACCAGACGGTGTCGAGCAGATTGCCCTGCTCGTCGAACAGCAGGCAGGAGGCGTCCAGGTCGATCTCCGGCGCCGAGCGGCCGAAGCCGAGGAAGCCCTTCGACTTCACGGCGTCCCAGCCGAGGCCCATGATGATCTTGCCCAAGCCGGTGCCGGCTTCCTTGTCCAACGAGATTTTCTGACCCTTGCTCAGATTAACGCTCATGCCATCCTCCTGTGATCCAACGTGAAAAAATCCTGTCGCGCCGCGCCCGTCGCCGGGCCGGCGCCCATGATACTCGTGCGCCGGCCTAGCCGGCGCCGCCCTTGCCCTTGGCGACCCAGGCCAGGAAGGCGTCGCGGTTGCGCGAGCACACGTGCACCGAGCCGGTGCCGGTGAAGCGCAGCACGATGCCCTCGCCGCTGGTGACGCTGTTGACCAGGTTGCCGATCATGCCGCCCAGGCCGCCGCCGCCGCCCGAGGTCGTCACCGACACCTCGTAGGACAGGCTCTTGTCCCAGCAGACCACGTGCGAATTGTCGATCACCACGTCCTTGCCTGGGCTGACGTCGAGCTTGAACATCGAGCCGAAGCCGGACACGGCGATCTGGCCCTGGCCGGTGGTCTCCATGATGAAGAAGCCGCCCGACTGCGCGAACAGGGCGTTGGAAATGCTTTGCGTGCGCGTCTTCATCTCGACGCCGTCGCTGGCGGCGACGAAGGTGCCGTCGTTGAGCAGGTACTGGCGCGCGCCGACGTCGACGATCTGCACCGCGCCCGGCAGCGTCGGCGACAGCAGGCAGTCGCCGGCGCCGCGCACGGCGCTGATGTGCTGCTGGAAGAAGGACTCGCCGTTGGCCATGCGGCGCATGATGGAGCCCATCACGCCGCCGGTCATCTTGCCCTTCAGGTCCAGCGTGGACTCCATCATCACCATGGCGTCCGACTCGCAATAGATCTTCTCGCCCTGGCGCAGGCTGACGTGCAGGAAGGGATCGACGTCCCCGGTTACGGTAAATTCAGGCATCGCTGCCCTCCCTCGAAAAAGTGTGGGCACTCGGCCAGGCGGACCGGCTGGCCGGCCGGCGCGTAATTCGGTCTTGGCCGAGGTGTGCGCAACCATCGCTCGACGGCCTCGCGGCCGCTTGGTGTCTCTGCCATGGCGTGCTTTCATTGCCTGTGAAGCGAGAACCGGGAGGCGCAGGCCTCCCGGTTGGTGCAGCGGCCGCCCTGCGGCGGCCGGCGTGGTGCTGCGGCCTAAGCTATCAGGCGTTGACGCCGAAGGAGCGGGCCAGGGGGCCGAGGCCGCCCTTGAAGCCCTGGCCGATGGCCTTGAACTTCCACTCGGCGCCGGCGCGGTACAGCTCGCCGAAGATCATCGCCGTCTCCACCGAGCCGTCCTCGGACAGGTCGTAGCGGGCCAGCTCGGCGTTGCCGTTGCCGTTCAGGCAGCGGATGAAGGCCTTGGCCACCATGCCGAAGTTCTGCTTGCGCTGCTCGGCCTCGTGGATGGTGACGCAGAAGGCGATGCGCTCGACCTCGGCCGGCACCAGGGCCAGGTCGATGGTCAGCTTCTCGTCGTCGCCGTCGCCGCCGCCGGTGGTGTTGTCGCCGGCGTGGGTCAGCGAGCCGTCGCTCGACTTCAGGTTGTTGTAGAAGATGAAGTCGGCGTCGCCGCGCACCTTGCCGTCGGCCTTCAGCATGAAGGCGCTGCCGTCGAGGTCGAAACCGGCGCCGTCGGTGGCGCGCGGGGCCCAGCCCAGACCGATCACGATCTTGCTCAGGCCCGGTGCTTCCTTGCTGAGGTTGACGTTGCCGCCTTTTTGCAAACTAATCGCCATACTGAACTCCCGTTAAAAGTTTTAAAAGAATTAATGCTTGCCGGCGGGAATATCACCTTGCCGCATTCCAAAAGCGCGGAACTAGGCGACGTCCACGCCATACTGGATCGCCAGCGCGGCCAGGCCGCCGGTATACCCCTGGCCGACGGCCTTGAATTTCCACTCGCCATTATGTTGGTATATTTCCGCGAAAATCAATGCCGTTTCGGTGGAATAATCCTCCGACAGGTCGAAACGGACGATTTCCACGCCGCTCACACTGTTCACCACGCGCACGAAGGCCTCGCGCACCATGCCGAAATTCTGTCCACGGGCGGCGGCGTCGTGGATGGTGACGGCCACCACCAGGCGCTGGATCTCGGCCGGCACCATGGCCAGCGTGACCTGCAGGCTCTCGTCGTCGCCCTCGCCGGCGCCGGTCCGGTTGTCGCCGGTGTGCTGCACGGCACCGCAGGTCGAACTCAACTGGTTGTAAAAAATGAAATCGTGGTCGCCGCGCACCTTGCCGCTGGCCTGCACCATGAACAGACTGGCGTCGAGGTCGAAATCGGCGCCATTGCTCGAACGCGCCTCCCAGCCCAGGCCGACCTGGATCTTCTCGACCGACGGGTCGGTCTTCGACAGGCTGACGTTGCCACCCTTGCTCAAACTAATTGCCATACCATGCTCCTCTTTTTTCCCGCCCCGGCGCGCACAGGCCGCGGACGGGCGACGACGGAGAATAGCTTAAAATACCAGTGCAATCAAATCCAAATATAACCATGCGAATGCGCTTGCAAAACACCAGTCTATCCCCATATCCGCGCACGCAAGCGTGGACAAACCGTTTTGCAACACAGAAACTTTCCAGTAATATATGTCAAGACCGCTTGCCTGTACATACCGGACAAACAAATTATGGGACCAACCGTCCCGCGCCGATTCTTATAATATGTAGCAGCAATCCAATACCGCTTCATGACGGCGCTTACACAACTGGAGAAACGATGAGAAGGCTACCCGTATACTTACTGCTCGACACGTCCGGCTCGATGAGCGGCGAACCGATCGAGGCAGTGCGCAATGGCATGCAAACGCTGGTGTCGGCCCTGCGGCAAGACCCGCACGCGCTCGAATCGGCGTTTTTGTCTGTCATCACCTTCAACGAGACGGCCCAGCAAGTGGTGCCGCTGACCGAGTTGGGCCAGTTCCAGATCCCCGTGCTGGCCGCCAGCGGCACCACCTCGATGGGCGCCGCGCTCGACCTGCTGTGCGCGCGCGCCGCCGCCGAGGTGGCCAAAACCACCGCCGAGCAAAAAGGCGACTGGAAGCCGATCGTCTTCATGATGACCGACGGCGTCGCCACCGACGAGTTGGACGCCGGCATCGCCGCCCTCAAGGCGGCCAAGCTGGGCGCCTTTATCGCCTGCGCCGCCGGCCCGGCCGCCAACGTCACCGACCTGCAGCGCATCACCGACTCCGTGGTGCGCTTGGACACGGCCGACAGCAACACCATCAAGGCCTTCTTCAAGTGGGTCAGCGCCTCGATCGCCACCACCAGCCAAAAGGTCGACCTGGCCAAGAAGGAAGCGGCCGGCCTGGACGACCTGCCGCCGCCACCGCCGGAAGTGAACGTGGTGCTCTAAACCGCTGCCACAGTTGTTGCGGCCGGCGCCAGCGCCGCCGCCATCCGCCCCCGGCGCCGCCTTGGCGCGCCGGGGCGCCGCTCCATCCCATGCCAGTTTCCATCCAGGGGGCACCATGACCGTACGCCGTTTACCCGTTTATCTCGCGCTCGACACCTCGGGCTCCATGCGCGGCGAGCCCATCCAGGCCGTCAACGTGGGCCTGCAAGCCTTTCTCGCCTCTCTGCGGCAAAACCCGTTCGCGCTGGAAAGCGTGCACCTGTGCATCGTGACCTTCGACGGCAAGGTCAACCAGGTCTTGCCGCTGACCCCGCTCGACGCCGTCAACCTGCCGGAGATCACCTGCCCCGAGTCCGGCCCCACCTTCCTCGGCGAAGCCCTGCACGCCATCTGCGACATGGTGGCGCGCGACATCCGCGTCACCAGCGCCGAGCAAAAGGGCGACTGGCGGCCGCTGCTGTTCATCATGACCGACGGCAAGCCGTCCGACACCGAGGCCTACAACCAGGCCATCGCGCGCGTCCAGCAGGCCCGCTTCGGCACCGTGGTGGCCTGCGCCGCCGGGCCGAAGAGCACGCCCGACCAGCTCAAGCAGCTGACCGAGCACGTGGTCAGCCTGGACCAGATGGACAGCACCGGCTTCTCCAAGTTCTTCCAATGGGTCACCGTGGCCGTCACCGCCAGCACCACCAGCGCCGGCACCCAGGCCTCCACCGAGCTGCCGCCGCCGCCGCCGGAAGTGCAGATCGTCCTATGAGCCGTCCACCTCACACCGCGCCGGGGAGTTGATATGCGCCGCCTGCCGATTTACCTCTTGCTCGACGTCTCCGAATCCATGGTCGGCGCCAACCTGCGCCACCTGCAACAGGGCCTGGCCCGGCTGATCGCCACCCTGCGCACCGACCCGCACGCGCTCGAGAGCGTGTTCCTGTCGACCATCGTGTTCGCCGGCAAGGCGCGCACGCTGACCCCGCTCACCGAGCTGGCCCTGTTCTACCCGCCGCGCCTGCCGGCCGGCTCGGGCACCTCGCTGGGCGCCGCCCTCGAGCACCTGATGGACGAGCTGGACCGCAACATCGTCGCCGGCAGCGCCGAGCGCAAGGGCGACTGGCGGCCGGTGGTCTACCTGATGACCGACGGCAAGCCGACCGACGACATCGAGCCGGCGCTCAAGCGCTGGCACGCCAAGTACGCGCAACGGGTCACGCTGGTGGCCATCGGCATCGGCGCCCACGCCGCGCTGGCGGTGCTGCACCGGCTCACCGAGAACGTGCTGTCGCTCGACGTCAACGGCGAGGAGGACTTCAAGCGCTTCGTCGACTGGGTCTCGCGCTCGGTGGCGGCGCAGAGCCGCAGCGTGGCGACGGCCGGCGGCGGCGTCAACCTGGCCAAGCTCGACGACGGCATCATGCGCAAGATCGGCGCGCTGGAGAACGCCGGCACGGTTGACGAGGACCTGGTGGTGCTCACCGGGCGCTGCCAGACCAACGCCCTGCCCTACCTGATGAAGTACGAGCGCAACCTGCACCACCTCGGCCAGGGCGGCCTGGACATGAAGGTCGACCTGTACAACCTGACCGGCGTGTTCGCCATGGAGCAGGACTACGACGAGTTGTCGGACGCGCGCGCGCTGCTGCGCACCGTCAACACCGACGCCCTGGTCGGCTCGCCCGGCTGCCCGCACTGCGGCAACCCGATCGGCTTCGCCATGTGCGGCTGCGGCCAGATCATGTGCATCCGTGGCGAGGGGCCGGCCACCTGCCCCGGCTGCGGCAAGGCCTGCAATTTCACCGCCGGCGACGGCGAGGGTTTCGATGTCGCCCGCTCGCGCGGCTAGGAGGTGCAATCGATGTCCGGCAATGAGCAACTGAAACTCGCCGTGCGGCTCCACCTGATTGGCGAAGCCAGGGTGGCCGACGACTTCCACGTGGTCGACGCTTTTTTGCAAAGCGACGACTGCATGAATTTGATCCGCGTCTTCGACGACAAGCTGCGCAAGCAACTGGCCAGCTTCCGCCATTCGCGCCCCGCCGCCGCGCCGACGGTGCGGCCGATGACGCTGGACGAGCTGAGCCCGGGGATCGCGCCCAAGCCGCCGGCCACGGCGGCAGCGACGGCAGCAGCTGCGCCAACGGCAACGGTAGCGCCTTCGACCACGGCCGCGCCTCCGCAGCCAGCAATGGCGGCCGCGCCCGCGCCAGCATCCCCGGCCATGGCGACGGCGACGGCGCCAGTACCGGCGCCGGCCCTCCCGCCTGCCGCAATGGCGGCAACGAGCGCCTCGGCAGCATCGGCTAACGTCGATTCGCCGTCGCCGGCCACCACCAGCACAACCACGTCCGCAGCCATGACCGCAAACACACCAGCCCAACCACCAGCCCCATCACCGGCGGCAACGCCCGCAGCCGTACCCGTCGACGTATCGGCACCAGCAGCGACGCCGGCTGCCACCGCCGCGCCGGCGCCGGCGCCAGTTCAAGCAGCGCCGGCCCAAGCGCCGCCGCCGCCGGCCGCCGAACCTCCCGTCCTCACCTTCCGGCTGCGCAACGCGCGCGCCGGCGAGGCCTACGCACACTCGCTGGAAGTCCTGCCCGCCGGCGCCCCGCCGATCCGCTACACCAGGATCACCGTGCCAACCACGCTGGACCTGCACGCCGACCTGGCCGGCGGCGCCATCAGCGGCACGCCGGCCCTGCCGGGCGACTACGACATCGAGCTGGCCTACCGCCTGGACGGCCCGCCCGGCGGCGCCGAACGGCGCGCCAGCGTCAAGCTGCTGGTCAACGCCGACCCGCGCAGCATGTGGCAGAACCTGCCGTCCAAACGCGACGACGTCTATTGGAAGCCCGACGAGGACAGCGGTTTCATCGACGCCGGCGCCCTCAAGCTGGTCGCCGCCAGCAAGCGTGGCCGCTCGCACGCCCACGTCGGCAGCTTCCGCGACGACGACTTCAGCCTGGCCCACCTGCCGCAATCCGGCTGGCACGTCGCCGTGGTCGCCGACGGCGCCGGCAGCGCCAAGTTCTCCCGCCGTGGCGCCCAATTGATTTGCGCCGAGGCGCTGCAGCACCTGCAGCGCACGCTCGACGGCGCCGAGGGCCAGGCCATCGACCAGGCGGCGCAAGCCTACGGCGCCCTGCTGGCGCAGGCGCCGGACGAAGCCGCCAAGGAGCTCGCCCGCCAAACCCTGCACGGCAAACTCTTCGTCACGGTCGGCCACGCCGCCTACTACGCCGTCAAGGCCATCGTGCAGGAGGTGGCGGCGCAGGGCGACCCGCAAACCAGCTACAAGGACTACTCCAGCACGGCGCTGATCGCCGCCTGCAAGCGCTACCCCTTCGGCACGCTGCACGTCGCCTACTGGGTCGGCGACGGCGCCGTCGGCGTCTACAGCAAGCGCGACGGCGTCACCCTGCTGGGCGAGGTCGACAGCGGCGAATACTCCGGCCAGACCCGCTTCCTCGACCCGGGCGAGGTGAGCCAGGAGGCGCTGCTGCGCCGCACCCGCTTCGCCCTGACCGACACCGACAGCGCGCTGGTGCTGATGAGCGACGGCGTCTCCGACCCCAAGTTCGAGACCGACGCCCGCCTGGCCCGGGCCGCCGTGTGGGACGAGCTGTGGCAGGAGCTGGAGCAGACCGGCGCGCTGGCGGCCGACGCCGCCGCGCCGCAACAAAAGCTGCTCGACTGGCTGGACTTTTGGTCCGCCGGCAACCACGACGATCGCACGATCGCCCTCATCTACTAAGGAGTTACAGGCATGACGAAGATAGTCAGCGTCACCGCGGCCGACGGCTCCACCATCGAGTTCTACGACGAGGTGAAGGCATCGGGCGGCATGAAGGACGTCTACTTCTCCCCCACCGGCAAATACGTGGTGGCCTTCTTCCGCGGCCCAGCCGATCCCGCGTTGCGCGAGCGCCTGGCCATGATCACCGGCTCCTACCGCGAGCGCATCCTCAACCAGCCCGGCGGCGAGTATTGGAAAAAGCTGTTCTGCTGGCCCACCACCATGCTCGAACACGAGGGCCGCGTCGGCGTCGTCGCCCCGTTCTACGAGGACGACTTCTTCTTCAAGCACGGCTCGCGCAACAACGACATGCTGGGCATCAAAGGCCGCGAGAAGGAAGGCAAGTGGTTCGCCTCGCCGTCCAACCGCAACAAGTTCCTCGACCCGCGCGAGCTGGGCGACTGGATGCGCCAGATCAAGCTGTGCCTGATGATCGCCCGCGCCGTGCGGCGCATGCACGCTGCCGGCCTAGCCCACTCCGACCTGAGCTACAAGAACGTGCTGATCGACCCGACCACCGGGCGCGCCTGCCTGATCGACATCGACGGCCTGGTGGTGCCCGGCAAATTCCCGCCCGAGGTGGTCGGCACGCCCGACTTCATCGCGCCCGAGTGCGTGATGACGGCCCACCTGGAACGCAACGACCCGCAGCGCAAGCTGCCCTCGATCAGCACCGACCGCCACGCGCTGGCCGTGCTGATCTATATGTACCTGCTGTTCCGCCACCCGCTGCGCGGCGACAAGGTGCACGACCTCAACGACCCGCACAAGGACGAGGAGCTGTCGATGGGCGCCAACGCGCTGTTCGTCGAGCACCCGACCGACATCTCCAACCGCATCAAGACGGCCAACCTGAAGGCCTTCGAGCTGCCGTGGAAGGACACCGCGCGGCTGCCCTACCACGTCGTCGGCCCCTACCTGTCGGAGCTGTTCACGCGCGCCTTCACCACCGGCCTGGCCGACCCGGCGCAGCGGCCCACCGCCGACGAGTGGGAAAACGCCCTGGTCAAGACGGTCGACCTGCTGCAACCCTGCGCCAACCCCGCCTGCGAGCAAAAGTGGTTCGTCTTCGACAACAAGACCAAGCCGGTCTGCCCGTTCTGCCAGACCCCGTTCGTCGGCCCGCTGCCGGTGCTCAACCTGTACTCCTCGCGCAAGGAGGGCGCCTTCCGCCCCGAGGGACACCGGCTGATGGTCTACACCAACCAGTCGCTGTTCCAATGGCATATCGACCGCGACATCGCCCCCAACGAGCGCCTGAGCGAGGAGCAGAAGCGCCGCGTCGGCTACTTCGTCTTCCACCAGAACGTCTGGTATCTGGTCAACGAGGGCATGCCCGATTTGATCGAGGTGCAGACCAAGACGCCGATCCCGGTCGGCGGCAAGGTCGCGCTGACCGACGGCGCCCAGCTGCTGACGTCTAAAAAGCCGAGCGGCCGCCTGTTCGTCGTCCAGCTGGTCAACCAGTAGGCCGGCGGCGCCGGCCCATAGCGCCTGCGCCGCCATCCCATAGCGCCGGCCGCCGCCGGCGCGCTTTCCCCATCCCCCCGCTAGCCCGCCGCGACAGAACAGCGCCACCGGGGGCCGCATGACGACAGCAGACGCAATCATCACTTTGGAGCTGGGCCATTACCGCCTGCGCGAGCAGATCGCCGGCTCGGCCTACGGCGTGATCTGGCGGGCCAGCGGGCCGCGCGCCACGCCCGACGTGGCCATCAAGCTGATCAACCGCGAGCAGATGACGCGCGCCCTGCCGGCCCAGCGCGCCCGCTGGATCGACAGCGCCAGCAACGAGATCGCCTTCCTGCAGTCGCTCGAACCGTGGGACGAGCGGCACATCGTGCGCCTGCTCGACAGCGGCTGGCACGACGGCCTGCCGGTGCTGGCGCTGGAACTGATGGCCACCGACCTGGGCAAGCACGTCGCCGCGCTCAAGGCCAGTGGCGCCGGCCTGCCCTTCGGCCGCGCGCTGGCCTGGATCGGCCAGCTCAACCAGGCGCTGGCCAAGGTACACCAGTACGGCTGGCGCTACCTCGACCTGAAGCCGGCCAACGTGCTGCTCGACCCGCTGCTGGGCAGCGTCAAGCTGGCCGACTTCGGCACCAACCGCGAGCTGGGCGGCGCCACGCTGCACTCCTACGCCGGAACCGCCAACTGGCAGGCGCCGGAACAGTTCTTCCCCGGCGCCGACGGCAGCTACGCCAGCGGCGCCGGCAGCGACTACTTCTCGCTCGGCGCGCTGTTCTACTTCCTGGTCACCGGCGGCGTGCCGCTGCGCTTCTGCGCCGACTGCGGCTCGGCCTACCGCGCCCACCACACGGCCGGCGCCGCCGTGCTGCGCCAGGCCCACGGCGGCGCCATCCCGGCCGCGCTGCAAGCGGACGAGGAGCGCCACTTCGCCGAGCGCATCGGCCAAACCCATCCGCAGGCGCGCCTGCCGGCGCTGGCCCTGCTGCGCGCCCTGCTGCAGCCGGACCCGGCACAGCGGCCGCGCCACGCCATCCAGATCAGCCGCATGCTGGCCGCCATCCAGGGCAGCCTGCCGACGCGCGGCGCCTCGCCGGTGCAGGAGCTCATCCACGGCATGGGCCGGCCCACCGCCGGCAACGCCTGGCGCAGCATCCAGGGTGCATGATGGCGACGCCGATCCGCTCCGCGCCGCGCGCATCCAAACCGACGCGCCACCCGCTCACCTCGCCGGACCGGCTGGCTGCGCTGGGCCGGCTGGCCAGACAAAGCGTTCTGGCCGCCTTGGGCCGACTGCTTGCGCTGGTCCGGCTGCCGCTGCCGGCCGGCGCGCCGGCCCGACCATCGACGCTGATCGGCGGACTGTTGCCACTATCCTGGCTGTCTGGCGCTTTGGGCGGCATGGCCACCTTGGCGCGGCGCCACGCCGCCATGGCGGCCACCGCCGCCCTGCTCCTGCTGCTCTGCGCCCTGCAAGGCTTGGCCTTGTGGCGCGCGCCGCCGGCCTGGCATCCCGCCGCCGTGACGGTGCGCCTGGCGCCGGGCGAGTCGATCACACTGGGCCAGCGCGAACTGGCCGCGCCGCAGGCCGACAAGGACCATCTGACCCTGCGGCGCGACCCGCGCGACGGCTGGATGCTGCGCAACCTCAGCGCCGCCAAGCAGGTGGTGCTGCAAGGCGAGGCCGGCGAGCAGCGCATGGGCAGCGTGGCGCTGCGCGGCGGCCAGCGCTTCCAGGTCGGCCACCACCGCTTCGACGTGCTGTCGGCCAGCGCCGACGAGGTGGCCTTCACCCGCAACGGCGTGCAATGGCGCTACGACGGCGCCGTGCTGTACCGCGACGGCCACGCACTGGCCGCCTGCGCCGACGCCCACCTGGCCGCGCGCGCGCTGGCGCTATGGAACCGCTGGCTGCCACGGCCGCTGAGCATCGCCCGCGCCCTCGCCTTCGGCGGCAACGTCCATTGCGACAACCGGCTCGGGCTGGCCGGCGTCACGTCCGGCGCCGCCCTGCTGGCGCGCGCCGGCGCGGACGGCCCGTTGCGCGGCCGGCTGCAACTGTCGGCCGGCAGCCCGGACGGCGAACGCGACGCCGTGCTGCTGCTCGACGGCGCGCGGCAAACCGATCTGCGCCAGCAGGAGCTGCCGCTGGCCGGCGTGCACGCCATCATCGCCGGCCACAGCCGCCTGCTGCTCAGCCAGCAGGAGGAACAACTGAGCCTGCAACCGACCCGCCGCGTCACCCTGTTCAACGTGGCCGAGCTCAAGTTGCCGGCACAGGTGGACTGGCAATGGCGCCAGCGCGCGCTGTGGCACAACCCGGCGTCCAGCGGTTTGTGGGCCGGCTTGGCGCTGTGCCTGGCGCTGCTCACCGCAACGGTCCTGATGGCGGCGCGCGGCGTGTCGACGTCCAAGCTGGCGCCGTCCGTTCGCCTGGCGCCAAGCACAGCGCAAGGCCGGACCGGCGCCGACGACGCCATCCCGCCGGCCAGACAGGCCAGCGGCCAAGGCCAGATCCACGCCGGCCCCTGGCGCACCCGCCTCACCTGGCTCGGCACCATCGTCTTGCTGCTGTGCGGCCTGGCAGCGCTGCTGCTGCAACGCGCCGGCAGCACGCCGAGCGCGGCCTGCTCGCTGCTGCTGGCCAGCGGCGCCCTGCTCTGGTGGCTGGCCCTGCCCGGCCGCCTGACGCTGGCCAGCTCCGCCGCCGTCGTCCTGTTGGCGGCCGGCCTGCTGTCCCAACTCGACCTCGGCCTGGGCGCCAACGAGGTCTCCTGGCTGCGCTACTACCAAAAAAGCTGCGCCCTGCTGGCCATCGGCGCCGGCCTGGGCGGCCTGTGGCGCCTGTGGGCGGCGCAGCGCGGCGCCCTGCTGCCGCAGCGCGCCACCGAATGGGCGCTGGCGGTGTTCGCCGCCGTGGCGCTGGCCGGCCTGGCCGCCGAGGTGCTGTGGGGCGACGAGACCGGCGTGTTCGACCTGCAGCCGGTGGAGCTGGCCAAGCTGGCCCTGACCTGCCTCACCGCCCACTGCCTGGCGCTGCGGCTGGGCTGGCAGAGCGGCCCGCGCCGGCTGGCCGAACACGGCGCCCGCTGGCTGCGCCTGATCGCGCCGGCCCTGCTGTTCCTCGCCCTGCTCGGCCTGGCGCTGGTGCAGGTGGACGACTACTCGCCGCTGATCCTGCTGCTGGTGTGGAGCGCGGCGATGATGCTGGCCTACGGCCTGGCCAGCGGCAACCGCCTGCTGGTGGCGCTGCCGCTGCTGGCGGCGCTGCTGGCGGCGGCCGCCATCGCCTGGCTGCGCCTGGCCAGCATCGATGTCGACGCCGACTCGGCCGGGCAATGGCCGCAAAACGGCGGCTTCTACGCCGACCGCTTCCAGGTCTGGCTGGCGCCGGCGCGCCATCCGCACACCGGCCAACAGCTGCTGCTGGGCGCCCGCGCCATCGCCGAGGGTGGCTGGTGGGGCGGCGACGGCCTGCTCGGCCTGCGCTCGCTGGGCCAGGGCGCCGGCGCCGCGCTGCGCATCCCGGCGGTGCAGGACGACTTCGCGCCGGCCTTCTTCCTCAACCGCCACGGCCTGCTCGGCGCGCTGCTGCTGTGGACCGCCCAGGCGGCGCTGCTGGCCGGCCTGCTGTGGACCGCCGCGCGCAGCCACGCCGCCGGCGCCGCGCCGCGCGGCTTCCGCCAGGCCTGGGCCGGCCGCTTCCGCTACTTCACCCTGTGCGGCGGCGCCGCGCTGCTGTTCGGCCACCTGCTGCTGTCCTGGGGCACCAACCTGGCGATCTTCCCCATCATGGGCCAGCCGATGAGCTTCCTCTCGGCCGGCGGCAGCCACCTGCTGTTTTTCCTGCTCCCCCTGCTCTCGTTCGCTGCGATCAGCGCGCAATCTTTAGAGGAGAATGAACCATGCCGATCTATGTCCAACACGAAGTGCTAGGGCGCATCCCGGACGTCTTCAACGCCGAGGCGATCTGGCAGGCGCCCGGCCTGGCGCTGTTCTCGCGCCGCCCGCTGCTGCGCGACCTGCTCGAACGCAGCCCGCGCGAGCACAAGGGCCGCGCCGCCACGCGCTGCTTCTCCCACGTCACGCTGATCCTGCCGCAAGAAGAGGTCGACGACGACTACCACCTGACGCGCGGCGCCCGCGCCCGCGACCTGGCGCAGACCCTGACCGCGCTGCACCAGAAGGACTTCGGCGACCTGCTCGGCGCCGACCAGGTGCGCTACGACGTGGTCGGCGCCGAAGCCGTCGAGCCGGGCCAGATCGAGGTCAAGTTCGGCCACGCCGTCTACCTGCCGGCGGCCGACGAAAAAATCCTCTACAACGTCAGCGTCTCGCGCGACAGCGCGGTGTGGCACCCTGTCTGCCCGATCTACCCCAACCAGCGCCTGGCCCTGATCGGCGGCGACGACGGCGAGGCCAGCTTCGCCGCCGCCGGCTGGCCCTTCGGCGCCGACGGTGCCGTCCTCATCATCAACGACGGCCCGGACAGCCCGCCGGCCGTGCAGATGCGGCCCAAGGACGCCTTCGACTGCCGCTACGACCCGCGCGGCGGCCACTACACCATCAAGTCCAAACACGGCGGCGACGCCCGCCTGCTGCTCAAGATCGGCCGCGTCGGCACGGCCGCCGACGCCGGCGGCGCCGAACAGTTCCAGTCCATTCCAGCGCTGGCGGCTGGCGCCACCCAGGCCGGCACAATGCTTGGCGCATCGCTAGGCACATCAATTGGTGCATCGAGCGGCGCATCGATCAACACCGCTATCAACGCCGCCTTCCCGGCCTCCACCGGCGCCAACGCCAAGCGCGCCACCATCGGCGGCGCTCCCGCAGCGCCGCCGCTCGCACCGAACGCCGCGATGGTGATGCCCGCCCCGCACGCCGCCAAGGCCGGCGCCGGTCCCGCCGTGTGGCACAGCCGCAGCGGCGGGCCGGCCCCGTTCGACCAGACCGCCGTGCCGGCCAGCCACCGCCCGCTCAACCAGCCGGGCGAGAGCGACGCCACCTACGCCCCGCTGGCGCAGCAGCGCGTCAGCCTGGTGGCGCTGGCGCTGCCGCGCCTGAGCCGTTACCACGACACCGGCGCCCGCGCGCTGGAGCTGCCGTTCAACCAGGCGCTGACCCTGGGCGGCGCCGGCGCGCCGGCCATCAGCTTCGTCGTCGACGCCGCCGACCAGCTGCACGCCTGCACCGCCGCCGGCCGCCAGCGCATCGCCGCGCCGGCCAGCTTCACCCCGGTCGACGGCCGCGCCATCGCCCTGCTGGCCCCCGCCCCCGCCATGGCCGAGCGCTACTGCGCCCTGCTCAGCCTGCCGCAGCCGGTGTGCGCCGCCGTCGCCAGCGGCGCGCGCTTCAACTTCGGCCGCGGCAGCGCCATGCTGGCCGCGCTGCGCGTGCTCGACTCGCCCCGCTTCCTGCAACGCGAGGACGGCAATGGCGACCCGGCCGGCGCCAGCGCCGACCGCATCGGCCTGTCGCGCAACGCCTTCAGCTTCGAGGCCTCGGCGCAGGGCTTCAAGATCGGCCGGCTGGCCGCCACCCAGGCGCTGTACCACCTCGACGAGCAACTGGGCTTCGTCGCCACCATCGGCGAGGCCAGCGCCGACGCGCCCTACCTGCTGCCGCCCGGCCACCACCTGGTCGCCGGCCACTACGTGCTGCGCTTCGATGCCTGAACCGGGAACCCACCATGCCCACCGCCCTGCCCATCGACTGGCCCTACGAACGGCTCTACAGCGCCGGCGCCTTCGCGCTCGGCCTGTTGTTGACGCTGTTCCTGGCGGCCTACCTGACGCCACGGCGCTGGTGGCAACGCCCCAACGCGCGCGCCCTGCTGATCCTCGTCGTCGGCGCCTGGGGTTTCGGCAGCCTGATCCTGCTCGCCACGCGCGGCGGCGCCAGCACGCCGGCGCTTGCCGCCGCGACCAGCACACCGACGCCGTCCCCCTCATCGACGACGCGGGTCGCGGCCACCGCGCCGCCCACTACCACCCCGGCCGGCGCGCCGATCGCCGGCCGGCCCTTCCAGGTGCACCGCGACCTGAACCTGCGCCAGGCGGCCGGCGTGCAGACGGCGCGCCTGCTGACGGTGCCGGCCGGCGCCAGCGTCACGCCGACCGGCCGGCGCGACGGCGACTGGTGGCAGGTGCGCGCCCGCGTCGGCGGCGAGGATAGAGTCGGCTGGGCCAACAGCCTGTGGCTGCGGAGTAGCGGTGAATGAAAAAACATACTCCAGCGCGATGGCCGCGCTGCGCGGTTTTTCGGCTAAGCTGTGGCCATTCGCCACGACCGGACGCGCGCCGCCCACGATGACCTCACTGACCGACACCCTGGCCTTCGGCCCCGGCCTCGACATCGCCGCCCGCAGCGACGCCAGCATCAGCAAGCTGCAGGTGCCCGAGAACCAGGACAACATCCTGCTGATCGACGGGCGCGGCCGCGCCGTCTTCCTGCGCGACCAGGCCGAGTGCAGCGCGCAGCTGGACGGCTGGCCGGCCGGCCACGTGCGCCTGGCCGTGATGGACGGCATGGGCGGCCACGGCAACGGCCGCCAGGCCGCCGAGGCGGTGGCCCACGGCCTGCTCGGCGTGCCCGCCTGCGCCACGCTCGAACAACTGGCCACCCGCCTCGACGCCCTGCACGGCGCGCTGCAAAGCCACTTCCGCAGCGCCACCGACCACGACGACTTCCGCCGCCCCGGCACCACGCTGACGCTGATCGAGATCCCGCCCGGCCAGGCGCCGCTGCTCTACCACGTCGGCGACTCACGGCTCTACGAGATCACCCCGGAGGCCGCCGAGCCGCTGACGGTGGACCACGTGCCGGCCACCGCCTTCGCCCTGCACGGCCTGCTCGGCGCGCAGGAGTGGTGGCAGCAGGTACACGGCGAGCACCGCGCGCAGATCTCGCAGGCCTTCATCCTCGGCAACGCCTTCGCCAATCCGCAGGTGCTCGACGACGGCCTGTGCGCCTTGACTTCGGCGCGCCTGCCCACCTTCCTGCGCCACCTGGCCGACCGCCGCGCGCTGGTGCCGCGCGCCGGCGCCGTCTACCTGCTGGCCACCGACGGTTTTTGGGCCTGCGCCAAACCGCAGGCCTGGACCGAGCGCTGGCCCGAGCTGTTGGCGCAACGGGGACAGGACGCCAGCGCCGTGCTCGGCCAATTGTTCGACGAGTTCGCCCAGCGGCCGCCGCCTGGCTTGCATATCGATAACGTCAGCGCCATCGTCCTGCGTTTCGCCGCGCCGGCGAATGTTGACGAAACGGCACTGCCGAACGCCCGTTTCCAGCCACTTTCATCATGACAGATGTTGCGCGGGCGGCCGGAATGCTGCCATTGCGAAAATATATGCAGCCCGATTGAGCGGCCGATTGCCAAAGACCGGCAAAAACGCATAAACTCTTGTTTATCTCGTCGGTCAGAACGTCATGAAAAAATGCAGTAACCCGGATCACCCGCACTGCACGTACTGGGTCATGCCTGGGGAGCCCGCCTGCGCGGGCGGCCACGACCAGCCAGCGGCACGCACCGCCCCGGTCACCAGCTACGATCTGCTCAGCGCATTGCGCTCCGCCCGCGCCGGCAACCCGGTCGCGGCGCGTCCGGCCGTCCCGAGCACACCGACCGAAACAAGCGCCCCCGCGCCCTCCCCCGCCGGCTACGCCCGGCCCATGCAGCGCGCCCAGTCCGAGCGCCCGCAGCTGCACATCAGCGGCTTCGACCCGCGCGCCGCCGGCGGCCGCCAGACCTTGAAAATGGAGTTGCGCGGCATGCCCGAAGGCTGCGCGCCGCAACTGACGCTGCAACTGCAGTCCGAATTGATCCCCGAAGGCGCCGCCCGCCAGCAGTTCGTCCGCTCCACCAGCGGCGACTGGCGCCCCGTCTTCGTCGAATTCTCCTCGCGCGGCAAGGAGCACGGCCAGTACCAGATCAGCATGGAGCTGCTCAGCCGCCACGCCGCGCTGGCCGCGCGCACCTGGGTCTGCACCTTCGTGATTTTGGTGCCCCGGCTTGACGCCACCCTGACCGAGATCCACCGCATCTTCCTCAGCACGCACAAGAACGTGCGCGTGATGGCCGACGACGCCTCGATCGCCCGCGTCAACGCCCAGGGCGGCGCCAGCATGGACATCGACGTCACCGCCCGCAACGCCGGCATCGCCCACCTCGACCTGGGCGCGCCGCAGGGCAAGGTCGACATGGGCTTTTCCACCATCGCCTGGGACGAGGGACCCTGATCGAGATCGACATGCCGGCCTCGGCCGCGCTGCACCCCCACCCCAGCCGCGCCGCCAGCCTGGTCAACGCCGCGCCGGAGGCCGGCGCGCAGCGCCAGATCCGCCTGTTCGCGCTCGACGAGTGCGTGTTCGGCCGCTTCGAGCTGGTCGACCCCGAGGCCGACGTTCTGCTCAGCCACTACGGCGACGCCGGCCAGGACAACAACGGCCTGACACGCCGCCTGTCCGGCCGCCACGCCGTGATCCGCCGCACCGGCCACGGCTTCGAGATCGAGGACGTGTCGCGCTACGGCATCCTGTTGGACGGCGTGTGGCCAGGCAAGCACAAGCCGACCGCGCTGCGGCTCGGCATGCGCATCGAACTGAGCGCCAGCATCAAGGGCATCGTGGTGCTGTCGGTGTCGGCCATCATGCCGCACGGCGTGGTCCTGCACCGCATCGACCAGGGCGCGCAGGCCGAATGCTTCTACCTGCTGGCGCCGGAGACCCACCCGGGCTACCCGATGGCGCCCTTCGCCACCACGCCCAACGCCGCCGGCCTGCCGCTGCTGCTACACCGCGACGGCGGCTTCTGGCACCTCGACCAGCTCAGCGGCAAGGAAACCGCGCTGGCGCCCGCCACCGCCCTCACCCAGCTCAGCCGCATGGCCAAGCACAAGCGCTTCGCCAGCGAGCCGTATCCCGAGCACTGGATCATCCGCACCGGCGCCAGCGACCTCTACAGCACCGTCGGCGCACACGACCTGTCGACCGCCTAGCAGGTCGTGACATCTCTATTTGACGATGATCGTCCCCCGTTGCTGGCTGGGATGTGGCGGTGCTTTGCAATCCGTCTACCGCAATATCGGCCATCGGCCACAAGCAGACAATGCTCATGACGTTGGGACGCCTAAAGTTCACCACAGTCCAGTTTAGCCCGGTAAAGCTAGCTTAAAGTGTGTTATTGCGTCATACTGGAAATCTCAAAGGCGTCATTTTAACGTCCGCTTTACGTTGGAAGGTAAGCATAAACTGCAATTTTTTGAACCACAAAGGAGAGCATTCATGGCACTTAAACCAGGACCAAAGCCGATAGCAAAATCAACAGGGCTGCCGGATCAGCGCCGCCGTGATAACAAAACCACACCAGGGAATACACCATCCCTGAAACCTAGTAAATCTAGCAATCCCCCAAAAAATAAATGATAGGGGGGGCGTTAACCCGGCGGTCGACCACGTGTCCTGCACGCACTGTACGCTGGGCGATAAAGCCGCACAGCGCCGGTCACCACTACTTTGGACATCTATGCCCTATGAGTCCGCTTTGGCGCGATTGCCGCCTATCGTTCACATAGGCGACAATTGCCTCAGTCTCCGGCTTCTTTCTGGTAACGCACAGCCAAAACGATGACGGCATCGGGCGCCGTGCGGTAGCGCACCACATAGCCGCTGTCGCCAAAGTCGATCTGCCATTCCCGGTAGACCTCCGCCATGCCATCAATGGGGCGGCCAATCTGCGGCTGATGCCCCAGCACCCTCCCCCTTCCCGGACGGCTTGAACGGCACGCTTTGCGGCGCCAGGATTCTTGCCCGCTAAGAAGCGGTAGATGCGCTGCACGTCGCGCAACGCGAGCGGCGACCAGATCAGACGTGGCATTCAGGCGGTTCGATATCGTTGCCTTCGGCAAGCTGCGCAAGCCACGCGTCGGCCTCGTCAGCCGTGACATGCAGCCCGGTGGTCCGATACTCCTCCCATGCCTTGAGCGTATCGTGGCGGAAGGATTCACGCTTTTCCTCGCGTTCGAGGTACTGCGCGACGGCCTCGCGCAGCATCCAGTGCGGGGTTCTGCGGCGGGACTCCGCCAAGTGCTCTAGACGGGCGCGCGTGTCCGGGTCAAGCTTGACCGACATGGGGCGGGCAACGGCGGCAGTCATGGTGCTTCTCCTGTCGGTGAATGATAGGTATTACCTAATCATACTTTGCCGTGGCAACCGCTTTGGAGGCGGCCGTTGTCGTCGAATGCACATAGATCTGTATATCGAATGCCGGTGGATGCCAGACCAAGAAGGTCGAGTTTGACAATGTCAATACGAACCGAGACAACTGGCAGCAGACGCGACGGCGACGCATGCCCAGTGAAAGCGCGGCCGGCGCCCCCCCCCCCCAGGCAGGCGGTGGCTACGCTGACACTTCCTGCCGATTGCGCCACCCGGTCCAGTTGCGCTAAAATGAGAATAATTCTTATTCCCATCTAGGCCAACATGACGATTGCGCAGCATCCGCCCCAGCAAGACATGGCCTCGCTGTACGGCGAGCACCATGCATGGCTGCTGGGCTGGCTGCGCCGGCGCCTGGGTTGCGCCCACCACGCGGCCGATGTGGCACAAGACACCTTCCTGCGGCTGCTCGCCGCCAGCGACAGTCTGCCGCAGCTGGCCGAGCCGCGCGCCTTCCTCACCACCACCGCCAAGCGCCTGCTGGTGGACCGCAGCCGCCGCAACGCCATCGAGCATGCCTACATGCTGGAGCTGGAGGCGCTGGCCGCGCAACTGCCCTGCTACCCGTCTCCCGAGGAGATCCTGCTGGCCGTGCAGTCGCTCGAGCGCATCGCCTGCGCGCTGGAGCAACTGTCGGCGCGCGCCCGCGACGCCTTCCTGCTGCACTACCTGGACGGCGCCAGCCACGCCGCCATCGCCGAACGGCTGGGCGTATCGACCCGCATGGTGCACAAATATTTGGTGCAGGCGCTGCTGCGCTGCGACACGGCGCTCGGCCAGCCATGCCTTTGAATACGGACCAAGGCCGCATCGCCGAGCAGGCCGCCGCGTGGATCATTTCCCTGACCGGCGACGAGGCGGCCGGCCGCGCCGAGGCGCGGGCCGGCTTCGAGGCGTGGCAGCAGGCCGATCCACGCCATGCCGCCGCCGCGCTGCGCATGCAAGCCCTGCTGGGCCAACTCGACGCCTTCGACGGCCGCCCCGCGCGCGCCGCGCTGGCGGCCTCCCGCCGGCCGGCCGGCAAAGGATCGACCGCCAGCGCCACATGGACAGCGGCGGCCATCAGCGCGCTCGCCGTCGCCCTGCTGGTCGGCGCCGTCGCGCTGGGCCTGCCTGCTTGGAAACCCGCCGTCCTGCTCGCCGACGTGCGCACCGGCGTCGGCGAATGGCAGACCCGCGTGCTGGCGGACGGCAGCAGCATCACGCTCAGCGGCGGCAGCGCCGTCGACCAGCAATTCACTGCCAACCGGCGCGTGCTCAAGCTGTTGCAAGGCGCGGTGCTGGTCGATGTGGCGCGCGACCCCGAGCGGCCCTTCCTGGTGCAAACCGAGGAAGGCAGCATCCGCGCGCTCGGCACCCGCTTCGTGGTGGAGCGCGGCGCCGGCGGCACCGACCTGGCGATGCTGGAATCGAAAACCGAGGCGCGCGCGGCCGACAGCCTGGCCCCAGCCACCGTGGTGGCGGCCGGCGAGAAGGTGCGCATCACGGCGGGCGGCGTCGGCCGCATCTCGGCCGTCGACCCGCACAGCGTGGCCGATGCCTGGCGCGACCATCAATTGGTGCTGCAAAACCGTCCGCTGGCCGAGGTGCTGGACGCGCTGGCGCGCCAGCGCCGTGGCGTGATCAAGTACGACAAGCGCCAGATCGCCGCCATGCGGGTCAGCGCCGTGCTGCCGCTGGACGACTCCGAGCGGGCCTTGCAGCTGCTGCTGAACAGCTTCCCGACGCTGCGCATCCGCAGCTTCACCCCATACGTGGTCGTGGTCGACGCACCGCCCCCCAAGCCGGTGCGCTAGCGTCGGGGTCTGACCCCGCATGGGGTCAGACCCCTTCGGTTGCGGGGTAAAGCTGGCCTCCCACAAATTTAAAAAACAAAAAAAACTTCATCGCTGCGGTTCCGATTGGGAGTTTTCGTCCGTCAAGGTCTATGTAAGCAAGTTCATCCAGCCCTTCAGGAAGCCGAAACCCATGTCCAAGCAACAACAAGCACCTACCCGCCGCACCACCCTGGCCCCCTTGACCCTCGCCCTGCGACTCGCCTTCGGCGGCGCGCTAGCGCTGGGCGCAAGCGGCGGCGCCTTCGCGCAGAGCGCCAACGCCCAGTACGACATTCCGGCCGGTCCGCTGGCCGACGCCCTGAACCGTTTTGCCCAACTGGCCGGCGTGGCCGTCGCGCTCGACGCCGACAAGGTGCAAGGTCTGCGCAGTCCCGGCCTGAAGGGCAGCTACAGCACGGAAGACGGCTTCAACACCCTGCTGCGCGACAGCCCCTACGCAATCGGCAAAACCAGCGCCGGCTATCTGTTGCAGAGCAGGCAGGCCGTCGCGCCGGCCGCGCAGCGCAAGGACCAGGCGCTGGCGACGGTGACCGTGACCTCCACCCTGCTGGCCGACGAGCTACCTGGCGTGTACGCCGGCGGCCAGGTGGCGCGCGGCGCCCAGCTCGGCATACTGGGCAGCACCAGCACCATGGACGCGCCCTTCAACCTGAGCGCCTACACCGCCGGCCTGATCGAGGACCAGCAAGCCTCCACCGTGGCCGCCGTGCTGCAGAACGATCCATCGGTGCGCTTCACCACCTCCGAAGGCCACATCTACGAGAACTTCAGCATTCGCGGTTTCGAGATCACCGGCGAGGGACCTGGCCTTCAACGGCCTGTACGGCCTGTCGCCCTACGGCCACGCGCCGACCGAGTTCGTCGAACGGGTCGAGGTGCTGAAGGGACCCGGCGCGCTGTTGGGCGGCATGTCGCCACAGGGCGGCGTGGGCGGCGTCATCAACCTGGTCCCCAAGCGCGCCGGCGACAAGCCGCTGCTGCGCCTGAGCACCGACTTCACCTCCGCCGCGCAATACGGCGCGCACCTGGACGCCGGCCGGCGCTTCGGCGACAACGGCCGCTACGGCGTGCGCTTCAACGGCGGCTACCGCGACGGCAAGGTCGGCGTCGACGAGCAGAAGAAGGAGCGCCTGCTGGCGGCCATCGCGCTGGACTATCGCGGCGCGCAGCTGAACCTGGCGCTGGACGCCTACAGCAACCGTGAAAACATCGACAACGGCAGCTCCTGGATGGCGTCCTTTCCCAGCACCGGCGTGATCGCGCCGCCCAAGACCGGCACCAACCTGCTGCGCGGCATCTACGGCAAGCTGGAAAACGACGCCGTGGCCGTGCGCGCCAGCTACGAGTTCAGCGACGCGCTCAGCGCCTACGCCGCCTTGGGCAAGCTGCGCTACCGCTACTCGGGCTACATCAACGGCACCCGCGCGGCGATCCGCAACGCCGCCGGCGACTACCTCGGCACCACCTTCCACCAACGCGGCTCGACCGACACCACCTCGGCCGAGGTGGGCCTGCGCGCCCGCTTCACCACCGGATCGGTGCGCCACCAGATGGTGCTCAGCGCCACCTCGCTGGAGTTCGACACCGGCCGCGCCACCCCGGGCTTCAGCGCCGACTACAAGTCGAACATCTACCGGCCGGGCGCGCCGGCGCTGGGCGCCGACCCCGGCCCGGCGCCCAAGGTCGGCGACGCCGCGCTGCGCAGCCTGGCGCTGGCCGACACGCTGGCCTTCGCCGGCGACAAGGTGCTGTTGACCCTCGGCGCGCGCGAGCAGCAGGTCAAGACTCGCGCGCTGCACCCGGTCAGCGGCGCCGTCACCTCCAACTACGACAAGCGGGCGCTGACGCCGGCGCTCGGCCTGGTGGTCAAGCCGTGGACGCCGGCGCTGTCGCTGTACGCCAACTACATCGAGGGCCTGAGCCAGGGCGGCAGCGTCACCGACGCCACGGCGAAGAATTTCGGCGAGGTGTTCGCGCCCTACCAGAGCAAGCAGGTCGAAGGCGGCGTGAAGTGGGACCAGGGCGAGTACGGCAACACCCTCAGCGTGTTCCAGATCAAGCGCCCGAGCATGCTCAAGGACACGGCCAGCAACACCTACAACGCCGACGGTCGCCAGCGCAACCGCGGCGTGGAGTGGAATGTGTTCGGCCAGCTCGGCGGCCAGCTGCGCGTACTGGGCGGCGCCACCTACACCGACGGCAAGATGACGCACGCCTCCAGCGCCGCCCTGACCGGCAAGACCATCTACGGCACGCCGAAGTGGAAGGCCAACCTCGGCGGCGACTGGAGCGTGCCCGGCGCCAACGGCCTGAGCCTGAACGCCCGCCTGGTCTACACCGGCAGCCAGTACGTCAACAGCAGCAACACGCAGCAGATCGGCAGCTGGACCCGCGTCGACCTGGGCGCGCGCCACAGCGTGCGCTGGCTGGCGCACACGCTGCAACTGCGCGCCAACGTCGAGAACGTCGCCAACAAGAGCTACTGGGCCGGCTCCTTCAACGACGGCTATGTGACGCAGGGCGCGGGCCGCATCTATAAACTGTCGGCCTCGGTGGACCTGTGATGCGCCGCCTGGCTCTCGGCGGCGCGGCCGCCCTGCTGGCCTGCGCCTGGCTGCCCGCCTGCGCCACGTCGGCCACGGCCACGGGCGCGACGGCGACGGTGGCGACGGCGGCGGCGGTGACGCCCGCCGTCGTCTGGCGGGCGGCCGGCTTGCCGCAGGCGCGGCAGCTGGACCTGGCGTCGGCGCGCACCGGCCAGCACTACCGCATATTCCTCAGCGTGCCGGACACGGCGCCACCGCCGGCCGGCCATCCGGTCATCTACGTCCTCGACGGCAACGCCGCCTTCCCCAGCGCGGCCCTGATGGCGCGCACGGTGGCGCGCCGCAGCAAGGTGACCGGACTGCATGCGCCGGTGGTGGTCGGCATCGGCTACGCCGGCGCCGAGGACTACGACGAGCCCGCCCGCGCCCGCGACTACACGCCGCCGGCGGCCGGCAAGGCCGGCGCGGGTGACGGTGGCGCCGATCTCTTCCTCGACTTCATCGAACAGGAACTGAAGCCCTTGATACAGGCCAGCACGCCCATCGATACGCAACGGCAGGCCCTGTTCGGCCATTCGTATGGCGGCCTGTTTACGCTGCACACCTTGTTCACCCGGCCCGCGGCGTTCCAAACCTACGTCGCCGCCAGCCCGTCGATCTGGTTCGCCGAACGCCATGTGCTCAGCGAGGTGCCGGGCCTGGCGGCGGCGCGCCAACACCAGCCGCGGCTGCTGCTCACCGTCGGCGAGCTGGAGCAGGCGGCCGCGCCGCCGTCCGCCAAGGCCGGCGAGCGCGGCGCCGTACTGGCGCAAAAAAAGATGGTGGACGAGGCGCGCGACCTGTCCGTCCGGCTGGAAACGCAGAAACAGGCGCTGGGCCTGGAGCGTGTACGCTTTATCGAGCTGCCGCGCGAGAACCATGGTTCCGCGCTGTTCCCGGCCCTGTCGCGCGGGCTGGAGTTCTTTCTGGAATGAGCATGGACGGGCGGTGGTGAACGATTCGGCGCCAAGTAGCGGAATTGGTCTCAGGAAGATGTGATACAGTCAAAATTAAGTGTTCGGCATCAGGAAAATGTCGCGAACACTCGCCCCGCAGTCACACATTGGTCTACCTGAGGACGACTCATGCATCGATTCTTGACTTTTTTCATCGCAGCGCTGCTGCCCTTTTCCGCCATTGCCGACAGCCCGTCCGACCGCCAAGCGGTGGAACGGGCCGTGCTCGATTACATTGAATCGCAGCACAAAGCCGATCCGGAAATGATGCGGCGCGGCTTGGACAAGGAACTCGCCAAACGCACCTACTGGCAAGCCGAGGACGGCTCGGAGTTCATCATGAAGACCGATTACGAGACGATGGTGAAGGTGGCCAGGACGTACAACAAGGACGGCGACAAGTTCCCGCCATCCCCCCGGGTCGAGATCAAGATCTTGGATATCGACAACCGGGTGGCGTCGGTGAAGTTGACGGCCGACGAATGGATCGACCATATGCACCTGTACAAGACCGCCGGCAACGAATGGAAAATCCTCAACGTGCTGTGGCAGTACCACGACGCTAAACGGCAGGTGAACAAGGCCAAGAAGTAAGCGGGCGCCCAGCCCCATGCCTATGTCCTGCCGTGCCCAACGCGCCAGGACAGCGCCTACTCCAACAACTGCCGCCTGTCCCGGCGGGCTTCCTGCACAGCCGGGTCAGCGACGCGATACAGACCGTGCCCACGACGCAGGACGATGCTCGCCGCCACTAGTGCAGCCGGCCTGACTATGCCTTTGTCGCCAGGAATTCACCATTGCCGACGGGGACCAGACTCGTCGAGAAATTGGTGTCGGCCCGAACAGTTTGAATGAAGGCGGCCATCTCCTCCTTGTGCGAAGTCGCGTTGTCGACCACCAGCAAGCCGCCGGGGCGCAGCACGCGCCGCAAATCGGGCCACCAGCCCACGTACTCCGAGCGCTCGGAGTCGAGGAAAACCAAATCGTAGGCGCCCTCCCCGGTGGCGCGCACCGCCGGGACCAGCGACGACATCGGCGCGAGCCAATGCCCATCTGGCTTGGTTTACTTGCCGACCTTCGGCGGCAGCGGTATCCACTCGGTCTCGCCCGGCACGGCGGCGAAGCGCCGCGCGGTCCAGTCCTCGCCGGCCTGCACCACGCGCTCCTTGCGCGAGGAGACGAAGTTCCAGAACAGGTAGCGGTGGCCGTCGAGCGGCTCGCCGCCGATCACCATGAACTGCGCGGCGCTGGCGGCGCGCACCAACTGTGCGCTGCGCGTGTCGAGCAGCGCCATGGTGTGCAGCGCCAGCGGCACGCCGTCGATCTCCAGCTCGCCGCTGATCGGGTAGATCGCCGCCTCCTCCGGCAGGCTGGCCAGGCCCAGCTCCTGGCCGGCCTGCAGGCTCACGTCCAGATACAGGGTCTGGCTATAGGTGGCCACCGGCGAGGTCTTGCCGAAGGCGGTGCCGATCAACACCTTGACGCGCGCGCCGTCGACGCTGAAGACGGGGATGTCGGCCGCCGGCGTGTGGACGAAGTTCGGCTCGTCCTCCTCGTGCGCGGCGGGCAGCGCGGCCCACAACTGCAGGCCGTGGGTGCGGTGCGGCACGCCGACCAGATCCTTCGGCGTGCGCTCGGAGTGGACGATGCCGCGCCCGGCGGTCATCCAGTTGATCGCGCCCGGTTCGATGCGCTGCACCGAGCCGATGCTGTCGCGGTGGTCGATCGCGCCTTCGAACAGGTAGGTCACGGTGGCCAGGCCGATGTGCGGGTGCGGCCGCACGTCGTGCTTGGCGTCGGCCGGCACGTCGACCGGGCCGAAGTGGTCGAAGAAGATGAAGGGGCCGACCGCCTGCTTGAGCGCCGACGGCAAATAGCGCCGCACCACGAAGCCGCCGCCGAGGTCCTTGTCGTGGCCCTTCAACACGCTGGCGATGCTCATTTCGGCTCTCCCAGCACGGTGCTCACTTCGGTGGTCACGCTGGTCATCAGTTTGTGGACCGGGCATTTGTCGGCCACGGCCAGCAGCTCCTGGCGCTGGGCGTCGGTCAAGGGGCCGCCCAGGTGCAGGGTGGCGGCCAGGCGGTAGGTGCCGTGGCGCTCCTCGCTGGCGTCGCGCTCCATGCTCACTTCGACGTCTTCGAGCGGGATGCCTTTGCGCTTGGCGTACCAAACCAGGGTCAGCGCCTTGCAGGCGCTCAGCGCGGCGTCGTACAGGTCGTGCGGGGTCGGGCCGGCCTCGCTGCCGCCGACGTCCACGCCTTCGTCAACGGAAATCAGGTGGTTGCGGATATGCGCCACGTGGCGCATGGGCAGAGACTGGTCGCGGATGACTTTGATCGACATGGTATTCCTTGCGTGCAATATAAGTGAATCGTCAATTTACACCGTTTCGCGCCACTTCGCCAATCTCCCATTGTGCCGAGGCGCGGCTTGGCCGTGGCGCGCGCGCGGACGGCGCGGCCTAAAACGGTGCGGACGGACTCAGCATTTTGGTGCGGCGCGCCGGGATGACTGCCGCAGTTGCCCCCGCCCGCCCGGCGGCAGGCAAGCATGTCGGATGGAAAACGGGTGGCATGCATATTGCGTCGGCTGTGGCAGGCGCACGCCGCACGGCGGCGCGCGCCTATTTGCCGCCACCATTTTTCCAACCGAAGAGGAACCACACGATGCGAGCTTTCCCCGAATTCTTCAGCCTCCAGCAATGCAAACGCGGCCTGACGCTGGGCCTGGGCCTGGCCCTGCTACACGTCGCGCCGTCCACGCAGGCGGAGGAGATCAAGCGCACCGGCATCCCCGGCTCGAGCTTCCCGATCTCGACGACGGTGAGCGTGCCGGCCGGCAGCCGGCTGGTCTTCTTCAGCGGCAACCTGGCCGACGTGGCCAACCCGGACGCGCCCAAGGGCAGCGTCGAAGCCTACGGCAACACCAACACGCAGACGCTGTCGATCCTGAAGAAGTTCGAGAAGCTGCTGGCGGCCGAGGGCTTGACCCTGGCCGACGTGGTCAAGGTCAACGTCTTCATGGCGGGCGACCCGGCGCTGGACGGCAAGATGGATTTCGCCGGTCTGAACGCGGCGTATGGACAGTACTTCGGCAGCGCGGCGCAGCCGAACAAGCCGGTGCGCACGGCCTTGCAGGTGGCCGCACTGCCGATGCCGGGCGGCCTGGTGGAGATCGAGATGACGGCGGCCAAGGCGCCGGCGGCGGCACGCGCCAAGAAGTAGGATGGTTGGCTGCGTCCAGACGCAGCCGTTCACCCCGCTCCCATCGGGTCTGGCCCCGCCGGGGTCTGCCCCGAATGCAGCTAAGTTCAGAAAACCCACCGTCGAAAATCGAGGGTCAGACCCTAAGGGTCTGACCCTGGCTCTCTGCCTGTGGTTTGCTAGCCGCTGGCGCGCCGGCTAGACCAGCTTGCGGGCGACGCGGAAGCCGACGATGTCGTTGGCCAGCACGGCCGAGAAGCCGTTGCGCACCGCCGAGCGCAGATAGCGCGGGTTGTACAGCCAGGCGCCGCCGCGCAGCGCGCGGCGCACGCTGTCGCCGCCCTCCTCCCAGGCGCGGCCGTCGAGCGGGGCGCCCTGGTAGTTCTCGTGCACCACGTCCTGCACCCACTCCCACACGTTGCCGTGCATGTCGAACAGGCCCCAGGGGTTGGGCGCGTAGCTGCCCACCTTGCTGGTGCCCTGCACGTACTGGCCGCGCGGGCTGCCGTTGTAGGTGTAGTGCCCGTCGTAGTTGGCGCGCTCGGTGCTGATCTCGTCGCCGAAGCTGAAGGCGGTGCGGGTGCCGGCGCGGCAGGCGTATTCCCATTCGGCCTCGCTGGGCAGGCGGTACAACTGCCCGGTGCGCTCGGACAGCCAGCGCAGGTACAACTGGGCGTCGTTCCAGCTGACGCCGACCACCGGATGCTCGTCGCTCTGCGCGAAGCCGGGCGCGCGCCAGTCGGTGTCCGACAGCGACTCCCAGCCGGTGGCGCGGACGAACTGCTTCCACTGCCCCACCGTGACCGGGTGGCGGCCCAGCGCGAACGGCTGTTCGATGCCGACCCAGTGCTGCGGCGTTTCGCGCTCCAGCCAGCTCTTCTGCGCGCCGGCCTTGATGGCGACGGCCTGCTCGTGCTCCGGCGAGCCCATTTGGAAGCGCCCGGTGGGGATCAGCACCAGCTCGGGGCCGCTGCCGGCGCCGTCGAGGAAGCGGTCGCGCAGCACGCCGCTGGGGTCGGCGACGGGGCTGGCCGAGGTGGGCATCAGCGCCGCCAGCTCGGCGGCGTTGCGCGCGGCCAGCTGCTTGCGGTGGCGCTCCTGCTCGGCGCGGTAGGCCGCCTCCGCCTTCAACTGGTTGATCTTGCGCTGCTGCTCCTCCTTGGCCTCGCGCGCCTCCTTGGCGTCGGCCTCGCGGCGCGCCTGCAACTGCTCGCGCAGCTGCTGCTTGCGGATCTTGGCCGACTCCTCGGCCTCGGCGCGCTGCCTGGCCTCGAGCTCGCGGCGCTGCTTGTCGAGCTTGACCTTTTCGATCGCCGCCGCCTGCGCCGCCGCCTGGGCGGCGGCCTGCGCCTCGGCCAGCTTGCGCGCGTTCAGTTCGGCCTGGCGCTTCTGCTCGACGGCGCGGGCCTGTTCGGCCAGCGCGGCCTGCTCCGCTTCTTCCTTCCTGCGCTGCTGTTCGGCCAGGCGCGCGCGCTCGGCCTCGGCGGCCTGCTCGGCCAGCTCCTGCTCGTTCGGCCCGGCGGCGCGGCGCAGGCCGTCCAACAGCTCGGCCACGGTGGCGGGCCGGCGCTCCTGGGCGTAGGCGAAGCCGCTTTGCAGCACCTGCCACTGGCGCAGGTTCAGCGAGGTCGGCGCCGAGGGGTGGATGTCGGCCGTGCGCACGTCGTCGAAGGGCAGGCGGCCCTCCAGCATCTGGTAGACCATCACGGCGACGGCGTACACGTCGAGCCGGGGGCTGGGCTGGCGCGCGTGGGTGCCGGCCTCCGGCGCGCGGTAGCCGGCGGTGCCGGCGTTGGGCGTCTGCAGCCCGAGGCTGCTGCCGGCGCTGCGCGCGCGCGAGGCGATGCCGAAATCGAGCAGCTTGATCTCGCCGCGCTTGGTCAGGAAGACGTTGCCCGGCTTGATGTCGCGGTGCACCAGCTTGTGCTTGTCCCAGGCGTATTGCAGCGCGTGCGCCACCGGCTCGACCAACTCGCAGATGCGCTCGAGCGGCAGCACGCCCTCGCGGGCGAGGAAGGCGTCCAGCTCGTCGCCCTCCAGGTATTCCATGATGATGAAGTAGCTGGCCGTGGCCGGGTCTGCGCCCATTCGTAGACGCGGACGATGTTCTCGTGCGCCAGCTTGCGCGCCTGGGTCGCCTCCTCGATCAGCAGCTTGGCGTGGGTGGCGCTTTGCGTCAGCTGCGGCGGCAGGATCTTCAAGGCCACCATGTCGCTGTGGCCCAGCTCGGCGTGGGTGGCCAGGTCGGTGGCCTGCCACACCTGGCCCATGCCGCCCATGCCGATCAGGCGTTCGAGCCGGTAGCGGCGGTTCTGCGGGCCGATCTCCTGGCCCGACATCAGCCCCAGCTCGGTGCCCTGGCGCGTGGCCGGCGGCGGCGCGGAGGCGCCGGCCGTGCCCGCAGCGGCGCCGCCCGGCGGCGAATACTCGGCGTCGAGGATGGCGTTTTTGCGGCGGTCGAACTCTTGCAAGCTCAGCAGGCCGTCGTCGTGCAAGGCGCGCAGTTCGCGGATCTTGTCTCTTGCTGTTTGCATCATCTAATCGTGTCGGGCCGATTCCATCAGGGTTGTAGCGGCGCGCCGCATTCGGCGCAGAATTTGTCGAAGGGGTGGCCGGGCCGCGTCGGGTGGCCGTTGCTGCAATACTTGGGCAGCTCGGGCACCAAGTGCGCCGCCAGTGCCGGCGCCGGCGCGGGTGCGGCGTGGTGGTGGTGGATCGCGCCGCCGCCCTGCGCCTGCGCCACGCCGATACCCAGCTGGCTCTGCGTGTTCAGCGCGTTGGCGCCGGCGCTGATCTGCAAATTGAGCAGGTCGAGCTGGTGGCGGCGGTCCTTGTCCATGTCGGCCTCGCGCAGGGCGCGCTCCTCCAGCACCCGTTCCTGCGCCTGGCGGGCCGCCTCCTGCGGCGTGACGCCGTGTTCGGCGGCGACCACCTGGGCCAGCGCCTGGATCTGCTCGGCGCTCATGCCGCCCTGGATTTGCAGCTTCATGATCTGCGTCAGCGCGGCGGCGTTGGGCGCGGCGGCGGTGGCCACCTTGCCGCTGTCGCTCAGCGCGCCGACGGCGGCGATGCGCTCGATCTCGTGCCGCTGCTGGGCCAGCAGCAGATCGTAGTCGCCCTTCCAGCGGGCGAAGCGCTCGTCGCGCTCGTGCTCGCGCGCCTTCAGTTCGCGCTGCCATTGCGCCTCGTGCTCCTTCTGCGCCAACATCTGGCGCTGCTCGTCGACGGCCAGCTGGTCGAGCATGGCCTGCTTGGCGTTGGCCTGGATCTGCCGCGCGTGGATGCCGTCGGCCTCGATGGTGCGCAGCAGCTTCTCGTACTGGGCGACGGCGTCGGCCTGGGCGCCGCTGCGGCGCAGCTGCTCGATCCTGTCGTTGATCTCGGCCACCTGCGCGGTGTTGGCGGCGTCCTTGACGGCGTCGCCGCGCAGCAGCTCGCGTTGGCGCGCCAGGGCCAGCTGGTCCTCCCACTCCTGCACCCGCTCGGCCTCGCGGCGGCGCGCGGCGTTGGCCAGCGCCAGGCCCTGGAAGTGGGCGACGTGCTGCTCGGCCTCCATCTGCGCCTGGCGCTTGCCCTCCTCCTCCTCGAGCTGGCGCAGGCGCGCCAGCTCGGCGCGGCGGCGCGACTCGTCCTCGATCAGCAGGGCCTGGGCGATCTGGTTCTGGATCGCCTGCTGGCGCAGCTGCTGGCTGAAGTTCTGCTGCGCCAGCTGGCGCTCCTGGGCGGCGGCCTGCTGGGTCACTTCCAGCTCGGTGCGCATCTTGATCTGCGCCAGCTGGCGCACGTGCTCCCAGTCGGCCGTGTCGCCGACGCGGTGCGCCTTGTTGCGCGCCAGCTCGTGTTCCAGCTCGGCCAGCGTGGTGCCGGCGCCGCGCTCCAGCGCCACCTTGCGCGTCTTCGATTCGATGATGCGGCCGTACAGGTCCACCTCGCGCGCGCGCAGCGCCTGCACCCGCTCGGCCTCCTGCAGCGCCAGTTCTGCCTTCTGCACGCTGGCGTCCTGGCGCAGCTCGGCGCGGCGCAACTCGCTGCGCTGCTTCTGCTCCTCGCGCCAAATGGCCTGCCACTCCTCCTCGTCGTAGATCTGGTCGAGCTGCTTGACGTGCTCCAGCTGGACGTGGCGCTCGTCGGCCACCAGCCACAAGGTGCCGATGCGCTCGCGGTTGTGGTCGAATTTGTCGTGGCGCAGCGCCGCCGTCTCCACCTGGCTCACCGCCAGGCCGTATTCGGCCAGGCGCAGCTTGAGGGCGTTTTGCAGGCGCTCGTCGACCTGGGCGCGCAGTTCGGCGTTGTGGGCCATGTCGCGCATCGAGCGGGCGCCGACGAACTCGGAGGCCAGTTGGCGCACCGACGGCGCCAGCAGGTCGTGCAGGTGCCGCGTGGTGACCGAGCCGGGCACGGTCATGAAGTGCTGGGCGAAGGCGGCCACGTTCTCCACCTTGAGGCCGACGCTGAAGCGCGCCGAGATTTTCAGGTGTTCGGCGGTCTGCAGGTCGTCGAAGGCGAATTCGACCGGCAGCGGCGTGCTGCGGGTGATCAGGATCTCGGCGTGCTGGCTGCGCAGCAGGTGGTTCAGGCGGGTGAAGAAGCCCTCGATCTCGTACTCGCCCTGCGGCACCTCGGTGGCCTTGTCGGCCTGCAGGATGTAGGCGCGGGCGGTGGCCGGCACGCGCAGCGTTTTGGTGAAGATGCCGGACAGCTCGCGCACGCCGAAGTAGACGGCCAGCTCGTCGTCGGCGGGAATCCAGCGGTTGTCGCGCAGCACCGGCTCGTTGCGCGTGGCGCCCAAGGTGAGACCGCAGTGATTGCAGTAGCCCGACTGGTCGTCGTTCTTGTGCTCGCAACGCGGGCATTTAACGCCGCCAAAACCAAACATTTGGAACATGTCAGACTCCTAACTTGATTCATCCACTGGCCGCGCCCCGCCAGACACCGATTTTAGCAGGGGCGTGCCGCATTCATTCTTGCGCACGATTCAGATCACGCCGATTCGTTCGATACAGGCGACGCTGGCGCCGCGTCCCTTGACGGCGGCGGCGAAGCCGGCCGGCAAGCCGGCCTGCCATTCCTTGGGCAGCAACACCCGGTCGCCCTCCACCACCTGGCGCAGAATCAGCGCCGTCTTGGCCTCCAGGCCTTCCACCGACTCGACCCGGCCGGCGTGCCAGGCGCTGGAGCAGCCGCTGGCGATCAGCCGGCCGCGCGGCACGAACTCGCGGCCGCGCGCCAGGCGGTCGGCCATGACCAGCGCCAGCTGGTAGGAGTTGCCCTCGAAGCGGGGCTGGCCGAAGCGCACCACGGTGCGCCAGCGGCCCAGGCCACGGCCGTCGAAGTGGCGCGCGCCGACCAGCGCCTGGCGCAGCGCCAGTTGGGTGCTGGCGTCGAGCCCCGGCGCGGCGATTGTATCCTCTTCGTCGCCGCCGCTGGCGACTATCGGGTAGACGCTGACGTCGACCCAGCCCAAGGCGTCGTTGACGCCGCCGCTGTGCAGCGGGAACCAGGCGCGCGCGGTGGAGACACCCGAGGCGGGGTCGGTGTGGCCGCTCAAGGCGCCGAGGTGGGCGATGCGCAGCACGGCGGGCAGCGCGGCGATGGCGTCGGTTTCGGCGGCGCCGTCGCTGTCGCTGTCGCCGCCGACGATGATGCCGATGCTGGCTGGTTCGCCTGCGGCGGCGGTAGGGGAGCCAGTTGCCGCAGCCGGCGCCGCGACCGCCTGTGCGGCGAGATGGCGCCGCAACGAGGCGGTGGCCAGCGCCGAGCGGCCGCTCACCTGGCCCAAATGCCAGGCGTCCGACCAGCCTTGCGCGTACAGCGCGGTGGCGCTACTGCGGTACTCGCCGCGCACCATGCGGTCGGCCAGCACGGCGGCCAGCTCCCAATCGCGCTCGCCGGCGGCGGGCAGCAGGTCCATGCTCAGCACGACCTGGTCGCGGCTGTCGAAGCGGGCCTCGGTGTGGCGCGCCAGGCGCACCACTTCCTGTACCCGTTCGGCCAGCGCCGGTGCGCCGTGCAGCGCGCACTTGACGTCGGCCCGGTTGGCGCGCGGGCGGCGGCTGGCGGTGATGGTCAGCACGCGGCCGTCGGCCAGCATGCAGCGGCAGTCGGCACTGACCGGCACGCTGGGGCGCGCGCTCATTTGCGCGACGTCGGGCGCGAAGGTGTGGTGGGTCTTGGCGGCGTCGGCCGGGGTGCTTGGGTGGTGCGTCATAGCGATGGTTCCTTGCGCGGGGCGGCAGCGGCCGTCGCGTCGCGGGATTGCGCTGGCGCCTCGTCGCATTCCTGCTCTGTTGGCGCGAACGGGGCGCGGCGCAGCGCGAGGTGGTGGTCGAGATTGGCGATGATGCGGTCGGCCTCGTCGAACAGCTCGGGAAGTTGATCCGGCGCGGCCAGCCGCAGGCGGGCCAGCAAGGCCCAGGCTTCGTCGAGCGCGCGTACGGCGGCGATGGCCTGGCTGGCGCGGCGGCGCTGCTGCACCAGGTCCAGCGGGCGGTCGGGCGCGGCCCAGGCCAGCGAGGGCATGGTGGCGACCGACAGGCTGCTCAACGCAAGGCGCTGCAAGAGCTGCTGGTGGCTCTGGAACAGCGCTTGGCTGGGCGGCAGCGCGATCAGGCGCAGCGCGCTGGTGGCGGGCGGAAGCTCGAGGAAGAGGCGGCGCAGGGCTTTGGCGTCGTCGGTCGCCGCGTGGTCTGCTGGGGAACCCCTAGGCGAAGGGCTGGGGTCAGACCCGCGAGGGTCTGACCCCGGTTCGGTGCTGCGGGCTTCGGTTGGGCTGGCGGCGTTCGTGCCGCTGCTCGGCAGCGTGATGGCTGCCGCCGCAGCGGCTGCCCCTTGCTGGGCGTTGCTGGCCTCGGTCGGCACTGCGGCGTTCGTGCCGCCGCTTGGCGGCGCCACGGCTGCCGGTGCAGCGACCGGCGCGCGGGCGGGCGGGCGCTCGGCCAGGCGCGCGGCCAGGCGCGCGGCGCGCGCGCGCAGGGTGGCGGCGAAGTCGATCCGCTCGCCCAGGTCGACCGGGAAGCAGTCGTCCACCGTCACGCCGAAGCGGGTGTAGAGCAGTTGGTTGAGGCCGGCGCGGAAGCTGTGCCACTCCTCGAGCGCGGTGCAGGGCGGCAGGTCCAGTCCGCCCTGGCGCAGCGCCAGTTGCAGCGCCTGCTCGATGGATGCGCCGAACTCGGCCAAGCCCAGCTGCGGCCCGGCCTCGCTGTGCAGCAGCAGCTCGAAGCGCTGCTGCGCCACGCGCGGGTCGGCCGCGTCGACGACGAATTGCAGCCGCAGGCCCAGTTCGGGTGCGGCGGGGAACGGCGTCAACTCGACGTTGTAGGGGCCGGGATGGTAGCAATACACGGTCTCGCCGTCGCCGCGCGCGACGCGGCCGGCGGGCAGGCGGCGGGCGTAGCCGGCGGCGTTGAACACCACCACGCGGCAGTCGGCCGGCGCGACATCGCCGTCCTCCAGGCGCATGGCGATGACGACGCTGCCCAGGCCAGCGGTGTCGGTGGCTGCGCGCCGGCGTCGTTTGAACAGGGCCATGACTTAGGGCGCCGCCGGTTCGACCACGAAGCCGGCGCCGTGCTGGTGGAAGTGCGGCGCCGGCGCGGCGGCGAAGGGCCAGGCGCATTCGCACTCGCCGTCGGCGTCGAGCACGCCTTGCAGCACGATGGCGCCTGCGCCGTCGAGCACCCGCAGCAGCGGCCGTTCGCGCAGCAGTTGCGGCGCGAACGGCGCTTCGGCGGCCAGCTTGAGGACCACCTGCCAGCCCTGCCCTGCGCCGTTGGACAGGAAGTGTAGCGTCCAGTACTGGTCGTCGGTGGACATGTGCTCCAGCGCGGCCACGCCGGCGGCGGCGCGCAGCATGCCGCCGCTGCCGCGCCACGACGGGTCGTTGGCCGCCCCCAAGGCGGACCAGCCGACCGGGGTGATGCCGCCGGCAGGCTCATCCGTTGCTGCGGATTCCCCGGCCATGGTGTGCTGTTCGGCCATGGTGTGCTGTTCGACCATGGCATGTTTTCCGGCTGTGGCGTTCTTCCCCGCCGGCGCGCCCGATGCCGAGGCGCGCCGCTCCAGCGCCAGTTGTTTGAAGCGCCGCAGCGTCAGCGGCGACTGCTGCAGCGCGGCGCGCTCGGCCGGCGTCAGCGCGCGGCTGCCGTCGAGCGCGGCCAGCAGCGTGGCGTCGGCCAGGATCAGGCGGTCGCCGGGGACGGCGCGCGCCAGCAGCAGCCGTTCGCGTAGCTTGGCGTCCATCGATGTCGCATCCACTTGGTTCTCCTTCATTGCGCCTCCGCGCGGGGGGCCGCTTGGTGGCTTACATCATGGCTCGCGTTGTGGTTCGGGTTATGGCTCACATCGTGGGCCGCATGCAGCCGGTCTATCGCTTCATTGCGCCGCTTGCGCAGCGTCGGCATCGAGATCTGGTCCAGCGCCGCCAGTTGTTGCAATGTCGGCAGCGCGCCGGTGGCCGGGTCCAACCACTCGTCCGGGTAGGTCGCGTCGTCTGGTCCCAGCAGCTTATGATAGACCGCCAACCGGATCGGCAGCGAGTCCTGACTCAATATCCGCAGGGTCCAGCTGCCGCCGTCCTGTGCCAACCGTGCCTGTTCCAAGTAGCGGGGGGGCAGGGAAAGACCGTCTGCCACCAACTGCTCGCGCGCCAGCAAGGCCGCATCATCGGCGGCGGGCGGCGTGTCATCAAGCGCCTGCGCCCGCTGGCGGCGGGCCCGCGCCGCCAGCCCATCGGCGGTGTTGTTGGCGCCGTCATTGGCATCGGCGTTATCGGCTGTATCGGCGTCGGTATCGGCGTCGGCGGCCAGTTCGCAGTCCGCCGGCGGCAGGATGCGGTCCGGCGTGTCGGCGAAGGCGCCGCCGGCATGCTCGGCGGCCTCGGACTCGCCGACCACGCGCCAGTAGTCCTCCAGCCACAGCGCGGCGGCGCCGGAGTCGCCGTTGCCCTGCCAGGCGTCGGCGCTGTCCATGTTCGACGACAGCTCCTCGTAGTCGCCGATCTCGGCCAGCATGGCGGCGATCTTCTCCGGGCTGTTCTTCAGGCTGGCGAAGCGCTTCGAGCGGGTGTGCAGCGGGCCGGGCGCGCCGTCGTGGCGCTCCAGCGTTTCGCTCCAGCGGATGATCCACTCGGCCTTGCAGCCGGCGATGGACTTCATCTGCCGCGCCTCGATGGGCGCGCCGGCCAGCGGCCGGCCGAGGATCTCGCCGACCTGCTCCTGGTGCTGCTGCCAGCCGGCGAACAGGCGCTCGACCTCGCGGTAGGCGGTGTCGAGCATGCGGTAGGTGTAGATCTTGTTCGGCGAGCAGGGCCGGCCGGTGCTGACGCTGTAGTTGTCGGCGTCGACCTTGTCGCGCAGGCCGGCGTACATGTCGTTGAATTTTTTGCGCAGGATGCCGTCGGCCGCCGCCTCGTGCCAGAAGGCGCCGCCGCGTCCGTGCTCGGCGGCGATGGCGGCCAGCAGCGCGGCCCAGAAGCCGGCCTGCGCCTGCAGCTCGAACAGCAGGCTGAGGGCCAGCTCGCTGACGCTGTCGCCGTAGCTGTTGCCGTGCGCCTCGGCGCGCGCCGTCTTGTCGGCCGCGCGCAGCGCCGCCGCCACCGCCTCGGTGTAGCGCTCCAGTAGCGTGCCCTGCGCTCCCGGCGGGCAGAGAACCTGCTCCGCGCTGAAATGCCGGAAGGCCTGCACCGAGCAGCGTCCGAGCAGCTTGCGCACTTGTTCCCAGCCGTGCTCCTGGTAGCGGGTTCCTGGCAAACGCATAAGCGTCCTGTCGTTCTAGGCGCGCCGGGTCGTTACGGGACGAACAACCACCGACGGACGCCTCAAAATCATGCCACAAATCTTCTCTCTTCATTACGTCCTTAACAAGGCTATTTCACTCTCTGTTCTTGGCTCTGTGCTTGGCTCCGCGCTTGGCTCCGCACCGGCCTCGGCTTGACCAGCGTCGTCAACAGCGCCGCCAGCATGGGCGCGGCGTGCTCGCCGCCGCTGGCCTCCGAGTGGCTGACGAAGGCGGCCAGCGCCAGCCGGTGGCTCTGGCCGGGCAGGCTGCCCGGCTCCAGCCAGCCGGTGAACCACACCGTGGCGGTGCCCTCGCCGGTGGGCGCGGTGCCGGTTTTGCCGTACAGGCCATGGCGCAGCTCGGCCAGCGCCGGTCCGGCAAAGGCGCCGGCGCCGGTGCCGACGTCGACCACGCCCTTCATGCCGGCGCGGATGCGGTCGAGGCGGATGCCCAGCGGCGCCATCGACGGCGCCTTGCCGGCGCGGCCGTCGAGCGCCAGCAGCAGGCGCGGCGCCACCACCCTGCCCTGGCCGACGGCGCCGGCCGCCAGCGCCATTTGCAGCGGCGTGGCCTGCATGCGCAGGCCGATGGCCATCTGGCGCAGCTCGTGGCGGCTGTGGATCGGGTCGATGTGGGCCGGCGTGGTTTGCAGCGCGTCCCAGGCCGACCAGCGGTAGTCGGCCGGCAGCAGGCCGCCGTCCAGGCGCAGCGCCTGCTCGAAGCCGAGCCGGTGCGCCGCCGCCAGGATCGGCCGCACGCTGTCGAGGGCGCCGGCGTCGAGCGCCTGCAGGTCGGGCGCGCCGCCGTCGGGCCGGCCGAACAGGCTGCGGTCGCTCAACTCGCTGGACCAGGCGAACCAGGTGTTGAGGCTGTAGGTCAGCGCCTGCGCCAGGCCCAGCTTGCCGTCCTGGGCGCGCCGGTCCAGGCTCTGCTCCTTGTAGTTGGTGATGTGGGCCAGTTGCAGGCGGCGCGGATCGAGCGGATAGGTGGCGGCGTCGGTCTGGAAGCCGAAGCCGCGCTGCTGGGCGATGCGGTTGATGGCCGCCAGCGGCAGGCCGCCGAGCAGGCCGTCGAGCTGCGGGTCGCCGACGGCGGCCAGCTCCAGGCCCAGCGCGCTGACCACCTTGAAGGTCGAGCCGGGGCTCTGGTGGGCGCCGCCGTCGTGCTGCAGCGCCGGCAGGCGCAGCGGGCTGCGCGCCGGGTTGCTGCGGTCGAAGTCGCGCACCTCGGCCCAGTTGGCGCCGGTGACGGCGCCGGTGCCGGCGCCGGCCGCCGCCAGCACGTCGCCGGTCTCGGTGTCGAGGATGACCAGGCCGGCGTGGCGCTGTTCCGGCGCGGCCTGGCCGCCGACGCAGGCGGCGCCGTCCCAACGGCCGCGCCGCATGCCGACGCAGTCGAGCACGCGCTGGCTCAGCGTTTGCAGCGGCAGGTCCAGCGTCAGGCGGCCGGCCAGCGGCCCGCCCGAGGCCGACGGCAGCCGCGCCAGCATGCCGGCCACGCCGCTGGCGTGCTCCGGGCCGACGCCGAGCAGCGTGGCCAGGCCGGCGTCGAGCGCCGGCTGGGTCGGCGCGCCGTCGGCCCACAGCAGCGTGCCGTTGCGGTCCTGCAGCAGCACGGTGGACGGCGCCAGCGCGGCCGGGCCGGCGGCGGCCGCGCTGCCGGGCAGCTGCTGCCAAAGCAGGCGGCCGGCGGCGACGCGCAGATGGCGGTATTTCTGGTCCTGCGGCGTATCGACGGCCAGCGCCTCGACGTCCAGCCGCACGCTGCGCGCGCCGGGCAGCAGCGTCAGCGTCAGCTCCTGCGCGTCGTCGGCGGCGGCGCAGGCGCGGCCGGAGCACGCCGGCAGCGCCTGCATGCGCGCACCCGTCGCCGCGCGGGCGCGGCCGAGCAGCAGCAGGCGTTGCTGCTCGCCGCCGGCCGCCGGGCCGGCCAGCTCCAGCGTCAGGCGCACGGCCGGATGCGACGGCGCCTGCGGCCAGCGCGCCACCCGCGTCCACGGCTGCCAGCCCTGCGGCAGCTGGGCGAACAGGCGCGTCGCCGCGCCGGGCATCTGCGCGCTGGCAGGCAAGGGGCTGTCGACGCCGCCGCTGACCACGCTGGCGCGCCAGCCGGAGGCGGCGCCGTCGCGGCCGCGCCAGGCCAGCAGGCGCCGCTCGCCGTTGAAGATGTCGACCTGCTGGCGCACGTACTCGCCGTCGGCCTGGTGGTACAGGCGCTTGATCAGTTTGCGGGTGGCGGCGTCGGCCGGCACCGCGCGCCAGGCCGCCAGGTCGGCGGCGCGGTCGGCGGCGCCGGCGGCGCTCCACTGCGGCAGGTCGCGCGGCGCCAGCTCGACGGCGCCGCCGGGCGCCAGGCGCACCAGGCCGCGCTGCTGCAAGGCCTGGAACAGCGACTGGTCCTCCAGTTCGGCGCGCGGCGCGGCCGGCACGCGGTACTGGCCCGCCGCCAGATAGGTGCTGACGGCCTTGCCGCGCGCCGGGAACGCCGTCACCAAGGCGTTGGCGGGGAGCGCCGGCGCGGCGCCGGCATCGGGCAGCTGATACATCTGCAGCACCAGCTCGCCGGCCTGCGGACACAGCGCGCTGGCGCGCCGCTCGATGCGCAGCGCGTTGCTGTTGTTGACACCGTCGCCGCCCCACAGCAACCAGCCCTGCTGGCGCAGGCCGACACGGGCGCTGGCGCCCTGCTCGGGCTGGCCCAGGCTGGCGTCGCCCAGCCAGCGGGTGCTGGCCGGGCCGTTGCGCCAGTTCAGTTGCAGCGGCGCGGCTAGCGGATCGGCGAAGTCGGCCATGGCCCTGCCGCTGATCTCCACCTCCGGCATGGCCGGCTGGCCCGACCCGGCGGCGCGTTCGCGCACCAGCAGCACGTTGCGCAGCGCCAGCGGCGCGCTGCTCTGCTCGTTGCGGGCCACCCAGCGGCGCACGTCGTCGAAGCGGTAGCCCAGGCGCAGCGGCAGCAGCACGCCGTTGCCGCCATTGCGCAGTTGGCCGCACAGGTCCAGCCGCACCGCCGGCGCGGCCTGCATGCCGGCGGCGACCAGCACGGCGCCGGCCGGCTGCAGGGCGAGGCTGACGCCGGCGCGCCGCGGCACGGCGAACTCGGCGCCCGGCAACGCCGCCTGGAACACCTCGGCCACGCGCAGCTGCTGGGCGGCGGCCGGCGTGTTGACGGTGGCCGCGCCCAGATAGCGGGCGTGGCCGGCGATCAGCGCGGCGCCGGCCAGCGCCGCCGCGACGGCGCCAAGGCCGGCCAGCCGGGCCGGCGTCCACAGCCGGGCCTTGGGCGCGCGGGCGCGTGCCGCGTGCGCGCCGGAGCCGATTCGCCCCGTGCCGGCGTCTGTGCTGGCGCCCAGCCCCACTCGCTGCCGACACCGAGCGCAGCGTCGCGCCGCGCGCGCGCGCCGCGCCGAAGCGCAAATTGGCCAGGCGGCGGCGGGCGCGGCGGCGTTCCGCCATCGCTTGTAAAACCTTGGAGAGGAAAGACGCCATACAAGCCCCGCGCAGCTGTGATCGATGTGCCGGACATTGCGGGGGGAGGCGCAAAAGCATGGTCGAGCCGTCATCGTTTGATCGCCAAAAACTGCAGTCCGTCCCGTCAAAGCGGCGTCTCGTCGCAATTCGATGGCCGCACCAAGTGCCTTTGGCTACAGTGCATACATCGCAACACCACGACCACCACCACCGCCGCTAGGAGCCGCAAAATGAACGTCCTGAAAAATTTCGAAGCCCTGTTCGTCGTCACCCTGGGCCTGGCCTGCGCCGCCAACTACGCGCTCGACAGCGCGCCACAGCCACAGCAGCAGCAAGCCAAGGTCGCCACCGTCGCCATGGCCGCGCCGGCCAATATGCAGGTGGTGGTGGTCAGCGCCAAGCGCCTGAGCACCGAGCAGAAGCTGCAATCGCTGGCCGATGAACAAAAGGCCGCGCTGAACACCGCCGGCACCGCGAGCAAGATGTGATGGGCCGCCGCCTTCGCCTGCACCCGCCGTCCGCCGCGCGCGCCGCGCAGTGACAGGCGAAGCCCCACAGCCCACCCCGCAGCACGCCATGCGCAGCAAACAGTAAACAGTAAGCAGTAAGCAGTAAGCACCACCCTCCGCCGCCGCCTCGCCACCCGCCTCGCTAGCAGCCTCCGCCGAAGTCTGTGCGCCAACGTACACAGTTCATCGCAGAGAATGTGTCAGATGTAAGCACTTGAATCAGTCGTCCCGCCGCCGCGCGCCGCTTGCTATATTTGTCGCAAGCGTGAACACCACGCAGCCACCGGAGAACCCTACTGATCAAGCCCACCTTTTATGCCGCTGCCATGATCGCGCTCAGCGCAGCAGCCTTCCTGCCCGCCGTCGCATCCGCCGAGGTCGGGCTGAGCATCGTCGTGCGCGACGCGCCGCCGCCGGCCCGTTTCGAAAGCATCCCCGTGGCCCGGCGCGGCCAGGTCTGGGCGCCCGGCTACTGGAATTGGGACGGCCGCCGCCACGTCTGGCTGGCCGGCCACTGGGAATCGGAACGCCGCGGCGAGCAGTACCGCCACGCCGAATGGCGCCAGGAGCGCGACGGCTGGCGCCTGCAGCCGGCCGGCTGGATCGGCGTCAGCACGCCGGGCTACGACTACGCCAACGTCGCCCCGCCGCCGCCGCGCTACGAGAACGTGCCGCGTCCGCGTCACGGCTACAACTGGGCGCCCGGTAGCTGGGAATGGCGCCACGGCCGCCACGAATGGCGCGGCGGCAGCTGGATCGCCGTGCGGCCCGGCTACGTCTACAACCAGCCGCAGTGGCGCGAACGCGAGGGCCGCTGGTATCGCGACGAGGCGCGCTGGGAGCGCCACGGCGGCGGCGACCGCGACCACGACGGCGTACCCAACCGCTATGACCGCGACCGCGACGGCGACGGCGTGCCGAACCGCCACGACCGCCGGCCGGACAATCCGCGCCGCGACTAGCGTCCCGCGTGGCTAGTTGCCCGACAACGGCCACGCACTAGGTGGGGCGGCGCCCGATCGGTTATGCTGGCGCCTGCCACCACATCAACAAGGGGACGGCGCCGCGCGCCGGGCTGCAAACCAGCCTGGCGCGCGGCGCCGTGCCCGTTTACTATGCCGACAGAAGAATTCGACCGTCTCGCCGCCGCCGCGTACAAGGGCGAGCGCACCAGCGGCCGCCGCCTGGCGGCGCGCGGCGGCGTGTCCGAGCTGGACGCGCTGCGCCAGACGCTGACCCTGGCCGCCGGCGCCGCCGGACTGGACCAGTTGTTGACCGCCCGCGCGCAGCTGCGCCAATCCGAGCAGGACCGCCGCGCCGCCAAGCTGGAAGTCAAGGCCGCCGCGCTGGCGCAAAAGCGGGCGCGCGCCCAGCCGGCGCCGGGCGCCTGGCAGGCCTGGTTCGACGGCTCGGCCCATCCCAACCCGGGCCGGCTCGGCATCGGCGCGCTGCTGTGCGGACCGCAGGGCCAGCGCGTCGAGATCAGCCGGCGCGCCGGCCACGGCAACAGCGGCGAGGCCGAGTACCTGGCCTTGATCGCGCTGCTGGAGGCGGCGCAGGCGCTGCGGCCGCCGCAGCTGCTGGTGTACGGCGACAGCCAGGTGGTGATCAACGACGTCAACCAGCCCGCAGCGCCCGCCGCCAAGGGGCTGGAGCCGCACCGCGCCCGCGTCGCCGAGCTGCTGGCCGGCCTGGGCGAGGTCAGCCTGCGCTGGATTCCGCGCCACCGCAACGGCGCCGCCGACGGCCTGTCGCAGCAGGCCATCGCCTCCTGGCCGGCGGCGCTGCCCGGCGAGCCGGCCGACTGGCCGACATCGTCCAGGTCTTAGCGGGTGGCCGCGAAACGTACTCCTACTCCGGGGTCCGCGACTCCGCGACTCCGGGGGCAGGACTCCGGACTCCGGGGTCAGGGACTCCGGGACTCCGGGACTCCGGGGTCAGATACCGTCTTGATTTGCAAGCCCTTTCGATAGATAGTTTGCGTCGAAGGGTTTGCCGGTGTGGATGACCCCGTAGATGAGGTGCGTCAGCTTGTGCATGACCGCGCCGATCACGGCCTTCTTCGCCATGCCGGTTGCCAGCAGTCGCTCGGCAAATTGGGCTAGTATCGGGTTGTGTCGGCGCGCGACCAGGCTGGGCATGTAGAGTGCCGCGCGCAGCGCGGTACTGCCCGTTCTGCTGATCATGGTTCGCCCTCGCACCGAGGTTCCCGAACTGCGCTGCTTCGGCGTCACGCCAAGAAACGCCGCGAACGCCTTCGCGCTCTCGAAGCGCCGAATGTCGCCCAGGTGGCCTAGAATCCTCGCCACCGTGGTCGCACCGACACCGGGGATGCTGGCGATGAGGTCGGCGTCGTGCTTGAGGCCGGGGTGGCGGTCGATATGGTCGTCGATCTCGTCCTCCAGCTTCGCGATCTCGGCGCTCAGCCAGGCGATGTGCCCCCTCACATGCTCGGCCACCTCGTCCATTCCCGTGACGGTGTGGGCCTCGAGCCGGTTCTCCTCCTGTTGGCGGATGTCCTTCAGGGCCTGCACGCGCATCGACCAGGCGCGCAACTGGCGCTGCTCGATCGGTGGCGGCGTCCAGGGCGCCGGAGCCATCGCGACGCAGTATCGGGCGATGAGCCCGGCGTCGACCGCGTCGTTTTTGTTGCGGATATTCTCGCTGTACCCGAACCCCTTGATGCACGCCGGATTGACCACGCTGACACGCAAACCGGCCGCGTGCAGGGCCAGCGCCACCGGCTCGTAGTAGACGCCGGTCGCCTCCATGCAAACGTGCAGCTCGGCCATCGGAGCCTTCGACTTGCCCAACCATTCCAACAAAGCCCGATGTCCCGAAGCGGAGTTGTCGACCACCTTCGACTTCGTCTTGCCGTTGACCAGCAACGCCACGTCGAGCTTCTTCTTACTCACATCAATGCCTACAACAGCGTGTACCGTATCCATTTTTGACCTCTCTCGTATGCGGGCTTACGCGCCATGGCGATGGCCCAAGATACCGTTCGGACTTGTAAAATGAAACGGGCGAAGGCACCTATCTGACCCACGTGCTCAATGGCACTCGTGCCGATCAATGTCACTTCGCCCGGCCGCTTCAACGCCATCATTATCCAACGCCGTTGCGGTACGTTCAATATACGAGTGCCGACATTCGGACACGAGCTGAGCCATAAATGGTTCTCCGGCCTTGCAAGCTATTCTCTACCGCTGAGACCGTGTCCAAATGTCGGCACTGACCCTGCCCTACTACCGCTGAGACCGTGTCCGAATGTCGGCACTAACCCCGCCGACTGACCCCGCCGACTGCCCCCGCCGGGCTGCTGCCCCGCCTAGTTGTTTGGCAGGCTCGGGGAGCGACGCGGTCGGCGCACCCCAACAACAAAAACGCCGCCCGCTGTTGGCACGGCGCGGCGGCGTTTCTATCGGGGCGGACGGGCGCGCCAGCCGGGGCCGGCGGCGCCGGCTCAGGCGCGGCGCGCCAGCCGCGGCGGCGCGGCGCGCTCGGCCGCGCGGGCCGGGCCGTTGTGGCCGCCCAGCTGCGCGCGCGGGCGCGCGCCGCCCTCGACCTTGAACACGCTGACCACCTCGGCCAGGTTGGCGGCCTGCTGCTGCATCGCCTCGGCGGCGGCGGCCGACTGCTCGACCAGCGCGGCGTTCTGCTGCGTCACCGAGTCCATCTGGCCGATGGCGCGGTAGACCTCGTCGATGCCGGCGCTCTGCTCGGTGCTGGCGGCGGTGATCTCGGTGATGATGTCCGACACCCGGTGCACGCTGGCGACGATCTCCTGCATCGTCGCGCCGGCGTCGGCCACCAGGCGGCCGCCCTGGTTGACCTGCTCGACCGAGTCGCCGATCAGCGCCTTGATCTCCTTGGCCGCCGAGGCCGAGCGCTGCGCCAGGTTGCGCACCTCGCTGGCCACCACGGCGAAGCCGCGACCCTGCTCGCCGGCGCGCGCCGCCTCGACGGCCGCGTTGAGCGCCAAAATATTCGTCTGGAAGGCGATGCCGTCGATCACGGCGATGATGTCGACGATCTTCTTCGAGGCGCTGTTGATCGACTCCATGGTGCCGACCACCTGGGCCACCACGGCGCCGCCCTTGACCGCCACCTGGGCCGCCGAGGCGGCCAGCTGGTTGGCCTGGCGGGCGTTGTCGGCGTTGTGCTTGACGGTCGAGGTCAGCTCCTCCATCGACGAGGCGGTCTCCTCCAGCGAGGCGGCCTGCTCCTCGGTGCGCTGCGACAGGTCGAGGTTGCCGGCGGCGATCTGGGTCGACGACGAGGCGATGTGCTCGGTGCCGCTGCGCACCTGGCTGACGATGCTCAGCAGGCTGGCGTTCATGTGCTGCAGGGCGCCGAGCAGCTGGCCGGTCTCGTCGCCCGAGCGCACCTCGATGTGGCCGGTCAGGTCGCCCTCGGCGACGCGGCGCGCCGCCTGCACCGCCGTCGCCAGCGGCCGCGTGATGCCGGTGGTGAGCAGCCAGGAGCACAGCGCGCCGAAGGCCAGCACCAGCGCCGCCAGCACCAGCAGCAGGCGCCGGCTCTGCGCGGCGACCGCCTCGATCTGCTGGGCGGTGGCGTCGATCTTGCCGCGCTGCATCTTCAACAACTCCTGCATCAGCCCCAGGTAGGCCGTCGAGCCGGGCGCGAACACCTTCAGGAAGACCGCGTCGGCCTCCTCGAGCTGGCCGGCCGCCTTGAACTTGGCGACCTGGTCGCGCGAGGACAGGTAGATCTTGCGCTGCTCGCCGATGCGGCCGAACAGCTCCTTCTCGTCCGGGTCGACCACCAGCGCCTCGACCTTCCTCTGGTACTCGGCCGACACGGCCGAGGAGGCCTTGGCCTCGTCGGCGAAATAGGCCACCAGGCCCTGGTCGCTGCTGCGGGCGATGGCGGTGGTGCGGCGGATCGCGCTGTCGATCTTGCTGTACCAGTCGCTGATCATGCGCTCCTTGGCCAGCGGCACCTCCATCATGGCGCGGGTGGCCTCGGACAAGTGCTGCAGGCGCCACACGCTGATGCCGGTGATTAACATCGCCAGCGCCAGGATCAGGCTGAAGCCCAGGCCCAGACGGGTACCGATACTCATATTCTTAAACGTATTCATTTGCTTATTCCGATATTGAAAACGATATGTCAGATGTGCCGGTGGCGCGTCCGGGCGCGCAAGGCCGCCGGCGCCGCCCCCCGGCGAAGGGGGGACGGCGCCGCGCGGCGTTCGGCGGCGGGGGGAATCAGGCGGCGACGGCGTCGATCAGGCCCATCTCGGCGCTCGACATCAGCTTGTCGATGTCGACCAGGATCAGCATGCGCTCGTCGAGCGTGCCGAGGCCGACGATGTGGTCGGTGTTCATCGCCGAGCCGATCTCCGGCGCCGGCTTGATCTGCTCGGGCAGCAGGGTGGTCACGTCGGAGACGCGGTCGACCACCATGCCGACCACGCGGTGGCCGATGTTGAGGATGATGACCACGGTGAACTGGTCGTACGAGGGGGTGCCCAGCTTGAACTTGATGCGCATGTCGACGATGGGCACGATGATGCCGCGCAGGTTGACCACGCCCTTGACGAACTCCGGCGCGTTGGCGATGCGGGTCGGCGTTTCGTAGCTGCGGATCTCGCTGACCTTTTGGATATCGATGCCGTACTCTTCCTGGCCCAGGGTGAAGGCGAGGTATTCGGCGGCGGGGGACGTTGCGTGAACGTCGCTGGTAGGGGTGGACATGCGGTTTCCTTAAAGTACATTACTGAACGGATAGGTTCGCAATGTTACCTTAAGTCAAGATTTCACGCATTAAAAATAATGCATTATGGCAATTTCCTGCCGATCCGCGCGCCCGCGCCGCCGTCGCGCGGCGGCTGCCACGGCGCGGCGGCGGCCGGCAGCGCGTCGCGCCGCTGCGCCGGCCGGACGGCCTCGCCGTCGGCGCCGTCGCGCCAGCCTTCCTGGCGCCGCGGCGCGTAGGCGCCGGCGCGCCCGCCCGCCCCGCCCGGGGCGGCGGCGCCGGCCGGGGCCGGGGCCGGCGGCACGGCGTCGCGCGGGTGGGCCGGCGCGCGCGGGTCGTCGGCGCGCGCGGCCGACGACGGCAGGGTCGGCGTGTCGTCCAGCGCCAGCGCGGCCGAGCTGCACAACAAGAGAAGAACGCCGAGGCAAACCGGGCTACGCATGTGTCACCTTATCTGGATGGGAATGAATTGCATTTTGCATAATACCACAGCCCTTAGCAAGCTTACAACGCCGGGCGGTGGATATTTCGCTGCGGCAAGACGAAAATCTCGCCGGCGGCGAGCGGACGGCCGGCGTTTCATGCCACAATTGCGCAGCCCGCCGGCCCGTCGGCGGGCGGCAATACGAGCACACTGGAGATCGATGAATACACTGATGAGCAGCTGGCAGCCGCGCCTGGTCGCGCTGGCCGCCGCCGCCGCCGGCGCCGACGGCGCCCACGACAGCAACCACCTGCACCGCGTCTGGCGCAACGCCACCCTGCTGCTCGACGAGCACCCGGAGGCCGACGGCCTGACCGTGCTGGCCGCCTGCTACCTGCACGACCTGGTCAACCTGGCCAAGGACCACCCGCAGCGCCACCTGGCCAGCCGCCAGTCGGCCCTGCTGGCGAGCCGCCAGCTGGCCGCGCTGGGCTTCCCGGCCGACAAGCTGGGCGGCGTCGCCCACGCCATCGAATGCCACAGCTTCTCGGCCGCGCTGCGCGCCGAGACGGTCGAGGCGCGCATCGTGCAGGACGCCGACCGCCTCGACGCCCTCGGCGCCGTCGGCCTGGCGCGGCTGTTCTACACCGCCGGCCGGCTCGGCTCCGGCCTGGCCCACGCCGACGACCCGATGGCGCTGCAACGCGAGCTCGACGACAAGGCCTACGCGCTCGACCACATCGACACCAAGCTGGCCAAGCTGCCCGGCAAGATGCAGACGGCGGCCGGCCGGCGCCTGGCGCAGGCGCGCCTGGGCGAGCTGACCGCCTTCCGCGACCGCTTCATCGCCGAATGGGCGGCGCCTTGACGCGCCGCCGCCAAGCCGGCGCCCGCCCGGCGGCCCGGCGGCCCTCCCGGCAAGGCGCCCGGTCCGCCCCGGCCGGCGCCGCCGCGCGCGGCGACGGAGGCCGCCGATGAGCCGCCGGCCCGACGCCCAACCGGCCGCCGCGGCCGCCGCCGGCCACGCCGCAGGCCCGGCCAAACCCGCCGCCGCCGCGCCCGCCGGCAACCTCAACTTCGTGCTGGTGTGCATCTTCATCGACATGCTCGGCATCGGCCTGGTGGTGCCGGTGCTGCCCATCCTGGTCGGCGAGTTCGTCCACACGCGCGACGCCCAGGCGCTGTGGTACGGCATCATGGGCGCCACCTTCGGCCTGATGCAGTTCATCTTCATGCCGATGCTGGGCGCCGTCAGCGACCGCGTCGGCCGCCGCCCGGTGCTGCTGTACTCGATGGCCGGCATGTGCGCCAACTTCCTCGCCACCGCCTGGGCGCCCAACCTGGCCTGCATGTTCATCGGCCGGGTGGTCGGCGGCATGTCCTCGGCCAGCATGTCGGTCGCCTCGGCCTACGCCTCGGACGTGTCGACGCCGGACAACCGCGCCAAGAGCTTCGGCAAGATCGGCGCCGCCTTCGGCCTGGGCTTCATCTGCGGCCCCATCCTCGGCGGCCTGCTGGGACGCTACAGCCTGCAACTGCCGTTCTACGTGGCCGCCGCCCTGTCGGCCGGCAACTTCGTCTACGGCTACTTCTGCGTGCCCGAGTCGCTGCCGGCCGGCCTGCGCGCGCCGTTCCAGCTGGGCAAGCTCAACCCGTTTGCCGCCCTGCGCAGGCTGGTCGGCCGGCGCGACATCCGCGGCCTGACCATCGTCTTCGCCCTGGTCACCTGCGCCCAGATGATGCTGCAGTCGACCTGGGTGCTGTACACCCACTTCCGCTTCGACTGGAACCCGAGCCAGAACGGCATCGCCCTGTTCTGCGTCGGCCTGTCCTCGATGGTGGTGCAGGCCGGCCTGCTGGGCCTGCTGATCAAGCGCTTCGGCGAGGTGCGCCTGGCCCTGCTCGGCCTCGGCTCGGGCTGCATCACCTACACCCTGTACGGCCTGGCCACCGAGGGCTGGATGATGTATGTGTTCATCCTGTGCAACCTGTTGGCCTTCGCCGCCGGGCCCGCGCTGCAGGGCATCATCTCGAAGGCGACGCCGGCCAACCAGCAGGGCGAGCTGATGGGCTCGCTGCAATCGATCAGCAGCATCGGCATCATCTTCATGCCGCTGATCGGCAGCGCCATCCTCGGCGAGGTCAGCCACCTGCCGGCGCGCGACTGGCGCATCGGCACCACCTTCTTCGTCTGCGCGGCGATGCAGCTGCTGGCCATCCTGGTGGCGCGGCACTATTTCCGCCACCATCCCTTGCGGCAAGTCTAAGGCGGCGGCGGGCGGACTTGGCATTTGTTAACGAATAGGCCACAATGTGATTTCGCCGCCGGCCCGCCGGCACCTGCTTTCAGTTTGCTACCTGCTTGGTTCGACCACCGAAGACGCCCATGACGCCCGCATTCCGCCGCCTCCGCCCGCAGTCCCGCACCGCCGCGCCGGCCTTGGCGCTGGCGCTGGCGCTGGGCGCGGCCGGCGCCGCCCGCGCCGACTGCTCGCGCGACATCAGCGTGCCGGTCTCGGCCAACGGCGCCAGCGTGGTCATCAACGGCGCCAGCGTCAACGGCATCTACCCCGACCTGCTGCGCAACCTCGGCGGCCGGGTCGGCTGCAACTTCCTCTTCTCGGTGGTGCCCCGGGCGCGCCAGATGGCCATGTACGAGGCCGGCAAGGCCGACCTGCTGATCCCGGCCATGCGCACGGCGGGCCGCGACAAGATCGGCCAGTTCGTCCCCATGGTCGGCCACCGCGCCGTGCTGATCTCCGTGGCCGGCACCCGCGCGCCCGTCGCCAGCGGCCGCGAGCTGCTCGAACGGCGCGAGCTGCGCGTGGCGGTGGTGCGCGGCTTCGACTACGGCGAGCAATACGCCGCGCTGCTGAAGGAATTGGGCCGCCAGGGGCGGCTGTTCACCGAGGTCGACGCCAACGCCGTGGCGCGGCTGATGCACGCCGGCGCGGTCGACCTGACCATCATGGGGCCGACCATTTTGGCCGGCGCCATCCGCCGCGAGCCGCGCGTGCAGGGCCTGTTGGAACGGCTGCGCATGGAGCCGATCCCCGAACTGCCGTGGGGCCAGAGCGGCGCCTACGTCTCGCGCCTGTCGCTGTCGGCCGACGACCAGCAACTGCTGCGCGAGCAGCTGGAGAAGGTCGCCAAGTCCGGCGCCGTGATGGACGGCTTCCAGCGCTACCACCGCCCCGACATCCTGGCCGAGAGCGTGCGCCCGCGCTGAGCCGGCTACTTGGCGGCGTCTTCGGGCGCCGGGCTGGCGCCCTCGGCCGCCGCCGGCGTGCCCAGCTTTTTCAACAGGCCGGACAGGGGGTTGAAGCGGATCGTCGTGGTGCCGCCGCTGCTGCTGATGCCGGCCGCCGCCGCTGCGCCGCCGCTGGCGGCGGTGTTGCCGCCGGCGGCGCGGAACTGGGCGTAGCGCTGCGGCTTGGGCTCGTCCCAGAAGACGCGGCCGGGATTCTTCCTCAACTGGTCCTGGAACACCGGCAACTCCTGCGCGGCGGTCGAGGTGGTGCCGTTGCCGAACAGCATTTGCGGATAGCCGCCGCCCAGCCCCATGCTGGCGACGATCAGCTGGACGTCGCGCGCCGCCTCGACGCCCAGGTCGCAGCTGCCCGACGGCAGGTTGAAGTAGCCGCCCGGCGACTTGAGCAGGGTGTTGCGCCACACCTCGGCGTTCTGCTTGGCGCACCAGATGTTGCGCACGGTCGAGGCGTGGGCGTTGTCCTTCGGTTGCAGGGTGCTGGGCAGGACGTAGACGGTGGCGTCGACCTTGTCGCCGGCGTTGGCCAGCATGCGCTCGAACTTGACGCAGTAGGGACAGTCGAAGGCGGAGATCAGCAACACCTGGTTGCCGGCCTGGCCCTTGCCCTGCTCGAACTTGATGAGGCGGTCGAAACGTATGCCGCGCAGCATCTCGCTGAGCAGGCTGTTCTTCTCGGCCTCGCTGATCGGCTGCGGATCGCGCACCGGCTGGGTCCATTCGACGATCTTGTTGCCGTCGGTGACCAGGATCAGCGTGACGGCGTCGTTCACATACAACTGGCCGACGCCGGCCCCCTGCTCCCAGCGGTACAGGCCCTGGATCAGCGTCTCGCGCACGCTCGACGGGCTGAACGGGATCTTCTTGGCGCGCATGCGCTCGGCCAGCACGCCGCGCACGCTGCCCAGGTCGGCGTAGGCGGGCAGCGCGCCCAGTCCCAAGGTCAAGGCCAGCACGGCGGCCAGCGGACGGCGGAAGATTGCTTGGGACATCGCGACTCCTATTGTTATCAAGAACTCATTATAACCAATCCTTTATAGCCAATCCTATACCTTGCAACAACTTTATTAAGCGCGCCGCCGGGCGCTCACGGCGCCGTGTTGGGCACCACCGGCAGCTCGATCGCGCTGGCGCTGCCGGCGGTTGCTGCCGGTCTGGTAGAACAGCACCGGCGCGGTGTCGGCCTTGGCGGCGCCGTCCTTCAGGTACTGGTCGAGGAAGGGCTGCATGACGTCGCGGCGGAACGCATGCGGAAGGCGCCGTTGTGGAACCAGTCGTCGCCGCGCCAGCCGTTCGACTCGGCAGCGCGGCCAGCACAACGAGGGCGGGAAGGCGGACGGCGGGATGGACGGGCATGCGGACTCCAATGGGACATAGCAAAGGGACATGGGGTTGCCCGTTTTCAATGAATCGGGCCGGCGGCCATCCTACCGAAGGGTTGAGGAATATGCAACGGCGGCGGCGCGCCTTGACAGGGCGCTGGCAAACTGCAACCATACGGCCATGAAATTCTTCCCTACACATCGTTCCAGCCTGAATTGGTGGCGCCGCTAACGTTCAGCGGCCACTGTCTATAGTGATGTGATTTTTTATCAACGCCGCCTCTTCCTGGTGGCGTTTTTATTGGCGCGGCTTGTTGGAGGCAACGTAAAGGAACCTTGATGAGCACGCCAACACCGTCCACCTCCCCGTCCGTGATCCTGACCGGCGACCGTCCCACCGGCCCGCTGCACTTGGGCCACTACGTCGGCAGCCTGCAAAACCGCGTCGCCTACCAGCACGACTACCGGCAGTTCATCATGCTGGCCGACGCCCAGGCGCTGACCGACAACATGGACGACACCGGCAAGGTGCACCGCAACGTCGTCGAGGTCGCCCTCGACTACCTGGCCGTCGGCATCGACCCGGCCAAGTCGACCATCCTGATCCAGTCGCAGATCCCGGAACTGGCCGAGCTGACCTTCTACTACCTGAACCTGGTGACGGTGGCGCGGCTCGAACGCAATCCGACCGTCAAGGCCGAGATCGTGCTGCGCGGCTTCGAGCGCGACATCCCGGCCGGCTTCCTGACCTACCCGGCCAGCCAGTGCGCCGACATCACCGCCTTCAAGGCGACCCTGGTGCCGGTGGGCGAGGACCAGATCCCGATGATCGAGCAGACCAACGAGATCGTGCGCCGCTTCAACCGCACCACCGGGCGCGACGTGCTGGTCGAGTGCAAGGCGCTGGTGCCGGAGATCGGCCGCCTGCCCGGCATCGACGGCAAGGCCAAGATGAGCAAATCGCTGGGCAACACCATCAACCTGGGCGCCAGCGCCGCCGAGATCACCGCCGCCGTCAAGAAGGTCTACACCGACCCGTTGCACCTGCGCGTCGAGGACCCCGGCCACCTGGAGGGCAACATCGCCTTCGTCTACCTGGACGCCTTCGACCCGGAGAAGGCCGCGCTGGCCGAAATGAAAGCCCACTACGTGCGCGGCGGCCTGGGCGACAGCATCGTCAAGAAGCGCCTCGAGGTGGTGTTGCAGGAGATGCTGGCGCCGATCCGCGCCCGCCGCGAAGAGCTGGCCAAGGACCGTGGCTACATCATGCAGGTGCTCAAGGAAGGCACCGCCAAGGCGCGCGAAGTGGCCGCCCGCACCGCCGACGAAGTCAAGGCCGCGCTCGGCCTGAGCTACTTCTAAGCCCGTGGCGCCGGCCCCCAGCCGCGACCGTCCAGCGCCAGCGGCGCGCGGCGACGGCGCCGCGCGCGCCTCCGCCGCCAAAGCGCCGCGCGCCGGCGCCGGCGCCGGCGCCGGCAAGGCCAAGGCCGGCGCGCAGCTGACGCTGGAGTTGGACGAGCTGGTCAAGGGCGGCAAGCGCAAGCCGGCCGCCAAACCGGCCGCCAAGTTCGCTGTTAAAGGCAAGGCGGGCGCCCGGGGCGACGGCGGCGGCGAGCATGCCGGCGCCGCCAAGCCGCGCGCCAAGCGCCCTGCCCCGCGCCGCCAGGCCGCCCGCCCCGGCGCGGCCGGCGCCAGCGGCAGCGCCAGCTACCTGGCCATCGTCGTGCTGCTGGTGCTGTACCTGGTCGCCACGCTGCAGTGGCGCCTGTCGACCTGGGCCGCCGTGGCGTACGGCGCGCTCAGCCTGGTCAGCTTCATCCTCTACGCCATCGACAAGTCGGCCGCCGTCAACGGCCGCTGGCGCACGCCGGAAAGCACGCTGCACCTGCTGGCCCTGGCCGGCGGCTGGCCCGGCGCGATCCTGGCCCAGCAGTGGCTGCGCCACAAGTCCAGCAAACTGGCCTTCCGCATCGTGTTCTGGTGCACCGTGGCGCTCAACATGGGCGCCTTCATGTGGCTGGCGCGCTGGCTGCAGCGCCACGCCTGATCGAGCTCAAGTAGAAAGCAAGAACGATGTGGAACGGCATTTTGTGCGGCCTGCTGGCCGGCGCCCTGTGGGGCATGGTGTTCATCGTGCCGGAGCTGCTGTCGGCCTTCTCGCCGCTGGAGATGGCGGTCGGCCGCTACACCGCCTACGGCCTGATCGCCGCCGCGCTGACCGGGCGCAAGCTGCCGGCCCTGCTGCGCCGGCTCGACCGGGGCGACTGCCACGCCCTGCTGCGCCACGCGCTGTCGGGCAACATCGTCTACTACATGCTGCTGGCCCTGGGCGTCAAACTGGCCGGCGTGGCGCCGACCTCGCTGATCATCGGCGTGCTGCCGATCTCGGTCACGCTGATGGGCCGCAAAGACCACGGCGCCCTGCCGCTGCGCCAACTGGCGCTGCCGCTGCTGGTGGTGGCGGCCGGCATCGCCTGCATCAACATCGACGTGTTCAGCCATAGCAACGGCGGCGCCGCCGGCGAACTGGGCGGCAAGCTGCTCGGCGTGCTGTGCGCCAGCGGCGCCCTGCTGTGCTGGAGCTGGTACACGCTGGACAACGCGCGCTACCTGAAGCGCAACCCCCACTTCGGCAGCGGTGAATGGTCGGCCCTGTACGGCCTGGCCAGCGGCCTGATCGCGCTGCTGATCGGCGCCGCCGCGCTGGCCGTGTTCCACGCCGACGTGAGCGGCGCGGCGGGCGCCGCCAGCGGGCGCGACTGGACCGCCTTCTGGATCATCAACGCGCTGCTCGCGCTGGGCGCCTCGGTGATCGGCAACCACCTGTGGAACGTCGCCAGCCGGCGCGTGCCGGTCACCCTGTCGGGCCAGCTGATCCTGTTCGAGACCCTGTTCGCGCTGCTGTACGGCTTCATCTACAAGCAGCAGCTGCCGCGTCCGCTGGAGGCGGCGGCGATGGTCTTGCTGGTGGTCGGCGTGTTGTGGTCGGTGCGCGCCCACGCGCTGGACGACGCCGAGTTGAGCCCCAGCACCAGCCACGGCGCCGGCTAGGCCGTCGGTTCCGCCGCGCGGCGGCTAGTTGAGCAGGCCGTTCTCGCAGAGCACGTCCTGGATCAGCTCGAGCCGCAGGATGGGATTCTCCTGCGCCAACAGACGCTGCTTCTCGGCCAGATCCAGGCGCAGCAGTTCGCACCAGCGGTTCGCCACCCAGCCGGCCTCGTCGAGCCGGTACGGCGGCGCCAGCGGGATATTCGTGGTGGTGATCTGCTTTTTCTGCAGCGAGCGGATCAGCGCGGCCAGCGCCTTGGCGACGTCCTCCTGCTCGGCCGGCACCGGCAGCACGCGGTCCTCGTCGAGCGGCTCGACCTCGGCCACCCACAGGCCGTTCTTGAGCCGGCTCGACGAGCTCACCGTGAAGCGCGTCGTGCCGACACAGGTGATCTTCATCAGGCCCGGCATCGGCGAGCACGAATCGAGGATGCGCGCCATCGTGCCGACGCCCGACAAGGTCTCGGCCATCTCCGGCAGGCGCACCTCGCTGCCCTGCAACAGCGAGACCACGCCGAACTCCTCGCCGCTGGCGATGCACTTCTTCACCAAGTCGAGATAACGCACTTCGAACACCTGCAGGGGTAAATGTCCACCTGGAAATAAGATGGTATTCAGCGGAAAGAGGGAAATGGAAGGCATGTTGTCATGATCGCATGAAAACGTGCCGCCGTCGAATGTCGTGGACAGAATTCCAGCACAATACCGGCGCTATCGACATGCGCGGCAAGCCAATCGCTAGACGATTAGAGCCATGCGGCAACAAGTATTGGAGAGGGAATGCGAATCCGGCCGTTCGGCCAAAGCGGCCAAAGGGAATACGCCGCGAGGCCGGCGCCATTGTGCGGTCGCGCCGGGGGAATGCGGCCGGGCCGGCGGGGAGAATTCCCGCTGGAATAAACTAATCCGCCCGCCGCCCCACGCCAGCGCGCCGGGCGCGGTGGTGCAAGGCGGCGGGCGCTGGCGGCCCGCGAGAATATGCCCGGCAAGGGCGGATAATCCCGCGGCGGCGCCGAGCGTCCTTATTTAATCAGGAACTGGTTCTTATCTTTGCCTTCGAGCCATTTTGGTGCGCGGCCACGGCCGGTCCAGGTTTGGCCGGTGGCCTCGTCGCGGTACTTGGTCGGCACCGGCGCGCGGGTCTTGACCGGTTTGGCTTTGGCGGTCGAACCCAGGTCGGCCAGCGTCAGGTTGTAATCGCGCATGATGACGGCGATCTTTTCTTTAGCCGCCAGCAATTCGTTCTTGCGTGCGCTCTCGGCCAAGCTTTCTAATTCGGCGATCTTAGTTTTGTATTCCTGGTAGGTCGTCATCTTTATTTCCTTCTTATCGGTGGAGAGCGAATTCTTAGTGGTTGGTCGTTGAAACTACTACTGAAAAACCCGACGTGACATTGTGTGACAATTCAGAAACGCAAATTTACCATAAGACCGAGCGAATACTCTACTAATATATGCAATAAATATCCGCGCGGGTAGAAAAAAGAATAGTTTTCGCAACTTTTTGCGGAAACCGGGGGAAACTCGGGATTAAGTACAACGCCGCCGCTACACACGCGGCGGGTTCGCGCTGGAATATCCCGCCGGCCGCGCCGCCTATCGATAACAAGCTGGGCAATATACCGGCGGCTGGAATCAGGCGCTATCCCGGCCCGGCGGCGCGGCGCGGCGGAGCAATGGACGCGGCGGCGGCGGTCCTAGAATCCGCCGCGCAATTGCACGAAGGCCATGCGCGGGGCGCCGGCCAGCTTGCCCAGGTTGGTGTCGGTGGTGCGGCTGAAGGTGAGGCGGTTGCCCAGGTTGTTGACGCCGACCTGCACTTCCAGCTTTTGCCGTCCCGCGACAAGCCAGCTCAGGTTGGCGTTCCACAGGCGGTAGCCGGGAATCTCGCCGATGCTGCCGGCGGCGTTCTCGGCCACGGTGTTGGCGTCGTCGGCGAACTGGCGCGACTGGTGCGTGCTGTTGATGTCGACGCGCCAGGCGCCGCGTTGCAGGCGCAGGCCCAGCGTGTCGACATGGCGCGCGTAGAACGGCACGTCGTTGCCGGCGTACTTGCCCTGGCGCTGGGTGGCGTTGGTGTAGGCGTAGGTGGCGTAGGCGTTCAGCCCCGCCAGCAGGCCGTCGCGGGCGAAGTCGTATTCGGCGCGGCTCTCCAGGCCGCGGTGGCGCGTCTTGCCGATGTTCTGGTAGAACAGCGGCGCCGTGTTGACGAACGCGATCTGGTTGGAGAAGTCCAGATTGAACAGCGTGCCCTCCAGCTTCCATTGCGCGCCCTGGTAGCGCGCGCCCAGCTCGACGGTGCGCGCCGTTTCCGGCTGCAGGCGGTCGGCCGACGATTGCAGGTTCAACTGCAGGTGCTGGATGCTGCCGAAGGAGGTGTTGTAGTTGCCGTACAGCGTGAGCTCGCGGTTCAATAAATAGGACAGGTTGAGCGAGGGCAGCGCCTTGTTGTTCTTGCGCTCCTCGCCGAAGCCGTTCAACACGTTCGTGCGGTCCATCGCGATGTGCTCGTAGCGCAGGCCGGGCGTGAGGCGCCACCGGCCGACGGCGATCTGGTCGTCGACATACAGGGCGTGGGCGTCGGTGCCGTTGGCCGAATCGCGCGCCACGCCGCGGCTGGCGTCGCTCAGCTTGAAGTTGAGGTTGCGCTCGTCGGCGCGCTCGCGCAGGTAGCGGTAGCCGACGGTGACGTCGTGGCGCAGCGCGCCCAGGGTCCAGCGCTGCGTGTAGCGCGGCTCGATGCCCAGCACGTTGTAGTTGCGCGGCTGCCGGCCGACGGAGGTGGCGACGGCGTCGTTGCCGTTGGCCAGCACGCTGGCGCGCGAGCTCTGCGTGAAATAGCTGCGCAACTCGATTTCCCGCGTCGCCGACAGCGGCTTGACGTAGCCGACGTCGACGCTCTTGCGGCTGCCGCTCCAGCTGTCGCGCGTGCGCACGGATTGTCGCGGGTCGGCGGCGAACTGGGCGCGGCTGAGGCCGCCGGGCAGTTGCGACTCGGCGTCGTAGTAGGCCAGCTTGGTGTTCAACTCGGCGCCGGCCGCCAGCGGATAGCTGAACTTGAGGGCGACGTCGTTGATCTTCTCGCGGCTGTGGCGGCGGAAGCCGGAACCGTCGACGCCGGAGTACAGCAACGCCACGCCGAGGCCGCCGTCGGCGCGGCCGCCGACGAAGGCGCTGTACTGGGTGCCGCTGTTGCCGCCGTCGTATTGGTTGACGCGCACGCTGGCCTCGGCCGCCAGCTCGGCCTGCGGAATGGCGCGGGTCTTGAAGTTGATGATGCCGCCGACGTTCTGCGGGCCGTAGCGCACCGCGCCGCCGCCGCGCACCACGTCGATGCTGTCGATGTTGGCCAGCGACACGGGGGCGAACGACAGCTGCGGCTGGCCGTAGGGCGCCACCGCCAGCGGAATGCCGTCGAGCAGCACGGTGGACCGGGGCGAGAAGCGCCCGTCCAGGCCGCGCACGCCGATGTTGAGCGAGATGGCGCTGCCGCCGCTCGACGAGTTGTCGGTCACCTGCAGGCCGGGCACGGCGCGCAGCACGTCGCTGACGCTGCTCGCGCCGCTGGCCTCGATCGCCTCGCGCTTGACCACGCTGCGCGCGCCGCCGAAGTTCTTCAGGCTGCGCTGGCCGGAGCCGAGCCAGTTGCCGCTCACCTGCACGGTTTCCACCGGCGCGTCGGCGGCCGGGACGGTGGCATCGCCCGGGGCGGCGGCCTGCGCCAGCGCCAAGTTGGCGCTCAACAGGGCGCAGGCGGCGGCGATGGCGCGGCGCGCCGGCGGGTGTGGCAATTGTGACATCGTGGGCTCATGTGTGAATTCGGCGGAGCCCGATTATACGCAACATGGCCGATCAATGAGAATAGTTCTCAATCACTACGCGCACGGGCGGGCGCCGGCGCCGGCCGGGTCGGCGGCATTCAGCGCTTCATCTCCAGCGTCAGGCGCAACTGCGCACCGCCCGGATACACCGAGTTGCGCCGGCTGCTGCCGCCGTCGCGGGTGATATAGGTCGAGTTCGACAGGTGGTCCTGTCCCAGCGCGTTGCTGACGGCCAGGCGCAGCTGGTTCCTCGGGTCGACCTTCCACAGCGCGTACAGGTCGAGGTCGCGCCGCACCGAGACATATTCGTACTGGTCGGCCGCCGCGCGCACCGGGCCGCCGTTGCGGAAGGCGAAGCTGCCCCCGGCGGCGAACACCCCTGCCGGGCTCTTGTAGTCGATGCCGACGGTGGCGCTGAGCGGGGTCTGCTGGTCGAGCCGGTTGTTCGGGCCGGGCACCGCCTCGACCCGCGACCAGTTGCGGCTGACGCTGGCGCGCAGGTCGAGCGCCGGGGCGTGCGCGAGGAAGGTGCTGAGCGGGAACTTGGCCTCCAGTTCGACGCCGCGGGTGACGGCGCGGCCGTCGTTGACCGTGGTGGCGACCCAGCGGCCGTTCTCGCGCAGCAGGCCGGGCCGGGTGTAGTCGTCGATGCGGCGCATCGAGGCGCTGGCGCTGAGCAGGGCGCCCTCGCCGAAGTAGTGTTCGTAGGAGGCGTCCAGGCCCAGCGCCAGCTCCGGCTTCAGGTCCGGGTTGCCGCGCCGGTCGGGTTCGACCTGGCTGTTGTTGCTCGAGACGTAGCGGCGCGGGATCAGGCTGTTGGTCGACGGCGCCTTGTAGGTGCGGGTCAGCGCCAGGCGCAGCTGGTCCTTGCCGCCGGGCAGCTTGTACAGGGTCTGCATCAGCGGACTCCAGACGCTGCTGCGCCGCGTCACCGCGTCGAGCTTGCGCCCCTCGGCCGAGGTCGACATGCCCTCCCAGCGCAAGCCCAGGTAGAGCGACCAGTTCGGCGTGACGTTCCACTCGTCCTGGCCGTACAGGGCCAGCCGGCGCACCTCGGCGCGGATCTGCTGGTCGTCGTCGAAGGGCGGGCGGGCGCCGCGCGGCGGCGCGTCGGCCGGCGCCTGGCCCGGCGCCGCCGGCGTCGGCTCCTTGGCCCAGCCGGCCAGCAGGTCGGCCTCGCGCTGGCCGCGCCGCTCGTCGCGGCGCGACCAGCCGCCGTCCCAGCCCAGCGCCAGCGCGTGGTCGGTGAGCCACGGCGCCGCATACTTGCCGGTGCCGCTGAGGGCCTTGTCGGTGCTGTTGGAATGCACCTCGCGGTCGAGCGCCAGCTTGAGTTGCTGGCTCGGCGCGCCGATGTCCTGGCCGCGCACCGTGGCGTCGCTGCTGTTGCGGTTGAAGCTGGCGCCGAACTTGGTGTCGAGCTTGCCGCCGGCGGCCAGCTTGTGCATCCAGCTCAGCTCGCTGCGGGCGTAGGCGCCGTGGTTGCCGTAGCGGCTGTCGAGGCGGTCGAAGTCGCCGCCCCTGCCCAGCAGCGGCGTCAGCACGCTCCAGTTGGTGCCGTCGTAACGGTTGAGCGACAGGTAGGTCTGCGAGGTCAGCGTGTCGCCGCCGGCCAGCGCCCAGTTCAGCCGCGGCGCCAGGTTGAGGTTGTTGGACACCCCCTTGTCGTGCGCCCGCGTGCTGGCGCTCAGTGTCGGCCGGCCGGCGGCGTCGGCGTCGAACTGGCGCCAGTCGGAATCGCGCTCGGACTGGTAGCGGTTCAGGTTGACACCGAGCGAGTAGGAGAAGTCGCCGTCGCGGTCCGAGGTCTGCAGGCTGAGGTTGGGCGAGACGAAATCGCTGCCCTTGGCGATGCCGGCCTTCCACTCGCGCTGGGCGCTCTTGATGGCCTTCTTCAACACGATGTTGATGGTGCCGGCGATCGACTGGGTGCTGAACTCGGCGCTGGCGGCGCGCAGCACCTCGATGCGCTCGATCACGTCCGGCGCCAGCGAGTCGATCGAGAAGCCGGCCGGCATGCGCTCGCCGTTGAGCAGGATCTGCGTGTAGCCGCCGCCCAGGCCGCGCATGCGGATCTCGCCGCCGCGCCCGGCGCCGCCGCTGACGGTGATGCCGGGCAGGCGCTTGAGCACCTCGGCCACCGAGGTGTCGCCGTAGCGCTGGATCTCCTCGCTGTTGACGATGATCTTGCTGGCGGTGTCGTCGCGGCGCGGGTTGTAGCCGTCGGCGCTGGCCTTGATCTCGACCCGCTGCAGCTTGGCCGGCGCCGCCGGCGGCGCGGCCGGCGCCTCCTTCAGGGTCTCCTGGCGCGCCTCGGCCGGCGCCGGTGCGCCCTCCTTGTCGGCGGCGGCGGCGGCGGGCGCGCCCCAGGCGGCCGCCAGGGCGGCGGCGAGGAGGGTCGAGCGGAGGGTGTGGGCTGGCGGGTGAGCGGGCATAGGGAATAGTGGCGGGCAAATTGAGCGGTATTGTCGGCGAGAATCATCCGCCATGCTTATTTTAATGAAAATATTTTTCAATAGTTAATGAAAATTCCACCGCGCGGCCGCTTCGACGGCGGCCACCCGCGCAGATTTCCCTCCCCCGCCCGCGCCCGCCGTTATAATTCGCCATCTTTATACCGTCCTGGATTGCCATCGTGTCCGACCGCCTCGCCGTGCTGCCGCAGTACCTGCTCCCCAAGGGAGCGTTGACCAACTTCGCCGGCCGCGTCGCCGGCGCCAAGGGCGGCGCCATGACCACCCGGCTGATCCGCTGGTTCGTCGGCCGCTACGACGTCAACATGGACGAGGCGCTCGAGCCGGACATCGGCCACTACGCCAGCTTCAACGAGTTCTTCACGCGCGCGCTGCGGCCGGACGCGCGGCCGCTGGCCGCCGCCGACCTCATCTGCCCGGTGGACGGGCGCATCAGCCAGTACGGCGCCATCGAGGACGACCAGATCTTCCAGGCCAAGGGGCACAAGTTCAGCACCACCGCGCTGGTCGGCGGCGACCGCGAGCTGGCCGCCCAGTTCCAGCACGGCAGCTTCGCCAACCTCTACCTGAGCCCGCGCGACTACCACCGCATCCACATGCCCTGCGACGGCCGGCTGACCCGCATGATCTATGTGCCGGGCGAGCTGTTCTCGGTCAACCCGACCACCGCGCGCGGCATCCCCGGCCTGTTCGCCCGCAACGAGCGGGTGGTCTGCGTGTTCGAGACGGCCCACGGCCCCTTCGTCATGACCCTGGTCGGCGCCACCATCGTCGGCAGCATGGCCACCGTGTGGCACGGCGTGGTCAACCCGCCGCGCACGGCCGAGGTGCGCGAGTGGCGCTATCTGGAGCAGGACATCGTGCTGAAACAGGGCCAGGAGCTGGGCCGCTTCCTGCTCGGCTCGACCGTCGTCATGCTGTTCCCCAAGGACCGGATGGCCTTCAACCCGGCCTGGCAGCCGGCCGGCCCGGTGCGCTTGGGCGAGGCGATGGCCCAGCGCAAGTAAAAAAGGCAGCGTCACGGACATCCGGGGCGCCGGCCTTACCCCACAATCAAAAGGGGTCTGACCCCGTACGGGGTCAGACCCCGTGGCGTCCCGGGGTGCGGGGTAAAAAACGCAGGCCCGGCCCAAGCCGGCTTTCCTTCCCCGCTACGGCCGCCCCGCCTCAGCCCGCCACGCCGCCGCCGCCCGCGCCGCTGGCGTCGAAGGCCGTCTGCAACAGGTCCAGGAAGACGCGGGTCTTGGCCGGCATCAAGCGCCGGCCGGGAAACACCGCCCAACCCGTCACGCGCGGGAAATCCCACTCCGGCAACACCCGCACCAATTGTCCCGTCCTCACATACGGCGCGGCGATCAGCTCCGTGCTGGCGCCGATGCCGGCGCCGGCGCAGGCCATGCGCACCAGCAATTCCGGCGAGTTCGCCATCAGGCGCGCCGGCAACTCCCTGACCCAGGTGGTCTTGCCTCGCAACAAGGTCCAGCGGCTCAGGCCGTTGATGCGCGGCGGCAGGCTCAACAAATCATGGCGGAACAGCTCGTCCGGATGCTCGGGCAGGCCGCGCAGGCTGGTGTAGGACGGCGCCGCGTACAGGGCCAGCGCGCTGAAGGCGACGCGGCGCGCCGCCAGCGAGGCGTCGTCCGGCAGCTCGCCCATGCGGATGGCCAGGTCGAAGCCCTCCGCCACCAGGTCGACCCGGCGCGGCGACAGGTCGATCTCCAGCGTGATGGCCGGATAGCGCGCCATGAACTCGGCCATCAGCGTCCCCATCGCGTGGTTGGCGAAGTCGCCCGGCATCGACACGCGCAGCAGGCCGCTGGGCGCGCCCTGGCGGTGCTGGGCCAGCGCGGCGGCCGCCTCGGTCTCCTCGGCCACCTTGCGGGCGTGCTCGAGCAGGCTGGCGCCGAACTCGGTGAGCACCAGCTTGCGCGTGGTGCGTTGCAGCAGGCGCTCGCCCAACTGCCCCTCCAAGGTGGACAGGCGGCGCGAGACGGTCGACTTGGGCAGTTGCACCCGCTGCGCCGCCAGGCTGAGACTGCCGCATTCGACGATGCGGGCGAACAGCAGCAGGTCGCTGGGGTCGATGTCCATGATGATTGTTCCATTGGTGGATTAATGTTATCCATTCTAAGGCCTTCCGGGTGAAAATTGGAACTGTTAAAGTTCACTCACTGCAACAACAACCCAACCCGGACGGAGATCACCATGAACATTCTGCAAATCAATTCCAGCGCCCGCAGCAGCGGTTCCGAATCGACCCGTTTGGCCGACGCCATCGTGGCCAAGCTGAGCGCCAGCGCCGCCAACGTCAGCCTGACCCGCCGCGACCTGGCCGCCCAGCCCCACCCGGTGCTCGACGAGGCCACGCTGCAAGCCCTGTTCACCCCGGCCGAGCAGCGCAGCGCCGCGCAGGCCGCCCGCGTCGCCCTGGACGACGCGCTGATCGCCCAGGTGCAGGCGGCCGACGTGATCGTCATCGGCTCGCCGATGTACAACTTCGGCATCACCGTGCAACTGAAAAGCTGGTTCGACGCCATCGCCCGCGCCGGCGTCACCTTCAAGTACGGCCCGACCGGCCCGGTCGGACTGCTGGGCGGCAAGAAGGTCTATGTCGCCGTGGCCCGTGGCGGCATGCACCGCGACGGCCCGACCGACACCCAGCTGCCGCACCTGAAAATGTTCCTCAGCTTCATCGGCCTGAACGACGTGCAATTCGTCTACGCCGAGGTGCTGAACCTGGGACCGGACGCGATGGCCAAGGCGCAAGCCCAGGCGGACGCCGAAGTCAACGCGGTTCTGGTGTAATCGCGGAATAGTCATACCCCCGCCGGCCCGGCGGGCCGGCAACAAGAATTGGAGATCGATATGGATGCAACGACAGTGGCAACGGTAAGGAACGATCAAGTCCTGCAGGGACGCGAGGTGGAACGCATCGTCCACGGCCAGCCGGTGATGGACGGCGCCGGCGTCAAGATCAACCGCGTGCTGACGCAGCCGCTGCAGCGCCGTCTCGATCCCTTCTTGATGCTCGACGCCTTCGGCAGCGACCAGGCCAACGACTATATCGCCGGCTTCCCCTCGCATCCGCACCGTGGCTTCGAGACGGTGTCCTACATGCTCAGCGGCCGCATGCGCCACAAGGACAGCGCCGGCAACGAGCTGGCTGCTGAGCAGTGGCGGCGTACAGTGGATGACCGCCGGGCGCGGCGTGATCCACTCGGAAATGCCGGAGCAGGAGGAAGGCCTGATGGAGGGCTTCCAGCTGTGGCTGAACCTGCCGGCGCGCGACAAAATGCGCGCGCCCTGGTATCGCGATTTCGACGCCGCGCAGATTCCGCGGTTGCGCACCGAACAGGGGGTGGCCGTCAAGGTCATCGCCGGCGCCAGCCACGGCGTGGACGGCGCGGTGCGGCGCGAGGTGACCGAGCCGATCTATCTGGACATCGAGCTGCCGGCCGGCGCCGGCTTCAGCCAGGCGCTGCCGGCCGGGCACAACGCCTTCCTGTATGTCTACCGGGGCGAGGTGGAGGTCGGCGGCAAGGCGGTGGCGGCCGGGCGCATGGCGATCCTGGCCAACACGGCCGGCGCCGACGGCGTGCTGTTGCGGGCCGAGGTGGCGACCAAGCTGATCCTGATCGCCGGCCGTCCGCTGGGCGAGCCGATCGCGCAATACGGCCCGTTCGTGATGAACACCCAGGCCGAGCTGGCCCAGGCGGTCGAGGACTTCCGCGCCGGCCGCCTGGGCGAGGAAGCGCAGCAAACGGCCGCAGACCAGCACTAAGTCGAGCAGCCGCAACAAAAAGTCAAACCGCGTCAGGCCCGGAAGCGATTCCGGGCCTGCGCTTCTGCTATTCTTCTCAGATCGGCGAGTCGACCAGAAGCCGTCGGGCGGAGGAGCCTATGAGGCGGGTTTTCGGCAAACTTGTGTTGTTCAGCTTCATTACGTTCGGGCTCGGTTTGGTCCAGGCCTGGATCGCCATTTTGCTCGTCAGCATCAACAGCGGACATTTCTATCCCTCCAGGATATTTTCCGACGGCGGATTATTCTTCTTTTCGGCGTCGCTCGCCTCGTCGAGCTATCTCAGCCTCAGGGCGACGCCCAATCTCGACATCTCTTATGGCAGCCGGGCCAACGTCATGTCGCTGCTGCTCATGGCCTCAACCTATTTTTTGGCCCTGGTTGGCTACCTTTCACAAGCAGTCAAAAAACCTGAATGTACTTCCTTCGACCAAGGAATATTGATAGCAATGCAAATTATTTGCGTGTTCTGTGCCAGCGTGTATGCGTTTTATGTCGCCATGGTATCCGGCATGCTCAGAGGGGATTCATGATGGAATATATTGCCATTGCGTTTGGCCTGATCACAGGGATAGGTGGATTGATTTATACCATCCTGAACTTCCACACACTGGCGGCGACGCGTCGAGGCGTGGGCGGCATCTCCGCCACGTCCGCCACTACCGCCCAGCTCACCGTGCCAACCTGGTCCGACACCATGGCACCGGAGTCCTCTGCCGTGACTGATCAGGCGAACAAGCCAAGCCAAGCAGTCGAGCTACATGATGGAATCGAGGCAAAGACGAGCAGCCTGGTGGATGTGCTGGCACTGCTTGACGATATCGCGTTCCAAACCAATATCCTGGCTTTGAATGCCGCAGTCGAGGCAGCGAGGGCTGGCGAAGGCGGTCGTGGCTTCGCGGTCGTCGCGGCGGAAGTTCGACGGCTATCCCAACGCAGCTCGGCGGCAATTGGCGACCTGAAAAAACTCATCGACGAGCAACAGCTTGTCCCACCAACGATGGCACAGCCGCGCCGCATGCAGAGCGAGGCCAAGGGGGTTTCGCAGCTCACGCAAATTCTGATTTCGGTTATCGAGGCCAGCAAAGCGCAAAGCGAAGATCTGGCCCAGGTGAATCATGCAATCGCGCAGATGGACGCGATGACGCGACAAAACGCCGCCTTGGTGAAGGAGGCGGCGGCGGCGGCGGAATTCCTGCAAAGACAGGCGATCGCCACGGTAGCCGCGGTAAATCAGCTGAAGCCCAAAGCCCACGGCGTCGATTAGTCGCTGAACGCCCTGCACGGCGCTTCCATCGTCCCGGCGCTGACTGGTGTCGTCGACAAGCTATACAAACGGCGGGAGGCGCGGACCGGCGACGGGACGCCGGCCCGCCCGCCCCTCTACTCGGCGATTTTCTTGCTGCTGTACGCCGGATCGGCCGTGATCTGCGCCTCGGTGTAGGCCTGGGTGATCCAGGCCTTCTGCGAGAAGCGCTCGGTCTGGTCGGCGAAGTACGGCGACTTGGCGTGGGTCGACTGCGAGTAGCTCAGCACGGCCTGCGCCTGCGGTCCGTTCTTGTCGAAGCCGACCACCTGCAGATAGCTGGTGCCCTCGGTCACGTCGAGCAAGCCCTTGCCGTCGGGCGCGCTGCCGATGGCGTTGTAGACCCCGTACCGGTCGGCGGCGCCGTGGATCGGGATGTTCCTGCCGCCCCGCTTGGCCACCTGGATCGAGCCCCAGGTGCTGCCGGCCGCCCAGCCCTGGCGGTTGGCGTCGCGCACCGACGAGGCCAGCGCCGCGCGCACCGTGGCCGCCACCGAGGCGTCGGCCACCTTCAGGCCGCGCGGCGTGCGCAGCGGATCGGCCGGGTCGAAGGGCAGCGCCCACACGCTGTCGTCGCCGCCGATGCGATCCCACATGCCGGCGAAGTAGACCAGGCCCAGGTTGGCGTCCAGGTTGGCGTGGCGGTCCCAGGCGGCCAGCTTGGCGCAGGCCTGGGTCAGGTCGACCGTGCTGCCGTCGTCGGCGCGGCCGGACTTGTCGACGGCGCACAGGCGCAGCAGGTCGTCGACCGTGTGCTCGGCGTGGTAGACCCGGTTGTTGAGCACCATGTCCTGCATCTGCGCCATCGACATGCGCTTGCCGGCCAGGCCGTCGCTGCCGGCCAGGCGCGCCTGCAACTGGCTGATGCCGAGGCGGGCGCGGCCGCTGAGCGCGATGCCCTCGACGCTGACGATGGCGGGGAAGCCGACCAGCGGCTGCTCCGGATGGCTGAACCAGGCGCTGTCGTTGGAGTTCTGCACGAAGTCGCCGCGGCTCAGCGCGGGCAGCTTGGCGGCGGCGAAAATGCCGGGCTGGGCGGCGGCCGGGTCGAGCGCCCAGTCGCAGGCGGCCTTGCTGCCGTCGAGCACGAACAGGCCGTACGCGGCCAGCGCCTTGTAGGGGGCCGGCACGCAGCTGGCCTGCTGCGCGCTCGACACGTTGGGCACCACGGTGACGTCGAGGAACAGCGCGTTGCCGTCCTTGTCAGCCGCCAGCGTGTTGACCCATGGCAACCCGTTGAGGCGCAGCACGGCGCTCTTCAACTCCGCCGCGCTGCCGGCGCGGTTGATCGCGTACCACTGCTCCATCATGCGGTGGTTGTCCAGGTTGGCGTCGCGCACGGCGTAGGCGACGCCGTTCTTCCACTCCAGCATGCCGGGGATCTGCACCAGGTTGCCGAAGTCGCTGACGTACAGCTCGCGCGACTCGCTGCGCAGCACGCCGTCGGCGCCCAGCACGTCGATGCTCAGGCGCTTGCGCAGCATGCTGCGGCTCTTGCCGTCGACCAGATACTTGGTCGGGTCGGCCGGGTCCAGTTGCAGCTGGAACACGGTGAAGTGGGCCGAGGTGTTGACGGTGTGGCCCCAGGCGAGGTTCTGGTTGAAGCCGATGTTGACCAGCGGCAGGCCGGCGAGCGAGGCGCCCATCACGTCGAGCTTGCCCGGGATGGTCAGGTGCATCTGGTAGAAGCGCAGCGGCCCCGACCAGGGGAAGTGCGAATTGCCCAGCAGCAGGCCCTGGCCGTTGTCGCTGCCGTCCCTGCCCAGCGCCACGGCGTTGCTGCCGCTGCGCGCGTGCAGCCGCGTCCAGTACTCGGGCGTCATCGGATTGCGCGCCACCTCCTGTGGCGGCGCGGGCGGCGGCCCGATCGGCCCGCTGGCGCGCACGCCCGCGCGCAGCAAGGGGCCGCCGGGCTGGGTGCCGTTGATGGCCTCGACGAACTGGCCGACGCCGCCGAACGCGGCGTAGCCGCGCACCAGCTTGACCATGTCCGCCTCGGCCAGCTTGCGCACCCAGGGCTGGCCCTTGCACTCGTCGGCCAGGTTGGCCGCGCCGGTCTGCTCCAGATAGCGGTTGTAGCCGGCCACGTAGCCCTTGAGCAGCGCCAGGATCTCGGCCGGCTGCGCCTTCAGCGCGACGGCGACGGCGTCGGCGTCGTTGACCAGGCGGAAGTAGAAGTCGCTCTGCACGTTGGCCGCGCCGGTCATGCCGGTGGCGCCGGCGGCGCCGAAGTACTTGGCGCGCTCGCCGTTGACGGTGGCGATGTGGCCGGCCAGCAGGCAGATGTTGTCCTCGGCGTAGGCGTAGCCGATGCCGTAGCCCAGGCCGGCCTCGTCGCCGGCCTTGATGTGCGGCACGCCGAAGCCGGTGCGGCGGATCTCCGCCGCGTACACCGGCGCCGGCGGCGGCGGGCCGATCTGGCCGTCGCTGGCGCTGCCGCTGTTGTTGCCGCCGCCGCTGCAGCCGGCGGCCAAGGCCAGCGCCAGGGAGGCCAGGCCGGCGGCGCCCAGGCGGCGCGACGGGAACACGGGTGAAGCGGGAAATGTCATGACAGGCTCGCTTGTGGTGGGGAAAGAGCGACAAGAATTGCAAAGTTGACATTCATTATCAACAACTATCAAAAAAGAATCACCCGGCGCCACCCAATGGTGCGCGGCGCGCCACCCCGCCCCGCATCCACCGCTGCGGCCGCCGCGATCTGAGGATAAAATGGCGCATGACCTCCACCTTCATCGCCTGGCTCAAGTACCTGAGCCGCATTTGCGGTTTCGACACCGCCGACTCCTTCCCGCCCGGCCACCCGTATGAGCGCACGCGCTGGAACGGCGCCTATTTCGACATCGCCTCCGACGTCAAGCCCGAGCGCATGGAGCAGCTGCTGTGCGAGGCGATCGCCAACACGCCGCTGGTGTTCGGCTACATCCACAACCCGACGCCGCGCATGCAGCGCGCCCTCTTCGCCATCCTCGAGGAGCGCATGCGCAACAACCGCGGCCGCGCCGGCGAGCTGGCCACCCTGTTGATCGCCGCCTACGACGCCAGCCCGCACGTGGCCGAGGTGCTGCCTGGCCTGCGCGCCGAGATCGCCGCCAGCCGCGCCCAGGACGGCGCCGAGCGCGCCCGCAGCCTGATGGCCTTCCTCCACACCATGCAGTCGCCGTTCGACGTGATCGAAATGCAGCGCTAGGCGCGCGCCGCCAGCCCGGCGCGCGGCGCAGCGGCTAGAATATCGGCCGACCTTGCCGCGCGGCCAAACCGCGCCGGCCCCACCCCAGCCAAGGACAGCCATGAGCGACCAGCACCAACTGCAATTCAAATCCGTCAACTACAGCGGCCTGGGCGCCGGCCCGCGCCTGATCGTGCTCGGCGCCGTGCACGGCAACGAGACCTGCGGCACCCGGGGCATCGGCCGCGTCATGGCCGAGCTGGACGCGGGCGCGCTGCGCCTGGCCGCCGGCAGCGTCACCTTCGTGCCGGTGGCCAATCCGCTGGCCTACGCCAAGGGCGAACGCAGCGGCGAGCGCAACCTGAACCGCAACCTGTTCCCCAACGCCGCGCCGCAGGACTTCGAGGACCGCGTCGCCAACTGGCTGTGCCCGCTGCTGGCCGGCCACGACGTGCTGCTCGACCTGCACTCCTTCAACGCCGCCAGCGAGCCCTTCGTCATGGTCGGCCCGCGCGACAACGACGGCCCGCTGCAGCCCTTCGGCCACGCGGCGCGGGAGCGCGCGCTGGCGCGCCGGCTCGGCGTGCGCCGCTTCGTCGACGGCTGGCTGGCCACCTACGGCGCCGGCGTGCAGCGCCGCCTGCGCGACGACAGCCAACTCGAAACCGTGCTGCGCTACGGCGTCGGCACCACCGAATACATGCGCTCGACGGGCGGCTACGCGCTGACGCTCGAGTGCGGCCAGCACGCCGACCCGCGGGCGCCCGAGGTGGCCTACCGCGCCATCCGCAACACCCTGGCCTTCCTCGGCCTGGTCGACGAGGCGGCGCCGGCGCCGGTCGAGCCGGCGCGGATGGAGGCGTTGAGCATGGTCGTTGTGCACGATAAGCAACACATCGACGACCAATTCAGCCGCGTCTGGTCCAGTTTCGACCGCCTGCGCCGGGGCGACGAGATCGGCCGCCGCGCCGACGGCACGGCCGTGCTGGCCGAGTTCGACGGGCTGATCCTGTTCCCCGACAGCGGCGCCAAGGCCAACAGCGAGTGGTTCTACCTGGCGCGCGCCAATCCGGACTTCTGATCCGCCGCGCCGGCGCGCCGGCGGCCTCTGGCGCGGCCCGGCCTATCCCGCTAGAATCACTTGCAGGAGACTATGATGAACAAGCTAGTGATGCTGCTGCTCGCCGTGGCCGGCGCGGGCGCGGGCGCGCCGGCGGCGGGCGCCGCCGCCGCCGCCGCAGACCCGGTGACGACCTTGCGCGTGATGGCGCAGGAAAGCCTGCCGCCGAAATGGACGCGGCGCAACGGCCGCCCGGCCGGCATCTGCCCGGACATCCTGGCGGCGATCGAAAGGCTGGCGCCGCAGCTGCGCTTCTCCGGCCAGGACGACTTCCGCTCGGTGCCGATGATCGAACAAAGCCTGGAGTCCGGCGAGCTCGACTGCGCCTGCGCGCTGCTGGACACGCCCAGGCGGCGCCAGATCGCCAACCGGGTCGGCAAGCCGCTGTACCTGGCCCGCCACAAGCTGGCCGCCGCCGCCGGCGACAAGGCCGAGGTCAACAGCTTCGACGACCTGCTCAAGCTCAAGCCCATCGTCACCACCTCGCGCGGCGCCGGCTACGCCGCGCAGCTGCGCGCGCTCGGCCTGGAGGTCGACGACAGCACCGGCGACAACGCCGTCAACCTGCGCAAGATCGTCGCCGGCCACGGCCGCTTCTTCTACATGAACGAGTTGACGCTGAACTGGATCGTGCGCCAGCAGGGCCTGCGCGGGCAGGTGCGCATCCTGCCGGTGGTGCTGCGCGAGGAGCCGATCTACTTCTGGATCGGCAAGCGGGCCGACCCGGCCGCCGCCCGCCAGATCGAGCTGGCCCTGCACAAGCTCAACGCCAGCGGCGAGCTGGCCCGCATCCACCAGCGCTGGGCCGGCGAGCGCTGAGCGGCGCGCCGGCAGCCGCCACTCAGACGGTGCTCAGCTTGAGGCCGACGATGCCGCCGACGATCATGCCGATGCACAACAGCCGCAATGGGTTGGCCGGCTCGCCCAGCACCGCGATGCCGAAGATGACGGTGCCGACGGTGCCGATGCCGGTCCAGATCGCGTAGGCTGTGCCCAGCGGCAAATGGCGCAGCGCCAGGCCCAGCAGGCCGATGCTGCCGGCCATGGCCGCCAAGGTCAAGGCCGTCGGCAGCGGCCGGGTGAAGCCCTCGGTGTATTTGAGGCCGACGGCCCACGCCACTTCCAACAAGCCGGCCAACACCAGGATGATCCAGGTCATATGTTTCTCCTTCGACGGCGGGGTCGTCCCCGCCAAGCCCGCTTCGTGGCGGGGTCGTCCCCGCGCGCGCAAGAGCCGTCATGATACCAGCCATGCAACATTCCTGCCGGGCATGCCCCCACCGCCGCCGCCTGGGCGATAATGCGCCTCTCCTGCGAGGCCCCCGCCCCGCCCGGCCGTCGTTTGATGCGGCCGCCAGCGGGAATTTTATTTATATCGTAGTATACCGATATTGAAATTGCCGAAACCCGATACATATATCGGGTAGAAGCGAAACAATGGACTTCCGATGGACATCGATGCAATTCACAAGGCGCTGGCCAATCCCGTGCGGCGGCAGATCCTGGCCTGGCTCAAGCAGCCGGAGCAGTATTTTTCCGACCAGGAGCACGGCCTCAACCTGGGCGTCTGCGCCGGGCTGATCGACCGTCGTTGCGGCTTGTCGCAATCGACCGTGTCGGCCCACCTGGCGACCTTGCAAAAGGCCGGATTGATCAGTTCCAAACGCGTCGGCCAATGGGCCTTCTTCAGCCGCAACGAGGAAACCATCCAGGCCTTCATCGACCACATGAACCAGGTGCTCAGCGACACGCGGCCCGAGCCACCGGCACGACCGGGGTATTTTATACAGGAAAACTATCATGGCAACTCTGTTCGATCCGCTCGCCATCGGCGACCTCGTCTTGAAAAACCGCGTCATCATGGCGCCGCTGACGCGCGCCCGCGCCATCGGCGGCGGCCGCGTGCCGAACGCGCTGATGGCCGAATACTATGTGCAGCGCGCCAGCGCCGGCCTGATCCTCAGCGAGGCGACCGCCGTCACGCCGCAGGGCGTCGGCTACGCCGACACGCCGGGCCTGTGGTCGGACGATCAAGTCGCCGGTTGGAAGCTGGTGACGGCGGCGGTGCACGCCGCCGGCGGCCGCATCTTCGCCCAGCTGTGGCACGTCGGCCGCATCTCCGACCCGGACTTCCTCGACGGCCAGGCGCCGGTGGCGCCCAGCGCCATCGCCGCCAAGGGTCACGTCAGCCTGCTGCGTCCGCAGCGCGACTACCCGCTGCCGCGCGCGCTGGAGACGGCCGAGCTGGCCGGCGTGGTGGCCGCCTACAGGAAGGGCGCCGAGAACGCCAAGCTGGCCGGCTTCGACGGCGTCGAGATCCACGGCGCCAACGGCTACCTGCTCGACCAGTTCCTGCAGGACAGCACCAACCGGCGCAGCGACAACTACGGCGGCAGCATCGAGAACCGCGCCCGCCTGATGCTCGAAGTCACCGACGCCTGCATCGAAGTGTGGGGCGCCGGCCGCGTCGGCATGCACCTGGCGCCGCGCCGCGACGCCCACGACATGGGCGACTCGAACCCCGTCGCCACCTTCGGCCATGTGGCGCGCGAGCTGGGCAAGCGCAAGATCGCCTTCATCTGCGCCCGCGAGGCGCTCGGCGAGGACAGCCTGGGACCGCTGCTCAAGCGCGAGTTCGGCGGTGTCTATATCGTCAACGAGAGCATGGACAAGGCCAAGGCCGAGCAGGTGCTGGCCGCCGGCACGGCCGACGCGGTGGCCTTCGGCAAGGCCTTCATCGCCAACCCCGACCTGCCGCGCCGCCTGCAACTGGACGCCCCGCTCAACGCCTGGAAGGCGGAAACCTTCTACCACGCCACGGCGGAAGGCTACACCGACTACCCGGCGCTGGCGGCGGCCTGACAGGCGCCGCCACGGCCGGCGGCCTTCATTTCCACCCCGCACCCCGATCCGCCCAGGTCGGGGTCAGACCCCGTACGGGGTCTGCCCCCTGGTTTGCCGGGTTACGCCTACGCCATTGGATTTCGCTAGAGCAGGCCGATGTCGCGCGCCTTGGCGCCGGCGAAGACCTGCTCAGCTGCGCGCTGCCCAGCCCGTACATGCGGGCGAACAGGCCGCCGAGGACGGCGCGGTACTCGTTCAACACCGGCAGGTCGCGGTTCTGGAACAAGGTCGCCGCCTCGACCCGCTTTTGCTCGCCGGCCAGGCGGCCGCCCTTGACGGCGCCGCCCAGCACCCAGTAGGCGCTGCCGTGGCCGTGGTCGGTGCCACGGTTGCCGTTCTCGCGGCAGGTGCGGCCGAACTCGCTGACCACCACCACCGCCGTGTCGCGCCAGTCGCCGCCCATCTCCTGGGCGAAGCCGGCCAGGCCGCGCCCCAACTCGCCCAGCCGGTCGGCCAGGTAGCCGTTGGCGCCGCCCTGCCCGACATGGGTGTCCCAGCCGCCGATGTCGACGAAGCCGATGCGGTACTTCTCCTTCATCAAGCGGCCGATGCGCCGCGCCTCCAGTTCGAAGCCCTTGGCGGCGATGGCGTTGCGGCTGGCCGCCTCCATCTCGCCGGCCATCTCGCGCAGCACCTCGGCGCGCACGCTGAAGCCCTCGCGCACCTGGCCGGCCAAGTCCGTGTCCTGGTACATGGCGCTGATGACGCTGCTCTGGCGCTGGTCCACGGCCGGCTTGGCCAGGTTGCGCAGGGTCATGTTGGGCACCTGCAGGGCGCCCTGCATAATCAAGGGCAACTGGTCGGTGAACGACAGCGCCGGCCCGCCCAAGGTGGCGGCCAGGCGGTTGAGGAAGCCGGAGCGGTAGTCGCGGCCGGCGCCGGGCGCCTGGCCCAGCTCGATCGTGTCCTGCGTCTCGAAGTGGCTGCGCGAAATATCGTCGGTGCCGGCGAAGGGGATGAAGGCGGCCTGGCCCTGCTGGAACAGCGGATAGATGCTGTCCCTCAGGGCCGGATGCAGGCCCCAGTCGGCGTCCAGCGGCAGCGCCGCGTTCGGGTTGGGCGGCGCCGCGTTGGCGCCGGCGGCGGGCGCGGCGATGGCGATGTTGGGCCGGGCCTCGTAGTAGTACTTGCTGGCGACGGGCACCAGCAGGTTCAGCGCGTCGTAGCCGCCGCGCAGGAAGACCACCAGCAGGCGGCTGTTGCCGGCGCCGGGCGCGGCCCACAGGCGGCCGGCCAGACCGGCCAGCGGCAGCGCGGCCGTGGCCTTGAGTAGGGTGCGACGTTTCATGTTGGCCTCCGTTGGCGCTGCATCGTTAGCGGTACATCATCTCGGGCGCCGACAACAGGTAGGCGTTCCATTCCTGCGGCGAGGCGGCCTGGTCCAGCGCGCGCAGGGTGGCCGGCGCCAGTGTCGCCTTCAGCGAGCTGAAGTACAGCGCGTTCGACAACTGCGGGAAGGCGGCCTTTTCCTGCGCCTGCGGGCCGTCGGCCTTGAACAGGCCGGCGCTGCCGCCGCCGATCGCCTTGGCGATCTCGAAGCGGGTGCTCATCTGCCCCGGGCTGGCCCAGGCCGCCTGCGTCAGCGGGTAGCCGTCCGGCGTCTGGCGGCCGTACAGCGGCTCGCCCATGCGCTTGAGCCAGTTGAGCAGCGGGCCGGCGTTGAGGATGGGCTTGTCGTCGTAGGCCAGGCGCAGCGCCGAGACGGCGTAGTGCTGCGGGTCCTTGAACTTGTGCCCCAGCGAGGCGGCGAACTCGGCCGAGGCCAGCATGGTTTGCAGGGTGGCGGCGATGTCGCCGTCGCTGCGCAGGAAGGTCTGCGCCATGCGCTCGACCAGCGCCGCCGGCGCCTCGTCGGCGACGAAGAATTGCGCCAGCTTGCGGCTGACGAAACGCGCCGTGGCCGGATGGGCGCTGAGGCGGGCGATGGCCTCGTCCACCTCGGCCGGGCCGCGCCGCCGCAGGGGCTGGCCGAGCAGTTGCTTGGCGCCGTAGTCGTGGCGGTTCGGGTTGAACTCGTACAGGCCGGCGCGCCGGTAGTCGCCTTGCAGCTCGCGCTTGACCTTGGGCGCCTCCGGCCCCAGGTTGACGCCGACGCCGGTCAGCACCCGTGCCAGCTCCTGCACATCGCGCTGGCTATAGCCGCCGTCGACGCCCAGGGTGTGCAACTCCATCAGCTCGCGGGCGTAGTTCTCGTTGATGCGGCCGGCGGCGTTCTGCTCGTTGTCCAGATAGCGCAGCATGGCCGGATGGTGGACGGTGGCGGCCAGCAGATCGCGGAACTTGCCCAGCGCGTGGGGGCGGATGGCCTGCTCCTCGTAGTCGCCGACCATGGCGCGCAGGTTGTGCTTGCCCTGGTGGACGCTGAAATGGTTCATCCAGAACCAGCTCACCTGTTCCTGCAGCTGGTTCGGCGAGTAGACTGCGCGCAGCAGCGAACGGGTCGCCGCCTCGCGCGCCAAGCGGTTCAGCTCCTGTTGATAGGCTTGCCGCGCGCCCTTCTTGGCCTCGTCGTCGCCCAGCGCGTCGGCCTCCTTGCGCTGCCGCTCCAGCTCGAACACCAGCTGGTCGAGCGGGCGCTGGCCGATCGTCAACGCCGCCAACTGGGCCTCGATGGCGGCCGGCAGGCGCTCCGCGCCGGGGTGCAACTGGCCCTGCAAATAGCCGCCCAGGCCGGCGGCGCCGGCCCGTTTGACGGTGCTGTCGTTGACGCCCCAGGTGACGCGGTTCAACACGGCGATGGTCTGCGTCGGCGCGAAGGCCAGTTCCGGCCCCGACGCCGGCGTTTGGACGGCGCAGCCGGCCAACAAACCGGCAATGGCGATGGCGGCGGCACGGCGGATGACTGCGAGGTTTTCCATAGGGGGCGGTGGAAAAATGGGACGTCCATTGCGGCTGAAACTACGCCGGCTTCGGCGCCACGGCACGGCTACAACTACAGTTACAGCCCTGGCCCTGGCCCTGGCCCTGGCCCTGCGCTACGCTGCGTTGCGTTGCGACAAGGGACGGAACATGCCGCAATCCGATCATCTTACCGCTTCAGCCCGCTCGGCACGTTTCCCCGCCCGCCACTCTTTGCAATAATTTGTAAGCGCCCGGTCCCGGCACCCCACCGGCCAGCAATGCGCAAGGGACTCGCACGGAGTCCCTTGGTCTGCCGCCGGCACGCTCGGCCGGCCGAGCTCGGCCTACTTCGGCCTACCTCGGCCGACTTCGTTTACTTCGGCACCGAGTAGTTGAGCGGCACGAACTGGTAGCCCTTGCCGTTGGCGCGCACGTGGCCCAGGCCGGGGAAGGACAGGTGCGCCGCGCCGATCATATAGCCCTGCTTGGCGGCGGCGGCGAAGGCCGCCTTGCGCTCGCTGACGGCGTGCTTGCTGTCGTTGTCGAAGCTGATGGCGACCTCGGGCTGGTCGAACTGCACCGCCTGCACGTGCAGCAGGTCGCCCAGCAGCACCAGCTTCTGGCCCCGGCTTTCCACCACATAGGTGGTGTGGCCCGGCGTGTGGCCGTTGCTGGCGTAGGCCTTGACGCCCGGCACCAGGTCGGTGTTGCCGCTGAAGGCCTGGAACTTGCCGGCCTTGACGTAGGGCGCCATCGATGTCATCGCGCCCTGGAAGAAGCCCTTGACCTCGGCCGGCGCCTTGTCCATCTCGGCCGGATTGAGCCAGAAGTCGGCGTCGCGCTGGTCGGCCCGCACGATGGCGTTGGGGAAGGCGGCCTGGTCGCCGGCCGCCAGGCCGCCGACGTGGTCCGGATGCATGTGGGTGATGTAGATCTCGTCGACCTGCTCGGGCTGGTAGCCGGCCGCCTTCAGGTTGGCCGCCAGCTTGCCCAGCGTGGGGCCGAACAGGCCGGCCGCGCCGGTGTCGATCAGCACCAGCTTGCCGCCGGTGTTGACCAGGAAGGCGTTGAACGAGGTTTCCAGCGGGCTCTTCAGGAAGGACTTGGCCAGCGCCCGGTCGACCTTGGCCGGGCTGGTCTTGAGGACGGTGTTGACGGGCAGCTCGACGGTGCCGTCGCTCAGCGCGGTGACCTCGACGTCGCCCAGCATGACACGGTAAAAGCCCGGCGCCTGGAACTTGGCCAGCGGCGCGGCGGCGAAGGCCGGCGCGGCGCCGACGGCGGCGAAGGCGCCCAGCAGGAGGGCGGCGCGGACCGACTTGGAATGCTTCTGGATCATGTTTTCCCTTTTTGAAAGAATTGCCTGAATCGCTACAATAACGCAATTCCGCATTCTCGGTCGAGCCCGCCTTAAGAGGGGCCCGCGTCCGCCGCGCAGGCCCGCCGTTCACCGCGCCGCCGGGGCCGTCCCCTAGAAACTCATCGGCATGCGCACCGACAACTGGACGTCCGGCGTGTCGCGCGTCAGGCCGGCGCCGACGGCGACGTTGACGGTGCGCTTGTCGTTGAAGCGGTAGGAAAAGCCCAGCAGCAAGGTGCCCAGCTGGATGCGCACCGAGCCGGGCACGGCGACGCCGTTCTGCCGCGTGCGGGCGATCGAGCTGTGGTCGTAGCCCAGGCTGAAGGCGGCCTTGTCGTTGAGCGCCATGCCCATGCCGAAGTTGAAGCCGAGCACGCCGCCCGGCGCCACCGTGCCGAGCGGCTCGGACTGGCCGCCCTGGATGCGCCGCTCCACGTTGCTGCGGCGGAAATTGTGCAGATAGCTGACGCTGCCGAAGAAGATCGCCGGGTCGGACGGATACAGCCAGGTCAGGCTCGGTTGCAGCGCGTAGAAGCCGGAGCCGGTCGGCAGCTCCAGCGGCAGGCCGGTGCCGGTGGCGTCCGGGCCGGTGCAGCGCTTGGTGCAGTCGGTCACCACGCTGAACGGGTCGCGCCCGGTGCGGCTCTTGAGGCGCAGCGCGCCGACGTAGTAGGCGCGCTCGGCGCCGCCCTCGTTGAGCTGGTAGCGCAGCGCCAGCTCGGCGTCGCCGGCGGCGCGGCCGCTGGTGTCGAACACGCGCTCGTTGGCGGCGCCGGTGAAGTACTCGCGGCTGACGGTGGCGTCGGAGCGGTAGACGTAGGGCAGCTTGGCCTCGATTTCCATGCGCCGGCTCAGGCCGTAGCGGCCGGTCAGCGTGGCCGTGGTGGTGTTGCGCTTGACCTCGCGCACGTCGACCAGGCCGATCAACAGCGCCGGGATGATGGTGTAGCCGACCAGCGCGACGCGGTTGCTCGACGAGTAGCCGAACTGCAGCGACGGTTCGAGCACGTAGTGGCCCTTGGCGGTGAGCACGCCGGGCTGCTCGAACAGCGGCGCCACCTCGGGCGGGCGGCCGTCCTTGGCCGGCGCCGCGCCGACCGGCGCCTGGCCGGCGCGCGCCTGGCCCTGCTCCGGGGCCTGGCCCTGGCCCTGGCCCGGCGCAGATGCCTGCCCCTGCCCCTGCCCTTGCGCCGCCGCGCCGCCCTGCTCGCCCGGCCCGGTGCCGCGCTGGGCCGCCAGCGCCTCGGCCGGCAAGGCGCCGCCGAGCTGCAGCAGGCTGCGCTGCTGCTCGTCGACCTGCCGCCGCAGCTGTTGCAACAGCTGTTTCTGCTCGTCCAGCTGGCGCCGCATCGATTCGAGCTTGTCCCGCAGCTGCCCGCCGGACTCGCCGCCCGCCGCGCCGCCTCCGGCCGCGGCCGCCTGCTGGCCGGCCGACTGCCCGCTACACAGCAGCAACGCCACGGCGGCCGCGGCCGCACGCCCTCTCGCACTAGTTTGCATCGTTTTCCCCTGGTCGATGGATGATCCCGCATGAACGGATGAACGCCGCCGTGTCCGCGCCGGCCCGGCGCCGGCCCCCGGCCGGCCCTCACTTAGGTCCGACCACGTTGCTCAGGGCGTCGCGCAGGGTGCCCCTCGAACTGCAGGGTCTTGAGCAGGGACAGGCTGTTGACGGTGGTGCTGATGGTGGTCTGGCTGCGGATCAACTGGTCGTTGGCGCTGTTCTGGATCACCAGCGCGCCCGCCTGGTCCATGCCGCCGGGCAGGAAGACGTTGCCGGGACCGTTCTGCACCAGCGTCAGCGCCGCCAGCGCCGCGCCGGCCCGCAAGGCCTCGGCGCCGCTCAGTTTTGTCACGTCGGCAATACTGAAGTTACTGCTTGCGACAAGATTGCCATTGATCGAAACCAATCTTTCGACACCTAGCGAGACCAGCAGGCCGTTGCCGAGGTCGAAACCGCCACGGGCCTGCTCCAGGGCGTGGTCGGGCAAGGGCAGCCAGCCGTCGGCCGGGTCGGCCATGGCGTGCTCGGCCAGCGCCCCCCAAGCGCCGGCCGGGGCGGCCACCACGGCGACGGCCGGGTCGGCGGGCACGTCGGCCGCCGTGGCCGGCGCCAGGCCGTGGGAGAGCAGGCACAACAGCGGCAGCGAACGCCAGCGCATGGCCGCCCCCTAGAAGTTGCCGCCGCCGTTTTTCGGCAGCGTGATGTTGCCCAGGCCGTCGCGGGCGACGCCCAGCGCCAGCGGCGCCGCCGGCGCCCCGCGCCAGTCGGCCGCGTCGTTGAAGCGCGCCTTGCCGGCCCAGCCGTGGATGACGAACAACAGGCGGCTCTGCCAGATCGCCTCGAAGGCGGCGCGCGGCATGGCGCGCGCGCCGCCGGCCGGGTCGCCCAGCAGCACGCGGCCGTCGCGCAGGCCCTCGACGACGACGAAGTGGCGGTAGCCGTGCTCGGACACCAGCACGATGGCCGGAAAGCCGACCTCGGCCAGCTTGTCGAGCGGCTGCTCGAAGCCGTCGGCGCGCCAGCCGTGCGCCGCCAGGTAGCGCTTCATGTCGAGCAGCGAGAAGCCGTCGCGGCGGATCTTGTCCTGGTCGCCATGGGCGTACATCTCGGCGAACACGCCCTGCTCGCTGACCGGCGCGCCGTAGTGGAAGCTGAGCAGGGTGGCCAGCGCGGCCGAGCCGCAACTGAAGTCGTACCGCTGGTGCAGGGTGGTGGCGAAGCGCGCCGCCTTCAGGTTGACCACCGGCACCGCGTAGCTGCCGCCGCCGACGCCGGGCATGTCCAGCGCGGCGGCCGGCGCGGCGGCGGCCAGGGCGGCCAGGGCGGCCAGGGCGGCCAGGGCCGCCAGCGCCGCCAGCCGCGCGCGAGGGGTGGCGGCGTTCATCGCAGCTGCACGTTGACGATGGTGGCGTTCTGGATCAGAACGTTGGCACCGGAATTCTGGATGGCGATCGGCAGGCCGGAGGCGCCGCCGAACGAGCCGTTGGTGATGATGTTGCTGCCGGTGGCCACATTGACCGCCGTGTTGCCGCTGACCGCGCCGCTCAGTTTCATGTCGTTCCACACGGCGTCGGCGCCGCCGCGCATGCGCTCCAGGCGCTCGGGCGCCAGCGCCGCCAGCGAGAACGGGGCGCTTTCCGCTGGCGCAGGCGGCCCGTTCTCGCTGGCGGCGCCGGCGGGCGCAACAGCAGGTACAACAACCGTCGTGGCGCCGGGTGTTGCGGGTGTGGCAACGGTCGCAACGGTTGCAACGCCGGGTGTAGCAAGGGCCGGGACAGGACCGGCGCCGGCCGGCGCGGCGCCGGCGCCGGCCGCTTGCGGCGGCGCCAAGGCCGGCCCGCCGTCGCCGGCCCAGGCCAGGCCCGGCGCGGCCAGCGCCGCCGACACGGCCAAGGACAGGGCCAGCGCGCGGCCGGCCCTTGGTTTGATTCCTAGTTTGAGCATATTGCCCTCCCACATCGTGAAGCGCCGGACGGCGCCGACCGGCCGAACACACCGGCCCGGCCGGGCCGGCCGGCCCGAACCAGGGCGTGGCGCGCCGTCGCCGACGCGCCACGCCGCCTTGGGCTATTTGCCGACCGCCAAATTCGCCTGCACGTTCACGCTTTGCTGCACCAGGGCCGAGATGCCGCTGTTCTGGTTGGCCACCATGATGCCGGCGGCCGACTGGCCGACGCTGCTCATGCTGTTGGACATGTTGAAGGTGCCGGCGTCGACGCTGATGTTGCCGGCCGCCCCGCCCATGCCGCCGGTGCCGGCGCCGCCGGTGCCGGCACCGGCCGTGTTGGTGCCGGCCGAGCCGCCCGCGCCGCCGGTGTTGCCGCCGCCGCCGCCGCCGCCGGCGCCGCCGTCGCCGGCCGTGGCGCTGCCGTTGGTCGGCGCGCCGTTGCTGGCCGTGCCGCCCGTCGCCGCGCCGCCGGCCGCGCCCGCGCCGCCGCTGTTCTGCGCCGTGCCGCTCGAACCGCCGCCGCCGCCGGCCGCGCCGGACGCGCCGGCGCCGCCCGTGCTGCCGCCGGCGCCGCCGGCCGCGCCGGCACCACCGGCGCCGGTGCTGGCCGCCGCGCCGCTGCCGGCGGTGTCGCTGACGCCCGCCCCGGCGCCGCCGGCACCGCTGGTGGCGCTGCCGCCGGCGGCGCCGTTGCCAGCCGTGTTGCCGCCCGCCGCGCCGGCGCCGCCGGCGCCGCCCGAACCGCCACCGGCGCCGTTGCCGCCGGCGCCGGCCGTGGCCACGCCGGAGCTGGAGTTGCTGTCGCCGGCCGTGGCGCTGCCGCCGCCGGCGCCGCCGCTGGTCGCGCCGGACGTCTGCCCGCCCGGCGTGCCGGTTTCCGTCTCGGCCGGGATGATGCCGCTGTTGGCCGCCGAGGCGGCGCCGGTGCCGGCCGCGCCGCCACCCGAGGTGTTGCTGGCGCTGGAGCCGCCGCTGGTCGAGCCGCCGCCGGCCGCGCCGGCACCGCCGGCGCCGGCCAAGCCGCCCACGCCGCCGCCGCCGCCGCTGGCGTTGCCGGTCGCGCCGCCGTTGCCGCCGTTGCTGCCGTTGGCCATGCCGCTGGCGCCGCCGGAACCGCCGGTCGAGCCGCCGGTGTTGCCGCCCGCCCCGCCCGTCGCCGCGCCGGTGTTGCCGCCGCCGCCGCCGCTGCCGCCCGTGCCGGCACCGCCGGCGCCGCCGCTGCCGCCCGCCCCGCCCATGCCGCCGGCGCCGGCGATGCCGCTGCTGGCGCCGGTGGCGGCGCCGCCGGCGCCGCTGTTGCCGCCGGTCGAGCCGCCGACCGAGGGCGCGCCGTTGCTGGCGCTGCCGTTGGTGGCCGTGCCGCCCATGCCACCGCTGGCGCCGGCGCCGCCGCTGGCGCCCGCGCCGGCGCCGCCGGTGGCGCTGGTGGCGCCGCCGGTGCCGGCACCGCCGCTGCCGGTGGCGCCGGCGCCGCCGTTCAGGGCGCCGGTGTTGCTGGCGTTGTTGCCGATGTTGCTCACGGTGTTGCCGCTGACGGTGCCCGACAGCGTGCTGGTGGCGGTGGCCGAGGACGAGGTGAAGGTCGCCGTGGCGCCGTTGTTGGCGGCGATGCCTTGGTCGCTGGCGACGGCGTGGCCGCTGCTGTTGTTGTTATCGTTCTTGTTGCTGCTGTCGTTGTTGCGGTTGCTGCTGCTGTCCTGCAACGAGAGCGAATTGTCGTTGGCATGCGCGCCCATGCCCGACTGCGTCGTGGCGGTGGTCGGCGGCGTGGTGGTCTGCGCAAAGGCGCTGGCACTGAAGGCCAAGGCGATGGCCGTGGCTAGCAAAGTTCTTTTCATAGCTGCTCCTGCTTCCGTGGGTTGAACAAAGGGATGGCTTGCGCCGGGGGGGCCGCACACCCGGTTGTCCCTCCTTCGCAAAGTTGATGCCACCATCCACAAAAGCGCGCTAAGCCATTGAAACTCAACGATATGTCGGCGTCCGCCGGGTCGGCGCGGAGCGCCGTCCGGCGCCGCGCCCAGGCCTTTCGTCACGCCGCTGTGACACGCCAAGCGGGCGCGCCACCCACCGCCACCCCGCCGGCGCACCGTATCGGCCCCGGCGCCGCCCCTGGCCGGGCCGGCGCGGCGGCGCCGAATTACACGTGCGCAAGCTGTAACAGGGATGGGATCGGCGCCGGCCGCGCTCAGGGCTGGCCGGCGCGCGTCGGCGCGCCGATGCCGTGCTTGGCCAGCAGGCGGTACAGTGTCATGCGCGAGACACCCAAGTCGCGCGCCGCCAGCGTGATGTTGCGCCCGGCCCGCAGCAGGCTGGCGTCGATGGCGTCGCGCTCGGCGCGGATGCGGGCCCGGTCGAGCGCGTCGCGGTCGGCCGGCGCGGCGGCCGCGGCCTCGTCCAGGCCGAGGTCGCGCGGCGCGATCAGGCGGCCGTCGGCCATCACCATCGCCCGCCGCACCCGGTTGATCAGCTCGCGCACATTGCCCGGCCAGTCGTGCGCGCGGATCGCCTGCAGGGCCTTGGCGCTGAAACCCTTGACGCGCGGCGCCCGCTCGGCCGCGTAGGTGTGGAAGAAATGCTCGGCCAGCGCCTCCAGGTCGTCGCGCCGCTGGCGTAGCGCCGGCACGTCCAGCGCCAGCACGTTGAGCCGGTAGTACAGGTCCGTCGCGGAAGCTGCCGCGCTCGACCGCCCGCCGCAGGTCGACGTGCGAGGCGGCGATCACCCGCACGTCGACGCTGACGCTCTGCGTCGAGCCGAGCCGGTAGATGGTCTTTTCCTGCAGGAAGCGCAGCAGGTTGGCCTGCAACTCCAGCGGCAGGTCGCCGATCTCGTCGAGGAACAGCGAACCGCCGGCCGCCGCCTCGATCAGGCCGCGCTTGTCGCGCGCCGCGCCGGTGAAGGCGCCGCGCTGGTGGCCGAACAACTCGGACTGGATCAGGCCGGCCGGCATGGCGCCGCAGTTGACCGGCACGAAGGGGCCGCCGGCGCGCGCCGACTGGGCGTGCACCGCCTGCGCCACCAGCTCCTTGCCGCTGCCGCTCTCGCCCCAGATCAGCACCGGCGCGCCGGCCCCCGCCACCTTGGCGATCTGCCGGCGCAGCGTGGCCACGGCCTCGCTGTGACCGGTCAGCGGACTGGACCGCAAAAGCGCAGGCGCGTCCACGCCCGCCTCGGCACGCAGGCTGGCCAGACCGTGGACGTGGCCCAACGTGTGGCGCAAACGCGGCACGTCGACGGGCCGGGTGTGGAAGTCGGCGCAATGGTCGAACACCAGTTGCCGGCTGGCGGGGCTGCGCAGGGCCGTGGCGTCGAGCACGGCGACCCAGTGCTGCCGCCAATGCTCGCGCAGAAACCGCTCGAGTTCGCCGTCGAGCTGGCGCTGCGGCCCGATCAACAGCAGTCCCAGCGCGTAGGGACGTTGGCGCAGCAGGCGACGCGCCTCCGCCAAGCCGGCCGCCCTGCCCACCTCCCAACCCTCGACCACCGCACCGCATTCCTCCCCGAAATTGTCGCCGCCCAAGCTCACACAGAATATTGTTCTTGCTGTCATGCAGCTCCCGATCACGTTGGCCGCCGCATGGACGCGGGCGGCGTGAATGCCATGATCTGTTTGACAAGAAACACGCGAAATGGTTCCGCCCGCCGTCCACGGCGGCGGCAGCTAAAGCTTGCTGGGTCCGGTAGCGCAATATAGAATGCCTGCGCGGATTTTTTGACGAGGTAAATGCCGGCCTGTCAATAGTGATAATAAAACAAAACAAACACCACACCACAGGACAGGGGAAACCATGAGCAAATACCAACTCCAAGCGCAAGCCTGCCGACCTGGGGCCAGCGCGCCGCCTTGCGCGTGCTGGGCCTGTTCGGCTGGCGCCTGCTGTACCGCCCGCTGCCCGGCCCGCGCGGCATCTGCGTGATCTATCCGCACACCTCGAACTGGGACTTCCCCATCGGCCTGGTCGGCAAGTGGGCGCTCAACCTGCCCTTCCGCTGGCTGGCCAAGGACTCGCTGTTCAAGACCCCGCTGGGCGGCTGGTTCCGCAGGATGGGCGGCGAGCCGGTCGAGCGCGGCACGCCCAGCGGCACCATCCGCACCCAGGCGGCGCGCATGAACGCGGCCGACTGGTACTGGGTCGGCATCACCCCCGAGGGCACGCGCGGCTACCGGCCCAACTGGAAGAGCGGCTTCTACCACCTGGCGCTGGAGGCCAAGGTGCCGCTGGTGCTGGTGTACATCGACTACCCCAACAAGACGCTGGGACTGGTCGAGCACGTCCACCTGACGGGCGACCAGGAGCTCGACATGGCCGCCATCCGCGCCGGCTTCGACGGCCACCTCGGCCTGTATCCGGCCAAGGCGGCGCCGATCATCCTGTCCGAGCGGCGCAGCGACGACCGGCCAGGCTGAGCACCGCTCAGACGCCGGCCACCAGCAGCAGGCCGACGGCGGCGATCAGCGCGCCGGACAACTTGCTCACCAGCGCCGGGCTGACCCGGCCCAGCGCCCGCCCCGCCAGAATCTGCAGGGCGCTGGCCGCCAGCAGTCCCATCGCGCTGGCCGCCTGCGGCAGCTCGTGGCCGTGGGCGTTGCCGTGCAGGACGGCGAACAGCCCCACCAGCGCCGCGCCGGCCGGCGCCGGCAGCCGCGCCGCCAACGCGATCAGCACGCCCATCAAGGCCACCGTCAAGGCGATGCCCAGCTCCAGGCCGGGAATCGCCAGCCCCGCCACGCCGCTCAACACGCCCAGCAGCATCATGCCGAGGAAGGTTGGCGGCAGCGCCTGCGCGTTCGGTTGGCGCACGCTCCACATGCCCACCGCCAGCATCGCCAGCAGATGGTCGGCGCCGCTGAACGGATGGGCGAAACCGTCGAGGAAGCCGTGCGCGTGCGGCGCCGTCTCGGGATGCGCCAGCGCCGGCAGGCAGACCAGCGCCAGCGCGCCGCCCAACAGGGTTTTGGAATAGTTCATGCGGCCTCCTTGGCGTTGTGCGCGACCTGCTCCAGCAGGCCTTGTTCGCGGATGAATTCGATCACGCCGGCGACCCCGTCGCCGCTGCGCAGATTGGTGAAGATGAAGGGGCGCTCGCCGCGCATGCGCTTGGCGTCGCGCGCCATCACGTCCAGGTTGGCGCCGACATACGGCGCCAGGTCGGTCTTGTTGATGATCAGCAGATCGGAGCGGGTGATGCCCGGCCCGCCCTTGCGCGGGATCTTCTCGCCGCCGGCCACGTCGATCACGTAGATGGTCAAATCGGACAGCTCCGGGCTGAAGGTGGCGGCCAGGTTGTCGCCGCCCGACTCGATCAGGATCAGGTCGAGCTGCGGGAAGTCGGCCTGCATGCGGGCGATCGCCTCCAGGTTGATCGAGGCGTCCTCGCGGATCGCCGTGTGCGGACAGCCGCCCGTCTCCACCCCCATCAGCCGCTCGGCCGGCAGGGCGCCGGCGCGCAGCAGGATCTCCATGTCCTCCTTGGTGTAGATGTCGTTGGTGATCACGGCCATGTCGTACCGCTCGCGCATGCCCTTGCAGAGCATTTCGCACAGCGCCGTCTTGCCGGAGCCGACCGGGCCGCCGATGCCGACACGCAGCGGGTTGGAGGTGGGGATAGTCATCGTCTTCTCGCAGTCTTCAAAAGGTTTAGGATCGGTAGAGCCGGCTGTACTGCACCTCGTGCTGCATCGACAGCAGCGACAGGCCCGGCGACCAGTTGGACATCTCGTCGTCGGCGACGTTCTGCGCATAGCGCGCCGCCGCCTCCAGCTCGGGCCGCAGCGACAGCAGCAAACGCTGCCCCGCCACCTGCCCCAGCGGCACCGACTTGACGCACACCAGCACCTGGTTCTCGGCCCAGGCGAACAGCATCGCCAGCAGCGCCGCCTCGTGCGGGATGGCCAGCGCGTCGACGGCGCAGGCGAAGGCGGCCGGCAGCGACACCTCGGCCTCGCGCTGCAGCAGCGCCAGCGCCGCCGCGTCCGCCACGCCCAGCTCGGCGATCAGCCGGCTCAGCGAAAAGCCCATCTGTATCGTCTCGGCGCGGAACTCGGCGCTGTCGCGCGAGGCGATGAAGCGCTCGCTCCACTCGGCCACGGCGGCACCGTCGCGCGCGGCGAAGGCGCGCATCAGGCGCCAGCACACCGGCGCCTCCCACTGCGCCACCACCTCGTGCAGATGGCGCACGATCCAGCGCCGCGCGCTGTCGGCGTCCTTCACCATGCCGTTCTCCAGCGCCGCCTCCAGCCCCTGCGAATAGCTGTAGGCGCCGATCGGCAGGGCCGGACTGGCGAACTGCAGCAGGTTCAGCAAGGCGGCGGCCCGCATCACGCCACGTCGCTCGGCCGGTGGATGCGCTGGCGCAGCGGAATCGGCGCCAGCGCATGGTGGCCGCCGCCATCGCCGTGGTCGCCGTGGTGGCCGTGGCCGCCGCCGTATGCGCCCGACTCCGGCTCGAAGCCGGCCGCCTCCTCCTCGACGCGCGCGCCCAGGCCGGCCAGCATCTCCTTGAGCACGGCGTCGGCGCGGATGCGCAGGAAGCCGTCGCCCACCTGCGCTTGCGTGTGGCGGTTGCCCAGATGGAAGGCGCAGCGCAGCAGCGTGTGCGCGTCGGCGCAGCTGACCTTGTAGGTCGGCTCCGGCGCGGCCACCACCTGCACCACGCGCTTGTCCTCGCCGGTCAGCAGGTCGCCGTCGCGCAGCACGGTGCCGCGCACGGTGAACACGGCCACCTCCTCGCCGGTGGACAAGGTGGCGCGCAGGCGGCACTTCTCGCGCAGCTCGTAGGGCAGCACCAGTTGGGCGGCGATGGTGTCGGCGTGGTCGATTTTGGTGTGTAGGGTCAGCATGGGGTTCCTTGTGCTTGGGGACGGTGCGCGTCAGAACAGGAAGTAGCGCTGCGCCATCGGCAGCACGGCGGCCGCCTCGCACACCAGCAGCTCGCCGTCGGCGCGCACCTCGTAGGTTTCGGGATCGACCTCCATCTTCGGCGTGGCGCCGTTGTGGATCATGTCGCACTTGCGCAGCGCGCGCATGTTCTTGGCCACGATCAGCGTCTTGTTCAACTTCAGCTGCTCGCCGATGCCGGCGTCGTAGGCCGCCTGCGAGACGAAGGTGAAGGATTTTTTCAGGCCGCCGCCGAAGGCGCCGAACATCATCCGGTAGTGCACCGGCTGCGGCGTCGGGATCGAGGCGTTCGGGTCGCCCATCTGCGCCGCCGCGATCATCCCGCCCTTCAGGATCATCGACGGCTTGACGCCGAAGAAGGCCGGCTTCCACAGCACGATGTCGGCGATCTTGCCCACCTCGAGCGAGCCGACCGCGTGGGCGATGCCGTGCGTGATGGCCGGGTTGATGGTGTACTTGGCGACGTAGCGCTTGACGCGGAAGTTGTCGTTGCGCGCGCCGTCGGGCGCCAGCGCGCCGCGCTGCACCTTCATCTTGTGCGCCGTCTGCCAGGTGCGCATGATCACCTCGCCAACCCGGCCCATGGCCTGCGAGTCCGACGACATCATCGAGATCGCGCCCAGGTCGTGCAGGATGTCCTCGGCGGCGATGGTCTCGCGGCGGATGCGCGACTCGGCGAAGGCCACGTCCTCGGCGATGGCCGAGTCGAGGTGGTGGCAGACCATCAGCATGTCCAGGTGCTCGTCGAGCGTGTTGACGGTGAACGGCCGGGTCGGATTGGTCGACGACGGCAGCACGTTGGCCTGGCCGACGGCGGCGATGATGTCCGGCGCGTGGCCGCCGCCCGCCCCCTCGGTGTGGAAGGTGTGGATGGTGCGGTCCTTGAAGGCGGCCAGCGTGTGCTCCAGGAAGCCGCCCTCGTTGAGCGTGTCGCTGTGGATCGCCACCTGCACGTCCATCCGGTCGGCCACCGACAGGCAGTTGTCGATAGCGGCCGGCGTGCTGCCCCAGTCCTCGTGCAGCTTGAGGCCGATGGCGCCGGCGCGCACCTGCTCCTCCAGCGGCGCCGGCAGGCTGACGTTGCCCTTGCCGAGGAAGCCCAGGTTCATCGGGAAGGCGTCGGCCGCGCCCAGCATGGCGTGCAGGTGCCACGGCCCCGGCGTGCAGGTGGTGGCCGAGGTGCCGGCCGCCGGCCCGGTGCCGCCGCCTATCATCGTCGTCACGCCGCTCATCAAGGCCTCCTCGATCTGCTGCGGGCAGATGAAGTGGATGTGCGTGTCGACCCCGCCGGCGGTGACGATCAGGCCCTCGCCGGCGATGATCTCGGTGGCCGCGCCGATCGACATCGTCACGTTCGGCTGGATGTCCGGATTGCCGGCCTTGCCGATCGCCGCGATCAGGCCGTTCTTCAGGCCGATGTCGGCCTTGACGATGCCCCAGTGGTCGAGGATCACCGCGTTGGTGATCACCGTGTCCATCACCTCGGCGTGGACGCGCTGCGACTGGCCCATGCCGTCGCGGATCACCTTGCCGCCGCCGAATTTGACCTCCTCGCCGTAGGTGGCGAAGTCGCGCTCGATCTCGATGAACAGCTCGGTGTCGGCCAGGCGGATGCGGTCGCCCGTGGTCGGGCCGAACATCTCGGCGTAGGCGGAGCGGGAAATGGTCGCCATGTCAGCCCTTGGGTGGAGTCGCTTGCAGCGCGCCCATGACGGCGCCGTTGAAGCCGTAGATCTTCTTCTCGCCGGCCACCTTGACCAGCTCCACCGTGCGCTTCTGGCCCGGCTCGAAGCGCACGGCGGTGCCCGCCGCGATGTTCAAGCGCATGCCGTAGGCGCGCCAGCGCTCGAAGCTCAGCGCCGGATTGACCTCGAAAAAGTGGAAGTGCGAGCCGACCTGGATCGGCCGGTCGCCCCGGTTCTCCACCGTGACGCTGCCGACCTCACGGCCCGTGTTCAGGCCGATTTCGCCCTCTTCAAGAATGAATTCACCTGGGATCATGATGTGCTCCGTAAGAACAATGTCTGGTAATGGTTGGTGTTCGAAGACCCGTCGCCTTGTGGGCGGCGGGACGAATGCGGCGGGCCGGGCCGCCTTTGGATAAGGGTGGCAACGGCCGGCGGCATGGAGTGGAATGGCGACATGGCGGCGGCTCAGGGGATCGGATGGTGGACGGTCACCAGCTTGCTGCCGTCCGGGAAGGTGGCCTCGACCTGGATATCCGGGATCATCTCGGCGATGCCGTCCATGACGTCGGCGCGGGTCAGGATCTTAGCGCCGTCCGACATCAACTCGGCCACCGTCTTGCCGTCGCGCGCGCCCTCCATGATGGCCGCGCTGATCAGCGCCACTGCCTCCGGATAGTTCAGCTTGAGGCCGCGCGCCAGCCGGCGCTCGGCCAGCAGGCCGGCGGTGAAGATCAGCAGCTTGTCTTTTTCTCTTGGGGTCAGGTCCATGGGGATTCCAATTCAGGTTTGCCAAATGCGCGGCACCACCGCCACGCGGTCCAGCAGATGCGGGCGCAAACGGCGCCACACGGCGAGCATGAGGTGGCGCGCGAGCTCGCTGTCGTCGCCCAAGTGGCGCGCCACCAGCACGCCCTTGGCCTGGCTGACGCCGACCTTCGCCGCGCCAGAGGGTGTGGCAACGGCGGCCAGGTCGGCGCGCAGCTCGTCCAACACCGAGGCGGGCAGCGGCTTGCCGACCGCGACCAAGGTGGCGCAAACGGAGGCGCCCTGCAGCCCCAGCGGACTATCCAGCCGGCCGCCCAGCAGCACGCCCTGCTCCCACCAGATCAATTTTCCGGCGCGCTGGATCTGGCTGCGCTGGCTGACACGCCCCGCGCTAAACGACTCGCCGGAGGCGCGCCGCCCCATGCACAGGATCTCGCAGCCGATGTAGCTGGCGTCCGCCGCCAGCACCACATGCTGCTCCAGCGCGACGTCGGCGTGGTCGAAGAAGATGGTCTCCTGCGGCAGCCACTCCAGCGACGCGCCGGCGCCGACCTCCAACCGCACGTCCTGGCGCGAGCGCTTGCCGTTGGCCTTGTACCACTTGGCCGCGCCCGGCGTGGTGAGCAGCGCGCGCGCCTGCGCGCCGACCTCGGCGCGGATCGCCAACTGGTCGCCGCCGACCACGCCGCCGGGCGGATGGACCACGATGGCGTGGCACACCGCCCCGCCCTCCGGATACAGCGCCTTCTGCACGCGCAGCGGCCCGACGTGGCGCTTGTCAACCAGCCGCGTGGTGCCGCCGTCGTCGGCGAAACGCAGCGCGAGGCTGGCCTGCCAGGCGCTGGGGCTGACGGTTGGTTCTCGGCTGGACAGGCAATCGGGCATGGTGGCTTTGCAATAGGTAACGCTACCTATTGACATGAGCAAGATGCGTGCCAGTCGTAGTATTGAATTAGACGGTCGAGTTTTAAGGAATCTGCACCAATCCGAGTTGCGCGCACTGAAATGGTGCGCGCACTCTGCCATAGGCATTCCAGGTCTGAGCCAATTTCACGGTGATGGATTCGCTACTTCTGCCTCTCATAGCGCTGGTCTGCGGAATACAAACCTGTGCTGTCGAACGTCATCGTCTCGTTGAACGCGGTAGCGGGCGCCTTGTCGGGCAGTAGCAACGCCAGCGTAAGCGACTTCAGCCGTGGCAAATCCGGCAATGCGACCTCCGCCGCGAGCACCGTCCCCATTTGCGGAAACCATAGCGCCGCCAACGTGGGTTTGCCATCGGGAATGACTTCGAAGTCTCGATTGCCGGCAATCCGCAGGAAACTCAGTTTGTCGGCATCGATCTGCAGCGCTAGCCGAATGTCGTCTAGCAGCCTGATCCTGCCGATATCCACTCTGACCGTAATGACTTGGCCGAGGTCGGGACCGTCGGCGTACTGCGTCTGGCTCTGCACTTTGAACCAGGTGAACGGCGCCGGCGTATCTGAGCTAAACACAACCTTGTCCCCGGAGACGTGCCAGCTTCCTTCCGCATACTTGTCTGTCGCGCCATAGCTAGCGGCCCACTTGAAGCGGCCATCCGCCTTGAGCTGCAGACCGATCGCCGCCTCCCGCCCCCCTTCCTTTTGGTAGCTGCCCACCAACGACATGGGGTGGGCCCGCGTTGGATCTGTCGGCGTAGTGCTCGGCATCACGCCCTGCGCGGGCGCCTCCAGTGCCGAGAGCAGGTCTTGCAACGCCGGCTCGCTGCGGGCGCGCAGGACGGCGGAGTGCAAACCGGCATCGGTATAGTCCGCGCTTGCCATACCCTGTTGACGCAACTGGCGCACGCGCGCGGGCAACAAGGCCCTGCGCGGCCCCGTCGCGGCAAACGGATCGGCCAACACATTCTTCGCCAGCGCGGCCAACGGCATTGGAGTTTTTGCATCAGACTCCTGACCTGGGCACGCCGCCAACGACGCGACGCCTAGCGCCAGCAATTTCTGCCACCGCCCTTCGTCCAGATGCATCATTGCATTGAGCAAGGGCGGTCGCCACTCATCCGGATATGCCGTCATACACAATGCGCCGATCCGCGTTCCTGTCGTGTTCAACACGAATTCGATAACCTCCGGCTGCATCGAATCGACGGCGGGCTGGTTCAAGGTCGCGTCGATGACCACACCGCGCGCCTGTAGCAGCTTAAGCCCATCGACATTGCCGCGAAAGACTAACCTTCCAAGCAACTTATGTTCCGCATCGCCCAGTGCCGACCCTGTGCCGCGCAGGGAGAACAAGCGATCCAGGACAGGCAAATAGCCATGATCGACGGCCAATCCGATCGCCTCGACGAGTTTGCGCCGCTGGTCCGGTGTCTCGCCGGTACGTGCAGGGGTCATGATCGACCAATTCTTGCCAACGCCGGCATCCAGCATATCCCGCGCCAACTTGACATCGCCATTCCGTAGAACCTCGACCAGACTATCAAAACTTAGCTTACCAAGTGAAAAGCCAGCCGCGACCAACTTGGCGAGTTTCACCGGCTCAGGCGTGACATGCCGAGTGCCGACGATGTCGTTGAGCGGCGTCAGCTCGGCGGTGTCGCTGGCGCGAATCTTCTGCGGCGTGAGCGTCTTGAACATCGCGTCGAAGCACTCGTCGAGAAGGCGGAGCTCACCTGCGGGGATGCTGGCGCTCTCGGCGTCGCGTCGAGCAAGCAGTTGGGAATTTGCCGCTGCGGCGAGCGCCGTCGTTCCTTTGGCTGAGATCGCGGATGCGATTGTCGACGAGACCGCGAGAGGCGACGCGCCTGCCGCCAGCAGCTTCCTCACCAAGTCCGGCCGCCGCAAGATCAAGGCGTCGATCAAGGCGTCGGCCGCCGGGTCGCCGGCGACCATCGCGACGTATCCTGCGGCGCCCCGCGGGCTTTCTTTCTGTGGGGAATTGCGCACGCCACCCATGGCGATGGCGTGCTCAATCAGCCCGCTATCTCCCGTTGCGACAACATGGGAAAGCAGTGATGGACCGAATGAGCGCTGCCTATGCTGTGAATGCAAGTCCGGCAAATAGTGTACAAACTCACCACGCACCTCGTCACGCCAGTCGATGTCAGCGCGAACCAGAAGCTTGAAAATCGGCGCGCGCTGTCTCTTGAATGGCGTGTCAATCGCGAAAGCCGCTGCCTCGCTCCAGGCGTCGCGCTGTTTGGCGCGGCCGTTGGCATCCTTGCCGTCGTAATATCGAGGCAGTCGCTGCTTTAACCAAGCCACGGCCGCAGCGTTCCCGCTGTAGGCGGCGCGGCCGAGAAGGTTCTCCGTCGAATCAGGCGCCGGCGGTCGCCCGCCCAAGCGCAGAAAGGTGTCCAGCACGGCACTCCCTTCCGTCATTTCCACCAGCTGGCCCCAGAGCAATCGTTCCATCGAGGCGGCGGTGAGTAGTGGACTTTGCGCGTCGGCTCGCGCACCCGGCGCTGGCGCGGTCTGCCCGTCTTGGCCTCGCACAGGCTCCGCAAGATACGGGCGCTTAGCTCCCGCCTTAACAAGGGCCAACAGCATTTTTGTCCGATCTGCCCGCGAAACAAGATCGGGAAGATTGGGCGCCTGCACATACCGGCTGCTGCGCAAGGCGCACTCCACCGCCGGCAAGCCGTAAGAGCCGTCCAGTTGTTTAGGGTCGGCGCCGGCATGCAAGAGCATCTCGACCATCTCGGGCGTACCAAACAGCGTGGCGAGATGCAAAGCCGGCAGCCGCGCCGACCTCGTAAGATCCGCTGGCCTGGCGCCATGTTTGAGCGCCAATGCCAGCATGCGGACGCGTCTTGGCATGCTGACGCGGTGCTGGTCGATGAGGCGAACACGACGCTCCGCGACTCTCTCCGCGTATCTGGGCGTTCCGTCCGGATAAATCTCCGGCCCGGGATCTTGCGGGCGCAACAACGCAGATAACAGCGTTTCATCACCGACGAGGTACTCATTGATACCAGGTACCTTCGCCAGTAGGGTCGCGAAAGCACCCTCGTCAAGACTGCGAGCCGCGTTAAACAGCCCGACAACATCCGGTGTGGGAGGCAAGCTATCTTCCCGATACGGGACACACGAGCCGCAAGACGATCGCCGCGCAACGGCGGCGCCATCTACATTGGCAACAGCAACGGCAATACCGGCCGTAGAGATATTTTCCCCCGGTCGAACTGTTGTTGGCATTGTGGCTGTGGCTGCTGTTGCCCAGTTTTTTACTGGCGCGCTCAGACAGAGGACGGCAACGGCTCCCATAGCAACGAGGAGGCTGCGAGTTGTGGTGGAACCCATGTATATCGCCAAAATATACCTCCTTGGGAAACGTGGATGAAAATCGCCGCAGGTCGATCTTCGGAAGATATCACCCGTTTCAGGAGACGACCTGATCCGACTCATTGATCGGTGTCGCGGCGAGGACAAGGAGCCACCAGACAACGTTTCGTTGATAAATCGCATACCTTGAGCGACATTCAAGTCCTTTAATGCCGCACAAACGTATAGCTCGTCCGCCGATTACGATAATGATTAGGCAGTCACCACGTCACGGTCGCTCGCTGTTGCAGGCGTGCTGGATCCGCAGTTCAATCGCCCCAGCCCGAATCGGAAACAACCCGGCATTACTTGAACAGGAGCCGAACATGAAACCCAGCCACCTCCCGCTGCTCGCCGCCTTCGCCCTGCCCAGCGCCTTCGCCGACAACAGCGACTGCCGCCAGTCGTGGATGCCGACCGACGCCCCCGCCTTCTGCCCCTTCGAGACCGAGCCGCAGCTGCCCGAGCCGCGCACCTACCTCGCCGCGACCTTGGCCAACAAGCAGATCTACGTCGCCGGCGGCTACCAGTTCGACGCCAGCAGCGGCGTCGTCACCTACTACGACAGCGTGCGCCGCTCCACCATCGGCGCCAACGGCCGCCTCGGGCCGTGGACGGCCGAACCGTCGTTCCAGAACGCGCGCGCCGGCGCCGCCACCACCCGCGCCGGCGGCTGCCTGTTCCTGGCCGGCGGCAGCTCGTCCACGCCGACCTCGCTCACCTACTACGACGACGTGCAGTACGCCCGCATCCAGGCCGACGGCCACCTGTCCGCCTGGACCACCAGCGCCGGCCATTTGAAGACGCCGCGTTCCAACCACAGCCTGGTGGCCATTCACACCGACCAGGGCGGCTACCTGTACGCGGTCGCCGGCGTCACGCAGATCGGCGCCGACACCGTCCACCTCGACACCGTCGAAGTGGCGAAACTGAACAACAACTGCCAGCTCGGTCCCTGGCAAATCGCCAACTTCCACCTCAAGGGCGGCCGCAGCAGCCCGCAGGCGCTGGCCGTGCACAAGAACATCGTGGTGCTCGGCGGCTGGGGCGATTTGGACCTGTACGACGTGTTCGACGACGTCCAGGTCGCCATGCCGCGCCCCGACGGCACGCTCAAGCCCTGGCAAAGCTCGGCGGCGCGCCTGACCTCCGGCCTGTACGGCCACGCCAGCGTGTTCGCGCCGGCGCCGTCGATGCCCAACTCCTCGCTGCTCTTCACCGTCGGCGGCCAGCCCGGCACCGGCGCCTACGCCAACTGGATCAACTTCACCTACCTGCACCGCAACGAGGGGCCTGCCGGACGCGCTGGGCCGCTGGCGCATCACGCCCACCGGCAAGCTGCCCACCGGCCGCGCCGGGCTGGCGGCGGTGGAGGAGGACGGCCGCCTGTACGTCATCGGCGGCAGCGACGCGGCGGGCCAGTTCTACCGCGACGTCATCTCCGCGCGCTTCGACGCCGGCAAACCTTAGCCAGCGATGGCAGGCCCGCCAAGCGCGCGCGAACGACGGCGAAGGCGTGGCGGATGGGCGATCGCTAGCCACGGCCGATCACAGCACACCCACAAACGCAAACAACTTGCGTTGAAGCTTGACGCGCGGGCCGCCGTGGTAACATGGCGGGGCTTCCCACCCGATTCGACCGAGACACTATGCAGCCCTCCATCGCCAGCCAAGCCGAAGAAAAGATCCGCGCCACCGGTGCGCGCGTGACCCGGCAGCGCGTCATCGTGCTGGCCTTCCTGCTGGGCCGGGGCGGCTCGTTGACCCACCACGAGATCCTCGACCAGCTGGCCGGGGAGGCGCTCGACCCGGTCACCTTGTACCGCGTGCTGGAATGGCTGACCGAGAACGAACTGGTGCACCGCATCGCCGGCGCCGACCAGGTCTGGCGCTTCAGCGCAGGCGCCGGCCACCACGCGCACGAGCACGCCCACTTCCAATGCACCAAGTGCGACGTGGTGACCTGCTTCACCGACGTGCCGCTGCCGCGCAAGATCAAGCTGCCGGCCGGCTTCCAGACGCAGGAAGTCGATTTCCTCATCAAGGGCACCTGCCCGAACTGCGTCAAGCCCGGCTGAGCGCCGCGCGCGCGCCCTCCCTTCCCCCGCAGCCAAGCAGCCAAGCAAAGCACAGCCGCCAGCCGCCAGTCGAACAAATCTAATGCAACTATCTTGCATTAGAAGCGAGGCGACGTTATGATGCAACTCGATTGCAATAACAACGCGCCCCGCCGCGCATCCACCTGTGAGCCCCGCCATGCCCAAATCCGATCCGCGCCTGCCCGTCACCGTCCTCTCCGGCTTTCTTGGCGCCGGCAAGACCAGCCTGCTCAACCACGTGCTGGCCAACCGCGAGGGCATGCGCGTGGCCGTCATCGTCAACGACATGAGCGAGGTCAACATCGACGCCTCGCTGCTGCGCAAGGGCGCGGAGAACGCCGGCGCCGCCCTGTCGCGCACCGAGGAGAAGCTGGTCGAGATGAGCAACGGCTGCATCTGCTGCACACTGCGCGAAGACCTGCTGGAGGAGGTGCGCAAGCTGGCGGCGGAGCAGCGCTTCGACTACCTGCTGATCGAATCGACCGGCATCGGCGAACCGATGCCGGTGGCCGCCACCTTCGACTTCGCCGACGAGCACGGCGACTCGCTCAACGACGTCGCCCGCATCGACACCATGGTCACCGTGGTCGACGCCCTCAACCTGCTCGACGACTACCACAGCGCCGACTTCCTGGCGCAGCGCGGCGCCACCGCCGGCGAGGGCGACGAGCGCAGCCTGGCCGCCCTGCTGTGCGAGCAGATCGAGTTCGCCGACGTCGTCGTGGTCAGCAAGACCGACCTGGTCACCGTCGCCCAGCTGGCCGACGTGAAGGCCGTCATCCGCGCGCTGAACCCGACGGCGGAGCTGGTCTACGCCCGGCGCGGCCAAGTCCCGCTACAGAAGATCCTCGGCACCGGCAAATTCGACCTGGAGAAGGCCAGCGCCATGGCCGGCTGGGCGCGCGAGCTGGCCGGCATCCACACGCCGGAGACCGAGGAATACGGCATCGCCAACTTCGTGCTGCGCAGCCGCCTGCCGCTGCACCCGCAGCGCTTCGACGGCTTCCTCGACCAGCCCTTCGCCGGCCTGATCCGCGCCAAGGGCTACGTCTGGCTGGCCAGCCGACCCGACTGGGCGGTCGCCTACTCGCGCGCCGGCAAGGTCGCCTCGGCCGAGCCGGTCGGCCACTGGTGGGCCGCCAGCGACCGGCGCAACTGGCCGGCCGAGGGCCACGCCGACCGCCGCGAGATCGAGGCGATCTGGCAGGAGCCCTACGGCGACAGGGTCAACGAGCTGGTGTTCATCGGCCAGGCGATGGACCGCGCCGCCATCGAGCGCGCCTTCCACGCCTGCCTGCTGACCGAGCGGGAACTGGCCGCCGGCCCCACGGCGTGGGCGCGGCTGGCCGATCCCTTCCCGCAGTGGGATCGCGCAGAGGCCGACACGGCCGAGATCGGCTAAACATCCCGCAAGGCGGCGCGGCGGCTCCGCCGGCGCGGCAAGCGGGCGATGCGGCGCCGGCCGGCGGTGCAGTGCCGCAAATCCCCCCCGGGCCGCCGCGCTTGTTGTACAGTCTTAGACTTTTGAGCCGATGACATTCCCGCACAAGATCGCCTCGTTCGCGCTGGCCGCCCTGCTGGCCGCCGCTGCCGCCGCCCAAGCGGCGGCGGCGACGGCGCCGCCGCAGAAACAGCTGTTCCAGATGACGCCGGCCGAAGCCGGCGCCTACATCACCCGGATGCGGCTGGCCGAACCGGACCTGCGCAAGCGCATCGCCGCCATCGGCCGGCGCAACCTCGGCCAGCCCTACGCCTTGAACCTGCTGGGCGAGTTCCCCTACCAGATCCACGACGCGCTGCCCCTGTTCAGCCTGGCGCAAAGCGACTGCGTGGTGTTCGCCGAACACACGTATGCGATGGCGCTGTCGCGCAACTGGGAGGAGTTTTTCTGGATGCTGCAGCGCATCCGCTACAAGGACGGCGTGATCGGCGTCGCCAGCCGCAACCACTACACCGAGCAGGACTGGAACCAAAACAACGCCTGGCTGCTCACCGACGTGTCGCGCCAACTGGCCGGCGACTTCGCCGCCTCCTACCAGTTGACGGTGGACCGCCAGCGCTTCCTGCGCACCCAGCACCACACCGAGGTCAGCCTGCCGGTGCAAGTCAGCACCGAATACTACGTGCCGAAGGAGCGCGTCGACGGCGTGCTCGCCCAGCTCGAACAGGGCGACATGGTCAACGTTGTCTCGCTACGCGACGGCGCCTACCTGACCACCCACGTCGGCCTGATCGTCACGGCGTCCGACGGCAAGCGCATGTTCCTCAACTCGGCCGAGCCGCAGGTGCGCGAGGAGAGCTTCGAGCAGTTCGCCGCCCGCGCCGCCGAGCGCGAACAGCAGAACGCGCGCGCCGGCAGGAACGGGCGCAAGCTGGCCGGCTTCAAATTCCTCCGCTTGAACGACGCCATCGTCGTGCCGCCGGCGCTGCCCCAGCCGCGCCCCTGAGGCGGCGCCCCGGCCCGGAGAGGAACGCCGCCACCGCGCGCGCTCGCACCGCGCCGCCGGGCCGCCCCCGGCCGGCGCCCCTCGGCGTCAGCCCAGCTTGGCGTGCAGGAAGTCGACCGTGCGCTGCCAGGCCAGCTTGGCGGCGGCGGCGTCGAAGCGCGGCGTGGTGTCGTTGTTGAAGCCGTGCTCGACGCCCGGATAGACGAAGTACTGGTAGGCCACGCCGGCCTCCTTCAAGGCCTTCTCGTAGGCCGGCCAGCCGGCGCGGATGCGCTCGTCGTTGCCGGCGTCGTGGATCAGCAGCGGCGCCTTGATGCGCGCCGCGTCGGCCGGCGCCGGCTGGGCGCCGTAGAACGGCACCGCCGCCGCCAACCCGGGCAGCTCGGTGGCCAGGTAGTTGGCGATGCCGCCGCCGTAGCAAAAGCCGACCACGCCGACCTTGCCGCTGCCCTCGGGCAGCTTCTCCAGCAGGTGCGCGGCGGCGACGAAATCGCCGCGCGTCTTGTTGTTGTCGAGCTTGCCGAACAGCGCGCGCGCCTTGTCCTCGTCGCCCGGATAGCCGCCCAGCGGGAACAGCGCGTCCGGCGCGAAGGCGATGAAGCCGTCCAGCGCCAGCCGGCGCGCGATGTCCTCGATGTGCGGATTCAGGCCGCGATTCTCGTGCGCCACCAGCACCAGCGGCAGCTTGCCCTTGGCCTTGGCCGGCTCGACCAGGTAGCCGCGCGCCGTGCCGTTGCCCAGCGGCGAGGGATACTCGACGAAGCGCGCCTTGACGCGGCTGTCGGCCGCGTCGACGATGGGCGCCGCGAAGCTCGGGCTGAGCGCGCCGAGCAGGCCGGCGGCCGTCGCCCCGCCCACCGCGTACTGCCCCGCCGAGGCGAGGAAGCCGCGCCGCGACAGGCGGCCGTGGACGTAGTGGTCGAATAGCTTCAACACCTCGGGATCGAAATCGGCGGCGGTCTGGCGTGGTGGCATGGGGAAAATCCTTTCGTCAATTCATCAATGAAGTGGGCGGCGCGCCTGCCAGTGTAGCCTCACTCCTGCAGCAACACCACCACCCCGGCGCTGATCGACTTGGCCACCGCCAACGCGTCCCAATTGGTCAGGCGGATGCAGCCGTGCGACTGGGTCTTGCCGATGTTGGCCGGCTCCGGCGTGCCGTGGATGCCGTAGTGGCGCTTGCTCAGCTCTATCCACACCACGCCGACCGGGTTGTTCGGCCCGGCCTCGATCTTGGCCGCCAGGTCGCCCGGCTTGGCGTCCCAGAACAGCTTGGGGTTGTACTGGTAGACCGGGCGCATGGCCACCGCCCTCACCTGCCACTGGCCGGAGGGCAAGGGATCGTGGGCGCTGCCGGTGCTGGCGGGGAACTGGGCGAACGGCGTGCCGCTGGCGTCGAGCAGGGTCAGCGTGCCCTCGACGCTGTCGACCAGGATCTTGGCCGCCTTCGGCAAGGGCGCGGCGGCGGCCACGTTGGGCACCAGGATCTCCTCGCCGACCCGGCTCAGCGTCTTGCCGGGGTTCAGCCGCCGCAGCAGGGCCGGGCTGCAATGGAAGCGCTCGCCCAGCGCCTCGAGCAGGCTGCCGTAGCCCAGCGCGCTCAGCTTGCTCTTGGCCGCCATGCCGGCCGGCACCGGCACATACGGCCCGGCGACGTCCTGCGCGCTCAGCACGTAGCTGGCCAGGATCGGCGCCTGGTCGGCCGCCAGCAGCGCCCAGGTGGCGGCGTCGACCACGCCGCTCAGCGGCAGTTGCTTGAGCTTCTGGAAGCCGATGATGGCCTGGCGCAGGTTGCTGCCGAAGGCGGCGTCGATCTCGCCGGAGGCGTAGTGGGCGCGGTCGAGCAGCACCTGGGCGCGCAGCACGTGCGCGCCCTTGGCCTTGGGCAGCACGGGGGCGGAGAGTTGGGCGGCGCTCAGGCCGTTGAAGGTCAGCGGCGAGTTGTCGGCCGCAGCCGGCGACGGGGACGGCGACTGGGACGGGGAGGCCAGAACCTGGCCGGAAAGGACGGCGGCGAGCGCCATGCCGCGTAACAATGAAAAGGAATTCAAACAAATGCTCTAGTTGGTTTCAGGGACAGAAACTGCAAGCGCATTCTAGCCTTTGGCACGCCGAACGGCGGGTTTTAATCGTGCGCGGGGGCAACGGTGTTGCTCCGCCGCCAATCATCCCCCCAAATCATCCGCCGCTGAAGACGGCCAGCGACAGGGGTTTGCCGTCGGCGCTCAGCTTGCCGCCCTTGAACTGGATCGCCATGCGCAGCTCGTTGCGCTCGACACGGGCGAGTCCGCCGCCGACCAGCTTGCCGATGAGCTTGGCGGCCACCGCGTCGCTGCTGGCGCGCAGCTTGGTCTCGTCCATGTCGGCGCTGAAATGCGGGCGCGCCATGACGTAGGCCAGATCCTTCGCCAGTTCGACGGGCACGCGCAGGTCGATGTCGGCGACCATTTTTTGCAGCAGCACGCCGGGCGTCGCCACGTCGTCCTCGCGCAGTTGGTCAAAGCTTACGCGCGCCTTCAGCGCCGCCTTGTTGCCGTTGTAGCGCGCGCTCAGCTCGTCGACGATCAACACCACGCCCTGGGTCAGCGTGGTCTTGAGCAGGCGCTCCCACAGGGGCTGCATGAGGCCGGCCCGCTCGTCGGCAGACACCTGGCCGAACACCACCGCATGCAGGCCACGACGGAAATCGCTCAGCGCCGCCGTGTTGACGTTGAGGATGCGCAGCTTCAGACTCACATCCTGCACCGGCAGCGGCCCCGGCTTGACCACGATGGACTGTGCCGCCAGCTGGTAGCGCAGCTCGGTGACGGCGCCGCGCTGGCGCATGTCCGAACGCAATTCCAAGCCCTGGATGGTGCCGCTATGGCCCTTGTCGGCCTCGCTGGCGACGCCAGCCGGGCCGCCCTCGGCGCTGCGGGCGGAATCGGCCGTTGCGGCCGGCGTGGCCGGCGCGTCCAGGCCGCCGAACATCAGCGTGCCGATGCGATAGCGCTCGCTGCCGTACCAGAGCCCCCCGGGCGCGCGGGTTTGCCTGCTGTCGTAGAACATGTTGGCGCCGAGCAGGGAGCGTCCCTCGTTCAGCACCGACACCAGCTTCCACTCGGCGCTGCCGCGCTGCCTGCTCTCGGCCTTGTTGCGCAACAGTTCCAGCTTGAAGGCCGACCAGCTGTAATTGCTGCCGCTCGGCGATAGATAGCCGCGTCCGGGAAAACCGAAGCGGTAGCGGGTAGCGCCCTTGCCGGCGGCCACGCCGCTGAACTCGAAGGGCCGCTGGTCGCCGAACACCGCCTGCAGATTGCGCTGGGTGGCGGGGCTGTGTTCGAACTGCCGGTAGTTCGCCAGCGCCTTGGCCAGCGTGTCTTCCGGCCCCAACAAGGCGCCCAAGTCGTGGGCGGCGCCGATGGCGGTGGCGAGCAACTCGCCATGGTCGAAGCGCGTGCGCTGCGGCGCGGGCGGCGCCGCGTCGACGGCCGGCGCAGGTGGCGGCGCGGCGGCGAACGCCGGATGGCCGGCCAGCAAGGCGCCGGCCAGCAAAAATGTCTTGTTCAAAGCGATCCTTTATTGGTCAAAAAAATCCCGCCGTCGACCCGGCGGCGGCAGTTGCGCGCAGCGGGTCACACGGAGGGAAATGGCGGGCGGCCGTGGCCGCCCGCAGCGCCGTATTACTGCTTGGCGCGCTCGACCGACACGCCCGGCGGCAGCGCCGGGTAGCTGCGGCGGAAGTTGTGCGTCATCGGCGAACCGACCGGCTTGCCGTCCTTGCTGGCCGGCGTCCAGCGGCAGGACTTGACGGCGGCGATGGCCGCCGCGTCGAACTCGGCCACCTCGCTGCCCTGCACCACGGTGACCTTGCCGGCGCGGCCGTCGGCGCCGATGTCGTACTGCAGCGTCAAGTTTTTCGCCGCCGCGTTGGCGGGGAACTCAGGCCAGTGGCATTTGCCCGGCACTTCGGCGGGCGGCGTGATCGGCCCGCTCATCAGCGCGTCGAGCAGCGGCAGCGTGATCGGCTTGCCGTTGACCACCAGCTTGCCGTCCTTGAAGACGATGCTCGAACGCAGCTCGTTTTTCTCGATGCGGGCGTAGCCGTCGCCGACCAGCTTGCCGACGACCACGTTGGCCATGTTCTTGGCGGCCTCCGCCACCTCGTTCTCGAAGCTAGGCTCGGCGCTGCGCGGCGCCAGTTGCTTGCGCGCGAGCTGGCCGGAGACGTCCTTGACCAAGGCCAGCGGCAGACGGATCTCGGCGCGCGCCACCAGCTTTTTCAGCAGGCGGACCGGCGCGTCGAAGTCGGCGTCGGCCACCTGCTTGAAGGCGAAGCTGCCCTTGAGGGCCACCTTGTTGCCCTGGTAGCTGGCGCTCAGGTCGTCGATCTCCAACGTGGCGCCCTGCTTGATCAACGACTGGCCGACGCGCTTCATCACCGCCAGCACGGCCAGCTGCTGCTCGGCGGCCGGCAGCTTGCTACGGTTCAATTCCTGCAACTCGCGGTTGAACGCGGCCAGGGCCGCCGTGTCCATGTTCAGCACGCGCAGGCCGAGGTTGAAGCGGTCGACCTGCTGCTCGGCGACGCTGATCGAATCGATGCCGAAACGGTAGGCCAGGTTGCTGGCCTTGCCGCGTTGCACCAGGTCGAAGTCGAGCTCCAGGCCCTTCAGCCAGACCGGGCCGGTGCTGCTCATGCTGGCCGCCGGCGCCTTGCCCCCGGCCGCAGCGGGCTGATCTAGTCTTTCCACCTTGACGTTGGCGTTGGCCGAGACGACGCCGGCGCCGTCGAGCATGACGCCGCCGACGCGCATGTGCTGCTTGCCGTACCACATCCCGCCGGGTCCACGGCTCTGCTTGCCTTCGTAGCTGATGTCGCGCACCGCCACCGTCATGTCCTGGCCGACGGCGATCAGCGACGACCAGTCGCCGCTGATGCTGCGCCGCTTATCGCCCTTGTCGCTGAGCACGGCGAGGGTCAGCGCGCTCCAGTCGACGTTGGTGCCGCCCGGCGAGACGTAGTTGTGGGCCGGCAGCGTCAGGACAAAGCGCGTGCCGCCTTTCGGCAACGCTGTGCCGACCATCTCGAAGGGATGCTCGCTGCCGAACACGGCCAGCAGCTTCTTCTTGGTGGCCGGCGTGAACTCGAAGCGCCGGTAACGCTCGGCCGCCTTGGCCAGGTCGTCGTCGGCGCCGAATTCGGCCTTCAGCTCGAGCGCCGCCGCGCTCATGGCGTCGATGAACTCGGATTGCGCCAGCGGCGACGGCGCGGCGGCGGGCACGGGCGCGGCCGGCGCGGTGACTGGGGCGGCGCCGACGGCGGAGTGGCTGGCCAGCGCGGCGCTCAGGGCGCCCGCCAGCAGGAATGATTTTTTCAAGAAAATGCCCTTCGAATAGAATAGGAGACGCCGCCGCCGGCTGGGCGGCGGCAGCGGATTCTAGCTACTTATTCATAGGAAGAAATACGCGGATTGTCACACACATGTTAAATAGCCGCGCCGAGAGGCCGCGCTCAGTCCTGCTTTGGATACGGACTCTTGCCGCCCTCGGCGATGAAGGCGTCGATGCGCGCCTCCAGCACCGGCAGCGGCACCGAGCCCAGTTGCAGCACGGTGTCGTGGAAGTGGCGGATATCGAACCTGGCACCCAGCGCCGACTCGGCCTTGCGGCGCGCCTTGAAGATGGCCATTTCGCCCAGGTAGTAGGAGAGCGCCTGGCCCGGCCAGGAGATGTAACGGTCGACCTCGGTCTCGATCTCGTGCTCGGACAGCGCCGTGTTGTCGTGCAAATAGGCCTGCGCCTGGGCCCGCGTCCAGCCCTTGGCGTGGATGCCGGTGTCGACCACCAGGCGCGATGCGCGCCAGGCCTGGTAGCTGAGCATGCCGAAGGTCTCGTAGGGCGTCTCGTAGATGCCCATCTCGCTGCCCAGCCGCTCCGAGTACAGCGCCCAACCCTCGCCGTAGGCCGAGATGTAGGCGCGGCGGAACGGCGGCCGCCCCTTCTGCTCCATCGCCACCGGCATCTGGAAGGCGTGGCCGGGGGCCGACTCGTGCAGCGTCAGCGCCGGCAGGCTGTACAGCGCGCGCGCCGGCAGGTTGTAGGTGTTGACCAGGTAGACGCCCGGCCCGCCCCGGCCCGAGGTGTAGAACGGCGCCAGGTCGGCCGGCACCGGGGTGATGGCGAAGCGGCGCCGTGGCAGGTAGCCGAAGTACTGCTCGGCCTTGGCGTCGAACTTCTTGGCGATGTGGGCGGCGCGCATCATCAGCTCCTCCGGCGTGCGCGCGTAGAAGCGCGGGTCGGTGCGCAGGAACTGCAGGAAGGCCGGCAGCTCGCCGGCGAAGCCGGTCTGGCGGATGGTCTCGCCCATCTCGGCGCGGATCTTGGCCATCTCGTCGAGGCCGATCTGGTGGATCTGCGCCGCGCTCAGCGCCGTGGTGGTGTACTCGACGATCTTGGCCTGGTAGTAGGCCTTGCCGTCGGGCAGGCTCTCGGCGGCCAGCGCCTCCTGCGCCCGCGGCACGTACTCCTCGCGCATGAAGCGCAGCAGCGCGCCATAGGCCGGCTGCACGGCCTCGCCGATCACCTTGGCGGCGGCGGCGCGCAGCGCCGCCTGCTCGGCCGCCGGGATGGTCGACGGCATCTGCTTGAACGGCGTGTAGAACACCGTGTCCTGCGCCGTCTTGGCCTCGGTCACCGAGCTGATCGAGGCGTCGCGCCCGGCCAGCGTGACCTTCGGCGGCGTGAAGCCGCGCCGCAGGCCGGCGCGCATGTTGGCCGTCTCCTCGCCGAAGTAGCGCGGCACGTCGGCCAGCTGCTTGAGGTAGTCGCGGTACTCGGCGGCCTTGCTGAAGTGCTTGCGCGCGCCGTCGGCCAGGTTCGACCAGAAGGCCGAGTCGGCGTTGAGCGGCTTCTCGAACTCGCGGAAGCGCTGGTCGGCGACGAACACCGCGATCTGCGCGCGGTAGACCGCGTAGTTGACCCGCTCGGCGGCCGACAGGCTGGCCGGCTTGATGCCGTCGAGGCGCTTCAGCACGCCCTGCCAGTAGGCCAGGCGGGCCTGCTGGGTGGCCGGGTCGACCCGCGGCAGGTCGGGCCGCACGCCGTTGTCGTCGTCCTCCTCGTCCTCCAGGTGCTGGCCCAGGCGCCATGTCCACTCCTGCGTGTAGATCGCCTTGAAGCGGGCGTCGGCCGGTCCGGCCCCCGGCGCGGCGGCCGCTTGCGCCGGCGCGGCGGCGGCCATCAATATGCATGCGCCGGCGAGGGCGGCGGCTAACTTCTTATCCATGGTTCTCCTGTGGGTGACAACGAACGAAGACGGCGGCGGCCCGCTGGGGCGCGCCGCCTACTGGTCGAACAGCTTGCGCGGTTGGCGCAGCAGCGCGGTGAAGGCCGGCGCGGCGAGCGGACGGCTGAAGTAGTAGCCCTGCATCTCGTCGCAGCCGCGCTCGGCCAGGAAGTCGACCTGGGCCCGCGTCTCGACGCCCTCGGCGATGACGCGCAGGTTCAGGTTGTGCGCCAGCGAGATCACCGACAGCGCGATGGCGGCGTCGTTGGCGTTGGTGGTGACGTCGTCGACGAAGGACTTGTCGATCTTCAGCACGTCGATCGGGAAGCGCTTCAGGTAGCCCAGGCTGGAGTAGCCGGTGCCGAAGTCGTCGAGCGAGATCGACACGCCGATGTCCTTCAGGCGCTTGAGCGCGGCGACCGCCTTGTCCGGGTCGCCCATCACCGTGCCCTCGGTGATCTCCAGGCCCAGGTTGGCCGGGGCGATGCCGAAGCGGCGCAGGGTGGCCTCGACGAAGGCCACCGTGTTGTCGTGGCCGAACTGGCCGGCCGACAGGTTGACGGCCACCTTGATGTCGCCCAGGCCCTCGTCGTGCCACAGCTTGATCTGCGCGCAGACGCTCTCGAGCACCCACTCGCCGATGGCGGTGACCATGCCGTACTCCTCGGCCAGCGGGATGAAGCGGTTGGGCGGCACCTTGCCCAGCACCGGGTTGTCCCAGCGCAGCAGCGCCTCGGCGCCCAGCAGCTCGCCGCTGCGCAGGCACATCTGCGGCTGGTAGTGCACCTCGAACTCGTCGCGCGCGATGGCGCCGCGCAGCTGCGCCTGGATCGCCAGCTTGTCGCGGATCTCGGCGTCCATCCGCTCGGTGAAGAAGGCGTAGTGGTCGCGCCCGGTCTCCTTGGCGCGGAACAGCGCCGTGTCGGCGTTGCGCACCAGCTCGTCGAGGTCGGCCCCGTCGCTCGGGCTGACGGCGATGCCGATGCTCGAGGTCAGCGAGATCTGCTGGCCGTCGACGGCCAGCTCGCGGCGCAGCCCGGCCAGCACGCGCTGCGCCAGCGCCAGGGTGCGGCCCAGCTGGACGTCGTCCTGCAGGATGATCTGGAACTCGTCGCCGCCCTGGCGGGTGACGGTGTCGCCCTCGCCCACCGCCCGGCTGAGGAAGCGCGCCACCACCTGCAGCGCGCGGTCGCCGACCTGCGGGCCGAAGGAGTCGTTGATGCTCTTGAAGCGGTCCAGGTCGAGGCACATCACGGCCACGCACTGGCCCTCGCGGCGCGCCGCCGCCATGGTGTGGGCGAAGCGCTGGCGCGCCAGCAGGCGGTTGGGCAGGCCGGTCAGGGCGTCGTGGTTGGAGAGGAAGTCGATCAGGTGCTGCTCGGCCTTGCGCTCGGTGATGTCCATGAACACGGCGACGTAGTTGACCACCGCGCCGGCGCCGTCCTTGACGCAGGAGACGCTGAGCAGGCCGGGGTAGGTGTCGCCGTTCTTGCGCCGCGCCATGATCTCGCCCGACCAGTGCGCCGTCGTCTGCAGCGCCCGCAGCAGCAGTTGCAGGGCCGGCGCGTTCTGCTCGCCGGCGTGCAGCAGGCGCACGCTCTGCCCCACCACCTCGGCCGCGCTGTAGCCGGAGATGCGGGTGAAGGCCGGGTTGCTGGCGGCGATCACGCCGGCCGTGTCGGTGATGACGATGGCGTCCTGGGTCGCCTCGAACACCTGGCCGGCCAGGCGCAGGAACTCCTCGTTGGCGCGGCGCCGCTCGACCTCGCGCTCGAGCGAGGCGGCCAGCCCGGCCAGCTCGGCGGTGCGCTCGGCGACGCGCTGCTCGAGCAGGCCGCGCTCGGCCGCCAGCGCCTTCTGCGCCCGGCCCAGGCGCACGTGGGCGTCGGTGCGGGCCAGGATCTCCTCGCTCTGGAAGGGCTTGGGGATGAAGTCGACGGCGCCCAGCGCGAAGCCGCGCACCTTGTCGTCGGTGTCGTGCTGGGCCGACAGGAAGATCACCGGCACCTGGCGCAGCTCGGCCGACTCGGACTGCTTGAGGCGGCGGCACACCTCGAAGCCGTCGATGCCGGGCATGCGGATGTCGAGCAGGATCAGCTCGGGCGGGCGCGACTGCGCCGTCCACAGCGCCAGCTCGCCGTTGGGCGCCTGCCGCACGTAGTAGCCGGCCTCGGTCAGCAGGTCGCTCAGCAGCTTGAGCGAGGCCGGCGTGTCCTCGACGATCAGCACTTCGCCCTTGGTGTGTTGTTCCGACAAATCCCGATGCATGTAGCGCTCTTTCTGCCTAAAATCGATCCAAACAGGGTGTTCCACCCGCCATCATATACCGCCCCGGCCCGCCGTGGCCGGCCGCCCGGCAGCCCAGACCATCAGGCGCTCAGCGCCAGCGGCCCGTCCTCCTCCAGCAGCGCGCACAGCTGCGGGTACTGGTGCAGCCGCAGCATGTGCTCGATGCGGCCGACCAGCGCGGCCTGCTCGGCCGGCAAGGGCTCGAGCAGCAGCGCCACGCGCGCCAGGTTGAGCTCGCGCACGGCGCCGCGCAGGCTGGCGCGCAGCGCGGCCGGCAGCGCGGCCAGGTCGGCGCGCGACAGCGGCCCGCCGGGCAGCCCGGCGCCGTGGCTGGGCCGGCGCAGGAAGTGCAGGCCGAGCTGCTGCTCGAGCAGCAGGTAGAGCGCCTCCTGCTCGACCGGCTTGCGCATGAACTCGTCGGCGCCGGCCTGCAGCGCCTCCGCGCGCTCCTCGGCGTAGGCCGAGGCGGTCAGCATGACGATGCGCGGCTGCACGATGGCGCCGTTGGCGCGGATGCGCCGGGTCGCCTCCAGGCCGTCGAGCTCGGGCATGCGCCAGTCCATGAACACCAGCTCGGGCTCGACTGCTCGACCTCGGCCAGCGCCCGCAGGCCGTCGGCGGCGCTGCGCAGCTCGAAGCCGAGCGGGCCGAGCAGGCTGCGCAACAGGGCGCAGCCGTCCTCGTTGTCGTCGACGATCAGGATGCGCCGGCCGCGCTGCTCGGCCGCCAGCGCCGCCACCTCGACGCCCGGCTCGAGCGGCAGGCTGCTGGCCACCTCGACCGGAATGGCGAACTGGAAGCAGGCGCCGTGGCCCGGCGTCGACTGCACCGTCAGCTGGCCGCCCATCAGCGCGACGAACTCGCGCGAGATGGTCAGGCCCAGCCCGGTGCCCTCGCGCGCGCCGCCGCTGCCGGCCTGGATGAAGGGCTCGAAGATGCGCTGCTGGTCCTCGGCGGCGATGCCGGGGCCGGTGTCGAGCACCGCGCAGGACAGTTCGCAGTGGCCGCCGCGCTGGGCGCCGCGCACCCGCAGGGTGACGCTGCCGCGCTCGGTGAACTTGACCGCGTTCGACATCAGGTTGAGCAGCACCTGGCGCAGCTTGGTGCCGTCGACGCGGGCGCCGGCCGGCATGCCGGCGCAGTCGAGCACCAGCTCGACGCCGCCCTGGCCGGCGCGCATGCTGACCATGTCCATCACCTCCTGCATCATCTCGGCCAGGTTGACCACCTCGGTCTGCAGCACGGCGCGCCCGGCCTCGACCTTGGACAGCTCGAGGATGTCGTTGATCAAGGTCAGCAGGTGGTGGCCGGAGCGGTGGATGATGGCCAGGTTGCGCTTCTCGTCGGGCAGCATGTTCTTCGAGTCGGCCATCAGGCGCGAGAAGCCGATCACCGAGTTGAGCGGGGTGCGCAGCTCGTGGCTCATGTTGGCCAGGAAGATGCTCTTGGCCTGGTTGGCCGCCTGCGCCTGCAGCACCGCCACCGACAGCGCGGCGGTGCGCTCGGCCACCAGCTCCTCGAGGTGGATGCGGTGGCGCCGCAGCTCCTGCTCGGCCACCTTGTGCGCGGTGATGTCGTAGTTGACGCCGACCATGCGCACCGGCCGGCCCTCGCCGTCGCGGAAGGTCATCGCGTCGGCCTTGATGAAGTGGACGCTGGCGTCGTCCCAGATGATGCGGCATTCGATGTCGAACTCGCCGTCGCCGGCCAGCGCCTGGTCGAGCATGGCGCGGGCCGGGATGGCGTCGTCCGGGTGGACCATGCGGACGAACAGTTCGAAGGGCTTGTCGACGCGCTGGCCCTCCTGGCCGTACAGGCGGTACATCTGCTCGTCCCACACCACCTCGCCGGTGAGGATGTTCCAGTCCCAGATGCCGATCGCCGCCGCGCTGCTGGCGATCTGCAGCCGCTCCTCGCTGGCGTGCATGGCGACGTAGCGGCTGTCGAGCAGGGCGACCATCTCGCGGATCGAGTTGTTGAGCGTGCGCAGCTCGCCGAAGAACCAGTCGCGCGGCGGCGCCGCGCCCGGGTTCAGGCCGGCCTTGACGTTGGCGGCGTAGCGGCCGATGGTGGTCAGCGGCTTGAGGATCAGCTGCCACAGCAGCAGGTACAGGCTGAGCACCAGCGTCACGTCGAGCACCAGGATCATGCCGCCGATGGCGTAGAGGCGCTGGCGCAGCTGCTCGAGCAGCACCGCCGGCGAGGCGTAGACGCTGATGCTGCCGATGTTCTGGCCGCCGGCGTTGATCGGCCGCTTCTCCACCAGCAGCTCGTCGCCGGCCGGCAGCTGCTCGGCGGCGTCGAGCTGGCCGCCGGCGTTGCGGACCAGGATGTAGGGATGCTTGCTCGAGCTCGGCTGCACCACGCTGGCGTGCAGGTCGCGGTTGCTCAGGCCGCTCTTCATGATGGTGACGATCTGCGTCTCGTCGAAGTTCCAGGCCGGCAGCGCCACCGCCACGGCCAGCTCGTCGGCGCTGGTCGACAGCGTCTTGTGCAGCTGCTGCCAGCGCTGCGCCTTCTCCAGCTCGTAGAAATACAGGGCGAAGGTGGTCAGCACCACCGTCACCACGGCGGTCAGCGCGACGCTGACGAACAGCGCGATGGAGATGCGGCCGGAACGGCTGGCGGGCGGGTTCAATATGGTGGGCCGATTCAGGTGGGGTTGCCGGATGATCCATGTTCTTGCCCAAATCATAGGTTCTATTGCCGGGCAAGTCCAATTAATTGTTGCCCGGGAGGATCATCGGGCGACATCGCTGTCGGCGCCCTTGACAAACCCCGGCCCGGGCCGCCCGCCGCCCGGGCGCGGCGGCGCTGGCGCGCTTTTCGCTTTCACCGAACTCAGCCAGCCAACCAGGAGACCGCCATGGACCGCACCGCCCGCACCGCCCGCCCGTTCAACCTGCCCTGCGTGTTCCACCCGGCCAAGCCGGCCGGGCTGCTCCGCCGCCCCGCGCGCCCGCTCGGCGCCGCCCTCGCCCTCGCCCTCGCCTGCGCCTGCGCCGCCCTGCTCCGCGCCGGCCCGGCCAACGCCAACCTGCTGACCTACAGCGCCGTGCTGTCCGGCGCCAACGAGGCGCCGGCCAACGCCTCGCCGGGCGGCGGCAACGTGCTGCTGGTGATCGACGACCAGGCCGACACCATGCACCTCGAAGTGAGCTTCGCCGGCCTGCTGGGGCAGACCGGCGCCGCCCACATCCACTGCTGCACGGCGGCCCCGCTGGCCGGCAACGCCGGCGTCGCCACGCCGGTGCCCAGCTTCCCCGGCTTCCCCGCCGGCGTCACGGTGGGCAGCTACGCCGCCAATTTCAACCTCGACAGCCCGTCCGCCTACAACCCGGCCTTCGTCGCCGCCCGGGGCGGCGTCGGCAACGCCCGCGACGCCCTGCTGGCCGGCCTGGCCGACCGCAGCGCCTACTTCAACATCCACACCAGTCTGTTCCCGGCCGGCGAGATACGCGGCTTCCTCGTGCTGCAACAAGAGATCCCCGAACCGGGCGCGCTGGCCCTGCTCGGCATCGGCCTGGCGGCACTGGGCTGGTGCCGGCGCCGCGCCGGCGCGACAGCGCCGTCGAACTAGCCACCAAAAAACGGACGCAGCGGCGCGAGCTTGCCGGATTTCTACCGAGTCGGACCAGCCGCTGCCGGGTTTCCAGTGTCGCCTACGACGACTAGCTCAGCTCCTTCACGCCGAGCTCCGCCGTTCGACCGGTGGCGTGTTTCCTAACCGCCTCGATCATCTTGCTTAACATGCCGGAATCGCCCACCTCATAGAATTTCTCCGCCCCGATGGCCAGCAAATACTCGATGGAATCCGACCAGCGCACCGGTTTTGTTATTTGGCCGGAAATCAAGGCGGGAATGGCAGCTTCAGGATAAGGCACGGCGGTTAGATTGGAAATCACGTCGCACTTCAGCGTTGAGAACTCGAAATTCGATATGAAAACAGAAAACTCCTGTTCCGCCTGCGACATCAACGGGCTGTGAAAAGCCGCACTGGTTTTCAAGGCAATAAAGTTGCTTGCGCCAGCGATCTTCATCACTGATTCGACCTCTTTCATTTGCCCGGCGTCACCCGACAATACGATTTGCGTCGGTGTATTGATGTTTGCCACATACAGTTTGTCCAATTCGAAGGCAAGCAACACATCCAGCACCACGTCGACAGACAGCCCGATTACCGCGCTCATGCCGCCGGAGCCGTGCATGTTCATCAAGCGGCCGCGCTCCTTGACCAGGCTCAGACCGGAAACGATGTCAAACGCCCCAGCAACTTGCAGCGCGTTGAACTCCCCCAGGCTGTGGCCGGCCGCGTACTTGAAACTCAAGCCCTCGTCCTCGATAAGATGCTTCGCATGCAGCGCATTGACAAGGTAGATGGCGGGTTGCGTAAAGTCGGTGCGGTCAAGAACACCCGCCGAATTGTCCAAGCACAAATCTCGGATAGAGTAGCCCAATAGCTCGTCCGCCTCCTGTACGAGCTGCGGATATCGCTCAAACAGCGACGCCCCCATCCCCTTGCACTGGGATCCCTGGCCAGGAAACACAATCACATCCATTTTCATATTGTTACTCCTAAGTTGTGGTAGCACGGGTGGCCGGCGAACGGCAGTAATATTTTCGCCAAGATTCAACAACGGAACTGATAGCAGAAAATCTTTGTTATTGTGGGAAATTTGCTTTATATTTGACATCTTTTTACGTAGATGCATTTGCGTAAATAGTCTGATTAACGGCCCCGGACCAAAGTCGAACAGCAGTCCGTGGCCGGTTTCCAACGCGATGATGTTCAACGTCCTGGGCCAATCAAGCATGTTGATGCAAGTCTGTTCGACAAACGATTCGCCAAGCAGATTCTCGCTTTGCATATTGGCGCCCGTATCAGTCCGATATACCGGACAGACGAGATCGCGCCCGCTGAAGCGAAATTGCGTGAATTCGCTATCGCCCCTGAGGCGCGGCCATACCGGACCAAGTATCTTGGAATGAAACGGCGCGGTCGCGGCCAAATACGACCAATCGGTCTCTTTAATTAATTTTTTTCTTTCAAGAAAAACTCGGAACTGCTCCAGCACATCTCCACGGCCGGCCAGCACGATGATATCGTCCGCGTTGCAAAGGCCGATCTCAATACGGCGCGCCCGCTCATGTTGGCTTGAAAACTGCTCGATCTCATGATCCACGCGACTCCGCTCGATTCTCTGCACCATTGCCATCGGTGAATACAGCCTCGCCGAATCGACTTCTTGGGCGAGCAAGTAGGACTGATAGGCCTCCTCGGATCGGTACGAAACACAGAACGAGAATCGTATGAGCGAATTTATATTCCGTTCAAACGCCGCCTTATCAAGCCCCAATCCATAGACGATCGCGGAAAGCAAGCCGACGCTGTGGCCGACCGCGCCGCTGCTTGAGCTGGCCCAGGCCGGCATATCGACACTTTTATTGTGCAGTTGTTGAATTAGGCACAAATGATATATAAATACGCAAACTAGATTGATTGTCGAGCGGCGCGCGTCGCCCGCATCCATCTCTTCCGAATCCCGCACCCATCTTTCCAAAGGAAAACCACGAGGCAAGATCTCTGGTGAAGGTTTGATATTGATTTCCGCTTCTCGAACGCTCGAAAACACCGTCGAGAAAAACAATCGCAAATCGCCATCGGCATGGTACAACTCCCTCATGAGGGCGACCACGTCCCCGCTATGGGAAGAGAACTGCACAAATTGTTTTGGTTGGACATCAGGCATTTTGGCGCACACCCTTATCATGAATAAACACTGGCATCAGGCGGGGAGCAAACCGGGCAAATATGCACCATTGTTCCGCAAGTATTCCCTGAGCAATTCCATGGCGCCCAGCTCCAAACGACCCATCTCGCGCAGCCTCTTTTTGATCTCATCGATTAAAAAATGTTCTCTATTTGAAAATAGCCTGTTTATCAAGTTATACAATTTTCTCAACTTCAAATACATTTCGTGATACGCCGCCTTGACCGCGTCGCCATACCCCGCAAATGCGACAAACCGGGAAAAGAACTTTCTCGAACCCAGCAAAATGCCGATGGCGTTCACAGCGCTAACCTTGTAAACTATCGAACTTTGAGTATATTCGAAGTCCAAATAATCAGCCATAAACCCGTAGACTTGCAAAGGATCATGGTGGGCGTCGACAAATGAAATATGCTCCCGGTACGATTTTTCCCGGTTTTCCATATTCGGTGCGGAATAAATACTGAACGCGTCCACAAACCATCTATCCTTGCCGACCTGGTAGGCATCTGCCATCGCATCGATGCTTGATTTATACATGCGGCCGTTGTCCGAGAATATATCGAAAAAATGAAACTCGTGACTGCTTTCGTCATAGCCGGAAATAAAATACGCATGCAAATTATTCAGTTCGCTTTCGTTCTCAATGTTGGGAATAGTTAAATCTCTGTAATATGGAACGCCGCCGCAAGGCGCATAAAACACCACCGGACATTTTTTTGCGACTTCTTGCTTTGCCCGTTCGACAAATTCCCCGAAATCGAAGGCGACAGGCGCCCTTTCTGCCCAGATGCCGACCATATCCCATTCCTTCTCTTGCATGTAGCGGGGTGTATATAGCCATCTGGACTTCTTTTCAAGATACGAAGATTGATATATATTATCCGTATTTTCCAAACTCGCGAAAAATAGCAGGTCTATCGGGAGGCCCAGAACCTCCATATATGCCAACACCTTCTGATTCATGCAGTTTAGATGGAACGATTCATCCAGGTTCCGAAATTTCCCGATCCCATCGATGCTTAGATTTTGCTTCATTTTTCAGTCAATTCATTTGGTTATAAAATTGGGGGCCAGGAATTAACCACGACATGCGCGGGATCCAAGTGCGATACCCATTTGTCGCAGGGAGATGACATGCCGAAAACTCATATCTTTCCAACACCGCAAGGCCGCGCCGTCGTCCCGCCAGCGCAGCGGCCACTGCGGCGTGCGCGCCATGGCCCAAGGCCTTGACAAGCCAAGCACGGGGCGAACCGCATGCCAGTTATCTTGTGCTGGTCTTGGCAAAGCAATTAATAATGCACGAGTTCATCGCTTATCTTAAGACCGGAAATTACCTCGATCCTGACACCGTTTGAAATGCCGGTTTGAATCCTCTTTTTGATTTTTTTCTTCTCGCCGTCGATGACACCGATATATGTGCCATCCTTTTCGAATAGGACATAACCCTCGTCAACCGCCAGCACCTGTCTATGGCTATCCAATATGACGGTGGCACTTGCGCTGTAACCGGACCTCAGAAAAACGTCGTTGCCGGCTTTAACTCTCGCCTTGATTTTAAATTTAATAATTCCTTGATCCAAAAAGCCTTTGGGCGATATGTATTCCAGTATGCCGGGAAATACCCTAGTGCCCAAGGCGCCGGGGTTGACTGAAACCGGCATGCCGGTCCGCAGCTTGGCGACATCGGATTCGTCCGCACTGCCCTCGAATATCAGATCGTCTATATCGGCGATGGTCGCAATCGTTGTGCCGTTACTGAATGTATTCGTTTGGGTGATATAGTCTCCAGCTTTAACCGGCACATCCAGCGCCATGCCCGATATGGTCGCCCTGACCAGGCTTGGCGACGATCCCGAGTTTTTGGAAAAACCATTTTTAATCAGATCCAACTTATCGACCGAACTGTCGAGGCTCTCCTTGGCCAACTCGTAGTCGCGCTTATGGAGCAGATACATGGAATCCGAAATGAAGTTCTTTCCGAGCAATTCCTTATACCTATCAAGCTCGCGTTTACTTACCGCGAATGAGATTTTCGCCTTCTCCAGATCGGATTGGGCGGCGGCCAACACGACCGCATCGGGGGTCAGGCTTATCCTCGCGATCACGGAATTTTTCTTGATCTTTTCTCCCGCGCTAATAAACACCTGGTCTATCACGCCAGGCACCAGGGCCTTGATCTCGACTTCATTTCTAGGAACGATCTTCCCTGTCGCTACGACGGTTACTTCAATATCGGCAATCACCGGGGTAATCTTCTCCGCTCTGGTTGCGTTGGTGGCTGAACTGGATTTTTTCGAGAAGACGCCAACAACAAGCATCAATATCAAGAGCAACGACAACATTCCAAAACATGCATTTTTCACACTGAGCTTAGGCACTCTATTCGTCCTTTAATGCAACTATCGGGTTAATTTTCGCGGCGCTGACTGCCGGTATAAGCGCGGTTAAAGTTCCGCATATTATTAAAACGACAAGTGCTATGACGCAAGTGTCGTTGTTTACCGTCGGATTATGAAAAACCTCGGCATTCACGGAAAACAACATGCACAAATAGTTTATGAAATTCAACAAGAGCTTCCCTGCCAACAAGCCAAGCAGGCCGGAAAGCGAGGTCAAAAAGATGGCTTCCTCCACCACCATCACGGCAATTGAAACAATGGTGGCCCCCAGCGCCTTCCGCAAACCGATTTCCTGATTTCTCTCCTTGACGAAAATAAGCATGATATTTCCAACGCCGATCACCCCGGAAAATATCGTCCCGATCGCGATGAACCAGGAAAAAGCCGCCATGCCGGAAAACAACGCCATATATTTGTCGAATTCTTTTTGGGTGTTATACGAGCCGTACACGCCAATGTCCTGCGGGCTGATGTTATGTCGGTCTTTAAGAAAATCAATCGCTTCTTTTTCAATCACACTTGAATGCACACCCTTCTGCGGCGACATTCGTATCAAATCGATCCAACCCTCTTGATTAAAACAATTACGCAAAGTCTCATTGGGTAGAAACACCAGTCCGGCGTCCTTCCTGGCCTGGTCCCCGATGGCCGACGGTTCGAATACGCCAACCACCGTGAAGGAAATACCGGATATTTTTATCGAGGCGCCTATCGCATCATCTCTTAGGGGGAACAGTTGCTCATACACTCGACTCCCGATGACCGCCACCTTTCGCCTTTCCCGGTTGTCCAGGCCGTTAAAAAAACGGCCTTGCGCCATGGAAAACCCACTCATCTCAGCTATCTCAAGATGAGAACCTTGAACAAGGTAGGAACCATACTCATGGTTCCGGCTTACAAATTGAGGCAACTCGCGGCCGAGATTATTTATCCCGACGGCGATTTTTATACCAGGCACCCTTTTTTTCAAGGCGCGGACGTCGTCATTGTCCATACCAATCCAGCGCCCGGCATTCAGCCCCCGATAGGGAATTTGAGCGACATTGGCCCGCCAGATATAGACATTGTCGGCGGCGGCGCCAAATTGGTCTTCAATGCCGTTTCTCAATCCTTGCGCGCACCCGAGCAAGACTATAAGTAATAGAACTCCCCAAAAAACTCCAAAGCCGGTGAGTAAGTGGCCCTCAGTTTGTATTGTTTGAAGGTTTGGAATAATTCAAATAGCCTGTTCACCGCCCCACCTATCCCTTGGCCCGCATGGCTTCCGCTGGACTTATCTTGGCGGCGCACCACGCCGGAATAAGGCTGGCAATGACTCCGACCGAAAACAGGACGACAAAAGCCGATAATGTGGTTTTCAAATCGATATCCGGATCGGAAAAATACGTGCTATCACCATCGAATAAAGAAATGACGGGGGTAATTGTTCTCAACATCATTGTCCCGAACAGCAGGCCCGCCCCGCCGCCCAAGGCGGTGATCAGCATAGCCTCGACAACGATCGCGGCGACGACGGAAATGGATGTCGCACCAAGCGCCTTCTTTAATCCTATTTCGGCCACTCTATCTTTAACCGACACCATCATAATGTTTCCCAATCCCACGGTTCCGGCCACCAGCGTGCCTATCCCGACCACCCAGACGAAGATCTTTATATTATTGAAAATACCGCGGACTTTTTCGGATTTTTCTAAAAAGTTCTCAATCAACAACGCCTTGTCGTCGGTTGGTGCGATATCATTCGATTTCTTCAATAGATTTTCTATTTTCCCCTCGAAAACAAGATGATTCGCCGCCGTGTCTGGCATCACGTAGAGCGTACTAATCTTCTTCTCGGCGCCAAATAAATTCGCATAGGCGCCGGCGGACACAAGCACCTGGTTCGCGGTGTCTTTATTGCTGCCGCCGTCAAGGACGCCGATCGTGGTGTAATTGACATTTCCAATTCGCACCAGTTTTCCTATTGGATCGGCAGCTCCTGAAAACAATCTTTTTGCAACCCCGTCGCCGACGAGTAAGACCTTCCTGGCGCTCGAGAAATCAAGCGCGTCGAACTTTCGGCCTTTGATGACCTTGATTCTTTGATTGATATCGAAATAGTTCTCGGAAACTCCCAGCACCGTGTAGTTGCCCGATTTCTTATCATGTTGAATGAATGACTTATCCGGCCCATACACATCGAAAGCACTCAACTTTACTCCAGACACATTTGATTTGATATATTGAAGATCGCTTGGACGCAGGACAACGCTCCGTCCTTTTGAAAAACCCGCATATGCTACGCTGGTCCGGAACGACTGAATTCGGACATATCCGGCCATGTCGCTATTGAAACTGTGCAGGAAACCGTTCTCCACTCCCTTGCCGGCGCCTAACAGCATCATCAACATGAATAATCCCCAAAATATACCGAACGCGGTCAACAGTGACCTCATTCGATTATTCGCCAAGGAAAACAGAGTTTCCCTAAAATTATCCAGGAACATATGCTCTAGATCTCTAATCGTTTCTCAAAAAAGCGCCGCTTCCGGTGCGATGGTTTTCCAATTTCCCGTCTCCATACAGGTGCACGCCGCCCGAGCCCGCCCCTTTGATTTCGATATTTTTGTCCGCCCTGAGAAAAACGGCGCCGCTCCCCGAATGAACCAGTACCACGTTGTTGGCGGCCAGCTCCTTCAACATCAGCTTTCCGCTGCCGGTGTAATAGACATCCAACTTCTCGACCGATCCCGACACGCTTAAAATTCCGGAGCCGGAGTGGCGGATATTGACATCCGCGACATTTTCCGGCACGACGATCGCTTGGTTCCTATGATCGGCATAGCTGAGTGTGCAGCTGCTGCCGGAACACTTCAATATCGAGACTTCATTTCCCATGGCCATTCCCCGTTCAAGAGTCATAAAAAACAGAATAATTCCAACTATTTTTCCCATCATCCCACCGTTCAATATGAACCAACTTAGCAATGTACCCAGGAGGAAGCGATCAAGCCGTCTTGAGCGACATGAATGCCGTTTTTTCATATTCTCGATTCATGTAGTAAGTGCATAACAAACCCACGGCCCAGCCGAACGACGCTGCCCACCACAGTCCCGCTATGCCGAAAAAATGGCCGAATATATAGGAAAATGGCACTCTGATCAGACAGAAGGCAATCACGGTGCAGATCAACGGGGCTTTTACCACGCCCAATCCGTTAAGCTTGCCGTGATAGATGATTGTCAGAGACAAGCAAACAAAGAATGGCATAAGAATATTCAGGTATTGAACGCCTAGATCGATTACAGCCTCGTCTTTTGTAAAGATGCGGATCAGCTGGCGGTTGAATACCAAGGCCGCCACCGACAGCACCACGCTGAGGACGGCGGCGGTGAACGCGGTGTGCTTGAATCCGGCGGAGATTCTATCCGAGTAATTTTTACCGTGGTTTTGGCCGACAAAAGTGGTCAACGACGAAGACAGCTCCAAGAAGGCCATCGTCATGAACATCTCTATCCGTCCGACTATGGTCAAGGCGGCGATGACACTCTCGCCATAAGGAACGACAACCCATATAAGAACAAGAATGCCGCCGGATAGGAAAATATGCTGGGCAGCAAGTGGCAAGCCCAGGCTGACGCCGCGCCGCAGCTCGGTCGCGTTAAAAGATCGCCGCGATATGGCCAATCTAAAATACGTGTTTTTCACCGCCAAATAGACCACCAGCAGCGAGAATGAGCATATTTGCGATATTAGTGTGGCGATGGCGGTGCCCTCGACGCCCCAGCCCAGTTCCAACACGAAGTAGAAGTCGAGGGCGATGTTCAATAAACAGGCGAATATCATCGCATACAGGCTGGTCATTCCGTCGCCCAATGCGCGCAAAACACCGCCGATTCCCATCATCAAAAATGTCACCCCGATCCCATACGAGAGATAGGATAAGTATTTGCTGGCGCCCTCCATCAGATTTGGAGGTATGCCCAACAGCTTCAGAATTTCATTCGAAAACATCCCGCAGAAGAAACTCGTTAACAGGCCCGCCAAGAGAAGGAAAAGCATCAACGTCGATATTGACTGGGCGATTTTTTCGGTGTTCTCCGCACCTCTGTATTGGGAGATGACAATGGAAAATCCAATGGTCACGCCCAGTATCGTCGAAGTGATGAAATAGATGACGGGACCCGACACGCCGATGGCGGCCAGGGCGTCGACACCGAGATATTGGCCTACGATAATTCCATTTATCGTCGAGTAGATCTGCTGCAATACACTTCCTAAAAAAAGAGGAACAGCAAAAACCACGATATTTTTGAAAATTCCACCCTTAGTCATGTCATGCATGCCGCAGATCCTTGTCAATATAAACAACATCATTGTTGTCAACATACACCGTTCGCCTAACCTGCACCGGTGTATGTTGAACGGCCGTCGAAACCATCTCTCTTGGCCGCTGGGAATACCCGCCTTTTTTTACCGGACCAACAACCCGGTCGAATCAGGCTGCGCGCGCGACCGAATCAGCTAGGGAATCGATGTACGAGCTTATCGAGCTAATCGTCGGGTACACCTTCATCATGCTGACGTCCAGGACCACGCCCATCTGCTCAAACAAGTTCCGCAGAATGGTCAGGGCGGTAATTGACTCGCCGCCCAGGTCGTTGAAGGCCGCGTTGATGTCAAAAGTGTCATATCCCAGGGAATCGGCCCAGACCCGGGCCACCGCCCGCTCGGTATCGCTGTAACTCCCCGATTCACGGCCGGTGAGCACTGGATCGCCGGAGCTCTCCTCGTTTGCGACACCGCCGCGCGATACCGACTGCTCATTTTCCTCCTGCGACGCGGCGATTTTCTCCAGAATGTCTCGCGACAATTGGATACCCATCTTGTCGAGCCAAACAACAATTTCGTTACCGTAGTTTATTTCCCCGACGAATGTACGCGAAGGCACGTGGCGCAAGCCTTGGTACAGACAATGAATGCCCGCCTCAGTAGGGATCGCCTTAAATGTCGTATCCAGATTCGTGTCGAAATCAACCGCCATTCCAATGTCCCGCCATGCGGTCCATTGCATTGCCACCATATGGGTTTCCTCGGAATTTCCCATGTCGCAGAATGAGTCCATATAAGTGTTGGCCGCTGCGTAATCCCCTTGGCCGGCGGACGGATAAATCGAAGCGACCGAAGAGAAAAATGCCATGAAATCGAGTTTCATGCCTTTGGTCAACTCGCGCAAAAAATACGTTCCATGAATTTTTGGCCGAATCACCTCTTCAAAGTCCTTGGTTTCCCGCATCGAGATGACATTTTTTCCCGCGTTTCCCGCCGCATGAATTACGCCGGAGATTTCCCCTGAGGTCGAGACGATCTTCTCGATGCAGGCCTTCATCTGCTCATAATCGCCGGCGTCGACCGGGAACACGGTGATACTCGAACCGCCCGCCTCGATCTCTTTGATTGTTTTTATGCTATTGCGCAATTTTTTACTGGTTTCCGGGATATCGTCCCACGCCGCCCGTTCGGGCAAGCCGGAACGACTCGTCAGGATGATTTTCACGTTCGCATGGGATGACAGCATACGCGCCACCTCCAAACCGATCGCGCCGGTTCCGCCGGTTATCAAATAAACGCCGCCTTGACGAATTTTGACGTCGGTGAATTTGCTCGATTCGACATCGATATATTCGAACTGTTCGATATATCTCGAATTGTTCCGATAAATAACAAGACGTTCCGGCACATTGCTGGAAAATTCAAGCGCCAGCGAGCGCGTGGAGCTCGATGCGTCGAGATCGTAGGATTTGACCTCGACAAAAGGCGACTCCCGAGGAATCACCTTGGCCATTCCTAGCAAAGTGGCGTTCTCCGGGACCAGATCTTTCTTGTCCATTTCGCCTTTGATGTAGGCCACATTTTCGGTTACGACCGATAGTTTGCAGCGGAAGGAGGCGGAGATTATCGCCCGGGTTAGGAAAAATAGGCTCATCAACTTGGCGTCGATTAATTGCTCCAGTTCAACCGGATGCGCCGCCGTTTTTTCTCCCGAGGTGATATGGACAACATGATCATATCCGTCCCCTTTGATCAAGGCCGCCAATTTCCTATAATCCTCTTCTGTATGGCTGAAGACAATCACCTGGCCGTCCTGGGCATACTCCATTCCGAGGCTGGCAACGCTGACGTTGTTTCCCGTCGCTTCGAGAATTTTCCGCAGTTCTCCGCATCGTTTCGACCCTTCGCAGTCGACCAATAAAACCTTCTGTTGTGTTTTTTTCAACAAGGATGTATCAAGCGCTTTTTTGACGTATGCGACTTGATATGTCAACAGATTGTCTTCTTTGAAATTTTTCGCGACCAAGCTGACGTGGTCGGGGAAGTACAGATTGCAATCCGAGTCGGCGAATTGGTAACCGGGAACCGATACCGTCTTGGCCTTGTCTCCGAACAGCCGCTTCCAGTTTACATTTCGTCCTTCCAAATATCGCTTCTTGAACACCTCCAGGTCCACATCGTTTTCGACCAGGCTGATATCGCCGTGATTAGACGATTCGGCGGCGCTGGTTTTTACCATAGCGGCCTCCGACAGGGACTGCACCAGCTCCGCATAATTTTTCACGATAAGCGCGACGCGATAAGGCAGATGTTTCCTGCCGACGCCCAGCGTGAAACAGACATCGGCCAGATCCGCTTTCCCCGCCATGTCGGAAGTGGCGAATTTATGATATTCCTTGATCAGGGCGGTCAGGCTTTCCGGGCACAGCGCGCTCAAAACAAAAAGCATGGCGGCCTCTGGCCGTTCCTCCGCGGCCGCCGGGTCGGCCGCACCCTCCAATATGACATGGCAATTTGTTCCGCCCAAGCCGAATGCACTCACACCGCACAACCTGGTTGGAGAATTCACCGGCCAAGGCCGGAGGGCGTTGCTGACATACATCGGCGATTTTTCCAGGTCCAGCAGGGGATTTGTCTTCTTATAGTTGGCAACTGGCACCAAGGTTTGGTGATACAGGGACAGCGAGGTTTTGATCACACCAAGAATGCCCGAGCCTTCAAATAAATGTCCAATATTGCTTTTGACCGTACCGATCGCGCAAAACTGCTGCTTTTCGGTATAGCTGGCAAATGCCCGCTTCATGCCCTCCACCTCAATCGGATCACCAATGCGGGTTGCCGTGCCGTGTGCCTCGATGTAAGAAATATGCTCGGGATTGACTCCTGCGTCGACCCAGGCGGCCCTCAATAGATTGGCTTGGGAATCCGAATCCGGGGTTGTGATGCCATCGGTGGCGCCGTCATGGTTGATCGCCCCGCCTTTGATGATGCTGTAAATGTGGTCGCCGTCGGCCAACGCCTGGTCAAGACGCTTCAAGACAATTGCGCCGCTTCCCTCCCCAAGGCCGGTTCCATCGGCGGCCTCGTCGAAAGTTCGCGCCCTGCCGTCCGAAGACTCGATACCAATGCGACCGCTCGCTTCGCTGATCGGCACACAAATGCGCGCGCCGGCGACCAAGGCCATGGAACATCTCCCCTCGGCAACGGAACGGGCGGCGGTCAAGGTCGCGACCAGCGAGGCGGAACAGGCCGAATCGATGATGATGCTCGGGCCGTTGATGTCCAGAAAATGTGAAATTCGATTTGCCAGCATGCACGGGACATTCCCGGTCAGGGAGACCTGGGCCAGCGACGGATCGATATCCATCAAATAGGCCGAGTAGTCCTGCCCCGGATTCGACGCGAATCCGACGAATACCCCGGTGTCGGTCTTCGCAATCCTGTTTCCCGCGTACCCGGCGTCCTCAACCGCGCGGTACAGGGTTTTCAAAATAAGGCGATGATGCGGATCCATGGTGCAGGCCTGCTTCGGCGTCAGATTGAAAAAACGGTAATCCATTTTTTCTACGTTCGTCAAAAAACTGCCATTGTGGAAGCTGCTCCGTTCACCGCCGACTTTTTTCAGGGCGCGCAATTTCCGATATCGAATATATTTTGTGACCTCGTCGCGGCGATACGCGGGAAACTCGTCGACTTGATCCTTTCCCGATTTCAATAACGTCCAAAAATCATCCAGCGTGTCAATATTGGGGAGATTTACTGCCATTCCGATAATTGCAATGTCGTTATTCATCGTACTGCCCTTCCTACTTTATTTTCGTTGATAAGATTTTTAGGACTTCATTTCTCTTTCAAAAACACCGGCCGTCAATTCAATTCAATTCAATTTTCGATCGTTTGCGCAAGTTCAAATGGATATCGCAGCACACCGCCATCAATTAATTCGAGGATTCATGACAATTTATATATTTTCTCGAACTGCTGTCCTATCGGATGGGCTGGGGCCTCTGGTCGGAAAGGATCGAACCATCCTTGAATCTTATTTGCCTGCCGGTTTGATCCGCCACATCTTGCTCATGCGTGATTAGGACGATGGTTTTTCCTGTCAGATTTATTTGCTTAAATAAGGCCATGATTTCTTCGGTTGTGATGCTGTCCAAGGCCCCGGTCGGCTCGTCCGCGAAAATAACCGCCGGATTCCCCGCCAGCGCCCTTGCGATAGCGATGCGTTGCTTTTGGCCACCCGACAACTCATTCGGAAAATGTCCCAGACGGTTGCCCAGTCCCACCATTTCCAGCAGTTCACTAGCCTTCTTTGTCCTGGCTTTTCGGCTTTCCCCTTGATAGTACAAAGGCAGTGCCACGTTGTCCGTGGCGTTTGCGAATGGTAAAAGATTGAAAGACTGAAAAACAAATCCGAAAAAACGGCTACGGTAATCGGCCGCGCGCCGGTCGGACAGTTTTGACATGTCGACATCGTTGAAACGATATTGCCCTTCGTCATAACCGTCCAACAAGCCCATTATTGTCAGCAGCGTCGACTTTCCTGAACCAGAGGCGCCCATTATCGACACGAATTCCCCCCTATCGATTTCAAGGTCGATGCCCTTCAACACATGCAGAAATTTTCCGGATGTGTTGAAGGACTTGTGCAGGTTTTTTATAACAATCATAAAAATTACCCAATCAGAAGCGATGTTGCCCAGTTGAAATTCATATACCGAGCATCCTCGGCACAGCGTTGGCGTTGTCGCTTCCCCCCGCCCTACCCCGTAAGCCAAGAGTGGATCTTCCGGCTTCCGCCGCCACTCAGATGATACCAATTTGATACCAATATATAGCAATTAAATAATAGATGTCCATTTGTAATTGCTATTTTCGTAAAATTTATTTTTTGGCAAATTCATGGACGCCCAAGGACACACAATTGGTCTGCGTTCTTTCGAGCGGGTCGGGCGGGAAATTCTAGAGGGAGTCGGCCCTGGCGGGCGGCCTCAATTGGTCTGTTTTGGTATTGCTCGAAACGGGCAGGCAGGCGGGGGAAATGCGGTGAAAATACCACACATTAGATAATTTATTGACAATGCAATACAGTTGTGTTTAGCGGATTCAACACCCGAGATGAAAGTGGATGCCGGGGCGGCACTGGCGGCGATTCCGCCGCCAGAACATCGGCGGAACGCCGCCTATTTCTCCACGGCCAATCGCTGCAACTCGTCGCAAGCCATCGCCGTGCTGAGGAACAAGCGCCCGTTCAAGCGCGCCAACAACTCGCTGTGGCGCAGCCGGTCCAGCACCGGCCCCTTCACCTCGGCCAAATGCAGGCCGACGCCGCGCCGCTTCAAATTCTCGTTCAGCTCGCCCAGCGCGAACAGCGCCGTGGTGTCGATCGAGCTGACCGCCGACATCACCAGCACCAGGTGGCGCGCGCCGGGGTGGCCGCGCAGCTCCTCCTCGACCCGCTCGCTGACCGCCTCGGCGTTTCCGAAGAACAGGTTGGCGTCGACCCGCAGCACCAGCAAGCCCGGCTGCGTCTCGGCCGGATAGCGCTCGATGTTGCGGAAGTGCTCGCTGCCGGCGATGCGCCCCAACACCGCGATGTGCGGCCGGCTGGCGCGCCAGATCAGGGTGCCCATCGACAGCGCCACGCCGATCACCACGCCGGCCTCGACGCCCAGCGCCAGCACGCCGACGCCGCTGGCCAGCCAGGCCGCCGCGTCGCCACGGTCGTAGCGCCAGGCCAGGCGCAGCGTGTCGAACTCCAGCATGCCGAGCACGGCGACGATGATGGTGGCGGCCAGCGTTGGCAGCGGCAGCAGCGCCAGCCAGCCGGTCGGCGCCACCAGCGCGCCGGCCAGCAGCAGCGCGGTGAGCACGCTGGCCAGCGGCGTGTTGGCGCCGGCGGCGAAGTTGACGGCCGAGCGCGAGATGCTGCCGGTGACGGGGAAGCCGCCGCTCAGCGCGCTGGCGACGTTGGCCGCGCCCAGGCCGACCAGCTCGTGGTTGCTGAGCAGCTTCTCGTTGCGCTTGAGCGCCAGCGTCTGCGCCGCCGACATGCTCATCAAAAAGACGATGAAGCCGATCAGCAGGCCCGGCTGCAACAGCGGCTTCCAGTGCGCCGACGAGATCGCCAGGTTCAGCCCCGGCAGGCCGGCCGGCACCGCGCCGGTCAGGCGCACGCCGCGCGCCGGCAAATCCGACCAGGCCATCAGCGCCGTGGCGGCCAGCACCACCAGCATCGGCGCCAGCCGCGCGCCGATCTCGGCGGCCGCCGCCGGCAGGCCGCAGCCGCGCAGCAGCGCCGCCAGGTAGCGCTTGGCCAGCAGCAGCGCCAACAGCGAGGCGCCGCCCAGCAGCGCGCTGGGCAGGTGGACGTGTAGGTTGGGAAAATCATGCGGCGCGTCGGCGCCCAGCAGCGCGTGCAACTGGCCGAGGGCGATGACGACGGCCGAGCCGAAGGCGAAGCCGCCCATCACCGGGCGCGAGAAGAAGTTGGCCAGAAAGCCCATGCGCAGCGCGCCGCACAGCAGCAGCACGGCGCCGGCCACCAGCGCCAGCTGGGCCGCCAGCACGGTGTAGAGGCCGGTGCCGGCCGGCGCCAGCGGGCCGATCACCGCCGCCGTCATCAAGGAGACGATGGCCATCGGGCCGACCGACTGCGTCATGCTGCTGCCGAACACGGCGTACACCAGCGGCGGCAGGATGCTGGCGTAGATGCCGGCCACCGGCGGCAGGCCGGCGACGATGGCGTAGGCCATGCCCTGCGGGATCATCATCATCGCCACCACCAGGCCGGCGCTGATGTCGCCCGGCAGCTGGGCGCGCCGGTATTGCCTTAACCATTGAAGCATGTCGAATCCATGACGCTGAAAACCGCCAGCCTACGCCATCGGAGCGAACTGGTCTAGACATGGCGGCACCGCGCCGCCGATCCGGCCTAGGGCATCGCCAGCTCGACGCAGTTGCGGCCGGAGCGCTTGGCGCGGTGCAGCGCGGCGTCGAGCCGCTCGAGCACGGCGCTGACGCCCTCGTCCGGCGCCACCTGCGCCACCGCCAGGCTGATGGTGACGGTGTCGCAGCCGGGCAGCTCGGTGTCGGCGATGGTGGCGCGCAGCTTCTCGGCCAGCTTGAGCGCGTCGACCGCGCCGGTGTGGGTGGCGACGATCATGAACTCCTCGCCGCGCATGCGCGCCAGCGTGTCGGAGGTGCGCAGCCGCGCCGAGACGGTGCCGGCCACCACGCGCAGCGCCTGGTCGCCGATGGGATAGCCGTACAGGTCGTTGACGGAGCGGAAGTTGTCGATGTCGAAGGAGATCGCCGCCAGCTCCAGGCCGTAGCGGCGGGCGCGGCGGATCTCGTTGTCGAGGATCTCCTCGCCCTTGCGCCGGTTGGCCGCGCCGGTCAGCGCGTCGACCGTGCTCATCTGCGTCAGCCTGCCGGCCAGCGCGTCGTTCTGGTGCTTCAGCTCGCTCATCCCCAGCGCGAAGCTGACGAACTGCGCCAGGCTGGCGAAGCAGGCGAACTGCTCGCGCGAGAACTGCAGGTGGCGGTCGAACATGAAGCTGATGGCGCCCTGCACCGGGCCGCCCGGCTCGTTGCGCAGCGGCAACGCCAAGACCATCTGCACGTCGCGGTCGTGCAGGCTCAGCGCCAGCTCCGGGTCGCCGGCCTTCTCCGGCGCGTCCAGCAGCACCATCTCGCCCGTCGCCACGGCCAGCAGCGGCGGGAAGATCTCGTGCAGCGGCGACTGCAGCAGGCGGTCGCGCCGGCCCATCAGGCGGCCGATGTCGAGGTGGTTGCGCGACTCCTGCGCCATCAGTTGCAGGTCGCCGCGCTCCTTCATGTGCAGCAGCGCCGTGTGGCGCACGCCGGGAAAGCTGCACAGCGCCAGGCAGACCTGCGAGGCCATGATGCCGACCTCGTCGACGCTGCCCAGCGCCCGTTGCAGGCTGCGCTGGATGGTCAGCAGGTCGCGCAGCTCCTTCTCCTTGTCGAGCAGCACCTGCTGGGCCGAGGCGGCCGCGTCGAGCGGCGCGGCCAGCGCCTGGCGTACCGCCTGCTGCGTCTCGGCGGCCAGGATGGGCGTGATGCGGTAGTGCAGCGGGCCGCAGGCCATCAGCTCGGGCAGCCAGCAGCTGCCCACGTAGGGGCACAGCACCAGCGTCGGCGCGCCGTTGCGGCCACGGATCAGCGCGCCCACGGCGGCCAGCTCGACCGCTCCCTCGAAGCCGCCCAGGTCGACCACCATCAGGTCGACCTTCTGCCGGCCGAGGGCGGCCACGGCCGTGTCGATGGTGTCGGCCAGCAGCAAACGGCCGAACATCTCGCCGCATTCGGACTGGAACGCGGTGCGGCGCTCGCCGGCCAGGTTGAGGAACAAGCCGACGTGGTCGCGTCGGCTATCGGGATCGGCCATGTCTCATCTCCGGCAAAGTGCGTTTTTATTGGAATGGAATGCTTCATAGTGTGCCATAAAGTTCATAGTTGGCAACCTTTTTTGTGTTGCGCCGCCGCCTCGCCCGCCCCGATGCGCCACCACCTGTTCCGGCTTAGCGGCAAGGAACCGGCCGCTTGCGCCCCGACACCGCATGCCGGCGCGGAAATGAAAAAACGGCGGAACGCCCGCGCGTCCGCCGTTTTTCGTTTGCCGCCAGCCAGGCCTACTGCGCCGCGCTATCCCAGCCGCCGCCCAGCGATCGGATCAGCGCCACCGTGGTGACGGCGCGGTTGCCGCGCAGTTGCACCGCGCTGCGCTCGACGCTGGCCAGGTTGCGCTGCGCGTCGAGCAGGTCCAGATAGCTGGAGCGGCCGGCCGTGTACAGCTTCTGCGCCAGGTCGGCCGAGCGGCGCGCCGACACCACGGCGTCGTCGATCTGCGCCGTCTGTCCCGCCAAGATGCGCAGGCCGGCCAGGTTGTCCTCGACCTCGGCGAAGGCCGTCAGCACGCTTTGGCGGTAGCTGCCGACCGACTCCTCCAGCGCCGCCTCGCTGCGCGCGACGTTGGCCTTGTTGCGGCCGCCGTCGATCAGCGGCATCGACATCAGCGCGCCCAGCAGCCAGGAGCGGCTGCTCCACTTGAACACGTCCGAGAAGGTGTCCGACACGCCGCCGCCGTTGGCGTTCAGGGTCAGCGCCGGGAACATGGCGGCGCGGGCCAGGCCGATGCGGGCGTTGGCCGCCTCCATGGTGCGCTGGGCGGCGGCGATGTCCGGCCGGCGCTCCAGCAGGGTCGACGGCATGCCCTGCGGGATGGTCGGCAGCAGCGCCGTGTCGAGCAGCGGGCTGGCGCCGGCCGTGAAGGCGGCCGCCGGTTTGCCCAGCAGGACCGCCAGCGCGTGCTCGGTGGTGACGCGCTGGCGTTGCAGGCCGATCGCCTCGGCGCGGCTGGTGGCCAGCTCGGTCTTGGCGCGCGCCAGGTCGAACTCGCCGATGTCGCCCAGGTCGAAGCGGCGCTGGTTGACCTTGACGTTCTCCTGGCGCAGCTCGACGGTGCGGTTCAGCGTCTCCAGCTCGGCGTCGGTGGCGCGCAGACGGAAGTAGGTCTGCGCCACGTCGGCCTGCACCGCCAGCAGCACCGAGCGGTAGGTCGCCTCGACCGAGGCGGCGTCGCTGCGGGCGGCGCTGACGTTGGAGCTGACGCGGCCGAACAGGTCGACCTCGTAGCTGGCCGTCAGGTTGGCCGAGTAGCTGGTGGCCGGGGCCACCGCGCTGCCCTGCGCCAGGCCGAGCGACTGCGCCGAGGCGCGGCTGCGCTGGGCGCCGACACCGACGCCGATCTGCGGCACGCGGTCGGCCTCGGCCACGCCGGCGATGGCGCGGGCCTGCTTGACGCGGGCGGCCGCCACGGCCAGGTTGGCGTTGGCCTTGGTGGCCTCGCCGATCAAGCCGTTCAGGGCCGGATCGTTGAAGGCCAGCCACCACTCGCCGCGCGGCTGGGCTTCGGCCGCCTTGGCCTGTTTCCACTTGCTGCCGTCGGCGGCGGTTTGCACCAGCGGCGTGGCCGGCGCCTGGTCTTCCTTGTACGCGGCCGGTACGTCCATCTGCGGCTGCTTGAACTCCGGCGCGGCGCAGGCGCTCAGCAGCAGCGCCGCCGTCAGCGCCGACAGGGCCGGCGCCAGGCCTTGCGGTAATGTCATGCGTTTCATATTAGTGAGTCCCTTCCAGTTTCACCGCGGCCGCATCGGCCGCGACGGATTTTTTCTCCAGGCGCTTGGCCAGGGTGCGCAGCAGCACGTAGAACACCGGCGTCAGGAACAGGCCGAAGAAGGTCACGCCCAGCATGCCGGCGAACACCGCCACACCCATCGCGTGGCGCATCTCGGAACCGGCGCCGTGCGAGAACACCAGCGGCACCACACCCATGATGAAGGCGATCGAGGTCATCAAAATCGGCCGCAGACGCAGGCGGCAGGCTTCCAGCGCCGCTTGCACCGTGGTGCGGCCGTGGTCTTCCAGTTCGCGGGCGAATTCGACGATCAGAATCGCGTTCTTCGACGCCAACCCGACCAGCACGAACAGCGCGATCTGGGTGAAGACGTTGTTGTCGCCGTGGGTCAGCTTGACGCCGATCAGGGCGCACAGGATGGACATCGGCACGATCAGGATCACCGCCAGCGGCAGGGTCCAGCTCTCGTATTGCGCGGCCAGCACCAGGAACACCAGCAGCACGCACAGCGGGAACACATAGATCATCGTGTTACCGGACAGGATGTCCTGGTACACCAGCTCGGTCCACTCGTAGGTGATGCCCTTCGGCAGAACCTCGGCGGCGATCTTGGCCAGCTCGGCCTGCGCCTCGCCGGACGACACGCCGGGGGCCGGCGCGCCGTTCATCTCGGCCGAGACGTAGGCGTTGTAGCGCTGCACGCGGTCCGGGCCGTAGCTGTCCTTGACGCGCATCAGCGACGACAGCGGGATCATCTCGCCCTTGTCGCTGCGCACCTTCAGTTGCGCGATGTCCTCGGCGTGCGAACGGAACTTGGCGTCGGCCTGGACGCGCACCTGGTAGGTGCGGCCGAACTGGTTGAAGTCGTTCACGTACAGCGAACCCAGGTTGATCTGCAAGGTTTGGTAGATGGTCTGCAGCGGCACGCCCAGTTGCTTGGCCTTGGCGCGGTCGACGTCGGCGAACAGCTGCGGCACGTTGATCTGGTAGCTGGAGAACACGCCGGCCAGCTTGGGGTTCTGCCAGGCCTTCATCTGCACCGCCTGCACCGCCTTGTACAACTCGTCGTAGCCCAGGTTGGCGCGGTCCTCGATCATCATCTTGAAGCCGCCCGTGGTGCCCAGGCCGTTGACCGGCGGCGGCGGGAAGACCATGATGAAGGCGTCCTGCACGGCGCCCATGCGCTTGTTCACCTCGGCGGCGATGGCGTCGCCGCTCTCGCTGGCCTTGGTGCGCTCGTCGAAGGGCTTCAGGGTGATGAAGACGATACCGGCGTTGGGCGCGTTGGTGAAGCCGTTGATCGACAGGCCGGGGAAGGCCACCGACGATGCCACGCCGGGAACGTTCATGGCGATGTCGGACATGCGGCGGATCACGCTGTCGGTGCGGTCGAGCGAGGCGGCGTCCGGCAGCTGGGCGAAGCCGACCAGGTACTGCTTGTCCTGCGCCGGCACGAAGCCCGGCGGCACGGCCTTGAACATGAAGGCGGCGGCTGCGGCCAGCAGCACGTACACGCCGACCGAGGCGCCCTTGCGGCGCAACACGCCCTTGACGCCGGTCTCGTACTTGCTCGAGGCGCGGTTGAAGAAGCGGTTGAACCAGTTGAAGAAGCGGCCGAACAGCTTGTCCATCAGGCGGGTCAGTGCGTCCTTCGGCGCGTCGTGCGGCTTCAGCAGCGCGGCGGCCAGGGCCGGCGCCAGGGTCAGCGAGCTGAAGGCCGAGATCACCGTCGAAATGGCGATGGTCAGGGCGAACTGCTTGTAGAACTGGCCGGACAGGCCGGAGACGAAGGCGATCGGCACGAACACGGCGCACAGCACCAGGGCGATGGCGACGATAGGACCGCTCACCTCTTTCATTGCCTGCAGCGTGGCGTCGCGCGGCGTCAGGCCGTTGGCGATGTTGCGCTCGACGTTCTCCACCACCACGATGGCGTCATCGACCACGATACCGATCGCCAGCACCAGCCCGAACAGCGACAGGGTGTTGATCGAGAAGCCGAAGCCGAGCATCACCGCGAAGGTGCCGATGATCGACACCGGCACCGCCAGCAGCGGGATGATCGAGGCGCGCCAGGTTTGCAGGAAGATGATCACCACCAGCACCACCAGGGCCACCGCTTCGAGCAGGGTATGGATGACGGCCTTGATCGATTCGCGCACGAACTGGGTCGGGTCGTACACCACGTCGTAGTCGACGCCTTGCGGGAAGTCCTTTTTCAACTCCGCCATTTTGGCGCGCACGTCGGCCGACAGCTGCAGGGCGTTGGCGTTGGGTGCTTCAAAGATGCCGATCGCCACCGCCGATTTGTTGTTCAGCAGTGAGCGAAGGGCGTAAGAGTTCGAGCCCAGCTCGACCCGTGCCACGTCCTTCAGGCGCGTCAGGGCGCCGTCCGCGTTGGTGCGCACGATGATGTCGCCAAACTCCTCGACCGATTGCAAACGGCCCTGGGTGTTGACGGTCAGCTGGAACTCGCTGTTTTTGTTCGGTGCCGCGCCGATGACACCGGCGGCGACCTGCACGTTCTGCTCGCGGATGGCGCCGACCACGTCGGCCGCCGTCATATTGCGCGCGGCGACCTTCTGTGGGTCGAGCCAGATCCGCATGGCGTAGTCGCCCGAGCCGAACAGATTGGTTTCGCCCATGCCGGGAATGCGCGCCAGCTGGTCCTTGACGTTCAGGATCGCGTAGTTGCGCAGGTACAGGTCGTCGTAACGGCCGTCCGGCGAGACCAGGTGGACCACCATGGTCAGGTTGGGCGAGGACTTCACGGTGGTCACACCGATCTGCCGCACCTCTTCCGGCAGCCGTGGCAGGGCGCGCTGGACGCGGTTTTGCACCTGCGTTTCGGCCTGCTCGACGTTGGTGCCGATCTTGAAGGTCACGGTCAGCATCAGCGAGCCGTCCGAGGTGTTTTGCGAGTCCATGTAGAGCATGTTCTCGACGCCGTTGATCTGCTCCTCCAGTGGCGCGGCCACGGTTTCGGCGATGATCTTCGGGTTGGCGCCCGGGTACTGGGCGCGCACCACCACCGAGGGCGGCACCACGTCCGGGTACTCCGAGATCGGCAGCTTGAAGATCGCAAGCAGGCCGGCCACGAAAATGATGATCGACAGTACAGCCGCGAAAATCGGCTTGTCGACAAAGAAGCGGGAAAAGTTCATGGTGTTTATTCCTTGGTGGTCGTCGCCGCCTTGGCCGCGACCTTGGCGTCTTTCGCCTCGGTTTTGGCGGCGGGCTTGCTATCCGGCGTGGTGGCGGGGGCGGTCGGATCGAAATCCATGGCCACGGTTTGCGCCGTGACGGGGGCGCCGGGGCGCACCCGCTGCAGGCCGTTGACGACGATCTTCTCGCCGGCCTTCAGGCCCTCGCGCACCACGCGCATGCCCTCGATGGTCTGGCCCAGCTTGACCGGACGGTATTCGGCCTTGCCGTCGGCGCCGACGACGAAGACGAACTTGCGGTTCTGGTCGGTGCCGACGGCGCGCTCGTTGATCATCAGCGCGCTGGTGACCTCCTTGCCGCCGTTGCCGGCGCCCAGCTGGACGCGGGCGAACAAGCCCGGCACCAGCGCGTTGTCGACGTTGGCGAAGGTGGCGCGCATGCGCACGCTGCCGGTCTGCGGGTCGAGCTGGTTGTCGACGAAGTCGAGCTTGCCTTCGTGCGGGTAGCCGCTCTCGTTGGCCAGGCCGACCTTGACGATCACCGCCTCGCCCTTGTGCGACTGGGCGCCGACGCGCAGGAAGGTGTCCTCGTCGCCCTCGAAGCTGGCGTAGATGCGGTCGGTCGAGACCACCGAGGTGAGGATGGCGGCGCCGTCGATCAGGTTGCCGACGGTGATCTCGGCCTTGCTGACGCGGCCGTTGATGGGCGACTGCACCTGGGTGTAGTTCAGGTTCAGCTTGGCCGCTTCGAACTGGGCCGAGGCGGCGCGGGCGTTGGCGTCGAGCTCCTTCAGGCCGGAGGCCTTCTCGTCGTACTCGCGCTGGGCGATGGCCTTGTCGGCCAACAGCTTCTCGGCGCGCGACAGCTCCAACTTGGCCAGGTCGGCCTTGGCGCGGGCCGACGAGGCGGCCGCCTCGGCGCGGTTCATCTCGGCCTGGTAGGGACGCGGATCGATGACGAACAGCACGTCGCCCTTTTTGACTTCGCTGCCCGGCTTGAAGTTGACGGCGGTGATGAAGCCGCTGACGCGCGAACGGATCTCGACCCGCTCGACGGCCTCGATGCGGCCGGAGAACTCCTGCGTTTCGGTGATCTGCTTTTCCACCACCACGGCGGCGGAGATCGGCGGACCGCCGGCGGCCGGCGCTTCCGCCGTCTTGCCGGTGGCCGTGTCGCAACCCGAAAGGCCGAATGCGGCCAGTCCCGCCAGCGCCATGGCGGCGGCCAAAGGCCTTGCCGCGACGGTCAATTGTTTAATGTTTTTCATGTTGATTCCTTTTTGTATGAAAATATTTAATAAAGATGGCGAGCCCGGCCCACTCGGCGACATTTCGAGAAAGCACGGTCCTGCGGCGCCCCCAGGGCTGGTGGCGTCGTTCTACTCGTTACTGCGGATTACTGCTGAAGGGGTGGGAAACCCTGTCAGGCCGGTGAGTCCGGCCTATCCAGGCTCGCCATGAAGCCGGCGATTTCCCCGAGCGCGATGACTTTGCAGGCGCATTCGTTGCGTGCCCCCGGCTCCTGCAGGGGGGCGGGCGGCAGCCGGCTGACGGTGGTCTTGACGCCACAGGCGATCAGCTTGCTGCCATATTGTTCTGCTTCGTCCCGCAGGGGGTCGTCCTCCGCCGACAGGATCAGCGCCGGCGGCAGGTTCTTCAATCGACTCGACTGCAGCGGCGAGGCGTACGGATGGGTCCGGTCGGCCGCGTTCGGCAGGTAGCCGCGATAGCCGGCGGCGCAGGCGTCGGCCACCTCGACCATCTCGCGCGCCGACGGCAGCTCGCGCATCGAGCAGCTGCTCAGGCCGGGATCGAGCATCGGCATGATCAGGATCTGGCCGGCCAGCGCCGGGCCGCCGCGGTCGCGCGCCATCAGCGTGCAGACGGCCGCCAGGTTGGCGCCGGCCTCGATGCCGGCGACGATCAACTGCTTGCCGCTCCAACCGAGCTTGCCCTTGTGCTTCTTGGCCCACAGCAGGACGGCGTGGGCGTCCTCGACTGCGGCGGGAAACGGGCTGACCCCAGCCAGCGTGTAGCTGGAGGCCAGCACTAACTGTTCTGCATTGCAGCTCACCAGATGGCGCAGGAACATGTCGGCGTCTTCCAAATCGCCGCCGACGAAGCCGCCGGCGTGGAAGAAGACGATCAGCGAGTCGCGCTTGGCGGTCTCGCCATGCGAGTACAGCCGCGCCGGCAGTGCCGTCTGCGCGCCGTTGACCGACAGGTTGCGGATCTTCAGGTCGGCGGCCAGCGGCCACTGCTCGACTTGCTGCGCCAGCGCTTCGCTCATTAGCGCACCGCCGTCTGCTTGGCGGCGGGCACGCCGGCGGTCGACTCGAACTCGTCGACACAGGCCAGGCTGCTGTCGCTGCTCACTTGGAGGGCCAGGGCACGGTAGCCGTTCGCCTCGGCCTGCGCCGCGTGCGAATACTCGTCCGTGTACACGATGCTGGCCAAGGCGACCGAACTGAGCGCAAGCGCGATCGTCGCAAAGAATCCATCTCGATATGCCATGATATTTCCCTCCCAGTGAACGGCGAACTGCCGGAGCTGCTTGGATTCCTGTTGAACCCATGGTGCAGTACAGCAATCATAGACTTGATCTACAATCAGATAAAGAGTGTAAAATCGAATTGATTGTTCAGGAATCCGAACAATGAGGATGAAAGATGAATAAACTACAAGCGATGGAAGTGTTTGTGCAGGTGGTCGACTCCGGCGGCTTCACCCGCGCGGCCGAGAATATGCAACTGCCCAAGGCTACCGTGTCGACCTTGATCCAGGCGCTGGAGGCGGCGCTGGCGGTCAAGCTGCTGCACCGGACCACGCGCATGGTCAGCGTCACCTCCGACGGCGCCGCCTATTACGAGCGCTGCCTGCGCATCCTGTCGGACGTGCGCGAGGCCGAGGAGTCGCTGTCGCGCACCCGCCTGAGCCCGAGCGGCCGGCTGCGCGTCGACGCGCCCACCGGCCTGGCCGGCGACATCCTGATCCCCGCCCTGCCCGACTTTTTCGCCCGCTACCCGGACATCACGTTGGAACTCGGTTGCAGCGACCGCACCGTCGACCTGATCGAGGAAGGCGTCGACTGCGCCGTGCGCGGCGGCGCGCTGATCGACACCAGCCTGATCGCGCGGCGGGTCGGCATCATCCACTTCGTCACCTGCGCCGCGCCGGCCTACCTGGCGCGCTTCGGCCGGCCGACCCATCCGACCGATTTGGAACGCCACCAGTGCATCAACTACTTCTCGGCCCGCACCGGCAAGATCTTCGACTGGGACTTCGCCCGCGACGGCGAGCAGTACCGCATCCCCCTGCCCGGCCGCATCGCCCTAAACGACTCCAACGCCTACCTGGCAGCCGGCCTGGCCGGCCTGGGCATTCTGCAGATGACCAACTTCCTGCTCGAGCCGATGCTGGCCGACGGCCGGCTCGAGCTGCTGCTGCCCGACTGGACCTCCGAGCCGCTGCCGGTGCACGTGGTGTATCCGCAGAACCGCCACCTGTCGGCCAAGGTGCGGGTGTTCGTCGAATGGGTCGCCGAACTGTTTTCCAACCACCCCGGCATGCGCCTGCCCAAGGCATCGGCGCGCCCCACCACCTTCGAGGTCGCCATATGAACGCAGCGCCTGCCCACCACATCGTCTTCCTCGACCGCGCCAGCCTGGTCGCCACGCTGCGCGCACCGGCCTTCGCCCACCGCTGGAGCGAATACCCGAGTACAAGCGCAAGCACAAGCGCGAGTACAGGCGCGAGCAGCGACGCCGCGCTCGACGCCACCGATCCGGCCGGCGTGGTCGCGCGCCTGCGCGGCGCCAGCATCGCCATTACCAACAAGGTGCCGCTGCGCGAGGCCGCGCTGGCCCAGTTGCCGGAGCTGAAGCTGATCGCCGTCGCCGCCACCGGCACCGACGTGATCGACCTGGCGGCCTGCCGGGCGCGCGGCATCGCCGTCTGCAATATCCGCAACTACGCCGTGCACACGCTGCCCGAGCACACCTTCGCGCTGATCCTGGCGCTACGGCGCAACCTGCTGGCCTACCGCGCCGACGTCGAGGCCGGCTTGTGGCAGCGTTCGAGCCGCTTCTGCCTGTTCGAGCACCCCATCGCCGACCTGGCCGGCAGCACGCTGGGCCTGGTCGGCTACGGCGCGCTGGGCCAGGCGACGGCGCGGTTGGCGCGCGCCTTCGGCATGAAGGTGATCGTGCACACCCGCTCGCCGGTGGACGACGCCGAGGTGCGCCAGGTGGGCTGGGACGAGCTGCTGGAAACCGCCGACGTGATCAGCCTGCACCTGCCGCTCAACGACAAGACGCGCAACATGATCGGCGCGCCCGAGCTGGCGCGCATGAAGCGCAGCGCGCTGCTGATCAACACCGCGCGCGGCGGCCTGGTCGACGAGGCGGCGCTGGCCCAGGCGCTGGAGGGCGGCGTGATAGCCGGTGCCGGCTTCGACGTGCTGACGCAGGAGCCGCCGCCGGCCGACAACCCGCTGCTCCTGCTGCGCCTGCCCAACTTCATCCTGACGCCGCACAACGCCTGGGCCAGCGGCCAGGCCATGCAGGCGCTGGCCGACCAGCTGGTCGACAACATCGAGGCGTGGGCGGCGGGACGAGCGCGCAACGTCGTGGTGGATGGAAACACGGGCATCTCCGCAGACTAGATACATGAACCACGCCGATGCGCTCAAAGCGCTGATTCGGATTGCCGAGGAGCGACGCGCATCCTGTCTTTTGGATGAGCCAGGGCAGATGGTATAGTGCTTGTATGAGAAATGCGGATGACGACACCGCCTTCCGTTCGACGGGACGGCGCCGCAAAGAAAAAGCCCCGCAATGCGGGGCCAGTCTTTGAATAGCTGGGGGAACAAGCCAATTGGACTGATCAGTTAGACTGCAGTATCCGTTCGGGTCGAACCCCTCGTAGAGGGTGTACCAGCAAGTTTGCGTTTCCACTTACTAGCCGAGCCACCATCGTATCGCCTATGACACCCTCTGTCAATCCGCTCGAAAACCTCGCCGTCGTACGTCTGCTCGAATTCCTGTCCGAGCGCAGTCCCTGGAACCGATCCCTCTGGGGTATCGGCGTGGTGTTGGCACTGGATGAATTGTATGAGGGCTGCGCCGCCATGGCCCAGGGGCATCTCAGCGAAGCGTCCATCAAACGACTTATTTCATCGCTAAACAAGCGCGTCGGCCTCCATCCAGGATTCACCGGCGCCGAGAAGAAGCTGCTGAATCTGCACCTCCAACAGGTGCCGCGCCCAGATAGCGTGGCGCACTACATCATCCGACAAATATCCTCCATCGTTTCGGCCGATTATTTGACCAGGTGGGGTCGCGTGCTTGCCTCCGGAATTTTCAATGTCGAACTTTTTGCGCGCAGTGTGGCGGCTCATCTGCTCGATGCCGGATTCTCCGAGCAGTACTTGCATGATTTCATCAACACGCGCATTCAAAGGAGCATTCCCTTTTCGCTGGCGCGGCTGTGCGATGACCTGCAGCAAGAAATGATCGCTAGCCCTCCACGCGAAATCGAAGTGCTACTCGCGTTCGGGTCAGTACCAAGGCTGCGCAATGGCGTGCCGCCGTCATGGCTGCAAGGACCGACAATCATCGCCTGGCTGAGAACTCACGGCTTCGACACTGCCGGCGTCCGCGCCCCTGCGGCGCTTGTTCTCAGGGTCAGGGCGCGTGACGCCATCGGGGCAGCGCAAGTAGCGCGTAGCGAATCCGACCGTTACGCCGCACGAACGTTGCTGGCCACAGGCCACCCCTTGAATCGATTACCCAAGCTTTGGGTCGCGGGCAGCACGGCACCGGTCGATCTGGACCATGAGCGGCGTGGCGTCGAAGTGCGGGAGCTGTACCGAGAGGACCGGACAAGCAACCGCGAGCGTTCACGCTTGATCGGCGGCATGATCATCGACGGGAGCATGCCTGCGTTGCCTGGCTTAAGCGACCAAGCGGCCGTGACGCGGATGCGAAAATTGTTCCATAGTCCCAAAGTTGAGTTGGAAACGATCCGCGAGGTGATTTCCGATTCCTTTCACCGGCTGTACAGGCAGAGGAACCTCATTTTGCATGGAGGAAAGCTCGATAGCGTAGCGCTCACCCCAGGATTGCGCACGGTGGCAAAACTCGCCGGGGCCGGGATGGATCGAGTCACACACGGCCACTATGTCCAGAATCTAAAGCCGCTCGAACTGGTGGCCAAGGCCAACATAGCTCTTGCCCTGGTGGATGCCACCAACCCGCTCGCTTGCGTCGAACTGCTCGAAGCGAGTTGACGATGCGCATCAAATGCAGATCGGCAGACTTGGAACACGGGTTGCCACTCCTAATCCGTGTAGTTCGCTTCGGCCGCGATTTCCGCCGGCAAGGTGATGTGGAAGCGCTGTAGTTGCTTTCTGCTGAAGAGGAAGCGGCCCCGGTCGGCGGTGACGGGGTAGATGGTTTCCGGCGCCGTGCCGGACAAGATCCTCAGCGCCAGGTCGGCCGCCGCCCTGCCTTGCTCCTTGCCGTACAGGACCAGGCCGCCTATGGCCTTGTCCGCGCCGACCGAGAAATCCCAGAAACAAAAAACCGGCACCGGCGCCTTGTCCGAGGTCCAGCGCACCGCCTCGTCGCTGGTGTTGACACTCTTGCCGCTGGCGTCGTGCACGGCCTGATACAGGCCGATGAAAATGACGTCATAGTTCTTCTTGGCGTTCAATACTTCCGTTTGCCATTGCTCCCACCGATCGACCAATTTCAGCTCGACGCTGACGCCGTTGATCGACTGCCGGTGTTTGCCGTCGAAGGTTTCGCGCAGCACCACTTGCGAGGTGACGTCGGTGTCGAACAACACCAGGGCGCGCTTGGCCTTCGGCAGGATTCCGCTGACGAAGACGATGTTGCGCTTCAGCGCGGGCCGCTCCAGCACGCCGGTGATGTTCTTGATGACGGAGGCGTCGAAGTACTTGCGCGGATTGTTGTTGATGCCCAAATAGACCACGGGAACGGTGGTCGTGCCGAGGCGTTGCGCCAGCAACTTGAGGGCGGCGTCGTCGCCGAGTACCACCAGGGCCGGACGGAGCGCCTGAAAGCGGCGCCAGGCCTTGTCCGCCATCGCCGCGTGCTGCGCCTTGGGTAGGCGCTTGGTATCCATTTGAAAGAACTCAAGTTGATACTTTTTGCCGAGCGTCGCTTGCAGCGCCTCCTTGTAGCCGGCATCCCACGGGAACTCGGCGTGGTAGCTTTCGATGACGAGGATGCTCTCGGCGGCGGCGGCGCGCGGCGGAGCGCCGCTGACAAGCAGCACGCAGACCACCACCAGATAGCGGAAAACGCCCATCATCATCCCCGAAGTGTGTGCCCGCGATGCAGCGGAGCTGCATATTGCACACCATAACTTATCACATCGGTCATTGCCGCCGGCAAGCTGCGGCGGGGGCGCTATCCAAGTCTAGGCGCCCGGTTCGCCCAGGCGGCGCAGCGCGCTGCCGCGCCGCTCGTCCTCCTGCGCGTTCTCGGCCATGCTCTTGCGCACGAACTCGATGTGCTGGCGCGCCGCCTGCGCCGCCGCCTCCGGCTTGCGCTCGCGGATCGCCAGCCAGATCGCCCGGTGCTGCGCCTGCAGGCAGTCCCAGCGCGGCGGCTGCGCGTGCAGGTGCTCCAGGTTGCGCGCCACGTCGCTGTGCAGCACCTTCATCAAACTGGCGCTGAGGTGGCCGATCAGCGCGTTGTGCGCCGCCTCGGCGATCACCTGGTGGAAGGCCGCGTCGATGCCGATGCAGGAGTCCAGGTCGCCGTCGGCATACATCGTCTCCAACTCGGCGTAGGCGGCGTCGAGGCGGGCGAGGTCGGCCTCGGTGGCCCGCTCGGCCGCCAGCGAGGCCGCCTGGCTTTCCAACATCTGGCGAAATTCGAGCAGGTCGCGCTGCAGCGCCGGATGGCCGCTGAGCATCTGTTGCCAGGGGTCGACAAAATGCGCCTCCAGCCGGTCGGTCACGTGGGTGCCGCCGCCGTGGCGCGTGGTCAGCACCTTGTCCACCAGCTTCTGTATGGCCGCGCGCAAGGACGGGCGCGACACGCCCAGTTCGAGCGCCAGGTCGCGCTCGGAGCCGAGCCGGTCGCCCGGCTTGAGCGAACCTTCGAGGATGCGTTTTTCTAGGTCGTTGGCGACGATGTCGGACAGGCGGGGAACTGCGGGGCGTTGGGGCATCGGCGTTTTCAGAGGTAAGACCACTTTCCATCATATTTAGCACCTTCCGATCTGTCAACCCGAGTTGTCCGAAACGAGTTGCCGACAACCTGTTGTACAAACGCACTGCCCAAAGATAAGGCATTGACAAGCCATTTCCATGCCTCTATAGTTCACCGCATAAAGTGGTAAGACCACTTTACCAGAAGAAAAAAGACAGCCAGAAGGAGACAAACGATGCAAGCCAATCGGCGCTATCCGCCCCAGCCACGCCACGCCCAGATCATCGGCAATGCCACGCCCGCCCCGCTGAGACAGGGCCGGGGCGAAGCGCGCCAAGCGCGCCAAGCGGGGCAAGCATGAAAGCCCTGATCGCCGCCATCGCCCGCATCCTGCCGGCCAAGCAGGTCGTCACCGACCCGCTGCGCCGCCTGGCCTACGGCACCGACGCCAGCTTCTACCGCATGACGCCGGCCGTGGTCGCCGTGGTCGAGTCCGAGCAGCAGGTGCAGGCGCTGCTGGCACTGGCGCGCGAGCACCGCCAGCCCGTCACCTTCCGCGCCGCCGGCACCAGCCTGTCCGGCCAGGCCGTCACCGACAGCGTGCTGGCCCTGATCGGCGAGGGTTTCGCCAATTGCGACGTGGCGCCGCACGGCGCCACCGTGCGCTGCGGCCCCGGCATGGTGGGCGCGGCGGTGAACGCGCGCTTGGCGCCGTTCGGCCGCAAGATCGGCCCGGACCCGGCCTCGATCAACACCTGCAAGATCGGCGGCATCGCCGCCAACAACGCCTCCGGCATGTGCTGCGGCACGGCGCAGAACAGCTACCAGACGCTGGCCGGCATGCGCGTCGTGCTGGCCGACGGCACCCTGCTCGACACCGAGGACGCCGCCAGCGTCGCCAGCTTCCGGCTCAGCCACTCGGCCCTGCTCGCCGAATTGGCGGCCCTGGCCGACGCCACCCGCGCCGACCCGGCGCTGGCCGCGCGCATCGCCCACAAGTACAAGATCAAGAACACCACCGGCTACAGCCTCAACGCCCTGCTCGACTACCGCGACCCGGTCGACATCCTGGCCCACCTGATGATCGGCTCCGAGGGCACGCTCGGCTTCATCTCGCAAATCACCTACAACACGGTGGTGGAAGACCCGTACAAGGCCAGCGCGCTGGTGTTTTTCGCCGACATCGACGCCGCCTGCCAGGCGGTGATCCGCCTCAAGCCGCAGCCGGTGGCGGCGGTCGAACTGCTCGACCGCGCCGCCCTGCGCTCGGTGCAGGAAACGCCGGGCCTGCCGGCCGTGATGCGCACCCTGGGGCCGGACGCCGCCGCCCTGCTGATCGAGGTGCGCGCCGACACGGCCGCCGGCCTGCAGCAGCGCATCGCGCTGGCGCTGGGCGCCATGGCCGAGATCGCCACGCTGGAGCCGGCCGCTTTTTCCACCGACGCCGACACCTGCGCCATGTATTGGAAGGTGCGCAAGGGCACCTTCCCGTCGGTGGGCGCGGTGCGCGCCGCCGGCACCACCGTCATCATCGAGGACGTCGCCTTCCCGATCGAGTCGCTGGCCGCCGCCACGCTCGACCTGCAGGCCATGTTGCTGCGCCACGGCTACAGCGAGGCGATCATTTTCGGCCACGCGCTGGAGGGCAATCTGCACTTCGTCTTCACCCAGGATTTCGCCAGCGACGAGCAGGTGCAGCGCTACGCCCGCCTGATGGACGAGGTCTGCCTGCTGGTGGTGGACAAGTACGACGGCTCGCTCAAGGCCGAACACGGCACCGGGCGCAACATGGCCCCCTTCGTCGAGAAGGAATGGGGCAAGGACGCCACCGAGCTGATGCGCCGCATCAAGCGCGCCTTCGATCCGCTCAAGCTGCTCAACCCCGGCGTCATCCTCAACGACGATCCGCAGGCCCACCTGCGCCATCTGAAACCGATGCCGGCCGCCGAGCCGGGCATCGACCGTTGCATCGAGTGCGGCTTTTGCGAGCCGATGTGCCCGTCGCACCAGCTGACCCTGTCGCCGCGCCAGCGCATCGCCAGCTGGCGCGAGATGTCGGCCCGCGCCCTGGCCGGCCTGGACGACGAGGGCATGCGCGACGCCTTCGACTACCAGGGCATCGACACCTGCGCCGGCTGCAGCCTGTGCGCCACGGCCTGCCCGGTCGGCATCGACACGGGCGGCCTGATCCGCCTGCTGCGCGGCCGCGCCCAAGGCCCGGTGGCGCGCCAGCTGGGCAGCTGGAGCGCCGACCATCCGGCCGCCGTGGCCGGCCTGTCGCGCGCCGCGCTCAAGGTGGGCCGTGTGGCCGCCGGCGTGCTCGGCGAAACGGTGCTGTCGCGCCTGTCCGGCGGCGCCTGGAAGCGCGGCATGCCGCGCGCCGGCACCACGCCGCCGCCGCCACGGCCGCCGCAGCCGCAGTTGCAGTCGCAGCAGCCGCCACGCCAGGCGGCCGGCGGCGGCGACCCGGTGGTGTATTTCCCGGCCTGCGGCGGGCGCATCTTCGGCGCCAACCAGGGCGGCGAGCCCGGCCTGGCCGAGGTCATCATGACGCTGCTGGCGCGCGCCGGCTACGCCGTGCGCCTGCCCGAACGGGTCGACACGCTGTGCTGCGGCCAAATGCTGTCCAGCAAAGGCATGGACGAGGACGCCAAGCGCATGTCCGACGCCGTCTGCGCCGCGCTGCTCAAGGCGGCCGACGACGGCAACGGCGGCTACCACCCGGTCATCATGGACGCCAGCTCCTGCTCGGCGCGCATGCACGCGCAACTGGCCGGCCGCCTGCGCCTGCTGGACTTCCACGAGTTCGCCCACGACGCGCTGCTGCCGCGCCTGCGCATCACCCGCAGCGCCGAGCCGATCGCCCTGCACATCAATTGCAGCGTGCGCGGCGCCCAGGCCGACGGCAAGCTGCGCCGCCTGGTCGCGGCCTGCACCGAGCAGATGATCGAACCCGACGGCGTGCTCTGCTGCGGCTTCGGCGGCGACCGTGGCTTCGTCGTGCCCGAGCTCAACGCCCACGCGCTGCGCAAGGTCCACGCCGCCCTGCCCAGCAGTTGCTGCCAGGGCGTGTCGACCAACCGCACCTGCGAGATCGGCCTCACCGCCGAGACCGGCCGCAACTACCGCTCGGTCGCCTACCTGCTGGAGGAATGCAGCCGCGGCGACGGCAAGGAGCTGTGCTGACCCCTTAGTGTTTTGCGAAAAAAGCCACACCACAACAAGATTATTTCTGTTTACCCCGGAGGAGACCCACCATGCAGGCTTGGCAACAAATATACGATCCAGTAGGCAACCTATGGCTTTCATCGCTAGTCGCGGCCATACCGATCATCTTCTTCTTCGTCGCCCTGACGCTGCTGCGTATGAAGGGCCACGTGGCCGGCACCATCACCGTGCTGCTGGCCTTGCTGGTGGCGGTGTTCTTCTACGGCATGCCGGTGCAGATGGCGCTGGCCTCGGCCGGCTACGGCTTCCTCTACGGCCTGTGGCCGATCGCCTGGATCATCGTCACCGCCGTGTTCCTCTATAAAATCACCGTCAAGACCGGCCAGTTCGAGATCATCCGCGCCTCGGTGGTCTCGCTGACCGAGGACCAACGCCTGCAAATGCTGCTGGTCGGCTTCGCTTTCGGCGCCTTCCTCGAGGGCGCCGCCGGCTTCGGCGCGCCGGTGGCGATCACCGCCGCCCTGCTGGTCGGGCTGGGCTTCAATCCGCTCTACGCCGCAGGCCTTTGCCTGATCACCAACACCGCGCCGGTGGCCTTCGGCGCGATGGGCATCCCCATCACCGTGGCCGGCCAGGTCACCGGCATCGACCCGTTCAAGATCGGCCAGATGGCCGGCCGCCAGCTGCCGCTGTTGTCGATGCTGATTCCGGTCTGGGTCATCCTGATCATGGACGGCTGGCGCGGCGTGCGCGAAACCTGGCCGGCGATCCTGGTCACCGGCCTGAGCTTCGCCGTCACCCAGTTCTTCACCGCCAACTACATCGGCCCCGAACTGCCCGACATCACCTCGGCGCTGGCCAGCCTGATTTCGCTGGCGGTCTTTCTCAAGTTCTGGAAACCGAAACGCATCTTCCGTTTCCCCGGCCAGGAAACCACCGTCAAGATCGCCAACCAGCCGCTCGGCGTCGTCGTCAAGGCCTGGTCGCCGTTCCTGATCCTCACCGTGTTCGTCACCATCTGGTCGCTCAAGCCCTTCAAGGCGCTGTTCGCCAAGACCGGCGAGCTGGCCTGGACCGTCATCAACGTGCCGGTGCCGATGCTCGACAAGCTGGTCGTCAAGATGGTGCCGATCGTCAAGCTCGCCACGCCCTACACGGCGGTCTACTCCTTCAACTGGCTGGCCGCCACCGGCACCGCGATCCTGCTCGCCGCCATCACCACGCTGCTGATGCTGCGCATGAAGCCGCGCGTCGCCGTGGCCACCTTCGCCGAAACGGTGCGCGAGCTGGCCAAGCCGATCTTCTCGATCGGCATGGTGCTGGCCTTCGCCTTCGTCGCCAACTACTCGGGCCTGTCCTCGACCCTGGCGTTGCTGCTGGCCGGAACCGGCGCGGCCTTCCCCTTCTTCTCGCCCTTGCTCGGTTGGCTGGGCGTGTTCCTGACCGGCTCGGACACCTCGTCGAACGCCCTGTTCTGCAACCTGCAGGCCACCACGGCGCACCAGATCGGCGTCTCCGACACCCTGCTGGTGGCGGCCAACACCACCGGCGGCGTGACCGCCAAGATGATCTCGCCGCAGTCCATCGCGGTGGCCTGCGCCGCCGTCGGCTTGGTGGGACGCGAATCGGACCTGTTCCGCTTCACCGTCAAGCACAGCCTGATGCTGGCCGTGCTGGTCGGACTGATCACCCTGGCGCAGGCGTATTTGTTCCCTTGGATGATACCGTAAGCCCCTGCGGCGCCGGCCGGCCACGCGCCGGCGCCCGGCCCGGTCAATACGTGCCGGGCAGCAGTATCTTCTGGTCGACGTCGGCGATGTCGCGCAGGCCGCAGAAGGCCATGGTCAGGTCCAGCTCGTTGCGGATGATGTCCAGGCATTTGCTGACGCCCTGCTCGCCCATCGCGCCCAGTCCGTAGAGGAAGGGGCGGCCGATGTAGACGCCCTTGGCGCCCAGCGCCAAGGCCTTGATGACGTCCTGGCCGGAGCGGATGCCGCCGTCCATGTGCACCTCGATCTGTTTGCCGACGGCGTCGACGATGGCCGGCAGCGCGCCGATCGACGACTGCGCGCCGTCGAGCTGGCGGCCGCCGTGGTTGGAGACGACCAGGGCGTCGGCGCCGCTCTCCACCGCCAGGCGCGCGTCCTCGGCGTCCATGATCCCCTTCAGAATCAGCTTGCCGCCCCAGCGCTGCTTGATCCACTCCACATCCTTCCACGACAGGCTCAGGTCGAACTGCTGGCTGGTCCAGGCCGACAGCGAGGACATGTCCGTCACCGACGAGGTGTGGCCGACGATGTTGCCGAAGCCGCGGCGGCGCGTGCCGGCCATGCCCAGGCACCAGCGCGGCTTGGTCGCCATGTTGATCAGGTTGGCGATGGTCAGGCGCGGCGGCGCCGACAGGCCGTTGCGCAGGCCCTTGTGGCGCTGGCCCAGCACCTGCAGGTCCAAGGTCAGCACCAGCGCGCCGCAGCGCGCCGCCTTGGCGCGGTCGATCAGGCGGTTGATGAATTCGCGGTCCTTCATCACATACAGCTGGAACCAGAACGGCGCCGTGGTGTGGGCGGCGATGTCCTCGATCGAGCAGATGCTCATGGTCGACAGGGTGAAGGGGACGCCGAATTTTTCCGCCGCGCGGGCGGCCAGGATCTCGCCGTCGGCGTGCTGCATGCCGGTCAGGCCGGTCGGCGCCAGCGCCACCGGCATGGCCACGGGCTGGCCGACCATGCTGCCGGCCAGCGTGCGGTTCTCCAGGTTGACGGCGACGCGCTGGCGCAGTTTGATGGCCTGGAAATCGCTGTGGTTGGCGCGGTAGGTCGACTCGGTCCAGGAGCCGGAGTCGGCATAGTCGTAGAACATGCGCGGCACGCGCCGCTGGGCCAGCCGACGCAGATCCTCAATGCAGGTGATGATGGTCATGCACACTCCCTCGTCGATGAACCGTCAAATCATGGTCCATTTCGCCGGAAATGCCAATAGGAAAGTGCTGCGCGCCCTGCCTAGGCGGCGGGCCACTCGGGCGAACAGTGTACCGCTTCGGGTTTCTTGACTGCGCACATTGAAAAAGGGAAAGTCATGAGCAGCGCCGCCGAAGAGCCAGGGGAATCCGGACAGAAGGACAGTGTGCCGTTTGACGCCGGCGGCGGGCCACCCTATGATGGAAATGTGGAAGCGCGCCTGACAAAACTGGAAGCCGACGTGGCCGCGATCAAAATCGATCTGGCGGTGCTGAAGGCGACGTGCGCCACAAAATCCGACCTTGCCGAGGTGAAAGCCGAGATCATGGCGGCGCTGGCGAAAGGCATCGCCGAAACCAAAGCCGAGCTGGCGCTTGGCAGGGCCGAAACCAATGCGGCGCGAGCGGAAGACAGGGCCAAAACCAATGCGGCGCGAGCGGAAGACAGGGCCGAAACCAAGGCTGCGCTGGCGGAAGCCAAAACAACCATTATTCTGTGGGTGGTCTCCGCAGTCTTTCTCGCGCAATTGTTGCCGGCCCTACTCAGGAAGTTCGGCATCTAGGCTAGACGCTCCATATCCGCCGCTTGCTGCGACGCTTTTGACCCTGCAATCGGCATAGGGGGCGGCCCAAACGGGCCGCTCCCCTGCCACACCACCCGGCATGCGGGTCCGCACCGGGCGGTTCGAGTCGTTGAGGTTAAGACAGGCGAGGTACGCCGAGGCGGTCGAAGTAGGCAATCGTGAGCACGCTGTTAAGCAATTTCGCACTGTTGCACCACCATCTGCGGCTATTGCCTGCGATGGTTCTCGCCACCGATCCCGACGCTCCAAGGTTGAGCAGTTCCCGATACATGGTTGTTCCGCGTTTCCAGTGCTTGAGCTGGATCGCCCGCAGCCTGTGACGCAGCCACTCATCAAGTTCCCGCCAGACCTTTGGGGTTTGCGCCAAGCCGAAGTACCCCTTCCATCCCAGCATGTAGGAACGCAGCCTTTCCACCACTTCCGGCATACCGCGCCCACAGGAACGGCGGGTCAGTTGCCGAATGCGTTGCTTAAACGTTGCCAGCGGCTTGTTGGCCACCTTACGTTTGACCTCGCCCCCACGCGCCGCCCACAGACTGTAACCGAGGAACTTGCGGCCGAAGACGCTGGCCACCGCGCTCTTGCCTTCGTTGACCACGAGGTGCAACTTGGCGTAGCAGCGCCGCAGCAACGCCATCACCCGCTCGCCCGCCCGCACGCTGCGCACATACACGTTCGCATCGTCGGCGTAGCGCGCGAAGCGATGGCCGCGCCGTTCCAGTTCCTTGTCCACCTCGTCGAGCATCACGTTGGCGAGCAGCGGACTCAAGGGGCCGCCCTGCGGCGTTCCCTCGTCCCGCGACCGCACCACGCCATGGTCCATGATGCCGCTGTTCAGATAGGCACGAACCAGCCGGGTCACCCCGGCGTCGTCGATGCGTTTCCTTAGGCGGTCGATCAGGATGTCATGGTTGACCTTGTCGAAGAACTTCGACAGGTCGACGTCGACCACGACCCGCAGCCCGGACTGGACATACGCTTGGGCGGCCAACACCGCGTCCTGCGCGCGCCTGCCCGGGCGGAAGCCGTAGCTGTGTTCGCTGAAGGTGGGATCAAGTATCGGTTGCAGCACCTGTAGCAGTGCTTGCTGGATCAGGCGATCCGTCACCGTCGGGATGCCGAGCTCGCGCTCGCCGCCGTCGGGCTTGGGGATCGTCACCCGACGCACCGGGCTGGGCCGGTACGTCCCTGCCAGTAGTTGCTCTCGAATGGACGGCCACGCGGTCGCCAGAAGGCGCGAGGTCTGGTTGATGTCCAGACCATCGACGCCCGCCGCTCCCTTGTTGGCACGCACACGCTTGAGCGCCCGCCGCAGGTTCTCTGTCGTCAGCGCCGCTTGCAGCAGCGCCGACCCCGTGTCTCCGGTGGCATGTCGCGGGCAGAACGCTTCGTCGCTGAAGGCATCGGGCATGGCTTCACCTTGCCCTACGGCCTCCCGCCCCGCTCGCGCGGGCATCTGACGCTGTGCTTTCTGCATCGACATATCGGATTCACTCCTACTCGTTCGGTCCTTCATCAAAGGGGTCGAGCCTTCCCGGCGCTACCTCCGACTACTATGACCTCTGCTGAGACCCCGCTCCGATTCTCGCGTTCCGTTTGCCACTGGCAAACGTCACCCCTTTCAGGCACGAGGCGGGGCGTCCCCAGGTAAGGGCCGCACTCCTTCATCACACAACCGCCGCATTTACGCCGCTTCTCCTTGACCACAAGACCTTCGCGGTTCCATGCCCACTCGGCCTGATCGGCAGCGCCTTCTATACGGTTCTTGTCCATCGGCTCATGATTTATGCTCCACGCTTCCTTTCCACACTCGGTTACCCTCATGCAGTTGCGCTTCACTTCGCTCGCTGTGGTCAGCTTGCGGCGGGACTTGCACCCACAGGAGTGCGCCCATGCTGGGCGCACATAGAAAAAGGGACCAGATCTTGCGATCTGGTCCCGATATTCTGGTGCGGCTGGCAGGAATTGAACCCACGACCCCTTGGTTCGTAGCCAAGTACTCTATCCAGCTGAGCTACAGCCGCGAAAGACAAGATTATGACAGGACTTTCCCGATCTGCAAAGGGATGCTGAGCAGAAATCTAAAATTCTCTTCGATCTCATCAGCCCCTCCTCCCGGCACCGGCCCCACCCATGGGAAATGGGCCGCCGAACGGCCGCTTTGACGAGGCGACAGAATAGTCGCGCGCAAAGAAAAAGGACTTAGAAGTTCGCGGCTTCTAAGTCCTTCATTTACTACTTTGTTCTGGTGCGGCTGGCAGGAATTGAACCCACGACCCCTTGGTTCGTAGCCAAGTACTCTATCCAGCTGAGCTACAGCCGCGAAAGACAAGATTATAGCAGGGCTTTGGCGTTTTGCGAAGGATGCCAAGCAGAAATTTTCTCGCCTGCCCGAACGATGCGCCAACACCGTTCGGGCGTTCCGTTTGGACCAAAAAAAAAAGCCCGGAGACTCTCGCCTCCGGGCTTTTTCTTTACAACAATTCTTCTGGTGCGGCTGGCAGGAATTGAACCCACGACCCCTTGGTTCGTAGCCAAGTACTCTATCCAGCTGAGCTACAGCCGCGCAGGCCAGCATTATAGCAGGGGTTTTGAAAAAGGCGAAGCTTTCTGCATGCAGCCGTTTTACCCCGTCAGCGCGCTGCGCCTTGCGGCCCGCGCCAAGCGCCGGGCCGGCGACCCGGCGGCGCTTAGCACATCCATACAAATAATCTTTTGACATTGCTTAAAATGTAATCCATAATTATCAAATGGTAACGTAAGTTGCCTACAGAACAGCTTTCAAGGCAATAGCCAGTCGAGCCTCCGTCGCGGTCTTCATGGTTCGCCTTCCCCGGCAATACTTTTTGAGGACACCCGGACATGATGAATAGACTGATATTCGCCGCCGCGCTGGGCCTGGCCGCCACCGGCACCACCCAGGCCGCCGCCATCCACGGCCTGGTCAACACCGGCGTCGACGCCAGCCTGGTCGACAGCAACTACCAACTGAACGGCAAGGCCAGCTTCGTCACCGCCAACGACGCCGCCTTCCCCTTCCCGCACTGGTCGGCCAACACCGCCACCTCGCGCTGGATCATGCCGACGGCATTGCAGGGCGAATCGTTCAACCACACCTCGCCCGGCACCTACACCTGGCACCTGGGTTTCGACCTGAGCGGCTTCGACGCGGCCAGCGCCTCCTTCAGCGGCCGCTTCGCCGCCGACAACCGCGCCACCGCCTACCTGAACGGCCACGCCATCGGCCTGACCGGCGGCTTCGGCGAGAACGACTGGCGCCAGCTGAGCGCCGCCAGCTATTTCGTCGCCGGCCTCAACTCGCTCGACTTCGTCATCACCAACGACGCCTACGGCGCCGGCAACCCGACCGGCCTGCGCGTCGAATTCCTCAGCTCGCAGGTGACGGCGGTGCCGGAGCCGGAAGCCTACGCCATGCTGCTGGCCGGCCTGCTGCTGGTGGGCGCGCTGGCGCGCCGCCGCAAGGCATAGACGGAAGTCCGAGACGGACGGCAAGGCCCGGCCGCGCATGACAGAGCGCCCGATGCCCGCATCGGGCGTTTTTTGTGTGGGATGGGGAAAAGATGGGCGCACATAGAAAAAGGGACCAGATCTCTCGATCTGGTCCCAACATTCTGGTGCGGCTGGCAGGAATTGAACCCACGACCCCTTGGTTCGTAGCCAAGTACTCTATCCAGCTGAGCTACAGCCGCTTAAGCAACATTATAACGCAGTTATTTAATTTTGCAAAATTCGATTTTTTCAACCGTTTCGTTGGACAATCGATACATCGACCAAACCAACTATCTTGCAACTCGCCTAAACCACGTCTATTTGCATCCTTCGGAAAGCTTGCCCCCCGAAAGAAGCAGGATTATAGGGAGCTTCGGCGGCGCTGTCCAGCCCAATTTCAAGCTTATTTCCTGGCACGCCAAGCAAGAAGGGGCAGGCCATTCCCCATGGCCGCCGCAACAATGGCCGGAGCGCCTCAGTCCAGGCCGAACTCGGCCGCCGCCTTGGCCGCCCACAGCGCCTCGTTGCGCGAGGCGTAGGGGACGTCGTAGCTGTCGACCTGGCCGTCGGCGCCGACGAAGCGGGTCCACCAGCCCTGCCGGTCGGCGACGATGGCGATGTCGCCGGCGTGGCAATGGGCGGCCAACTCCTCGCCCGCCTCCAACAGAACGATGTTCACATTGCGGTGCTTGACTACGGTGGCCATCTTTCTCGCTTTCTCTATATGCTGCGCGGCCCGGGCCGCAAACTTGGCAAGCTTACACCTTTCCGCGCCCGCGGGCCGGGACGTGTTGTGCGGATGTCACTGCATTCATGCCAGTGATTTCCCTCATCACGAATAAAAATTGGCATTGTTTTTCGCAGCGCAGCATAATTCACCTGTCTCCTCTATCTCCTCCAAGGAAATAGATTTAACCCGCTCCCGTAGCGGGTTTTTTTTTGCCCGCGCGGCCCGCGGCGCGGCGCCGCAGCAAATTCCAACAAGAAATTTCCATTGCCCCGCACCGGCCGCCGCCCCGCCGGTCGGTGTAGCATGGTGCGAGATGCCTGTTTCTCCCGGCGCAGGGGCGCGCGGCGCCGGCCGCGATCCGGTGCGCGAAACCGGCTGCCGTGCAGTGTAAAATTACAACAAAGCGCTACAATGCCGGCCGGCGGCACGCCGCACGCCAGGCACTCAGCCAGCCATTTTCCCATTGCCGGCCCGCCCGCAAGTTCGACCACGGTGTTTACAAGCAAATGACGTCCCTCCTCCAGCCCCGCCCCGCCGTTCCCTCCGCCACCCACTGTTGCCCGGCCGCGCGCCGGGCCAAGGGGCGCGGATGAGCGGCCGCGAGGGCCATGGCGCACTGCTCGACGCCGGCGCCGGCGGCACGCCGCTGCAGCGGGCCGAGCAGGACGCCCGCGCCGCGCGCGAGGCGCTGCGCCTGTCCGAGGAGCGGATGCGCAACATGCTCGAAAGCATCACCGACGGCTTCGCCGTCATCGCGCGCGACTGGCGCATCGGCTACCTCAACGCCCAGGCCGAGGAGATCCTGCGCCCGCCCGGCGCGGCGCCGCTGCAACTGCCCGGCCAGACCCTGTGGCAGGCCTTCCCGGCGCTGTGCGGCGGCGTGCTGGAGCGCCAGTTCCGCCTGGCGCTCGAGCAACGCCAGGCGGTCGCCTTCGAGTTCCACTACGCGCCGCGCCAGCGCTGGCTGGAGGTGCGCGCCTACCCGTCGGCCGAAGTTGACCGCCACCCTGCAGGACATCACCCAGCGCAAGCTCGGCGAGCGCGCCCTGCGCGACAGCGCCGAGCGCTTGCAGGTGGCGCTGGCCGCCGGCAGGCTGGGCGACTGGCTGTGGGACGCCGGCAGCGGCCAGGTCACGCTGGGCCGGCGCGCCGCCGACATCTTCGACCTGCCGGCCGAGCAGGCGCTGGCCTGGCCGCAGCTGCGCGCGCGCCTGCTCGAGGCCGACCGCGAGCCGGCCCGGCTGGCCTTCTTCGACGCCTTCGCCAGCCACAGCGACTGCGACATCGAATGCCGCATCGAGCGCGGCGACGGCGAGCGGCGCTGGGTCTCGGTGGTCGGCCACGCCAACTTCGGCGACGACGGCGTGTTGCTCGGCATGACCGGCATGGCGCAGGACATCAGCGCGCGCAAGGCCGCCGAGGACAGCCTGCGCCAGCGCGAGGAGGAGCTGCGCGCGCTGGCCGACTCGATCCCGCAACTGGCCTGGATCGGCCGCGCCGACGGCAGCGTGGCCTGGCACAACGAGCGCTGGTACGCCTACACCGGCGCCGCGCCCGGCGAGGTGGTGGGCGACGGCTGGCAGGACGCCTACGAGCCGTCCTGCCGGGAGCCGCTGCGCCAGCGCTGGCAGCAGTCGCTGCGCAGCGGCGCGCCGTTCGAGATGGAGGTGCCGATCCGCGGCGCCGACGGCCAGTACCGCTGGTTCCTGACCCGCGCCAACCCGGTGCGCGACAGCACCGGCCAGCTGCTGCGCTGGTTCGGCACCAGCACCGACGTCGACCAGGTCAAGCGCGTGCAGGAGGCGCTGCGCGACGAGAGCAACGTGCTCGAACTGCTCAACAGCACCGGCAACGCGCTGGCCTCGACGCGCGACCTGCGCCCGCTGCTGCAGGAGGTCACCGACGCGGCCACGCGCATCAGCGGGGCGCGCTTCGGCGCCTTCCTCTACCACGGCGCCGAGGCCGGCGCCGGCGCCGGCGCCGGCGGTGCGGCGCGCCTGCTGCACACGGTGTCGGGGCGGCCGCCGGCCGGCTTCGCGGCGGCCTGCCGCGAGCGCGGCGGCGCCCTGTTCGGCCCCGCCCTGCGCGGCGAGGGCACGGTGCGCAGCGACGACCTGCTGCGCGACGAGCGCTACCGGCACTGCGCCGGCGACGCGGCGGCGGCGGACGGGCCGGCCATGCGCAGCTATCTGGCCGTGCCGGTGCTGTCGCGCGCCGGCGGCGTGGTCGGCAGCATGGTGTTCGGCCACCCCGAGCCGGCCATGTTCGGCGAGCGCAGCGAGCGCATCCTCGGCGGCATCGCCGCCCAGGCCGGCGTGGCGATCGACAACGCCCGCCTGTACGAGGCGGCCCAGCAGGCCGCCGAGGAGCGCCGCGAACTGCTCGACAGCGAGCGCGGCGCGCGCGCCGAGGTCGAGCGCACCAGCCAGCTGAAGGACGAGTTCCTGGCCACCCTGTCGCACGAGCTGCGCACGCCGCTGACGGCGATCCTCGGCTGGGCCCAGGTGCTGCGCCGGGGCAGCCGCGACCAGGCCGACCTGCACCGCGGCCTGCAGACCATCGAGCGCAACGCCCGCGCCCAGGCCCAGCTGATCGAATGGACCTGCTCGACATGAGCCGCATCACCTCCGGCAAGGTGCTGCTCGAGATGCGCCCGCTGGCGCCGCTCGGCGTGCTCGAGGCGGCCATCGAGACGGTGCGGCCGACCGCCGACGCCAAGGGCATCAGCATCGGCCAGCGCTTCGCGCCCCGGGTCGGGCCGGTGATGGCCGACCCCAACCGGCTGCAGCAGATCCTCTGGAACCTGCTGTCGAACGCGCTCAAGTTCACGCCGCGCGGCGGCGCCGTGCACATCGCCATGGGCGAGGCCGACGGCCAGGTCGAGATCACCGTGGCCGACAGCGGCATCGGCATCGCCGCCGCCTTCCTGCCGCACGTGTTCGAGCGCTTCCGCCAGGCCGACTCGTCGACCACGCGCCAGCACGGCGGCCTGGGCCTGGGCCTGTCGATCGTCAAGCACCTGGCCGAGCAGCACGGCGGCACGGTGGCCGCCGCCAGCGCCGGCGCCGGCCGCGGCGCCAGCTTCACGCTGCGCCTGCCGCTGGCGGCGCGCCCGGCCGGCCCGGCAAGCCCGCCGCGCCCGCCGGGCGCGGCGGACCCGGCCGCCGCCACGGCGCCGCGCACCGACCTGGCCGGCCTGCGCGTGCTGGTGGTCGACGACGAGGCCGACGCCCGCCAGCTGATCCAGCGCATCCTGAGCGACTGCAACGCCCGCGTGCGCACCGCCGCCAGCGCCGCCGAGGCGCTGGCCCTGCTGCGCAGCGCGCCCTGCGACCTGCTGCTGAGCGACATCGGCATGCCCGACGTCGACGGCCACGCCCTGCTCGAGCGGGTGCGCGCCCTCGGCCCGGCCGGCGCCGCCCTGCCGGCCATCGCGCTGAGCGCCTTCGCCCGCTCGGAGGACCGCATCAAGGCGCTGCAGAGCGGCTTCCGGGCCCATTTGACCAAGCCGGTCGAGCCGGCCGCCTTGATCGCGGCGGTGGCAGGGGCGCGTCCCGCTTGAAAACCGGGAAAAAGTTTACTAGCCTATAATCAATGTTAAGCGGAAACACCCGGCCGCCGCCGGTGCCGCCGAGCCATTACCCGGAAGGAAATAAGATGTCCTACCGGCACGTGCGGCGCCGTCCTACAAGCAATTCAATTCATTTTTGCTACACTTCGCAGACGAAAAGCGGGTACAATTAATTTCCACACGGAAATAATTAATTCCGCGGGGCCACCCGTGCGCCGCCCGCCGGGCTGGCGCATTATGATACGACGACATCCCGGCCCCGGCCGTGGACCACCTACAGAGCAGCGACCGAGACCACTATGCCCAGCCGAGACGACATCCTTCACGCTAAGATCCTGGTGGTCGATGATTGCGCCGACAATGTCGAGCTCATGCTGGAGATACTGCGCGACGCCGGCTACACCGACGTCACCTCGACCATGCTGCCCGACCAGGTCTGCCCGCTGCACCGCCAGCACTGCTACGACCTGATCCTGCTCGACCTGCAGATGCCCGAACTGAACGGCTTCCAGGTGATGAAGGGCCTGAAGGAGATCGAACAGGGCGGCTACCTGCCGGTGCTGGCGCTGACCGCCCAGCCCAGCTTCAAGATCGCCGCCCTCGAGGCCGGCGCGCGCGACTTCATCAGCAAACCCTTCGACCTGCTCGAGGTGCACAAGCGCATCCACAACATGCTCGAGGTGCGCCTGCTGTACAAGGAGCTGGCGCAGTACAGCAAGCAGCAGCAGGAACTGGCGCTGCACGATCCGCTGACCGGCCTGCCCAACCGCCGCCTGCTCGAGGACCGCATCGCCAACACCCTGCAGCACGCCATGCGCAAGCAGAACAAGGCCGCCGTCATGTACCTTGACCTGGACGGCTTCAAGGGCATCAACGACACCCACGGCCACGCCTACGGCGACGACGGCCCTCAAGCAGGTGGCGCAGCGCCTGGTCGGCGCCTCGCGCCGCGAGGACACCGTGGCCCGCGTCGGCGGCGACGAGTTCGTCATCGTCATGGGCGACCTGGCCTGCCTGGGCGACGCCCAGGAGCCGGCCGCCAAGCTGATCGAGGTGGTGGCCGCGCCCTACCTGGTCAACGGCCTGCTGCTCAACCTGTCGACCAGCATCGGCATCGGCATCTTCCCCGACGACGCCGACGCCGTCGACGCCCTGATCGCGGTGGCCGACAGCGCGCTGTACTGCGCCAAGCGCAGCGGCAAGAACCGCTGCTGCGTGGCGCCGGCCGCCGCGCCGGCGGACGCCGCGACGAGCGCCCGCGGCATGGCGCCGACGGCGGCCTGAGGCCATACCGCCAGCGCTGGGCCACTTGAGCCGCCGGCGGCGCCAACACCACCCAAAGGCGCAGAGCCAGGGTCAGACCCTAGGGTCTGACCCTAGAGTTGCGCCGGCGGGGTTTCTCAGCCTCGCTGCGTTCCGGCCTGGCGCGCCGCGCCCTTGACGCCCGCCTCGGTGCATTGCTCGACCTGGCCGGCGTTCTGGTGGTCGCCCTGGGCGTCGACCATGTCCGGCGCCACCTCGATGCGGGTCACGCCGGCGTCGACCGACAGCGGATCGCTGGCCGGGAAGGTCATCTCGACCGCCTCGTCGAGCAGCGTCTCCCTGGCCAGTTCGCCGCTGCCGGGCCGCTCGCACTCGGCCAGCGTGGTGATGGCGCGCGCCCATTTGACATAGTCGAGCTCGGCCAGCTCGCGCACGGTGGTGACGTTGAAGGCCTTCGCCAGCGCCTTGGCGTCGGCCGCGCTGACGCCGCGCAGCGCGCTGAGCGGGGCGGCGGCCAGCTCGCGGAAGCTCTTGCCGAGATAGGCTTGGTCCACAACGGTGTCGATGTTCATGGCGGTTCCTTTCGATGGTTGAAGCAGCCACTATCGCAGCGCCGCCGCGCGCCGACTGTGCGCGAACGAACACTGCGCCGGCGGCAAAAGCACAGCCGTGTCCGGCGGTGCGCCACGAGTTGCGATCCTCAGGTATGATCGGCCATCACAAGCGGCCGATTCACCCAAAACAGAGAGCAGCAAGAGACCACCATGTCCGTTCCGGCACACCCCACCCCACCCGCCGCCACGCCGGCCCAGCGCGCGGCCGACCTGAGCGAACTGCTCGGCCATGTCCACAACAGCTGGGACGACGAGCGCCGCTCGCTGTCGCGTCAATTGCACGACAGCCTGGGCTCCTCGCTGACGGCGCTGACCATGCATCTGGGCCTGCTGACGCAGAAGATGCCGGCCGAGCCGGCGCTGCTCGAACGCACCGCGCACATGAAGCAGCTGCTGCTCAACATCATCGACACCAACCGCCAGATGCAGCTGCGCCTGTGGAACGACAAGCTCGAATTCCTCGGCGTGCGCGTCGCGCTGGCCGAGCTGGTGGCGCAGTTCGGCCAGCAGCAGCAGGTCGCCGCCCGCTGCAGCCTGCCCGACGAGGAGTTCGACTGCGGCCGTGGCCACGGCGTGGTGCTGCTGCGCGCGCTGGAGGAGGCGCTCAACAACGTCATCGCGCACGCCAGCGCCAGCGAGGTGGAGGTGGTGGTCGACGACAACGAGGACGCCGTCATGCTGACGGTGCGCGACAACGGCGTCGGCCTGCCCGAGGCGGCCGACCCGACCGACGGCAAGTTCGGCCTGCGCCTGGTGCGCGAGCGCGCGCTCTACCTGGGCGGCAGCCTGACGCTGGGCGCGGCGCCGCAGCGCGGCACCATGCTCACCGTGATCCTGCCGAAGACGCCGGCGGCCACAACACCACCCAACGGCGCAGAGCCAGGGTCGGCCCCCTAGGGGTCCGACCCCGGGTTTCGCCGCCGGGTTCTCCCCGCCCGGCCGCCGCGCTCAGTGCAGCTTGACCAGCGGCGTGCTGCGCTTGATCAGGAAGCGCGCCAGCGCCAGCAAGGCGGTGCGGCGCGTGCCCAACACCGCGCGGTGGTGCATCAGGTGCAGGCCGACGTACATCAGCCGCGCCACCAGGCCGTCGACGAACCAGCTCAAGCCCTTCAACGATCCCATCAAACTGCCCACCGAGCTGCTCTGGCCGAACGACACCAGCGAGCCGTAGTCGCGGTAGCGGTAGGGCGCGCCCGGCGCCGCCCTGCCCTGGCCCAGCCGCAGCAGCGCGCGCACGAGATAGTCGGCCTGCTGGTGGGCCGCCTGGGCGCGCGGCGGCACCGGCTTGCCGTCGACGCCGGGGCAGGCGGCGCAGTCGCCCAGCGCGAAGATATGCGGCCAGCCGCGCACCGCCAGCGTCGCCTCGACCTCGATCTGGCCGCCGCGCGAGGTCGGCAGGCCCAGCGTGGCCAGCCAGTCCGGCGCCTTGATGCCGGCCGCCCAGACCACGATGTCGGCCGGGTAGGCGGCGCCGTCGGCCAGCGCGACGCCGGCGCCGTCGATGGCGCTGACGCGGGCCCCGGTGACGACGCCGATGGCGCGCTCCTCGAGCAGCGCCAGCGCCGCCGCCGCGACCTTCTCCGGCAGCGGCGCCAGGATGCGCGGCGCGCCCTCCAGCAGGGTGATGCGCACGTCGCGCAGTGGGCTCAGATGGTGGAAGCCGTAGGCGGCGTAGACGTCGCTGGCCTCGCGCAGTTCGGCGGCCAGTTCGACGCCGGTCGCGCCGCCGCCGATGATGACGATGTCGATGCCGGCGTCGGGCCGGCTGTCCTTGCGCAGCTCGGCCCGGGTCAGCAGCTTGAGCAGCGTCAAACGGAAGCGTTCGGCGTCCTCGGTGGCGTTGAGCGCGATGCTGTGCTCGGCCGCGCCGGGCACGCCGAAGTAGTTGGCGACGCTGCCGACGGCCAGCACCAGCCGGTCGAAGCCGATGCGCCGCTCCGGCAGCACCAGCTCGCCGGCGGCGCCGGCACCGTCGCGGATGGCGCCGACGCTGAGCTGGCGCGCGGCCGCGTCGAGCGCCGTCATCGGCCCGTAGACGTAGGTGAAGCCGTTGTCATGCGCCAGCATCTGGTAGGACAGGCCCGTCCTGGTGCACGTCCAGCGTGCCGGCCGCCACCTCGTGCAGCGAGGGTTTCCAGATGTGGAAAAGGCGCGAGTCGACCAGCAGCACGCGCTGCGGACCGAGCTTGCGCCCCAATTTGCAGGCCAGTTCCAGGCCGCCCGCGCCGCCGCCGACAATCACGATTTCGCTGTGCAAACGAGCTCCCGTTCGACCCGCCCGCCTTCATGTTGGCGCCGCGCCGCCGGGCGGCGGGCGGCGCCCGGCCTCAATCCTTGTTGTGGCCCTTGCCATGGCCGTTGCCATGGTCGTTGCCATTGCCATTGCCGTGGCCGTTGCCGTTGCCGTGGCCGCGGTCGTCGCGGCGGTCCTCGCGGCGCTCGTCGCGACCGTTGCCGCGCTCGACGTGGCCGCGCCCCTCACCGTGCTGGGCGCGGTAGCGCGGCGCGTAGTCGTTGGTGTACCAGCGGTCCTGCACGAAGTAGACCTGCTGGCCGCAGGCGTTGTAGGCGCGGCAGTGCTTGGCCCAGTGCTTGGCGTGGCCGGGCGGCACCCGCAGGTAGATCGGCGCGCTTTCCACATAGCGCGCCGGCCGCTGGATGATCACCGGACGGGCGTACACCAGTTGCGGACGCGGCGCGTCGCCGATGTCGATGCGGCCGTAGAAGCCCGGCTGGCCGATGCTGATCGAGACGCCGACGTCCTGCGCGTAGGCGGCGCTACCGCTGGCCAGCAAGGCGGCGGCGACAACGATGGATTTGATGCTCTTCATGATGTGCTTTCTTGTATGTTTGTTTCGGCAAGCCCAGCGCCAGCAATCCGGCATATCGCGACGACCCCGCGACGACCGCTGCCCACTGCTTCAATTGATTCTATTCCGCAAGTTAAATTTCCTCTGTGCGCCAGCGAACATTACCGCCACAAGCGCGCCAACGGCAACACCACGCCGCCGAACAGCGACAAGTCCGCCGAGGGCCGGCAGGGCGTCGCCGCCGGCGCGCGGCTAAGCCTTGCCCAGCTCGGTGTCGAGCTGCTTGATGGCGGCCTGCGCCTGCGCGATGACGCGGTCGGCGACGCGCTGGCGCATGCCCTGCACGCGCCCGGCCGCCTCGGCCTCGAGCATGATCGGCGTCAGCAGGTGCAGCGCCGAGCCGTGGAAGCCGTCGGCCACCAGGTCGAGCTGGGCGTGGAAGCTCAGTTCGGCCTGGTGGAGCTGCAGCCGCAGCTCCTGCTCGAAGGCGGCGCGCTTGTCGCGGATCTCCGAGCGCTTGCGCTTGCCGCCGTCGGCGAACCACTTGAACACCCCGGCCAGCAGCACCGCGCCGCCGACGAAGGGCGCCACCGGCGCCACCACCGGCAGGATCACCGCCGCGCCGAACAGGTAGGCGGCGGTGCCGGTGCCGGCCGCCGCCACCGCGCCGCCCATCAGGGTGACGTTGGCCGCCGTGTCGGCGCTGTTGGCCAGCCGCGTGCCGATGCGCAGGCGCGGCATCAGGCGCGCCAGCGCGGTGTGGTGCTGGCGTTGGAACACCGACGACTGGCTCAGCCGCATGGCCTGCTGGAACAGGCGCAGGCCCTGCTCGAGCAGGTGCAGCGCCTCCTCCTTGCGCCGCACCACCCGGTCGAGCCGGCGCTCCATCTCCTGGCCGAACTGGTTGCGGCCGATGCTGCCCCACACCTCCTCGTCCTTCCACTTGTCGGTGTTGAGGCGGTCGGTGATGGCCAGCTCGATGGCGTTGCCGGCGTCGTGCACGGCGTCGTCGATCTCCTGCACCAGCATGCTGCGCTCGTAGGCGATGCGCGCGTCGATCAGGGTCAGGCGCTGCTGCACCTGCTGCTTGAGCTCCTGCGCCGCGCCGATCACGCTGGCCGCGCTGGCCTCGCCCACCTGCAGCATCTGCGCCTGCTCCTGGTAGGCCTGGATGGCGCCGGCGATGGTCTGCATCGCGCCCTGCACCTGCTGGCGCAGCTGCAGCTGGTCGATCTGGCCGGACTGGAACTGGCGCGCCTGCTCCAGCAGCGCCGGCTGGCCGGTGCTGCGGCCGAAGTCGGCCACCACGTCGGCCAGCGAGCGGCCCTTGACCAGCTTGCGCGCCTGCTCGCCCAGGTTGGCCAGCAGGCCGCGCTCGTCGCCGGCCGGCAGACCGGCCAGGCCGTCGGCCGGCTTGACGCCGAGCGCCTTGGCCAGCCGCTGCGCCAGGCCGCGCGCCTCGGCGCCGTGCAGCGCCAGCAGCGGCAAGCTCGTGTTGAAGGCGGAGTCGCGCGCCGCCTGCTCGACCCCGGCGCAGCTGCGCGCCAGCGCGTTGAGCGCCCAGTCGATGCTGACGCCGGATTCGATCGTGTTGAGCACCAGCGCGGTGAAGACGGCGGAGGCCTTGCCCTCGCCGGCGATGTCGGTGACGGCGGCGAACTGCGCCAAGGTGAGCGCGCCGTCGGCGGCGGCGATGGCGCCGACCGCGCGCGCGTAGGCCGAGCTGAAACTCTGGTCGGACGACAGATGTTCGTCCAGCGAGCGCACATGCACATTGTGCTCGTGCTGCTGGACCGGGGGATTGCCGTTATTGCTGTTCACAACTGCTCCAGTTCTTAACGATTGCCCTGGAAGCATTCTAACTGAAGCAGGGCAAGGCCTGCCGTACTGCTTGTACGAAAAACACTATCGTCTTGCTAGAAACCATTGCCGAACGCGCCAGTCGTGGTTGCTTTACAACAACTACAGTGGACGCCGCCTCCGCGCCCGCCTCACTGCGGCGCCTCGGTCGACAGGATCAGCGTCTCCTTGATCTCCTCCATCACCACGTAGCTCTTCGACTGCGCCGCGCCGGGCAACTGCAGCAGCATGTCGCCGAGCAGCTTGCGGTACTCGGCCATCTCGTGGATGCGCGCCTTGATCAGGTAGTCGAAGTCGCCCGACACCAGGTGGCACTCCTGCACCTCGGGGATGCGCAGCACCTCGCGGCGGAACTGCTCGAACACCGAGGCCGACTTCTGGTGCAGCGTGATCTCGACGAACACCAGCAGCTTGGCGCCCAGCGCCGGCGGGTCGACGCGGGCGTGGTAGCCGGTGATGACGCCGTCGCGCTCCATGCGCTTGACGCGCTCGATGGCCGGGGTGATCGACAGGCCGACCTGCTCGCTCAGGTCCTTCATCGAGATGCGCCCGTCGTCCTGCAGGATGCGCAGGATCTTGCGGTCGAGCTTGTCCAGGCTGCGGACGGATTCTTTTTGAATTCGCATGAACTTCCACTAAATTTTGCTGGTTATACAGTAACAAACACTGGCTGAATGAACATATCATAGTGCTTTATCTGGTCGTAGTCTAAAAAATTCAGGGGACAGGAAAATGCGCGTAGTTATTCTCGGCAGCGGCGTCATCGGCGTCACCAGCGCCTACTATCTGGCCCGGGCCGGCCACGACGTGACCGTGCTCGACCGCCAACCCGGCCCGGCGCTGGAAACCAGCTTCGCCAACGCCGGCCAGATCTCGCCCGGCTACGCCTCGCCCTGGGCCGCCCCCGGCATCCCGCTGAAGGCCGTCAAATGGATGATGCAGCGCCACGCGCCGCTGTCGATCAGCCCGGACGGCACCCTGTTCCAACTGCAGTGGATGTGGCAGATGCTGCGCAACTGCACGCCCGAGCGCTACGCCGTCAACAAGGAGCGCATGGTGCGCCTGGCCGAATACAGCCGCGACTGCTTCAAGACCCTGCGCGCCGCCACCGGCATCGAGTACGAGGGCCGCCAACAGGGCACCACCCAGCTGTTCCGCAGCCAGAGGCAGCTCGACGACGCCGCCAAGGACATCCAGGTGCTGCAGGACACCGGCGTGCCCTTCGAGCTGCTCAACCGCGAGCAGCTGGTCGGCGCCGAGCCGGGCCTGGCCAAGTCCAAGGACCGCCTGGTCGGCGGCCTGCGCCTGCCCAACGACGAGACCGGCGACTGCCAGTTGTTCACCACCCGCCTGAGCGCCATGGCCGTCGAGCTGGGCGTCAAGTTCCGCTACAACGTCGACGTCCAGGGCCTGGCCACGGCCGGCGACGAGATCGCCGGCGTGCAGTGCGGCGCCGAGCTGGTGCGCGCCGACTCCTACGTGGTGGCGCTGGGCGCCTACTCGACCCAGCTGTTGAAAAAGCTGGTCGAGATCCCGGTCTACCCCTTGAAGGGCTACTCGATCACCGTGCCCATCGTCGACGCCGGCGCCGCGCCCACCTCGACCATCCTCGACGAGACCTACAAGATCGCCGTGACCCGCTTCGACGACCGCATCCGCGTCGGCGGCATGGCCGAGATCGCCGGCTTCGACACCCGCCTCAACCCGCGCCGCCGCGAAACGCTGGAGATGGTCGTCAACGACCTGTTCCCCGGCGCCGGCGACACCGCCGAGGCCACCTTCTGGACCGGCCTGCGGCCGATGACGCCGGACGGCACGCCGGTGGTCGGCCGCACCGGCCTGCGCAACCTGTTCGTCAACACCGGCCACGGCACGCTGGGCTGGACCATGTCCTGCGGCTCGGCCCAGCTGCTGTCGGACATCATCTCGGCGCGCCGCCCGGCCATCCAGTCGAGCGACCTGTCGGTGGCCCGCTACAGCAAGGACGGCGCGCAGCGCCGGCCCGAACTGGCCAACGCCTGAGCCCCGCCCCGGCGCGCCGACGCGCGCCGGGGCGCCTGCCGTCGCGCCCGCTCTATTCCGACCACAAAGCGCCTCGTCGCGCATCATTGCATTGAGCTTGGAGTCGTGCCTGACGTATAATTTTGTACATGAATAAACTCGAAGCATTCGGCCACATCGCCGCCCTCGCCATTCGTGGCGAACTGGTCTTCCCCACCAGCGTCAACGCCGCGCTGCGCGTACAGCTGGCGTTGGACGATCCCGACTGCCCGATCGACAAGGCGATCAGCCTGGTGCTGGCCGAGCCGCTGCTGGCGGCGCGCACCGTCGCCATCGCCAACTCGGCGATGTTCAACCGCGCCGGCGCGCCGGCCATCACCAACGTGCGCGGCGCCATCATGCGCATCGGCTACCAGAACCTGTTCGCCCTGGCCGCCGCCATGGTGGTGCGCCAGTTCGGCAGCAAGATCGTCGACCCCGGCGTGCGCGCCAAGGCCGAGCAGCTGTGGGACCACACCATCCACGTCGCCGCGCTGGCCCGCATCATCGCCCGCCAGGTCACCAACATCAACCCGGACACGGCGCTGTTCGCCGCCATCGTGCACGAGGTCGGCGGCTTCTACCTGCTGTCGCGCGCCGACGAGTTCCCCGGCCTGCTCGAGGAGGACCCGGAGAACTGGCAGCCGGCCAGCGAGGAAATCATCCTGCGCGAGGTGATGGCCAAGCTGTGCATCCCGGACGAGGTGGCCCAGGCCATCGAGGGCCTGCGCGACAGCTTCCTCTCGATCCCGCCCGACAACCTGCTCGACACCCTGCTGCTGGCCAACCACCTGGCGCCGGTCACCTCGCCGCTGCAATCGGCGCCGCGCGAGCTGCCGCCCCACGCCGACTCGGTGATCGACCTGTTCATCGACGAGGAGACGCTGGCGGCCATGCTGGCCGAATCGGAGGTCGACGCCGCCGCCATGAGCGCGGCGCTGCTGGTCTAGCATGCAGGCGGCCCCGCTGTCCTACGGTTCCGACCAGTCCGGCCTGGTCTGCGGCTACCTGTTCGGCCGCGCCGCGCACGGCCTGGCCATCGAGGCCGACGAGGCGCGCGCCTGGCTGGCCGCGCGCGAGGCCCATCCCGCCGAATTCATCTGGCTGCACTTCAACCTGGCCAACACCGCCAGCGAGAAGTGGCTGCACGAGCACACCCGCCTGCCCGAGGAGTTCCACGAGAGCCTGCACGAGGGACCGCGCTCGACCCGCATCGAGCAGGCCGACAACACCCTGATCGCCGTCGTCAACGACGTGCTGCACGACTTCTCCTTCGAGCCGTCGGACATCTCCACGCTGTGGCTCAGCGTCGACCGGCAACTGGTCATCAGCGCGCGGCGCAAGCCGCTCAAGGCCATCGACGGCCTGCGCAACGCGGTGCGCAACGGCGAGAACATCCGCTCCTCGGTCGAGCTGCTGATCCACCTGCTGCGCGACCAGGCCGACGGCCTGCTGAAGATCGTGCGCGCCGCCATCGCCCGCGTCGACGCCATCGAGGACAACCTGCTGGCCGGCAAACTGAACACCAAGCGCGCCTCGCTCGGCGAGCTGCGCCGCGTGCTGGTGCGCCTGCAGCGCCTGCTGGCGCCCGAGCCGGCCGCGCTGTTCCGCCTGCTGCAGCGGCCGCCCGCCTGGGTCGCCGAGCTCGACGCGCAGGAGCTGCGCGAGTCCACCGAGGAGTTCTCGATGGTGCTGGCGGACATGGCCTCGCTGCAGGAACGCATCAAGCTGATCCAGGAGGAGATCGCCGCCCTGGTCAACGAGGGCAACAACCGCAGCCTGTTCGTGCTGACCATCGTCACCGTGCTGGCCCTGCCGATCAACATCATCACCGGCCTGCTCGGCATGAACGTCGGCGGCGTCCCGCTGGCGCAGGACGACGGCGGCTTCTGGATCGTCGTCGCCATCGTCGCCAGCTTCACCGTGGTGGCCGGCTGGCTGGCCTTCCGCCGCCAGCGCGAGCGGATCTAACCCCACCCCACCGCAAGACATGCCATGATGAAAAGCAGTTCGAATAGCGGCCTGGTGTATTCCACCGAGCTGGGCCGCACCTGTCCCGTTTGCCGCCGGGCGCTGGCCGCCTGCGCCTGCCAAGGCCAGGCCAAGGCCGCGCCGGCGGGCGACGGCAAGGTGCGCGTGTCGCGCGAGACCAAGGGCCGCGGCGGCAAGTGCGTCACCCTGGTCAAGGGCGTGGCGCTCGACGCCGCCGCGCTGGCCGCGCTCGGCAAGCAGCTGCGCGCCGCCTGCGGCAGCGGCGGCACGGTCAAGGACGGCGTCATCGAGGTGCAGGGCGACCACTGCGACAGCGTGATGGCGGCGCTGCTCAAGCTCGGCCACGATCCCAAGCGGGTCGGCGGCTGATGCGCCGGCAACGTCTCGGCCTGCTCGGCCGGCGCCTGCCGCCCGTGTTCCAGGCCTTGGCGCTGGCGCTCTGCGCCGCGGCGGCGCCGGCGCTGGCCGGCCCGGCCGGCGACAACGCCGGCGCGCGGCCGTTCGCCGACAAGCCGCTGGCCGCCGCCCACATCCATGTCGACAGCCCGGCCCAGTTCCTCAAGTGGAGCGGCAAGCCCGTGCGACAGGACGACGAGCCCGGCCGGGTGTTCAAGAAGACCCGGCTCGGCACGCTGGCCTTCGGCCCGAACCTGCGGGTGCACCTCGACGCCATCGAGAACACCGTGCATTTCCCCTCGTCCTACGAACTGGTCGACGCCGCCTCCGGCGCCCTGCTCGGCCGCTACGAGGTGTTCGACCTGGACGACGCCGAGTGGTACTTCAGCGGCAACGGCGCGGCCTATGTGAACCAGACCCACCTGTCGCTGTGCGGCCAGCGCACCACCCGCAAGATCGCGCAGAAGGGCAAGGCGCTGGCCGAGGTGGCGCAGCCGCTGAGCTACATCGGCGTCGACACCACCGTCGAACAGGCCACCGCGCTGTACGAGTCGCCGACCAGCCGCACGGTGGTGGCCAGCGTCGCCGCCGGCAGCACGGTGCACGTCATCGGCCTGCTGCCGGGCAAGTCGGCGCAGGCGCGCGACAAGCTGGCCCTGCTGCTCAAGACGCCGTTCGGCCTGACCGGCTGGCACCGGTTGGACTACGCCAGGGGCGACTCCGGCCTGGCCATCTACCAGTGCAACTAGGCTCCCGCGACCCAATAAGCATTGACAGATAAACATTTTGATTGCCAACCAGGCAATCCAATGCTATTCTCGCGCCTTCACTAAATCCGTCTCCTGCTCGACGAGCACGCAGGGCGTATCCAACGATCCGCCCGCCGCGCACGCAGTAGCTAGAACACCACAATATTTGGGGCATCCATGCATTTCAACACCATCAAGTTGGCCATCGCCGGTTTCGCGGCACTCAGCACCTTCTCGGCGCAAGCCACCGAACTGGTTAAAAACGGCGGCTTCGAGCAGGTCAGCGGCATCGGCCAGTTCAACCACACCGTCACGGTCAGCGACTGGTCGTCGAACGGTTACAACTTCGTCTTCGCCGCCGGTTCGGCCGACACCACCGGCTCGGTCGGCTCCTACGGCGCGTTGACGCTGTGGGGCGCCAACAATGGCGGCAACAACCCGCTGGCCGCCAGCCACAACGGCGGCAACTTCATCGCCGCCGACGGCGCCTTCGAAGTGTCGCCCATCCAGCAAACCATCAACGGCCTGGTCGTCGGCCAAAAATACACCGTGAACTTCGAATGGGCCGCCGCGCAACAGTCCGGCTTTGACGGCGCCACCACCGAGCAATGGCTTGTCAACCTGGGCAACAGCGCCGCCACCCAGCAGTCGACCGCCGTCTACCACAACCCTAGCCACAGCTCGAGCGGCTGGATGAAGGAAAGCATGACCTTCACCGCCGCCGGCACCAGCCAGATCCTGTCCTTCCTGGCGGTCGGCACGCCGGAAGGCAAACCGCCGTTCTCGCTGCTCGACGGCGTCTCGATGACCTCGGCCGTGCCGGAGCCTGGCTCGTGGGCCATGCTGTTCGCCGGCCTGGGCATGGTTGGCTTCATGGCGCGTCGCCGTCGCCAGGGCAACGCGGCCTAAGCCACGCCCGCGCAGGAATGACCGCGAACCGGACAGGGGCAACCCTGCCCGGTTTTGTCGTTGTAGACGGATGCATCCGATATGAACCTGATCCACAGCCTTTTCGCCCATGTGCCCGCCTTCGCCCTCAGCGTGTTTCGCCTGAGCGTGTGGCTGGTCCTGTTGGCGGTGATCTTCGTGCCGCTGGAGCGCTGGCTGGCCGTGCGGCCCGGCCGCCCCGCCCGCGCCGACCTGCTCAGCGACCTGGCCTACTACTTCCTCAGCAGCCTGCTGCCGGCCATGCTGCTCAGCGTGCCGCTGTCGCTGCTCGCGCTGGCGGCGCAGCAGCTGGTCCCGGCCGCCGTGCCGGCCGCCCTGGGCGCCCTGCCGCTGGCGGCCCGCTTGGCGCTGGCCTTCGTCGTCGGCGAGATCGGCTTTTACTGGGGCCACCGGCTCAGCCACGAGATCCCCTGGCTATGGCGCTTCCACGCCATCCACCACAGCCCAGAGCAGATGTACTTCCTCGTCAACACGCGCTCCCATCCGGTGGACACGGTGTTCACCCGCCTGTGCGGCATGCTGCCGCTCTATCTGCTGGGCCTGGCCGGCCCCAGCGCCGGCGGCAGTGTCGCGCCGGCCGGCCTGATCGTGCTGGGCACGATCTGGGGATTCTTTATCCATTCCAACCTGCGCCTGCGCTTCGGCGCGCTGGAGTGGCTGATCGCCACGCCGGGCTTCCACCACTGGCACCACAGCCGCCACGAGTTCATCAACCACAACTACGCCTCCATGCTGCCGCTGTGCGACAAGCTGTTCGGCACCCTGCACTTGCCGCCGACCTGGCCGACCGCCTACGGCAGCGACACGCCGCTGCCGCCCGGCTTCGCCCGGCAGTTGGTCGATCCGCTGCGCGGGCCGGACAAACGGCCGGCACCGCCGGGCTGATCGGCCGGCCGGCGGCGCGCCGGCGCCGCCGCCGTCGCGGGCGGAATCGGTTAAACTTGCCGCATGAAAAATTTCGAACACCGGCGCGACCGGTTTGAGCTGTTCGCCGGTTTCGACAACCCGCGCATCAACCTGGGCATGGCGCTGACGCTGCCCGACTTCCGGCCGTTCTGCAAGGCGCGCCGGCTGCCGCCCTTCCACTTCTTCCTCTACTGTCTGCTCGACAGCGTGCAGTCGATCGACAACTTCCTGTACCGCGTCCACGACGGCGAGGTCATCAAGATCGAGCAGTTCTACGGCTCCTACACGGTGCTCAACCAGGACAACAACCTCAACTACGCCCGCTTCGTCCGCTCGCCCGACCTGGCCGAGTTCGTCGAACGCAGCGTGGCGGCCGGCCGCCTCGCCCAAGCCAGCCGGGCGTTGATCAACACCGGCGCCGACCTGAGCCCGCGCGAGATGCGCGACAACGTCTACAACACCTGCCTGCCGTGGCTGGACCTGACGGCCATCGAGCATCCGCTGTACCGCCACCACGAGGCCGACATCCCGCTGATCGCCTGGGGCCGCTTCAGCGCGCCGGCCGGCGCCACGCTGACGCTGCCGTTCTCGATCCAGGCCCACCACGGCTTCGTCGACGGCCACCACGTCCACCAGCTGACCGCGCGGCTGGCCGCGCGCATCGCCGAGTTGATCGGCTGAGCGGCGGCACGGATGAGGCCGTGTCCGAATGTCGGCACTGACCCTGCAGTAGCTGCGGTCAGAAGCAGCATCACAGCGCCAACATTTAAATAAACTTTTTTGTTTACTTATGCGGTGGAGCCCGCTATATTGCCATTCATGCACACTTGAATGGCCAACATGAAATCATCCCTGCTCATCACCGCCGCCTGCCTGTTGGCGCTGCTGTCGACCATCGGCGCGGCGCTGCCCTACCCCATCCTGCCGCCGCTGTTCGCCGCCGGCGTCAGCAACGGGCTGAACCATTTCCTCGGCCTGCCGCCCAAGCTGCTGTTCGGCCTGGCGCTGACCATCAACCCGCTCGGCCTGCTGATCGGCTCGGCCCTGCTCGGCCCGTTGTCGGACCGCTACGGCCGCCGCCCCGTGCTGCTGGTCACCGCCCTCGGCGCCGCGCTGGGCCACGCCCTGACGGCCTGGGCGCTGGTGCTCGAATCGTATCCGCTGTTCATCCTGGCGCGCTTCGCCACCGGCCTGCTCGAAGGCAACGGCTCGGTGGCGCGCGCGCTGCTGGCCGACCGCCTGCAGGGCGACCTGCGCCTGCGCGCCCTGTCCTGGCTCAACGGCGCCTTCTACATGGGCTGGCTGGCCGGCCCGCTGCTGGCCGGCGCCACGCTGGCCTGGGGCGTGACGACGCCGTTCTGGGTCGCCACGGTGGCGCTGACGGTGACGGCGGCGCTGGTCGCCGTGGCCCTGCCGCGCGAGGCGCCCAGCGGCGCCAACACCTCCTGGTGGCAGGTGGCGCGCGACGGCCACGCGCTCAACCTGCTGCGCCACGCCGAGCTGCGCCAGTTCTTCGTCGTGCAACTGGCCTACACCTGCGGCGTCACCGCCTTCTACGAGTTCTATCCACTGTGGCTGGTGGAGGTGCCCGGCTACGGCGCCCGCGGCATCGCCTGGACCACCGCCGCCATGTGCTCGGTGATGATCGCCACCACCTGGTTCGCCGGCCGCCCCAGCCAGCGCGACCCGCTGCGCCGCGCCTGCCTGTACGCCGCCGGCACGGCGGCGGCCGTCGCCGTGCTGGCCGCCGGCAACGCCCGGGTCGGCCTGGCCGCCATCGTCCTGTTCGGCATCCCGCAAGCCTTCTACATGGCCATCGTGCCGAACTGGTGCGCCGAGCGCTTCGGCCGCCACGGCCAGGGCGCGGTGATGGGCTTGATCTCCACCACCTTCTGCCTGGCCAACATATTGATGGCGCTGGCCGGCGCCGTGCTGACCTTGATCGACACCCGCCTGATCCTGCTGCTCGGCGCCGCGCTGACGGCCAGCTCGGCCTGGCGCCTGCACACCTGGCGCCGCGAAATGGCCGCCAACGCCGGCCTGCAGGCGGTGCAATCGTGAGCACCGCCGAACAGGTGTTGTACCTGCTCAAGACGCGCGGCGCGCAGACCGCGCAGCAGTTGGCCGCGCTGCTCGGCTTGACCTCGATGGGCGCGCGCCGCCAGCTCGAGGCCTGGCAGGACAAGGGGCTGGTCGAATTCGAGGAGACGGCCGACAAGGTGGGCCGCCCGGCGCGCCACTGGCGCCTGACGGCGGCCGGCCACGCCCGCTTCCCCGACCGCCACGCCGACCTGACGCTGCAGCTGATCGAGCAGGTGCGCGGCCTGTTCGGCGCCGCCGGCCTGGAGCAGTTGATCAGCGCGCGCGAGCTCGACAGCGAACGCCAGTACCGCGAGCGGCTCGGCGCGCAGACGGCCGACTGGCCGGCGCGCGCGGCCGCGCTGGCCGGGCTGCGCAGCGCCGAGGGCTACATGGCCGAGGTGGAACAACAGGACGACGGCAGCCTGCTGCTGATCGAGAACCACTGTCCGATCTGCGCCGCCGCCACCAGCTGCCAGAGCTTTTGCCGCTCCGAGCTGGACATCTTCCGCCGCGTGCTCGGCGAGGGCGTCGCCGTCGAGCGCGCCGAGCACCTGCTGGCCGGCGCGCGCCGCTGCGTCTACCGCATCACGCCGCTGCGCGGCTGAGCCGGCGCCCCGCCTTGGCGCTCCGCCTTGGCGCGCCGCCGGCGATGCGGCGGGCGCACGCGCAAAAAAGCCGGCGCGAGGCCGGCTTTTCAATGCGTCAATTCCCGGAGGAATTAGAAGCTGTAGCGCACGCCTACGGACAGCATGTCGGCTTTCAGGCTGACTGGCTCGTCTTTGGCGATCTTGCCGAAGTTTTCGTATTCAGCAACGAAGGAAACGTTCTTGTTCAGCTGGTAAGCGGCACCGATGCCGAATACGGCGGTGGTGCGGTTTTCGCTTTCCGACGAGTAGAAGCCTGCCGCGCGCGCGGTGACTTTAACGTGGTTTTGCGCGATGCCGACTTTGCCGAACAGCGAGAACTCGTTGTTCAGTGGCAGGGTGCCGGTAGCGGCGACGAAGACGGTTTGTGGCTCCGACTTGATGTAGCCGCCGCCGTTGTTGATTTCGGCCTTGCCGAAGTTTACGTAGGCAACTTCAACGCCGTAGTTGGCGGTGAACTGGTAGCCACCGTTCAGTTTGAAACCGGTGCCGTTGTCTTTCAGCGAAAAACCTGGAGCGTTCAGTTTCTGTTCCGAGCGACCGACGTTGCCGCCGACGAAGTAGCCTTCAGCTTGCGCTGCGACTGGGAAAGCGATTGCTGCACCGATCAGAGCGGCGATAAATTGTTGTTTCATCTTTAATCCTGTTTTTTTTGATATTGAGGCGATATAAGCGCCTCCCCAATGACGGGGCAGCGCATTTTACACTCTAGGCAACTAATTTATCAAGGGCAACATCGAATAAAGATTGTTCGGCTGTATTGGCAAAGCATCCGTTTGAATGACGGCAAGCCGGCGAATTGCAGGAATAAACTCTCGGGTGCATCGCGGCGCGGGCCGCCGCCGCCGCCGATACTCGGCCGGCGCGAGCGGCCTTGGCCTGTCCATCGTGCGCACCGTGATGGCGCTGCACCACGGCCGTTGCGAAGCCGCCAGCGCCGCCGGCCTAAGCCGCTTCAGCTTGATCTTCCCGCCCCGCGCCGGCTAAGCGGGCAGGCGCGTCAGGCCGCCGCTTCAAGCTCGCGCTTCGCGCCGGGGTTGACCACCGCCGCCGACCAGACGCTGTCGAGCGGACCATGCAGCACGCGGCGCGCGGTCAGGCGGGCGCCGTACAGCAGCAGCGCGGCGCCGGCCAGCGCGGTGAGGTCGACGCCCAGCGTGGCCGCGCTGGTGTGCGCCCACAGCCCCAGCGACGGCGCCAGCACGGCGACCAGCGAGGTCAGGGGAATGGCCAGCGCGGCCAGCGCGCACAGCTTGAGCAGGTCGACCGCGCCGCGCGCCGGGCCGCGCCAGAAGGCCCAGGCCACGGCGCCGAGGAAGACGCCGTAATACACCGCCAGATAGGCCGCGTTGATATTCGCGGCCGAGCCGTACAGCCACTTGCCGGCCACCATGGTCAGCAGCACGCCGGCCACCGAACCGAGGCAGACGCCCAGCGTGGCCGAGGCCATGCGCAGCGTGGTCCGCGTCTGGCGCGGCGGCGCCTGGTCGCGGATCTGGTTCTTGCGGCGCTTCTCCACCCACAGCAGATTGCCCGAGTAGAACAGGAAGGCGCCGCTCAGGCCGAACACGAAGTACACCCAGCGCATCATATTGCCGCCGTAGCTGCCGAAGTGCAGCGCGAACAGCGGCGTCACCAGCGAACTCCAGGTGTCGGCGTGGCCCGGCAGCATGGTCTTGTTGGTCACCTCGCCGCTGTACGGGTTGAGCATCACATAGGCCGACTCCGGCCCGTGCACCAGGTGGCGCGGGTTGAGCACCGCCGCGCGTATCATCGGCCGTGGCCCGTCCAGGCCCATGAACAGCATCTCGCTGACGTGGAAGTCCGGCGCGGCCTGCCGCACCTTGGCGATCAAGACGGTGGCCGGCAGCATGTCGCCCACCGCATGCGGCACCGGCTTGCCGCCGCCGCGCTGGAACATCGGCGTGTCACCGTAGACCACCTCCTGCAGGCTGTCGTAGAACTGGTCGTGGAAGGCGAACACGATCACCGTCACGCTGATGACGACATGGAACGGCAGGCTGGCGATGCCGACGACGTTGTGCGCGTCGAGCCAGAAGCGCTTGCGGTTCTTGCCGGCGCGCAGGGCGAAGAAGTCCTTCACCAGCGTCGGCAACAACAGCACCACGCCCGACACCAGGGCCAGGAAGTACATCACGCCGGCCACGCCCATCAGGTAGATGCCGAGGTATTCGTCGCCCAGCGTGCCGGGCACGCCGCCCGTGCGGTGCAGCATGTCGATCAACTGCGCCAGCAGCGAGGGCAGCTCCTGCCGCGCCACCAGCTTGCCGTCGCCGTCCAGCGTGGCCTGCCAGCGCTTGGCGGACAGGTCGATCTCGCGGCCGCCACCGCCGCTCCAGGTGAGCGGCGCGGCGACGTTCTCGTGCTGTTCCAGATGCAGCGTGAAGCCCTTGCGCGCCGCCGGATACTGTTCCAGCACCTGGCGCACCAACGGGTCGAGCCGGGCCTGCGCCACCGGCTGCAGGGTCTGCGCCGGACTGCTGATCCAGCGGTCCAGCGGCCCCTTGAACATGGTCAGCGCGCCGGCGAAGAAGCCGATGAACAGCAGCATGCCGGCGCCTATGCCGACCCAGGTGTGCAGCGCTTGGTAGATGCGCAGGATGTCGCTACGAATTTTCATGTCGGGAGTCCACGGTACATAAACAACAGGGCATAGGCCAGCAGGTTGGCGGCGCCCAGCCAGCCCAGCGCGCTCAGGCCGCTACGGAACAGATACGTCAGGCTGAACACCGTCATCCAGATCGGCGCGATCAGCCACATGACGAACTGGTTCTTTTGCGGCGCCGAAATGCCGCCCGGGCCGGCCCAGGCGAACAGGCCGGCCAGCGCCAGCGCCAAGGTCCAGCCCAGCACGCACCCGGCCAGGGTCTTGCTCCACCAGTCGGGACGGATGGCGGCTTTCTTTTCAGGCTTGCTGGTCACGGCGCGTCCTTTTGATCAACAGGGAGAAGAACGGCAGCAGGCTGAAGGCCAGCATTTGCAGCATCAGCCAGCCGAACACGGCGGTGATGGCGCTGAAGGCGGCCAGGCCGCAGCCCAGCGCCAGCAACAGCAGGGCGGCGCCGGCGGCACGCCAGGACGTGGCCGCCAGCGGCTGCGCCAGCCAGCCCTGGTGGCGGTGGCTCAGGTAGAGGATGGCGCAGGCCAGCCAGGTCAGAACAAAGAACAGTATGAACACGAGTGCTTCCCTATCGATGTGGAGAATGCGGCGCGGCAGCCGGCGCCGCACGCCAAAAAAGGAATGCCCACGTGATGGGCATTCCCTTGGCTGCTCAGGCGACGGCCGGCGCCGTCGGACGGCTTAGAAATTGTATGTGGCGCTCACGTAGTAGTTGCGGCCCAGCTCGAAGGAGAGGAAGTCCTTGCTCTTCTTCTCCAGGTCCACGTCGGTCAAGTTCTTGACACCGGTGCGCACGGTCAGCTGCTCGTTGACCTTGCCCGACAAGGCCAGATCGACGCGGGTGTAGGCCGGCAGAGTCTTGCCCTGGTAGATCTGCTCGCCGGTGTAGTGGGCCGACAGCGAGGTTTGCAGGCGGTCCATCGGCTTCCAATTGAGGCTGACGTGGGCCATGTTCTTCGGCCGGTTCTCCAGCTTGACCTCTTTGCCGGTCTCGTCGGTATAGTCGGCCTTCAGGCGGGTGTAGTTGGCGCTCAGCGAGAAGGCCTTGTTCAGGTCGACGTCGCCCTGCACTTCCAGGCCGCTGGTCTTGGCCTTGGCCACGTTGACCCACTGGCGGCTGTTGGCCACGCCGTCGTAGGTGGCGATGATCATGCTGTCGACATCGTTCTTGAAGACGGCGGCGGTCAGGTTCCAGTGCTGCTGGTGCAGCTCGACACCGAACTCGTAGTTGAGGCTCTTCTCCGGCTGCAGGTCGGGGTTGCCGCCCAGGTAGCAACTACCGCCGCAGCTGATGACGCTGTATTCCTTGCTCAGCTGGTAGGCTTCCGGCGCCTTGAAGGCCTTGCTGACGCCGCCCTTGACGGTCACCGCGCTGCTCGCCTGGTAGGTCAGGTAGGCCTTCGGCGAGTAATGATTACCGAAGGAGTCGGCGTGGTCGGCGCGGCCGGCCAGGGTCAGGCTCAGGTCCTTGCTCAGCGCGATCTCGTCCTCGAAGAACAGGGCCTGGTTGTTGGTCTTGTGCTGGCCGCTGACCAGGTAGGTCAGCGGCCCTTGATCACCTGCTTGCGCAGGTCGACGCCGGCGCTGATCGCGTTGCTGCCCAGCGCGAAGTTGGCGTACATCTTGGCGTAGGTGTTCTCCTCTTTCAGCGTGCGCGTCTGCGGTGTCGGGTAGCGGCTGTTGTAGTCGTCGATGGTGGCCTGCTCGCGGCTGACGTAGGCCGTGGTGCTGCCCCAGTCCCATTCCGCCCGGTGCGTCAGGCCGAAGGTGTAGCGGGTCATTTCCTGGTCGCGGTAGTCGCGCGATTCCTTCTGGGTGCGCGGGTTCAGCGCGTAGTAGTACAGGCCGCGCGGACGCTTGTCGTTGTTGTAGCCCAGGTCGAAGTCGATGCTCTGCTTGTCCGACAGTTGGTAGGTGGCGGTGCCGACCAGGTTGCGCGTGCGCTTCTCCTCCAGGCGCGGCGGCCGGGTGGTGTCGGCCGCCGAGGTGCTGTACCAGGCGTCGCGGTCGGAGGTCTCGCCGCTGATCGACAGGCTCAGGCGGTCGTTGATGGCGCCCGAGGTGGAGGCGCCCAGGCGGTACTCGCTGCCCTCGTCGCCCGAGGCGATGCTGCGGTACTCGCCGCTGACGCTGCTCTTCCAATCCTTGGTCGGCGCCTTGGTGATGATGTTGACCACGCCGCCGATGGCGTCCGAGCCGTACAGCGCCGCCATCGGGCCGCGCACGATCTCGACGCGTTTGATGCTGCTCAAGGGGATCGAATTAAAGTCGAAGTCGCTGCCGCGCCACAGCGCGCCGCCGGACGACAGGCGCTTGCCGTTGACCAGCATCAAGGTGTACTTGCCGGCCAGGCCACGGATGATGATCTCGTCGCGGCCGGTGCCGTCGGCCAAGTTGCTCACGCCGACCGTTTCACGCAGCAGATCGGCCAGGCTGTTGACCGGCGACTTGGCGATGTCCTCCGCCGTCACCACGGTCGTGAAGGCCGGCGCCGAGGCGATGGTGTGGGCGCGCAGCGTGGCCGTGACCACGACCTGCTCGACGTCCCCGCTCACGGCCGAGCTGGCCGCGTCCGCCGCGTAGACCGGTTGAAAACCAATACTTGCAATTGCCATCACCAACGTTTTTTTTGTAATAGACATCAACTCACCCAGTTGTTATTAAGTTACACGTTAAAATGCGAATGATACTGATTCTCATTCACTAATGCAATAAGATATTTGCAAAGTTGATATGCATCAATAACGGAGATGCCGCAGGTGGAGGCGGAACCGCGCATTTTCAGCGCATGGGGAGGAGGTTTACACGTGTTTTGGCGCGTCTTCCGGGCGATTTCCGACCGACGCCAAACGCGGACGAGACGCGCTGCGGCGCAGCACGGCCGGCCGAAACGACAACGGGCGCGCGTTTCGCAACGCGCGCCCGTCGATCAAACGCTTGCCGGCGGCAAGCCGATGCTTAGTTGTGCACCGAGTTCAGCTGGCGGGCGATGATGTCGTGGTTCAACCAGATCACCGGTGCGCGCGGCGCCGACATCTCGTGGAACATCAGCGGACCGGTGCCTTCGAGCACCAGCGAGCTCAGATGGTCGGTGATCAGCGCCTCGCGGGTCTTGTGCAGCTTGGTGATGCCGTCCGAGGTGCCGATCATGACCTCGGCCAGCTCCGGCGTGTTGTCCATCGGCCAGGCGGCGAAGTTGCGGAACAGGACGCTGGTGGCGTCGCCGTTGTAGGCGGCGATGCGGTCGAGTAAATCCTGCAAGGACACGCCATCTTCCAGCAAGCTCTGGCAAACCTCCCACTGCTGCTGGCTCCAGGCGGCGCCGCCCTCCTTCTTCAGCGCGTTCAACAGGGGGAACAGCGACAGCTCGACGCCGGCGAAGATATCCGAGGAGTTGGTGCGGATTTCCGGGCAGTTGAACACGCTGGCCTTGACGCCCTTGGCCCAGGCGCCCTTGGCGACATCCTCCAGGCGCATCTTGGCGCGGCCCTGGGTGTAGTTGCTGTAGGTCTGCCACTGGTATTTGTCGTCGATCAAGATCTCGGTGCCGTGGTAGCCGTAGGCGCTGTAGCGCGCCTGGCCGCCCTGCTGTTCCAGGCGGGCGCGGATGGCGGCGCTGCCGTCGATCAGGTGTTGGAAGGTGTTGGCGGTGACTTCGTCGAAGTTCATCAAGATCAGCTTGCCCAGGTCGCTGTCGAGCAGCGCGCGCGAGGACATGAAGCGCTCGCCGCGCCCCTTGTAGATGCGGTTGGCGATGGCCAGGAAGACCTTGACCTTGGGAATGCCGCCGGCCATCGTGTGGGCGAAATACACATTGCTGCCGTCGGGGATCAGGCTGTCCAGCTCGGCCATGGCCTTGGCCACCGAGGCGCTGAAGCGCGCCGTGCCGGCGGCGCGGCAGCGCTCGATTTGCGCCCAGTCCAGCTTGTCTTCCTGCCAGCTCTTCAGGGTCATGCCGGCCAGCAGCGCGGTCGGGGTCGGCTCGCCGTCCGGCGCGTCCAGATCGAAACCGGCCATCAGCGGCACGTTGATGACGCGGCCGCCCAGATTGGCCTCGGCCGTCGCCAATTCCTCGGCGTCGAGCGGACGCAGTTGCAGGTTCTCGTCGCGGCGACCCACCGTCATGCCGACGATGTTCATGCCCGCCTTGCGCGCCTCATCCAGCAGGCCGTTGACGTAGCCACGGCCGAACAACTCGCCGAACAGGACGAAGGTGTCGCCCTTGCGGAAGATGTTTTCTTTTGGAATGTCTCGTAAGGACGTGATCTCGGTCATAGTATTCAATTCGTTCAAAAATTAACAAAAAAATCGGCTAACGCCTCGTCGACTGCTGGTCCAACAGCGCAGCCGCTAATTATGCGCCATTTTGGAGCAGAAACCCATGGGGGACGTGAGCATCGGCAAGTTTGAACGAGGAAATATCCGCTGTTGTATTTGCGATGCCTGGCTTGCCGCCGCTTGCGCCGATGTGCGTCGACACAACGATGCGCAGGTCCGCCCGGGCAAGCTGTTTCGATATCATGCATCAAATTCAGTTCCGGCACTAAGCCGATGAATCTAAACGACAGTTTGTCCGCGCGTCGCGCAGCGCATTGGCGCCGCCGCGACAGGCCGCAAATTTCGCGCCAAAAAGCGATCAATATTTATCTTTTATTTTTACGCGCAGGCCTATTTTCAGGCTCAGCCGACAGTGCTATCTTGGTGACGTCAAGCCGTTGATCTCTCACTTGAAAGAGCAGCCAGCATGCAAGCATTCACCCACACTTTGCCGCCCTCGCTACAGCAGCTTCTGCAAGAATGCCCGCTGCCGGGGAAGGCCCGTTGGAGATCCACGGCGCCAGCGCGCTGGGCTACGAGCCCGGCGACAACTACCTGTTCCAGGGCTACCGCTACGTGCTCGACGCCGCGCGCGACGTGCTGGTGCGCGAGGATGTCGACAGCTGGATTATTTCCCATCGCAAAATAATTGCCTGCGAATCGAATTGATCGGCATCAAACAAAGCCTTATTGACATTGGGCTTCTGAAATTTAAACGAAAAAAAAGCGGCCCGGGCTTCCAGTCCCGGGCCGCTTTCATTTTACCCCGCACCCCGAGACGCCTCGGGGTCTGACCCCGTACGGGGTCAGACCCCTTCGTGCGGGGTTCCTGTCGCCGCGCTAGCCGATCAGAAGCTGCTGGAGATGCCGGCGCAGATTGTTCGGCGCGCACCATATTGCGGCGCGCCGACGCCGACACCGGAACCGTCGCGCAACAGATAGGAACGGTCGAACACGTTCATCAATGCCAGGCGGCCATCAACAGCACGAGCACAGCCAGGACGCGGTCGAGCCGGGTCTTGGTCAGTATGGTGCCGTTGAAATAGCGTTGCAGGCGGAACATGGATGGGCTGGCGGAGGGAGAGCGGGAAAACGATAGTTGGGCGAATTCTACGAGACTTGCGGCCCGGCGTAGAGCGCCTACCAAACAAACAGGCTGGCGACATGGGCCGCGCCCAGCACGCGGCACTCGACGGTGACGTTCTGGCCGAGCTGGAATTGCGGGCTCAGCGTCTCGGCCAGCGCGAAGCGCAAGCTGCCGGCGTCCAAGTCCAGCCGCGCCAGCTCGATGGCGTTGAAATCGAAGAAGCGGCCCACCGCGCCGAAGGCGCCCTTGTAGAAGCTTTCCTTGGCGGAGAACACCAGCGTCAGCAGGCGTTCGCGCGTCATCTCGCGTTCAAAGCCGCGCAGGTAGGCCAGTTCCCGCGCCGACACCACCAGGCCCGGCATCGCCTCGGCGGCGGCGTGGTCGGCCCACTCCTCGATGTCCAGGCCGATGCCGCCGCAGCGCGCCGCGTCGGCCACCACGGCCGCCGCCAGCGTCTTGCTGTGGCTGATGCTGCCGACCACGCCGGGCGGCCACAGCGGCTCGCGCTGCGCACCGACGCCGACCTCGCCGACGCCGCGCCCGGCGGACAAGCCGCCCGCCGCGGCGAGCGCGCCCAGCGCCTGGCGCGCGCACAACCGGCCGTGGAAATACTCGGCCTGGCGCTTGCGCACGCTGCCGGCAATCTGCGCAGGACAGGCCAGCCCGGCCTCGGCAAAGCGCCCGGCCGCGAAGGCGGCGCTGTCGAAACGCGCCAGCACCAGCGGCGACACCACGCCGTCCGCCGCGCGGCGCCAGTCCAGCCCGAACGGCTGGCCGGCCGGCGCGTGGTCGACGATGTCGTGGTGGCGCATGCTATTTGATGCGGAAAATCACGGCGACCGCCAACTGCTTGAACATGGGAGCTCCAACGTGGAAAGGGAGGGGAATTCTATGTTGATAAATTAACATCCGTCAAGCGGAGCCCATATGTTCCCCGGGAACTAAACTTTCTCCTACACCGGCACTGCGCGTGCACCGATGGCAAAAAGACAGCACTGTGAGCATGATGTCCACACCCGCCGCACGCGTTGCAACGGCAAGCAAGGACTAGCCGGCCATCCAGCGGCGGGACTATTTCAACGAGGAACACCACCCGCAAAGGAGAACAAGATGAGCTATTTGGACCGTGACACCTTCGGCATCTACCGCAACCGCGACAACGAGGGCCCGGGACCGCGCCTGATGGGTGCCGACACCCTGATCGGCGAGGATGTCTACAACCAGCAGGAAGAAGATCTGGGCGACATCAAGGAGATCATGCTGGACATGCAGAGCGGCCAGATCGCCTACGCCGTGCTGTCCTTCGGCGGCTGGTTGGGCATGGGCGACAAGCTGTTCGCCGTGCCATGGCAGAGCCTGCAACTCGACACCACCAACCAACGCTTCCTGCTCGACGTGTCCAAGGAGCGCCTGAAAGCCGCCCCCGGCTTCGACAAGGACGACTGGCCGGACATGGCCAGCAACGAGTTCAGCAGCAGCATCCACGGCTTCTACGGCACCCAGCAGAACTTGGCCGGCCGCGTCACCTCGACCGGCAGCGTGATGGGCCAGGGCAGCGGCTCGCTGCAAAGCGGCACCCAGCAGAGCGGCAGCCAAAGCGGCACGCAAAGCCAGAGCGGCGGACTGAGCCAGAGCGGCACCCTGTCGGGCGGGAAGACCGACAAGACCGACAAGAGCGAGAAGTACTAGGCCATCGTCTAGACCTGCCGCACGCAGCGGCCGGCTGTCAAGGCGCCGGCGGCTACAAAACCACCCTAAGGCAGAGAGCCGGGGTCGGACCCCTCGGGGTCCGACCCCGGCTCTGCGCCTGTGGGTTTTCTCAGCTCGGCTGCGTTTCCGCCTGCCCCAGTCGCTGTATCGTCGCCACCAGGGCCGGCAGGCCGCCGTGCAGGGCCTCGCCCGACAGCACATGCTGCTGCCCCGCCACGCTGACCAGCAGTTGCGGCACGCCGGAGCGGCCCAGGCGGCGCATGGCGTCCCGCGTGGCGGCGACGCGGCGCGCGGTGGCTTGTCGCAGCGCCCCATCGCCGCGCAGCCGTTCGGCGAACTCGGCCGCGTCGACGGCGATGCCGCACCCGGCCGCCACTTGCGCCGCGACGGCGCCCAGCACCGCCGGCCGCCCCGTGTCGCGCCCGTCGACATAGCGGGCCAGCTGGATCGCCTGCAGGTAGCGCCACTCCAGGTCGGCGTCCAGCTCGCGCAGCGCCGTCAGCGCATGGTTGGCCGGGCCGGAGTCGAAGCGCACGCCGGCGCCGCCCAGCACCTGCTCGCGGTAGGCGCCGGTGAAGCGCTGGCCGGTCAGCTGCTCGATGCGCTGGTCGTTGCGCCAGGCGTAGTCGGCCCAGTCGGCCGACAGGTCGCGCGCGCCCTCGTCGGCGAACAGGCCGGACGGCATGAACTCCAGCGAGTCCGGAAAGGCCAGGGCCAGGCCGGCGATGGCCGGCGCGCTGGCATAGCACCAACCGCACAGTGGATCGAAAAAGTAATGCAGGCGCAGGGTGTTCATCAGTCGGACTCCTCGAATTGGGCAACAATGCAATGCGGAGAGTGTAGCGAGCTCGGGGCGCGGGAAAAACCGCGCCCCGGTTGACTGTTTGTTGCATGGATCGAGCATATCAATACGATTACGTCGATTTTCGCACGATGAAAGACATCGCCGTCCCCCTTCGTTTCTCTCCCCGCCTGAGAACACGCCGCGCGCCGCCATTCAAATCGGCCCGGTGGCGAAATAATATTAGATAAAACTTTGCATAATATTAACAAATTGCATTCCTAGTAAATAAAATTTGCGCCGGATTCATAATGTGAGCTAAGATCGCGACATTGCAAATTAGAAACAAAGTCCTCCATGCGTTATGTTTCCGCCGTCGCCGCACTGTTTTCCGCCGCCCTGCTTTGCGCTTGCGCCACCCCGCCCGAAGCCCCCTACAATCCACAAAACCTGAACGATACGCCGGACTTGTCGGCCTTCCACACGGTCGAACTGAGCCCCAACGCCGGCGGCAAACGCGAGGTGCCCTCGAGGCCCGCTACGTCGCCGACGGCGCCCATCTGGCCGTGTTCAACGCCGTCGCCGGCGGCCCCGAGCGGCTGTATGTGCAGGCCGAGGAATGCCGCAATTCGGACGACCCGGACTGTCCGCGCCGCTTCGCCCTGACCGGCAACCTGAGCGCCTACGGCTCCACGCTGAAGTGCTACATCCAGGTGCGCAACGACAGCAACAGCGGCTACACCGGCCAGGCGCTGCAGGGCCTGTGCCAGGACAAGTTCAGCCGCTCCTACTCCATCACCATCTCGAAAAACTTCCGATGAAAAAACTCGTCCTGACCACGGCGGTCGCCGCCGCCATGCTGCTGTCCGCCTGCGACAGCGGCCCCTTCGCCAGCGCCGAGGCGATCCGCACCCGCGCCACCCAAAACCTGACGCAGAAAAACTTCACCGAGGCGGCCAAAACCGCCGAGGAGCTGGTCAAGAAAACCCCGGACGCCTACGACGGCTATTATCTGGCGGCCCAGGCCCGCGCCCAATTGGGCGATAAGAACGCCGCCCTGGCGGCATTGGAATCGGCCATCAAAAAGGGGCTGAAGGACGATAAAGAGATCGTCAACAACGCCAATCTGCAACCGCTGCTGAATATGGCCGCGTTCAGCGAGTTAATGGACAGTTCCTTCCCCAAACGCGAGAAGACGATACTCTCGGCCGGCGGTAGCAACGGCGCCGGCGGCGCCGTCGGCATCAGCGAAACCCGGGACAAGACCGTGATCCGCGCCGGCGACGTCGTCGTCGAACTGCCAAAAGACTAACCCTCCCCCCCAATTGCGCCTCGGCCCGGCCGAGCAAGGACAAACTATGCATAACGTATTGAAAAAGGCCATCTGCGTGGCCGTGGGTACACTCGCGCTCGCCGCCGGCGCCAACGCCGCCCCGACCGACGATTCCGTCATCGGCGAGGGCCGCGCCCCGCTGGGTGCCGGCAACGCCGCCGCCATCCGTGGCGCCGCCAAGCAGGAGGCCGTGCGCGACGCCGTGCTCAAGGCCATCAAGGACGCCACCGCCCTCGACGCCAGCGAGGAGCGCTTCGCCCCCATCGTCGCCGAGGTGTCCAAGCAGATGCGCGACATCCGCGTCACCTCCGAGGAATCGGTGGGCGGCGAGTTCGTCACCCGCGTCGCCGTCAACGTCGACCGCAAGCAGATCAAGAACGCCATCCGTGGCACCGACCTCGACAAGCTGAACGACCGCTCCTTCGGCATCCTGATGCTGGTCGACGAGTTCCTCACCAGCACGCGCGACCTGCGCATGCCGCTCGAAGAGCTGGTCGAGATGAAATACGACGCCGGCTCGTCCTTCCGCGACAAGTCGATCCGCGCCTCCTCGGCCAGCGCCTCGGCCAACTCGGCGGTCGGCTACAGCGCCAGCGTCAACGCCAGCCAGGCCTCGGCGAGCAAGGTCAACGGCAACTCGCAGACCGCCGTGGCGGCCCGCTCCGGCGACGAGTCCTTCGCCGCCGGCAACCGCAGCAACGTGTCGGGCAGCCAGTCCTCGGCCGCCGCCCTGTCGGCCAAGGAAAACTACGCCGCCGCCTCGAACTCCAAGTCGGCCAGCGCCTCGATCAACGCCCGCAACGTCGCCGCCTCCAGCCACGAGACGGCCAGCTACAAGAAACTGGTCAAGTACCAGGACACCTCCAAGCCGACCAGCCGTCCGCTGTTCCTCAACGAGTTCTCCGGCAAGCTGCGCGACTACGATCTGCGCCTGCTCGACTCGAGCATGGCCAAGGGCAAGTTCTTCGGCGACAAGCCGATCAACCTGGCCATGCTGTCGGACAGCGTGCAGATGACCAAGTTCACCGAATTCGCCCGTAGCAAGGCCAACGCCGACTTCCTGATGGTCGGCTCGGCCACGGTCATTTCCGGCGACTTCAACCCGTCCACCGGCGACATGGGCTGCGTCGTCAACGCCGAGGTCAAGACCTACGCCACCGCCGGCGGCGAGCTGATCGCCTCGATGGCCGAGAGCACCCAGGCCAGCGGCGCCAACATCGAAGCCTGCGCCGCCACCGCGACGCAAAAGGTGGCGCGCATGATGGCGCCCTCCTTCGCCTCGTCGACCCTGGGCTACTGGGCCGACCGCGCCGCCCGCGGCCGCCAGTACACCGTCGAATTCAAGGGCGCCAACCTGACCCTGCCGATGCGCATGGCCTTCTCCAAGGCGCTGCGCGACATCGACGGCGTCGGCGCCATCGAGAAGAAATCGGACGGCCCGGAAGGCGTCACCCTGACCCTGACCCTGAAGGGCAAGGGCGACGCGATGGAAGCCGTCTACGGCGCCGTCGCCGGCCAAGCCGCCTTCGCCGGCAAGGAGCTCGACGGCAAGGCCGAGGGCGAACTGCTGACCCTGTGCCTGACCAAGTGCGGCGGCGCCGAGCCGAAAGCCAAGACCAAGAAGCAATAAGCGCGCGCGATGAAAACCCCTATGCTCAATCTTAACGTCAGCCGCCTGCTGGCCGCGCTGGCCCTGGCCGGCCTGGCCGGCCAGGCCGCCGCCAGCGCCGACGCCATGGTCTTCCCCGTCGCCGGCGTGTTCTGGAACGCCGGCAACACGGCGATCGACCAGCGCTTCATGCAAAGCCAGGACATCGGCCAGCTGAAGCAGCAGGTCAAGGCGACGCTGGAGGCGGCCTTCGCCGGCCGCATCCGCGCGCTGACCAAGCAGTCGGCCGCCAACACCTTCGCCGTCTCCTTCCACCTGACGCGCATGGCCGCCTACTACGCCCCCAAGGCCGACGGCAACTACGAGCTGATGACCCCGGTCACCGGCAGCGTCTACTTCACCAACGTCGCCACCGGCGAGATCCTGTTCACCGCCACCAGCACCAACGCCGCCTCGGCCCTGCTGCCGGCCGCCGTGCTGACCGGCGGCGGCAAGCAGGCCGAGGAGGACAAGCTGTACGCCAAGTCGCTGGCCGCGCTGATCGCCCAGCTGGGCAAGCAGGCCGGCGCCGACTTCCAGCCGAAGACCATCGAAACCACCGTCACCGGCCAGCAGAACGGCCTGTTGCTGCTGTCGAGCGGCTACCGCCAAGGCATCCAGTCCGGCGACAGCCTGGACGACGACCAGTCGCAGAACATCAAGGTGGTCTACGCCGCCGCCGACTACGCCGTCGCCCGCATCGGCCTGGCCGACGCCATCGGCACCGGCGCGCGCTTCCACAAGTTCGTCGTCGGCAAGATCGACGGCCGCCTGCGCCCGCGCGCCACCGTGGTGATGGACCAGGTGCCGGAAGGCTTCTCGGCCGACTACCTGACCCAGCTGTTCTCCGAGGAACTGGCCGCCAAGGCGCCGCTGACCATGGTGCAGGTCAACCCCAGCTTCGCCGGCCTGCTGCGCGCGGTGGTGCAGAACGCCGACCTGAGCAGCAGCACCACCAGCCAGCGCGACACGCCCGACCTGATCGTGCGCCTGCGCGTGAGCGACCCGATCCAGCACGAGACCAACACCAACCTGGGCTTCCAGACCAAGCGCGGCGTCCAGGCCAAGGCCTACGCCGAACTGGTCGACACCAGCGGCCGCGTGCTGTTCGCCGCCGCCGGCCACGACGCCCAGACCATCGACGTGGTGCGCGGCCTCGACCTGGCGCCGCAGGCGCGGCGCGAGATCGCCATCAAGAACGCCCTGCTGGCCCTGGCGCAAAAGATGGGCGAGATGGCCGAGGGCCAGCCCGACACGGCCACCGTCAAGCGCGCCGACGCCGACGGCGTGGTCGTTGCCACGCCGAACCAGGTCTACGCCAACAAGGCGCCCGGCTACGTGCTGCACCCGACCCAGTTCAACATCGGCGGCAAGAGCCGCAGCGTGCTGTTCCCCGTCTACGAGGCGGTGGCCGGCGCGCGCAACGGCGCCGACACGGCGCTGGCCACCCTGCTGCCGCTGGGCAAGGGCCAGCCGGCCGTGCAGGCCGGCGACGTGTTCGAGGCGCTGCGCCTGGGCACCGCGCCCAAGTCCGCCACCGCCTTCACGCTGTGCCCGGACGCCGAAAGCCTCGGCGCCGTCAAGACGCCCGACTTCGAGAACGTCAGCTCGGTCGCCCTGGCGCGCGCCATGCCCGGCCCCTACTACGCCCCCGAGGTGCGCCAGATCGCCGACGCCACCATCCACGCCGGCAGCGGCTTCAGCGCCGCCATCAAGTGGGACGTGCCGACGGTGGCCCTGTGCGTGCAGCCGGTGCAGCGGGTCGACGCCGGCGCCGAGGAATGCGGCGACACCTGCCAACGCGCCATGACGGCGCGCTACACCCTGCGCCAGCGCAAGGACGGCGCCGTCGTCGCCAAGCAGGGCCTGGAAGGCAACTTCAAAAGCACCGGCTACCAAAAGTCCAGCCGCGCCGGCGACGTGAGCAAGCTGATCCTGCAGGACGTGCTCGACGAGGCCGACAAGCTGATGGGCACGCTCGCAACAAAAATCGTTTTACCCACCACCAACTGAAGAAGGCGACACCATGAATTTCCGCACCACCGTACAAACCGCAGCCATCGTTCTGATCCTCGGCGCCAGCGCCGGCGCGCAAGCCGGCCTGGGCGGCCTGTCGCTGCCTAGCCTGGGCGGTTCGAGCGGCGCCAGCGTCGACGTCGACGGCTTCCTGAAAAACGCCGGCATCGCCGAAACCCTGATGCGCAGCTCGCTCGACCAGATGGTCTCGTCGCTGGCCTCGAAGGAAGAGATCGCCAAGATCGACGCGCTGAAAAAACAAGCCAGCGAAAAAACCGACGCCAAGGAAAAAGGCGCGATCGAACAAGAGATCGTCAAGTCGCAGGCCGCCCTGCTCAACGCCAAGGACTTCGACAAGGTCGCCAACGAAGACATCAAGAAGATGGACGCCAAGCAGAAGCAAAAGCTGGCCGGCGCCGCCTCCAACTTCATCCTGGCAGCGCTGAAGGACAAGGAACTGGTCGGCCAATCGTCGGGCGTGATCAGCGGTTTGACCGGCAACCCGGCCAACCTGTCGAAACTGGGCACCGTCAAGGACGCCGCCGGCAGCCTGAAGAACCAGCTGGAACTGGCCGCCAACCTGATCACCAAAGTACCTAAGGTCTTCAGCGCCGTCGGCGTGAAAAACCCACCGACCAAGGCGTCGGACGCGCCAGTCGCGACCACGGGCGACTAAGTCTGGCCGAAGGCCGCCCGCTGCAAGCTCAGCGGCGCGGCCTGCGGATGAAAATCGGCGGCTCAGCGGAATGCTGAGCCGCCGATTTTTTTCGGTTTCTTTGAAATGAACCGCCGCTCCGCCCCGTGGTGGATCTTCAACTCGGCTCGAACTTGTTCGCTTGACACTGCGAGAAATCAAACTGTGCCATTTGGTTTCCGTCACGATTGCCAATGTCTGCGGCAAAACCCGACGGCTACGAGGCAGGGAGGAAGAATGAACGTCATCGGATTCATCGTGCTTGGCGACCGCACGTCACACGGCGGCACGGTCATTTCATGTAGCACCAACCGCTACATCAACGGCATCCGGGCCGCGCGGATGGGGGATATAGTCATGTGCCCACGCTGCAAGCGCGCGACAAAGATCATCACGAGCCGCTTCCCAAAGAGTAAGGACGATGGTATCCCGGCGGCCTTCGACATGGACATGACCGATTGCGGCGCCAGGCTCTAAAGCGTCCGGCCCCAGCCACCGCGCCCGTACGTGTGCCGGTCACGACACCCATGAGACGGGAATCGGAAGTAGTCCGACGCTGGTATCAAGCAGCGCCACCGCAGCCAGCACCGGCACCTGCGCCCCGGCCACAATTGGCCCAATACGGCCCTGTGGCAGAGGAAGGCCAACATCGCTCACTCGGCACGCTCCTGAAGGAAAACCCTAAGACCACCGGCGTGATACTGGTAGGCATTATCTTGCTCGTCATTCCGGCGACGAGAGCAGCCGCAGTCGCGACCATCGCCTTCCTTGCAAGAGCAGGAACCGCGCTCCTTGTCACGACAAGAATAGCCGCCGCCGCGCCCGATTCCAAGAAGAAGACGAAGGAAAAGAAATGACTATGACACCCGAATTCGAAAAGGTGGAATCACAACTCCCCGACTTCCAGTACGTTGATAGAGACAATGACCGGATAATCGTTACCGTCGGGTTTACCGCCGCGTTCTATTTTTTTGATGGGCACACCGTCGAAAAACGGCTGGCCTTGGTTGACTGCATCGAAGCATATGAGACGGCCTACGGGAACCATCTAACCTGGGCATGCGACCCCGACAGCTGGAAGCCTTCCAAACTATCAAAGAAGACCCAAGCCGCTTTTCGCGACTATAGCCATGCAAAAATCCGCTACGCTCGCCGAGATCGCGGCCGAACTGGCAAGCAATCCACACCGTGCGTTCCATTCATCGCTATCGCTCTACGCACTGGCCGAGAAAAAGCCGAGGCCGGGCCACCCGAATTGGGTTGATGTTGGCGGTAAACAACGCTGCCCGCCCCCACAGAGTTACAATTCAATAGTGTTTTATTAAAACAACACTATTACTTACATCGCATCTAATTAACCCATGGCAATGTAGCATGTTTTACAATGAAACTGCGAGTCGGACGCTCCGATAAGCTAAAGGTGGAGAATTACTGTGACAACGGAACGTCGCGCAAGCGGGCCTCTGGACAACGACTCCGTCGCACCACGACAATTACTGACAGCGGACTCAGCAGTTTAATATCCAGCCTGTCCGATTCAATTCCACGCTACTGACGGCAGTGATATATAAAGGGAAGTCCACGATGGTTTTCAAGAAAAGAAACTCGATGTTCGATCGATGTAAAGACTCCACCACGATGCTTATTTTTATTGTTCTGCTCGCCGTATGCGCTTGTTCATCCGCGCGTGACGCCAAGCCTATTTCCCAGCTAGCGATTTCCCCCGACGGCAATGAGTTTGTTTTCCGGTATCAGCCCGAGCATCGGGAGAGCAGCCTGGTGCGCTTCAACAGCAGTACGGGCGCCATTCAGATTTTGCCCCAACCTCTCGATGAGGTTTGGTCCAATCCAACGTACTCGGTCGACGGCAAGTGGCTGGCGATAGGAGTTTATGCCGTCGACGCGCAACACTCCGTACAGTATACGGATTCGCGCATTGATGTCATGCGCACCGATGGTAGCGGGCGCCGCACTGTGGTTCCGCAAGATGGGTTCGTCAAAAGCATCTTCAGGTTTTCTCCGGACGGAAAGAGACTTCTTTTTGCCGAGGGCAGCGAGGGGAGGCTACGTCCGACGGGCTTCACCATCCACGAAGTCGACCTGGAAACCCTGGGGATATCGGCTGTTGTTATGGCTAATTTTTACCGGCTGAGTTCGCTCGCCTACTTCAAAAGGCAGTTTGCTTATACCGGCTACGCACCACTGAGCTATCTCGATCGCCAGTCGCCGGTTCCCGACAAATATATCCCCACTGCGAATGTCTATCAAAAAAATCAATGGGCGATGCAAAGTAATACCATGATGTATGTCACTGATGCGCATCCGGAAAAACTGGCGCCCTATATGAGCTTTGACACCCGTGAATCATCCTGGACATGGCAGCAAGAGAAAGAGATTGAAGGGCTTCGCGTCGCCTCGAAAACCAATCGGATGTTTGCAGCGATGCGCCATGAAGATTATCCAAAAGATCGAGATCTACGCCATTACATCCGCGATATTTTTGAAATAAACGCCGATCGCACCTTCCGCCGTCTGACATTTTTCAACACCGTCCAATTTTATGGCTTCGATGCAACACCGGACGGGCGATACGTGGCGGTGGTGCCAGACAACCGCGACGACCCTGGACGCAGTGCTACAGCTATCTACCGCATTGATTCCATCAATGGAGAGGCGAAGGTATTCGAACCTGATCTCTCCAAATTTTCTATGCCACATTAACTAGCCAGGAGATCGGCCGGCATCTCGATCAGATCCGCATACCGTACTACGAGCAACTGTTCACCAGCAAATGCAAGCTGATCCCTCCCAGCGAGAACGAACTACGCGCAGAGCTTGACCGCGAGCGCGCCCGGCTACAACAAGTTCAGCAATCCACCGCGCGTTAATGCCTCCCAACCGCTTGACACTTCCCCAACTGCCGCCAAACCCAATAGCCGCGCCAGATCGCCCGCCCCGGCGGCGCATGATGCAAGCGTCGCGGTGGTATTTTCGCCACCATGGCATTTTTTACAGTTGACGATTTTATATGTCATTGCAATACTCGCAGCACTGCCAAGCCGCCCCTCGCGGCGCCGGCATGCCACTCCCCAAGCCAGCCTGACGCCAGCTTTTCAGACCGGCCCGCGACGCGGCGCACCATCTCTTTTCGTTTGCATCGATCCCGCTATTGTGATTTGACGCCGTCGCCCCAAGCCGAAGCGCGCTTCGCTTGTCCCGACGCCTTTTGCAACGCATCCCCAACGGATGCCCGACATGAGAAGGACAAGAAATGCGAGCTGCACAGATACGCCGCCACCTCGGCGCCCCCTCCGCCCTACTGCCCCGCACCGGCACCGAACAAGGCCTGCCGTCGACCACGCCGCAGCTGTTGCGCGGCACGGTCGCGCCGGCGGCCGGCAAGGTCGCCAAGACACCGGCGCTGAACCTGGAATTTTCGCCGCGCGACTACATCACCTACCTGCTGTCGATCGACGCCGAAATCGAACACTGCCTGATGGTGCAGTACCTGTACGCCGCCTACTCGCTGGGCGGCCCGCAGGTGCCCGAGGCCTTCCGCGACAGCGTGCGCACCTGGCAGGAGGTCATACTGGGCATCGCCAAGGAGGAGATGGGCCACCTGATCTCGGTGCAGAACTCGCTGCGCCTGATCGGCTCGCCGCTGCACATGGAGCGCGAGGACGAGCCTTGGGATTCCCCCTTCTACCCCTTCCCGTTCACGCTCGAACCGCTCACGCTCGACTCGCTGGCCAAGTACGTGTACGCCGAATCGCCGGTCGACTGGGACGGCGGCGCGCTGGGCGACGAAATCCGCCTGCGCGTGCACGCCCAGACCGACGACCCGAACCAGGTGGCGGCGCTGTTCAACACCCTGATTCCGCTGGTGGCCGATCCCGACTACCTGCCCGACGCCGCCTTCGACGCCACCACCCTGCCGGCCCAGGCCGACTTCGCCGAATGGGGCCGGGGCTACCAGGGCGGCCATCGCGGCCGCCCCAGCGGCCAGCCGACGCAGACGCCGGACGTGCTGGTGGTGCCGCAGACCTGCCGCGACGACATGGTCGCCGCCCTGCACGCCATCGCCCAGCAGGGCGAGGCCACCAGCGGCACCACCGCCTCGCACTTTGTGCGCTTCCTGCGCATCTATGTCGAGATGCGCGAGCTGCTCGAGTACAAGACCCTGACGACCGAGCACTGGAACGCCGCCCGCCCGCTGGATTTCGCCGCGCCGCAATGGCAGGCGCTGCAACCGGAGAGCAAGGCCACCCTGCTCGCCGCCGGCCCCGCCGCGCGCATCGCCTGGGCGCCGGCCCGCCAAGTCGCCATCAACCCCTACGTCTCGCTCGATCCGGAAAGCGAGGGCAGCGACGAAGGCGGCACCGCCACCCGCATCACCCACCCGGAATCGGCGCTGTGGGCCACGCTGCACAACATCCGCTACCGCATGCTGCTGACCTACCTGATCCACAGCTTCACGCTGTACGGCGGCCTGAACGCGGCCGGCGCGATCACCCCGCGCGGCGCCATCGTCAACGCCACCTTCGGCGAGATGTACAACCTGCGCGCCGTCTCCGAGATCCTGATGCAGTCGCCCGTCTCGGCCGACGACCCCAACGCCGGCTTCGCCGGGCCGCCGTTCCAGATGCCCTACACCCTCAACAGCCCGTTCGGCGAGGCCAACAAGTGGCGCGGCCACCTCGACCTGTTGACCGCCTCGGCCAGCGTGGTCGAGGCGCTGCAACTGCTCGTGCCCGAGTCCCGCCACGCCTACCTGGCGTCGCTGCGCGAAGCCGACCGCAACATGCGCGAGCTGACCCTGCGCATCCTGTCGGGCAGCATCGACACCGCCCTGCTCTAGGAGACCATGATGCCCATACTGGAACTGAGAATCCTGCCCCCGCTGGCCGTGGCCCGCCTGGGCGGCGCGGCCGAGCCGCTCGAAGCCTTCGACCTGGAGACCGATCCGGACAGCCCGATGAACTACCGCCGCATCGTGCCGCGCGAAAGCTTCGAAGTCGACCAACTGAGCGGCCGCATCGTGCGCGCCTACGTGCCCGACAACATCCGCTTCAAGGACGAGAACAAGCTGGTGCGCCCGGTCGCTCCCTTCCTCGAAGTGTATGCGCGCACCAGCGAGGAGCCCGGGCAGCTGCAGCCGCTGACCGCCGCCCTGCTGGCCGAGCACGGCCTGGCGCTGGCCAACCTGCACTGGGACGTCGAGCTGGGCAACATCAAGATCTACCGCCGCACCAACAACCGCAACGACCAGATCCACGCCAACCTGTTCGGCCTGCAGGACCACGCCCGCCACGCGCTGAACGGCTGGTGCGAGAACTTCAAGCAGGGCAAGACACTGCCGCTCGGCCACGTGCAGTTCATCGCCCCCACCGACGACTTCCCGGAAATCCGCCTGCGCTACACGCCGGCCGCCGGCCTGGTCTACGGCAGCCGCATGCAGCGCCTGGAGCCGCAGGCCGACGGCGTGCCGCTGCTGGTGCCCGACCCGATCATCGACAGCGACTAACTGGTGCTGTACGACGCCGAACGCGGCGACTGGCTCAACTACACCGAAGGCACCGGCCCGACCTTGACCAACCCGGCCGGCATCTACGCCGGCTACGCCAACGCACAGGACCAGCAGGTCAGCTGGGGCTACCTGGACGACGAATGCGACGGCCTGGTGCGGGTGGTGCTGACACTGGCCGACAGCACCACGCTGGTGGCGCAGGCCACCATCGGCGCCGGCCCGCCGGCCTATGCGCCGGACACGCTGCCGATCCGCGTGGTCTCCGACGAGATGGAGCAGCTGCTGCACGGCCCCACCGTGCCGGAGGAGGAGGTGTCGCTGGAGCAGGCCACCGAGCTGGTGCTGCGCGCGCTGGAGACGGTGCGCTTGATGAACACGGCGATCATGAACGGCAATCCGGTCAACGGCCGCCTCAACGTGGCCAGCACCATGGTGCGGCAGAACAGCAGCGACTTCGAGCGCTACTACGAGCCGATCGCCGCCGCCTCGCTGGTCGACAACCTGGCCCTGCGCGCCCTGCACGAACGGGTGTTCAGCGCCCTGTCGGCCGGCGGCGCGCCGTGGTTCGCCCAGACCCTGCGCCTGCCCGAGGAGATCGGCGACCTGTCGGCGATCGCGCTGCGCAAGATGCCGGCGCTGATGCGCGGCGCCGACGGCCGCAGCCTGACGCTGACCCGGCGTCATATCGACATGGTGGTCAAGGCCGCCCGCAACGCCATGTTCAGCCAACCCAACACCCCAGCAGGAGACCTGTGATGGCCGCCAAACAGCCCAGCCTGAGCGCCAACAACCTGACCGCGCAAATCCACCACCGTGGCGCCGGCAACCCAGCCTCGATACTGCCGCGCAGCGCGATTTCCAACTGCTTCCCCGGCCTGGAATTCGACTTCCGCAACCTGTGGCGGCGCGCCTTCGAGGGCATCGTCCTGATCGAGAACAACAACTACGTGATCGACGCCGAGCCCGAGTTCCAGCACCTGGTCACGCGCCGCCTGCTGCGCTTCGCCGGCCTCGAGGTCGGCACCATGGTCAACACCACCGGGCCGGTGTTCCCCGACGGTAGCTCGGGCACGCTGGCCTCGGTGGCCAACCCGAACGCGGTGTCGTTCATGGAGTGGTCGAACTCGATCGCCCGCATCCTGCACCTGCAAGGCCAAATGGTCAGCTGCGAGTTCACCGCCCAGACCGACGCCAGCACCGAGGTGCAGGCCGGCCCGGATACGCCCTTCATCACCGTCGAACTGCGCCTGCGCACCTTCTTCGAACCCGACACGGCGGCCTTCAACCCTGCGCTGCTGCAGCCGGGCGAGCTGACCCAGGGCCTGTGCGCGCCGTGGCAGAACGACTACCGCGAGTGCGCCTGCTACTACTGGGCCGCCTCGCGGCCCGACTATGTCAACGTCGAACCGGGCGTCAACGGCCTGTCGCACGGCGACATGTGGTTCGCCAAGAAGCGCACCGGCACCTACATCCCGGACAACCGCACCGACACCCGGCTGTACTCCTACGACGACCTGTTCAAGTCCTGGCAGGAACAACCTGCAGTTCATCATCCGTGGCAAGGATGCCGATGAATCCTGACGCCCTGGCCGAAGCACCGGCCGAAGCACCGCCCGCCGCCAGGGCCACGGCGGCGGCCGGCGCCGAACTGGCGCGGGCGCTGAGCGGCCGCATCGTGGCGGCCTCGCGGCCGCGCCAGCGCCACGCCCACCTGGTCGACGACGCCCAGGGCGCCCAGCTGTTGATGGTCAACGGCACGCGCCTGTACCACCTGCCGCCCGGCCTGACCGAGCAGTTCCGCGCGGCGCTGGGCAGCGCCGACCCGGCCCTGCTGCAAGGGCTGGTCGACAGTTGCGGCCTGCAGGCCGAGGCGCTGATCGACGACACCCCGCTGGCCGCGCCGCCGCTGCACGCGCTGTCGCTGGCGATCGCGCAGAAGTGCAACCTCGGCTGCACCTATTGCTATGCGCAGCAGGGCGAGTTTGGCGGCAAGGCCAAGAGCATGGAGGAGGCGCAGGCGGTCAAGGCGGTCGACCTGCTGCTGTCCCAGGCGGCGCCCGGCGCCAAGGTCAACCTGGCCTTCATGGGTGGCGAACCGCTGTCGAACCGCGCCGTTCTGCGCAGCGTGACCGACTACGCCAGCCGGCAGGCGGCGCTGCGCGGGGTCGACTGCCGCTTCTCGATCACCACCAACGGCACCCTGCTGCGGCCGGACGACGCCGACTTCTTCGAGCGGCACGGCTTCGCCGTCACGGTCAGCCTGGACGGCGCGGCAGAACAGCACGACCGGCTGCGCCCCTTCAAGGGCGGCAAAGGCTCCTTCGACAGCATCCTCGAACGCATCGCGCCGCTGCTGGCGGCGCAGCGGCGCATGCAGGTGTCGGCGCGCGTCACCGTCACGCCGTTCAACCTCAACCTGCCCGGCACGCTCGACCTGTTCATCGGCATGGGCTTCCACAGCGTCGGCTTCTCGCCGCTGCTGCGCGCCGCCAACGGCCGCGCCGAGATGGGCGAGGCGGACATGGCCGAGATGCTGGAGGCGATGATCGCCTGCGGCCTGGCCTTCGAGCAGAACGTGCTGCAAGGCCGCCGCTACCCCTTCATGAACATGCAGAACGCGCTGCGCGAACTGCAGCGCGGCACGCACCGGCCCTACCCCTGCGGCGCCGGCGCCGGCTATTTCGGCGTGTCGGCCGACGGCGAACTGTCTGCCTGCCACCGTTTCGTCGGCGACGAACAGGGCGCCATGGGTTCGCTGGACGGCGGCGTCGACCGCGCCCGCCAGGCCATCTGGCTGAGCGAACGCCATGTGCACCAGCAGCAGCCCTGCTCCGACTGCTGGGCGCGCTACCTGTGCGGCGGCGGCTGCCACCACGAGGTGCTGGCGCGCGGCCGCAGCGCCTGCGACTACATCCGCGGCTGGCTGCACTACACGATAGGCGCGCACCAACGCCTGAGCCAACTGGCGCCCGACTGGTTCGCCGCGCCGGCCGGCACGCCGGCCTAAGCCCGATGCGCGACGGCGACAGCCCGTTCGACGCGCTGGTGGTCGGCGCCGGCCCGGCCGGCACCAGCGTGGCGCTGCGCCTGCAACAGCTGGGCTACCACGTGCTGCTGGTCGAGCGCAGCGCCGTCTGGCCGCGCCCGCAGGTGGGCGAGGCGCTCACGCCCGGGGTGCGCAACATCATCGAGCTGCTCGACGCCAACGACGCGCTGGCGGCGGTGCCCCATGTCGCCCACGCCGGCAGCCGGGTGCTGTGGCGCGGCCGCACGCCCGAGCTGCTGCAGGAGGCCGGCTCGGCCATCGTCGACCGGGGCCGCTTCGACGCGGCGCTGCTGGCGTTGGCGCGGCGCCGTGGCGTCGAGGTGGAACAGCCGGCCCGCGTGCTGCACCTGGCCGGCGCGGCCGGCGACTGGCAGGTCGGCCTGCTGTGCGGCGAAGCGCGCACGCGCCAGGTGCGCGCCCGTTTCATCCTCGACGCCAGCGGCCGAAGCGCGGCGCCACGCATCGACTGCGCGCCCCGGCTGGCGGCCCTGTGGGGCGAGGTCGAGCAGTCGGCCCTGCCGCAATTGGACGGCGCCACCCAGGTCGAGGCGCTCGAACACGGCTGGCTGTGGGCCGGCCGCCTGCCCGGCGGGCGCTATCGGCTGATGCTGGTCGGCGATCCGCAGGCGGCCCGACAGGCCACGCCGGCCGGTCCCGAAGGCCGCCTGCGCGCCGCCTGCGCGGCCAGCCAGTTGCTGCGCGCGGCGTCCACCCTGCCCCTGCTGGGCGCGGTACAAATGTGCTCGGCCACGCCCTACCTGGCGCCCGACAGTTGGCGCGACGGTCATCTGAAGCTGGGCGACGCGGCCTTCGCGCTCGATCCGGTTTCCTCGTCCGGCGTGGAAAAGGCCATGCGCTTCTCGCTGCAGGCGGCGGTAGCCCTGCATACCGTGCTGGGCGACGACCGCCCCGGCAGCGACGCGCTGGCCCGGCGGTTCTTCGAGGGCCGGCTGGTAGAGGCCTGCGCGCGCCACGCGCACTGGACCGAGGCGTACTACGGCCAGGCCTGGTGCGCCGACCAGCCCTTCTGGCAAGCCCGCGCGCGTTACGAGGCCGGGGTGCGCGGCGAAGCCGGGGCCGGCGGCGAAGCGGGGGCGCGCCGCGAAGGTGGCGGCAACGGCGCGGCGTGGCCGGAACTGCTGGCCGCCCTGTCCGCCGAGCGCGCCCGTTTGACCGGCTACCAGCCGCCGGTGCTCAAACCGCTGGCCGGCCTGAACCCGGCACTGCCGCTGCGCCTGCACGGCGCCGCCACAATCGTCGAGCTGCCCTGCGTGATCGACGACCGGGTGTTCCTGCACAGCGCGCTCGACCATCCCCATCTGGAGCGGCCGCTGGCCTTCCTGGAAAACGAGGCGCTGTTCCCCCACTTGGCCAGGCTGGTCCAGCCGCTGCCGCTGGCCCAGCTGCTGCACATGCTGGCGGCCAGCATGCCCGGCCACAAGGCCCAGCACATCGCCGCCTGGCTGTGGCAGCGCGGCCTGCTGGTAAGCGTCGGCTGAAAGCAGCGCCTCCAAATTAAGGTGCCAACGGCTTCAACACCACCCAAAGGCGTGGAGCCGGGGTCGGACCCCCGAGGGGTCCGACCCCAGGGTTTGCATCATGGGGGGCTTAGCTTAGCTGCACTCCCCGCCCCCCCTTGCCGCGCCTAGTCAGCCGGCCCGTTCAGCGCAGCGTCGGCCTGGGCCGGCTCGCGGAACTGGCGCGCCACCAGCCGCGCGTAGTAGGGATGCGAGGCGATCAACTCGCTATGGTTGCCGGCCCCGGATATGCGGCCATTCTCCAAGAAGTAGATGCGGTCGGCATGCATCACCGTCGACAGCCGGTGCGCCACGATCACGTTGGTACGCCCGCGCATCAACGCCTCCAGCGCCACCCTCACCTGGTGCTCGGTCTCGCTGTCGAGGTTGGAGGTGGCCTCGTCGAGGATCAGGATGTCGGGATCGCGCAGGAACATGCGGGCGATGGCGATGCGCTGCCGCTGGCCGCCGGACAGGTTGTTGCCCTGCTCGATCAGCAGGGTGTCCAGCGCCAGCGGCATGCGCTCGATGAAGGACCAGGCGCCGGCCTGCTCGGCGGCGTGGCGCACGGCGGCGTCCGAGAACTCGCCGGCCAGGCCGTAGACGATGTTGTCGCGCACACTGCCCGGCATGATGGGCGCGCCCTGCGCCACATAGCCTATCCTCCGGCGCCACTCGGCCAGCGGCACCGCCGACACCGGCGCGCCGTTGTGCAGGATCTCGCCGTGGGTCGGCTCGTAGAAGCGCTCGATCAGCGACAGGATGGTGGTCTTGCCGTTGCCGCTGGCGCCCACCAGGGCGGTGGTGGTGCCGGGCCGGAACACGAGGTCGATGCCGCGCAACACCGTCGCCTCGTGCCCCGGATAGGCGAACGACACCTGGCGGAACTCCAGCGCGCCGTTGTGGCGCTGCGCCGGCGCGTCCGGCAGCGCCGCCGCCTCGTCCGGCTCGCGCAGGATCTCGCCGATGCGCACCGACGCGCCCCTGGCCTTCTGCAGGCCGGCGGTGAACTGGGTCAGTTGGATCAGCGGGTTGGCGATGCTGAAGATGTAGAGAATGAACGCGGTCAGCGTGCCGATGCTGATCTCGCCGTGGCTGACCCGCAGCGTGCCGTACACCAGGATCACGACGATGGCGGCGCTGCTGGCGAAGCTCATCAGCGGTTCCAGCGCGGCGCTGGTGCGGGCCACCTTCATGCCGAGCGCGCGGATCTGTTCGACCTCCTGCTGGCAGCGGGCCCGCTCGCGAGCCTCGGCGGTGTAGGCCTTGACCAGGCGGATCTCGGCGAACACGTGGGTCAGAATGCCACCCAACGCGGCCGTGCGGTCCTGGATGCGGCGCGACAGGCGGTCCAGCACGAACGACACGGGCACCACCACGCCGAAGGCGGCGGCCACGCAAGCCAGCAGCGCCAGCGTCAAGCGCACGTCAAGGACCAGCATCACCGTCACCGCGCCGGCCAACAGCAGCACGCCGGTCAACAGGTTGATGGCGTGGCGCGTCACCAGCTCGGCGATGGCGTCGCAGTCGCTGAGCACGCGGCTGACCCGCGCGCCGGTGCTTTCGCGGTCGAAGGACTCGACCTTCAGCCTGAGCATCTTGTCGATCAGGCGGGTGCGCAGGGCCGCCACCACGCGGTGGCCGACCCGCGCCAGCAAATAGGCGGCGCCGGTGAAGGCGACGCTGGAGCCGACCAGCACGCCGGCCAGCAGCATGACGCTGACCGGCTGCACCGTCCCGGCGGCGATTTCGTCGACGAAGCGCCGCACGAAGATGGGAAAGCTGAGCACGGCCGCCACGGCGGCGATGGCGAAGGCGGTGGCGCCGGCCAACGGAAGTCTGGCCGGCTGGGCGATGCGGACCAGATGGACCAGGCCGCGCGACATTGGTGTTGTTGTCATGATCAATACACTCCTCTTGGTGTGACGCGGGCACGGCCCGGCCGGCCCGCGTCGTCTTGATGATATGGGGCCGGGCCGGCAAGCGCCGGCTGCCGGCCTGGCAGCTCCCTCACGTCCTCGATGTCGATCCGCCGGAACTCCGGCCGGCGCCGCCCCGGCCGGCCAGCAAGCCGGGGTCCAGCGCCGACCGGGAGCGGCGCGGCGCGTTGGCCGGCGCCGCCTCAATGGCCGCCTCAATGGCCACATCAATGGCCGCGCCAAGCTTGCCGGCCAGCGGTTCCTCCACGATGGTGAAGTGGTCGCCGCCGATCAGCGCCAACCGCAGCGAGGCGCCGGCCACCTCGGCCCAACCCATGCTCGGCCCTTGCCGGGCGCCACCTCCGCCGTGAACAGGTGCACCGGTATCGGCAGCGGCGGCGGGCGATAAGCCACACACGCCGCGCCGAACTGGGTGAACATGGCGGTGCGCCAGGCCAGTTCCTCGACGGTGAAGCCGGGCGGCAGCCAGCCGGCCTGGCGGCAGTGGGCGACGGCCGCGTCGAGGCTGCCGAGGCGGTCCAGCACGCCCACCGCCTGCTCGTCCAGATCGTGGTCCAGGTAGTGGGTGTGCAGCTTGAGGAACTGCCATTGGCGCTGCTCCTCGGTGAACGGCGGTATCGGCGCGACGTGCAGCGGATGGGTGCTGTCTATCATGCCGAGGAACTCCACGGCCTCGCCGCCGGCCAGCAACTGGCGCGCCAGCTCGTAGGCGAAGATGCCGCCGCCCGACCAGCCGCACAGGCGGTACGGCCCCTTCGCCTGCACCGCGCGCACCACGTCCACATAGCGCCGCGCCAACGCCTCCACGCTGAGCGCCTGGCCGACGTCCTCGCGCACCGCCTGCACGCCATACACCGGCATCGCCAAGTGGCGCGACACCTTGGCGTAGGACAGCACCTGGCCGGTCGGTTCGTGAATGAAGAACAGCGGCCGGCTGGCCTTGTCGCCGGCCGAAATCGGCACCAGGTGGCGCGCCAGCAGGGCATTGCCCTGCTCCTGCTGGCGCGCCTCGGCGGCGATGGCTTCGATGGTCGGCGCGCGGAAGATGGTTTGCACGTCGAGTTCCAGGCCGACCGCGCGCATCGCCTCGATCATGCGCACCACCAGCAGCGAATGGCCGCCCAGTTCGAAGAAGTTGTCGCGCCGGCCCACCCGCTCCAACTGCAGCAGCTCGATCCAGATCCGCGCCAACGCCTGCTCGACCGGTCCCTGCGGCGGCTGGTAGCTGCGCTGCGCGTAGGCGTCGGCCTCGGGCGCCGGCAGCGCCTTGCGATCGAGCTTGCCGTTCGGCGTCAGCGGCAAGGCGTCCAGCACCACGTAGGCGGCCGGCACCATGTAGTCCGGCAGCAGCTGCGACAGCGCCTGGCGCAGCTGCTGCGCGGCCGGCGCCGGCTGGTCCGGCGCGGCGGCGAGGTAGGCCACCAGCCGCTTCTCGCCGGGCCGGTCCTCGCGCGCCAGCACGGCGCTCTTGGCCACGCCGGGCAGGCGGTCGAGTTGCGCCTCGATCTCGCCCGGCTCGATGCGGAAGCCACGGATCTTGACCTGCTGGTCGTTGCGGCCGAGGAATTCCAGCCTGCCGTCGGCCAGCCAGCGGCCCAGGTCGCCGGTGCGGTACATCCGCGCACTATGCACACCATGCGCACCGGAAAACGGATCGGCGACGAAACGCTCGGCGCTGAGCTCGGGGCGGTTCAAATAACCCCTGGCCACGCCGGCCCCGCCGATGTGGATTTCGCCCACCGCACCCGGCGGCACCAGCTGGCCCAAGCGGTCCAGCAGGTAGACGCGCGTGTCGGCGATCGGCCGGCCGATCGGCAGCGGCGCCGCCTCGTCGAAGCCGGCGGAAATTTCGCAGGTGGTGGCGAAGGTGGTCGTCTCGGTCGGCCCGTAGCAATGCACCAGATGCCGCGGCCCGCCCTGCGCCAGCAGGCGCGCGAAGGCGGCCGGGTCGGCCCGTTCGCCGCCGCACATCAGATAGCGCAGCCCGGCCAGCGCCTCGGGGATCGCCCGCGCGTACTGGTTGAACAGGGCCGTGGTCAGGAACATCGCCGTGATCCGCCGCTCCCCGAGCAGGCGCGCCAGCCGTTGCGGCGCCAGCAGGGTGGCCGCGTCGACCACCACCAGCCGCCCGCCGTTGAGCAGCGGCGCCCACACGTCCATGGTCGCCGCGTCGAAGGCCGGGTTGGCGGCGAAGGCCACCCGGTCGCCGCCGTCGAAGGCGGCGTAGCCGTTGTCGACGGCCACCCGGGCTATCGCCCGGTGCGGCACCATCACGCCCTTCGGCATGCCGGTCGAGCCGGAGGTGTACATCACGTAGGCGATCGCTTCGGGGTCGGCCTTCAGGTCCGGGTTGTGGCTCGGCCAGGCGGCGTGCCAGTGCGGCGCGTCCACCCCGGCCGCGACCTGGCCGGCGCCGGGCGCCGCGTCGAGATCCAGCCGCCGCCAGCCGGCCGCCTCCGGCAGTTTGCGCAGGCGGTTGGTCAGCACCACGGCGGCGCCGCAATCGGCGATCAGCGCCGCCTGTCGTTCCGCCGGGGCCTCCAGGTCGAGCGGCACGTAGAAGGCGCCGCACTTGAGGATGGCCAGTTGCGCCACCACCAGCAGCATCGAGCGCGCCAGCAGCACGGCCACCGCCGCGCCCGGCTGCACGCCTTGCGCCGCCAGGCGGTGCGCCAGCCGGTTGGCCCGCTCATTGACTTGCTGGTAGCTGAGCCGGTGGTCGTCTCTTTCGACGGCCACCGCCAGCGGCGTGCGCAGCGCCTGCCGCTCGAACAGCTGGTGGATGCAAACGGCCGGGCCGGCCGCGCGCGGCGCGTCGTTCCACGCCACCAGCAGTTGCCGGCGTTGCGCCTGGTCGAGCAGCTCGATGCGCTCGATCGCCTGCCTGTCGTCGCGGCCCATTCCGGCCAGCATGCTGTGCAGAGCCGCCAGATGGCGCTCCACCGTGGCCCGTTCATACAAGGCGGTGGCATAGCCAAGCACGCCGGCGATGGCGCCGTCGGCCTCCTCATGCAGGTTCAGCGTCAGCTCGAACTGGCTGCCGTGCGCGCCATCCTCGGGCAGCGCCTCCAGCGTCAGTCCGTCCAGCGCCGGCGCGGCGCCGGGCGCGTTCTGCCAGGCGAACATCAGCTGGAACACCGGGTGGTGGGCCAGCGAACGCTGCGGCTTGAGCGCCTCCACCACCTGCTCGAACGGCACGTCTTGGTGGCTCTGCGCCTCCAGCACGCGCCGGCGCACCGTGGCCAGCCAGTCGCCGACCGTCGGCCCGCCGCCCAGTTCAAGGCGCAGCGCCAGCGTGTTGACGAAGAAGCCGATCAACGGTTCCACCTCGGCGTTGCGGCGGTTGGCGACCGGCGAACCGATCACCACCTCGGCCTGGCCGGACAACCGGACCAGCAGCGCGGCCCAGGCCGCCAACAAAGTCATGTACAGGGTCGTGCCGTGGCGCTGCGACAAGGCGCGCAGCGCGTCGCACAGTTCCGGCTCCAAGCGCACGGCCAGGCTGTCGCCGCCGAAGTCCTGCACGGCGGGGCGCGGCCGGTCGGTCGGCAGGCCGTGCAGCGCCGGGGCGCCGGCCAGTTGGCGCTGCCAGTATGCCAGTTGCTCCTGCTGGAGGGCGCCGCCCAGCCACTGGCGCTGCCACAGCGTGTAATCGGCGTACTGCACCGCCAGCGGCGCCAGCGGATCGACGCCGTGGGGCACGCCCTCCAAGGCGTAGGCGCGGTACAGCGCCGCCAGTTCCTTGGCCAGCACGCCCATCGACCAGCCGTCCGAGACGATGTGGTGCATGGTCAGCAGCAGCACGTGCTGCTGCGCGGCCAGCCGCAGCAGGCGCGCGCGCAGCAGCGGCCCGGTGGCCAGGTCGAACGGCGCCTGCGCCTCCAGCGCGCGCCAGTTGGCCAGTTGCGCCGCGCCGTCCTCGCAGTCGTCCAGCGTGTGCCGGACCAGGGCCGGCGCAGCCGGCGCGACCGGCGAGACGATGCGTTGGCAGGGTTCGCCGTCGACCAGCTCGAAGCGCGTGCGCAACGCCTCGTGGCGCTGCACGATGCGCGCCAAAGCCGCCTCCAGCGCCGCCTCGTCGAGCCGGCCGCGCAGCCGCAGCCCGCCGGGGATATGGTAGGCCGCGCTGGCCTGTTCGCCCATCTGCGCGACGAACCACAGGCGCTGCTGGGCGAACGAAAGCGGTATCGTGTCGGGCCGGGCGCACGGCAGCAGCGGCGGCAGCGCGCTGGCCGCCGCCTGTTCGACCACGCGGGCGAAGTGGTGCAGCACCGGCTGCGCGAACACCTCCTGCAAGGCCACCTCCACGCCGAGGCGCTGGCGCAGCCGCGCCGTCATCTGCACCGCCAGCAGGGAATGGCCGCCCAGTTCGAAGAAGTGGTCCTCGCGCCCCACCCTTTCAACATGCAGCAGCCCGCTCCAGATCCGCGCCAGCGCCTGCTCGACCGGCCCTTGCGGCGGCTGGTAGGCGCGCTGCGCGTAGGCCTCGGCCTCGGGCGCCGGCAGCGCCTTGCGATCGAGCTTGCCGTTCGGCGTCAGCGGCAAGGCGTCCAGCACCACGTAGGCGGCCGGCACCATGTAGTCCGGCAGCAGCTGCGACAGCGCCTGGCGCAGCTGCTGCGCGGCCGGCGCCGGCTGGTCCGGCGCGGCGGCGAGGTAGGCCACCAGCCGCTTCTCGCCGGGCCGGTCCTCGCGCGCCAGCACGGCGCTCTTGGCCACGCCGGGCAGGCGGTCGAGTTGCGCCTCGATCTCGCCCGGCTCGATGCGGAAGCCACGGATCTTGACCTGCTGGTCGTTGCGGCCGAGGAATTCCAGCCTGCCGTCGGCCAGCCAGCGGCCCAGGTCGCCGGTGCGGTACATCCGCGCACCTGGCGCACTATGCACACCATGCGCACCGGAAAACGGATCGGCGACGAAACGCTCGGCGCTCAGCTCGGGGCGGTTCAAATAGCCCCTGGCCACGCCGGCCCCGCCGATGTGGATTTCGCCCACCGCACCCGGCGGCACCAGCTGGCCCAAGCGGTCCAACAGGTAGACGCGCGTGTCGGCGATCGGCCGGCCGATCGGCAGCGGCGCCGCCTCGTCGAAGCCGGCGGAGATTTCGCAGGTGGTGGCGAAGGTGGTCGTCTCGGTCGGCCCGTAGCAATGCACCAGATGCCGCGGCCCGCCCTGCGCCAGCAGGCGCGCGAACGCGGCCGGGTCGGCCCGTTCGCCGCCGCACATCAGATAGCGCAGCCCGGCCAGCGCCTCGGGGATCGCCCGCGCATACTGGTTGAACAGGGCCGTGGTCAGGAACATCGCCGTGATCCGGTGTTCGCCGAGCAGGCGCGCCAGCCGCTCCGGCGCCAGCAGGGTAGCCGCGTCGACCACCACCAGCCGCCCGCCGTTGAGCAGCGGCGCCCACACGTCCATGGTCGCCGCGTCGAAGGCCGGGTTGGCGGCGAAGGCCACCCGGTCGCTGCTGTCGAAGGCGGCGTAGCCGTTGTCGACGACCACCCGCGCTATCGCCCGGTGCGGCACCATCACGCCCTTCGGTTGGCCGGTCGAGCCGGAGGTGTACATCACGTAGGCGATCGCTTCGGGGTCGGCCCTCAGGTCCGGGTTGTGGCTCGGCCAGGCGGCGTGCCAGTTCGGCGCGTCCACCTCGGCCACACCCTGCCCTGCGCCTGGTGTCGCGTCGAGATCGAGACGCCGCCAGCCGGCCGCCTCCGGCAGCTTGCGCCGGCGGCTGGCCAGCACCACGGCGGCGCCGCAATCGGCGATCAGCGCCGCCTGCCGTTCCGCCGGGGCCTCCAGGTCGAGCGGCACGTAGAAGGCGCCGCACTTGAGGATGGCCAGTTGCGCCACCGCCAGCAGCATCGAGCGCGCCAACAGCACGGCCACCGCCGCGCCGGGGCGCACGCCGTCCGCCGCCAATCGATGCGCCAAGCGGTTGGCCTGGGCGTTCATTTGTCGATACGTCAAATGGCGGCCGTCCTGTTCCACCGCCACCGCCGCCGGCGTACGCAGCGCCTGCCGCTCGAACAGCTGATGGATGCAGATGGGCGGCTCGGCCGCGCGCGGCGCGTCGTTCCACGCCAGCAGCAGTTGCCGGCGCTGCGCCTGGTCGAGCAGCTCGATGCGCTCGATCGCCTGCCTGTCGTCGCGGCCCATACCGGCCAGCAGCCTGCGCAGGGCCGCCAGATGGCGCTCCACCGTGGCCCGTTCATACAAGGCGGTGGCATAGCCAAGCACGCCGGCGATGGCGCCGTCGGCCTCCTCGCGCAGGCTCAGCGTCAGCTCGAACTGGGTGCCGTGCGCGCCGTCGTCCGGCAGCGCCTCCAACGTCAGGCCGTCCAGCGCCGGCGCGGCGCCGGCCGCGTTCTGCCAGGCGAACATCAGCTGGAACACCGGGTGGTGCGCCAGCGAACGCTGCGGTTTGAGCGCCTCCACCACCTGCTCGAACGGCACGTCCTGGTGGCTCTGCGCCTCCAGCACGCGCCGGCGCACCGTGGCCAGCCAGTCGCCGACCGTCGGCCCGCCGCCCAGTTCGAGGCGCAGCGCCAGCGTGTTGACGAAGAAGCCGATCAGCGGCTCCACCTCGGCGTTGCGGCGGTTGGCGACCGGCGAACCGATCACCACCTCGTCCTGGCCGGACAGCCGCACCAGCAGCGCCGCCCAGGCGCCCAGCAAGGTCATATACAGGGTCGTGCCGTGGCGCTGCGAGAGGGCGCGCAGCGCGTCGCACAGTTCCGGCTCCAAGCGCACGGCCAGGCTGTCGCCGCCGAAGTCCTGCACGGCGGGGCGCGGCCGGTCGGTCGGCAGGCCGTGCAGCGCCGGGGCGCCGGCCAGTTGGCGCTGCCAGTAGGCCAGTTGCTCCTGCTGTAGCGCGCCGCCCAACCACTGGCGCTGCCACAAGGTGTAGTCGGCGTACTGCACCGGCAGCGGCGCCAGCGGATCGACGCCGTGGGGCACGCCCTCCGAGGCGTAGGCGCGGTACAGCGCCGCCAGTTCCTTGGCCAGCACGCCCATCGACCAACCGTCCGCGACGATGTGGTGCATGGTCAGCAGCAGCACGTGCTCCTGCGCGGCCAGCCGCAGCAGGCGCGCGCGCAGCAGCGGGCCGGTGGCCAGGTCGAACGGCGCCAGCGCTTCCATCGTGCGCCAGTGGGCCAGTTGCGCCGTGCCGTCCTCGCAGTCGTCCAGCGTGTGGCGGACCAGGGCCGGCGCGACCGGCGCGGCGATGCGTTGGCGGGGTTCGCCGTCGACCAGTTCGAAGCGCGTGCGCAGCGCCTCGTGGCGCCGCACGATGCGCGCCAGCGCGGCGGCCAGCGCCGCCTCGTCGAGCCGGCCGCGCAGGCGCAGCCCGCCGGGGATATGGTAGGCGGCGCTGGCCTGTTCGCCCATCTGCGCGACAAACCACAGGCGCTGCTGGGCGAACGACAGCGGTATCGTGTCGGGACGGGCGGCCGGCAGCAGCGGCGGCAGCGCGCTGGCCGCCGCCCGTTCGACCACCTCGGCGAAGTCTTGCAGCACCGGCTCGGCGAACACCTCCTGCAGGGCCACCTCGACGCCGAGGCGCTGGCGCAGCCGCGCCGTCATCTGCACCGCCAGCAGCGAATGGCCGCCCAGTGCGAAGAAACTGTCGAGCCGGCCGACCCGGTCGACATGCAGCAACTCGGCCCAGATCTGGGCGACGGCCGTTTCCGCCGCGCTCTGCGGCGCCTGGTAGTCGTGGCGCGCATAGGCGTCGGCCTGCGGCGCCGGCAAGGCGGCGCGATCGAGCTTGCCGTTCGGCGTGAGCGGCAGCGCGGCCAGCGCCACGTAGGCGGCCGGCACCATGTGCTCGGGCAGCACGTGCGACAGCGCCTGGCGCAAATCGTGCGCCGCCGGCGCCGGCTGGCCCGGCTGCGCCACCACATAGGCCGCCAGATACTTGTGGCCCGGACGGTCCTGCCGTGGCACGACCACCGCCTCGCCCACGCCGGGCAGGCGCGACAGCTGCACCTCGATCTCGCCCGGCTCGATGCGGAAGCCGCGGATCTTGACCTGCTGGTCGTTGCGGCCGATGAATTCGACCGTGCCGTCGGCCAGCCAGCGGCCGATGTCGCCGGTGCGGTACATGCGCGCCCCCGGCGCGCCGCAGAACGGGTCGGCGACGAAGCGTTCGCGCGTCAACTCGGGCTGGTTCAAATAGCCCCTGGCCACGCCGGCCCCGCCGATATGGATCTCGCCGGCCACGCCGGGCGGCACCAGCTGGCCGTGCCGGTTGAGCAGGTACATCCGCGTGTTGGCGATCGGCTTGCCGATCGGTTCGGCGGCGCCGCCACGGTCGCCGCATTGCTGCACGCTGGCGCACACGGCGGTCTCGCTCGGGCCGTAGGCGTTGAACAGCTCGGGCCGGTGGCCTTCGCGGCCGAACCAGGCGCGCAGCGCGCCCGCCCCCATCGCCTCGCCGCCGACCACGATGCGCCGCACGCAGGGCGGAATGGCGGCGCGCCGGTCCAGCGCCAGCTGTTCCCAGAACAGCGCCGGCAGGTTCATGCCGGAGATGCGCTGCGCGCGGCAGTGGCGCCAGAAGTTGGCGGCGTCGCCCAGCCAGGCCTCACTGCGCAGCACCAGCGTGGCGCCGCTGGCCAGGGTGCTGAACACGTCCTCGGCGCAGACGTCGAAGGCGGTGGAGACGAACTGCAGTTGGCGCCGCCCGGCGCACAGGCCGTGCAGCTCGCCCAACGCCAGCACCTCGTTGACGATGGCGCGGTGCGGCACCATCACGCCCTTGGGCTGTCCGGTGGAGCCGGAGGTGTAGACCAGATAGGCCAGATGGTGCGGCGCCGCGCCGGCCACGCCGGCGATGTCGCCCGGGTTGCCGGCCACTTGGGCCGCCCACGGCGCCGGCGCGGCGTCGAGCGCCAGCATCACCGCGCCGCCGCAATCGAGGCCGTCGCACAGCCCGCCCTGGGTCAGCACCGCCACCGGCTCGCTGTCGCGCAGGATGGCGTTCAGCCGTTCCGGCGGATAGGCCGGATCGAGCGGCACATACGCGCCGCCGGCCTTGAGCACGGCCAGCATGCCGACCACCATCGCCGGGCTGCGCCGCGCGCACAGCGCCACCATCTGGTCGGGCGCCACGCCCAGCGTGCGCAGATGGTGCGCCAGCCGGTTGGCCTGTTCGTTCAGCTCGCGGTAGCTGAGCTGGCGGCCGTCCTGTTCCACCGCCACCGCGTCGGGCGCGCGCGCGCATTGCAGTTCCACCAGCTGGTGCAGGCACAGCGCCGACGCGGCCAGCGGCCGCGTGGCGTTCCACTCGACCAGCAGCTGGCGCCGCTGCTGCTCGCTCAGCAGGTCGATGCGGTCGACCTGCTGGCTGTCGTCGCGCGCCATGCCGCGCAACAGCACCTGCAGGTAGGCAAGATAGCGCTCCACGCCGTCGCGCTCGAACAGCGCGGTGGCGTAGCTGAGCATGCCGGTGATCCGCCCGTCCGCCTCCTCGCGCAGGCTCAGCGCCAAATCGAACTGGGTGCCGTGGCCGCCCTGCTCCGGCAGCGCCGCCAGCTCCAGCCCCGCCATGGCCGGCGCGGCGCCCGCCGCGTTCTGCCAGACGAACATCAGCTGGAACAGGGGATGGTGGGCCAGCGTGCGCTCCGGCTTGAGCACCTCGACCACCTGTTCGAACGGCAGGTCCTGGTGGCTCTGCGCCTCCAGCACGCGCTGGCGCACCTGGGCCAGCCAGTCGCCGACGCTGGGATCGCCGGCCAGGTCGAGCCGCAGCGCCAGGGTGTTGACGAAGAAGCCGATCAAGGGCTCCAGCTCGGCGCTGCGGCGGTTGGCCACCGGCGTGCCGACCACCAGCTCGTCCTGGCCGGACAGGCGCGCCAGCAGCGCCGCCCAGCCGGCCAGCACGGTCATGTACAGGGTCGTGCCGTGGCGCCGCGACAGGGCGCGCAGCGCCTCGCCCAGGCCGGCGTCGAGGCGCACCTCGACGCTGTCGCCGCCGAAGTCCTGCACCGGCGGACGCGGCCGGTCGGTCGGCAAGGCGTTCAGCGCCGGGGCGCCGGCCAGTTGCCGCTGCCAGTAGGCCAGTTGCTCCTGCTGCAGCGCGCCGCCCAGCCACTGGCGCTGCCACAGCGTGTAGTCGGCGTACTGCACCGCCAGCGGCGCCAGCGGGTCGTCGCCGTAGGGCACGCCCTCCAGCGCGTAGGCGCGGTACAGCCGCGCCAGTTCGTCGGCCAGCACGCCCATCGACCAACCGTCGGCGACGATGTGGTGCATGGTCAGCAGCAGCACGTGCTCCTGCGCGGCCAACCGCAGCAGGCGCGCCCGCAGCAGCGGGCCGGCGGCCAGGTCGAACGGCGCCCGCGCCTCCAGTTCGCGCCAGTGCGCCAGCGCGGCGGCCGGGTCGGAAGACGCGCCGATGTCGTGCCGCTGCAGCGGCGGCGCGGCCTGCGCCAGGATGCGCTGGCTCGGTTCGCCGTCGACCAGCTCGATGCGGGTGCGCAGCACCTCGTGGCGCTGGACGATGCGCGCCAGCGCGGCGGCCAGCGCCGCCTCGTCGAGCCGGCCGCGCAGGCGCAGCCCGCCGGGAATGTGGTAGGCGGCGCTGGCCTGCCGGCCCATCTGCGCGATGAACCAAAGCCGCTGCTGGGCGAACGACAGCGGTATCGTCGCCGGGCGCGGGCCGCGCAGCAGCGGCGGCATGGCGCTGGCCGCCGTCTGCGCCACCACGGCGGCGAAGTCGCGCAGCACCGGCCGGGCAAACACTTCCTGCAGGGCGACCTCCACGCCCAGGCGCTGGCGCAGCCGCGCCGTCATCTGCACCGCCAGCAGCGAATGGCCGCCCAGTTCAAAGAAATGGTCCTGCCGCCCCACCCGCTCGGCGCGCAGCAGCTCGGCCCAGATCTGCGCCAGCGCCTGCTCGACCGGCCCTTGCGGCGCCTGGTAGGCGTGCTGCGTGTAGGCGTCGGCGGCCGGCGCCGGCAGCGCCTGGCGGTCCAGCTTGCCGTTCGGCGTCAGCGGCAACGCCTCGACCGTCACGTAGGCGGCCGGCACCATGTAGTCGGGCAGCACCTGCGACAGCGCCTGGCGCAGCTCCTGCACGGCCGGCGCGGCTTGGCCCGGCGCGGCGGCCAGATACGCCACCAGGCGCTTTTCGCCGGGCCGGTCTTCGCGCGCCAGCACGGCCGATTTGCCGACGCCGGGCAGGCGCTCGAGCCGGGCCTCGATCTCGCCCGGCTCGACGCGAAAGCCGCGTATCTTGACCTGCCGGTCGTTGCGGCCGATGAATTCGACCGTGCCGTCGGCCAGCCAACGGCCGATGTCGCCGGTGCGGTACATGCGCGCCCCCGGCGCGCCGCGGAACGGGTCGGCGACGAAGCGCTCAAGCGTCAACTCGGGCTGGTTCAAATAGCCGCTGGCCACGCCGGCACCGCCGATATGGATCTCGCCGGCCGCGCCGGGCGGCACCAGTTGGCCGTGCCGGTCGAGCAGGTACATCCGCGTGTTGGCGATCGGCCGGCCGATCGGTTCGGCGGCGCCGCCACGGTCGCCGCATTGCTGCACGCTGGCGCACACGGCGGTCTCGCTGGGGCCGTAGGCGTTGAACAACTCGGGCCGGTGGCCTTCGCGGCCGAACCAGGCGCGCAGCGCGCCCGCCCCCATCGCCTCGCCGCCGACCACGATGCGCCGCACGCAGGGCGGAATGGCGGCGTAGCGGTCCAGCGCCAGCTGTTCCCAGAACAGCGCCGGCAGGTTCATGCCGGAGATGCGCTGCTCGCCGCAGTGGCGCCAGAAACCGGCGGCGTCGCCCAGCCAGGCTTCGCTACGCAGCACCAGCGTGGCGCCGCTGGCCAGGCTGCTGAAGACGTCCTCGACGCAGACATCGAAGGCGGTGGCGACAAATTGTAGCTGGCGGCGCCCGGCGCACAGGCCGTGCAGCTCGCCCAACGCCAGCACCTCGTTGACGATGGCGCGGTGCGGCACCATCACGCCCTTGGGCTGTCCGGTGGAGCCGGAGGTGTAGACCAGGTAGGCCAGGTGCCGCGGCGCCGCGCCGGCGATCTCGCCCGGGTTGCCGGCCGGCCGGGCCGCCCACGGCGCCGGCGCGGCGTCGAGCGCCAGCACCACCGCGCCGCCGCAGTCGAGGCCGTCGCACAGCCCGCCCTGGGTCAGCACCGCCACCGGCGCGCTGTCGCGCAGGATGGCGTTCAGCCGGTCCGGCGGATGGGCCGGATCGAGCGGCACATAGGCGCCGCCGGCCTTGAGCACGGCCAGCATGCCGACCACCATCGCCGGGCTGCGCAGCGCGCACAGCGCGACAAACCGGTCCGGCGCCACGCCGACCGTGCGCAGATGGTGCGCCAGCCGGTTGGCCTGTTCGTTCAGCTCGCGGTAGCTGAGCTGGCGGCCGTCCTGTTCGACCGCCACCGCGTCGGGGGTGCGCGCGCATTGCAGTTCCACCAGCTGGTGCAGGCACAACGCCGGCGCGGCCAGCGGCCGCGTGGCGTTCCACTCGACCAGCAGCTGGCGCCGTTGCCGCTCGCTGAGCAGCCCGATGCGCTCGACCTGCTGGCTGTCGTCGCGCGCCATGCCGCGCAACAGCACCTCCAGGTAGGCCAGATGCCGCTCCACGCTGTCGCGCTCGAACAGCGCGGTCGCGTAGCTGAGCACGCCGGTGATCCCGCCGTCCGCCTCCTCGCGCAGGCTCAACGCGAGATCGAACTGGGTGCCGCGCCCGCCCTTCTCGGGCAGCGCCTCCAGCGCCAGTCCCGGCAGGTCCGGCGCGGCGTCCGCCGCGTTCTGCCAGGCGAACATCAGCTGGAACAAGGGATGGTGGGCCGGCGTGCGCTCCGGTTTGAGCGCTTCGACCACCTGCTCGAACGGCAGGTCCTGGTGGTTCTGCGCCTCCAGCACGCGCCGGCGCACCTGGGCCAGCCAGTCGCCGACGCTGGGATCGCCGGCCAGCTCGAACCGCAGCGCCAAGGTGTTGACGAAGAAGCCGATCAAGGGCTCCAGCTCGGCGCTGCGGCGGTTCGCCACCGGCGTGCCGACCACCAGCTCGTCCTGGCCGGACAGGCGGGCCAGCAGCGCCGCCCAGCCGGCCAGCAGGGTCATGTAGAGGGTCGTGCCGTGGCGCCGCGACAGGGCGCGCAGCGCCTCGCCCAAGCCGGCGTCGAGGCGCACCTCCACGCTGTCGCCGCCGAAGTCCTGCACCGGCGGACGCGGCCGGTCGGTCGGCAAGGCGTTCAGCGCCGGGGCGCCGGCCAGTTGCCGCTGCCAGTAGGCCAATTGCTCCTGCTGCAGCGCGCCGCCCAGCCACTGGCGCTGCCACAGCGTGTAGTCGGCGTACTGCACCGCCAGCGGCGCCAGCGGGTCGTCGCCGTAGGGCACGCCCTCCAGCGCGTAGGCGCGGTACAGCCGCGCCAGTTCGTCGGCCAGCACGCCCATCGACCAGCCGTCGGCGACGATGTGGTGCATGGTCAGCAGCAGCACGTGCTCCAGCTCGCCGGTGCGCAACAGCCGCGCCCGGATCAAGGGGCCGGCGGCCAGGTCGAACGGCGCCTGCGCCTCCACCCGGCGCCAGTGCGCCTGCGCCGCCTTCCCGTCGTGCGCGGCGCGCAGGTCGTGGACATGGAAGGGCAGCTCGGCCTGCGGCGTGAAGCGCTGGCACGGCGCGCCGTCGGCCTGCCCGATGTACAGGCGCAGCACCTCGTGGCGCTGCACGATGCGCGCCAGCGCCGCGCCCAGCGCCGCCTGGTCCAAGCGGCCGCTCAGGCGCAGGCCGCCGGGAACGTGGTAGGCCGCGCCGGCCTGCCGGCCCAGCTGCGCGACGATCCACAGCCGCTGCTGCGCGAACGACAGCGGGAGCGCCGCCGGACGCCGGGCCGGGACCAGCGCGGGCAGCACGCTGGCCGTCGCCCGCGCCGCGACGGCGGCGAAGTCCCGCAACACCGGCTGGTCGAACAGCGCCTGCAAGGCCACCTCCACGCCGAGGCGCTGGCGCAGCCGCGACAGCATCTGCACCGCCAGCAGGGAATGGCCGCCCAGTTCGAAGAAGTTGTCCTGCCGTCCCACGCTTGGCAGCCGCAGCAGCTCCGCCCAGATCCGCGCCAAGGCCTGCTCGGTCGCGCCCCGCGGCGCCTGGTGGGGCCGCTGCGCATAGGCGTCGGCGGCCGGCGCCGGCAGAGCGGCGCGGTCGAGCTTGCCGTTCGGCGTTTGCGGCAGCGCGTCCAGCGTCACATAGGCGGCCGGCAGCATGTAGTCGGGCAGCACGCGCGCCAGCGCCGCGCGCAGGGCCTGCGCGTCCGGCGCCGCCCGGTCCGGCCGCGCCACCAGGTAGGCGACCAGGCGCTTGTCGCCGGGATGGTCTTCGCGCGCCAGCACGGTGGCCTCGCGTACCCCGGGCTGTTCGCGCAGGCGCGCCTCGATCTCGCCCGGCTCGATGCGAAAGCCGCGAATCTTCACCTGCTGGTCGTTGCGGCCGATGAATTCAATGCTGCCGTCCTCCAGCTGGCGGCCCAGGTCGCCGGTGCGGTACATGCGCGCCTCCGGCTGGTCCGAGAAGGGATCGGCGAGGAAGCGCGCCCGCGTCAGCTCCGGCCGCTTCAGATAGCCCCTGGCCACGCCGAGCCCGCCGATGTGGATTTCGCCGCTCGCGCCGGGCGCCGCCAACCGGCCGGCCTGGTCCAGCAGGTACATGCTGGTGTTGTCGATCGGCCGGCCGATCGGCTGCGCCGCGTCGCCACGGTCCTCGCACGGCTGCACGCTGGCGCACACGCTGGTCTCGCTGGGGCCATAGGCGTTGTACAACTCCGGCCGGTGGCCCTCGCGGTCGAACCAGGCGCGCAGCGCGGCCTTGCCCATCGCTTCGCCGCCGACCACGACGCGCCGCACGCAGGACGGGATGGCGGCGCCGTCGTCCAGCGCCAGCTGTTCCCAGAACAGCGCGGGTAGATTCATGCCGGAGATGCGCTGCTCGGCGCAGTGGCGCCAAAAGTTGGCCGCGTCGCCCAGCCACGCCTCGCTGCGCAGCACCAGCGTGGCGCCGCAGGCCAGGGTGCTGAACACGTCCTCGACGCAGACGTCGAAGGCGGTCGAGACGAATTGCAGCTGGCGCCGGCCGAGCGAAAGGCCGTGCAGCAGGCCCAAGGCCAGCACCTCGTTGACGATGGCGCGGTGCGGCACCATCACGCCCTTGGGCACGCCGGTCGAGCCGGAGGTGTACACCAGGTAGGCCAGGTGCTGCGGCGTCAGGCCGGGCGCCGGGCCGGGATTGTGCTCCGCTTGCGCGGCCCACGGCGCCGGCGCGGCGTCGAGCGCCAGCAGCGGCGCGGCGCCGCACTCGAGGCCGGCGCACAGCTCGGCCTGCGCCAGCACCGCCACCGGCTCGCTGTCGCGCAGCATGGCGTTCAGCCGTTCCGGCGGATAGGCCGGGTCGAGCGGCAGGTAGGCGCCGCCCGCCTTGAGCACGGCCAGCATGCCGACCACCATCGCCGGGCTGCGCCGCGCGCAGATCGCGACAAAACGGTCCGGCGCCACGCCCGCCGCGCGCAGATGGTGCGCCAGGCGGTTGGCCTGCGCGTTCAGTTCGCGATAAGTGAGCTGGCGGCCGTCCTGCTCGAGCGCCACCACGTCCGGCGCGCGCTCGGCCTGTCGTTCAAACAGTTCGTGCAGGCAAAGGCCCGACGCCAGCTCGCGCCGCTGGGCGCCGACTGGCGGCCCGGCGGCGGCGGAGTGACGGTTCAACGGCAACGCGGTCGGCCGCCCTGCGGCGGCGAGTCGATCCGCGCGTTCGCGCGCCTCGCCTTGTTCTATATTTGCACTCTGTTCGGTTTGCATTTTCATTCTCCATAAAAATATTGTGCCAACAAGAAATGTAGGAAGAAATTGAATAAGTGATAGCCCGCAATATATTGTTAAAGGTTATGTGTGCGCACAGAACGGATAATCGCTACCGTGCGTTGATTCAGAATATGGAAGGCAAGGGATGAATGCCTGGCCAAGTCCGTGAATTGTCCAAACGCGTTCAAGGCCGGGGGAGGATGACTCACTCCCTGTCGCCGCGGACAGGAAGAATCGGCTGAGGCTGTTTGACTTCCACCATGGTTTGCCAAGCAAGAGCGTGTGTTTCCCGCATTGGCAAACGGATTGCAATGGAGGATAGAGAGAGGCGGCACGCCAAGCCGGCACGAGGGTGATGGTTATACTGCTGAGATGTGAATAGAATCACGATAACCGTACAACACCGGCGCCCATCATAAGGCAAGGGTCTTCGTCGACAAGCGAGCCCATCGAGCGCGATTCAGTGATGTTTGATGTATATCAAATCCCCCCCGTTATGGCGGGCGGGAGTCGATGACATGGACATGGCCGGCGCCAGGCGGCTAGCTCAATCCAGCGCCAGCAGGGCCGCCACCTGCGCCGCCGGCAGGGGCCGGCTGAAGTAATAGCCCTGCAGCTGGTCGCAGTGCTGCGCGCGCAGGTAGTCCAGCTGCGCCTCGGTCTCGACGCCCTCGGCGATCACGCTCAGCCCCATCGTGTGGGCCAGCGCGATGACGGCGCAGACGATGGCGGCGTCGTCGGCGTCGTTGATCAGGTCGGCGACGAAGGAGCGGTCGATCTTCAAGGTCTGGATCGGGAAGCGCTTCAGGTAGGTCAGGCTGGAATAGCCGGTGCCGAAGTCGTCGATCGACAGGTGCACGCCCATGTCGCTGAGCGTTTGCAGCATCGCGGTGGCCTGCTCCGGCCGCTCCATGATGACGCTCTCGGTGATCTCCAGCTCCAGGCTCTCCGGCCGGCAGCCGGTCTCGGCCAGCACCTGGGCCACCAGCCGCGCCAGGTCCGTCTGCTTGAACTGGCGCGCCGACAGGTTGACGGCGACGCGCACGTCGCGCAGGCCGGCCTCGCGCCAGGCCACCTGCTGGGCGCAGGCCTGGCGCAGCACCCACTCGCCGATCGGCACGATCAGGCCGGTCTCCTCGGCGATCGGGATGAAGTCGCCCGGCAGCACCACCGCGCCGCCCGGCGGGTTCCAGCGCAGCAGCGCCTCCATGCCGACGATGCGCCCGCTGCTCAGCTCCACCTGCGACTGGTAGTACAGCTCGAACTCGTCGCGCTGCAGGGCGCGGCGCAGGCCGCCCTCGAGCTTGAGCCGGTCCAGCGTGCGCGCGTTCATCTCCTCGGCGTAGAACTGGAAGTTGCCGCGGCCGAGCTCCTTGGCGCGGTACATCGCCGCGTCGGCGTTGCGCAGCAGGTCGCGGCTGTCGGCGCCGTCGCGCGGGTACAGGCTGATGCCGATGCTGCCCACCGGCGCCAGCTCCTGGCCGTGCACGGTGATCGGCAGCGACAGCGCGGCCAGCATCTTGGCCGCCAGCGCCGCCACCTCGTCGTCGCGCGCCACGTCCGACAGCAGCACGACGAACTCGTCGCCGCCGACCCGCGCCACGGTGTCGCCCTCGCGAATGTTGCGCGCCAGCCGGCGGCCGACCTCGATGATGACCTGGTCGCCGGCGTCGTGGCCCAGGCTGTCGTTGATGTTCTTGAAGCGGTCCAGGTCGATGAACATCACCGCCACGTGGCGCCCCGCGCGGTGGGCGAAGGCGATCGCCTGCGACAGCCGGTCGAGCATCAGGTTGCGGTTGGCCAGCCCGGTCAGCGGGTCGTGGCTGGCCAGGTGGCGCAGCTCCTCCTCGTACTGCTTGCGCCGGGCGATGTCCTCGACCACCGCCACCACGCTGGCGTCGCGCGTGCCGGCGTGCATCAACGCCACCGTCACCTTGACCCAGACGATGTGGCCGTCCTTGCGCCGGTAGCGCTTCTCGCGCGAGTAGTGGTCCATCTCGCCGGCCACCAGGCGCGCCACCGCCTCCTCGTCGGCGCGCCACTCGTGGTCCGGCGTGATGTCGCGGAAGTTCAGCGCCTGCAGCTCGGCCTCGCTGTAGCCGACGATCTCCTGCAGCTTGCGGTTGGCGCGCAGCCAGCGCCCCTCCACGCTCAGCTCGGCCAGGCCGACGGCGGCCTGGCCGAAGGCGGCGCGGAAGCGCTCCTCGCTGTCGCGCAGCTCGCGCCGGCCGCTCTGCATGTAGGTGTCGAGCGCCAGGCTCATGTCGAAGCAGACCACCTTGAGCAGCGCGTCGTAGGTCGGCAGGTACAACTCGGGCCGGTCGGCCAGCAGCGCCTGCAGCAGCGGCGCCAGCGCCGACAGGTATTTGCGGTAGGCGCCGATGTACCACTGCGGCTCCAGGCCGATCTGCTGGTGCACCACGCCGACGCGCACGCGGTGCAGCACGTAGTCGGCGCCGTAGTCGCCCGCCGTCAGGCCGCGGAAGTAATCGGCCTGGGCGCATTGCAGGCGGGCGTAGACCTGCGGGTCGGCCAGCATGGCGCGCAGCGTCGGCACCGTCTGCAGGTGCTCGTAGAAGGCCGCGACGATGGCCTGCTGCCGCGCCTGCAGCGGCGCGTGCACCTGGCGCAGCAGGGCGATCTCGTCCGGCCCCAGCTCGAGGAAGGCCAGCTGCTCGGCGGCGGCGGCGCGGCTGGGCGCCATCGCGCGCACCTGCAGCTCCAGGTCGACCAGGCGCGCGTTCATGCCGCCGCAACGAGGCGTGCTGGTGCCGCTGCCGCGCAAGGAAATTGGAAGTTACACATAGTCATTCTCATCAAATTGGCGAAACAGCGGCGCCCCGGGACGACCTGCTGTGCAATATGGCGGGATGGCGGCCGGCAAGGCGAAATCGGCGGCCGCTGGGTGGGGGCGGCCACGCCCGGCCGGCGCGGCGGGCGGCGCGGCTGGCGCCGCCGCCGCCGGACAGCGGCAGGACTTTCATCAGTGTATTGATTGATTTCAAGCAATAATTTGATGTAGATCAAAATCCTCCGTCAAAAAGTGGAATCTTGTAATTTATTTACTTCCAGCGAAGCCAGGCCGCAACGGTGCCGCCCGATCGCCGCAGCGCCGCTTGCCGTACAATGTCAGCCCTGCGGCACGGCCGGCCCAGCCGGCGCCCGGGCATCGCGCACGACTCCACCGAAAAGCATCAGCATGAACGACATCGCCCCACCGTCCCTCCCGCAGGCCCATCCGGACATCCTCCACGGTCCCCAACGCGCCGAACTGCTGCGCGAGGAGATCCTGGCCGACCTGCTCGAGGCCAGCGCCCGCCGCGCGCCCGGCCAGACCGCGCTGGTCTGCGGCGGGCGCCGGGTCAGCTACGCCGAGCTGGACCGGCAGGCCGACCTGGTGGCGGCGCGCCTGATCGCCGCCGGCGTCGGCCCCGGCCGGATCGTCGGCCTGTGGCTGCCGCGCGGTGTCGAGCTGCTGCTGCTGCAGGCCGGCGTGGCCAAGGCCGGCGCCGCCTGGCTGCCGGTCGACGAGGACACCCCGGTCGAGCGCCTGCAGATCTGCCTGGACGACGCCGGCGCCGCCGGCGTGCTCAGCTGCGCCGCCCTGGCGCCGCGCCTGGCCGCCGTCGGCCGCCCGGTGTGGACCGCCGAGGCCCTGCTGGCGCCGGCCGCCCCCGGCGAGCCGCTGGCGCGCCGCGGCGCCGTCTCGCCCGACCAGCCGGCCTATGTGATCTACACCTCCGGCTCGACCGGCAAGCCGAAGGGCATCCTGGTCTCGCAACGCAGCATCTGCCACTTCCTGCGCAGCGAGAACGCGGTGCTCGGCGTGGCCGCCAGCGACACCGTCTACCAGGGCTTCTCGGTGGCCTTCGACATGTCCTTCGAGGAGATCTGGATCGCCTACCTGGTCGGCGCCACCCTGTGGCTGGGCCCGAAGGACGCCAGCGGCGACCCGGAGACCTTGCCGCGCCTGCTGGCCGAGAACGGCGTCACCGTGCTGCACGCCGTGCCCACCCTGCTGGCCCTGTTCGCCCGGGACGTGCCCGGCCTGCGCCTGATCAACCTGGGCGGCGAGATGTGCCCGGACAGCCTGGTCGAGCGCTGGGCCGGCGGGCGCCGCATGTTCAACACCTACGGCCCGACCGAGGCGACGGTGTCGTGCAGCCTGGCCGAGCTGCACATCGGCCAGCCGGTCACCATCGGCACGCCGCTGCCCAACTACGGCCTGCTGGTGATCGACGCCGACGCCGAGCGCCCGGCCGGCGCGCCCTTGCGCCTGCTGCCGCGCGGCGCGACGGGCGAGCTGTGCATCACCGGTCCCGGCCTGGCCGAGGGCTACCTGGGGCAGCCCGACCTGACGGTGGAAAAATTCCTGCCCAACCCCTGGGCCGGCGGCCTGCACGACGCCCGCCTGTACCGCACCGGCGACCTGGCCCGCATCGACGCCGACGGCCGCGTGCAGTGCCTGGGCCGCGCCGACGACCAGGTCAAGATCCGCGGCTTCCGCGTCGAGCTCGGCGAGATCGAGGCGCTGCTGGCCGGGCAGGACGGCGTCGGCACGGCGGCCGTGCTGCTGCGCCGCGACGACGGCATCGACCAGCTGGTCGCCTACCTGGTGGCCGAGGCCGGCGTCGAGCTGGCCGCCGGCGCGCTGCGCCACGCCCTGGCCGCCTCCCTGCCGCCCTACATGGTGCCGGGCCGCTACGAGATGCTGGCGGCGATGCCGCGCCTGACCTCGGGCAAGATCGACCGCAAGGCCCTCAAGGCGATGGCCTTGAGCGCGCCGCCGGCCGGCCACGCCGCCGACTCCGACCTGCCGGAGACCCCGGCCGAAGAGGCCCTGTTCGCCGCCCTGGCCGCGCTGTTCCCCGGCCAGCCCATCCTGCGCCAGGCCGACTTCTTCTCCGACCTGGGCGGCCACTCCTTCTTCGCCGCGCGGCTCGCCTCCGCCCTGCGCGCCGACCCGCGCTTCGCCCACATCACCGTGCGCGACATCTACCAGCAGCGCCGCGTCGGCCTGATCGCCGCCGTGCTCGAACAGGCCCAGGCCGCCACCGTGGCCGAGGCCGAATGGACCCCGCCGCCGGCCTGGCGCCGCTGGCGCTGCGGCCTGGCCCAGGCGGCGGCCATGCCGGCGCTGGTGGCGCTGCGCATGGCGCAGTGGCTGGCGCCGTTCTTCACCTACCACTTCTTCACCGGCGGCCCGGGCGACTCGGTGGCGCGCGCCATCGCCGTCTCGGCCGGCGTCTACCTGCTGGCCACGGCGCTCGAGTTCGCCATCGCCATCGCCGGCAAGTGGCTCATCGCCGGCCGCCTGAAGGCCGGCAGCTATCCGCTGTGGGGCCTGAGCTACTACCGCTGGTGGTTGGCCGACCGGCTGGTCGAATCGGCGCCGGCCTACCTGCTGAGCGGCTCCTCGCTGGCCGTCTGGTGGTTGCGCGCGCTCGGCGCCAAGGTCGGCCACGACGTCGTCATCGGCTCGCTGACCCTGCGCGCGCCCGACCTGCTGCGCATCGGCGACGGCGTCAGCATCGGCAACGCCGTCAACTTCGAGAACGCCCGCGTCGAACGCGGCCGCCTGCTGCTGGGCGCCATCCGCCTCGACGACGAGGCCTGCGTCAGCTCCTTCGCCGTCCTCGAGGGCAACACCCGGGTCGGCGCCGCCGGCCACCTGGAGGGCCAGTCGGCGCTCGGCGACGGCGCCAGCGTGCCGGCCGGGCGCATCTGGAGCGGTTCGCCGGCGCGCGACAGCGGCGCCTTCGACCCGCGGCGCCTGCCGCCACGGCCGCCGGTCGGCGCCCTGCGCCACGCCGCCGAGGCGCTCTTCTTCGTGCTCGGCATCGTGCTGATCGTCACCCTGTTCTTCATGCCGGTGTTCCCCAGCTTCGTGCTGATCGACTGGTTCGACGAGGCCGGCTGGCTGCCCTGGGTGCGCGGCGACGACCTGGGCGTGCGCCTGCTGCGCTACTTCCTGCTGGCCTTCCCGGCCAGCGCCGTGCTGATCGTGCTGACCGCGCTGCTGTCGGCCGGCATCCGCTGGGGCGTGCTGCCGCGCCTGCGGCCGGGCCGCTACGCCGTGCACGGCAACACCTACTGCGCCAAGTGGCTGGTCAGCCAGATCCAGGAGTCCAGCCTGAACGTCCTGCACGGCATCTACGCCACCGTCTACGCGCCCTACTGGTACCGCCTGCTCGGCGCCAAGGTCGGCCGCGACGCCGAGATCTCCACCGCCCTCGGCGTGGTGCCGGACATGCTGACGCTGGGCGACGAGACCTTCATCGCCGACGCCGTCATGCTCGGCGACGAGGAGATCGACGGCGGCTGGATGACCATGCAGCCGACCGTCATCTCGCACCGCAGCTTCGTCGGCAACGGCGCCTACATCCCGGACGGCACCGTGCTGCCCGAGCGCGTGCTGATCGGCGTGCACTCGCGCGCGCCGGACAACGCCCGGATGGGCAGCGGCGAAACCTGGCTCGGCTCGCCGCCGATCAGCCTGCCCGCGCGCGAGCAGACCAGCGGCTACCCGGAAAACCTGACCTTCCACCCCTCGCCGCTGCGCCGGCTGGGGCGCGGCCTGATCGAGGCCTTCCGCATCGTCGCGCCGCACGCGCTGGTGATCGCCGTCGGCTACACGCTGGTGCTGGCGGTGATGCCGGCCGCCGGCGCCGGCCGCTGGGCCGAGGTGAGCTGGGACCTGACCGTCGCCGGCCTGCTCTACGGCATCGGCAACTACGTCTTCGTGGTCGCCTTCAAATGGCTGCTGCTGGGCCGCTACCGCAAGCAATCGGAGCCGATGTGGACGCCCTTCGTCTGGCTGTCCGAGGGCGTCACCAACCTGTACGAGGGCATCGCCGTGCCCAACTTCATGCGCTACCTGCGCGGCACGCCGTGGCTGCCGCTGGCCTTCAAGCTGCTGGGCGCGAAGATCGGCCGTGGCGTCTACCTCGACACCACCGACATCACCGAGTTCGACTGCGTCAGCATCGGCGAGTACAGCGAGTTGAACGCGCTGTGCTGCCCGCAGACCCATTTGTTCGAGGACCGCGTGATGAAGATCGACCACGTGCGCATCGGCAAGCGCGTCTACATGGGGCCGCGCAGCGCCGTACTGTACAGCGCCACCGTCGGCGACAACGCCCGCCTCGGCCCGCTGACCCTGGTGATGAAGGGCGAGCACATCCCCGCCGCCAGCTACTGGAGCGGCTGCCCGGCCGCGCCGGCGCGCGCCTGAAACGCCGCGCCGAGTTGGGGACGCCGCGACGCGGACAACAGCAAGCAAACCCAGCGTTTAGCAGCTCTCCCCAAAACGCAACAATGTAACAATATATTCTTGCAGCTCAGAAATTCGCGCGGATAATAAAGCACCGGGCAGTGACAGCCCCACCTATCCTGACGTTAGATCTGGAGGTAAACGCGATGAGCAAGAACGTGTTCGCAACGCTGGTGATTGGAACTTGTGCGGGGGCCGCTTGCGCGCAAAGCGGCGTGACGGTATATGGCTCGATGGACCTCGGCGTGGTCTACGAGAGCGGCGGCCCGGCCGGCAGCAGCTGGAACCTCGAGAGCGGCGTGCAGGCCGGCTCGCGGCTCGGCTTCAAGGGCAGCGAGAATCTCGGCAATGGCCTGTCCGCCAACTTTGTCATCGAGGGCGGCATCGCCGGCGACACCGGCGGCAACCGCCCGACCGGCCTGACCTTCGGCCGCCAAACCCTGGTCGGCCTGAGCGGCCCCTTCGGCAGCGTCAAGCTGGGCCGGCAATTCAACCTGGTCACCAACGCGCTCAACGACGTCGACCCCTTCGGCGGCGGCCACGAGGGCGCCTACTCGAACGTCATGTTCTCCGACTACCGCACCAGCAACGGCGTCTACTACACCACGCCGGCCATCAACGGCCTGACCGCCAACCTGACCTGGGCGCCCGGCGAGGTGGCCGGCAGCGGCGCCGCCAAGCGCGAGCTCGGCTACGCCGTCGAGTACAGCCGCGACCGGGTGTTCGCCGTGCTGGCCCACCGCAGCCTGAACAACCTGGCCGACACCAGCACCCACAAGGTCAGCTTCGCCGGCGCCACCTACGACTTCGGCCCGTTCAAGGCGGCGCTGGGCTACGCCCGCAACAAGGACGACCTGGCGCTCGACTCGCGCGACATCATCGTCGGCGCCTCCACCACGCGCGGCGCCGACAGCTGGATGGTCTCGCTGATCGACCACCGCGACAGCAGCGGCCTGCGCCAGGATGCGCGCCAGGCCGCCATCGGCTACACCCACGCGCTGTCCAAGCGCACCAACCTGTACGGCTCCTATTCGCGCCTGCGCAACGACAACGGCGCCCCCTTCACCGTCGGCAACGCGGTCGAAAGCGGCAGCGGCACGCGCGGCCTGGCGCTGGGCCTGTATCACAAGTTCTAGTGTCACAAGTTCTAACGCCATCAGTTCTAAATCGCATCCGCAGCCAACCACCCACCGCCCCGGGAGAGCACACATCATGAAAGCACTCGTATCGGCAGTTCTGCTGACCCTACCCATGGCCGCCTTCAGCCAGGACGCGATGGTCCTGTGCATCGAGGACCAGGCCGCCGCGCCCTACACCTTCCCCACCCGGGACGGCACCATGCAGGTGCTGATCAAGATGGCCGCCAAACAGATCAACCAGCCGGTCACCTTCAAGATCCAGCCTTGGAAGCGCTGCATCGAGGACGTGCGCGGCGGCACCCTGAACGGCCTGCTCAACGCCGGCTACACGCCCTTCCACGCCGACTACGCCGCCTTCCCGCTCAGCGGCGCCAAGGCCAACTCCGCGCAGTCGCTGGCGCGCATGGACATCATGGCCTACCGCATGAAGGGCAGCAAGGCCGGCTGGGACGGCAGCAAGTTCTCCAACGTCGCCAAGCCGGTGCTGATCCCGTCCGGCTTCGCCACCATCTCCGACCAGCTCAAGTCGATCAACGTCAGCTACGACGACAACACCAAGGAGCCGCTGCGCAATTTCTACAAGATGATCGCCGGCCAGGGCGATGTGATCCTCGGCTTCGACGTCGAGATGAACGCGCTGATCGCCAGCCACAAGGACATCGACGACAAGGTCGAGATGATCCCGGCCAAATTCATGACCGCCGACTTCTACGTGCCCTTCAACAAGGCCTACTACGCCGCCCACAAGGAGCAGGTCGACGCGCTGTGGACGGCGATCGGCAAGACCCGCAAGTCCAAGGAGTACCTGGACGCGATCAAGGATATCAAATAGCGCTAATGCCCACGCCACGCCCGTCCCCGGGCGCGCTTCCGCCGCGCCCGCGCCCGCCGCCCGGACGGCGCCCGCAGCTGCTGCCGGCGCCGCCGGCGGCGTTGCGCGCCGCGTCGGCATCGCCGCCGACGCCACGACGGGCATTGACGACGCGACGGACGCTGGCAGCGCTGCTGGCACTGCCGCTACTGCTGGCCGCGTTGGCGGCGCCGGCGGCGGTCGACGGCAATGCCGCGCCGGCCCCCATCGCCGTCACCATCTACGGCGACGATGGCTATCCACCCTACTCCTACCTGGAGAACGGCGAGATGAAGGGGATCTACAGCGACATCATCCGCGCCGCCGCCAAGCGCATGCCGGAGTACCGCGTCAGCCTGCAGCCCATCCCGTGGAAGCGCGGCCTGGTCAAGCTGGAGACGGGCGAGGCCTTCGCCCTCTACCCGCCGTATCTGCGGCCGGCCGAGCGCCCCTACATGGACTACTCGGACGGCATCCTGGCCGAGCAGCTGGTGGTGTACTGCAGCCAGCCGGTGATCGAGCGGCGCCCGCGCAAGGTTTGGCCGGACGACTACGCCGGCCTGCGCATCGGCCTGAACGCCGGCTTCCTCAGCGGCGGCAAGCTGTTCGACCAGGCCGTCGCCGAGGGCCGCCTGAGCGCCGTGCCGGCGCGCAGCAGCCGCACCAACCTGCTCAAGCTGATGAAGGGCCGCATCGACTGCTTCCTCAACGACCGCTCCTCGATCGTCTGGGAGCTGGGCCGCATCCGCCACGAGGGCCTGGCCGAGGCCGGCGCGCTGCCGATCGCCGAGACCAGCGCGCTCAGCGCCGAGCAGGGCTACCTCGGCTACACCAACCGCGACGCCGGCCGCTTCCCCTACAAGCACGACTTCATCCGCAAGTTCAACGCCGCCATCAAGGAAATGAAGCAGGACGGCGAGATCCGCGACACCATCGAGCACTTCCTGCGCACGCCGGGCTAGGCGAGGCAATCAGATCGCCTGGACAAACCGCTGCGGTCCAGCGTCCGAAAGATGCGTCCCACTTCCATCGACGTGAATGATGTCAAAAGGATTATTATTGACGGCTGGCCGCAGCATCGCGCAGCTATCGAACTCTTTTTCAATCCACCACGGCGGGGTCAATAATGGCAACCGGAGAAAAGAACGAACCGAAGAAAGTAGCCCCGGCAGGCGGCAAGAAAAAGGCCGGCGCGCACATATCGACACCACGTCCACCTGTGACAGCGCTACCGTCTTGGTCGCTACCGAATTGGTCCAGCGAGACGGCTGCCACTTACCTTGGTTGGAGTCAGCGCTCGCCGAAGGTTGATCAAGGTCCAAGCACAGCGCAGCAGGATGCCGCGTTGCCAGCGGCACAAATCCATGCCACCGTTTCCGCCGCGCTGAGTGGCCTAAACTTCTCAAACGCAAGGATTCTGAGTTCCATCGCAACGTCGGCGTTGGCCTTGGTTTCCAAACAGGACTGGGGTAGCTTGCATGCACGCCCCATGGACATCGAGCCGGCGATGGACTCCCGATTGCAGGTTGCCCTGGCCAGGCAAAAGAGCGGATCGCCAAGAATGGCGCTGGCGTCTACGTCCGCGGAAGAAATTGCTGTGATCGCCAAGGTCGACGACGTGCAGGCATGGGAGGCCTTGAGCGAGGTCAAGGTCGGCGTCACGCTGGGCGCGGAGACTGGCGAAGGCGGTGTTTGCATCGTCACCGGGCGCATACCGATCAAGCGAATCGAAGCGGTTCGTCACCAACCATTCGTGCAAAGCCTGAAGGCATCGCAACCGGTACGGGCGGCATTGGCCGCAACCACGCGCGCGATGATGGTCGCGCCAGGTCTGCTGCCGGCGGGCACCTCACCCGATGGAGGCAAAGGCGTTGTCGTCGGCATTGTCGATTTCGGCTGCGATTTCGCGCATGACAACTTCCGCCGAAACGACGGTAGCACGCGAATTGAAGCAATCTGGGATCAAGCGGGAGAATTGTCCGGCGCGGGCGACGTGCAGTACGGACGCTTACATCCGCAAGCCGACATCGACGCAGCGCTAAGAACCCCCGATCCCTATGCGGCGCTCGGCTATGGCTCCCATCTGAATGTAGGCGCCCACGAGGGGGCGCATGGTACGCACGTGATGGATATTGCCGCAGGCAATGGCCTTGGATCGGGAACTCCCGGTTGCGCACCGCAGGCAGCCATCATCTTTGTTGAGGTGTCCGCCTCGGATATCGCCTGGAGTGGGCCGACGGCGGTGGACCAGTCGTTCGGCGATTCGGTACAGATGCTCGAGGCAGTCAGCTTCATTTTCGCGCAGGCCGGCGATCGCCCGTGCGTGGTCAATCTGAGCCTGGGCACGAATGGCGGCCCGCACGACGGGACGACCCTGGTCGAGCAGGCAGCTCGACCGGCTGATCCGGGCAAAACCCAACAGGGCGGTCGTCATCGCGGCCGCCAACTCGCAAGCCGACCACATTCATACCGAAGGCACGATTCCCAAAGGTGGATCGATAGATGTACGCTGGAAGACAGAGAACAGCCCGGCGGGGCAGGAAATGGAAGTGTGGATGGCCGGCACCACGCGGGTGGCGGTGGAGGTCATCGCACCCGACGGTAGCAGCCTCGGCGTGGCCGAGCCGGGAAGCAACATGCCGATCGGCACGGCCCAGGACATCGTCGTGTACGTCGGCAACCGGCTGAGAGACCCCAACAATCTCGACAACATGATCGGGATCTATATCGCCGGCGCCGTCGGTGGCGGCCAATGGACGATCCGGCTCTTCGACCGGGGCAACTCCGGTGCCGCGTTTCATGCCTGGATCGAACGTCTGGACACTGCCCAGTCGTCCTTCGTCGATCCGATCGATAGCTGCACGCTCGGCTCAATCTCCTGCGGCCACGACACCATCTGCGTCGGCTCCTACGATGCGCACAAAAGCGCGCTTCCCATGTCCTATTTCTCAAGCACCGGGCCAACCCGGGACGGCCGGTTCAAACCGGAAGTGTCGGCGCCGGGTCATGCGGTCAGGGCGGCTCGGTCCGGCAGCAGGACCGGATTGGTCGACATGTCAGGCACCAGCATGGCCGCGCCCGCCGTCGCTGGACTCGTCGCGCTTGTCGCCACGCGCTTGTCGCCACGCGCTTGCCGCCACGCGCAAATCGGATACACTGGGTGTCATGGACTTCTCTAAACTCAAAAAACTTGAACAGCTCGACGCTCGCGTTCGGCAGATTGATGACGAGCGTGTAGTGACCGCCATCGTCAAAGTGAAGGAGGCAAATTACCACCCGCGCTTGCTCGCCGTGCGCAAGCAAATTGATAGCTGGCTTTTCACGGCCGAGTTCAAGGCACAGTATCTACGGGATCTGGAGTCCGACCCCTTGGTGGAAACGATTTCGCTGGCCAAAGCACTTCCCTCCTGTTGAAATGAGCGCCACCGCCGCGAGCCGGCCGCAAACGACATTGTCATGAATCGAATGACGTTTACGTAAACGTCAAATAATGTGATATATTTCATGCAACAGGTGCGCCGTCCCATCCCCTTGGGCGGCGTTAAACGGGAAAGCGGTACGCGCCGGGCGGCAACACTCCTCCGGCGCCATGCCGCTGCTGCCTCCGCAACGGTGTGCAAGTGCGGTCGCTCCATCCATGCCACTGGTCGGCTCGACTGGGAAGGCGGAGCGACAAGACTTGCGAGCCCGGATACCGGCCTGTTGATCTTCAAGGAAGCATTGCGGCAGGCGGTGTTCCGATGCGCCCCCGCGCCTCGCGGCGGCGGCGCCTTGGCACGGCAGGTCGATATTTTTCCCTGGGTCTGGTCACGTACGGAAGGTGCGTGACGGGCGTTGCGCGGCACAGCCGCGCGACATTCTATGCAGACGAGCGCCGGCGCAAAAACCGCCGCGCCAACGAGGAAGCACACCATGAGCAAGCACACCATCCCCACCGTCAAACTGCTGATCGACGGCCAGTTCATCGAATCGACCAGCAGCGAATGGCGCGACGTCGTCAACCCCGCCACGCAGGAGGTGCTGGCGCGCGTGCCCTTCGCCACGGCGGACGAGATGGCGCGCGCCGTGGCCGGCGCCAAGGCCGCCTTCGCCACCTGGCGCAAGACCCCGATCGGCGCGCGCGCCCGCGTCTTCCTCAAGTACCAGCAGCTGATCCGCGAGAACATGGCCGAGCTGGCCGCGCTGCTGACGGCCGAACAGGGCAAGACCCTGGCCGACGCCGAGGGCGACATCTTCCGTGGCCTCGAGGTGGTCGAATACGCCGCCGGCATCGGCCAGCTGCAAATGGGCGAGCTGGCCAACAACGTCGCCAACGGCGTCGACACCTACACCCTACTGCAACCGCTCGGCGTGTGCGCCGGCATCACGCCGTTCAACTTCCCCGCCATGATCCCGCTGTGGATGTTCCCGATGGCCATCGCCTGCGGCAACACCTTCGTCCTCAAGCCCTCCGAGCACGAACCGATGGTCACCATGCGCCTGGCCGAGCTGGCGCTGCAGGCCGGCATTCCGGCCGGCGTGCTCAACGTGGTGCACGGCGGCGAGGCGGTGGTCAACGCCATCTGCGACCATCCGGACATCAAGGCGGTCTCCTTCGTCGGCTCGACCCGCGTCGGCAGCCACGTCTACCAGCGCGCCACCCGGGCCGGCAAGCGCGCCCAGTGCATGATGGGGGCGAAGAACCACGCCGTGGTGCTGCCCGACGCCAACCGCCAGCAGACGCTGGACAACCTGGCCGGCGCCGCCTTCGGCGCGGCCGGCCAGCGCTGCATGGCCTTGTCGGTGCTGGTGCTGGTGGGCGCGGCGCGCGACTGGCTGCCCGAGCTGGTGGCGCGCGCGCAAACGCTGACGCTGAACGCCGGCGCCGAGGCCGGCGCCGACATCGGCCCCTTGATCTCGCCGGCCGCCAAGGCCCGCGTGGAAAAGCTGATCGGCCAGGGCGTCGAGGAAGGCGCCACCCTGCTGCTCGACGGCCGCGCGCCGATCGTGGCCGGCTACCGGGACGGCAACTTCGTCGGCCCCACCGTGTTCGCCAACGTCACCAGCGCCATGCGCATCTACACCGAGGAGATCTTCGGCCCGGTGCTGTGCGTGATGCGGGCGGCCACGCTGCAGGAGGCCATCGCCATCGTCAACGCCAACCCGAACGGCAACGGCGTGGCCCTGTTCACCCAGTCCGGCGCCGCCGCGCGCACGTTCCAGGAGGAGGTCGACGTCGGCCAGGTCGGCATCAACGTGCCCATCCCGGTGCCGGTGCCGCTGTTCTCCTTCACCGGCTCGCGCGCCTCCAAGCTGGGCGACCTTGGGCCTACGGCAAGCAGGTGCTGTCCTTCTACACCCAAACCAAGACCATCACCACGCGCTGGTTCGACGACGCCGCCAGTGCCGGCAAGGTCAACACCACCATCTCGCTCAAGTAAGGAGGCCGTCATGGACTTCGAACTGAACCAGGACCAGCGCGCCTACCGCGATTGCGCGCGCCAGTTCGCCGCCAGCGAAATGGCCGGCCAGGCGGCGCAGTGGGACGCCGAGGCGATCTTCCCACGGCAGATGATCGGCCACGCCGGCGAACTGGGCTTTTGCGGCATGTACGTGCCGGAGGCGCTCGGCGGCCTCGGCCTGTCGCGGCTGGACGCCACCATCGTCTTCGAGGAGCTGGCCCGCGCCTGCCCCTCGACCACCGCCTACCTGAGCATCCACAACATGGCCAGCGCGATGATCGCGCAGTCGGCCACGGCGGAGGTGCGCCAGCGCTGGGTGGCCGACCTGGCGAGCGGGCGCAAGCTGGCCTCCTACTGCCTGACCGAGCCGGGCGCCGGCTCCGACGCCGCCGCGCTGAGCACCTCGGCCGAGCTGCGCGGCGACGACTACCTCATCAACGGCAGCAAGGCCTTCATCTCCGGCGCCGGCGCCACCGACGCGCTGGTGGTGATGGCGCGCACCGGCGCGGCCGGCGCGGCCGGCATCTCGGCCTTCCTGGTGCCGGCCGACGCCGCCGGCCTGGCCTACGGCCGCAAGGAGGACAAGATGGGCTGGAACAGCCAGCCGACCCGCGCCATCAGCTTCGACCAGGTGCGCGTGCCGCGCTCGCACCTGCTGGGCGCCGAGGGCGACGGCTTCAAGCTGGCCATGCGCGGCCTGGACGGCGGCCGCATCAACATCGCCAGCTGCTCGATCGGCGCCGCCCAGGCGGCCCTGCTGAGCGCCCAGGCGCACATGAACCAGCGGGTTCAGTTCAAGCAGAAGCTGGCCCAGTTCCAGGCGCTGCAGTTCAAGCTAGCCGACATGCAGACCACCCTGGTGGCGGCGCGCCAGATGGTGCGCCTGGCCGCGTCCAAGCTCGACGCCGGCGCCGCCAACGCCTCGATCTACTGCGCCATGGCCAAGCGGCTGGCCACCGACACCGGCTTCGCCGTCTGCAACGAGGCGTTGCAGATCCACGGCGGCTACGGCTATCTGCGCGACTACCCGCTGGAGCGCTACCTGCGCGACGTGCGGGTGCACCAGATCCTGGAAGGCACCAATGAAATCATGCGCGTGATCGTCGCGCGCCATCTACTGCAACACGCACCCGCCGAGGAGGCCCTGTGAACTACACCAATCTGACCCTGGAAATCATCGAACACACGGCGCTGGTCACCATCGCCAATCCGCCGGCCAACACCTGGACCAGCGCCGGCCTGGCCGACCTGCGCCGCCTGGTCGGCGACCTGAACGCCAACCCGGCCGTCTACAGCCTGGTGCTGACCGGCCAGGGCGCCAAGTTCTTCTCCGCCGGCGCCGATCTGAAGCTGTTCGCCGACGGCGACATCGCCGTCGCCCACGACATGGCGCAGCGCTTCGGCGAGGCCTTCGAGGCCTTGTCCGCCTTCCGTGGCGTGTCGATCGCCGCCATCAACGGCTACGCCATGGGCGGCGGGCTGGAATGCGCGCTGGCCTGCGACCTGCGCATCGCCGAGACGCAGGCGCAGATGGCGCTGCCGGAGGCCTCGGTCGGCCTGCTGCCCTGCGCCGGCGGCACGCAGAACCTGGCCTGGCTGGTCGGCGAGGGCTGGGCCAAGCGCCTGATCCTGTGCGGCGAACGCATCGACGCCGCCACCGCGCTGCGCATCGGCCTGGTCGAGGAGGTGGTCGACACCGGCGCCGCGCTCGACCGCGCGCTGGCCCTGGCGCGCCAGGCCGGCAAGCAAAGCCCGAGCAGCGTGCAGGCCTGCAAGCAACTGATCCAGGGCGCCCGCCAGCAGCCGCCGGCCAGCCTGCTGCCGCGCGAGCGCGAGGCCTTCGTCGGCCTGTTCGGCGGCGCCAACCAGGTCGAGGGCGTGCAAGCCTTCCTGGAGAAACGCGCGCCCGTCTGGAGCCAGGCATGAGCGCCCTGCCCGTGCTGTTCCGCACGCTCGACTGCGCCGGCGGCGGCACCATCGGCGTGGCCACGCTGAACGCCGAGGCGACGCTGAACGCGCTGTCGCTCAACATGATCGCGCTGCTGCGCATCCAGCTGCAGGCCTGGGAGGACGACCCCGCCGTGGCCCTGGTGGTGCTGGAGGGCGCCGGCGACAAGGCCTTCTGCGCCGGCGGCGACCTGCAACAGCTGTACCGCTCGATGCGCGCCCACCACGCCTCGGCCGAGCGCGACGACGTCTGCGCCAACACCTACGCGCTGGACTTCTTCAGCCAGGAGTACACGCTGGACCACCAGATCCACACCTACCGCAAGCCGGTGCTGTGTTGGGGCCACGGCATCGTCATGGGCGGCGGCATCGGCCTGATGGCCGGCGCCAGCCACCGCGTGGTGACGGAGGGCTCGCGGCTGGCCATGCCGGAGGTGGCCATCGGCCTGTATCCGGACGTCGGCGGCAGCTGGTTCCTCAACCGCATGCCCGGCCACCTCGGCCTGTTCCTGGCGCTGACCGGCGCCCCGCTCAACGCCGGCGACGCCCGCTTCGCCGGCCTGGCCGACTTCCGCCTGCACCACGGCGACAAGGCCGCGCTGTTCGCCGAGCTGCAGCGCCAGCACTGGAGCGCGCTGGCGGCCGACAACCACCGCCAGCTCGGCGTGCTGCTGACGCAGGCGCAGCGCGTCGCGCCGGACGATCCGCCCGGCCCGCTGCGCCAGCACTTCGACCTGATCGAGCTGCTCTGCGTCGGCGCCGACCTGGAGCGCACCATCGAGCACATCGCCCTGCTCGACGGCGGCGACCGCTGGCTGCAAAAGGCCGCCGCCGCCGTGCGCAAGGGCTCGCCGGCCGCCGCCTGGCTGGCCTACACTATCCAACGGCGCAGCAAGCACTTGTCGCTGGCGGAAGTGTTCAAGCTGGAGCTGGGCGTGTCGCGGCACTGCGCGGCGCGGCCCGACTTCGCCGAGGGCATCCGCGCCCTGATCGTCGACAAGGACATGCGGCCGGCCTGGCAAGCCGCCAGCGTGCGCGAGCTCGACCCCGCCTGGTGCGAGGGCTACTTCGCCAGCCCGTGGCCGGCGGAGCAGCACCCGCTCAACCATTTGTCACCGGAACCGCAAGCGGCCGCCCGGCGCGGCCATGAAAGGAAAGCGGCATGAACCAGCTCACGAACAAAATCGCCTTCATCGGCCTCGGCAACATGGGCGCGCCGATGGCCCTCAACCTCGTCAAGGCCGGCCACGCGCTGCAGGTGTTCGACCTGTCGGCCGCCGCCATCGGCCAGCTGACGGCGGCCGGCGCCAAGGCCGCGCCCTCGGCCCGCGCCGCGCTAGAAGGCGCCGAGGTGGTTGTCACCATGCTGCCGGCCAGCAGCCACGTCGAGCAGCTCTATCTGGGCGCCGACGGCATCGCCGGCCACATCCCGGCCGGCGCGCTGGTGGTCGACTGCAGCACCATCGCCGCCGCCAGCGCGCAGGCGGTGGCGCGCGCCTGCGCCGCGCGCGGGCTGGACATGCTCGACGCGCCCGTCTCCGGCGGCACCGCCGGCGCCCAGGCCGGCACGCTGACCTTCATCGTCGGCGGCGCCGCCGATGCGCTGGAGCGCGCCCGGCCCTACCTGTCCGCGATGGGCAAGAACATCTTCCACGCCGGCGCCAGCGGGGCCGGCCAGACCGCCAAGATCTGCAACAACATGCTGCTCGGGATACTCATGGCCGGCACCGCCGAGGCGCTGGCGCTGGGCGTGGCCAACGGCCTCGACGCCAAGGCCCTGTCCGACATCATGGCCAAGAGCTCGGGCCGCAACTGGGCGCTGGAGCTGTACAACCCCTACCCCGGCGTGATGGACAACGTGCCGGCGGCGCGCGGCTACCAGGGCGGCTTCGGCGTCGACCTGATGCTCAAGGAGCCTGGGCCTGGCGGCGCAAACCGCGCTGGCCAGCCGCAGCGCCATCCCGCTGGGCGAACTGGCGCGCAACCTATATGGCATGCACAGCCTGGCCGGCGCCGGCGGGCGCGACTTCTCCAGCATCATCGAGCCGCTGCTGGCCGGCCGGTTGCCGCCGGCGTAAGCGCCCCACCCCGCAAGCTAGGGGTGGGGGCAAAAAAAACGCGCGGGCCAAAGGCGCCGCGCGGTTCTTCACTACTCGGTGGCCGGGCCGTCGCGGCCCGCGCCATCACACCTTCTTGACGAACTCGGTCTTCAGGCTCATCGAGCCGAAGCCTTCGATCTTGCAGTCGATGTCGTGGTCGCTGTCGACCAGGCGGATGTTCTTGACCTTGGTGCCCATCTTGACGGTGCCGCCGCCGCCCTTCAGTTTCAGATCCTTGATGACGGTGACCGTGTCGCCGTCCTGCAGCACGGTGCCGGTCGAGTCGCGGTAGACCTTGGGGCCTTCCTCGGCCGCCTCGGCACCGGCCTGCGCGCTCCACTCGTGGGCGCACTCAGGGCAAACGTAGTTGGCGCCGTCCTCGTAGGTGTATTCGGAATTGCATTTCGGGCAAGGAGGTAAAGCGCTCATATGATCGTCCTGTGTAAGGCTGTGGCCGGATGGAAAGCCGACAGTATACAACTTGCCGGGCGTATTCGGCAAATGCGCGCGACTAGGCCGATCTTGCCGGGCGATAGTGGCAGCAGAAAGCCATATGCCCGACGTTGCCGGCAAACCACCGGGGCGAAAATAGGCGTTGAAGGGCGGCCCGGAAATACGGTAAGCTGTTGCCGCGCGTCGCAGGCCAGGCCGCCACTAGTCCTTCGACGATTTGGACCCGAGCACATGAAAACCATAGCAGTCATCGGCGGCGGCATCACCGGCGTCACCACCGCCTACGCGCTGGCCAAGCGCGGCTTCGCCGTCACCGTCTACGAGCAGCACCGTTACCCGGCGATGGAGACCTCGTTCGCCAACGGCGGCCAGCTGTCGGCCTCCAACGCCGAGGCATGGAACCACTGGTCGACCATACTCAAGGGCATCAAGTGGATGCTCAGGAGCGACGCGCCGCTGCTGGTCAGCCCCAAGCCGAGCTGGCACAAGCTGAGCTGGTTCGCCGGCTTCGTCGCCGCCATCCCGCAGTACCGCGCCAACACCATCGCCACCGCCCGCCTGGCCGTGGCCGCGCGCGAGCACCTGTTCGCCTGGGCCGCCGAGGAAGGCATCGACTTCGACCTCAGGCGCGAGGGCATCCTGCACATCCACCGCGACCGGGCCGACTTCGAACACGCCGCCGAGGTGTCCAAGCTGCTGGCCTTGGGCGGCCTGGCGCGCCGCGCCGTCACGCCGGCGGAGATGCGCGCCATCGAGCCGACTCTGGCCGGCAGCTACTACGGCGGCCACTACACCGAGAGCGACAGCAGCGGCGACATCCACAAGTTTTGCAGCGGCCTGGCGCGCGCCGCCGAGCGGCGCGGCGTGCAGTTCCGCTGCGGGCAAACGGTGGGCGGCGTGGCCAGCGGCGGCGGGCGCGTCCGCGTCGACGCGCGGCACGAGGGACGCATCGACAGCGCCAGCTACGACGGCGTGGTGGTCTGCGCCGGCACCGCCAGCCGCGCACTGGCCGCCGCGCTGGGCGACAGCGTCAACGTCTACCCGGTCAAGGGCTACTCGATCACCGTCGACCTGGCCGACGCCGCCAGCCGCGCCGCCGCGCCCAAGGTCAGCCTGGTCGACGACGCCACCAAGCTGGTCGCCAGCCGGCTCGGCGAAGGCCGCCTGCGCGTCGCCGGCACGGCCGAGTTCAACGGCTACAACCGCGACATCCGCGCCGACCGCATCCGTCCGCTGGTGGCTTGGGTCGAGCAATGCTTCCCCGGCGTCGGCACACGCAGCGTGGTGCCCTGGGCCGGCCTGCGGCCGATGATGCCGGACCTGGTGCCGCGCGTCGGCCGTGGCAAGGCGCCCGGCGTGTTCTACAACACCGGCCACGGCCACCTCGGCTGGACCCTGTCGGCCGCCACCGCCGAGCTGATCGCCGACGTGGTGCGGCAGACGCTGGACGCGGCCGCGCCAAGCGTGGCGGTGACACGGGCGCTGCCGGCCTAAGCCGATATGCGCGGGCAGGCTTGGCGTACTCGGCGAACGCCGACACGCATGAACATGCCTGGACCGCTGATTCGGGACAATCGTCCAACGCTTCTCCGTTTTACTGGTGGCCGCAGGTGGAGTACCATGGATTCCACCTTACGGATTCCATGCCAAAGAACATGCAAACATGATAATTTCATTCGCATGCTCCGAAACGGAAGCACTGTTCAACAGCCTCAGTGTTCGCCACTTCAAGAATATTGAGCGGTCAGCCCGGCGCAAGTTGCTTCAGTTGAATGCCGCTGGCGAGTTGAGAAGCTTGCGCATCCCTCCCGGAAACATGTTGGAGGCATTGAGCGGAAGCCGCAAAGGCCAGTACAGCATACGAATCAACGACCAATGGCGTATCTGCTTCAAATGGCAAGCGGATGGGCCGCATGACGTGGAAATTGTGGATTACCACTAACGAATAGAGCGACGGGTAGCGATATGGCCAAATTACTCGATGAAGTACATCCCGGCGAAATCCTGCTGGAAGAGTTCATGCGGCCGCTGGGCATCACCGCACAGCAGTTGGCCGCCGATATCGACGTCTCGCCCAGCCGCATCAGCGACATCGTGCATGGCAATCGCCCCATCACGGCGGATACGGCGCTACGCCTTGGCCTATTTTTCGACATGGAGGCCAGGTATTGGCTGAACCTGCAAAGCGAGTACGACATGCGCATCGCGCAACGTACCTTGAAAGATCAATTGGCTCCCCGCATACGGGTGTACCAGCCTGTCCGCCCAACTTAAGCGAGAAGATCCAAGTATATGAGCCTTGAGCAAAGTCACGTCGTCGATGCAATTGGGACGGCGCGCTCAGACGACAGCATTGTTCTCAACATAGTCGATTCTTGGAATTGGGAGAATGAGGGTCTGCATTTGGCAGCGCTACAAAGAAAGCTAAACGCATACTTCGAATTCGTCGAATCGAAGCAGATACTGGAATCCTGCCCTGAGGCGAAAGGAAGGCGACTGTGCATCAATATCATCAGTCGCTTCCCAACTCCTGAGGCGGGTCTCAATCTCTTAGCGGCTGCGGCCATCCTTGCGGCAGAACTGGACATAGAAATCAAACATCAGGTTGATTCTAGAAGCAACTAAATAGTCCCTGAGCGCGGGGCTAAGAACGTAAGCTGCAAAACACACAATAGCTGCATTAGGCCGTTTTACGGCACCAAACCAGCGCGTCCTCCAGCCGATCGTCGCCCCAGAACATCTCGTCGCCGACGAAGAAGGTGGGCGCGCCGAACACGCCGCGCCGCTGGGCGCGCTCGGTCTGCTCGCGCAGCGCCAGCTTGTTGGCGTCGCCCTGGGCTTGCGCCAGCACGGCGGCGGGATCGTCCACCAAACCATCCAACGCCCGCAGCACCTGGGCCGCTAGGTTGATGTCGACATCCTCGACGAAGTTCTGCCGCATCACCGCCCGGCAGAAGGCCTCCATCCACGGCTCGCCGGCGCCCAGCATGGCCACCCGCATCGGCAGCAGCGCGGTGCGCGGGAACACGCTCGGCTGGCGGAACTCCAGACCGTACTTGCGGGCGCGCCGCGCCGTGTCGATCCAGGCGTAGCGGCCCTTCGCCGGCTCCAGCACAAAGGGCGAGCTGCTCCAGCCCTTGTCGCGGAAGATGGGACCGAGCAGGAACGGCCGCCACAGCACGCGCACGCGCGCCTGGCGCGCCAGCGCCGCGATCCGCATCACACTCAGATAACTGTAGTTGCTGCCGAATTCGAACCAGAATTCCAGTTCCGGCCAAGCCGCCTGCTCCGTCGCCATCGTCGCTCCTGTTGGGTGGGCGATGCGCCGCACGTCATATCGGGGCCGCATCCGCGTCGCCCATGTTAGCAGCGAACGCGGAGCGGCGCGGGAGCTGCCGGCGCCGCTTAACTTGCCGCGTAGTCGAACACCAGCACCTGCGCCAGCCAGGGCTTGAAGCGCTCGACGAAGGCCAGATGGGCCGGATGCACCAGATAGCCGTCGCGCTCGGCCGCGCCGGCGAAGTCGAGCCGGAAGCAGTGCGTGTAGCCCTGCGCCAGCCCCTCGGGACTGACGTTGGTGCCGGATTCGAAGTGCAGCACGCCGGGTACGCTCTGCTGGAGCGCGGCGAAATCGGCGCCGATGCTGGCCACCTCGGCGGCCGAGGTTTGTTCGGTGAAGCGGCACAGCACCAAATGGCGCAGCGTGGAATCAGTCATGCGGTTCTCCTGTGTTGGGTTCGAGCGCGGCTTGCACCAGCCAGCGCCGTATTAGTTTTTCCTCGGTGGCGTCGAAGCCGGCCAGCAGATCGCGCTCGACGGCGCCGACGCGGGGGTGGCAGCGCGCCAGCAGGTCGCGGCCGGCGGCCGTCACCTCGATCACTTGGATACGGCCGTGCACCGCGTGCGGCCGGCGCGTCACCGAGCCGGCTTTCTCCAGATTGGCGACAATAACGCTCATGGTCTGCGGAGTCAACAAGGACAGGCGCGCCAACTCGGCGCCCGAGGCGCCGGGATAGGCCGCCAGCATGGTCAGCACCGAGAACTGCGGCAGCGTCAGGCCGAAGTCGGACAGCGCGCGCTCCATGCGCTGCCGATGCGCGCCGCCGGCCTGGCGCAGCAGGTAGCCGATGTGGCCGGGCGCGCCGCGTTTGCCCTCGCCAACGGCGGGGACGGCGGCAGGTGGTTTTTCTGGCATGTTGTCAGTGCTCGAATATGATGTTAGAGTTCGAATATTATCACATCCACAGAGGAGCCCAGCAATGCACAGCAATCCAGCCCAGCACCCCGCCCCACGCATCGACTACGCCGGCTTCCAAGAACTGGCGCCGGCCGTGGTGGCCGCCCTCGCCGCGCTCGGCAAGGCGGTCGACCAGTCCGGTCTGGACAAGTCGCTGACGGAACTGCTCAAGGTGCACGCCTCGCGCCTGAATGCCTGCGCCTTCTGCCTGCAGTACCACATGAACCTGGCGCGCCAGCTCGGCGTCGACGAGGCCAGACTGGCACAACTGGCCGACTGGCGCACGGCCCCGGTCTACACGCCGCGCGAGCGCGCCGCGCTGGCCTGGACCGAGGCGCTGACGCTGCAGGCGCGGCACGCGGCGACGGACGCCGCCTACCTCGACGTGCAGGCGCAGTTCAGCGCCAGCGAGATCGCCTTCCTGACCGCCGCCGTGGCCGCCATCCAGGCCTGGAACCGCATCGCCGGCGCGCTGCACTTCACGCCACCGCCGGCGGTGGCGGCGACCGCGACGAACGCGCGCGCCTAAACACGGCGCCTATTCGCCCGGCTCGAAATGTTTTGATTTTTATTACACATGCGTAGTAATATACTCCGCATGTGTAATAACTCGATATTCGACACGGAGCGCGCGTGAGCAAGAAACCCCGGCTTTTCCACCTGCTGGCCCAGGCCAAGCAGAACCTGTTCCGCTCGGCGGACCGCCTGTTCACCGACGAACTGAAGGTCTCCGGCACCCAGGTGGTGGCGCTGTTCGCCATCAAGGAGCACCCCGACTGCCAGCTCAAGGAGCTGGCCCAGGTGCTGCAACTACAGAACTCGGCCATCACCGGCCTGGTCGGACGGATGGCGGACAACGGCCTGGTTCAAAAGGCGCCGTCCAGCACCGACGGCCGCGCCAGCCTGCTCAACATCAGCCCGCAGGGCGCCGCCGTGATCGCCGCCGCGCGCCCGCTGCTGCAGTCGATCAACGCCCAACTGGTGCAAGGCTTCTCCGCCGAGGAGATGGCCACCATCGCCCGCTTCCTCGACCACGCCAAACAGCTCGACTTCCAGCGCCCGGCCGACTAGACCGCGCCATCCGCCGCCCCACCCCGGGCATCCGCAGCATCGGCGCGGTCGACAGCATCGACGCCCGCGCACCATAGAGGAGCAGTCCATGCAAACGTTCGAGCAACAGGAAATTGATCTTGGCGGCGGCGAGCACGTCGTCGCCCGCTTCTTCGCCCCGACCGGGCCGGCGCGCGGCGCGCTGCTGCTGGCGCCTGCCATGGCCGTGCCGCAGACCTACTACACCGCCTTCGCCGAATGGCTGGCGCGCCAGGGCCTGCTGGTGGCCACCTTCGACTATCGCGGCATCGGCCTGTCGCGCCGTGGCCACCTGCGCGAGCTCGACGCCGACGTGATCGGCTGGGCCACGCGCGACTGCGCCGCGATGGTGGACGCCGTCGGCGCGCGCGCCCCCGGCCTGCCGCTGTACTGGCTGGGCCACAGCCTGGGCGGCCAGATCCTGCCCTTCGTGCCCAACAACGACAAGGTGGACAAGGTGCTGACCATCGCCACCGGCAGCGGCTACTGGCGCGAAAACACCGCCTCGCTCAAGCGCACGGTATGGTCGATGTGGTATTTTTTCGTGCCGCTGGCGGTGCCGCTGTGCGGCTACTTCCCCGGCAAGCGGCTGGGCATGGTGGGCGACCTGCCGCGCGGCGTGATCGAGCAGTGGCGCCGCTGGTGCCTGCACCGCGACTACGCCGTCGGCGTCGAGGGCGCCACGGCGCGGGCGCGCTACGAGGCCATCCGCCAGCCCATCGTCTCGCTGTCCTTCACCGACGACGAGTACATGACGGCGCGCAGCATCGCGGCCATCCACGACAGCTACAGCAACGCGCCGCGCGACATGCGCCGCATCGCGCCAGAGCAGATCGGCGTGCGCCGCATCGGCCACTTCGGCTTCTTCAAACCGGCCTTCGAGCAGTCCCTGTGGCAGACCCACCTGCTGCCCGAGCTGAGGCTGGATACAGCCGCGGCGGGCCGCGCCTACTCGCCCATCCAGTAGCGGTCGATGTCGACCAGCTTCCAGGCGGCGGCGTCCTCGTGGCCGACGATGGCGTCCTGGCAGCCCGGCGCGGCCAGGTCGAGCCACTCCGGCGCGATGTAGGTGGCCGACTTGGTGGAGAAGAACACGCGCAGTCTCGGCTGGGTCAGCGGCTTGCCCTCGGTGAGCTCGCAGACCACGCCGAGCCGGCCGCTGCGCAGGCGCACCAGGGTGCCGACCGGGTAGATGCCGACGCACTTGACGAAGGCCATGAACAGGTCGGCGTCGAGGTGGTTGCCGCGCCACTCGGCCATCTTGCGCAGCGACTCGGTCGGGCACCAGCCCTTCTTGTACGGCCGGTTCGAGGTGACGGCGTCGTAGATGTCGCAGATCGCCCCCATGCGGGCGAACAGGCTGATTTGCTCGCCCTTCAGGCCCTGCGGATAACCGCTGCCGTCCATCTTCTCGTGGTGGTGCATGCAGACGTCGAGCGCGGCGTCGCCGATGTCGGTCGAGGCCTGCAGCATGCGGAAGCCCTCGGCCGGGTGGGCGCGCACCACGTCGAACTCGCCCTCGGTCAGACGGCCCGGCTTGTTGAGGATCTCCAGCGGAATGGCCATCTTGCCGACGTCGTGCAGCAGGCCGGCCAAGCCGGCCTCGCGCACCTGGTCGTCGTCCAGCTTCAGTTCGCGCGCCAGCGCGATCATCAAGGCGCACACCGCCACCGAATGCATATAGGTGTAGTCGTCGATGGTCTTCAGCCGCGCCAGACTGATCAGCGCGTTGGCGTTGCGCATCACCGAGCCGGCGATGTCCTCCACCAGCAGCATCGCCTCGCCCACCTCCACCGCGCGGCCCATGCGCGCCTCGCCGAACATCGAGCGCACCGCCGACTTGCCGCTGTCCAGGGTCTTGCCGGCGCGGCCCATTTCGGTGCGGATCGAGGCCGGCGCCTGCGCCAGCAGAGGCGCACCGACACGCGGCCGCGCCGGGCACGACGGCGCCGGGGTGGTGGCGGCGGGCGCGGTAGCGACAGTCTCCGCCGGAACTGTGCCGGAGCGGGCAGGGGCCGGCAGATCGCGTCCCTTGCTGATGTCTATCCACACCTCGTCGATGCGGCACTCGCGTATCTTGGCAAGCTCCTCGGCGCTCTCCACCAGGAAGGACTTCTTCCAAAAAGGCGATGCCAGCCAGGAACAGCCGAGCCGGGCCACATACATCCCCACTATCAGCTCGTCCGGCTCGATCTGCTTCAGCATAACTCCCCTCCCGGCCGGCGCCATTCGCGCCAAACCACCGATGATTGCTTCCATGATATTCCCCGCGACTTGACGAGGTAAATCATACCGCGAAATTACCGATTTCAGCAAATTAAATATTTAAATCGATTGGCGAGCTGTTTTTACTGCCAAGAAGGCCCGGCCGCATATAACAATACACCAAATTTAGCTGAGTTTCCGCTTTTCTGACGGGTTTTTCCGGCAAGCGAATAAAAATCAAAGATAACAAATACATTGAATTTGATGGACTGGCGATGTGCCGCCGTCCCCGCTTGCAGCGGCGTCAGCGCGCCGCCGCCACCCGGGCCGCCAGCGCGGCCAGCGCGCCGGCCGCGCCGTCCGCCTCGGCGGCGTCGCTGTCGAACGCCAGCACGTTGCGCCGCTCGGCCGGCGTCAACGGCTCGGCTTGCGCCAACTGCTGTTCCAGCACGGCCAGGCCGGCGTCGGAGGCGTCGCCGCCGGCGCGCTCGCGCGCGGCCAGGCGGCGGCGCAAGGTGGCCGGCGCGGCGCGCACGTCGAGCACGAAGAACGGCAGGCGCAGGCCGCCGGCCAGCTCGGCGAACGAGGCGCGCTGGCGCCGGCGCAGGAAGGTGGCGTCGACCACCGCCGGCAGGCCGGCCGCCAGCACCATGCGCGCCAAGTGCAGCAGACGCGCGTAGGTGGCCTGGCGGCTGGCCGGCTCGTAGGTGCCGCGCCCGGGCGGCGCCGCCAGGCTGGCGTTGGGCGCCACGCCGCGCACCCGCTTGCGCTCGACGTCGGAACACAGGCGGATCGCGCCCAGCAAGCCGGCCAGTTGCGCGGCGGCGCGCGACTTGCCGCTGCCGGCGTAGCCGTGGGTGATCAGCAGCGCCGCCCGGCCCGGCGTGGTGCCGGCGGCGGCGAAGGCCAGGTACTGCTGGCCGAGCTGCGCCTGTTGCGCCGCGTCGCCGCCGCCGCCGGCGGCGCGCAGCAGGCAGACCTTGGCGCGCACCAGCGCGCGCATCGCCTGGTAGTAGGGCAGCATGGCCAGGCCGGCGTAGTCGCCGCTGTCGCGCAGGTAGCGGTCGAGCAGGCGGGCGGCCAGTTCGGCGCGGCCGTGGAAGCGCAGGTCCATGACGATGAAGGCGAGGTCGTTGACCACGTCGATCCAGCGGAAGCGGTCGCAGAACTCGATGCAGTCGAACACCTCGACGACGCCGTCCAAGGTCAGGATGTTGCCGCAGTGGAGGTCGCCGTGGCACTCGCGCACCCGCCCCTGCACGCGCCGCTCGTCGAAGCGGGCCGGTGCCGGCGCGCAATACGCGAGCCAGTGGCTTAGCGCCTGCAGCTCGGCGCGCGCCGGGCCGGCGCCGAGCAGCGCCGCCACCTCGGCCAGATCCTCTTCGGCGGTGCGCCGCAGGGCCGCCGCCGTGCCCCAGTCGCTGCCCTGCGGCGCGGCGCCCGCCTCCGCGTGGAAGCGCGCCAGCCGCGCCGCCAGCTGGTCGATCTCGCCCTCGCCGACCTGCCCGGCCGGCAGGCGCGTCGACCACAAGGCCTGCTGCGGAAAGGCGCGCATGCGCACGGCGTAGTCGAACACGGCGTCGTCGGCCGGTGCGGCGTCGGCCGCCGCCAGCCGGGGCAGCGCCGCCTCGCCGCACAACGCCACCACGTCGAGATACAGCTCGGGCGCCAGGCGCCGGTTCAGGCGCAGCTCCTCCTCGCAGCAATGGCGCCGCGCCTGCAGCGTGGAGTAGTCGAGGAAGTCGAGCCGCAGCGCCTTCTTGAACTTGTAGGCGTGCTGCTCGGTGACCAGCACCCAGGAGATGTGGGTTTCGAACAGGCGCGGCGCGCCTTCGCTGCGCGCCAGCACGCGCGCCAGCGCCGCCAATCGGCTGCGCTGCGCGTCCTGCTCGGCCTGCTCGGCGGATGGCGGCGGAATTGCTTGGTTCATGCGGGCCTTGGCGGCGGGATGCCTGCCGACCATTGTGCTCGCCCACGTCCGAACCGAGTGGCGGACGTTTGATCCATATCAAAAAATACAGGATTTTGCCGACCGCCGCCCACAAGCGGAACGTGGCGCCTCCCAGCTACCGCGCCAAAGACAGCGCCCTACTTCGGCGCGGCGCCGCGCAGCGCCTCGCCGCGCGCCACCAGCCAGCGCAAGGGCGCCGGCAGCGGCGGCAGTTCCAGCAAGGGCGCGTCGATGGCGTCGAGGGTGTTCTTGACCAGCAGGCCCAGTTCCGTGTCGCCCTCCATCGACAGGCGGCGGCAGAAGAACAGCGTGTCCGGATCCTCCTCGCGGCGCGCCAGCGCCAGGAAGTCGCGCGCGCTGGCGCCGATCACCAGGTCGACCGCCTCGCCGCGCTGGCAGGCGCAGAAGCGGCCGCCGTCCCAGCTGAAGTCGAAGGCCAGGCCGGCGTCGCGCACGCTGATGCGCATGCGCTTGCCCTGCAGCGACTGGCGCACGTCCTCCGGCAGGTGGCGCCGCAACGCGAGGTTGAGCGCGCCGACGAACAGCAGCGAGCCGGGATAGGCCGGCAGCTTGCCCAGCAGCGCCGCCAGCGACGGCGGCACGGTGCCGACGGCGGGCGTCATGCCTCGCTCCCGGCCAGCGCCAGCTCGCGCTCGGCGGCGCCGCCCTGCTCCAGTCCGGCGCGGCCGTACCAGTAGCCGTCGCAGGCCTCGGCCGGCATCCACTGGCGCAGCGCCTGCGAGGCCTGGGCCGGCGTGGCGGCGCCACGGCGCACCGAGTCGAAGGCGTCGAGCACGGCGATGCTGTGCTCGGCCTGCGGGCTGATGCGCACCACGTCGACGCCCATGCCGGCGATGCGATCGAGCTCGCCGGCCAGGTTGTAGACCAGCGCCGACTGCGTCTGGGTGCCGTTCAACACCAGGAAGGGGGCGTTCTCGCGGGTCTGCATCAGCAGGCCGTCGGCGTGCTCGAGGCAGCTGAACTGGCAGTTGTCCTTGGGCAGGTTGCGGTGGCGCGCGGTGAAGCAGCGCGCCGAGAAGGCCAGCGGCATGCGGCCGTAGGCGAACAACTCGGTCTGCATGCCGGCCGGGCGGTGCTGCTGCATCACGCCCAGGCCGACCCGGCCCATCTCCAGCGGCATCACCCAGCGGCTCGCGCCCATCTGGTGCAGCAGCTGCAGCGTCGGCGGGTTGTAGATGTTCAGGTGCGGCCCGGCGACGAAGGGCACCTCGCCGGCCAGGCAGTGCACCGCGCCCATGTCGTTGGCCTCGACCATGAAGCGGCCGTTGTCGGTGATGCGGCGCAGCGTGCTCATGTCGGCGGTCGACTCGAGCAGCACCTGGGTCGACAGCACCACCTCCTTGCCGGCCGCCTGCAGCCGCTCGGCCACGTCGAGCCAGTCGGACAGGCGCAGCTCGTGGCGGCGCGAGCACACCGTCTCGCCGAGGTAGACGATGTCGGCGGCGCTGTTGGCCACCTCCTCGTAGAATTTCAGTACCGTGTCACGGGGCCAGTAGTACAGGATGGGGCCCGAACGCGAGTTTCAACATGTTCTCTCCTGATTCATTTCCACGAGCGGTGGTAGGCGCCCAGCGTGTGCTGCTGCCCCTCCGCCACTTTGTTCAATTCGCTCATCCAGGCCGGCCGCACCGAGTAGCGCGCCGGGTTCTGCAGGCACTGGTCGATCGCCTCGCGCCACACCCGCGTCACCTGCGCGGCGTAGGCCGGGCTGCGCTGGCGGCCCTCGATCTTGACGGCGCGGATGCCCATGCCGATCAGCTGCGGCAGCAGTTCCAGCGTGTTCAGGCTGGTCGGCTCCTCGATGGCGTAGTAGTTCTCGCCCTCGACGTCGAAGCGGCCCTTGCACAGCGTGGGGTAGCTGGCGTTTTCGGTCTCCGTGTAGCGGTCGATCAGCACGCCGTTCAGGCGCGACTCCAGGCCCTTCGGCGTCTGCTGCCAGCGCACCGCCTTGGCCGGCGAGCACACGCCGTGGGTGTTGGGCGCCTCGCCGGTGGCGTAGGACGACAGCGCGCAGCGGCCCTCGACCATCACGCACAGGCTGCCGAAGCCGAACACCTCGATCTCGACCGGGGTGTTGGCCTTGACCAGCTCGACCTGGGCCATCGACAGCACGCGCGGCAGCACCGCGCGCGCCACGCCGAAGTGCTTGTGGTAGAAGTTGATCGCCTCGTAGTTGGTGGCCGAGCCCTGCACCGACAGGTGCAGGCGCAGGTTCGGGTAGTGGTCGGAGGCGTAGCGCATCAGGCCGGGGTCGGCCAGGATCACCGCGTCGACGCCGGCCCGGGCGGCGCGGTCGATGGCGGTGCGCCACAGCGCGGCGGTGTCCGGCTGCGGATAGGTGTTCAGCGCCAGCAGCACCTTGCAGTCCTTGCGGTGGGCATAATCGATGCCCTGGGCGATGGCGGCGTCGTCGAAGTTCAGGCCGGCGAAGTTGCGCGCGTTGGTGGCGTCGCGGAAGCCCAGGTAGACGCAGTCGGCGCCGTTGTCGACGGCGGCCTTCAGCGCCGGCAGGCTGCCGGCCGGGCAAACCAGCTCGATCGGCGGTGTGGGAACGGCTGTATGGCTCATGTTCATGGGGTTGCACTCAAAAGGAAAACCGGCGTGGTGGCCGGGACAAACAGAATTCGGGCGGCGCCCGCCTCAGGCCGCGGCGCTGCTGGCCGCCGCCGGCACGACGCCGTTGAGCATGTAGTCGACCAGCTCGCGCACCGGGCGCATGGCACGGCCGAACGGCAGCGCCTCGCTGCCACGGAAGAACAGGCCGCGCTTGGTGTCGCCCTTCAGCGCGAAGGCCAGCTGCGTGTCGATGCAGAACTGGCCGGCCTTGGCCAGGCCGTCGCGCCAGCCGCACTGCTGCAGGCAGTCGAAGCCGACCGTGCAGTCCTTGGCCTTGGCCTTGCCCTGCAGCTTGGCCTCCTTGTCGAGGTAGTTCATCAACCAGGGCGTACGCACGGCGCGCGCCGGCAGGCCGGCCGCGCTCATGAAGGTGACGGTGTCGTCCGGCCCGGCGTCGAGCAGCACGCGCTTGAAGCCGGCGTCGGCGTCGCCCTCGGTGCTGACGGCGAACGGCGTGCCGAGCTGCACCGCGCTGGCGCCCTGGCCGATCAAGTCGCGCACCTGGGCGTGCTGGTGCAGGCCGCCGGCGACGATCAGCGGCAGGCGCTCGCGCTCGATGCCCAGCTCGCGCAGCAGCGCCAGGGTTTCCTCCAGCACGCGCGGGAAGGCGTAGCGCGGGTCGTTCAGGGTGGCGCTGTCGGGCGCGCCGAGGTGGCCGGCGGCGTAGCGCGGGTTTTCGATGACGATGGCGTCGGGCAGGCGCTGGCGCCGCATCCACTTCTTCAACAGCAGGGCGATGCCGCGCGCGTCCGACAGCACCGGGATCAGCGCCACGTGCGGATGCTCGGCGGTCAGTTCGGGCAGGTCGAGCGGCAGGCCGGCGCCGACCACCAGCGCGTCGGCGCCGGCCTCGCAGGATTTGCGCACCAGGTCGGGATACTGGCTGACGGCGCGCATCACGTTCACCGCGATCATGCCGTGGCCCCCGGCCAGCGCCTTGGCCTGGACGATCTCGCGTTCGAGCGCGCTCAGGTTGGCCGCCTCGATCAGGGCGCGGTCGCGGCTGCGGCCGGTGGCGGCCATCAGGTCGGCGTGGTGGCGCCGCAGGTCGACGCTGGCGATGGTGCCCATCGCGCCCAGGCGCGCCACGGCGCCGGCCAGGCGGTGCGCCGAGACGCCGACACCCATGCCGCCCTGCACGATCGGCAACAACAGCCGGTCCTTGATTTTGAATCTCTCGAATACGCTCAACAACATGGTGTGGCCCGACAATTGACGAGGCCGAACTGTAACGCGCGGGAAGTATGCAAATCCTTGATGTGAATCAAAGATTTCAATCTTGACCAAATGTGACAATGCAGGCTGACACCAAAGCAATCATGAAGAGGCAAAGCAAATGAGCACCATCGGCAACTTCCTGGGACGCGATCACCGCATGTGCGACGATCTGTACACGCTGGCCGAGGCCCGCGTCGCCACGCGCAACTGGCCCAGCGCCAACGCCGACTTCGCCGATTTCCGCCAGTGCCTGGAGCACCACCTGCGCCTCGAGGAGGCCGTGCTGTTCCCCGCGCTGGAAGCCTGCATGGGCCACAACTGCGGCCCGACCAGCGTGATGCGCGACGAGCACCGCCAGATGCGCGAGCTGGTGCGGCGCATGGCTGCCACCATCGCCGACCACCTGCGCGACGACTTCTTCGACCTGGCCCATGCCCTGCGCATGCTGATGCGCCAGCACCACTTGAAGGAGGAAGGCATCCTGTACCCGATGATCGACCGCTTCCTGTCCGACCGCCACGCCGAGCTGCTGGCGGCGATGGACAACATCGACGCGCCGGCGGCGGCGCCGGCGATGGCCGTACTCGACACCGGCGCGCCGGCCGAAACGGCCCTGGCGAGCGGCGGCGCGCTATGAACGCCATGCCGCTCGAACTGCGCGCGCCGCGCGCGCCACGTCCCCTGAGCACGCCGCAACTGGCGCTAGCCTCGGCGCCGCACTGCGACCCGCACTGGCTCGACGCCTGCCTGCGCCAAACCACGCCGACCGCCAACGCCCTGCTCAAGCAGATCTTCGGCGACAGCGTGATGCCGCGCGGCGAGGCGGTCTGGCTGAGCGACCTGATCGAATTGATGGCGCTGTTCGGCGTCGACCCGCGCGCCACCCGCACCGGCGTGTTCCGCCTGACCGAGCAGGGCTGCCTGTACGCGCGCCGCTACGGCCGGCGCAGCGCCTACGCCCTGCTGCCGGACGCCGCCGAGCAGCTGCGCGGCGCCTGGCACTCCTTGAGCGCGCCGCCCGACTACGCCTGGGACGGCAGCTGGAGCCTGGTCATCAACACCGGCGGCAGCGGCACCGCGCCGGCCTTCGCCGCGCTGCGCCGCAGCCTGGCCGAGCAGGGCTACTGCGCGCTGGCGCCGCAGGTGCTGGCGCGGCCGACCATGCCGGAGCGCTGCGGCCGCGACGATCCGCCGGCCCTGGGCCTGGCCCAGCAGGGCAGCGTGCTGCAGGTGGCCGGCCAGCAGGTCGACGGCCTCGGGCCGCTGCAGGAGATGGGCCGCCAGGCCTGGAACCTGGACGCCACCGCCGCGCCCTACCACGCCTTCCTGCGCCGCTTCGCCCCGCTACGCCACGCCCTGGCCGACGGCCAGGCGCTCAGCGCGCGCCAGGCCTTCGCCCTGCGCATGCTGGTGGCCGACGCCTACCGCCAGTGCCGCGCCAGCGATCCGCTGCTGCCCAGCGCCTTCCTGCCGCAGGACTGGCCGGCCATGCCGGCCTACGAATTGTGCCTCGACCTGTACCTGCACACCTTCCCGCTGGCGCGCCAGCACGTCGAGCAGTCGCTGGGCGAACCGGTGCCGCCACCGCCGCCGCTGCGCAACGAGCGCACGCTGCAACGTCCGCCCTTCCGCATCCACGCCCTGTCCAAGGCCTGAGCCGCCGGCCACCCCAAGTAAGCCCAGCGGCGCAAACCCAGGGTCAGACCCTAGGGTCTGACCCTAGCTCCCTGCCGTTGGGTTTGTAGCCGCCGGCACCTTGGCATCGCGACATGCCGGCCGCACCATCGCGGCGCGCCGCGCCCTCCGCCGCCGCGCCATCGTGGCGCATTCCTCCGCACCGCTCGGCAAAACGCACCAGGATGGCGCGCCGTCCTGGTGCGTCGCGCACCGTTCCACGGCAAATTCTCACCAAAGCGATTCCGCAAATAAACTTCAAAATCAAGCACTTAACATTTCGCACCAAAATGGAATGAATATTGCTTTGATAGTGCATGCACTTATTTTGACGCCTTATTTTGGGGAGTAACGCAATGGATGGACACAACAACGGTGCCGACGCACTCTTTATCCTGCTCGGCGCGATCATGATCCTGGCGATGCACGCCGGCTTCGCCTTTTTGGAGCTGGGCACGGTCAGAAAGAAGAACCAGGTCAACGCCCTGGTCAAGATCCTGGTCGACTTCGCCGTCTCCACCATCGCCTATTTCTTCGTCGGCTACGGTGTCGCCTACGGCATCGACTTCTTCGCCTCGGCCGACGTGCTGGCGGCCAAGAACGGCTACGAGCTGGTCAAGTTCTTCTTCCTGCTGACCTTCGCGGCGGCGATCCCGGCCATCATCTCCGGCGGCATCGCCGAGCGCGCCCGCTTCTATCCGCAGCTGGCCGCCACGGCGCTGCTGGTCGGCCTGGTCTACCCCTTCTTCGAGGGCATCGTCTGGAACCAGCGCTTCGGCGTGCAGGCCTGGCTCAAGCTGGCCATGGGCGCCGAGTTCCACGACTTCGCCGGCTCGGTGGTGGTGCACGCCGTCGGCGGCTGGGTCGCGCTGCCGGCCGTGCTGCTGCTGGGCGCGCGCCGTGGCCGCTACATGAAGAACGGCGCCATCGCCGCCCACCCGCCCTCGTCCATCCCCTTCCTGGCGCTGGGCGCCTGGATTTTGACGGTGGGCTGGTTCGGCTTCAACGTGATGAGCGCGCAGGCGCTCGACAAGATGAACGGCCTGGTCGCCGTCAATTCGCTGATGGCGATGGTCGGCGGCACCCTGGTCGCCCTGCTGATGGGTAAGAACGATCCCGGCTTCGCCTACAACGGCCCGCTGGCCGGCCTGGTGGCCGTCTGCGCCGGCTCGGACCTGATGCACCCGTTGGGCGCGCTGGTCACCGGCGGCATCGCCGGCGCCATCTTCGTCTGGATGTTCACGCTGGCGCAGAACAAGTGGAAGATCGACGACGTGCTCGGCGTCTGGCCGCTGCACGGCCTGTGCGGCACCTGGGGCGGCCTGGCGGCCGGCATCTTCGGCAGCAAGGCGCTGGGCGGCATCGGCGGCGTCTCCTTCACGGCGCAGCTGGTCGGCACGCTGATGGGCGCGGTCATCGCCGTCGTCGGCGGCTTTGTCATCTACGGCGGCCTCAAGCTGGTGGTCGGCATCCGCCTCGACCCGGAGGACGAGTTCCAGGGCGCCGACCTGGCCATCCACCGCATCTCCTCGACGCCGGAGCGCGAGTCGCAGTCGATGGCGCAGCAGTAGGCGCCCGGTCACGGCGGGGCGAGCCAGCGCAAGCCCCGCGCGCATTCCATTCACGTCGACGATTTTTCGCCTACACTGGTGACATAGGCGCAAGGCGCGGTGGGAGGCGGCATGAGCGAGCTTCAGCGGGAAGAATTGGATGCGAAATTGGCGATGGCCGAGGCCAGAACCGACGCGAGAATGGCTGAAACGGACATTAAAATTGTCCAGGGTTACGTCAAAATGGCCAGCATCGAGGGGAAAATTGACGCGCTCGCCAGTTTGCTCAACGAGAAGATATCGGCAATGGCCATCACCATTGCGGAAGTAAAAGCAGGCATCAACAATCTACGAACGACGGTCGTCGTCACTGCGATCAGCATCGGCTTGGCGAGCGTTTTCGGCGTCGCCGCGTTCAACGCCACCGTGCTCTCGAACATGCTTGCCTCGTTTGAATCAGGCAAGAACATGAGCGCCGCCCAAGCGGAAGTGCAACGCCAACTGGAGGCGACCGCCGTCCTGCTCAACAAAGTGCAAAAGCAAATCGACCAAGCCCCTGCCCCGGCGCCAAAGAAATAGCGACGCGCTGGCGAAAAGCGGCTCGATAACAGTCAAACCGGCCGCTGCGACTCAGTCCGCCGCGCCATCCTCTTCCAGCAGCACGCCCAACATCTCGCGCGCCCAGCGGATCGAACTCTCCTCGTACAGCATGCCCTTCCTCAGGATCAGGTGGTTGATGCGGGTGCGCCGCGTCTGCGGCCGGTCGGGCGGGAAGTCGCGCTGCTCGATCTCGCGGTAGCGCTCCAGGCTGGCCTGGTGCAGCACGATGTGGCGCTGCAGCTCGGCCGCCGTGCCCAGCGGGCCGATCACGGCGTCGGCGCGCAGGCGCACCGTCAGCTCGTCGCGCAGGTCCATCACCGGGCTGGCCTCGGCGGCCCAGCGCTGCAACTCCGCGCGGCCCTGCGGCAGCACGCTGTAGATGCGCTTGCGCGTCTTGCCGGCGTCCGGCGCCGTCACCGACTCTATCCACAGCGCCTCCTCCATGCGTCCCAGCTCGCGGTAGATCTGCTGGTGGGTGGCGTGCCAGAAGTAGCCGATCGACTTGTCGAAACGGCGCGCCAGGTCGTAGCCCGAGGACGATTTTTCCAGCAGCGAGGTGAGCAAGGCGTGTGAGAGTGACATCGGCGCAGTCTAAACCCGGCCATCCAATTATGCAACCAGTTGCGTAATTGCGGATTTTGACCTACGATTATGAAACCAGTTGCATAGTGTTATTTTATTCACTTCATCCCCACCCACTTTTCCTCCAGGACCGCCATGACCGCCATGACCACCTATCCCCACCTGCTGGCCCCACTCGACCTCGGCTTCACCACCCTGCCCAACCGCGTGCTGATGGGTTCCATGCACGTCGGCCTGGAGGAGGCGCCGGACGGCTACGCCCGCATGGCCGCCTTCTACGCCGAACGCGCCCGTGGCGGTGTCGGCCTGATCGTCACCGGCGGCATCGCCCCCAACGAGGCCGGCCGCGCCATGCGCGGCGCCGCCGCCCTCTGCACCGAGGAGGAGGCCGAGCACCACAAGGAAGTCACCGCCGCCGTGCACGCCGAAGGCGGCAAGATCGCCCTGCAGATCCTGCACACCGGCCGCTACGCCTACCAGAAGAACGCGGTGGCGCCGAGCGCGCTGCAGGCGCCGATCAACACCGTGGTGCCGAAGGCGCTGAGCGGCGAGGAGGTCGAGCAGACCATCGAAGACTTCGCCCGCTGCGCCGGCCTGGCCCAGTACGCCGGCTACGACGGCGTCGAGATCATGGGCTCCGAGGGCTACCTGATCAACGAGTTCATCGCCGCCCGCACCAACTTGCGCGACGACGAATGGGGCGGCGACTACGCCAGCCGCATGCGCTTCCCGGTCGAGATCGTGCGCCGCGTGCGCGCCCGCGTCGGCGCCAACTTCATCATCATCTACCGCCTGTCGATGCTCGACCTGGTCGAGGGCGGCTCCAGCCACGAGGAGGTGGTGCAACTGGCCCAGGCCATCGAGGCGGCCGGCGCCACCATCATCAACACCGGCATCGGCTGGCACGAGGCGCGCATTCCGACCATCGCCACCAAGGTGCCGCGCGCCGCCTACGCCTGGGTCACCCAGCAGCTCAAGGGCAAGGTCGGCATTCCGCTGATCGCCACCAACCGCATCAACACGCCGGAGGTGGCCGAACAGCTGCTGGCCGACGGCTTCTGCGACATGATCTCGATGGCCCGCCCCTTCCTGGCCGACCCCTTCTTCGTGCGCAAGGCCGCCGAGGGCAAGGCCGACCAGATCAACACCTGCATCGGCTGCAACCAGGCCTGCCTGGACCACACCTTCAACGGCAAGATCACCTCCTGCCTGGTCAATCCGCGCGCCTGCCACGAGACCATCCTGACCATCGTCCCGGCCGCCAAGCGCGAGCGCGTCGCCGTGGTCGGCGCCGGCCCGGCCGGTTTGAGCTTCGCCACCACCGCCGCCGAGCGCGGCTTCGACGTCACCCTGTTCGACGGCGCCGAGCAGATCGGCGGCCAGTTCAACATCGCCAAGCAGGTGCCGGGCAAGGAGGAGTTCTACGAAACGCTGCGCTACTTCGGCCGCCAGATCGAGCTGACCGGCGTCAAGCTGGAACTCAACCGCCGCGTCTGCGCGCGGGACTTGGTCGCCGGCGAGTTCGCCCACGTGGTGCTGGCCACCGGCGTCACGCCGCGCACGCCGGCCATCGACGGCATCGACCATCCGAAGGTGGTCGGCTACCTCGACGTCCTGCGCGACAAGTGCGCGGTCGGCAAGACGGTGGCCGTGGTCGGCGCCGGCGGCATCGGCTTCGACGTGGCCGAATACCTGCTGCACAGCGGCCACAGCTCGAGCCAGGACAAGGCGCAGTTCTTCGCCGAATGGGGTGTCGACACCAGCAACAGCAACCGCGGCGGCCTGCAGAAGCCGGAGCAGAAGGCCAGCATCCGCCAGGTCTTCCTGTTGCAGCGCAAAGCCACCAAGGTCGGCGAAGGCCTGGGCAAGAGCACCGGCTGGATCCACCGCACCTCGCTGAAGAACCAGGGCGTGCAGATGGTCGCCGGGGTGGACTACCGCAAGATCGACGACGCCGGCCTGCACGTCACCGTCGACGGCAAGGACAGCATCATCCCGGCCGACACCATCGTCATCTGCGCCGGCCAGGAACCGCAGCGCGAGCTGCAGGCCGAGCTGCTGGCGGCCGGCTGCAAGGTGCACCTGATCGGCGGCGCCGACCTGGCCTCCGAGCTGGACGCCAAGCGCGCCATCAAGCAGGGCACCGAACTGGCCGCCTCACTATAGTCAGCCGGCACACGCAGCATCCACGGCGCGCGCCGGCATCTGCCGCGCGCGCCCTTTCCCACACTAGGAGAGCATCGATGAGCAACACCCACCCCTCGTTTGACACCCTGACGCTGAGCGTCGAAGACCACATCGCCACCGTGCGCCTGAACCGCCCGGAAAAGATGAACGCGATGAACCTGGCGATGTGGCACGACATCCGCGCCGCCTTCCAATGGATCGACGCCGCGCCGGAAGTGCGCGTCGCCGTGCTGGAGGGCGAAGGCAAGGCCTTCACCTCGGGCATCGACCTGCAGATGATGATGAGCCTGGGCGGCCAGATCCGCAACGACTGCGACGGCCGCACCCGCGAGGCGCTGCGCCGCCTGATCCTCGACCTGCAGGACACCCTGAGCAGCCTGGAACGCTGCCGCAAGCCGGTGCTGGCGGCGGTGCACGGCGCCTGCGTCGGCGGCGGCATCGACCTGATCGTCTGCGCCGACATGCGCTACTGCTCGGCCGACGCCTGGTTCAGCATCAAGGAGATCGACATCGGCATGGTGGCCGACGTCGGCACCCTGCAACGCCTGCCGCGCCTGATCGGCGACGGCATGGCGCGCGAGCTGGCCTACACGGCGCGCCGCGTCGACGGCGCCGAGGCGCGCCAGATCGGCCTGGTCAACCGCGTCTTCGACACGCCCGAGGCGCTGCGTGCCGGCGTGCGCGAGATCGCCGCCGCCATCGCCGCCAAGTCGCCGCTGTCGGTGCGCGGCGTCAAGGAGATGCTCGGCTACGCGCGCGACCACACGGTGGCCGACGGCCTGAACTACAACGCCACCTGGAACGCGGCGATGTTGATGTCGAACGACCTGCAGGAATCGATGATGGCCAACATGGCCAAGCGGGCGCCCGAGTTCAAGGACTGAAAAAACAAAACCGGCACGTGGCGCGCAAACGCCAGGTGCCGGCCGGTGTGCCGGGCGAAGCTCGCCAGCCGCCTACTGCAGGGCGACGGCGCTGGCCACCACGCCGTAGGCGCGATGGGCCTCGGCCAGCGTGAAGGCGGACGGGCTGTCGGTCAGGGCGGCATGCTCGGAACGGGCGCTGCGGTAGGTCAGCGGCATCTGGTAGCGGCGCAGTTCCTCTTCGCTGATCTTGCCGTCGTGGTCGGTATCGGCCACTTTTTCCAACTCGGCGCTGTCGAACTTGTGGAACTCGCTGGCGGCGTCCGGCTTGGTCAGCGGCTCGACGCCGTCCTTGGCGTTGGCGGCGGCCAGGCCGAAGCGGGCCTGGAAGATCTGCGTCTCGGGACGGTTGGCCAGTTGCTGCAGGCCTTCAAAGAATTGCTCCAAAGCCAACTTGGTCGCCGCGTCCTCGCTGCCGATGCCGCCCTGCGACTTCGACTGCGTGTCCGGCTGGGTGCTTTTCGTGTTGCCGGACGACATGTCGAGGCTGCTGGCCACAGCCTGCGAGCGGGCCTGTTCAGTCACGTCGAGCTCGCTAACGGCCAGATCGGCCTCGTAGGCGGCTTCGGAAGGTTCGTCCATGCGGTCCGGCATGCGGATAGGCGCGGCACGCCGCGCTGCGATCACCGCGGAGGCTAAAGACGAATTATTGATTGCATGGATCATGGCACCACTCCCATCTAGACGGTCGCGATTCGAACCGGCACTGGCACAGGCCTTACGCTGTGCGGATTTCGCCGGCCAGTACGGCCAGCAACTACGTTAGTACATATTGTAACAGTGTATTGACTAGATATAGCATTGTATTATAGCAACACCAAGATGCCCTCCGATAAACCCACGCTATCGTCCACCGGGGCCGTTCGCCGGCCCCGGGCCTGTCCCGGGCTTAGGCGGCGCCGAAGTCGATCACCACGCGCGAGGGCACGCGGCCGCTCTGCAGGCGGTCGAACACATTGTTGATCGCCGACAAGGGTTGCAACTCGTAGTCGGCCTTGACCTTGCCGGCCGCCGCGAAGGCCAGCGCCTCGGCCATGTCCTGGCGGGTGCCGACGAAGGAGCCGCGTATCGTGATGCAGTTGGCCACCACGTCGAACAGCGGCGTGGGGAACTCGCCCGGCGGCAGGCCGACCAGCACGCAGGTGCCGCGTTTGCGCGTCATCGCCACACCCTGGTGGAAGGCGCTCAGCGACGGCGCCGTGATCAGCACGCCGTGGGCGCCGCCGCCGGTGGCCAGGCGCAGGTCGCCGACCGGGTCGCCGCGCGAGGCGTTGAACACCAGCTCGGCGCCGAGGCGGCTGGCGTGGGCCAGCTTGCCGTCGTCGACGTCGATGGCGCAGACCCGCAGGCCCATCGCCAGCGCGTACTGGATGGCCAGGTGGCCCAGGCCGCCGACGCCGGAGATGGCGATCCACTGGCCCGGCTTGGCGCCGCTTTCCTTGATGCCCTTGTAGCAGGTGACGCCGGCGCAGATGATGGGCGCGGCGTCGGCGGCCGACAGGCCGGCCGGGATGCGGGCGACGTAGTTGGGGTCGGCCAGGATGTACTCGGCGAAGCCGCCGTTGCGCGTGTAGCCGCCGAACTGGGCCTCGCCGCAGACGGTTTCCCAGGCGGCCAGGCAATGTTCGCAATGGCCGCAGGCGGAGAACAGCCAGGGCACGCCGACGCGGTCGCCCAGCTTGACGGCGGTGACGCCCTCGCCCAGCGCCACCACCAGGCCGATGCCCTCGTGGCCGGGGATGAAGGGGACGGAGGGTTTGACCGGCCAGTCGCCGTGGGCGGCGTGCAGGTCGGTGTGGCAGACGCCGCAGGCTTCGGTCTTGACCAGGATCTGGCCCGGGCCGACGGCGGGAATCGGCAGTTCCCGCAGCGCCAGCGGCTGGCCCAGGGTTTCGACGACGGCGGCATGCATGGTGTTGGTGGTCATTGGCTGCTTTCAAGGGGGCGGCCGGAACACGCTCCGGCCAATCGGGCGCGGCGGAAAGGCACGGTCCGCTCGGCGCCATCTTGATACGCGACCATTATGGCAATTATGCAATAGCGTTGTATTTGATCCACATCAAATTGCACCGCATTGCCAAGCTCAACGCGGCAGGCCGATGACGATCTGCCGCGAGGCGTCCCACAGCCGCGCGGCGGCGTCCAGGCGGAACACGGTGAACGGCACTTGGCCGACGATGTCGCCGCGCTCGTCCCACTCGATGTCGGCGTAGGCCCCGGCGTAGTCGACGTCCTGGCCCCGCCGCAGCAGCTCGAGGGCGCCGGCGATGTCCTCCGGCCGCACCTTCTGGCCGGGCGCGTTCATCACCTGGCGCAGGCTGTCGCGGATCATCGGGCCGCTGGGGTTCTTGCTGCCGTTGAGCAGGCCGGCGCGCTCGATCGCCAGCGCCATCAGCATCACGATGTCGTAGGTGGGCGCGGTGAAGTCCTGCGGCTCGGCGCCGTACTGCGCCAGGTAGCTGCGGCGGAAGAACTGGTAGGAGGCGTTGTCGTACAGGCCGATGGTGGCGGCCGAGCCGGCGGCGCCGCCGGCGATCTGGCGCGGATCGGCCAGGTTGTCGATGAAGGTCTGGTTGCCGGCCGCCGTGCCGGGCAGCAGCCACAGGCCGGCGTATTGGTAGGGCAAGGCCTCGTTGAGCACGTTGGCCGAGATGTCGGCCGCCAAAATACCGTTGAGCACCACGTCCGGCTTGGCGTCGAACACCTGTTGCAGATACGCCGCGAAGCCGCTCTTCAGCCCGAAGGGCACCGCCACCGTCGCCACCACCTGCCCGCCCAGCGCCTGGAAGGCCGGCGTGAACAGGCTGTTGAGGCCGGCACCGAAGGCGTCGCCCTGGTTGACCAGCACCACGGCGCGGCGCTTGCCGGCGTCGAAGGCCAGCTTGGCCAGCACCGGCGTGGCGTCGACGTCGGAGACGCCGACGCGGAACACCAGGTCGGCGTCGGCGATGGTCGTCAGCGCCGGCGAGGAGCTCGACTCGGTGAGGATGGGCACGCCCTTGGCGATGGCCAGCGGCAGCAGGTTGAGCACGCGGGTCGAGGTCGACACGTTGAGGATGGGCACGCCGGCGGCGATCAGCTGGGCGCCCATGTCCTGCGCCTCGGCGTTGTCGCGCGCCACCAGGGCGATGGCGTTGAGGCGCTTGCCCAGCACGCCGCCGGCGTCGTTGATCTGCTTGGCCGCCAGCAGGAAGGCGTCGCGCGTCGAGGTGCGCCAGCCGACCGAGGCGATGTTGATCGCGCTCGGGTCGAGCATCGCCTGCAGCGGGTTGGCCGGCAGCGGCGTGGCGGCGTCGCCGCCGCCACCGCCACCGCAACCAACGCCAGCGCCGGCGCCGGCGCCGGCGAGCAGCAGCAACAGCGCGCGGCGCCGCCTAGAAACGGTATTCATATTGCAGCCCATAGCGCCGTCCCAGCGAAGGATAGTCGATGCCGCCGACGCCGGGGTCGACGTAGCGGCTGTTGCGCAGGTCGCGCACCTGCAGGCGCAGCTGTGAATGCTTGTCGACGCTCCAGCGCGCCGTCAGCGTGGTGTCGACATACGCGGCCAGGCGGTATTCCTGGTTGGCCAGCAGCACGTTGGCGGTGGCGGCCGGCCGCGTGCCGACGTAGCGGTTGTCTATGCTCAGCAGCAGCCTTTGCTCGAGCAGGCTGGCGCTGGCGCCGAAGTTGGCGCTGTTGCTGGGGAACAGCTCGCCGTCGGGCCGCTGCGCCAGCGGCGCCAGGGTGTAGCGGTTGACGCCGCGCTGGGTGTTGGCGCGGCTCAGGTTGGCGTAGGCGTTGAGCCAGCCGCGCTGGTAGCGCAGCTCCAGCTCGGCGCCGTTGACGGTGCTGTCGCTGCTGTTGCGCGCCACCACGTTGAAGAAGGCCTGCTCCAGCGTCACCAGCTCGCTGACCTTGGTGTGGTACACGGCCAGGCTGGCGTTCCAGTGCGCCGACGGCGGCGTGCTCAGCTGCGCCTCCAGCGTCTTCGACTTCTGCGGCGCCAGCGCGGGGTTGCCGCGCAGGTCGCCCGGCTGCACGGCGGTGCGGTACAGCAGCTCGGCCGACGGCGCCTGGAAGCCGGTGCCGCCCAGCAGCTTCAGCCCCCATTGTCCGGGCAGCGTGCCGACCAGGCCGGCGCGCAGCGAACGCTGGCTGCCGTAGACGCCGTGGCGGTCCTGCCGGCCGCCCAGGATGGCCTGCCAGTGTTGCCCCAGGCCGAACTGCCACTGCGCGTACAGGCCGCTGTTGCGCAGCGTGCGCCGGGCCGGCGCGCTGAGCTGGAAATTGCCGCCGTCGACCAGGCTGTGGCGCTGGAACGACTCCAGCGTTTCGCGGTCGCGCAGCAGGTCGACGCCTAGCAGCAGGCTGCTCTGCGCGGCGGGCTGCCACAGCCACTCGGCGCCGCCGTCCAGCGCCTGGTAGCCGAAGCTGCGCAGCAAATAGTAGTCGGCGGCGCCGGTGCGCACCAGGTCGCCGGCGGCCGGCCGGCCCTGTCCGTAGCTGAGGCTGGCGCGCAGGGTGCTGCGCTCGCTCAGCATGTGGCTGTAGTTGAAGCGCAGGTAGCCCTGCTCCAGCGTGACGTGGCTGGGCGGGCGCAGCAGCGGGTTCAGGCTGGCGAAGACGTTGTCGCTGTCCTGGCGCTGCCAGAACAGGCTGGTCTGCAGCTCGTCGCGCCCGTCCGTCCACAGGTCGCGCAGGTACAGGCTGCGCGGCGCGCTGGTGTCCTGCGGCGCGGCGGGGGTCTTGGCGAAGCGCGCGTAGTCGGGCGAGATGCGCGGCAGCGCCAGGCCGCCGCGTTCCTCCTGCGCGCCCTGGAAGCCCCAGACCAGCGCGTGCCGGGCGAACTGGATCGTGCCGCTGCCCGCCAGCAGCGTGGCCGAGCGGCCGTCGCGGCCCCACTCGCGCCCCAGCGCCAGGCGCGGCGCGCCGTCGCGGCGGGTGATGACGTTGACGGCGCCGAGCAGCGCGTCGGCGCCGTACAGCACCGACACCGGCCCGCGCACCACCTCGATGCGCTCGACCATGCTCATCGGCACCAGCTCGAGGCCGCTCCACTGCTGCTGCGTGCTGCGGAAGGCGATCGGCTGGCCGTCCAGCAGCAGCTTGATCGAGCGGCTGGCCGACTGGGCCCCGGCGTTGATGCCGCGCACGCCGAAGTTGTGGTTGAGCCGGTCGTCGCTCTCGACGAAGCCGGCGACGTGGGACAGCGCCTCGGCCACGCTCTGGTAGCCGTAGCGGGCGATGTCGTCGGCGGTGAGCACGCTGACCACGGCAGGCGTGGCGTGCAGCGGGGTGGCGGTCTTGGTGGCGGTGAGCACCTTGATGTTGCGCAGCTGCTCCAGACTGAGGTCGAAATCGGCCGCCTCGTCGGCGCGTGCCGGGGCGGCCAACAACAGCGCCAACGATAGGGCCAAGCCCGGGGCCAAACCCGGCCCCGAACCCGGCCCCCCAGCCAGGCCCGGCGGGAGCGTCGACGGCTGGTGCCGCTGCGGCGGCGCCGTCCGCTTGCCTGCTGTGCCGTTCGCCATGCGCCCCTCCCAGCTTGCCGTCGTCAGCACAAAGTATTCTCCAATTCCTCCGCCATCACAAGCGCGTTTGTATCTTTTAGGAACGATTTGCGACATCCCCGCCGAGCCGGGCGCGCCATGCGAAAATCTCCACTCACGGCGCAGCGATTCGGCTAGAATCTTTAAAGTTAGTTGCGGCGTGGAAGTCTTTTCAGCGCCGCCAACCGGGCCAAGGCGGCGCCCCGGCGCCGCCGCGCACACCGAGTCCCGCATGAAGGGAGGGCCAGATGCCAAGGCGAACGCTGCACGCCGCGCGCCCCGACGGCGCCGCCCCGCCATGCCCGCTGCCCGCCGTGCTCCGATGAGGGCGGCCGCCAGCACGTTCGACACGCCAGCCGCGCCGGTGTCGGCCGCGCCGGCGCCATGGCCAGGGCCGGGGCCGGCGCCACGGCCGACACAGCGGCCGGGGCGCTGGCGAGCGCGGCCGCCGTCCCGGCCGGCGGCATGGCTGCCGACGCTGGCCCTGACCCTGGCGCTGGCCGCGCCGGTCGGCGCCGACGACCTGGCCGCCCTGCCCGAGCCGCAGATCAAGGCCGCCTACATCCTCAACTTCACCCGCTACGCCAGCTGGCCGGCCGCCGCCTTCGCCGACCCGCGCGCGCCGCTGGTGCTGTGCCTGCTGGGCCAGGGCACGGCCGACATCGGGCGCGAACTGCACAGCCGCAGCGCCGGCGCCCACCCGCTCGAGCTGCGCAGCCTGGCCCGCGGCGAGGACGCGGCGGCCTGCCACGCCCTCTACATCAGCGCCGCCGAGAAGCCGCGCCAGGCCGCCCTGCTGGCGCGCCTGCGCGACCAGGCCGTGCTCACCATCGGCGACTCGGCCGGCTTCCTCAACGACGGCGGCATGATCAACCTGATGCTGGTCGACGGCAGCATCCGCTTCGAAGTCAACCTGAACGCCACCAAGCAGTCCGGCCTGGGCCTGAACCCGCGCGTGCTCGGCCTGGCCGAACGCGTCGTCGGCGGCGGCGCCAAATGAGCCCCCGCCCCGCCCTGGTGCCGCTGCGCGACCTGGCGCTGCAGCGCAAGCTGCTGCTGGTGTCGGTGCTGACGGCGGCCATCGCCATGCTGGCCGCGCTGCTGACGCTGGCCTCCTACGACGTGCTGGCGGTGCGGCCGCGCCTGGTGCAGGGCCTGGCCAGCCGCATGGAGCTGGTCACGCTGAACCTCGACGTCGACCTCAACTTCGGCGACCGCGGCGCCGCCAAGCGCACCCTGGCGGCGCTGCGCGGCAGCCCCGACGTGCACGGCGCCTGCCTGTTCGACGCGCGCCGCCAGCTGTTCGCCCAATTCAGCCGGGGCGGCGCCACGCCCTGCCTGTGGCCGGCCGACCTGGCCGGTCTCGGCCACCGCTTCCACGGCGACTTCCTGACCATGCTGATGCCGGTGCGCTTCGAGCGCGAGGTGGTCGGCTACCTCGAGGTCGAGTACGCCATGCCGCTGCTGGGCACGCGCCTGCGCCAGTACGGCCTGGTGCTGGCGGTGGTGCTGCTGACCCTGTTCATCGGCAGCCTGCTGCACATGCTGGCCCTGCGCCGCCTGGTGACCCAGCCGCTGCTGGCGCTGTCGCGCGTGGCCGACCGCGTCACCCGCGAGCAGCGCTTCGACCTGCGCGCGCCCGTCGTCGCCCACGACGAGGTGGGCCGCCTGGCCGAGGCCTTCAACGCCATGCTCGCCACCATCGCCACCCGCGAGACCGAGCTGCGGCGCAGCCAGTCCCTGCTCAACAGCATCATCGAGAAGACCTCGGCGATCATCTACGTCAAGGGCATGGACGGCCGCTACCTGCTGGTCAACCAGCGCTTCCGCCAGATCCTGCCGCCCGGCACGCCCGAGCCGATCGGCCACCACGACACCGAGCTGTTCCCCGAGGACAGCACCGGCGTGATCCTCGAGAACGACCGCCAGGTGCGCCACAGCGGCCAGGCCGTCACCTACGAGGAGGTGGTGCCCGACAGCACCGGCGTGCCGCTGACCTACCTGTCGGAGAAGTTCCCCCTGCTCGACGAGCACGGCAAGATCTGGGCGATCTGCGGCGTCTCGACCGACATCAGCGAGCGCAAGAAGGGCGAGGTCGAGCTGATGCAGTACCGCGACCGCCTGGAGGAGCTGGTGCAGGTGCGCACCGAGCAGACCGTGCACGCCAACGCCGAGCTGGCCGAGTCGCTGGCCACGCTGCAGCTGGCGCAGGACGAGCTGGTGCGCAGCGAGAAGCTGGCCGCGCTGGGCGCCCTGGTGGCCGGCGTGGCGCACGAGCTCAACACGCCGATCGGCAACAGCCTGCTGGCCGTCAGCACGCTGATCGACCAGACCAGCAGCTTCGCCAAGCAGAGCGCCGAGGGGCTCAAGCGTTCGACGCTGATGGCCTTCATCGACAGCGTCGGCGCCGGCGGCGAGATCGTGCTGCGCAATCTGCACCGCGCCGTCGACCTGGTGGCCAGCTTCAAGCAGGTGGCGGTCGACCGCACCACCTCGCAGCGCCGCCTGTTCCAGCTGCACGACGTGGTCAACGAGATCCTGCTGGTGCTGCTGCCCAGCTTCAAGAAGAGCGGCATCACGGTGCGCCAGGAGGTGCCGCCGGACATCGAGATGGACAGCTACCCCGGCCCCTTCGGCCAGGTGATGATCAACCTGATCAACAACGCCCTCAGCCACGCCTTCGACGGCCACGACAGCGGCGAGGTGCTGGTGACGGCGCGCCGCCTCGACGGCGGCATGATCGAGGTTTGCGTCAGCGACAACGGCGGCGGCATCGCGCCGGAGAACATGGGGCGCATCTACGACCCCTTCTTCACCACCAAGCTGGGCAAGGGCGGCTCGGGGCTGGGCCTGAACATCGTCTACAACATCGTCTACGGCCTGCTGGGCGGCAAGATCGACGTCGACAGCACGCTCGGCGTGGGCACGCGCTTCGTGCTGGTGTTGCCGGTGAAGGCGTAGCGGCGGGGCGGCGTCAGCCGTCCGCGTTGGCCAACAGCCGCATCAAGAACGACTCGAACTGGCGCGCCTCGTCCACGCTGAAGCCGTGCAACAGGCGGTTGAAGACGGCGATCGAGGCCGCCCGCAGCACCGGGTGGATGGCGATGCCGGCCTCGGTCAGCTCCAGCTTGACCGAGCGCCGGTTCTCCTGGCTGCGCACGCGGCGCACCAACTGTTTCTGCTCGAGCCGGTCGAGCATGCGCGTCATCGCCCCCGGGTCGTAGGGCATCTCCTTGCACATCTGCGCCGCGTTGTCGCAGCGGCCCTCGGCCAGCATCGACACCACCACGTACTGCGCGGCGGTCAGGTCGAACTGGAGCATCTCGCGGTCCAGCGCGTCGACCATCTCGGCCCGCGCGCGGTGCACCAGGGCGCCGATACTGGAGCGCGGCTGGTAATTCTTCTGCGTGTAGATTTGCCGCATGGAGCGTCCTGGTTCAAGAATCGATTGTCAGGCAGGGGCGCGAGCGCCCTACTTCCCCTTGCGCGCGTAGGTCGCTTCGATCTCCGTCGACAGCCGGCCCTGCAGCGCCTTGCGCTTCAGCTTGAGCGTCGGCGTGATCAAGCCCTGCTCGACCGTCCACGGCGCCATGCTCCACGACACCGTGCGCGGCACCGCATAGTAAGGCAGGTGGTTGCAGCCGTCCTTGATGCGGGCCAGCAGCGCGGCGTGCACGGCCGTGGCGTCGGCCTCCAGCATCGCCGACACATCCACGCCCAGTTCCTTGGCCAGCGCCGGCCACAGCGTCCGGTTCAGCACCACGAAGGCGGCGATGTACGGACGGTTCTCGCCGACGATCATGGCTTGCTCGAACATCGGGTCGGACATGATCGCCAGCTCGACGTCGGCCGGCGCGATCTTCTCGCCGGTCGAGGTGACGATGATCTCCTTGATGCGGCCGGAAATGCGGATGTGGCCCTGTTCGATCACCGCCTGGTCGCCGGTGCGCAGCCAGCCGTCGGCCGTCATCGCCAGCGCGGTGTCCTCGGGGCGGCCCCAGTAGCCCTGCATGACGCAGGCGCCGCGCACCTGCAGCTCGCTGGCCTCGCCGATCCGCACGTCGACGCCCGGCAGGGCGCAACCGACCGTCGCCGGCCAGTTGTTGTCGAGCGCGTTGGCCGCCACCACCGGCGAGGTCTCGGTCATGCCGTAGCCCTGCAGCAGCGGGATGCCCATCGCCAGGAAGGTGCGCGCCACGCCCATCGGCATGGCGGCGCCGCCGGTCACGGCGCAGCGCAACCGGCCGCCGAACACGGCGCGCACCTTGCTGGCCACCAGCTGGTCCAACAAGGGCCAGACCAGGGCGTCGAGCACGCCACCGGCGCCGGCTTCCAACGGCAGCTTCTGGCGCCGGCAGAAGCGGCTCCAACCGACCGCCTGCGCCTTCTCGAACAGCATGCGCTTGGCGCCGCCAGCCTGCGCCAGGCCCTCCTGGATTTTGGCGTGGATGCGCTCATAAATCCTCGGCACCGAAATCAGGATGGTCGGCCGGACGATCTTGAAGTCCTCGCCCAGCAAGGCCACCGAGCGGGAAAAGGCCACGCAACTACCGGCCGCCATCGGCAGGTAATAGCCGGCCGTGCGTTCGAAGGTGTGCGACAGCGGCAGGAAGGAGAGGAACACGTCGCTGGGCTGGGGATGCACGCGGCTCATCACGGCGCGCACGTTGGACACCACGTTGCGGTGGCTCAGCATGACCCCTTTTGGCCGGCCGGTGGTGCCCGAGGTGTAGACGATGGAGGCGAGCTGCTCCGGCTGCACCGGCGGCGCGATGGGCAGCGACGGCGCGGCGCCCTGGCCCAGCCAGGTGCCGACGTGCTCCAGCGCCGGCCAGGCGGAACGGTCCTGCGCCTCGTCCGCCGCCATGTCCTCGACGATGACGACCTGCTTCAGATCGGGCAGCGCGCCGCTGCTGGCGACAATGGCCTGCCATTGCTTGAGCGTGGTGGCGATCAGCAGCGAGGTTTGGCAGTCGCTCAGGATGTAGCCGATGCTGGCCGGGTTGTCGAGCGCGTGCATCGGCACGGTGACCAACCCCAGCGCCAGCGCCGCCTGGTCGGCGCAGATGGCGGCGACGCTGTTTGGCAGCAGGATGGCGACCCGCGCGCCGCGCGCCAGGCCGAGCTTGGCGATGGCGGCGCGCCACAGGTCCACTTGCTCGACCATCTGGCGCCAACTATGGCTCACCCACTGCTGCGCGGTCGGATCGAACTGGCGGTATGCCTCGGCGTTGGGACTAGCTTGCGCACGCCACGCGAACAATGCGTCCAGGGTTTCAATGCCGTCGATCGACTGGCTTGTGTTGGGGAGTGTCATGCGCGCGTTCCAATGTATTCTCGATTGCGGGAAGATACTTGCCTAGGCAATGATTGTCAAGGCAGCTCTGTCGGCGGCGAATACCGGAAGCATTGAAGCGGCGCGCGCGTTCAAATGCACATGATTCTGTTTGCGACGCGAACTATTTACACTTCTCGTCCATCATCGTCATTTTCTTCTTCATCGTTTCAGCCGAGTCGCCCTTCATGTGCTCGGCCATCATCGCCTGGCGCTCCTCCGGCGTTTTCCCGCGCATCATATTGGCGTGCATCTCGCACATCCTCTTCATCTCCATCATCGGCATTTCCCCGTGTGCACCGGTCTTGGCTCCACCGGCCGGCGCCGCCGATTGTGGATGATGGCCACGGTGCTCGTCCTGCGGTGTGGCGCAGCCGGCCAGCGCCAGCAGGGTGGCGATCAGGGCGGCGGATGGCGCGAAACGGTGGGCGGATTTCATGGGGGCCTCTTGGGAATATTCCGGGTGATGGAAATGCGCGTCGGCAACAAACCGGCGCAACTGGCAGCTCGCGATGGCAGGACCATTGTGTCGCGCCCGATTCACCATTAGATTGATCTAGGTCAAAACGTTCTCTGATCGCGAAGCAACGTCCACGGCGGTGTCGGCTCAGGCCGGTGCAAGGAAGCTTGTATTTTTGGCCTTTTTCGGTGCGTTTTGATCCATATCAATTTTTTCCCGCACTCGCGGAACTACGATGAACCGCTCCAGCGCGAGGCCGCCCTTCCCCGGCGTGCTCCGCCCAACGATTTCAAGCCGAGGCAAACCGATGGAAATCCAAGCACCCGCAGCGCCGAGCTTCCTGCAGCAACCGACACGCCACCTGTTCTTCACCGGCAAGGGCGGCGTCGGCAAGACCTCGCTGTCGACCGCCACCGCATTGGCGCTGGCCGACGGCGGCAAGCGCGTGCTGCTGGTGAGCACGGACGCGGCGTCCAACCTCGACGAGATGCTCGGCATCACGCTGGCCAACGCGCCCACCCCGGTGCCCGGCGCGCCCGGCCTGTGGGTGCTCAACATCGACCCGGACACGGCGGCCGAGTCCTACCGCCGCCGCGTGCTGGCGCAGATGGGCGCCGCCGCCAGCGACGGCGAACGCGCCACCGTGCGCGAGCAGCTGTCCGGCGCCTGCACCACGGAAATCGCCTCCTTCGACGAATTCGCCTCGCTGCTGTCCGACGACTCCAGCGCCTACGACCACGTGGTGTTCGACACGGCGCCGACCGGCCACACGCTGCGCCTGCTCAGCCTGCCCAAGGCCTGGAGCGGCTTTTTGGAGGACAACGACCGGGGCGCCTCCTGCCTGGGACCGCACTCGGGCCTGAAAATGCAGGAGGCCCACTTCAAGGCCGCGTTGGCGGCGCTGGGCGACGCCGCCCGCACCACCATCGTGCTGGTGACCCGGCCGGACAAGGGCGCGATCAACGAGGCCGAGCACGCCTGCGAGGAGTTGCGCGCGCTGGGCGTGGACAACCAGCGGCTGGTCGTCAACGGCGTGTTCCAGGCCAGCGATCCGAGCGACGCGGTGGCCTGCGCCATCGCCGAGCTGGGCCGGCAGGCGCTGGACGCGCTGCCCGCCTCGCTGCGCGCGCTGCCGCAGGACCGCGTGCCGCTGCGCGCCTTCGACACCGTCGGCCTGCCCGCGCTGCGCGCGCTGCTGGCGCCGGCCGCCGCGGCCGACCACGCGGCCGAACTTGCGGCCGAACTTGCGGCCGATTCAGCGGGCGGTTCAGCGGCCGCTTCGGCGGCCTCGATGGCGACAGCCGAACCCGTGCTGTCGCAAGGCGGGCTGGACGCGCTGGCCGACCAACTGGCGGCAGCCGGCCACGGCCTGATCATGGTGATGGGCAAGGGCGGCGTCGGCAAGACGACGGTGGCCGCCGCGCTGGCGCTCGGCCTGGTCCGGCGCGGCAAGAGCGTCCACCTCAGCACCACCGACCCGGCCGCGCACCTGGCCGCCACGCTGGAGGGCGAGGTGCCCGGCCTGCTGGTCGGCCGCATCGATCCCGAGATCGAAACGCAGCGCTACATCGACAAGATCATGGCGGCCAAGTCGCCCGCCCTCAACGAGCAGGAACGCGCGCTGCTGCTGGAGGATTTGCAGTCGCCGTGCACGCAGGAGGTGGCCGTGTTCCACGCCTTCTCCAAGGTGGTCGGCGAGGCGCGCAGCGCCTTCGTCGTGCTCGACACGGCGCCCACTGGCCATTCGCTGCTGCTGATGGACGCCACCGGCGCCTACCACCGGCAGATGGTGCGCGAGTTCGCCGGCCACACCGGCGCGCGCATCGTCACGCCGCTGATGCGGCTGCAGGACGCCAGCTACACCAAGATCATCCTGGTGACGCTGCCGGAGGTGACGCCGGTGTCGCAGGCCGCCGCGCTACAGGACGATCTGCGCCGCGCCGACATCCAACCCTACGCCTGGGTGCTCAACAAGAGCATCCTGGCGTCGGGCACGCACGACCCGGTGCTGGCCGCCAGAATGGCGGGCGAGCGCAAACAAATGGCGCGCATCGCCGGCGGCCTGGCCGAACGGCTGTTCGTGCTGCCATGGCGCAGCAAGGCGCCGGTCGGCGTCGCCGAGTTGAGCGAGCTGGTGACGGCGCCGTAGCCGGGCGCGGCAGCCGGCCCGGGGCGGCGGGCGGGTCGACGCTCAGGTCGACAGTTTTCGGCCGAGTATGCTCTCGACGGTGTCGACCTTCGACTTCAGCCGGCCGGCCGGGCCGGCGCGGTAGTCGATCTTGATCTGCGTGCTGATGCGCTCGCAGTCCGTCTCCATCGCCTCGAAGCAGGCGGTGACGACCGCCATCACCTCGGCCCATTCGCCTTCGATGATGCTGCCCATCGGCGTCAACTGGTAGGGCAAACCGCTCTTGTCGATGATGTCCAGCGAGCGTGCCACATAGCGGCTGACGCTTTCGCCCTGGCTCATCGGCGACATCGAAAATTCAAGCAAAACCATGGCAAACCTTTCAATTACGTGTTCCGCGCGGCGGCCGCCGCCCGGCGGCATCAATGCGGCACAGGCGTCCTACTTGCCCAGCAGCGCCAGCGACTGTTCCCATTCCGGCACCCACTCGTGCAAAAACTCGTGCTGCTGGAAGGCCTTTTTCAGCCGCGAGATCGGCACGCGGTAGACGTCGTTCAGGCCCAGCGCCAGCGTGATCGGATTCCACACGGCGTTCTTCTTGGTCTTTTTGACGCTGCTCTTCACCCGCGCGCCGTCGTCGCTGAAGATGCCCAGCGCGTCGGTCAGCGCCTGCTCCAGATCCAGGCGCGCCATGCCGGCGAAGGCCGCCAGCACCTGCTCGCGGTTGATGCCGGCCTGCGACTCCTTCGCCGCCTCGACCTTCACCGGCACCGGCTCGGCCTCGCGTTTCAGCTTGGCGGCCAGCCGCTCCAGGTCGCGCTTCTGGAAGCGCAGCTCGTGCAGCTCGCGGCGGAAGCCCGGTTCGGGCAGCTTGGTGACGATCTTGTAGGCGTCCTTGGTGGTCGTAATGAGCACGTCCGCGCTGCCGGCGGCAAGCCGCTGCGTGTCGCCTTCGAGAAAGATGGGTGCCGCGTAGCCGCCGTTGGCGTCGCCGAACAGCTCGGGATAGGCGGCGTCGTAGTCCAGCCAGACGTAGGGGATCAGTTCGTTCTCGATCAACCGCGCCAAGGTCCACGGCGTGGCGGTCTGCTGCGCCAGCCAGTCGCAGGCCTCTTCGGTCGTCGCCCGAAATGGTAATTCAATCATTGTCATAGTCTACTTTCATTTCCCAAAAATTCGATAAATTCACCTGGTCGTCTCACGCCAGCCCCAGCGCCTTCAAGCGCCGGTACAGCGTGCGCTCGCTCAGGCCCAGGTGCGCGGCCAGCGCGCGCCGCGTGCCGCGAAAATCGCGCACCGCTTGTTCCAGCGCGGCGCCGTCGATGGCGCCGTGCTCCACTACCGCCGCCGTCGCCAGCGCCGCGGGCGCCGCCAGTGCCGGCCGCAGCGGCAGGCCGCCCAGCGGCGGCAACTGCGCGCCGCGGATCACGCCGTCGTCGCTGAACAGGCGCGCCCGCTCCAGCACGTTGCGCAGCTCGCGCACATTGCCCGGCCAGTCGTGGCGCTGCAGCTGCGCCATCGCCTCCGCCGTGATGGCCAGCGCGCGCCGGCCCGGCTCGCTGTGCTGCAGGAAGGAGTTGACCAGCAGCGGAATGTCGTCGCGCCGCTCGCGCAGCGCCGGCAGGTGGATCGGGAAGGCGCTGATGCGGTAGTACAGGTCGGTGCGGAAGGCGCCCTCCGCCACCATGCGCTCGAGCGGCTTGTGGGTCGCCGCCACCAGGCGGAAGTCGGCGCGCAGGCTCTCGACGCCGCCGACGCGCCGGTACGTGCCCGTCTCGATCAGGCGCAGCAGCTTGACCTGCATCGCCAGCGGCACGTCGCCGATCTCGTCGAGGAACAGCGTGCCGCCCTGGGCCGTCTCCACCAGGCCCTGCTTGCGCGCGCTGGCGCCGGTGAAGGCGCCCTTCTCGTGGCCGAACAACTCGCTCTCGAACAGCGTCTCGGTCAGGCCGGAGCAGTCGACCACCACGAAGGGGCCGCCGGCGCGCGCGCTGGCCTCGTGCACGGCGCGGGCGAACAGCTCCTTGCCGGTGCCGGACTCGCCCAGCAGCAGCACCGGCAGCATGGCCGGCGCCACCCGCTGCAACGCGGCGATGGCCTGGTTGAAGGCCGCCGAGCGCCCCACCAGGCCGGCGCCGCTGGGCCGCGCCGAGGCGCTGCGCACCAGCACCAGCCGCTCGACGTAGGCGCAGATCTCGCCCCCGCTGTTGAGGATGGGGCGCAGCTCGACCTCGACGTGCTCCGGTCCGCGCGGCGTGTGGTGGATGTGCAGCACGCGGTCCGGGCCGTGCGACTCGCGCACCCGCGTCATCGGGCAGTGCTCGCCGGCCTGGTCGCAGGGCAGATCGTAGTGGTGCGAGATGCGGTAGCACTTGTGGCCGATGTACGGCTGGTCGACGCTGGCGAACTGGCGCTGGTAGGCGGTGTTGGCGGCGAGGATGTTGTACTCCGGGTCGAGCACGATCATCGGCTGCGCCTCGTGCTCCAGATACGACAGCAGCGCCTGCAACTGGGCGCGCTTGGGCAGGTCCGGCACAGAACCGGTGGCGGCGCAGGAGGGGCTGGCCGCGCCGACGGCGGCCGGGACGATGGGGATGGTGCGCGACATGAACTCTCCTGACGATGCCCGCCACTGTGCGCCATCGCTGCCACGCTGTCAACAACACTGCCAAACCACTGCCACTGCCAAGCGCAATGGCAGCGTCCATGCCCTTGTCAGGCGCGATCCTGATACGAAACGTCGCCAGATCAAGCGCTTGCGGTATCGGTAGCGCCCCCATCAGGCTGGCACACATATTGCGGTAAGTAATTACTTGCCCCACGCGCCACAGGAGTTCCATCATGCCCAGCAGTAGCAACAACAGCGCCCTCCAGGTCGAGGGCTACTTCGACCCCGCCACCTGGACCGTCAGCTATCTGGTGCTCGACAGCGCCAGCAAACAATGCGCGCTGATCGACAGCGTGCTCGACTACGACCACAAGTCCGGCCGCAGCAGCACCGCCCACGCCGACCGCCTGGTCGCCCGCGTGCGCGAACTGGGCGCCAGCGTGCAGTGGATACTCGAGACCCACGTCCACGCCGACCACCTGTCGGCCGCGCCCTACCTGAAGCAGCAACTGGGCGGCGCCATCGGCATCGGCCAACACATCGCCGAGGTGCAGCACGCCTTCGGCACGCTGTTCAACGCCGGTCCGGAGATGGCGCAGGACGGCAGCCAGTTCGACCACCTGTTCGCCGACAACGAGGAGTTCCACATCGGCGGCCTGGCCTGCCGCGCCCTGCACACGCCCGGCCACACGCCGGCTTGCATGAGCTACGTGGTCGGCGACGGCCGCCAGCGCGCCGCCTTCGTCGGCGACACCCTGTTCATGCCCGACTACGGCACGGCGCGCTGCGACTTCCCCGGCGGCGACGCGCGCACGCTGTACCGCTCGATCAACCGCGTGCTCAGCCTGCCGGCCGACACCCTGCTCTACATGTGCCACGACTACCAGCCGGGCGGCCGCGAGCTGCGCTACGTCAGCACGGTGGCCGAGCAGCGCGCCCACAATATCCACGTCCGCGACGGCATCAGCGAGGCCGAGTTCGTTGCCATGCGCAAGGCGCGCGACGCCACGCTGGAGATGCCGACGCTGATCCTGCCGTCGGTGCAGGTGAACATGCGCGCCGGCCGGCTGCCCGAGCCCGAAGCGAACGGCATCCGCTACCTGAAAATCCCGCTCAACGCGGTCTGACCCGAAGACAGCCATGCAATCAACCTTGGACCTCCGGCCGCTGGCGCCGGGCCTGGCGGTGGCGCCGCAGATCGGCCCGGCCGACATCGTCGCGCTGCACCAGGCCGGCTACCGCGCCATCGTCTGCAACCGTCCCGACGGCGAGGCGGCCGACCAGCCGCTGTTCGCCGAGATCGCCCAGCTGGCGCGCGAGCTGGGCCTGCAGGCGCACTACCTGCCGGCCGAATCGGGCCGCGTCAGCGACCAACAGGCGGCCGATTTCGCCGCCCTGTTCGACCGCCTGCCCAAGCCGGTGCTGGCCTACTGCCGCAGCGGCATGCGCTCGACCACGATGTGGGCGTTGTCGCAGGCGGGCAGGCTGTCGCTGCCGGAGATCGTCGCGGCCGCCGGCCGGGCCGGCTACGACATGAAGGGCGTGGTGCGGCGCATCGTCAACCAGGGCCGCACGCCGGTGGAGGTGGCCGAGGCCGAGCACTGCGTCGTCATCGTCGGCGCCGGCGCGGCCGGCGTGGCCACCGCCGCCAGCCTGTTGGCGCGCTACCCGGAACTGGACGTGGCCTTGATCGACCCGGCCGAGGTGCACTACTACCAACCCGGCTGGACCCTGGTGGGCGCCGGCGTGTTCGAACCGGCCAGCACGGCGCGCACCATGGCCGCCACCATCCCGCGCGGCGCGCACTGGATCAAGGCCGCCGTGGCCGCCTTCGAGCCCGAGCGCAACGCCGTCATCCTCGACGGCTGCCGCGTGGTGCGCTACCAGCAGCTGGTGGTCTGCCCCGGCATCAAGCTGGACTGGCAGGCCGTGCCCGGCCTGGCCGAGTCGCTCGGCCGCCACGGCGTCACCTCGAACTACCTGTACCACCTGGCGCCCTACACCTGGCAGCTGGTGCGCAAGCTGCGCGCCGGCAGGGCCGTGTTCAGCCAGCCGCCGATGCCGATCAAGTGCGCCGGCGCGCCGCAAAAGGCCATGTACCTGTCGGCCGACCACTGGCGCCGCGCCGGCCTGCTCGAGCAGATCCGCATCGACTTCTACAGCGCCGCGCCGGTGCTGTTCGGCGTGCCAGACTACGTGCCGGCGTTGATGGAGTACGTCGCCGCGTACGACATCGACCTGCACCTCGGCCACACCCTGTGCGCGGTGGACGGGCCGCGCAAGCGCGCCAGCTTCAGCCGCGTGCTGCCCGACGGCGGCAAGGAGATCGTCGAGCGCGACTACGACCTGCTGCACGTGGTGCCGCCGCAGACGGCGCCGGACTTCATCCGCGTCAGCCCGCTGGCCGACGCCGCCGGCTGGGTCGACATCGACCCGGCCAGCCTGCGCCACCGCCGCCACGCCAACGTCCACGGCCTGGGCGACGCCGGCAACTCGGCCAACGCCAAGACCGCCGCCGCCGCGCGCAAGCAGGCGCCGGTGGTGGCGCACAACGTGCTCGCCGCGCTCGGGTTGCTGGACGGCGCGGCGCAGTACGACGGCTACGGCTCCTGCCCGCTCACCGTCGAGCGCGGCAAGATCGTGCTGGCCGAGTTCGGCTACGGCGGCAAGCTGGCGCCCAGCCTGCCGACCTGGCTGGTCGACGGCACCCGCCCCTCGCGCCTGGCCTGGCTGCTCAAGGCGCGCATGCTGCCGCCGCTGTACTGGAAGGGCATGCTCAAGGGCCGCGAATGGCTGGCCAAGCCGGAGTTGAGCGACCGATGAGCACCCTCCTCCCCCCCCGGCCAAGATGCCAGCAAAGCCGGCGAAACCCAGCGGCAAAGAGCCGGGGTCGGCCCCATAAGGGTCTGACCCCAGGTTTGCGGGTTTGGGCGCTACTCGCGCTAGCTGCGCTCTCGCCGACAGTCCACGCGGCCACGGCGCCGCTCGCCGCCACGCCGACGGTGGCCGCGCTGGGCCTGGCCATCGGCGTGGTGCTGGCGCTGACCGGCGCCGGCGGCGGCATCCTGGCGGTGCCGGCGCTGGTGTTCGGCGCCGGCCTGGGGATCGCCGACGCCGGCCCCATCGGCCTGCTGGCCGTCGGCATGGCGGCCAGCCTTGGCGCGCTGCTGGGGCTGAAGGCCGGCATCGTGCGCTACAAGGCGGCGCTGCTGGTCGCCGGCGCCGGCATCGTTTGCTCGCCGCTCGGCCTGTGGCTGGCGCAACGCACGCCCAACCGGCCGCTCAGCTTCGTGTTCGCGCTGGTGCTGCTGTACGTGGCCTGGCGCGCCTGGCGCCGCGCCCATCCGCACGTGGCGGCGGCCGACGACGCGGCCGCCGCCAGCGTGCACGCGGCGCGCGCCGCCGCGCGCGCCGAGCCGCCCTGCCGGCTCGACGCCGGCCGTGGCAAGCTGGTCTGGACGGCGCCCTGCGCCCGCGCCCTGGCCGTCTCCGGCCTGCTCGCCGGCGCCCTGTCCGGCCTGCTCGGCGTGGGCGGCGGCTTCGTCATGATCCCGGCGCTGCAGCGCTACACCGACCTGGCCATGCAGTCGGTGGTGGCCACCTCGCTGGCGGTGATCGCGCTGGTGTCGCTGTCCGGCGTGGCCGCCAGCGCCGCCAGCGGCCACCTGCAGTGGGCCGTGGCGCTGCCGTTCTCGGCCGGCGCCATGGCCGGCATGCTGGCCGGCCGCGCCATCGCCGGCAAGCTGGCCGGCCCCCGGCTGCAACAGGCTTTCGCGCTCTTGTCGGCCGCCGTCGCGGCGGCGCTGATGGCCCGCTCCGTGCTATAAAGAGTCGCGCGCCAGGGCGCGTGCGACGCCGTGATTCACCATTCATCGTTCATGCCACACAAGGAAACCACTATGACCATCGCCTGGAACGCATTCACCCCCTGGTCCGCCCTGCTCGGCGGCGCCCTGATCGGCCTCGCCGCCGCGCTGCTGATCCTGTTCAACGGCCGCATCGCCGGCATCAGCGGCATCCTCGGCGGCCTGCTGCGGCCGCTGCGCGGCGACATCGGCTGGCGCGCCGCCTTCATCGCCGGCCTGCTCGGCGCGCCGCTCGTCTACAGCCTGTTCGCCGCCCTGCCGCCGGTCAGCATCGCGGCCGGCGACGGCGCGCTGGTGTTGGCCGGCCTGCTGGTCGGCGTCGGCACCCGCTACGGCTCCGGCTGCACCAGCGGCCACGGCGTGTGCGGCCTGTCGCGCCTGTCCTGGCGCTCGCTGGCGGCCACCGCCGTGTTCATGGGAGCCGGCTTCGCCACCGTCTTCGTCGTCCGTCATTTGTTGTCGTTTTAAGGAGTCGCATATGTTGATCGTGAGCGCATTGTTGGCCGGCCTGGTGTTCGGCTGGGGCTTGATCGTGTCGGGCATGGCCAATCCGGCCAAGGTGCTGGGCTTCCTCGACCTGGCCGGCGACTGGGACCCGTCCTTGATGCTGGTGATGGGCGGCGCCATCGGCGTCGGCGTGCTCGCCTTCGCGCTGGCGCGGCGGCGCAGCCGCAGCTGGCTGGGCGCCGAGATGAAACTGCCGACGGCGCAGACCATCGACCGCCGCCTGGTGGTCGGCAGCGGGCTGTTCGGCATCGGCTGGGGCATCGCCGGCATCTGTCCCGGCCCGGCGCTGGTCGGCGCCGGCATGGGCCTGCCGAAGATGCTGCTGTTCGTCGGCGCCATGCTGGCCGGCATGCTGCTGTTCGAGGCGATCGAACAGTGGCGCCGCAAACAGGCGGCGCCGCAAACCCGCGCCGGCTGAGCGCTCTCCAAGGTGCCGGGCACCTGGCCGGCAGGGCACGTTCGGTCGGGCGCCGCAACGCCGGGAACGACTCGGCGCCGCCCAGCGCCAAGCCCAGGCCGCCCTCCTCCAGCAGCTGCGCGCCGCCGATCCGCTTGGCGCAACACGGATCAGGACGACACGTCCTGCTCGGCGTGGCCAAGCTGGCGGATCGCGTACTGCTGCGTGGACGGCTTGAGCACGGCGTCGAAGCGCACCAGCTCGGCCGCCGCGTCCACCTTCAGGCGCGCCGAGATCAGGAAGTCGACCCGGTTGACGCGCGTGCCGCGCACGCGCAGCGAGGCGCTGACGGCGGTCAGCCTCGGCTCGTGCCGCTCGATGGCGCGCCGCACCGCCGCGCAGATCAGCTTCTGGTCCTCGCTGCTGGTCAGGCACATGCCGGCGAAGTCGATCAGGCCGTAGTTGACGATCGAGTTGCCGACCTCGGGAAACGCTTCGAGCAGCCCGGCCGGCAGCGCGGCGCGGGTGTTGAGCAGCGCCTCCAGGTCGCGCGCCACGGCGTCCTTCAACTGCTCCAGCGTCCAGCCGGCGCGGCCGCCGCGCGTGGCGGCGTGCGGCTGGTCGTCGAGCAGGCGGTCGAACAGTCCGGGGGCGTAGTGCGGTGTCATGGCGGCTCCTGCTGGCGGCCGCCGGGGCCGGCGGGAAGACCCATTGTCCGTCAATTGCCGCGCGACAATTTGGCGCCGCTCAAACGAACGCTGCGGCCGCCACGCGCCGATGCCGCGGGCTTGCCGCCGGCTTGCCCTAACAAGGCTACGCGCCGCCTCGGGGCGGCAGCAGCCAACGCGCCGCCGTCGCCACCACGCTGTCGCTGAGGGCGCGCGTCAGCGCCGTCTGCACGTTCCAGCAGCGCCAGGCCAGCGCCACGTCGACATGGGCGCCCGGCGTCAGGTCGAGCAGCGTGCCGGCCGCCAGCGCCGCGCCGGCCTGCTGCACGGGCAGCATGCCGTAGGCGTGGCCGGCCTCGAGCATGCGCACCACGCCCTCCGAGGTGCCGAAGGCGTGCTGCGGAAAGGCGCCGTCCCAGCCCAGCTGCTGGCGCAGGTAGTTGCGGTGCAGCGCGTCGTGCTGGTCGAACACCAGCGCCGGCGCGCGCGCCGCCGCCTCGGCCGTCAAGCCGTCGGCGAACCAGCGGGCGGCGAAGGCCGGCGCGGCGACGCAGTGGTAGCGCATCACGCCCAGCGGCGTCATCACCGTGCCGGCCACCGCCTCGGCCGAGCTGCTGACGCAGGCCACCACGCGGCCCTCGCGCAACTGGCGCAGGGTGTGGTCCTGGTCGGCGATGCGCACGTCGATCAGGCAGCTGGTCGGCGTCAGCAGCGGCGCCAGCGCCTCGGGCAGCCAGGTGGCGGCGCTGTCGGCGTTGACGGCGATGGCGAACCGCGGCAGCGCCCGCGCCGCCGCCGGCGCCGTCTCCAGCGCCGATTCGAGCAACTGCACCTGGCGGTAGTGGGCGATCAGGCGCAGGCCGCGCTCGGTGGCCTGCGGCGGCTGGCTGCGCACCACCAGCAGCGCGCCGACCGCCTCCTCCAACGCGCGCAGCCGGTGCGACACGGCCGGCTGGCTGATCGACAGCTGGACCGCCGCCCGTTCGAAACTGCCGCTGCCGACCACGGCGTCGAGCGCGGCCAGGCCGCGATAATCGATGGCGCTCATTATATTTTTGAATGAATGGTGAATATCATTCATTATACTAATCCACTTCGGCTGCTTATGCTGGCGTCCTGTCAAACCAAGGGGACGTCATGTTGAGCAGTGTGTTTTTCAAGGGAATCGGCCTGGGCGGCAGCCTGATCATCGCCATCGGCGCGCAGAACGCCTTCCTGCTCAAGCAGGGTCTGCAGGGACGCCACGTGCTGCTGTGCGCCGCCGTCTGCATGGGCTGCGACATGTTGCTGATCGGCCTGGGCGTGAGCAGCGTCGGCCGCGTGGTGGCCGGCAACGCCGCGCTGCTGGGACTGATCCGCGTCGCCGGCGCCCTGTTCCTGTTCGAATACGGCCGGCGCGCCGCCTGGGCCGCCTGGCGGCCGAGCGGCCCCGATCCGCTGGCGCCGGGCGGCGCGGTGCTCGCAACAGGCCCGAGCGGCGCGGCCACAGCTGGGCCGGGCATCGCCTCGGCGGCGCTGACCCGGCGCGGCGCGGCCCTGCGCACGGCGCTGGCGCTGAGCCTGCTCAACCCCCACGCCTGGCTCGACACCGTGGTGCTGCTCGGCGCCATCGGCGCGCAACAGCCCGGCGAGACGGGGCGCTACGTCTTCGCCGCCGGCGCCATGAGCGCCTCGCTGCTGTGGTTTTCCTGCCTCGGCCTGGGCGCCCGCCTGTTGGCGCCGCTGTTCGCCCTGCCCCACGCCTGGCGCGTGCTCGACGGCCTGATCGCCGCCACCATGTGGGGCATCGCCCTGTCGCTGGTGTGGCCTTGATGGGGCATGGAATGCGGCGGGCGGGCGAATTAGTACACAAATGAAGAAGCTAGGCAATCATCCAAGGTGAGCATTGCCGCCGCCCACCCGGCGGGACTATAGTGGCGCGATGGAAACTGAAGCCACCGTCCCGCCCGCCGCCCCGTCCGCCGCCCCGCACACCCTGTTCGACGATATACAGGCGCTGGTCGCCGGCACGCTGCTGATCTCGCTGGGACTGGCGCTGCTGGGCAAGGCCAGCCTGATCACCGGCGGCACCGTCGGCATCGCCTTCCTGCTGCACTACGCCAGCGGCGTCAGCTTCGGCAAGCTGTTCTTCCTGATCAACATCCCGTTCTACCTGCTGGCCTGGAAGAAACTCGGCTGGGTGTTCACCCTCAAGACCTTCTGCTCGGTGCTGCTGCTGTCGCTGTGGTCGGAGCTGCTGCCGCTGGCCTTCAAGATCGACCAGATCAACCCCGCCTACGCCGCCGTCATGGGCGGCCTGCTGGCCGGCGTCGGCCTGCTGATCCTGTTCCGCCACCGCGCCAGCCTGGGCGGCGTCAACGTGCTGGTGCTGTACCTGCAGGAGCGCTACGGCTGGCGCGCCGGCTATGTGCAACTGGCGCTCGACGGCACCATCACGGCCTTGTCGATCCCGCTGATCTCGCCCAGCGCCATCGCCATGTCGCTGCTGGGCGCGCTGGTGCTCAACCTGACCATCGCCATCAACCACCAGCCCGGGCGCTACGTGGCGATCTGACGGCGTCGCCGGACGATGTCCGCCGCGCCGCCATCGTCACAACCAGATCGCCAGCGCCGAATACGCGGTCAGCGCCACCATCACGCCGCAAAACACCTTCTGCCACAGCGGGTCGGCGAGGAACTTGCGCAGCAAGGCGCCGGCGCCGGCCCACACGGAAATGCAGGGCAGATTGACCGCGCAGAACACCAGGCAGTACAGCAAAATGGCCAGCGACACCGGCAGGTTCTGCGGCAGGAAGGCGGCGCCGCCGGTGATCGCCATGACCCAGGCCTTGGGATTGCAAAACTGGAAGGCGGCGGCCGCCAGGAAGCCCATCGGCCGGTGCGCCGCCTCGACCTGGCGGTCGAAATTCATGCTGCGCAACTGCCAGGCCAGGTACAGCAGATAGCCGGAGCCGGCCACCTTCAGGGCGATTTGCAGCGCCGGCAGCGCCATCACCAGCGCGCCGATGCCGGCGGCGCAGATGCCCAGCAGTACGCCGAAGCCGATGGTGATGCCGAGCATGTGCGGGATCGAGCGGCGGAAACCGAACCAGATGCCCGACGAGGTCAGCATGATGTTGTTCGGCCCCGGTGTGATCGACGAGACGAAGGCGAAGGACATCAGGGGGATCAGCGGCATCAGGGCGTCCATGGCGCGCCTCCCTGCCGTGGCGCGACGGCGCCGATGACGGTGGCGGCGGCGGTGGCGGCGCGGGCCGCGGCGGCGGCGCGAATGCGGTACTGGCGAACGATGGTCGACATGGGATCTCCTGTAGGTGAAGACCCATGCTAATCGACAAAACCAATACAGTACCGGTACAGTCCACCAGATAAACGGTGACATTGTGCCGGTGTTTTGACCAGTACACGTCACCTGCCCCCCCCACCTCCGTCCGAACGCGACGCTGGTCTGGATCAAGCACCGGGCGCCACGAGCGGCGCGTCGGGCGCCGGCGCCGGCCGGCGCGGGAACAAAACCGCCGGCCGCGCCGTCCTACCCTCTGTGACTGGCGCGCCGCCGCGCCGCGTCCATTCGGAGGGAGCACCATGAAGCACTGTCTCGTCGTCTACTATTCGCGCACCGGACGCACCGCCAAGGCCGCCACCGCCATCGCCAACGGCTGCCACGCCGATCTGGAGCAGATCTACTACGCCAACGGCAACGACTACCTGCCCAGCGTGCCGCGCGCCTTGTGGCAGGCGCTGAGCGGGCGCCGGCCGGCCCTCGCCGCGCCGCGCCACGATCCGGCCGAGTACGAGCTGGTCGTGCTCGGCACGCCGGTCTGGGCCGGCCGCATGGCGCCGCCGTTGCGCAGCTATATCGCGGCCCAGCGCGCCGGCCTGCGCCGCGTCGCGGCCTTCTGCACGCAGGGCGGCAACGGCGGCGCCGACGTGCTGGCGGCGATCGCCGCGCTCAGCGGCCAGCCGCTGCTGGCCACGCTCACGCTGGACGGCGAGCTGTTCGAGCGCAGCGCCTACGTCGAGCCGGCGCGCGCCTTCGGCGGGCGCGTCGAGTTCATTCTCGGGCAGACCAGCGGCGCGCCCGCCTGAGCGCGACGGCGCGCGCCGCCGGCCGGAACGGGCTCGCCGGACCGCTCCGCTGCAAAGCGGCCCGGCGCATCCGCCCCATCAAACCGCGCCGGGGCGGCACGGCGCCATGGCGCGGCGCGGCGCCGCCACCTGGCCGCGCCGCCGCAAGCAGGCCATCGCCGCCAGCCCCAGGGCGAGCGCGGCCAGCGTGCCCGGCTCGTCGACCTGCAGTATCACCTGCGGGTTGACGTTGGCCAGGCCGACGATGCGGTCGCCGGCGGCGTCGCCAAGCAATATATCGTCGGCGACGATGATGGTGTTGGCCGGCACCGGCGGCGGCGGCATCGTCACGTTGAAGGCCAGCGTGCCGAGCAGGAAGGAGTCACCCTGCATGGCGCGCAAGGACGCGCCGTCCAGCAGCGACACCTCGGCCAGGTGCAGCTGGCCGGGCGCCACCAGGTCGACGAAGCCGAGCGCCGAGCTGGGGTCGCCCACCGCGCCCAGACCGGGGCCGAAGGCCGACGGCAGGCCGGCGACGAACTGGAACAGGGTCGGGTCGAACAACAGGTCGAACTGGAAGGCGCCCAGCTCGGTGTTCAGGCCGCCCGAGCGCAGGCCGTCGATGTTGACGTCGAGCAGCAGCGTGCCGCCCGGCGCGACCTGGAAGCCGCCCCGCGGGTCGAGCGTGATGGACAGGGCCCGCGCCGACGGCAGCCAGGCCAGGGTCAGCAGCCACAGCATGGCCGCACAGCATATCTTCTTCATGATCAAGTCTCCCATGTGGAAAAACCGGCCGTCGCCGGCCGGGACAGGCGCGCCGCCTCACTTGGCGCAGCGCGGCTTGCCGCAGCCGGCCACCAGTTTGCGCACGTCGAGGATGGTGATGCGGCCGTCGTGGTCGAGGTCGCGCGGATCGGTCGGCCCCAGCGCGGGCGTGTTCAAGCCGGTCAGGATGATGTCGACGTCGGCGCTGTCGACGGCGCCGTTGCCGTCCAGGTCGCCGGCCGGCATGCCCGGCATCGTGTAGGTGATGGTCAACTCGGAGAAGTCGACCATCGTGTCGTCGGCGAACACCAGGTCCAGGTGCTGCTGCGCCTGCAACATCGCAAACAGGTTGACGATGCTGTCGGGCGGCCCGGAGACGGTGGCGCCGGGGTTGGTGGCGCGCAACGGCAGCTTGGCCAGGTTCAAGTCCAGCAGGTAGGTCCGGCCGAACTGCGGGGCGCCGCCCAGCAGGTCGAACAGCGTGACCACGTTGGTGGAAATGCCCACCGCCGCAGTGCTGTCGTTGTAGTAGATGATGTCGTTGACGACGTTGTCGCCGGTCATCTGGACGCGGGCGGCGACCTTCGCCGAAGTGATGATGGCGCCGGGCGGCAGCGTGAAGTTGTGGGTCATGCCGACCGGCATGTTGTCGGCCGCCACGTCCAGATCGACGCCGGCTCCCTGCCCCACCGTGTTGGCGAACACATCCAATATGGCCTGCACATGGGCCGACTTCGGCGCGGCGTCGGCCGCGTCGCCGCCATGGAAATCGTCGCGGTCGCCGACCAGGCTGTCCGGCCCGGCGAAGTGCGCGCCCAACACCTCGGTGGGCGACGCGTTGATATTGTAGGGGTCGAAGAACAACCAGTGGTTGACGCCGAGGACGTCGGCCGCGTCGATGCGGATCTCGTTGACGCCCTCGTGCAGCGCGGGGGTCAGGTCCATCGGCACGACGATCGGTTGGCTGTTGGGCTGCTGGTGCTGGGTCAGCAGGTAGTGGCCGATGACTTGGCCGTTGACCGTCAGTGTCAACTCGTCGTCGGCCGCGACCAGCGCGATCAACTGGCTCAGGCCGCCGGGCGGGATGTCCAACATGTAGCGGAACCGGGCGGCGTTCGGCGGGCTGCCGGAGCCCGGCAGGCCGGGACCGGCCCAGTGCCACATCTGGTCGCCGTGCACGCCCAGCGAGTTCAGGCGCGGATTCGGCATGGTGAGCGGATTCGGATACGGCGCGTAGGCGGGGATCCAGTTGACGCCGTCCACACTCGATTGCCAGCCGCTGCCGTCGGCGTGGCCGGCGCCGCTGAGCAGCTCGATGAAATGGCCCGGCTCGGCCGCCAAGGCCGGCCCGCCCAGCAGCAGCGCGGACGCCGCCAGCGCCAGCAGCGCGCGCCAGATGCGGCGCGGCGCCCCCGTTTGTCTCCAGCACGGCTTGTCTAGCATCTTCATGATCTAGTCTCCTCGTGGTTCGAACTGCGGGTGGAAAAACACGTCAACGCGGCAAACCCCGGCCGCGACGCTGCCGGGGCCGGGGTTTGTGCGAAGGAAGATGCAAGATCGGCGCCAGCGCCGGCAAGCCCTTGAAGACTATGCGTATTGTGGAGGGGCACGGGCGCGGAGCGGCGCGGGTGGCAAGTATTCCGACAAGCTGAACGGGAATCCCGGCGCCGCGCGGTTACCCACACAAACTGTGGATAAGCTTGTTAACAAGGCCGCGCCGTCGGCGCCAAGCCCTTGTTTTGGAAAGGGAAAGGTTCGCTGCGCGTTTTTAGCGCAGCGCCACTACCGGCGCGCGGCTACGGCCGGGCCAGGATGGTGTTGATGTCGCCCGAGCTCAGCGCGGTCTGGGCGTAGTCGAAGCTGCCGCGCTCGAGCATTTCACGCCCGGCCCGCGTCAGCGCGTCGTAGGCGGCCTTGGCCAGCGAGCCGCCGACGCTGACCCGGCGCACGCCGAGCTCCTCGAGCTGGCGCAGCGTCAGCTGCATGTTCGGCAGCCCCATCATCACGTTCAAGGGCCGCCGCAACGCGGCGGCGACGGCGCGGATGTCGGCCGCCTTGCTCAGGCCGGGCGCGAACAGCACGTCGGCGCCGGCCTCCTGGTAGGCCTGCAGCCGGCGGATGGTGTCGTCCAGGTCCGGCTTGCCGTACAGGTAGTTCTCGGCGCGCGCCGTCAGCGTGAACGGGAAGTCCAGCGCGCGGGCCGCCTGCGCGGCGGCGCGGATGCGCTCGACGGCCAGGCCGATGTCGAGGATCGCCGCGCCGTCGCCGCCGACGTCCTCGATCGAGGCGCCGACCACGCCGCAGGCCGCCGCCTCGGCGATGCAGCCGTGCACGACGTCGGGCGCGTCGCCGTAGCCGTTCTGCAGGTCGGCGCTGACCGGCAGCGTGGTCGCCGCGCACAGCTCGCGCAGGTAGGCCATCATCGCCGGGCGCGCCACGCTCATATCGGCGCCGCCGCGCGACCAGGCCAGGCCGGCGCTGCTGGTGGCCAGCGCCTGAAAGCCCATCGCCTCCAACAAACGGGCCGAGCCCAGGTCCCAGGGATTGGGGGTGATGAAGCACTGCTGGTGCAGCGCGACGAAACGCGCGGCTTTTTCTGCTTGAGTAGACATGGGCGATCGAAATGGCTGCTGATGGATGGGAATTGGCGGGCCGGTCGGCCGTCCGCCTCAGGCGCGCGCGGCGCCGGCGCGGCGGCGCGCCAACACGCCCAGCAGACCCAGGCCGGCCAGCAGCATCGCATAGCTTTCCGGCTCGGGCACCGGCGGCGTCGGGCCGGGGCCGGGGCCGGGTATCGACGGGGTCAGGCTGTCGATCTTCATCCCCACGTACAGGCTGTCGTCGCGCGAGGCGTAGGTGAAGCTGTTGTAGACACCCATGATGGAGTAGTCCGAGGCCTTGATCTCGCCCGGCAAGGCGATCGAGTTGAAGGCGATATGCCGCATGTCGATGAAGTCGATGCCCACCTCCTGCCCCAGGCCCGACTGTCCGTCGCGCGTCAGCGCGACGATGTGCACCACGTCGACATGCGGGTTGTTGATGACCGACACCACCGGCGTGTCGACCGACTTGAAGCGCACGCCGCCGTTGCCGATCGAGTAGTCGACGCCGGCCATGGTGTTGGCGTAGCCGGGGCCGCCGTACAGGGCCGACTCGGCGCCGGGCTGGGCCGGCGGCGCGCCGAGGAACTGGCCCAGCTCGGTATCGTAGAAGAAGTGGCCGCGCACCTGGTCGCCCTTGCTGACCAGGGCGCCGGCGTAGTCGGACGAGCCGAGCGAGACGCCGGGGCCGGGGCCGCTCGGCGAGGTGTGGGCGTAGTAGGTCAGTTCGCTGACGGTCGCGCTGAAATCGTAGGCGACGATGCTGGCGTGGGCGCACGGCGCGCTGAGCAGCAACAGCGCGGCGGCGCCGGCGGACGGGAGGGTGGCAAGCAGGTGCATGGGAGGCCTCGTGGGATGGGATTGAATAAGATATCGGCGCGGAACAATGACAAAACATCATTTTCACATCGATAACATTATAAAACAGTCAGCATGCACCGCGTCAATTGTGCGCCGCCAATTCCCCGCCGCCCCGCCCCGTCTCGCGCGACATAGTTGCGCAATACCCACAGGCGCCACAGGCGGCCCCGGCGCTAGCCGGTCCGCGCCACCGCCCCGCCGCAGGCGCAGACCCGGTTGCGCCCCTCCTCCTTGGCCCGGTACATGGCCCGGTCGGCCGCCTCGATCAATTCCAGCGGGCACCTGTCGCGCGTCACCGGATCGAAGGCCTCGACGCCGGCACTGACGGTGACGACGCCGCCGGCGTTGCCGGCGTGGGTCAGCCGCAGCCCCTCGACCGCCGCGCGGACCTTCTCCGCGACGAGCAGCGCGCCCTGCATGTCGGTGCCCGGCAGCAGCAGCACCATCTCCTCGCCGCCGTAGCGCGCCACCACATCGCCGGGCCGCCGCGGCCCCTTGCCGACCGCCCTGCCGATCGCCCGCAAACACTCGTCGCCGGCCGCGTGGCCGTAGTTGTCGTTGTACAGCTTGAAGTGGTCGACGTCGATCATGACCAGGGCCAGCGCGCTGGCCTCGCGGCTGGCGCGGCTGAACTCCTCGCTCAAGGCGGCGTCGAAGCGGCGCCGGTTCGCCAGCCCGGTCAGGCCGTCCTGCATGGCCATCTCCTCCAGGGTATGGTTGAGCTTTTCCAGCGCGTGGCGCGCCAGCAACAGTTCCGCCTCGGCCTCGATGCGCCGGCGGATCTGCTTGAGCAGGCGGCCGCCCAGCCATCCCAGGCCCAGCAGCAGGACGCCGACCACGGCGCCGCTCAGATAGGCGTCGGCGCGCCACTCGGCCAGCACCTCGTCCTGCGCCAGCGCGGCCGAGACGACCAGCGGATACTGCTGCATGCGCCGGTAGCTGTTGATGCGCGTCACGCCGTCCTGCCCCGAGGTAAACACGGTGGTGCCGCTCGCCGCCTTGGGCAGGTAGTTGCTGAACAGCGGCAGTTTGGAAATGTCGCGCCCCAGCGACTTCTCCTCGAACGGCCGGCGCATCAACATGATGCCGCTGTCCGAGGCGACGAAGATGGCGCCGGCGCGGCCGATGTCGAAGCGCTGGTAGAACTGGAGAAAGTACTGCATGTCTATCGCCGCCAGCACCACGCCGGCGAAACCGCCGTCCGCCCGGTTCAGCCGGCGCGACACCGTGACCACCCATTTGCCGCTGGCCTTGCTGCGTATCGGCGGGCCGATGTGGGCGCCGCGGTCGGCGTGGTCGCGGTGGTAGGTGAAGTATTCCCGCTCCGAGATGTCCTGGTTCGCCAACGGCGTCGGCTGCAAATTGAGCCGCCAACGCCCGGCCGCGTCGAATATGAAGATGTCCTGAAGCTGCGGCAGCTCGCCGGTGCGCAACAGCAAAAAGTCGCGCAGGTGGGCCATCTCCACGTCGCCCGCGCCACCGTGCTCCATGCGGTCGACCAGGCCGACCAGGACCGTGTCGGCCTCCTTCAGCGTGTCGTAGGCGTGCTGGGCGACGGCGTTGGCCAGGTTGGCGCTGGCCCGCTCCGCCTGTTGCAGTTGCACGCTGCGGCTGTGCATGGTTTGCCACACTTGAACGGCCACCAGGGACAGGCACACCAGAACGATAAAGCTGCAGGCGAGCAGCATGACGGGACGGCGGAGCAGTCCACGCAGCGGGGCCGACTCAAGGGAAGGCTGATTCATTTGACGTCTTTCGAAACCGGATTGCGATCACGTCCCGGCGGCGGGGCCACAGCCTGGCCGGGCGGGACGGCGGCGGGGACGGCGTCGCCCTCCCCCCGCCAAGTATGCCCTGTTTCCGTCGGATAAGTCTCGCGATTTTTCACCCGGCGCCGCCGGCCGCCGGGCTCAGCCGCCCGACGGCGTGTGCAGCCAGCGGGCGTGGGCGGCGCGCGCCAGGTAGTCGAGCGCGAAGCCGAGCACGCCGATCAGCACGATGGCCGCCATCAGCTCGGAATAGGCCAGGCGGTCGCGCGCGTCGAGGATGAAATAGCCGAGCCCGGCCGACACGCCCAGCATCTCGGCCGGCACCAGCACGATCCAGATGATGCCGATGGCCAGCCGCACCCCGGTCAGCACCTCGGCGGTGATGCCGGGCAGGATCACGTGGACGATGGTTTCGCGCCGCGTCGCCGACAGGCTGCGCGCCAGCAGCAGCCAGTTCGGGTCGAGCCGGGCGACGCCGGCGGCGGTGTTGAGCAGGATAGGCCAGACGGCGGCGAAGGCCAGCAGGAAGTAGACCGGCGCGTCGCCGACGCCCAGGGTCATCACCGCCAGCGGCATCCACGACAGCGGCGAGACCATGCGCAGCAGCTGGAACAGCGGCATGGCCGCCGCCGCGAAGCGCTTCGAGCTGCCCACCAGCACGCCGAGCGGCACGCCGAGCAGCATCGCCACGGCCAGGCCGACGCCGACCCGGCGCAGGCTCAGGCCGACGTCGCGCCAGATGTCCGGCCCCCGCAGCAGGCGCAGCAGGGCCTCGGCCGCGTCCAGCGGCGCGAAGGCGGCGGCGATCGGCGTGTCGCGCTGCAGCGCGGCGACGCCGAACTGCCACAACAGCAGCGCCACGCCGAAGCCGAGCAGCGGCAAGGCTAGGCGTAGTTTCAAGCTCACCGTCATCGACTAGACCGCCACGGTTTCGCTGCGCAGCAGCTTGGCCGGCAGGCCGAACACGGCCGGGCCGCCGACCTGGTCGATGGCCTTGCGCACGAAGCGGTCGTCGACCAGGTCGCGCGCGACGAAGGCCGGGTCGAGCTTTCGCAGGAAGCCGGTGTCGCCCTCCAGCCGGGTGGCCTGCAGCGCCCGCACCATCTGCTCGGTGTAGGACGGGAAGGGATAGGGTTGGAAGTCGATGCGGCGCTGGCCCCACTCCTTGTGGGCGACGATGCCGCGCTGCTCGTAGGCGCTGAAGTCGCTCACCGCCAGCACCTTCGACAGCACCTGCAGGTTGTGCGGCGTGTAGCGGTGCGGGTCGCCGCTCGACAGCAGGCGCGCCGTGTCGATCTGGTTGGAGCGGGTCCACAGCTGCGCCTTGACGATGGCGCTGGTGACGCGCTGCGCCCATTCCGGGCGGGTGTTGATGTCGCGCTCGGACAGGAAGGTGACGCAGCAGGCGTGGTTCTTCCAGGCGTCGCCGGAGAAGCGCAGCACCTGGCCCACGCCGGCCGTCTCGGCCAGGGCGTTGAACGGCTCGGCGACGATGAAGCCGGCGATCGACTTGCTGGCCAGCGCCGAGACCATCTCGGCCGGCGCCAGCACCACCAGGTTGACCTCCTTGGCGCCGATGCTGCCCTCGCGGCCCTTGCTGACCACGCTCAGGCCGTTCTTGGCCAGGATCTGCTGCAGCAACACGTTGTGGATCGAGTACCAGAACGGGATGGCGACGGTGCGCCCGCCCAGGCCCTGCACGCGGTTGATGTCCTTGGCCACGGTCAGCGCCGAGCCGTTGATGTGGTTCCAGGCCACCACCTTGGCCGGGAACTTGGCGCCGTAGCGCACCGAGATGGTGGCCGGCGACAGCAGGTGGATCACGTTCACCTGGCCGGAGACGAAGGCCTCGATGATCTGCGCCCAGCTGCGGAACAGGCGCGGCGTCTCGGTCTGCAGCCTTCGGCCTCGAACAGCTTGCGCGCGTGCGCCACCAGCAGCGGGGTGGCGTCGGTGATCGGCAGGTAGCCGATCTTGACCGGCTGGTCGTCGCCCTTGGGCCCCTGCTGCGCCATGGCGTCGCCGGCGAACAGCAGCGGCGAGGCCGCGCCGGCGGCCGTCAGCGCGGACATGCGCAGGAAGTCGCGCCGCGTCATGCCGCAGTCGCAGTCGGACGAGGCGCAGACGTGGTAGGGGTTGCGGGCGGTGGTGTCGGTCATGGTGTGCTTTCTAAAAATTGGAATCGGGTGCTTCAGGTGCCGCTGCGCTCGTCGAGCAGCGCCGCCAGGATCTCCAGCCGCAGCGCGCCGATGGCGGCGGCGTGGGCCAGGCGCGGATGCGGCAGGTCGACCTGCCACTCGCGCACGATGCGGCCGGGCTGGCCGCCCATCAGCACGATGCGGTCGGCCACCAAAATGGCCTCGTCGATGTCGTGGGTGACCAGCAGCACCGCGCTGTGCCACTGGTGCACCACCTCGACCAGCAGGGTCTGCATTTCGGCGCGGGTGATGGCGTCGAGCGCGGAGAACGGCTCGTCGGCGAACAGCAGCTCCGGCTGGCGCGCCAGCGCGCGGGCCAGCGCGACGCGCTGCGCCATGCCGCCCGACAGCGCGGCCGGATAGCGCCGCTCGCTGCCGGCCAGGCCGACGGCGGCGATGGCCTGCTGCACGCGATCGGCGTGCGCGGCGCGCGCGATGGCCGGCTGGCGCGCGAAGTCCAGGCCGAAGCCGACGTTGCCGGCCACCGTCAGCCAGGGCAGCAGGCTGGCCTGCTGGAACACCAGCGCGCTGCGCGGGCTCGGCTCGCGCAGCGGCGCGCCGAGGAAGCTGATGGCGCCGGAGGACGGCGCCTGCAGGCCGGCCAGCACGCGCAGCAGGGTCGACTTGCCGCAGCCGCTGCCACCCAGCAGGCAGACGATCTCGCGCGGCCGGATCGACAGCGAGATGTCCTCGAAGGTCGGCGCCCGGCCCGGATAGGCGAAGCGCAGCGCCTCGGCGCGCAGGGCGCAGTCGGCGGGGGTTTCGCCGGGAGTTTCGCCGAGGTTTTCGCCGAGGTTCTTGCCGGACCTGCCGCCGCCGCCGCCCGGCCGCTCGCCGTCCGGCCGCGTGCCGTTCAAAGTCGCCTCGCTCATGCCTGCCCTGCCGCCCGCGCTGCCACCTGTTCTGCCGCCTGCTTGGCCAGCGCCGCCTGCAACTGCGTCAGGCTGGGGGTGATCACCGGGATGAAGGCCGACTCGCGCCAGCGGCGACCGAAGCCCTGCTGGTGCTGTTCGAGGTAGGCCAGGCCGCCGCGCGCCTGCAGCTCGAGCATCAAGGCCTCCTGCACCGAGCCGGCCAGCGCTATGCGCAGGCGGAACATCTCGGCCGGATGGCTGACGAAGCGGCCCGTCGCCACGCCGTCGAGCAGCGTCTCGACCTGCTGGTCCAGCGCCAGGCGCGCCGCCGCGATGCGCTCGCCCAGCGGACCACGGCCGCTGCCGGCCACGCCGGCCGCCTGTGCCAGACTGGCGCGGGCCAGGCCGATCGACATGCCGCACTGCATGCCGAGGAAGGCCGGCCGCACCTGCGGCAGCCAGGTCGCCGCGTCGGCGCTGATGACCTGCTCCGGCCCGGCCGCCACGCGCGCCAGCTTGACGGCGGCGGTATGGCTGCCGCGCAGGGCGATCAGTTCCAGGTTGGCGCCGCGCTGCACGCCGGCCGTCTCGCTGTCGAACACCACGATGACCGGCGGCGCGCCGTCGCTCGGCGCCACCGCCGCCGCGACGACGAAGTGGGCCGGATGCAGATTGGTGACCCAGGCCAGCTGGCCGTCGAGCCGCCAACCGCCCTGCTCCACCTCGGCGTTGATCTGCAGCGGCTCCATCCCGGACAGGAACTTCATCGCGTTCGACAGGCCGGTGGCGCCGGCCAGGCGGCCGGCCAGCAGCGCCGGCAGCAGGCGCTCGCGCAGCGCCGCGTTGGGGCTGTGCAGCAGGTATTCGATAAAGGTGCGCTGGCCCCAGTAGACGAAGGCCGCCGTGACCGACTGTTCGGCCACCTCGGCGATGGCGCGGATGGCGTCGCGCACGTCGCCGCCATCGCCGCCCAGATCGGTCGGCACGCCGACGCGGAAACGGCCGCCGGCCGCCAGTTGCGGCATGACGGCGTCGGCCTGCTCCTGCGATTGATCGAGCGCCTCGGCGTGTGTGCGCAGCCAGTCGTTGAGGGTGGCCATGTTAGATCGCGCCCGGCAGGTAGGGGGTCAACTCCGGATTGACCGGCGTGCCGGCCAGGCTGTTGGCGAAGTTGCACAGCGTGGCCAGGCTGATGCCCAGCACCACCTCCAGCGCCTGCTGCTGCGTGTAGCCGGCGGCCAGGAAGGCCTGCAGCTCGGCGTCGTCGACCGCGCCGCGCCGCGCGATGACGGCCGTGGCGAAGTGGGCCACCGCGTCCAGCTTGGCGTCGCCGGTGTCGGCGCCGCTTTGCAGCGCGCGCACCAGCTCGGCCGGCTGGCCGGCCTTTTTCAGCGCCACCGCCGTGTGGCCCGCCACGCAGAAGTCGCAACCATGGATGCGCGCCGCCGTGATCTGCACCACTTCGCGCTCGGCCAGCGTGAGGCTGGCGCGGCCGTTGATGCCGGCCACCGTCATGTAGGTCTCCAGCGCCACGGGGGCGTTGGCCAGCACGCCGATCAGGTTCGGCAGGAAGCCGTTGTTGGCGATGGCTTTCGCCACGAAGGCCTGGCTGTCGGCCGGCGCGCTATCGAGTGAGTGCAGGGTGAGTCGGGACATGGTCGTCTTTCTTGGACAAGGAGGCGATATTATCCGATGTCGAGGCCGCTGTCGCCATACTCGTTCGTCGCCGTTTGATGTTCAAACGTCTTTATGCGGCCGTGCGCAACTGGCGCCGGTAGCTGCCCGGCTGGGCGCCGACGATGCGCTTGAAGGCGCGGCTGAACGCGGCGCTCGACTGGTAGCCGACATGCTCGGCCGCCTGCTCGACCGAATCGCCGGCGCGCAGCCGGCTGGCCGCCGCCGTCATGCGCAGGCGCAGCAGGAACTGCGCCGGCGGCAGGCCGCCGACGTTGCTGAAGTGCTTGCAGAAGGCGGCGCGCGACATGTGCACCGCCTGCGCCATGCGGGCGATGCTCCAGTCCGCGCCGGGATGGCGCAGCAGCTCGTCGAGCAGGGCGACGAACTCGCCGCGCTGGGCCAGCGCCAGCAGGCCGGCGCCCACCGTCTCGCGCTGGGCGGCGTGGCGGATCAGGTAGAAGAACAGCAGCTCGACCAGGCGCGCCACCAACGGCGAGGGCCGCCCCGGGTCGCCGCCCGCCTCCGCCAGGATCAGGTCGAACAGCGCCGCCGTGTGGCGCAGGGCCGGGTCGCCGCTGCGGCACACCAGATGCTGCGGGAAGGAGTCGACCACCATGGCGCTGAGCGTGCCGCGAAAACGGAAGAAGCCGCAGGCCAGGCCGGCGCCGGCCTCGGCGCCGTCGCGCGCGCCGGCCAGCGGCAGCATGTCCTGGCCGCCGACGAGCGCCCCGGGGTCCGGCGAGGGACTGAGGAAGTGCGCCACTTCGCGCATCAGGAACACGCCGTCGCGCGCCTGCAGCTTGAGCGGCGCCTGGCCGGGCACGTGCAGATAGCACTCGCCGTGCAGCAGCAGGTGGAAGCTGGCCAGGCAGCGGTCGGCCGTCGAGGCGCGCCACGGGCCGCAGTAGCGCCCCACGTGCAGGGCGGCCGCGTCCAGCTCTATGCTGCTGAGCAGCCATTGCGCGAGTTGTTCCGAGGCGGCCGGTTCCATTAGTGTTTAGGCAAAAGGAAGCGATTGTATGCCTTCCGCGCCGCCGGCGACAGGATTGAATCCACATATCCATATGCCGAAGGCGTAGCGGCCCGCCGTGGCGTCGCCATGGCCGGTGCTTGCTGCTACTATCCGTGCAACGCCGACCGCCCGCTTACAAGGAACTTGAATTGTCGATCGAACCGAAAACCCACCTCGTCCCCGCCGGCGTGTCCGGCATCGTCGGTGCCGCCACCGTGCTTGCCCTGCTGTACTTCGGCCGCGACGTGCTGATCCCGATCACCCTGGCGATCATCCTCAGCCTGCTGGTGGCGCCGTGGGTGCAGCGGCTGCGCCACATCGGCCTGGGGCCGACCGCCTCGGTCGGCGTGGCCGTGCTGACGCTGGCGCTGGCGCTGGGCGCGGTCGGCTTCGCCATCGGCCTGCAGGTGGTGCGCATCGGCGCCAGCCTGCCGCAGTACACCGACACCATCCGCAGCAAGGTGACGGCGATGGAGCAGCTGGCCTCGGGCAAGCTGGGCATGCTCAACAGCGAGGCCGGCCGCCTGGTCGAGCAATGGGCCGACAGCCCGGCGCCCGGCGCCGCCACCCTGCCGCGCGCGGCGGCCGACGGCGGGCCGGTGCCGGTCGAGATCCACGAGGCGCCGCTCAAGCCGCTGCAACTGCTGCTGCGCATCGCCTCGTCGATCTGGCCGCCGCTGGAGACCGCCGGCATCGTGCTGGTGGTGCTGGTGTTCGTGCTGCTCGAGCACGAGGCGCTGCGCGACCGCTTCATCCGCCTGGCCGGCGGCGACGACCTGCGCGCCACCACGGTCGCCGTCAACGACGCCGGCCAGCGCCTGTCGCGCTTCTTCGTCTCGCAGTTCGCCGTCAACCTCGGCACCGGCGGCCTGGTCTGGCTGGGACTGGGCCTGCTCGGCCTGTCGCAGGCGCTGCTGTGGGGCGCGATGACGGCCACGCTGCGCTTCATCCCCTACATCGGCGTGCCGATCGCCGCCTGCTGCGCCACCCTGCTGGCCGCCGCCGTGGCGCCGGGCTGGTCGCTGGCGCTGATGACCTTGCTGCTGTTCCTGTGCATCGAGGTGGTCGTCGCGCAGATGGTCGAACCCAAGCTGTACGGCCACACCACCGGGTTGTCGCCGCTGTCGGTGGTGATCGCGGCGATCTTCTGGAGCTGGATCTGGGGCCCGGTCGGGCTGGTGCTGTCGACCCCGCTCACCCTGTGCCTGGTGGTGGCCGGCCGCTACGTGCGCGCGCTCAACATGTTCGAGATCCTGCTCGGCGAGCTGCCGGCGCTGACGCTGCCGCAGAACTTCTACCAGCGCGCCCTGTCCGGCGACAGCGCTGAGATCATCGCCGGCGCGCGCCGCATCCTGGCGCGCAAAACGTTCGCCGCCTATTGCGACGCGGTGCTGGCGCCGGCCCTGCACCTGGCCCGCGCCGACCTCGACGCCAAGACCATCAGCAAGGGCGAGCAGCTCAAGGTGGCCAGCGCGATCGCCGCCGTCATCGAGGCGCTGGGCGAGAAGCCGAGATGGTGGCGCCGCTACGGCCGCACCTCGATGCTGGAGGGCACCTGAACATCGGCCGCGAACTGCGCCACCGCCGCGAGGCGCTGCTGGGCGAGAACCAGGGCGCGCTGGACGTGCCGGCCGGCACCATCGTGCTGTGCATCGGCGCCGGCTCGGTCGGCGACGAGCTGGCCGCCGAGATCCTGGTGCGCATCCTGCGCCAGCAGGGCATCGACGGCCGCCACATGGCGCTCGACGAGTTCGACGGCACGCCGCCGGACGACTTCAATCCGGCCGTGCTGGCCCTGTACTGCCTGGTCAGCATCGAACCGGCCAAGGAGCAGAGCCAGATCGCCGCCGCCCTGGCCGCGCTGGCCGGCTTCCTGCCCGACGCCGAGCCGCTCGCCCTGCTCCTCGCCAGCCCCTTCGAGCAGCTGGTGCTGCAGGACAGCGACGCCGGCGGCGGCCGCGCCGTGGCGCGCTCCTTCGAGGCGGCGGCCCAGGCCTGCCAGCGCGTCCTGCGCGGCAAGAAGCGGGCCTAGCGGACCGCCGCCGGACTCGCCAGTCCTATGTCGCAGGCCAAGTTAGCTACTGAGCAGGCGACGGCGCAACATGGCTTCGAGGTCGCGGCTCGCATGGCACACGAGATGAATGTAGCAAGTGTCGTGGTCGCCGCGCTCGAAGACGATACGGTGCTGACCAACAAGCAGTTGGCGATACTGTGAAAGATTGAGTTCCTCCAATTCCTTCACATAAGTCCCTTTGTGCTTCGGCCACTCTTTAAGAGCCGCAACGGCGTCACGGATTTCCGCAGTGATTTTGGCGGCGAACTGAGGAGATTCGGAATTCTTCAAGAAATCGCGAATGTCGATCAAATCGTCTTTGGCGGCATCGGTCCAAATGATTCTCATGCTGCCGAATTGCCTTCCTTGTCTTCGGCGTCAAGCTGGGCAAAGAAGTCGTCATGGTCAGTAAGCTTCCCTTCGTCAACCTGCTTCCTGCCATGAGCGAGGATGCGCAGCATGGTCAGCTGGTTCTGCGTCTTCTGATAGCTCAACGGGTCTTGAATAATGGCTTGAACCTTGCCGTTGACCGTGATTGCAACAGGATCATGTGTCTCCTGAACCTGCTTCACCACGTCGCTAGTGTTCGTCTTCGAAGTAGCTGATTGGTTGAATGTTCAAAAAATTCATTCCATCCTCCGTCAAGTTGGTGACAGCATCATAGCATCGAGCGGCTAAATTAAGCACTAAATTAGGCACCAAATTCGGCCTGCCGGGCGCGGCAAATAGCGCGCGGTGATCCTTCAATCGCGGCAACTGTCGCTGTCGATCGACTGATACAGCATGAGTCCGCCACCTTGGCCTTGTGCCTTGTCCGCGCCGCGCCGCCCTCCTAGACTGGTAGCGTTTCCACATTGCGAATGGCATGCCATGACCGAACTCCTGCCCTTGATGAGCTATTGCCTTGTAATGTCGGCCACCCCGGGGCCGAACAACGTCATGCTCGCCACCACCGGCGCCAATTTTGGTGGGCGCGGCGCGCTGCCGGCCATCCTGGGCATCCAGGCCGGCATGTTCGTGCAAACCATGCTCATGTGCGTGGGGCTGGGCAGCGCGTTTATCGCCTACCCCTTGGCGCAGCAAGTGCTGCGGGTCGCGGGATCGTTATACCTGGTGTTTTTGGCTTGGAAGCTGAGCGGGGCATCGGTGGGCGGCGCACAGGTGCCCAAGGCGGTGTCGTTCGCCCAGGCGGCGACATTTCAAGCTCTCAACCCCAAGAGCTGGGTGAAGGCCGTTACGGTGGCGTCGGTTTTCATGCCGGCCGGGCAGAATCCGCTCGGCAATGCGCTGCTGGTGGCGCTGATCGGCACCCTGGTGGGCATGCCTTGTAACCTCATGTGGGCCATGTTTGGCGTCTCGATCCGCCACTTGCTGAAAGATCCGCGCAAGCAGCGCGTGTTCAATCTGACGATGGGCGCGATCCTGCTGGTCCTGGCCGTGATGTTTTTACGCTAAAATTTCACATGTTCGACATCGACCGCTCCTCCCCCATCGCCCTCTCCAAGCAGATCGAGGCGACACTGCGCCACATGGTCGAGAGCCGGGCCTGCCTGGCGGCGCCAAACTGTTGTCGATCCGCCAGCTCGCCACCCAGTTGGCGGTCAGCACCAATACCGTGGTGGTGGCCTATGACAGGCTGGTCGCGGCCGGCGTCATCGATTCCCATGGCACGGCGGGTTTTTTTGTGCGCACCACGAGCGACGCCGGCAGGTCGATTCCCGACGAGGTCGCACTGGAAGCGGGCACGGAGCAGGAGCCGGTCTGGTTGGCGCAGCAGGCGAACGATCAGCGCGCCGGCGTGTTGCAGGCCAGCAGTGGCGCCTTGCCGCCGACCTGGCTGCAGGACGCGGTGCCGGCCGCCGCCGTGCAAAGGGCCTTGGCGCGCAGCGCCGCAGGCATGGCCTCGCGCTGTCCGCCGCAGGGGCTGCCGGAGTTGCGCGAGCACATCGCGCTGCTGCTGCGCGGCATCGGCGCCGCCTTCGACGCCGGCCACATCCTCACCACCTTCGGCGGCACCCACGCCATCGATTTGATTTGCCGTAGTTTTTTGCAGCCCGGCGACACCGTGCTGGTGGAAGACCCCGGCTATTTTCTGATGTTCGGCCGCCTGCGCCAGGACGGCATACGTTTGGTGCCGATCAAGCGCCGTCCCGACGGCCTCGATCTCGATGAATTGGAGGCCGCCTGCCGCGAGCACCGCCCGCGCCTGCTGTTCGTGCAAACGGCGCTGCACAACCCCACAGGATGGAGCAGCAGCGCCGCCAATTTGCACAAGGTTTTGATCTTGGCGCAGCAGTATGGTTTCCTGATCGCCGAGGACGACGTGCACGGCCATTTCCAGCAAGGCCACTGTACCCGGCTGGCATCGCTGGCCGGGCTCGACGGGGTGATTTACTATTCCAGCTTTTGCAAGGCGCTGAGCCCGGCCCTGCGCATGGGCTATCTCGCCGCCGCCCCCGCCCTGCTCAAGGTGCTGATGCGCACCAAGATCCATTCCATCATGACGCTGCCGGCGCTGAACGAATACGTGCTGCTGGAAGTGCTCAGGGCCGGCAACCTGCGCAAGCATCTGGAGCGTATGCAACGCAAGATCATGGCGGCGCGCAACGTCAGCACGCGCCAGTTGAGCGCGGCGGGCGTGCTGTTCGAGCAGCCGGGCGACGCGGGCATTTTCTTGTGGGGCACCATGCCGGAAGGACTGGACGTCGACTTGTTGGTGCAGGACGCCTACCGCAACAAGATCCTGCTGATGCGCGGCGCCGCCTTCTCGGCGAACGACACGCCCGACCAGCACATCCGTTTCAATGTCGCCTTCAGCCAGGAGCCACGCCTGAGCAACTACCTGCGAGAGCGCCTGCAGGCCGTGGCTGGGGCATGTCAACCAACCAACATCCCCTCCCGTACATTGATTCGCGTTCAATGACCTCAGCTGACTCAGCCAAGGATTCCGTGATCCAGTCTCACAAAACCCAAGGCTATGCCGGGTGGCATGTCAGGCCCACCCGGTACCATGCTCGCCGCCGCTTAAGCGGCCTGGCGGCGCTGCTGGCGGCGCTTGGCCAGACCCAAGCAGGCTAAGCCGATCCCGAACATGGCGTAAGTCGCCGGCTCAGGTACCGGCGCTGCAGGCGCCAGCGACAACGAAGTGATGTTGGCTTGGAGGATCTGGTAGGCACCGCCATTGGTCCAGTAAAGCTCCACTTCGCCTTTGAAGTTGTCCAGCGATAGGGATGTCGGCAAATCGGCATTGGAGAAAAGCCCGTTTCCAACTTTGGAGGTGAAGTCAAACGACATCGTTTCGGCCGCACGGTAGCTGTCCAATTGCCAGCTGCGCATTCTGAGATAGTCGCTGACGTACAGGCCACCAACCTCTTCGTTGTGGACGGTGATTGTTGGCTTGCCGTAATAGTCATAACCTTCACGACCGAGGGCAGTTGCGAAGTGGTACCCGGTGTCAGCGGTGACACTGCTACCTGTTACAGTGACGCCCTCATAGGTGGCGTAATGGCTATCGCTCAATGGGGTCTTTTTCGCGTTGGTGTCATAAAAGAATGACCCGGTGAGCGTGGAAGTCGCGTTCACCTTCGTTGCTAAATGGTGGTCGCCATACGAACTCAGCGGAGGACAGTCGTAGTGGGTGCAATTGGGACCCCAGATCAAATTATATCCTTGGGCAACAAAATTGTACTTCACGATTTCCGCTTGCGAATTAGCAGAAAGCAGTAGTAACGCCGACAGCGTCAATTTTTTCATTAATTTGCTACGGTGCATTTCATTCTCCGTAATATTAACCAAAGAACAATTGTACATTTTTAAATACAAAAAAGGCAAACTTCCTGGTGTTTTATTCAACGAAGATCACCGGTGTTGGGTAAGCGTCTGCCCAGTGACGTCTTGAGCGGCTTGGTGATTTGATCGATGATGGCATCACACCGCTGGGAAGCGGCATCATCTCAGAGGGCTGCCGGTAGGTTGCAGTTCCTAGGCAAGAAATCATCAACCCGGTTGACGGGATGATCGGCGATATGCGTCAGCACGTGACGCAACCAGGCTTCGGGGTCGACACCGTTCAGCTTGGCTGTGCCGATCAGGGAGTAGATCGCGGCGGCGCGCTCCCCGCCGCTGTCGGCGCCGGCAAACAGATAGTTGCGTCGGCCGATGGCCACGCCACGCAAGGCGCGTTCGGCCGCCGAGTTATCGATCTCGACGGCGCCGTCGTCGCAGTAGCGCAGCAGCGCCGGCCGGCCACCGGCATCTCGCGCGCCGCCTCGGCCTCGTCGGCCTGCAGGTCCTTCCAGTTGCAGTTCCAGCTGTTCGATCTGGTGGTCCAGCTTTTCGGACTTCCGGCCGAACTGCATGCGCCGCAATTTGGCGATCTGCAGCTTGAGGTGCTCGATCTCGATGGCGCGCGTGTTCAGTTGATCACGCAGACCTTCCACCACCTCGTCTTGGGCGAGCAGCAGCGCCTTCAAGGCGGCGATGTCGTTGGGCAGGTCGGCAAGGTTGAGCATGGGCCGAGTTTACGCGAGCCCTGCGGCGTTTACAAGGCCGACGTCGGCTTCCATGTACGTTCCGGGCGCCGCCAGTCTATTCCTTCAAGCAGCATCGACAGCTGCGCCGGTGTCAGCGCCACAGAACCGTTGCTGGCCTGCGGCCAGATGAAGCGCCCGCGCTCAAGCCGCTTGGCCAACAGGCACAGGCCGTCGCCGCTCCACCACAGTAGTTTGACGAGGTCGCCGCGTCGGCCACGGAACACAAACACGTGGCCGCTGAAAGGGTCTTCCTCCAGCGCCGTCTGCACTTTGGCAGCCAGGCCATTGAAACCGGAGCGCATGTCGGTGGTGCCGGCGGCCAGCCAGACCTTCGTGCCGGCGGGCAGGCCGATCATCGCAGCATCCGATCCAACACTTGCGCCAGCGTCGATACATTGGGCTGGCCTTCGATCCGCACGCGGACCTCGCCCAGCTCGAGCACGATAATACCGTTGGCATTGGCGGTGTCGTTACTCGGAGCCGGCACCGTCGGCGCCAGCACCACCGGCAACAAGCCATCGTCACACATTAACGCAGGCACGCCGAGGCGGCCTTGCTCATAAAGACGGCGCCAGCTGAACACCTGGTTGGCGTTGACGCCGTGCTCGCGGGCGATGCGCGCGACCGAGGCGCCCGGTTCCAGCGACAGCGCCACCAACGCGCGCTTGAATTCCAGCGGGTGCTGGCGATAATGGCCGCGCGCACTAGTGGAAATGATCGGTTGAAAATTTGTGTCCATAATCGAAATTTGTGGGCACAAATGCTGTACCAAGATTCGATCATGAATGACGCTGTTCAGGCAGTCCAGACGGGGCTGGGAAGACGCTTACCATTGATTCGCGTTCAATGACCTCAGCTGACTCAGCCAAGGATTCCGTGATCCAGTCTCACAAAACCCAAGGCTATGCCGGGTGGCATGTCAGGCCCACCCGGTACCATGCTCGCCGCCGCTTAAGCGGCCTGGCGGCGCTGCTGGCGGCGCTTGGCCAGACCCAAGCAGGCTAAGCCGATCCCGAACATGGCGTAAGTCGCCGGCTCAGGTACGGGCGCTGCAGGCGCCAGCGACAACGAAGTGATGTTGGCGTAGAAGATCTGGTAGGGAACGCCATCGGTCCAGAAAAGCCGCACCTCGCCTTTGAAGTTATCCAGCGATAGGGATGTCGGCAAGTCGGCATTAGACAAAAGCCCGTTTCCAACTTTGGACGTGAAGTCAAGCGTCAGTAGTTCAGTCCCACCGTAGCTATCCGTTTGCATGGAACTCATTGTGACATAGTCGGGGCCCCATCGGGAACTAACCGGTTCGTTGTGGACGTCGATTGTCGGCTTGTGGTAAAAGTCACCGGGGCTAGATGCATAGTGAAACCCGGTGTCAGTGGTGAAACTGCTACCTATTGCATTGACGTCCACATAGCTGGCGTACTTGCTACCGTCCCCATAGGTTTTTTTCAGGTTCGTGTCATAAAAAAACGATCCGGTGAGCGTGGAAGTCTCGTTCAGCATCGTTGCTAAATGATGGTCGCCATAACTACTCTCCGGAGGAGGTTCACAGTAGCGGCCTGTGCACCCGGGACCCCAGGTCAAACTATATCCTTTGGCAGCAAAATTGTACTTCACAATTTCCGCTTGCGAATTAGCAGAAAGCAGTAGAAACGCCGACAGCGTCAATTTTTTCATTAATTTGCTACGGTGCATTTCATTCTCCGAAATATTAACCAAAAGACAATTGTACATTTTTAAATATAAAAAGTCGAACTTCCTGGTGTTTTATTCAACGAAGATCACCGGGGTTGGGCGAATCATGGACAGCGAATACGGCAATCGCTAGGCGGACCACGTTAAAGTGGTGGTGGAAGACAAGAAAAAGCCCACTCGAGAGTGGGCTTTTTCTTGATTTTGCAATCGAATTTGGAGGCGAGGATCGGAATCGAACCGACCTAGACGGCTTTGCAGGCCGCTGCATAACCTCTTTGCTACCTCGCCAGAGGAACTACCGCGCATTGCCGCTCAACACCACGACAACACTCACAACAAGGAAACGGTCACGTTTCCTTCTGAATTCTGGAGCGGGAGAAGAGGCTCGAACTCTCGACCTCAACCTTGGCAAGGTTGCGCTCTACCAACTGAGCTACTCCCGCGATGGAGCTTCTAATTTTTCACATCTACAACAATATCTGCCTTTGTGGAGCGGGAGAAGAGGCTCGAACTCTCGACCTCAACCTTGGCAAGGTTGCGCTCTACCAACTGAGCTACTCCCGCATCGGAGCATCTATTTCTACTACGCCATTACAACATCAGCACTTTTTGGAGCGGGAGAAGAGGCTCGAACTCTCGACCTCAACCTTGGCAAGGTTGCGCTCTACCAACTGAGCTACTCCCGCATCGGAGCTTCTGTTTCTACTACGCCATTTACCACCATCAGCATCTTGGAGCGGGAGAAGAGGCTCGAACTCTCGACCTCAACCTTGGCAAGGTTGCGCTCTACCAACTGAGCTACTCCCGCATCTGCGCTGCTGATTCACTACTCACTGCGACTACTCACATCCATTTCTTCCACCAGGATCAACTGGAGCGGGAGAAGAGGCTCGAACTCTCGACCTCAACCTTGGCAAGGTTGCGCTCTACCAACTGAGCTACTCCCGCTTGGAAGTCCAACATTTTAGCAGACAGTCACCGAAGTTTCCAGTGCTACTTACTTTACTACTTGCTAGTGGCGATTCCAGAATCTGGAGCGGGAGAAGAGGCTCGAACTCTCGACCTCAACCTTGGCAAGGTTGCGCTCTACCAACTGAGCTACTCCCGCTTCGTCAACAACAGGCCAGCATTATAGAGGAACCCGAAGGGGTGTCAAGGGGCCGACTAGGGTTAACTGAAACATTTCGCCAAATCAACCCGCCCTGCCCGCTCAATCCAGGCTGCCGGCCTTTTCCTTGATCAGCGGCCAGGCCAGCTTCAGGTAGTAGCACATCGACCAAACGGTCAACACGCAGGCGATCAGCAACAGGCGTTCGCCCCACACTTGCGTGTCGACGGCGCCGAGCAAAATGTCGTGGAACAGCAGCAGCGGGATGGCGGTCATCTGCGCCGCCGTCTTGATCTTGCCCAGCGAGCTCACCGCCACCGATTTGGAGGCGCCGATCTGCGCCATCCACTCGCGCAGCGCCGAGATGGCGATCTCGCGGCCGATGATGATGAAGGCCAGGATGGCGTTGACGCGGTCCAGCTGCACCAGCACCAGCAAGGCGCCGGCCACCATCAGCTTGTCGGCCACCGGGTCGAGGAAGGCGCCGAAGGCCGAGGTTTGGTTCCAGCGCCGCGCCAAAAAGCCGTCGAACCAGTCGGTGATGGCGGCGACAATGAACACCAGCGTGGCGGCCATGTTGCGGTCCGCCACCGGCAGCCACGGCGTGGGCAGATAGTACACGCCCACCACCAGCGGAATCAGCGCCACGCGCAACCAGGTCAACAGGATCGGAATATTGAAGGGCATAGGCTCGAGTAAAGGAACGGCTGTAAAAAAGTTGTAACAATGCGCCGCTAGTCTACCTTGCCGCCGCACATTAAACCAGCACGCTCCGCCACAAGCATGGTTTCTAGTGTAACTGTTTATATATTTCTTCGGCCAGGGCGGTGGAGATGCCCTCGACCGACATCAAGTCCTGCACGCTGGCGTCGACCACGCCGCGCAGGCCGCCGAAGCGGGCCAGCAGCTTTTGCCGCCGCTTGGCGCCGATGCCCTCGATCTCCTCCAGGCGCGAGGTCTGCCGCGTCTTGGCGCGCTTGGCGCGCATGCCGGTGATGGCGAAGCGGTGCGCCTCGTCGCGGATCTGCGCCACCAGCATCAGCGCGGCCGACTCTTTGCCCAGCTCCTGGGCCGGCCTGCCGTCGACGAACAGCAGCGTCTCCAGGCCGACGCGGCGGCCCTCGCCCTTGGCCACGCCGACGATCAGGCTGATGTCCAGGCCGAGCTCGGCGAACACCTGGCGCGCCATTTCGATCTGCCCCTTGCCGCCGTCGATCAGCACCACGTCGGGCATCACGCCGTCGCCGTTGGCCACCTTCTCGTAGCGCCGCATCAGCACCTGGCGCATCGCCGCGTAGTCGTCGCCGGGGGTGATGTCGTTGATGTTGTAGCGGCGGTACTCGCCGTTCTGCATCTGGTGGTGGTGGAACACCACGCACGATGCCTGGGTCGCCTCGCCCATGGTGTGGCTGATGTCGAAGCATTCGACGCGCAGCGCCTCGATATCCTCGCTCTCCAGGCCCAGCGCCTCGACCAGCGCGCGCGTGCGCGACTGCTGCGAGCCCTGCTCCGACAGCAGGCGCGCCAGCGAGATCTCGGCGCCCTTCTGCGCCAGCTCCAGCCATTTGCGGCGCGCGTCCTGCGGCTGGAAGATCAGGTTGATGCGGTGGCCGCACTGCTCCTGCAGGGCCAGCATCAGCGCCGGCTGGTCGAATTCGATGTTGAGGATCAGCGTGCCGGGGATGAATTTCTCGGTGTAGTGCTGCACCAGGAAGGCGCTCAGCACCTCGACCTCGATGGCCTGCTCGGCGATGGCGGCGGCGTCGCTCAACTGGCTGGGGAAGTAGGCGCGGTCGCCCAGGTGGCGGCCGCCGCGCACCATCGCCAGGTTGACGCAGGCGCGCCCGCCCTGCACCAGCACGGCGATGATGTCGACGTCGGCGTCGCCGCCGGTCTCCATGCTCTGCTGGTGCAGCACGCGCGACAGCGAGGAGATCTGGTTGCGCACCGCCGCCGCCTGCTCGAACTTGAGCTCGCCGGCATAGGCGTGCATCTTCTTCTCCAGGTCGGCCATCACCTCGCTCTGCCGGCCGCGCAGGAAGCGGGCGGCGTTCTCGACGTCGAGCTTGTAGTCCTCCGGCGCGATCAGCTTGACGCAGGGCGCGCTGCAGCGGCCGATCTGGTGCAGCAGACAGGGCCGCGTGCGGTTGGCGTAGACGCTGTCCTCGCAGGTGCGGATCAGGAACACCTTCTGCAAAATCTGCATCGACTCCTTCACCGCCCACGAGCTGGGGAAGGGACCGAAGTACTGGTTCTTCTTGTCGACCGCGCCGCGGTAGTAGACCATGCGCGGCGACTCGCCGCCGGTGATCTTCAGGTAGGGATAGGATTTGTCGTCGCGGAACAGGATGTTGAAGCGCGGGTGCAGCGTCTTGATCAGGTTGTTTTCCAGGATCAGCGCCTCGGCCTCGCTGTGCGTCACCGTGGTCTCGAGCCGGGCGATGCGCTCGACCATCATGGCGATGCGCGGGCTGGCCAGGTTCTTCTGGAAGTAGCTCGACACGCGCTTCTTCAGGTCGCGCGCCTTGCCGACGTAGAGCACGGCGTCGGCGGCGTCGAAGTAGCGGTACACGCCCGGCAGGTTGGGCAGCTTGGCCACCGTCTCCAGCACTTGCGCGCGCGGGTCGGGCGTGGATGTTTCGGCTTCGGTCATTGCTGTTACCAGTATCTGTGTGCTTGCTGCGGAAATCAGTCGGCCGGGTCGGAGGCCGATTCGGCGGCCTGCTCGACGATGACGAAGGCGACGGCGTATTCCGCCTCGTCGCTGATGGTCACCCGGGCCGACAGGCGCTTGGCCAGCATGAACTCCTGCAGCACGCCGCTGCAGACGATCACCGGCTTGCCGCTGGGTTCGTTGAGCATCTGCGCCGCCGGCCAGGTCATCGGCATGTGCAGGCCCAGGCCGATGGCCTTGGAGAAGGCCTCCTTGGCGGCGAAACGGGTGGCCAGGAAGCGCAGGCCGCGCACCGGGTTGCGCGCGCAGCGCGCCAGGTACTTCTCCATCTCCTGCGGGCCGAGGATCTTGCGGGCGAAGCGCTCGCCGTGCCGCTCCAGCGCGGCGGCCACGCGCGGGATCTGGCAGATGTCGGTGCCGATGCCGTAGATCATCGCGCGCCCAGGCGGGTGGCGACCATGATCGCCTTCATTTCGCGCACCGCGTTCTCCCAGCCGACGAAGACGGCGTGGGCGACGATGGCGTGGCCGATGTTCAGTTCGGCGATGTCGGGGATGGCGGCGATCGCCTGCACGTTGGTGTAGTGCAGGCCGTGGCCGGCGTTGACCTTCAGGCCGCGGCCGACGCCGTACAGCACGCCGGCCTTGATGCGTTCCAGCTCGGCGGCCTGGGCGGCGCCCTCGGTGTCGGCGTAGCGGCCGGTGTGCAGCTCGATCACCGGCGCGCCGATCTCGGCGGTGGCGGCGATCTGCTCCTCGTCGGCGTCGATGAACAGGCTGACGCGGATGCCCTCGGCCTGCAGCTGGCGCACCGCCGCCTGCACCGTCTTGAAGTTGCCGACCACGTCGAGGCCGCCCTCGGTGGTCACCTCGGTGCGCTTCTCCGGCACCAGGCAGACGTCGACCGGCTTGATGCGGCAGGCGAAGTCGATCATCTCCTGGGTCACGGCGGCCTCCAGGTTCATCCGCGTCAGCAGCTGCGGCGCCAGGGCGATGACGTCGGCGTCCTTGATGTGGCGGCGGTCCTCGCGCAGGTGCAGGGTGATGCCGTCGGCGCCGGCCTGCTCGGCCAGCAGCGCGGCGCGGATCGGGTCGGGGTAGGCGGTGCCGCGCGCGTTGCGCAAGGTGGCCACGTGGTCGATGTTGACGCCCAGGTCGATGACCGGGCCGGATGGCTGCAGGAAGCTCATGGTGTGTCCGTGTGAAGTCGGTGGTGGTGTTGGTGTGGTGTCTACAGCTGCATCAGGTCGAGCAGGATCTGCCGCGTGTTGAGCGGCGCGCCGCCCAGGTGGTGGGCCAGCAGGAAGCGCATCAGCTGCTTGCTCTGCGCCTGGGTGGCGGCGTCCTGGTAGTCCTCGTTCTCCATGTCGAGCAGGGTCTTGCCGGAGACGCGGGGCCAACTGTCGGAGGCCCGCTCGGGACGCGCGCCGCGCTCGGGGTCGACCACGTAGACCAGGTCGGCGCGCACCCGCTCGCGGCTGGCGGTGCAGCGCGTCAGGTCGGCGGCGACGCCGGTTTCCTTGAGCAGCGCGCGCTCGAACTTGCGCAGCACGATGGTGGCCGGCTCGTTGTGGGCCAGCTGGTTCAGCGTGGCGACGTAGTGGTCGAACAGGGCCGGGTGGGCGTCGTCGCGCGCCAGCAGCTTGACCAGCAGCTCGTTCAGGTAGAAGCCGCACAGCAGCGCGGTCTTCTCCAGCGGCAGCATGCCGCCCACCCACTCGGCCTCGGTCAGGGTGCGCAGCTCGGACTTGCCGCTCCAGCTAGACGACAGCGGCTGGAAGGTTTGCAGCACGCCGCGCAGTTGCGAGTGCGGCCGCTTGGCGCCCTTGGCGATCAAGGCCACGCGGCCGTAGTCGCGCGTGAACATGTCGATGATCAGGCTGGTTTCTTTGTAGGGATAGCTGTGCAGCACGAAGGCCGGCTGGCCGGCCACCTTGGTGCCGAAGGTGCGCTCGCGCGAGGGCGCGCGGCTGCGCTTGGGTGGAGTGCCGGCCACGCGCGGCGCCACGCCGTCGGCCTCAGGCGGGGCCTGGGGCGCTGCTGCGGCGTCGGCTAGCGTGGCGGTGGACATGCGTGTGGTGGAGTCCTTGCCGCTTACTCGTAGCCGTAGGCGCGCAGACCCGCTTCGTTGTCGGCCCAGCCGGACTTGACCTTGACCCAGATCTCCAGGTACACCGGGCCGCCGAACAGGCGTTCCATGTCCAGCCGCGACTGGGTCGAAACTTCCTTCAGGCGCGCACCCTTGTTGCCGATGATCATCGACTTGTGCGTGTCGCGCTCGACCAGGATGGCGGCGAAGACGCGGCGCAGGTCGCCCTCCTGCTCGAACTTCTCGATCAGCACGGTGCTGGTGTAGGGCAGCTCGTCGCCGACGAAGCGGAACAGCTTCTCGCGCACGATCTCGGAGGCGAGGAACTTCTCGCTGCGGTCGGTGATGTCGTCCGGGCCGAAGATCGGGTTGTTCTCCGGCAGGAATTTCTTGATCTCGTTTTGCAGGCCGTCCAACTGGAAGCGCAGCTTGGCCGACACCGGCACGATGGCGGCGAAGTCGAACTTGGCGGCGACCTGCTGGGCGAAGGGCAGCAACACGGCCTTGTCCTTGACGCGGTCCGACTTGTTGATCACCAGCACCACCGGCACTTCTTTCGGCAGCAGGTCCAGCACTTGCTGGTCGGCCGGGCCGAAGGTGCCCGCCTCGATCACGTAGAGGATCAGGTCGGACGAGATCAGGGTGTTGGTGACGGTCTTGTTGAGCGTCTTGTTGAGCGCGTTGGCGTGGCGCGTCTGGAAACCCGGCGTGTCGACATAGATGAGCTGCGCGTCCTCCAGCGTCTGGATGCCGGTGATGCGGTGGCGCGTGGTCTGCGCCTTGCGCGAGGTGATGCTCACCTTGGCGCCGATCAGCGTGTTCATCAAGGTCGATTTGCCCACGTTGGGGCGGCCGACGATGGCGATATAGCCACAGCGGAAGTTGGCGGGGGTGGTTGCGGTAGTCATGCTAGTGTCGATTCAATGTATGTGCGGGGGTGCTGCTCGGTAATTACTTGTGGGCCAGCTTGGCGTCGGCGACGCCGGGCTGGGCCGCCTCGCCGTGGCCGGCGTTGTTGCCGCCGCCCTGGACGGTGGCGATGCCGGCCAGTTTCAGCTGGGCCGCGCGGGGCTTGACCTTGCGGCCGGCCGACGGCGTCTTCAGCATGGCCTGCTCGGCCATGCCCAGCGCCAGCTTGGCGGCGGCCTGCTCGCCGGCGCGGCGGCTGCCGCCCCGGCCGTAGACCTGCACGCCCAGCTTGGGCACCAGGCATTCGATTTCGAACTCCTGGCTGTGCGCGGCGCCGTGCGTGGCCACCACATTGTACAGCGGCAGCGAGATCTTCTTACTTTGCAGGAATTCCTGCAGCAGGGTCTTGGCGTCCTTGCCCAGGGTTTGCGGGTCGACCGTGTCGAGGATGGGGATGTAGAAGGCGCGGATCACGTCGCGCGCGGCGTTGAAGCCGGCGTCGAGGAAGATCGCGCCGAGCAGGGCCTCGAGCGTGTCGGCCAGGATCGACGGGCGGCGGAAGCCGCCCGACTTGAGCTCGCCCTCGCCCAGCCGCAGGAACTGCGACAGCTCGAGCTTCTGCGCGATCTCGTACAGCGACTGCTGCTTGACCAGGTTGGCGCGCAGGCGCGACAGGTCGCCCTCGTCGATGCTCTGGTAGCGCTCGTACAGGATGGAGGCGACCACGCAGTTCAGAATCGAATCGCCGAGGAACTCCAGGCGCTCGTTATGCAAACTGCTATGGCTACGGTGCGTCAAGGCCTGCTGCAACAGGCCAGCATCCTGGAACGTATAGCCTAGACGGGTTTGCAATAACTGAAGATTCATTGTTGTTTGGTTGTTTCGTGGTTTATTGTTCGGGTTTGACGGCGGCCGGCGCGCCGCCCTTGGCGGTCGTGCCGGCATATTCCAGCAGCAGGCTGGCCGGGCCGACCAGCGGGATCTTCTTCTCGTAGGCGAAACTGACTTCCATTTCGCCGTTTTCCTTGCCGATGATCAGATCCTTGCCGCCGATCGAGCTGATGTAGTTGACTGTGGCGTTGGCGTCGAAGGAATTCTGGATCTCGCGCACGCCGCCGCCGGTGGCCTTGGCCGCCTTGATGGCGTTGAGCACGGCGCGGTACTCGGAATACGTCGGCACGATCTTCAGCGCCAGGATGCCGACGAAGCCGGCGACGGCCAGCACGACGATCAGGCCAACCAGGGAAATCCCCTCTTGCTTGATACCGCAGTGCCGTTTCATCGCCATCTTAGCCCCTCGCCAGTCTTAGTGTATGCCGCCGATGCGTCGCAGGTTGCCCAGGTTCATCCAGACAAAGAAGGCCTTGCCGACGATGTTCTGGTCCGGCACGAAGCCCCAGTAGCGGCTGTCGGCGCTGTTGTCGCGGTTGTCGCCCATCATGAAATAATTTCCTGCCGGTACTACGCAGGTGAAGCCCTCGTACTTGTAGCTGCAGTTCTCGCTGTGCGGGAAGGACTTGACGTCGCCCAGGTTCAGCGTCGCCGCCTGCTCGTTGTTGAGGATCTTGTGCGCCACGCCGCTCAGGTTTTCCCGGTATTGCTTGTTATACACCAGATGCTCGTCGTCCAGGTAGTCGTCCAGCGCGCTGTACTCGACCGGCTTGCCGTTCACCGTCAACCGCTTGTTCTCGTAGGTGATTTTATCACCCGGCACGCCAACCACCCGTTTGATGTAGTCCTGGCTCAAGTCCTTCGGATACTTGAAGACCATCACGTCGCCGCGCTGCGGGTCGTTGATGGCGACGATCTTCTTGTTGATCACCGGCAAACGGATGCCGTAGGTGAACTTGTTGACCAGGATGAGGTCGCCCACCAGCAGGGTCGGCACCATCGACGAGGACGGGATCTTGAACGGCTCGTACAGGAAGGAGCGCAGGAAGAACACCAGGGCGATGACCGGGAAGAAACTGCCCGAGTACTCGATCCAGGTCGGCTGGCGCAACAGTGCCGCCTCGATCGCGCCACGGCTGCTGTTGTGGTCGAGCTTGATGCCGTCGGCGGTCAGCTTGTTGTTGCGGGCGTCGAACTCGGCCAGCGCGCGGTCGGCGGTGGCGCGGCGCTGCTTGGCTAGGTAGAACACGTCGAGGAACCAGATCGCGCCGGTGACGACCATCAGCACGAACAGGATTAAGGCGAAGTTTCCTAAGATGACTTGCAGGCTCATTTATCGTCCACTTGTAAGATTGCCAGGAACGCCTCTTGCGGGATCTCCACGGAGCCCACTTGCTTCATGCGTTTTTTACCTGCTTTTTGCTTCTCCAACAGTTTCTTCTTACGGCTGATGTCGCCGCCGTAGCACTTCGCCAGCACGTTCTTGCGCAGCGCCTTGACGTTCTCGCGCGAGATGATGTTCGAGCCGATGGTGGCCTGGATGGCCACGTCGAACATCTGCCGCGGGATCAGCTCGCGCATCTTGGCGGCCACCTGGCGGCCACGGTACTGGCTGTTCGAGCGGTGCACGATGATGGCCAGCGCGTCGACCTTCTCGCTGTTGATCAGCATGTCGACCTTGACCACGTCGGCGGCGCGGTATTCCTTGAACTCGTAGTCCATCGAGGCGTAGCCGCGCGAGGTCGACTTGAGCTTGTCGAAGAAGTCGAGGACGATCTCGCCCATCGGCATCTCGTAGACCAACTTGACCTGGCGGCCGTGGTAGCTCATGTCGAGCTGGATGCCGCGCTTGGCGATGCACAGCGTGATCACCGAGCCGACGTACTCCTGCGGCATGTACAGGTTGACGGTGACGATGGGCTCGCGCACCTCCTCGATGCGCGACGGGTCGGGCATGCGCGAAGGGTTGTCGACGTTGAGCACGGTGCCGTCGCGCTGCACCACCTCGTACACCACGGTCGGCGCGGTGGTGATCAGGTCCATGTCGAACTCGCGCTCCAGGCGCTCCTGCACGATCTCCATGTGCAGCAGGCCGAGGAAGCCGCAGCGGAAGCCGAAGCCCAGCGCCTGCGACACTTCCGGCTCGTACATCAGCGCGGCGTCGTTCAGTTTGAGTTTTTCCAGCGAGTCGCGCAGCGCGTCGTACTGGTTGGCCTCGACCGGGAACAGGCCGGCGAACACCTGCGGCTGCACCTCCTTGAAGCCGGGCAGCGGCTCGGCGGCCGGACGGTTGGCCAGGGTGACGGTGTCGCCCACCTTGGCGGCCTTCAATTCCTTGATGCCGGCGATGATGAAGCCGACCTGGCCGGCCGACAACTGGGGCAGCGACAGCGAGCGCGGCGCGAACACGCCGACGTCCTCGACCAGCTGCACCGAGTCGGTGGCCATCAGGCGGATCTTGTCCTTCGGCTTGAGCGTGCCGTTGATGACGCGCACCAGCATGACCACGCCGACGTAGTTGTCGAACCAGGAGTCGACGATCAGCGCCTGCAGCGGCGCGGTCGGGTCGCCCTTCGGTGGCGGCACCTTGGCGATGATCGATTCGAGCACGTCCTCGACGCCCAGGCCGGTCTTGGCCGAGCAGTGCACGGCGTCGGTGGCGTCGATGCCGATCACGTCCTCGATCTCGGCGATGGCGCTGGCCGGGTCGGCGTTGGGCAGGTCGATCTTGTTCAAGACCGGCACCACCTCGACACCCAGGTCGAGCGCCGTGTAGCAGTTGGCCACGGTCTGCGCCTCCACGCCCTGCGAGGCGTCGACCACCAGCAGCGCGCCCTCGCAGGCCGACAGCGAGCGGCTCACCTCGTAGGAGAAGTCGACGTGGCCGGGCGTGTCGATCAGGTTCAGGTTGTAGACCTTGCCGTCGCGCGCCTTGTAGTGCAGCGCGGCGGTCTGCGCCTTGATGGTGATGCCGCGTTCGCGCTCCAGATCCATCGAATCGAGCACCTGCGCCTCCATCTCGCGGTCGGACAGGCCGCCGCACAATTGGATGATGCGGTCCGCCAGGGTGGATTTACCGTGGTCGATGTGGGCGATGATGGAAAAATTGCGTATGTTGTTCATTAACAAATATAAAAACGAATTGAGTCGACACTGCGGGGCAGAAGATTCACGCGGGAAAACAGTCGCGGGCCGCCGCGTACGGTCGTCCGATGTGCTCGTGCAATTTCCCACGCAATACAAAAAAAGCGCTCCGAGCGGGGCGTGATGCCCTGGCGAGCGCCTTGAATACAATCACTAAAACGCGAAACTTAGCTTTTCTAACCCCGCATTTTACCGGATTTCAGAGTGGAAAGCCCGTGTTATGACGCCCGGCCGGACGGGAAATGCATTTTCACCAATGTTTTGAGGCAAAAAAGCGGGTCGGCGGCGGCGGAAATTGTTGAGTAGTCAACTTTCCAAGGCCAGCGCGGCGCGCACCTTTTCCTCGTCGAGGAAATAGTGGCACAGCTCGGGCTGCGCCGGGTCGGCGAACAAGACCGGCACCAGCTCGTCGAAACGGGCCAGCAAGGCGGCGTCGCCGGCCGTGTCGATGTCGACCACCGCCACCGTGAACGGGCGCTGCGGCGTGTGCAGCAGCATCAGCGCGTCCAGCATGTCCTGGCACAGGTGGCAATAGCCGCGGGAGTAAAGGGTGAAGTGCATGCGAATGAACGATAGTTAAAAAATGTAAGGCGCCGGCCGCCGGCCCAAAACCAGGGTCAGACCCTAGGGTCTGACCCTAGGGACTCGGTTTCCGCCTTGGGAGTTACTTGGCCGCCGGCCGCAGCGAGACGAACTGCGTCACGTCGCCGCGCCGCACCAGCACCACCGAGGCCTTCTTCGGATCGAGCTTGGCGACGGCGGCGTTGAACTGCCTGGCGTCCTTGATCTCGACGTTGTTGAGTTGCAGGATCACGTCGCCGGCGTGCAGGCCGGCGCGCGCCGCCACGCCCTCGGCCGCGTCGACCGCCGCGCCGCCGTCCAGGTCGAGCGCCTTCTTCTGCGCCGGCGTCAGGTCGCTGACCTTCAGGCCCAGCGCGTTGGCGGCCAGCTCGGCCTTCGGCTTGGCGGCCTCGGCCTTGGCCTTGGCGCTCTTGTCGGCCTCCAGCTCGGCGATGGCCACGCCGAGCTCCTGCTGGGCGCCCTTGCGCCAGATGGTCACCGTGGCCTGGCTGCCCAGCGCGGTGCCGCCGACCAGGCGCGGCAGGTCGGACGAGCGGTTGATCTGCACGCCGTTGAACTTGAGGATGATGTCGCCGGCGCGGATGCCGGCCTTGTCGGCCGGGCCGCCCGGCTCGACCAGCGAGACCTCGGCGCCCTGCGCGCTCTTCAGCCCCAGCGACTCGGCCACTTCCTTGCTCAGCTCGCCGATCTGCACGCCGATGCGCCCGCGCGTGACCTTGCCCGATTTCTTCAACTGGTCGGAGACGCGCATCGCCTCGTCGATCGGCACGGCGAAGGAGATGCCGTTGTAGCCGCCGGACAGGGTGGCGATCTGTGAATTGATGCCGATCACCTCGCCGCGCATATTGATCAAGGGGCCGCCCGAGTTGCCCGGGTTGACCGCGACGTCGCTCTGGATCAGCGCCAGGTAGTCGCCGGTGTCGCGCGACTTGGCCGAGATGATGCCGGCGGTGACGGTGTTCTCCAGGTTGAACGGCGAGCCGATGGCGATCACCCACTCGCCGACGCGGATCTTGCTCGAATCGCCCATGGTCAGGCTGGGCAGCTTGCCGCCCTCCACCTTCAACAGCGCCACGTCGGTGCGGGCGTCGGCGCCCAGCACCTTGGCCTTGAACTCGCGCTTGTCGGTCAGGGTCACATAGACCTCGTCGGCGCCGTCGACGACGTGGGCGTTGGTCAGCACATAGCCCTCGGGCGAGATGATGAAGCCGGAGCCGACGCCGCGCTGCACCTCCTCCCCCTGCGGCGCCTGGCGGCGGCCGCGCGGCGCCTTGCCGCCCGGATTCGGCGTCGGCACGGCGCCGCCGAAGAAGCGGCGCAGGAACTCCTGCATCTCCTCGTCGCTCGGGCCGCCCTGGCCGCCCTGCCCCAGCTTGAGGCGCTCGGTGGTGCGGATGTTGACCACGGCCGGGCCGACCTTGTCGACCAGCTCGGTGAAGTCGGGCAGGCCGGCCACGGCGGCGGCCTGGGCGGCGGGCGCCAGGCCGAGCACGGCGGGCGCGAACAGGACTCCGGCGCTGAGCATCAGCGCCGACAAGGTTTTACTACCAGCAGAGAAGTTGTTTTTCATGGAAAGTATCGTTCTTTTTTGGAGTTCGGGAAACGCGGGCCGCCCCGGCCGCCACGCGCCGGGGCGAACGGCGGGAGCGAGACACATGGTAAGCGAAATTTCGCCTTGCCGCATGCGCAAGATATAGCATCTGGCAGCTTTTTCAAGGGGCGGCGGGGGGGGGGCAGGCAGATGGGTGTGGCTGGCAAACAAGACCCCGGGGCGCAAACCCGGGGTCTGACCCCAGCTCCACGCCTTGGGGTGGGGTTGCAGCCGCCGGCGCCTCGACAGCGGCGCTAGGGCAGAATGGGCGCCACCAAGGCACCGCCGCCGGGGCCGGTCTGGCGCGCGGCCGCGTCGGCCGCCTGGACCTGCACTTGGGCCTGCTGTGCCGGCGCCGGCGGCTGCTGCGCGAGCGCCACCGGGCCGGCCTGCGCCGCCCCGGCCGCGCCGTCCTCGGCCGCCAGGCGGACCGCCACGCGCGCCGCGAAGTCGAGGCCGGGCCGCGCCTCGGCACCGCGCAGCACGTCGCCGACCAGGTGGTAGGCCTGCCAGGCCAGGCGCGCCTCGGGGTCGTTCAGCGCGGCCAGCGTCAGCTCCAATTCGCTATCGGGCAGCTCGCCGTCGGCCAGCGCCGAGATGTTTTCATGCAGACTCTTCAGGGTATCCATCACGTTTCCAACCTGGTCTATGCCAACAGTTCGCGCCGCGCCACACCCTGCCCGGGTGCCCCATTTGATGATTGCCGCCTTACCAGCGCTTGTCAATCGGCAAATCCAACAAGGGGCGCAATTTCTCCGCGATCACCTCGCGCGCACGGAAGATACGGCTGCGCACGGTGCCGATCGGGCAGGCCATGATCGCCGAGATCTCCTCGTAGCTCAGACCCTCGATCTCGCGCAAGGCGATGGCGGTGCGCAGATCGACCGGCAAGGCGTCCATGGCGGCGTTGACCGTCTGGGCGATCTGCTTGCTGGCCAGCAACGACTCCGGCGTGTTGATATCGCGCAGGTGGTCGCCGTCGTCGAACATCTCGGCCTGCTCGGCGTCCGTGTCGGTCGAAGTCGGCGTGCGGCGGCCCTGGTTGATCAGGAAATTCTTCGCCGTGTTGATGCCGATGCGGTAAAGCCAGGTGTAAAAGGCCGACTCGCCGCGGAAATGCCGCAAGGCGCGGTAGGCCTTGATGAACGTCTCCTGCACCACATCTTCGGCCTCCGCCGGATCATGCACGATGCGCGACACCAGCCGCATCAAGCGCCGCTGGTATTTCGACACCAGCAAATCGAATGCCTGCCTCTCACCTGCCCGGACCCTGTCGACCAGCAGCTGATCACACTCACGTTCTGTTGTCACTCCCGATATCCTTGGTGGCCTGCAGCGTGGGCGCTCCCGGCGGCGGTTTCAATTGAGCCGAAACAGCCCCCATACAGCTATAGAGTTAGCGCACTGCAATAAGTTCACGGTTTTTGCATTTTTTTTACTGCTCAACGCCGCGCGCGGCGATGGCGCGACACGCCACCACCAACCCGCGCAGCTCCGCGCCGGGCACCACCGTCAACGTCGTCAAGCGGCCATCGGCATGGCGCAGACGCAGCAACAGCAAGCCCGGCCACAGCGTCGATCCGGCCAGCAAGACGACCGGTTCGGCGGCGCTGACGGCCCCTGTCTGTTGGTATACCGTCAGCCGAATTTGTCCGACAGCGGAAATATCAAGCCGGCTTAGCATAGGCTGGCGCGGCGGCAACAGCAGCCCCGCCGCCCCGCCCAGCAGGCAGGCGGCCGGCCAGCACCAGCCCGGGCACAAGACGGACGCGGCCATGCCGCAAACGCACACGGCCGTATGCGACAGGCGCAGACGGGCCGAGGGGCGAACGACGACGGACACCGCGATCGACATGACTGAACGACAGTGGGTAATGCAAAAAGGGAAAAAACTGGAAGCGCCGGCCGCGAAGGCCGGGCAATTCAGGTGCCCGCGAACGCGGGCACCGAATCAACGCTCACCCTGTTCGACCAGGGCGGGCGCTAAAAAGTTCAAACTTTTCCGAACACGAGGCTACCGTTGGTGCCGCCGAAGCCGAACGAGTTCTTCACCGCATACTCGATCTTCATCGGCCGCGCCACGTTGGCGCAGAAGTCCAGATCGCAGGCCGGGTCCTGGTTGAAGATGTTGATGGTCGGCGGCGACACCTGGTGGTGTACCGCCAGCACCGTAAACACCGCCTCCAGACCGCCGGCGCCGCCCAGCAAATGGCCGGTCATCGACTTGGTCGAGTTGACCACCATGTTCTTGGCGTGCGCGCCGAAGGTGCGCTTGATCCCCATCACTTCCGCCATGTCGCCCAAGGGGGTCGACGTGCCGTGGGCGTTGAGGTAGTGCACCTGGTCGGGATTGACGCCGGCGTTGGCCAGCGCGGCGATGACGGACTTGCTGCCGCCACTGCCATCCTCCAGCGGCGAGGTCATGTGATAAGCATCGGCGCTCATCCCAAAACCGAGCAGCTCGGCGTAGATCTTGGCGCCGCGCGCCTTGGCGTGTTCGTACTCTTCGAGCACCATCACGCCGGCGCCCTCGCCCAGCACGAAGCCGTCGCGGTCGGCGTCCCACGGCCGCGAAGCGGTCGCCGGGTCGTCGTTGCGGGTCGACAGCGCGCGGGCCGAGGCGAAGCCGCCCAGACCCAGCGGCGAAACGGTCGCTTCCGCGCCGCCGGCGATCATGATGTCGGCGTCGCCGTACTCAATCAGACGCCCCGCCACGCCGATGCTGTGCAGGCCGGTGGTGCAGGCCGTCACGATCGACAGGTTGGGACCGCGCATGCCGTACTTGATCGACAAGTTGCCGGAGATCATGTTGATGATCGAGGCGGGCACGAAGAACGGCGAGATGCGGCGCGGGCCGCGCTTGTCGTAGTCCTGCTTGGTTTCCTCGATCAGCGGCAGACCGCCGATGCCCGAACCGATGATCACGCCGATACGGTCGGCGTTTTCCTCGGTCACGACCAGGCCGGAATCCTGCACCGCCTGGATGCCGGCGGCCATGCCGTAATGGATGAAGGTATCCATGTGGCGGGCTTCTTTGGCGGGGATGTAATCCTCGATGTTGAAGCCTTTGACTTCGCCGGCGAAGTGGGTGCTGAAGGGCTGCGCATCAAACTTGGTGATGTTGGCGATACCCGACTTGCCCTCGGTGACTGCGCTCCATGCTTCGGCAATGGTGTTGCCGACGGGCGAAACGCAACCCAGGCCAGTAATCACTACACGACGGTTTTTAGAACGGCTCAAGCGATTCTCCTGGAGTCGATCGGACAGGCTTAGGCCTTGACGTGGGCAGTAGCGTAGTCGATCGCTTGCTGCACGGTGGTGATCTTCTCGGCTTGTTCGTCCGGGATTTCCATTTCGAACTCGTCTTCCAGGGCCATCACCAGCTCAACGGTGTCGAGCGAATCGGCGCCGAGGTCGTCGACGAACGACGATTCGATTTTGATGTCCGCTTCGGCGACGCCCAGTTGTTCAGCGACGATTTTCTTTACGCGTTGTTCGATATCCGACATGTTATGGCTCCATTATGTTTGTTACGGAAAGCGCGCATTTTATCAGGTTTGCGCACCTAAAAACTAATTTCGGTGTCTGCTGCTAAATATTCCGAAATCACTACTAAATGACGGGAACAGGCGGCCCGGGGCCGCCCGGGTCCGTCAATTCATGTACATGCCGCCGTTCACGTGCAGCGTGCTGCCGGTGACGTAGGCGGCCTGCGGCGAGGCCAGGAAGGCGACGGCGGCGGCGACGTCCTCCGGCTTGCCCAGGCGTCCCAGCGGGATCTGCGTCAGCAGCGCGGCGTGTTGCTCCTCGCCCAGCGACTTGGTCATGTCGGTGTCGATGAAGCCCGGCGCGACGCAGTTGACGGTGATGTTGCGGCTGCCGATCTCGCGCGCCAGCGCGCGGCTCATGCCCTCCACGCCGGCCTTGGCCGCCGCGTAGTTCATCTGGCCGGGATTGCCCGACGAGGCCACCACCGAGGTGATGTTGATGATGCGGCCGGCCTTGGCCTTCATCATGCCGCGCAGCACGCCACGGGCCAGGCGGCCGACCGCCGACAGGTTGGTGGAAATAACGCTGTCCCACTCCTCGTCCTTCATGCGCATGGCCAGCTGGTCCTGGGTGATGCCGGCGTTGTTGACCAGGATCGCCACGGCGCCCCAGGCTTTGCCGATCTCGTCGATGACGGCGGCGCAGCGCGCCGGGTCGGTCACGTTGAGCACCAGGCCGCAGCCGGCCTCGGGACCGATCTCGGCCAGATAGGCGCTGATCGCCTCGGCGCCGGCCTCGGTGGTGGCGGTGCCGATCACGCGCGCGCCCTGGCGCGCCAGCTCCTGCGCGATCGCCTTGCCGATGCCGCGCGACGCGCCCGTGACCAGGGCGACTTGATTTTGCAGATTCATGGAAGTCCTTAAACGTAATTAATCATACTGCACCAGTTGGCGCCTTGGCGCCAGCCGGTCCTACTTGAGCAAGCTCAGCACCCGTTCGAGCGAGGCCTGGTCGACGATGGCGTCGCCCACCAGCGTGGCGTCGATGCGCTTGGCCAGGCCCATCAGCACCTTGCCGGGGCCGCACTCGACCACCTGGGTGATGCCCTCGGCGGCCACCTTCTGCATCGTCTCGACCCAGCGCACCGGGCTGGCCGCCTGGCGCACCAGGGCGTCCTTGATGCTGGCCGGATCGTTCAGCACGGCGACGTCGACGTTGTTGATCAGGGCGATCTGCGGCGCGGCGAAATGCAGCCCGGCCATGTAGTCGCGCAGGCGGTCCGAGGCCGGCTTGAGCAGCGAGGAGTGGAACGGCGCCGACACCGGCAGCTTCATGGCGCGCTTGGCGCCCTTGGCCTTGGCCAGTTCGCAGGCGCGCTCGACGGCGGCCGTGTGGCCGGCGATGACCACCTGGGCCGGCGCGTTGAAATTGACCGGCTCGACCACCAGGCCGGGCGCGGCGGCGGCCGCCTCCAGGCAGGCGGCGCGCACGTCCTCGTCGGACAAGCCGAGCACGACGGCCATGCTGCCCTGCCCCACCGGCACCGCCTCCTGCATCGCCTGGGCGCGGAAGCGCACCAGCGGCACGGCGTCCTTGAAGGCGATCACGCCGGCGGCCACCAGGGCGGAGTATTCGCCCAGGCTGTGGCCGGCGACCACGTTCGGCACGGGGCCGCCGGCGGCCAGCCAGGCGCGGTAGACGGCCACGGCGGCCGTCAGCATCACCGGCTGGGTGTTGGTGGTCAGGTCCAGCTCCTCCTTCGGCCCCTCGGCGATCAGCTTGCCCAGATCGAATTGCAGGGCGTCGGACGCCTCGGCGACGGTCTGTTCGACCACCGGGTTGCCGGCGAAGCCGTCGAGCATCGCGATCGCTTGCGAGCCTTGGCCGGGGAAAACAAATGCAAATTTAGTCATGCTGAGATTCCGTCTCGTTGTAGTCTGTGTTGGGCATCCGCATACTTGCGGGTTTGCCAACCTTACACTGGAGCGCGCCCGAAGCAAGCTGGACGGGCGCCTTTAGAATTCTAATTCTAAATTACTTCCAGAAAATTACATCCCTGCCCTTACATCCGCGCCAAGTCCCGCCGAGTAGAAGCAAGCCATCACATCCTCGCCAGGACGGCGCCCCAGGTGAAGCCGCCGCCTACGCCTTCCATCATCACGTTGTCGCCCTTCTTGATGCGGCCGTCGCGCACGGCGATGTCGAGCGCCAGCGGGATCGAGGCGGCCGAGGTGTTGCCGTGCTGGTCGACCGTGACCACCATTTTTTCCAGCGGCAGGCCGAGTTTCTTGGCGGTGCTGTTCATGATGCGGATGTTGGCCTGGTGCGGGATCAGCCAGTCGAGCTGGTCGGCGCGCATGCCGGCGTGCTCCAGGCGCCTCGTGGGCGACCTTTTCCAGCACGGAAACGGCCAGCTTGAACACCGCCGGGCCGTCCATGTAGAGGAAGGCGCTGCCGGCGACGGCGCCGCCGGAAACGTTGCCCGGAACGCTGAGGATGTCCGCGTGGCGGCCGTCGGCGTGCAGCTTGGTGGCCAGGATGCCCGGCTCGCCCGAGGCGCCCAGCACGATGGCGCCGGCGCCGTCGCCGAACAGCACGCAGGTGCCGCGGTCGTCGAAATTGAGGATGCGCGAGAACACCTCGGCGCCGATCACCAGCACCTTCTTGTGCGCACCGGACTTGATGAAGCTGTCGGCGGTGGCGACGGCGTAGACGAAGCCGCTGCAAACGGCCTGCACGTCGACGGCGGCGCAGTGGTTGCTCATGCCCAGCTTGCGCTGGACGATGCAGGCGGTGCTGGGGAAGCTGCCGAAGAAGTCGGGCGTCGAGCTGGCCACGATGATCAGGTCGATGTCGTCGGGCTGCAGGCCGGCCATGTCCAGCGCCTGGCGGGCGGCGTGCACCGCCAGGTCGGAGGACTTCTGCTCCGGCTCGGCGTAGTGGCGCGCCGAGATGCCGCTGCGCGAGAAGATCCATTCGTCCGAGGTCTCGATGCCCTTGGCCGCCAACTGCTCGGTCAACTCCTGGTTGGTCACGCGCTTTTCGGGCAGATAGCTGCCGGTGCCGATAATTTTGCTGTACAAAGTCATGCCGTTCTACCGTCCACTAAATAGTTGAGCTGGGTAATTCCGGTGCTACCGGGTCGCGCGGCATCAGTTCAGCGATCATGGTCGACAAATGTGCCAGCACGTCATTTTTTGCAGCATCATACGCTCGCTTGATCGCCCATTCAAAGGAATATGCGTCGGCGCTGCCGTGGCTCTTGAAGACCAGGCCGCGCAGGCCGAGGAAACTGGCGCCGTTGTAGCGGGCCGGGTTGAACTTGGCCTTGATCGACTTGAGCGCGCCCATGCCGATCAGCGCGGCGAACATGGTGAAGATGTTGCGCTTGAATTCGCTGCGCAGCATGTTGCCCATGAAGCGGGCCACGCCCTCGACCGCCTTCAGGGTGACGTTGCCGACGAAGCCGTCGCAGACGACGATGTCGACCGTGCCCTTGAAGATGTCGTTGCCCTCGACGTTGCCGTAGTAGTTCAGCGCGCCGCGCTCGTGGTCGGCCTGCAGCAGCTTGGCGGTCTGCTTGACCACCTCGTTGCCCTTGATGTCCTCGGTGCCGACGTTGAGCAGGCCGATGGTCGGCCGGGCGATGTTTTCCATCGCGCCGACCAGCACCGAGCCCATGATGGCGAACTGGTGCAGGTGGTGCGACTCGCAGTCGACGTTGGCGCCCAGGTCGAGCATATAGGTCGGGCCGTCCTTCTCGTTGGGCATGATGCTGCAAATGGCCGGACGGTCGACGCCGGCCATGGTCTTGAGCACGTAGCGGGCCACGGCCATCAGGGCGCCGGTGTTGCCGGCCGAGACGGCGGCCTGCGCCTTGCCGTCCTTGACCTGCTCGATGGCCACGCGCATCGACGAGTCCTTCTTGCGGCGCAGGGCCACCTCGAGCGGATCGTCCATCAGCACCTGCTCGGAGGCGTGCAGCACGGACAGGCGGGGATGGGCTTCGGCGTGGTGCTTTTTCAGCTCGGCGCGGATGACGTCTTCCAGGCCGACGAGGATCAGCTCGGCGTCCGGTTCAGCTTTTACGAAGGAAATTGCGGCGGGAATGGTGACCGACGGGCCATGATCTCCGCCCATGCAGTCGATAGAAATTTTGATTGTCATTGTTTTGATTCAGTACCACGCTCCAACCCTTCTGGGGCAAGCTGCGGCAAGGGGCGGACCACTAGCGGACAGGGTCGACGCGATTCAAAATGACGGTGTGCAAAAGAGGATTGCAGCCGATGATAAAGAAAAAGCGGCGCCACGCCGGTATACACCACGTCGCACCGCTTTTATCTTAGCCTACTAAAAACGTCGATTACTCGTCGTTTTTGGTTTTCAGGACTTTGCGACCACGGTAGAAGCCGTTAGGGCTGATGTGGTGACGCAGGTGGGTTTCACCGGTGGTTGGCTCGATACCCAGTTGTGGTGCTACCAGGAAATCGTGCGAACGGTGCATACCGCGCTTCGAAGGGGACTTCTTGTTCTGTTGAACTGCCATGATGACTCCTAATACATAAGTTCTAAAATTTTAACACATTCGACTGGCAAATACATGCGAATCGAGTATCCCAGCGGCAAAACCGAGCTTGCTTGTCTTGCCGACATCGTTAAACCACTTTTACTACGTTTTCACTACACACTGCCATACTCGATTACTACACGCGTTTGACACGTTCTTTACAACACTACAATTCGGTACTGCGGTTTATTCTGGTTTCAGGCCCTTGAGGGCGTCGAAGGGCGACTTCTTGGCCACCTTGAGGGCGTCCAGCGCCGAGGTGTCCGGACAGGCGCCATGCTTCGGCGTGTGCGGCAGGGCCAACAGGGCCTCGTCCTCGACCAGGTCGGCCACATTCATCGTGCGGCTGCCGACGATCACGTCGATCGTCTCGTCGTCCAACATTTCTTCGATTTCATCAGCCTGATCGTCGTCCTTGCCCAGCATCAGCAGGGTGGAGGCGTCGATCTTATGGGCATACGGGGTCAGGCAGCGCTGACAGATCAGTTGCACCGTGCCGGTCACCGACATGGTTATCGTCGGAAAGCCCGTCTTGCTGGTGCTTCCCACGATTTTCCAGGCGATGGAGCCAGACTGGTCCGCGCAATCCTTGGTCAACCGGGTCATTTCGGCGACAGGCGTGACGCCCTCGCGGCTCCCGCTGATCCGACAGAATTCAAAGGCGTCGATCACAAAAGCGTTCATTGGTAGAAAATTTCCCCGGAAAACCTGCGATAATAACAGGGTTTTCGCCGCCGAGTCAAAGCCTTAGCACATTTTTTTCGTTCTAATGCGTGCCTTGCCTGCCCGGTCCCAGAGCATATAACATTTCGCCCCCGGGAGCCAGTGTTGCCGCCCTATTCCCCGCTTAAAACTTGCTCCACACCTATAAAAATGACCTTCAACACAACTAGTCCGTCCGCCGTCCCGCCAGCAACCGTCACCACCGCCGCCGCCGCGCCCGTCCGCCTGGTGCTGGCCTCCAGCTCCGCCTACCGCAAGGAATTGTTGCAACGCCTGGGCCTGCCCTTCGAGGTGGCCGTGCCCGACCTGGACGAGCGGCCGCTGGCCGGCGAGACGCCGAGCGCCACCGCGCTGCGCCTGGCGCGCGAGAAGGCCGCCGCCGTCGCCGCCCGCCTGCCCGGCTGCCTGGTGATCGGCTCGGACCAGGTCGCCACCCTGGACGGCGAGCAGATCGGCAAGCCGGGCGACCACGCCAACGCCCTGCTGCAATTGCAAAAGATGCGCGGCCGCGAGGTGGTGTTCCACACCGCCCTGTGCCTGTGGGACGGCCGCGCCGCCGACCCGGCCGCCGCCGCCCAGCTCGAGGACGTGCAGACCGTGGTCACCTTCCGCGACCTGCCCGACGCCGAGCTGGACGCCTATCTGCGCATCGAGCAGCCCTACGACTGCGCCGGCAGCGCCAAGAACGAGGGCCTGGGCATCGCCATCCTCGAACGCATCGCCAGCAGCGACCCGAGCGCCCTCACCGGCCTGCCGCTGATCGCCCTGACCGGCATGCTGCGCCGCGCCGGCGTGGCCTTCTTCGGCGCCTGAGGCGCCCGCCCCGCACCCTCCCCCTATTACCCACCGACACACTAGTTAGCGACCCATGAGCACTCCCGGCACCCTTTACCTGATCCCCAACACCCTCGGCGAGACAGCGGCGCTGTCGCAAGTGATACCCGAGCAGGTGCAGCGCACCACCGCCGGCCTCGACTACTTCGTCGCCGAGAACGCCAAGACGGCGCGCGCCTTCCTCAAGCTGATCGCCGCCCAGCACCCGCTGGCCAAGCCGCTGCAGGAGATCCAGATTTCCGAATTGAACGTCAACACCCCGGCGCAGGCGCTGGCCGGCCTGCTGGCGCCGCTGCTGGCCGGGCGCGACGCCGGCCTGGTGTCCGAGGCCGGCGTGCCGGCGGTGGCCGACCCCGGCGCCGACCTGGTGCGCCTGGCGCACCAGCACGGCGTGCCGGTGCGGCCGCTGGTCGGGCCGTCGTCGCTGCTGCTGGCGGTGATGGCGAGCGGCCTGAACGGCCAGAGCTTCGCCTTCAACGGCTACCTGCCGACCGACGCGGCGCAGCGCGCCAAGCGCGTCAAGGAGCTCGAGCAGCGCTCGCGCGGCGAAAAGCAGACCCAGCTGTTCATCGAGACGCCCTACCGCAACGCCGCCATGCTCGAGGCGCTGGTGGCCAACTGCCAGCCCGGCACGCTGATCTGCGTGGCCACCGACATCAGCCTGGCCAGCGAGAGCATCCGCACCATGACCGGCGCGCAGTGGAAAGGTTTGCTGACGGCCGGCAAGGCGCCGGACTTCCACAAGAAGCCGACCGTGTTCCTGCTGCTGGGGCAGTAGCGGCGGATGGGGTCCGGCGCGCGACCGTGGTGGGCCGGCAAACCCCACAAGCAAAGGGGTCTGACCCCGTACGGGGTCAGACCCCGCGGCGTAGCGGGGTGCGGGGTGAAACCCAAGCCGCTACTGCACGCCGTGGGCGTACTCGTGCACCCAGTCGAAGGCGGCCAGCTGGATCTCGTACAGTTCGGCGGGGGTCAACTGCAGCTCGTGCAGCATCTTCGCCAGCACCGGGCCGCGCTCGGCCAGTTCGATATGCTCGATCAAGCTGAGCATGCTGCCGTAGTCGCCGCTGCGGTGCAGCAGCGCCTGGCGCACCTCGTCGAGCACGTTGACGCTGTCGAGCACGTCGCTCATCTTGATCGAAAACAAGGTGTCCATCAGCGACATGATGCCGACGGTGAAGCCGATGTCGGCGCTGACGCGCTGGCCCGGCCGCAGCTTTTCCATCATCAACTCGATGGTCTTGCCGCGCGTGGTGGCCATCTGCAACAGCGGCGAGGTGAACTCCTGGCGCTGCCCCGCCTTGACGTACAGCAGGATCTGCAGCCAGCGCTGCAACTGGCGCCGCCCCAGCACCACCAGCGCGTGCCCCACCGAATTGATGCGGAAGCGCGCGCCGACCGAGGGCGTGTTGACCAGCCGCAGCAGGTTGAGCGAGATCAGCGCGTCGTGCTTGACGCTGCGTTCGATGACGTGGCTGTCGGCGTCGGTGCCGAGCAGGTCGAGCAGGTGCAGGATGGCCAGCTGCGAGGGCGCGATCTTCTTGCCGCTCAAAATGACCGGGCGGGCGAAATAATAGCCCTGGAAGTATTCGAAGCCCATCGCCATGCACTGCTGGAACTCCTCGACCGTCTCGACCTTCTCGGCCAGCAGTTTCTGCTGCGGATTCTTCAGCGTGCGCGCCAGGGTGCGCAGCGTGCCCGGATGCATGTCCTTGATGTCGACCTTGATGATGTCGCACAGCGGCTGCAGGGTGCGCACGTCGTCCGAGTCGGCGACGACGTCGTCGAGGGCGAAGCGGAAGCCGGCGCGCTTGAGCTCGCGCACCCGCTCGACCACCTCGGGTGTCGCCTTGACGGTCTCGAGGATCTCCAGGATCACCTTGTTGTTGGGCAGGAAGCTGATGAAGTCGCTCATCAGACCGACCGTGTCGACGTTGACGAAGGCCATCTGCTCGCCCACCACCTGCCCCATGCCCAGCTCGGAGGCGTGGGCGATCACCGTGGCGGTGGCCTCGGCGTCGTCGGCGAAGTCGGCCTCGTTGCGCTCGGCCGTGTTGCGGAACAACAGCTCGTAGGCGACCAGGCGTTGATGGCGGTTGAGGATGGGTTGGCGCGCCAGGAAGAATTGATTGGCGAGCGTGGCGGGAAAATGGGTCGACGGTGACAAACCGGTGGTCATGGGAAATCCCAATCTGCGATTAGCACTGGTGGCCGTGGCTGGGCCACGGCAAGCCCGGCCGGGATGTCGATCGCATCCCGGCTGTTACTAGACTAACCCTATCGCGACAGTCCTGACAATATCTTATTTGCTGATTTGCGGCCGGCGCGCGCTAGTGTTGCGCCCAACCATCGGCTGGCCCGATTCGAGCACGAATTTGGCGCCGGCATCCTTGCCCAGCACCTTGACCAGGTAGGGCATGATTTCTTTGAGCATGGGCTCGAGCGTGTACGGCGGGTTGATGACGAACATGCCGCTGCTGTGCAGACCGAAGCCGTCGGGCATCGGCGTGTTGATGGTCAGCGTGACGTGCAGCCACTCGCCGGGCAGTTGCTTGAGCTTGTCGGCGAACTGGCGCGACTCCATGCGCTGCAGCACCGGATACCAGACCGCGTAGGTGCCGCCGGGGAAGCGCACCAGGGCGTCGGCCAGGGTGTCCTTGACCTTGCGGTAGTCCATCTTGTCCTCGTACGGCGGGTCGATCAGCACCAGGCCGCGGCGCGACGGCGGCGGCAGCATCGCCTTCAGGGCGTGGAAGCCGTCGCCCTTGGTGATGATGACGCGCTTGCCGCGCGTGGTCGGCCGCACGCCCTGGGCGGCGGCGTGCGCCTCGACCTTGCGGAAGTTGTCGGCCAGGATCTTGGCGTCGGCCGGGTGCAGCTCGAACAGGCGCAGGCGGTCCTGCTCGCGCGCCACCTGGTCGGCGCAGTACGGCGAGCCGGGGTAGTAGCGCATCTTGCCGCTCGGGTTCATCGCCTTGACCAGGTCGACGTATTCCTTCAGCGGCGCCGGCAGGTCGGTGCGGTTCCACAGCGGGCCGATGCCGGTTTCGAACTCGGCGTTCTTCGAGGCGTAGCCGCCGTCGAGGGCGTAGACGCCGGCGCCGGAGTGCGTGTCGATATAGCTGTAGGCGGTATCCTTCTGGTTCAGATACTGCAACAACTGAATGGTCACGAAATGTTTCAACACATCGGCGTGATTCCCCGCGTGAAAGGCGTGGCGGTAACTCAACATAACTTGGTAATTCCTAAAATGGGGTGGCGGCGCGGCGGCGCGGGGCGCCTGAACGATAGGCGTCCGCAGCATGGCGAGACGCAAGAATACCGCCATTATCCACCAGAACGCCCGCGACGCCAAAAAAGCGCGGCGCCGCCGGCCGCCGCCGGGCTTACATTGGGAAACAAAACGCTGCCGTGGCGCGGTCGATTCTGCTGTATTCTAGGCAAGTTAACGCCACACGAAACCGCACCGCCCCGCATGAAACGCCTGCTTCCCCTGTCACTGCTCTCCCTCTCGCTGATCTGCCGCGCCGCCCCGGCGCAGGATTGGCACGTCTACACCCACAGCGGCGGCGGCCAGACCGCGCTGCGCGACGGCACCCTGCACGGCAAGCCGAACGGCGGCAAGCGCGCCTATTATGTCGAGCTGGTGCACGCCATGCTGGTCCAGCTCGGCCTGCCCGAGCGCATCGACGAGGTGCCGCTGGCGCGCGGCCTGGCCATGCTGCGCAGCCGCGACGACGTCGTGCTGTTCAACCTGGACCGCACGCCCGAGCGCGAGGACAAGTTCGCCTGGGTCGGGCCGATCTCGGAGGAGTCCGACTATCTGTACGAGAGGACGGCGGCGCCGACCGGCATCCGCAGCCTGGCCGACGCCCGGCCGCTGCGCGTCTGCGTGCTCAACGGAAATGTCCACGACGAGCTGCTGGCCGCCGCCGGCCTGCACAATCTCTACCGCCACAACAACTATGTCGGCTGCTTCCAGATGTTGATGCTGGGCCGGGTCGACCTGGTCGCCTCGGCCGACGGCGGGCTGCGCCACAAGCTGCGCGAAGCGCAAATCGCGGCGGCGGCGATCCAGGCCACGCCGGTGCGCATCGCCCATTCCAAGGGCTATATCGCGCTGTCCAAGGCGGTGCCGGCGGCCGAGCTGGCGCGCTGGAACGGCGCGCTCGCCACGCTGGGCAGGAACGGCACGCTGCGCAGGCTGCAGCAGCAATACGCCGGCGCCGAGCCCTAGGCCGCCGGCCAGCCGGTCGGCGGGAGCGAGCCCAAGCGCGACACCGATTGGATCAATGCGACGCCGGCGCCCCTGCCTATGATGAAACTGCCAGGACGCACCCGCGCCCGGGCTTTCTTCTTGGAGGAAATCATGGCATTTACCAATATCGGTCCCCTGGTGTATCTGGCGCCGGGCGAGACCGCGTTCTGGAACTTCAGCTACGGCGACGACCACGGCCCGCAGTTCGCCGAGGCCGACGTCAAGGCGCCCAACCTGGGCGCGGTGCACCAGGCCGAGCACCAGCGCAAGCGCAAGAACAACGACGAGGTGGTCACCTACTTCGTCGACATCCGCAACCTGGGCGCCGGCGGCTGCTTCCACAACCTGCAAGGCGGGGGGCTGCTATGAAGATGACCATCGTAACCGACGACCGGGGCAATGTGCTGGCCGCCGTCCAGGGCCACAGCCTGAGCCAGCGCGACGGCGACATCGAGGCCAGCGTGAGCTTCGCCGCCGGCCACCAATTGCACTATGTCGACGTGGCCGACGACATGGCCAACGTCGGCGACGCCGCCACCTTCCAGCAACGTCTGATGCAGCACCTGCCCACGCCCTGAGCGCGGACCGGCGCTGAGAAAAAAAGAAGCCGCCACAGCGCCTACTCCCGTGACGGCTTGTGAAAGCGGCGGGAATCTCACCCGCCATACCCCTAATCGTTGCGCCCTTAGGCGACCTTTTTGGCGTCGAAGAACTGTTCGTCCTCGGTCGAGCCGTGCAGCGCGGTGGTCGAGCTTTGACCGTTCTGGATGCACTGGGTGACGGCGTCGAAGTAGCCGGTGCCGACCTCGCGCTGGTGCTTGACGGCGGTGAAGCCCTTGTCGGCGGCGGCGAATTCGGCCTCCTGCAATTCGACGAAGGCCGACATTTGCCGGCGCGCGTAGCCGTGGGCCAGGTTGAACATGCCGTAGTTGAGCGCGTGGAAGCCGGCCAGGGTGATGAACTGGAACTTGTAGCCCATCGCGCCGAGCTCCTTCTGGAAGCGGGCGATGGTGGCGTCGTCCAGGTTCTTCTTCCAGTTGAACGAGGGCGAGCAGTTGTAGGCCAGCATCTTGCCGGGGAACTTGGCGTGCACGGCGTCGGCGAACTGCTTGGCGAAGGCCAGGTCCGGCTTGCCGGTTTCGCACCAGACCAGGTCGGCGTAGGGCGCGTAGGCCAGCGCCCGCGCGATGGCCTGCTCGATGCCCGGCTTGACCTTGTAGAAGCCCTCGACGGTGCGCTCGCCGGTGCAAAACGGACGGTCGTTGTCGTCCACGTCCGAGGTCAGCAGATCGGCCGCCTCGGCGTCGGTGCGGGCGATCACCAGGGTCGAGGTGCCCATCACGTCGGCCGCCAGGCGGGCGGCGGTCAGCTTCTCGACCGCCTCGCGGGTCGGCACCAGCACCTTGCCGCCCATGTGGCCGCATTTCTTCACCGAGGCCAGCTGGTCCTCGAAGTGGACGCCGGCGGCGCCGGCGGCTATCATCGACTTCATCAATTCATAGGCGTTGAGCACGCCGCCGAAACCGGCTTCGGCGTCGGCCACGATGGGGGCGAAGAAGTCGATGTCGTCCTTGCCCTCCGACCATTGGATCTGGTCGGCGCGTTGGAAGGTGTTGTTGATGCGCTTGACCACCATCGGCACCGAATTGGCCGGATACAGCGACTGGTCGGGATACATTTCGCCGGCCAGGTTGGCGTCGCCGGCCACTTGCCAGCCGGACAGGTAGATCGCCTTCAGGCCGGCCTTGACCTGCTGCATGGCCTGGTTGCCGGTCAGCGCGCCGAGCGCGTTGACGAAGGGCTCGTTGTTGACCAGGTTCCACAGTTTCTCGGCGCCGCGCTTGGCCAGGGTGTGCTCGATCTGCAGGGAGCCGCGCAGACGGACCACGTCGTCCGCGCTGTAGGTACGGGTAACCCCCTTCCAGCGTGGATTGGTGTCCCAGTCTTTTTGCAGGGCTGCTACTTGCTGTTCACGAGTTGCCATGGTGTTCTCCTTATTCACGTACACGTTAAAAACGACATCCTTTGAATAAATCATAGCCCTTTTTGTGCCGCGCAACAATAGTCTTATATAAGACATATAAGCGAATTAAATCATCATTAAATCAATGGCTTAGTTTTCATTTCCCGGAATGCGAAATGAAATTCCTCTCCATGAAAGAAACAGATGCTGCGCACACACATCATTTCCCATAATGTGGAATTCTTTTCCCGCCAGATGAAAAAAAACGGCGCGGGCGGCGCGACAAGCCGAAAATAGTTTGCTGGAAAAACGACAGATGGACGGCGGAGACCGGAGAAACGATGTTACCGCCCAACTGCGCGAGGCATATTGTTGGGCGGCAAGGGTCGGGCGGCGAGGTGGCGGGGCGTGTTGCGGGGGATCAGGCGAGTTTCTGTTGGGCGACCAGGACGCCGTCGGCGTCGGCGTAGATCCAGTCGCCCGGGGCGACCGTCACGCCGGCGATGCAGACGCGCACTTCGCGCTCGCCCTCGCCCTTCTTGCTGCTCTTTTGCGGATGCAAGCCCAGCGCGCGCACGCCGATGGCGCAGGCGTTGATCTCCCCGCTGTCGCGGATGCAGCCGTTGACGACGATGCCGCTCCAGCCGTTGTTCTGCGCCAGCAGGCCCAGTTGGCCGCCGACCAGGGCGCGGCGCATGCTGGCGCCGCCGTCGATCACCAGCACGTGGCCGTCGCCCGGCGTCTCCAGCGTGGCGCGCACCAGCGCGTTGTCCTCGAACACCTTCAAGGTGCGCGCCGGGCCGCTGAATTTGGCGTGCAGGCCAAAGTGCAGGAACAGCGGCGGCAGCACGGCCAGGCCGCCCTCCTCCAGCAGGGCCGGGTTGTCGTCGCACAGGTCGGTCGTCGCAAAGCTCATCGTTACTCCACAGTGGATTTATCGTGCGGACAATTCTAAACTTTTTGCAGCCGCAACGCGCGGGTATTGCCGCCCACGCCCACCGCCGTCAGGATCGCCAACGCCTGGAACAGGGCGATGCAGACGAACACCCAGGCCGGCCGGTGCGCGTCCATCAGCGCGCCGAACAACAGCGGGCCGAGCGCCAGGCCGCTGTCCAAGCCCGAGTAGACCACGCCGAAGACGCGGCCGGTGGCGTTCTTCGGCGCGGCGGCGCGGATCAACAGGTCGCGCGACGGGCCGGCCACGCCGGAGGCCAGGCCGATCAATCCCATCAACACCACCGCCAACCAGGCCGGCGTGACGGCCAGCGCCAGCAGCAAAGCCAGCAAGGCGGCAAAGGAGAAGGCGAAGGTGATGGTGCGGTCGTGGTCCGGCGAACGCGCCGCCAAAAAACCGCCGTAGACCATGCCCAGCGCCGAGGCCACCATGTAGATCGTGTAGGCGCCGGTGGCCCAGGCCAGCGGCATGCCGAACAGCGCCACCAGGCTGAGCGAGGCGAAGCTTTGGATGCCGCCCAGCGCCACGGCGGTCAGCAGGAAGAAACCGAAGCACATCCACACCGAGCGCAGGCGCAGGAAGTCGAGCGAGCCGGCCGGCGCGGCGCCAGCGGCGTGGTGGACGATGGGGTCGGGGCGCAGCGCGTGGCGGTTCAGCGCCAGCACCAGCAGCACGGCGAAGGGCAGCACGGCGGCGCATAGCAGGGCCACGCGCCAGCTCGACAAGCCGGCGACGAAGGTCAGGAACAGCGGCGCCGCCGCCCAGCCGATGTTGCCGCTAATGCCGTGCACGGAGAAGCCGTGCGCCAGCCGCGCCGAGGAGACGCGCTGGTTGAGCAGCGTGTAGTCGGCCGGGTGGAACACGCTGTTGCCGGCGCCGGCCAGCAGCGCGCCCAGCATCAGCATGGTGTAGCTGTTGGCGGCGGCCAGCAGCAGGGCCGACAGGCCGAGCAGGCTGATGCCGGAGAACAGCACGGCGCGCGCGCCGTAGCGGTCGACGACGAAGCCGGCCAACGCCTGGCCAACGCCGGAGATGGCGAAGAACACCGTCATCAGCAGACCCAGTTCGGCGTAGCTGAGGTTGAAGGCGGTCTTCAGCCAGGGGAATAGCGCCGCCAGCACGAGGTGGAAGAAATGCGACACGCCGTGCGCCAGCCCGACCAGGCCGATCACGCGGGCGTCCTGCCGCAGTGTGCTTGTACTCATCTTGCACTCCTGTTTCAAAATTGGAAACCCAGTGTAAGCAAAATGCGGGCGACTGATTTAAGATAGGAAGACAAGCTTTGTCGCGATTCCGCCAAATCCTTATTCATTCCGCCATGCCGATACCCGTCGTCACCCACACCAGCCACTACCGGCCCTGCAACGATCCGACACCCGCGCGCCCGCTGACGATGAGCGCGCGCAACCTGCAGGCCGACGAGCACCTGCCGCCGCACAGCCATCCCTGGGGCCAGATCACCTACGCCATGGAGGGCGTGGTGCGGGTGACGGCCAACAACAGCAGCTGGATCGTGCCGCCGCAACGGGCGATCTGGATTCCACCCAATGTGGTGCACGAGGTGACGGTGCTGCAGAAGACCCGACTGCGGCCACTGTGGGTGCAGGCCGAGCAGGCGCCCTTCCCCGGCGGCGAGTGCGAGGTGTTGGAGGTGTCGCCGCTGCTGCGCGAGCTGGTCGCTGCGCTGGAGCAGCTCGACCTGGGCGTGGCGCACGCGCGCGAGCCGCTGCTGACCGCCTTGATACTGGACGAGGTGGGCCGCTCGGCGACGCGGCCGATCCGCGTGCCGCTGCCGACGGACAAGCGCTTGAAGGGACTGTGCGCGGCGCTGATCGCCCAGCCCGGCTCGCCGCTGACCCTGGACCAGTGGGCGGCGCAGGCAGGCGCCTCGACGCGCACGCTGGCGCGGCTGTTCGAACGCGACTTGGGGATGAGCTTCGTGCAGTGGCGCCAGCAGGTGCGGCTGGCGCACGCCGCGCCGCTGATCGCGCGCGGCATGCCGCTGGCGCAGGTGGCCGAACAGCTTGGCTACGCCAGCCAGTCGGCCTTCTCGGCGATGTTCAAAAAGACCTTCGGCAGCACGCCGTCGGCCTTCTTCGCCGAACGCAGCGCTTAATCCGCAGCGCAGAAATGACGATGCCGCCGCCGGGGGCTTGGGGCCTCCGGCGGCGGCATCGTGAGGTGCAGCTTGGCTTACTTACTACATTACATGCTGTCTTACTTGCTGCCCGGCTCGAACGTGCCGCCGGCCTCGAACACCAGCGCGCCGTCGCGCACATCGATGCGGATGGTGTCCTTCGGCGCGAAGGTGCCGGCCAGGATCTGCTTCGACAGCGGATTTTCGATCTGCTGCTGGATCGCCCGTTTCAGCGGACGCGCGCCATACACCGGATCGTAGCCCGCCTCGGCGATCTTCTGCAGCGCCAGGTCGCTCACCGTCAAGCCCATCTCCATGCGCGCCAGGCGGTCTTCCAGGATCTTCAACTGGATCTTGGCGATGGCGCCGATGTTCTTCTCGTCGAGGCCGTGGAACACCACGATCTCGTCGATGCGGTTGATGAACTCCGGACGGAAGTGCGAGCGCACCTCGGCCATCACCTGCAGCTTGACCACGGCCGGCTCGGCCCCCTCCAGCGCCTGGATCTTATGCGAACCCAGGTTCGAGGTCATGATGATGACGGTGTTCTTGAAGTCCACCGTGCGGCCCTGGCCGTCGGTCATGCGGCCGTCGTCGAGCGCCTGCAGCAGCACGTTGAACACGTCCGGGTGGGCCTTCTCGACCTCGTCGAGCAGGATCACGCTGTAGGGCTTGCGCCGCACCGCCTCGGTCAGGTAGCCGCCCTCGTCGTAGCCGACGTAGCCCGGCGGCGCGCCGATCAGGCGGGCCACCGAATGCTTCTCCATGAATTCGCTCATGTCGATGCGGATCATCGACTCCTCGGTGTCGAACAGGAAGCCGGCCAGCGCCTTGCTCAGCTCCGTCTTGCCGACCCCGGTGGGGCCGAGGAACATGAACGAGCCGTATGGACGGTTGGGGTCCGACAGGCCGGCGCGCGAGCGGCGGATGGCGTCGGCCACGGCGACGATCGCCTCGTCCTGCCCGACCACGCGCTCGTGCAGCTTCTCCTCGATGTGCAGCAGCTTGTCGCGCTCGCCCTGCATCATGCGCGAGACGGGGATGCCGGTGGCGCGCGAGACCACCTCGGCGATCTCCTCGGCGCCGACCTCGGTGCGCAGCAGCTTGGGCGCGGCGGCGGCCACGGTGGAGATCTTCTCGGCCTGCTTGAGCTGGGCCTCCAGTTCGGGCAGTTTGCCGTACTGGAGTTCCGACACGCGCTGCCAGTTGCTCTCGCGCGTGGCGCGCTCCATCAGCAGCTTGACCTGTTCGATCTCCTCCTTGATGTGGGTGCTGCCCTGCACCACCGCCTTCTCGGCCTTGAGGATCTCCTCGTAGTCGTTCAGCTCGCGCTGCAGCTTGACGATCTCCTCGTCGATCAGGCCGAGGCGGCGGCGCGAGCCCTCGTCCTTCTCCTTCTTGACGGCCTCCTTCTCGATCTTCAACTGGATCAGGCGGCGTTCCAGCTTGTCCATCACCTCCGGCTTGGAGTCGATCTCGATCTTGATCTTCGAGGCCGCCTCGTCGATCAGGTCGATCGCCTTGTCGGGCAGGAAGCGGTCGGTGATGTAGCGGTGCGACAGCTCGGCGGCGGCGATGATGGCGGCGTCCGAGATGGCCACCTTGTGGTGCAGCTCGTACTTGTCCTGCAGGCCGCGCAGGATGGCGATGGTGGCCTCGACCGAGGGCTCGTCGACCAGGATCTTCTGGAATCGGCGCTCCAGCGCGGCGTCCTTCTCGATGTATTTGCGGTACTCGTCGAGCGTGGTGGCGCCGACGCAGTGCAGCTCGCCGCGCGCCAGCGCCGGCTTGAGCATGTTGCCGGCGTCCATCGCGCCCTCGGCCTTGCCGGCGCCGACCATGGTGTGCATCTCGTCGATGAAGACGATGGTCTGGCCCTCGTCCATCGCCAGTTCCTTCAGCACCGACTTGAGGCGCTCCTCGAACTCGCCGCGGTACTTGGCGCCGGCCAGCAGGGCCGCCATGTCGAGCGACAGCACGCGCTTGCCCTTGAGCGAATCGGGCACCTCGTTGTTGACGATGCGCTGCGCCAGGCCCTCCGACGATGGCGGTCTTGCCGACGCCCGGTTCGCCGATCAGCACCGGGTTGTTCTTGGTGCGCCGCTGCAGCACCTGGATGGCGCGGCGGATCTCGTCGTCGCGGCCGATGACCGGGTCGAGCTTGCCGGCGCGGGCGCGCTCGGTCAGGTCCAGCGTGTACTTTTTCAGCGACTCGCGCTGGCCCTCGGCCTCCTGCGAGTCGACCTTGGCGCCGCCGCGCACGGTGTCGATGGCGGCCTCCAGCGATTTGCGGCTCAGGCCGTTCTCGCGCGACAGCTTGCCGGCGTCGGACTTGTCCTCGGTCAGCGCCAACAGCACCATCTCGCTGGAGACGAACTGGTCGGCGCGTTTCTGCGCCTCCTTGTCGGCCAGGTTCAGCACGGCGATGAACTCGCGGCTGGCCTGCACGTCGCCGCCGGTGCCGGACACCTTGGGCAGGCGCTCCAGCGAGGATTTCAGCGCGTTGCTCAGGCCGCCGACGTTGACGCCGGCGCGCTGCAGCAGCGAACGGGCGCTGCCGTCGTCCTGGTTCAGCAGGGCGGTCAGCAGGTGGACCGGTTCGATATAGGGATTGTCGTTGCCTACGGCCAAGCTTTGCGAGTCGGCCAGGGCTTCCTGTAACTTCGTGGTGAGTTTGTCTTGCCGCATGGAGGTGCTCCGGTGAATTTAACTTAGCGCTACAGGTTGGGCTGTGCGATCCGTTTTCAAGGAGACTCCTATTTAAATGATAATTCCATGATCTGGGTCAAATAGCCCGGATTCATGCGGCGCGGTCAAGGCGCCGGCGGCGCGGCACGAGGGTCAGACCCTAGGGTCTGACCCTGGATTGACGCCGGTGGGGTTTCTTAACTTAGCTGCATTCGGGCCTGACCCTGGGTTTTTCGGCTTGGCCGCATGCGCTAGGCGCCGCCCCACTTCTTCAGCGCCGTTTCGTCGCTGACGCGGGCGTCGACCCAGCGCGCGCCCTCCGGCGTCTGTTCCTTCTTCCAGAACGGCGCCTCGGTCTTCAGGTAGTCGATGATGAACTCGCAGGCGGCGAAGGCCTCGCCGCGATGCGCCGACGTCACCGCCACCAGCACGATCTGCTCGAGCGGCTGCAAGGGGCCGACCCGGTGGATCACCAGCGCGCCGTAGATGGGCCAGCGCTGCCTGGCCTGCTCGATGATGGCGGCGATCGACTGCTCGGTCATGCCGGGATAGTGCTCCAGTTCCATCTGCGCCACCTCGGCGCCCTCGTTCAGGTCGCGCACCGTGCCGACGAAGCCGACCACCGCGCCGACCTTGGGATTGTCGGCGCGCAGCTTGGCCAGTTCGGCCGTCAGGTCGAAGTCCCATTCCTGGATGCGCACCTGGAACGGCTTCACGGCGGCGGGGGCGCTCATTTCGCCTCCGCCGCGCCGATCCGGCGGAACAGCTGCTCGATGCGGCTGGCGGTGCGGTCGTCGGCCAGCGCCGGCATGGCGCACAGCTGCAGGTACTGGGCCGCCTGGGTCAGCGGCTTCTGGCCGGACTTGAGCGAGGACTGCAGCACCTCGACCTGCATCTTCAGGCGTTCGCGGGCGAACTCGGCGCCGCTGTCGACGCCGGCGACGATCTCCAGGCGCAGCACCTCGTCGAGCAGGCGGGCGCGGTTGGCCTCCAGCTGGGCGGCGTAGCTGCCGCGCTGGCCGTCCAGGGCGCCCAGGGCGGCCTTGAAGCGGCCGTGCAGCGCGCGCTCGTACTCGGCCGCCAGCGGCGGCAGGGCCTGCCAGCGGCCGCTCCAGTCGGCCGCGTCGGCGGCGCCGTCGGGTGCGGCGTCGTCGCGGCCCAGCGTGGCCTCCAGGGCCTGGCACAGGCGCAGCTTGTCGCGCAGCGCGTTGGCCTGGGCGGCGCCGGCGCGGCGCTTGATGGCGTCGGCCTGGGCCTGCACGGCCGCCACGGCGGCCTGGTAGCGTTGGGTGATCTTGGCCTCGGCGGCGCGCGGCACCGCGCCGGCGCCGTGCCAGGCGCTGGCGGCGTCGCGCAGCGCGGCGGCGATGGCGGCCAGTTGGGCCTTGTCCTCGCCGTCGAAGGCGGCCGCCTCCAGCCCGGCGCAGATGGCCTCGCGGGCGTGCAGGTGGACCTTGCGCTCGCTGTCGGCGGCGTGCGCGCTCTCCTTGCGCTGGGCGAACAGGTGGTCGCAGGCGGCGCGGAAGCGCTGCCACAGCGCCTGCTCGGCCTTGCGCTCGAGCGGCAGCGCCTTGGCCTGCTCCTGCCAGCGCTCCTGCAGGTGGCGCATCACGTCGAGCGTGCTGCGGTCATGCGGCAGCAGCGCCTCGACCTCGGCGATCAGCTGCTCGCGGCGCGCCATCTCCAGCGCGCGCTGCTCGGCCAACGGCGCCATCATGGCGGTCATGGCGTGCTCGAAGGCGGTGTCGAACTTCTTCTTTTCCTTGCGGTCGATGGTGCCGAGGCGGCCCCACACCTGGCGCAGGCGCTGCGCGGCGGCGGCCACCTGCTTCCAGTCGGCGTGCTCGGTGCCGGCCATGGCGCCGACCTCGTCGATCAGCGCCTGGGCCTTGGCGGCGTTGTGGTGGCGCTCCTCGGCCAGCTGCTTGAAGTGGGCGGCGGCCGGCGCGTAGGCGGCGCTGCAGGCGGCGTCGAAGCGCTCCCACAGGCCTTGGGGGCGTGGCCGGAGACGGCGTCCAGGCCCTTCCAGCGCTCGCGCATGCTGCCCACCTTCTTGGCCAGCTCGCTCATCGCCAGGCCCTGCGCGGCCAGCTCCTCGACCGCCTTGACCAGCTCCTCGCGCGAGACGTTGCCGCCCCAGCGCGCCCAGTCGCCCAGGCGTTTCAGCTCGGCGCGCAGGTGCGCCAGGCGCTCCGACTGGGCCGGCGTCAGGCGCCCGCCCTTGTGCTCCTTGAGCCACTTGTCGTGCTCGGCGGCGGCGTGCAGCAGGCCCTGCTCCAGCGCCGCCTCCAGCGCGTCGAGCGTTTCGACGAAACGCTTGTTGTCCTGCTGGTCGTCTTCCTTGCCTGCCCTGGCCGGCTTGGCCGGCCTGGCGGCGTTGGCGGCGTTGGCGTCGCGCGCCTTGTCGCCGCGCTCGACCGGCGCCGGCGGCGGGTTGGCGGCCGCCACGGCGGCCAGCACCACGTCCAACTCGGCCTGCTGGCGCGCGGCCAGCTCGCCGGCCGGCACCGCGCCCAGCGCCTGCCAGGCGCGGCGCAGCTGCTCGGCGCCCAGGCTGTCGGGCGCGGCGGCCTGCCACTCGGCCAGCGCGGCCTGGCGCGCGTCGAACACGGCCTGGTGTTGTTGCAGCGCCTGCAGGGCGGCGCCGGCCGACTCCAAGGCGGCGGCGACGTCGTTCAGCAGATGCTTGGGCAGGGAGGTCAGCTCGGCCGAGGCCAGCGCGGCGGCGTGGACGGCGCGCAGCCGTTCCAGCGCCTCGGCGGCGGCGGCCGGGGCCAGGCCGGCGGCCGGCAGGGCGCGCAGCTCGGCCAGCGCGTCGATGACGGCGCGCTGCAGGCTGACCTGGCTTTCCAGCCGCTGGGCCAGCGCGGCGCGCTGCGGCGCGAAGCGCTCGGCCTGCTCGGCGGCGGCGGCGGTGACGGACCATTGGCGGTCGAGGTCGGCCACCATGTTCGGCGTCAATTTCTCGTCCTGGAGCAGGCGCTCGGCCTGGGCGATGCAGGTCTGGGCTTTTTGCTGCTCGGCAAACCGATAGCGGATCGCGTCCAGGCGGCCCTGCATCAGCTTGGCGACGCGGCGGTCGCTGTTGCGCATGGCCAGTAAAACTTGCTCCAGCGCGGGTTGCGACACCACGTGCTCGGCGGCGGCCAGGCGCACGCCGGCGAATTCGCTCTGCAGGATCAACTCCACGGCGGCGGCCTCGTCGCCGGCCAACAGGCGGGCGCGGGCGGTCTGCTCGTCGCGGCGGGACGCGGCCTGGGCGGCGGCGCCGTCGCTGGCTTCGGAGGCGGCCGAGGCCCGTTGCGGCTCGGCGGACTTGTCGGTAGCTCGTTTAAAAAGGAAATCGAACATGGTGAGCTATGGGTGGGGGAAAACCACCATCATAGCAAAGCAGGGGAAGTTTGCCCGGCGATGCTGCTTTCGGGGCCGCCGCCGGCCCCGCCGGCCTAGCTGCGGCCGTGCTGGCGCGCCAGCGGATCGGCCAGCGCCAGGCCCAGCGGCGCCAGCGCCAGGGCGTCGGCGGCGCGCGGCGCGGCCGCCAGATCGGACGGTTCGGCCATGTCGAGCGGCGGCAGCGGCAGCAGCGCCAAGCGGGGCGACAACTGGCGCTCGGCGCCCGCCGCCGGCAGCGCGATCGGCGCCGCCGAACGGCTGCGGCGCGCCTCGACCACCTTGGCGTCGTGCAGCAGGAACTGGTTGGCGATGGCGAACCAGGCCTCGCCGCAGATCACGCTGCGGGCGATGGCGAACAGCTCCTTCTCCTCCTTCTCCAGGCGCTGCAACAGGGCGCTGCAAAAGGTTTCGATGCTGGCGCAGATCTGGCTGACCTGCTCCTCGGCGCCCTCGTGCAGGCCGCCGATGCGCTCCTGCATGGCGCGGATCACCGCCAGCGCCGCCTGGTTCAGCCGGCTCAGCTCGTCGAGCAGCTGGTCGGCCCGCTCGGTGGCCTGGCGGATCGCCGGGATCAAATACATCTCGATCTTGCGCCAGTGGCAGGCCTGGTACAGCCGGTTCAGGGTCTCGCAGGCGTACTCCAGCTGGCCCAGGGTGATGCTGTTTTGCTGCATCAGGTTGGCGCGCACATATTGTTGAAACGATTGCAGGCTGACGCGCACGCTGGCTTGCTCGACCGACAGAGCTACCAGGGTATAGGTGGCCGTTAACATTCTGACTCCCAGGAAACGTTGCGTCTGAGCGGGACGCCGACGATGGTGTGTCTGCCCGGCAAGTTTGTGACACTCGACGGACAGCGCGGAAGTAAAAGTGTAAATAAACCCGACAAGACCGTTTTGACCTAGCACAAGCGCGGCCGAGTTCCTTGCAATTCGAGACGCAATCCGACCGTTCCCGCCTCATCGCGCGGCAACACCTCGCCGCCGAAGCGCCGCACCAGGTGCTGCACGCCACCGTTTTCGGACAAGGCCTCGCCGCTCAGCTCGGCCGTGCCCCGACTCCGGAAGTAATCCACCAGTTTTTGGAACAGCACCAGGCCCAGGCCTTGCCCTTCAAGTCGGAGCGCACCACGATGGCGAACTCGGCGCTGAAATTGTCCGGGTCGGCCACCGCCCGCACCACGCCCAGCGTCTCGGGCTGGCCGTCGGCGCCGGCGCGGGTGGCGATGAAGGCCATGGCGCGGTCGTAGTCGATCTGCGTCAGCCGCGCCAGCTGGGCCGGCGGCAGCTCGCGCATCGCCGAGAAGAAGCGCAGGCGCACGTCGTCCGGGTCGAGCGCGTTGAAGAAGGCCAGGTGCTGCGGCGCGTCCTCCGGGCGGATCGGCCGCAGCAGCACGCTGCCGCCCTGCCAGGCCACCGTCTGCTCGAGCTCCTGCGGATACGGCCGGATCGCCATGGCGCAGGCGGGGCGCGGCGGCGCCAGGCGGATGTGGGCGTCGAGCGCCAGCACGCCGGCGGCGTCGGCCAGCAGCGGGTTGATGCTCAGCTCGGCCAGCTCGGCCAGGTCGGCCACCAGCTCGGCCACCTGCACCAGGGTGCGGCCGATGGCCTCCAGGTCGGCCGGCGCGCGCTGGCCGAAGCCGGCCAGCAGGCGCGCCACGCGGGTGCGCCCGACCATGTCGCGCGCCAGCACCATGTTCAAGGGCGGCAGGCCGACGGCGCGGTCGGCCGCCACCTCGGCGGCCAGGCCGCCCTGGCCGAACACGATCACCGGGCCGAACACGGCGTCGTTGTGGACGCCGATGGCCAGCTCCTGCGCCTCCGGCCGGCGGGCCATCTGCTGCACCACGAAGCCGGTGCCGGCCAGGTCCGGGCGCAGCCGCTTGAGGCGGTCGCGCATGGCGCCGGCGGCGGCGCGCAGCATGTCGGCGCACTCCAGGTCGAGCACCACGCCGCCGACGTCGGCGCGCCGGCCCAGCGCCGCCGCGCTGGCCTTCAGCGCCACCGGGTAGCCGATCGCGGCGGCCGCCGCCAGCGCGCCCTCGACGTCGGCCACCACCCGCGTCGCGGCCAGCGGAATGCCGTAGGCGGCCAGCACCGCCTGGCTGTCCATCTCGCTCAGCTCGCGCCGGCCGGCGGCCAGCGCGGCGGCCACCACGGCGCGCGCGGCGGCCCGCTCGGGCGCCGCCGGCAGCTGCGCCGGCACCTCCATCAGCAGGTCCTGGTTGCGCCGGTACTGGGCGATCTGCAGGAAGCCGTGCACCGCCTTCTCCGGCGTGTCGTAGGTCGGCAGGCCGGCCCCGGCGAACAGCTGGCGCGCCGCCGCCACCGCGCTGCCGCCCAGCCAGCACGACAGCACGTTCTTGCCGGCCGCCTGCAACAGCGGCGCCACCGCCTCGGCGATGCGCAGGCTCGGCACCATCGCCGTCGGCGCGTGCAGGAACAGCAGCGCGTCGGCCTGCGGCTCGCCCAGCAGCGCCGCGACGGCGCCGGCGTAGCGCTCGACCGGCGCGTCGGCCAGCAGGTCGAGCGGGTTGGCGGCCGGCGCGGCCATCTGCCTGAGCCGCTCGGCGGTGGCGGCCGACAGCGGCGCCAGCTGGGCGCCGCCGGCCAGCAGCGCGTCGGCGGCGATCAGGCCCAGGCCGCCGCCGTTGGTCATCACCGCCAACCGCTCGCCGCGCTGGCCGCGCGCCCGCGCCAGCGTCTCGACGGCGTCGAACAGGTCCTCGGTGGAGTGCACCCGCAGCATGCCGGCGCGGCGGATCGCCGCGTCGAACACGGCGTCGGCGTCGCCCTCGCGGTCGCGGCCGACCTTCAGCACGATCACCGGCTTGCCGCGCGCGGCCAGGCGGCCGGCCGACATGAACTTGCGCGCCCCGCTGACCTGCTCCAGGCAGAGCAGGATGGCGGAGGTGTCGTTGTCGGCCGCCAGGTAGTCGAGCAGGTCGCCGAAGTCGATGTCGGCGCCCTCGCCCATGGCGACGAACTTGGAGAAGCCGATGCCGCGCAGGCTGGCCCAGTCCAGCACCGCCGTGCCCAGCGCGCCGGACTGCGAGACGAAGGCCAGCTTGCCGGCGCCGGCGCCGATGTGGGCGAAGCTGGCGTTCAGGCCCAGCGCCGGCACCAGCAGGCCGACGCTGCCGGGGCCGAGGATGCGCAGCAGGTGCGGCTTGGCGGCGTCCAGCATGGCCTGGCGCAGGCTGCGCCCGCCGCCGCCCTTGAGCGCGCCCAGGCCGGCCGTCATGACGATGGCGGCGCGGCAGCCGCGCGCGCCCAGCTCGGCGATCAGGCCGGGGATGGTGGCCGGCGGCGTGCACAGGATGGCCAGGTCGGGCGCGCCGGGCAGCGCCGCCACCCTGGGGTAGCAGCGCAGGCCGTGCAGCATGTCGTACTTGGGGTTGAGCGGCCAGATGACGCCGTCGAAGCCGCCCTCGGCCAGGTTGGCCAGCACCCGCGTGCCGATGCGCTGCGCCTGCTCGGAGGCGCCGATCACGGCCACCGAGCGGGGTTTGAACAATCGGTCGAGATTTCTGATGCTCATGGTCCGGGCCCTTTGGCGTATGCCTGCATTATCGCTGCCGTGCGCCGCCGCGTGCCGCTTTCTGTCGTTGCGTCGTGCCGGGTGTTGTTTTTCTACCAGCGCGAGTGGTGGTCCTCGGTCACGCCGACCAGCTGGTGGACCATGCGCTTGGGCTGCTCCGGCCCGCTCCTGACCCAGCCGGTGAAGGTGCCGATCGGCTGCAGGTAGCGGCTGGCCGCCACCAGCAGGTTCTTGTCCTCGCGGCGCGCGCCGTCCGGCGTGAAGTGCAGCTCGAGCAGGTCGTCCTCGGTGAAGATGTGCCAGCGCGCCAGCGGGTCCGAGGCGTCGTACAAGAAATGCGCCGGGCCGAGCGGGTAGATGCGGCCGTCCAGCCACAGCGCGTTCTCGTTGGCGCCGAAGTAGCCCGCTTGCAGGTTGAAACCGAGCTCCAGGCTGTGCGCCGAGGCCCAGCGCCAGGCCGTCTCGCGCGCCAGCAGGCCGTTCGAGTAGTCGTAGCTGGCCACGCCGCCGGCCAGGTCGTAGTCGTCGCGCCAGGTGCGCACCTGGCCCGTCAGCGGCATGCCGGACGACTTCTGCGTGGCGTGCACCGCCCCCCCGGCGATCGGCCCGACGGCCAGCAGCAGCGGCGCCGCGCCGGGGCCGAACTCGGCGTCGATCTCGACGTGGTCGCAGCGCAGCTCGAGGCGGTGGCGGCCGGCGCCGTCGCTGTCGATCGCGATGTTGCTCTTGCGCGTGCGGAAGCGGCTGGCGCCGCCGGCGTGGCCGGCCAGGCTGGCCGAGATGCCCGGCAGGCCGTCCTGCGAGAAGTTGGCCATCATGTCGGCGTCGTCGCGGTCGAAGGCGTAGGCGAAGGCGGTGCTGGTCCAGCCGACGTCGACGATGGCGACGGCGCAGAAGACGTGCTCGGTGGCCAGCGCCACATAGTGCCAGCGCTTGTGGTGGAAGCGGCGCCACAGCGCGCCGCGCGCGTACGGCGCGGCCAGCGCGGCCCAGTCGAAGCCGTCCACCTGGCCGGCGTAGCGGCCGAAGCGCGGCAGGCCGTCGGCGCCGATCACGCCGGCCGGCGCGGCCGGCAGCGCGGCCGGCCCCTCGTCGTGCCGGCTGGCCGGCTGCTGGATGCTCATGCCGCCTCCCGCTGCGCGTCGGCGGCCAGCGCGGCCGCCAGCGGCGCGGCGAACTCCCGCGGCGCGCACTGCTCCAGCCGCACTTGCGCGCAGCCGTGCCAGGCGGCGCAGCGGTGCAGCGCGGCGGCGACGTCGTCGACCAGGCGCGCGCTCAGCCGCAGGCCCGGCTCCATGTGCAGCGCCTTCAGTTCGAACACGCCGTCGCGCCGGTGCGCCTTGGCGTCGACCCGGCCGACCAGCGCGCCACGGCGCAGGATCGGCAGGCAGAAGTAGCCGTGGCGGCGCTTGTCGGCCGGCGTGTAGCACTCCAGCCGGTAGTCGAAGTCGAACAGCTCGAGGGCGCGGCGGCGGTCCCACACCACCGGGTCGAACGGCGACAGGATGGTGGTCAGGCTGGCCGTCAGCGCGCCGGCGGCGGCGGCGGCCGCCAACTCGGCGTGCTCGGGGTGGATGTAGACCGGCTCGTCCCAGCCGGCGACGCGGGCGCGCAGCAGGGCGCCCTCGGCCACCAGCGCCGCCAGGTCGGGCCGCGCACCCTTGCTGCGGAAGTAGTCGGCGGTCCAGCCGGCCTTGGCCAGGCCGAGCGCCTTGACCGCCTTCAGCAGCAGCGCGCGGGCGCCCGCCTCGGCCGTCGGCAGGCGGCCGTCGTCCCAGTCCGGCAGCACGCGCTCGGCCAGGTCGTAGACGCGCTGGAAGTTGTGGCGCCGCGCGATCATCAGCGCGCCGGTGGTGAACAGCACCTCCAGCGAGCGCTTCTCCGGCTTCCAGCTCCACCAGCCGCCGGCCTTGCCGTCGCTGCGCTCGAAGTCGGACGAGCGGGTCGGCCCGTTGACGCGGATGTGCTCGAGCACCGCGTCGACCTCGGCGCGGCGCTCGCGCATCCAGGTGGCCGAGTACTTCCAGCCCATCGCCGCCGGGTCGAGCATGCGGTGGCGGTACAGGGCGTAGTCCTCGATCGGCACGAAGCAGGCCTCGTGGGCCCAGTATTCGAACAGCGCGCCGTCCTCCAGCAGCTGCTCCAGCCAGGCCTGCGGGTAGTCGCCCAGCCGGCTCCACAGCACCAGGTAGGGGCTGCGCGCGACGACGTGGATGGTGTCGATCTGCAGCACGCCCATCCGGCGGATGGCGGCCAGCAGGTCGTCCGCCCTGGCCTTGCGGCGGCGCGGCTGCAGCAGCCCCTGCGCGGCCAGGTGCAGCGCGCGGGCGGCGGCCAGGCTGAGTGTCAATTCGGTCAAATCCCGGGTCCTTTTGTCGTCTCTTTTGTCGTCTGCCAGCGTCGCCGCCGACGGCGGCCGGCGCGGCACGCCTATTCTAATGAGAAATCGGCAATTCCTGTATTTTTTGTGCCACCGCCGGGCCCGCCGCCGGGCGGCGTCGCCCGGGCCGGCCGAATATTTTCTCAGGGCAAGCCCCCAAGCGCGGCAAATCCGGGCAGAATGGGGAAAACATGAGACACCGGCCCGCGCCGGGGAAAGACCGCCGCCATGACTCTTGTCCGCCGACGCCCAATTGAGCACGCTTAACACGCCCCTGCGCCGCCTGTACCGGGCGCTGCTGCTGCCCGCCTTCGCCCTGGCGCTGCTGGCCTCGATGTGGGCGGCGGTGACCTACCAGATCGGCCAGGAGCGCGACAACGCCCACCTCGAGGCGGTGCTGCGCGCGCAGTCGCTGGCGCGCACGCTGGCCGAGCACTCCGACCACCTGCTGCGCCAGTGCGACCACGCCACCCAGCTGTTCAAACTGAAGTTCGAACAGAGCGGCGGCACCCTGCGCCTGGACGAGTTCAGCCGCCGCGACGGCCTGCTCGACTCGCTGCTGCCGTCCAAGCTCGACCCGCCGCTGGCCCTGCTCGGCGCCGACGGCCGCCTGCTCGACAGCCGCAACGGCAGCTTCGACCCGGCGCTGGGCCGGCAGCCCTTCTTCGCCAGCCACGCCGCCGAGCCGAACGACATCGTGCTGGTGTCGACCCCGCTGGTCGAGCCGCGCACCAAGCGCTGGCTGGTGCAGCTGTCGCGCCGCCTGAACCACGCCGACGGCAGCTTCGCCGGCGTGTTCGTCATCATGATCGACCCGACCAACTTCGTCGAGGACTACGACCGCATCAACGTCGACGAACAGGGCGCGGTGCTGCTGATCGGCCGCGACAGCGGCCTGAGCACCGGCCGCGTCGGCGGCCAGCTGGTGGTCAGCGACAGCATCGACTTCGCCGCCCCCGAGCCGGCCGTGCGGGCCGGCGACGAGCTGCTGCTCAAACACCCGTTCGACCGGATCGAGCGCATCTACAGCCACCGCGAGCTGCCGCGCTACGGCCTGATGGCGGTGGTCGGCATCGAGGCGGGCAACGCGCTGGCCCGCTTCGAGCAGCTGCGCCGCCGCTACCTGGGCGCCCTGCTGGTGGCCTCGGCGCTGGTGCTGCTGTTCGTCGGCCTGCTGATGCAGCAGGCGGCGCGCCTGCGCCGCACCACCCGGCGCGCCACCGAGGCCCAGCACATGCAGCGCGCGGCGGCCGACGCCAGCCTGGACGCGGTGTTCCTGCTCAAGGCCTGCCGCGAGCACGGCCGCCGCGGCGGGCGCATCGTCGACTTCACCTTCGCCGACCTCAACGAGCGCGGCGCCGCGCTGGTCGGCTTGCCGCGCGCCGAGCTGCTCGGCCGGCGCGTGTGCGAGGTGCTGCCGGCGCTGCGCAGCGAGGGCTACCTCGACAAATACCTGGCCGTGCTGCAAACCGGCCAGCCGCTCGAGGAGGAGTTCCAGCTCAGCTTCCTGCCCGGCGGGCCGCACTGGTTGCACCACCAGATCGTCGCCATCGACGACGGCGTCGCCGTCACCACGCGCGACATCGCCGCGCGCATGGAGGCCGAGCTGGCGATGCGCAAGAAGCAGGCCGAGCTGGCCGCCGTCAACGACGCCTCGCCGCTCGGCCTGATCCGCGCCGACGCGGCCGGCCACTGCACCTACGTCAACCGCACCTTCGAGGCGGTCACCGGCCTGACCCGCGCCCAGGCGCTGGGCGACGCCTGGCTGGCGGCGGTGCACCCGGACGACCGCGCCGCCCTGCAACAGGCGCTGCGCCGGCTCAGCCGGGACCACCAGCCGTTCCAGGACACGCTGCGGGTGGTGCACCCGGACGGCACGGTGGCCTGGGTCTCGTTCAAGATCGCCGTCATGCGCATCGACGACAAGGTCTACGGCTACGTCGGCACGGTCGACGACATCACCGTGGTGCGCGACTCGGTGATGGCGCTGCGCGAGAGCGAGGCGCGGCTGCGCACCATCGCCGACACGCTGCCGGCGATGATCGCCTACCTCGACGAGGACGAGATCTACCGCTTCCACAACCTGGCCTACGAGCGCGAGTTCTCGCGCAGCGGCCTGCACGTGCTGGGCAAGAGCGTGCTGCAGATGGTCGGCGCCACGCGCTACGCCTTCCTGGCGCCGTTCATCGCCAGCGCGCTGGCCGGCGAGACGCTGTCGTTCGAGGAGGACGACCACAGCCTGGGCTACGAGCGCTGCTTCGAGGTGGTCTACATCCCGCAGAGGGACGCCGAGGGCGGCCGCGTGGTCGGCTTCCACGTCATGCGCCAGGACATCACCGTGCAAAAGCGCGAGAAGCAGCGCCTGCTCAAGCTGTCGCAGATCGACGCCCTGACCGGCCTGACCAACCGCGCCGGCTTCCTGCAAAAGCTCAACGACAGCATGGCCCAGTGCCGCGACAACGCCGCCATGATGGCGGTGATGTACATGGACATCGACCACTTCAAGCCGGTCAACGACACCTTCGGCCACAGCGTCGGCGACGCCCTGCTGAAGTCCTTCTCGGCGCGCCTGACCCACACCATGCGCGCCAGCGACACCATCGCCCGCCTCGGCGGCGACGAGTTCACCATCATCATGGAGCGCATCAGCCGCGTCGAGGACGCCGCCGCGCTGGCCGGCAAGATCGTCGCGGCGATGCAGGCGCCGTTCGAGCTCAACGGCATCGTCGTGTCGATCTCGGCCAGCATCGGCCTGACCTTCTACAGCGACGACGACCTGTCGCCGGCCGAACTGCTCAACCGCGCCGACGTGCTGCTGTACGAGGCCAAACAGGCCGGCCGCAACACCTTCCGCGCCGGCCCGGCGCTGGCGCCGGACCGCTCGGACGCCGCCTGAACGCGGCCTGAGCGCGGCCTGAGCGCGGCCTAAACGGCGGCCCGGGCGCGCCGGCGCCGCCGCCGCGCGCCGCTTGCCGCGCCCCGCTTCGGCCTGCGTCAATGCCGGCTTGCTCTGGGCCGGCCCATATTGCGCTATATTGAGCGCTTCCTGGCCGTTTCCACACTCACTCCATGCGTCTGCTGCACACCTCCGACTGGCATCTGGGCCAGTCCCTCCACAATTTCGAGCGCGGCTACGAGCACCAGCGCTTCCTCGACTGGCTGCTCGACACGCTGGCCGCCGAACAGGCCGACGCGCTGCTGATCGCCGGCGACATCTTCGACAACGCCAACCCCTCGTCGGCCTCGCAGAAGCAGTTGTACCGCTTCCTGCGCCAGGCCGGCGAGCGCCTGCCGCGCCTGAACATCGTCGTCATCGGCGGCAACCACGACTCGCCCGGCCGGCTCGAGGCGCCCGGCCCGCTGCTCGAGGCGCACGGCACGCGGGTGGTCGGCGCCGTGCCGCGCGACACCGCCGGCGCCATCGACCTGGAACAGCTGGTGCTGCCGCTGACCGGCGCCGACGGCGCCGTGCAGGCCTGGTGCCTGGCCCTGCCCTTCCTGCGCCCCGGCGACGTGCCGCGCCCGGCGCCGGCCGCCGCCGACGCCGACGCCGCTGTCGACGCGGCCGACGGCGCCGATGCAGCCGATGCAGCCCCCGCCCCGCCCGGCGATCCCTACCTGGCCGGCATCGCCACGCTGTACCGCCAGGCGCTGGCGCTGGCCGAGGCCAAGCGCCAGCCCGGCCAGGCCATCGTCGCCATGGGCCACTGCCACATGGTCGACGGCCAGATGTCGCAGGACTCCGAACGGCGCATCGTCATCGGCGGCACCGAGATGCTGCCGGCCGGGATCTTCGGCCCGGCCATCGCCTACGCCGCGCTGGGCCACCTGCACCTGGCGCAGACGGTCGGCAAGCAGGGCCACATCCGCTACAGCGGCAGCCCGATCCCGCTGTCGTTCGCCGAGATCGGCTACCAGCACCAGGTGCTGCGGGTCGACCTGGACGGCGCCGCGCTGGCCGGCGTGAGCGCCATCCCGGTGCCGCGCGCGGTGCAGCTGCTGCGCGTGCCGGCGCGGCCGGCGCCGCTCGAGCAGGTGCTGGCCGAACTGGCCGCGCTGGAGTTCCGCACCCCGGCCACGGAGGCTGCCGACGCCGACACCCCGTCCCATGCGCCGCCCATCGAAACCCAGCCGCTGCTGGAGGTGCGCGTGCGCCTGGACGCCCCCGAACCCGGCCTGCGCGCCCGCATCGAGGCCGCGCTCGACGGCAAGCCGGTGCGCCTGGCCAAGATCGAGACCAGCAGCGGCCCGCGCGGCGCCGCGCCGGAGGACGCCACGCTGACGCTCGACCAGCTCGACCGCTTGAAACCGGACGACATCTTCCGCCAGCTATACCAGCAAAAATTCAACGCCGAGGCGCCGGCCGAACAGCTCAGCGCCTTCGCCGAGCTGATGCTGCCCGCCGCCTGAACACCCCAACCGTATTGAAGCAGACAGCATGAAGATTTTGAAAATTGGCGGCAAAAACCTGGCCTCGCTGGCCGGCGAGTTCCAGGTCGACTTCGAACAGGAGCCGCTCGCCTCGTCCGGCCTGTTCGCCATCAGCGGCCCCACCGGCGCCGGCAAGAGCACCCTGCTCGACGCCCTCTGCCTGGCGCTGTACGACGCCACGCCGCGCCTGCTCAAGGCGGTCGGCCGCAGCCTGCTGCCCGACGTCGGCAGCGACACCATCTCCTCGCAGGACACCCGCGCGCTGCTGCGCCGTGGCGCCGCCGAGGGCTACGCCGAGGTCGACTTCATCGGCAACGACGGCGCCGGCTACCGCGCGCGCTGGAGCGTGCGCCGCTCGCGCACCCGCGCCGAGGGCGCGCTGCAGCCGACCGCGATGAGCCTACACCAGCTGCCCGGCCTGCAACCGATCGGCGCCACCAAGACCGAGGTCAAGGCCGAGATCGAACGGCGCATCGGCCTGTCCTTCGAACAGTTCACCCGCGCCGTGCTGCTGGCGCAGAACGAGTTCTCCACCTTCCTCAAGGCCGAGGACAACGAGCGCGGCGAACTGCTCGAGACCCTGACCGGCAGCACCGTCTACAGCGAGATCTCGATGCGCGCCTTCGAGCGCGCCAAGCAGGAACAGGCCGACCTGCAAAGACTGCTGTCGCGCCTGGCCGACCAGCGCCCGCTGACGGCCGAGGCGCGCGCCGAACTGGAAGCCGACAGCGCCGCCGCCGACCACGCCGTGGCGCTGCTGGACCAAGCCAAGGCCGCGCTGGAACAAGACCTGCGCTGGCACCAGCAGGCCGCCCGCCTGCAACAAGGCGAGCAACAAGCGCTACTGGACTGGCAGGCGGCCGGCGAACAGTTGGAGGCCGCCGCGCCGCGCCGCCAGGCGCTGGAACGCATCGACGCCGTCCAAGCGGCGCGCCCGCTGGCCGCCGACATCGCCCGCGTCGACGCCGACCACCACGCCACCCGCGCCGCGCTGGCGGCCAACGCCGTCCAGCTTGAACAAGCGAGGCAGGCGCAACGCCAGGCCGGCGCCGCGCTGGAGCAGGCCGCCGCGCAGTTGCTGCAGGCCGAGCAGGCGCAGCGCGACGCCGCGCCGCTGCTGGACCAGGCCAAGGCGCTCGACGCCCGCATCGAGGCCATGCTGCCCGCCTACGGCGCGGCGGCCAAGGCCGGCGAACAGGCCGGCCAGGCCGACGCCCGCGCCAAGGCCGCGCTGCAGGAAAAGCAGGAGCAACACCGGCAGCTGCAAGCGTCGCAGCAGAACGGCGCCGACTGGCTGGCGCGCCACCAGCACTGGCAGGCGCTGGCGCAGTCCTGGCCGCGCTGGGACGTGCTGTTCGTCCAGGCCGGCCAAGCCGCCTCGCAGGCCGAAAAACTCGGCAAGGCGCTGGCCCGCGTGCAGCACAGCGCCAAGGGCCACCGCGACGACCAGGCCGGCGCCGCCGCCAAGCTGGCCGGCGCCCAGGAGCGCCTGCACGCGCTCGAGGCGCAGCGCCAGGAAACCTTGCGCGCGCTGGCCGCCTTCCCCGCCGAGCAGCTGCTGGGCCAGCGCCACTCGCTCGACCAGCGGCGCGAACTGCTGGCCGGCGCCGAGCGCATCTGGATCGAACTGGACGCCCGCCAACAACGCGGCCGGCAGATCGAAGCCCAGTCCGCGCAACTGCGCCACAACCGCGAACGGGCCGACGCCGCGCTGGCGCAGGCGCGCCAGGAGCACATCGGCATCATGGCCGCCTTCGGCCAGGCCGAGCGCTCGCTCAAACTGGCCGAGGCGGCCTGCGCCGAGAACGTCGAAACGCTGCGCGCCGCGCTCGAGGACGACAGCCCCTGCCCCGTCTGCGGCGCGCTCGAACACCCCTACCGCCACAACGACGGCGCCATGCAGGCCATGCTGGGCGGCTTCCAGGCCGAGGTGGCGCGCTGCCGCGAGCTAGCGCAAACCAATATGGATCAGCAGGCCGACCAGCGCGCCGGCGCCCAGGCCAGCATCGAACAACTGGGCGTGCTGACGGCCGAACTGCGCACGCTGCAGGAAGCCATCGAGCGCCTGAACCAGTCCTGGCATGGCCACCCGCTGCTGGCCGACGCCGCCACGGCGCTGCCCGCCGAAGCCGAACGCGCCGCCTGGTTCCACAGCGAGCTGGCCGCCGCCAGCGCCGGCCTGCAGCGGTTGGAGCAGCAGGAGCGCGCCATGCGCCAGGCCGCCGCGCAGCGCGACCAGACGCAGGCGGCCTGCGAACGGGCCGCCGCCGAACACGCCCAATTGCTCGAGGTGACGTCGCAGGCCCGCACCGCGCTGGCCCAGATCGACGCCGAGCACAAGGCGCTCGACGAGCAGCGCATCGAAGTGGCGCTGCAACTGGGCGCCCTGCTCGACGACCTCGACGCCGCCTTCAGCGGCAACGACCTGCCCAGCGAAGGCTGGAAGGACGACTGGAAGGCCGGCCCGGCGCGCTTCCACGAGGCGCGCCAGGCCGAGAGCCGGCAGTGGCTGGCCCAGCGCGGCGCCGCCGACGAACGCGCCGCCGCGCTGGCCACCATCGACGTGGAACTGAAGGCGCTGGCCGACGCGCTGGCCACCGCCGGCGCCGCCGCCAGCGTGGCCCGCGGCGCCTTCCAGGCGGCCGAGCGCGACATCAAGACGGCGCAGGACCAGCGCATGGCGCTGTGGGACGGCCGCGAGATCCGCGACATCGAGGCGGCGCTGCGCGGCGCCATCGACGCCGCCAAGGCGCGGCTGGAGGCCCAGCACGGCGCCAGCCAACAAGCCGCCCACGCCATCACCCGCCTCGACGAGGCCGGCGCGCAGGCCACCCAGCGCCTCGCCGCGCTGGCCAGGCAGGCCGGCCTGGCCGCCGCCCTGCTCGACGACTGGCTGGCCGCCTTCCAGCAGCGCCGGCAGGACGACACGCCACTCGACCTGGCCGGCCTGCACGCCCTGCTGGCCTGCCCCGAGGAGCCCTGGCCACCGAGCGCCAGGCGCTGCGCGCGCTCGACAGCGCGCTGGCCAACGCCGCCGCCGTGCTGCGCGAGCGGCAGGACCAGCGCGCACAGCACCAGCGCGGCGCGCCGGCCGACAGCACGCAATCGGCCGACACGCTGGCCGAGGCCATGACGGCGCTGGCCGCCGAGCGCAAGGAACGGCACGACGCCGCCACCGCGCTGCAACTGGGCCTGGCCCAGGACAACGCGCGGCGCCAGCAGGCGCAGGCGATGCTCGGCGCGATCGAACAGCAGGAGGCGGTCGAACGGCGCTGGGCCCGCATGAACGAGTTGATCGGTTCGGCCGACGGCAAAAAGTTCCGCAACTACGCCCAGCAGTTCACCCTCGACGTCCTGCTCGGCTACGCCAACGCCCACCTGCGCCAGCTGGCCCGGCGCTACCAGCTCGAACGCATCGCCAACCCGGCCAACCCCTCGCTCGGCCTGCTGGTGCGCGACCTCGACATGGGCGGCGAAATGCGCTCGGTGCACTCGCTGTCCGGCGGCGAATCGTTCCTGGTGTCGCTGGCGCTGGCGCTGGGCCTGGCCTCGCTGTCGTCGAACCGGGTGCGGGTCGAATCGCTGTTCATCGACGAGGGCTTCGGCAGCCTCGACGCCGAAACCCTGCGCGTCGCCATGGACGCCCTCGACGGCCTGCAATCGATGGGCCGCAAGGTCGGCGTGATCTCGCACGTGCAGGAAATGACCGAGCGGATCGCCACCAAGATCATGGTGCAGCCCTCGGCCGGCGGCAAGAGCGTGGTCACCGTGCAGTAGACGCGGCCGCCGCGCAGCCCGCGCCCGCCGCGAAATTGCAAGCAAATGCTACAAATTTGCTATCATCGGGGCAGAGCGAGGCCTAGCCAATCATGAGTATCACCGCCGTCACCGCCAACGCCGTTCCACCCGCCACAGCGCAGCGGGTCGCCCCAGCGCGCGCCGGCGCCGGCGCGCCCGCCGAACTGACGCCGCAGGCCCTGGTCCTGATCGACAAGCTCAAGGCGCGCGACGCCGAGGTGCGCCAGCACGAGCAGGCCCACCTGGCCGCCGCCGGCGGACTGGCCGTCTCCGGCGCCAGCTACACCTACCAGCGCGGCCCCAACGGCATCGACTACGCCGTCGGCGGCGAGGTCCACATCGACACCTCGCCCGGCCGCACGCCGCAGGAGACCATCAGCCGCGCCCACACCATCCAGGCCGCCGCGCTGGCGCCGGCCGAGCCGTCCGGCCCGGACCGCGCCGTCGCGGCCCAGGCCCAGCAGCTGGAACAGCAGGCCCGCGCCGAGCTGGCCGCCGCACAAACCCAGCAGGCGCCGGCGCCGGCCCAGCAGGCCGACGGCGCCACAAGCAATGCCAACGCGTCCGCCGAGCCGCGCCGCCAAGCGCTGCAGCGCGCCTACGACCTCGCGCCGCTGGCGGCGCCGACACTCAACGTCTTCGCCTGAGCCCGGCCTCACAGGCCGACCATGGCCATGGCCATCTCCTGCTCGCCGTAGCGCAGGTGATAAAATCGCCCCTTTGCCCGAAAACCCAAACACCATGTTAAAAGCACCACGCACGCTCACCTTCAAATGCGCCAAGTGCGCCAAATCCGTGCAGGTCTTCCTGCAAAAGGTGTCGGCCTGCTCGCACATCCAGCCCTACCAGGGCATCTGCAAGTGCGGCGAAGTCAAACGCCACGCCACCGGCCAGAAGGACGCCGTCCAGTCCTACCTCGAATCGGCCGACGGCAGCTGGTCGCACCACCACTAACAGCGGCCGCCGCGCAGCGCCACTTTTGTCCCCGCACCCCGATGCGCCCCGGGGTCTGACCCCGCACGGGGTCAGACCCCTTTGCCCGAGGGGTAAGGCCGGCCACCCGCCGAACCAAAGAAGAACCGCTTTTTTACGCCCACCCCTCAAGTAATCCCGCGCCCTGCCGTTGTATCCTCTACAACTCCTCCTGGAAGCCGCCATGTCTACCATTCCCGCCCTCGGCGCACAGCCCTACCGCTCCACCCTGCCCGCGCTGCTGCCGCAGGACGACGGCAAGAGCGGCGCCGCCAACGGCACCAAATCCACCAAGCTCGCCCCGCTCGGCAACGACGTCACGCTGTCGCGCAGCGGCATCGACCTGCAAAAGCGCGTCGACAGCGTCGGCAACGCCACCGTGGACCTGGCGCAGAACCTGCTCGGCAGCTTCGCCCAGTCGCTGTTCGGCGACGCCGCCAAGGGCGCGCAGATCTCCTTCGACTCCGTCAGCCTGGACACCTCGTCGAGCTACGGCGCGCTGGTGCAGCACAGCTCCGGGCCGAACGGCAGCAGCGACACGGCCGCCTTCCAGCTCACCGACAGCTCGCACTTCCTCGGCAGAGGCACCATCACCACCGCCGACGGCCGCAAGTTCGAGTTCGAGGTCGAGGTGCAGTACGAGGCCAGGATCGAAGGCGGCATCAGCCAGAGCACCGGCGCCGCCAACAACGGCCGGGCCAACAACCACGGCAAGGCCGGCGACAGCCACGGCAAGGCAAGCAATAGTGCCAACGACGCCAAGCCCGACACGCTGCCGACCGTGCAGCTGCCGAACATCGACTTCCCCGGCAGCCTGCTCGACCTGTTCAAACTGATCGGCCAGGGCCTGACCGCCAACCTGCTCGGCGGCGCCGCCGGCCTCGGCCAGTCCGGCGCTCAGGATGCCGGCGGCGATCAAAGCCAGGGCCAGGGCGGCAGCCTGACGCTGCGCCTGCTCAAGCTGATCGACAGCCCCACCCCGCTCGACCTGTACGCCCCGCCCAACACGGCCGAAAGCCGCGCCAAGGCGCTGGCCGATTCCTACGCCACCCAACCCGGTGCGCCTTCCGCCCCGCCGGCACTGAGCGCCTCCACGCCGGCCGCCACGACGGCAACGGCGCCGGCCAGCACCTCCGCCTGACCAAGCCCGCCGGCCTTGGCACTGGGCCAAGGCGCCGGCGACGCCGGCAAGACCCGGCGGCACAAAGCCAGGGTCGGACCCAGCGGGTCCGACCCTAGGTTCACGCCTTGGGGTTCCCAAGAACGAGCCGCGCCCGCACCGACCGCCAGCGCCACCGGCTCACAGCCCCGCCGCTCCCCCGTCCGCCCCACGTATAATAGCGACACCGTCCACGAAGCGCCGCGACCGTGCCCGGCACCGCCGGCGCCATCGCCGCAACCCTATTCCTTTCGATTGCCCCAAACATGCCCGTCCAAGACTTCGCCCATCGCCCCCTCCATGCCACGCAGGTGGCGCAATGATGGCCCCGCAAGGCGCGACGCCGCAAATCCACTGGACCGAAAACGGCGTTGAGCACAGCGCGCGCTGGCGCTCCGAAAGCGGCATGGCGCCGCCCAAGCGCGTCGTCATCGCCGACGACCGCACCACCGCCGACGTCGCCTACCGCCTGGCCTGCGAGGGCACCGCCCTGCTCTGGCGCGGCGACTTCCAGAACGCCCGCCAGCTGCTGCAGGCGCTGGCGCGCCGCGCCGACCACAAGCACAGCAAGCCGGGCAAGAAGGCCAAGCCGGCCAAGCCGCCCGCCAACCCGACCGAGGCCTTCCACCTGCACCGCCAGGCCCAGTCGCAGCGCGCCCGCACCCTGGCCATGCTGCTGATCCCCTTCGAGGCCGACTACACCATCCCGCTGCGCCGCGCGCCCGAGGTGCAACTGGCCTGCAACGAGGCCTACGGCCGTGGCGAGGAACCCTTCATCGCCTCGCTGCGCGAGCTGCTCGGCCTGATCGGCGCCCACGAATGGCGCCGCACCGGCGTCGAAATCCCGGCGCTGGAAGGCCGCATCCACCCGCACTACGGCGTGTTCTCGCCGGTGCGCGGCGAATACGTCGAGCTGGTCGCCACCACCCCGCTGCCCAAGGGCGCCACGCTCGGCTTCGACATCGGCACCGGCACCGGCGTGCTGTCGGCCGTGCTGGCCAAGCGCGGCCTGGCCCGCGTCATCGCCACCGACCAGGACCCGCGCGCGCTGCGCTGCGCCCGCGAGAACCTGGCCCGCCTCGACCTCGACGGCACCGTCGAGCTGCTCGAGGCCGACCTGTTCCCGCAGGGCCGCGCCCTGCTGGTGGTGTGCAACCCGCCGTGGCTGCCGGCCCGCCCCAGCTCGCCGATCGAATACGCCATCTACGACCCGGACAGCCGCATGCTGCGCGGCTTCCTCAACGGCCTGGCCGAGCACCTGGCGCCCGGCGGCGAGGGCTGGCTGATCCTGTCCGACCTGGCCGAGCACCTCGGCCTGCGCACCCGCGACGAGCTGCTCGGCTGGATCGCCGCCGCCGGCCTGACCGTGCTGGGCCGCAACGACATCAAGCCGGTCCACCCGCGCGCCGCCGACGCCAGCGACCCGCTGCACGCCGCCCGCGCCGCCGAGCTGACCTCGCTGTGGCGTCTGGGCGCCGCCACGGCATAAGCTGCGCTTAATGAAAAGGGCGAAGTATAAGCATTTCTTATTTCTCCCTTGCACATCCGCCCCGCCCTGTATATAATTCGTCTGCGGGGTGGAGCAGTCTGGCAGCTCGTCGGGCTCATAACCCGAAGGTCACAGGTTCAAATCCTGTCCCCGCAACCAGATTCAAAAAAGCCGTTGATTCCGCAAGGATTCAACGGCTTTTTCACGTTCTGGACTGCGTGATTCGAGCCGGCTTTGGATTTGCGGCGCAGCTGAGCTGGACTTCCGCTTATGCCCCCGAAGCCGACGTTGTGCTGCACGGCTATAATGCAAGATTGAATTGGCTTCGCTGGTTTGAACAAAAACTGAAGCTGCTAAGGCAGCGTTTTGAGGAAATGCTCCTCACAATAGATAGTGTCAAGTAATAGCCTGGAAATACTCAAAATGATGGATTGGATCCCTATAGTCTTCGCTTCGTTCAAGGCCCTCGTGCTCGGCACGGGCATGTTCTTCGCCATCAAGTGGCATTTCGATCAAGACAAGAAGGAGAGGCGCGCGGTGCTACGCGCGAGCGGCAAGGTGGCCGCAATCTTCACGCTATCGCTCCTGGGACTGGTGCTCGCCACCTTCGTCCTTGGCAGGAGTATCGGTTTGGACTTGACCTTCCCGTGATGGCAAAGAACAGTCGGCCGATAGCTGGCATTGGATTTACGATGTCGAAACCATGGATTTCGAACAGCAACCTTGACGTGGGGTAGATGTCCGCATTCGGCCGAAGACGAACAACACGGCGCAAGAAGCCCACGTTCACCGCCATCGAGAAGCCGCAACAATGGCCAGCACTGCCGCTATACCTCGCCATTGCAACAATGCAATCGGCACCCGTCACGTTGGCCGAGCCGCTCCAAATACGCCGAGATTGCTGGAAAGTCTGGTCGTTGCATTGGCGCCATGGCCCATCGGTTGACGGACAGGCCAAGAACAATATCGGCCAGCGTAAAAGCCGGCCCGGTAACGTACCGGCCTGTTTTGCACAGCTGATTCTCAAGAATACCCATGTGGCGGTTCCAAGCAACAATGCTGCTGGCGACTGCCGCAGGTCCCTTGTGCGAGTTACTTTTTCGAACCAACGCCATGAACGCATAACGCCAGGAGTTGTTGAGCTCCCCCGCCTGCCAATCCATCCACTGCTCTACCATGGCACGCTCAATTGGATTGGCAGGCAGCAGGTCGGCGCGGCCGTGTTTGGCTGCCAGATACCGGCAAATCGTGTTGGACTCCCATAGCGTGACGGGCCCATCGGTGATGACGGGCACCATTCCGTTTGGGTTGAGCGCGAGGAACTCGGGAACATCGGTGGCCTTGAAGCCAGAGCCCCAAAGCTCCTGCTCGAAAGGTAGCCCGATTTCCACGCAGGTCCACAGAACCTTACGAACATTAATCGATGACGACTTACCTAGAATCTTCAGCATGGGCGACGAATTCAGAAAGAAAATGTCGCCCCCGGGCTATCAAAGGCAACGGCGTGGATTGAAAAATATAATCAGAAGGATAACATATTCCTACTGTACAAGAATGGCCTCATAAGACCGCCGCCAGCTATCCCGTCAATAGCTACTTGCATGCAGTGGCTTCGGCCGACCATTCCCCGTCCCGTTACAAGGTCGGCAAAATCCTGAACCCCCTATCCGACGGCAACGGCGTCGCAACATCCTCAATACAGACATCGGCTACCCGGGCGGCCGGCGGCCCACGTCTTGCCCAGCGAACGAGCGCATCGATTGCCGCCTCGTCGCCATCAAAACAAGCCTCCACCGAGCCATCGCGCCGGTTGCGCACCCAGCCGCAGAGGCCCAGGGATACGGCCTCCTCGGCCAGGGAGGCGCGATAGCCAACCCCCTGCACCCGCCCACTTATCGTCAATCGCATCGCCATCGCCAATCCCATATTTGTCGCAAGCCAGAGTTTCACCGCTGCATACGCGGCGGCCGGCCACCGCCCGCCGCGAGGCCTTTGCAAACATGATAACAACATTCGGCAGCACACCGGCAGCACGGCACCGAACATTTCCAGTGCCCCGCCGAGCGCCGCCGCCCGTGACAATCCGCGCATCTATCCGCGCGCCGACGCTGTATATTCTGCCATGTCAATATTGACAACGCCCGCCCGCACAACCGCGGCGCCCGTCGCCGGCGCCACCACCGGAGCTTCGCCATGGCCACCACCGCAGCCGCCGCACCCAACGCCTACACGCAACAGAAGGAAGCCATCCAGCTGGAGCTGGACCGCCGCGTCGCCGCCCACCGCGCCCGCTTCGAGCGCAGCGCGATGATGCAGAGCGCCACCCACCAGCTCGGCACCGCGCCGCTCAACCTGATCGCCCAGGGCGACAGCTGGTTCGACTATCCGCTGCCCGTCTTCGCGCCGAGCGACGTGATCGCCAACCTCAAGGCGATGCCGCTGTCGCCCATCATCCTGTCGCTGGCCCACTACGGCGAGGCCGCCGAGGACATGCTCGGCGTGACCAAGCTGCACCGCCTGCTGGCCCAGCTCAACGCCGGCGACGACGGCAGCCAGTACGACGCCATCCTGTTCTCCGGCGGCGGCAACGACCTGGCCGGCGACCAGTTCCGCCTCTGGCTGGCCGACGCCGCCGTGGTCCACAAGACCCCGCCCGGGCCTGCAGAGCGAGCGCGTCGACGCCGTGCTCGGCATCGTCAAGGCCGCCTACCAGGACCTGATCCTGGCGCGCGACAAAGTCGCCCAGGCGCAGCACCGCAGCATCCCCATCTTCGTCCACAGCTACGACCACGCCATCCCCAGCGGCGTCGGCGTGTGCACCGTCGGCCCCTGGCTCAAGCCCGGCCTGGACGACCGCGGCTGGGACAAGGAGACCGGCCGTGGCATCGTCAAGCAGCTGCTGAGCCGCTTCGCCGACCTGCTCACCGAGCTGCAGGGCCAGCACGCCGACTTCATCCACGTGCCCACCCAGGGCACGCTGACGGCCGGCCAGTGGGCCAACGAGCTGCACCCAACGCCGGACGGCTTCGCCGCCATCTCGGCCAAGTTCGTCGCCGCGCTGCGCGCCCGCTTCCCGCACCGCATCTGAGCCCTCCCGGCGGGGTGGCGCGCCGCAGCTAGCCGGCGACGATCTGCGCCACGGCGGCGCAGACCCGGTCGACGTCGGCCGCCGTCATCGCCGCGTGCAGCGGCAGCGTCACCGTCTGCCGGCCGACCCGCTCGGCGTTGGGGAAGTCGCCCTCGGCGTAGCCCAGGCCCCGGCCCAGCGTGGTGGTGTGCAGCGCCTCGTAGGAGATGCCGGTGGCGATACCGCGCTGTTGCAGCGCGTCGCGGAACTGCTTGCGGTCCAGCGCCATGGTCTCGAACGGCAGCATCACGCAAAACATGTTCCAGCTCTGCTGCGCCATGCCCCGCGGCGGCAGCATGGCGCCGGCGATGGCCGGGAAGCGTTCGAAGTAGCGCGCCACCAGCGCCGCGCGGGTCGCCAAAAAGCCGTCCAGCTGCGCCAACTGGCGCAGGCCGATCGCCGCCGACACGTCCGACATATTGAACTTGCCGCAGGCCGCCACCACGTCGCGCGTGCCGTCGGGCAGGCGGGCGATGCCGTGGAAGCGCTCGATGTCGACCCGCTTCGCCTCGTCCTCCGAGGCCAGCACGATGGCGCCGCCCTCGATGGTGGTCATGTTCTTGTTCGGGTGGAAGCTGAAGGTGGCGATGTCGCCGAAGCCCCCAACCGCCTGCCCGTTCCAGTAGGAGCCCTGCACCAGCGCGGCGTCCTCGATCACCCGCAGGCCGTGCCGCCGGGCCAGCGCGTACAGCGCGTCCATGTCCACCAGGCTGCCCGGGAAGTGGGTCGGCATGATGGCCTTGCTGCGCGGCGTGATGGCCGCCTCCACCTGCGCCAGGTCGATCGCCCGCGACGGCAGCACGCAGTCGACGAACACCGGCCGCGCGCCGACCTTGACGATCATGTTCATGGTCGAAAAGAAGCTCTGCGCGCTGGTGATCACCTCGTCGCCCGGGCCGATGCCGCAGACCCGCAGCGCCACCTCCATCGCGCCGGTGGCCGAGGTCAGCAGCCGCGTCGGCCGGCCGCCGAAGCGCGCCGACAAGGCCGCCTCCAGCGCCGCCACCTTGGGGCCGGTGGCGATCCAGTTCGACTGCAGCACCGCCGAAACGTCCTGGATGGTCTGCGCGTCCAGCACGGGCTGGGCGAAATTGAGCGGCGAAGCTTGCATGGGGTGGCCTTCTGCGACGATGCGCGAACTGTAGGGCCGCAAATTCTATCACCGGCCGCCGCCGCGTTTCTTATGCGCCCGGATAATCCGCAGCGCAGCCTCGCGCCGCTGTCGCGTTTGAGCCTCCATTTCGTCCATAAAATCAAAGAACGCTTTGGAAAACACGGGCTTGAAGGTGGCCTGCCCTGCGGAGCCCGCTTGCCAGGACGGCGCCGACTCCGCATCCCGCCGCTTGCCGTTCACTTTGCGCAATGCAGCCGCATTTTTCCTTGCGCGAGCTTCGGCCTTAGTCGCCATTACATTCGCCTCGATGGCAATGGGGTCTTCAACACTACCCCGAATTTCTGTGCTTTTCAAGCGCCAGCGCCGTACGGGTTTGCCATGGCAGGCAAGCTAGGCTGTCCAGTTCACCAAAGTCCGCCGACGCTCTCAACTCAACAACATGGGGAATCAGCAGCATTTCACTTTCCTCATTTATGACAAACTGTCACAATCCTGCTTTGCCCGGCGCGGCCGCCAACCCGCCCGCCGCCAGCCCAACCACCCGAGGAGAAGTGCGTGAAGGACCAAGACCGCGACCAGCAGAACCCGACTGCCGACCAACCCAGCAATCCCTCGCGCCGGCGCATCTTCCAGGCCGCCAGCGCCGCCGGCCTGGTCGGCGCCCTGCCCTCGATGGCCGACGCCGCCCCGGCCCGCAAGCTGGCCAAGGGCTCGCTCGACGCCAAGCTCAAGGCCCACGTCAAGAACGTCGTCGTGATCTACCTGGAGAACCGCAGCTTCAACAACCTGTTCGCCAACTTCCCCGGCACCGCCGCGCCGCTGTCGGCCGTGCCGGCCGCCGCCAGCGCGCAAAAGGACCGCGACGGCAGCGTGCTGCCCACCCTGCCCAAGGTCTGGGGCGGCATCGTGCCGACGCCGCAGGACATCGGCGGCAAGAAGTACGTGCTCAACGAGGACCAGGTGCAGGGCCTGCCCAACGCCCCCTTCAAGCTGGTCGACGCCGAGGGCAAGCCGCTGCCGGAGGCGGTCATCACGCGCGATCTGTGGCACCTGTTCTACCACAACCAGATGCAGATCAACGGCGGCAAGAACGACGGCTTCGCCGCCTGGGGCAACACCGGCGGCATGGTCATGGGCTACTACGGCGAGACCAGCAAAAACCTCGGCCTGTGGAAGATCGCCGAGCAGTTCACCCTGTGCGACAACTTCTTCATGGCGGCCTTCGGCGGCTCCTACCTAAACCACCAGTTCCTCGTCAGCGGCCGCACGCCGGAATACTTCAACGCCGCGCAAACGCCGGCCAAGAAAAAAATCGCCGTGCTCGCCGACGGCCCCACCGGCACCCGCCTGGCGCTGGCGCCGGACTGCCCGCCGTCCGCGCTGGACGGCAAGCCGAGTTTCGTCAACGACGGCGCCATCACGCCCGACGGCTACGCCGTCAACACCATGGCGCCACCCTACCAGCCCAGCTACGTGCGCCCGGCGGCCGGCGGCGACGCCAACCTGGCCGACCCGCTCGACCCGAGCACACTGCCGCCGCAAAGCTACGACACCATCGGCGACCTGCTGTCGGCCAAAAAGGTCAGCTGGGCCTGGTACGGCGGCGCCTGGCAGGCGGCGCTGGACGCGCGCGGCGGCGGCGCCAAGCCGAACTTCCAGTTCCACCACCAGCCACTCAACTACTTCAAGCAGTTCGCCCCCGGCACCGCCGCGCGCGCCGAGCACCTGCGCGACGGCGGCCTGGGCGACAGCCCGATCTCCAACAAGTTCCTCGCCGACGCGGTGGCCGGCAAGCTGCCGGCGGTCAGCTTCTACAAGCCGCAGGGCAACCTGAACCTGCACGCCGGCTATTCGGACATCGAGTCCGGCGACCAGCACATCGCCAACGTCATCGAGCATTTGAAGAAGTCGCCGCAATGGCGGGACATGGTCGTCGTCATCACCTTCGACGAAAACGGCGGCTGGTGGGACCACGTCGCGCCGCCCAAGGGCGACCGCTGGGGCCCGGGTTCGCGCATCCCGGCCATCGTCGTCTCGCCGTTCGCCAAGAAGGGCCAGGTCGACCACAGCTTCTACGACACCACCTCGATCCTGCGCCTGATCACCCGCCTGCACGACCTGCCGCTGCTGCAGGGCCTGGCCGTGCGCAACGCCGCCTTCGCCGAACGCGGCGCGCTGCCGCCGGGCGACCTGACCGCCGCGCTGAGCTTCCGCTAGGCGCCGCAGGGGCCGTCGGCGCGCCGGCAGGCGGCGCCGGCGCGGCCGCTGCCGTCGGCCGGCGCCGGCCCGCCCCCTCCCACGGCCAAAACGGTTTGTGATACACTGCGTCCACTAAAAATTTACTGAGCCCGACTGCTGCAGCCGGGCTTTTGTTTTGTGCGGCGCATTTTGCGCGCCGCCTTGTTCAAGCGTCCCCCGGCGTCGCCACGCCGGCCGGGGACGCTCCATTGCGCCAGCCGCCGCGGGCAATGGGTATGAGGTTCAGAAATGAGAGATAAAAAAGACAACGCGACGTTCGACCTGCCCGGCTTTAGCCCGGCGGCGCCGCTCGAGCCGGAGCCCAAGCGCGGCACCGGCCCGCGCGGCAAACGCGCCAACATGAAACAGGTCCAGCTCGAACTGCTCGAGGCGACCGACAACTCCGGCCTGCCGGTCTGGACCCGCGACGACGCGCTGGACCTGACCGGGCTGCCGGTCTGGGCGCCCAACTAGCGTCCGGCGCAGCCGCCGCGCGCGGCTGCCCACCCATTGCACCAAGGCCCGCAGCCGCAGCTGCATCCAGCCTGTTAGACTGTGCCCCATCCGCCCCTCCTTACCCGGTCCGCCACCATGACTACAGATTCCTTTTCCAGCCTGCCGCTGACGCCCGCCTTCCTGGCCAACCTCGACCTGCTCGGCTACCACAAGATGACGACCATCCAGGAACAGAGCCTGCCGGCGGTGCTGGAGGGACGCGACCTGATCGCCCAGGCCAAGACCGGCAGCGGCAAGACCGCCGCCTTCGGCATCGGCATCCTGCACAAGCTCAACCCGGCCTGGTTCGCCACCCAGGCGCTGGTGCTGTGCCCGACCCGCGAGCTGGCCGACCAGGTGGCCAACGAGCTGCGCCGCCTGGCCCGCAGCGCCGGCAACATCAAGATCCTGACCCTGACCGGCGGCTCGCCGATGCGCCCGCAGATCGCCTCGCTCGAGCACGGCGCCCACATCGTCGTCGGCACGCCCGGCCGCCTGCGCGACCACCTCGGCCGCAACACCCTCGACCTGTCCAAGGTGCAGACCCTGGTGCTCGACGAGGCCGACCGCATGACCGACATGGGCTTCTACGACGAGATCGCCGGCATCGTCAGCGCCTGCCCGGCGCGCCGCCAAACGCTGCTGTTCTCGGCCACCTACCCGGACGACATCCGCCGCGCCACCGCCTCCTTCCTGGTCAACCCGCTCGAGGTGACGGTACAGGCGCAGCACGACAACAGCCAGATCGAGCAGCGCTTCTACGAGATCGGCTTCGACCAGCGCAACGGCGCCGTCGCCAAGCTGCTGGCCCACTTCAAGCCCGTCTCGGCGCTGGCCTTCTGCAACACCAAGGTGCACTGCCGCGAACTGGCCGACGAGCTGCGCAGCCAGGGCTTCTCCGCGCTGGCCCTGTACGGCGAGCTGGAACAGCGCGAGCGCGACGAGATCCTGGTGCTGTTCTCCAACCGCAGCTGCTCCGTGCTGGTGGCCACCGACGTCGCCGCGCGCGGCCTCGACATCAGCAACCTGGAGGCGGTGATCAACGTCGACGTCTCCAAGGACACCGAGGTGCACATCCACCGCGTCGGCCGCACCGGCCGTGGCGGCGAGAAGGGCCTGGCGCTGTCGCTGTGCGCGCCCAACGAGAAGAAGTGGGTCAAGCTGATCGAGGAATACCAGAAGGCGCCGGTCGAATGGCACAAGCTCGACGAGATCGAGGACGACGAGTACGCCGTCGCCGAGCCGGCGCCGATGATGACGCTGGTGGTCATGGGCGGCAAGAAGGACAAGCTGCGTCCGGGCGACCTGCTCGGCGCCCTGACCGGCGACGCCGGCCTGAGCAAGGAACAAGTCGGCAAGATCAACGTGTTCGAGTTCATGAGCTACGTCGCGCTGGACCGCCGCGTCGCCCACCAGGCCTTCGAGCGCCTGGCCAAGAACAACCCGCTGGGCGGCGACTTCGGCGCCATCAAGGGCCGCAACTTCAAAATGCGCTTCATCGAAGCATAAGCCGGCAGCCCCGGTTCGCCAACAAAGCCCAGCGGCACAAACGAGGGTCAGACCCTAGGGTCTGACCCTGGCTCTTTGCCGTTGGGAGGTTCTAAAAACCTAGCGCCATCAAGCCCGGCCAGCCACGCTGGCCGGCTGCTCGATGTGCGGCAACAGCACCGTCAACACCCCCAGCAGCGGCAGGTAGGAGCACAGCTTGTAGACATAGGCGATGCCGGCCACGTCGGCGATATGTCCCATGGCGGCGGCGCCGATGCCGCTCACGCCGAACATCAGGCCGAAGAAGATCCCGGCGATCATGCCCACCTTGCCCGGCACCAGCTCCTGCGCGAACACCACGATGGCCGAGAAGGCCGACGAGATCACGAAGCCGATCAGCACCGACAGCACGCCGGTCCAAAACAAATCCACATACGGCAGCAGCAGGGTGAACGGCGCCGCGCCGAGGATCGATATCCAGATCACGCGCTTGCGTCCGACCCGGTCGCCGATCGGCCCGCCGGCGAAGGTGCCGGCCGCCACCGCCGCCAGGAACAGGAACAGATACAGCTGGGCCGAGCCGACCGACAGCGCGAAGCGGTCGATCAAATAGAAGGTGTAGTAGCTGCTCAGGCTGGACATGTAGACGTACTTGGAAAACACCAGCATCGCCAACACCGCCAGCGCGCCGACCACGCGGCCGCGCGACAACGGCGGACCGGCGTGCGCCACGGCCTTGCGCACCGGCCCGGCCAAATGCCCGCTGTGCCAGCGGCTGACGCGGACCAGCACCACGATCGCCAACAACGCCAGCAGGGCGAACCAGGCGATATTGCCCTGCCCCCGGCCGACGATCACCGCCGCCGCCAGCAAAGGCCCGAGCGCCGAGCCGACATTGCCGCCGACCTGGAACAGCGACTGGGCGAAGCCGTAGCGCCCGCCCGAGGCAAGCCGCGCCACGCGCGAGGCCTCCGGGTGGAAGGTCGACGAGCCGACGCCGATCAGCGCCGACGCCACCAGCAGCGTGGCGAAGCTGTCCACCAGCGCCAACATCAACACGCCGGCCAGCGTAAAGCACATCCCCAACGGCAGCAGGAAGGGCAAGGGACGGCGGTCGGTGTACAGGCCGATCCACGGTTGCAGCAGCGAGGCGGTGCACTGGAAGGTCAGCGTGATCAGGCCGACCTGGGTGAAGCTCAGACCGAACTGCGCCTTCAGCATCGGGTAGATCGACGGCAGCATCGCCTGCACCAGATCGTTCAGCAGGTGGACGAAGGCGACCGCGCCGAGGATGCGCATGACGGCGCCGCCGGGCGCGTGGATGGCCGGCGGCGGGGAGTCGGCGCCGGGCTGGGAACGGGAGAGTGCGGAACTGGAGGTGGTCATAACTTGGCGATTGGTGAGGAAAGGGGCGCGCGGCGCAGCGTCGACTTCGCCGCCCGGTCCAGTGTAATATGGCCGTGCCAAACGCAAGTTCCAACAATCGTCGCCCAACTGCCATTACTGGCCCACCTCCGCCATGCCGACCATCGCCGCCGCAGCCAACGCCAGCAACTCCGCCCACGCCGCCGCGCCGCGCAGCCGCGACGCGCGCGACTACCAGCGCGTCCCGCGCGTCATCACCGCCATGCACAAGGACCAGGAGTACGGCAGCCACATCCCGCCGCACAGCCACGAACGGGCGCAGCTGCTGTACGCCATCGACGGCGTGATGCGGGTCAGCACCGAGTTCGGCGTGTGGATGCTGCCGCCGCGCCGCGCCCTGCTGATCGCGCCCGGCGTGGTGCACGAGTTGAGCATGCAAAGCACGGTGCGCATGCGCACGCTCTACATCGAGGCCGGCGCGGCGGCCGCCTTCGGCCCCGGCTGCAAGGTGATCGAGGTCAGCGCGCTGCTGCGCGAGCTGATTTTGGCGCTGGTGGCCGAACCGATCGAGTACCCCATCCCCGGCCCCGGCGAGCACTTGGCCGCGCTGATCCTGCACGCGTTGAAGGCGGCCCAGACGGTGCCGATCGCCATCCCCTGGCCGCGCGACCGCCGTCTGCTGGCCGTCTGCGACGCCATCGTGCGCGAGCCTGGCCGGCGCCACCGCATCGACGAGCTGGCCGCCGGCGCCGGCGCCAGCGGCCGCACGCTGATGCGCCTGTTCCCCAGCGAGACCGGACTACACTTCCGCCAATGGGTGCAGCAGGTACACCTGGCCGACGCCTTCTGCCGCCTGGCGCGCGGCGAGAGCGTGGCGCGCATCGCCGCCGCGCTGGGCTACGCCAGCCCGAGCGCCTTCACCGCCATGTTCCGCCGCATCCTCGGCCACACCCCGCAGCACTACCTGAACGACTGGCGCCACCGCGCCGATTGAGCCGCATGCATTGAAGCCAAGGCGCCAGCGGCTGCAAAACCACCCACCGGCAAGAACCCAGGGTCAGACCCTAGGGTCTGACCCTCAATTTTTCCGGCGGGTACGCCGAGTCTCGCCAGATTGCGGAGCATGCCCAGTAGCCACTTGACCACCTCACAAATTCCAATATACTAGACAACAAATTCCACATTAATGGACGCCATGGACATCAACACCATCATCGCCCAGCGCGTGCGCGAACTGCGCGACGCGCAGAACCTGTCGCTGGAGGCGCTGGCCAAGCTCAGCGGCGTCAGCCGCTCCAACATCTCGCTGATCGAACGGGGCGAAAGCAGCCCCACCGCCGCCCTGCTCAACAAGCTCGCCGCCGGCCTGGGCGTCGCCCTGGCCTCGCTGTTCGAGCCTGCCCAGCCGCCGGCCGGCGAACCGTCGCCCGTGTCGCGCCGCGCCGAGCAAGCCGAATGGACCGACCCGGCCTCCGGCTACCGCCGCCGCAACCTGTCGCCGGCGGCGCGCTCGCCGTTGCAGCTGGTCGAGGTCGAGTTCCCCGCCGGCCAGCGCGTCGCCTACGACGGCCTGGCGCGCGAGGTCGACATCTACCAGCAGGTCTGGATCATCGCCGGCGTGATGGAGATGAGCGCCGGCGAACAACAATGGCGCCTGGAGAGCGGCGACTGCCTGGCCATGCGCCTGGACCAGCCCATCGTCTACCACAACCCCGGCAGCACGGCGGCGCGCTATCTGGTCGCGCTGGCGCCGCAACCCTTCAACCCAAACAGGAGACCAGCATGAGCATCACCATCCGGCGCCTCGACGCCGAAGCGGCCGCCGCCAACATCGAAGCGCTCGCCGATGTGTTGATCGATTGTGTCGAGGGCGGCGCCTCGGTCAGCTTCATGCTGCCGCTGGCGCGCGCCAAGGCGGTGGCCTTCTGGCGCGACGTGGCCGGCGGCGTGGCGCGCGGCGAGCGCGTGCTGCTGGCCGCCGAGGACGACACAGGCCGCATCGTCGGCACCGTGCAGATGATCACCGCCCAGCCCGACAACCAGCCGCACCGCGCCGACATCGCCAAGATGCTGGTGCACCGCCGGGCGCGCCGCAACGGCGTCGCCCAGCGCCTGATGGAGGGAATCGACGCGGCGGCGCGCGACGCGGGCAAGTCGGTGCTGGTGCTCGACACGGTGAGCGGCGGCGACGCCGAACGGCTATATGAACGCGCCGGCTGGCAGCGCGTCGGCGAAGTGCCGCAGTTCGCGCTGATGCCCGACGGCGAGCCGTGCGGCACCACCTTCTTCTACAAGCACCTCAGCGCATATTGAGCAGCACGCTGGCCGGATACTTCGGCGCGCGCCAATGCAGCGTGGCCTGCTCGAAGGCGTAGGCCATCTGGATCAGCGCCGCCTCGCTGTAGGCCGCGCCGACGAAGGACAGGCCGACCGGCCGGCCGCAGGCCTGCCCGGCCGGCACCGTGATGTGCGGGTAGTCGGCCAGCGCGGCCGGCGCGCACGACGGCGCCACCAGCGCGTCGAGGCGGTGCTCGCGCATCAACTCGTCGATGTCGCGGAGCGCCGGCTCGTCCTGCCGCTGGGCGCCGCCCAGATGCACGTCGAGCAGCTGCGCGCCCTGCTGCAGCAAGGCCTGCAGGGCGTCGCCGATGACCAGGTCGAGCTCCTCGCTGCGGCCGAAAAAATCGCGCGCCACGCCGATGCGGCGGCCGGCCAGGCCGGCCTTGTCCAGCGCGGCGCTGTAGTCGACCAGCCGGCCGGCGCTGGCCCGGGTGGCCGGGTCGGCGGCGTCGACGCCGGCCATCACCGCCAGCATCAGCGCCGCGTCGGCCACGCTGCGCGCCAGCGGGCCGGGCGTGTCCAGGCGCAGGGTGTGCGCCACGATGCCGCTGCGGCTGACCAGCCCCAGCGTCGGCTTGATGCCGACCAGGCCGCAGAACGAGGCCGGCGCCACGCAGACGCCGTCGTTTTCCGTGCCCACCGCCAGCGTCGCCAGGCCGGCGGCGATGGCCGCGCCGGCGCCGCCGGCGTAGCGCTCGCGCGGGTAGACGTTGGCGCCCTGCCCGCCCAGGCCGTTGAACAGGTCCTCGGCCGGCGCGCCGCCCCGCTCGCCCGGATTGGTCTTGCCGATGATGACGGCGCCGGCCGCGCGCAGCTGCGCCGCCACGTGGGCATCGTGCGTGGCGCGCGTGCCGTCGGCCGTGGCCATGCGGTCGGCGGTGGCGATATTGTCTTTGAGTAGGACGGGAATGCCGTGCAGCGGGCCGCGCAGGCGCTTGAGGGCGCGCTCGCGGTCCATCTCCAGCGCGATCTTCAGCGCCTCGGGATTGATGTCGATGATGCCGCCGTGGCGGGCGCCGCCGGCGATGGTCTTGATGCGGGCCAGGTATTGCGAGGTCAGCCAGTGCGAGGTCAATTTACCGGCCTGCATCAATTCCTGCTGTTCCTGCACACCGGCGTCGAGGATCGGGCTGGCGCCCAGTTTAGGCGGCAGCTTGGGCAGCGTCGCCGCCGCCCCTTGCGCGCGATTGGCCCCCGCCGTGGTCCCGGCGTTCAGCCCAATCCGAACGAAATCCCTGCGATCCATGCCATCCTCGTGAGTGCTTGTATCAAGTATCCGCAATTGCGTGCGAATAGCTTACCAGCAAGAAGGTTTCCAAACAACAAAATTGCTACTAAGAATAGAACATTCTTTAAGATCACGTATAGCAAAAGAAACATTGGTCTGGTGCGCGGCGGCCGGGCGAATCGGCAGGCGTAAAAAAAGCACGCCGGCAAAGCCTGGCGTGCTTCTGTCGCCCGCGTCCCGCGCTGGGCGGGACGTGGCGGTTGCGACGGGGTGCTTAGTTGCGCACGACGCGCTTGTACTCGTTGGTGCGGGTGTCGATCTCGATGACGTCGTCCTGGCTGACGAACAGCGGCACTTGAACGATGTGGCGATGGGCTTCGATCGCGTTTTCGATCTTGGCTTCCTTCAGGACGTTGCCCGAAGTGTTGCCCTTGACCGCAGGCTCCGAGTAGACGATCTGGCGCGCGATGGTGGTTGGCAGCTCGACCGAGATGGCCTTGCCGTCGTAGAACACCGCTTCGCATTCCATGCCGTCCTTCAGGTAATGCAGTGCATCGCCCAGGTTCTCTTCTTCGATTTCGTACTGTTCGTATTCGGCATCCATGAAGACGAACAGTGGATCGGCGAAGTACGAGTAGGTCACTGGCTTCTTATCCAGCACGACGACGTCGAACTTGTCGTCGCCGCGGAACACGTTTTCCAGCGGGCTGTTGGTCAGAAGATTCTTCATCTTCCATTTGTAAGTGAAGCCCGTGCGGCTCGAACCGTTGACATCAGAACGCAACACGATCATAGGCTTGCTATCAACCATAATGATGTTGCCAACACGAATTTCTTTTGCAGGTTTCATAAAGAGTGTACGTAAAAAGTGGGTTGCATAAAAATCATCTGCCGCCTTCGGACTTGGCGCCCTCGGCTCACGTTTGATCGAGTAAAAATACGGTAGAAATTAACCGAATATTATACCTTCTTTTTAGCCTGCCGCCGACCTCAGCGAACAGGCAAACTTCAGCAAATTGCCGGTCATATCATCGTTTGCCGTCATTTTTTGCTGCCAGGCCTCGGCCTGGCCGGCCATTTGCGGCAGGTCGGCGCGCAAGGCGGCCCACAGGGCGGCCCAGCCGTCCTGCTGCGGCGCGGCCTCGGCGCCGTTCCAGCACAGCGAAAAGCGCGCCAGGCTGTCGATGCCGCCGGCGTAGCGGCCCAGGAATGCGCGCAATTTTACATGATGCAGGTTCTCGTCCTGCGGATAAATATGCCAGACGAAGGGCCGGCCGGCCCACTGCGCGCGCACGAACGAGTCCTCGCCGCGCACCAGGTTCAGGTCGCAGGCCCACAACAGCTTGTCGTAGTCCGGCTGGGCGACAAAGGGCAGCACGCGCACGCTGAGCGAACCGACGGTGCGCGCCGCGCCGGCGTTCGGCGCCGCGCCGAGAAAGCCGCGCACCGTCTCGCTGGCCACGCCCTCGGGCACCAGGCAGGTGACCGCCTCGCCGCCCTGCTGCCAAGCCTCGAACAGGGCCGCCACCGGCGCGTGCGGATAGCAGAACAGCGACACCTTGGTCGACGCCATCTCCGCCGCCGTCACGCCGAACGGCGCCAGGAAGGCCGCCATCGCCGCCGGATCGGCCTGGAACCGGCGCCGCCGCTCGAGCAGATCGGCCTCGCGCAGCAGGCCGCCGGTCTTGTCGGTGAAGCCGGGGAAGAAGAAGTGCTTGGTCAACGGCAGGCGCGGGTGCGACGAGGGCAGCGTGTGGCAGCCCTCGACCCACTCCTCGGCGCTCAGCCCCTCCAGGTTGAACCACACCGGGCGCGGCTGGCACTGCGCCATCGCGGCGATGTAGCCGGGCGGGATGTCGACGGCGAAGAACTCGATGACGATGTCGGCCACGTCCCCTGGCGCGAACACGCCCTCCTGGTCGCGCCAGTGGCGCACCGTCACGCCCTCGACCTGCTGCGTCTCGGCGTCCGGCGCCACCGCGGGGCAGATGCGGCGGAAGCTGGCCAGGTCGTCGACCCACAGGGTGACGGCGATGCCGTGCTCGCGCCACAACTGGCGGGCGAAACGCCAGCAGATGCCGATGTCGCCGAAGTTGTCGACGACGCGGCAGAACAGGGCCAGGGTGCGGAACGGATGTGTACTCGGGGACATAGATGCTCAGGCGGAACGGGGAAAAATGATCCGCAGCTGGACGGCTTGTTGCAGGCGGTCGCGGGCGCGCCGTCGGCGCGTCCAAGCCCGCCATTCTAACCGATTTTGGCTACGGGCCTGAACAGCCGACGAACAAGAAAAAAGCCGCGCTAGTGACCTAGGCGGCTTTTTCTCGTCGCTCCGATGGAGCTTGACTGGCGTCCCCAAGGGGATTCGAACCCCTGTACTCACCGTGAAAGGGTGATGTCCTAGGCCTCTAGACGATGGGGACAGAAATCTGTCCTTGGATGCAGACCACACATCCAGACCTGATGCTACTACAACTTGCTGCCGAATCCTGGCGTTCCCAGGGGGATTCGAACCCCCGTACTCACCGTGAAAGGGTGATGTCCTAGGCCTCTAGACGATGGGAACCTGGCGATCATTTTGAGTCTTTACCAGCCCTCAAAAAAGCGTGCGCGAATCATAGCACAGTGCAAGAATGCAAATCAATAGATTCGACGGCTTTTTGCTGTTTTCACCAATCAAATTGGTATCGAAACAACATTGCATGCAAAAAATGTGCGGCGCGCACTTGCCTACGGAAAATAAGCGAAGGATATGCGTGAAATGAACAGGCAACAAAAAAGCCGCTCTAGGCGACTTGATCGAACGAAGCTATTTGTTTTGGCGTCCCCAAGGGGATTCGAACCCCTGTACTCACCGTGAAAGGGTGATGTCCTAGGCCTCTAGACGATGGGGACTCACATATTTCTGCGCCAATGGTGGAGGTAAACGGGATCGAACCGATGACCTCTTGCATGCCATGCAAGCGCTCTCCCAGCTGAGCTATACCCCCCGGGCGCAGAAATCACAACAGCCGCTGTGGGCGACTTCGCATCCTCTGCAGGATGCTTTCACTACTACCAACACCGTTGGCGTCTCCAGGGGGATTCGAACCCCCGTACTCACCGTGAAAGGGTGATGTCCTAGGCCTCTAGACGATGGAGACTCATGTCCGTTTGTTTCTGCGCTATTGGTGGAGGTAAACGGGATCGAACCGATGACCTCTTGCATGCCATGCAAGCGCTCTCCCAGCTGAGCTATACCCCCCGGGCGCAGAAATCAATATACCGCTTGCGCGATCTCGTGCCCTTCTACAAGGCACTCTTTTTACTACCTTTACCACTACCAGCGTCAGCTGGCGTCCCCAAGGGGATTCGAACCCCTGTACTCACCGTGAAAGGGTGATGTCCTAGGCCTCTAGACGATGGGGACCAGGAACTACCGACAACATATACTGCTTCACAAACAACCTACTTCTACGCTGGTGGTGGAGGTAAACGGGATCGAACCGATGACCTCTTGCATGCCATGCAAGCGCTCTCCCAGCTGAGCTATACCCCCTCTGGCGTAGAAATAATAAAAGCCGCACAGGGCGACTTTTGTTTCACTACTTGTTTCAAATCCAGCATCAAGCCAAACTTCCAACAATCAGTACAAACAACGGTCAAACTACATCTACATCTACATCTGTATTCTACTACAACAACTCTGGCGTCCCCAAGGGGATTCGAACCCCTGTACTCACCGTGAAAGGGTGATGTCCTAGGCCTCTAGACGATGGGGACCGCGAACAACTATTTCTGCACCACTAGATCATATCAGAACCGACTGCTTTCCGATATTGGTGGAGGTAAACGGGATCGAACCGATGACCTCTTGCATGCCATGCAAGCGCTCTCCCAGCTGAGCTATACCCCCGTCTGGTGCAGAAACAAGAGTATAGCAAAGGATCTTCACTCTGCAAATACCCTTTTGCAACTTTGCAGATTTATTCTCTGCGGCTGCCCATTCGCAAATGGCTGGCGGGTTACAGGAACTTCGCCAGACGCGCCAAAATCGCTTCGCGTCCGAAGATCTGCAACACCGCGTCGATGGCCGGCGTCTGCAACTGGCCGGTGATGATCAGGCGCAGCGGCATGGCCATCTGCGGCATCTTCAGCGTGTTGGCGGCCAACACCTCCTTGATCATCGCCGACAAGGCCTCCTTGCTCCACTCCACCGTGGCGCAGCGCTCGGCGAACTGGGCCAGCGCCGGCTTGACGGCGTCGGTCAGGTGCTGGGTCAGCAGCGCCGCGTCCGGCTTGGGCTCGCGGTAGAACAGCATGGCGGCGTCGGCCAGCTCGTTGATGGTGTTGACGCGCTCCTTCATCAGCGCAAGCACGGCCGGCAGCGCCGGCGCGCCGTCGAACCGGGCGCCGTCGTCGACCATGCGCGGCATGGCCAGCTTGGCCAGGCGCTCGTTGTCGGCCTGCTTAATATAGTGGTTGTTCAGCCAGGCCAGTTTTTCGTTGTTGAACTGGGCCGCCGAGCGGGTCAGGTGGTCCAGGTTGAACCATTCGCAGAACTGCTCCATCGAGAACACCTCGTCGTCGCCGTGGCTCCAGCCCAGGCGCGCCAGGTAGTTCAGCATCGCCTCCGGCAAATAGCCCTGGGCCGGGTAGTCCATCACGCTGACGGCGCCGTGGCGCTTGGACAGCTTCTCGCCGTCGGCACCTAGGATCATCGGCAGGTGGCCGTACAGCGGCAGCGGCGCGCCGATCGCCCGCAGGATGTTGATCTGGCGCGGCGTGTTGTTGACGTGGTCGTCGCCGCGCAGCACGTGGGTGATGCCCATGTCCCAGTCGTCGACGGCGACGCAGAAGTTATAGGTGGGCGTGCCGTCCGGACGGGCGATGACCAGGTCGTCCATCTCCTTGTTGGCGATGGTGATGGTGCCCTTGACCACGTCGTCCCAGCTGACCTCGCCGTCCAGCGGGTTCTTGAAGCGCACCACCGGCTTGCGCTCGGCCGGCACCGGCGGCAGGGTCTTGCCCGCCTCCGGGCGCCAGGTGCCGTCGTAGCGCGGCTTGTCGCCGGCCGCGCGCATGCGCTCGCGCATCGCCTCGACTTCCTCCGGCGAGGAGTAGCACAGGTAGGCGGTGCCGGCTTCCAGCATCTGCGCCACCACCTCGCGGTAGCGGTCCATGCGCTGCATCTGGTAGAACGGGCCTTCGTCGTGGTCCAGGCCGAGCCACTGCATGCCCTCGATGATGGCCTGCACCGCTTCCGGCGTAGAACGTTCGAGGTCGGTGTCTTCGATGCGCAGCACGAAGGTGCCGCCGAAGTGGCGGGCGAAGGCCCAGGAGTACAGCGCCGTGCGGGCGCCGCCCAGGTGGAGGTAGCCGGTAGGGCTGGGGGCGAAACGGGTGCGGACGGGCTTGCTTGGGACGGTGGCAGTGGTCATTGGCGGGGTAGGAAAGCTTATATGTAAAAGAAGCTATTTTACCGCGTTGCCACCGAGTTGAGACCCCGGCGCGTCCCAAGGACGCAGAGCCAGGGCCAGAGCCAGGGTCAGACCCTAGGGTCTGACCCTCAATTTGCGCCGCTACTTGACGGTGACCTTGATGCTCTTGCTCAGGCCGGGCCCGTAGGACTGGTGGGCGCCGTTGGCGAACTGCATGGTCAGCGTGTAGCTGCCGGGCGGCAGCTTGACCTCGGCCTCGGTCTGCCCCTTGCCGAAGTGCAGGTGGGTCTCGTCGAAGGGCACCGACTCGCCAGCCTTCATCGCCGAGGCGTTGATCAACAGGTGGTGGTGGCCGGTGTTGTCGCTCATGTCGCCGGCCGGTTTGACGTCCATGCCGCTCACGGCGAACTTGACCTTGAACGGGCTGCTCACGGTGGCGCCGTCGACCGGCTCGGCAAACGACACCGTTTGCGCCAGCGCGCCGGCCATCACGCCGCCACCCAGGACGGCGGCCAGCAATACGCGCCGCACCAAACGGGCGGCGGGGAACGCGGTAGTCATATTCTTCGTCATTTTGATCTCCTCTTGTGGTGTAAAATGGAAACTAAGCAAAATGACAATACTATACCGCAAACCGGAGAGCCGGGCCAACACCTGCCCGGCCCGCCAGCCTCAGTCGTTCTTGATGACGATGCTAGGGAACTTGCTGGTCATGTCCTTGGCCTTCTCGGCCACCTGCACGGCGATCTTGCGGGCGATGTCCTTGTAGATGGCGGCCACCGGGCCGTCCGGCTCGGCCACCACGGTCGGCTTGCCGGAGTCGGTCTGCTGGCGGATCGCCATGGTCAGCGGCAGCGCGCCGAGGAACTCGACGCCGAAGTCGGCGCACATCTTGGCGCCGCCGCCGGAACCGAAGATTTCTTCAGCGTGGCCGCAGTTCGAGCAGATGTGGGTGCTCATGTTCTCGACGATGCCGAGGATCGGAATGCCGACCTTTTCGAACATCTTCAGCCCCTTGCGCGCGTCCAGCAGGGCGATGTCCTGCGGCGTGGTGACGATCACCGCGCCCGTCACCGGCACTTTTTGCGACAGGGTCAGCTGGATGTCGCCGGTGCCCGGCGGCATGTCGACGATCAGGTAGTCCAGGTCGCGCCAGTTGGTCTGCTCCAACAGCTGCTGCAGGGCCTGGGTGACCATCGGGCCGCGCCACACCATCGGCTCGTCCGGGTCGATCATGAAGCCGATCGACGACACCTGCAGGCCGTAGTTCTCCAGCGGCTCCATGGTCTTGCCGTCCTTGGTGACCGGCTTGCCGCTGACGCCCAGCATCATCGGCTGCGACGGGCCGTAGATGTCGGCGTCCAGCACGCCGACCGAGGCGCCCTCGGCGGCCAGCGCCAGCGCCAGGTTGACGGCGGTGGTCGACTTGCCGACGCCGCCCTTGCCCGAGGCCACGGCGATGATGTTCTTCACGTTCGGCATCAGCTTCAGGCCGCGCTGCACCGTGTGCGAGATGACCTTCGAGGCCACGCCCACCTCGATCGCGCCGACGCCCGGCAGCGCCTGCAGCGCCGTGGCGACGCTGGCGCGGATCGCCGCGAACTGGCTCTTGGCCGGGTAGCCGAGCTCGATGTCGAGCGAGACGGCGTTGCCGTCGACCTTCAAATTCTTCACCGCCTTGCCGGACACGAAGTCCTTGCCGGTGTTCGGATCTACAACTTTTGACAATGCCGCCTTGACGTCTTCTACCGTGATGCTCATGAAAATCTCCGTATGTGATGCAGCAGTCTAGCGCAAAATAGCCAAAATTACAGGATTCACCCTGCCGCCAAAGTGCCCACTGCGGGCATCCGCTGTTAAAATGCTTGTTTCCTCCACCCACAAAGTGCATCAATCATGACCCGCAAGCTGTTCGTCACCACTGCCCTGCCTTATGCAAACGCCGCCTTCCACATTGGCCACATGATGGAATACATCCAGGCCGACATCTGGGTCCGTTTCCAGCGAATGCAGCGCGACGGCGCCGGACTGCGCGAAGTGCACTTTGTCGGCGCCGACGACACCCACGGCACGCCGATCATGATCGCCGCCGAGAAGGAAGGCATCACGCCGCAGGAGTTCGTCGCCAAGATCGCCGCCGGCCGCGCCCAGTACCTCGACGGCTTCCACATCGCCTTCGACAACTGGTATTCGACCGACTCGCCGGAAAACGTCGAGCTGTCGCAGGGCATCTACCGCAAGCTGCGCGACACCGGCCTGATCTCCACCAAGATCGTCGACCGCTTCTTCGACCCGGTCAAGGGCATGTTCCTGGCCGACCGCAACATCAAGGGCGAGTGCCCGAAATGCGGCGCCAAGGACCAATACGGCGACAACTGCGAAGTCTGCGGCGCGGCCTACCAGCCGACCGAGCTGGTCAACCCCTTCTCGGTGTTCACCGGCTCGACGCCGATCTTGAAGCCGTCCGAGCAGTATTTCTTCAAGCTGTTCCGACCCGCGCTGCTTCGAGTTCCTCAAGGACTGGTTGAACACCCCGGGCCGTTTGCAGCCGGAAATGGTCAACAAGGTCAGCGAATGGCTGGGCGAGGCCGGCGAAAAGCTGGCCGACTGGGACATTTCCCGCGACGCGCCCTACTTCGGCATCCCCATCCCCGACGCGCCGGGCAAGTTCTTCTACGTCTGGCTGGACGCGCCGGTCGGCTACCTGGCCAGCCTGAAGAACTATTGCCAGAAGAAGGGCATGGACTTCGACGCCCTGCTCAACGACCCGGCCACCGAACAGATCCACTTCATCGGCAAGGACATCGTCTCCTTCCACCTGCTGTTCTGGCCGGCCATGCTGAAGTTCGCCGACCATCCGGTGATAGCCAAGCTGAAGGTCAACGTGCACGGCCACCTGACCGTCAACAACGAAAAAATGTCCAAGTCGCGCGGCACCGGCATCTCGCCGCTGCGCTACCTGAACCTGGGCATGAACCCGGAATGGCTGCGCTACTACATCGCCTTCAAGCTCAACTCCAAGGTCGAGGACCCTGGACTTCACCGGCGACGACTTCGTGGCGCGGGTGAATAGCGACCTGATCGGCAAATACGTCAACATCGCCAGCCGCTGCGCCGGCTTCATCGCCAAGAAGTTCGACGGCAAGCTGGCCGCCAGCCTGTCCGAAGGCGCCCAGGGCTGGATCGCCCGCGCCCTGACCACCGCCGACGGCAAGCAACGCCAGGCCAGCATCGCCGCCCACTTCGACGGCCGCGAGTTCGGCAAGGCGCTGCGCGAGATCATGGAAATCGCCGACATCACCAACCAGTACGTCGACGAGAACAAGCCGTGGATCCTGGCCAAGGACGCCGACAAGACCGCCGAGCTGCACGACGTCTGCACCACCGCGCTGATCCTGTTCCGCCAGCTGACCATCCTGCTGTCGCCGGTGCTGCCGGGCGTGGCCGCCAACGTCGCCAAGTTCCTCAACGACGAGCAACTGGTCTGGGCCGACACCGACGTCGCCAGCGGCGTCGTCTCGCAGGCCATGCTGGGCCGCAGCATCGGCGCCTACAACCACCTGATGACCCGGGTCGACGCCAAGATGATCGAGGAACTGTTCGACGCGCCGGCGCCGGCCGCAGCTGCCGCTGCCGCGATTGCCGCGCCGGCCGCCAAGGCCGCCGCACCTGCCGCCGCGTCCGCCGCCGCCCCGCTCGACGGCGTCGAAGCGCTGGCGCCGGAGATCAAGATCGACGACTTCATGAAGATCGACCTGCGCGTCGCCAAGATCGTCAACTGCGAGCACGTCGACGGTTCCGACAAGCTGCTGCGCCTGACACTCGACGTCGGCGAAGGCCGCCTGCGCAACGTCTTCTCCGGCATCAAGTCGATGTACCAGCCGGAAGAACTGGTCGGCAAGCTGACCGTGATGGTGGCCAACCTGGCGCCGCGCAAGATGAAGTTCGGCGTGTCCGAAGGCATGGTGCTGGCCGGTTCGGCCGCCGACGAGAAGGCCAACCCTGGCATCTACATCCTCAACCCATGGCCGGGCGCCGAGCCTGGCATGCGCATCCGCTAAGGACAGCCGATGAACATCGTGGTGCGCGAAGCAACGAATGACGATGCCAGACTGATCGCCGACCTCACGCGTTCCGCGTGGGCCGGCAAGGTCAACGTCACATCGAGTGGCCACCGGGAAACCGCCGTACTCGTCGCGCAGCATTTGCGCGACGGCGGCGGTTTTGTCTTGTTGATCGACGAGGTGCCTGTCGGCTCGGTGCGCTGGCTGCCGCTCGACGCCGAGCCGGACGTGTGGGAAATCGTCCGCATGGGCGTGATCGCCGAGCGGCGCGGCAGCAATTTGTCGCAGCACCTGCTGGAGGCGGTGATCCACCACGGCCTCACCTGCGGCGTCGAGGAGCTGCGCCTGGCTGTGCGCAGCGACCAGCCCAAGCTGATCGACTTCTACACCGCCTTCGAGTTCGAACTGGCCGAGGAGCTGGAATACAGCCACGCCAACCCGATGGAGCCGCCGCCGCTGGTGATGCGGCGACTATTGCGGCATTAGGCAAACAGACAAGTCGGCGAATTAATTATGTGCCACGCTTCTTTTTCTCCAACAGCTGCCGCGAACGGGTCAACTCATCCGCAAGCAAGCTCTCATCAGGCAGCACCATCTGGTACTCCGCCGCGAGTACCTTGTTGGGCAAACTATCCAGCGAGTAATGTGCCTCGGCCGCCCCCTTGGCAGCACAAAGGATTAATCCAATTGGCGGATTTTCATCGGCTTTCATCCAATGCTCGCGCGCATAGTTGAGATACATATGCATCTGACCGGCATCGGCGTAGCTGAACTTACCTGTTTTGAGTTCGATAACGATCAGGCACTTCAAGCGACGATGGAAAAACAGCAGATCGACACGAAACCATGAGTCGTCGAGCCGAAGGCGACGCTGGCGACCGACAAACGCGAAGTCATCGCCCAATTCCAAGAGAAAGTCGGTCAGATGCTGCACCAAGGCGGCCTCCAGCGCGGACTCCGAGTACTCGTCCTTGAGATCAAGGAATTCCAGAACAAACGGATCTTTTATAGCCTCTTCCGGCGTCAACGTGACTTTAACGTCTCCTGAGGCCGACCTCGCCAGCATGGCGACCTTATTCCGTGACAGTGCAGTCCGCTCGTAAAACTGGCTATCAATCTGCCTGTTTAGCTGGCGCACCGACCAGCCTCCACGTATCGCCTCAGTTTCGTAAAAGTTGCGGGCCAGCACGTTCTTAACCGAAAGCAAACGGACATATGCGGACCAAGGGAGCGGGAACTGCGGCGCGAACTGCAGCAGGTCCTTAGCGCCGGCAATGAGCGATTGCGCTACGGCGGGCGGAGAAACCTGATCCCCAGGCAATTGCGCAGACGGTGTCTGCGCAATTGGCCACGACAGGTAGAAGCGGCGCATCTGCTCGATGTTTCTCACCGAGTAGCCTCGCCCGAAACTCGCCGTCAAGTCAACGGCAAGTCGGCGAATCAAGGCGTCACCATAGAACGCCCGCTCCGCCCCGCCCTGCTCAAACTCGACAATGCTGTGTCCAATCTCCCAATATGTAGCGGTCATCAGAGCATTGACGCTGCGCACGGCCGCGCGCCGCGACGACTCCAGCAACTCGACGATCCGCAAATGGATGTCTGCATAATCCTCAATCAGAACAGCCATAGTGCTCCTCCGATCAGCACGCGATTCGAAACGAAACGCGCTTAGCCTTCCCAACTCCCCTCAGCGGCGCGACGACACCACAATCCCGCCGACGATCAAGGCGAACGCCGCCAGGTGGTAGCCGTGCGGCGCCTCGCCGAGGAAGGCCGACGACATCAGCGCGGCGAACAGCGGCGTCAGGTTGGTGAAAAAGGCGCCCACGCTGGGGCCGGCCTGCTGCACGCCGGCGCCCCAGCAGCGGAAGGCGATCACCGCCGGGCCGATCGCCACATAAGCCAGCGCCGCCGCCAAGGTCCAGCTCCAATGCACCTGGGCGCTGCTGACGGCCCACTCGCCCGCCGCGAAGGCGCCCGACCAGACCACGCCGAAGGCCACCTGCGCCGCCAAAAAGCCGGCCCAGTTGGCGCGTATCTCGTCCGGCAGCTTGGTCCGCGTCAACAGCCAGCTGTACAAGGACCAGGCGATGGTCGCCAGAATCATGAAGATATCGCCGGCCACCAAACGCAGTTCCAGCAGATGGCCCCACTCGCCGCGCGCCAACACCAGCAGCACGCCGGCGATCGACAGCACGGCGCCGGCCACCTGGCGGCGCGACACCTTGACGCCGAAGAACATCCAGCCCGTCAACATCATCCACACCGGCATGCCCGAGGCCACCAACGTGACGTTGATCGGTGTCGAGCTTTGCAGCGCCAGGTATTGCAGCGCGTTGTAGATGCCGATGCCCAGCAGGCCGAGCAGCGCGAAGCTGCGCCAGTGCGGCCACACCGGGCCGTCGCGGCGAAACACCGGGCCGGCCAGCGGCAACAGGATCAGCAGGGCGATGGCCCAGCGCAGGAAGTTGAGCAGGATGGGCGGCACGGCCTCGTGCACCAGACGGCCGACGATGGCGTTGCCGGCCCACAGCAAGGGGGCCAGGGTCAAAAGGAAGGCGGTCTTGGGCGTGAGGCGGTGGTTCATGCGCGGGGGTAGGAATATTGGCAAAGGCACAGCATACGCGATTCGCTTGTCGCCGTCCCGCTACACCGCGCCGCAATAACTTGAAGTTGTGCCAATAAGGGGTAGCATGGGACGGGTTTTAGCCACCGATTGACAGGAAAACCCATGAAAACTGTTTCCGCCGCCATGCTGGTCCAGGCGCTGTTTTGCTGCGTCGCAGTACCGAGCGCGGCCATGGCCCAGGCCCAGCCGGGCAATGTGCGCCTGTACGGCCTGGTCGACCTCTACGCCGCAAGCGGCAACGGCGCCGGCAACGGCGCCGGCAGCGGCACCGCCGGCCCGCGCAGCACCGTCGTCAACAACGGCGGCATGACCACCTCCTTTTGGGGTGTGGCGGGAACGGAACAACTGGGCGGCGGCCTGTCCGCCCAGTTCGCGCTGGAAAGCTTTTTCCGCGCCGACAGCGGCGAGGCCGGCCGCGTGCCCGGCGAGGCGCTGTTCTCACGCGCCGCCTATGTCGGCCTGGCCGGCAACTGGGGCACCGTGCGCATGGGCCGGCTGCCCAATCCCCTGTTCATCGCCAGCGCCTACGCCAATCCCTTCGGCGTCTCGACCCGGCTGTCGCCCCTGGTCGACCAGTTGTGGAGCGCGCCCTTCGGCAGCGCCATCGTCGGCGACACGGGCTGGAACAACGCCCTGGCCTACCTGTCGCCCACCGTCAACGGGGTCAGTCTGACGCTGCAGGGCAACCTGGGCGAAGGCGCCGCCACCAGCTTCGGCAACAACAAGGCGGCCGTGCTGCGTTACACCGGCGCCGCGCTGGCGTTGACGGCGGCGGCCCAGCGCGTCGTCAACGGCCTCAACATCAGCGCCGCCGCGCCGCGGCAGACCGTGTATTTCGCCGCCGCCAGCTACGACCTCGGCGCCGTCAAGCTGTACGCCGGCCACAACCGCACGCGGACGGAAGTGAGCGGGCGGCGCAGCCGCACCGGCCACCTCGGCCTGTCGGTGCCGGCCGGCGCCGGCAACTGGATGCTGGCCTGGGCCCGCACGCGCGAGAACGCGGCGCTCAAGCCGGCCTTCCACCGCGACACCGCCAGCGCCGGCTACGACCACAACCTGTCGCAGCGCACCGACCTGTACGCGGTCTACCTGCGCGACAAGCTAAGCAACGCGGCCGGCGGCAACACCCTGGCGCTGGGCCTGCGCCACAAGTTCTAAGCGGGCCGGCGCCGCCCGCCATGCGCGGCGGCGCCGCCGGATTGCCCACCGGCAGCGATAGAATTACCGCCGCCGCGCCGGGCGCGGTAAAATACGCGCTGCTGATCCACCCACATTGAATCCATGAAACTGACTAAACAACATCAGATGTACGAATCCGAGCACACTTTGTTCATCAAAGAGCTGAAGGCCAAGAATCCGGGCATGGAAGAAGGCCAGCGCGCCGGCCGCGCCCTGCTGTGGGACAAGGCGCCGGTGTCGCTGTCGGAACAAGAGCGCCAGCTCGAGTCGGCCGTCAAGCAACAAGCCTACGTCTACCAAAACAAGGTCTAACAGCCCCGGGGCGGCCAGGATGTTGCCAGAGGAAACGGCCAGCGCCACGGCGCTGACGCCGGCTGAGGACGCTATCGCGCTGCTCGACGCGCCGCCCACCGGCGGCACCGAGCCGGCGCCCGCCGCCGTCGGCGCCGCCCAGGCGGCCCGGCTGGCCGACCCGGCCGATCCGGCCGATGCGGCCACGGCGGCGGCCGACACGCCGGCCGTCGACACCGCGCTGGCCCGCCTGTACGGCGAGCCGATGCTGCGCATGCCGACCGACCTGTACATTCCGCCCGACGCGCTGGAGATCTTCCTCGAGGCCTTCGAGGGACCGCTCGATCTGCTGCTCTACCTGATCCGCAAGCAAAATTTCAACATCCTCGACATTCCGATGGCGCAGGTCACCCTGCAATATCTGAAGTATGTCGACCAGATCCGCCTGTCGAACCTGGAGCTGGCCGCCGAATACCTGTTGATGGCGGCCATGCTGATCGAGATCAAGTCGCGCATGCTGCTGCCGCCGCGCCACAGCGAGATCCTCGACGACCCCGACTTCGACCCGCGCGCCGACCTGGTGCGCCGCCTGCTCGAATACGAGCAGATCAAGCTGGCCGCCTACGACCTGAACACCATGCCGCAGCTGGACCGCGACTTCGTCCGGCCGCGCGTGTTCATCGAACAGGGCCTGGAGCAGCACTGGCCCGAGGTCGAACCGATCGACCTGCAGCGCGCCTGGCTCGACGTGTTCAAGCGCGCCAAGCTGACCCAGCACCACCAGATCAGCCGCGAGGAGCTGTCGGTGCGCGAGCACATGACCTCGATTTTGCGTAAGCTGCAATCGTCGCGTTTCATCGAGTTCGCCGACCTGTTCGACAGCGCCGGCGGCGTGCCGGTGGTGGTGGTCAACTTTGTCGCCCTGCTGGAGCTGGCCAAGGAAACCCTGATCGAAATCACCCAGGCCGAACCGTTCGCGCCGATCTACGTGCGCCTGGCGTATTCGCCGGCCTGAGCCGCGACGCCGCGCCCGCCCCCTCTTCCCCATCTAGTCCATCGCGAAAGCCTGCCATGAAAATCATCTCCTCCATTGAAGAACTGCGCGACCAACTGAGCGGCCAACTGCGCACCTCCTTCGTCCCCACCATGGGCAATCTGCACGAGGGCCACCTGTCGCTGATGCGCCTGGCGCGCAAGCACGGCGACCCGGTGGTCGCCTCGATCTTCGTCAACCGCCTGCAGTTCGGCCCCGGCGAGGACTTCGAGAAGTATCCGCGCACCTTCCAGGCCGACGTCGAGAAGCTGGAAAAGGAAGGCGTCTACGTGCTGTTCGCGCCGACCGAGAAGGACCTGTACCCGGAGCCGCAGGAGTTCCGCATCCGTCCGCCCGAGGGCCCTGGGCAACACCCTGGAGGGCGAGTTCCGCCCCGGCTTCTTCACCGGCGTGACCACGGTGGTGATGAAGCTGTTCGCCTGCGTCCAGCCGCGCGTGGCCGTGTTCGGCAAGAAGGACTACCAGCAGCTGATGATCATCCGCAACATGAGCCGCCAGTTCGCCCTGCCCACCGAGATCATCGCCGCCGAGACCTACCGCGCCGAGGACGGCCTGGCCCTGTCGTCGCGCAATATGTATTTGTCGGCGCCGGAGCGCGCCGAGGCGCCGGCCCTGTACCGGGCGCTCAACTTCGTCGCCAGCGAGATGCGCGCCGGCCACCTCGACATCTACCAACTGGAACACCAGGCGATGGACGAGCTGGCCAAGCGCGGCTGGAATCCGGACTACATCTCGATCCGCAAACGCATCGACCTGCAACCGCCGAGCGCCGGCGACCTGGCCCAGGGCACGCCGCTGGTGGTGCTGGCCGCGGCCAAGCTGGGCGGCACCCGCCTGATCGACAATCTGGAAATCTAAGCGGCGCCAACAAAACCCAGCGTAGCAAGCGGCGCGGCGCGAGGGTCAGACCCTAGGGTCTGACCCTGGATCGACGCCGCTGGGTTCGACGATGGCGCCCAGCCAAGCCGGCTAGCTCGCCACGTTCTGCGCCCAGGCCAGCGCCGACAGGTGGGCCTGGTTGACTTGCTGCGGGCTCAGGCCGAGCGAATGGGCCAGCGCCGCCACCAGCGTCGAGTTGAGCTCGCAGGCCTCGGCCAGCGCCAGATAGGGGCCGTACTTGCCGCCCCGCGTCAGCAGCGCCGCCACCACGTCGTCGGACAGCTGGATCGCCTCCAGCACCCGCTCCATCGGCATGCCGAGCAGGCGGTCGAGCAGCGAGAACATGCCGGCGACGAAGATGTTCTCCGCCTCGCCCTTGCCCAGCGCGGCCAGGCCGAGCAGCTCGGCCAGGCGGCCGCGCACCACCGCCGTCTCCAGCAGCACCGGCGAGTAGCCGTTGCTGCTGGCGGTGGCCAACAGCAGGGTCAGCCAACGGTACAGCGGCGAATAGCCCAGCAGGGCCAGCGCCTGGCGCAGCGACTGCACCTCGCGGCCGGCGCCGAAGCCGGCCGAATTGATGAACCTCAACAGCTTGTAGGACAGCGTGGCGTCGCGCTTGAGCACCGCCTCGATCTGTGCCGCGTCGGCGTTCTGCCGCACCATCTGCATCAGTTGCAAAATGACGGTCTGGGCCGGGTTCATGCCCTTGACCGCGCTGCCCGGACGCGGCGTCAGGTGCAGCTTGCCGACGAAGGCGTCCAGGCCGAGCGCGGCGCAGGCGTCGAAGTCGGCCCAGTTGCCCACCGGCCGGCCGACCATCCGCACCGCCGCCTGCCGCAGCGCGGCGTAGTTGCGCGCCTGGGCCGCCACGTCGGCGCCGGTGAAGCGCACCTCGACGTGCGAGGCGACGCCGGCCAGGCCCTTGCCGAGCTTGGCCAGGTCGGCCTCGCGCAGCAGGATGCCGACGCCGCCGGCGCGCAGCGCCCGCACGGCCGCCAGCGTGGCCGGGTCGGCCAGGGTGGCGGTCTGGATCGACAGCACGGTGTGTTCGGGGGGCATGTTGTGCAGCGCGTCGGTCGACAGCATCGCCGGCACCGCCTGCAGGAACAGGGTCTTGTCGCGCAGCAGCCAGCCGGTGTCGGGATGGTTGACCTGGCCGGCGACGAAGCCGACCAGCGCCTCCAGGGCGGCCGGCGCGGCCGCGCCGGGCGCGCCGTCCTGCCAGCTCAGCTCGTAGCCGAGCACCCGCTGTTGCGGATCGAGCAGGGGTTCGCGGACGAGGAAATTGGTGTGGTGCATGGCGGGCGCGGCGTTCGAGGTCCGGTGGACTACCCTGCTGGCACGCGGCGGGCGCCCCGCTGGCGGGCCACCTGCACCGCGGACTCGCCACGGCCGCCCTGCGGCGGCCGTCCGCGCCGCCCCCAGCAGGGGAGCCGGCGCGGGCCCCGCCGGGGCGGGGGCGACGCGATCCTAGTTAGAAGCCGAGACTGTCGAGCAGGTCGTCGACCTGCCCCTGGTCGGCCACAACGCCCTCGCCGGCCGGGTCGATCTGCGGACCGTTGAGCAAGCCGTTGTCGATTTCCTTCTTCAGCTGTTCCGGCGCGAAGTCGATCAACATCTGCACCAGTTGCTGCTCCACGTTCTGGGCGATCGAGGTGACCTTCTTGATCACCTGTCCCGTCAGATCCTGGAAATCCTGCGCCATCATGATGTCCATCAAATGCGACTTGGTGCCGCCGGTGTGCGCGCTCGTCGCGCCCAGCGTGGCGATGGTCTGCTGCGCCAGCGCGCGCCAGTCCTGCTCGCCGGCACCGTTGGCCAGCAGCGTCTGCCAGGAGCTGCTCAGCTGCTTGGCGTCGGCGCCGATCTGGTCCTGCAGCGGGCCGGCCGCGTCGGTGGCGTTGAGCACCTTCTGCGCCGCGTCCTCGCTGAGGCGGGCGACGTACTCGAGGCGGTCGCGCGCGTCCGGCATGTCGGAGGCGGCCTTCTCGATCAACTTGTCGAGGCCGAGGCCGCGCAAGTTCTCGTGCAGCGCCCGCGTCATGTGGCCGATGCGCGACAAGAACTCCTCGTTCGGCTCCACCATTGCTGCCTGCATGGCGCCGTTGTCTTGCTCGGCCATCGTCAAGCTCCGAGTTTTTCGAAGATCTTGTTCAGCTTTTCATCCAGCGTGGCCGCCGTGAATGGCTTGACGACATAGCCGTTGGCGCCGGCCTGGGCCGCCGCGATGATGTTTTCCTTCTTCGCCTCGGCGGTGACCATCAGCACCGGCAGCTTGGCCAGCGCCGGGTCGGCACGAATGTTCTGCAACATGGTCAGGCCGTCCATGTTCGGCATGTTCCAGTCGGACACCACGAAGTCGAACGATTCCGCGCGCAGCTTGGCCAGCGCCATGACGCCGTCCTCAGCCTCGTCGACATTGGCATAACCCAGTTCTTTCAACAGATTCCGGACGATGCGGCGCATCGTCGAAAAATCGTCAACAACTAAAAATTTCATCTTTGGATCAGCCATGAATTACTCCGTTGTTTCTTCTTACGCGGTTGTTAATAGTGTCTACAATTGCCAGCAAGTTGTAGGATAGCATTTTCGCTGCCCCGGGGGCGAACAAAGTAACAGGAAAACGTCGGCGATCGTGTATTAAACACGCAAAGCGCGCATGCCGTGTGCCGCCAAATAGCCCAGCACCATGCCCGGCAGCGCCTGCAGCGCGCCGACCTCGTGGGTGGCCCCCACGGCGATGGCCTCGCGCGGCATGCCGAACACCACGCAACTGGCCTCGTCCTGGGCGAAATTATACGCCCCGGCGTTCTTCATCTCCAACATGCCGAGGGCGCCGTCCTTGCCCATGCCGGTCAGGATCACGCCGACCGCGTTCTTGCCGGCGCACAGGGCGGCCGAGCGGAACAGCACGTCGACCGAGGGGCGGTGGCGGTTGACCGGCTCGCCCTGGTCGATCTTGGTCATGTAGTTGGCGCCGCTGCGCGTCAAGGTCAGGTGCGAGTGGCCGGGCGCGATGTAGGCGTGGCCCGGCAGCACCCGCTCGCCGCCGGCCGCCTCGCTCACCGAGATCTTGCACAGGCTGTCGAGGCGCTTGGCGAAGGAGCGCGTGAAGCCCTCCGGCATGTGCTGGGTGATCAGGATGCCCGGGCAGTCCGACGGCATCTGCATGAGGAACTCGCGGATCGCCTCGGTGCCGCCGGTCGAGGCGCCGACGATGATCAGCTTCTCCGACGAGGTCAGGGGGTTGCGCAGCTGCGGCAGCTGGCCGGCGGCCACCTCGCCCGGCTGCGGCAGCGTGCGGGCGCGGATGCGCGCCTTCGAGGCGGCGCGGATCTTGTCGGCGATCAGCTCGGTGTATTCGCGCATGCCGGACTGGATCGAGATCTTCGGCTTGGTGACGAAGTCGACCGCGCCCAGCTCCAGCGCGCGCATGGTGATCTCCGAGCCGCGCTCGGTCAGCGAGGAGACCATCACCACCGGCATCGGCCGCAGGCGCATCAGTTTTTCCAGGAAGTCGAGGCCGTCCATCTTCGGCATTTCGACGTCGAGCGTGAGCACGTCGGGGTTGGTCTGCTTGATCAGCTCGCGCGCCACCAGCGGGTCGGGGGCCACGCCCACCACCTCCATGTCGGGTTGGCTGCTGATAATTTCGGTCATGACACTGCGGATCAGGGCGGAGTCATCGACGATCAGGACTTTGATCTTCATAGCGCTACTTTCTTATTCTGGTTCAAATACGGCCCGCCGCCCACGCGGCGCGCCACAAACTGGCGGGCGGCGCGGCCGCCCGTTCCGGCTAGAACAAATCGATCTCGCCGCCGACCGGCGCCTTCTTGAGGCGGCTGGCGTAGTCGAGCTCGCGCTTGGCCAGCGTGTCGTTGTGCGCCTGCATCAACTTCTTCACCAGCACCTTGCCGCTGCGCGGGAAAAAGTAGACCTTGCGCGGGTGGATGTCGTTGAGTGTCCTCGGCGACCACGCGGATCTTCTCGACCTTGAGGAAGTTGAGCACGAAGGCGGCGTTGCGTTCGCCCACGTTGATGGCGGTGAAGCCCTTCAACACGGCGCCGCCGCCGAACACCTTGGCCTCCAGGTTCTCGCGCCGGGCGCCGGCCTTGAGCAGGTCGTTGATCAGGATCTCCATGGCGTAGGTGCCGTAGCGCGCCGAGGCCGACACCGGGCTGTTGGTGTCGCTGCCGCCGTCGGGCAGCATGAAGTGGTTCATGCCGCCCAGGCCGGTGACGCGGTCGCGGATGCAGGCCGACACGCAGGAGCCGAGCACGGTGACGATCAGCATGTCCTTGTTGGTGAAATAATACTCGCCGGGAAGGATCTTGGCGGCATCGCAGTCGAACGTTCTATCGAAATAGACGTTGGTGGCAAATTGTTCGAGGTCCATGTCGTAGTCTCATTAGCGGTGCGACGTTGCTTTTTGGCCCGCGCCGTGGTCCAGCTCGTAGACCGTCTTGCCGCGCAGTTTCAAGGACTCCGAGACGTACAGGAAATTCTCCGAGTGGCCGGCGAACAACAGCGCGTCCGGCTTCATCAATGGCACGAAACGCGCCAGGATCTTGCGCTGGGTCGCCTTGTCGAAATAGATCATCACGTTGCGGCAGAAGATCACGTCGAACTGGCCGCTGATCGGCCAGCTGTCGCCCAGCAGGTTGAGCTGCTTGAAGGTGATCATCTGGCGCAGCTCGGGGCGCACGCGCACCATGCCCTCGCGCTCGCCCTTGCCCTTCTGGAAGAAGCGGCGGGCCCGCTCGGGCGCCATCTTGTCGAGCCGGTCGAGCGTGTAGACGCCGTTGGCGCCGGCCGCCAGCACGTTGGTGTCGATGTCGGTGGCGATGATGGTGACCGGCGGCGTCAGCGTGTTGAAGGCCTCGCACACGGTCATGGCGATCGAATACGGCTCCTCGCCGGTGGAGGCGGCCGAACACCAGATGGTGATCGGGCCGCTCAGTTTCTTGACGTGCTCGGCGAGCAGCGGGAAGTGGTGCGCCTCGCGGAAGAAGGAGGTCAGGTTGGTGGTCAGGGCGTTGGTGAAGGCCTCCCACTCGTCGCCCAGGCGGCCCGCCTCGAGGTCGTCGAGGTACTTGACGAAGGACGAGATGCCGGTGGCCCGCAAACGCCGCGCCAGGCGGCTGTACACCATCTCCTGCTTGCTGTCGGCCAGCGAGATGCCGGCCCGCTTGTAGATCAGGCCGCGCACTCTTTCGAAGTCCTTGGCGTTGAAGTCGAACTCTTTGACGGTGTCTTTAGATTGCGGCATTTGTTAAACCCTTATTTGATGCTGGAACAATGCCTTGCGCCTTGCGGCGCCGGCGCGCGGGGCGCCGACGTACTACGCTACTACATTACACGACTGCCGCCGGCTTGGCGGCATTAATTGCCTTAAAACTCTTTGCCTTAAAACTCTTCCCACTCGTCGCTGCTGGCCGCCGAGGCCAGCTTCTTCGGCGCGGCCTTGCCGGCCGCCGGGGCGGCGGCGCGCAGCGGCGCGGCCGGCCGCGGCGCGGCCACCGCCTTGCTGGCCGCCGGACGCGGCGCCGGCTGCGGCGCGGCCTGGCGCGGCGCGTTGCCGTCGGACGACAGCTTGAAGATGCTGACCGCCTGCGCCAGCTTCTGCGCCTGCTCCTGCATGCTCTCGGCGGCGGCGGCGGCCTGTTCGACCAGGGCGGCGTTCTGCTGGGTCATCTCGTCCATCTGGGTGATGGCCTGGTTGACCTCCTCGATGCCGTTGCTCTGCTCCTGGGTGGCGGCGGTGATCTCGCCCATGATGTCGGCCACCTGCTTGATCGAGGTGACGATCAGGTCCATGGTCTGGCCGGCCTCGTCGACCAGCTTGCTGCCGGCGTCGACCTTGTTGACCGAGTCGCCGATCAGTTCCTTGATCTCCTTGGCGGCGCCGGCCGAGCGCTGCGCCAGGTTGCGCACCTCGGAGGCGACCACCGCGAAGCCACGGCCCTGCTCGCCGGCGCGGGCCGCCTCGACGGCGGCGTTCAGCGCCAGAATATTCGTCTGGAAGGCGATGCCGTCGATGACGCCGATGATGTCGACGATCTTGCGCGAGCTTTCCTTGATCGAGCCCATGGTGTCGACCACCTGCGACACCACGCTGCCGCCCTTCACCGCCACCGACGAGGCCGACACGGCCAGTTGGTTGGCCTGGCGCGCGTTGTCGGCGTTCTGTTTGACGGTGGAGGTCAGCTCCTCCATCGAGCTGGCGGTCTGCTCGAGCGAGCTGGCCTGCGACTCGGTGCGCGAGGACAGGTCGGCGTTGCCGGAGGCGATCTCGCGCGAGGCGACGGTGATCGTCTCGGTGCCGGCGCGCACGTCGCCCACCGTCTTGGCCAGGCTGTCGTTCATGTCCTTGAGCGCCTGCAGCAGCTCGCTGGTCTCGTCCTTGCCCTCGACCACCACGTGCGAGGTCAGCTCGCCGCCGGCGACCTTCTGCGCCACCTCGACGGCGCCCGACAGCGGCCCGGTGATCGAGCGGGTGATGACGAAGGCGCAGCCCACGCCCAGCGCCACGGCGACCCCGCCCAGGCCGAACAGCATCAGCATCAAACGGGTGTCGGCGGCCACCGAGCCGTCCAGCACGTCGCGCGCGGCGGCCTGCTGCATCTCGACCATCTTGTTGATCGAGGCCAGGGTCTGGGTGTTGAGCGGGTCGATGCGGCTGGCGATGACCTTGGCCGCGCCCTCGCTGTTGAAGGCCAGCACCTGGCCGATCGCCTCCTTGAAGGCGGTGTCGACGTCCTTGTCGAGGGCGGCGATGTCGGCCAGCACCTTCTTCTCGGCGTCGTTCAGGCCCAGCGCCTTGAGCGCCTCGACCGCCGTCTCGTAGCGTTTGCGCTGGTCCTTGACCTTGCCCTCTTCCTTTTGCATCAGGCTGACGTCGGACTGCAGGCCGATGTTGCGCATCGCGATGCCGGTTTCCAGCATGGCGCTCTTCATCGCCGCCGCCTGCAGGTTCTTGGCGGTCGACAATTGCAGGCCCTTGGTCAATTCGGATTTGTTGCTGTAGTTGAGGAAGTTGGCCGACAACACCATCGCGACCAGAATCAGCAAAATGATCCCGAAGCCGATTCCCAGACGTGCACCAATTTTAAAGTCGCGTAAGTTCATTGTAGTCTCCCCTTGATATGCCAGTATGCCGCTAGTTTTTGTGTGTCCGCCGGGTGCTGCTCGCGGACCCCGTGCGCCGGATCGCCGTCCGGCCGGCGCCGCCCTCTATGGAACGATCGCCCCCTGCCCTTGGTTGCCCTTGCCGCCAGCTGGCCAGCCGCCTCAGGCCGCCAGCATGTCGATCAGGCCCATCTCCGGGCTCGACATCAGCTTGTCGATGTCGACCAGGATCAGCATACGCTCGTCGATGGTGCCCAGTCCAATCATGTAGTCGGTGCTGAAGGCGGTGCCCATCTCCGGCGCCGGCTTGACCTGCTCCGGCGTCAGGGTGGTGACGTCGGACACCGAGTCGACCACCATGCCGACGATGCGGCCGTTGATGTTGAGGATGATGACCACGGTGAACTGGTCGTACACCGGCTCGCCCAGGTTGAACTTGATGCGCATGTCGACCACCGGGATGATGATGCCGCGCAGGTTGATCACGCCCTTGATGAAGGCGGGAGCGTTGGCGATGCGGGTGACCGCCTCGTAGCCGCGGATCTCCTGCACCTTGAGGATGTCGATGCCGTACTCCTCCGAGCCGAGCGTGAAGGCGAGGAATTCGTGGCCGGCGATTTCTTTGGCGCCGGTTGTCAGTGCGTCTGCCATGGTGGATTCCTATATGGTTGGGGCAGTCAGGAAAAAATGGTTTCGTCGGCCAGCTGGCGCGACGAGCGGATCAGCGCGGCCACGTCGAGGATCAGCGACACGCCGCCATCGCCCAGGATGGTGGCGCCGGAGATGCCGGCCACTTTGCGGTAGTTCGATTCGAGGTTCTTCACCACCACCTGCTGCTGGCCGACCAGGTCGTCGATGAACAGGCCGGCCTTGCGCCCGTCGGTCTCGATGATGACGACGATGCCCTCGGACGGGTCGGCGAAGCGCGGCGTGATGTCGAACATCTGGTACAGCGGGATCAGGGGCAGGTATTCGCCGCGCACCTTGACCACCGTGCCCTTGCCGCTGATCTCCTTGACGTCCTCGGGGGCCGGCTGCAGCGACTCGATGACGAAGCCGAGCGGCAGGATGTAGACCTCCTCGCCGACGCGGATCGACATGCCGTCGAGGATGGCCAGGGTGAGCGGCAGCGAGATCGAGATGGTGGTGCCGAAGCCCTTGGCCGAGCGGATGTCGACGACGCCGCCCATGGCGGTGATGTTGCGCTTGACCACGTCCATGCCGACCCCGCGGCCGGACACGTCGGTGACCGTCTCGGCGGTCGAGAAGCCGGGCGCGAAGATCAGCTGCCAGACGTCGGCGTCGCTCATGTTCTCGGCCAGCGGCAGGCCGTTCTGCGCCGCCTTGGCGAGGATGCGCTCGCGGTTCAGGCCGCCGCCGTCGTCGGACACCTCGATGATGATGTTGCCGCCCTGGTGGCTGGCCGACAGGAACAGGCGGCCGGCGTCGCTCTTGCCGCCGGCGCGGCGCACCTCGGGCATCTCGATGCCGTGGTCGATGCTGTTGCGCACCAGGTGGGTCAGCGGGTCGACGATGCGCTCGATCAGGCCCTTGTCGAGCTCGGTGGCGGCGCCGTTGGTGATGAAGTCGACCTTCTTGCCCAGCTTGGCGGCCAGGTCGCGCACCATGCGCGGGAAGCGCGAGAACACGAAGTCCATCGGCATCATGCGGATCGACATCACCGCCTCCTGCAGGTCGCGGGTGTTGCGGGTCAGCTGGCTGACGCTGTTGAGCAAGCGCTCGTGCTTCATCGGGTCGAGCGTGTCGACGCGCTGCTCGATCATGGCCTGGGTGATGACCAGTTCGCCGACCAGGTTGATCAGCTGGTCGACCTTCTCGATCGAGACGCGGATCGAGCCGGCCTCGGCGCCGGCGGCGACCGCCTTCTCGCCCTTGGCCGGTTTCTTCTCGTGCTCCTCGACGTGGGCGGCGACGGCGGCCGGGGCGGCCTCGGCGACGATGCCGGCGGCGGCGCGGATCTGCTCGATCGGCTCGAAGAAGCCGTAGCCGCGGTTGTCGTCGGCGCCGGCCTCGGCGCTGGCGCGGATCTGTTCGATCGGCTGGAAGAAGCCGTAGCCGACCCCGCCCACCTGGGGCGGCGGCAGCAGCTCGATCTCGTCGAAGAAGCCGTAGCCCAGGTCGGCCTCGGTCTTCGAGCGCTCGGCGTTCTCCAGCTCGGCGCGGGCGGCGTCGAGCGGCGGCAGCTCGGTCACGATCATTTGCTCGGGGTCGAGCACGAAGGAGCAGATGGCGATGATGTCGTCGAGGCTCTCGCGGGTGGTCACCACCATGGCGTTGCGGTCGTGGTCCAGCGGGGTGATGGCGACGTGGCCCATCAGGCCCAGCTCGGCGCCCAGCGCGGTCACCTCGCGGTGCACCATCACCGGCAGCTCGAGGCGGTAGCGCCGTCCGCCGCTGTGGTCGACCACCTTGGCCTCGGGCGCGTTGAAGCCGGGCGCCATCGGCGCCAGCGCCGCCACCGGCGCGTGCGCCGTCAGCGACTGCAGCATCATGCCGACGTCGGCGACGGCGTCCTGGTCGACGGCGCTGCCGAGGCGGTGGCCGTCGAGTTGCATCTTGAGGATGTCCTTGGCGGCCAGGAAGGCGTCGACGTGCTCGGTGGTGAGCGCCATCTCGCCCTTGCGGATGCGGTCGAGCAGGGTCTCCAGGATGTGGGTGACCTCGGTCATGTCGGTCACGCCGAACGTCGAGGCGCCCCCCTTGACGGAATGGGCGGTGCGGAAGACCGCGTTGAGGTTGGTCCCGGATCGGGATTGTCCAGGTCGACGGCCAGCAACAGCCGCTCCATTTCAGCCAGCAGTTCCTCGGCCTCATCGAAAAAGACCTGGAAGAACTGGCTTATATCGATGGTCATAGGGTGACTCCGTGAAGTTCGCTCGACATCATTGCACTCGCTTCATCAGCCGATGACCTTTTTGACCACCTCGATCAGTCGCTGCGGATCGAAGGGCTTGACCAGCCAGCCGTTGGCGCCGGCCGCGCGGCCCTTGGCCTTCATCTCGTCGGACGACTCGGTGGTCAGCATCAGGATCGGCACCTTCTGGTAGGTGGGCAGCTCGCGCAGCAGCTTGATCAGCTCGAGGCCGTCCATGCGCGGCATGTTCTGGTCGGTCAGCACCAGGTCGACCGCCTGCTGCTTGGCCTTTTCCAGGCCGTCCTGGCCGTCGACCGCCTCGACCACCAGGTAGCCGGCCGCCTTCAGGCTGAAGGCCACCATCTGGCGCAAGGAACTGGAATCATCCACTGCAAGTATTGTCTTTGCCATCTTTGCTCTCACTCTTTGAAATTCCGGGACAGCGGCCCCGCTCTATTAACGTTCGATCAAGGGCGCCCGGGCTAGAACAGCTCGATGTCGCCACTCTCCAGGTGTTTTTGACTGACCGCCTTGCGCAGCACGCTGCGCAACTCCAGGCTTTGAATCGCCAGCGCCATGCTGACCTTACCGAGCAGGTCGACAATTTCCTCATTGTCGCTTTCAGGCAACATCTCGGCGCCGTGGGCGCCCAGCGTGCCGAGAAATTCGCGCAAGCCGGTGACCCGTTTCAGGGTGCGGTCGATCAGCTGGCTGGTCATGTCCTGGAACTGCATGCTGGTGATGGCGGCGTTGACGTGGCCGCCCACCTGGCCCTGCAGCGCCTCGAGCTGGGCGCGCTGCTCCGGCGTCGGCGCGCCGCCCTCGAGCAACAGGCGGATGGTCTCCTGCTGGCCCTCGACGGCCTGGTGGATGGCCATGAAGTTGAAGGACAGCTTCTCGATCGCCTCCTCCAACAGCAGGCCGGTCTGGATCAGGTCGGTCTCGACTTCGGTCAGGTGCTTCTTGCCGTGGTCGGACACGCCCGACAGCAGGCGCTTGACATGTGAACCAAGGATTTTTTTTCTCGTCATAACAGTCTCGTTCTGGTGTAACAGCGCCCTCGCTGGGGGCGCGCTGCGCTATTTCCTGGCGCGCGGCGGCGCCGCCGGCGCCGCCGCGCCCTGCTCCTCGGCGCCCACTTCGATCTTGGCGCCGTCGCGCATCACGTTCTCCTCGGTCTTCTTGTTCATCACGATGATGCTGATGCGCCGGTTGATCGGGTTGAACGGGTCCAGCTTGTCGAGGTGGGCGGCGGCGGCCAGGCCGACCACGCGCAGCATCTTGGCCTCGCCCATGCCGCCGGCGATCAGCTCGCGGCGCGAGGCGTTGGCGCGGTCGGCCGACAACTCCCAGTTGCTGTAGCCGGCGTCGCTCATATAGGGCGTCGAATCGGTGTGGCCGGACAGGCCGATCTTGTTGGGCACGTCGTTCAGCACGAAGCCGATCTCGTGCAGGATGTCGCGGGTGTAGGGCTGCAGCTCGGCCTTGGCCAGCGCGAACATCGGACGGTTCTGCTCGTCGACGATCTGGATGCGCAGGCCCTCGCTGGTGAAGTCGAGCAGCAGCTGGTTCTTGTATTTCTTGAGCAGCGGGTTGGACTCGATCTTGGCCTCGATCTTCTCCTTCAACTGCTGCAGGCGGACCGCCTCCTCGCGCTCGAGCGCGGCCTTGGCGGCGCTCAGGTTGTAGGTCTTCTTGACGGCCGGGTCGTCGGCGTTGCGCACCTGGCCGTCGCGCCGGGTCAGGTCCTTGCCGCCGCCGGGAATCACCGACGAGCTGTCGCCGCTGCCCGAGCCGCCCTGCATGGCCACCTTGAGCGGCGTCTTGAAGTACTCGGAGATGCCGTTGAGGTCGCCCTTGGTGGTCGAGCCGAGCAGCCACATCAGCAGGAAGAAGGCCATCATCGCCGTCACGAAGTCGGCGTAGGCGATCTTCCACGCGCCGCCGTGGTGGCCGCCGGCGGTTTTCTTGATGCGTTTGACGATAATTGGCCGCAAGCCTTCTTCAGCCATGGCGATTCCCCGTTGTTTCCATCGTTACAAACATCATATCCCGCCGCCGCGCCTACTTGGCCTTGGATTTTTTGATGTGGTCCTCTAGTTCGGCGAAACTCGGCCGCTCGGTCGAGTACAGCACCTTGCGGCCGAACTCCACCGCCAGCGCCGGCGCGTAGCCGTTCAGGCTGGCCAGCAGGGTCACCTTGACGCACTGGTACATCTTGGTCGACTCGTCGAGCTTTTGTTCCAGCAGGCTGGCCAGCGGACCGACGAAGCCGTAGGCCAGCAGAATGCCGAGGAAGGTGCCGACCAGGGCGTGGGCGATCAAAATGCCCAGCTCGGCCGGCGGCAGGCCGACCGACTCCATGGTGTGCACCACCCCCATCACCGCCGCCACGATGCCGAAGGCCGGCATGCCGTCGCCCAGCTTGGCGATGGCGTGGGCCGGCACGGCGCCCTCGTGGTGGTGGGTATCGATCTCGTTGTCCATCAAGTTCTCGATCTGGAAGGCATCCATATTGCCCGACACCATCAGGCGCAGGTAATCGGTCATGAACTCGACGATGTGGTGGTCGTGCAGCACGCTGGGATACTTGTTGAACAGCGGGCTCTCGTTCGGACTGTCGATGTCGCCCTCGATGGACATCAGGCCCTCCTTGCGCACCTTCGACAGCACGTCGAACAGCAGCGACATCAACTCCATGTACAGCTCTTTGGTGTAGCGCGAACCCTGGAACAAGGTCGGAATGGCGGCCAGCGTGGCCTTGATCGCCTTGCCGTTGTTGCCGACCAGGAAGGCACCGGCCGCGCCGCCGCCGATCATCAGCAACTCCAACGGCTGGAACAGCGCGGCCAGGTGGCCGCCGCCCATCGCGAAACCGCCGAACACGCCGACGCAGACGATGACATAACCGATTATGACTAACAAGTGCGCTAACTCCCAAAAGTCCGAATGCGCCGCCGGTGCCGCCCGGCTCCGCGCCGGCCGGCGAGCGGCCACCAAAAAGGGGGAATTCCCCCTCGAATACGCTCGAATTCAATAAATTTACACGTGGAACTACAATAGCGTGAGAGTGGTAGCAGGAGCAAGTAAATAACGCAAAATGATGCTTAAAAGTACCATCCGTAGAGCGCCGCTCCCCCTGCTGTGGCGTGGATGGTCTTGTCGGGCGGACGCCCGACGATGGCGAATTCATAGCTGAGCAGCAGCGTGCCGGGGCGCATTTCGGCCGCCGCCTTGGCCCACAGCCGAGTCATCACGGCCGGCGACAGGTAGGCGAAGACGAGGTCGAATTGAGCGAAATCAAGTTCCTCGTAATCGCCGCGCACAAAGCGGGCGCGGCTGCCGGCCAGCGCGGCGCGCAGGCGGCTGGCCAGCCAGGGCAGCGGCGCCAGTTCGATGCCGACGCAGTCGACGTCGGCGCGTTGGCGCGCCAGGTGCAGCACCAGCCCGCCCAGGCCGCTGCCGATGTCGACCATGCGCGCCGGACCGGCCGGCAGCAGCGTCTGCACCGCCCGCCACACGGCCGGATTGGACGGGTAGTACGGCACCTGGGTGCGGAAGGTCGACCAGTACAGGCCGAGCAGGAAGAGGAAGACCAGCAGGAACAGCAGCGGCGGCAAATGCCAGGCGCTGGCGCCCAGCAGCGCCAGCGGGAACAGCAGCTGGATCGGGCGCCACCAGGCGGCCAGGCCGGCGCGCCAGCTGAGCGCCGCCGCGCAGACACCCTGCGCCAGCGCCGCCAGCAGCGGCGTGACGAGGTGGCCGCCGCGGGCCAGCAGGGTCAGCAATAAAAAGGTGGGCAGCAGCGCCAGCGTCTGCAGCAACAGGGCGCGCACCGCCGGCGCCCGCCACAGCCACGACAGGCGCGCCAGGTGCGCCAAACGCGGCCGGCGCATGGCAAAACGCGGCCGGGGACTCATGCCCGGCCGCGCGATGGGGAGATGGGGGAACGCTGGATCACGCCGCCAGTAGCGCGTCGGCCTTGGCTTTTTTGGTCTTGCCGGCGCGCGAGGGCATGTGGCACAGGCCGCAAACATAGCTGCCGTTCAAGTCCATGCAGTTGACCACGAACTTGCCCTGGCATTTACCGCAGGGCGCCAGCTCGAGCATCTTGCCGCTGAAGAAACGCACCAGGGTCCAGGCGCGGGTCAGCGACAGCATCGGCTCCTCGCCCGGCTCGGGCGGCATTTGTTCCAGGTACAGCTTGTAGGCCTTCATCACCGCCTCGACGCCGCTGGCGCCGGCGTGCTCGACGAGGAATTTGTGGATGTTGATGAACAGCGAGGAATGGATGTTCGGCTGCCAGGTGAGGAACCAGTCGGTCGAGAACGGCAGCATGCCCTTCGGCGGCGAGACGCCCTTGAGTTCCTTGTACAGCTTGAGCAGGCGTTCGCGCGACAGCGACACCTCGGATTCGAGCAACTGCAGGCGGGCGCCGAGCTGGATCAGTTCAATCGCAAGCTGGATCTCTTGCGCTTCGGACACTACACTCTTCTTGGCCATGATATCGACTCCGGGACGTTGCGTTGCGGACAGCTCACTACTCTACTATTTACGACTGGCGACCAATCTTAAACGATTTCTTCGACCGCCTGGCCGGCCATCAGGATGGCGGCGTGCGACTGGGCCAGCACGCGGTCTTTATTGTGGCTGGTCAGCATCGACAGGATGGCGCTGTCGTCGAAGCGGAAGCGGGCCAGCATCATGTTGCCGCCGGCCAGTTTCAGGATCTGGGCGTTGCTCATGCCCTCGATCAGGTCGGCGATTTCGGCGGCGAGGCCCAGGCGGAAGATGGCGGTCACCTTGTCCGCGCGGATCATTTGCTGAGCCAGCATCAGGTAGCTCAGGTTGGCATCGCGAATCTCAGCCATCATGTCGTTTGCAGTCATTTCCATCTCCTCAATCCGTTGCGGTGTATTCACTTCGGAACACGTTTGCGTTTCCAGTGAGATACATTCTGCTTGAGCAACAAAAATGCGAGAAGAGGTGGGGAGCTGTATTTTCCGTCGGGAAATAGCGGATGCGACCTGTCGGTGTTTGTCTTACAAACACTCGCAGATTGCTTGCCGACGCCCTAGCGGCGCGGATATTTGGTGGTCTGGCAGCTTCAAAAATGGCCTTTGGCACGTACAACTTATTTGATTTAAGTCGACTCTTTTTTGCTACGTCTGACTCTTTAACGACACCTTTTTCAGGAACTTTAGGGTTGGAGCGAAATATTTTTGAAAATTTTTCGATTTCCCTGCCTGTCGTCCGAAGAACCGGGGGGATTCAACCTCAACCCATTTCCGCTCTTCATGAAACTGGTAACGGCGCCGATTCGGGGAACTTTAGGGTTTTTTCGAATTATTTTTAAAAAATCTGAAAATACTCTCGCGATCGCCCGCAAAGCCCCCTGTCCATGCGGGTTTACCCCATTGGGAAAAATACCGCCCCGGCCCGCCGGCCGCCCGTTTTGTGGTTGCGGGGGCAAGAAATTGCTACACTCCGCCATGCATCGCAAAATAGATGAAGCTTCAAGTATCTCCTCCCACCCGAAGAAAGTTACTTAATGACAACACGTGACGACTGCCTGGGCCGCGACGCGCAAGATCCGCTCGCCGCCCTGCGCGCCCAGTTCGACCTGCCCGCCGGCCTGATCTACCTCGACGGCAACTCCCTCGGCGCCCGGCCGCGCGCCGCGCTGGCCCGCGCCCAGGACGTCATCGCCCGCGAATGGGGCCGCGACCTGATCCGCAGCTGGAACACGGCCGGCTGGTTCGACCTGCCCAAGCGCCTGGGCAACCGCCTCGCCCCCCTGCTCGGCGCCGGCCAGGACGAGGTGGTGGTCACCGACACCACCTCGGTCAACCTGTTCAAGGCGCTGGCCGCCGCGCTGCAGATGCAGGCCGAGCAGCCGGCCACGGCAAGCCGCCGCGTGCTCGTCACCGAACGCAGCAACTTCCCCACCGATATTTACATGGCCCAGGGCCTGGCCGGATGGCTGGCGCGCGGCTACACGGTGCGCCTGGTCGACTCGGTCGAGGAGATCGCCGCCGCCATCGACGCCGACACCGCCGTCGTCATGCTGACCCACGTCAACTACCGCAGCGGCTACCAGCACGACATGCGCGCCACCAGCGCCCTGGCCCACGCCGCCGGCGCGCTGGTCGTCTGGGGACCTGGCCCACTCGGCCGGCGCCGTGCCGCTAGCCCTGAACGGCGACGGCGCCGACCTGGCCGTCGGCTGCACCTACAAGTATCTGAACGGCGGCCCCGGCGCGCCGGCCTTCATCTGGGTGCCGGCCAAGCACCAGGCGCGCTTCCGCCAGCCGCTGTCGGGCTGGTGGGGCCACGCCGCGCCGTTCGCCATGGCGCCCGACTTCGCCCCCGCCGACGGCATCGGCCGCGCCCTGTGCGGCACCCAGCCCATCGTCTCGCTGGCCATGGTCGAAAGCGGGCTGGAGGTGTTCGAGCAGACCGACATGGCGGCGGTGCGCGCCAAGTCGCTGGCGCTGACCGACCTGTTCATCGAACTGGTCGAACGGCGCTGCGGCGCCCATCCGCTGGGACTGGTCACGCCGCGCCAGCACGCCCGCCGTGGCAGCCACGTCAGCTTCACCCATCCGCACGGCTACGCCGTGATGCAGGCGCTGATCGGGCGCGGCGTGGTGGGCGACTACCGCGAGCCGGCCATCATGCGCTTCGGCTTCACGCCGCTCTACACCAGCTACACCGAGGTGTGGGACGCGGTCGAGATCCTGCGCCAGATCCTCGACGACACCGCCTACGACATCGCCGCCAAGCGCGACGCCGTGACCTGACCCCACCACAAGAATAGAGCCACCATGACCGACAAGAACGACAGCCCGCAATGCCCGCACGCCCAGTGGCACGGCGCGCAGATGGATTTCAGCGAATCGATGAGCTACGGCGACTACCTGGCGCTGGACCGCATCCTCACCGCCCAGCACCCGCTCTCGCCCAACCACAACGAGATGCTGTTCATCGTCCAGCACCAGACCAGCGAACTGTGGATGAAGCTGATGCTGCACGAGATGCACGCCGTGCGCGCCAACCTGCAGGCCGACAACCTGGCGCCGGCCTTCAAGATGTTGGCCCGGGTGGCCCGCATCATGGACCAACTGGTGCACGCCTGGGACGTGCTGGCGACGATGACGCCGCCGGAATACTCGGCCATCCGGCCGTATCTGGGCGCCTCGTCCGGTTTCCAGTCCTACCAGTACCGCGAGATCGAGTTCATATTGGGGAACAAGAACGCCGCCCTGCTCAACGTCCACAACACCGCGCCGGCCGCCTTCGCCACGCTCGACGCCGCCCTGCGCGCGCCGTCGGTGTACGACGAGTCGATCAAGCTGCTGGCCCGCAACGGCCTGGCCATCGCGCCCGAGCGACTGAACGCCGACTGGACCCTGGCCACCGTGGCCGACGAGTCGGTCAAGGCCGCCTGGTTGGAGGTCTACCGCGACCCGGGTAAACACTGGGCCTTGTACGAGCTGGCCGAAAAGCTGGTCGACCTGGAGACGGCGTTCCGCTTCTGGCGCTTCCGCCACGTCACCACGGTCGAGCGCATCATCGGCTTCAAGACCGGCACCGGCGGCACGGCCGGCGTCAGCTACCTGCGCAAGATGCTCGACGTGGTGCTGTTCCCCGAGCTGTTCGCCCTGCGCACCGCCCTCTAATCCCACCCCGCACCCCGGGGTCAGTGCCGACATTCGGACATTCACGCGATGAATGTCCGAATGTCGGCACTGACCCTAATGGTCTATCCTAGCGCGATTGCCAGCGCCGCAGCGCGTTGACGGCCTCGTAGCAGGCGCCCATGTTGTGGTAGTCGACCTTGCCGGCCGGGCTCTTGTCGTCGGTGCAGGCGCTGTTGTCGCCGCGTAGGATGCGGAACCAGGCGCCGTGGCGGTGGTCGACGAAATGCGTCCAGCAGTAGTCCCACAGCTTGTCGTACCACAGCCAGAAGCGCGCCTCGCCGGTGCGCTCGGCCAGCACGGCGGCCGTCGCCATGCTCTCGGCCTGCACCCAGTGGTATTTGTCGGCGTCGCAGATGGCGCCGTCGGGGGCGAAGCCGTAGCAGATGCCGCCGTGCTCCGGGTCCCAGGCGGTGTCCAGGCCGGCGTCGAACAAGGCGATGGCGCGCGGCAGTATCCAGTCGGCCGGTTGGCGCAACTGCTTGGCGTGCCGCTCCAACAGCAGCAGCAGCTTGGACCACTCGGTCAAATGGCCCGGCTGGTAGCCCCAGGGGCGGAAGATGTTGGAGGCGTCGTCGCGGTTGTAGTCCCAGTCCACCGACCAGTCGATATGGTAGTGCTCCCAGATCAGCCCGTCGCACAGCGCCGCCTGGCGCACCGTGATGTTGTGGGCGATGCGTTCGGCGCGGTGCAGGAAGCGCAGGTCGTCGGTGGCGTCGTAGGCGGCCAGCAGCGCCTCGACCGAATGCATATTGGCGTTCTGGCCGCGATACGGCGCCAGCGTGGTCCAGTCGGTGCTGGCCTCGTCGGCGTACAGGCCGAAGTCGGCCTGCCAGAAGTGCTGCTCCATCAAGTCGTAGGTTTCGTCGATCCACTCGCGCGCCTCGTCGACGCCGGCCAGCAGCGCGTGCGAGTAGGCCAGCAGCACGAAGGCCAGGCCGTAGCAGTGGTTGGTCCCGTCGACCACGGTGCCCTGGCCGTCGCGCCAATCGAGCAGCCAGGCATAGCCGCCTGTAAGCGGATTACGGTGCGCCTCGCGCAGGAAGGCGAGGCCGTGGCGCACCTGGGGCAGGTACTCGTCGGCGTCGAAGTGGCGCGCCGCCATGGCGTAGGTGAAGACGAAGCGGGTGCTGCTGACCAGATGCCGGCTGCGCTCGTCGTAGACCCGGCCGTCGTCCTTGTAGAAGTGGTAGAAGCCGCCGCTGGGGTCGATGCAGCGCGGATGGTAGAACTGCATCGTCTCTTGTATGTGCTTGCGCAAATCTGCTGGGGAGTGAAAATCCGGGGCGGTCGTCATGGCATACTCTTCCACATTGAGGAGCGCCAATTCTACGCGTTTCGTCCGCTCCGTGCGGCGCAAGAAGAAAGGAAACTACATGGATTTCGAGGTACTGACACTGGCCGGCTTGTGGAACTCGGGGCCGGCCCACTGGCAAACCCGGTGGGAGGCCGAGCATCCCGCCTGGCGGCGCGTGCCGCACCGCGACTGGGACACGCCGCAGTGCGACGAGTGGGTGGCCGAGTTGGACGCCGCCATCGGCCGCTGCCAACGCCCGCCGGTGCTGGCGGCGCACAGCCTGAGCTGCTCGCTGGTGACGCGCTGGGCCGCCTCCGGTTCGCGCCACGCCGTCGCCGGCGCCTTCCTGGTGGCGCCCAGCGATGTCGACGCGCCGTCCTACCCTGACTGCACCAGCGGCTTCCAGCCGATGCTGCTGGCGCCCCTGCCCTTCCCCAGCATGGTGGTGGCCAGCAGCGACGATCCCTATGTGAGCGAGCGGCGCGCCCGCCTGTTCGCCACCAGTTGGGGCGGCGAGTTCGTCTCGATCGGCGACGCCGGCCACATCAACGGCGACGCCGGCTACGGCCCCTGGCCGGCCGGCGCGGCGATGCTGCTGGCCTTCTGCGCCCGCTTGCAGGGCTAAGAAGAAGATGGTGTTGATGAGCTTGATGCCGACGCCGGACAAAGGAAAGTGATACCAGGCGCCGCCCGCCATACACGCACAGGCGGCGCTGAATCGCAGCGCCGCGGCTACATCGCCCGGCCGCCGCAATCCTCAAAGCAGGCGTCGCGGTCGGCGGCGCACTCCACCGGGTCGCCACCATATTTGATGCAGTTGCGATAACCGATCGAGCACCAGCCTTGGCAGCTGTTGGTGCTCGACTCGGCGGCATAGGCGAACGAGCTGCCCAGGCCGATGGCAAACATGAACAAAGCCAGTTTCCGTTTCATTCGAGTCCCCTAAAATTAGACGTACAGTTGATCGTCTTGCTCGCCGCAGCTGCGCGATTAGGGTTCCTGGATGCCGCAACGCTGCAGGCACGAGGTTTGCTGCCTCTGGCAGAAAGCTGCGTCGCCGTTAACATTCATACAAAAATTGTAGTTCCGATAGCATTGGCCGGCGCAGTCGCCGCCGGCAACTCCGGCCGCGTAGGCGAACGAGCTGCCCAGGCCAATCGCAAACATGAACAATGCCAATTTCATCTTCATCATTTTTCTCCAAGTGAGGAAATCAGACGGATCGCTACCCAGGAAAGACATCCCGTCCCACACGCCCCTCCCGCAACAAGATACAGTTGCCTCGTTCTAGTGGCGCAATGCCAGCCATACCAGCGCGGCTGGCATTGCCGCCACGTCAATTACGGCAGCGGGACGCCGCAACCCTGCAAACACTCATCGCGTTGCTCCATACAGATATCCGGATAGGTGTTGCGCATGCACTTGTTGTAGGTCGTATAGCAATAGCTGGCGCAGTTGGTGCCGGTGGTTTCGGCGGCGTAGGCGAAGGAGCCGCCCAGGCCGATGGCAAACATGAACAAGGCGAATTTCAGTTTCATTTGAATCCCCAAAAATTAGACCTCAGGTTGATCGTTTTCTCGCCGCGCCGGCGCGACATCTGCCAAGCCAGCGGGACAGGCATCGCCGCCTCGGTTAGGGCAGCGCGATGCCGCAAGCGCCCAAGCAACGCTCGTATCGCGGCGTGCAGAATTCCGCAGTGTTCACGGACAAACAATAATCGTAATCCCGATTGCAATAGCTTTCGCAGCTGAAGCCATTGGTCTCGGCGGCGTAGGCGAACGAACTGCCCAGGCCGATGGAAAACATGAACAACATCAACTTCATCTTCATCAATTCTCTCCAGATTTTGCAAACCAGACGGATCGTTATCCAGGAAAGACATGCCGTCCCACACGCCCTTCCCGCAACAAGGACATCGTTGCCTTGTTCCAGCAGCGCCCCAGGATTAGGGCAGGACGACGCCGCAATGCTGCAGGCATATGTCCTGCCGCATCGCGCAGTACTGCTCGCTATTCGTCTTCATGCAATAGTCGTATTTCGCGTAGCAATTGTTAAAGCAGCCGTTGTAAGCGAATCCAGCAGCCTGGGCGAACGAGCTGCCCAGGCCAAGCGCAAACAGGAACAACGCCAGTTTCATCTTCATCAATTCTCTCCAGGTAAGAAAATCAGACGGATCGTTATCCAGGAAAGAGTCCCGTCCCACACGCCCTTCCCGCAACAAGGACATCGTTGCCTTGTTCGCACTGCGCCCCGGTGGGGGCGCCAGCCCAGGAAGGCAAACCGCAGGCCGCTTAGGTCCGCCGCTTACCTTTGCTTTACCTCAATTGCATTGAAAAATATCATATGAATATTACCAAAACAATATATTTATTTATTTCGCATTATTGTTGTAAATTTAAGACGCGGCGCGCCGACGCCGGCGCCGGGCGAAAAAAAAGCCTCCGAAGAGGCTTTTTTTGCTACCCGAGGGTCGCTTACTTGCCGGCGCCGGCCAGCAGCATCTCGTTGAGGCGCTTGACGAAGGTGGCCGGATCGCTCAGCGAACCGCCCTCGGCCAGCATGGCCTGGTCGAACAGGATGTGGGCCCAGTCGTTGAACTGGCTGCCGGCGTCCTGGTACTTCAGGCGCGTCACCAGCGGGTGGTTCGGGTTGATCTCCAGGATGGGCTTGGAGTCCGGCGCGTTCTGGCCGGCCGCCTTCAACATGCGCAGCAGGTTGCCGGACAACTCGTTCTCGTCGGCCACCAGGCAGGCCGGCGAATCGGTCAGACGGAAGGTGACGCGCACGTCCTTGGCCTTGTCGGCCAGCGCTTCCTTCATCTTGCCGACCAGGTCCTGGTAGGAGGTCTCGGTCTCTTGGTGCTCCTTCTTCTCGGCCTCGTCCTCCAGCTTGCCCAGGTCCAGGCCGCCCTTGGCCACCGAGACCAGTTCCTTGCCCTCGAAGTCCTGCAGGAAGGACAGCATCCACTCGTCGACGCGGTCGGTCAGCAGCAGCACTTCAACGCCTTTCTTGCGGAAGATCTCCAGGTGCGGGCTGTTCTTGGCGGCGGTGTAGTTGTCCGCCGTGACGTAGTAGATCTTGTCCTGGCCGTCCTTCAGGCGCGCCACGTACTGCTCGAACGAGACGTTCTGCTCGTCGTTGTCGTTGGCGGTCGAGGCGAAGCGCAGCAGCTTGGCCAGACGCTCCTTGTTGCCGGCGTCCTCGCCGATGCCCTCTTTCAGCACCTGGCCGAACTCCTTCCAGAAGGTGGCGTACTTGTCCTTCTTGTCCTGCTCGTCGGCGTTAGCCAGCTCCTCCAGCATGCCGATGACGCGCTTGGTCGAACCCTCGCGGATCACCTTGACGTCGCGCGACTCCTGCAGGATTTCGCGCGAGACGTTCAGCGGCAGGTCGGCCGAGTCGATCACGCCCTTGACCATGCGCAGGTAGGCCGGCATCAGCTGCTCGGCGTCGTCCATGATGAAGACGCGCTTGACGTACAGCTTGATGCCGCCGCGCTTGTTGCGGTCCCACAGGTCGAACGGCGCCTTGCTCGGGATGTACAGCAGCTGGGTGTACTCGCTGCGGCCCTCGACGCGGTTGTGGGTGTGCGTCAGCGGCGACTGGAAGTCGTGCGAGACGTGCTTGTAGAACTCGTCGTACTGTTCCGGCGTGATGTCGGACTTGTTGCGGGCCCACAGCGCGCTGGCCTGGTTGATGGTTTCCAGCTCGTCCTTGACGACGGTTTCCTTCTTCTCGTCGTCCCACTCCTCCTTGGCCATGACGATCGGCAGCGAGATGTGGTCGGAGTACTTGCGGATGATGGATTTGATCTTCCAGCTCGACAGCAGCTCGTCCTCGCCTTCGCGCAGGTGCAGGATGATGTCGCTGCCGCGCGAGGTTTTTTCGATCTGTTCGACGCTGTAGTCGCCCTCGCCGGCCGATTCCCAGCGCACGCCCTCGTTGGCGGCGGCGCCGGCGCGGCGCGTTTCGACGGTGATCTTGTCGGCGACGATGAAGCCGGAGTAGAAGCCCACGCCGAACTGGCCGATCAGCGCGGCGTCCTGCTGCTGGTCGCCCGACAGCTTGCCGAAGAATTCCTTGGTGCCCGACTTGGCGATGGTGCCCAGGTGCGAAATGGCCTCGTCGCGGCTCATGCCGATGCCGTTGTCGGAGATGGTGATGGTGCGCGCTTCCTTGTCGAAGCTGACCTTGATCTTCAGTTCGTGGTCGTTGCCGTACAGGGCGTCGTTGTTGATCGCCTCGAAGCGCAGCTTGTCGGACGCGTCGGAGGCGTTCGAGATCAGCTCGCGCAGGAAAATCTCCTTGTTCGAGTACAGCGAGTGGATCATCAGTTGCAGCAGCTGTTTGACTTCAGCTTGAAAACCCAGGGTTTGCTTGTTGTCGGCCATTTTTACCTCTAATTAGTCTGTGTTGATACGGGGTTTGTTGCGCGGATTTTCCAAAAGTGGGGATTATATGGCCGATTTCAAGGCTTGGCGAGGCGCCGCCGCCGGCGGCCCGGCTGGCGGCCCGGCCGGCGGCCCAACCGGCGGCCCGGCTCAGCGCCCCAGCTCGCGCTCGAGGAAGCGCCAGATGGCCGGGTCCTGCATCGCCGCCACGTTCAGCCGCATCCGCGTCGAGGCCAGCTGCTTGGGCGAGAACAGGCTGCCCGGCGCCAGCAGCAGGCCCTCGGCCATGGCCCGCTCGGCCAGGGCGTTGGTGTCGCGGCCGGCGTCGGCCCAGACGAACATGCCGGCCGGGCTGACGATGTCGACCGTCAGGCCGACCCGCTCCATCTGCCGCACCGTCTTGGCGCGCACCGCGTCCAGGCGCAGGCGCATGCGGTCGGCGTGCTTGCGGTAGGAGCCCTCGGACAGCACCTTGTAGACCACCCGCTCGCCGATGTCGCTGGTGGTCAGCGTCGACAGCATCTTGCGGTCGGCCAGCCGCTCGGCCCACTGGCGCGAGGTGGCGATGTAGCCGACCCGCAGGTTGGCCGCCATGGTCTTGGAGAAGCCGCCCAGGTAGATCACCCGCTGCAGCTGGTCGAGCGCGGCCAGGCGGGTGGCCGGCTGCACCGCGCTGCCGGGGTGCAGGTCGCAGTAGATGTCGTCCTCGACGATGGTGAAGCCGTGCTGCTCGGCCAGGCGCAGCACCTGGAAGGCCTTGGCCGCCGACAGCGAGGTCGAGCTGGGGTTGTGCAGCACCGAGTTGATGACGTACAGCTTGGGCTGGTGCAGCGCGGCCAGCTCGGCCAGGCGGGCGATGTCCGGCCCGTCGCCCAGGCGCGGGATGCCGACCACCTTGGCGCCCAGCGCGGCGAAGGAGCCGAACATCAGGAACCAGGCCGGGTCGTCGACGAAGATGGTGTCGCCGGGGCGGGTGAACTCGCGCGCCACCAGGTCCAGCGCCTGGGTCACGCCGGCGGTGGTGACGATCTGCTCGGGCGCGGCGACGATCTCCAGCTCGGCCAGTTTCTGCTGCAGCTGCTGGCGCAGCGGCAGGAAGCCCTGCGGCAGGCCGTAGCTGAGCAGCAGGTTGGGGTTCTGCCGGCCCACCGCGCGCAGCGCGTTGGCCACCGTCTGGCCGTCCAGCCACTCGTTGGGCAGCACGCCGGAGCCGGGCATCTGCTGGTAGGGCGTCTGGCGGAACATGTTGCGGATCAGCCAGACCACGTCGATGGCCTTGCCGGCGTCGGCGTCCGGCCAGGCCGGCGCCGCCTCAACCGCCCCGGCGGCGGAGCGCTGGTCGGCGTTCAGCGGCGAGCGCTCGCGCACGTAGAAGCCGGCGCCACGGCGCGACTCCAGATAGCCGCGCGCCACCAGCTTGTCGTAGCTGGCCACCACGGTGAAGCAGGACACGCCCTGGGCGCCGGCGAACTGGCGGATCGACGGCATGCGGGCGCCGCCGCGCAGCACGCGGTCGTCGATGCGCGCCGCCACAGAGCGGACGATCTGGTCGATCAGCGACTCGCCCGATTCGCGCGACAGCAGCGCCACCAGCGCGGTCGGCTGGGCCTTGCCGGCGCGCGCCGGCGATGCAGTGGTTTGTGTATTGGTCATTTTACCGTTACAGCATAGTGAATTATGTTCGGATGTGTACTGGTACTGTACTGGTTTTGTCATTTAGGATACACCCAACCCCTACACAAAGCCACCCGGAAAGAGCGCCCCATGCACCAGCCCACCGCCGCCGCCAAACTCGCCGCCCGCGCGCCCGCCGCGCCGCCGGGCACCCTGCCCCCGGTGGCCCACGCCGGCCTGTCCGACGAAACACGCGGCATGCTGCTCGGCCTGGCCGGCGTGGCCATCTTCAGCCTGACGCTGCCCTTCACCCGCATGGCGGTGGCCGGCCTGGACCCGCTGTTCGTCGCCCTCGGCCGCGCCCTGGTGGCGGCCGTGCTGGCGGCGGCCTGGCTGGCCTGGCGCCGCGCCCCGCTGCCGCCGCGCGACGCGCTGCCGGCGCTGGCGCTGGTGGCGGGCGGCTGCATCATCGGCTTCCCCTGGCTCACCTCGATCGCCATGCGCACCCTGCCGGCCGCCCACGGCGCCGTGCTGGTCGGCGTGCTGCCGCTGGCCACCGCCGCCTGCGCCGCGCTGGGAGGGCACGAACGGCCCTCGGGCGGCTTCTGGGCCATGTCGCTGCTGGGCAGCGCGCTGGTGGTCGGCTTCGCCCTGCGGCAGAGTGGCGGCAGCCTGCAGGCGGCCGACCTGGCGATGTTCGCCGCCGTGCTGCTGGCGGCGGCCGGCTACGCCGCCGGCGGACGGCTGGCGCAGCGCATGGGCGGCCAGCAGGTGATCTGCTGGGCCCTGCTGCTGGCCGCGCCGCTGCTGCTGCCGCTGCTGCTCTGGCACAGCTGGGGCCAGGCCGAGGCGATGCTGCGGGCCGGCGCGCGGGCCTGGGCCGGCTTCGCCTATGTATCGGTGTTCTCGATGTTCATCGGCTTTTTCTTCTGGTATCGCGGCATGGCGCTGGGCGGCGTGGCGCGCGTCGGCCAGGTGCAACTGGTGCAGCCCTTCCTGTCGCTGCTCGGCGCCGGCCTGGTGCTGGGCGAAACGCTGGAATGGGACAACCTGTTTTTTGCACTCGCCGTGATCATTGTGGTGGGCTTGGGCCGCAAAATGCAGGTGAAACGGCCTTAACACCATACAGGATTTTGATTTCGGCCCTGTTGTGGGCAGCTCCAGCCGCACGACGTACAATATCGGTCTTGCCGCGCCAGTCGCGCACCGACACCAACCTTCGTCGAGAAATCGACACCTAACCGGGACGCCACATGTCTGTTTACGAAAAACTCAAAGCCCTCGATATCACCCTGAGCGCGCCCGCCGCGCCGGTGGCCGCCTACGTCATGTACGTCCAGAGCGGCAACCTGGTGTTCATCTCCGGCCATATCGCGCGCAAGGAAGACGGCTCGCCGTGGGTCGGCCAACTGGGCAAGAACATCGGCGTCGACGAGGGCAAGGCCGCCGCGCGCGGCGTCGCCGTGGCGCTGATGGGCACCCTGCAGGAAGCCGTCGGCGGCGACCTGGGCCGCGTCAAACGCATCGTCAAGCTCACCAGCCTGGTCAACTCCACGGCCGACTTCACCGAGCACCACCTGGTCACCAACGGCGCCTCCGAGCTGCTCGGCGAAGTGTTCGGCGACGCCGGCAAGCACGCCCGCGCCGCCTTCGGCGTGGCGCAGATCCCGCTCGGCTGCTGCGTCGAGATCGACCTGGTGGTCGAAGTGGCCGACGCGGCCTAAGGCCGCCACCGCGACGACAAGGAATTCTGCTTTACCGGGCGGCGCCGACCTACCCGTGGCGCCGCCCTTTCGAGGGCCGCCACAAGCGCGCTTGTTCATCGACCGGCCGGCCCACAGGCTCCGGTAATTACTCAGTGAGACATGTATGAAAATTGAAAATCCAAACCCGATGCAGTGGCGTTTCGCCGAACGCGCCGAGCAGCTGCAAAGCTCCTTCATCCGCGAAATCCTGAAGATCACCCAACAGCCGGAGATCATCTCCTTCGCCGGCGGCCTGCCGTCGCCGGCCACCTTCCCGGTCGACGAGATGAAGATCGCCTTCGACAAGGTGCTGACCAACTCCGGCAAGGTGGCGCTGCAGTACGGCCCGACCGACGGCTACCTGCCGCTGCGTCAATGGATCGCCGACTCGCTGTCGGCCAACGGCGTCAAGATCGTGCCGGAACAAGTGCTGATGACCTCCGGCTCGCAGCAGGCGCTCGACCTGCTGGGCAAGGTGCTGATCGACGAAGGCAGCCGCGTACTGGTCGAAACGCCGTCCTACCTGGGCGCGCTGCAGGCCTTCTCGGTCTACCGTCCGGAGTTCGTCTCGGTCGACACCGACGAGCACGGCCTGGTGCCCGAATCGCTCGACAAGGTGGCCCAGGGCGCGCGCCTGCTGTACGCGCTGCCGAACTTCCAAAACCCGACCGGCCGCTCGCTGTCGCTCGAGCGCCGCCACCAGCTGGTGGAAACCTGCGCCCGCCTGGGCCTGCCGCTGATCGAGGACGACCCTTACGGCGCCCTGAGCTACAAGGGCGCGCCGCTGCCGAAGATGGTGGCGATGAACCCGGACGGCGTGATCTACATGGGCTCCTTCTCCAAGGTGCTGACGCCGGGCATCCGCCTCGGCTACGTGGTCGCCCCGCTGCCGTTGGTGCGCCGTCTGGAGCTGGCCAAGCAGGCCGCCGACCTGCACACCTCGCAGCTGACGCAAATGGTGGTGCACGAGGTGATCAAGGACGGCTTCCTCGACCGCCACATCCCGCAGATCCGCACGCTGTACGGCGACCAGTGCCAGTGCATGCTCGACGCGATGGACCAGCACTTCCCGGCCAGCGTCACTTGGACCAAGCCGGAGGGCGGCATGTTCATCTGGGTCACCCTGCCCAAGCACATCAACGCCATGGCCCTGCTCGACGAAGCCATCGCCGCCAAGGTCGCCTTCGTGCCGGGTTCGCCGTTCTACGCCAACGAGCCGGAAACCAACACGCTGCGCCTGTCGTTCGTGACGGTGTCGCCGGAGCGCATCCGCACCGGCATCGAGATCCTCGGCAAACTGATCGCCGCCAAGATCTAAACCGGTTTCCCGCGTGGCGCGGCCCGACGGCCGGGCCGCGCGCCGCAACATCCCGAGTGGGCGCCTGGTGCGCCCACTTTGCATTGCCGCCACGGGGCGGATTCCCACCATCCAAAATACAACACCGGCTGTTGAAATTTTGAACCATTTCATACCCAAAACTAGCTACCGATAGTTACAGGCTCGCTCTTGCTGCCGCAAGGAAGATGGTAAATAGTGTCGAAAAGCTACCTATCATTCGGCAATTCGAAGATTTCCTCAAAAAAACATTTGGTGTTTTTCTACAAATCACTTTCCCGAAGCGGTATGATTTAGACAGACAGTCACTTTTATCGACAGGCCAACCTTTGTCCGCAGACACCGAAATCGCCACCGACCGCCCCGCCGCCCGGCCCCGCCGCGCCGGCTTGCGACGCCCGCCGGTCGGCGCGCTGCGGGGTGCCGCATGGTGATGCCGCCCGCCCTACCCGAGCTAGCGGCGCGGCGCGAAGCGACCATCCTGATCGTCGACGACGCCGCCGACAACCTCGCCGTGCTGCGCAAGCTGATGAGCCAACAGGGCTACCAGACCTTCGTCGCCAGCAACGGCGAGCGCGCGCTGCAGATCGCCCGCCGCGTCCAACCCGACCTGATCCTGCTCGACGTGGTCATGCCCGGCATGGACGGCTTCGAGACCTGCCGCCAGTTGAAGAACCACGCCGCCACCCAGGGCATCCCGGTGGTCTTCATGAGCGCCCGCACCGAGGCCGACGACGTCGTCGCCGGCTTCGACCTGGGCGCGGTCGACTACATCAGCAAGCCGCTGCGCCTGGCCGAGGTGAGCGCGCGGGTGCGCAGCCAATTGCAGATCCGCAGCCGCAGCGAGAACCAGGGCGAGCAGGCCGAGCGCCTGCGCACCATCGTCAACAACATGGCCGAGGCCTGCCGATCATCGAGGCGGACGGCCGCATCCAGTTCACCAACCCGGCCTGCGACAAATACCTCGGCTACCGGGAGGGCGAGCTGTCCGGCCGCTCGATCGGCGAGCTGCTCAATCCGCTGGTGGCGCGCGAGTACCTCGACTACTTCGAACGCTACGGCGCCGCGCCGGAGACGGCGCACAGCCATGGCACGCGCGAGGTGATCATCCGCCACTGCGACGGCCGCTCGGTGTGCATGGACCTGACGCTGACCCCAATGTACCTGCGCCAGCCGCTGTTCATCGGCCTGCTGCACGACATCACCCACCACAAGCTGTCCGAAGACGCGCTGCAGCGCGCGGCGATGGTCGACCCGCTGACCAAGATCGCCAACCGGCGCCATTTCGACAGCTTCCTCGAGAAGGAATGGCAGCGCGCCCTGCGCAGCGGCCAGCCCTTGTCGCTGGTGGTGCTCGACGTCGACCACTTCAAGCTGTACAACGACACGCTGGGCCATCCGGCCGGCGACGCCTGCCTGGCGCAGGTGGCGCAGGCGGTGTCCTCGCACGCGCTGCGGCCGACCGACCTGGCGGCGCGCTACGGCGGCGAGGAGTTCGTGCTGCTGTTCGCCGAGACGGACGCCGACTCGGCCCATCTGCTGGCCGAGGCTATCCGCGCCCACATCGAGGCGCTGCAACTGCCGCATCCGCGCTCGCCGACCTCGCCGTGGATCACCGTCAGCATCGGCGTCTCGACCATCCACCCGAACCAGTTCGACAGCACCGAGGCGCTGTTCGTCGCCGCCGACCGCGCCATGTACGTGGCCAAGGAGGGCGGCCGCAACCAGGTTCGCGCCAACAAGCCGGACAGCGCCGCCCTGGACGCCGTGCAGGCCTTGATGGGCTGATGGCGCAGAGCCAGGGTCAGACCCTAGGGTCTGACCCTTCTAGACTGTCGCCGCCGATTCTTGCTTGTTGGAGTGCTGAACCACCTTCCTCACAGGCGCTCGGGATAGCCGGTGATGTCGGCGATTTCGGCGTACATCGGTTGCAGCCGCTGGTACATCTTCAAGTACACGCGGCGGTACAGCCGCTCGTAGATCGCCTGGTTGGCCGGGATGGGCAGGAACACCCGGCCCGGCCGCGTCATGGCGCGGGTGGCGGCATCGAAGTCCTTGTGCAACCCCAGCCCAGCCGCCACGGCGATCGCCGCGCCCAGGCCGGAGGTCTCGTAGACGTGGGCGCGCGCCGCCGGCAGGCCGAAGATGTCGGCGGTCAGCTGCATCGCCGCGTCGCTTTGCGAGCCGCCGCCGGCCACGCGCAGCTCGGTCACCTTGACGCCGCCGCGCTTCTCGATGCGCTCCATGCCCTCGCGCAGCGCGTAGGCCAGTCCCTCCAGGATCGCCCGGTACATATGGGCGCGGGTGTGCACGTCGCCGAAGCCGATCATCGCGCCCTTGGCCTCCGGCCCCGGCACGCGGATGCCGGGGCTCCAATACGGTTGCAGCATCAGCCCCATCGAGCCGGGCGGCACGTCCTCGACCAGGCCGTCGAACAGCTCCTCCGGCGAGCCGCCGTGGCGGTGCGCGGCGGCCTGCTCCAGGTGGCCGAACTGCTCCTTGAACCAGTTGACCATCCAGTAGCCACGGAAGATCTGCACCTCGGTGCTGTAGGCGCCCGGGATGGCGGCCGGGTATGGCGGAATGAAGGGCGTCACCTCGACGTATTTTTTGGTCGTGGTGTTGACGGTGGCCGTGGTGCCGTAGCTCAGGCAGCCGATGTGCGGCTCGGTGGCGCCGGCGCCGATCACTTCGCAGGCCTTGTCGGCGGCGGCGGCCACCAGCGGCGTGCCCTGCGGGATGCCGGTGGCGGCGGCGGCGGCGGCCGTGATGGCGCCGATCACCGTGCCCGGCGCCACCAGCTCGGGCAGCATGCTCGGCTTGATCGCCAGCGCCTGCCACTTCCAGTCGCGCGGCCCGGCCCAGCGGTGGTGCTTGTAGTCGAAGGGCAGATAGGCCACCTGCGAGCCGATCGAGTCGACGAAGCGCTCGCACAGGCGGTAGTTCAAAAAGCCGGACAGCAGCAGGAACTTGTCGGTGCGCGCCCAAATGTCGGGCTGCTCGGCGGCGATCCAGTTGATCTCCGCCTCGCGGCGGAAGAACTCGATGGTCGAGTCGACCCGCGCCAGCTTGAAGGCGGCGCGCCACCAGGGGCTGAGCGGCGGCACCTGGTCGGTGCGGCGCTGGTCCAGCCAGGTGATGGCCGGGCGCAGCGGCTTGCCGTGCTTGTCGAGGTTGACCACCGTTCCGCGCTGGGTGGTGACGGCGACGCCCTTGACGGCGGAACGGGGGATGTCGGTGACGCTCCACAGGCGCTGGCAGACCTCGCAGACGGCCTGCCAATAACCCTCGGCGTCGTGCTCGGCCCAGCCGGGATGGTCGGAGAAGTAGGCCTCCAAATGCACCTGCGCCTTGGCGGCGAGGTTGCCGTCCAAATCGAACAGCAGCGCGCGCACGCTCTGGGTGCCGTTGTCGATGGAGAGAATGTACTGCTCTGGGTCTGCCATATTGTTCATGTTGTTGTTCACCGATTCTGTGCCGGCCGCCGAACCCGGCGGCGGCAATCCAGGGTCAGACCCTAGGGTCTGACCCTCGCTCGACGCCGCAGGGGTTCAATCGTCGCGCGCGGCGTGCTGGCCAAAGCGCGTCAGGGCGCCGGCAGGCTGTAGTGGCTGTTCCATAATGCCAGGTAGGCGTTCTGCTCGGCGCTCCAGCGCGCGTCGCTCCAGCCCAGCTCGGGCTGGCAGATGGCGCGCACCCGCGCCATCACTTCGACGCCGCCGCCGCGCAGCTGCAGGCCCAGGCGGGTGCGGCGCAGCAGCAGGCCCTCCAGCTTTTGCACCGCCTCGCCGCGCGCGGCCCAGCGCAGCTGCGCCCAGATGGTCTCGCTGCCGGCGATGGTCTCCAGCTCGCCGTCGTGGGCGGCGTCGACCAGCGCCTGCGCCTGCAGGCCGTAGCGGCCGCGCAGCCGGGCCGCCTGGCTGACCGACAGGCGGCGGTGGTAGCGCAGCGGCGGCGGCTGGATGAACACCGGCTGCGGCTGCAGTTCGGCGTCCCAGCCGGGCAGCAGCGGCGCGGCCTTCTTCAGCGCGTCGAGGGCGATCACGCGGAAGGTGGTCAGCTTGCCGCCGGTGACGGTGAGCAGGCCGTTCTCCAGCCACAGGGCGTGTTCGCGACCCTCCTTGGACGGGTCGCTCTGGCCGCTGTCGATCACCGGCCGCACGCCGGCGTAGGTGGCGATGATGTCCCGCTCGACCAGCGCCAACTGGGGGAACTGGTCGTGCAGCGCCGCCATCAAATAGTCGACCTCGGCGCGGGTGATGGCCGCCTCGTGCGCCATGTTGTCGCGGTGGTCCACGTCGGTGGTGCCGACCAGGGTCACGCCCTCCCAGGGGAAGGCGAACACCGGGCGGCCGTCGGCCGGGTGCATCAGGCTGACCGCCTGCGCCAGCGGCAGGCGCCAGGCCGGCAGCACCAGATGGCTGCCGCGCAGCGGCCGCAGGCGCGGCTCGGCGCCGCCCTGGGCGCGCAGGCCGTCGGCCCAGGCGCCGGTGGCGCTGACCACCAGCCGGGCCCGCACCTGGTAGGTCGCCTCGGTGATGCCGTCGCGCAGGCGCGCGCCGCAGACGGCGCCGCCCTTGCCCGCCGTGGCGGCAGGCCCGGCAAGGCCTGCGGCGGCGCCGTCGGCGCGCAGCAGCTGGTCGACCGCCAGGTAGTTGACGGCCACGCCGCCGTGGCGCTGGGCCTCGTGCAGCACGCGCAGCACCAGGCGGGCGTCGTCGGTTTTGGCGTCGGCGTAGCACATGCCGCCTTCCAGGTCGGTGGTGGCGACGTTGGGCGCCAGCGCGAGGAAGTCGGCGCGCTTGTAGTGGTGGCGGGCGCGCTGGCCGGCCATCAAATCGTAAATCGCCAGGCCGAGCTGGAACATGCGCCGGCCAGGCTTGCGGCCCCGGTAGTCGCCGAAGGCGAAGCTCTGCGGTTCGACCAGGCCGGCCGCCTCGCGCAGCAGGTGCTCGCGCTCCCGCACCGATTCGCGCGTCAGGCCGAACTTGCCCTCCTTCAGATAGCGCAGGCCGCCGTGCACCAGCTTGGAGGAGCGGCTCGAGGTGCCCCAGGCGAAGTCGCGCTGCTCGACCAGCAGCGCCTTCAGGCCGCGCCGCGCCGCCTCCAGCAGGATGCCGGCGCCGGTGATGCCGCCGCCGATGATCAGCAGGCCCCAGTCGCGCGCCAGCAGCGCCGGCAGCTCGGCGCGGCCGCCGTCGGCGCCGCCGCCCCCGTTCAGGCGCGGGTTCATGGCGCCTCGCTCTCGGCCGGCAGTAGTTTGCCGGGGTTCATGATCTGCTGCGGGTCGAAGTGGCGGAACAGGGCGCGCATGGCGCCTATGCCCAGCGGCCCCTTCTCCGCCTCCAGGTAGGGCGCGTGGTCGCTGCCGACGCCGTGCTGGTGGCTGATGGTGCCGCCGTGGTCGACGATGGCCATGCTGACCGCGCACTTGAGGCTGCGCCAGCGCGCCAGGTCGTGCTCGAAGTCGCCCGCCAGGCGGTAGACGAAGGTGGTGTAGACGCTGGCGCCCTGCGTGTACAGGTGCGACAGGTGGGTGTAGGTGTGCACCTTCTCGCCGTGCTGGGCCAGGGCGGCGCCGGCGGCGTCCTCGACCGCCTGCATCATGCCGCGCACGCGCGGCCAGTCGACCGCCGTCTCCACCGTGTCGATGGCGTAGCCGTGCTGCCAGGCGGCGTTGCGCAGGTAGACGTTGCGGAAGCGGTTCTGCTTCCACTTGTCGCCCATCTTGCGGCCGATGTGCACGCCGCCGTGCGGCCGCACCAGCGCCAGCGCGTCGGCCAGCGCGGTTTTGGCGGCGCGCTTCTTGCCGCTCACGCCGATCATCAACATGCACTTGCCCTCCTTGCAGCCGCGCCAGGACAGCCAGGTCTCGAGCGCGCCGATCAGGCCCTTGTGGCCGGCCAGCGCCAGCATGGTGACGGTCTCGAGCGGGTTCGACAGGCGCAGCATCGACAGCGACAGGCCGCCCTGCACCACCGCGCGCACCGCCGCCTCGGCCTGCTCCCAGCCGGGGAAGAAGACAGCGTGGAAGGCCTCGTACTCGGCCAGCGGGGTGATGCGCACGGTGGCCTCGGTGAGGATGCCGAGCCGGCCCTCGGAGCCGAGCACCATCTCGCGAAGGTCGGTGCCGGCGGCCGAGGCCGGGAAGGTGGGCAGGTCGAGCCGGCCGGCCGGCGTCTCCACCGAGCCGCCCTTGAACATCTGCTCGATGCGGCCGTAGCGCAGCGACTGCTGGCCGGACGAGCGGGTGACGATCCAGCCGCCCAGGGTCGAGTATTCGAAGGACTGCGGGAAGTGGCCCAGGGTGTAGCCGTGGGCGCGCAGCTGCGCCTCCAGGTCGGGGCCGAAGACGCCGGCGCCGAAGCTGGCCAGCTGCGACTGCCGGTCCAGGCTGAGCATCTGGCACAGGCGGACCATGCTCACGCTGAGCACGGCGCGCGGGCCGCCCGGCGCCGTCAGGTGGCCGGCCACGCTGGTGCCGCCGCCGTGCGGCACCAGGGCCACGTCGTGTTCGGCGGCGTAGGCCAGCAGCTCGCGCACGTCCTGCGCGCTTTCGGGGAAGGCGACGCCGTCGGGCGCCGTGTCGATCTCGCCGTAGCGCAGGCGCAGCCAGTCGGGCAGGCTCTGGCCCAGCGCGTGGCGCAGGCGCACGGCGGCGGCCGTGTCGATCAGCCGCTGCGGCGCCAGGCGCGACGGCCGCAAGCGGGCGCAGGCCTGCTCGAAGGCGGCGTCCGCAATCGCCGTGCCGCTGCCGATGCGCCCTGCCAGAAAGCCCAGCGCGTCCGCGTCGAGCGCAAATTCTATCGTGTCGTCACCCCAGCCGTTCCAGCGTCTCATGGTTTTCCTGTTTGCGTTGCGGCGCGCTTGCTATACTGGCGCGCACTTGTCGATTGATGACAACAGGATAAGACCCAACCCCTCACCGGTATTGCGCATTCATGCCATTCGCCTTGTTCGATCATGCCAAGTCCGCCCCCTGAACCGCGCCACGCCGCCCGCGTGGCCGGCTCCTACCTGCTGCCGCTGCTGGAGGCGGCCGCCGCGCGCGGCGTGCCGGCGGCCGAGCTGGAACGCGGCGCCGGCCTGGCCGCCGGCGCGCTGTGGCCGCTGCCCGAGACGCTGCCGGCCGACGACTACGTGCGCCTGCTCGAAGTCGGCGCGCGGCTGGCCGGCGACGCCCACTTCGGCCTGCACGTGGGCGAGCGCTTCAAGCTGGGCACCTACAGCGTCTACGGTTTGATTTTGTTGAGCTGCCGCGACTTCGGCCACGCCTTCGAGCAGACCATGCGCTACGAGCAGCTGGCCCACGACCTGGGCCGCTCGGCGCTGCACACGGCCGACGGCCTGGCCCGCTACACCTGGCACAGCCACTACGACGCCGGCCAGCGCCACCTGGCCGACAGCGTGTTCGCCGGCATCCGCGTGTTCGGCAACTGGCTGGCCGGCCTGACCTTGCCGCCGGCGCAGCTGGAGCTGAGCCACGCCGGCGCCGGCCCGGACGGCGACGCCGAATACCTGCGCGTGCTGGGCGCGCTGCCGCGCTTCGGCGCGCCGGCCAACGTCGCCACTTTCGACGCCCAGCTGCTGGCCTGGCCGGTGCCCAACGCCGACGTCAGCCTGTACCCGGTGCTGCAGCAGCACGCCGAACAGCTGCTGGCGCTGCGCGCCCGCGCCGGCGCCGACATCCGCGTGCAAGTGCGCGGCGCCATCGCGCGCAAGCTGGCCGAGGGCCAGGTGCGCCTGGCCACCATCGCCGAGGAGTTGAAGCTGTCGCCGCGCACCCTGCAGCGCAAGCTGAGCGAGGCCGGCGCCACCTTCCAGCAGGTGCTCGACCAGGCCCGCTTCGCGCTGGCCAAGGACTATCTGCGCCAGCCGGGACTGAGCCTGGTCGACATCGCCTTCCTGCTCGGCTACCAGGAGCAGAGCGCCTTCAACCACGCCTTCCGCGAATGGGCCGGGGTCAACCCGGGCGCCTACCGCGAGCGCGGTATCGGCACCGGCGGCGGCACCGGCACCGGCGCCGGCTAGGTTTCGGCGCCGCGCAGGCGCAGGAAGGGGCCGATGCAGCGCTTGCCCTCGCGGTCCAGGCAGGACAGGAACATGTTGCCGCCGGGGTGGAACAGCAGGTAGGTGGTGCTGACGTGGCCGGGCCGGGTGATCTCGCCGCTGCAGTCGCGCTTGCCGTTGTCCTTGACGATGGTGTCGACCTGCTTGTAGTAGCCGCGCGGGTCGGGCTGGTCGGCGATCTCGAAGGAGGACTCGGCCACCTCCTGCGCGCTGGTGACCAGGCTGCTGCCGTCCGGGTGCATGCGGTAGACCTCGCGGCAGGCGCCGTCCGGCAGGGTCAGCTGCCAGGTGCCGATGATGGGGTGGTCGGCGCGCAGCGGCGCCGCCGTGGCCGCCGGCGCCAAGGCCAAGGCCGGGGCCGGGGCCAGCAGCGACAGCACTAGTCGGATACTCGGTTTCATCGCGCCTCCCCCGCTGGGTTGAACGGCCTACTGCTCGGCCGCCACCTTCATGTTGGCCAGGCCGGTCTCGAAGTCCTTGCCGATCATGCTGTCCATGCTGGTCACCAGCCCCATCAGCTTGGTGACGAAGCTGGCCGGGCCGGACATGGTCCAGGTCACCACGGTCTGCCCGCCCTGCGGCGTCAGCAGGAACTCGGTGGTGTTGTGCGACTCGAAGGGCTTGAGGAAGTCCAGCTTGATCTGCGCCCGTGTCGGCGCGGTCAGCGCGACGATCTCCATGCGGCCGGCGCCGACCTTGTCGTTGCCCTCCCAGGCGTAGACGGCACCCTGCTCGCGCGCCGCGCCGCTGAAGGTGCGCCGCATCGCCGGGTCGAGCCTCTCCCACGGCGACCAGGTGGTCCAGTTGTGGAAGTCGCTGATCAGCGGCATGATCTTCTCCGGCGCCGCCTTGATGGTGGCGCTGCGCTGGACCCGGTAGCTGTTCGGCTGCAGCGCGGCGGCGAACAACACCAGCGCGATCAAGACGACAACGGCAATGGCGGTTTTCTTGAGCATGGCTTCCTCTGCTGTCGGTGGGTGGACGGCCGGCCGGGCGACGCGGACGGTACAGCGCGCCGATGGGACAGCGGCCGGCCTAGATTAGCATGTTTTCCGGCGCGCTTAGGCGCCGCGCCGCGCCGCGTGCGCCCGCTTCGACATGGCGCAAACCGCTCAGCGCGCGCGCAGCCGCACCGGCAGCGAACTGGGCGTCATGGTGAAGGTGAAGGTCTCCTCGGCCGGCGCCGCGCCCGGCACCGGCTCGAGCACGAAATTCTTCGCCAGCATGGCCATCGCCATCTTGATCTCGGCCATCGCCAGGTAGCGCCCCGGGCAGAAGCGCGGCCCGCCGCCGAAGGGGAACAGCTTGCGCGCCGGGTCGTCGCCGGCGCCGCCGGCGCCGTCCAACCAGCGCTCGGGGCGGAACTGGTCGGCCTGCTCGAACTCGCCGCCGCGCTCGGCGCAGTGGCGCAGCAGGCAGAAGATGATGGTCCCGGCCGGCACCGCGACGTCGTCCAGCGCCATGTCGTGGTTCGGCTGCAGCGCCATGATCGGCGCCACCGGCTTCAGGCGCATCGCCTCGCGCGTCGCCGCGTCCAGGTAGCGCAGCTGCTCGAGGCCGCGGTAGTCGTCCAGCACCGCCGCCGCGCCCAGCACCCGCGCGCTCTCGGCGGCCAGCGTCTCGGCCTCGCGCGGCTGGCGCGCCAGGTAGTCGATCAGCCAGGCCATGGTGTTGGAGGTGGTGTCCTCGCCGGCGAACACCATGGTCACGGCGTTGCCGACCACCACCTCGTCGCTGAAGCCGGAGCCGTCCTCGTCGCAGGCGGCGATCAGCGCCTCGAGCATGTTCGACGGCTTCTGCCGCAGCGCCGGATCGAGCGCCATGCGGCGGCGCGCCTCGGCGATGAAGCCGAGGATGGCCTGGCGGATGCGCGCCGAGGCGGCGTCGGCCTCGCGGTCGACGGCGCGCTTGAGCAGGCCGACGCGCCAGTAGGCGATCGGAGAAGTCAGCCGCCGCGCCAGGCGCTTGAAGAGGAATTCGATGTCGCGCTGCAGCGGGTTGTCCTCGCGCTCCAGGCTGTTGAGGCCCTGCCCCATCGCCAGGCCGACGGTGACGTCCAAGGTGTAGGCCTTCAGGTCGCGCGCCAGGTCGACCGGGCGGCCGGCGGCGACGGCCGCCTGCCAGCGCAGGCGCAGGCGCTCGGTGTAGGCCACCAGCGTCGGGAAGAAGCGGTGGATCACCTCGGGCGTCAGGGCGCGCATCACCAGCTTGCGCTGGCGCCGCCACTCCTCGCCCTCGACGGTGAACAGGCCGCGCGTGCCCATCTCCTCGAGCATGCGGGCGGTGCGCGAGGGGCGCCGCATCGCCTCGGGCCGGTCGCGCAGCAGCGCGGCGATGAGCTCGCGCTCGGCCGTCACCAGCACCGTGCGGTTGAGGATGCGGAAGCGGTACAGCGGGCCGAACTCGCGGCCCCAGTCCTCCAGCACGCGGTGGAAGCGGGTCGAGTTGATCGCCCTGGCGCTGCCCATGATGGGGCTGCCCTTCGGCCCCGGCAGGTCGGCCACCTGGCGCGACGGCCGCCGCGCCGGTTCGCGTCCCCGCTCCCGCCCGCGCCGCTGCGGCTCGCCGCCGGCCAGGCCGGGCGCCGCGCCGATGCCGACTTCATCGATGCTGACTTCGTCCATCGTCTCTCCCCTCGATTCGGATCGTGCCGCCAGCAGCCGCCGTGGCGCCGGCTTCAGCCGGTCTCGATGCGGCGCTGCACCGGGTTGGCCGGGTCGCGGCTCCATTCGCACCAGCCGCCGTCGTAGACGCTGATGCCCTGCCAGTCCATCAACCAGGCGTAGAAGAACGCCAACGAGGCGCGCCAGCCGGTGCCGCAGTAGAAGGCGGTGCGGCCGGCGCCGACGATGCCGGCCTGGCGCCACTGTTCGCGGATCTCGCCGGCCGGACGCATGCGGCCGTCGGCCAGGTGGAAGGCGCTCATGCTGTTGACGTCGCCGTCCTCGCCCGCCCTGCCCCACAGCGCGCCGGGGATCTCGCCCCGGGCCGCGATGTAACTATACCCCGAAATCTTGCCAGTATGTTCACTCCAACTGCGAATACTCACCAGCGCGCCGTCGCCGCCGGCCAACAGGCCTTGGCGCCGACGGTATCGATCAGATAGTCGGGCCGCGCCGGGAACGGCGCGCCGAAGGCGGCCACGGCGTCGTGGCGGGCCGGCGGCCCGGCCTGCACGGCGTGGCCGCCGGCGCGCCACAGGGCGAAGCCGCCGTCGAGCAGGCGCACGTCGCGCACGCCGGCGTACAGCAGCAGGTGGGCGGCGCGCGCGGCGGCCAACGTGCTGCGGCCGTACAACACGACGCAGCCGTCGTGGCGCACGCCAAGGCGCAGCAACAGGCGCAGCAGCACCTGGTCGGACACCTTGTTCCACAGCGGCTCCTGCTCCAGTTCGGCCGTGTCGATGTAGCCGGCGCCGGGGATGTGCGCCTGCTCGAACAGCGCGGCGCCGCCGCAGCCCACCTCGAACAGGCGCCAGCCGGCCGGCGGCGCGGCCGCCACCGGCATGCCGGTGTTGAGCGCGGCCAGCCAGACCGGCGCGACCAGCTGGCGCCAGCGCACCAGGTCCGGGCGGAAGGCGTTTGCGCTACTATGTTGGTCGGCTGGGTGGCTCATCGGTGGACGGCGCGCGGCAGGGCCGCGCTATGGTTATCGACTGGAATGATCGACTGGAATTCTCGACTGGAATATCAACTGGAAAGGGAGTTCCATGCTGTCGCGCCCGCTGTTCGTCATCGGCGCGCCGTTCGACGCCCGCGACGGCGCGCCGGGCCTGCGGCCGGAATACCATGCGCACTACTACGGCGCCTATCTGCGCGACCCGGACGGCAACAAGCTGTGCGTGGTCTGCCACGACGCGCCGGCCGCCTGAACGGCGCCGCGCCGTCACACCGGTCAGGCCAGCGCTTCCTTGGCCGCCTCTTCCGGCGTCAGGCCGTCGTAGAACTGGTCGGTGAACCACTCGACCTCTTCCTCGATGTGTTCCTGCGCCTGCTCCTGCGTGGCGCCGCCGGCCACCAGGAAGCCCTCGACTTCGATGCACCAGTTAATCAGCGCCATCGTTTCCGGGTCCAGCTCTTCTTTTTTCTTCGCCATCTTGATACCTCTTGCCAAAATCACGCACGCCAACCGGTGCCAGCCCGTAGTGTAGCAGCTCGGCCCGGCGGCGGCGGCGAATCGGCCCGCCCGACGCCCGCCCGGGTCTAGTGGAAAACCCCTAGGCGCGCACCGGATCGGCCGAATTGCGCTAGAATTGCCCTCGCTTGCCATCCGGCAGGCACAACAATACGTCTTCGGGGCGGGGTGCGATTCCCCACCGGCGGTAAGACCGGCAACGGTCGAGCCCGCGAGCGCCCGCCGGGCAGTGTGCCGGCGGGGTCAGCAGATCTGGTGCGACTCCAGGGCCGACGGTATAGTCCGGATGAAAGAAGATGTGCGATAACGTGGTCCCCTGTCCGATGCGTCGGCGCGGGCGGCCGCGCGTATTCGCTTGCCCTGTCGCGTTTTTCGCCATTGATGCGAGGAGCGTTTCCCATGTTAGTCAGCACCAACCCGCCCTACCAACTCCACTCCACCGACCTGGAGGGCCGCATCGCCGCCGCCCTGGCCGCCATGCGCGCCGGCGTGCCGGTGATCCTGCTCGACGACTTCGACCGCGAGAACGAGGCCGACCTGATCCTCGCCGCCGAAAAAGTCACCGTCGAGAGCATGGCCCTGCTGATCCGCGAATGCAGCGGCATCGTCTGCCTGTGCCTGACCGCCGAGCGCGTGCGCGAGCTCGAGCTGCCGCCCATGGCCGCCGACAACGGCAGCCGCTACGGCACCCCGTTCACCGTCTCGATCGAGGCGCGCGACGGCGTCACCACCGGCGTCTCGGCGGCCGACCGCGTGACCACGGTGCGCGCCGCCATCGCCGCCGACGCCAAGCCGGCCGACCTAGTCCACCCCGGCCACGTCTTCCCGCTGCGCGCCACGCCGGGCGGCGTGCTGGCCCGCGCCGGCCACACCGAGGGCTCGGTCGACCTGGCCGGCATGGCCGGCCTGCAGCCGGCCGCCGTGCTGTGCGAGCTGATGAACCCGGACGGCAGCATGATGCGCGGCGCGGCGATCGAACGCTTCGCCGAGCAGCACGGCATGCCGATCCTGACCATCGCCGAGATGATCAGCTGGCGCCGCAGCCGGGGCGAGTAGGCGCTAAGCTCAGGCCTCGGGCACCGCCACCAACGGCGCCTGCGGCTTGGCCAGCTTGACGTGGCGGTACACCAGCGCCCAGGCGCCGGCATAGGCCAAGGCGATCAGGCCGAAGGCCAGCGGCAGGCGCCACCGCCAATCGGGCGCCATGTGCAGCACGCTGCCCATCATCGCCACGCCGACCAGGGCGCCGATCTGACGGTTGGCGTTCAACGCGGCGGCGGCGCTGTTGGCATGCACCCGGCCGGCCACCTGCATCACCGTCGCCGTCATGCCCGGTATCGCGATGCCGATGGCGACGTTCATCAGCATCGTCCCCAACACCAGCAACAGATAGGGCGTGTCCGGCCGCAGGAAGGCCAGCAGGGCCACGGCCATCGCCAGGCCCACGCTCAAACCATACAACATCGGCGGCCGCACGCCGACCCGCGCCGAAATCCGTCCCGACAGCAGATTGCCGGCGGCGAAGGCGGCCATCATCGGCACCAGTTGCAGCCCGGTGTGCAGGGCGTCGGCCCCGCCCGACTGCTGCAAGAATAAACTCAACAAGAACAACTGGCCGAACACGGCGAAATTGATCAGGAAGCCGACGCCGTTGGCGGCGCCGAAGGTGGCGCTGGCGAACAGCGCGCGCGGCAGCAGCGGATGGGCGCCACGGCGTTCCTGCCGCAGCAGCGCGCCGGCCGACAAGAGCGTCAACACGGCCGCCGCCAACACCGGCGCCGAGCCCCAGCCCAGCGTTGGCCCCTCGATCAGCACGAAGCTCAACGCGGCCAGTGCCAACACGCCCAGCGCGTGGCTGAGCAGGGACAGCGCGCGCTCGTGCCGTGGCGTGGCCGGCAGCAGCGTCTGCGTCAGCACGATGCCCAGCAGGCCGATCGGCACGTTCACCCAAAACACGCTGCGCCAGCCGAAGCTGTGCACCAGGATGCCGCCCACCAGCGGACCGGCCGACGAGGCGCAGCCGACGATGGCCGACCAGGTGCCCAGCATGCGGGCGCGGGTGTGGTCGTCGTCGTAGGCGTGGCTCAGCAGGCTGAGGGAGCTGGGCATGAACAAGGCGGCGCCGGCGCCCTGCAGCAGGCGCGCGGCGATCAGCGCGTTGCCGCTGGGCGCCAGCGCGCACAGCACGGAGGCGCCGATGAACAGCGCCAGGCCGCCCTGGTAGACGGTCTTCGGACCGTAGCGGTCGGCCAGCGCGCCGCCGGCCAGCAGCAGCGCGGCGAAGGTCAAGGTGTAGCCGTCGACCACCCAGACCAGGCCGGTGAGCGGCACCGCCAGGTCGAGCGAGATGTCGGACAGGGCGGTGTTGACGGCGGTGACGTCGATCATCGCCATCACGAAGCCTATCGCTAGCGTCAGCAGCACCAACAAGGCCGGCACGGCCGGCTTGGCTGCTGCTGCTGCGACGACGGGCGCGGCTGCGGGGGATTTCTGCGGGGATGTCATGGCTGTCCTATGGTGCGAGAGGTTTCAAGCCGCATGGTAGGCCGCTTGCGTGATGCAGTAAATACGCATAAGATCGGCACCCCGATGCAAAAATGCATCGGCAGCACACCACCTCGCCAGGAGCAGCGCCATCGACTGGGACAACGCCCGGATTTTTCTCGCCATCTACCGCTCCGGCACCCTGCGCGGCGCCGCCGGCACCCTGCTGATCGACCAGGCCACGGTGGGCCGCCGCCTGGCCGCGCTGGAAACCTCGCTGGGCGCCCGCCTGTTCCTGCGCACGCCGTCCGGCTACGTCGCCACCCCGGCCGGCGAGCTGGCGCTGGCCGCCGCCGAGTTGATGGAGCAGGCCGCCGACCAGCTGCAACGCGAAATGCAGGGCATCGACAACCGCTTGTCCGGCATCGTCCGCGTCGCCACCACCGACACCATGGCCAGCAGCTTCGTCATCGCCGCCCTGCAGCGCCTGCACGTGATGCACCCGGAGATCCGCATCGTGCTCAGCACCACCACGCAGATCTCCAGCCTGACCCGGCGCGAGGCCGACCTGGCCGTGCGCACGCTGCGCCCCACCAGCCCCGACCTGATCTCGCGCCACCTGACGCGGCGCGACATGGGCCTGTACGCCACCGCCGGCTACCTGCGCGAGCGCGGCGAGCCGCAGCGCGGCACCGCGCTGGCCGGCCACGACATCGTCATCTACCAAAGCAGCATCGCGCCGCGCCACCGCGAAAAGATCTGCGGCGAGCCGGTCGCCAACGCCCGCGTGGCGATGGAGGTCAACAGCGGCATGATGCTGATCGAGGCGACGCGGGCCGGCATCGGCATCGGCGAGCTGCCCTGCCACATGGCCGACCTCGACCCGCAACTGGTGCGCATCTGGCCCGAGCGGGTCGAGCATTACGACACCTGGCTGGTCATGCACAGCGACCTGAGTCGCAGCGCCCGCGTGCGCGCCGTGGCCGACGCCATCGTCGACACCTTCGCGCCGCAGTAGCGCAGTAGGAGAAAGCGGCGGCCCAGCCGGACGCCCCGGCGCCGCCCCGCAATGCTAAGATGCCAATATGATTCCATCCACATCGATCCCGGCCGCGCTGCGCCGCCTGCACCGTTCCGCCATGAGCTGGCTGGGCGGCTGGTGGCGCCTGCTGCACTTCGCCGTGCTGATGCTGGAGCTGGCGCTGATGCCGAGCAGCTACCGCCAGCCGCTGCGCCCCGCGCTGGCGCGCCAACTGGTGCAGGCCACCGCGCCCAACCTGCTGTGGTTCACCGTGCTGGCGTCATTGATCAGCCTGGTGTTGATCCGCATCGTCGTGGTCACCTCGCAAAGCTACGGCCTGTCGCGCTTCGCGCTGGAGATGGTGGTGCGCGTGCTGGTGCTCGAGCTGATCCCGCTGACCGCCGCCGCCTTCGTCGCCCTGCGCAGCACCCTGCCCACCGGCCTCGAACTGGCGCAGCGCCGCGCCGAGGGCGACTTCGGCGCGCAGGCCAGCGGCATGGCGCTGCTGCGCAGCGAATACTTCCCGCGCGTGGCGGCCGGCGTGTTCGCCGTCTGGCTACTGGCGGCGGTCAGCTGCGTGCTGACGCTGCTGCTGGCCTACCTGTCGCTGTACGGCTTCACGCCGTGGGCGCTGGACGGCTACACCCGCGTCGTCGGCCAGGTGTTCAACCCGGCCGTCGCCCTGATCCTGCTGTTGAAGATCCTGTTCTTCAGCTTCGCCGCCGGGCTGATCCCGATGGCCTCGTCCTTTTACGACGGCGCCAGCTACCGCCCCCGCGCCAGCCACGGCTTGAACGACATGGTGCGCGTGTTCGGCGTCATCCTGCTTATCGAAATCGCCTCCCTGATGGGCAACTACTACTGAGCGCGCCCGCGCGCCACCCGACATGACCGACACCACGCCCTCCCCCCTGATTGCGCCCGAGCCGCCGCCGATCCGCAACGCCGAGTTCAAGGCCGCCCTGCTGCTGGCCCTGATGGTGGCGCTGCTGCTCGGCGCCGTGCTCTACCTGATGTACGCGCGCGGCGCCTTCGAGGCGACCCAGACCCTGCTGCTGCAGGCCGACGACTCCGAGGGCGTGGTGGTCGGCATGGACGTCACCTTCGCCGGCTTCCCGGTCGGCCGCGTGCGCCGCATCGAGCTGGCCGAGGACGGCAAGGCGCGCATCGTCGTCGACGTGCCGCGCAAGGACGCCCACTGGCTGCGCACCACCAGCATCTTCACGCTGGAGCGCGGCCTGGTGGGCGGCGCCCGCCTGCGCGCCTACAGCGGCATTCCGACCGACCCGCCGCTGGCCGACGGCGCCGTGCGCGTCCTGCTGGTGGGCGACGCCGGCGCCGAGATCCCGCGCCTGCTGGCCGCCGCCAAGGAGCTGCTGCAAAATTTGAGCAACCTGACGGCGGAGAACTCCGCGCTGGAGGCCAGCCTGCGCAACGTCAAGGGCATGACCGACAAGATCAACGGCCCGTCCGGCGCCATGGGCCTGCTGGCCGGCGACGACCAACAGGCGCGGCAGCTGGTCGAGCGGGCCAACAAGCTGCTGGTGACGGTGGATGCGCTGGCCCTCAAGGCCGACAGCCTGGTCGGCAACGCCGACCGCCGCGTCTTCGGCAAGGACGGCATGATGACCGACGCCCAGGCCACCGTGGTGCAGCTCAACGCCCTGCTGGCCGACGCCCGCGCCAGCCTGAAGAAAATGGACGCGGTGCTGGTCGAGGCGCAGGCCGTCGGCGCCAACGCCAGGGTCGCCACCGCCGACCTGGGCACCTTGCGCGCCGAGGTAGAAAGCAGCCTGCGCCGGGTCGAGCAACTGGTCAACGAGATCAACCGCAAATGGCCGTTCAAACGCGACACGGAGATCAAACTGCCATGACCAGCACAACGACATGCAACGCCGCCACCACGCCAGCGCGCCTGCCTCGGCCAGCGGCGCTGCTGGCCGCACTGGCGCTGCTGGCGCTGCTGGCCGGCTGCGGCAACAACCCGCCGCTGCCGGATTGGCAAATGAACGCCCACAGCGCGCTCGACCGCGCCCAGGCCGCCTACATGGAGGGCAATGCGAAAGTGGAAGCGGCCGAGTTCAACCGCGCCCGCGCCAGCCTGGCCAGCACCGGCCAGCCCGGCCTGGTGATCCGCGCCGAGCTGCTGCGCTGCGCCGGCCACGTCGCCGCGCTGGCCTTCGACGACTGCCCCGGCTTCGAGCAGCTGCGCCCGGACGCCGGCGCGGCCGACCGCGCCTACGCCGCCTACCTGGCCGGCCGCGCCAGCGCGCAGGAGGCCGCCCTACCGCCGCCGCAGCACCAGCCGGTGGCGATGGCCGCCAACGACGCCGCCGCCGCTGCCGCGGTCCAGGCGATCGCCGATCCCTTGTCGAAGTTGGTGGCGTCGGGCGTGTTGTTGCGCGCCGGACGCGCCAGCCCGCCGGTGTTGGCGGGCGCGGTGGAGGCGGCGTCGGCGCAAGGCTGGCGCCGGCCGCTGCTGGCCTGGCTGGGTGTGCAGGCGCAGCGCGCCGAGCAGGCCGGCGACGCGCAGGAGGCCGCGCGCCTGCGCCGCCGCATCGCGCTGGCGGCCGAGCAGTCTTGATGGTTCGCCCACCGCGAATTGCCTTGCCCATGGCGAATTGAGCGTTGGCCCCGCACCCCGGCCACGGGGGTCAGACCCCATACGGGGTCTGACCCCTGTCTGCCGCATTGCGGGGTAGGCCTTCGCTGCGCCAATAACACCCGAAGCAGGCCGAGGGTCTGTCGCTTTCCCTATTCGCCGGCCAGCGCGGCGGTCTCGCGCAGCTTGTCCTTCTTGCTCTTGCGCTTGCCCTTGATGCCGCCGTTGACCGTGTCGGTCACCGCCGCCACCGGCGTGGCCTGCTCCACCGCTTCGAAGCCGGCGATTTGCTCGCGCTCGAGCAGAATATCCTGGCGCTTCTCGATCAGGCGGAAGTGCGCCTCGGTGTCGGCGCTGACGAAGCTGACCGCCACGCCCTTCTCGCCGGCGCGGCCGGTGCGGCCGATGCGGTGGGTGTAGTCGACCGCCGAACGCGGCAGGTCGTAGTTGACCACCGCCGGCAACCGCGCGATGTCGATGCCGCGCGCCGCCACGTCGGTGGCCACCAGCACCTGCAGGCGGCTGGCCTTGAACTCGGCCAGCACCTCGCCGCGCGCGCCCTGGCTCAACTCGCCGTGGAAGGCGCCGGCCGGGATGCCGTTGCGGCGCAGCTTGTCGGCCACGTGCTCGGCGGCGTACTTGGTGGCGACGAACACCAGCACCTTGCTCCAGCGCTGCTGCAGGATCAGGTTCTTCAGCAGCTGCGTGCGGCGCGGCGCGTCGACCAGGATGGCGCGCTGGGCGATGTCCGGCTTGCTGGCCGGCTCGCCGAGCACCTCGACCCGGGTCGGCTGGTGCAGCATGGTGTCGGCCAACGCCTGCACCTCCGGCGGGAAGGTCGCCGAGAAGAACAGGTTCTGCCGCTGCGTCGGCAGCTGTTCGAGGATGCGGCCCAGCTCCTCGCTGAAGCCCAGGTCGAGCAGGCGGTCGGCCTCGTCGAGCACCAGCATGGCGGTGCGCGAGATCTTCAGCGCGTTGTGCTCGAGCAGGTCGAGCAGGCGGCCCGGCGTGGCCACGACGATGTCGGCACCGCCGCGCAGCGCCATCATCTGCGGGTTGATCGACACGCCGCCGAAGACGATCGACACCTTGACCTGCATCGGCAGGTGCAGCGCCAGCTTGCGGATCGTCTCGCCCACCTGGGCGGCCAGCTCGCGCGTCGGCACCAGCACCAGGCCGTGCAGCTGGCGCGGGCCGCTGCGGTTGTCGAGCAGCGACTGCAGCAGCGGCAGGGCGAAGGCGGCGGTCTTGCCGGAGCCGGTTTGCGCCGCGCCCAGCACGTCCTCGCCGCGCAGCACGGCGGGAATGGCGGCGCTTTGGATCGCGGTCGGTTCGGTGTAGCCGCTGGCGGTGACGGCGTTGAGCAGCGAGGGAGCAAGGCCCAGCGAGGAAAATGACATGATGGCCTTTGGCGTTGAATGCGTATTGGTTGCGTACTGCTTGCGTACTGGTTGCGTACAGCTTGCGTTGAATTTTCCGCCAGTATAAAGCAGGCGCCGGCGGCGGACAGGAAATCGCTCCGTGCACAATTGTGGTTTCTACAATTGCGCCCTGCCGCCGTTCGTGGGAATATGACATTTTGACAAACCGAGACCGGATTCATGATCAACTGGGACGCCCACGCCTGCCTGCCGCAACATCCCCAGGCCGATTTCACGCCGGTCAGCCAGTTGCACGCCGCCGGCGTCAATCACGTCTCGCTCAACGTCGGCGCCGACATGAACCCGGTGTCGCAGGTGATGTCGGTGATCGCCGGCTACCGCGCCACCATCGCCGCCCACCCCGAGCGCTTCACGCTGATCTCCAGCGTCGACGACATCATCCAGGCCGCCGCCGACGGCCGCATGGCCATCAGCTTCGACCTGGAAGGCTCGACCATGCTGCTCGACCAGCCGGACATGGTGGCGCTGTACGCCGAGCTGGGCGTGCGCCAGATCCTGCTGGCCTACAACCGCAACAACAGCGTGGCCGACGGCTGCCACGACGTGCCGCGCGGCCTGACCGGCCTGGGCCACCGCATGGTCGAGGCGATCAACGAGGCCGGCATCCTGCTGGACTGCGCCCACAGCGGCCGCCTGTGCAGCATGGACGTGATGAACGCCTCCAGCAAGCCGGTGATCTTCAGCCACGCCAACCCCTACACGCTGGTGCCGCACGGGCGCAACGTCAACGACGAGCAGATCCGCGCCTGCGCCGCCACCGGCGGCGTGGTCTGCGTCTCCGGCCTGTCCTGGTTCCTCGGCAGCAGCCACCCCAACGCCGACGACGTGGCGCGCCACGCCGCCTACATCGCCAACCTGGTCGGCGTGGCCCACGCCGGCATCGGCCTGGACATCTGCTTCCAGCAGCGCGGCCTGGACGACACGCCGCCCGGCCAGTTCGACCCGACCTACTGGTGGCCCGCCTCGGCCGGCTACAGCGCCAGCAAGGCGCCCACCTTCACGCCGCCGTCGGTGTGGCGCGAGCTGGGCGCCGCCCTGCGCCGCACCGGCATGAGCGAGGCCGAGGCCGAGATGGTCATGGGCCGCAACATGATGCGCGTCGCCCAGCAGGCCTGGGCCAAGCCGCAGCCGCTCAAGCTGATGGCCGCCTGACAGCGCCGGCCGCCCCAGGCCGACCACCCTACTTCGCGCCGGCCTTCAAGGCCTTGGTCAGCGCCTTGCACAGCGCCAGCGGCGGCGTCTCGCGCGGCGTGATCTCGACGCGCATGCCGCCCACCTGCAAATCGTGCACGCGCGGCGCGACCACCTCGAACTCGCCGGCCAGCAGCTTGCGGCGCAACGGCTCACAGCCGGAGGCGTCCTGCGGCAGGCTGCCCAGCAGCGTCCACTTCCCCTTCGCCCCGAGCCCCAGCAAGGCGCCGCCGCCATGGTTTTCCACACCCAGCACCAGCACCTCCGGCTTGCCGTCGCCATCCATGTCGAGGACAAAGGCGTCGCAGTCCATGCCGTGCTCGGTCAGACAGGACGGCAGCATGTAACTGAGGTCGGCGCCGCTCCACTTCTCGGCCAGGAAGCCCGCCGGCAGCTGCGTGCCGGCCGGCCAGACGTGCAAATTGTCGGCCAGGTCGAGCAGCTTGGGTGCGTCGCGGCCGTAGCGGCTGGTGCGTTTGAGCGCCTCGTCGGCGGACTGGCGCACCAGCTCCACGTCCGGCCCGCCGCTGCGCAGCTTGAGCTGCTCCAACGCGGCGCGGCCGTAGCGCGCGCCCTCGAAGCGCAAATAATCGTAGTCGAACTGGCGGGCGCTGACGCGGCCCTTGTCCAAGCGCGCCATCTGGCTGTTGACCGCCAGCCGGGCCGGGTCGGCCAGCGGCGTGAACAAGGCCAGCAGCACCGCCAGGATGACGAAGGCGGTGACCACGTTGACGAAGGCGATCGGCTCGAGCCAGCTGTCGCTCTGGTAGGCGGCCCAGGCGTAGCCCACCGCGTAGCAGCCGGCCACCAGCAGGCAGGCGGCGGCGATGATGCGGTCCGAGCTCCAGCCGTGGTCGCCCACCCGCAGCCCCAGCGCGTAGACGGCGATCACCGTCAGCGGCAGCAGCAGCACGGCGGCGGCGCGCGCGCTGACGCGCAGCACCGGCGCCACCACGCCGGCCGCCGCGCCGTTCTGGAAGGCGGCGTTGATCAGCACCAGCAGCAGCACGTCGGTGCCGAGCAGGACGGCGGTGGCGTGGCGGGTCTGCCACAGCACCTCCAGGCCGGTGAAGGGCAGGCTGCAGAGGAAGCCGGTGACCATCAGCGCGGCCAGCGGCAGCAGCCATGACAGCAACACCAGCAGCAGCGTGCGGATGCCGCGCACGATGGCCGGCCGCACATCGGTCAGATGGATCGCGCAGGAGAAGGCGAAGCAGGTGACGGGAATATTGAACCAGGCCTGCTCCAGCAGCTCCTTGAAGAAGCTCAGCTTGACCAGCATGAACAGCGAGGAGCCGAGGAACAGCACCGTCCACAGCGTGCTGACGAACATCGTCGAGAAGGCCAGCTGGATGATCAGCTTCCAGGCCGCCTCGAAGTGGCTGGCGTAGCTGGCCAGGCGGCGGCCGTCCTGGGCCGCCGCCAGCGCCAGCGAATGGGCGATGTAGCAGAACGCGGCGCTGAAGAAGAACAGCAGCGGCGACGGCGCACGCACGCCCGAGCCCCGGCTCAACTCGCCCCAACCAACCTGCCCGGCGCCGCGCCACACGTCGTGCAGCGCCAGCAGCGCCAGCACCACGGCCAGCGCGCCCACCCATTGCAGGGCGCGCCGCGTGCGCATGTGGCCCAGGCTGGAGATCAGCAGCACCGGCAGCAGCAGGCAAAGCAGCAGCAGCGGCGCGAACAGATAGGGCTGGGTGGCCGGCCAGAAGCTGTTGCTGGCGGCCCGGTACAACGGGTACAGCAAGGCGCCCTGCAGCAGACCGGTGAGCAGACGCGCCACCATCACTTGGCGGCTGACCATGGCGTCGAGCTTGAGGGGGGTGGATTCGGTGGCGGCGTGCTCCATGAGCGTCCTTTGCTGGCGTGTGGCGGGTGGATGGCGGTTGCATTGCGCTTGCGCGAGCGGGCGGTGGCGCGCCGCGCGCGAGGCGATTATGGCACAGGCTTAGTATTTGAACCATCTTGCCAAAGCGCCCACGCGGCGCTTGCGGGGCCGTTGTAGGCTGTTGCGGGGCGGCGCGCGCCGTCGCTGGTGCGCCGCACCAAGCCCGCGCAAGAACGCTATAATGGAGAGCTGAGCGCCAGCCGCGCGCCGCCATTTTTTCCATTGCCTCCGGTCCGCCAAGTGAATCCACATCTCGACAAGCTGCAATCCTACCCCTTCGAAAAACTGCGCCAGTTGTTCGCCAAGGTGGCCGCCAGCCCGGCGCACAGCGCCATCAGCCTGGGCATGGGCGAACCCAAGCATCCAACGCCGGCCTTCATCCAGCAGGCGCTGATCGACAACATCGGCGGCCTGGCCAACTACCCCACCACGGTCGGCTCGGACCATGCGCGGCGCCATCGCCGACTGGCTGGAACGCCGCTACGACCTGCCGGCGCTCGACCGCGCCACCCAGGTGCTGCCGGTGAACGGCTCGCGCGAGGCGCTGTTCGCCTTCGCCCAGACGGTGATCGACCCGGCCGCCGGCTCGCTGGTGGTCTGCCCCAACCCGTTCTACCAGATCTACGAGGGCGCCGCCTACCTGGCCGGCGCCGAGCCCTACTTCGTCAACTCCGACCCGGCGCGCAACTTCGGCTGCGACTACGACAGCATTCCCGCCTCGGTGTGGCAGCGCGTGCGCCTGTTGTTCGTCTGCTCGCCCGGCAATCCGACCGGCGCCACGCTGACCCTGACCGACTGGGAGAACCTGTTCGCCCTGTCCGAGCGCCACGACTTCATCATCGCCGCCGACGAGTGCTACTCGGAGATCTACCACGGCGACGAGGCGCCGCTGGGCGCCATGCAGGCGGCCCATATCCTCGGCCTGTCCGGCGTCGAACGGCCCTACGCCCGCCTGGTGGTGTTCTCCAGCCTGTCGAAGCGCTCCAACGTGCCGGGCATGCGCTCGGGCTTCGTCGCCGGCGACGCCGAGGTGCTGAAAAAATTCCTGTTGTACCGCACCTACCACGGCGGGGCCATGAACCCGGCCGTGCAGGCTGCGTCGGTGGCGGCCTGGAACGACGAGACCCACGTCGAGGACAACCGCGCCCAATACCGCGCCAAGTTCGCCGCCATCACGCCGCTGCTGCAGACGGTGCTCGACGTCGAGCTGCCCGACGCCGGCTTCTACCTGTGGGCCGACGTCAGCCGCACCGGCCTGTCGGACACCGAGTTCGCCCAGCGCCTGTACGCCGAGTACAACGTCACCGTCCTGCCGGGCAGCTTCCTGGCGCGCACGGCGCACGGCCTCAACCCGGGCCACAACCGCATCCGCATGGCGCTGGTCGCCGAGACCGCCGAAGGCCTGCAGGCGGCCCAGCGCATCGTCCAGTTTTGCCAGTCCCTGAACCAATAACCCCACCCTTTCGACAAGCGAAAACCACCATGACCCAACAACTTCAGCAAATCATCGACCAGGCCTGGGAAAACCGCGCCGAGATCAACCCGGCCAACGGCGCCGCCGAACTGCGCGACGCGGTCGCCCACGTCATCGCCGGCCTGGACAACGGCTCCATCCGCGTGGCCGAGAAAACCGGCGCCGACTGGGTGGTCAACCAATGGGTCAAGAAGGCCGTGCTGCTGTCGTTCCGCCTGGAGAACAACAGCGTCATGAGCGGCGACGGCACCATGCAGTTCTACGACAAGGTGCCCACCAAGTTCGCCAACTACACCGCCGAGGACTTCGCCAAGGGCGGCTTCCGCGTGGTGCCGCCGGCCGTCGCCCGCCGCGGCAGCTTCATCGCCAAGAACGTCGTGCTGATGCCGTCCTACGTCAACATCGGCGCCTACGTCGACGAGGGCGCGATGATCGACACCTGGGCCACCGTCGGCTCCTGCGCCCAGATCGGCAAGAACGTCCACCTGTCGGGCGGCGTCGGCATCGGCGGCGTGCTCGAACCGATGCAGGCCAACCCGACCATCATCGAAGACAACTGCTTCATCGGCGCCCGCTCGGAGATCGTCGAAGGCGTCATCGTCGAAGAGAACTCGGTGATCTCGATGGGCGTCTACATCGGCCAGTCGACCAAGATCTACGACCGCGCCACCGGCGAAGTGACCTACGGCCGCGTGCCTTCCGGCTCGGTGGTGGTGTCGGGCAGCCTGCCGTCGGACGACGGCAAGTACAGCCTGTACTGCGCCGTCATCGTCAAGCGCGTCGACGCCAAAACCCGCGCCAAGACCGGCATCAACGAGCTGCTGCGCGGGATCTAAACTGCGTCCCGGCGCGCCGGGGCCGGTGGTAACATAGCAGGGGCCGGGCCGCGCAAGCGCCCCGGCCCTTGTTGTATCGAGTGTCCTCAATTGCACGAATACCCCCGCGCCGCAACCGATCGGAGATTGCCATGACCATGATGGACCGCCTGTTCCAGCTGATGAAGGAGAAGAACGCCTCGGACATGTTCTTCGCCGTGAACTCCCCGGTCCACCTGAAAATCAACGGCAACCTGATCCCCATCAACCAGCAGAAGCTCGAACCGGACAACATCCGCACCCTGCTGGCGGAGATCTGCACGCCGGCGCAGATGGCGGAACTGGACGACAGCAACGAGCTCAACATGGGCGTCTCGGTGGCCAACCTGGGCCGCTTCCGCCTGTCCGCCTTCCGCCAGCGCGGCAGCGTCTCGGCGGTGTTCCGCTTCGTGCCGGCGACCATACCGCCGCTGGCCGAGCTGGGCCTGCCGCCGGTGCTGGCCGAACTGATCATGGAGAAGCGCGGCCTGATGCTGCTGGTCGGCTCGACCGGCTCGGGCAAGTCGACCTCGATCGCCGCCATGCTGGACCACCGCAACGAGCTGCGCTCGGGCCACATCCTCACGCTGGAGAACCCGGATCGAGTATCTGTTCAAGAACAAGAAGGCCATCGTCAACCAGCGCGAGATCGGCAGCGACGCCAAGGACTTCCACACGGCGCTGCGCAACTCGATGCGCCAGGCGCCCGACTGCATTTTGATCGGCGAGATCCGCGACAAGGAGACCATGTCGGCCGCCCTCGCCTACGCCCAGTCCGGCCACCTGGTGCTGGCCACGCTACACGCCAACAACAGCTACAACGCGCTCAACCGCATCATCAGCTTCTACCCGATGGAGAACCGCGCCGCCCTGCTGCAGGAACCTGGCGGCGACGGTCAAGGCCATCGTCTCGCAGCGCCTGGTGCGCTCGATCGACGGCGGCGCGCGCACGGCGGCGGTGGAGGTGATGGTCAACACGCGCTACGTCGCCGACCTGATCGAAAAGGGCGAGATCGGCCAGATCAAGGAGGCGATGGAGAAGAGCCTGTCGCCCGGTTCGCAGTCCTTCGAGCTGGCCCTGCTCAAGCTGGTGCAGGACGGCGCCATCAGCCAGGAGGAGGCGCTGGCCAACGCCGACTCGGCCACCAACCTGCTCTGGCTGCTCAACAACGGCCCGGACCGCAAGGCCGCGCCGGCCGAGCCCGAGCCCAAGCCGGCCAGCGAGTCCTCGTTCACCGAGTTCAACCTCGACGCCTGAACCGCCGCGCCGGGCGCCGGGCCGCGCGCTACTTGACCTCGCGCGCCAGCTTGAGCATCTGGTAGCTCAGCGCCAGGCCGCGCCGCTTGGCCTCGGTGTGGTTGATGCGGAAGGCCAGGCCGTTCGGCTCGATCACCAGCGCGATCACCGCGCCGTTGCGGAAGGACTCGGCGCTGTCGCCCACCACCAGCACCGGATCGTCGGCCAGCATCTCCTGCCAGCGGCGCAGCTCGGCGCGGCCGCTCATGCTGAGCACCAGCAACTGGCATTGCGGCACGTGCTGCGGCTCGCCGATCTGCAGCAGCCGCACCGGCGTGCCCGGCGCGGCACCCTGGGTCAGCGCGCGCAGCGCGTCCTGCAGCGGCGCGTTGCCGGCCACGCAGTAGGTGAACTCGCGCAGCGGCGGCGGCGGCCACTGCGTCAGCTGGGCGAAGCGGTAGATGAAGGCGGCCTTCAGCTGCACCTCGTCCTGGCCGGCCCGCGCCGGCGCGCCGGCCGCCGCGCACAGCGACAGGCCCAGTAGCGCCTTGCGCCAGCACCTCATGAACCGAAGCGCCGGGTCAGCGAGAAGCGCAGGCTGCGCCGCTCCTGGGCGATCGGCGCGCCGTAGGGGCCGGGCCGGTCGCGGTAGCGCACGTCGCCGAGGTTGTGGACGCCGACGCTGACGTCGGTGCCCAGGCTGGGGCGCCACAACAGCGTGGCGTTGAGCAGCGCGTAGCCCGGCAGGTCGCCCTCGGCGAAGCTGCGCCGGCTCACGCTCAGCGCCTGCCAGGACAACTGCAACGCGTCGCCGCGCAGCGGCTGGTTGAACATCAGCTTGACCAGCGTGCGCGGCGAGTTGGACAGGCGCCGGCCCTGCTCGTCCTTGGTGTCCTGCAGCGACAGCGCGGCGCGCAGCTGCTGGCCGCCGCCCCAGCGCCGCTCGACGCCCAGCTCCGCGCCGACGTTGCGGATCGGCGCGCTGTTCTCGAACACGGCCGTATCCAGGTTGATGCTGATCAGGTCGCGCAGCCGCGAGGCGTACACCGACAGGCGGTACTGCAGTTGGTGGTTGAGCGTGTGCTCCCAGGCCAGCTCCAGCGTGCGCACCCGCTCCGGCGCCGGGGTCGGCGCGCCGAACGGGTAGTTGGCCTGGAACTCGTACAGGTTGGCCTCGCGGAAGGCGCTGCCGTACATCAGCTTGAGCGTGGCGTCGGGCACCCCGCTCCAGATCCAGGCCAGGCGCGGATTGGTGTTGCTGCCGCCGATGCTGGCGTGGTCGCGGCGCAGGCCGAGGATCAAGCGCTGCGTGTCGCTCAGGCGCCAGGCGTCCTGCACGAACAGGCCGCGGCGCCGGTTCTCGCCGATAAACTGCGCCAGCGGCTCCTCGCCCACCGTGCCGGCGACGATCTGCTGCTGGCGGTCGAACTGGTACTCGACGCCGGCCATCAGGTCGTGGTCGCGCCAGCGGTGGGTGCTCAGGCGCAGGTCGACGTTGCGCCAGCGTCCCAGCGAGGCGTTGGAGAAGGTTCGCGCCGTGCCGTCGTCGGCCTGGTAGGGGTTGACGTCGTCGTACCCGCTGCGCTTGGCCGAGACGGCGGCGTACAGGTTCCAGTCGCCGATGTTGCGCTCGTGCGCCAGCGAGACGAAGCTGTTGTCGAAGATGCCGCGCTGCTGGCCCAGGTTCCAGCCGCCGTCGACCTGGTAGACGTAGGGGAAGCCGCGCGTGCGCCGGCTCACGCCGCCGCGCAGGGTCCAACCGTCGGCGCTGGCCATGCCGAGCAGGCGCTGGCCGTGGTCCCAGTTGTGCGCGCGCAGTTGGCCGCTTTCCTCGGGCGGTAAGTCGTAGGGGATGCGGATGCGCGGCTGCTCGAACGCGCTCAAGGCCAACCAGCCCTCCCAGCCGTTCTCCGAGCGGTGGCCGACGCTGGCGCGCAGCTCGCGCAGGTGCTCGCTATCGCCGCCGGCGCGCAGCTGCAGGCCCTGTAGCTTGTCGCTGCCCTTGGTGATGACGTTGACCACGCCGAAGATGGCGTTGTTGCCGTACAGGGCGGAGCCCGGCCCCGGCGCGTACTCGACCCGGTCGATCAGGTCGACGTCGACGAAGAACTCGGCGCCCAGCGTGCCGGCGTCGTAGATGTTGTCGTTGACGCGCATACCGTCGACCAGGAACAGCAGGCGCGCGTTGTAGTCGCCCGGCCGGCCCAGACCGCGTGCGCCGACGTAGATGAAATTGCCGTCGCCGGTGACGTACAGGCCGGGCATGCCACGCAGGATGTCGGCCATGCTGCGCATGCCGTGGCGGGCGATGTCGGCGTCGGTCAACACATAGGTCACCGACGGCGCCTGCGCCGCGCTCTGGGCGAAGCGCGACGAGGTCGACTCCTCCACCTCGCGCGGCACCTCGTTCAAGGTCTGCCGCAGCAGCTCCTCCAGCGACGGGTGGCTGGCGTCCTCGCCCGGCTTCGGCTGCGCCTCCTGCGCGGGCGCGGGTGCGGGTGCGGGTGCGGGTGCCTGCGCCTGCGCCTGCGCCGACGCGACGGGCCAGCCGGTGGCCAGCGCCATCGCCAACAACAGCGGCGGCAGCGCCGCCCCGCCCTGCCGCCTATTCATGTTGCGCATGCTGTACCCGGCGGAAGGTGTTCTTGCCGGCCCGCTTGGCGGCGTACATGGCTTGGTCGGAGGCCTTCAGCAGGCTGCTAGCGTCGCGCGCGTCGAGCGGGCAGAAGGCCAGGCCGACGGTGGCGCCGATCGGCATCAGGATGGCACCCACGTGCAGCGGCTCGCGCACCGCCTCGATCAGGCGCAGTGCCAGTTGCTCGGCCGCCGCCTGGTCCGGCAGCACCGGCAGGATCAGCGCGAACTCGTCGCCGCCCAGCCGGCACAGCACGTCGCGCGCGCGCAGCACGCCGGACATGCGCCGCGCCACCTCGCACAGCACGGCGTCGCCGGCCTCGTGGCCGTGCTGGTCGTTGACGGTCTTGAAGTTGTCCAGGTCGATGAACATCAGCGCCATCAGCTCGCCGGTCTGCGCCGCCAGCGCCAGGCTGCGTTGCAGCTCGCCCTGGAAGAACAGGCGGTTGGGCAGGCCGGTCAAGCTGTCCTGGTGGGCCATCTGCTGGAACTGCTGGCCGGCCTCCTGCTCCTGCTCCAGTTGCTGGTGCAGGTCGGCCTGCCAGATCTCGATCCGCTTGAGCATGTCGTTGAAGCGCTCGGTCAGGCGGCCCACCTCGTCGGCGCGGTAGACTGTGGCGCGGCGGCCGTAGTCGTGCTCCAGCGCGACGCGCTCGGCCAGGTCGGACAATTCGACCAGCGGCGCCAGCGCGCGCCGCTGCACCACACGCAGGCCGCGCGCGGCGATCCAGATGGCGGCACCGATCAGCAGCGCGCCTATGCCGCTGAGCAGCAGCACGGAGCGGTGCAGGCTTTGCAGGCTCTCGCGCAGCACCAGCAGGCCGACCAGTTCTCCCTTCAGCCGCACCGGCACCCACACCTCCAGCGCGCTGGCCGAGGTGGTGGTGTGCGCGGCGACGGCGGCGTAGGTGCCCATCCCGCGCGGCGCGGCCAGCGCGGCGGCGGCCGTCTCGACGCCGCCGGCCCGCCACTGGGCGAAGACGGCGCCCTGCAGCGTTTGCACCTGCAACTGCTGCAGGTCGCTGCGGCGCGAAAAGGCGGCCAGCTCGCCGTTGGCGGCATCGCGGTCGGCGAACACCATCATCGGCGCGATGCTGTTGGCCAGCAGCTGGGCGCTCAATTCGGCGCCCTGGATCTGCCGCGTGCGGGCGACGAACCAGGTGGCGGTGGCCAGCAGGGCGAAGGTCAGCAGCATGGTCACGCTCAACACCAGCAGGTTCATGCGGGTCAGCCGGCGCACCAGCGAGTCGGCCGGCGCGCCGGCGCGGCGCGGCGCGGCGCCGTGGACGTGGTGTAAGGTGGACTCGCTCATGGCTGCCGTGGTGGTCTCTCGCTGCGTGCGACGGTATCTGCCTGCCTATGAGGAAGCCAGTATTTCCGTCAAGAATGATATTGATTGAAATTGTAAGCGCAAAGCAACGCTAAGTGGCGCAATTGCGCAGCGGACGTGGCGCCCCGTCCACTGTGGAATGGCGGGAAGCAGCGGGGGCAAGAACGGGACGGGGCCGTGACGAGCATCCGCACTCGCAGCGGTGCGGTGGCGAGGTGACAAAGGCAACTATGCCCGCATCATCATGGGACTGATACTCACGACCATAACCCTCAGTCTAAGCCATGTACGGACTTATGCAACAACGCCCATTTGCACAACAGGTGTGCTCTTTTATGAAGCCTTCAGTTGAGCGTGTTGAGTTATCGAATCACTCAGAAAGTCACTAAACGAATTCCATGTAAGTACTGGTGGCCCATTACCCTCTACGTACTGATACACGGGAGGATCATCTCCTTCGGACGTATTGAAGTACGTAAACTCATATCCTTGGTGCATGGAAAAAACGAATGCATCACCTGCGAGTTGTACCCCTTCATCATTTTCCCTTAGCAAACTGGTTGCCTCATCCTTTAACCCGTCGAGAGCAGATAGGAAAATATCCGTCCCTTGAAGAAATTCCCCTGCGCCACACCCAATCCCCAATAAGAACTCCCGATACTGCGCCGGCAGATTTTGCCCTATCGCTTTTTCCAAAACCGCGACATCTTCTAAAGATGCCCCTCTAACATCGCTCGCCTTACAGATCTTCGCATTCACCAGCGATGAAATTAGCTCTTCTTTGTTCATCATTACCGTCCCGGACCATGAGTCACAATTACCCGAATACCTGGGTATGCTTGTTGAAATTGTGGAACCACTCCCGCGCATGACACGCAAAGTGGAAGCTCTGAAAAGAGATGCAAAGTACCCGTCGCGTCTGGTGGCAAACGGCTTCCAAGGTGTTCAAGAATTTTCACTTCGGAATCCAACACACGGGTGTTGTTCCCTGTCGCGATTGTTTCAAAACGACGGGTTTCAGGAATGGCAACCGTACCTGGCCTCGACGCATTGCCACTAATGCCCACGAGCTCACCAATCTCGCCATTAATATTATATTCGGCGATGGCAACATTCCTCTTTGCGCCAATATCTAGCGCCTGACGCAACTGATTGACCCTATCCAACGAGTTTTCAACCGTTCTGATGCCATTTGTCCCAGGTAAAACCTTGCGGGCGGCTTCGCCGACGGCCTGGGCACCATCACGCGGGGCGGTTCCTGCTGTCGCTTGATTGCCCGTGCGTGGCCCGGGCGCGGCCGCCCCGGGCGCGGGGCCACTGCCAATGGCGCCACCGCCATTGCCCCGCGCACGCTCGTTCAGCAATGGATGATTGAGCAGTTTACCTTCATTCTGCTCGAGCCAACTCGCCATTTTGGGCCCCAGCCGCGCGCTTTGCCGCACCTCCGCCAGCAGCGCCGAGAACTGGCCCTTGCCTCTGGTCAGATAGGCCACCACGCCAGCCAACAGAGCCAGGATAAGAATCTCGTGGCCGCGCGCGAAGGCTCTCGCGGCCAGATAGGTGCTGTCGGCCAAGCGATCGACGCCGTAATGGGGCGCGTCCAGTGAATAAGCGCCCAGGTCGGGCATCCCGCCCCACGCTTCGAAGAAACCCTGCCGGTAGGCGCGTGTGGCGCGCGGCAGGCTGTCGAGCATGAACGCCACCACCGATTTCAGGCCGAAAAAGCCCAGCAGCAGATTGCCCGCCTGCGTCCCCAGCGCGGCACCCGCAGCGGCGCCCGGCAAGGCACCGGCGCCAAACGCAAACACACCCAGGCCGCCACCGATGGCGCCGCCAACTATCGCGCCACCGCCGACGTACAAGGCGACGTCGTGGCAGATTTCCCGCAAAATCGGCCAGACGTCGGCCAGGCCGATACCGCCCAACTTGGCCTGCAATTCGCGCAGCGCGAACGATTGGGATTCGGCAACGGCTTCGCGCACGCGACGCACGCGGGCGCCAATGTACAGATACCCGTCTAGACCAAGTCGGTGCTCGAACGGACCGTGTGGACAGTCCGCCAGGCGACGCCGGGCAATCGCCTCGTCCAGCAGCGTGTCCTGCTGCCGCAGGCATTCGTAATACTCGAAACGATCAAATCGATTGCCGCTCATGATGGACAGGCCGTGGGTTCATGTCCGCACAGCATGCGCTCCCATCAATGGCAGGCGTTGACACAACGCAAATGATTGCATGGGACACATAGTCCTGATCGTCCGGCGACGGCAACGATGCCGAACCGCGCCGCAGCCAGCCAGGGCGGCGGCCATGCTATCCTATAGGGTTGGGCGGCCGGCGCACGGCGCCGCCCCGCCGCGCGCTCCCCGAATGTTCCCGAATAACCACGCAAGCCTTTGATTTGACATGACAATTACCCTCTACGGCATTCCCAACTGCGACACCGTCAAAAAAGCCCGCGTCTGGCTGGCGGAGCAGCAGCAGGACTTCACGTTCCACGACTTCAAAAAACAGGGCCTGACGGGCGACATCGTCGCCGGTTGGCTGGGCCACCTGAGCCGCGACGTGCTGGTCAACCGCAAGGGCACCACCTGGCGCGCCCTGCCCGACGAGCGCAAGGCCGCCATCGTCGACGACGCCGCCGCCATCGCGCTGATGCTCGAATTCCCCTCGGTGATCAAGCGCCCGGTGCTCGACAAGGACGGCGCCTTCGCCGTCAGCTTCTCCGACGCCCAGTACCGCCAGCTGTTCGCCCTGTAATCCGCCCGCCGATTTCTTTGATCCGACTAAGCCGCATATGACACCTTCCCGCACCCTCGCGCTGACCGAAAAACTCATCGCCCTGTCCTCCGTGACACCCGACGACAAGGGCTGCCAGCAGCACCTGATCGACCTGCTGGCGCCGCTCGGCTTCGCCTGCGAGGTGATCGAGTCGAACGGCGTGACCAACCTGTGGGCGCGCAAGGGCGCGACCGCGCCGCTGCTGGTGTTCGCCGGCCACACCGACGTGGTGCCGACCGGCCCGGTCGAGCAATGGCGCTCCGAACCCTTCAACCCGACCCACCGCGACGGCAAGCTGTACGGCCGTGGCGCGGCCGACATGAAGACCTCGATCGCCGCCATGGTGGTGGCCTGCGAGGAGTTCACCGCCGCCCACCCCGACCACGCCGGCTCGATCGGCTTCCTCATCACCAGCGACGAGGAAGGCCCGGCCACCGACGGCACCGTCATCGTCTGCAACCTGCTCAAGGAGCGCGGCGAGCAGATCGACTATTGCATCGTCGGCGAGCCGACCTCGGACGAGACGCTGGGCGACATGATCAAGAACGGCCGCCGTGGTTCGCTCTCGGGCCGCCTGACGGTGCTCGGCGTGCAGGGCCACATCGCCTACCCGCAGCTGGCCAGGAACCCGATCCACCTGGCCGCGCCGGCGCTGGCCGAGCTGGTCGCCGAGCAGTGGGACGCCGGCAACGAGTACTACCTGCCGACCTCGTGGCAAATGTCCAACATCAACGGCGGCACCGGCGCCAACAACGTCATCCCCGGCGAGATGGTCATCGACTTCAACTTCCGCTTCTCCACCGCCAGCACGCACGAGGGCCTGAAGAAGCGCGTCCACGCCATCCTCGACAAGCACGGCCTGCACTACGAGCTCAAATGGGCGCTCAGCGGCCTACCCTTCCTGACCCCGCGCGGCAACCTGAGCGACGCGCTGTCGGCGGCGATCCTGGCCGAGACGGGCGTGATGACCGAGTTGTCGACCACCGGCGGCACCTCCGACGGCCGCTTTATCGCGCAGATCTGCCCCCAGGTGATAGAATTCGGGCCTCCCAACGCAAGTATCCACAAGATCGACGAGCATATCGAGCTGCGCTTCGTCGATCCGCTGAAGAACATCTACCGGCGCACGCTGGAGAATCTGCTGCGCTGAAAGCTGGGCGCCTGCTAACCAAGCGCGCCGAGGCGCGCCACCCGATTACCGTATTGACCGAGATATAGCCATGACCACCACTCCCTTCACCACGCCGCGCGACCTGCTGCGCTACGCCGTCACCCGCTTCAACACCGCCAAGCTGTTCTTCGGCCACGGCAGCGCCGAGGCGCTCGACGAGGCGGCCTACCTGATCCTGCACACCCTCAAACTCCCGCTCGACAAGCTCGATCCCTTCCTCGACGCCCGCCTGCTGCCCGAGGAAGTGGCCGCCGTGCTGGCGGTGATCGAGCGGCGCAGCGTCGACCGCGTGCCGGCCGCCTACATCACCAACGAGGGTTGGCTGGGCACCTACAACTTCTACGTCGACGAGCGCGTGATCGTGCCGCGCTCCTTCATCGCCGAGCTGATCCCCGACTACTTCTCGCCGTGGGTCAACGAGCCCGACAACGTGCGCAACGTGCTGGAACTGTGCACCGGCTCCGGCTGCCTGGCCATCATGCTGGCCGACGCCTTCCCCGACGCCCAGGTCGACGCCGTCGACATCTCGGCCGAGGCGCTCGAGGTGGCCCGCCGCAACGTCGCCACCTACAAGCTGGAGGACCGGGTCACGCTGATCCAGTCCGACCTGTACCAGAACGTGCCGAACAAGAAGTACGACCTGATCATCAGCAACCCGCCCTACGTCAACTCGAGCTCGATGGGCAAGCTGCCGCAGGAATACCTGGCCGAGCCGCAGATCGCCCTGGCCGGCGGCAGCGACGGCATGGACCTGGTGCGCACCATCGTCGCCGGCGCCGCCGAGCGCCTGACCGACGACGGCATTTTGATCGTCGAGATCGGCAACGAGCGCGCCTTCGCCGAGGCGGCCTTCGGCGCCCTCGGCCTGACCTGGCTGAGCACCAGCGCCGGCGACGACATGGTGTTCCTGTTGACCGCCGACCAGCTCAAGCTGTAAGCACACCGCCATCCCTTTAGACGAGCGCGCCCGGCCCCGTGGCCGGCGCGCGCCCGCCGCCCCACCGCAAAGAAAAAAATGATACGTTTCATACAAGTAAGCCTGATGCGCGGCATCAAACCGCTGCTCGAGCAGGTCGACATCACCCTCAACCCGGGCGACAAGATCGGCCTGATCGGCGCCAACGGCGCCGGCAAATCGAGCCTGTTCGCCATGCTGCGCGGCGAGCTCCATCCTGACCAGGGCGAGATCGACTTCCCGGCCAAGTGGCGCATGGCTTACGTGGCGCAGGAGACGCCGCCGCTGGAGCGCGCCGCGCTCGACTACGCCATCGACGGCGACATCACCCTGCGCAAGCTGGAGGCCGAACTGACCCGCCTGGAGGGCGAGCCGGAGAGCACCGAGAACGGCATCGCCATCGGCGAGATGTACAGCGCGCTGGCCGACGCCGACGCCTACACCGTGCAGTCGCGCGGCGAACAACTGCTGCTCGGCCTGGGCTTCTCGCTCGACCAGATGCAGCAGCCGGTGGCCAGCTTCTCCGGCGGCTGGCGCATGCGCCTGAACCTGGCGCAGGCGCTGATGTGCCCGTCCGACCTGCTGCTGCTCGATGAGCCGACCAACCACTTGGATCTGGACGCGATCATCTGGCTGGAGGACTGGCTCAAGCGCTACCCCGGCACCCTGATCATCATTTCGCACGATCGCGACTTCCTCGACGAGGTGGTCAACGTGGTCGCCCACATCGACGAGCGCAAGCTCAAGCGCTACTCGGGCAACTACTCGTCCTTCGAGCGCCAACGCGCGGCGCAGATGATCCTGGCCGCCGGCGCGCTGGAGAAACAGACCCGCAAACGCGCCCACCTGGAGTCCTTCGTCAACCGCTTCAAGGCGCAGGCCTCGAAGGCGCGCCAGGCGCAGAGCCGCATGAAGGCGTTGGCCAAGATGGAGGAGCTGGCGCCGCTGCGCGCCGCCGCCGAATTCTCCTTCGAGTTCCGCGAGCCGCTGAGCGCGCCGAACCCGCTGCTGGTGATGGAGGACGTCGACGCCGGCTACAAGATCGAGAACGAAGAGACCGGCGACATCACGCACAAGAGCATCGTCCAGAACATCAACTTCTCGCTGCAGATCGGCCAGCGCATCGGCCTGCTGGGCGTGAACGGCGCCGGCAAGTCGACGCTGATCAAGACCATCGCCGGCGAGCTGATGCCGCTGACCGGCGACGCCACGCTGGGCAAGGCCTCAACATCGGCTACTTCGCCCAGCACCAGGTGGAGATGCTGCGCCACGACGAATCGCCGCTGTGGCACTTGTCGAAGATCGCGCCGACCGTGCGCGAGCAGGAGCTGCGCAACTTCCTCGGCGGCTTCAACTTCCCCGGCAACATGGTGACCAGCTCGATCCGTCCGTTCTCGGGCGGCGAGAAGGCCCGCCTGGCGCTGGCGCTGATCGTTTGGCAGCGCCCCAACCTGCTGCTGCTCGATGAGCCGACCAACCACTTGGATCTGGAAACGCGCGAGGCGCTGACCGAGGCGCTGGCGCAGTTCGAAGGCACGCTGGTGGTGGTGTCGCACGATAGGCACCTGCTGCGCGCCACCACCGACCAGTTCATCATCGTCGCCGACGGCAAGCTGCAACCGTTCGACGGCGATCTGGACGACTACAAGGATTGGCTGTTCCAGACCAAGCTGGGCAAGGGCACCACGGTGCTGCCGGCGGCCGGCAAGGAAAACAAGACCGACTTCCCGGTGGCCTCGCCGGTGGCCCCGGCGGCCGCCGCCGCCGCCGTGCCGGTGGCCGACCGCAAGGACCAGAAGCGCCAGGCGGCCGAAGACCGCCAGCGCCTGGCCACGCTGCGCAAGCCGCTGGAACAGAAGGTCAAGCGCCTCGACGAGCAAATCGCCAAGCGCAACGGCCAAAAGGCCGAAGTGGACGCCAAGCTGGGCGAGCCGTCGATCTACGACGCCGCCAACAAGGCCAAGCTGAAGCAGCTGCTGGCCGACCAGTCCTTCTTCAGCAAGGACGCTGGGCCAGCTGGAGGCCGAATGGCTCGAGCTGCAGGAGCAGCTCGAAGCGCTGGTGTAACACTCAGCCAGCTGCAAGCGCGCCGGGGGCGCGCGTCACCCGCTCAGGCGGCGTGGCGCGCGCCCTCGGCGTTTTTGCGGATCGACATCAGCGAGTCGATGTCGACCAGGATCAGGCGGCGCCCGCCCACCTCGCCCAGGCCGAGCAGATAGGCGGCGGCCTCGCCGGCGCCGGCGTTCAGGCCGGGAATCGGGCGGATCTGCTGCGCGCTCAGCGTGACGACGTCGGTCACGCCGTCGACCACCATGCCCATCACGCAGCTCGACAGCTTGAGGATGATCACGTCGGTCGCCTCCTCCAATATCGGCGTGCGCTGGCCGAAGGCGATGCGCATGTCGACGATGGGCATGATGACGCCGCGCGCCGCCGCCACGCCGTTGACGATTTCGCCCTCCGAGGCGAAGCGTTCCAACGACTTGTAGGGGCGCAGCTCCTGCACGCGCGAGAAGTCGAGCGCGTATTCCATGCCGGCCAGGCGGAAAGTCAGGTATTGGCGCCCGGCGGCCGGCGCCGGAGCGGCGTCCGGCTGCTCGATGACGGCGTCGGCGCTGTGCGATACGGTGGAGTACATGATGGTCCTTTCGTCCGAGAAGTCCCGACGGCGCGTTGCGCGCTGCGATGTCCGCGTCAGGCATGTGCCATCCTAACCGCGCCGCGATCTTCTCATGTTGACGACAATCAACGCCGGCCGGCATGCCGCGCCGGTTTGCTACAATGGCCGGCCACCCACCCACCCCCCTCCGTCCCATGCCCCCTTCCGCCAGCACGCCGCAGTCGCCCGACCAGCCCCTCGCCGGCATCCGCGTGCTCGACCTGACGCGCCTGCTGCCCGGCCCGGTCGCCACCATGCACCTGGCCGAGATGGGCGCCGAGGTGATCAAGATCGAAGACCCGGGCGCCGGCGACTACGCCCGCGCCATGGGGCCGGTGCGCGCCGAGGTGTCGCAGTTCTTCGTCGCCGTCAACCGGGGCAAGCAGTTCCTGCGCATGGACCTGAAGGACTCGGCGCAGCGCGAGCGCCTGTTGGAGATGGTCGACACGGCCGACGTGCTGGTCGAGAGCTTCCGCCCCGGCGTGATGGACAAGCTGGGCCTGGGCTGGCAGGCGCTCAGGCAACGCAACCCCAGGCTGGTGATGTGCGCCATCTCCGGCTACGGCCAGGACGGCCCCTACGCCGCGCTGGCCGGGCACGACATCAACTACATCGGCTACGCCGGCATGCTCGACCAGAACGCCGGCGACGACGGCCGCCCCGCCCTGCCCAACCTGCAGGTGGGCGACCTGCTGGGCGGCGCGCAGAGCGCGCTGCAGGGCATCCTGGCGGCGCTGCTGGCGGTGAAGATGGGCGGCGTTGGCCGCTTCGTCGACGTGTCGATGACGGACGCCGTGCTGGCGCATAACATCATGCCGCTGGTCGGCGTCAACAACGGCGCGCCGGCCCAGCCGGGGCGCGACCTGCTGACCGGCGGCGTGCCCTGCTACACGGTGTACAAAACCAGCGACGCGCGCTACATGGCGGTCGGCGCGCTGGAGCTGAAGTTCTGGCAAGCCTGCTGCGACGTGCTGGGCCGGCCCGACCTGAAGACGCGCCACTGGCAGCTGGGCCAGCGGGTCGGCGGCGCCGACGCGATGGCGCTGCGCGCCGAACTCGATGCCGTCTTCGCCGGCCGCACGCAGGCCGAGTGGAGCGCGCTGTTCGGCGCCGCCGACTGCTGCGTGACGCCCGTGCTGCGCACCGCCGAGGCGCTGGAGCACCCGCTGTTCCGGGCGCGCGGCATGGCCAGGCGCGCCGTCCACCCCAGCGAGGGCGAGCACTGGGCGCTGGCGCAGCCGGTCAAGTTCCGCCTGTGACGACGGCGGCCCCGAGGGTCAGACCCTAGGGTCTGACCCTGGATTCCCGCCGCCGGTTTTTTCAACAGTACTGTATTGGGATTTGACGATGATTTCGATCGACCTGAACGACATCGAGTTCACCGCCATCCGCGCCCAGGGGCCGGGCGGGCAGAACGTCAACAAGGTGTCGAACGCGGTGCAGATGCGCTTCAACATCGTGCAGTCCTCGCTGCCCGAGCACATCCGCGAGCGCCTGCTCGCCCTGCGCGACAACCGCATCACCAAGGACGGCGTGCTGGTGCTCAAGGCGCAGCAGTCGCGCAGCCAGGAGGCCAACAAGGAGGAGGCGCTGCGCCGCCTGCAGGAGCTGGTCGACGGCGTCGCCGTGCTGCCGCCGCCGCGCCGCGCCACCAAGCCTACGCGCGGCTCGCAGCGCCGCCGCCTCGACAGCAAGAGCCGCGACAGCGAAACCAAGCAGCTGCGCGGCAAGGTCAGCTTGTAGCGGCGGCGTCGAGCGACCAGTCCAGCGCGCCGCTGGCGCCGGAGAAGATCAGGGTCAGGCCCTTGTTGGCGGCGCGCAGCCTGGCGCGGATGTCCTTGGGCGCGCCGTCGTAGGCGGTGCCGGTGTCCGGGTTGAACACCATCGAGCGCACCAGCGTCTCGCCGGCGAACATCTGCACGCGGCAGCGCGAGCCGCCCTGCACCGCGGCGCGCTTGCGGCGCACCAGCTCCAGCTGCTCGAACAGCTGCCCGCGCTGCGCCTGCGCAGCCTTGGCGCTGAGCGACAGCTTGGCCACCGCCTTGAGCACCGGCCCGACCGCCGCCGCCATCTTGTGGAACAGCGGCTCCTGGTCGGCCGTCAGCACCAGCTCGCGGCGGCGCAAACGGGTGGCCAGGGTCAGGTAGCTGCGCACCTCGGCCTGGCTGGTGAGCTGGTCGATCTCGGCCTGGTCGCGCTGCGCGGCGCGCTCGCACTGGGCCGCCTGCGCGCCCAGCTCGGCCAGCCGCTGCTCGTACTTGCCGGTGTCGGGCACCAGCGGGAACAGCAGCATCTCGCTCTGCTTGCGCGGGCCGGCGCGGCCGATCTCGATCTTGCGGGCGGCGATGGCGCAGCCCTCGGCCACCTTGATGAGCACCTCGTCGGCGATGATCTCGCAGTTGTTGGCCTCGCCGATCACCACCCGCGTGGCGGAGATGACGCAGCTCTCGGCGCGCGCCATCACCACCTCGCCCAGGCGGGTCTGCAGCACCGCGCCCGATGCCACGCCCTTGACGCGGATGTCGCCGGCGGCGTTGACGGCGCTGCCGCCGACCAGGTTGCGGTACAGGACGATGGTGCCGCCGCGCGACTGCAGCTTGCCGAACACGTCGCCGTGGATGCTGATGTCGCCGCCCTCGACCAGGCGGCCGTCCTGCACTTCGCCGAACTCCTCGTACTCGCCCTTCAGGTCCAGGTTGCCGGTGGTGCGCGCACTGACGCCGTCGCGGCTGATGATCTTCGGCCCGATCGACAATCGCTTGCTGGCCGGGTCGATGTTGAGGAAGCCCTCGACGCCGGAGACCAGGTATTCGCCGTCGGCCAGGTTCTCGATCACCGTGCCGGCGCCGGCCACGGTGTCGAGCTCGACGTCGCGCGGCAGCGGCGGTTCGATCAAAATGCCGGACAGCTCGAAGCCGCGCCTTCCCGGCGCGCGCGGCACCTTGCGCAGCAGCTTGACGTTGGGTTTGACCTGGGGGAAGCGGTTCTGGAAGCTGTGCAGGTCGACCCGGCCGTCGGCCAGCTCGCGCGGCGCGTTGCTGCGGTGGATCTCGGCCGACACCTCGACGATGCTGGCGTCCTGCCCCGCCATGGCGTTGAGGCGGCGCGCCACGACGATGCGGGCCAGCCGGCCGGCGGCGATGACGTCCTTGACGGCCGCCGCGTCGATGCCGAAGCGGATGCCCTTGCCCCACATGTCGGCGACGAACTCGTCGAAGTCCAGCTTGGCCGGCTGGGTTTGCAGCTCTGGCGCGCCCTCCAGGTAGACCGGCTCAAAATAGTACTCGGCCTCGCCGTTGACGATCTTGACCGCCTTGTACAGCGCGCGGCGCAGGCCGACCAGCGGGGCGATGCGGTCGGCGAAGCGGACCGGCGCGGCGGCCGGCGCGCCAGCGGCCGCGGCCACCTCCGCCGGCGGCGCGCCGGGCAGCGCGGCGGCGCAGTTGTACAGCGCCTTGAGGAAGACCGGGTAGTCGATGCCGACGAACATGGCGCCGGCCTGGAACACGGCGTCGACGCCGGCCAGGCAGGCGCCGGTCGGGGCGCCGGCGGCGAAGTAGACGCCGTCCTCGCGCTCGAGGACGGCGCAGGCCAGCTCCTCCTCCACAACTTGTTGCACCGCCTGCGCGTCGTTGGACACCGTACCCCCCAATGCTCTTGTCGTCGGCGCGCGCCGGCGCGGCCGCCGGTTTCACCTGATGTAATATTTAAAAAGGGTAACATGAAGCGGCGGCCGCCCGACGGCGGCGCCGCCCGGCACCGAAAATATGATGCGTAGAGCAATCATTTTTGCATCTTAACAACAAGCGGCGCGCTTGGCCAGCGCCGGCGGGTGCCGATCGGCGCCGACCGGCGCCGCACGGCGCTACTCGGCGTCGGCGTCCAGGTGCCAGTCGAAGCCGCCGCTGCTGCCCGAGTACAGCGTCTTGCCGGCGCCGCCGGTGCCGCGCAGGCGGTGCTGGATGTCCTTCGCCGGCAGCAGGTACAGCGGGCCGTGGTCGGCGTGGAAGGGCATGGTGCGCACCAACACGTCGCCGCTGACCATGTGCAGGCCGCAGCGGGCCCGCCCGGCCGCCGCGCGGCGCTGCTCGCGCAGGCGCTCGCGCTCGCCGCTGGCCAGGTTGAACGCCGTCTCGTGGATCTGCCGCTCGTGGGTCAAGCGGCTCAGCTCCTGCAGCTCGGCGCCGACGGCGCCGGCGATCTTGCGCAGGAACTGGCCCTGCTCCGGCGTCAAGGTCAGCTCGTGGGTGCGCAGCTTGGCCGCCAGCGCCAGGTAGCGGCGCACGTCGGGCAGCAGCGAAATGCGCTCGATCTCCTGCTGCAGCGGGGCCATCGCCTGCTGCTGCGCGGCGCGCCGGGCGTCCAGCTCGGCCAGCTGCTGGTCGAAGTGGCCGACGTCGCGCACCAGCACGTGGATCAGCATCTCGATGCGCTTGCGCGGCCCGGCGCTCTCGATCTCGACGTTGTGGCCGGCGATGGCGCAGCCCTCGGCCAGCGCGATGACCACCTCGTCGGCGACGATCTCGCAGTTGCTGGCCGAGTCGATCACCACCCGGCTGGCGGCGATCACGCAGTTCTCCGCCCGCGCCAGGGTGATCACGCCGCTGCGCGTCTGCAGCACGGCGCTGGAGGCGACGCCCTTGACCTCGATGTTGCCGGCGACGTTGTGCACGCTGCCGCCGACCAGGTTGGCGTTGAGCGCGACGTGGCCGCCGCGCGAGTTGATGTTGCCGTAGACGTTGCCGTGCACGGTGATGTCGCCGCCGGTCACCTCGCGCTGCTCCTGCACGTCGCCGAACTCCTCATAGGCGCCGGCCAGCTCCAGGTTGCCGGTGGTGCGCCCGCTGACGCCGTCCATGCTGACGATCTTGTCGTTGACCGAGATGCTGTGCGACTTCGGATCGACGTTCAAAAAGCCGTCCTGGGTGGCGACCAGGTACTCGCCGTCGGGCTTGCGCTCGACCACGGTGCCGGCGCCGGCCAGGTGGGCCAGCTCGAGGTCGCGCGGCGGCTGCGGCGCCAGCGGCCCGCCGCCCAGCTCGTAGCCGGGACTGCCTTCCTGGGCCGGCTGCTTCTTCAGCAGGCGCATGTTCTTCTTGATCTGCGGGAAGCGGTTCTGGAAGCTGAGCAGGTCGACCCGGCCGTCGGCGCGGGCGCGCGGCGCGTCGCTGCGGTGCAGGTCGCTGCGACACCTCGACCACCATGGCGTCGATGCCGGGCGCGGCGTCGCGCTGGCGCGCCACGGTGATGCGCTCGGACTTGGCGGCGGCGATGGCGGCCTTGACGGCGGCGAAGTCGACGCCGAAGCGGATGCCCTTGAGCCACAGTTCGGCGACGAACTCGTCGGGGTCGAGGCGGGCCGGACGCTCGGGGATGACGGTGCCGTCGGGCAGCACGATCTCCTCGAAGAACAGCTGCTCGAAGAAGTATTCGGCGCTGTCGCGGTGGTTCTTCGGCGCCTTGTACAGCGCGCGCCGCTGCGCCTCGAAGGGCACGATGGCGGTGGCGAAATGGATGGCTTGGCCGGCGCCGGCAGTCGCAGGCGGCGATGGTGGCGGAGGTGGCGGATACAGCGCGGCCTGCAGCGCGGCGTAGTCGAGGCCGGCGAAATAGGCGCCCGACTGGAACACCTGGTTAACCGCCGCCTGCAGCGCCGCAGCGCCGACGCCGGGGGCGAAATAGACGCCGTCCGGACGGGTCAGCAAGGCGGCCGGCGCTTCCGCCACGGACGGCGCGGCGGCGGCGACGGGCGCCGCGCCGGCGAGATCTGATGCCACGGTGTTCCTCTCCAGATGCGCCCCGGCGCCGGCGGAGGGAACGGTCGGCGGACAGTGCTTACGTTATCGAAAAGTCAAGCATACACGGGCCGCGCGCGCGCAACCTTTCATTCCAAAAATTAATATTACACTTAGAGGAAGGAAATATGCGGGAAATTACCAAAACGTCCACGCAAAAAGAAAGCCGCCTTGCGGCGGCTCAATCAACGCCGGGGCGGCGTCGCGTAAAGGTCCTGCCCCACCTCGTTGATCTGGCGTCGCAGGTCGCGCCGCTCGTCGGGCGTCAGGCGGCCGACGCGGCGGTTGATCTCGGCGTTGTGGCTGGCGTCCTGCAAGGCGCGGCGCTGCTCCTCGGCGCGCGCCTCGTAGTTGCGCGGATCGAGCTGGCGCGGGTCGCGCGCCGGCTGGCTGCGCTGGTCGCGCTGGTCGCGCGGCGCGTCGCGGCCCTGCTGGTCGCTGAAACCCTCGGCCAGCGCGGCGCCGCTCAACAAGCTGGCGCCGACGGCCAGCGCGACCATGGAATATCGAACGCAAAAAGATGCGCTTGCTGCCGCGTGATTTTCTTTGTGGTCGATGCGCATGGTGTTCCTCTTCGTGAAACCGGTAAAGCCGAAAGCCTGAAATGAATCTATGTCTGGAGTGTATGATGCTTTACCCGCCCTAGTAAGTCGGATTGGGTAAAGTTTGTAACACTTTGTAATGGCTTGTCACAGACGTTTTCGTACGACGAATATGACGTTACCATAGCACCATGAATATGACAAATCTGGCTCGCCAATGACCACCTCGACCACCGAATCCGGCAACACTACCGTTAACCAAAATGGCCACCAGGCCAAGATTATGGTAGTCGACGACGACGTCCGCCTGCGCGACCTGCTGCGCCGCTACCTGACCGAACAGGGCTTCAACGTCTTCACCGCCGAGAACGCGACGGCGATGAACAAGCTGTGGCTGCGCGAGCGCTACGACCTGCTGGTGCTCGACCTGATGCTGCCCGGCGAGGACGGCCTGTCGATCTGCCGCCGCCTGCGCGGCGCCGGCGACCAGACGCCGATCATCATGCTGACCGCCAAGGGCGAGGACGTCGACCGCATCGTCGGCCTGGAGATGGGCGCCGACGACTACCTGCCCAAGCCGTTCAACCCGCGCGAGCTGGTGGCGCGCATCGGCGCCGTGTTGCGCCGCAAGGGGCCGGACGAGATCCCCGGCGCGCCGTCGGAGACGCCGCAGTCCTTCGAGTTCGGCCAGTTCGTGCTCGACCTGGGCACGCGCACGCTGAAGAAGGCCGGCGAGACTGTGCCGCTGACCACCGGCGAGTTCTCGGTGCTGAAGGTGTTCGCCCGCCACGCCCGCCAACCGCTGTCGCGCGAGAAGCTGATGGAGCTGGCGCGCGGCCGCGAATACGAGGTGTTCGACCGCAGCCTGGACGTGCAGATCTCGCGCCTGCGCAAGCTGATCGAGCCGGACCCTTCCAGCCCGCTGTACATCCAGACCGTCTGGGGCCTGGGCTATGTGTTCATCCCGGAAGGCCAGCCGCGCTAAGCACTGGATGAGAGTTCCCCACTTTTCGCGTTTCGGCCGCTTCAGCAGCGGCCTGTTCTGGCGCACCTTCTTTCTGCTCGGCGCCCTGACGACGGTGAGCATGGCGGCCTGGGTCGGCATGATCAGCGTGGTGCAGCGCGAGCCGCAGGTGCAGCAGATCTCGGCCCAGGTGATCTCGGTGGTCACCATCACCCACGCCGCGCTGACCCACTCTGCGCCCGAGCTGCGCCGCGAGCTGCTGTTCGACCTGGTCTCCAACGAAGGCATCCGCGTCTTCCCGCTGGAGGACGACGACAAGGTCGAGCCGGCGCCGGACAATGCGCTGATGCCCGACATCGAGGCGCTGGTCAAGGCCAAGCTGGGCGCCGACACGCGCTTCTCGGCCGAGGTCAACGGCGTGGCCGGCTTCTGGGTCAGCTTCAAGATCGACGACGACCAGTATTGGCTGATGCTCGAGCGCGAGCGCATCCGCGGCCTGACCGGCGTGCAGTGGCTGGGCTGGGCCAGCCTGGTGTCGCTGCTGTCGCTGCTGGGCGCGGCGCTGATCTCCAGCCTGATCAACCTGCCGCTGGCGCGCCTGACGGTGGCCGCGCGCGCCATCGCCCAGGGCAAGCGCCCTGCTCCGCTGCCGGAAAAGGGGCCGATGGAGATCATCGAGGCCAACCGCAGCTTCAACCAGATGGTCGAGGACTTGCAGCAGGTCGAGTCGGACCGCGCGGTGATCCTGGCCGGCATCTCGCACGACCTGCGCACGCCGCTGGCGCGCATGCAACTGGAGGTGGAGATGGCCCACCTGTCCGACGAGGCGCGCGAGGGCATCCAGTCCGACATCGGCCAGATGGACGCCATCATCGGCCAGTTCCTCGACTACGCCAAGCCGACCGAGGCGTCCAGCTTCATCGACGTCGACATCGGCACCCTGCTGGCCGATACGGCGCGCGAGGCCGAGCGCCTGCCGGACGTGCGCATGAGCACCGACATCGCCGAGCGCGCCCACGTGATGGGCAACGCCACCGACCTCAAGCGGGTGCTCAACAACCTGATCGAGAACGCCCGCCGCTATGGCAAGACGGCCGACACCGACGTGGCCGAGATCGACATCAAGTGCAGCGTCAAGGGCATGCCCACGGCCAGGCGCGTCGTCATCGAGGTGCAGGACCACGGCAGCGGCGTGCCGCCCGAGCAGATCGAGCAGCTGCTCAAGCCCTTCACCCGGCTCGACACGGCGCGCGGCCAGGCCAACGGCGCCGGCCTCGGCCTGGCCATCGTCGAGCGCGTGCTGCTGCGCCACGGCGCCGAGCTGCACGTGCGCAACCGCGACGGCGGCGGCCTGCTGATCCAAATCGTCATGCGCGCGCTGGCTTGAGCCGGCCGCGCCGCCCCGCCCCGTTAGCGATGCTATCCGCCATGTCCAAGAATCCACCGCGCCGACGCGCGCCGCCCGCCCGGCGTGCCGCCCGCCACCTTTCGCTGCTGGCGGCCATCGGCCTGCTGGCCGGTTTTGCCGGCGCGGCCGGAGCCGTTGGCGCGGCAGTTACATCGGTTCCCACCGATGCGGCCGGCACCTCCGCTTCCGCTGGCAGGACCGCGACCGCGGCGGCCGCCTCCGCCACCCGGGCGGCACCTGCCGCGTCAGCCGCCGGCGCCACCATGTCCGTCAACAGTGCGACCGCGAAGACGGGCGGCCAAGCCGGCGCGCCGCTCGCCAGCCGCGCGCCCAACGCCGCCGAGGCGGACTCGTTCGCCGCCTTCCACCACGCGCTGTTGCCGGACGCCGCGCCGCCCAGCCCGCGATGGCGCATCAGCCGCGCCAAGGGGCAGCGCCGCTGGCAGGTGGTGGCCGAGCTGGACTCGACGCCGGAACCGGCCAGGGCCGGCCTGTGCCGCCTGCAAAGAAGCAGCTTCCACTACGATGAACGGGCGCGCAAAGACCAGCGCTGGAGCGCCGGCGACGGCGGCGCGGCATCGGCTTCAAGTTCGGCTGCGAACTCGACATCGGCTTCGACATCGACATCGACATCGGCTTCGGCTTCGACATCGACATCGACATCGCCTTCGGCATCCAGTTTGACTTATGTGTGGCTGGCGCGCGGCGCCGTTTGCACCACGCCGCAGCCGGGCCAGCCCGGCCAGCCGGCGCTGCTGCTGCCGGCGCTGTCGGACGCCGCCGCCGTCGCCCTGCTGCGCGGCCAGGCCGAACTGCTGACGCGCGCCCGCCTCCTCTTCGCCGGCAACACCTCCTGCGCCCGCCTGCGCGCGCTCGACTTCACGCTGCAGGCGCTGGGACCGGCGCCGGCCGGCGCGGCCGGCGGCGGCGCCATGTACGAGCTGCGCTACCGCAGCGACCGCGACAACGAGGCCCGGGTCGCCGTGCGCCAGCACCGCGCCGAGCTGACCGCCTGGAACGTCAGTTGCCCGGCGCCGTGACGGCCGGATAACTACCCTGCCCCGGCCCCTCGTGCGCCTCGAGCGCCCGGCGCGCTCCAGGCAAGGCGTGGGCATTGGGCGGCATGGCGCCCAACAAGCGGCTCAACAGCAGCTCGGTCGAGCCGAAGCCATACAGCGAATCGGAATCCAAGCCCCCGGTGTCGTAGGGCGCCGACTCCTCCCGCTCGGGGCGACTGGGATCGCTATCCAAATAGGTGACGCGCCAGGCCCGGTGCAACTGCTCGGCGCGACGCAGAAAGGGCGGCATCGGCCAGGCGGCCGGCTGCCAGTCGGCCACGCTGCCCAGCACCGGCCAGCGGCCGCTGGCCAGACCCATGTCGCCGACGCGCAGCACCTTGAGCGCGTCGGCCGGGGTCAACTCGGCCAGCTCGGCCAGCGCCGGCGGCGCCGCCCGCTTCGGCCCGAACAAATACGCCAGCATGATCTTGCCGCTGGGCGCCAAGCGCGCCGCCAGTCCGCTGGCGTAGCCGCCGTCGCACAGCGGCACGGCGAACCAGCTTCCCTCGTGATATGGCTGTTTCATGCATTCCCTCCTCAATACGGCGCACTGCCGGGCCGGACCCGATCACCGCCGCGCGCACCGCAACGTGCGCGCCGTGGCGCTACTCGTAGTGGTATTGCGCGGCGATCGGGCCGGCCTTGAACAGCGCCGCCTTCATTTCCTTGTCCAGCGCGGCGTCGCGCCGGCGTGTCCATTCCAGCAGCATGGCGATCTGCTGGCGCGTGGTGTTGCGTAGACTGCCCAGCAGCAGGCGCAGCTCCGGATCGGTGCACAGCTCCCAGCGCTGGTTCAGCTGGTCCAGCTCGGCCAGCTTACCGCCCAGCGCGGCCAGCGCGCGGTGCATGTCCAGCGTCGGCGCCGGCAGCTCGCCGTCCAGGTCGTCCAATGATAGATGCGACATGCTGCTCTCCTTCATGACATTCGAAAACGCCATTGTCGGTCGGCCAGCCCCAAAGCTCAAGTCTAACGGCTCGCCGGCCGGAACGTCGCACGCCACCGTGGCGCCGCCGGGCCGGCCCCGCCGCGCCACAGGCGCGTCACAGCCGCGCCACAATCGCGCCACAATCGCAGTCGCGGCGCCCGGCCGGCAGCGCGCTTCGTGTTACACTACCGCCTCGCTAGGGCCTGGAACGTTGTTCCGGGTGAGAGATACCCTTCGTACCTGATCTGGATAATGCCAGCGAAGGAAAGCGCAAAGTGGTTCCCCCTCCTTTGAAATGCTCCTGCGCTGGCTCCGGCCGAACAAGCAGCAAGTCGGCAACGCCGACCTGAACAAGAGCACACCATGTCCACACCTCAATTCGCAGTTTCCGCCGCCGCGCTGGCGGTGTTCCAAGCCTTCGCAATGCCTGCCGCCACCGCCGCCGAACAGGCGATGACCGAAGTGATCGTCAGCGGCAGCCGCATCGCCTCCGGCCACGCCTCCGTGGCCGGCTTCGGCGACGCGCCCCTGCTGCAAACGCCGGCCTCGGTCAGCGTGCTGAGCTCGCAGCAAATGTACGACCGCGACATCCGCTCGACCACCGACGCGGCGCGCTACGACGCCAGCATCAGCGACGCCTACAACGCCGTCGGCTACGCCGAGCAGTTCTCCATCCGCGGCTTCAAGCTCGACAACGCCTCGAGCTACCGCAAGGACGGCCTGGCCATCCCCGGCAACACCCAGATCCCGCTGGAGAACAAGGAACGCATCGAGGTGCTCAAGGGCCTGGGCGGCCTGCAGGCCGGCCTGGCCGCGCCCGGCGGCATCGTCAACTACGCCACCAAGCGCCCCACCACCGGCGCGCTGCGCTCGGTGCTGTTGGAGGTGCGCGAACGTGGCACCGTCTACGGCGCCGTCGACCTGGGCGGCCGCTTCGAGGACAGCCGCTTCGGCTACCGCGTCAACGCCGCCGCCGAGCGCCTGCGCTCCTACATCAAGGGCGCCGACGGCAACCGCAAGTTCGTCTCCGCCGCCGTCGACTGGCAGATCTCGCCGCAGGCCCTGCTGCAGATCGACGCGGACTACCAGACCAGGTCGCAGGTCTCGGCGCCCGGCTTCCAGCTGATTGGCGGCACCGAGCTGCCGCGCATCGCCGCCGACACCATGCTCAACAACCAGCCGTGGAGCAAGCCGGTCGAGACCACCAGCAGCAACCTCGGCGTGCGCTTCGAATACCGCTTCTCGCCCGAGTGGAAGGCCACGTTCAGCGCCAACCAGCACCACTTCAAGCGCGACGACTACACCGCCTTCCCGTATGGTTGCTCGGCGCAGAACCTGTTCCCCGGCTTCTGCTCGAACGGCGACTACGACGTCTACGACTACGTCAGCCTGGGCGAGAAGAAGTCGCCGCTGGCGGCGCAGGCCATGCTGCAGGGCCGCTTCGCCACCGGCGCGCTGCGCCACGAGTTCACCGGCGGCGCCTCGTTCTACAAGAACAGCGAGAAGTGGGGCGACGACGTCTACGAGTACATCGAACAGCCGAGCAATATCTACCATCCGGTGGCGGTGCAGCCGTCCGGCCTGAGCAGCGGCCCGGTCACCGAGCGCCGCAGCGACAATGAGCGCGCCCTGTTCGCGCAGGACATCGTCGGCTTGAGCGAGACACTCAAGCTGCACGCCGGCGTCCGCTACGCCCAGGTCAAGCGCGACGAGTTCGTCCGCGCCGGCTTCGCCAACGCCAAGATCGACAGCGGCTTCTGGCTGCCCAACGTGGCGCTGGTCTACAGCCCACAGGACAACCTGGCGCTGTACGGCTCCTACGCCCAGGGCCTGGAGCATGGCGGCATCGCGCCGAAGAAGACCAGCAACCAGAACCGCGCCCTCGACCCGAGCAAGTCCAAGCAGCTCGAAGTCGGCGTGAAGAGCGAGCTGACGCCGGACCTGAGCGTGAGCGCCGCGCTGTTCCAGATCCGCAAAGGCCTGGAGTACACCGACGACACCAGCAACACCTTCGTGCGCAACGGCGTCGAGCAGCATCGCGGCCTGGAGTTGGCGATCAACGGCAAACTGAGCCGCGCGCTGGCGGTCGGCGCCTCGGCCGCCGCGCTCAACACGCAGCAGAGCGGCACCGGCCGCGCCGAGCTGGACGGCAAACGGGTGACCAACGTGGCCGCCTTCAAGTCCACCGTCTACGCCGACTACGCCGTGCCGCAACTGGCCGGCCTGAAGCTGAACGCCAACTGGCAGTACTCCGGCAAGAAGGCCTTCGACGCCGCCAACACGCTGATGGTGCCGGCCTACCACGTGGTCAACCTGGGCGCCGCCTACGCCACCCGCATCGCCGGCACGGCCACCACCTTGCGCGCCCACGTCGACAACGCCTTCGACAAGTTCTACTGGCGCGACGTGACGCCGGACCTGGGCGGCTACCTGTTCCCCGGCGCCAAACGCAGCTTCCGCGTCTCGGCCCAGTTCGACTTGTAATCCGCCAGAGCGGCGCTTTTCCGCCATGTCAAGCAGGAGCCAGCGGCGGAAATCCAGGGTCAGACCCTAGGGTCTGACCCTAAAATTCGCCCCTGGTTCGGCACCTGCAAAATGCACTGCAACCGCATCGCGAAGCTCTTCGCGGTGCGGGCTGAATTACTCCCGACCCGGCGGGCTGCCTCATACTTGAGCTCCCGCGCTCCTAAGCCTGCGCTAGCCCAGGTTCTGTAACAGCGCCGCCACGCCGGCCACGCGCTGGTCCACGCTGCCGGCCACCATCTGATAGGGAATCGAGCGCGCCGCCAGCTCCTCCATCAACAGGCCGCTGATGATGCGGCTGACCTGCTCGCACTCGCGCTGCAGGCCCTCGGGCACCCAGGGGATGTCCGGCGCGGTGACCAGCGTGAGGTCGTAATGGTCGCGGTGCTGGTCGGCCAGCACGGCCAGCTGCGGGTCGATGCCAAGGAAGTAGTGGCGGCTGTAGACCGCCGTCATCAGCGGCGTGGTGTCGCAGAACAGGTAGGTGTTGGCGCGCGCGGCGGCCCCCTCCTCGCGCGCCAACTGGGTGCGGGCGATGGGGAACTGGTCGGCCGCCGCCGGCACGCGGGCCTCGGTGTCGACGAACTCGCGCAGGTATTCGGGCACCCAAACGGTGTTGTAGCGCGCGGCCAGGGCCGCCGCTAGCGTCGACTTGCCGGACGAGGCGGTGCCCAGGATGGCCACCCGCAGCGGGCCGGCACGGCTCATTTCAGCGCCAGCTCGCCGGCTCCCGGCTCGCGCCCCAGACCAGTGCCGCCGTCGGCGTCGCCGGCCGCCTTGTGCCAGGCGCGCAGGCCGACCAGCGCCATCAACACGAACAGCGCGTACAGCACGGCCGTCAGCATCAGGTGCTTGTGCACGTAAAGGCCGACGTAGAGCACGTCGACGATGATCCAGACGTGCCAGTTCTCGACCTTTTTACGCGACAGCAGCAGCTGGCCGACCAGGCTGCCGGCGGTCAGGAAGCCGTCGGCGCGCGGCACGTCGGTGTCGGTGTAGTGTTTGAGGAACCAGGCCAGCACGCCGAAGCCGATCAACCAGCCGGCGGCGCAGGCCAAGCGGCCGCGCCCGTCCAAACGGGTCACCGGCAGCTGCTCGTGGCTGTCGTCGCCGTGCAGCCACTGGTACCAGCCCCACACGGAGACGGCGATGAAAACCAGTTGCAGGCCCATGTCGCCGTACAGCCTGGCCTCGTAGAACACCACGCCGTAAGTGGCCGAGGAAAGGATGGAGAACAGCCAGGCCCAGTGCTTCTGGCGGATGTTGAGCCACACCGTCAGCACCGACAGGATGAAGGAAACCAGCTCCAGCGGCGAGATGGCAAGGCCTAGCAGGGAGAAGGATTCGTTCATGGACGGGGCAAAAGACGGCAGGTGGGCGGAATTATGCTGGCAAACGGCTGAATATGCAAAGCCCGCGTGCCATTGGAAAGGCCGCCAGTCCTTGCGGGTGGCGGCCTTGGTCGGCGTGTTGTCATCGGGCCAAGCCTTGCGGCTCGGCCCGACGCCTACTTTCTCGCCTACTTCTTTGGATACTTGATGCTCATTTCCTTGAGCAGGTTGTCGGCGTGGTCGACTTCCTTCATCACCCACAGCATGTAGCGGATATCCAGGTGGATGGCGCGGGTGATGTCGCGGTCGAAGTACCAGTCCTTGGTGATCGACTCGTAGGTCGAGTCGAAGTTCAGGCCGATCAGTTCGCCGTGGCCGTTCATCACCGCCGAGCCGGAGTTGCCGCCGGTGGTGTCGGCGCTGGTCAGGAAGTTAACCGGCACGGTGCCCAGCACCGGGTCCCTTGAACTGGCCGTAGCGCTTGGCCTTGACCGCCTCGATCAGCGCGGCCGGCGCGACGAAGGGCTCCTTGCCGGTGTGCTTCTCGACGATACCTTCAACCGTGGTGAACGGCCCCTTGGTGATGCCGTCGCGCGGCGAGTATGGCGCCACCGTGCCGTAGGTGACGCGCAGGGTCGAATTGGCATCCGGGTAGACCGGCTTGCCCTGCGATTCCTTCCAGCCGATCACCGCCTGCATGTACTGCGGGATCACGCGTTCCAGTTGGCCATCGACCTCCTTGCGGCGCTCCTCCAGCGACATGGCGACGCCGTGCAGCTTGACGGCCAGTTGCAGGAAGGCGTCCGGCGCGGCGGCGATGGCGGCGGCGTCCTGGCCGACCCAGCCCAGGCGGCGCGCGGTGTCGCCCAGTTGCGAGGACTGGTACAGCGCAGGCACGGCGTCGGCCGCCGGCAGCAGCGCGTCCAGGCCCTGCACGTGCATGGCCGGGGCCAGCTTGGCGTAGCGTTGCAGGCCGGCGCCGAAGCGGGCCTGGTCGACCGCGCCCACGTAGGACTGTTCCAGGCGGTTCAGGCGCGCCTTGATGAAGGTCAGGTCGCGCTGTTGGAAGCCGGACTCGCGCTCGGCGTCCGGCTTGCCGTTCTCCAGCGCCAGGCGGTAGACGGTGCGCGCGCTTTTCAGCAGGTCGCTATTGGTGGCGACCGACCAGCCGAACTCCTCGTTGCTGAGGGCGATGTCGGCGGCGATGACGGCGTCCAGCTCGGCCAGCAGGGCCTGCGGCGCGCGCGGCTGCTTGGCGTACCAGGCGCGGAACTCGGCGTCCTGCACGTCCTTGACGGCGGCGATGTCCTTGCGGGCGAAGCCGTCGAGCAGGCCGCGGGTCTTCTTCATCACGTTGTGCAGACCCTTGGCGACGCTGGCGTAGCGCACCGCATTGGCGGCGCTGCCCTGGGTGCTGGCGGCGATCACGTCCAGGTCGGCCTGCAACTCGGCCACCTTGGCCGGATAGGCGCTGTCGCGGGCGTAGCGGATTTCGCTGGGCAGCTTGTAGCGGCTGGTGCGGCCCGGGTAGCCGGCCAACAGCACCGGGTCGCCGTTCTTCAGGCCGGCGGCCGAGACCACCAGGAAGTCCTTCGACTTGTAGGGCACGTTGTCCGGCGACGGGTCGGCCGGTCGGCCGTCCTTGCCGACGTAGGCGCGCAGGAAGGAATAGTCGCCGGTGTGGCGCGGCCACTCGTAGTTGTCGACGTCGCCGCCGTAGTTGCCGATCTTGTCGGACGGCGCGTAGACCAGGCGCACGTCGCGGATCATCATCTGGCGGATGCGGTAGTACTCCAGGCCGCGATGGAAGCTGGGCACCGAGCAGCGGTACATCTTGTCGGTCTCGCACTCGGCGATCAGCGCCTTGATGCTGCGCTCGACCGCCTCGTGGCGTTCGATGCCGCTCATCTTGTTGTCCAGGCCCTTGAGCACGCGGGCGCTGACGTTCTCCACCTTGTCGGTGACGTAGACCAGGGTGTTCGGGCCGCCCGGCAGCTCCGCGGCGCGGGTCTTGGCGAGGAAGCCGTCGGTGATGTAGTTGTGTTCGGCCGTCGAGTTGCGCTGGATGGCGTTGTAGGCGCAGTGGTGGTTGGTGACCACCAGGCCGGCGTCGGAAACGAAGGAGGCCGAGCAGCCGCCCAGCGAGACGATGGCGCTCATCGGATGCTTGGCCAGGTCGGCCAGCTTCTCGGCGGGGATGGCGATGCCGACCCGCTTCAGTTCACCCTTCAATTGCAGCAATTGGTGCGGCTGCCATTGGCCTTCGTCGGCTTGGGCGGCGGTGGCGCCCAGCAGGGCGACCGGTAAAATCAGATGTTTCAACAAGATGTGTCCCCGGTTGTAAAATGCAGCGGCAGTATATGCTGTTCGCCCGGCGCTGAAAATATTTTTTAGACACGCCGCCGGGACCGGTGCCGCCGGAATCAACCGCCGCAACCGTCGGGGTCAGTGCCGACATTCGGACATTCACCGCCTGAATGTCCGAATGTCGGCACTGACCCCGCTGCTTGCGCTTCTTGTTGCGCGCGGCTCGCCGCCAGGTCGAAGGCCAGGCGCAGGCAGCAGCCGCGCCCGGCGACGTAGGGCGCCAGCACGAAGCTGCCGCCGAGCGCGTCGACCCGCTCGGCGATGCCGATCAGGCCGAAGGCGTCGGCCTTGCCGCGCTGGCGCGGCGCGATGCCGACGCCGTTGTCCTCGATGCTCAGCTCGAGCCGGCCGCCGGCCAGGCCGAGGCGGATCTCGACGTCGCTGGCGCGGGCGTGGCGCAGCACGTTGGTGAGCGACTCCTGCAGGCTGCGGAACAGCACGATCTCGATCTCGCCCGGCAGCGCGGCGAACAGGTGCTCGTCGTCCACCAGCAGGCGGCAGGCCAGGCCGGAACGCTTGCGGAACTCGCCGATCTGCCATTCGATGGCCGCCTGCAGGCCCAGGTCCAGCACCGAGGGGCGCAGCTCGTTCATGATGCCGCGCACGCTCTTGATGGTGCTGTCGACGTTGTCGAGCATGGCGTCGACGCGCAGGTGCAGCGGCGAGCGCTCCTCCTCGCCGCGCTGGCCCAGCATCGACAGGTCGAGCCGCAGCGCCAGCAGGTTCTGTCCCAGCTCGTCGTGGATCTCGCGGGCGATGCGCTTGCGCTCGTTCTCCTTGACCGTGGCCAGGTGGTCGCCCAGCTTGCGCAGCTGCTCGCGCGACTGGCGCAGCGCCGCCTCGGCGCGCTTGCGCTCGGCCACCTCCTGGCGCAGTGCCAGGTTGGCGGCGGTCAGCTCGGCGGTGCGGGCGACGACGCGGGCGTCGAGCTCGCGCGACAGCTCGAGCAGCGCGCGCTCGGACTGTTTGCGCGCGCTGATGTCGGAGAACACGCTGATATAGTTGAGCACCGCGCCGTCCTCGCCGCGCACCAGGGTCAGCGACATGGCCGAGACGAAGGGCGTGCCGTCGCGCTTGAGGTTGTGCACCTCGCCCTGCCAGCTGCCGTGCGCCAGCAGGCGCGACCATGCCTGCAATGGAAAGGCCTGCCCGGCGCCGACCTGGCGGCCGAGGAAGCCGGGGTCGCGGCCGATGGCCTCCTCGGCCTGGTAGCCGGTGATGCGGGTGAAGGCCGGGTTGACGGCGACGACGCGGTTGTCTGGGCCGCTCACCAGCACCGCCTCCTCTATGCTGTCGAGCACCTGGTAGGCGCGCCGCCGCGCCGCCTCGCGCGCGTGCAGGTCGCCGATGTCGGTGACCACCATGCGGCACTTGCCGCCGTCGCGCTCGACATTGGCCTCGATGCGCACCCGGCCGGCGCGGCCCGGCCAGGCGAACAAGCCCACCTCGAGCACGCTGTGGGCGCCGCTGGCGTGTACGCCGGCGAGGAAGCGGCGCAGCCCGGCCTGCTGCTCGGGCGCGACGAACTGCTCGAAGCCCTGCCCAGCAGCTCGTCGCGCGGGCAGGCCAGCAGCGCGGCGGCGGCCAGGTTGGCGCGGCTGATGCGCCCGTCCGGCCACAGCGACAGGTAGCCGACCGGCGCCTGCTCGTACAACTCGGTGTAGCGCACCAGGCCCGCCTCGGCGGCGTCCTTCTGCTCGAGCAGCTCGGCCAGCACCTGCTGCTGCAGCTCCAGCTCGATCTGGCTGACCTGCAGCTCGTGCAGCTGCTTCTGCGCGTCGCTGGCGGCGGCGCTGTCCTCGGCCCGGCGCGCCGCCTCCCGACCCGCGCGCGCGCGCGCGGGCGCGGCGGCGGTCGGCGGGGCGGCGCGCTTGCTCATGACTTGCCCACGTCGCCCTGAATAGCGCGCAGTTGCGCCTCGAGGTGTTTGGACTCGGTGATGTTGATGAAGGTGACCACCACGCCGTCGATCACGTTGTCCACCGTCCGGTAGGGCATGATGCGCACCGTGTACCAACGCCCGCTGTGGCTGGGGATCTGCCGCTCGCAGAACACCAGGGTGCGCAGCACCTGTTCGGCGTCGGCTTGCAGCTCGGGGTAGACCAGGTCGTTGGCGATGTCGCCCAGCGGCCGGTTCAAGTCGCCGGGAATCAGCTTGTAGATCTGCGTGGCCGGGTTGGTGAAGCGGCGAATGTGCAGCGCGTTGTCGAGGAAGATGGTGGCGATGTCGGTGCTGTTGAGCAGATTTTTCATGTCGCCGTTGACCAGCGACAGGTCGTCGACCTTCGACTGCAGCTCGACGTTGACGGTGTGCAGCTCCTCGTTGAGCGACTGCATCTCCTCCTTCGAGGTGGTCAGCTCCTCGTTGGTCGACTGCAGCTCCTCGTTGGTCGACTGCAGCTCCTCGTTGGCCGACTTGAGCTCCTCGCGCGAGGTCTGCATCTCGGCGCGCACCGCCTGCACCTCCAGGCGCGCCTGGGCCAGTTGCTGCTCGAGTTCCTGCAGCCGCGGGTTGCTGGCGCGGCTGCGCCGCTGCGGCGGCAGCGGCGCGCTGGCGAAGGTCAGCAGCGTCATGCCGGCCAGCGGCTCGCCGTCCGCCAGGGTCTGCGCGCACAGGTCCAGCGCCAGCCCCGGGCCGTCGCCCTCCTTCAGGATCAGGCCATGTACGCAGACCATCTCCTCGCTGTCGGCGGCGCGCTTGAGCAGGTCGGCCAGCTCGTAGCGCAGGCCGGCGCGCGCCATGGCGTGGATGTTCCAGTTGGCCTTGCCGGCGGCCGGTTCCAAAAAGGCGCCGGTGCGGCCGTGGATGTACAGGATGTCGCCCTGCGCGTTGACCAGCGCCGCCGCCGGCGTGTGCGACTTGAGCAGCTGCTGCTCGACATGGGATTGGATGTTGCCGTTCATGGGGGGCGTTCGTGATTCGTTAAGTAGCGGTGCCGGCGTGCTGGCGACACGGGTCGGGAAGTGGTGGGAGATGCGGTGGCGCGAAGCGTCGAGCCGCTGGTAGATGCGGCCGGCGCCGGGCAGCGCGGCGAACAACTCGGTGAAGCGGCCCGGCGTGTCCGCGCTGCCGAACACCAGCAGCCCGCCCGGCTTGAGCGCGTAGTGGAACAGGGGGATCAACTGGTCCTGCAACTTGACGTTGAAATAGATCAGCAGGTTGCGGCAGCACAGGATGTCGAGCTTGGTGAACGGCGGGTCGGAGATGATGTTCTGCGGCGCGAAGATGATGGCGTTGCGCAGGTCCTTGCGGATGCGGTAGCCGCCGCCGTCGACCGGCACGAAGTAGCGGCGCAGCCGCTCCGGCCCGACGTCGGCCTCGATGGCGGCGCCGAACGCGCCCTGGCGGGCGCGGTCGATGGCGTCCGGGTCGAGGTCGGTGGCGAAGATCTGCAGCGCGTAGCGGCCCTCCGGCTTGAGTTCCTCGAGCACCTCGTGGAACACGATGGCCAGCGAATAGGCCTCCTCGCCGGTCGAGCAGGCCGGCACCCAGGCCTTCAGCACCGCGCCCTCGGGGGTGTGTTCCAGCAGTTGCGGCAGCGCCGTCGTGCGCAGATAGTCCCAGATCTTGGGGTCGCGGAAGAAGCTGGTGACGCCGATCAGCAGCTCCTTGAACAGCAGGTCAAGCTCGGCCGGGTTGGCGCGCAGGTGGGCGACATAGGCGTCGAAGGCGTCGATTTGGCACAACTTCATGCGCCGCTCGATGCGGCGCAGCAGGGTATTCATCTTGTAGTCGCTGAAGTTGGCGCCGGTCTGCCGCAGCAGCAGTTGGAACAGCTGCTGCAGCGAGTCGCGCCGCCCGGCCGCGCTCTGCGGATCGGGCAGCGGCCCGCCGCTGTGGTGGCCCCACCAGCCCAGCAGGCGCGCCATCATCTCGCCCGGCGCCGCCACCACGTCGACCACACCGGCCGCGATGGCGCTCTGCGGCATCGGATCGAACCTGGCGCTGGCCGGCGTCTGCGCCAGCGTCAGGCCGCCGTTCTGCTTGATCGCCGCCAAACCAACGGTGCCATCGCCCCCCATGCCGGACAGGATGACGCCGGCCGCCAGCGTGCGCAGCTCCTCGGCCAGCGCCTGGAAGAAGAAGTCGATCGGCCGGCGGTGGCCGCGCAGCTCGCGCGGCTCCAGCGCGGTCAGCGCGCCGTCGACGAAACTCAGATCCTTGTTGGGGGCGATGACATAGACGTGGTTGGCCGCCACGCGCACCGGCTCGACCACCACGCGCACCGGCATCGCGGTGACGCGCTGCAGCAGCTCGGGCAGCATGCCCTTTTGGGTCGGGTCGAGGTGTTGCACGACGACGAAGGCCAAGCCGCTGTCGGCCGGCACGCTGGCGAGCAGCTCGATGATGGCCTCCAGGCCGCCGGCCGAGGCGCCGATGCCGACCACCGGCACCGCCGCCGGCATCGCGCGCGGCGGCGCCGTCTCGCCGGGCACGGCCGCCGCAAGCAGCGCAGGCAGCTCGCGCGCGGCGGTGGCGGCGGCGGTGGCGGCGGCGGTGGCGGTGGCGGTGGCGGTGGCGGTGGCGGGCGGCGGGGTCATCGTCGGGTTGGCGCGTTTGGTCATCGTGGCATGCGGTTAGAACGACGCGGGCTAGGCCGGGATGGAGCGCCGGGGAAGTTGATCTTTTTTACATTTTTCCATTCGATTATACAAAGGGATGGGCCAAACACCAAGCGCCGCCGTCTCAGGGCGTGGCGTGCCAGCCGCCGCCGAGCGACTGGATCAGCGCGATGGCGGTGGTCTGGCGGTCGGCCTGGGCCTGGATCAGCGCGCGGCGCGCCGCCAGCGCGGTGTTCTGCGCGGTGACTACCTCGGTGTAAGCGACCTGGCCGGCGCGGTAGCGGTTGAGCATCTGCGCCTCGACCTGGTCGGCCGCCTCCGACGCCAGGCGGCGCAGGCCCTGCTGCTGCAACAGCGCGCGGGTGGCGGCCAGCTGGTTCTCGACGTCGGCGAAGGCGGCCAGCACGGTCTGCCGGTAGTGGGCCACGGCGACGTCGCGCCCGGCCTCGGCCCCGCCCACCCGGGCGGCGGTGGCGCCGGCGTTGAACAGGCTCTGGCCGGCGCTCAGGCCGAGCGACCACAGGCTGTTGGATGCATTCAGCAAGCCGCCGACGGCGCTGCCGGCCACGCCGTAGGAGCCGCTCAGGCTCAGGCTGGGGAAGTAGGCGGCGCGGGCCACGCCGATCTGCGCGTTGGCGGCGGCGACGCGGCGCTCGGCGGCGGCGATGTCCGGGCGGCGCTGCAGCAGCGTCGACGGCAGCGCCAGCGGCACCTCGGGCACCGTGGCGCGCCAGGGTGCGGCGGCCAGGCTGAACTCGGCCGGCGCCTTGCCGAGCAGGACGGCGATGGCGTGCTCGAGCTGGGCGCGCTGGCGCGCCAGGCCGACCAGGTCGATGCGGGCGCTGGCCAGCTGGGTCTGCGCCTGCAGCAAGTCGGAGCGGGCGGCGACGCCGGCGCCGAAGCGGTTCTGGGTGATCTCCAGCACCCGCGCGTAGCCGCGCACGGTGGCCTCGAGCAGGGCCAGCTGGGCGTCGGTCTGGCGCAGCGAGAAGTAGTCGACCGCCAGCTCGCCCTGGGCCGACAGGCGGGCGGCGGCCAGGTCGGCCGCGCTGGCGGCGGCGCCGGCCTGGGCGCCGTTGGCGCCGGCGCGCAGCTTGCCCCAGACGTCGGGCTCCCAACTGGCGCCGATGTTGAGCTTGTACTGGCTGGCGCTGCGCGTGTCGCCACCGCCGCCGGAGCGGTTGGCCGCGCCGCCCAGGTCGACGCTGGGGAACAGCGCGGCGCGCTGCTCGCCGACGCTGGCGCGGGCCTGGGCGTAGGAGGCGACGGCGGCGGCCACGTTCTGGTTCGACACCTCGACGGCGGCGACCAGCTCGTCGAGCTGCGGGTCGCCGAACAGCTGCCACCACGGGCCGCGTTCGAGCGTGTCGGCCGGCGCCGCCGGCTGCCAGCCGCGCGCCTCCTTGAACTCGGCCGGCTGCGGCGTGCTCGGCGTCTGGTAGGCGGGGCCGACGGCGCAGCCGCCCAGCGCCAGCGCGAGGGCCAGGCCGGCCAACGGGGCCAGCGGGCGCGCAATCGGCAGGCCGCCGGCCTTGTTGGCGTTGCCGGTGTGGCGATGTGTGCTAGGTGTGCGGATCATGATGGGGTCGGCGACGCAGTTGCCTGCTCGCTGAGTATACGACTAAGTTGATGTTCTGCGGGGCTGCGGCGGCGCAGCTTGTCGAGCAGGATGTAGACCACCGGGGTGGTCAGCAGGGTCAGTAGCTGGCTGGCGATCAGGCCGCCGATGATGGCGATGCCGAGCGGCTGGCGCAGTTCGGAGCCCTCGCCGAAGCCTATCGCCAGCGGCAAGGCGCCCAAGGCGGCGGCCAGCGTGGTCATCAGGATCGGGCGGAAGCGCAGCAGGCAGGCCTCGCGCACCGCGTCGCGCGCGTTCAGGCCGCGCGCCCGCTCGGCCTCCAGCGCGAAGTCGATGATCAGGATGGCGTTCTTCTTGACGATGCCGATCAACAGGAACACGCCGATCAAGGCGATGATGGAGAACTCCATTTTGAACAGCAACAGCGCCAGCACGGCGCCGACGCCGGCCGACGGCAGGGTCGACAGCACGGTGATCGGGTGCACCAGGCTTTCATACAAAATGCCGAGCACGATGTAGATCACCACGATGGCGGCCAGGATCAGCAACGGCTGCTGCTTGTTGCTCTCGTCGGCGCTGCGCGCGGTGCCCTGGAAGCTGCCGCGCACGTTGTTGGGCATGCCGATCTGCGCCTCGGCCGCGTGCACGGCGGCCTGGCCGTCGCTCAGGCTGTAGCCGTCGACCAGGTTGAACGAGACGGTGGTGGCCAGCTCGCCGTCCTGGTGGTTGATCGAGCTGGGCGTCGAACTTTCGGCGAAGCTGGCGATGGCCGTCAGCGGCACCATTGTCGTCACGCTGTTGCTCAGGGCCGCGCCGCTGGACGGGTCGCGCGCCGCCGTGCTGTTGCTCGACGGCGCGGCGCTCGTGCTGGCCGCGCCGCTCGTGGTGGCCGTACCCTTCGACGGCACGTGGACGTCGCGCAGCGCCTCGGGGCTTTGCGCGTAGCGCGGCGCCACCTCCATCACCACGTGGTACTGGTTCAACTCGTCGTAGATGGTGGCCACCTGGCGCTGGCCGAAGCCGTTGTAGAGCGCGTTGTCGACGTCGCGCACCGTCATGCCCAGGCGCGCGGCGCTGTCCTTGTCGATGGTGACGAAGGTTTCGACGCCGTTCTCGGCCTGGTCGGTGTCGACGTCGATCAGCTCCTGCTGGCCCTTCATCGCCTCGGCCAGCCTGGCCGCCCACAGTTTGAGGTCGGCCCGGTTGTCGCTCTTCAGCGTGTACTGGTAGGTGGAATTGCTCTGCCGCCCGCCCATGCGCAGGTCCTGCACCGGGTTGAGGAACAACGACACGCCGGTGATTTTGGCCAGCTGCGGGCGCAGCCGGGCGATCACCGCCTGGCCCGACTCGCTGCGCTGGTCGGCCGGCTTCAGGTTGATGAACATGAAGCCGCCGCCGGCGCGGCCGCCGCCGGTAAAGCCGACCACGGTGGCCACCGCCGGGTCGCGCTTGATGACGTTGACCAGTTGGCGCAGCTTCTGCTGCATGGCCTGGAAGGAGATGCTCTGGTCGGCGCGGATGCCGCCGTTGATCTGGCCCGTGTCCTGCTGCGGGAAGAAGCCCTTGGGCGCGGCCGAGAACAGGTAGACGTTGAGGGCGACGACGAAGGCCAGCGACAGCATCACCAGCCAGGCGCTGCCCAGCGCCCAGTCGAGCGCGTGCTCGTATTGGCGGTGCATCCAGTCGTAGCCGCGCTCGGCCCAGCGCGCCATGCGGCCGGGCGGCTGGTGGCCCTGGCCCGGTTTGAGCAGCCAGGCGCACATCATCGGCGTGGTGGTCAGCGAAATCAGCAGCGAGATCAAGACCGCCGCCGACAGCGTGACGGCGAACTCGCGGAACAGCCGGCCCACCTGGCCGCCCATGAACAGCAGCGGGATGAACACGGCCACCAGCGACAGGCTGATCGACAGCACGGTGAAGCCGACCTCGCGCGCGCCCAGCAGGGCCGCCTTGAAGCGGTCCATGCCGGCCTCGATGTGGCGCGAGGTGTTCTCCAGCACGACGATGGCGTCGTCGACGACGAAGCCGGTGGCCACCGTCAGCGCCATCAGCGACAGGTTGTTCAGGCTGAAGCCGAGCAGGTACATCACGCCGAAGGTGCCCAGCAGCGAGACGATGGTGGCCACCGCCGGCACGATGGTGGCGCGCACGCTGCGCAGGAAGGCGCTGACCACCAGCACCACCAGCACGATGGAGATCAGCAGCGTCAGCTCGATCTCGTGCAGCGAGGAGCGGATCGAGTTGGTGCTGTCGGAGGCCACCTGCAGCTTGATGTCCTGCGGCAGCTGGGCCTGCAACTGCGGCAGCAGCGCGCGCACGCCGTCCACCGTGGCGATGACGTTGGCGCCGGGCTGGCGGGTGATCAGCACGATCACCGCCGGGTCGCCGTTGAACAGGCCCAGGGTGTTGTTGCTCTCGGTGCCGTCGATGACCTCGGCCACGTCCTGCAGGCGGATCGCCGCGCCGTTGCGCCAGGCGACCACCAGCTTGCGGTAGTCGGCGGCGTTGCGGCCGCCGGCGGCGTCGCTCGGCTGCGAGTAGATCTGCAGGTGGCGCCCCTCCCCTTCGATGGCGCCCTTGGGGCGGTTGGCGTTGGTGGCCTGGATGGCGGCGCGCACATCTTCCATCGACACGCCGTAGCGGTTCAGCGCGTAGGGCAGCAGCTCGACGCGCACCGCCGGCAGCGAGCCGCCGCCCAGCTCGACGTCGCCGACGCCGGGCACCTGGGCGATCTTCTGCTGCACGATGTTCGACACCGCCTCGTAGATCTGGCCGGGCGAGCGGCTCGGCGAGGTCAGCGCCAGGATGACGACCGGCGCGTCCGACGGGTTGGCCTTGCGGTAGGTGGGGTTGCTGCGCAGCGTGGCCGGCAGGTCGGCGCGCGAGGCGTTGATGGCGGCCTGCACCTCGCGCGCGGCGGCGTCGATCTTGCGGTTCAGGTCGAACTGCAGGCTGATGCGGGTCGAGCCGTTGCCCGACGAGGAGGTCATCTCGTTGACGCCGGCGATCACGCCGAGGCGCCGCTCGAGCGGCGTGGCGACGCTGGTGGCCATGGTGTCCGGACTGGCGCCGGGCAGGCTGGCGCTGACCGAGATCGAGGGGAAGTCGACCTGCGGCAGCGGCGACACCGGCAGCGCGAAGAAGGCGCCTACGCCGGCCAGCGCGATGCCGATGGTCAGCAGCACGGTGGCGATGGGGCGCCGGACGAAGGGTTCCGACAGGTTCACGAGGCGGCTCCGGATGCGCCGTCAACACCGGCGCCGGCGGCGCCCTTGCGGCCGGCCCAGCGCCGGCCCAGGCGGTCGAAGCCGAGGTAGATCACCGGCGTGGTGAACAAGGTCAGCATCTGGCTGACGATCAGGCCGCCGAAGATGGCCAGGCCGAGCGGCCGGCGCAGCTCGGCGCCGTCGCCCCAGCCCAGCATCAGCGGCACGGCGGCGAACAGCGCGGCCAGGGTGGTCATCAGGATCGGGCGGAAGCGCAGCAGCGCCGCCTGGTGGATCGCCTCGCGCGGCGACTTGCCCTGCTCGCGCTCGGCCTCGATGGCGAAGTCGATCATCATGATGGCGTTCTTCTTGACGATGCCGATCAACAGGATGATGCCGATGATGCCGATCACGCCCAGGCCCTGGCCGCTGATCATCAGCGCCAGCAAGGCGCCGACGCCGGCCGAGGGCAGGGTCGACAGGATGGTCAGCGGGTGGATGTAGCTCTCGTACAGCACGCCGAGCACGATGTAGACGCAGATCACCGCCGCCAAAATCAACCACAGCTGGTTCGACAGCGAGTTCTGATAGGCGCCGGCGGCGCCGAGGAAGGTCAGCGACACCGAGGGCGGCAGCTTGATCTCCTCGGCGGCGGCGCGGATCTCCTCGACCGCCTGGCCCAGCGCGACGCCGTCGGCCGTGTCGAAGCCGAGCGTGGTGGCCGGGTACTGCGCCACGTGGGTGATTTGCAGCGGCGCCGGCCGCTCGGTGATGGTGGCCACCGACGACAGCGGCGTGGCCTTGCCCGAGCCGGTGCGCAGTTGCAGGTTGCCCAGCGATTCGGGCGTGGTCAGCGTGCCGGGGCGCGCCTCCAGGATCACGCGGTACTGGTTGGTCTCGGTGAAGATGGTCGAGACGATGCGCTGGCCGAAGGCGCTGTACAGGGCGTCGTCGATGGCGGCGGCGCTGATCGACAGGCGGGCGGCGCTGTCGCGGTCGATGCTGATGTAGGCGGCGGTGCTGGTGGCGCCGGCGTCGGACACCACGTTGCGCAGCCCCGCCTTGGCGCGCATGCGCTCGCTCAGCTTGGCGGCCCAGGTGTTGACGGTGGCGTTGTCGGCGCCTTCCAGCGAGACGCGGTACTGGGTCGGCCCGGTCTCGGCGTCGATGGTCAAGTCCTGCGTCGGTTGCAGGTACAGCGTGACGCCGGCCACGTTGGCGGCGCGCTGGCGCAGCCGCTCCATGGTGTGGGCCTGGTCGCTGCTGCGCTCGCGCTTCAGGTTGATCAGCATGCGGCCGGTGTGCAGCATGGTGTTGTTGGCGGCGTCCACGCCGACCAGGGAGCTGAGCGACTCGACGTCCGGGTCTTCCAGGATGGCGGCGGCGGCGGCCTGCTGCAACTCGGCCATGCGGGCGTAGGAGACCGACTGCGAGGTCTCTACGCGCGCCTGCAACTGGCCGGTGTCCTGGGTCGGGAACACGCCTTGGGTATCCAGATGTAGAGCAGCACCGTCAACACCAGCGTGGCCAGCGCCACCAGCAGGGTCAGGCCCTGGCGCAGCAGCACCCATTGCAGCGCCGTGTCGTAGTGGCGGATCACGCCGTCGAGGAAGGCCTGGGTGCGGCGCGCCAGCGCGCCGGGATGCTCGTCGGCGTGGCTTTTGAGCCAGCGCGCCGACATCATCGGCACCAGCGTCAGCGAGACCAGGGCGGAGATCAGGATGGTGATCGACAGCGTGACGGCGAATTCGCGGAACAGGCGGCCGACCACGTCGCCCATGAACAGCAGCGGGATCAGCACGGCGATCAGCGACACCGTCAGCGAGATGATGGTGAAGCCGATCTGCGCGGCGCCCTTGATGGCGGCGGCCATCGGCTGCTCGCCCTCCTCGATGTAGCGGGCGATGTTCTCGATCATGACGATGGCGTCGTCGACGACGAAGCCGGTGGCGATGGTCAGCGCCATCAGCGACAGGTTGTTCAGGCTGTAGCCGAGCAGGTACATCACGCCGCAGCTGCCGATCAGCGAGATCGGCACGGCCAGGCTGGCGATGACGGTGGCGCGCACGCTGTGCAGGAAGGCGAAGATCACCAGCACCACCAGGCCGACGGCCAGCAGCAGCTCGGTCTCCACATGTTCGACCGAGGCGCGGATGCCGGTGGTGCGGTCGCTCAACACGTCGACGCGCAGCGCGCCGGGCAGGCCGGCCTGCAGCTCGGGCAGGCGGGCCTTGATGGCGTCCACCGTGGCGATGACGTTGGCGCCGGGCTGGCGCTGCACGTTGAGGATGATCGCCGGCTTCAGGCCGGACCAGGCGCCCAGCTTGATGTTCTCGGCGCTGTCGACCACCTGGGCCACGTCGCTCAGGCGCACCGGGGCGCCGTTCTTTGAAGGCGACGATCAGGCTCTGGTAGTCCTTGGCGGTGACCAGCTGGTCGTTGGCGTTGATGGTGAAGGAGCGCGTCGGGCCGTCGAAGCTGCCCTTGGCGCCGTTGGCGTTGGCCGCCGTGATGGCGCTGCGCAGCGTGTCCAGGCCGAGGCCGTAGGAGGCCAGCGCCAGCGTGTCCGCCTGGATGCGCACGGCCGGCCGCTGGCCGCCGCTCAGCGACACCAGGCCGACGCCGCCCACCTGGCTGATCTTCAGCGCCAGCCGGGTGTTGACGATGTTCTGCACCTCGGTCAGCGGCATGGTGTCCGAGGTGATCGCCAGCGTCAGCACCGGCGCGTCGGCCGGGTTGACCTTGGCGTAGACCGGCGGCGCCGGCAGGTCGGTCGGCAGCAGCGAACCGCCGGCGTTGATGGCCGCCTGCACCTCCTGCTCGGCCACGTCCAGGGTCTGGCCCAGCGTGAATTGCAGCGTGATGATGGAGACGCCGGAGGCGCTGGTGGAACTCATGCGCTGCAGGCCGGCCATCTGGCCGAACTGGCGCTCCAGCGGCGCGGTGACGGTCTGCCCCATCACCTCGGGACTGGCGCCGGGGTATAGCGTTTGCACCTGGATGGTGGGGAAGTCGACCTGCGGCAGCGCCGACAGCGGCAGGAACTTGAAGCCGACTATGCCCGCCAACACGATCGCCAGCATCAGCAGCGCAGTGGCCACCGGACGTTGGATGAATGGGCCCGACGGACTCATGGCGCGCTACCCTTGGCACCCTTGCCGTCGCGGTCGCGGCGGCCGCCTGAGCCTGAGCCTGCACCGGCGCCGGCCGGCTTATCGCCGGGCAGCGTGACCTTGGCGCCGTCCTTCAAACGGTCGGCACCCTCGGCGATCACCTGCTCGCCGGCCTTCACGCCGGTCTTCAGCTGCACCTTGTCGACGGTGGACTGGCCGCGCGTGACCGGGCGCGCCGACACCGTCTTGTCGGCGTTGAGCACGTAGACATAGTCGCCGCTGGCGCCGTGGCGCAGCGCCGTCACCGGCACCATCACCGCGTCCTTGATGGTGCGCAGCTCCAGCCGCAGGTTGACGAACTGGCTGGGAAACAGCGCCATCTTGTCGTTGGCGAAGCGGGCCTTGGCCTTGACGGTGCCGGTCTGCGTGTCGACCTGGTTGTCCAGGGCGGCAAAGCGGCCCTGCCCCAGCTCCTTGCTGCGGGTGCGGTCGAAGGCGATGGCCGGCAGCGCCGCGCCCTCGTTGGCGCGCTCCTGCACGTCCGGCACCTGGTCCTGCGGCACGGCGAATTCAACGTCGATGGGCGACAGCTGGGTGATGACGGCGATGCCGGCGGCGTCGCTGGAGCCGACCAGGTTGCCGACGTCGACCACGCGCAGGCCGACCCGGCCGCCGATTGGTGCGATCACCTTGGTGTAACCGAGATTCAACCGCGCCATGCCCTCGGCGGCGCGGTCGGTCATCACCGTGCCCTCCAGTTGTTTGACCAGCGCCGCCTGGGTGTCCACATCCTGCCGCGCGATCGAGTCCTGGCTGATCAGCGTGCGGTAGCGCTCCAGCGTCAGCCTGGCGTTCTCCAGTTGGGCCTCGTCGCGCTGGCGTTGGCCGGAGGCCTGCAACAGCGCCATCTCGAACTGGCGTGGATCGATCTGCGCCAGCACCTGGCCGGCCTTGACCATCTGTCCTTCCTTGAACAGCACCTTTTGCAGGATGCCGGAGACCTGCGGGCGCACCGTGGTGGTGGCGGCCGCCGTCACGGTGCCGAGCGCGTCGAGCAGCACCGGCACGTCGGCATGCTCCGCCGTGGCCACGCCGACGGTGGTGCTGGCGCCGCCGCGCCGTCCGCCCGGGCCGCCCGGGCCGCCGGGACCACCGGGGCCGCCTGGGCCGCCGGCGCCTTGCGTGGCGCCGCCGGCGCCCGTGGCCGGGTGGGTCAGATACCAGGCCAGGCCGCCCAGGCCGGCCATCGCGGCCACCGCGATCACGCCGCCGATGATGTTGGAACGGCGGCTGCGGCGGGTTGGCGCAATGGTCACGGTTGGCTTGCTCGGCATGTCTTGCGAATCCATCGCTTATCCTTGTTGATGCCGCGCGGAGGCGGCGTTGCTGGCGCCGGGCGCGGGCCACGGCTGTATTGATGTCGGGAGCGGACCGACGCAGGTGGCGCGGCCATTTGATGCGAGGACTCTAGCATATCCACTGCGGCCGAATGCTTCCGGCGGAAACAATGCAGCGATGCTGGAAACATGGCCGCGACGACCCCGGCGACGGGGGCCGCGCCGCCCTCCCCGCCCATCGCGCCGCGCGCCCGCAACCATGCGGGCTGAGGCTGCCGCGCGCTACTCAGGCGAGTGGCTCGACTGCGGTAACGACTGGTTACAAACTCGCTACAAATATCTTCCCCCTACGCCGTTGGTGTGGACACGGCTGGGTGCTCAGGGTCAGACCCTAGGGTCTGACCCTACATATGCGCAGCTGGGTATTCATCCCGCGCTCCGCTTTACAAATCTTTACGCGAGCGACATCGGCCCTTTACCTGGCCGGCCCACACTGGTCCTCGTTGTCTCCCCAAAACCACTTAGAGGACTTAACATGCGTATCTTCAACCGCAACACCATCGCCGCCTTCCTGCTCGGTGGCGCCCTGGCCGCCGGCGCCGGCGCCCTCGCCGTCGAACGCCACATGGGCGGCAGCCACGCCGCCGTCGACGCCAGCGCCCACGCCGAGCGCATGCTCAAGCACCTGTACGTCGAGGTCGACGCCACCGACGCGCAGAAGGCCAAGATCGAACCGCTGGTCAAGCAGGCCATGCAGGACTTGAAGCCGATCCACGGCCAGCTGCGCGGCGCCCACGCCGAGCTGCTGACCTGGCTGGGCCAGCCGACCCTCGACGCCGGCGCGCTCGAAGCGATGCGCGTGCAGAAGCTGCAACTGGCCGACCAGGCCTCGAAGCGCCTGGTGCAGCTGATCGCCGACGTCGGCGAGGTGCTCACGCCCGAACAGCGCAACAAGCTGGCCGCCCACCTGGGCAAGCTGCACGAGCGCCGCCACGGCTAGGCACGCGCAGCCGCACAGGTGGCGGCACAAACCCGGCGGCGGCTTGTGAAGGCCGCCGCCTGTCCGTAGAATGAATCCATGGCAGACCATATCCTTGTAGTCGAAGACGACCCGCGCCTGGCCGAGATGCTCACCGAGTATCTGGAGCAGGCCGGCTTCCGCGTCAGCGGCGCCGCGCTGGGCCGCGACGCGCTGGACATGCTGGCGCGGCCGCAGCAGCACGCGTTCGGCGCCGTGGTGCTCGACCTGATGCTGCCCGACATGGACGGCCTCGAGGTGTGCCGCCAGCTGCGCGCCAACGCCGACACGCCGGTGCTGATGCTGACCGCGCGCGGCGACGCCATCGACCGCATCGTCGGCCTGGAGATGGGCGCCGACGACTACCTGCCCAAACCCTTCGAACCGCGCGAGCTGCTGGCCCGCCTGCGCGCCATCCTGCGCCGCCGGCGCAGCGACGAGCCGGCCGGCGGCCAAGGCACCGGCCGGCAGGCGCTGCGCTTCGGCCGGCTGGAGATCGACGCCGACGCCCACGCCGCCCGGCTCGACGGCGCGCCCTGCGAACTGACCGCCTACCAGTTCGACCTGCTGCTGGCACTGGCGCAGAACGCCGGCCGCGTGCTGTCGCGCGACACGCTGATGGAGCTGGTCAAGGGTGAGCAGATCGAGGCCTTCGACCGCTCGATCGACGTGCACATGTCGCGCATCCGCGCCGCCGTCGAGGACGATCCCAAAAAGCCACGCCGCATCATCACCGTGCGCGGCGCCGGCTACCTGTTCGCCAAGGTGCAGGACTGATGCCGCGCCTGTACTTCCGCTTCTACATAGCCCTGCTCGGCAGCCTGCTGCTGTTCGCCTTCGCCGTGACGCTGCTGTGGCACCGCGCCGGCGGCCCGGTGGAACGGGCCGACGCCACGCTGGCCCAGCTGGTGCAAAACATGCTGCCGCCGGCCGCCGCGCCGCCGGCCGAGCAGCAGGCCGCGCTGGTCCGCCTGGCCCAGGGCGTCGACGGCGACATGAGCTTGTACCGCGCCGACTGGACGGAGCTGGCCAGCATCGGCAAGGGCGTGCCGCGCCTGCAATGGGGCGCCGGCGCGCGGCCCGGCCGCTTCCCCGCCACCGACCTGTGGCTGGCCGACGGCCGCCGTCTGCTGTCGAGCAAGCCGCTCGGCTTCGCCCGCCCGCGCGCGCTGCTGCACACGGCGCTGATCGCGCTGGCGCTGGCCATCGGCGTGGCCGCCTTCCCGCTGGTGCGCCATTTGACCAAGCGGCTGGAACGGTTGCAGCGCGGCGTCGAATCGCTCGGCGCCGGCGACCTGGCGGCGCGCGTCAAGGTCGAGGGCAAGGACGAGGTGGCGCGGCTGGCGCAGAGCTTCAACCGCGCCGCCGACCAGATCGAACAACTGGTCGGCGCCCACAAGGCGCTGCTGGCCAACGCCTCGCACGAGCTGCGCACGCCGCTGGCGCGCATCCGCCTGGCGCTGGAGCTGGTCAAGGACACGGTGGACGCCAGGCGCCGCGCCGGTCTGGAGCAGGACATCGCCGAGCTGGACCAGCTGCTCGACGAGATCCTGCTGGCCAGCCGGCTCGGCGCCGTCAACGACGGCATGGTGTTGGAGACGGTGGCGCCGCTGGCCCTGGCCGCCGAGGAGTGCGCCCACTACGACGAGGTGCAGCTGGAGGGCACGCCGGCGGCGGCGGCGGCGCTGCTGCGCGGCGACGCCCGCCTGCTGCGCCGCCTGCTGCGCAACCTGCTGGAGAACGCGCAGCGCCACGGCCGGGCGCCGACCCAGGTGCGGCTGGATGCCGACGCGGCGCAGCTCAGCATCCGCGTGTGGGACGCCGGGCCGGGTGTGCCGGAGGCGGAATGGGAGAAGATCTTCGAACCGTTCTACCGGCGCGGCGGCACGCGCGACAACGGCGGCGCCGGTCTTGGCTTGGCGTTGGTGCGGCAGATCGCGCGGCGCCACGGCGGCGAGGCGCGCTGCGCCGCCATCGACGACGGCCGCAGCGGCTTTGTGGTGAGGCTGCCGCTGTTGGCGGCTTGAGGGTGCTGCATGCGGGGGCGGGACTTCGCCTAGGCCCAGCGGCAAAGAGCCAGGGTCAGACCCTCAGGGTCTGACCCTGGGTTTGCGCCGTAGGGTCTTGCCGGCCGCACCTGCGCCCGAACCGCAGACTATGTCAAGGCGCCTCGCACAGGCAGTGCGTCAAGGCCATGAAGGGCTTGCGGCTGGCGCCCAGTTCGTTCAACCAGCTCAACTCGCGCGCCGCCTCGCCGGCCACGCCGGCCGGCAGGCCGGTGCCGGCCAGGCCCAGCTTGACCTGGGCGCCGACGGCCTGCGCCACCGAGCCGCCGAACAGGTCGATCAAGCGGTCGACCTTGCTGGTTTCGCGCTCGATGTAGACCACCCGGTAGTCGCCGCCCAGCTTGGCGCGCGTGGCGGCCGACTTCAAGGCGTCGCCGTAGCTGCCCAGCGTGTCGATCAAACCGCGCTCCTTGGCCTGGGCGCCGGTCCACACGCGGCCCTGCGCCACCGCGTCGATCTTCTCCGGCGTGGTCTTGCGGGCCTTGGCGGCGCGGCCGGTGAAGTCGGCGTAGATGTGGTTGATGCTGCTCTGGATCACCTGGCCGAAGCGCGGGTCGAGCGGGCGCAGCGGGTTGCTGGCGTCGCCCATCCAGGTGGTGGTGGTGCCGGCGGTGTGGATGCCCAGCTTGTCGATCACCTTGTCGGCCTTGGGCAGCAACGCGAACACGCCGATCGAGCCGGTGATGGTGGTCGGGTCGGCGATCACCTCGTCGGCCGACATCGAGATCCAGTACCCGCCCGAGGCGGCCACGTTGCCCATCGAGACCACCACCGGCTTGCCGGCGGCGCGGGTCAGCTCCAGCTCGCGGCGGATCAGCTCCGAGGCGAAGGCGCTGCCGCCGGGCGAGTCGACGCGCAGCACCACGGCCTTGATCTTGTCGTCCTCGCGCGCCATGCGGATCAGCTTGGAGGTGGACTCGCCGCCGATCGAACCGGGGCCGGCCACGCCGTCGCTGATCTCGCCGGCGGCGATGACCACGCCGACGGCGTCGCCGCTCAGCTTGGGATGCAGGCGCGCCAGGTAGTCGTCGAAGTTGACCTGCGCGAAGCTCTTGCCGTTGCTCTCCTTGACGCCGCGTTGGATCATCAACTGGCGGATCTCGTCGCGCGTCTTCAGGCCGTCGACCAGCTTGGTCGCCACGGCCAGCTTGGCCAGGTCGCCGTCGACCTTGGCGGCGTTGTCCGGCAGCGCGTTGATGTCCACCATCAGTTGGCCCGGCTGCATCTTGCGCGCCTTCTCCACCTCGCCGGTGTAGCTGGCCCACAGCGCGTTGACCAGATAGGCGTCCGCCTCGGCGGCGGCCGGCGACGGGCCGTTGGCGATGAAGGGCTCGGCGGCGCTCTTGAAGGTGCCGACCTTGAGCAGGTTGACGGTGACGCCGACCTTGTCGAGCGCGTCGCGGTAGTAGTTGCGGTAGCGGCCGAAGCCGTCCAGCAGCACCGTGCCCATCGGGTGCATGTACACCTCGCTGGCGTGCGCCGCCAGCAGATACTGGCGCTGGTCGAAGCTGGAGCCCCAGGCCACCACCTGCTTGCCGCCGGCCTTGAAGCGCTCCAACGCGGCGGCCACTTCGCGCAGCGCGGCCAGGCCGCTGCCCTGCAGGTCGTCGGTCAGCAGCACGGCGGCGCCGATGCTGGGGGCCTTGGCGGCCGCGTCGAGCACCGCCAGCACGTCGCGCAACTGGGTCATCTTGCGCGTCTCGGCGCCGCTGACCGAGCTCATCAGCGCCTCGCGGGCGTTGCCGCTGGTCTGTTCGACCAGCGCGCCCTTCAGGTCGAGCACCAGGGTGGTCTTGGCCGCCAGCGGCTTCAGGCCGCCGCCGAAGATGGTGTACAGCAGCGCGATGATCAGCGCCAGGAACAGCAGGTTGAACAGCGCGCGACGGCTGGCGTCAAGCGCGCGCCAGCAAAAGCCGAGGCCGCTGCGTAGGTAGGCAAAGGGGGATCTGGACATCGGTACTCCTGGTTGTTCTGATTGTTGCCGGGTTGGGATAACTAATTCGTAACATTTAATTTGTGACACTGTAAGCCAAAACGCGACTCTTTGTCAGCCATCGTTTGCCACCGGCCCGGCGGGCGCCGGCAGCGAGATCAGGAACAAGGCCGCCAACACCAGCGAACCATTCATGATAAGCAGCTCCAGGCCGATACGATAGCTGCCGAAAATCAACTCTTGATTGCGGTCAACGACATAACACAGCGCCGGCCCGGCCAACACGGCCAAGGGCACCCAGCGCTGGCGCAGGCCGCGCCGGCTCAGCATGCCAAAGGCGAACAAGCCGAGCAGCGGGCCGTAGGTGTAGCCGGCCAGTTTCAGGATCACCCCTATCATGCTAGCACTGTCTATCCATTTGAACAGCAGCACCAGCAGCAGGAACAAGGCGCAGAAGGCCAGGTGGACGTGGTGGCGCCGGCGCAGCTTGGCGGCCTCGTCCAGGTCGACGCGCCGCGTCAGGCCCAGCAGGTCGATGCAAAAGCTCGAGGTCAGCGCGGTGATGGCGCCGTCGGCGCTGGGGAACAGGGCCGAGATCAGGCCGAGCAGGAAGATCAGCTGCACCAGCGCCGGCAGATGGCCCATCACCACTGCCGGGAACAACTTGTCGCCGGTGGCGCCCACGCCGGCCAGCGGCGCGTACAGGTGCAACAGGCCGCCGAGGAAGAGGAACAGCGCCAGCACGCCGACCAGGATGGCGGTCAGCAGCAGCATGTTCTTCTGCGAGTCGGCCAGGGTGCGCACGGAGATGTTCTTCTGCATCATCTCCTGGTCCATGCCGGTCATGGCGATGGTGATGAACATGCCGGCCAGCACCTGTTTCCAGAAGTAGGCCGGGCTGTCGACGTCCCAGGTGAACACCCGCGCCAGGCCGGCGTCCTGCATGCGCGCCAGGCTGGACGGCAGGTCCAGCTCCATGGCGTGCAGCAGGTAGGCGACGCAGATGAGCAGGCCGAGCAGCATGCCGGCGGTTTGCAGCGTGTCGGTCCAGACGATGGTCTTGACGCCGCCCTCGTAGGTGTAGAGCAAAATCATCAGAAGCACCACCGCGCTGGTCAGCCAGAACGGCAGGCCCAGGCGGTCGAGGATGACGGCCTGCAGGATGTTGATGACCAGGTACAGCCGGGCGCTGGCGCCCAGGGTGCGCGACAGGATGAAGCAGGCCGCCCCGCTCTGCCCGGCGCGGCGGCCCAGGCGCACGTCGAGGTAGTGGTAGATCGAGCTCAGGCGCAGCCGGTAGTACAACGGCAGCAGCACGAAGGTGACGCACAGGTAGCCGAGCACATAGCCCAGCGTGATTTGCAGGTAGCCGAAGCCGTCGCGGCCGACGGCGCCGGGCACGCTGATGAAGGTCACCCCGCTGAGCGTGGTGCCGACCATGCCGAAGGCGACCAGCAGCCAGTTGCTGCTCTTGTTGCCGTTGAAGAAACTCTCGTTGGTGGCGTTGCGCGAGGTGCGCCTGGCCACGACCAGCAGCAGGGCGAAATAGGCGAGGACGACGAGGAAGAGCGAAACGGGGGACATGGGGTGTTGGCCAGAAGCAAAAATTCGATTGGCCAGCAATATACACCCGTGGCGCCGTTGCGGTGGGATGGCAAGGCGCCGGCGGCTAGCAAACCACCCACAGGCAAAGAGCCAGGGTCAGACCCTAGGGTCTGACCCTTGGTTTGCGCCGGTGGTTGACCCTTGGTTTGCGCCGGTGGCTACTCGGCCGGCCAAGGTCGGCCGCTCAATGGCTGGCCACCCGGCGCGGCCGCTCGGCGGGGGCCGCCACGGCAATCGGATTACGGCGGTCGAGCCGGCCGCTAAGCGCCGTCAGGCCGTAGGCGCCCAGCACCACCAACGCGCCTATCCAGCCGGTGTGCACCAGCCCCAGATGTTCGACGATCAAGCCGCCGCCCCAGGCGCCGCCGGCGATGCCCAGGTTGAAGGCGGCAATGTTCAGGCCGGAGGCGACGTCGACGGCGCGCGGCGTGAAGTGCTCGGCCTGCTGCACCACGTACACCTGCAATCCGGCGACGTTGCCGAAGGCCACGGCGCCCCACAGCAGCACGGCGGCCAGCATCAGCCAGGGGTGCGGCGCGGCGAACGTCACCAGCAGCAGCACGGCGGCCAGGCCGAGGAAGATGATCTTCAGCGCGGCGACCGGGCCACGGCGGTCGGCCAGCTTGCCGCCCCAGATGTTGCCGACGGCGACGGAGACGCCGTACACCAGCATCACCAGGCCGACCACGTTGGCGCTGAAGCCGGTGATGTCCTGCAGAATCGGTGCCAGATAGGTGAAGGCGGTGAAGGAGCCGCCGTAGCCGACCGCCGTCATGGCGTAGACCAGCAGCAGGCGCGGCTCGCCCAGCACCTTGACTTGTTGCAACAACGAGGCCGGCGCGCTGTGCTTGATGTTCGCCGGCACGAAGGCCAGGCTGCCGACAAAGGCCAGCACGCCCAGCGCGGAGACGGCAAGGAAGGTCTCGCGCCAGCCGAAGTGTTGGCCGATGAAGGTGCCCAGCGGCACGCCGGTGACCAGGGCCACGGTCAGGCCGGTAAACATGATGGCGATGGCGCTGGCGGCCTTGTCCTTGGGCACCAGCGAGGTGGCGATGGTCGAGCCGATCGAGAAGAACACGCCGTGCGCCAGCCCGGTCAGGATGCGCGCCACGATCAGCGAGTTGTAGCCGGGCGCCTTCCAGGCCAGCAGGTTGCCCAGGGTGAACAGCACCATCAGCGCCAGCAGCAGGGTCTTGCGCGGCAGCTTGCCGCTGAGCGCGGTCAGCACCGGCGCGCCGACGGCCACGCCGAGCGCGTACAGGCTGACCAGCAGGCCGGCCGACGGCAGGTTGACGCCGAGGTCGGCGGCGATGGTCGGCAGCAAGCCGACGATGACGAACTCGGTGGTTCCGATGGCGAAGGCGCTGATCGTCAGCGCCAGCAAGGCAATGGGCATGGCAAAACTCCTGTCTAAGTGGATGCCATGCAGTATCCCGGCTTTCTTTGTTTCGAAAAATACCTCGCAAGGAAGAACATTTTTGACTCAAGGACAACAATAATTATGTCTATGCGACTGCCAAGGCGCATACTTCCAGCCCCTGTCCGCCAGACAGGTCATTGGCTAGTTTTGCAAATGAGGCAATTGTGGTTAAAATATTTCCAATAGACAAAATGAGGAGAATGGATGTGGGCCATAAAATTGCAGTGGCAGTTGGCGCAGCTCTGACCTTGGCTGGATGTGCGACCACTTGGCAGAATCCAGGAATCGCCGACGCAGTTGCAGCGAAACGGCAGTTGACCATCGATGACGGCTATTGCACTTTGATTGCCAAAGGCGGCTCCCCTTCGGCGCCTCCGATTTTTGTGCCTTCGCCGACAACGTCCAACGTCAATATGACCGGCACGGCGTTCAATTCCGCGACGGGTACGACTACAACCAGCAACTATCGCGGGACGGTAACAACGGCGCCTGCCGGTGGGTTCAGTGGCGGCTTCGCAAGCGGCATGGCCAATGGAGCCGCCATAGGTGCGGCTATTGCGGCTGGTCAAGCTGAAGACAAAATCCACAAAGCTTGCATGTACTCTCGAGGCTGGACCGACCAGCCACTTGCCGCAGTTGTGCCAATAATGCAGACCTCGCTCAAGGCTTCGAACCTCGCACCGAAGGCTCCCGCGTCCATCCAGATATACGCCACGTCACAGCAGGAATGGGAAGCCGACACCCGCGAGTTTCTTAGTATGTATCCGCTTTACGCCGGCGCGCCGTACTTCGAAAGTCTCAGCGCGCAGGTCAAGCGCATCGCAGTCACCTCTCCGCAACTGTCAGGCCCTGAGATTCTGCAAGCGGCGCGAGCGGTGCTGTACGCGACAAGACAAGGTCCAGAAGAGCCTGAAAACTACTCCCAAGGTCTAGCGCGGCAAATGTACCCGGGCGCCGTTGCTGGCGCAAGCCTTGACCAAGTAGGACTGGGTCTGCTCTACCACGGCGGTGGCGAAGGTGTTATTGCTGACCCTAAACGTGCTGCATATTGGGTACAGAAGGCTGCTGCAAGAGGTAATCCGATGGCCGCCGCTACATACGGCGCGATGGTTTTTGACGGAATTGGCGTCCCAACCGACCACATCGATGGTTATCGCTGGGTGCAGAAAGCGGCTGCAACCGATATTAGTGCGAGGGACTTGCTGGCCAAAATGACGTCGAGCATGACCGCTGACGAACTGCGAACTGCACGAGGCCATTAGTTCGGCAGATAATGCGGCACCACACACAACGCTGTAATCGCGAGCACGCCACCTGAATTCATAGCACATACCACCACAACGCTAGCAAAATAGACTTACCGCCCCCTTCTGGCGGGCACGCCGTGGGAAGCGGCAACATGCGGAGAAACAGCGATTGCTGCTATCATTTCCCCATGAATTCGGAAAAACTCGCCCTGCTGCTGAGCCGTGAGATGCCTTACGGAAAATACAAAGGCCGCCTGCTGGCCGACCTGCCCGGCCACTATCTGGGCTGGTTCGCCCGCGAGGGCTTCCCCTCGGGCGAGCTGGGCGCGCTGATCGCGCTGATGTACGAGCTGGACCACAACGACCTGCGCCACCTGCTGGCGCCGCTGCGCCCGCCCGGCCGGCCGCTGCCCCGGCGCGCCTAGGCCGCCGGGCTGCGGTGCGGCCGCGCCGCTCAGCGGTAGCTGGCCAGGATGCGCTCCACCGTGCCGTCCTTGACCAAGCCCTTGATGACGCGGTCGACCTCGGCGAAAGGCACGCCGGAGTGGCGTGAAAACGCGCACTGCGCCTTGAACGAGGCGAACACCAGGCCCGGCCGCAGCTTCAATTGCTTGTCCATGCGCAGCTGGTAGTCCAGCACGATCTGCGACACCAGCGCGTATTGCAACTCGCCGCTGACCACCCGGCGCAGATTGATCTCCATGGTTTCCGAATCGACGCGCATGAAGCGCTGGCCCAGCACCTGCTCGACGCGCGGATAGCGGTAGGCCGCCACCGTGCCGATGGCCTTGCCGCGCAGCGCACTCAGCGAGGGAATCGCCGGCGCGCCGGGCACGCTGGCGACCATCTCGGCGTCCGGCAGAAAGGGCTGACTCCAGTCGAAGTCGCCGTCTATCCAATATGGCAACACATAGCACATGCCGTCGGCCTTGCCCTTGGACAGCGCCCAGCCGGCCTTGTCGCCGGCGACGACGACGAACCTGGCGCTGCGTCCCAGGCGCTTGGCGATGGCCTCGCCCAGGTCGCGCAGGATGCCGCCGCCCAGCTCGCCGTTCTTGACGTCGGCGACCGGCATCACCTGGTCGGTCGAGGCCAGCATGACCAGCTCCGCCGGCGCGGCGCGCGCGGCCAAGCTCAACAGCGAACATGCCAGTAGTGCCGCCAAGCGCTTGTTCATCGTTGCGGCCGCCTTAGTCGAGGAGAAAGGGATACATCCAAGCCATGCTGCCACAGAAGGAGGGGCGCCGCAATGCCCCGGGCGGAGCGCAGCGGCGAGCCGAGCCGGCCTTGCGGCGCGGCGGCTCAGGCGCCGCAGCTCAGGTCGTTCCACTCGTTGGTGTAGACCGGCACGTAGCCCAGCGGCGTCCACAGCGACAGGCGCAGGCGGAAGGCGCAGGCCTTGGCGTCGCCGGTGTCGGGCGCGTCGGTGTCGAGCGTCCAGCTGCCCGGGCCACGGTCGCGCCGCCAGCGGACGAACTTGTCGTGCGCCTCGGCGTCCGTCCGGCCCAGCTGGGCGGCGATGGCCTGGTGGCTCAGGCCGACCAGCGCGGCCGGCCGGGGGAACGGCGACACGCAAACCCAAGCCAAGTAGGCGACGGCGGCGAGAAACAGAAGCAGGAAGAATTTGGACTTGATGGTGGTCATGGTATCAGCCGGAATCGGGTCCGGCCCTTTTATTGTGTTGGTCGTGCTGTGTTGAAAAAAATGAAACGGCGGGACGGCCGACTAGCCCGGCTCTCGGACGGGATAGGCCGGCGCGATGCTCAGCTCGGCGAAGCCGGTGGCGGCGTCGAACTCGCGGCCGAACACCTGGCCGGGCAGCAGCGCCAGCAGCACCTCGGCGGTGGTGCGGACGATGCAGCCGGCGCAGACGTGGCCGCCCAGCACCCTGCCCTGCGCGTCGGCCACGGCCATGTGCAGATGCGCGCCCTGCGGCGCCAGCGAGCCGGCCAGGCTGAGGATCTCCAGGTCGCCGACGACGCCGCTGGCGCCGGGCTGGCCGGCGTAGCGCAGCTGCGCCACGCTGAGGCTGCCGATGCCCTGCAGCACGAAGCCGGCGGCCACGCCGTGCCGCGCCAGCGCCTCGCCCAGGACGGCGCGCAGGTCGTCGCCGGGCTGCAGGCGCAGGGGCACGGCGCGCATAGTCGCGCTATCGAAAAGACTGCGATTCATTGCGGAATTCCAGGTGGGCTGAACAATAGCGCCAGAGTAGCCGGAAGCGCCCCGCCGTCCAAGACATTTTGCAAACTTCGTTCACAAAGTGGCAAGGCTTTCGGCGCGGCGCAACAGGCATGTCGGCGTGGCTAGACTATGTGGCAAGTCGGCCGGCGGCAATGCCGCCACAGCGAACAATAGCCAGCGGCGCGAATCGAGGGTCAGACCCTAGGGTCTGACCCTGGCTGACCCTGGCTGGGCGCATCCGGCCGGCTTTGCCGAACCCGGCGGCCTATTTGACGGCGATCTTCTTGCCGTGGAACTTGCTGAACTCCTCCAGCGCCAGGGCGAACAGCCGCGTCTCCTTCGGGTTGAGGGCGACGAAGGGCTCGGTCTTGATGGTGATGATGTCCTTGCCGGAGTCGCGCTTCCAGGTGCCCACCACCTTGCCCTGGATCAGCATCAAGGGCTGGAACAGGCCGTTGGCCGGCGGGCAGACGCGGTTGTTGTAGAGCGGGTCGAGCACCATGCCGCGCTCCTTGTAGCCGAGCAGATACTCGTCGAAGGCGGGCAGCGCCGCGCCGTGGTACTGGAAGGCCGGCGGCTCGCCGGGCAAGGCCCACAGCTGGTGGCCCTCGTAGACGTGCATCTCCAGCTCGGCCTTGATGACGTCGAGGCCGCGCTCGGCGTCGCTGGCGGTCATGCCGGACCACCACTGGAAGTCCTTCAGCGTGGCCGGGCCGCGGCTTTGGAAGTAGCGCTTGGCCAGCTCGCCGAGCGCCTGGTCGCGCTCCATCGGCGCCTGCGCCGGCACCCAGTCGTCCAGCGCGACGAAGCGCTGGCCGGCGAAGCACAGCACGCCGTCCTGGGCGGCGCGCCACAACAGGTGGTAGCCGCGCTGGTCGGTGGTGGAGATGCCCTTGTCCTCGAGCAGCGTGTAGAGCTCCTCGCGGGTGCGCAGCTTGCCGCCCTTCAAGGCCACCGACAGGATGGCGTGGCTGCGCAGGATGGTGCGCTCGTCGAAGCCGAGCTGCTGGCGCCGCGGCGTGCTGGCCACCACGTTGCCGGGCGCCGTCAGCGTGTTCATCCAGCGCACGTCCTCGGTGGCCACCATGTGGATGGTGCCGCGCATCAGCCAGGTGCGCACGATCTTGCCGTCGTTGATGGCCTGGGTGACGCTGGCGTCGGTCTCGTTCGGCATGCGCGCGCCGATCGCCCACTTGGCGCTGGCGTAGTCCTGGGCCTGGATCGAGCCCATCCAGGAAAGCAGCTGCTGTGCCGATGTGAAGGTGTTGCCCAGCAGCCCCTGGTTATGCAATCTCGCCGAAATAGTCATGTGTCTCTGTCAGAATTTTATGTGTGGTCAAGTTGCCAGGGCCGAATTTTAGCAATTCCTGGGCGCAATGCGGAACCATACCCGATCTCGCCACAGACCGGCCGATTTTGCCCAGCTATTTCTCGGCCCGCACAACGGCGCGCCGGCCTACACGCCGGTTCAGCGGCTGTTGAAGGCCAGCCGCTTGCCCTCGCGCAGCATGCGCTCGAAGTCGGCCGCCGGCACCGGCTGGCTGAACAGGTAGCCCTGCAGCTGGTCGCAGCCCAGCTCGCGCAGGAAGCTCATCTGCTCGGCCGTCTCGACGCCCTCGGCGACGATCTCCTGGCGCAGCTGCTGGGCCATGGTGACGATGGCGCGGGCGATGGCGCAGTCGTTCTCCTCGTAGGGCAGGCCGGTGACGAAGGCGCGGTCGATCTTGAGCGTGCTGATCGGGAACTTCTTCAGGTAGGCCAGGCTGGAGTAGCCGGTGCCGAAGTCGTCCAGCGCCAGCGCCATGCCCATCGCCACCAGCTCGTTCATGATGGCGATGACGTTGTCGGCGCCGCGCACCAGCAGGCTCTCGGTGATCTCCAGCATGATCTGCTCGGGCTGCACGCCGTGCCGCTCGAGCACCGCCGCCACCCGCGCCGGCAGGCCCTGGTCGAACTGGCGCGCCGACAGGTTGACGGCGATGGTCGGCATGATCAGGTTGGCGTCCTTCCATTCGCGCACCTGGCGGCAGGCCTCCTCCAGCACCCAGCTGCCGAGGTCGAGGATCAGGCCGGTCTCCTCGGCCACCGGGATGAACACGCCGGGCGAGACCAGGCCGCGCACCGGGTGGCGCCAGCGCAGCAGCGCCTCGGCGCCGACGATGCGGCCGCTGCGCAGGCTGACCTTGGGCTGGTAGTACAGCTGCAGCTCCTGGTTGACCAGCGCCAGCCGCAGCTCCGTCTCGAGCCGCAGGTGCTCCTTGGCGCGCTGGTTCATCTCCTCGCTGTAGAACAGGAAGGCCGACTCGATGTTCTGCGCGGCGCGGCTGCTGGCCACCTCGGCGTAGCGGATCAGCGTGGCGGTCTCGCGGCCGTCCTCCGGGTAGATGGTGATGCCGATGCTGGCGCCCACCTGCAGGCTGTGGCCGCCGATCTGGATCGGCGCGGCCAGCGCCGTCAGCAGCTTGCTGGCGACGATGGCGGCGTGCTCGCGCTTTTCAATGTGCAGCAGGGCGATGGCGAACTTGCTGCCGTCGAGCCGCGCCAGCACGTCGGCGTCGCGCAGCACCTGGCGGAACAGGCGGCCGATCTCGCACAGCAGCTCGTTGCCGACCTCGTGGCCCAGGGTGTCGCTGATGGCGCCGATGCGGCTGATCTCGATCACCATCAGGGCGCCGTGCTGCTGGCTGCGGCGCGCCTCCATCAAGGCCTGGTCGACCAGCTGGCTCAGCAGGCACAGGTTGGGCAGGCCGGTCAGGCCGTCGTAGTTGGCCATGCGCTGCATGCGCGCCTCGGCGTCCTTGTGCACGCTGATGTCGGAGAACAGCGAAAAGGTGTGGGTGATCTGGCCGGCGCGGTCGCGCACCACGCTGATGGTGACCGACTGCGGGAACAGCTCGCCGTTCTTGCGCTTGCCGACGATCTCGCCGCGCCACGGGCCGTGGCCCTTCATCGCCGCGCGCACCTGGGCGCGGAAGTCGGCGTCGTGCACGCCCGAGCGCAGCAGGTCCGGCGTCTGGCCGATGGTCTCGGCCGGCGAGTAGCCGGTGATGCGGCTGAAGGCGCCGTTGATCGAGACGATGCGCTCGTTGGCGTCGGTGATCAGGACGCCCTGGTCGCTGTCCTCGATGATGCGGGCGTGCAGGCGCAGCTTGTCCTGCTCGGACAGCGCCTCGCCCGGCGGCTGCAGGCGCACCAGCATGCCGTCCGGGTCGCCGCCGGCGTCGCGCCGCAGCGACAGGGTCAGCTCGACCCAGAACACCTCGCCCGACTTGCGCCGCCGGCGCACCTCGGTGACGGCCTGCTCGTGCTCGAAGAACAGCTCGGCGATGCTGCCGTCGTCGTCGTCCTCGGCGTAGAGGAACAGCACGTGCTGGCCCAGCGCCTCCGGCTCGGCGTAGCCGAACATCTGCTCGGCGCCGGCGCTCCAGCCGACGATGTAGCCGGCCAGGTCGAGCTCGAGCAGCGCCTCGGCGCTGGCGCTGTGCGCGGTGGCGGCCTCGGCGCGCGCCGCCGCCAGCTCGAGCAGCGCCTCGCGCAGGCCGGCCAAGGCCTGCTCCTGCGCCGCGCCCGACTCCTGCTGGGCGCGTTGGCTCAGCGCCAGGCAGCGCGCGATGGCGGCGTCAAGCATGGTTGGGGGCCGCGCCGTCGGCGGTCACGTCGAGCATCCACAGGTTGGCGTCGGCGACGATGCGGTTGAAGTCGGCCGCCTCGATCTGCGCCGCCGCCAGGCCGGCGGCCAGGCCGGCGAAGTCGCCCGCCTCGGCCCGCTCCAGCAACGCCAGCAGGGCGCCCAGCTCGCCCTGGTGCTCCAGCAGCGCCTGCTGCACGGCGTCGCCGATCGGCAGCGGCCGCAGCACCTCGGCCAGCGGCAGGCCGAACAGGGTGCCCAGCAGCGAGAACATGCCGACCATGAAGCCCTGCTCCTGGCTGTGCTTGTCCATGCCGGCGGCGCGCGCCAGCAGCTCGAGCGCGCGCGCCCGCACCGCCACCTGGGCCAGCAGCATGGCCGAGCGCATGTCGCCGGAACGCGAGGAGAACAGCATCAGGTTGAGCCAGCGCCGCAACTGCTGGCGGCCGAGGATCAGGATCGCCTGCGAGAAGCTGGTGACGCGCCGGCCGGTGCCCATGCCGAGCGAATTGACCAGCTTGAGCAGGTGGTAGGACAGGGTCGGATCGTGGCGCAGCAGGGTCTCGATCTCGTGGGTGTCGGCCTCGGCGGCGACCTTCTGCACCAGTTGCAGGGCCAGCGCGCGCGAGGCGGCCTGGTTGCCGACCGGTTTGGGCGGCGGCGCCAGGTGCCAATCCCCGGTCACCCAGCGCACCGCCGGCGCCAGTTGCGTGTCGAAGACGGCGTCGGCGCGGTGCAGCGCGGCCTCCTCCAGGGGTTTCCAGCCGGCCTGTTCCAGCGCCTCGGGCAGGGGCGCGGCCAGCGCGGCGGCCGACTGGGCGCGGTAGAAACACGGCCAGCGCGCCGCCAGCGCGCCCAGTTGCGCCACTGGCAGGGCCGCCAGCTGCGCGGCGGCGGCGTCGGCATCGGCGCCGGACGCGGCCGCGATGCCGCTGCCGAACAGCAGCGCGCCCGGGCCGCCGTCACGGTCGGCCAATAGCTGAAGGAACAGGGGCGGCACTGCGGTCGAAGCGGTCATGGAGCTTTCCAGCGGATAAAGATGAGGGGAATGAACTCGGCGCCGGCGAAATTATGGCCGGCAATCTTCCGACATCCCGCCTGAATTTTGCCCGAAACTGGCGCGATGCGGCGGGAATGCTGCATATGGTACTCTGAAATTATTGGCGTGGGTCAACACCCGTTCAATATCTAGTGTACAAGTTTGTCAATTTCGACACGAATCATCGCCGCCGGCCCGTCCAACGCCGCCCGGCAGGTGGCGCAGCAGGCGGGCGAACAGGGCCGGATCGCCCATCCGCTCGCTCCACCAGCGCAACGCGGCGCCGCCCTCGCCCGAACGCCAGGCCAGGTAGAAGGTCTCGGCCGGCTTCGGCTCCTCCACCTGTTTCTCCACCAGCAGGCCGGCGGCGATGGCGGCGCGGGCGCAGGGCTCGGGCAGGAAGCCGAAGCCCAGGCCGGCCACCTGGTAGTCGAACTTGGCCTGCATGCTGGGCAGGGTCAGAGTGTCTTGCCCCAGCAACAGACCGACCGTGCGCGGCGCCAACTGGCGCGCCGAGTCGGCCACGCTGACGGCGCGGTGGTGCTGCAACTCGGCGCGCCCCAGCGGCCCGGCCACGGCCGCCAGCGGATGGCCGGGCGCGACGGCGAAGACGAAGCCCATCGTGCCGATCGCCCGCGACACATAGCCGCCGCCGGCCGGGCCGTCGCCGGGCGCGCCCACCAGCAGGTCGACGCGGCGCTCCAGCAGCGCCTCCCAGGTGCCCGACAGCGCCTCCTGCAACACCCGCAGCCGGGTCTGCTGCGCCACCGCGTAAAAGGCCGTCACGTCGTCGCGCAGGGCGAGGCTGGAAAACATCGAGTCCATGCCGATGGTCAACTCGGTCTCCCAGCCGGAGGCGACCCGGCGCACCCGGTTCTCCAGGTCCTGCGCCGCCTTCAACAGGTAGCGGCCCTCCTTGAGCAGCTCCTGGCCGGCCGGCGTCAGCGCGACGCGCGGGCCGTGGCGCTCGAACACCTGCACGCCCAGCTCGTCCTCCAGCTTGGCCACGGTGTAGGAGATGGTCGAGGGCACCCGGTGCAGCTCCTTGCCGGCGGCGGAGAAGGAACCGCGCCGCTCGATGGCGTCGACGATTTGCAGGGCTTCCAGGCTGAGTCTGAGCATTCGAAATTTTCGATAATGAAGCGGTAAATTATTCGTTTTTTTAAACGATAGGACAGGAATATACTTCTCTTCATCGATGCGACGGACGACACAGCGCCAGCGAGCGATGTTCGAAATTATCGCATATCAACCTGAAAAGAATGGAGTTCACCATGTTGCAAATTCGTAAAAGTGAAGCGCGCGGCCTGGCCAACCATGGCTGGCTCAATTCCCACCACAGCTTTTCCTTCGGCAGCTACCACGACCCCGAGCACGTCGGCTTCGGCCCGCTGCTGGTGATCAACGAGGACCGCGTCGCCCCGGGCCAGGGCTTCGGCACCCACGGCCACCGCGACATGGAGATCATCTCCTACGTGCTGGACGGCGCGCTGGCCCACAAGGACAGCATGGGCACCGGCTCGGTGCTGCACTACGGCGACGTCCAGCGCATGAGCGCCGGCAACGGCGTGCGCCACAGCGAGTTCAACGACTCGCCCAGCGAGGGCGTGCATTTCCTGCAGATCTGGATCCAGCCGAACGTCGGCGGCATCCCGCCCAGCTACGAGGAGAAACACTTCGCGCTGGACAGCAAACGCGGCCAGCTGCGCCTGGTCGCCTCCGGCGACGGCCGCGACGGCTCGGTGCTGATCCACCAGGACGCCGCCCTGTACGCCAGCATCCTCGGCGCCGGCGAGCGCCTGCAACACCCGCTGGCGGCCGGCCGGCTCGGCTACGTCCACGTGATCCGGGGCGAGCTGGTGGTCAACGGCACCGCGCTCAAGGGCGGCGACGCGCTCAAGCTGAGCGACGAGGCGAGCGTTGCCGTGGAGGCCGGCGGCGAGGTCGAGTTCCTGTTGTTCGACCTGCCGCGCTAAGTAGGGTCAGACCCTAGGGTCTGACCCTGCCTGGCGCCGGCGCCGCCTCCGCCAAATCTGTCCGCAAATTAACATCCGTCCGAGTTTTGGTATGATGACAGGGCGCGCCGGGTCTGATCGATCAGTCCGGCGCGCCTTTTTTACCCTTTACCGAACATTTTTGAAGAGCAGACCATGCCGCACAGCGCAGATACACCAGCAAAAGAAGAATTGGACTACACCACCTCTTGCGCCCTGCCGACGCCATGGGCCCAGTTCACCCTGCACGCCTTTGTCGAGCACGCCACCGGCAAGGAACACCTGGCCATGGTGCTGGGCGACGTCGGCAACGGCGAGCCGGTGCTGGCCCGCGTCCACTCCGAATGCCTGACCGGCGACGTGCTGTTCTCCCAGCGCTGCGACTGCGGCGCCCAGCTCGAAGGCGCGCTCAAGCGCATCGCCGCCGAGGGCCGCGGCATCCTGCTGTACCTGCGCCAGGAGGGCCGTGGCATCGGCCTGATCAACAAGATCCGCGCCTACCGCCTGCAGGAGGGCGGCGCCGACACGGTGCAGGCCAACGAGCAACTGGGCTTCAAGGCCGACGCCCGCAACTACGCGCTGGTGCAGCCGATGTTCGCCAAGTTCGGCGTCACCAGCCTGCGCCTGATGACCAACAACCCCCGCAAGATCGACGCCATGGCCAAGCTCGGCATCACGGTGGCCGAACGGGTGCCGCTGCTGGTCAACCGCAACGCCTTCAACCAGCACTACCTGAACACCAAGGCCGCCAAGCTGGGCCACATGATGACCCCGCTGACGCCCGCCCCCGCCGAGGACGGCGAACTGTAAAAAATATGCAAGCGCGTCAACAAGTCAAAGGAATGCATGAAATTCATTAATTCAGCAATCGTACTCACCTTGACTTGGGCCTGCGCCGCCCTGCCCCCGGCCGCCGCCGCCGGGCCGGCCCAGGCCACCACCCTGCCGTCGGCCCCGCCGGCCAAGACCACGGCGGCGGCCGAACCGAAGGCGCTGCCGGCGCCGTCCAGCGCGGCGCAACAACTGTACGCCTCGGCCAAGGGCGACATCCTGCAAGTGCGTTCGCTGCTCAAGGGCGGCCGCACCCAGTCCTCGGTCGGCTCCGGCTTCCTGATCGGCACCAGCAACCTGGTGGTGACCAACTACCACGTCGTCTCCCAGTTCGCCCTCGACCCCGACACCTACGTCGGCGAATGGGTCGACACCGCCGGCAAGCGCGGCAACGTCGAACTGCTCGCCGTCGACGTGCTGCACGACCTGGCCGTGCTGCGCGTGAGCCGCAACGGCACCGGCTTCTTCCGCCTGCCCGAACCGCTCGCCGCCCTGACCCAGGGCCAATACCTGTACTCGATGGGCAATCCGCTCGACCTCGGCTTCGCCATCTCGGAGGGCGCCTACAACGGCGTCATCACGCGCAGCTTCTACGACCAGCTGATGTTCACCGGCCCGATCAACTCCGGCATGAGCGGCGGCCCCAGCGTGACGGTGGACGGCGCCGTGGCCGGCGTCAACGTGTCGAAACGGCTGGACGGCGAGCTGGTCAGCTTCCTGGTGCCGGCCCGCTACGCCCAGCAACTGTTGCAGCGCGTCGCCCAGCAGGCCAAGCCGCCGAAGGACTTCACCGGCGTCGTCGCCGAGCAATTGCTCAGCCACCAGCGCGCCCTGGTCGACCGCCTGCTGGCCACGCCGCTGACGCTCAAACCGATGGGCCCCTACCAGGTGCCGGTGCGCGAGTCCGAGCAGATGCGCTGCTGGGGCCGCTCGGTCAACAAGACCGAGCAATCCTTCACCGTCGACGACACCAGTTGCTCGATGGAATCGGCGATCTTCATCAGCAGCTCGCTGCAAACCGGCCAGATCGGCATCCGCCACCAGTTCCTGCGCAGCACCGGCCTGGACACCTTGCGCTTCGCCCAACTGGCCGGCAGCTCGTTCAAGAACGAGCATTTCGGCACCGGCAAAAGCAGCAGCATGACCGGCCCCAAATGCACCGAACAGTTCGTCAAGAACCGCAGCCTGCCGCTGCGCGCCGTGCTGTGCGTGCGCGCCTACCGCAAGTTCGACGGCCTGTACGACTTCGCCCTGCTGACCGCCAGCACCGACAGCGGCCAGATGAGCCTGCAAAGCCGCTTCGACGCCCACGGCGTGTCCTACCCCAACGGCCTGCGCCTGGGCCGCGCCTTCCTCGACGCGCTGGCGCGGGGGGCCAAGCCATGAAGCCGCCCTACTTCATCGAACTGCTGTCGCGCAACGGCGACGTGCTGCAACGCCAAGCCGTCGTCGCCCTGCCGATCCGCCTCGGCCGCGGCTACGACAACGACTTCATCCTCGACGACGCCCACACCGCCGCCCACCACGCCGTGATCGACGTCGACGACGAGGGCCAACTGCGGCTGCGCGACCTGGGCAGCAAGAACGGCAGCGTGGTGCTGGGCAAGCGCCAGGACGGCGTGCTGCTCGGCGGCGACACCGTGGTGCGCCTGGGCCACAGCCGCCTGCGCGTGCGCCCGGCCGACTTCCCCGTCGCGCCCGAACTTGCCGACACCACCATGCACGGCTGGGAGGGCGCCACGCCGGCGCTGACCGGCCTGGCCATGATGGCCGTGTTCACGCTGTTGGAATATTGGTTGTCCGACGTCGAAGCCTTCCAGCCGATCCGCTACCTGCTGGTGCTGGCCTCCGGGCTGGGACTGGGGCTGGTGTGGAGCGCCGCCTGGGCGCTGGCCAACCGCCTGTTCGGCAACCAGGCGCGGCTGGGCCGCCACCTGTTCATCCTCGGCAGCGGCCTGCTCGCGCTGGGCGCATGGCGCTCGCTGAGCAGCGTGCTGGCCTACGCCTGGTCGGCCGAGCTGCTGACCCGCTACGGCAACCTGGTGTCGATCGCGCTGGCCTGCGGCATGGTGTTCTTCCACCTGTGGACCATCAAGCCCCACCATCCCAAGCGGATGGCCTCGACCAGCCTGGTGCTGATGCTGGCCGGCACCACGCTGGTGCTGATGAGCAATCTGCAGACCACCGCGCGCGCCGCCGACGAGCTGTACATGAGCGTGCTGCTGCCGCCGGCCGTGCGGCAAAGCGCCGACCACAGCGTCGACGACTTCATGGCCGCCGCCGGCAAGCTGAAGGCCAGCGCCGACGCCGCCCGCAGCAAGACCGTCAAGACCGACAGCGAGGACGACGGCGACGACGACGAGTAGGTGTGTTGGCCTGCATTTGACCCATTTCTGCCGCGTCTAACGGTCCTCGCGCGTATGCCACAAGCGCATGATGTAAATTGTTGATGCCTTGATTTCGTAGCGCAGCTCATAACGGCCAACGAGAATTCGCCGGATTTCGCGTGGCTCGAATTCTTCCAAGCGCTCTCCAATACGTGGATTTTCCAGCAAACTGGCCGCTGCGGCTGTGAGCGATTGCACCGTGCGGGCCGCCGCTGGCTCATTCACCGCCGCCAAGAACTCGTGCAATCGCGTCAAATCGGATAGCGACTTCTTGGTCCACCGCAACTCCACTACGGCACCACAGGCGCGGGCAGCGGGTTCTCGGTGCCGAGGCTATCGGCCCAAGCCTGTACCGACTGGTGATCGATGACATGCCCGGCCTCCACGTCGGCCATCGCTTCACGCGTGAGCCGGCTCCTCTCCTCTTCGAGGTCAACCCAAGCGCTCAGCGCTTGTTTGACGATCCAGCCACGCGAACGTTCAAGGCGGGAGGCTAGCTGGTCGACCTTTTCGGCCAGCGCTACAGGTACATGTGCGGTAAACACTTTTGTTTCTGTGTGTGCCATAAATGATCCCTTCAAATTGGCTTTTTCGAAGTGCGCGAGTGCGTTGTCGTTGTCGGTGTCGGTGTCGGTGTCGGTGTCGGTGTCGGTGTCGGTGTCGGTGTCGGTGTCGAGAGAATATTCTGGATGATAATTTTCACACGCATATCTTCGCGATAGCGCATTCCCTTGCACGCGCCGCCTAAGAGGAGGGGCAATTTTCACGTCCCATCCCTAGCGTTGTCAATCAACTTTAATTGCATTAAATCACATTTCAACAACACATCTGTCGAGCGACTTCGGATTCAACGCGACGAATCTCCGATGTCGAGATCCCAGCTTTCTCCCGCCCATTTCTGTAATTTTCAGAAGGCGACTGCACAAAAAGTGAGAAGTGATCTGCAGGGGAAATGGCAGCCCCGCCTTCAGTAGCAGACGACTATCGGGAGCGCATGTAGAATGGAAAGATCACGCAATTCATAAAAGAGGAGACACATGAACTACGCTCCACTGCTCGTTGCCACCCCCGCCATCGTCGCGATACTGACCGGTTGCGACCAACTCGCCGCAAAACACGAAATCGTGCGGGCTGGCAACCAGACTTTCTTGTTGAACAAGTCGACTGGCGATGCAAAGCTAATCGATGGAACCTCCCTTGTCGCCGTCAAGCAGCCCGACTCCGCGTCGGCCAATGAACCGTTCAAGAAGGCAAAGAACTGGGAAGAGCAGTCGATCACCGATCTACAGGGCGTGAAGTTCAAGCTTCGCACGAAGTACCGCGATGGATCGATGCTCTGGATCGTTGAGGCCACCCCCTTCCAAGGTGCATTGGAAAACATATACAAGGCGGCCAAGATTGAGGATCTCCGTCAACCAACTGTCCACCTTGAACTATCCGACGACGAAAGGTTCAAGACAGGTGAATCCATTGCGATCATGATTCGTATGGGAACTCGGACGGTGAACGAAAAGGGCGAGATTGCTTCGCTTTCATGGTCAGGTACTCAGACCATCTCAGCAGAAACGTATCGTTCAGCCGCATTTGTCAGCACAAAGTGGTTCGGGTTCTCGAAGGAATAAAGTGGATCGAGGCGCCATGTAAGCCCCCCCCCCTTCCATCAAGGGGACATCAACAAGCAAGCTTTTCTTGCGACAACTCCTCATGTCATTCGTTAGCGGGCTCCTATGAAATGGTTCCACTTCAACATCTTCTGCTTTGCGTTCCTTGTGTTGCCATCCTTTGCACAGGCACCGACAGACAATTCGAATCTTTGGCCAGTTCACCGTGACGGCCAAACAGGCTTCCGTATCAGCTACCCATCCGCGTGGATCATCGTCCCGACAAAAGGGCGCAATGTACGGTTCTCAGTCAATCCTCCCAGCGGTGGCTGTCAAGCTAGTTGTCGCCTGAGTTGGTCCATCATGCTGCTTTCTTGAGTGTCTTGCCGTCTTCCTTTCGATTGCCATTGCCGGCCACTTGATCCGGATTGAGGTGGACAACCGCGACCGGCTCCCAGTTGCGCGTGTCGCCGCTCCAGCGGCCCGGATGCCTGGCCTTCGCCGCGCGATACACCTCGTCCCGTTTGGTCAGCAACAGCGCGTCCTGGCCGGCGTGGCGCTGTGCCGGCGTGACGAACCGAATCGCGCTGTGCCGGTGTTCATGGTTGTACCAATTGACGAATCCGCCGACCCACTGGCGTGCCGCCAGCAGGCTGTCGAAGGGGCGGCGGGGGTATGCTGGCCGGTACTTCAACGTTCTGAACAACGATTCCGAATAGGGGTTGTCGTTGCTCACGGCCGGCCGGCTGAACGACGGCATCACGCCCAGGGCCTGCAGGGTGGCCAGCATGGTCGCCCCCTTCATCGGGCTGCCGTTGTCGGAGTGGAGCACGACCTGGTCCGGGACGATGCGCTCGCGCTCGCAAATATCGCGCACCACCTCGCCGGCCAGTTCGCTGCTCTCCGCGTCGTAGATCTGCCAGCCGACGATTTTCCGGCTGTAAATATCCATGAACAAATAGAGGTAGAAATAGATGCCCTTCACCGGCGTGGGCAGGTAGGTGATATCCCAACTGTACAACTGCCCCGGCGCCGTCGCCATCAACGCGCGCGGCTTGTGGCGGGCCTGCGCGGGGCGTTCGGCGCCACGGTGGGCCAACTGCTTTTCCGCCTTCAGCACCCGGTAGAACGTCGACTCCGACGCCAGGTAGCGCCCCTGGTCCACCAACCGCGGCACGATCTGGCTGGGTGGCAGGTGGGCGAACTCGGCGCAGTTGGCGACGGCGAGCAACTGGCGCCGCTCGAGCGCGCTGAGCCGGTTCGCCGGCGCCTGCACGCGTGCCGGCCGTTGGTCGCCGCGCAGGGCGTCGCGCTGCCAGCGTTGCAGCGTGCGCTCGCTGAAGGAGATGGCGGCGCAGGCCCGGTCCTGGCGCGCGCCGGCACCGATCGCCTCGGCGACCAGCGCCATCACTTCGATGCGCTCCGGCAGCGTGGTCATTTGACCTCGTCCTCCCAAAGCGCCCGGAACTTTTTTTGCAGGATCAGTAGCGCTGCCGCCTCCGCCAGCGCCTTGTCCTTGCGCAGCAGCTCGCGTTGCAGCCGGTCGTTGTCGTCCTTGAGCGAACGCAGCGCCTTGGAATCGGCCTGGCCGGCTCTTTTGTCACCGCAGAAGGCCGCTTGCCACTCGGTCAAATGATGGGGGAATATGCCGCGCTCGCGGCACCAGACGCTCGACGCCTCGCCGTCCATGCCGTGCGTCTCGTGCAATGCGACGAGCTGCTCCTGGGCGCTCCAGTCCTGCGGGCGCTTCTCTTTCGCTGCCGGCGTGTCCGATTTCTTCACTGCTTTCCTTGCCATCCAATTTTTAAGCGTGTGGTAATTGACGTTGATCTCGTCCGCGACTGCCTGCACGCTCCTGTCGCCACGGGAGAATACCTTGACCAACGCCTGCTCGACAAACGCCGGTGAATTTCTTGCTGCCATCGTACACCTCTATCTTTGGGTAAAATCTAGAGGCGACAACTAGTCTGACACCGGGGGCCAGTGGGTCAGGTAATTGCAACGTCGTGGCCCGCCCAAGTACCGAACTCAGCGGCATGACCCAATCGGTTCTCAATCGCGAGATTGAATCACTCGCAATCGATCAAGTCAGTTGGGCTGAGTACATCGGGCTCCCGCCAATTCAAGTTCGTGTAATTGAAACCCGCCGTGCCCACATACATGGTGTTCCGGCGGTGTTCGGCGTTCTTGAAACGACACTGGAAAATCTGGAAGGCAAGTTCACGCGTAAGCAAATTGTGGCGCTCACTTTTACGCCGGGGTTGGTTTGGTCACTGAACTGCGGGGCATCCACTTTCAAGGCCGACGAAGCAAGGTCTCGATTCGCAGAACTCCAACCCACGTTCAACAAGATCTTCGGATCTTTTGCGTATATCAAGTGACGACAATGCCCGCCAATGAACGGTTCAGATCGCGGTTCGCTTCGCTCGCGCGATCTAGCCTTAATCGCTAGGCATCGCGGCGGCTAGTTCAACTTACGGCATATCAGAGGCTCCTCGAATCCCTTGACGACTAGCTTGTAGACTTCCCCGTTGCGAAGAACCATGACATCAGGCTGCAGTTCCAGCACCAGTTGCAGCGTCAAACCGGTGACCTCGTAAACGTTGCCTGAAACGGTCTTGAAGACTGAACCTGCCTTGATAGTTCCGCTGATGCTGCCTTGCAAGTTAGTCTCTTCGTAGATATCCCATCTCCCCGGTGCTGTGGCCGGTTGGGCGGGTCTAGCGGATGTTCGACCAGCGACGGAAGCGATGTTCAGTGACTTCTTGTTGACAATCAGTCTTCCTCGACCTGGACAAATAATCACGTCGGGGTTGTACTCGTACATGTATTCATACTCGTACTTGACTTCCCAAACCGATCCGTCAGCTAGTTTGAAAATTTCGCCGTTGTTTCCCATGAATGGGGTCGGGCTGACGATTGAAGATTCATAACAGTTCTGCGCCAGAGCAGAACCCGAGACGAGAGCGGCAATGTAGAAGGCGATAAGCGATGCAGGTAGGTGTCTCATAAGGCTCCAGAGCTTGAAATGCTGGCTTGCGAACAATGCCAAATTGTGTGCAGAGATTTTCTGCGCTTAGCTAGCTAACCAACGCGCGTATTGGTCCTCGTTATCTGGTCGTCGAGCCGATTCCGTTGAACAAGTAGGCACGCCGACCATCCCGTCGCGGCAACGGCTGCGCCGCCAGTCAGGGCGACGGCCAGCCGCGCAGCACCAGCGCCACCACCTCGTGCAACTGGGCGCGGGTGGCGCCGGCCACGGCCTGCACCGCCATGCCGTTCGACACCGTCATCACATAGCGCGCCAACTGCCCGGCGCAACAATCCTCCGGCAGGTCGCCCTCCTCGCGCGCGCGCACGAAGCGGTCGCGCAGCTTGGCCTCGTGGCAGGCGCGGCGGGCGATCAGCTCCTGGCGGATCGGCAAGGCGTCGTCGCTGCAGGCCAAGGCGCCGTTGATCACCAGGCAACCGTGCGGATGGTCCGGCTCGGTCTGGTTGTCCGCGTTGCAGTACAGGAAATTCTCGACCACCTTGCGCGCCGTCGGCTCGCGCAGCGCCGACTGGAACACCTCGCCCCGGGTCAGGGTGTAGCGCGCCAAGGCCTTGTGGAACAAGGTCTCCTTGTTGCCGAACACGGCGTACAGGCTGGGCCGGTTCATGCCCATCGCCTCGGTCAGCTCGGGCAGCGAACTACCCTCGTAGCCCTTTTCCCAAAACAAATCCATGGCCTTGTCCAGCGCCTGGTCCTCGTCGAAGGTGCGCGGCCGGCCGGTCTTCTTGCTGGTGTTAGATGAGTCTTTCATACCGATCGGTAAAAAAATTAGTTGACAGAAGTTGTGCTTTGCGAGGATTATGAACCGATCAGTAAAAAACACAAGTTTTTTTACCGTCCCGTGCCTACTCCCCGCTCAAGGATCATAAACATGCAAGCTCCCGCCTCCACCCGCTCGGCCGATCCGGCCGATCTAGCAGCCCCGGCCGTCACCAGCCCGGCCGCCCCGATCCTAGCCAACTGGCCGGCCGTATTCTCGGTCGCCATCGGCGCCTTCGCCCTGGTCACCACCGAGTTCCTGCCGGTCGGCCTGCTGCCCTCGATCGCCGCCGAACTGCGCGTCACAGAAGGCATGGCCGGCATGATGGTCACCATCCCCGGCCTGATCGCCGCCCTCGCCGCGCTGCTGGTGACGGCCGGCGTCGGCAAGGCCGACCGGCGCCACGTCGTGATCGGACTGATGAGTTTGCTCGTCGCCTCCAACATCATCGTCACGCTGTCCGACTCGTTCACCTTGATCCTGCTCGGCCGCGCCCTGATGGGCATCGGCGTCGGCGGCTTCTGGGCCATCGGCGGCGCCCTCGGCACCCGGCTGGTGCCGATCGCCTCGGCGGCGCGCGCCACCTCGATCATCTTCGCCGGCATCTCGCTGGGCACCGTGGCCGGCGTGCCGGCCGGCGCCATGATCGGCGAGCTGCTCGGCTGGCGCATGGCCTTCGCCGCCGCCGGCGTGCTCGCCGTGGTGGTCGTGCTGACCCAGATGTGGCTGCTGCCCGCGCTGCCCACCAACCACGCCGTGCGCCTGGGCCAACTGCCGCAGTTGCTGCGCCTGCGCAAGGTGCAACTGGGCATCGTCGCCATCATGCTCATCTTCATCGGCCAGTTTGCCGCCTACACCTATGTGACGCCGTTCCTGGTGCAGGTCTCTGCCATGTCGGCCAAGACCATCAGCGCGCTGCTGCTGGCCTACGGCGCCGCCGGTTTCGTCGGTAACATCATCGGCGGCTGGGCCGTCGCCAAGAGCGTGCGCGGCTCGCTGATCGGCACCGGCCTGGTGCTCGGCCTGTCGGGGCTGGCGCTGCCCTTCTTCGGCAACAACGCCGCCGCCGTCACCGCCCTGATCGTGGTCTGGGGCCTGGCCTTCGGCGCCATGCCGATCTCGGTGCAAAGCTGGATGTTCAGCGCCATGCCCGGCACCATGGAGGCCGGCGGCGCGCTGTTCGTCTTCACCGCGCAGGTGGCGCTGGCCTCCGGCGCGCTGGTCGGCGGCCTGTCGGTCGACCACCTCGGCGTGTCCAGCGCGATGACCGTCGGCGGCCTGTTCGCCCTCGCCATGGCGGTGGTCATCTGGGCCTTCGGCAAGGACAAGCCGGCCAGGTTGCACGCGGTGCACTAGGCAGCAGGCCCGAACGCAGCTAAGTTGGGCAAACCCAGCGGCGCAAACCTAGGGTCGGACTCCCCGCCTTGACGCGCTGGGTCTGCCCCTGGCTCTCCGCCTTTGGGTGGTGTTGGAGCCGCTGGCGCCTCAAGTCAGCGGCATCCAGCTCAAATCCGGCCGCGTTTGAATTCGGCGAGAAACTTCTTGCAGGCGGCCGCCGACAACACCTGGTCGGCGTCGCCATGCCAGGCATACAGATAGGGCGTGCCGCCCAGCCGGTCGGTGAGCTTGGCCGACAGCAGGAAGCGCGTGCCCAGCGGATACACCTCGGTGTCGGCCAGGCGCCGCGCGCACTGCACCAGCAACTCCGGCGAAAACGCCTGCCCCGGCACCGGGTGGATCTCGACCCGCCCGGCCCGCCACACCGACTCCACCGCCACCTGCCGGTACGCATAAATATCCCGCGCCATCACACTCCCCCGTTTCGCACCACGTTGACCAAGGCCGCCATAGTAGCAAACACGGCGTGCATCGCAACGCCAACGTCCTATACTTGCTCAATGAGAGTCCAATAGTATCAATCACAGCACCGCATGTCAGGAGCGCACAATGAGCAATACAGTCAACGTGGAACGATTGAAGGGCGGCGCTTGGGCTGTGACCTCGTCGCGGCCAGACCTCCAGATGAACTCTATTCCTTATTGCCAGTCGAGGCGGAATGTAAAGCGAAATGAATGGGCAAGGTGTCCACCCGGCCGTCGCGATCAAAAACACCCAAATCGCCAGAAGGCAGGACTTCGTAGTAGTTTCCAGTGCCGCTACCGATGACAGAATAGCGCTTCCCCGGGCCGGTCTTAAGCATTTCGCCACGGTCACCACTCTTACAGTAGGCATTCCGCCGTACGCTATAGACTTTTGCTCCGACTTGTTCCAGGCTCAGGGTTAAATTGAAAGTGGATTGAGCCCATGTTCCGATGATCTTACGCTGGCGAACGGGAGGCAATTTCGGATCAACATCAAGACTGCGACCAGGCTCCACCTTGTCAATGCACAGGTATTTGTCCTTGCGCTCATCCTTGAGAAGATTATGGTGAATCGTTGTTTCCGGGTTGCTGGCAGAGTCATACCGAGCTATCCAATTTGCACTCTCCCCAGCGGTTACACCCGCTGGGGAGAGGAAAATCCGAGACTTTTGGATAGGGTTACTGCGGCAGCTATCGATGATCCGATCAACTAAACGCTTGAGCACGCTCTTGACCTCAGTCTCGGTCAGTCGATTTTTCGAATCTTGCAGTGTGAACGAAGCGTTGACCCAGGACTGATCAGGGGTATCCGAGACCGTATAATCGGACACTTCAATCCTTCCTTCTTGCCAGTCAAAAACGCCGCTACGGACGAGGGCATACTGACATTTTTGGACTGCGGCAGCTTGACCGGTCGGTAACGCTTTAGTATCCGGCGTTGAGCGCCCACATGCCGACAAGAAGACCGCGGCAGTGGTGACAAAGATCACGATCTTACTCATTGATTGCTTTCGATTGGAATATGGAGGCATCGATGAGGCAAATGCCGGCGATGTACTACTGGCGGAAGAAGTGGAAGCGGAAGCCGCCGTTTGGCGTGCGGACGTGCAGCGAAAATTTAGCGCCGGCTAGCTGTGAACCGGCATCACCGAGGAAGAGCGGCATTTACTCGTCAGTTGGATTAGTTCCGGCGCGCCCGTGACGGAAGCGGTGACATAATGCGGACTCTGCCCCCCCCTTCGCAGCCGAGCTTTGGCTCCCATCCCGGCCGGGGCCGACGGTTGACACACGCACGGCAGAGGATAAACTAACGTAAGTCAATCTAGTCGAGGCACTTCATGCAGACCTTCAACATCCACGAAGCCAAGATACATCTTTCTCGCCTTGTTGAAGAAGCGGCCAAGGGCGAGTCATTCATCATCTCCAAGGCTGGAAAACCATTGGTGAAGGTAAGCGCATTGGACGCACCTGTCGTCGTGCAACCGCGCCGCCGCCTCGGCTTCCTCAATGGAGAAATCTCCGTCCCAGACGATTTCGATCGTATGGGAGACCAGGAAATCGAACGGCTATTCGGCGGGTGACAAGTGAAGTTGCTACTGGATACACATGTTCTACTGTGGACGGCAGGGCCAGCCAACAAGTTATCCGCTGTCGCCCGCGCTCTGCTGGATGATCCTCAAAACGAGCTACTATTCAGTCCGGCAAGCCTGTGGGAAATCGCCATCAAACATGGACTCGGCCGCAGCGACTTCCGCATAGACCCTCGCATCCTGCGTCGAGGACTGCTTGACAATGGGTATGATGAATTGCCGATTACTAGCGAGCATGCCGTTGCCATCGATGGCCTTCCGCCGATTCACAAAGACCCTTTTGATCGCATCCTCGTCGCGCAAGCAATTGTTGAGGGCATTACATTGATTACCGCTGACCCATTGCTAGCGCGGTATCCAGGCCCGATAAAAAGGGTCTAAGCTAAAATGAACAAGGAGCTACGCTGACGCCTCCATCAGCGCAATCCCGCATCCAGCAGCGGCGCCAAGCGCTCCATCGACAGATCGATCTGCCCGTGCAGCGCCTGCACCGCCGCCGTCCCCAGCGCCTGCTCCAACGCGGCCTGCGCCTTGCGCCAGGCAGCGCGCGCGGCGCGCAGCTTGGCGCCGCCGGCCGCGCTGATGGTGACGATGCGCTGGCGCGGATCGGCGCCCGGCTGCAACGTCACCCAGCCCGCCTCCAGCAAGGGCTTGAGGTTGCGGCTCAGCGTGGTCCGCTCGACGCCCAGCAGCGCCGCCAGGCGCGTCACCGGAAGCGCCTCGTGCTTCACGTGCATCAATAGCGAATACTGCGTGGTCTTCAAGCCAGCCACGGCCAGATGCTGGTCGTACAGCCGCGTCACCATGCGCGTCAACTTGCGCAGTTCGAAACAGGTGCAGCCGCGCCATGCGACCAAGGGGGAAGTGTCTAGTTTGCTCATCAAAATAGGTGTAGATACACGTTAATCACGAAATGCATTATAGTGTACCCACACCCATTTCCACACTATTTGAAGGACACGACCATCATGGACGCAACAAAGGACGCATCGAAGGAAGCAAGCACACTGGACACCTGGCACGCCGAGGCGGCTGCGATGCAGGCGCGCATGGGCGAACCCGGCGTGGCCTCGCGCGAGCAACTGCGCGAACGCAGCGGCTTGGAATTCCTCGGCGGCATAGGCAGCGGTGAGCTGCCGCCGGCGCCCATCGCCAAGCTGCTGGGCTTTCTGCCGATCAGCGTCGAGCACGGCCGCGCCGTGTTCCAGGGCACGCCCGGGCAGGAACACTACAACCCCAGCGGCTCGGTGCACGGTGGCTACGCCGCCACGCTGCTCGACACGGCGGTCGGCTGCGCGATCCACACCACCCTGCCCGCCGGCAAGGGCTACACCACGCTGGAACTGAAGATCAACTACATCCGTGGCATGACCGACAAGACCGGGCCGGTGCGCGCCGAGGGCAAGGTCATCACTGTCGGCGGCCAGGTCGCCGTCGCCGAGGGCCGCATCACCGACGCCAACGGCAAGCTGTACGCCTTCGCCACCACCACCTGCCTGATCTTCCCGATCTAGTGTGGTGCTGCAGGACAGGCGTCCACCCTTGCAAGGGCGGACCGTTGCGCGGGCAGGCAACATGCTGCCCGCGCCCCGCCCCTCATCAAGCAGGTGCTGGGCGCAACCACCGCAATAAACGCGGCCCGACTTAATAGCGATGCAATGTTGCGCTAGAATAGGATCTCGCCGCCGGCCTTGTTCGCCGCCGGCCTTTCCTGGTACTGGCACCCTATGCAAAAAATCGACTTCCCCGCCCTGTCGCAACTGGCCGCCGCTTCGGCCAAGGTGACGGCCAAATGCAGCTGCAGCACGGTCGCGCTGGCCGCCTGGCAGAAGCTGCCGACCTCGCTGGAGCTGGACCGCTTCGAGGAAGTCGGCACCTTGGTCGACGATCCCTACGACGAGCCGACCTTCGTCGAATACCACCCGCAGGGCACGCGCGACGACAGCGACAACGCCCCCATCGCGCCGCGCTACTACCCGTGCAACCGCAGCCAGGTGGCGCGCTGCCTCGACTGCGGACGCCACTTCCTGCGCTACAACGAGGCCGGCGGCTACTTCACCGAATTGCGCATCCGCGCCCTGCGGCCCGAACTGCTGGTCGACGCCGCCCTGTAGCGCCGGACCCATGCGACCACCACGAGTGTCCACGTCCAAGCGAAGTGCCTTAGCGACCCGGCATATCGGTTTCTTATTGATGATGCCAGCGATATCAATATTCTTGTCCGGCTGCGCCTCGTCCAATCGGATCGATTTAAGATCAAGTAATCTGCACGAAACATTAAAAGTTCTTGCAGAGCGACACCATGTTTGCGGTGTGGCGGTCGCGGTCATCAAGAACCGAAAGCTTGATTCCATTGAATCCGCGACCGGTTGTTCACCTGCCCCGACGCTGAACTCAGACAGCATTTTTCAAGCGGCTTCCCTTAGCAAGCCGGTCTTTGCCTATGCGGTTCTGAAGTTGGTAGCGCAAGGAAAACTGGAACTTGACGTGCCGGTAGTGAAGTATTTGCCGCAAGGCTATCGGCACCGATTCAATCCTTTGAAAGCGGAGCCTTCCGATCTGGTGACCGACCCTCGACTTCAGGCGATTACCGTCCGGATGGTTCTGAACCACACTTCAGGATTGCCCAATTGGGCCTCCGGACCACTGAATTTCGACTCGACTCCCGGTACAAAATGGGAGTATTCAGGTGAAGGCTACGTGCTGCTGCAACGGGCGGTGGAGGCCGTCACCGGGCAGCCGTTGGACCAGTTCATGAGCTCGCAGGTATTCAAGCCCTTGGCCATGAACCACAGCGACTACGTGTGGAACGAAGGAATCGCGCAACACCTTCTGCCTGGGACGAAAGCGAATGGAACGCCGAGGGCGGCAATGGATCTAAAAAGCCCGATCGCCGCTTTTTCCCTCCACACCACCGCGGCGGATTATGGAAGATTTCTCGTCAAGCTGCTCAACGACGACGAGTTGATCAAGCAGATAAGCGCCTCACCCGTCACGGTTGATCCAAGCCTGGGCCTCAGTTGGGGCTTGGGCTGGGGAATCGAGCGCGATCAAGATAATCGCTATATTTGGCAATGGGGCAACAATACTGGTTATCGTGCGTTCGTCATTGCCTCTATCCAAACGGGAGACGGCTTTGTGATGCTGACCAACAGTGAAAATGGATTGGAACTGGCGGAACCGATGACACAAAAAATCCTACCGGGCGAACACAAGCTTTTTCAGTCTTCCATACTGGGTACGGATATTGTGAATTTGCTATGCAACACATTGCACCTGTGCCTTTAGCTTAGTCCCTGTTGCACAGCAAGCCCCGTCAACCCTAGCCAACGAAACGCCCGCCCTATGCAGCCCATTGTCGTTACCAGCAAGCTCAACGTGCGTGCCGAAACACTCTGGGGCGAGCAGTCCATCGCCACCGTCAACTACGAGCTCGGCCCGTGGCTACGGATGACCGCGCCGCCCGCCTGGCGCCACTTGAAACTGCGCGACTTCGGCGGCGCCGGCCCCTACTTCAAGAGCTGGATATTGCTGCTCGGCCTGTTCCCCGTCGACCGCCACGCCTTCGGCACGCTGACGCTGGGCGGCGAGCTGCGCTTCGTCGAGGCCTCCTCGTCCTGGGTCAACCGCGCCTGGCGCCACGAACGCGCCGTCCGCGCCGTCGACGGCGGCTGCGAGGTGGTCGACACGGTCTGCATGCTGCCGCGCCTGCCCCTCGTCGGCGCCCTGCTCAGGCCGCTCTACCAGTTCGTCTTCCGCCACCGCCACGCCAGGCTGAGGCGGCGCCACGGCGCGCTGGGCGGCTAAGCGGCCAACACGCCGCCACCGCGCCGCGCCGACATCGGCGCCAACATCGGCGCCGAGCTCGGCGTCGGCTCCGGTATCGGCATCGGTATCGGCGCGGCGCGGTGCAGCGCGGCAGCGCTAGGCGAATCGGAGAAACCGTAGCACAATCGAGTCATCGCTTAATCGGGAGACAAGCATGACGAATATGCCACTGGCGGTCTGGACCGGCGCCGCGCTGCTGCTGTGCGCCAGCACGCTGGTCCACGCCACGCCGCCACCGCCGTCACCGGGCGCCGTCGGCGAGCGCTTGCAGGTGGACAGCGGCGACGGCAAGGTGTTGGTGCGCATTACGCTGCATAACCGCAGCGCCCGCCCCGTGTACGTGCAAAAGTCGCTGGCCAGCGCCACCGAGCTGACCGGCCGCCTGTTCGACATCGTCGACACCGCCAGCGGCAAGTCGGTCGACTACATCGGCATGATGATCAAGCGCGGCCCGCTGACGGCCAGGGACTACCTGACGCTGGCGCCGCACAGCAGCCTGAGCCACAGCATCGACATCAGCCACAGCTACGCCTTCGCCGCCGGCCCCCACCGCTACCGCCTGAGCCACGGCGGGGAATACCTGGCCGACCTGGCGGCGCTCGAGGCCGCCAGTCCCATCGCCCCCGCCAGCACCGAGTTCAACTACACCGCGCCGGCCGCGCAGGAATAGAAAAAGCCGTGCCGGAGGTGGCGCCAACGCCGATGTGGGCCTTCATGCCGAAGTGCCAGTCATTGCCCTTCTTACCTAATGCGGCAGGCGCGATCTGTTTGTTAAAAGCTCAGCGAGACCGGCCAATCTCCGCCTGTGATTGTTGATCCCGCGTCAGGAAGCGGGTGCCGAAGGGAGGCATCACCACCTCGAGCGCAGTCTTGAAGACGCCGATGGCCTTGTCGAAGTTCGGCGGCGACTCCCCATACACCATGATCGTCATGAATCGGTCATAACGCGCCCGAATCTCCGGGTCGGACTCCGCTCGCGCCATGGCTCGATTCAATTCCCCGACAGGATCATGAAGAAATTCAGGGTGTTGGGTAGCGAAAATTTTAGCGTCTTTGTCCATGGCGGCTAGCATGAGCGTTCTCAATAAATCGTCTTGTTGGGCTAAATTGGGGTTGGCGGCGAGTATTTGGTGAACATCATATAAATGGCGCACCATTGCGGGCTCAAATTCCCTGTCTGGGTGAGCCATATGCAAAGCCAAACGTCGAGGAAACGACACCAGCTTCTCGACGACCGCCTCAGCCAAATCGACACATTCAGTGTTGAACCTCGGCGAGGTTGACATCCCCGCCATGGCATCAAACAGCAATCCAATACTTCTACTGCCCTTGGGTTGCGACAGTTCCGCGTGGTTGAGTTCCAGCTTCACGTGGGCCCGCATGTCATCCGCTTGCTGGAAATGCGATTCGTAGTCGATATGGATCAGAATGTATGAGTTCCCGTTGAGCGCTTTCTCCACCTTGACATTTTCGGCAGGAAAGCCCGCCGCGACCAAATCCTGCACCGTTTGTTTTTTGAGCTCGCTCAAAAGCTCGCGGCGCTTGCTGCTTCCGAATGTTTTTCCAGGCTTGGTGACAACCTTGATGTCGACATCCTCCGAAATGCGATCAAGCAAGCCGTAAGCTTTGGACAAGCAAGTGCCACCGCAAAAGACGAGGTCAAAGTGTGCGTTCTTTAAGCCAGCCAAAACATTGAGCACCTTGGTGACGATGAAATCTTTTTCGAGCGCGTATTCGGCGATCGCCAGCCCCTGCTCATTGATCAGGTCCGATATCTGCCGGCTTTGAAAGGGCTCAATCCTTCTCATAGACGATCTTGCGATTGCCAATGGCTATCGCGCGGCGCACACGAGACTTGCCCACGCTGATGACCGGAGCCATCGGCATCTGGGTGCTGCGCCCCTCGCGGAGCGCGCGCGCCTCTTTTCCTATGTCAGCCTTGACTCCAAGCTTACGCATGGCTTCAAGCCCGATGTTGACCAGCGAGTCGTCAGGCACGGACTTGCCGCTGATCGTCGACGGACGAGCCTTGGCGTAGACGCCATAGCCCACGCGCGCCAACTGGCCCTTGTCGGCAAGCTCCTTGATGACTCTGCTCACTTGGCGATACTCGCCAAATCTGTCAAATTCTTGGCGCAAGAACACTTTGCTCTTGGAAGAGCGAATACTCGCCGAAATGCGTTTCTTGATGGTCGCGGTGGTCATGTTTCACTCCTTCTGCAACTGCGCAATCGACAGCGCACATGGAATATCTAATGTCCTATATTTGCATGGGATAACTAGAATTGCAAGTTGATTATTTCGTTTAAAATCAGTTTGTTAAGTGTCGCCCCTCGTCGGAAATTCGCCTTCTTAGTGTCTGGCATGGTCATCCGCGTTGGGACCTGTGGACTTTCGCTTGCCACATGAAAAGCGCATTGTTTCCCTATTCACCACGGCTGTCAAAGCAAAGAAAAGCCGCGTGTTCACTCCGAACAAGCGGCTAGTCAAATTTCAACAGATTAATAGAACGGCCCGCTCGGCGAACCGGGCCGGCTTTTCCTTGCCACGCTAAGCGCCTACGGCAGCGACGGCGTGTTCTCGCCGAAGTACTCGTGCGAGTCGGCGTTGTCGACCGCCTTGCTCGGATTGCTGCTCGCCAGGCTGGCGGCGGCCGACTGGCCGTAGGCCCAGTCGTCGGTGCCGGCGACGACGGTGAAGTGGCTCATCTCATGCACCAGCGTGCCGCCCTTCGAGTCGGTGCCGCTGGTCGGCGCCGGCCAGAAGGCGTTGCAGACGTAGATCTTGTATGGCTGGCTCGGGTAGACGTAGGCGTAGGCGCTGTCGGTGCAACCGCAGTCGACCACCAGCGGCTTGTTGGCGAAGGCGTCCTTGATGGCCGTGAAGTGCGACTTGACGGTGGCGTAGCGGCTGGCGTTGTTGGCGCCGAACCACTTGGTGTAGCGCGTGCCGACGGTGCCGGCGTTCAGATAGCTGCTGCCGCTGGCGGCCATGCTCTTGGCGGCGGTCAGCGCCGAGGTGATCTGGCTCTGCCGCGAGGCGCTGCAATTGGCGAAGCTCAGGCTGCCGGCCAGTTGCTCGCGCATGGACTCCAGCAAGCGCGACGCCTGCGGCTCGGCGCCGCGCGGCAGCACACCGTCCACCCACAGGCTGGCCGTATCGGAATCGATCTCGCCGATCTCGCTGGCCGGGGCCACCTCGGCGTCGAGCGCGACACGGCCCCCGGTGCCGCCGGCCTCGTTGAACAGGTTGAGCGAGGCGGTGTGGTAGCGCACCGCGTAGTCGCCGGTGACGCTGAAGTCGTACAGCGCGCTCAGCTCGACGCGCTGGCTCAGCGAGGCGCCGGCCGGCAGCATGTCGTATTCGCCCGGGCGCGGATTGCGGCGTTTGAAGTGCTTGCCCAGGTAGGCGACCTTGACGCCGTCGCGGGTCACGTCGAACAGCGGCTCGGTGATGTCGGCCGACGGCAAATGGTATTTCAGAATGTACTGCGGCTTGGACGAGGTGTTGGTGATGGTGACGTTGACGACCACGTCGTCGCTGGAACCAAGAGCACTCTTTTCCGGCGTAATGGTCGCCGTCACACCATTCGACCCGGCCTGCGCGCCGAAACAGGCCGCGATGGCCGCAACCGAAACGCCAAGCTTCAACATCTGCTGCACATTCATACTCGCCTCCGTGAAAGTGGTGGATGCCGCACCGTCACCGCGCACGTCCTGCAACTGTCCCGCCGCGCCGCGCGATACGACTTTTGGATTGATGGGTCGTGCGTGCAAACAATGCCATTTGCACAAGCGAACCCATTGAGCAATGGTTATCCAATCATGCAAGCATGTAAAGAAAATACCTTGGAGAGCAAAAACTATTTATATAAATTGTTAACATTTCCCTACAAAACAATTTCCATTTACACCATGAAACTAGCAGGAAATAAGTGGCGAAATGCACGGAAAAGCCCAGCCGCGCGGGGCGGCGGCGCCACCGCCCGGCCGGCTACGGCGTTTTACTGCACCACGACAACGCCACTGTCCTGTCGGCAATACCGTTCTGCGCTCCGCCAGACAAGCCGGCTTCTTACCGGCCCGGGCCTTGACTTCGCCGGCCGCCGCCACCGCTGTCATCAGCGTTTCACAATTGCCCTGTAACTTGCTACCCGCATGCAAGCCACCGCCCGCGCGACGTCCGCGCCCGGCCAGACCGCCCACCAAGGCGCGCGCCGGCCCCGGCGGCCCTCCCCACGATGCAAAAAAAATCCGCCGGCGGCATGGCGGATCGCCGCCGCTCGCTCGTCTAGATCGGTAGGCGGCATGGTCGGCCGGGCTGAAACGGCTGGGAGCGATTGCACACGACCAGCGAAAGAGTGAGAAACCTGTGCCAAAATATGACCTGGATGAGTGGTTCGTCAGCGCGGTGCTGCCGATCGAACCGGCCCTGATGCGCTACCTGCGCCGCAACTGTCGCATCGCCAGCGAGGCGGCCGACCTGCGACAAGACATCTACGTGCGCGTCTACGAGGCCGCCGCGCGCGAGTTGCCGCGCTCGGCCAGCGCCTTCGTCTTCGCCACCGCGCGCCACCTGCTGATCGACCGGGCGCGGCGCGAAAAGGTGGTGTCGATCGAGGCGGTGGCCGACATGGCGACGCTCGATTTCGCCGTCGACGAGCTCAGTCCCGAGCGCCATGTCAGCGCCCGCAGCGAGCTGCGCCAGCTGGAAGGGGCGCTGCAGGAGCTGCCGCCGCGCTGCCGCGAGGTGGTGCAGCTAAGAAGAATCAACGGCCTGTCGCAGCGCGAGGTGGCGCAGGCGATGGGCATTACCGAGGACACCGTGGAGAAACAGCTATCGAAGGGGCTACGCGCCATCGCCACCGCGCTGCTGGGCGACGGCCTGGGCGCGCTCGCCGCCACACTGGGGAACAAATGCCGCAAGCGCCTGAAGTCCGCTTGAGCTCCCACGCCGAGATCGAGGCGCGCGCCGCCGACTGGATCGCGGCGCGCGACGGCGCGCGCTGGGACGCCGCCCAACAGGGCGCACTCGACGCCTGGCTGGGCGCCGCCACCGCCCACCGCGTCGCCTTCCTGCGCCTGGACGCCGTCTGGCGCGACACCGCGCGCCTGCGCGCCATGGCGCCACAGCCGCAAGCGCAGCAGCAGCAGCAGCAGCAGCCGGCCGTGCGGCCGCTGCGCCCGCAGCGGCCGGCCTGGCGCCTGGCCGCCGGCCTGCTGCTGGCGCTCGGTCTGGCCGGCGGCGCCGCCGTCTGGCGCGGCGCCGCGCCGGAGCTCAGCTACGCGGTGGCGCACGGCGCGCGGCAGAACGTGCGCCTGGCCGACGGCTCGCAGCTGGTGCTCAACACCGACACGCGGCTGCGCAGCCGCGTCGACGCGCGCCAGCGCACCGTCTGGCTCGACCGCGGCGAAGCCTACTTCGACATCGCCCACGACCCGGCCCATCCCTTCGTGATCGAGGCCGGCACGCAGCGCATCACCGTGCTGGGCACCCGCTTCTCGGTGCGGCGCGACAAGGACCTGGTGCGCGTCGAGGTGGTCGGCGGCCGCGTCAAGGTCGAGACGGTGGGCGCGGCGCGGCCGCGCGACGGCGCCGCCACCGTGCTGGGACAAAACGAGCTGGTGGTGGCCGACGCCGAGCACGTGCTGGTCGGCCGCAAGAGCGCCGAGCAGATCGCCCGCGACCTGAGCTGGCGCCAGGGCCGCCTGGTGCTCGACCAGATGACGCTGGGCCAGGCCGCCGAGGCCTTCAACCGCTACAACCACAAGCGCCTGCGCATCGTCGACCAGGCCACGGCCGAGCTGCGCATCGGCGGCAGCTTCGAGGTCGGCAACGTCGAGGCCTTCGCCCGCCTGCTGCAACAGGGCTTCGGCCTGACCGTGCGCGACGGGCGCGACGAGATCCTGGTCTCGCGCTGAACTATTTTCCGCGCCGGCATGGCGGATCGGCGCGCGCCGCACGTCTTCATCCATAAGCAGCAATCAAGCTGCGGACGGAGTGGACATGAAATCATCAGGATGGGGTAGCAACACGGCACTGGCGCTGCTGTGCACCATGAGCGTCAGCGTCGCGGCCCAGGCCCAGACGCAGGCCTACGACATCGCCGCCGGCGATCTGAAAACGGCGCTCGACAGCTTCGTCGCCCGCTCGGGCGTGCAGCTGATCTACAAACTCGACGACGTCGCCGGCCGGCGCAGCCACGGCGTCAAGGCGCAGCTGCCGGCCGAGGCCGCGCTCGCCGCGCTGCTCGGCGGCAGCGGCCTGCAACTGCGCCGCGAGGCCGGCAACGCCTTCGTCATTTTTCCCGTCGCCGCCCCGGCAGCAGCAGCAACAGCAGCAACGGCGGCCGACGACACCGCCCTGGCGACGGTGACGGTGACCGCGCAGAAGCGCCCGCAAACCCTGCTCGAGGTGCCCTCGGCGGTGCTCAGCATGAGCGGTGAACGGCTGCGCGAGCTGGGCGTCAACGACTTCGTCGCGCTGTCGCAGTACACCCCCGGCCTGGTGGCGTCGAACCAGCTGGTCGGCGGCCGCACCGTGCAGACCTTCACCATCCGCGGCATCGGCAACGACGACTTCCGCCCCAACGGCAGCCCCTCGGCGGCGGTACACTTCGACGGCGTCTACATGGGCTCCTCGGCGCTGATCGGCGGCCAGATGTTCGACGTTGCCCGGGTCGAGGTGCTCAAGGGTCCGCAGGGCACCCTGTACGGCCGCAACACCACGGCCGGCGCCATCAACGTCATCTCGCGCAAGCCTGGCCGGGCCACCGAGGGCCAGGCCAGCCTGACCGTCGGCGACTACGGCAACGTGCGCAGCGAGGCGGCCGTCGGCACCCCGCTCGACGAGCACTGGTCGGTGCGCCTGGCCGGCGTCTACGACCGCAGCGACGGCTACCAGACCAACCTCGGCCCGGGCGCCTACGGCGGCGTCAGCGCCGCGCCGGCCATCGCCAAGAACGCCGCGCCGGCGGCCGACGCCAAGTCGGCCGCCAGCGCCTTCTCGGCGGCGCGCGCGCTGATCGCCTTCAAGCCGGTGGACGGCAGCAGCCTGCTGCTCAACCTGCACGGCTTCCACGAGTCGGGCGGCGCCCAGCTGCCGGAACGCACCCTGGCCTCGGGCAAGTTCGCCCCCAACGCGCCCTACACGGTCGACTCCAACATCACGCCGGCGCTGCGCAAGGACAGCCACGGCGCCTCGCTGACGCTGGACCAGGAGCTGCCCGGCGAGCTGCTGCTGTCGCTGCTGACCGGCTACGAGCACCTGCAGCAGAGCTACCGCTGGAACGACGGCCAGCCGATCCGCTACTTCGACATCGACTACGCCGACCGGGTCGACCAGCGCCTGCTCGAGGCGCGCCTGCGCAACCTCGACGGCGCCGAACGCGGCCTCGACTGGGTGCTCGGCGCGATGCTCTTCCACGACAGCGTCGACATGCGCAGCGCGCTCGACTCGTCGGACTACCTGCGCACCGTCTACGCCACCGACTACCGGCAAAGCCGCGACAGCCAGGCCCTGTTCGGCGACCTGAGCAAAACCATCGGCCAGTACTGGAGCGTCGGCCTGGGCCTGCGCTACACCACCGAGCGCAGCGGCTTCGCCGGCAGCTCGCTCGACCTGAACCCCTACACCACCTCGCTCAACCGGCTGGCCTTCCCCAAGGTGCCGGTCCACTTCGACGAGCACTTCCGCGACGGCCGCTGGTCCGGCAAGGGCACGCTGAGCTACCGGGCCACCCCGGCCACCATGCTGTACGCCTCCTTCGGCCAGGGCTTCAAGGCCGGCGGCTTCGACGGCTCCACCATCACCTCGCGCGAGGAGGCGCTGCCGTTCCAATCGGAGACGGTGCGCGCCTACGAGGGCGGCGTCAAATACCTGCCCAACGGCCCGCTGCAGGTCGACGCCTCGCTGTTCTACTACGACTACCGCGACATGCAGGCCAGCAGCGTGCGCAACATCGCCAACATACCCACCGGCGTGCGCACCAACGTCGCCAAGGCCAGCATCGTCGGCGCCGAACTGAACGTGGTGGCCCGCCCCATGCGCGGCCTCGACCTGGTGCTCGGCGTGTCGACGCTGCGCAGCAGCATCGCCGACGTCGCCTCCGACGACCCGTTGGAACGCGCCCGCCGGCTGCGCAGCAAGCTGCCCAACACGCCCGCCTACACCGCCTCGGCGACGGTGCGCTACCAGCGTCCGGTCGGCGCCGGCACCGTGCTGGTGTCGAGCCTGAGCGGGCGCTGGATCGACAAGTACTACGGCGAGCTGGACAACTTCCAGGCGATCGGCGGCGACTTCGTCGGCGACGCCCGCCTCGAGCTGCGCTTCGGCAGCCGCTGGTCGCTGGCCGGCTGGGTCAAGAACCTCACCGACAGCCGCCGCTACAGCGGCGTCGGCACCGTCACCGCCACCACCGCCCCGCTGCTGCGCGCCGCCCCGCGCACCGTCGGCCTGACCACCACTGCGAGCTTCTGACCATGCGCCACGATCGACGTCAATTCCTCGGTGCCGGCCTCGCGCTGGGCATCGCCACACCGGGCCGCGCCGCCGCGCCCGGCGCCACCCCGTTCCGCCACGGCGTCGCCAGCGGCGACCCGCACGCCGACGGCCTGCTGCTGTGGACCCGCGTCTCCGACGCGCCGCCCGGCCAGCCCGTCAACGGCCGCTGGCAGCTGGCCGCCAGCGCCGACTTCGCCAGTCCGCTGGCCGAGGGCGGCTTCAGCACCGACGCCGCGCGCGACTACACCGTCAAGGTCGAAGTCGACGGGCTGCGCCCCGGCACCGACTACTTCTACCGCTTCACGGCGCTGGGCCGGCATTCGCCGGTGGGCCGCGCGCGCACGCTGCCGCAGGGCGCGCTGGCCGAACTCAACATCGCGCTGTGCTGCTGCGCCGTCTACTTCCGCGGCTACTTCCACGCCTACGCCGAAATGGCCGCCATGGCCCGGCTCGACGTCGTGCTGTTCCTCGGCGACTACATCTACGAATACGGCCTGAAGAACCTGACGCGCGAGCAGCTGGTACACCTGCCCGACCCGGCGCACGACACCGTCACGCTGGACGACTACCGGCGCCGCTACGCGCAGACCCGCTCCGATCCGTCGCTGCAGGCGGCGCACGCGCGCGCGCCGTGGATCTGCATGTGGGACGACCACGAGCTGGCCAACGACGACTGGAGCGGCGGCGCGCAGAACCACGTGAGCGAGCGCGACGGCCCGTGGGAGGCGCGCAAGGCGGTCGCCGTGCAGGCCTACCTGGAATGGATGCCGATCCGCGACCCGGCGCCGCAGCTGCGCCGCTACGACGTCGAACGCAGCTTCGCCTTCGGCCAGCTGGCCACCCTGATCCTGCCGGAGACCCGCCTCAAGGCGCGCGACCGGCAGCTGAGCCTGACGCGCGACATCGAGTGGCGCCTGCTCGACGTCAGCGACCCGGCGCACCCCGTGCCGGTCAGCGATCCGGCCCTGCTGGCGCTGGCGCCGGCGGCGCTCCCGGCGCACATCAAGCGCGTGCCCGACGCCGCCGCGCTGCGCCGCAAGCTCGACGCGCCGCAGCGCCGCATGCTCGGCGAGGAGCAGATGCGCTGGGTCGAGGGCGAGATGCGCGGCTCGGTCAAGGCCGGCCGCCCCTGGGTGCTGTTCGCCAGCGAGACGGTGATGGCCAGCACCGTCTGTCCCGACCTGACGCCGTGGGTGCGCGCGCCCGGCCGCAAGACGCGGCCCAGCACCCTGCCCGGCCTGGCGGCGATGCTCAACGCCATGTACGAACTGAGCCGCTTCAAGATGCCGATGGTCGGCCTCGATTCATGGGACGGCTACGGCGCCGAGCGCAAACGGCTCTACGAGATGATCGAACGCACCGGCGCGCGCACGGTGGTGCTGTCGGGCGACAGCCACATGGCCTGGGCCAACGAGCTGCACCACCAGCAGCGCCGCGTCGCCGTCGAGGTGTCGTCGAGCACCCTGACCGGGCCAACCTTCGCCGAGCTGATCCAGGTGGAGGACGTGCCCTTCGGCCGCCTGCTCGCCGAGCAGAGCCCCGACGTGCACTGGTGCGACGCACAGGCGATCGGCTTCATCCACGTCAGGATCACGCCGGCCGCCGTGCAGGCCAACTTCATCAACGTCGACGCGCCGGCCGCACCACGGCCGGGCTGCAGCGTGGTCAAGCGCATCGAGGCGAAGGCCGAGAGCGGCGGCGTCGGCCCCTGGCGCGAATTGGGCGAGCCGGGCGAGCCAGTCCAGCCGGTCGCGCCGGCGCGCGGCTAGGCTCCTTCGCAAGCGCCGGGCGCCGGCCGCGCGAACGGCACGGCGCCGGATCACCGCCGCCCCGTCCGCGCGTGTCGCGGCCGGGGCGGCGCTATTCCTTCCTAAGCGCGCAGCAGCAGCGCCACCGCCTCGGCGGCGATCCCCTCTTCCCGCCCCAGATACCCCAGCTTCTCGTTGGTCTTGGCCTTGATGTTGACCTGGCCGGCGGCCACGCCCAGATCCTCGGCGACGTTGGCGCACATGGCGGCGATGTGCGGCGCCATCTTCGGCCGCTGCGCGATGATGGTGGCGTCGACGTTGCCGACCACGTAGCCGGTGGCCCGCACGCGGCGCGCCGCCTCGCGCAACAGGGTGCGCGAATCGGCGCCCTTGAACTGCGCGTCGGTGTCCGGGAAGTGCTTGCCGATGTCGCCCAACGCGGCGGCGCCGAGGATGGCGTCGGTGATGGCGTGCAGCAGCACGTCGGCGTCGGAGTGGCCCAGCAGGCCGAGGTGGTGCGGAATGGTCACGCCGCCGATGATCAGCTTGCGGCCTTCCACCAGCGCGTGGCAGTCGTAGCCCTGGCCGATGCGGAACGGTAGTGCGGGAAGTGTGGAAGTGGTCATGGGGTCGTCTCGTATTCGGTTGTGTGGGTCATTGCGGCTCGGCCAGGTACATCTCGGCGATGCGGATGTCGGCCGGCAGCGTCACCTTCAGGTTGCGCGGATGGCCCTCCACCAGGCGCGGCGACAGGCCCAGCGCCTCGACGGCGCTGGCGTCGTCGGTGATGGCCTTGGCGTCGGTGGCGGCGCCCAGCGCGCGCGCCAGCAGCGCGTAGCTGAACATCTGCGGCGTCTGCGCCAGCCACAGGCCGTCGCGCGGCACCGTCGCCACGTTCGCCGCGCCCTCCGCGCCCTCCCCGCCCGCGCCGGCCGCTGTGTAGCGCTTGACCGTGTCGACCACCGGCAGCGCCAGCAGGCCGCCGGCCGGGTCGTCGGCCACGCCGGCGATCAGCTTGGCGATCAGCGCCGGCGTCAGGCCGGGCCGCGCCGCGTCGTGTACCAGCACCATGTCGTTCTCGCCGACCTGGCCTTGCAGCGCGCGCAGCGCGTTCAGCACCGAGTCCATGCGGGTGGCGCCGCCGCAGCGCAGCGCCGTCACGCCGGCCGGCGGCAGCACGGCGGCGATCTGGCCGTCGTCCGGGCTGACCACCACGTAGGTGTGGGCGATCAAGGGGCTGGCCAGGAAGGCATCGAGGGCGTGCCGCAGCATCGGCTTGCCGCCCACCGTCAGATATTGTTTGGGGCCGTCGGCCGCCATGCGCGCACCGACGCCGGCCGCCGGAATCAGGGCGAAATAGCGTGGTGGCTGGCTAGTTTGTGTCATGTGCTTCTCGCTTCGGGTGTGAATTATTTGATGCGCCGTCCGCGCAGCACCATGTCCTGGACTTCGCCGTTGCATACCTTGCTCAGGCGCGCGTATTCCTCCGGCGTGTCGATCAACGCCTGGTCCGCCTCGACCTTCTGCATCTCGGCCTTGATGAAGGGCAGCCAGCCGCTGTCGATCTCGTGCTCCAGCGCCGACATCGCCGTGCCCGCCGGCGCGTACAGCGGCTTGGCCTCGAAGCGCTTGGCCAGCGCCTCGCGCACCACCAGCTCCACCTTGGGCAGATGGCCCATGTAGGCCTGCAGGTGGCGCAGCTCGTGGTTCAACACCTCTTGGTACATGCAGGTGCCCGGCTCGAACTCGCGGCCGACGTAGATCACCACCGGCACGTAGTACAGGCTGACCTTGATCTGCGGCGCGACGCACTCGTAGCCGCTGACCGGGTCCTGCAGGATCGGCCCGCTCAGGCCGATCTTCACCTTCGACTCGGTGCGGGTGATGCCCAGCACCACGCTGTTGCCGCGCGCCGAGCCCTTCATCACCGTCAGCGAGCGGTAGGACAGGTGGTTGTCGATGCTGTAGCCGTTCTGCTGCGCCGACAGGACCGAAACGGTCTTGCTGATCGAATCCTCGCAGCGGATCTGGAACGGCGTGCGCGCGCCGACTCCCGGCACGGCGGCGTTGGCTTGCGCCGCAGCGGCGGCCGGCGCGGCCATGGCATCGGCGCCGATGGCCAAGGCCAAGGTCCAGCCCAAGGCCAGGCTGCGCGCCAAGGCCAAAGCCAGGGCCGGCGCGCGCCGCCCGGCAGGCGTGACTGCGCCCGTCCGCGCCTGGGCGGAGTACGGCGCAGCCTGTGCCGGCCGGACGGACATGGATTATTCCAGTTTCCAGGCTCCCGACCGGAGCTTGTCCAGCCAGAAAATGCCGATGACGGTTTTGACGTCGGTGATTTTGCCCTCGCGCACCCACTGCAGCAGCTCGTCGATGGTCGCGGTGAAGGTCTCCAGGAACTCGCCCTCGTCCAGCCTGGCCTTGCCGGCGGACAGCCCGCGCGCCAGGTACAGCTCGAGGTGCTCGTCGGAATAGGCGATGGCGTTGTGGATGGTGCTGACGAACTGCCAGTCGGTGGCCGAGTAGCCGGTCTCCTCCTCCAGCTCGCGCTTGGCGCAGGCCAGCGGGGCCCTCGCCCTGGTCGATTTTACCGGCCGGGAATTCGATGAATACTTGGTGCAGGGGGTAGCGGTATTGGCGTTCCATCAGCACCGTGCCGTCGTCGAGCAGCGGCAGGATGACGACGGCGCCCGGGTGCAGGACGTACTCGCGGGCGGTGTGTTTGCCGTCTGGCAGCGCGATGGTGTCGCGCTGCACTTTGAGGAAATGGCCGTTGTAGACCAGTTCACCGTCGATGCGGGTTTCTTTCAGATGCTTGTCCATGCACACTCCGTTGGGGAAGAACGATAGTGTATCAGCCGTGGTGCTTGCGCAGGTAGCGGACAACAAATCCGGGGAAAGCCAAGACGATGAACAGGCAGCCGGTGATGGCGTAGAACTCCCAGGTCTGCGGGAAGGCGTTGCCGATGCGCGCCTCGAGGGCGAAGCCGACCGCGCCGACGACCAGGTACAGCACGAACATCTCCAACAGGCGGACGAACAGCGGCTTGCGCCGCCCCGCCACGCGCCGGTCGCCGGCGGCCGATTTGAACGGCAGCATGGCGAACAGGCGGTCGTTGACGAACGGCAGGTTGGCGGCCGCCATGGCAAGCGCGATCACCAACCAGCTAGACGAAGAAGCGTCCATCTCAGGAGTTCAAGGTCTTGCGCATCGCGTCCAGGCAGACGTTCAGCAGCGAGCCCGGCAGCATGCCCATCACCACCACGCCGATGGCGTTCAGGCTCAGGACGATGCTCATGTCGGTGTTGACGACGATAGGCGAGTTGTCGGTCGGCTCGTCGAACCACATCATCTTGACCACGCGCAGGTAGTAGAACGCGCCGATCAGCGAGAACATCACCGCGACCAGGGTCAGCCAGATCTGGCCGGTGCCCAGCACCGCGTTCAGCACGGAGAACTTGGCGGCGAAGCCCATCATCGGCGGCACGCCGGCCAGCGAGAACATCAGGATCGACATGACCACGGCGAACCATGGCGAACGCTTGCTCAGGCCCTTGAAGTCGGCCAGCTCTTCCGCCTCGAAGCCGGCGCGGGCCAGCAGCATGATCACGCCGAAGCTGCCCAGCGTGGTCATGACGTAGGTGATGGCGTAGTACATCGCGGCGCTGTAGGCGCCGGCGGCACCGCTCGAATTGGTGCCGACCACGCCGGCCAGCAGGCCGAGCAGGACGAAGCCCATTTGTGCGATGGTCGAGTAGGCCAGCATGCGTTTGATGTTGGTCTGTGCGATCGCCGTCAGGTTGCCCACGGCCAGCGACATCACGGCCAGCACCATCAGCATCTGTTGCCAGTCGATTGCCAGCGGCAGCAGACCTTCCACCAGCAGGCGGATGCAGATGGCGAAGGTGGCCAGCTTCGGCGCGCCGCCCAGCAGCAGCGTCACTGCCGTTGGCGAACCTTGGTAGACGTCCGGCACCCACATGTGGAACGGCACGGCGCCCAGTTTGAAGGCCAGGCCGGCGACCAGGAAGACGATGCCGAACACCAGGATGGTCGGTTTGACGGTGCCGCTGGCGGCGGCCTTGGCGACCAGGGTCAGGTCCAGCGTGCCGGTGGCGCCGTACAGCATCGAGATGCCGTACAACAGGAAGCCGGAAGCCATCGCGCCCAGGATGAAGTACTTCATCGCCGCCTCGGTGGCCTTGACGTTGTCGCGGCGCAGGGCGACCAGCGCGTACAGCGCCAGCGACATCAGTTCCACGCCCAGGTAGATGGTGAGGAAGTTGTTAGCCGAGATCATCACCATCTGGCCCAGCATGGAGAACAGGGCCAGCACGTAGAACTCGCCGCCCAGGTTGTCCGACAACATGCCACGGTCGGTGGCGTAGGTGCGCGAGTAGACCAGGGTGATGGCCACGGCCAGGTAGGTGAACAGCTTGAGCAGGTTCGACATCGGGTCCGAGACGAACATGTTCGAGAACGTGTAGACCGTGGTGCCGGCGTTGAAGTCGGCCAGGCTGAACCAGGCGCACACGCCCAGCGTCAGCAGCGACAGGATGTACGTGATCGAACGCTTGCCCTCGGACAGGAACATATCGATCAGCAGGATCGCCGAGGCGGCGACCAGCAGAAAGACTTCTGCGTAGAGCGGGATCATGTTGGTGGTATTCATGTATGCGTTTCCGTTTTCTTCTTAAGGCAGCTTGGTCTGGGCGACGTGCGCGAGCAGGTCGGCGACCGAGGTTTGCATCGTGTCGGTGAACGGCGCCGGGTACAGACCCATGGCCAGCACCGCCAGCGCCAGAACGCCCAGCATCAGGAATTCGCGTGCGTTGATGTCCTTCAGTTCCGCCACATGGTGGTTGGCGACCTTGCCGAAGATGACGCGCTTGGCCATCCACAGCGAATAGGCGGCGCCGAAGATCAGCGCGGTGGCGGCCAGCATGCCGATCCAGAAGTTGAACTGGACGGCGCCGAGGATCACCATGAACTCGCCGACGAAGCCGGAGGTCGCTGGCAGGCCGCAGTTGGCCATCGAGAAGAAGATGAACAGGGCGGCGAACTTCGGCATGCGGTTGACCACGCCGCCGTAGTCGGCGATTTGACGCGAGTGGGCCTGGTCGTACAGCACGCCGATGCACAGGAACATGGCGGCGGAGATGAAGCCGTGCGAGATCATTTGCACGATGCCGCCCTGCACTGCCATCTCGTTGAAGACGAAGAAGCCCAGCGTGACGAAGCCCATGTGGGCGATCGACGAGTAGGCCACCAGTTTTTTCATGTCCTTCTGGACCAGCGCGACCAGACCGATGTAGATCACGGCGATCAGCGACAGGGCGATGATGAAGTTGGCCAGGTAGTGCGCCGCGTCAGGGGTGATCGGCAGCGAGAAACGCAGGAAGCCGTAGGCGCCCAGCTTCAGCATGATGGCGGCCAGCACGGCCGAGCCGCCGGTAGGCGCCTCGACGTGGACGTCGGGCAGCCAGGTGTGCACCGGGAACATCGGCACCTTGACGGCGAAGGCCATCAGGAAGGCCAGGAAGATGAAGATCTGCTCTTTCATCGTCAGCTTGAAGGCGTGCCATGCCAGGATGTCGAAGGTGCCCGAGACGTTGTACAGGTAGACCAGCGCGACCAGCGTCAGCAGCGAGCCGAAGAAGGTGTAGAGGAAGAACTTGAACGAGGCGTACACGCGGTTCTCGCCGCCCCACACGCCGATGATGATGAACATCGGGATCAGGGTCGCTTCGAAGAAGAAGTAGAACAGCAGGCCGTCCATGGCGGCGAACACGCCGATCATCAGACCGGACAGCACCAGGAAGGCGCCCATGTACTGCGCCACGCGCTTCTGGATCACCTGCCAGGCCGAGATCACCACGATGATGGTGATGAAGGCGGTCAGCGGAATGAACCACAGCGACAGGCCGTCGATGCCCAGCGAGTAGAGGATGTTGAAGCGGCCGATCCACGGCGTCTTCTCGACGAACTGCATGCCGTGGGCGGCGTTGTCGAAGTTGGTGATCAGCGGGATGGTGGTCAGGAAGCTGACCACCGCGCCGACCAGCGAGCCGACGCGCACCAGGCCGGCGTTGCTGTCCCGGCCCAGCACCAGCACCAGGAGCCCGAACAGGACCGGAACCCAGATCGCCAGGCTCAGGTAGGGAGGGAGTGTAGAAATTGACTGCATCATGGTTATCGTTATCTCTTTGCGTGTCAGCTAATTAGGCGTGCCAAAACGGCAGGAAGTAGACCAGGAACCCCAGAATGCCGAGGATCATGACGAACGCGTAGTGGTAGATATAGCCGGTCTGCGCGAGACGCGTCAGTGCCGAGAACCACGCCACTACCTTGGCGCTGCCGTTGACCACCAGACCGTCGATCAGGGTCTTGTCGCCGACATTCCACAGACCGTTGCCCAGGGCGCGAGCGCCGCCGGCGAACACCACCTCGTTGAACTTGTCCATGTAGTACTTGTTGTCGAGCAGCGTGTGGACCGCGCGGAACTTGGCGTAGAACCAGGCCGGCACGCGTTGGTTGACCATGTAGCAGTAGTAGGCCGAAGCGACGCCGGCGAAGGCCAGGGCCAGCGGCAGCGAGGTCAGCGAGTGCAGCGCCATCGCCAGCGGACCGTGGTATTCCTCGGCCAGCTTTTCCACCGCCTGGTGGTGTTCGCTGACGAAGATCACGCCCTTGAAGAACTTGCCGAACAGCATAGGACCGATGGTCAGGTAACCGATGACGACCGAAGGAATCGCCAGCATCACCAGCGGGAACCAGACGACGAACGGCGACTCGTGCGGCTTCTGGCCCGGGGCCAGGCCGTGGTGCTCTTCCTCGTGCTCGTCGTCGTGGCCATGGTCGTCGTGACCGTGGGCGTCGTGGCCGTGCGCATCCTTGGCGGCATGGGCGTCCTTGGCCGGCGCGTGGTGCGCGGCGTGGGCGTCATGGCCGTGGGCCTTGCCGAAGCGCTCTTCACCGTGGAACACCAGGAAGTACATGCGGAACGAGTAGAAGGCGGTGACGAACACACCGGCCAGCACGGCGAAGTTGGCGAAGCCGGCACCCCAGATGTGGGTTTCGGCGACCGCTTCGATGATGCTGTCCTTCGAGTAGAAACCGGAGAAGAACGGCGTGCCGATCAAAGCCAGCGAACCGAGCAGCGAGGTGATCCAGGTGATCGGCATGTATTTGCGCAGGCCGCCCATGTTGCGGATGTCCTGGTCGTGGTGCATGCCGATAATGACCGAACCGGCGCCAAGGAACAGCAGCGCTTTGAAGAAGGCGTGGGTCATCAGGTGGAACACGGCGATCGAGTAGGCCGACGAGCCCAGCGCGACGGTCATGTAGCCCAGTTGCGACAGGGTCGAGTAGGCGACCACGCGCTTGATGTCGTTTTGGATGATGCCGAGGAAGCCCATGAACAGCGCGGTGATCGAACCGATCACCAGCACGAAGGACAGCGCGGTGTCGGACAGTTCGAACAGCGGCGACATGCGGGTGACCATGAAGATACCGGCGGTAACCATCGTCGCGGCGTGGATCAGCGCGGAGATCGGGGTCGGACCTTCCATCGAGTCCGGCAGCCAGACGTGCAGCGGGAACTGGGCCGACTTACCCATCGCGCCGATGAACAGGCAGATACAGGCGACGGTCAGCAGCATCCAGTCGGTGCCCGGCAGGGTCAAGGTGGCCAGTTGCTCGCGCTTGGCGAACACTTCCTGGTAGTCCATCGAACCGGCGTAGGCCAGCAGCAGACCGATGCCCAGGATGAAGCCGAAGTCGCCGACGCGGTTGACCAGGAAGGCCTTCATGTTGGCGACGATCGCCGTCGGCCGGGTGTACCAGAAGCCGATCAGCAGATACGAGACCAGACCCACCGCTTCCCAGCCGAAGAACAGCTGCAGGAAGTTGTTGGCCATGACCAGCATCAGCATCGAGAAGGTGAACAGCGAGATGTAGGCGAAGAAGCGGTTGTAGCCTTCGTCGTCCTTCATGTAGCCGATGGTGTAGATGTGCACCATCAGCGAGACGAAGGTCACCACGCACATCATCATCGCCGACAAGGCGTCGATCTGGAAGCCGACCGACATCTTGAGGGTGCCGACCGTCATCCAGTTGTACAGGGTGCCGTTGAAGCTGGCGCCGTCGAGCACGTCCATCAGCGTCATCGCCGACAGAACGAAGGCGACCAGCACGCCGAGGATCGTCGCGGTGTGCGACGTCTTGCGACCGACCAGGTTGCCGAAGAACTTAGTGCCTAGCAAGCCCGCAATCGCAGCGCCGAGCAGCGGCGCCAGAGGGACGGCAAGTAGGAGGTTAGGGTTGAGAGTTTGCCCCGCCATGATGAACCTTAATCGTTATTATTCGAGGTTGAAACTTAGCCTTTGAGGCTATCCAGGTCTTCCACATTGATGGTGTCCAGATTACGGAACATCACCACCAAGATCGCGAGGCCGATCGCCGATTCGGCGGCGGCCACGGTCAGGATAAAGAAGACGAAGATCTGCCCGGCCGCGTCGCCCAGGTAATGCGAGAACGCGATGAAATTCATGTTCACCGCCAACAGCATCAATTCGATGGCCATCAGCAGAACGATGATGTTCTTGCGGTTCAGGAAAATACCGACGATGGCGATGGCGAACAAAATGGCGCCAAGAACCAGGTAGTGAGCGAGCGATAAAGTCATGGTGCCTCCTTGTTTGCGGCGTCCGCGGCGGCCGCGGCGGCCAGGCCGGCGGCGTTGCGGGTCGATACCGCGTCGATCTTGACGATGCGCAGGCGGTCGTTGCGCTTGACCCGCACCGCGTCGGCCGGATCGAAATGCTTGGTGTCCTTGCGCTTGCGCAGCGTCAGCGCGACGGCGGCGATGATCGCCACCAGCAGCACGGCGGCGGCGATTTCAAACGCGTAGACGTATTGGGTGTAGATCAGCATGCCCAGTTCCTTGGTGCCGCCGATGTTGCCGGCGGCCGGGGCCTGCTGGTCGTAGGACAGGAAACCGCGCCACAGCACGGCGGCCATCTCGAGCACGATGACCACGCCGACGAAGCTGGCGACCGGCAAATAGCCCCAGAAGCCTTCGCGCATCTTGTCGGTGTTGATGTCCAACATCATGACGACGAACAGGAACAGCACCATGACGGCGCCGACATACACCAGGACCAGCACGATGGCGAGGAACTCGGCCATCAGCAGCATCCAGATTCCGGCCGCCGAGAAGAACGCCAGCACCAGGAACAGTGCGGCGTGGATCGGATTGCGGGCCGTGATAACGCGGGTCGCGGCCAACAGCATGACGGCGGCGAATGCGTAGAACAAAGCAGTTTTAAATTCCATAACAAACCCAAGAGACGTACAGATTAACGATCGTCGCCGCCGCAAACTTCGCGGCGGCGCCAGAGTGGCGATCAGCGGTAGGGAGCGTCCGCCGCGCGGTTGGCGGCGATGTCGTTTTCGTAACGGTCGCCCACTGCCAGCAGCATCTCTTTCGTGTAATACAGATCGCCGCGTTTCTCGCCGTGGTATTCCAGCACGTGGGTTTCGACGATCGAGTCGACCGGGCAGGATTCTTCGCAGAAGCCGCAGAAGATGCACTTGGTCAGATCGATGTCATAGCGGGTGGTACGGCGCGAACCGTCGTCGCGCTGCTCCGATTCGATCGTGATGGCCATCGCCGGGCACACCGCCTCGCACAGTTTGCAGGCGATGCAGCGCTCTTCCCCGTTGGGGTAGCGGCGCAGCGCGTGCAGACCGCGGAAGCGCGGCGATTGCGGCGTTTTCTCTTCCGGGTATTGCACCGTGATTTTGCGCGAGAACATGTACTTGCCCGTCAGCGCCATCCCTTTGATCAATTCGGTCAGCATGAAGCTGCCGAAGAAGTCTTTAATTCGTTCCATTGTCTTCTTTTCCTTACTTCCAGATATTCCAGGATGTCTGCATCCAACCGGCGACGATGACCAGGTACACCAGGGTCAAGGGAATGAACACTTTCCAGCCCAGACGCATGATCTGGTCATAGCGGTAGCGTGGGAAGGTGCCGCGCACCCACACGAACAGCGAGACGATCAGGAAGGTCTTGGCGAACAGCCAGAAGAAGCCGCCGAAACCACCCCAGAATTCGAGGAACTTGAACGGTGCCGCCCAGCCGCCGAGGAACATGATCGAACCGAGCGCGCCGATCAGGATCATGTTGGCGTATTCGGCCAGCATGAACATGGCGTAGGCCATGCCCGAGTACTCGACCATGTGGCCGGCGACGATCTCGGACTCGCCCTCGACCACGTCGAAGGGGTGGCGGTTGGCCTCGGCCAGGCCGGAGGTCAGGTAGACGACGAACAGCGGCAGCAGCGGCAGCCAGTTCCACGACAGGAAGTTGGCGCCGTGCTCGACGAAAAAGCCCTTCTCTTGGCCGGCGACGATGTCGATGAAGTTCAGCGAACCGGACACCATCAGCACCACGACCAGCACGAAGCCCATCGGGATCTCGTAGGAGATCATCTGCGCCGAGGCGCGCATGGCGCCCATGAAGGAGTACTTCGAGTTGGAGGCCCAGCCGGCGATGATGATGCCGTAGACTTCCATCGAGGTGATCGCCAGCAACAGCAGCAGGCCGGCGTTGACGTTGGCCAACACCGCCTCGGGGCCGAACGGCACCACCACCCAGGCGGCCAGCGCCGGCATGATGGTCATCACCGGACCGAGCACGAACAGGCCCGGGCTGGCCTTGGCCGGCATGATGATCTCTTTGAACAAGAGTTTGAGCGCGTCGGCGATCGGTTGCAGCAGACCCATCGGGCCGACCCGGTTGGGGCCGATACGGATCTGGATCGCGCCGATCAGCTTGCGCTCCCACAGGGTGGCGTAGGCGACCAGGCCCATCAGCGGCAACAGCACGCAGACGATCTTGATCAAGGTCCAGATCAGCGGCCAGACCGGCGCCAGGAAACTGGTGGCGCCGAGGTTATTGATAACGGTGACGAATTCAGGCAGAGCCATTATTTACCCTCTCCTGCTTTTTCAACGTTGATGGAACCGAACATCGCGCCCAGCGCGGCGGTCGAGGCGTGGGCGGCGGCCACGCGCACGGCGTTGGCCGGCAGCTTGGCGTCGATCGCGGCGACCAGCACGGCGCTGCCGCCGCCCTGGCTCACTTTGACCTTGTCGCCGGCGACCACGCCGAGTTGCTGCGCCAGTTGGCTCGACAGCTGCGCTTGCGGCGCGGCCGCGTCGGCGGTCTTTTGCAGCGATTCGGCGCGGCGCACCAGGGCGTCGGCGAAGTAGATGGGCACGTCGGTGACGCGCTCCAGGCCGGCTGCGGCGACGTGCGCGGCGGCCACCGGGGCGGCCTTGGCGGCGTTGTTCAGGCGGGCCGACAGGTCGACCACGCCGGCGCCCAGCACTTCGTCACGCACCGCTTCCGAGGTCTCGTAGTCGAAGCCGTCGAGGCCGAGGATGTTGCCCAGCACGCGCAGCACTTTCCAGGCCGGGCGGGTTTCCAGCAGCGGACGCACGGTGCCGTTGAAGCTTTGTGCGCGGCCTTCGCAGTTGACGAAGGTGCCCGAGGTTTCGCTGAACGGCGACACCGGCAGCAGCACGTCGGCGTAGGCCATGCCGTGCTTGTAGGCCGACAGGACGACGACCATCTCGGCCTTGTCCAGCGCGGTCTTGGCTTGCTGCGGGTTGGCGGCGTCCAGTTCGGCTTCCACGTTGAGCAACACGTAGGCTTGCTTAGGCGTGCTGAAGGCCGGCGCGGTGGCGCTGTTGGCCTTGGCCAGGTAGGCGCCGACGGTGTTGGCGGCCTCGGTCAGGTAGCCCAGCTTGGCGCCGGTTTGTTCGGCGATCCATTGCGCGGCGGCGTGCAGCGCGGCGGCCTGCGGGTGTTGCGTCGCCGCGTTGCCCAGCAAGACGGCTTTGTTTTCACCGGACAGCAAACTGGCGGCGATCGCGTTGGCGGCGTCCGAAGCAGTGATCGCTTCGAAGCCGGCCGGCGCGGCAATCTCTTTCGCCTTGGCGACGGCCACCACCACTTCGGACAATGCGGCCAGCCAGTCGGACGGCGCGGCGATCATCTTGTTGGCGACGTTCATCAGCAGGTCGTCGTCGGCGGCGTGCAGGATCGACAGCTTGGCGCCGGCCTTGATGGCGGTGCGCAGGCGGGTCGCCAGCAATGGATGGTCCTTGCGCAGGAAGGAGCCGATGACGAAGGCGCGGTTCAAGCGACCGAAGTCGTTGATCGACATGCCCAGCCAAGGCGTCACGCCGGCGTCCAGCGACAGGTCGCTCTGGCGCAGACGCGTGTCGACGCTGTTCGAACCGAGGCCGCGCACCAGCTTTTGCAGCAGGTGCAGCTCTTCCAGGGTCGAATGCGGCGTCGCCAGCGCGGCGATGCCTTCGGCACCGTGTTCGTGCTTGATGTTCTTCAGGCCGTGCGCGACGTATTCCAGCGCGGTCTGCCAATCGACTTCCTTCCACTCGCCGCCCTGCTTCAGCATCGGCTGGGTCAGGCGGTCGGCGGCTTCCAGGCCTTCGTAGGAGAAACGGTCCTTGTCCGAGATCCAGCACTCGTTGACGTCGTCGTTTTCCAGCGGCAGTACGCGTTTGACCTTGCCGCCCTTGACCTGAACGATCAGGTTGGCGCCCAGGCCGTCGTGCGGGCTGACCGATTTGCGGCGCGACAGTTCCCACGAACGGGCGCTGTAGCGGAAAGGCTTGGAGGTCAGCGCGCCGACCGGGCACAGGTCGATCATGTTGCCGGACATTTCAGAATTGACCGTCTGGCCAACGAAGGAAACGATCTCGGAGTGTTCGCCGCGGCCGATCATGCCCAGCTCCATCACGCCGGCCACTTCCTGGCCGAAACGCACGCAGCGGGTGCACTGGATGCAGCGCGCCATCTCTTGCATGGAGACCAGCGGACCGGCTTCCTTCGGTTTGACAACGCGTTTTTCTTCCTCGTAACGGGAAGCGCTGTTGCCGTAACCGACGGCCAGATCCTGCAACTGGCATTCGCCGCCCTGATCGCAGATCGGGCAGTCGAGCGGGTGGTTAATGAGGAGGAATTCCATCACGCCACGTTGCGCCTGCACCGCCTTGTCGGAGGCGGAGCGCACGATCATGCCGGCGCTGACCGGGGTCGCGCAAGCGGGCAAAGGCTTGGGCGCCTTCTCCACTTCGACCAGGCACATGCGGCAGTTCGCTGCGATCGACAATTTCTTGTGATAGCAGAAGTGAGGGATGTAGGTTCCCAATTTGTTGGCGGCGTCCATCACCATGCTACCAGCAGGGACTTCGACTTTTTTGCCGTCTATTTCGATTTCAACCATGGTGATCGTTACCTGACGCAGCTTAGATGTAAGCGGGCACTAAGCAGTGCTTGTGCTCGACATGATATTCAAATTCTTCACGGAACTGCTTGATGAAGGCCCGGACCGGCATCGCCGCCGCATCGCCCAGCGCGCAGATGGTGCGGCCCTGGATGTTGTCGGCGATCGAGTTCAACATGTCCAGATCCGACGCGCGGCCCTGGCCGTTTTCAATACGGTGCACCATGCGGTACATCCAACCCGTGCCTTCGCGGCAAGGGGTGCACTGGCCGCACGACTCTTCGAAGTAGAAGTAGGACAGGCGCTCGAGCGCCTTGACCATGCAGCGCGTTTCGTCCATCACGATGACGGCGCCCGAACCGAGCATCGAACCGGCCTTGGCGATCGAGTCGTAGTCCAGGTCGGTGTTCATCATGATTTCGCCGCGGATCACCGGGGCGGACGAGCCGCCGGGGATGACCGCCTTGATCTTTTTGCCGCCGCGCATGCCGCCCGCCAGTTCCAGCAGTTTGGCGAACGGGGTGCCCAGCGGCACCTCGTAGTTGCCCGGCAGTTCGACGTCGCCGGAGATCGAGAAGATCTTCGAGCCGCCGTTGTTCGGCTTGCCCATCGCCAGGTATTTCTCCGGGCCGATGTTCAAGACGAAAGGCACGGCCGCGAAGGTTTCCGTGTTGTTGATGGTGGTCGGTTTGCCGTACAGGCCGAACGAGGCGGGGAAAGGCGGCTTGAAGCGCGGCTGACCCTTTTTGCCTTCGAGCGACTCCAACAGCGCGGTCTCTTCGCCGCAGATGTAGGCGCCGTAGCCGTGGTGGGCGTGCAACTGGAAGCTGAACTCGCTGCCCATGATCTTGTCGCCCAGGAAGCCGGCGGCGCGCGCCTCTTCCAGCGCTTCCTCGAAGCGCAGGTATTCCTGGAAGATCTCGCCGTGGATGTAGTTGTAACCCACGGTGATGCCCATCGCATACGCGCCGATGGCCATGCCCTCGATCAGCGCATGCGGGTTGTAACGAATGATGTCGCGGTCCTTGAAAGTACCCGGTTCGCCTTCATCTGTATTGCAGACGAGGTACTTCTGGCCGGGGAACTGGCGTGGCATGAAGCTCCACTTCAGGCCGGTCGGGAAGCCCGCGCCGCCACGGCCGCGCAAGGACGAGGCCTTGAGGTCGGCGATGATTTGTTCCGGCGTGATCTTTTCTTCGATGATGCGGCGCAGCGCGCTGTAGCCGCCACGGTTGACGTAGTCCTGCAGGTGCCAGTTCTTGCCGTCCAGACCCTTGAGGATCAGTGGATCGATGTGTCGATTGTGGAGTGACGTCATTTTACGGTTTTCCCACTAAGTTCCTCGACCAGGGTGTCGATCTTGTCGTTGGACATGAAGCTACACATGCGGTGGTTGTTCACCAACATCACCGGCGCGTCGCCGCAGGCGCCCATGCACTCGCCTTCCATCAGCGTGAACTCGCCGTCTTCCGTGGTGCCACGGTAGTCGACGCCCAGCTTGGCCTTCAGGTGCTGCGCCGCGCGCTCGCCGCCGGACAGGGCGCAAGGCAGGTTGGTGCACACGGTGATCTTGTGCTTGCCGACCGGCTTGGTGTTGTACATGTTGTAGAAGGTCGCCACTTCCTGCACGGCGATGGCCGGCATGCGGATGTAGTCGGCCAGTTCCTGCATGGTCTCGGTGGAGACCCAGCCCAGTTCTTCCTGGGCGTGGGCCAGCGCGGCCATCACGGCCGACTGCCGCTGGTCGGCCGGATACTTGGCCAACTCGCGGTCGATTTTTTTGTAGCACTGCTCTGATAACAACATATTTATGCCTCTAGGACTTATCTGTCGATTTCGCCGAAGACGATATCTTGTGTACCAATAATCGTGACCGCGTCGGCAATCATGTGGCCGCGCGCCATTTCGTCGAGCGCCTGCAGGTGCGGATAGCCCGGCGCGCGGATCTTCATGCGGTAGGGCTTGTTGGCGCCGTCCGACAGCAGATAGATGCCGAACTCGCCTTTCGGGTGCTCGACCGCGCTGTAAGCCTCGCCCGGCGGCACGTGGAAGCCCTCGGTGAACAGCTTGAAGTGGTGGATCAACGATTCCATGTTGGTCTTCATGTCGACGCGGCCCGGAGGCGCCACCTTGCGGTTGTCGGTCATGACCGGACCCGGATTGTTGCGCAGCCACTCGACGCACTGCTTCATGATGCGGTTCGACTGGCGCATCTCTTCGATACGCACCAGGTAGCGGTCGTAGCAATCGCCGTTGGTGCCGACCGGGATGTCGAAGTCGAGCAGGTCGTAGACCTCGTAGGGCTGGTGCTTGCGCAGATCCCATTCGACGCCCGAACCGCGCAGCATGGCGCCGGTGAAGCCCATCGCCAGCGCGTCCTCCGGTGCGACCACGCCGATGCCGACGGTACGCTGTTTCCAGATACGGTTGTCGGTCAGCAGCGTCTCGTATTCGTCGACATAGGTCGGGAAGCGGCGCGTGAAGTCCTCGATGAAGTCGAGCAGCGAGCCCTGGCGGTTCTCGTTCAGGCCGGCGATGGCCTTGGCGCTGCGGATGATCGACGGCTTGTGCTGCGGCATCGCGTCCGGCAGGTCGCGGTAGACGCCGCCCGGACGGTAGTAGGCCGCGTGCATGCGCGCGCCCGACACCGCCTCGTAGCAGTCCATCAGGTCTTCGCGGTCGCGGAAGGCGTACAGGAAGGGGCCGATGGCGCCGACGTCGAGCGCGTGCGCGCCCAGCCACAGCAGGTGGTTGAGCAGACGGGTGATCTCGTCGAACATGACGCGGATGTACTGCGCGCGCAGCGGCACTTCCAGGTTCAGCAGCTTCTCGATGGCCATCACGTAGGCGTGCTCGTTGCACATCATCGAAACGTAGTCGAGCCGGTCCATGTAGGGAACCGACTGCAGGTAGGTCTTCTGCTCGGCCAGCTTCTCGGTGCCGCGGTGCAGCAGGCCGATGTGCGGGTCGGCACGCTGGATGACTTCGCCGTCGAGCTCCAGCACCAGGCGCAACACGCCGTGGGCGGCCGGGTGCTGCGGACCAAAGTTCAGGGTGTAGTTTTTAATTTCGGCCATTATTTCGTCCCGTAATTTTCTTCGCGGATCACACGCGGCACGTTTTCACGCGGTTCGATCGTCACAGGCTGGTAGATCACGCGCTTCTGCTCGGGGTCGTAACGCATTTCGACATAGCCCGAGACCGGGAAGTCCTTGCGGAACGGGTGGCCGATGAAACCGTAGTCGGTGAGGATGCGGCGCAGGTCGTTGTGGCCGTCGAACAGGATGCCCATCACGTCGAACGCTTCGCGCTCGTACCAGTTGGCGGTGCGCCACAGGCTGATGATGGACGGCAGCAGCGGCATGTCGTCGTCGGCGGCGAACACGCGCACGCGCACGCGCCAGTTGTGCTTGACCGACAGCAGGTGTACCACGACGGCGAAACGCAGGCCGCTCCAGGCACCCTCGCCGCCGAATTCGGAGTAGTCGACGCCGGCCAGGTCGATCAGCTGATCGAAGCCGAGGGCCGCGTCGTCGCGCAGCGTCTGCATGACGCCGTAATAGTCGGCGGCCTTGACCACCAGCGTGATTTCGCCCAACGCGACGGTGGTGCTGACGCGCTCGCCCAGGGCCGTGGCCAGGGCGTTTTGCAGGACTTCTAAGTGTGTTGTCATATTCTGAAGCGATCCGGTTAGCGGGCGATCGTATTCGTACGCTTGATCTTGTTCTGCAGCTGCATGATGCCGTACAGCAGCGCCTCAGCCGTCGGCGGGCAGCCCGGCACATAGACGTCGACCGGCACGATGCGGTCGCAACCGCGCACCACGGAATAGGAGTAGTGGTAGTAGCCGCCGCCGTTGGCGCAGGAACCCATGGAGATGACCCAACGTGGTTCCGGCATCTGGTCGTAGACCTTGCGCAGCGCGGGGGCCATCTTGTTGCACAGCGTGCCGGCCACGATCATCACGTCGGACTGACGCGGCGACGGGCGGAACACCACGCCAAAACGGTCCATATCATAGCGGGCAGCGCCCACATGCATCATTTCGACCGCACAGCAGGCCAGACCGAACGTCATCGGGAACATCGACCCGGTGCGCGCCCAGTTGATCAGCTTGTCGGCCGAGGTGGTGATGAAACCTTCGTTTAATACGCCTTCAATAGACATGGCTTATTCCCAATCAAGGGCACCTTTCTTCCAGATATACCAAAAACCGACCACGAATTCGGCGATAAACACCATCATCGTCACGAAGCCGGCCCAGCCCAGGTCGCGCATGGCGACGCCCCACGGGAAGAAGAATGCCGTTTCCAGATCGAACAAAATAAAGAGGATCGCGACCAGATAGTAGCGGACGTCGAACTTCATGCGCGCGTCTTCGAAAGCTTCGAAGCCACATTCATAGGGGGAGAGTTTGGCGGCATCTGGCTTGTTAGGTCCAAGCAGATGGCCCAGTACTTGGGGAAGGACACCGACGCCGATACCGACGAGGAGGAACAACAGGACGGGGAAGTAATTTTCGAGGTTCACGGTTGATGAGCTTAAGTTGAACGGTCGGTTAAAGGTCGCGCCACGGTGTTCTGCGGCGTACTTAACGCTTGACCCCAATCAATGAAAGCTTAGACCAGGATCAAACGACTATTATCCTCGTGAAAAAGCCAGCTTGGCATATGAGCCATGGCTCATGCGCCAATGCTGGCTTCTGATTTCTGGTGCCGACGACGAGACTCGAACTCGTACAGCTTGCGCCACTACCCCCTCAAGATAGCGTGTCTACCAATTTCACCACGTCGGCGGTAAGGCCGCTATTCTACTGTGTTTCTCCGCATTTGTTAATGCCATATTGCGTTAAAACAAGAAGAAAAGCGATAAATCTTTGATTCTTGTTATGCCCATTTGTTTTCGCAGGCCGAGGCGCCAAAACCATGGGCATTTCACTTCAACTACACGGCGGCGCCACCCTGCGGCACCGCCACCGCGGGCCGCGCCAGACGCCGTATGCGAGCGTCGCGCCGACCTGCCGGGTGGTGCCTGCAACGACTCCACGGACTGCTGGAAGCCTGCCTTCTTGCTTGGATCACTTACTGGCTGACCGGGTTAATTCGGCCAGCCGTTATTTTATTACATTTCTAAAGAGTCGGTACTACTTTACTAGCCGCAACAGCCGAATTATTTCGGAATCGATGCGGCGGCGCCACTTGCGGTCGGCGCGGCGGCGGCAGGAGCGGCCGCAGGGGCGGCGGCAGGGGCCGCGGCAGGCGTGGCGCTGGTCGGGATGGCGCCGGCGCCGGTGGCCGGCACAGGAGCGGTAACCTTGTCCATCACGCCGCCGGACACGCCGGTGTTGTGCTGGGTCGACAGGTAGGACAGCGCCAGCGTCGCCATGAAGAAGATCGCGGCGGCGATGCCGGTCGACTTCGACATGAAGTTCGACGAGCCGGTGGCGCCGAACAGGCTGCCGGAGGCGCCGGAACCGAAGGCGGCGCCCATGTCGGCACCCTTGCCGTGTTGCAGCAGCACCAGGCCGATGATGGCCAGGGCCGACAAAACTTGTACTACGATGACCAGATTGAACAAGGTACTCATGTTATTCCATTCTCAGTTTAAATTAGTTTTACGCGGCGGCGGAGATAATCGCGAGGAAATCCGCCGCTTTCAGCGCCGCCCCACCGATCAAGCCGCCATCGATATCGGCTTGCGCCATCAATTCTTTCGCATTGTCCGGCTTCATGCTGCCGCCGTACAGGATCTGCACGCCGGCCGCCGCCGGCGGATTGACGCCGGCCAGCTGGGCGCGCAGCACCTGGTGCACGTCCTGCGCCATTTGCGGCGTGGCCGTCTTGCCGGTGCCGATCGCCCAGACCGGCTCGTAAGCCAGCACCAGGCGCGCCACGTCGGCGGCGGGAATGGCCGCCAGCACGGCGCCGAGTTGTTCGCCAACAACAGCGTTGGTGCGCCCTGCTTCGCGCTCCTCCAGCGTTTCGCCGATGCAGACCACCGGCGTCAGGCCGGCGGCCAGCGCGGCCACGGTCTTCTGCGCCACCAGCTCACTGCTTTCGCGGTGGTAGGCGCGGCGCTCGGAGTGGCCGACGATCGCATAGCGGCAGCCGAAATCGACCAGCATGCCGGCCGCCACCTCGCCGGTGTAGGCGCCGCCGGCGTGGGCCGACAGGCCCTGCGCCCCCCAGCCGATGGCCGTGCCGGCCAGCTCCGCCTGGCACTGGGCCAGGTAGGGTGCCGGCGCACAAACGGCGCAATCGGCGCCGGTCGAGGTCAAACCTGCGGCGATACCCGACAATAAAGCCGAGTTGGCGGCGCGGTTGCCGTTCATTTTCCAATTGCCGATGACGAGTTTGCGTCGCATAGTAGCCTAAAGTTCAATAACCCGCTATTTTAACGCGAGGCTGGAAGGCCGGTCAAACAAAGGCCGCGCCGATTGCGGCGCAAACGCCGCAATTCGATACATTTCCCACAAGTTTGCGCGGGTATCGTATCGAATCGTCCCTCAGGCCTCGGCGTTAAACCACTTGCAGCATGATCTTGCCGACGTGGGTGCTGGCCTCCATCAGCGCGTGCGCCTGGCCCGCCTGCTCCAGCGGGAAGGTGCGGTAGATCACCGGCTTGATGCGGCCGGCCTCGAGCATCGGCCAGACCCGCTGGCGCAGCTGGGCGGCGATGGCGGCCTTGAAGGCAACCGGACGCGGCCGCAGGGTCGAGCCGGAGATGCTCAGGCGGCGGCGCAGCACCTGGCCCAGGTCGATGGTCGACTTGGCGCCGCCCAGCAGCGCGATGAGGCCGATGCGGCCGTCGTCGGCCAGGCAGGAGATTTCGCGCGGCAGGTAGTCGCCGCCCACCATGTCGAGGATGACGTCGACGCCGCGCTCGCTGGTCAGCGCCTTGGCGACGGCGGCGAAGTCCTCGGTCTTGTAGTTGATGCCGCGTTCGGCGCCCAGCGCCTCGCAGGCGCGCGCCTTGTCGTCGCTGCCGGCGGTGGCGAAGACGCGGTGGCCCATGGCGGCGGCCAGCTGGATCGCCGTCACGCCGATGCCCGAGGTGCCGCCCTGCACCAGCAGGGTCTCGCCGGCGCTCAGGCGGGCGCGGTCGAACACATTGCTCCAGACGGTGAAGTAGTTTTCCGGCAGCGAGGCCGCCTCCAGCACCGACCAGCCCTTGGGCACCGGCAGGCATTGCGGCACCGGCGCCACGCAGTATTCGGCGTAGCCGCCGCCCTGCACCAGGGCGCAGACCAGGTCGCCTTTTTTGAAGGGCGAACCGGCCAGGTCGCCGTCGACGACCTCGCCGGCCACCTCCAGGCCGGGCAGGTCGGAGGCGCCCGGCGGCGGCGCGTAGCTGCCCTGGCGCTGGAACACGTCGGGCCGGTTGATGCCGGCCGCGTGCACCTTGATCAGCAGCTCGCCGGCCTTGACCACCGGCATGGGACGCTCGCACAGTTTGAGTACGTCGGCCGGGCCGGGCTGGGTGATTTCGATGGCGCGCATGGCTTGCCCTTGTCAGTTGAACGAAGGGCGATTGTACGATAGCTGGGCGGCGGCTGCTGCACCCCGCAACAGCCCGCCGCGCCGGTGGCATGATGAGGGTCAGACCCTAGGGTCTGACCCTGGCGACCGGCCGGTGCGGCGCATCGCTCACCGCCTCGGCTAGCCTCCCCCGCTGCGCGACTTGCCCGGCAGCGGCACGCCCGGCTTCCACGCGGCCGACAGCGACTGGCCCTCCTCGATCTGCTCCTGCGTCATGCTTTTGATCAGCATGGCGCGCTGCTCGGCGGCGTTGGACGAGCCGTTGGCCGCCGCCAAATTCCACAGCATGTAGGCGATCACGTTGTCCTGCGGCATGCCGCCGATGTGGTAGCGGTACATCAGCCCCAGCACCTGCTGGGCGTCCGCATGCCCCTGCTCGGCGGCCTTGCGGAACCACACCACCGCCTGCCTGTGGTCCTGGATCACCGCGTTGCCGGTGTAGTACATGGCGCCGACGACGTACTGCGCGTCGGCCTTGCCCTTCAGCGCCGCCTTGCGGTGCCAGGCCAGCGCCTGCTTGTAGTCCTGCGCCACGCCACGGCCCATGTAGTACATCAGGCCCAGCAGGTGTTCCGCGTCGGCGTTGCCGGCCTTGGCCAGCGGCGCGATCTCGCGGTAGGCCACGCTGTAGTTCTTGTTGTTGTAGGCGGTCGCGCCTTCGGCGAAGCCGGCCATCGCGGCGGGCGCGGCGCCCAGGGCGAGACTGATCGCTAATATGAGTTTTTTCATGTCGCGTAAGAAATGGGTATTGGTATGACTGCGTTTTCATCCCGACTGCGGGACGCCATTTTTACTTCCAACTAACTTTGCCGAGGCCGTCGATGCTGACGCTGCGGTTGAGCGGCCTGCCGTAGACGGTGACGGAACCGAGCCCGGACAGGCTCAAGGTCGCGTTGGTCTTGGCGTTGACGATCGCGTTGCCCAGGCCGCTCAGGTCGAGGTTCACCGAGTCGGCCTGGAACTGGTGCGCGTTCAAGCCGCCCAGGCCGCCCAGGCTGGCCTTCAACAAGCGACTGCGTCCGCCGAGCGTGATATGACCGGCGCCGTGCAGGTCGAGTTCCACGCTGTCGTTCTCGCTGACCCACAAATTCATGCTGCCGACGCCGCCCAGGCTGGCCTTCAGGTTCTTGTAGTCGACCATCACCTTCATGCTGCCGGCGCCGTCCATGGTCAACTCCAGCTCGTCGCCGCTGAAGCCGGCGATGTCGGTCGTGCCGACGCCCTCGGAGACCACCTCGCGCAGCGCCGGCAACACCAGCACGGCGCGCACGGCCGTGTTGTTGAACTTGAAGCCGCGCATCTCCGACTCCAGGTGCAGCGTGTCGCCGGCCTGCGAGGTGGCCAGCTTGCCCAGGTAGCGCCGCTCGGCGGTGATGGTCAGCGTCGGCACGGCGCCCTGGCGCAGCTTCAAATCGACCATGCCATCCAGTTTAATCCGCGTCACGCGGACGTCAATGGGACGGGTTTCGGTGACCGTGTCGTCGGCCTGGGCGCGGCCCAGCAGCGTACACAGGGCGGCGAACAGCAAGCCAAATGGGAGGAGTTTGTTCATGTCGGGTTCCTTCGGACGTCGTTCTTTTTAGCCAGCGGCAAGAAAGCCCGGCGCGTGCGCCGGGCTCTGCAAACAGCGAATGGTGCAGCACAGCCCGGCGCGGGACAAGGTTTCGTCCCGCGCCGAGCCGCGCGCCAGCGGTCGGTCGGCTTAGCCGAGCGACTTGGCTTGCCGCACGACGGCCAGGCGCGGCGCCGACACCACTTGCATCTTGGCGGGCGCGGCGGCGCCGGCGCCGACGAACTGGGCGGCCGGCATGGCGGCGCGCACCGGAACGTCGGTGGTGGTGTAGCTGGCCAGGCCCAGAACGACGGCGACGGCGACGAAGACCGATTCCATGTTTTTAGCGATGTTCATTTTTTTCTCCCCTTGGCGTTGACGGCGCGCCTGCTGGTGGGCGGCTGCCGCGTTGATGTGTTGGTGTATGTGTTGGTGTATGTGATCACTATAGCCAGGGCGGCGGCCGGGCCGGGGCGGATTGCGACGAACTGCACAATTCGCGGCCCAGACGACAAAATACGGGGCGGGGATGCACAGCGACAGCGATATCAAATCATCTATATAATGCGCGGCCGCCCTCGCCGGCGGCGGGTTCATGACCGGCGCATCACAAACGAAAGAAAATACCACCCATGCAAAAATACCTCATCGGCATCGCCACCGTCACGACGCTCCTGAGCGCCTGCGGCGGCGGCAACGGCGTCGCACAAGCGGCGCCTGTCGCGCCGGTGGCACGGCCATTGGCAGCCTATCTCGGCGAATGGCGCAGCGAGTGCTACAACCAGTTCCGCATGACGATAGACTTCAACGCCTCCGGCGACAAGACGCTGAACTACGCCTCCAAGGCCGAGTTCTACGACACGCCGGACTGCGGCGGCGCCGTCATCGCCACCCAGAACTTCAGCCCGGACGTGGCGATCAGCCATGTCGGCAGTGCCGACGCCAACGTCGTCCTCGGTCCAGACGCGGCGCCCCGCACCGTCAAGGTCGACCAGGTGCTCCTGGTGACACCACCGTTGACTGTCACGCTGAGCGGCAGCGCCGTCAAGCTGGTGGAGCAAAACGGCGAACAACGCCAATGCGTCGAATTCAGCAACGGCAACCGCGTCTGCTACCCGGCGGCCGGCACGACGACCGAGGCGTCGACCACCAGCTCGGCCATGTATCTGGAGGGCGGCAAACTGTTTCTGATGACCGCCGTCGGCAGCGGCTACCAGGTCAGCATGGTGGTCGGCCGCAAATAGGTCAGTCCTCGAAGCCCCCCCCCCCTTGCCGGACGCAACAATTGAATAGATTCGGCGCGACGATACGTTTATATAATCGACAGCCCGTTGCCATCCCATCGCCCGGCCCGTCCGGGGCATCCACCACCAGAGGAAATTACCGCACATGAAAAAAATGCTCGCGCTGATCTGCACCACGACAACCCTACTCAGCGGCTGCGGCGGCGGGGGCGGCGGCACGACGGCGGCGCCGCTGCCACCGCCGGTGGCGCTGCCGCTGGCGGCCTATGTGGGCGAATGGGCCGGCGAGTGCGCCGACCACCAGCGCGACGGCGTCGTCATCAAGGCGGTCGGCAACAACGCGCTGAGCCTGACGGCGCGCACCGACTACTACGACAAGGCCGATTGCAGCGGCGCCATTGTCGCCACGGAACGCTCCAGCGCCGACATCGCGTTGACCTACGTGAGCAGTGCCGACAGCAGCGTCGCCCTCGGCCCCGGCGTGGCGGCCAAGACCATCAAGGTCGACCAGGTCAACGTGGTGGTGCCGGCCTCCACCACCACGCTGAGCGGCAGCGCCGTCAGCACGGTGACGCAAAACGGCGTGCAGTTGCAGTGCGTGTCGTACAGCAACGGCGAGCGCGCCTGCGCCAACACCCAGGGCGGCCAGGTCGGCGGCAGCGGCCCCGGCGGCCTGTACGCCACCGCCACCGACATGTACACGCTGATCTCCAGCGGCAGCGGCTACACCTTCGAGCAGCGTTTCAGCAAAAAATAGAGGTTCATCATGGCCCGACTGCGGGCCGTCCACTTGATGCAATTTCAAGCGGGGCGGCCTATTGGACTATAATTGGCTGTGTAAGAGAGTTGAAGGGATACCATCATGACACTCAAAGTCCGTAACCGCACACTCAGATTCAGCTCCCCGACGGTATTGAGGGGCGATGCCCCGTTCCTCGGCGCGACCGTTCAGGAATGGGACGATGCTATCACCGGCAACTTGGACAAGACGCTTGCCGAGGTCAAGTTGCGCGCCATGGGCAACGGCCCCAAACGCGATGCGGCCAAGGCCACCACGTTCGACCTAGCCAGCTTCGCCGGCAAGCGTCTGGCCAGCGCGAAATAGTTCTCCATTCCTCAACTTAAAAACGCGGCATCGACCGCGTTTTTTCATATGTCGAACGAAATAATAAGCGATGTGCTCGATCTCCACGTCGCGGTGTTTGCCGGCCCGAACGGGTCCGGAAAGACCACGCTGATCGATGAAATCAGGCAGACAGGCCTGGCTACGGTCAGGGGTGTCTATCCACTCCCAGCCTACTTCATCAACCCCGATCAGGTGGCCAAGTGAGCCTGCAGGGCACCTTCCCGGACCAGCACGCCAGGGATGAGGCCGCGCAAAGCGCCGCCATGCGCATCCGCGCAGAGGCAACTGCGAGCAGGCTGCCGTTCGCCTTTGAAACGGTCATGTCGCATCCGTCGCGGATCAATGAAATGCTGATGCTCAAGAAACAGGACTACCGCCTGTTCCTGATCTTCATCACCACCGACGATCCGGAGAAGAACGTGGCCCGGGTGACGCTGCGGTACGAAACGGGCACTACCACGGGGCACTACGTCGCGCCCGACAAGGTGCGCGAGCGCTATGAACGCACACTCGCACTGCTGCCGCGCGCGGCCGAGGTTGCGGACGCCGTCTACATCTACGACAACTCGGTCGACTTCGAGAAGCCCAAGCTGCAGGCCGTCATCGAGCGCGACGCACAGTTCTCACTCTCCCCCGACGCGAAGGATTGGGTCATCCAGCGCCTGGTCCATCCGCTGCAGCAGCGCGAACGCGAACTGCTCCAGCTGATCGCCTCGCTCGAAAAGGACGGGCGCCAGGTAGGTGAGACGGACGAGCTGCACGGCATATACAACGGAGCGATTCAGATGACGACCACCTACTACCTGGCCCAGCTGGACAACGCGACCAACCAGGCGGTGATCCACGACCGGCTCATGCTCGACACCGGACGCAAAGGCTCCGACAACGCGGCGCCGACCTATATGTCCAAGGAAAACCTGACGATCCACTATTCGCCGGCGATGGCCCCACAGGTGGACCGCCACGGGCTGGCGCCCGAGCCTGCGCCAAACGCGCCGGGCACGAAAAATTGAAGACGAAGCGCTGCGCTGTGGACACTCGCGGCAACGCACCGGCCGATACGACAGCCACTTGCTCACTCATTGGTCGGCCGCGCAGCTCGATGCAACCCGGTGCCTTCTTTGCTGGAGCTCCAATTCACGCCTAACCTCGTGCTTGTGGTGCCAGCGCACCCTTTCCCGAAGAGCCTCGACCCGGCACCCCACCGCGTCGACGAACGGGAGAGAGAACATCATGAAAATCCCGCCGAGCAGAAAAGACAGGATGTTAAGCAACGTGGAATAAGATTTCGCAAACCCCATCGCGGCCATCAGAACAGGCGCCAGTCCAGCGACGATAAGCAAACTCTTCGGCCGAGGCCAACGGATGTCGGCCACGTCGGCCAACGCGACCGTGACCTCGGTCTTGTCCACCGCCTCCTCCAAAGCCAGCCGAGCCAGATCAACTGTGGGCGTCCCGATTGAATCCACGAGCCGTTGTTCGATAAACGCGTCGCGCACGCGATCGAGCGCGGGATACTCGCCTGGCCATGCCGAATCAAACGGCACGCCGTAGGCGGCAAGCAATTGCCTGCCAAGTTCGACCGTATGGAGCAGTTCCACATAACGGTCGTCGAGCACGGCAAAAACCTCGCCGCCGATCTCGAAGATCCGCATCCGGTCGGGCGAGGGATACCCCTCTTCTTGGACGACGGCAGGGATGTATGGCAGGTCGAGCACCCTGAACAGCGCCACCCGGTTTTTCCCCTCGTGTGCCAGGACGAGTCCAAGTGGCCTGATAAAGCCATACTGGGCGCAATCCATTACGGCGTGATCGCCGCTGGACTGGGCAAACCGGTCGAACGCTATTCGTACGACTTTTTGTTGGGTCGCGTCATCCAAATTGTCGGGATGCCATCGCCAACTCTCCCCGAGCACCATACCTGTCGGCACCAGCCCTTGTATCTAGGCCCGCGTTCGCATTTACTTCGTTGCGTGGAAAAGAACGGCAACAGCGAACCCGCGAAGCCGAACGGTGAGATGGCGTTCCCCCCTTCCTTCGACTGCACGATCTGGCGCGCCAGACGGCGGCCGCCGGCCGTGCGACTCAGCGCATCCAGATTGGCCTTCGCGTCCGCCAACTCGCATGCGGCGATAGTGATAGGCGAGTCGGGCACGGAGAGGACCGGTGCGTCCACAAGTGTCTGCATGGCGAGAATCCTGTTGATGATGGGGTGGTCGAGTGGAGTTTCACACGGCCTTTGGCGACAAGGCAAGCCCCTCATCCTTCTGCGCCGTCGCCAATCGATGTTTCGGCATATCCCGTTTTCACGTCTAGCCTTCTATGGCCATCCTATTCCGGAATTCGGGTTGGTTGCAGACAGCCGTTTGGAGAACTAAGAGCAGAGTTATGACTCGTCTGAACGTCCCTATTGCGTCCAGCGCAGCGTCATGCCAAGCGAGTCAGCACGATCTTTGGTTACCGGCATTGGATTGTATAGCCCTTCCCAAACCTGCCAATCAAAATGCCACTTGTCGATGAGTCTCCGCGCTTCGGCGTCCGATGCGAGGACTTCCTTTGCCGAGCTGACGTTTCTGGCGTAGTTCTTCAGGAAGTGCGTCATGATCTGGATGCCGAAACCGAGATTGGCGTTAGCGAGCATGCATTGGGCAGCGAGGTCTCGCGCCTGCGCGCCTTGCATCGCACTAATGTAACTCGAGTGACTGTATCCGCACGAATGGCTATACATGTTGTCAAAATTGGTCTTATGGAAACCGGCCGAAACGGCGATCTCACTCCAGCTAGTCCCAACCTTCCAGTCACCCTTCAAAAGCTGACGTTGCCACTTCTTCGAATATGCCGCGAAGTGCTGGCTGGCTTCAATTTCCTCGCGCAGACGGACTATTTCCAGCCTGTCGTAGGCCAGCCGCTCATCAAATTCTGATGACGACGCCTTAAGTTTCTGGCGGTCCAGCAGTCCGCCGAGATACCAAGTGCTGTGGCGGAATTTCGACCTCTGCAAATCGTTTTCGCCGAAAACGTAGAAGTAGACGAGGAACGTCTCCATTGCCGCCCTCGTAACCACTTGGACCGATGAATGGTCGACATAATGGATCGGGAGCGAGCCAGGAGGCTTATCCGCCCGAATTTCGCATAGCGACTTCATCGAAATCAGGTGGCGGAAGAGTTTGCGGCACAGTGACTGTGCGTCTGCCCGCCACCCATCGCCGGGAGTGATTTCCTCTCCCGTCCGTGATTGCACGAGCTCGTAGAAAACTGTCAGCAGTTCCGAGTAGGTCTGTTCGTAGTTTGATGCCCGCACTCTATCTCCTTGTCCCCGAGGTGTAGGAAGCCTACAGCGAACACCCCGGCGATTTTAACGGGGCGCTAACTGGAAGCGCAAATTCCGCGTAGGCGAACCCACCCACGATGACATTTCATTCTACCCCGGCAGAGTGCACTTCTTTCCTAGGCCTTGTTCGCAGGTACCTTTGGCGATGCGGAGCGATGATGCGCATTTGTGCGAAAAACATCGATCAGGTCGCTAAGTGGAGGTGCGCGGAGAACTTCCTGCTCGAACGCCAGCCCGATCTGGCGATGGAGTGTCCCCGAGTCTCTATTCTCATACTATTTGGGTCGTCTGGACCATGTTTGCCATGAGCGGGGAGCAATCTCACCCTGTGCGGCAGCGCCGGCGCTGGTGCTAAACTTGCCGAACGACTACCGACAACGGCACTCAGATTAGATGCAACTGCAATAATTGGATAGATTTCCAGTTGTCAATTTTTCATATAATCAGGAATACCTCCGTTCCTGAATGATCATGAAAAAACATATTCTGACCGCGATTGTGGTCGTACTAACTGCCTGCTCCTCTCCGAATGACATCATTTTGGGTCCGGAACCACTACAGCAGATGGCTGAGCAAGGCGATAAGTTTAAGAGCATGTCGGAGGATGATCGTAAATTACTCGTCGCTTATCTTACCGCGAACCGGATCGGCAAAGCGTTCGGCGCCGACGTTCAATCGCCAGTTGGACGCACCGTCGGCGAGGTGATGAAGGATGCCCACGCCTGGAAAGAAAAGGTGAAAGCCGCTGAGGTTACCGAGAAAAAAAAGGCTGACGAAGCACTCGCCCTAAAGGCAAAAATAGAAGCTGAACGAAAAGCAATTTCTGCACGCATTGAGGCAATGGTCACGATTTCCGTGCTGAACAAGCACGTACTATCAAAAAATTACGACCTCGGCCGATACAACGAATTATTAATGATTTCCTACGCTTTGGAAAACAAGTCCCAGAAGAAGATAAAACAAATAAAGGGCATAGTCAGTTTCGTAGATGCTACCGGCGATCCAGTCGGCGAATTGCATGTAGATTTCGATCAGCCTATCAAGGCCGGAGCGACCATCATGACCGACACTGGCAGCGGCTGGCGAACCAATCAATTTTCCAATGGGAACATCGAAAAAATTGCGAACCGTGAAAATAGTTCAATGACAGGGAAATTTACACCTCTGTCTATTGCATTCGACGACGGCGAAGTGCTAAGGGCGCCAGAATAGATGCTCACCGATTGAAGAAGTTCCCTCGCACCACTCGATGCGCGGGCCAACAGAACATGGTCGCAAGCCATGTCGGCACCTCGCAAGTGCTGAAGGTGATGAGGCTGTAGAACCTGGCGGATGCCAGATAATCGAACCCGCTGGGCCGAACTGTCAATATCGTTACCTACGTGTGTTGTAACCACAACACTGACAGTGCCAACGCAGCTGCAGCTGCACCGGCTAGCGCCCGGCAAGGCGCGATACAAATGTTCGGCCCCATTAACCTGGCGCTGGACGAGGCCTCGTTCGGTGCCAAGCATGAGCTAACGCAAAATGCCAAAAGCCAAACGATCAGCAGCAAAGGTGAGCTGGACGATCGATGTTGCCAAGATTATTACCGCAATAACGGGAATGATCTTGGTACTGCATCAAATCGGACTCCTGTGACCTAGTGGAACGCGGACCGGTTCGCACCGGTTCGCTTCTCAAAAAATGCGCTAAAGTACATTTATTTACAAAATAAGAGAGGGAAGGATGAGAAGAATTTTAATTCTGGCGTTAATATCCATTCTCGCCTCATATGCGCAAGCCCAAGATAACAAGTCCGAAACTACGTTCAAGTGTCCGGCTAGCACTGCCGAATCTTCATCGCTTAAAGAAATTCAAGATTTTATCGCAGCCTTTGGCTCAATTCTGTCCGGACTTGCCGCAGCCGGCGCAATCTACGTTGCTCATCGAGTGCACGAAAATCAAAAACTATTATCTCAGCGCCAATTGCTGCTTCCATTATGGGATCATATGGCAACGTTGTCTATGATCGACCCCACGGCCCCCAATGCTCAGCATGCGGTAAAAACGGTTAACACTTTAGAACTTGTTGCACTGTGTTGCGAAGGAGGCATGATCGACGAAAAAGTAATTTTACGCACCTTCCGCGATGCGTTTATGTTTCACTACGAGCAATTATTAAGATGCAACATAATACCCGGCCTTGGAAAAGACGGTCCAGCCCTCGTCCGGGAGAATGCAGCAGCTATGGCATTCTACAAAAAGCTGGAAATGCAACGCATGTCTCGCGATCAGATTAATCGAATTTAACTTAAAAAGAGGTTTTCAAAGATGAAAAATGAACTTTTAAAAAATGCAGCCCAGGACTTTTACTCTAGCAATTCGAGTGCAGTTGAAGAGGCTTTCCCGGTTCCCGGGAGTCCAGGAGAATTTATTATTGTGAAGATTGAGCGAAAAAAGCTTGTAGTTACCAATGAATCTTTCCGAGTGAAGGCGTCCAACACTATCTCTGCATATCCTTCCGGGAGCACTTGCCCTCGGTGCAATGGGAGCGGCGTTGCATAATTAACACGATTTCCTCAAAGTTATCCTAGGTCATTGTGATTACCCGAACAAGCCTTATAGCTGGTATGTACTCAAGGCCTACCGTGACTCGTTCAGGATCGCCGACCCTTCGGGAGAACTCCAACAGGATATTAAAAAAACTTCCGTGGTAGCTTGCAGACTCTTCAGTTGCAGGGAAATCCCGCCAATCAAGACTGTAAAGGTAGTTGGACCTGAGCTTTGAACGTATGGCCTCTTCCAACTCATTTTTTGTGATCCCAGCTACGCCAGCCAATTCAAGTTTACCTAGCTTCTCCGAGGTCAGGTACTGGAACTTGCTTTCCTCGATGAGTACGTTGCAGTCGCTCAGCGATACAACCTCCTTAGACATGGCTCGGAGGGCTATCTCTAGGTCATCGTCCGACTCCCCCAATAGCATGTGCTCTGGCTTGTAAGATAGAAAAGCTCCAAAATACATATCTTGGACGCTCCTGATCTTCAATCCCAGTGCTGCGTAGTCATGAAGATGCAGGTTGACATTGTCATTATTGGGACGGTCGTCCTCATGTCCAAGGATTACCATGTTCTTGTGCTTTATGGCTAGGTTGACCAAATGCATGGACACAAACGTCTTGGCTAGGCTGGCATAGGTACAAGGCACATAGCCAAGATAACCCGGGTGGTCTTTCAGGCCCTCATGGATTTCAGCCCGCGCTTTGTCAGAGAGATTGTTGACGTAAAGGACATAGCAAAAGCATGGATGCTCAAAGTTGAGGTCTCGAGCGATAACCGCTACCTCATCCAAAAGTACACGGGCGAACCGATCTTGGTCGTCAATCAGCTCGCCGCCGAGGATACTATGAGTTGTCTTCGGAGGCAGTAGTTTGAACAAAGCATCGGCAGCATCGACCCCGGGGATTCGCTTCGGATCGCAACGTTTCTCATCGAACAAGAATGCAGCCTCGTGCTTGTTGGTCTGAGGGGTAAGGGCGGTGCGCAAATCGTCATAGTTGACCCCCTTGGCTTTCAGGATACCGAGGCAATCGTCATGAAACTGCTGCACTTCCCTAAAAGTACGATCATCTGACCAACTGAAGTGGGAACGCATGGATGGAAGCATAAAGTTGCCCCGGCTGTTGAGCGTATGAATTTTTGGCATTTGGTTGAGTGGTTCAGATTGGAATGAACTCTGGCAAGCTGCACCCTACACCGGGGCGGCAGCCGCCAGCGGCGTGAAGGCGGCGCCGGGCAGCACGATGATGGCGCGGAAGCCGCCGTCCGGGTGGTTGTCCAGCAGCAGCTCGCCGCCGTGGGCCTGGACGATGCCGCGCGCGATGCCCAGCCCCAGCCCCATGCCGCTGCTGTTCTGCCGGCGGCCGTGCTCGAGCCGCACGTACGGCTCGAACAAATTCTTGAACGCGCTCTCCGGCACGCCCGGGCCGTGGTCGCGGATTTCGATCTCGATGTTGCTGCCCTGCGGACGCACGGCGATCTCCACCTGCTTGCCGTAGTGCATGGCGTTGTTGAGCAGGTTGCCGATGGCGCGCTTGAGCGCCAGCGGCTTGGCCGCCACGCTCAGGCCGGAGTCGGCGAAGGACACCTCGTGGCCGGCCAGTTGGGCGTCGCGCACCATGCGGCCGAGCAAGGCGTCGAGGCGGATCTCGGTCGGATTCTCGTGGATGTCGCTGTCCTTCACCGTCTGCAGGGCGCCCTTGACCATCATGTCGAGCTCGTCCAGATCCTCGTGGAACTCGTTGCGCAGCTGGTCGTCGTCGAGCAGCTCGGCGCGCAGCTTGAGGCGCATGATCGGCGTGCGCAAATCGTGCGAGATGGAGACGAACAGGCGCTCGCGGTCCTCGATGTAGCGCTGGATGCGTTCGCGCATGGCGCCGAAGGCGCGCGCCGTCTTGACGAACTCGCGGCTGCCGGTCTCCGGCAGCGCCGGCATGTGCTCGCCGTTGCCGAAGGCGGTGGCCGCCTCGGACAGCGCCGCCAGCGGCCGCGTGGTCCAGCGCACCACCAGGATCGACAGCACCAGCACGGCCGCCAGCGACAGCGCCTGCAGCAGCAGGCGGTCGCGCGTCAGCGGGTTGCCGCTGTCGAGGAAATAGGGGTTGGGCATCAGCGTGGCCAGGTAGAGCCAGTGGCCGGGGTCCATCTCGGCCTGGATCAGCAGGATGGGCGCGGCGGTCGGCTTGGTCAGCACGATGTGCTGCACCCAGCTGTCGGGCAGGTCGTTGATGGTGGCGCCGTCGTCGCCGACGGCCAGCTTGTCCGGCCAGACGAAGGCGATGCGCACGTTCGACACGTTGGGCAGGCTTCTCCTTCAAGGTGGCGCGCACTTGCTTGAGGGCGATGTCGGCCAGCGCCTGCCGGCCGATCGGCACCACGTCGACCGGGGCGCGGTTGATGTTGACCAGGAAGCGGGTGCCGCCCATCTCGCGGAACTGCTGGATGATCAGCGGCCGGTAGTTGGGCGGCAGGCTGAGGAAGAAGCGCACCGCGCTGGCGGCGCTGTGCGCCAGGTGCTGCGACGCCGTGCTGGCCTCGACCTCGGCCTCGGCGCGGCGCTGGGTGGCCCAGATGAAGTTGCCGGCCAGCTGGGTCAGCATGACGCCGGCCACCATCACCACCGACAGCCGGCCCAGCAGCGAGGACGGCAGCACCCGCGCCAGCCAGCGCCCCGGCCGCAGGCTAGACATTGCTGACGCTGACGTCGGCCGAGAACACGTAGCCGGCGCCGCGCACGGTCTTGATCAGCAGCGGCTTCTTGCCGGCGTCGTTCAGGCGCAGGCGCAGGCGGCTGATCTGCACGTCGAGGAAGCGGTCCATCGGGCCGGCGTCGCGGCCGCGGGTCTCCTCGCACAGCACGCTGCGGTCGAGGATGTCGCCGGCGTGCTCGACGAAGTAGCGCAGCAGCTGGAAGTCGAGCCCGGTGAGCGGCACCAGCTCGCCGGTCGGCCCGGTGACGGTGCGCTCGACCGTGTCGAGCGTGAAGCCGACGAAGCGGTAGAAGCGCGGCGCGGCGACGGCGGCGTTGTCCATGCCGGTGCGGCGGTGGATCGCCTTGATGCGCGCCAGCAGCTCGCGCGGGCTGTAGGGCTTGGAGATGTAGTCGTCGGCGCCCAGCTCGAGGCCGACGATGCGGTCGGTCTCGTCGGAGCTGGCGGTGAGCATGATGATGGGCACGTTGGAGCGGCGCCGCACCGTCTTGCACAGGGCGAAGCCGTCGGTGTCGGGCAGCATGACGTCGAGGATCACCAGCGACAGCTCGTCGGCGTAGCGGTTGAACTCGGCCAGGAAGGCCTCGCCGTTGTGCGCCAGGCCGACGTCGTACTGGTTTTTCTCCAGATAGGTCTTGAGCAGGGTCCGGGTCTTTTGGTCGTCGTCAACGATCAGGATTTTACGCATGGTTCCGTTCTGTTCTATTGGGTCTTGCCTATTGGGTCTTGCTGAAGGTGCGCGCGATGGTGCCCAGGCGGCGCTGGGTGTCGGCCACCTTGACGTTGTCGTCGAGGAAGAACCGGTGCACCTCGGCCACCATGGCGTCGCGCACCAGCTCGTCGGTGGCCATGCGGTGCACCAGGCTGGGGATCTGCGCCTGGGGGCCGCTGGAGAACAGTTTAAACGAAGCGCGCGCGCAGCTGTCCATTTTCGCCAGCTGCGGGTTGCGCAGCACCGGGATCGAGCCCTTGATCTGGTTGTACTCGTTCTGGATCGCCGGCGCCATGATGATGGCGGCCAGCCGCTCCTGCGCCGAGCGGTGCGACTCGCGCGTGGCCAGCATGCTCAGCGTGTCGATGTTGTACAGGTGGTAGGCGGCGGTGCCGGGCACGTAGGCGCAGCCGAAGCCCTCGTCGGTGGCCAGGCCGCGCGCGTTGAGCTCGCCCTTGGCCCAGTCGCCCATCACCAGCATGCCGGCCTCGCCGTCGGCCAGCTGGCGCGTGGTGTCGTCCCAGGTGCGCTCGGGCACCGGCTGGTTCATCCACCGCTTCAGGTGGCGCAGGCGGCCCAGCGCGGCGGTCAGGCGGGCGTCCTGGTAGGCGCCGGCGTCGCGCCGCTGGAACAGGGCGCGGTAGAAGTCGGCGCCCTCGGCCAGCACCAGCGTCTCGAACAGGGTGGCCACCTGCCACGGCTCGCTGCTCTGCGCCAGCGGCACCACGCCGGCCTGTTGCAGCACGCCGGCGGCGTGCTCGAACTCGGCCCAGGTGGACGGCGGCGCCAGCTTGTACTGGGTGAACAGCTTGCGGTTGTAGAACAGGGTGTTGATGCGGTGCACGCCGAGCGGCGCGGCGTAGACATGGCCGTCGGACTGGATCGCCGCCGCCACGGTGGGCAGCAGCAGCTTGTCCCACTTGCCGGCGGCGGCCACCACGTCGAGGTCGAGCAGCAGGTCGAGCCGGGCCCAGTCGCGGATGACGATGCCGTTGACCTGGGCCACCTCGGGGGCGTCCTTGGCCAGCATGCGGCTGCGCAGCACGATGCCGGCGCCGACGCCGGACCCGTTGGGGATCATGCTGTCGCGCCAGCCGATGTTCTCCTCGTTGAGCTTGGCGGCGATCAGGTCGACCGCCTTGCGCTCGCTGGCAGACTTCCACCAGTGCAGCACTTGCAGCCCCTCGGCTTGGCCGGCGCCGCACGCGGCCAGGCAGGCCAGCGCCAGCAAGCGGCGCAGGAAATATCCCATGTCTCCTCACTCCTACGACGGCCGCCTCGTTGGGCTGGCCTGTTGTTGTTGTCGATGTCGGCGCCCGCTGTTGCTGCCACACGCGGCCGCGCCATACCGCCGAGACTATACATTATGTCATTCGCGGAACGTTGGTAAGCATGTAAACCATTTTGCAAGGAAGCGTGTGCTTTTGTTGCGAAATGTTGCAGGCTGGCAGATTGCAAGCTGGTCCGCGAGCGGCCCCGCCGCAGAGTGGGGACGGGGAAAAACGCGGCCGACCGATTGTAAAGTTATGTAAGCGGTCCGGTCCGGTGGAAAGTGTCATTTCACAACAAAATCAAACACTTAATGCTTTTAGCCACACTTTAGCGGTGCTCACTGGTATCACATTTGGTGCAATGTTACTGTCTGCTGGCCGTAGCAAATTACTACAAGAAACACCACCAGCAAGTGTGGCTAGCACGTCGGCAAGGACTTGAGACTACACGGGATCTTTAGCGTCGTGTCCGGGGCCGCACTCTTAAAACCAGAAGGAGACAATCGTAATGAATCGTACCGTCCTCAAAACCCTGCCCGCCGCACTGGCTCTGGCGCTCGCTTGCGGCGCCGCCTACGCCGGCGACCACGAAACCGAAGGCTTCCACGGCTATGTCCGCGCCGGCGCCGGTTCCAGCTCGGAAAAAGGCCCGCAAAGCTGCTTCGGCCTGGGCGGCATCACGATGTCCTACCGTTTGGGCAACGAGTGCGACAGCTTCACCGAATTCGGCTACACCAAGGAGTTCGCCAAGTCGGCCAACGGCGCCAGCTTCGTCGGCACCGTCTGGGTCGACGCCTACAAGAACAGCTCGGACTTCGGCGACGCCAAGACCAGCATCGCCAAGGCCTACGTCGAAGCGAAAAACCTGCCGTTCATGAACGGCGGCATCGTCTGGGCCGGTAAGCGCCACTACTACCGTCCCGACATCCACATGCTCGATCTGCAGTACATCAACATGAACGGCACCGGCGCCGGTGTCGACGGCCTGCCGCTGGGCGCCGGCAAGTTCAGCTACGCTATCTTCAAGGATAACGACCTGAACAACGTCAACACCGTCACCGGCAAGATCACCTCCGCTTCGGCGGTGCGCCAGAACCTGGTCTACGAAGGCCTGCCGGTCAACGAGAACGGCACCCTGGACGGCGCCTTGTCGATCATCACCGCCAGCAGCAAGGACGACGGCGACAAGACCCACAACGGCTGGCAGGTCTCGCTGTTCCACCGCCAGGCCAAGGTGTTCGGCGGCTCCAACACCGTCGGCGTGCAATACGGCGTCGGCCCCGGCACCGGCATCAACGGTCCTTGCTGCGCGCGTATCGGCCCTTCGGGCAGCACCCTGCTCGGCTCCGACTACACCCGCGTGCGCGTGTTCGACGACCTGGTGATCCAGCCTACCCGCCAGTTCAGCATGGAGTTCGTCGGCCTGTACCAGCGCGACAAGAGCGACCGGGACGGCACGCAGACCTGGACCACCGTCGGCGCCCGCCCTGTCTACGCCTTCGCGCAGAACTTCAAGCTGCAGGCCGAGCTGGGCGTGACCCGTCTGAAAAAGGACACCAGCCCGGACACCATGCGCCTGACCAAGCTGACCATCGCCCCGACCATCACCGTCGGCGAGGACTACTGGTCGCGTCCCGAACTGCGCCTGTTCGTCAGCTACGGCAAATGGAACGACGCCGCCACCAAGGCTGTGAACGCGTTCAACAACCAGGGGCCTGTGTACGGCAGCAACACCAGCGGCGCCTCGGCCGGCATCCAACTGGAAGCCTGGTGGTAATCCGCGGCTAAGACCCAATAGCTAGTCCCGCCGCCCGCCCCGCCGTATCCGCGCGGGGCGGCTGCCGGGTTCGCAGCATCCCCTTGCGCCACGCGCAGGGGGACATAGCAGCGCCGTACCACGGCGCTACAATCATCCAATCTAGGAAGACCGATACCATGAAATTGAAACCTTTCGTCCAAGCCGCCTTGGCGCTCGCCACCGTTGTCGCCGCCACCCCGGCCGTGCACGCCGCAGCCCAGGTTGAAGTGCTGCACTACTGGACCTCGGGCGGCGAAGCCAAGTCGATCGCCGAGCTGAAGAAAATGATGGAAGCCAAGGGCGTGGCGTGGAAGGACTTCGCCGTCGCCGGCGGCGCTGGCGAGAACGCCACCACCGCGCTGAAAGCCCGCGTCATCGCCGGCAGCGCGCCGACCGCCGCGCAGATCAAGGGCCCATCGATCCAGGAATGGGGTCAAGAAGGCGTGCTGGCCAACATCGACGCCGCCGCCACCGAAGGCAAGTGGGACAGCCTGCTGCCGTCCGTGGTATCGAACGTGATGAAATACAAGGGCCACTACGTCGCCGTGCCGGTCAACGTGCACCGCGTCAACTGGCTGTGGGTCAACCCCGAGGTGCTGGCCAAGGCCGGCGCCAAGGCGCCGACCAACATGGACGAGTTCTTCGTCGCCGCCGAAAAAATCAAGAAGGCCGGCCTGATCGCCGTCGCCCACGGCGGCCAGCCATGGCAGGACACCACGGTGTTCGAGTCCGTCGTGCTGGGCACCGGCGGCGCCGCGTTCTACGACAAGGCCCTGGTCAAGCTGGACCAGGCCGCGCTGACCGGCCCGCAAATGCTCAAGTCCTTCGAGACGCTGGCCAAGATCAAGACCTACATCGACAAGGACGCCGCCGGCCGCGACTGGAACCTGGCCACCGCCATGGTCATCAACGGCAAGGCCGGCATGCAGTTCATGGGCGACTGGGCCAAGGGCGAGTTCACCGCCGCCGGCAAGGTCGCAGGCAAGGACTTCCTGTGCCTGCCGGCACCCGGCACCGAGAAGGCCTTCACCTTCAACATCGACTCGCTGGCCATGTTCAAGGTCAAGAACGCCGACGAGCAGAAGGCCCAGCTGAGCCTGGCCAGCGCCGTCATGAGCCCCGAGTTCCAGGAAGTGTTCAACCTGAACAAGGGTTCGATCCCGGTCCGCGCCGGCGTTTCGCGCGCCAAGTTCGACGCCTGCGCCACCCGTTCGATGGACGACATGGCCGCCGCCAGCAAGGCCGGCGGTCTGGAGCCGAGCATGGCCCACGGCATGGCGATCGACTCGGCCAAGGCCGGCGCGATCCAGGACGTGGTCGCCAAGTTCATGAACTCGGCCATGACGCCGCAGGCCGCCGTGCAAGCGCTGGCCAAGGCCGCCAAAACCAAGTAAGCGAACAAGTAAGCGAAAAAGTAAAACCACAAGCAAGCTGGTGGCCGCGCGAGCGCGCCACGCCGGCAAGTAGTAAAGCTGTCAAGGCGCGCCGACCCACCCGGGCCGGCGCGCGGCAGGAAAGGGCGCGCGTCGGCGATTTGGCGCGCGCCTTGTCCTTCTGCCCTAGTTCTGGAGAATCTGCATGTCCGCCACACCCGTTTCCACGGCCCGCCCGCTGCCCTCCGCAGCGGCGCGCGCCCCGGCCTCCGGCAGCCGCCTCGCTGCCCTGGCCGACACCTGGCTGCCGCGCCTGGTGCTCTCGCCCACCATCATCGCCTCGCTGGTCTTCGTCTACGGCTTCATCGGCCTGACCGCCTGGCTGTCGCTGACCGAATCGCGCATGATGCCGAACTTCGAGTTCGCCGGCTTCGGCCAGTACACCACCCTGTTCGAGATCGACCGCTGGTGGACCTCGACCAGCAACCTGGGCATCTTCGGCGGCCTGTTCATCCTGGTCTGCCTGGTGATCGGCCTTTCCATGGCGATCCTGCTCGACCAGCGCATCCGCCACGAGGGCGCGCTGCGCGCCATCTACCTGTACCCGATGGCGCTGTCGTTCATCGTCACCGGCGCCGCCTGGAAGTGGATCCTCAACCCCGGCCTCGGCCTGGAGAAGATGGTGCACGACTGGGGCTTCCCCAACTTCAGCTTCGACTGGCTGGTCAACTCCGACATGGCGATCTACACCGTCGTCATCGCCGGCGTGTGGCAGTCCTCCGGCTTCGTCATGGCCCTGTTCCTGGCCGGCTTGCGCGGCGTCGACGACGCCATCATCAAGGCCGCCATGGTCGATGGCGCCAGCCTGCCGACGATTTACCGCCGCATCGTGATCCCCTCCCTGCGTCCGGTCTTTTTTAGCGTGTTACTCGTGCTGGCCCACATCGCCATCAAGAGCTTCGACCTGGTGATGGCGCTGACCGCCGGCGGCCCCGGCAACTCGTCGGACGTGCCGGCGATCTTCATGTACCAGTTCTCCTTCACCCGTGGCCAGCTCGGCCTGGGCGCCGCCTCGGCGATGATGATGCTGGCCACCGTTCTGGCCGTCCTCGTGCCGCTGATGTATATGGAAACCAAAGGAGCCCGCAATGGACGCTAATATCAACGCCGAGGGCAGCCGCCTGACGCCGGGCCGCTTCGCCATCTACACCCTGCTGGTGCTGGTGGCCCTGTACTACCTGGCGCCGCTGTACGTGATGGTGACCACCTCGCTGAAAACGCTGGACCAGATCCGCGAGGGCAACCTGCTCGACTTCCCGCTGCAGCCGACCACCGCCGCCTGGGGCAAGGCCTGGGCCACCGCCTGCACCGGCGTGCGCTGCGAGGGCCTGCAGCCCTACTTCTGGAACTCGGTGAAGATGGTGATCCCGGCGGTGCTGCTGTCGAGCCTGATCGGCTCGCTCAACGGCTACGTGCTGGCGCACTGGCGCTTCCGCGGTTCCAACGTGGTGTTCACCGCGCTGATGGTCGGTTGCTTCATCCCCTTCCAGGTGGTGATCCTGCCGATGGCGCGCCTGCTCGGCATGGCCGAGCTGGCCAACACCACCAGCGGCCTGGTGGTGGTCCACATCATCTACGGCGTGGCCTTCACCACCCTGTTCTTCCGCAACTACTACGTCTCGGTGCCGGAGGAGTTGGTCAACGCCGCCCGCATCGACGGCGCCGGCTTCTTCACCATCTACCGCCGCATCATCTTCCCGCTGTCGCTGCCCATCTTCATGGTCTGCTTCATCTGGCAGTTCACCCAGATCTGGAACGACTTCCTGTTCGGCGTGGTGTTCGGCGGCTCGGACGCGCAGCCGGTGACGGTGGCGCTGAACAACCTGGTCAACACCTCGACCGGGGTGACCGAGTACAACGTCAACATGGCCGCCGCGATCATCGCCGCGCTGCCGACCCTGGTGTTGTACATGGTGGCGGGCAAATACTTCGTGCGCGGCCTGACCGCCGGCGCCGTCAAGGGCTGATTCATAGGCCGGCCCGCCCAGGGTCAGACCCTAGGGTCTGACCCTCCCGCGCGCCGGCCGATCCATACCAAATTCATATCCAGTCCGGCCAGGCGGCCGGCACTGTCAGGAGACAATAGCATGGCAAGTTTAACTATTCGTAATGTGCGCAAGGTGTACCCGAACGGCGCGGAAATTCTGAAGGGCATCAACCTGGACATCGAGGACGGCCAGTTCATCATCCTGGTGGGCGGCTCGGGTTGCGGCAAGTCGACCCTGCTCAACATGATCGCCGGCCTGGAGACCATCTCCGAGGGCGAGATCATGATCGGCGACCGGGTCGTCAACAACATCCCGCCCAAGTCGCGCGACATTGCCATGGTGTTCCAGTCCTACGCCCTGTACCCGACCATGACGGTGCGCGAGAACATTTCCTTCGGCCTGGGCATCCGCAAGGTGCCCAAGGACGAGCAGGACAAGATCGTCAACCGGGTCGCCGAAACGCTGCAGATGACCCACCTGCTCGACCGCAAGCCGGCCATGCTGTCGGGCGGCCAGCGCCAGCGCGTCGCCATGGGCCGCGCCATCGCCCGCGACCCCTCGCTGTTCCTGTTCGACGAGCCGCTGTCGAACCTGGACGCCAAGCTGCGCGTCGAGATGCGCGCCGAGATCAAGCTGCTGCACCAGCGCCTCGGCGCCACCATCGTCTACGTCACCCACGACCAGATCGAGGCGATGACCCTGGGCGACCGCATCGCCGTGATGCGCGACGGCGTGGTGCAGCAGTACGGCAGCCCGCAGGACATCTACGACAAGCCGGACAACCTGTACGTGGCCGGCTTCATCGGCTCGCCGTCGATGAACTTCCTGCGCGGCAAGCTCGTGCCGCAGGGCGACGGCGCCGCCTTCGCGCTCGAGCACGGCGGCGTGACCACCCTGCTGCCGGTGCCGGGCGACAACAGCGTGCTCAAGCAGCACCAGAACCGCGACATCATCCTCGGCATCCGCCCCGAGCACGTCACCGACGCCGAGAGCGCCCGGCGCGCCTCGGCCGAGGGCCGCTACCACCCGACCGAGGTCGACTGCGTGGTCGAGATGACCGAGCCGACCGGCCCGGACACCCTGGTGTTCGCCTGGTTCAACGGCATCCGCGCCACCTGCCGCACCCACCCGCGCGCCGGCGCCCTGCCCGGCCACGACGTCAAACTGGCCTTCGACCTGTCGAAGGCGGTGTTCTTCGATCCCGCCACGGAACAGCGCGTCGACCTGAGCGTGTAAGTAAATCCTTCCCCCGCTCGTTTTCGGCCAGCCCGGCCACGGGCCGAGAGCGAGGGTCAGACCCTGAGGGTCTGACCCTGGATTGGCGCCGCTGCCCCAGTGGAGCGCCCCCACCCCGATCCAGCCGCATTGCGGCTTGCCACATCCTAGCTTCCGCGCGCCATCCGCCACCCCCGAACATCATTTCACAACAAGAAGCCGGCGACAGTCCGGCACTATGGAGACAGAAAATGAAGCTCAACAACATCAAGATCGGCTATCGCCTGATGCTCGGCTTCGGCCTGATGCTGGTGCTGATGGCCGGCATCACCGCCGTCGGCACCCTGGCCACGCGGCAGACCCGCGACAACCTGACCCGCTCGGTCGAGCGCAGCAACGCCAAGTCGGCCCAGGTGGCGGCGATGCGGCAAAACCTGTTCCGCCAGGGCCTGGCGGCGCGCAACATCGGCGCCACCACCGACCTCAACCAGATGCAGAAGGAGATGGCCAACATCGTCGCCGAGCAAAAGCGCTACCGCGACAACCTGGCCAAGCTGGAGGCGGTGCGCCTGAACCCCGAGGAGCAGACCATCGTCGCCGAGATGCAGGGCTACGACAAGGCCAGCCTGCCCTTCATGAAGGAGGCCGAGGAGTACGTGGCCGGCTTCAACGCCGGCCAGGCGCTCAAGGTGCTGACCGGCCAGGTGGCGCCGCTGCAGGACAAGTGGCTGGCCGCCATCGACCGCCTGGCCGGCCTGCAGAACCGCGAGATCCAGAACAGCCTGGCCGAGTTCGACAGCGAGAGCCGGCGCGCCAACGGCGTGATGATGCTGATCTGCGCGCTGGCCATGTCGCTGGCGCTGCTGGTGGCCTGGCGCCTGAGCCGCAGCATCACCGCGCCGCTGCACGAGGCGCTGGGCCTGGCGCGCCGCGTCGCCGCCGGCGACCTGACGCTGAACATCGACTCGCCCTCCAACGACGAAACGGGCCAGCTGCTGGCCGCCCTGCACGAGATGAACGACAGCCTGGTCAAGACCGTCGGCGCGGTGCGCAACGGCACGGAGACCATCACCGTCGCCTCGCGCGAGATCGCCAGCGGCAACGCCGACCTGTCCTCGCGCACCGAGGCGCAGGCCAGCGCGCTGGAGCAGACCGCCAGCTCGATGGAGGAGCTGACCGGCACCGTCAAGCAGAACGCCGAGCACGCCCAGCAGGCCACCCAGCTGGCCGCCACGGCGTCCAGCGTGGCCGCCGAGGGCGGCCAGATCGTCGCCGAGGTGGTCGGCACCATGGGCTCGATCAAGCAGAGCTCGTACAAGATCGTCGACATCATCGGCGTCATCGACGGCATCGCCTTCCAGACGAATATTCTGGCGCTCAACGCGGCGGTGGAGGCGGCCCGTGCCGGCGAGCAGGGCCGTGGCTTCGCCGTCGTCGCCGGCGAGGTGCGCAACCTGGCCCAGCGCAGCGCCAGCGCGGCCAAGGAGATCAAGGAGTTGATCGGCCACTCGGTGGCGCAGATCGACACCGGCAGCCGGCTGGTCGACTCGGCCGGGCAGACCATGACGGCGATCGTCACCTCGGTGCGGCAGGTGGCCGATTTCATGCAGGACATCACCGCCGCCAGCCGCGAGCAGAGCGTCGGCATCGAGGAGGTCAACCGCGCCATCGGCCAGATGGACGAGATGACGCAGCAGAACGCGGCGCTGGTGGAACAGGCGGCGGCCGCCGCCGAGAGCATGCAGGAGCAGGCCCTGCTGCTGGCCCAGGCGGTCAGCATCTTCAAGCTGGGCGACGGCCAGCCGGGCGCGGGCGGGCCAGCGGGATTGTCGGCGGGCTTGCCGGCTGGAGCGCCGCAGGGTTCGGCGCGGGCATCCGCGCCGACGCGGCGGGCGCCGCTGGCGCGCGCCAAGGCGCCGGCCAAGCCGGCGCGGCCACGCCCGCCGCTGGCCTATATCGACTAGACAAAAGCCGGATCAGGCCCAGCGCCAGCGCAGCCTGAGGCGCAGGCGCTGGCGCCCCCACCCCAGGCGGATCGACACTCAGAAGCTGCGGCTGACGTAGATGGCGGCGGTCGGCGCGGTCTTCTTGCGCGTCAGCGGGCTCTTGCTGGCGTCGCCGCTCAGCGAGCTGACGCCGGCCATGCCGGTCAGCGACCACTTGGCCTGGAAGGTGTGGGTCCAGCTGAGGCCGGCGTCGACACCGTACAGGCCGGACTTCGGCGTGAACTCGCGGTAGCCCGAGTTTTTCGACTGGGTGGCGTTGACGCCGTAGTAGGTCTTGGCGTACTTGCTGTCGGCGAAGTCGGCGCCCAGGGTCAGACTGACAGTGTCGCTCGGCGTCTGGTACAGCTGGCCGGTGATGCCGATGCCGAAGCTGGCGCCGTTGTCGCGCTGCGATACCGGCAGCTCGGCGCGGGCGCTCACCTCGACCCGCTCGGAGATGGCGTAGCTCAAGCCGAAGTTGGCGGTGGCGCTGGTCTTGATGTCGCCCATGCCCTTCAGGTACTTGCTGCCGGATTTGCCGGCGACGCCGCGCTCGTCGCTTTCGCTGCGGCTGCCGCGCGCGCCCAGCGCCACGCTGTACTTGAGCGGACCGGCGCTGCCGCCGTAACCCAGGCCACGCATGGTGCTGGCGAACAGGCCGTTGGCCATGGCGTAGTCGAGCTGCAGCACCGGCGCGACCACGCGCTCGTCCGAGCCGGAGTAGCGCGGGCCGACGGCGACGCCGCCGCCGACGGTGAAGACGTTCTCTTCGGCGACGACGCTGCGGCTGGCCAACAGGGACAACAACAACAGGGGGACGGCTTTGATAACACTGCTATTCATGATGGTTTTCCATTCCAGGTTGAGAGGCGACTAGCTAAGAATCGACAGCTCGCAGTATTCCCTCGCGGCATGAAGCCAATCTGATCGCTTGATGAAGAAAGCATGAAGACGCCCCGCGCCGCCGTTCTTTAGCTGTTCTTCAGGAATTGGTGGTTAAATACCGGCCATGAAGATACTGCTGATAGAAGACGACCTGGACCTGGGCAACGGCGTGCGCATCGCCCTCAGCGACCAGGGCATGGAGGTGGTCTGGGTGCGCCAGCTCGACGACGCCGAGCGCCACCTGGCGGCCGACACCTGCGACCTGATCCTGCTCGACCTGGGCCTGCCCGACGGCGACGGCCTGAGCCTGCTGACCCGCTTGCGGCGCGACAAGCACGACCTGCCGGTGCTGATCCTGAGCGCGCGCGACGCGCTGCAGGAGCGCCTGCGCGGCCTCGACTCCGGCGCCGACGACTACCTGGTCAAGCCCTTCGAGCTGGCCGAGCTGCTGTCGCGGGTGCGCGCGCTGGCGCGGCGCAGCTACGGCTTCGACGGCGAAACGCTGGAGCTGCGCGGCCTGCAGTTGCACGCGCCGACCCGCCGCGTGCAGGTGCACGGCAAGCCGGTCGAGCTGACCGCCAGCGAATACCTGCTGCTGAAGATACTGCTGATGCGCGCCAACCGCGTGATCACCCGGCGCAGCCTGGAGGAGCAGCCCGCCCGGCGCCCAGGCCAACGCCAGCAACACCCTCGACGTGCACATGGCCAACCTGCGGCGCAAGATCGGCGAGGGCTACGTGCGCACCGTGCGCGGCGTCGGCTACGTGATCGACCAGCACGGCCCGGCCACGGACGGCGCCCGATGATGCGCCACTGGTGGCGCAACATCGCCGCGCCGACGCTGGTGCGGCGCCTGATGGTGGCGCAGATGCTGCTGCTGACGGCGTTGTGGACCTTGGCCACCGGCTTCGTCATCAACGAGAGCGGCAAGGACTTGAACCTGCTGTCGACCGAGCGCATCTTCGACGCCGTGCTGGCCGCCGCCGACGCGCTGGCCGACGCGCCGGAGCAGCGCCAACACGTCATCAACATGATGGACCTGGCGGTGCGCGAGAACTACGGCACCGCCGACGACCCCATGCTCAGCCCCAGCATTGTGGTGCAGCAGCGCGGCCGCGAGATCTACCGCTCGCACGGCACGCCGAGCGAGCTGGGCACGCGCAAGCTGAACGTGGTCGAGACCTTCTACGCCGGCGACAAGCGCTGGCGCGCGCGCAGCAAGCAGTCGGCCAGCGGCACCGTGCTGACCATGCTGGCGCCGGCCGACGGCGTGCACATCTTCATCACCATCAACTCGCACGGCTACTACCTGCTGCCGCTACTGATCAGCCTGCCCTTCCTGCTGCTGCCGACCTGGCTGTCGATCCGCCTGGCGCTGCGGCCGTGGAGCCAGGTGGCGCGCGAGGTGGCCGCGCGCGGCCCGCACAACCTGCGTCCGCTCAGCTACACGGCCAAGCACCGCGAGCTGGTTGGCATGGTCGACAACATCAACACCCTGATGCGCCAGGTCGACGACAGCGCCGTGCGCGAGCGCAGCTTCATCGCCGACGCCGCCCACGAGCTGCGCACGCCGCTGGCGGCGATGCAGGTCAACGTCGAGGCGCTGCACAGCCAGGCCAGCGACGAGCGCCAGCGCCAGCTGCTCAAGGGCATCCTCAGCAGCGGCGGCCGCGCCACCCGCCTGGTCAGCCAGTTGCTGATGCTGATGCGCAGCGACGCCAGCGCCGCCGGCGAGGCCGGCGCGCCGGTCGGCCTGGCCCAGCTGCTGCAGGACCGCATGGCGGCGCTGTCCGGCCTGGCCAGCGCGCGCCAGGTGGAGCTGGAGCTGCACGCCGACACCGAGCTGTACCTGCACGGCCAGCGCGAGAGCCTGATCTCGCTGGTCGACAACCTGGTCGACAACGCCATCAAGTACAGCCCGGCGGACGGCCTGGTGCAGGTGAGCCTGCGGCGCGAGGCCGGCCAGGCCGTGCTGGCGGTGAGCGACCAGGGGCCGGGCGTGGCGCCGGCGCTGCGCGAGCGGGTGCTCGACCGCTTCTTCCGCGACCCCAACCAGACGCAGAGCGGCAGCGGCCTGGGCCTGTCGATCGCCCAGGCGGTGGCGCGCCAGCACGGCGGCAGCATCGCCCTGCGCGACGCCGGCCAAGGCCCGGGCCACGGCCTGCTGGTCGAGGTGCGCCTGCCGCTGGCGGCCTGATGCGCGACTAGCCCGGCGGTGTCCGCTTACACCGCCACCCCCAAGCCAGGACAAGGGTCAGACCCCGCAGGGGTCTGACCCTGGCGGCTCGGGGTTTGCATCCATATCCAGCGGCGCCGCTGTGCCAACAAACTACAAACGCAAAAAAACCGCCAGGGCTTGCGCGCTGGCGGTTTTTTGTTTCAGCCGAGGCCGGGGGATTACTGGGCAGCGGCTTCTTCAGCGGCGGCCTTCATCGACAGCTTCAGACGGCCGCGGTCGTCGGTTTCCAGAACCTTGACGCGCACTTGCTGGCCTTCTTTCAGGTAGTCGGCGACGGCGTTGACACGCTCGTTGGCGATCTGCGAGATGTGCAGCAGGCCGTCCTTGCCCGGCATGACTTGGACGATGGCGCCGAAGTCGAGCAGTTTCAGCACGGTGCCTTCGTAGACCTTGCCCACCTCAACCGAGGCGGTCAGCTCTTCGATGCGACGCTTGGCTTCCTGGCCGGCGGCGGCGTCGACGGAGGCGATGGTGACCACGCCTTCGTCGCTGATGTCGATCTGGGTGCCGGTCTCTTCGGTCAGCGCGCGGATGACGGCGCCGCCCTTGCCGATCACGTCACGGATTTTTTCCGGATTGATCTTGATGGTGATCAGGCGCGGGGCGAAGTCCGACAGCTCGGTCTTCACGTGCGGCATGGCTTTTTGCATTTCGCCCAGGATGTGCTCGCGGCCTTCCTTGGCTTGCGCCAGCGCCACTTGCATGATTTCCTTGGTGATGCCCATGATCTTGATGTCCATCTGCAGCGCGGTGATACCGTTGCGCGTACCGGCGACCTTGAAGTCCATGTCGCCCAGGTGGTCTTCGTCGCCCAGGATGTCCGACAGCACGGCGAACTTGCCGCCTTCCTTGATCAGGCCCATGGCGATACCGGCCACGTGCTCTTTCATCGGCACGCCGGCGTCCATCAGTGCCAGGCAGCCGCCGCAGACCGAAGCCATCGACGAGGAGCCGTTCGACTCGGTGATTTCCGACACCAGGCGCACGGAGTAGCTGAACTCTTCCGGCGATGGCAGGGCGGCGATCAGCGCGCGCTTGGCCAGACGGCCGTGGCCGATTTCGCGGCGCTTAGGCGTGCCGACGCGGCCGGTTTCGCCGGTGGCGAACGGTGGCATGTTGTAGTGCAGCATGAACGAGTCGGTGAACTCGCCCATCAGCGCGTCGATCTTCTGGCTGTCGCGGGCGGTGCCCAGCGTGGCCACGACCAGCGCCTGGGTTTCGCCACGGGTGAACAGGGCCGAACCGTGGGTGCGCGGCAGCACCGAGGTGCGGATCGAAATCGGACGCACGGTGCGGGTGTCGCGGCCGTCGATGCGTGGCTCGCCGTCGAGGATCTGCGAACGGACGATCTTCGCTTCCATGTCGAACAGGATGTTGTTGACTTCGGCTGCGTCGACCGGTGCGGCGCCGGCGGCGGCCGCTTCGGCGCCCAGCTCGGCCAGCGTTTCGGAGGTGGCGGCCTTCAGCTTGGCGGTGCGCTCTTGCTTGTCTTTGGTCAGGTAGGCGTCACGGATCTTGGCGCCGCCGAAATGCTCGACGCGGCCGATCAGGACTTCGTTCTTGGCCGGTGGGGCCCATTCGACTTCCGGCTTGCCGCCGTCGCGCACCAGTTCGTGGATCGCGTCGATGACCGCTTTCATCTGGTCGTGGCCGAACACCACGGCGCCGAGCATGATTTCTTCGGACAGCTGCTTGGCTTCCGATTCGACCATCAGCACGGCCGTTTCGGTACCGGCGACAACCAGGTCCATTTCCGAGGTTTTCAGCTGGGCGACGGTCGGGTTCAGGATGTACTGGCCGTTGGCGTAGCCGACGCGGGCGGCGCCGATCGGGCCGTTGAACGGCACGCCGGAGATGCACAGGGCGGCGGAGGCGCCGATCATGGCGGCGATGTCCGGATCGATCTCGGGGTTGACCGACAGCACGTGAATGATGATCTGCACTTCATTCAGGTAGCCTTCCGGGAACAGCGGACGGATAGGACGGTCGATCAGGCGGGAGGTCAGCGTTTCTTTTTCCGAAGGACGGCCTTCGCGCTTGAAGAAACCGCCCGGGATTTTACCGGCAGCATAGGTTTTTTCAACGTAGTCGACGGTCAGGGGGAAGAAATCCTGGCCTGGCTTGGCATCTTTGCGTGCCACAACGGTCGCCAGGACCACGGTGTCTTCAATCGACACGAGGACGGCGCCGGAAGCCTGGCGAGCGATCTCGCCGGTTTCCAGGGTGACCTGGTGTTGACCGTACTGGAAGGTTTTCGTAACTTTGTTAAACATGGGTAATCCCTTTCTAATTGCCGACAGATTTTCAGGGGCTGTCGTTCACCTCACCACAGGCGGCATGCTGCGGCGCCGCCTTTACTACGAAACTTGCTACAAAACTGGGAATCCATGTCGCCGGGCAAGAGCCCATGCCAATTGGCATTTGTTCGGCCCAAATGACAAAATGCCCGCGTCAGCGAACTGGCGCAGGCATTTCTGTTTAAACCGGGTGACGCAAAAATTACTTACGCAGACCGAGTTTAGCGATCAGATCGCGATAACGGGTAGCGTCTTTGGCCTTCAGGTACGACAGCAGGCTCTTACGACGGTTAACCATCATAATCAGACCACGACGGGAGTGGTGATCTTTGCTGTGTGCTTTGAAGTGGCCGTTCAGTTCGTTGATGCGTGCGGTCAGCAGCGCAACTTGAACTTCTGGGGAGCCGGTGTCGTTTTGACCACGGGCGTTGTCCGCGATGATCGCGGCTTTGTTGATGTTTTCTACGGTCATGATTTTACCTTTAACATGCGGTGCCCGGAGTCTGAACCCTAGGCATCGTGAACTTCAAAAGAATTCCGGCCAAAAGACCAGACCCGCAAGTATATCGGAAAAAACGGCGGCTGTATCCAGTGTTGGCTACAATTCTTATGAGTTCAATGCCAGAAAACGGAGGCGGACATGAAAAAGATGGTTGCAATGGCAATTTCTTCCCTGCTGCTGGCGGCCTGCGCCGGCCCGGGCGGCGCGCCGCCACCGCTAGGCGCCAGCGCCGCCGAGCTGCACAGCCGGCTCGGCCGCCCCAGCGCCAGCTACCGCGACGGCGACGCCACGCTGCTCGAATACGCCACCGGCCCGAGCGGCCAGGCCACCTATATGGCCAGGCTGGACGCCGACGGCCGGTTGCTGTCCTACGAGCAGGTGCTGACCAGCGAGAGGTTCGCCGCCGTCAAGATCGGCCGCGACAACCGGGACAGCATCCTGCACACCTTCGGCCGGCCCTTCGCCCGCCAGCGCTACCCGTTCAACCACCTGGAGGCCTGGCTCTACCGCTACAAGGAACAGGGCGTGTGGAACTCGATCATGTATGTGCAGTTCAATCCCGATGGCAGCGTGAACAGCCTGCTGAACGGGCCGGACCCGGAGCGCGAGCCGCGCCGGGCGCGCTAGAGGGCTGTGCGGCACAGAATGGGGGGGGGGGATTTAGCAGCACAAGGACCAATTTACGCCAGGGTGGTGCCGATCCGGCGCCCAAATCGGGCGCCGACGTGCGACAACTGCCACCTCGCCAATCAAGCGGCTGCGGCGTTTCGTTGAAAACACTCTGCCGCGTAGACTCCTAGCGCGACGGCACGGGGATGGTCGCGAGGAAGCGTCCGACCAGGAAAGCGCCGGTCTCGGCGGCGCCAGCGACCGGAAAGAACGCATGGTGGCTTGACCGCGAAGGACAAGGCAGAGTTCGCAATCAGCCACGCGGGGACTCCGGCAAGAGGATCAGCCTTCTTATAACGTGATGCCAAGTTCCGATGCAATGTCATTCGCTTTCTTCTGCGCCGCATTGAGCTGCTCATAAGATAGCTTTGAAAAATTTCGACTTTGATTGAAAGATTTTTGATTTTCCAGTTGTCCGCCGCGTTGCGAGATCATGTTCCAGGCCACAGCATCGATAATTTCCCCATCCTCAAGCATACGCTTGGCGACAATAGGGATGACATTTCCAGCACCTTCGCGAATGGCAACCAGGAAGTGGCGAACCGCGATATTTTTTGGCGCGTCGGAATAATCCATATCCGGATCGTACTCAAGAGATTTCGCTTCATTCCAGTAGCGCTCCCCGAGCTGGAGGGATGCAAAAACATCCCCTGCCCTCCCCAAATCCGTCAATTCTTTAACATTCATGTAAAAATACTTCTCGGGTGTCGTATATCCACCAGCCGTCATTATCTGTTTTCGTTGCTTAATTATCTCAGTAGGATCCGGTGGAACGGGGGCGCCCAAGGAAAAAGGCGACAGACCAAATCCGTTCATTGGCCGCTCCAAAGCAGATTGCGGCTTCGGTGCGCGTATATCTGCCCTCAACTTTGCCGACTCGTGCCTGGCAGGAGAATATGCGCTGGAAAACGCAAAAATTGCGGCGGCCAAAATGGCTAGCGAGACGAAAGTATTAGTGCGGGTCATTTTATTTATTGGAAACACATGAACCCGGTTGGATCCATGCCTTGTCCATATTGTTTAATACGGAGAATTGCAGTAGCCAATTGAACCACCGTTTGCCCAGGCCCAGTCTTCCGCCAATGATCCAGATTGAAAATCTCCTGTCAATGATTCCGTGCAAGTACCGAAACTCACCTTGCGGAACGGGAATTTGGCAAAAGGCCCTCCATCGCGGCTCGGACGATCTGATTCATTAAGAACTTTTACTACGGCATTGTTCGAATCCATTATCACAAGGCGACCCGTATCGAAAAGAACAAGTTTATAGCCTAGATCATAGGGACGCCCGCCCGTTCCTGAATTCCATGCCCAAGTTCCATTGCTTTTATATAGGGCGAGATTTCCATCCATCTGCATTCGAAGATGATCACCACTTTTTCTTGTGTTTGTAGAAAACTGGCTCAGACGGTTTCCCATAAGTGTCGTAAAATACTCAACGACATTTCCATCGTCTTGCACGATGAGAGCGTACAATCCCGAGCGCGAAGTCAATACTTGCCCTTTTTCGAGCTGATTCTCTGCCATCAAAACACTAGTAACAGCGCTAGCCGAAGTCGCGGCCGCCATACCAAGAATAAACGTGGCAAACATTCTTTTAACCATAAATTCTCCAGATTAAGATTACATTTTTATCGATACTCTATTCAAGCAGGTTTTAGATTAAATGACAAGAAGACTGAAGTCAATACGATTCATGTATTTTTTTCTAAAAAATAAACCTTGACAAAAAAATAAGTTCGAAATCGCGAAAACCGCATTTGCAGAAGAGACTTGGCGTTGTTGCATACATCGCTTTTTACAGGATGCTTCCCCTTCCCCCATGAATTTACGCGATACGGATGGACTGAGGGCGTGCCGGCGCAGCCATGCGATTTAGCACGCCCGCGCGGATGGCCACTTCGGCGGCCAGGGCTTCGCTCCCTCGCGCGGCGGGATCGATGGCGTGGCCTTGCGCGCGGCGATCACCGCGTGGCATTGCCGCGTGTCGTAAGCGCCGTCGTCGCCGATGATATCAATCGGCGTGCCGGCCGGCATCTGGTCGAGCAGATCGGGCAGCACTTCGGCATCGCCGACGCCCCGGTGCGTCATCAGCGCCGCGCAAATCTGGCCGGTGTTCGCATCCATCGCCAGATCCACCTTGCGCCAGGTGCGGCGCTTGGAATAACCTTGCTTGCGCACCTTCCATTCGCCTTCGCCAAACAGCTTCAGGCCGGTGCTGTCGACCACCAGATGCAGCGGCTCGCCGCTGCACAGGGTCGGCAGCACGACGTCGAGATCCCAGGCGCGGCGACACAAGCTCGTGTAGTTGGGCACCGGCAGATCGGCGAAGGCGAGCGAGTTCATGTTCCCCGCGAAACCCTGCAACGCGCGCCGCGGCAGGCGAAACACCTGTTTGAGTCCGAGCAGCATCTGGATGACCGCGTCGGCGTAGACGCGTGGTCGGCCACGCCTGACGGCCTCGGCCTCAGCGCCCCGTTGCCACAAGTCTCGCTCGATCCAGATCGTCACGTCACCTCCGGTGATCAGTCCGGCGCTGTAGGCCGGCCAGTTGTTAATAATCCGGCACCGCCCCTTGGGATCTTGCCGCTGTCGTTCGTCCTTGCGCAACGTTTCAGGCAAAAGACCAGAATGTACGCAAGTTCGTCGAAAGTTTAACAGCCCCGCGGCACCAGTTGTTGCGCGCTAATGTCAGCCTTGGTGGTAGCCGCAGGGTTTGTGCAACAGCGCCGAGAGAAATGTAAAATAGGTCGCGCGTTGACGATGTCCTGCCGCGTAAATCGGGGCTAATTGAAACTCCCCAAAATGAAATCATGTGACACGGATGGACCAAGGCACGAGAATGCATCATGCGTTTGAGCTCGACCACGCGAATGGTTTGACGGCTGACTCGATGTGTTTGTTCACGTAGGCTCAGAACACTGACTAGACGGTCTTGTTTGAGCTACAATAACGCGCCCGACCGCCACTATCAAAAATGAAACATTGCCACTTGTGAATTCCTAGGCATTCGACACATAAACTGGACCCGACTCTATGCAAAACCCCGTCCCCGCCTCACCGCTGCTGCCGCGCCACTGGCTCGCCATCGTGCTCGGCTTCGCCGCGCTGGCGCTGCTGGTCATGGCCTGGCGCTGGGGCGGCACGGTCGAGGATTCGCTGGCCTACTTCAACACCGCGCGCTATCTGCGCGGCGAGCTGCCCTTCAGCGAGCTGCGCGCGCCCTTCCCCTACCGCCTGCTGGTGCCGGCCCTCGCCGCCGCCCTGCCTGGCGAGCTGCACAACGCCTTCGCCGCGCTGAACTGGCTGCTGATCAGCGGCGCCGCCAGCGTCATCGCGCTGACCGCCGCCCGCCTCGGCTTCAGCCGTGGCCGCGTAATCGGCGCCGGCCTGCTGCTGATCGTCTCTGTGCCGACCTTTTGGTACGCCCCCTATCTGCTGGTCGATCCCGGTTCGATCTTCGCCCGCGCCGTGTTCGTCCTCGGCATCCTGACCGGCCAGCCCTGGCTGGCCGCCGCCGCCGGCATCGTCGGCACCGCCGCGCGCGAGGAAAACATCCTGCTGCTGGTCTGGCTGCTGGCCATGCGCCGCCTGCCCTTCGCCGCCGCCCTGGGCGCGCTGGCCATGGCCGGCGGCTGGATCGTCGCGGTGCGCTGGTGGCTGCTGCCCGGCCTGCCCAGCTACACCTGGACGCCCAGCCTGCACAGCCTGCTCGCCGGCCTCGGCGACGTGCGCTCGCTGGCCTCGCTGGCGACGGCGGCGCTGCTGGTGGTGCCGCTCGCCCTGCTCGGCCGGCGCCACGCCGCCGCCCAGCTGCGCCCACTCAACAGCCTGCTGTTGCTGATGGTCCTGCCGCCGCTGTATGCCGCCTTGTCGGTACGCATCGACGGCCGCATCATCTGGAGCCTGTACCCGATGTTGATTCCCTTCGCCCTGTGTGCCGGCCTGCCGCGCGCCGCCCAGCTCGCCGCCCCGGTGCACGCCGCGCGCGCATGAGCGTGCCAGCCAACGCGCCGTCCGGCGCGGCAACGCAACCGCAACCGCCCATCGTCGTCGAGCTCGACGGGCACCTTGATCCGCTCCAGCCTGCTGTGGGAGGCGGTCGCCGTCTTCCTCAAGCAGCACAGCCTGCGGCTAATCACGCTGATCTTCTGGCGCCTGCTGGGCCGCGCCGAGTTCGCCCGCCGCCTGTTCGCCGCCGTCGCGCCGGACGCCGCCGCGCTGCCCTACGACCGCCAACTGCTGGCCCTGCTCGGCGCCAAGGCCGCCAAAGGCCGCAGGCTGATCCTGGCCAGCGACTCGCCGCACGCGGCCGCCGTGGCGCAGCACCTGGCGCTTTTCGACAGCGTGCTCGACATTTCGCCCGGACGCCAGCCGGAGCGGCTGGCGCAGGCCCTGCACGGCGGTCCCTTCGACTACCTTGGCCGGGCGCGCGGCGCGCCCGCGCTGTGGGCGCAATGCCGCGTCGCCTACCCGGTCGGCCGGGCACCGGCGGGACCGGCCCGCGAAGGCGCCGCCAAGCCGGTCGGCGAGGCGCGCGGCGGCTGGTGCCTGCCCCTGCTGAAGGCGATGCGGCCGCGCCAGTGGATGAAGAACCTGCTGGTGTTCGTGCCGATGCTGGCCGGCCATGTGTTGACGCTCGAGGCGCTGGCGCAGTCGGCGCTGGCCTTCGCCGCGTTCTGCCTGTGCGCGTCGAGCGCCTATCTGCTCAACGACACGCTGGATGCCCGCGACGACCGCGCCCACGCCAGCAAGTACAAGCGCCCGATCGCTGCCGGCACGCTGCCGATCGGCGTCGCGCTGGCCGCCAGCACCTTGCTGGCCGGCGCCGCGCTGGCGCTGTGCGCGCGTGTCGATACCCTGCTGGCGCTGAGCGTGCTGGTGTACTTCCTCAGCACGGTGAGCTACTCGATCTACCTGAAACGCCTGTTGATGGTCGACATCGTGACCCTGGCCATGCTGTTCAGCCTGCGCATTCTGGGCGGCGCCGCCAGCACCCGCATCGAACCCTCGTTCTGGCTGCTGGCGTTCTCCTTCTTCCTGTTCCTCTCGCTGGCGCTGCTGAAGCGCCACAGCGAGCTGTTCAATCTGCACCAACAGGGCAAGAAGAACACCAACGGCCGCGGCTACACGACGGCCGACCGGGCGCCGATCGGCATGATGGGTATCAACAGCGCCTTCATCGCGGTGTTGATTTTCAGCCTGTACTTCAACTCGGCCAACGTGATCCGGCTGTACCGCCAGCCGGCCTTCCTGTTCGCCATCGTCCCCTTGCTGGTATTCTGGCTGGGGCGGCTGTGGACGCTGTCCTTCCGTGGCGAGGTCAACGAGGACCCGTGCTCTACGTCAGCAGGGACCCGGTCAGCCTGGTCGTTGTCGGCCTGTGTGTCTGCCTCGTCGTCGCCGCCAGCCTGTAGCCCCCAACACTTTGAAAGAAGCTCGATGAATTTTCTGCAGAACGGCCTGTTCTGGTGCGCCCTGGCCGCCGCCGCCAGCGCCATGGCGACCTACCTGATCAAGCTGTCGCACCTGGGTGGCAGCGCCTGGACCCTGGGCCGCCTGGCCTACCTGGGCGGCGCCTGCGCCACCTACGGCTTGGGCTTCGTCTGCTACTCGGTGGCGCTGCAAAAAATGCCGATGAGCCTGGCATATCCCCTGATGACGGCCATCACCATGAGCGTCGTCACCATCGTCGGCTTCCTGGCGCTGGGCGAGGCGCTGACCGTGTCCAAGGTGGTCGGCACGCTGGTCATCGCCGTCGGCGCCTTCATCCTGTCGCGCTAGTCGACGCGCCGCCCCCTCAGTTCTGCGGGTTGAGCCGCTCGATCTTCGAGTGCAGCTTGTTCAAGGCCGACAGGTAGGCCTTGGCCGAGGCGACGATGATGTCCGGGTCGGCGCCGACGCCGTTGACGATGCGCCCCGAGTGCGACAGGCGCATCGTCACCTCGCCCTGCGACTGGGTGCCGGTGCTGATCGCGTTGACCGAGAACAGCACCAGCTCGGCACCGCTGGCGGCCCGGCTCTCGATGGCGTTGACGGTGGCGTCGACCGGGCCGTCGCCGCTGCCCTCGCAGCGCACTTCCTCGCCGTCGATGGAGAAGACCACCGTGGCGCGCGGCGTCTCGCCGGTCTCCGAGCGCTGCGCCAGCGAGACGAAGCGGTAGTATTCCTTGTCGTGCGCCTGCTGCTCGTCCGACACCAGGGCCATGATGTCCTCGTCGAAGATCTCCGACTTGCGGTCGGCCAGCTCCTTGAAGCGGCCGAAGGCGGCGTTGACCTCGGCCTCGGAGTCGAGCTCGATGCCGAGCTCCTGCAGGCGTTGCTTGAAGGCGTTGCGGCCCGACAGCTTGCCCAGCACGATCTTGTTGGCGGTCCAGCCGACGTCCTCGGCGCGCATGATCTCGTAGGTCTCGCGCGCCTTCAAAATGCCGTCCTGGTGGATGCCGGAGGCGTGGGCGAAGGCGTTGGCGCCGACCACCGCCTTGTTCGGCTGCACGGCGAAGCCGGTGATCTGCGACACCATCTTCGAGGCGGCGACGATCTGCGTGGTGTCGATGCCGACCTCCAGCTGGTAGTAGGCGGCGCGGGTGCGCAGCGCCATCACCACCTCCTCCAGCGCGGTGTTGCCGGCGCGCTCGCCCAGGCCGTTGATGGTGCATTCGATCTGCCGCGCGCCGCCTATCATCACACCGGCCAGCGAGTTGGCGACGGCCAGGCCGAGGTCGTTGTGGCAGTGCACCGACCAGATCGCCTTGTCGGAGTTGGGGATGCGCTCGCGCAGGCGGCGGATGGTCTCGCCGAAGATCTCCGGCACGGCGTAGCCGACGGTGTCGGGGAAGTTGATGGTGGTGGCGCCCTCGGCGATCACGCCCTCCAGCACGCGGCACAGGAAGTCCTCGTCGGAGCGGCTGCCGTCCTCCGGGCTGAACTCGATGTCGTCGGTGAACTGGCGGGCGAAGCGCACCGCGTTCTTGGCCTGCTCGAGCACCTGCTCGGGCAGCATGCGCAGCTTCATCTCCATGTGCAGCGGCGAGGTGGCGATGAAGGTGTGGATGCGCTTGCGCTCGGCCGGCGCCAGCGCCTCGGCGGCGCGGGCGATGTCGCGGTCGTTGGCGCGCGACAGCGAGCAGATGGTCGACTCGCGCACCGCCCCGGCGATCGCCTTGATCGACTCGAAGTCGCCCTGCGAGGCGGCGGCGAAGCCGGCCTCGATGACGTCGACGCGCAGCCGCTCGAGCTGCTTGGCGATGCGCAGCTTCTCCTCCCGCGTCATCGAGGCGCCGGGCGATTGCTCGCCGTCGCGCAAGGTGGTGTCGAAGATGATCAGGCGGTTCGAAGGCGTATTCATGATTGCTCCATGGCTGTACACAAAAAAACTATCGAGGCCGCCCGCCGCGCGGGGCGCTGCTAGTGGCGCTCGCTCGGGTCGACCGGCTCGTGGTCGGTCTGGATGATGCTGACCGGCTTGCCCTTGGCCATGCGCCAGAAGTAGATCACGTAGCCGGACAGGCCGTAGGCGATGAAGATCGGGAACAGCACCTTGGGCGGGTCGATCGACACCAGGGCGAAGGCCAGCGCGATCAGGAACACCGCGATGAAGGGCACCGACTTGCGGAAGTTGACGTCCTTGAAGCTGTAGAAGGGCACGTTGGTGACCATGGTCAGGCCGGCGAACAGGGCGATGGCCCAGGACACCCAGGGCAGCTGGATGCCGGGCACCTGCAGGTCGTCCATCAACAGGATGAAGCCGGCCACCAGGGCCGCCGCCGCCGGGCTGGGCAGACCTTGGAAGAAGCGCTTGTCGACCACCTCGATGTTGGTGTTGAAGCGGGCCAGGCGCAGCGCGCCGCCGGCGCAGTAGACGAAGGCGGCGATCCAGCCCAGCTTGCCCAGGCCGCGCAGCGACCACTCGTAGATCACCAGCGCCGGCGCGGCGCCGAAGGAGACCATGTCGGACAGGCTGTCGTACTGGGCGCCGAACTCGCTCTGGGTGTTGGTCAGGCGGGCGATGCGGCCGTCCAGGCCGTCGAGCACCATGGCGATGAAGATGGCCCAGGCGGCGTGTTCGAATTTTTGGTTCATCGCCATGACGATGGCGTAGAAGCCGCAGAACAGGGCGGCGGTGGTGAAGGCGTTGGGCAACAGGTAGATCCCGCGACGGCGCGGCTTGGCGCCGCCCTCGGCCACCGGCTGGCGCGCAAACTTGCTAAAGCGCGAAGCCTTCGGCTTGGCTGCTGGTGCGGCGCCATTCTTGGCTCTGCGACGGGGAAAGTTTGCCATAGGGTTCCATTTCTAAGTACAGCGGGCGTGTCGGTAACGGTGTTGATTGCGCCATCATTATAGAGGAGGAGGAAACAAAAAAGGGGGTTCGCGCCGCCGCCGGCCGGTGTTGCTAATTGATCGGGCTGGCCGAAATGCATTGCCCAAAAAGGGGCAATGGTGTTTCATGAGCTAGATCAAGCGCAAGTCCTTGAAACCTGAAGGGTTTTCATGTGGAAATCGTTTAGCCCACCGTCCCCGCTCCCGCCGCCACGCGCGCCGCTGTGCGTGCTGCCGCTGTTCCTACTGCTATGGTTCATACTGCTGTGCGGTGCCGTCCACGCCGAGGTGCTGCGCGTGGTCTACCCCGCCAACGAGGCGCCCGGCGACGCGCGCTTCGCCGACCTGATCGAGATCCTGCACACCGCGCTGGAGCGCACGGCGGCCGAGGACGGCCCCTTCGAACTGCAGCCCTCGGCAATGGAGATGAACGAGGCGCGCTACCTGAGCGCCCTCAAGCAGGGCCAGTTGATCAACATCGCCTGGAGCTCCACCTCGATCGACAAGGAAAGGGACTTGCTGCCGCTGCGCATCCCCTTGCGCAAGGGCCTGCTCGGCTACCGCATCGCCCTGATCGCCCGCGAGCAACAGGCCAGGATAGACCAGATCCACAGCCTCGACGACCTGCGCCGTTTCAGCGTCGGCCAGGGCTTGGGCTGGGGCGACGTCAAGCTTTACCAGGCGGCCGGCATCAAGGTGGCCCAGGCCAGCTACGACAAGCTGTTCCGCATGTTGACGCTGGGCCGCTTCGACCTGTTTCCGCGCGGCGTCACCGAGGTCTACGCCGAATACGCCCTGCGCGCGCCCGACGATCCCCGCCTGACGGTCGAGAAGAACCTGCTGCTCTACTATCCCTGGCCCTACTACTTCTTCTTCAACCGGAAGGATGACGCGCTCAAGCAACGTGTCGAGAGCGGCATCCGCATGATGCTGCGGGACGGTTCCTTCGACGCCCTGTTCTGGAAGTACAACGGCAAGGCGATCGAACAGGCCAACCTCAGGGGGCGCCGGGTGATCGCCCTGCCCAACACCATGCTGCCCAGGGAAACCCCGCTGGGCGAGACCGGCCTGTGGCTGGACCCGACCAAGCAGCTCCCCTAGCACAGCAACACGGCAGGCGTGGAGACGGCCTGCCTTTCCCGTCGATACTTCCCACTAGAAAGGAATGACATGTTCATGCAATTTATTCCCCGCCGACTGGCGGCGCCCGCCCTCACCTTGTCGCTGGCCTTGCTGGCAAGCACGCCCGCGGCGCTGGCCGCCGGCATCAAGGTGAGCTACCCGGCCAACGAAACGGCGGGCGACACCCGCTTCAACGACCTGATGGAGATCCTCCAGGGCGCGCTGGAGAAGACCACCGCCGAGTTCGGCCCGTTCGAACTGGAGGCGTCCAAGCAGAAGATGAACGAGGAGCGCTACCTGAGCGAGCTGAAGAACGGCGGCGGCATCAACATCGCCTGGAGCTCCACCTCGACCGAGAAGGAGGCCACCCTGCTGCCGCTGCGCATTCCGCTGCGCAAGGGCATCCTGGGCTACCGCGTCGCCCTCATCTCCAAGGAGAACCAGGCCAAGATCGACCAGGTCAAGTCGCTCGCCGACCTGAAGAAACTGAGCATCGGCCAGGGCACCGGCTGGGGCGACGTCAAGCTCTACGAGGCCAACGGCTTCAGCGTCAGCACGGCCAAGTACGACGAGTTGTTCAAGATGACCAACGCCGGCAAGTTCGACCTGTTCCCGCGCGGCATCAGCGAAGCCTTCGCCGAACAGGAGCAGCAGGTCAAGACGAATCCGAACCTGGTGGTGGAAAAGAATATGCTGATCTACTACCCCTGGCCCTACTACTTCTTCTTCAACAAGGCCGACGCGGCGCTGGAAAAACGCATCGACGTGGGCATCCGCAAGATGATGAAGGACGGCTCCTTCGACGCCATCTTCAAGAAGTACAACGGCAAGGCCATCGAGCAGGCCAACTTCAAGGGACGCAAGATCTACCGCCTGAAGAACGACCAGCTGCCGAAGGAGACGCCGTATAGCGACACCACGCTGTGGTTCAACCCCAGCGGGCAGTAGCGGCGGAGTGTTCTTTTTTTGGGGGGGGGATTTCGATGCGCCGGAGATGCCGGCCACCCCCGACGCGGTGCGCCGCCGTCGGGGTCAGACCCCGTACGGGGTCTGACCCCTAGCTTTATGGGGTTATGCCGACGTCTCGCAAGCCATAAAGAAGATACTCCGGGACGGTGAAGCCACCTGTGGCAAGCGCGGCTGGCGCGCACAACGCGGCGGAGACTGCGCCGCCGCATTGGCTGAACTACTTGAACTTGACCTTGCCGACCACGTTCATTTGCAGCGTGGTTTCGCCCGGCTCGAAGCTGGGCTCCTCGACCGGCGCGCTGTCCATCATCTTGGCCGAACGCATCATCATCGGCGCGGCGGCGCCGCCTTCGCGCTGGGCATAGTTGCCCGAGCCTTCGAAGTCGACCGTGTCGAGCACGGCGTCGCTGAGCTTGCGGCCCATGGCGTTGGCGATCGAGGCGATGCGCTCGTTCAGGTTCTTGTAGGTGGCGGCGATGCGCTGGTCGTCCAACTTGCGCGTGGTTTCCGGCGTCAGGCCGAACTGGATGCCGTTCAGGGTCAGCACGCGCTGGGCGGCGGCGACGGTCTTCGGCAGGCCGGCCAAATTGGTGGTGGTCAGCTGCACGTACTGGCCGACGCGCCAGGCGGTCGGCAGGCGCGGCTTGGGCATCAGGCCGTTCGGCAGCGGCCGATCTTCCGGATACACGGCGTAGGTGTAGTAGCCTTGGGTCTTCAGGCTGGCTTGCGGTGCTCTTTCTTGAGGATCTCGATGCCCTGCTTCATCTTCTGGTTGACGCGCGAGGCGGCGGCGGCCTTGTCCTTGTCGGTCTCTTCGATCGCCAGCGTGGCGATGGCCTGGTCGTTGGCGTGCTTGACTTCACCGAAGGCGGGCACCACCACCAGCGTGCCGCTGGTGGGCAGCGTCTCGGCGGCGAAGGCGTGTTGGACGGACAGCGAGGCGGTCGCCATGGCGGCGGCGACAACGAGGTTTTTCATGCGGGTCATAAACGTTCTCCATAGTTGAAAAAGCGAAAATGGGGCCGAAGCCCCATTGTGCGCGAAACCAGCAGAACTGGTGATTACAGCAACTTTACCCGAATCCGCCAGCCGAAACTGTAAGACATGGTGAGCGTTTGTAACATTTCGCTATTTCAAGCGTATGGCGCCGGGATGCCGCCAACCAACCAGGGTCAGACCCTAAGGGTCTGACCCTAAATTTGACGCCCGGCAATCCGTCGAGCGATTTAGTTCTTCGACTGGTCGACCATCTTGTTCTTGGCGATCCAAGGCATCATGGCGCGCAGCTTGGCACCGACTTCTTCGATCGGGTGCTCGGAGGTCAGGCGGCGACGGGAAATCAGGGTCGGTGCGCCGGCCTTGTTTTCCAGGATGAAGGACTTGGCGTATTCGCCGGTCTGGATGTCCTTCAGGCACTGGCGCATCGCGTCCTTGGTGGCCGAGGTGACGACTTTAGGGCCGGTCACGTATTCGCCGTATTCGGCGTTGTTGGAGATCGAGTAGTTCATGTTGGCGATGCCGCCTTCATAGATCAGGTCGACGATCAGTTTCAGTTCGTGCAGGCACTCGAAGTAGGCCATTTCCGGAGCGTAACCAGCTTCGGTCAGGGTTTCGAAACCGGCCTTGATCAGTTCGACGGCGCCGCCGCACAGAACCGCTTGCTCGCCGAACAGGTCGGTCTCGGTTTCTTCGCGGAAGTTGGTCTCGATGATGCCGGCGCGGCCGCCGCCGTTGGCCGAGGCGTAGGACAGGGCGATGTCGCGGGCCATGCCGGACTTGTCCTGGTACACGGCGATCAGGTGGGGCACGCCGCCGCCCTGGGTGTAGGTGGCGCGCACGGTGTGGCCTGGCGCTTTTGGAGCGATCATGATGACGTCCAGGTCGGCGCGCGGCACGACTTGGCCGTAGTGCACGTTGAAGCCGTGGGCGAAGGCCAGCACCGCGCCTTGCTTGGCGTGCGGGGCGACGTTTTCGTTGTAGACCTGGGCGATGTTCTCGTCCGGCAGCAGGATCATGATGATGTCGGCGGCCTTGACCGCGTCGTTCACTTCGGCAACCTTCAGACCGGCCTTCTCGACCTTGGTCCACGAGGCGCCGCCCTTGCGCAGGCCGACGGTGACGTTCACGCCGGAGTCGCTCAGGTTTTGCGCGTGGGCGTGGCCCTGCGAGCCGTAGCCGATGATGGCAACGTTTTTACCCTTGATCAAGGAGAGGTCGGCGTCTTTGTCGTAGAAAACTTTCATGATAATTCCTATGTATTTTGTAGTGTGTTGTTCAGGGGAGTCGTACCGGGCGGCGGGCGCCGCCCAGGTACTCGGTCAAACTTTGAGGATGCGTTCGCCGCGTCCGATGCCGGAGCCGCCGGTACGTACCGTTTCCAGGATAGAGGCGCGGTCGATCGAGTCGATGAACGCGTCGAGCTTGCCCTTGTTGCCGGTCAGCTCGATCGTGTAGGTCTTCTCGGTCACGTCGATGATGCGGCCGCGGAAGATGTCGGCGGTGCGCTTCATCTCCTCGCGTTCCTTGCCCACGGCGCGCACCTTGATGAGCATCAGCTCGCGCTCGATGTGCGCACCCTCGGTCAGGTCGACCACCTTCACCACCTCGATCAGGCGGTTGAGGTGCTTGGTGATCTGCTCGATGATGTCGTCCGAGCCGCTGGTGACGATGGTCATGCGCGACAGGGTCGAATCTTCGGTCGGCGCCACGGTCAGCGTCTCGATGTTGTAGCCACGGGCCGAGAACAGGCCGACCACGCGCGACAGGGCGCCGGCTTCGTTTTCCAGCAATACAGAGATAATGTGTCGCATCTTATAAGTCCTCCGAACCCAACAGCATTTCAGAGAGCCCTTTGCCCGCCTTCACCATCGGCCATACGTTTTCCGATTGATCGGTAATGAAGTTCATGAAGACCAGACGGTCCTTCATGCCGAAGGCTTCGCGCACGGCGCCGTCGACGTCGCCCGGCTTCTCGATGCGCATGCCGACGTGGCCGTAGGCCTCGGCCAGCTTCTCGAAGTTCGGCAGCGAGTCCATGTAGGACTCGGAGTAGCGCGAACCGTAGTCGATCTGCTGCCACTGCCGCACCATGCCGAGGAAACGGTTGTTGAGCATGATGATCTTCGGCGTCAGGTGGTACTGCTTGCAGGTCGCCAGCTCCTGGATGCACATCTGGATCGAGCCCTCGCCGGTGATGCAGGCGACGGTGGCGTCCGGATTGGCCATCTGCACGCCCATCGCGTAGGGCAGGCCGACACCCATGGTGCCGAGGCCGCCGGAGTTGATCCAGCGCTTGGGTTTGTCGAAGGGATAGTACTGCGCCGCCCACATCTGGTGCTGGCCGACGTCCGAGGTGATGAAGGCGTCGCCCTTGGTCACTTCGTAGACCTTCTGCACCACCGATTGCGGCTTGATGACCAGGTCGGAGGTCGGGTAGACCAGGCACTGCTTGCCGCGCCATTCGTTGATCTGTTTCCACCAGTCCTTGACGGCCGGCAGGTTCGGTTTCTGCTCCGCCGCGTCGAGCTGGGCCAGCATCTCGATCAGCACGTCCTTGACGTTGCCGACGATCGGGATGTCGACCTTGACCCGCTTGGAGATCGACGAGGGGTCGATGTCGACGTGGATGATCTTGCGCGGATTGGAGGCGAAGTGTTTCGGGTTGCCGATGACGCGGTCGTCGAAGCGGGCGCCGATGGCGATCAGGACGTCGCAATGCTGCATCGCCATGTTCGCTTCATAGGTGCCGTGCATGCCGGGCATGCCGACGAAGTTCTCGCTCGAGGCGCGGTAGGCGCCCAGGCCCATCAGTGTGTTGGTGACCGGGAAGCCGAGCTTGTCGACCAGCTTGTTCAGCTCGGGCGCAGCGTTGGCCAGGATCACGCCGCCGCCGGTGTAGATCATCGGGCGTTCGGCCTGCAACAGCAGCTGCACGGCCTTGCGGATCTGGCCGGAGTGGCCCTTGTCGACCGGCTTGTAGGACCGCATCTCGATCTCTTTCGGATACGAGTAGGTGGTCTTGTGCATCGAGATATCCTTCGGGATATCCACCAGCACGGGGCCGGGACGGCCGGTGCGGGCGATAAAGAAGGCTTTCTTGATGGTTTCGGCCAGGTCCTTGACGTCCTTGACGAGGAAGTTGTGCTTGACCACGGGGCGGGTGATGCCGACCGTGTCGCATTCCTGGAAGGCGTCCTGGCCGATGGCGTGGCTCGGCACCTGGCCGGAGATCACCACCATCGGAATCGAGTCCATATAGGCGGTCGACAGGCCGGTGACGGCATTGGTCACGCCGGGGCCGGAGGTCACCAGGGCGACGCCGATTTTTTGCGAGCTGCGCGAATAGGCGTCGGCGGCGTGGATAGCGGCCTGCTCGTGGCGTACCAGTACGTGTTGGAATTTGTCTTGCTTGAAGATGGCGTCGTAGATATACAGTACGGCTCCGCCCGGATAGCCGAAGACGTGTTCAACGCCCTCCTCGGCCAGGCAGCGCACCAGTATTTCCGCGCCTGTGAATTGTCCTGCTGCTTCGGTATTCATAAAACATTCCTTTCAAGGTCCATTGGAGATTGATCGGATGCTCTTTCCTCACGAAGTATGCCTACAGCTACAGCTTGTCCTGCTTCCCTTTTTTATGCGTTCACGGCACTTCTTCCGCTACCCATAGATAGCGTGCAAAGCGTCGCTGGACGCAAACTCGTTTGGCCGGATTTTCTGTAGCGGTTGTGCGTACCTCTCGCGCTTGTGGCGCGGGTTAGAGCAAACTGCCTACATATGAAAGCGCGTCGTGTCGTGTGCGGCGTTGTGTGCCAGCGGCGACCAGACCATAGAGCTTCGGGGTGATCAAAGCGTCCCATACGGTACTACGCGGCACAGATTTGAGCAAGGACATTTATGAAAATCGGCGATTTGCGCCCCGCTTTGACGTAAAAAACATGCAGAAATGGCCAATTTTTGCTAGCATGCGCACAGTTCGCAAAACGCCGCAAGCTCGCATCCCTGGCGCCGTACGCCTCACTTAACCTGAGCCCTCCCGGCAGTACCCTCCCCACGACGCATGGCAACAGACAAAGAATTATCCGACTTTCTCGTAAACGTCGAGCGACGCGCCTTCAAGCAGGCCGTCTACGCAGTGCGCAAGGACGAATCGGCCCTGGACATCGTGCAGGACGCGATGATCAAGCTCGCCGAGAAATACGGCGACAAGCCGGCCGCCGAGCTGCCCATGCTGTTCCAACGCATCCTGCAAACCACCATCCTCGATTATTTCCGCCGCGAAAAGGTGCGCAACACCTGGGTCAGCCTGTTCTCCGGCATGGGCGGCGCCAAGGAGGGCAGCGAGGACTTTGATATACTCGACTCCTACGAGGCGGAACAGGGTTCCGAGGCGTCCGAGTCGAGCGCCGACAAGGTCGAGCGGGCACAAACCTTGCAACTAATTGACGGCGAGGTGCAAAAACTGCCGGCGCGTCAACGGGAAGCCTTCCTCATGCGTTACTGGCAGGACATGGACGTGGCTGAAACAGCCGAAGCGATGGGATGTTCCGAGGGGAGCGTGAAGACACATTGCTCACGCGCAACACACACCCTCGCCGAATCGCTTAAAGCCAAAGGAATCAAATTATGAACACCGACGATCTGAACTTCGCCTACAAAGTGCGCCACGCGCTCAACGAGCAGCTCGACGAGCTGCCCGCCTCGACCACCGACCGCCTGGCGGCGGCCCGCAAGGCCGCCATGGCGCGCAAGAAGGCCGACGCGCCGGTGCGCGTGAGCGAGCGCGCGCTGGCCACCGGCGGCGGCGCCGGCTTCTTCGCGCAACCGCTCTCCTGGCTGGGCCGAATGGGCGTGGCCGTGCCGATGCTGGTGTTGGTGGCCGGCATGGTCGGCCTCTACCAGTACGAGGAGCAGGAGCGCGTCGCCGAGCTGGCCGAGGTGGACGCCGCCGTGTTGTCGGACGAGCTGCCGTTGTCGGCCTATATGGACCACGGTTTCAACGCCTACCTGACGAAAAGCGAGCAATAAACATGGCGCGTTTCAGCGGTCGGGCAAAACTGGGCGCGGGATTCGCCGCGCTCGCCGCGCTCGCGGTCGGCGGCGCTTCCTGGGTCAACGCGACACAACCGGCCCCGGCGCCCGCCCCGGCGGCGCCAGTGAGCGCCGCCGCCGCCGGCCTAGCGCCGGCAACGACATCGGCGCCGGTCAAGCCGGTGGCCGGCGGCAAGCAGCCCCCCGCCGTCGCCAAGCCGACGGAAAAGACCCAGTGGAAAGATCTGAACCCGGTGCAACAGCAGGCGCTGCTGCCGCTGGCGTCCGAGTGGAACGCGCTGGAGCCGCTGCGCAAGCAGAAATGGCTGGAGATCGCCAACCGCTACACCTCGATGAAGCCGGACGAGCAGGCCCGCGTGCAGGAGCGCATGCGCGAGTGGATCAAACTGACGCCGGAAGAGCGCCGCGTGGTGCGGCAGAACTTCGCCGCCACGCAGAAGCTGGTGAACGGGCAGAAACTGGACATGGGGAAAAAATCGGCCCACTGGGAGCAGTACCAGCAGCTACCCGAAGAACAAAAGAAAAAACTGGCGGCGGAAGCGGCGATGAAGAAGCAGGTCGCCAACGTGCCGACGCCGGCGCAGAACAAGATCAAGACCGTGGCGCCGATCAAGTCCGGCGCGACGATCCCGCCGGCCGGCGGCCAAGCCGCCCCGGCGACGCCGCCGGCGCCGGGCGCCAGCGCCACCCCCGCGACGCCGGCGCCGGGCGCCGCCACAGCGGCGCCAAGCGCCACCGCCCCGACAAGCGCCACGCCAGCGACCGCGGCAACGCCCGCCAGCGCCGCCCCCACCAGCACCCAGGCCACGCCGCCAACGCCAAGCAATGTCAAATAGTTCCGCGCCGGTCGCAACACCTACCCTTGCACGCCGCTTGATCTCGATGGTCTACGAGACCTTGCTCGGCTTCGCCGTGCTGTTCCTGCCCTTCCTTGCGCTGGAACTGGCCTTGCAGGGCAGCCACAGCAAGACCGCCGAGCACCTGCGCCAGGCGCTGTTCTTCCTGGTACTGGGCGCCTACTTCATCCACCAGTGGAGCCGCGAGGGCCAGACCCTGGCCATGCGCACCTGGCGCATCAAGGTGGTGCTGGCCAAGGGCGGCCCGCTGTCGCTGCAGGCCGCCACCGCGCGCTATCTGCTGTGCTGGATGTGGGTGCTGCCGGCGCTGCTGCTGGCCTACGCCCTCGACCTGCACAAGTGGCAGGCGCTGGGCGCGGTTGGCGTCGGCGTGCTGGTGTGGGCCGCCACCGCCCTGCTCGACCGCGACCGCCAGTTCCTGCACGACAAGCTGACCGGCACCCGCCTGGTGCAACTGCCCAAGCTGCCTAAGAAGAGCAAGACCGCTGTCAACAATCCAGGGTCAGACCCTAGGGTCTGACCCTTAGATTTTCGCCGCCGACCTTCTTCAGCGGCGATCGGCGCCGCCCCGCCTGGCTTAGAAGCGCTCGAATTCCTGCAGATAGCGCCACTCGCCCACCGGCAGGCTGGACATGGCGATGCGGCCGATGCGGATGCGCTTCATCGCCACCACGCCCAGGCCGACCATCTTGCACATGTGCTCGATCTGGCCCGGCAGCACGCCCTTCAGCGCGAAGCGCAGGCGGGTCTCGTTCTGCCAGCTGACCTTGATCGGCGGCAGCGGCTTGCCATTGAACGGCAGGCCGTGGTTGAGCAAGGCCAGGCCGTTCTCGACGATGTTGCCGGCGACCTCGACAATGATCTCCTGCTCGACCCGCGCCGCCTCGTCGACCAGCTTGCGGGCGACGCGGAAGTCCTGGGTGAACACGACAAGGCCGCTGGCCGTCGTGGCGAGCGGGTTGGTCAACGTCAGGCCGCCCAGGTGGCGCTTGAGGAAGCGCTGCTGGCGGCAGGTGGCGGTGCGCGACTCCAGGCTCAGGCAGCTCAGCGCCGGCGCGCCGTCCTTGCCGATGTCGGCGTTGAAGCCGGCCGGCTTGTGCAGCAGGATGGTGACCGGCAGGATCTCCAGCAAGGTGGCGTCCTTGGCGACGGCGATGGCCTGCTCCTCGCTGACGCGGGCGCCGGCCTCTTCGACGACAACGCCGTCCACGCTGACCCAGCCGCCCTCGATGTACTGCTCGGCTTCACGCCGCGAGCAAGGGAGCATTTCCGACACGCGCTTGGCGAGGCGGACGGTGGAATCTTTGGTGGAGTCTGTCATTGAGTCGAAAAGGAAAACGGAGGAAAGGCGGTATTGTACCCGCCGCCGCGCCGGCGGACGAAACCGGCGGGCGGATGAGGCATGCAGTTCGCGCACATCGAACGCCAGGGCATCAATCCAGGGTCAGACCCTAGGGTCTGACCCTCGCTGACGCAGCGACTGAAGCCCGGGAAGCCGGGGTTGCTTACTGGGCGACGGCGGCCTTGGCCAGCTGCTCGGTAAAGAAGCGGTTGCCCATCTCCTCCAGGCCCAGCGTTTCCAGCACTTCCTGCAGACGCTCGGTGGGGCGCTGGCGCGGCAGGTTCTTGTAGCTGGCGATGATCAGCTCGTTCTTCATCGAGTGCTCCCAGCCGACCAGCTCGGTCACGTTGACCTGGTAGCCGTGCGCCTCCAGTTGCAGGCAGCGCAGCACGTTGGTGATCTGGCTGCCGAACTCGCGGGTGTGCAGCGGATGGCGCCACAATTCGGTCAGCGCGCTCTTGCCCAGGGCCTTGGCCTTGTTCTTCTTCAGCACGGTGGCCACCTCGGCCTGGCAGCACGGCACCAGCACCATGAAGCGGGCCTTCTTCTTCAACGCGAAGTGGATGGCGTCGTCGGTCGCCGTGTTGCAGGCGTGCAGGGCGGTGACGACGTCGATGCGCTCGGGCAGCAGCTTCGACTCGGTCGACTCGGCCACCGACAGCGGCAGGAAGGACATGCCGGGAAAGTTGAACTTCTTGGCCAGCTCCTGCGACTTGGCGACCAGCTCTTCGCGCGTTTCGATGCCGTAGATGTGCGAGCCGTCGTTCAATGCCTTGAAGAACAGGTCGTACAAAATGAAGCCGAGGTAGGACTTGCCGGCGCCGTGGTCGACCAGCGACACGCCGGCGCCGCCGTCGGCCTGCACTTCCTTCAGCAGCGGTTCGATGAACTGGTACAGGTGGTAGACCTGCTTGAGCTTGCGGCGGCTGTCCTGGTTCATCTTGCCGTCGCGGGTCAGGATGTGCAGCTCTTGCAGCAGCGCGACCGACTGGCCTTCGCGGATCTCCGGCATCGCCGCCGCGCTGGTGGTGGTCGCGACTTCACCCTTGACGCCCTTGGCGGCCTTGGCCGCTGACTCAGCGCGCTTCATCGATCCACGCCGCCTGGATGGCTTCCAACACCTTCTCGCCGCCACGGCTGTGGTCGTCGTCGAAGCCGTCCAGCTCCACCACCCAGTTGTGCAGGTCGGTGAAGCGGATGGTGCTCGGATCGGTGTCCGGGAATTTGTCGTACAGGGCTTCCGCGATCGCGGAGATATCAGTCCATTTCATCGCTTGCTCCGGTCTCAGTGACCGCCCTCGCTGGCATGGTTGATCGTGTATTTCGGAATCTCGACCACCAGGTCGACGTCGGCGACGACGGACTGGCAGGACAGGCGCGACACCGCTTCCAGGCCCCAGGCCTTGTCGAGCAGGTCTTCCTCGGTCTCGCTGGCCTCGCTCAGCGAGCTGAAGCCTTCGCGCACCAGCACGTGGCAGGTGGTGCAGGCGCAGGACTTCTCGCAGGCGTGCTCGATGTTGATGTCGTTCTCCAACATGATGTCGCACAAGGTCTTGCCGGCTGGGGCGTCGACCACCGCGCCCTCGGGGCACAGTTTGGGATGGGGCAGGAATACGATTTGTGGCACTTGTGTTACCTCTGTGATGTTCTGAATTAAACGACCTGGGCCAGCGTCTTGCCGGCCAGCGCGCTGCGCACGCTGCGGTCCATGCGGCGCGAGGCGAAGTCCTCGGTGCCGTTGGCCAGCGCCTCGACGGCGGCCTTGACGCCGGCGTGGTCCAGCGTGCCGGCCACGGAGGCGGCGACGGCGTCGCGCACGCGCTGCATCAGCGCGTCCACGGCGGGGCGCTCGGCGGCGTCGAGCAGATTGCCGTCCTCGTCCAGCGCGGACTGGGTGGCCAGCAGGATGCGCTCGGCCTCGACCTGCTCCTCGCGCAGGGCGCGGGCGACCATGTCGACGTCGGCCGACTGGTAGGAGTCCTGCAGCATGCGGGCGACGTCGTCGTCGCCCAGGCCGTAGGACGGCTTGACGCTGATCGAGGCCTCGACGCCGGAGCGCAGCTCGCGCGCCGAGACCGACAGCAGGCCGTCGGCGTCGACCTGGTAGGTGATGCGGATGCGCGCGGCGCCGGCCACCATCGGCGGGATGCCGCGCAGCTCGAAGCGGGCCAGCGAGCGGCAGTCGCTCACCAGCTCGCGCTCGCCCTGCAGCACGTGCACGGCCAGGGCGGTCTGGCCGTCCTTGAAGGTGGTGAACTCCTGGGCGCGGGCGCAGGGGATGGTCGAGTTGCGCGGGATGATCTTCTCGACCAGGCCGCCCATCGTCTCGATGCCCAGCGACAGCGGGATGACGTCGAGCAGCAGCCAGTCGTCGCCGGCGGCACGGTTGCCGGCCAGCAGGTTGGCCTGGATCGCCGCGCCCAGCGCGACCACCTTGTCGGGGTCGATGTTGGCGTGCGGGATGGTGTGGAAGAACTCGCCGACGGCGCGCTGCACGTGCGGCATGCGGGTGGCGCCACCGACCATCACCACGCCGTCGACGTCGTCGATGTCGACGCCGGCGTCGCGCAGGGCCTTCTTGATCGCGTTCATGGTCTTGCCGACCAGGTGCTTGGTGATCTCCTGGAAGGTCTGCGCGGTGATGCGCAGGTGCACTTCCTCGCCGGAGTTGAGCGCGGCGTCGACGGTGATGTCGTCCTTGTTCGACAGCAGCTCCTTGGCCTCGCGCGCCTTGACCATCAGGATCGCGGTGTCCTCGTCGGACAGCGGGGCCAGCTTTTCCTGCTCGTGGATCCAGCAGAACAGGCGGTGGTCGAAGTCGTCGCCGCCCAGGGCCGAGTCGCCGCCGGTCGAGAGCACCTCGAAGACGCCCTTGCTCAGCTTGAGGATGGAGATGTCGAAGGTGCCGCCGCCCAGGTCGTAGACGGCGAAGATGCCCTCGGACGCGCTGTCGAGGCCGTAGGCGATGGCGGCGGCGGTCGGCTCGCTGAGCAGGCGCAGCACGTTGATGCCGGCCAGCTGGGCGGCGTCCTTGGTGGCCTGGCGCTGGGCGTCGTCGAAGTAGGCGGGCACGGTGATGACGGCGCCGACCAGGTCGTCGCCGAGCGAGTCCTCGGCGCGCTGGCGCAGCGTGGCCAGGATCTGCGCCGAGATCTCGACCGGGCTCTTGATGCCGGCGATGGTCTTCAGCTGCACCATGCCGGGCGTGTCCTGGAAGTCGTAGGGCAGGTTCTCGGCGTAGGCGATGTCGTGCAGGCCACGGCCCATGAAGCGCTTGACCGAGACGATGGTGTTCTTCGGATCGGTGGTCTGCGCGGCCTGGGCCTTGTAGCCGATGTTGGCGTGGCCGTTGGGCAGGTAACGCACCACGGACGGCAGCAGCGGGCGGCCCTCCTCGTCGTTCAACACTTCGGGGATGCTGTTGCGCACGGTCGCCACCAGCGAATTGGTGGTGCCGAGGTCGATGCCCACGGCCAGCCGGTGCTGGTGCGGCGCGGTCGACATGCCTGGTTCGGAGATTTGCAGAAGTGCCATGTATATTTCGTGCCTTGCGGCTCAGATTGAATTAGGACGGACGGGGGCGTCGAGGGCGATGGCGGCGGGCCGCCTCACACATCCTCGAACAGCTGGAACACGCTATCGATTTCCTGCTGCATCTTGTCGAGGAACATCAGGGCGCGCACACCCTGGGCGGCGCCGTGGAAGTCGCCGGCGTCGAGCTGCTGGGCGATGCCGAGCAGCTGCGCCTTGCGTTCCAGCCGCATGTCGCGGTCGAGCGCCTCGAGGGCGGCGGCGTCGCGGCCGGCGCGCGCCTCGGCCAGCGCCTCGCGCCACTCCATCTGCTGCATCAGGAAGGCCATCGGCATGGCCGTGTTCGACTCCGTCTGCAGGTCCACACCGTTCAGCTCGCACAGGTACTGGGCGCGCTTCTGCGCGTGCTTGAGCGTCTGGTAGGCCTCGTTGGCGCGGGTCGCCCACTGCATGGCGACGCGCTTCTCGGCGTCGGTGGCGTTGACGAACTTGTCCGGATGGACGCGGCTCTGCACCTCGCGGTAGGCGGTGTCGAGGGCGGCGCCGTCGACGGCGTAGCGCTGCGGCAGGTTGAACAGGTCGAAGTGGTTTTGCATGGCTGGGGTCTATCGGGTCTGGCCGCGCGCTGTTGCGTCCGGCAGACGGCCACAGCGCGGCGGCGGCGACGCGCTCAAATGCGGAAGCTTTCGCCGCAACCGCACGCGTCCTTCAAATTGGGGTTGTTGAACTTGAAGCCCTCGTTGAGGCCTTCGCGCGCGAAGTCGAGCTCGGTGCCGTCCAGGTAGGGCAGGCTTTTCGGATCGACGAAGACCTTCACGCCGTGCGACTCGAAGACGCTGTCCTCGGCCGCCACCTCGTCCACATACTCGAGCTTGTACGCCAGGCCGGAACAGCCGGTGGTGCGCACGCCGAAGCGCAGGCCGACGCCCTTGCCGCGCCGCTCGATGTAGCGGGTGATGTGTTTCGCTGCTTTTTCGGTCAGTGTGATTGCCATTCGTTTCTCCGTCCCGGCCCCGCGCGCTCGCGCCGGGCCGGTGTAACACAATACGTTCGCCGCGCCTAGATGAGAGCTTAGGCGGCGACCGGGTGCTTGGTCTGGTAGTCCAGGACCGCCGCCTTGATGGCGTCTTCCGCCAGGATCGAGCAGTGGATCTTGACCGGCGGCAGCGCCAGTTCCTCGGCGATCTGGGTGTTCTTGATGGCCAGCGCCTGGTCCAAGGTCTTGCCCTTGACCCATTCGGTCACCAGCGAGCTCGAGGCGATGGCCGAACCGCAGCCGTAGGTCTTGAACTTGGCGTCCTCGATCAGGCCGTCGGCGCCGACCTTGATCTGCAGCTTCATCACGTCGCCGCAGGCCGGCGCGCCGACCATGCCGGTGCCGACGCTGTCGTCACCTTTTTCGAAGGCGCCGACGTTGCGCGGGTTTTCGTAGTGGTCCAACACTTTTTCTGAGTAAGCCATTTTGATGCTCCTAGTATTCTGAATTCGATGAAAACGCGATGTGGCGACCGGCCCCGGCAGGGCTTAGTGCGCGGCCCACTGGATCGAGCTGATGTCGATCCCCTCTTTGAACATGTCCCACAGCGGCGACAGCTCGCGCAGCTTGGCGACCTTGGTCTTCATCAGCTCGACGGCGAAGTCGATGTCGGCCTCGGTGGTGAAGCGGCCGATGGTGAAGCGGATCGAGCTGTGCGCCAGTTCGTCGCTGCGGCCCAGGGCGCGCAGCACGTAGGACGGCTCCAGGCTGGCCGAGGTGCAGGCCGAACCGGACGACACCGCCAGATCTTTCACCGCCATGATCAGCGACTCGCCCTCGACGTAGTTGAAGCTGACGTTCAGGTTGTGCGGCACGCGGTGCTCCATGTCGCCGTTGATATAGGTTTCCTCGATGCCCTGCAGGCCGCTGGCCAGGCGGTCGCGCAGCGCCTTGATGCGCACGATCTCGCTGTCCATCTCGACCTTGGCCAGGCGGAAGGCCTCGCCCATGCCGACGATCTGGTGGGTCGGCAGGGTGCCCGAGCGCAGGCCGCGCTCGTGGCCGCCGCCGTGCATTTGCGCTTCGATGCGCACGCGCGGCTTGCGGCAGACGTACAGCGCGCCGATGCCCTTCGGGCCGTAGGTCTTGTGGGCGGTGAAGGTCATCAGGTCGACCTTGCTCTTTTGCAGGTCGATGACGACCTTGCCGGTGGCCTGGGCGGCGTCGCAGTGGAAGATGATGCCGCGCGAGCGGCACAGCGCGCCGATCTCGTCGATCGGCTGGATCACGCCGATCTCGTTGTTGACCAGCATCACGGAGATCAGGATGGTGTCCGGCCGGATGGCGGCGGTCAGCTGCTCGATGGTGATCAGGCCGTTGTCCTGCGGTTCCAGGTAGGTGGCCTCGAAGCCGACCCGCTCCAGTTCGCGCACGGTGTCGAGCACGGCCTTGTGCTCGGTCTTGACGGTGATGATGTGCTTGCCCTTGGTCTTGTAGAACTGGGCGGCGCCCTTGATCGCCAGGTTGTTGCTCTCGGTCGCGCCGGAGGTCCAGATGATCTCGCGCGGGTCGCAGTTGACCAGCGCGGCGACGTGGCCGCGCGCCTCTTCAACCGCCGCTTCCGCCGTCCAACCGTACATGTGGCTGCGCGAGGCCGGATTGCCGAACTGCTCGCGCAGATACGGAATCATCATGTCGGCAACGCGCGGATCGACCGGCGTCGTCGCCGAGTAGTCCATGTAGATCGGGAAATGCGGGGCGGTGTGGAACTGAACCGGCGCGATGTTTTTTTCAGGGGCATTCATCTAGATAACTCCAATGCGTTTCAAGCAGCCTAATGTCCGATAATTAACCAAGCGCGGCGTGGTTGCGATGCAGCACCACCACGTTTTGTTCGGCGTTCTTTTGTTTCTGTTGGTCGACCAGATCCTGCAAGGAAACCGAATCCAGGTAGTCGACCATTTTCTCGTTCAGCGTGGCCCACAGCTCGTGGGTCATGCAGCGCGCGCCGCTGGCGGCGTCGGCGCCGTGGCAGTTTTCCTTGCCGCCGCACTGGGTGGCGTCGAGCGGCTCGTCGACGGCGATGATGATGTCGGCCACCGTGACCTTGTCGGCCCGGCGCGCCAGGCTGTAGCCACCGCCCGGTCCGCGTATCGACTCGACGATCTCATGCCGGCGCAACTTGCCGAACAACTGCTCCAGGTACGACAGGGAGATGGCCTGACGCTGGCTGATGCCCGACAAGGTGACCGGGCCTTTGCCTTGGCGCAAAGCCAGATCGATCATCGCAGTCACAGCAAAACGGCCTTTGGTGGTCAGACGCATCACTACCTCGGTTCAACTCGGTTAAAATATCGTCTTGCAACTGATCAAAGCCTGATTAGTTGAACGATTTAGTCAAGTATACCAAACTTTGGCGTATCGCGTCGGATGGCCCCACGCTTTGCCGGCCCTCTTGCCCGGCCCTTCCCCCTCACTCCACACGCAGCAGACGCATCGGCCCGAACAGCGCATGCATGGACGTGTTGCCGATGAAACTCAGGTTGTAGGGATGCTCGGTGACGATCTGCGGAAACTTTTTCATTACCGGCAACTTATTCAGCTGCTCGGCGATCTTTCCCCATAGTACGAGCGTCGGCGGCGTCGCCGCCTGGCGGGCCAGGCCGGCCATCACCGTCTCGAAGAAGGGCAGCCAGGCCCTGGCGTCCTTGACCGGCGCCACGTGCGGGCGGAACACCAGCGAGGCGTTGAGCAGCAGGAAACCCTGGGCGCCCAGCTTGTCCTGCAACTGGGCCAGGGTTTGGATGGCGGCGCCGGCGCGGGCGCGTTCGGCCACCTCGGCCAGCGCGTTGCCGGCGGTGTTGTCTGCCAACAACTGACCATCGGCAACCAATAACATCTTCATAAAGTTGCGCAGCGAGGTGGCCTTGTTGACCGGCTTGGACAGGCCGCCGCCCGGCTCCGCCGACCACAGGCTGCCGACCGCGCCGTCCATGAAGCAGACCCCGGTGGCGCTCTCGGCGCGCGGATACGGCCCCTCGCCCACCAGCACGTAGCGCACCAGGTCCAGCGGCAGGGCGAAGGCGGCGAACAGGCGTTGCTCGGTGGGCAGGTAGGCGTCGGCGGCCAAGTCGGCCAGATAGGCGGGGTCGGCCGCCTGCACCGCCTGCAGCCCCTCGGTCAAGATGGCTTGCCAGGAGACATGGGCGCGCGCCAGCGCGGCGAGGATGGAGCTCGGGATGGTCATTGCGGAAATGGTCGGTGACGGCGGGAAAGGGCAAATTGTAGCGCAAGGCCGGCCACGGCGAGTCGCCACCGCCATATGGCCGTCATATGACCGTCATATGGCCTTCATGCGGCTGTGATACATCTATCACGCGGCGGCGCGCGCATTTTTTCCGAATTGCCCGGCGCGGCACTTAAGGCCACCTCGAATAACTGGCTTTCGTAACGACGTGAAGGAAAAAGCGCCTGCCAGCCGGCGTTGAGGGCAATAGAGAAATGGATCGCGCGGCTGAGCGGAACAGGCGTTGGTGAGCGAGCAGCCGGATCTAGCGGTGGAAAAACAGCCCTTTCAGCCGATCCCCCCGCTGTTTAGAACGGTGGCAGCCCGCGTTCTTTCAAGAAGACGAGCCGCTTCAAGTTGTAGCTGGCCGCTTTGAGGTGCAACGCGAAGGTGGCGCGCACAATGCCCAAGCATCGCACGAGTTTTCCGCCCATCTGCGCCAGCGCTCCGAACACATGCTCGACGCGGGCGCGCGGCGTGGCGATGCGGCGGTTGCGCCGTTTCTGCGCGGCCGAAATACCTTTGGTGGCGTGGCCCCGGCGCTGGATGTGGACATGCCAGCCGGCCTGTTCGAGCGCGCTTTCGCGCTCGGCGCTGGGGTAGCCCCGGTCGGCGTACACCGCTTTGCTGGTGTTGCTCGGATCGAGCAAGGCCTCGAATACGGTGGTGTCGGCCACCGCGGCGTTGGTGACGGCGATTTTGCGGATGAGTTTGTAGCGTTTGTCCACACTGGCGTGCAGCTTGTAGCCGAAGTGCGATTTAGCGTGCTTTTTGGTCCAGCACGCGTCGACATCTTTTTGCGCCCGTTTGTGGGGTTTCCAGGTCAGGGGCATGGTGCCCTCTTTGACGGTGTCGGCCTCGTCACGCTTGTTGCGTTGTACCGGCGCCTGCACCAACGAGGCATCAACGATCTGGCCGCAGCGCGCCATGTAACCATGTTTTTGCAATTGCTGTTGGACCTGCTCGAACACATAGGGTTACACACAACTTTTGAGTGGCCCTCCAACCACCAGGAAAACTGTTTACATTCAAAGACTTAGCATTGGGGCTTGTAAACTTCCGAAAAAAGCGTTTACTTTTCGGAATTTGGGTGACGCGTTGGCTACTGAATCGAAGCATTGGGTTGCGGAAGAATTCTCGGAAATGGACCTTGGCGATGCGCGGCTGAACAAGCGGGCGCGGGTAATGGTTGAGGCGTTCGCGGCCAAGCCGACGGCGAGCATTCCGATGGCGTGCGATGGCTGGACGGACATGGCGGCGGCCTATCGTTTCCTCGACAACGACGAGGTTACATGGCAGGGCATCATGGCGCCGCACTGGGAACGAACGGAACAGCGCATGGCCGGCCATCGTGTCGTATTGTGCCTGCAGGACACCACCGAACTCGATTTCAACGGCCAGAAGGTGCGCGGCCTGGGCCCGCTCAATTACGAGGCTCGCCGTGGCATGTATGTGCACCCGACCTATGCCGTAACCCCGCAACGCGAACCGCTCGGCGTGTGCGACGCCTGGATGTGGGCGCGCGAGGCGCGCGATGCCGCGGGCGTGCGTTCTGGTCAGAGTGAGAGTGCGCGCTGGATCGAGGGTTACCAACGGGTCGCCGAGATGGCTAGCCGCGTGCCGTTGAGTCGGTTGGTCTACGTGGCCGACCGCGAGGGCGATATGCTGGGCCTGATGCAGTGTGCCAAGGAGCTCGGCACGCCGGCAGACTGGTTGGTCCGCGCCAAACATAACCGCTGCTTGCCCGATGGCGAGCGGCTGTGGGAACGCACCTGCGCCGGCACACCCTTGGGCCAGATCGTCTTCACAATGGGCGCGCGCCATGGCGTCAAGGAGCGCAAGGTGCGCCAGGAACTGTGGGCCACATCGGTCGAACTTCACGCCGGCAAACCCGGCGCCGTCACCGTCACGTGCGTGATCGCGCGGGAAATCGACGCGCCCCAAGGCTGCAAGCCGGTCGAATGGCGTTTGCTGACGAATCGCGCCGCGCCGACGCTGGAGGACGTCATCGAACTCATTGACTGGTACCGGGCGCGCTGGGAGATTGAGATGTTCTTCAACGTGCTCAAGAATGGCTGTCGGGTCGAGTCGATGCAACTGGGCAGCATCGATGGAATCGAGCGGGCGCTGGCTTTGTACATGGTGATCTCGTGGCGAATTGCACATCTGATGCGCCTGGGCAGAACCTGTCCCGATCTCGACGCCAATCTCTTCTTCAGTCCGGATGAAATTCATGGTGCCTACCTGTTGACCAATACCAAACCAGCACCGGATCGCACACCAACATTGAACGAGGTGCTGCGTCTGGTGGCCCGATTGGGCGGGTTCATCGGTCGCAAGAGCGATGGCGAACCCGGCGTGAAGACGATATGGCTGGGCCTGCAAGAGGTCCGCATATCGGCCGCAACACTGGCTGCCTTACGCGATCAATAATTTGTGTGTAACCCTATGGCTCGAACACCAGCGTGCCGGCGCCGGCCTGGGCCAGGCGGTCGCGAAACAACCAGATCGTCTTGGCGTCGGGAATGCTGCTGCTCTCGGTCAGATCCAGAAATTGCAGGAAACTGCGGCGGTCGAGCAACTGGTACTCGAGCGCGTCGTCGGCCAGGTTGTAGAGCTGCTGGAGCACCAGGATCTTCACCATCAACACAGTCGGATACGGCGGACGGCCGCCCTTGGCGCGCGAAGGCCTCGGCGCTGCGGCATCGATGCTGGCGGCCAGCGCGTCGAAGTCCACATGGTTGGTTAAACCGACCAGCGGATCGCCGATCTTTGTACGCCGATCTTCGCGTTCATGTTCTGCAAACAGGGCTGATCCGGGGCTTCATCATTGTGGTACTCGTTGGTCGCGAGCTGATGCAAGAATTTTACCGAACCGGCGAGCGGCAGGCTAGGTTTCTAGAGGTGGCCTTATTGCGGGTTACGGCCTTCCGGTACCGGCAATTGTCAAATATAAGGCCGGCCCCCTAGCTTGCGCGAGTTTAGCATCCGCTTGACAGCGAGCGAACCGGCAACGAACACGGATGCGATGTCTGTCGCTGGTGTCGCCGGCCTACGATGAGAAAACCCAGGAAACCAATGACGATAAGGGGCAAAGTTGCGGGTTCGGGAATGACCTGAACCAGCCAACTACCGGTGCCACCAAAAATATCCGTTGGGTTTTGCCAGCGAGCATCTCCCCGCTCTATTAAATATTGAGGATTTGATGAATCAAAAAAAAAGTCTAGCCCATAAATATTCGTCGCACTCCCAAGAGCATTTGAAGCCCATCCAGCTATTTCAGGAAATCCACTCTGCGTCGAGGTAGATCCAAAGAACTGAAAAAATGCATCTGTATTCACTCCAGGAGATATTTGATGCCCAAAAAAACCGAACTCATCGAATAAGTTATTAATTTCTTCGGGAGTCGCATAGCGGTACCCAGAAAAATCACCGTTAGGTCCGGTTTCGCTTGCGACATCAATATAGGTTCGACCTTCAGTAAAATTTAAATCTAGCCACGCAAGATTGGTGCTGGTATCTATTGAAACTGAATTGATACCAAATCTCGGATCTGTGGCCTGAATAAAGAAAGCGTGTGAGTTTATGCTAATCGTGAGAAAAATTAATGTAGCGAGACATCTGATCCATGCCAATGATTTCATGATACGATCCTTAAAAAACTTTCATTTGTAACTACGGGAGTTTCAAAGCTTCCATTCGTGATTAGGTTCGCATGGGTCAACGGGACCGCGAGAAAAATAGTGATTAACACGGAGAATAAATTTTTTACATTCGACCATGTCAAGCGGAACGGATTGAGGAGTATTGGTGAATACTTGCTAACAGAATAATTTTTTAATGTTGTCTTTGAATAATTTTTATCGGAAATAATGCCGAAAGAGAAAAATATCCAAAGTCTTAAATGATCCGTCAAGTCAACCACTAAGCAAATTTTGGCCCAATGAAGATAAGCCATTGATTACTAAGAATTTGCGAATAAAAAAATAGGTGAAATCGAACTTGGCTGTAAAAATTTCCGACAGATTTCTCCATGCCCTTGGTGAAAATATTGACGCTACATGTCCAGACACTTACTAATTTTCCAGAAAGTATAGTCATGCTTCCTCATAGGGGAAAAGTGGCTTTTCTAAGTGGAAAGTTAGTAACGATCCATTCCCCGGCTACGCTGCTTCACTTTTTCCTGTTCACGCTCCCGCTCCCGGCTTCGGCGGCGGTCGTGCTCCTGCAATTGCTCGTTCCAGTCCTTCCCGTAGGAAGGTTCTTGGGAAAACAACCTTGTCCCCTCCGGGGCCAACCGTGCCACTTCCTGCATGAGCTTCTGCCCGGCCTCGTCGCGGTCGGCGGCCAGCACGATCTCGACCCTGCGCCCGGCCGCCTTGGCCAGCACGCCCCGCACCAGCTCGCGCTGGTGCGCGCTCATGCTGCCGCCCGTGCTGAGGTAGGCAATATCCTTCTCGCCGGTGAACTGGGGGTCTGAGGTGCAGTGGAACAGAAAACCCGGTTAAGGCCACCTCTAGAAACCTAGCCTGCCGCTCGCCGGTTCGGTAAAATTCTTGCATCAGCCCGCGACCAACGAGTACCACAATGATGAAGCCCCGGATCAGCCTGTTTGCAGAACATGAACGCGAAGATCGACGTACAAAGATCGGCGATCCGCTGGTCGGTTTAACCAACCATGTGGACTTCGACGCGCTGGCCGCCAGCATCGATGCCGCAGCGCCGAGGCCTTCGCGCGCCAAGGGCGGCCGTCCGCCGTATCCGACTGTGTTGATGGTGAAGATCCTGGTGCTCCAGCAGCTCTACAACCTGGCCGACGACGCGCTCGAGTACCAGTTGCTCGACCGCCGCAGTTTCCTGCAATTTCTGGATCTGACCGAGAGCAGCAGCATTCCCGACGCCAAGACGATCTGGTTGTTTCGCGACCGCCTGGCCCAGGCCGGCGCCGGCACGCTGGTGTTCGAGCAGGTCCAACAGCAATTGCAAAAACATGGTTACATGGCGCGCTGCGGCCAGATCGTTGATGCCTCGTTGGTGCAGGCGCCGGTACAACGCAACAAGCGTGACGAGGCCGACACCGTCAAAGAGGGCACCATGCCCCTGACCTGGAAACCCCACAAACGGGCGCAAAAAGATGTCGACGCGCGCTGGACCAAAAAGCACGCTAAATCGCACTTCGGCTACAAGCTGCACGCCAGTGTGGACAAACGCTACAAACTCATCCGCAAAATCGCCGTCACCAACGCCGCGGTGGCCGACACCACCGTATTCGAGGCCTTGCTCGATCCGAGCAACACCAGCAAAGCGGTGTACGCCGACCGGGGCTACCCCAGCGCCGAGCGCGAAAGCGCGCTCGAACAGGCCGGCTGGCATGTCCACATCCAGCGCCGGGGCCACGCCACCAAAGGTATTTCGGCCGCGCAGAAACGGCGCAACCGCCGCATCGCCACGCCGCGCGCCCGCGTCGAGCATGTGTTCGGAGCGCTGGCGCAGATGGGCGGAAAACTCGTGCGATGCCTGGGCATTGTGCGCGCCACCTTCGCGTTGCACCTCAAAGCGGCCAGCTACAACTTGAAGCGGCTCGTCTTCTTGAAAGAACGCGGGCTGCCACCGTTCTGAACAGCGGGGGGATCGGCTGAAAGGGCTGTTTTTCCACCGCTAGATCCGGCTGCTCGCTCACCAACGCCTGTTCCGCTCAGCCGCGCGATCCATTTCTCTATTGCCCTCAACGCCGGCTGGCAGGCGCTTTTTCCTTCACGTCGTTACGAAAGCCAGTTATTCGAGGTGGCCTTAAATGCGCGCTACTTACCCTGGGCCTCTTGCGTTTATTTCAACGATATAGCAAGATTATCAGGTCTTTCCCCGTCCCACTGCTCAGCCCTATCCTTTTCGAGGTAATACGTGGCAACTCCAGACATCTCCAAGCTCAAGATCGAACGGGCGCCGACGGCGCAGATTCCCGGCCAACGCTCGCGGCGGCGGCGCTGGGTCAAGCTGGCGGTCGGCGTGGTGGTGCTGGCGGTGCTGGCGATGGCGGCCGGACGCTTGTTGAACGGCAAGCCCAGCGTGGAAACGGTGACGGTGGCGCAGGCCTATCCGGCGCAGAACTACACCCTGCTCAACGCCACCGGCTACGTGGTGGCGCAGCGCAAGGCGGCGCTGTCGTCGAAGGCCACCGGCCGGCTGGAATGGCTCGGCGTGTTGGAAGGCAGCCGGGTCAAAAAGGACGAGGTCATCGCCCGCTTGGAGAACCGCGACGTCAGCGCCAGCCTGGGCCAGGCGCAGGCCAACATCAAGGTGGCGCAGGCCAACCTGGAGCAGGGACAGGCCGAGCTGGCCGACGCCCAGGCCGCCTTCCAGCGCGCCGCCGACCTGCTCAAACAGAAATTCATCGCCGCCGCCACCTACGACGCGGCGCAGGCGCGGCTGAACAAGGCCAAGGCCAACATCAGCGGCTACCGCGCCGGCATCGCGGCGGCCCAGGCCAACGCCCAGGTGGCCCAGGTGGCGCTGGACCAGACGGTGATCCGCGCCCCCTTCGACGGTGTGATCCTGACCAAGAGCGCCAACGTGGGCGACAACATCACGCCGTTCTCGTCGGCCGCCGACAGCAAGGGCGCCGTCGTCACCATCGCCGACATGGACACGCTGGAGGTGGAGGCCGACGTGTCGGAGTCCAACCTGAGCAAGATCCGCGTCGACCAGCCGGCCGAGATCCAGCTCGACGCCTTCCCCGAGCTGCGCCTGGCCGGCGTGGTCTCGCGCATGGTGCCGACGGTGGACCGCAGCAAGGCCACCCTGCTGGTCAAGGTGCGCTTCGCCGAGCGCGACCCCCGCGTGCTGCCGGACATGAGCGCCAAGGTGGCCTTCCTGTCCAAGCCGGTGCCGGCCGAGGACAAGCAGGCCGTCAGCGCCGTCCAGCCGGGCGCCATCGTCACGCGCGAGGGCAAGCCGGCCGCCTTCGTGGTCGACGGCGACAAGCTCAAGCAGGTGGCGGTGAGCAGCGGGCGCAAGATCGGCGAGCTGGTCGAGGTCAAGGGCCTGAAGGCCGGCGACAAGGTGGTGCTGGCGCCGGACGCCAAGCTGCACGACGGCCAGTTGGTCGGCGTGGTGAAGAAATAGGCGGAGAGAACCCATGCAGCCCTTGGTCCAGATCGAACACCTGGTGAAGTCCTACCGGCGCGGCGGGCAGATCGTGCCGGTGCTGACCGACATCAGCCTGACCATCCAGCCGGGCGACTTCACCGCGCTGATGGCCCTTCCGGCTCGGGCAAGAGCACCCTGCTCAACCTGATCGCCGGCATCGACAAGCCCGACAGCGGCGTGCTGCGCGTGGCCGGCCTGGACATCGCCGGCATGGGCGAGAGCGAGCTGGCGCGCTGGCGCGCCGCCAACATCGGCTTCATCTTCCAGTTCTACAACCTGATGCCGGTGCTGACGGCGTTCGAGAACGTCGAGCTGCCGCTGCTGCTGACCAAGCTGTCGCGGCGCGAACGGCGCGAGCGGGTCGAGCTGACGCTGGCCATGGTCAACCTGGCCGACCGCATGGACCACACGCCCAACGAGCTGTCCGGCGGCCAACAGCAGCGCGTGGCGATCGCCCGCGCCATCGTCACCGACCCGACCCTGATCGTCGCCGACGAGCCCACCGGCGACCTGGACCGCCAGTCGGCCAGCGAGGTGCTGGCCCTGCTGAACCAGCTCAACCGCGAGCTCGGCAAGACCATCATCATGGTCACCCACGACGCCCACGCGGCGGCGCAGGCGCGCAGCATGGTGCACCTGGAAAAAGGCGAGCTGATGGCCGAAGCGGCCGTGGCCGGCTAGCCCATGTACGCGCTGCGCCTGATCATCAAGAACGCCCTGCGCCACAAGCTGCGCACCGTGCTGACGGTGCTCGGCCTGGTGGTGGCGACGCTCTCCTTCGGCCTGCTGCAAACGGTGGTCGACGCCTGGTACGCCGGCGCCGAGGGCGCCTCCAACACCACCCTGGTCACGCGCAACAAGACCTCGCTGGTGTTCCCGCTGCCGCTGTCCTACCAGGCCAAGCTGCGCGGCGTGGACGGCGTGACCGGGGTCGGCTACGCCAACTGGTTCGGCGGCGTCTACCAGGACCCGAAGAACTTCTTCGCCCAGTTCGCCATCTCCGGCCAGAGCTACCTCGACATCTACCCCGACTACCTGCTGCCCGAGGCCGAGCGCGCCGCCTTCCTGCGCGACCGCAAGGGCGCCATCGTCGGCCGCAAACTGGCGCAGCAGTACGGCTTCAAGCTCGGCGACGTCATCCCGATCAAGGGCACGATCTACCCGGGCAATTGGGAGTTCGTGGTGCGCGGCATCTACGACGGGCGGCAAACCGGCACCAACACGGCGACCATGTTCTTCCACTGGGACTACATCAACGAGAGCATCCTCAAGGTGGCGCCGCGGCGCGGCAACCAGATCGGCGTCTACGTGGTGCGCATCGCCCGCGCCGAGGACGCCGCCACCGTCTCGGCGACCATCGACGCGCAGTTCCGCAACTCGCTGGCCGAGACCTTGACCGAGACCGAGAAGGCCTTCCAGCTCGGCTTCGTCTCGATGTCGGAGGCGATCGTGGTGGCGATCCGCGTGGTGTCCTTCGTGGTCATCCTGATCATCATGGCGGTGATGGCCAACACCATGGCGATGAGCGCGCGCGAGCGGCTCGGCGAGTACGCCACCTTGAAGGCGCTCGGCTTCGGCCCGGGCTTCCTGGCGCTGATGATCTTCGGCGAGTCGATGCTGCTGGCCCTGGCCGGCGCCGGCCTGGGCATCGCCCTGCTGTACCCGGTGGCGGCCGGCTTCGGCGCCAAGATGGGCACCATGTTCCCGGTGTTCGAGGTGGCGCCGCTGACGGTGCTGCAGCAGGTGCTGGCGGCGCTGGGCATCGGCGTGGTGGCGGCCATCGCGCCGACGCTGCGGGCGATCCGCGTCAACATCGTCGACGGCCTGCGCAGCATAGGATGAGCACACCAATGAACGAGGCGCCATGAGCATCCCCCTCTCCTACATCGCGCGCAACCTGTGGGCGCGCCGCCTGACCACGGCGCTGACGGCCGGCGGCCTGGCGCTGGTGGTGTTCGTCTTCGCCGCCGTATTGATGCTCGACGAGGGCCTGCGCAACACCCTGGTCACCACCGGCGAGTACGACAACGTGGTGCTGATCCGCCGCTCGGCCGAGACCGAGGTGCAGAGCGGCGTCGACCGCACCCAGGCCAACATCGCCGCCAGCCATGCGGCCATCGGCCTGGGCGCCGACGGCCAGCCGATGCTGTCGAAGGAGACGCTGGTGCTCATCTCGCTCAACAAGCGCGGCTCGGACAAGCCGTCCAACATCATCATCCGCGGCGTCGGCGCGCGCGCGCTGACGCTGCGGCCGCAGGTCAAGCTGACGGCGGGGCGCATGTTCCGCCCGGGCGCCTCGGAGATCGTCGCCGGCGCCAGCATCGCGCGGCGCTTCTCCGGCGCCGGCATCGGCGAAACGCTGCGCTTCGGCCAGCGCGAGTGGACCGTGGTCGGCTTGTTCGACGCCGGCAACAGCGGCTTCGATTCGGAGATCTGGGGCGACGCCGACCAGTTGATGCAGGCCTTCCGCCGCAACGTCTACTCGTCCGTGGTGCTGCGCCTGGCCGACAGCGGCCGCTTCGACGGCTTCAAGAAGGACATCGAGGGCGACCAGCGGCTGACCCTGGAGGCCAAGCGCGAGCAGACCTTCTACTCGGACCAGTCGCGCGCGCTGTCGACCTTCATCAGCATCCTCGGCCTGACCCTGTCGGTGATTTTCTCCATCGGCGCGATGATCGGGGCGACCATCACCATGTACGCCTCGGTGGCCAACCGGGTCGGCGAGATCGGCACCTTGCGCGCGCTGGGTTTCCAGCGCAGGAACATCCTCGCGGCGTTTTTGACGGAGGCTATGCTGCTGGCGGTGGTGGGCGGCGTGGTCGGGCTGGCCTTCGCCTCGCTGATGCAGTTCCTGTCGTTCTCGACGACGAACTTCCAGTCCTTCTCCGAACTGGCCTTCGGCTTCAAGCTGAACGCCGCGATCATTGTGAAGACGCTGCTGTTCTCGCTGGTGATGGGGATGGTGGGCGGCTTCCTGCCGGCCCTGCGGGCGGCGCGCATGCAGATCGTCGACGCGCTGCGCGCCGCCTGAGCCGGGCGACTCGCCAACAGCCGCGAGGCAGATGAAGCCCGGCGGCGGCGGCGAAGCAGGGTCAGACCCTAGGGTCTGACCCTCTGGACCTGCAGTCCGCCTACTCGGCGTCCGGCTGTTGCGCCGGATGCGCCTGGACGAAGGCCGGCAGCGCGGCGCAGTTGGCGTGGATGCGCATGACGGTCGGATAGGCCGCCATGTCGATGTCGAAGCGCTGCGCGTTGAACACCTGCGGCACCAGGCAGCAGTCGGCCAGGCCGGGCGTGTCGCCGTGGCAGAAGCGGCCGGTGTGCGGATCGCGCGCCAGGTGCGCCTCCAGCATCGCCATGCCCTCGCCGACCCAGTGGACGACCCACTGCAGCTTGACCTCCTCCGACACGCCGAGCGGCCCCTTCAAATACTTGAGCACGCGCAGGTTCGCCAACGGATGGATGTCGCAGGCCACCGTCTGCGCCAGCGCGCGCACGCGGGCGCGGCCGAGCGCGTCGGCCGGCAGCAACGGCGCCAGCGGCCGGGTCTCGTCGAGATACTCGATGATCGCCAGCGACTGGCTGAGCAGCGCGCCGTCGTCGTCCAGCGCCGGCACCAGCGCGCTGGGGTTGACGGCGCGGTAGGCCTCGACCAGCTGCTCGCCGCCATTGCGCAGCAAATGCACCGGCACCGCTTCGTAGTCCAGCCCCTTCAGGTTCAGCGCGATGCGCACCCGATAAGCGGCCGAGCTACGGAAGTAGGTGTACAGCTTCATCTCAGCGGCGCTCCTGGTAGCGCGCCACGGTCTGGTCGATGCTGCCGAAGATGCTGGCGCCCTGCTCGTCGCGCATTTCGATGCGCACGCTGTCGCCGAACTTGAGGAAGCCGGTGCTCGGCTTGCCGCCTTCGATGGTCTCGTACATGCGCACCTCGGCCAGGCAGCAGTAGCCGACACCGCCGTTTTCGATGCTCGAGCCGTGCAGGTTGCCCTGCTTGTTCGACACCGTGCCGGAGCCGATGATGGTGCCGGCCGCCAGCTCGCGCGTGCGGGCGGCGTGCGCCACCAGCTGGGCGAAGTTGAAGGTCATGTCCTCGCCGGCGTTCGGCTTGCCGAAGGGCTTGCCGCTCAGTTCCACCAACAGCGGCAGGTGCAGCTTGGTGTCGGCCCAGTGGCCGCCCAACTCGTCGGGCGTGACCGCCACCGGCGAGAAGGCGCTGGCCGCCTTCGACTGGAAGAAGCCGAAGCCCTTGGCCAGCTCGTTGGGGATCAGGTTGCGCAGCGAGACGTCGTTCACCAGCATCACCAGGCGGATCGCCTTGGCGGCGTCGGCCTCGGTCGCGCCCATGGCGACGTCGCCGGTGATGACGGCCACTTCGGCCTCCAGGTCGATGCCCCACTCTTCCGTCAGCGCGAAGATCGGGTCGCGCGGACCGATGAAGCTGTCCGAGCCGCCCTGGTACATCAGCGGGTCGGTGTAGAACGAGGCCGGCACCTCGGCGTTGCGGGCGCGGCGCACCAGCTCGACGTGGTTGATGTAGGCCGAGCCGTCGGCCCACTGGTAGGCGCGCGGCAGCGGCGAGTGGCACAGGCTCTGCTCGAAGGGCTGGGCCAGCGCGGCGCTGCCGGCGTTGAGCGCGGCGTAGACCTGCTCCAACCGCGGCGCGATGGCGTCCCAGTTGTCCAGCGCCAGCTGCAGCGTGGCGGCGATCTGCGGCACGGCGACATAGTTGTTCAGGTCGCGGCTGACGACCACCAGGGCGCCGTCGCGGCCGCCGTTTTTCAGGCTGGCGAGCTTCATGCCTTCACCTCCGCTTCCGGCGCGTGCATCCAGGCGGCGTGCTTGGGCGCCTTGCGCGTGCGCGACCACTCCTCCAGCATCTCCCACTTGACCGAGTCGAGCTGCTGCATCATCTCCGGCGTGCCGATGTTGGCGGCCAGTTCGAGGCGGTGGCCGTTCGGGTCGAAGAAGTAGATCGACTTGAAGATGCCGTGGTAGACCGGGCCGAGCACCTCGATGCCGCCGGCGACCAGCTGCTCCTTGGCGGCCAACAGCTCTTCCATGCTGCCCACCTCCAGCGCCAGGTGCTGCACCCAGGCCGGGGTGTTGTGGTCGCGGTCCATCGGCGGCTGGGTCGGCAGCTCGAAGAAGGCCAGCACGTTGCCGTGGCCGGCGTCGAGGAAGACGTGCATGTACGGGTCCGGCGCCTTGGTCGACGGCACCTCGTTCTCGGCGATGGCCAGCACGAAGTTCATGTTCAGGTGTTTCACATACCAGTCGACGGTCTGCTTGGCGTCGATGCAGCGGTAGGCCACATGGTGGATTTGTTTGATTTTCATCGTTGTCTCCGGGGGTGAATTCGTTCGCTGCGGGTCGGCAGTGTGGCACTAACGACGGGCGCGGCATCTATGCTTAGCATTAGATGCCAGTTTCAGATATCATACAAACGGTATTTTTACCTCCACTTATCAGAATTCCTTATGAATCCTAGCCTGCGCCAAATGCGCGCCCTGGTGGCGCTCGCCAAGACCGGCAGCTTCACCCTGGCCGCCGAAATTTTGCACGTGACGCAGTCGGCCCTGAGCGGGCAGATCAAGGAGCTCGAGCAGCTGCTCGGCGTGAAGGTGGTCGAGCGCACCACGCGCAAGGCGCAGCTGTCCGAGCTGGGCCGCGAGCTGTATCCGCTGTTCGACAAGATGCTGCAGGACTTGGACGGCGCCATGGCCGACATCGCCAACCGCAAGGCGCTGAAGAAGGGCATGGTGCGGGTGGCGGCGCCGCAGATGATGTCCTGCACCCTGCTGCCGGAGGTGATCGCCGCCTACCGGCTGGCCTATCCGGACGTGCAGGTCAAGCTGGTCGACTGTCCGGTGGAGAACGTCTCGGCCCGCGTGTTCAGCGGCGAGGTCGACTTCGGCATCGGCCCCGAGCGCGAGCCGACCGCCGAGATCGACGCCCGGGTGCTGCTCGAGATGCCCTTCGTGCTGGTGTTCCCGCCCGGCCACGCGCTCGAACAGCGCGAGCGCATCAGCTGGGCCGACGTCAACGACTACCCCTTCATCGCCTTGCAGGGCCAGTTCACCGAGCGGCTGCTGCACGACATGCACGTGTCCTTCCGCGAGCTCTCGCTCAGCCCGTACAACGAGGTGACCTTCATGACCACCGCGCTGGCCATGGTCAGCGCCAAGCTGGGCATCACCGTCTGCCTGCCCTACGCCGAGCCGATGGTCAAGCTGTACGGCCTGCGGATGCGCCTGCTGCAAGACCCCGAGCTGACGCGCCGCTTCTTCGTCTACACCAAGAACGCCCGCGCCCTGTCGCCGGCGGCCGAGAGCTTCGTCGCCTTCCTGCACGAGTTCGTCGACACCCACGAATGGAACGTGACGGTGCGCGGCGCCTGAGCCGGCGGCAGGGGCGCGCCGCGCCTTCGCCTCACATAGATAATGCGAATCATTATCATTTGCATTGACATTCAAACGAGTCCGGGCTAAGCTTTGCGAATATCAATTCGGCAAGCTTTCAAGCAACCCAGGTGCCCATGTCCAGCGAACTGTCCTTCCCCGCCTTCTACCCCGCCGCGCGCGAGCGCACGCTGCGGCAATTCATCGAAGCCTTCTGGTGCGAGGGATTTCTGCAAGGATGGGTGCTCGACGGCACGGCGGGGGCGCCCGCCGCGCTCGCCCTGTGCGGCCGGGACGAGCAGGGCCAAGCCTGCCACTACCTGATCGACATCCAGCAGGCCGGCCCCTTCGGCCGCCTGCGCCTGAGCGGCGCGCTGCGCCACGCCGACGGGCGCGGCGGCGCGGCGCCCGACATCGGCACCGCCGTGCCGCAGTTGCTGCGCCATCTGGACGCGGCCCCGCCGGCGCTGCGCCAATTCGTCGCCGAGCTGCACAACACCGCGCTCAAGCAAGCCTACTCCAGCGCCGCGCCGCGCGCCGCCACGCTGCGCTCGCCCTACCGCTGGCAGGAGGCCGGCCTGGGCGACGGCCACCTCTACCATCCCTGCTTCCGCTCGCGCATGGGTTTCAGCGTCGACGACCATCTGCGCTACGGCCCCGAGTTCGCCCAGCCGATGCAACTGGTCTGGCTGGCGCTGGAGCGGCGCCTCGGCGCGGTGCACGCGCTGGCCGAGCTGGACTACGCCACCTTTCTGTCCGGACAACTGGGCCGGGCCGAATACGCCCGCCTGCTCGGTCTGGTCGAGCAACAGGGCCACGCGCCGGCCGACTACCTGCTGCTGCCGGCCCACCCCTGGCACTGGCAGCATTGCATCCAGCTGCGCTACGCCGACTGGCTGGCCGACGGCCGCCTGCTGGCGCTGGGCGAAGGCGGCGGCCGCTGGCTGGCGCAGCAATCGATCCGTTCGCTCAGCGCGCTCGACGGGCGCGAGCTGCACAACCTCAAGCTGCCGCTGGGCATCGCCAACAGCTCGGCCGACCGCATCCTGTCCGACCACCACGTGCACAACGCGCCCATCATCTCGCGCTGGCTGGACGGCGTTTGCCGCGCCGATCCCTTCCTCGCCGACGGCAAGCTGGCGATCCTGGCCGAGCCGATCGGCATCACCCTGGCCGACGAGCAGACCCGGCCGGACGCCTACGGCCTGCTGGGCGCCATTTGGCGCCAGTCGCCCGAGTCGCGGCTGGCGCCGGGCGAACAGGTGTTTCCGATGACCGGCTTGTGCGGCCTGGAGCAGGACGGCGCGCTGAGCATCGCGCCGTGGCTGCGCCAACACGGCGCCGCGGCCTGGGTCGCCGCCCTGCTCGAGGCGGTGGTGCCGCCCTTCCTGCACCTGATGATGGCGCACGGCGTGCTGCTCGAAGGACACGCGCAAAACACCCTGCTGATCCTGCGCGACGGCCTGCCCCGCCGCATCGCCGTGCGCGACCTGCCCGGCGGCCTGCACTATTTGCCCGCCAGCTGCACCGACTTGGACGCGCTGGCCGGGCTGCGCGGCGCGCCGGCCTACCGCAACGCCCTCAACGCCAGCGCCGGCTTCGCCTTCGGCTCGACCGGCGAGGCGCGCGACTATCTGCTCGAGGTGCTGTTCTTCATCAACCTGGGCGAACTCGCGCACCGCCTGGCGCTGCACGCCGACTACGCCGAGGCCGCCTTTTGGCGCCAGGCGCGCGCCACCGTGCTGGCCTACCAGGCCGGCTTTCCCGAGATGGCCGAGCGGCATCGCGTGTTCGACCTGCTCGGCCCGGGGCTGCAACTGGAGTGCCTGGCGGCGCGCCGCCTGCTGGGCTGGAGCACGCCGCGCTTCCGCCACGCCGCCAACCCGCTGGCCGAGGCAGAGGCCGATGTCGTTGCCGATGCGGGTGCCGGTGCCGGTGCAGATGCCGGTGCTGGTGCCGGTGCTGGGGCTGGTGCCGGTGGCGGCGCTGGCGTTGACGCTGGCCTCGGCGTGGCGGCGTGAGTGCGGCAGCAGCGATGCCGGCGCTGTTCACCCGGCCGGTGCTGGTGACGGTGGGCGGCCATTTCGGCGCCGCCTTCGCCGCCCTGTGCATGCCGCCGTTCTACGCCTACATCCTGCAGGCCAACTTCTCCTCGCAGTCGCTGGCATTGGCCGGCTGGTACTTCACGCTGCCGACGCTGGCCGCCGCCATCGCCAATCCCCTGTGGGGCCGGCTGGCCGACCGCATCGGCCGGCGCGCCTCGCTGGTTCGCGCCCACGCCGGCCTGTGCCTGAGCTTCGTCCTGACCGGCCTGGCCCGCACGCCGCTCGAATTCGCTCTCGGTCTGACCTTGCAGGGCCTGCTGGGCGGCACCTTTTCCGCCTCCAACGCCTTCCTGGCCGAGCAGGTGCCCGCCTCGCGCCTGGCCACGTTGCTCGGCCTGATGCAAGGCTCGGCGCGCACCGCCCTGTTCGTCGGCCCGGCGCTGATCGGCCTGCTCAGCGGCCGCGCCGACCTGCTGCAACTGTTCCTCTATCTGGCCTTGTTTCCCGCCGCCGCCAGCCTGATCCTGTTCTTCCTGCCCGAGCCGGCCGCGAACGGCGGCGCGGCGGCGGCCGACGCGGCCGCGTCCGGCACGGCGGCGGCGGCGGCGGCGGTCCAGGCCGGCGCCGCATGCGGCATCGGCGCCGCCACCCTTTACCGCTTGCAGGCCTTGTTCACCATCGGCACCGTGCTGTCCTATCCGTACTTCGTCATCGACCTGGGCAGCCGGCTCGGCATCGGCGCGGCCACGGCGGGCCTGCTGTTCGGTCTGCCGCACGCGCTGTTCCTGCTGCTGGCCTGGCCGCTCGGCCGCACGCTGCGCTTCGCCAACGCCCGCGCCAGCCTGGCGCGCTATGCCGCGCTCACCTGTGCCAGCCTGCTGTTGCAGCTGTGCGCCGACAACCTGGCCTGGCTGGTGGCCGGACGCCTGCTGATGGGCGTCGGCATGACCGGCGCCAACCTGGCCATCAACAGCCTGGCCGCCGCCACCACCGTCGGCGCGCAGGCGGGACGCCACTTCGGCCGGCTCGAAGGGGCCAACAAATGGGGCGCGGTCGGCGCCGGCCTGCTGGCCAGTGTGCTGGTCGCGCCGCTGGGCTACGCGGCGCCCATGTGGCTCGGCTGCGCCCTGCTCGGATTGCTCTATCTCTCGATGAAATGGAAAACGCCATGAACTCACCACTGACGCTTTTGCAACAACAGGCGCTGGCCGCGACGGCCGGCGCCAGTGCCGGGCCGACACGCCAGCCCGGCTACGGCTCGCCGCGCTTCGCCGAACAGCAGCATTGCCGCCTGCTCATCAACTGCTATGCGCGCGAGGTGGCCATGCACGAACACACGATGGCGGTGCTGCCGGCCGCCGGGCGGGCGCCGATGCCGCCCGACTACCAGGGCCAGTTGCTCGAGATAACGCTGGCGCGCCTTGGCAGCCGCTTGCGCGTGGGCGTGCTGCACGTCTCGGCGACCTGCAATTTCGACTACACCAGCGCGGTGTTCGTGCAGCGCGGCGACGGGGCGTGGCGCGAGGCCGACTGGCACGACGTGGCGCGGCTGGTGATCGAGGACCTGTCGTTGCGCGCCGACACCGGCTTCAACGAGGAGCTGCTGCAACAAATCGGCGACAGCATCGCCACCATGCAAGACCTGCTGGAACGCCAGCCGACGGCGCGCCACGCCGCCGCGCCGGTCCAGCTGACGCCGCCGCAGGCGTATATCGACAGCGAGCAAAGCCTGTTGACCGGCCACCCCTTCCATCCGGCGCCGAAGAGCCGCTCTGACTGGTCGCCCGACGAGCAGCGGAACTACTCGCCGGAGCACAAGGCCAGGCTGCGGCTGCGCTACTTCGAGATTCCCCGCGCCTGGCTGCGCAGCGCCAGCCTGGACCAGACGCCGGCCGCCGGGCTGCTCGATCGCCTGTGCCGGCACGGGCTGACGGCGGCGGCCGACGGCGTCATCGTGCCGCTGCATCCCTGGCAGGCCGACTGGCTGGCGCGGCAGGAGCGCATCGCCGCCGCGCTGCGCAGCGGCGAAGTGCGCGACCTGGGCGAAGGCGGCGCGCCCTTCCACCCGACCGCCTCGATCCGCACCTTGCTGTCCGACGACGCCGACGGCTTCCTCAAGCTGTCGCTCAACATGCGCATCACCAACTGCATCCGCAACAACGCCCGCCACGAACTGGAGGGGGCGCTGACCGGCAGCCGCCTGTATCGCGCCATGCAGGGCGAGATGCAGGCCCGCTTCCCCCGCTTCCACGTGCTGGAGGAGCGCGCCTACCTGGCCGTGGCCTTCCCCGGCGGCGGCGAGGCCGACAAGGAACTCGAGAACGGCTTCGGCATGATGCTGCGCGAAGGCCTGGGCGAGCTGCTGCGCCAAGGCGTCCAGCCCCTGTTGTGCGCCGCGCTGTTCGGCAACGGCGAGCACGGCCGGCAGCGCGTGTTCGCCCTGATCGAACGCTACGCCCTGCATCGCGGCCTGCCGCTGGAACGCGCCGCCTGCGCCTGGTTCGCCCGCTACGCCGAGGCGGCGGTCCATCCCATCCTCTACCTGCTGTTCGAAAAAGGCGTGGCCTTCGAACCGCACATGCAAAACACGGTGGTGGGCCTGGACCAGGAAGGCGCCCCCAGCCACGTGATCCTGCGCGACCTGGAGCTGACCCGGCTGGCGCCCCGCGCCCACGCCCTGACCGAGGCGCTGGAGTTGGCGCCGGACACGCGCGAGGCGCTGTGCTGCGACGAGCAGCGCGCTTGGACGCGAATCGGCTACTGCCTGTTCGTCAACAACCTTTGCGAGGCCATCGGCATCATCGCCAACGGCAACCACAACCTCTACCTGGCGCTATGGGGCGTGCTGCGCGGCACCCTGCAGGACTACCTGACGCAATTCCCCGGCGCGGAGGCGAACCGCCGCATCCAGGGCTTGCTGGCGGGCGAACCGCTGCCGGCCAAGGGCAATCTGCTCACCCGCTTCCTGCGCCAGGCCGACCGGCACGCCAGCTATCTGCCCTTGTACCACCCGCTGGGCGTCGTCAACGGCGCGCCGCCCATGCATTAGCGTGGTGCCGCGCCCTTGTTGCCGAAAGGTCGCAACGCCACCCCAGGTTTCCGGTCCCGACTTTTTACTGTGTATTTTTTATTTTTTATTTTTTACGATAGCCCTCCATGACTCATCTCCGCACCACTGCAAAACCCCTGCCCCTGCTCTTGTCCGCGCTGTTCCTGGCCGCCGGTTCGGCCCACGCCCAGCCGACGCAACAACTGGACCAAATCAACGTCAACGCCAGCAACGTTGGCGGCCAAGCGCTGATCGCCGGCGCCACCAAGACCGCCAGCACGCTGCTGGAAACGCCACAGTCGATCAGCCTCGTCACGCAAGAGAGCCTGCGCAAGCGCGCCGCCCTCAGCAGCAAGGACGCGCTCGACTATGTCAGCAGCGTCGTCGCCGGCCAGGGCGAGGGCCGCCGCGACGAGTTCTACATTCGCGGCTTCTACTCGCTGCGCGACACCAGCGTCGACGGCATGCGCGACGACAACCTGTACTTCCGCGACCTGGCCACCACCGAACAAATCGAGGTCGTCAAAGGCGCGGCGGCGGCGCTGTACGGACGCGGCTCGGCCGGCGGCCTGATCAACCGCGTCAGCAAGAAACCGAAGGCCGGCCAGGCCAACGAAATATCGGCCACGCTCGGTTCGGACCGCGAACGCCGCGTCAGCGTCGACGTCGGCGGCGCCCTCAACGACCAGGTCAACGCCCGCCTGATCGGCGTCTACGACAGCGGCGACAGCTACCGCGACGTGGTCGAACACAGCCGCAAACTGATCGCCCCCTCGGCCGCCATCAAGCTCGGCGCCGACACCAGCCTGCTGCTGCAGGCCGAAATCCAGCGCGAGCAGCGCACGCCCGACCGTGGCGTGCCGTCGCTCAACGGACGCCCGCTCAATGTGCCGGCCGGCACCTTCTACGGCGAGCGCTACGACTACACCGACACCAACAGCGAGATCGTCCGCGCCAGCCTGGACCACCGCATCAACCAGCAACTCAAGCTCAACAACACGCTGCAGTACAGCCACACCGACCTGTCCGGCGTCAACACGCGCAGCCGCCGCGTCAACGCCAACGGCACGCTGTCGCGCCAGATCACCTACTTCCCGCAGAACCAACGCAATCTGATCAACCAGACCGAGCTGACCTACGCGCTGGCCAACCACACCATCCTGGCCGGCGTGGAACTGGCGCAGCAAAAACGCGACGTGCGCACCGGCCAGACGGCGATCGCCTTCCCGGTCGACCTGTACGCGCCGCAACACGTGCTGGCCGCGCCGGACTTCAACAGCCTGCCCTTGTCGCTGGACAACAGCTTCACCGCCAAGACGGCCGCCCTGTACCTGCAAGACCAGATCAGCCTGGGCGCGCAGTGGAAGGCGCTGCTGGGCGTGCGCTTCGACCGCTTCCGCCAGGAACAAAACAACCATCTCAAAAAGAACGAGCTGAGCGAACGCAGCGACAACCTGGCCTCGCCCCGCGTGGGCCTGGTCTACCAGGCCGACGACAACCAGTCGCTGTACCTGAACCTGAGCCGCTCGCACCAGCCGGCCGGCGGCGACCTGCTGTACACCTCCAGCACGCCACTCAAGCAGGTCAAGCCGATGCAGACCGATCTGCAGGAGATCGGCTACAAGCGCGACTGGCTCAACAAACGCTTCTTCACCACCGTCGCCCTGTTCCGCATCGAACAACGCAACCAGCTGACGCTGGACCCGAGCGATCCGGCCGGCCTGCGCCAGCTGCAGGTGGGCAAGCAGCGCAACCAGGGCGTCGAGCTGGAACTGCAGGGCGCGCTGTGGCAGGGCGGACGCCTCAGCACCGCCTACACCTACAACGACGCGCGCATCGTCGCCTCGAACGACATCCCCAGCGGCAACCGCGCCGAGATGACCGCCCGCCACCGCGCCAGCCTGTGGCTGGACCAGTCGTTCTCGGACACCTACAGCGCCGGCCTTGGCGTGCTGGTCAACAGCGACCAGTTCGCCTTGTCCGACAACGCCGTGCGCCTTCCCGGCTATGCCCGCGTCGACGCGACCTTCAACTACCACCAGAAGGCCTACGACCTGCGCCTCAAGCTGAACAACCTCGGCAACGCGCATTTCCATGAATCGGCGATCAACAACGTGCAGATTCAACCGGGTGCGCCGCGCAACGTCAGCCTGACGCTGAGCAGCCGCTTCTAAGCCGCTCAGGTTCACACTTCACACCTCGGCCACCAAACCCAGCGCGGGCGCGGTGGCCAACCATGGCTGGCGGCGGACGGCTCCTCCCGCACCGTAGCGCCAGCCGCCGGCCGCCGGCCCGTATAATTGCGCAACCGCAGCTATTCGCCGGCAGCCAGCCCATTTGCACACCATGTCCAAGCAATCCAAACGCAGCAACGCCGACACCATCGCCACCAACAAGCTGATGAACAATCTCGACGGCCACCACAGCGTCTGGTTGTTCGGCTACGGCTCGCTGATCTACAAGGCCGACTTTCCCTACCTCGAACGGCGTCCGGCCAGCATCGCCGACTGGACGCGCCGCTTTTGGCAAGGCTCGCACGACCATCGCGGCACGCCGGAAGCGCCGGGCCGCGTCGTCACCATCATCCCCGAGGCCGGTGCCATTTGCCACGGCATGGCCTACCTGGTCACGCCGCAAGTGTTCGAACACCTCGACCACCGCGAGAAGAACGGCTACCTGCGCCTGAGCACCGCCATCCTGTTCGACGACGGCCGCAGCGTGCCGGGCCTGGTCTACATCGCCACAGAGGACAACACCGCCTTCCTCGGCGCCGCCTCCGAGCTGGAGATCGCGCGCCAGATCGCCCAATCCAGCGGCCCGAGCGGCCCCAACAGCGACTACCTGAACCACCTGGCCGCCGCCCTGCGCGAACTGGGCAAGAGCGACCCGCACGTGTTCGCCATCGAACAGCATCTGACCGAGCTGGGCAAGCAAATTCATCAGGATTCCTAAGCCCTCCCCTTCAAAACAAATCCATTTGTCCGGCCGAGCCCTCCTTGGCCTTTGAACCCAGCGGCGGGATCACCAGCGGCCGCCGGAACTGCGAGGTGTCCAGCCCCTTGAAGCGGTCGCCGCGCCCCGTCATACCGAGCCTGGCGACGGCGATCTGGAAACGCTGGCGTATCAACTCCGCCCACACGCCCTCGCCTTTCATCCGCGTGGAAAAATCGCTGTCGTAGTCCTTGCCGCCGCGCATTTCGCGCACGCGGTTCATGACCCGCTGCGCCCGGTCCGGAAAATGCGCCTGCAGCCACTGCTGGAACAGGGGGTTGACCTCCCACGGCAAACGCAGCACCACGTAATGGGCGTGGACGGCGCCTGCGTCGCGCGCCGCCTCCAGCAGGTGCTCGATCTCCGGTTCGGTGACGAAGGGAATGATGGGCGAGATGCTGACGCTGACCGGAATGCCGGCGTCCGTCAGCGTGCGGATGGTGCGCAGGCGCCGCGCCGGGGCCGCCGCGCGCGGCTCCAGCGTGCGCGCGATGGACGGCTCCAGCGTCGTCAAGGTGACGGCGGCGGCGGCCAGGCGCTTGGCGGCCATGGGCGCGAGAATGTCGATATCGCGCTCGACCAGCGCCGACTTGGTGATCAGCCCGACCGGATGCTCGCACTCCTGCAACACCTCCAGGATGCGGCGGGTCAGACGCAGCTCGCGCTCGCAGGGCTGGTAGGCGTCCGTGTTGACGCCCAGCGCGATCGACTCCGGCACGTAGGAGGCCTTGCCCAGCTCGCGCCGCAGCAGTTCCGGCGCGTTGACCTTGGCGAAGATCTTGCTCTCGAAGTCCAGCCCCGGCGACAGCCCCAGATAGCTGTGGGTCGGCCGCGCGTAGCAGTAGATGCAACCGTGCTCGCAACCGCGATAGGGGTTGAGCGACACGCCGAAGGGCAGATCCGGCGAGCTGTTGCGGCTGAGAATGGTCTTGGCCTGCTCGTCGGTGACCTGGGTCTTCCAGGCGCGCGGCTCCTCCTCCTCGCGCGGCCAGCCGTCGTCGTATTCCTCGCGGGCCTGCTTGTCGAAGCGGCCCTGCAGGTTGGATACGGCGCCGCGCCCCTTGCTCGCCTTGAGCGGCCGTGGCGGCAGCATCGCCTGCCCTTCTTGTTGTTCGTCATCCGGCATAGCCCACCCACCAATACTGTATATATACACAGTATTCTATGCCGGGCGAATCGGCTTATCAAGCTCAACCATGAAAAAATATCATCGTCCGAGCGCACATCCAGCCCCGCGCCTTGCGCTGAGACACTGTGGCGGCCGCCCGCTTGCTGGTATCATGCCAACAAATCCGGGGATCGACGATCCCCGCGCCTCGCCCAGTGCATTTCTGCGGCATGGCGGGCCCAGCGCCCCAGACCCACCCACAAATTTTTCAGGATGCCGCCCATGAGCGTGGCGGCGCCCCGATATTGACTATTCGCGAGCACACTATGAACAATTCGAGCACACCGGCTCTGCCCTCGTTCTGGCGCAGAATCCCCCTGGCCTTCGGCGCCTTCTTCAGCACCCTGTCCGACGCCGAATACGCCGCGCGCATCGTGCGCCTGGCCGACGCGCCGCTGACACCCACGCCGGCCGCCGCGCCGGTCGCCGCCGCGCCAGCTCCAACGCCGGCACCGGCGCCCGCCCCGGCTCCGGCACCAGCCCCGGCGCCGCTGCGCGACACCGCGCCGGACGCCGCCCTGCAGTTGCTGACCTTGTTCCAGCGCGAGGCCCGCCTGATCGACTTCACCCAGGAGAACCTGAGCGCCTACTCGGACGCCGACATCGGCGCCGCCGCGCGCGTGGTCCACGAGGGCTGCAGCAAGGTGCTGCGCGAGCACTTCACCATCGAGGCGGTGCGCAGCGAGGCCGAAGGCAGCCGCATCGTGCTGGAGGAAGGCTTCGACGCCGGCGCCGTGCGCCTGACCGGCAACGTGGTCGGCAAGGCGCCGTTCCGTGGCGCCTTGAGCCATCGCGGCTGGCGCGCCTCCAGCGTGCGCCTGCCCAAGCTGGCCGACGCGCACGACGCATCGGTACTGGCCCCGGCGGAGGTGGAATTATGAGCGAGCCACGCTACGCCATCGGCATCGACCTTGGCACCACCCACAGCGCCCTGTCCTACGTCGACCTGGGCGCCAGCGACGGCGAGAAGACCGCGCACGACGTGCTGGCCATTCCCCAGCTGACCGCGCCCGGCACCGTCGAGGGACCTGGCCCTGCTGCCGTCCTTCCTCTACCTGCCGCACGCCGAGGAACTGGCGCCCGGCGAACTGACCCTGCCCTGGCCGCAGAGCGAGGCGGAGCAAACCGCCGTGGCCGGCGAGATGGCGCGCAGCCGTGGCGCCACCACGCCGATCCGCCTGGTCTCGAGCGCCAAGAGCTGGCTGTGCCACGCCGGCGTCGACCGCCGCGCCGCCATCCTGCCCAACGACGCGCCGGAGGAAGTGAGCCGCGTCTCGCCGCTGGCCGCCTCGACGCGCTACCTGGCGCACCTGCGCCAGGCCTGGGACAACGCCCACCCCGAGGCGCCGTTCGCCGAGCAGGCCGTCACCGTGACCATTCCGGCGTCCTTCGATCCGGGCGCGCGCGAGCTGACCGCCGAGGCGGCCCGCGCCGCCGGCTACGAGTCGCTGACCCTGCTGGAGGAGCCGCAGGCGGCGCTGTACAGCTGGATCCAGGGCAGCGACGGCCGCTGGCGCAAGGAGGTCAAGCCGGGCGACATCATCCTGGTGGTCGACGTCGGCGGCGGCACCAGCGACTTCTCGCTGATCGCCGTGCTGGAACGCGACGGCGTGCTGGAACCGCACCGCGTCGCCGTGGGCGACCACATCCTGCTGGGCGGCGACAATATGGACCTGGCGCTGGCCCACCTGGTGGCGCGCAAGGTCGCCGCCGGCGGCAGCCAGCTCGACGCCTGGCAGATGCGCGCGCTGACCTACGGCTGCCGCTCGGCCAAGGAGGCCCTGCTGGCCGACGCCAGCGTCGACACCTGGCCCATCGTCGTGCCGAGCCGCGGCTCGAAACTGATCGGCGGCTCGATCCGCACCGAACTGACCCGCGACGAGGTCAGCACCTTCATCCTCGACGGCTTCTTCCCCGCCGTCGACGCCTCGGCGCGGCCGGCCGTGCGCACCCGCGCCGGCCTGACCCAGCTCGGCCTGCCCTACGCGCAGGACGCCGGCATCACGCGCCACCTGGCCGCCTTCCTGGCGCGCCAGCTGGGCGCCACCGCCGAGCTGGAAGGCTTCGCCGGGCGCGCCGCGCCGGACGCCACCTTCCTGCATCCGACCGCCGTGCTGTTCAACGGCGGCGTGTTCAAGTCGGCGCTGCTGGCCGAGCGCGTGATGGGCACCATCAACGACTGGCTGTACCTGGAAGGCGCCGAGCCGGCGCGCATGCTCGGCGGCGCCGACCTCGACCTGGCGGTGGCGCGCGGCGCGGCCTACTACAGCTACGTGCGGCGCGGCAGCGGCGTGCGCATTCGCGGCGGCACGGCGCGCTCCTACTACGTCGCGGTGGAGTCGGCCATGCCGGCCATCCCCGGCATGGAGCCGCCGATCCAGGCGCTGTGCGTGGCGCCGTTCGGCATGGAGGAAGGCGGCGAGATGGAACTGCCGGCGCAGGAGTTCGGCCTGGTGGTCGGCGAGCCGGTGCACTTCCGCTTCTTCGGCTCGTCGGTGCGGCGGCAGGACCAGATCGGCGACCTGCTCGACTTCTGGCAGGCCGACGAGCTAATCGAACTCAACGAGATCCAGGCCACGCTGTCGCCGGAGGGCCGCCAGTCGGGCGACGTGGTGCAGGTCAAGCTACATGCGCTGGCCACCGATTCCGGCACGCTGGAGCTGCTGGCGGTGGCCAAGGACGGCCAGCGCTGGAAGGTGGAGTTCGACGTGCGCGGCAGCGCCGCAGCGTAGGCATGGCGCACTACCTCGTCAGCATCGACCTGGGCACCACCAACACGGTGCTGGCCTACTCCGCGCCGGGCGCCAAGCCCGGCAAGGAGCAGATCAAGCTGTTCGAGATCGAGCAGCTGGTGGCGCCCGGCGAGGTGGCGGCCGGTTCGCTGCTGCCGTCGCTGCGCTACCACCCGGCGGCCGGCGAGCTGGCGCCCGGCGAGCTGCAACTGCCGTGGCGGCAGGACGACGTGGCCGGCCTCGAGCAGGTGGTCGTCGGCCAGGCGGCGCGCAAGCTGGGCGGCCAGGTGCCGGGCCGGCTGGTGGCCAGCGCCAAGAGCTGGCTGTCGCATCCCAACGTCGACCGGATGGCGCCGATTCTGCCGTGGGGCGCCGAGGCCGAGGTGGCGCGCGTCTCGCCGGTGGCGGCCAGCGCCAGTTATCTGGCGCACCTGCGCGCGGCGTGGAACACCCGCTTCCCGCAGCAGCCGCTGGAACAACAGCAGATCGTGTTAACCATTCCCGCCTCCTTCGACGAGGGCGCCCGCGCGCTGACGCTGGAGGCGGCGCGGCTGGCCGGCCTGCCGGCGCTGCGCCTGCTGGAGGAGCCGCAGGCGGCCTTCTACGACTGGCTGTTCCGCCACCGCGCCAAGCTGGCCGCCGAGCTGGCGCAGACCCGCCTGGTGCTGGTGTGCGACGTTGGCGGCGGCACCACCGACTTCAGCCTGATCAAGGTCGAGCTGGTGGACGGCGAACCGCGCATCAGCCGCATTGGCGTCGGCAACCACCTGATCCTCGGTGGCGACAATATGGACCTGGCCTTGGCCCACCTGGTCGAGGCGCGGCTGGCGGCCGGCGATCCGCAGGGCGGCGCACGCTTGTCGGCCAGCCGCCTGTCGCAGCTGACCGAGCGCTGCCGCGCCGCCAAGGAACAACTGCTGGCGGCCGACGCGCCGGACAAGGTCAACGTCACCCTGCTCGGCGCCGGCGCGCGCCTGATCGGCGCCAGCCGCTCGGCGGAACTGAGCCGCGACGAGGTCGAGCACTTGGTGGTGGACGGTTTCTTCCCGCAGGTGGACGTGTGGGAGCAGCCCAAACGGGGCCGTGGCGGCATCGTCGAGTTTGGCCTACCCTACGCCGCCGACGCGGCCATCACGCGCCACCTGGCGGCCTTCCTGCAGCAGCACGCCGGCGCCGCGCGCGAGGCGCTGGGCCTGCCGCCCGGCGCCGCGCCGGTGATCCCGGACACGCTGCTGCTCAACGGCGGCGTGTTCCGCGCCAACGCGCTGGCCAAGCGCCTGGAGGCCGTGCTGGCTACCTGGCGCGGCCAGCCGCTGCGCGTGCTCCACAACGACAACCCGGACGTCGCCGTGGCCCGTGGCGGCGTCGCCTACGCGCTGGGCCAGCTGGGCCGGGCGCCGACCATCGGTGGCGGTTCGGCGCGCAGCTACTTCCTGGTGCTCGACGAGGACGCGCGCGGCGACCAGCCGCGCCGCGCCATCTGCATCCTGCCGCGCGGCAGCGCCGAGGGCCGCGAGATCCTGCTGGCCGAGCGCAGCTTCGCGCTGCGTCTGGGCCGGCCGGTGCGCTTCTACCTGGTCTCATCGACCAGCCAGGCCGGCGCCGAGCCGCAATTGGGCGAGCTGGTCGACCTGAACCAGGGCGACTACCAGCGCCTGCCGACCATCGCCACCGTGCTGCGCGCCGACGGCGACAACACCCGCAAGGAGGTGCCGGTGCAGCTGGCCACGGCGCTCACCGAGGTCGGCACGCTGGAGGTGCATTGCGTCTCCACCGCCGAGGGCGGCGACAAGGCGCAGCGCTGGCTGCTGCAGTTCCAGCTGCGCGAGCACGGCGGCGACGCCGGCGCGGCCGGCCGGGGCGCCGGCGGCGGCCAAGCCGACGACGACAGCGAGCAGGCCAAGCTGCCGCCGCGCTTCGACGAGGCGCTGGAAAAGATCGACCGCATCTTCGGCGGCCGCGCCCAGCAGGTCGAGACGAAGGACGTGCGCCAGTTGCGCGTTCAGCTCGAAGGACTGCTCGGCAGCCGCGACCGCTGGGAAACGCCGATGCTGCGCCAGCTGTTCGACGCCCTACTGCAACGCGCCAAGGGCCGGCGCCGCTCGGCCGAACACGAGCGCGTTTGGCTCAACCTGGCCGGCTACTGCCTGCGCCCCGGCTTCGGCTACGCCCTAGACGAGTGGCGCATCGAACAGCTGTGGGCCTTGTTCGCACCGGGCGCCCAGCACCCCAAGGACAGCCAGGTGTGCGCCGAGTGGTGGACGCTGTGGCGCCGCGTTTGCGGCGGCCTGGACGCGACGGCGCAACTGCGCCTGCTCGACGACTTCGCCTTCAACGTGCAGGCCGACCTGCAGGAGCGGGCGCGCCGCCCGGTCACGCTGATCGGCGGCAGCGAGGACGACATGCTGCGCCTGGGCGCCTCGCTCGAACGCATCCCCGGCAACTACAAGGCCGAGATCGGCGCGTGGATGCTGAACCAGCTGGAGCAGGCCGCCGGACCCAAGGCGGACGCCGCTCAGGCCAAGTACCTGTGGGGCCTGGGCCGGGTCGGCGCGCGCCAGCCCTTCCACGGCAGCGCCCACGACGTGGCGCCGGTGGAAACGGTCGAGCAGTGGCTGGCCGCCATTCTGACGCTGGACTGGAAGAAGGTGGAGCCGGCCGGCTTCGCGGCGGCCCACCTGGCGCGCATGACGGGCGACCGCTCGCGCGACATCAACCCGCAGCTGCGCGCCGAGATCGTGCGGCGGCTGGGCGCGGCCGGCGCGCCGGCCAGTTGGTCGGCGATGGTCGGCGAGGTGGTGCAGCTCGACCAGCTGAGCGAAAAGCGCATGCTGGGCGAGGCGCTGCCGCCCGGGCTCAAGCTGATTTCCTAAACCGTCGCGCGCGGCGGCACGTAGCCCTGCTGCTGCGCGACGAATCCGTCGAAGGCGGCGATCAGCGGATCGTAGCGGTGCGGCGCGCCCTCCAACTGGGCCAGCGCGTAGCAGCTCGCCTCCAATGTCGACAACTGGTCCGGCAGATGCGCCTTGCGGATCAGGTAGTGCGACGGCGGCGTGTCGCGCAGCGGCAGGCGCGGCAGCTGCTGCAACAGCGGATTCAGATACAGCATCTTGCGGCTCTTGCGCCAAGTGCCGTCCAACACCACCAGACGCAGCCGCTGCGGCTCGCCCATCCACTGCGGCTCGAACGGCGGCGGCGCGGGGATGCCGAGCGAGCGCTCGTCGGCAGTATCAGGGTAGAGCAGCACGGCGCGGCGTCCGTCGCCCTGCAGCAGCGCGCGCAGGGCCGCCGGATCGAAGGCCTCGCCCACCACCATCGCGCTGCGCTCGAGGCACAGGTTCAGCAGGCGCGCGCTGCCCTTGGCGTTGGCCACCTCCAGCGGATGCTGCAACAGCAGCACGTCGACTTGGTTCGGCAGCGTCGTCACCCAGTGGCAGATGCAGGTTGGCTGCGGCCGTTGGCAGCGCGCGCAAAGAACGCGGCGGGCGCGTGGCGGGTGGTTGGATTCGGCGGCATGGGACATAGGCCGCCATTGTACCGCCGGCCTCGCTGCCGGCCTATCGGGCTGCCGGACTATTGGGCCACGGCGATCAGCTTGGTGGTGTCGAAGCCCAGCGCGGCGGCCTTGGCCAGCAGGCGCTGGCGCGTCGCCTCGTCCATCACCGGGCTGCGCGACAGCAGCCAGAAGTAGGAACGGTCCGGCCCGGAGACCAGCGAATAGCGGTAGTTGTCCTGGTCCAGGTCGAACACGATGTAGGAGGCGTAGAACGGGCCGAAGAAGGACACCTTGAGGTGGCCCTGGTCCTTGGCGCCGACGAAGTAGGCCTTGCCGACGGCCTCCTTCCACTTGCCGTTGGCGGCGTCGTAGCCACGGTTGACCACCTTCAGGCCGCCGTCCTCGCGCAGGCTGTATTCGGCGCTGACCTTGCTCAGCCTCTCGAAGGAGTGGTCCATGCGGGCGATTTCGTACCACTTGCCGAGATATTTATCGGCGTTGAAATTGCCGACCGGGTCAATGCCGTCCGGCTTGCCCACACACCCGCTGAACATCAACACAGCCAGTAACGGCAGCAGCCACTTCTTCATCGTCGCATCCTCGCGTGACGCGGCAAGGCGCCGCAGAATGCATTGTGACACGCCGGCCGCGAAGCCGTAGGCGCTGGCCTCACTCGGCGGCGGGCGGGGCGCCGAGCAGCTCGTCGAACTGGGCGATGGCGGCGGGCTTGAGCACCGCGCGCAACCACAGGTGCAGCGGCAGCTCGCCCCAGTTGGCGGCCTTGTCGGCCAAATAGGCGACCGGGCTATGCGGCTCGGTGCGGCGGAAGAAGTCGGCCACCTGGCGCAGCTGCGCCAGCGCCTGGGCGCGGCTGTGCAGCGGCCCGTCGAACCGTCCGGGGGCCGGCGCCCCGCCCTCGCCGGCCGTCGGTGCGGCGCCATGGACCGCGTCGGCCCTGGCGACCAGCGGCGCGATCGCGTGCAGCGCGCTGCGCAGGGCTTCGCGCGCCACGCTGAAGCCGGGGCCGTCGGCGCCCAGGCGCTGGTCCAACACGCGCTCCAGCTGCTCCAGCATGGCCATGCAAAACTCGGCGTCGGCCAACAGCTTGTCGTTGAAATCGGGCGAGTTGCGGCGGCGCTCCGCCTCCAGCTCGGCCAGGGTCAACTCGACGCTGGCGGGGGCGGCGACGCCCCAAGGCTGGCTGGAACCGGCCTCGCCGCCGGCAGAGCGCTGGCGCGCCCGTTCGAAATCGGCCAGGCCGAAGGGCTGGCCCTCGGTTAGCGGCATCTCGCGCACCAGCTGCGGCGTGCGCGACAGCAGCCAGCACAGGTTGCCGATGCGCTGCTCGTACTCGCCGTCGTCGGCGGCCGGATGCAGGCCGTCCCAGTATTGTTCGCACAGCCCGGCCAGCAGCGCGAAGCCGTCGCCCAGGCCACGGAAGTGGTGGGTCTTGGCGCGCGCCTCGGCCAGCCAGACCGCCAGCCGCAGGCTCCTTGCTCTTGGCGGCGATCAGCTTGGCGCAGCGGCTGGCCACCAGCGGCCAGTCGGCCTCCTTCAACGCCACCACCCACTCGCCCTGGTCCAGGCTGGGGTCGTCGTGCTGGCGCGCCCTGGCGATGTCGTCGACCTCGCTGCTGAAGGAGATGTCGTCGCCGCAGGCGTTGGCGACGCTGATGGGAACAAGCAGTTGGGCGATATTGAACATGACGATCCTCCGTGATAGTGAACTAGTGCCGCGCTACTCGATGGCGTAGGTGAACTGGTCCTTGTCGTCCACTCCAACGCGTATCCTGCGGGTCGGCGCGGCGTCGACCATGCGCGCCAGCAGCGCCTCGGCCAGCTGCGGCAGCAGGCTGCCGTTGAGGATGTGGTCGACGTTGCGGGCGCCGGAGTCGACCTCGGTGCAGCGCGCCAGCACCGCCTCCACCAGCGCCTCGTCGTAGCTGAACTCGGCCTGGTGGTTGGCCTGGATGCGCTGGCCGATGCGCTCGAGCTTGAGGGCGATGATCTGCGCCAGCACCGCGTCGACTATCGGGTAGTAGGGCACCACCTTCAGGCGGCCGAGGAAGGCCGGCTTGAAGTGCTTCATCAACTGCGGCCGCAACAGCTGCTCGAGCTCCTCGGCCGACGGCAGCTCGGCCTCCGGCTTGTTCAGGCAGGCCTGCATCAGCGCCGCCGAGCCGGCGTTGGAGGTGGCGATGATGATGGTGTTGCGGAAGTCCACCTCGCGGCCCTCGGCGTCCTCCAGCACGCCCTTGTCGAACACCTGGAAGAACAGCTCGGTCACGTCGGGGTGGGCCTTCTCGATCTCGTCGAGCAGCACCACGCTGTAGGGGTTGCGCCGCACCGCCTCGGTCAGCACGCCGCCCTCGCCGTAGCCGACGTAGCCGGGCGGCGAGCCCTTCAGGCCGGACACGCTGTGCGCCTCCTGGTATTCGCTCATGTTGATGGTGACCATCTTGCGCTCGCCGCCGTACAGCAGGTCGGCCAGCGCCAGCGCCGTCTCGGTCTTGCCGACGCCGGACGGGCCGACGAAGAGGAACACGCCCTTCGGCTTGTCCGGGTCGTCCAGGTTGGCGCGCGAGGTGCGCACCCGCTGCGCCACCGCCTCGATGGCGTGCGGCTGGCCCAGCACGCGCTGGCGCAGCGCGTCCTGCAGCTTGAGCACGCCGCGTATCTCGTCGCGCACCATCTTCCCCAGCGGGATGCCGGTCCAGCCGGAGACGATGGCGGCGACCACGTGGCCGTCCACCTCCAGCGGCAGCATCGGCGCGTCGCCCTGCAGCTGCACCAGCTCCTCGCGCAGCGCGCGCGCCGCCTGCGCCTCGCCGTCCTGCTGCAGCTGGGCGATCTCGGCGGCGATGGCCTTCTCGTGCTCCCAGCGCTCGGCGTGCAGGCCGTGCTCGCACCGGCATTCGTCGCGCGCCTGGCGCAGCTGCGGCAGGCGCCCATGGTGCGCATGGTGCGCATGGTGCCCATCGTGCCCATCGTGCGCTTGGTGCGCTTGGTACTCGCCGTGCGCGTCGTGCGCGTCGTGGCCGGCCGCGTCGGCGCCGAGCTCGACCTCCTCGCGCTCCAGCGCGGCGATCTCGGCGTCCAGCTGCGCCAGCTTGGCGGCGGCCGCCTCCAGCTGGGCCGGCGCCGCGCTCTGCCCCAGCGCCACCTTGGCGCAGGCCGTGTCGAGCACGCTGACCGCCTTGTCCGGCAGCTGGCGCCCGCTGATGTAGCGCTGCGACAGGCGCACCGCCTCGGTCACCGCCTCGTCGCGCACGCGGATCTTTGAAGTGGCGCTCCATCAGCGGCACCATGGCGCGCAGCATGGCGCAGGCCACCTGCGCCGACGGCTCCTCCACCTTGACCACCTGGAAGCGCCGCGCCAGCGCCGCGTCCTTCTCGAAGTACTTCTTGTACTCGCTCCAAGTGGTGGCGGCGATGGTGCGCAGCTCGCCGCGCGCCAGCGCCGGCTTGAGCAGGTTGGCGGCGTCGTTCTGGCCGGCCTGGCCGCCGGCGCCTATCATCGTGTGCGCCTCGTCGATGAACAGGACGATGGCGTGCGGGCTTTTCTTCACCTCGTCGATGACCTGCTTGAGGCGGCTCTCGAACTCGCCCTTGACGCTGGCGCCGGCCTGCAGCAGGCCCATGTCGAGCGTGTGGATCTGCACGCCCTGCAGCACCGCCGGCACTGCGCCGGCGGCGATGCGCAGCGCCAGCCCCTCGACCACGGCGGTCTTGCCGACGCCGGCCTCGCCGGTCAGGATGGGGTTGTTCTGGCGCCGCCGCATCAGGATGTCGATGGCCTGGCGGATCTCCGCCTCGCGGCCGATGACCGGATCGAGCCGGCCCTCCAGCGCCAGCCGGCTCAGGTTGCTGGTGAACTGGTCCAGCGCCGGCGTGCGGCTGGCACCGGGGACGAGCATCTCGCCGACCGCCTCGGCGTCCGGCGCGGCGGCCACCTTCTCCTCCTGCGAGCCGTGGGCGAACTTGTCGAGGTGGTGCTTGAGCTGGTCGAGCGGGAACTTGCCGAACAGGCGGGAGCCACGCTGCGCCAGCTGGGCCAGGTCCGGCTCGGTCAGCAGCGCCAGCAGCAGGTGGCCGCTGCGGATGTTGTCCGGCTGCGGCGTGGCCAGCGAGGCGATCAACCAGGCGTGCTCGAACAAGGTCGGCAGGTGTTTGGAGAACACCGGCGTGCGGCTGCTGCCGGTCTTGAAGCTGGCCACCTCGCGGCGCAGGTCTGCCTCCAGCGCGCCGGGGCTGATGTCGCACTTGCGGGCGATCTGCACGAAGTCGCAGTGCTCCTGCTCGAGCAGGGCGAGGAAGAGGTGTTCGATGTCGACCTCGTACTGCCCCAGGCCGACGCAGATGCTGGCGGCGCGCGTGGCGGCCAGCCGGGTGGTGTCGTTCAGCTTGCCGATCAGGGTCTTCAGATTGATGCTCATGCTGGTGCTCCGCCTGCGCTAGGGTTGGTCGGATGGCGCGGCCGCTGGCGGGCCGCGCGACGGCAGCGCGGCGCCGGGGCGCCGGCTTGCGCTCTTTCACAACAGGGATGTGGCGGGGACCGCGCGGCGCGGGCGGTGCGGCCGGACCGGCCGCGCCGCCGTCCCGCAGCTGCTCAGATCACGCGGTTGCTGGACAAGTCCCAGCCGCCGGAGGTGTTGCCGCCGGCGCCGCCGGTGATTTTTTGCTGGGTGTACTTCCAGCGCACCTTGGAGAATTTGAAGCCGACCTGCTCGGTCAGGATGTCGCCCTCGTCGACGCTGGGGGAGACCTCGCCGATCAGCACGTTCTCGATCTCGATCTCGAAGTACTTGACCCGCTCGCCCATGGCGTCGGCGCGCATGAACTCGAACTTGGCCTTGGGGATGGTGCGGCCGGCGGCGCAGGTCTGCAGCAGGATCGGCGAGGACAGGTCGGCCAGCTTGGCGATGACGATGTCGCGGTGCTCGCAGCGCTCGGCGGTGTGGCCGCCGCCGGTCGAGGCGGTGGCCGACTTGGGCTGCTCCACGCCCCAGCTGACCGATTTGCATTCGATCCAGTCCTTGTGGCGGTCGTCGGCCGACTCGCCCTTGATGCCGTCGATGAACAGGTAGACGTCGATTGCCATTGCGTGCTCCTCATGTTGGGTTCGATGGGACTTCAGGTGTTGGTCGTCTTCGGCAGCTCCGCGACCAGTCGGAGGGAAACGGACAGCTCGTCGAGCTGGAAGTGCGGCCGCAGGAAGGACACGGCGCGGTACACGCCGGGCCGGCCGGCCACCTCGTGCACCTGCACCGAGGCCTCGCGCAGCGGGAACTGGGCCTTCTGCTCCTGGCTGGCGTTGTCGTCCAACAGCACGTACTTCATCAGCCAGCGGTTGAGGAAGTCCTCGACGTTGGCGGCGGCGGTGAAGCTGCCCACCTTGTCGCGCATCATCGCCTTCATGTAGTGGGCGATGCGCGAGACGGCGAAGATGTACTGCAGCTGCGACGACAGCACGGCGTTGGCGTTGGCCGCGTCGGTGTTGTACTTCTTGGCCTTCTGCGCCGACTGCGCGCCGAAGAAGGCGGCGTAGGCGGTGTTCTTGCAGTGCACCAGCGAGATGAAACCGAGGTCGCTGAGCTCCTTCTCGCGGCGGTCGGTGATGGCCACCTCGGTCGGGCACTTCAGCGCCACCTCGCCCTCGTCGGTCTTGAAGGTGTGGGTGGGCAGGTCGTCGACCAGGCCGCCGCCCTCCACGCCGCGGATCGCCGCGCACCAGCCGTAGTCGTCGAAGGCCTTGGTCAGCTTGGCGCCGAAGGCGTAGGCGGCGTTGCACCACAGGTATTTGTGGTGGTCGCTGCCGTCCACCTCCTCGACGAAGTTGAAGCCCTCGACGGTGGTGCCGTCGACCGGATTGAACGGCAGGCGGCCGAGGAAGCGCGGCAGCGTCAGGCCGACGTAGCGCGCGTCCTCGGACTCGCGGAAGGCCTTCCACTTGGTGTACTCGACGGTGTCGAACACCTTCGACAGGTCGCGCGGCTTGCCCAGGTCGCCGTAGCTCTCCAGGCCGAACAGCTCGGGCGCGGCGGCGCTGACGAAGGGCGCGTGCGCGGCCGCCGCCACGTGCGACATCTGCTCGACGAAATAGATGTCCTCGGGCTGGCGCGAGATCTCGAAGTCGCCCAGCAGCGCCGCGTAGGGCGCGCCGCCGAAGGTGCCGAACTCCTCCTCGTAGACCTTCTTGAACATGCTGCTCTGGTCGAACTCCAGCGCGCTCTGGAAGTCCTTCACCAGCTCGCGCTTGGTGGCGTTGAGCATGCGGATCTTCAGGCCCGGGCCGGTGGCCGAGTTGCGCACCAGGTAGTGCAGGCCGGTCCAGCTCTGCTCGAGCTTCTGGAAGGCCGGCGCGTGCATGATGGCGCTCAGTTGGCTCGAGATCAGGCCGTCCAACTCGGCGACGCGCGCGTCCAGCGTCGCCGACAGGTTGTGCGACACCACCACCGTGCCCTGCAGCACCTGGCTGACCAGCTCGGAGATGAGGTGCCTTGGCGCGCGCGTGCTCGACGCTGGACTTGGCGATCTTGCTTTGCTCGACGATCTGGTCGAGCAGGTTGGCCGGCGCCGCTTCCGCCGTGGCGGCGGCGGCCGCCGCCTGCGCTGGGTTCAATTGGGCGGACATGTCATTCCTCCTGCGCCGGCGGGTTGGATTTCAGCTGGGCCAGCTGCTCGGTGTTGTTGAGCACGTCGGTGAGGATGTCCTCCAGCTTGTCGTTGCCGGCCAGCTTGTTGCGCAGGTCGGCCAGCTTGGTGCGCGCCTCGAGCAGCTTGGACAGCGGCGCCACCTGGCGCACCACCGACTCGGGGCGGAAGTCGTCCATGGCGCGGAAGTGCAGGTCGACGGCGAACTCGCCGCCCTCCCCGCTGAGCTGGTTGGGCACCAGGAAGCGCGCCGCCGGCGCCACGCCGCCCAGCACCTCGTCGAAGTTGTCGCTGTCGATGTTGACGAACTTGCGCTCCTTCAGGCGCTTCTGCTCCACGTCCGGGTTGGCGCCGAAGTCGCCCACCACGCCGACCACGAAGGGCAGCTCCTTGTTCTCCATCGCGTCGCCGATCTCCACGTCATAGGTCATCTGCACCCGTGGCGGACGCACCTTGGTCAGGCGCTTTTGCACACTGTCTCCGTTTGCCATAGCTACTCCATCAAGAAAGGACGGGGAAGGCGCTCACTTGAGGGCGCCGAAGGGATCGCTGCTGTTGGACTGGTTGGAGGGCTTGGCCGAATGCGCCGGCGCCGGCGCGGCGCCGGCCGGCCGCTTCGCCGGCGCGGCGGCGCGGCGCGGCGCGGCGGCCGACGGCACCAGCACGTCCTCGCCCAGGCTCGAGCGCAGCAGCTTGGCCAGGCCCTGCGCCTCCGAGCGCAGCGAGCCGTTCAGGTTGTTCTGTTGGCTCAGGTCGGCCAGCGCCTTGGTCGACAGGCGCAGGCCGCTGACGGCGACGATGCTGTTGCCCAGCTTGTCGTTGGGATCGCGCTGCAGCGCCTCGAGCGCGTGCATGATGGCCTCGCCGTAGCTGGCGCGGTCGAACTTGAGCTGGGCCAGGTGCAGCCACGGCGTCTTGTCGGCGGGATAGGTGGTGGCGGCGCTTTTCAGAATGCTCTGCGCGCGCTCGCCCTGGCCGGCGGCGACGGCGTTGTCGGCGTCGGCCAGGGCGCGCTCCAGCGTCGAGGCGGACAGCTTGTCGCTGCGGGTCTGCTCGCCGTCCGTCGCGCAGGCGGACAGCAGCAGCGCGCAGGCGAGGCAGGGGAGGATGGCGGATGGCTTCATTGTGGGCTGCTCCTTGGTCTACATGGATGGTTCGAGCTCGGACGGCTGGAGGCCATTATTGGAGCAAGCCCGGCGGCGCCGGTTGCGCTGTCTCAAGGGACGAGGCCGCTACCCCGCGGACGTTGCCTATCATCAACACTTGCAAGCCGGTAGACAGCGGCCATCGGCGCCCGGCTTGAGGCGGAGCAAGGCCGGCCCCGCCGCGCCGGCTTTTAATGCAGGGATCGCCTGGAGAAAACATGAAGCGCGCCCTCCCCCCCCTGATCGTCGCGGCCGGCCTGTCGGCCCTGGCCGGTTGCGCCGCCGCCGGCGGCACGCTGGCCAGCGCCGCGCTGGAGATGGTCGGCATCCGCCGCCCGCCCGAGCTGCCCGAGGCGCAGAAGCCGCCGCGCAAGGTGGCCATCCGCCTGCACGCCGGCGCCAACCTGAACGCCGACGCCGACGGCCGTCCGCTGGCCCTGGTGGCGCGCATCTACAAGCTGCGCCAGGGCGCCGCCTTCGAGCGCATCGCCTACCAGGGCTTCCTCAACGCCCACACCGAGCGCGAGCTGCTGGGCAACGACCTGCTCGAGGTCAAGGAGGTGCTGCTGATCCCAGGCCAGCGCTACGAGGTGGTCGAGCAGGTCACGCGCGAGGCCCAGGTGATCGGCCTGGTGGCGCTGTTCCGCGCCCCGGCCGAGCAGCGCTGGCGCCTGGCCTTCGCCGCCAGCGAGGCCGAACAGTCCGGCATCACCGTCGGCATGCACGCCTGCGCGCTGAGCATGGGCGCCGGCGCGCCACCACTGGCCGGCGCCGCCGGCAAGCCGCTGGCGGCGGTGCGCTGCCGCTGAGCGAAAGTTCATTCCAAGGAGGGAGCATGAGCAATCCGTTGAAAGTATTGTGGGGCGCCGCCGATTACTTGCGTGCTCAACAATTCCAGCAGCAGGGCCTGTACCACGAGTCGCGCCTGCGCCAGACCGCCCACGCGCTAAACCCGTTCCTGTGGGGCGTGCAGCGGGTGGAGTGGAATCTGGACTCGCTCGCGGCCAACAAGCTGGAGGCGACGGCGCTGTCGGCGTTTTTCCGCAGCGGCGACTTCGCCGACGCGCCGAACAGCGAGCCCTTGCCGCCGCCGATCGATCTGGCCGCCCTGCCCTCGGAGGTGCAGGAGATCACCTACCACGCCGCCCTGCCGATGCTCAACATCGACGGCGACAACGTCGCCGTGGCGGGCCAGCACCACGGCGGCGCGCGCTTCAGCCAAGTGGGACGGGCCACCTCGGACTTGTTCACCGAGGGCGAGGTCGAGCAAATCCGCTACCTGAGGAAAACCATGCGCTTGGTGTCCGACCGCGAGCCGCTCGGCGCCTACGACAGCTTTCCGATCATCAAGCTGCGCCGCACGGTGACGGGCGGCTTCGAGCTGGACCCAAGCTTCGTCCCGCCCAGCGTGGCGGTGCACAGCGCGCCCCAATTGGCGGCGCAACTGAAACAACTGATGGAAGCGCTGCAAGCCAAGGTCAACGCGCTGCTGGGAAACATGCGCGAACCGAGCCGCAACGTGATCGAGTTCCGTTCCGGCGACGTCTCCTCGTTCTGGCTGTTGCATACCGCCAGCACCGCCGCCGCCACCTTGACGCACTACATGCACAACCCGGAGCTGCATCCCGAGCGCCTGTTCGAAGCGCTGCTGGGGTTGGCGGGCGCCCTGATGACCTACTCCAAGAGCTACACGCTGAGCGACCTGCCCAAGTACCAGCACAACGATCTCGGCCGCTGCTTTGGACAGCTGGACACGATCATCCGCGAGCTGCTCACCACGGTGATCTCCACCAAATGCTTTTCCATCGCGCTGGAGGAAACCAAGCCCTACTACTACGGCGGCAGGCTCGACTCCGGCAAGATCGACCACACCACCACGCTCTACCTGGCCGTCAGCGCCGCGCTGCCCGCGCTCGAGCTGGTCGATACGGTGCCCCGACACATCAAGTTGGGCGGACCGGACGACCTCGAAAGATGCGTGTTGTCGTCCCTGTCGGGCATCAAGCTGGTGCACGCGGCGCGCGTGCCGGCCGCCATCCCCGTGCAGCCGGACACCTACTACTTCGCGCTCGACAACAAGGGCGTGCTCTATGAACAGATGTTGAAGGCACAGGCGATCTCGCTCTATATTCCGGACGGCATCGACGACCTACAAATCGAACTGATCGCGGTGACCGCATGACTTCCCATACCGAACGGCGCACCAACCCCACCTTGCTGGGCGGCCAGCGCCGGCAGACCCGCGACACGCGCCTGGACAGCGGCCACCCGCCAACGCTGGTTGACCTGATGCACGAAGGCTTCTACGCGCTGTTCCTGGTGCTGAACGGCGCCACCGCGCTCTCCGACTCTGAAGGCGATGGCGATGCCGACGCCGACGCCGCCCCCAGCAGCAAGGCGCTTGCCGCCGACGGCGCGGCCAGCGTCGCCGAGCGGGCCGCCAAGCGCGCCTCGGCAATACGGGTCGGGGCGCGCAAGTCGCGCAAGCGCAGCCCCTTCGTACACAATATCGTCTCCTTCCTGGCCGACTTCGACCGCGAGGCGCGCAAGCTACAGATTCCCGGCGAGGATATCGACGCCGCCAAATTCGCCTTCTGTGCGACCTTCGACGAGTTCATGCTGAACTCCAGCGTCAGCCTGCGCGAGGCGTGCGAGAGCCAGCCACTGCAATTGAAAGTGTTCCGCGATCAACATGCTGGCGAATACTTCTTCGAACAGCTGGAGACGCTGCGCAGCAAGGGCGGCATGCGCCTGCAGGCGCTGCAGGTATTCCACATGTGCCTGTTGCTGGGATTCCACGGCCGCTTTACGGAAGACACCATCGACAAGCTCGCCTACATCACCGCCCGCGTGGGCGACGAGATCGTCCACATCAAGGGCAAGAGTCGCGGCTTCGCGCCGCAGGCCGAGCGGCCCGACCAGATCGTCAACAAGCTGCGCAGCGACTTGCCGCTGTGGGCCTTGTCGGCGGTGTTCGCGTTGATTGGATTGGGCGCCTACGCCGGCCTGGAGTCCTCGCTGAGGCACTCGACGCAAGACAGCCTGGCGGGGTATACGGATCTGGTCAAGCTGGCGCCGCCGCCGGCGAATGTGACGATTACCTTGCCTTGATTTCGATTCTCGATGGGATTTGTCACAGGGCTACAAAGTAGTCGACATATCACGCCCCCTTTTGATCGGAGGCGCCGTTGACAAATACCGTGGTGATCGCTCGAGTTCGTGACCTGTCACCGTGTGGAGCCGTTTGCAAGAGGCTCAACATTATCTACTCTTTTTCGTCCGAAGAAGGTTTCCGTACGTCTATGAAAATTACATCAAACCCTTGAAATTTCTGAAAATATCTTTTAATTCTTTCAAAAACAACCACTCGTTGCAGTTCAGAAACACGCCTTACCTCATCCCATTTCCCTATCGAATTTGTGTCAACCCATTTACCAGGGATGCTAATTCCCAAAATTAGCGCTCCATTTTCATCCGTATACAGCAATTGTTCTCCCCTGCAAATTATTACTATCAAATATCCTTCACTATTTCTTTCGACATATGGCCCTGCATGTTCTCTTGCAATTTCATTTTTTATAAGATGCCACCGAAAATTAAATATTCTTAGTAATTTCGAAAACATGGCAAACCTTCCGAATCCATCGCCCCATTCTATAATATTGAAGTTTCATAACTTTCGAAGAAGGTTGATAATTTAGCGTTATCCATTACCACTTCAATACAAGCCAACCCTATTATCTCTATGGGTGGAAATTCCCTACCGCCCCATCAAATTAGACACAATAAATTCGTACATTTAATAGGAAAAACACTACTTCCCAACCAGGTACTGCAGAGCCCTGTGGTACTTTGTAACTCTACTCAAGTCGTCCTCGCCAATTGTTTCCAATCTAGTTACATCTAAATTATCCTTAATATCTTCAATCTTCACCTTCCTCGCTAAATCATTGGAAGACAATCGGCAAATAAAATCCTGATAATCTCCACCTTTCCTCCTCGACAGACAATCAATTGCACCAACAACCAAATCCGAAAAACAAAGTGTCCGCAGTTCATCAAGCGTAATATCGCCATCCTCAATCACGTCATGCAAAACGCTAACAATCCTTTCATTCTCGCAACGAAACTTCAGTAGTAGCCGAAGAGGGTGCAGAATGTGTGGCTGCCCTGACTTATCCACCTGCCCGGCATGAACCTTGCAGGCTAAAGAAATTGCCACATCAAAATCACTCATCTCACCCCAAAAGAATTTATTCCATAAAATCTCACGTCCATACAGAATCATATCATCAAACCATTTTTTCATGTGCACTGCTACCATCTCCCCCCCATAGATCACGCGGGCTTCCAAATAATAGCAAAGAATCTCATAGACATCTATCTCGCGCTTGAACTCCTAATCTACTGCTTCGGGCTCTTCCCTGCAAAATATTGATCCCTCGATATTTCATCGCCAAAAAGAAGGGCATCATTGAACAAACGATTATCATGGGGTATTGGCTTTAGTTTTTCTTCCTCTCCATAAAAACGCATGTATGTTTTCCTCTCCACGTGATCCCATCGGTACATTACCTCCTCAAAAGGGTAATCAACAAATACATCTCTTTTCTCGAAGTGTCTTCCCTTATTAATTCCCATTTACGTATCAACTCATCATATGTCGATAAATAAGTTTTCCCAACGGTGACGTATGTAGCTCAGAATCCATTTCCAGAAAATTGGGTTAATTATTTTCGCGAGTAAAATATATCAAATTCTTCCACGGAATACCATGCCTATTCCATTACTTGGACAATAATTTCCCCTTGATATAGCTCAGTCGATTAATAACCAATTTTTTGAAATCTTCCCCGGAGTTAAACTCTAGGCACTTTTCCAGATCAGAAATAGCGGCATTAAAGCTGCCAATTTCGTAAAATACGTTTGATCTATTGTAGTAGGCCAAGGGGTAACCAGCATCCAACTTAATTGCTCTTGAGAAATAATCAAGTGCTTTTTGAAAGTCTTTTAGCTCAAAGAAAATTGTCGCCGTAGTGCTATATGCTGAAGAATCTTGATACCCTAATGAAAATGCCTTGTTCAGGTCACTTAAGGCCAACTCAAATTTTTTCAACATTGCATATGCAGTGCCGCGATCGGCATAGGCCATGGCATTAATTGGGTCGACTTGCAAAACATCTCCATATAGGCCAAGAGCGTCTTCGATCCTCCCCTGCGCTATAAAAGATCGCGCTCTTATGCAGAACGGCGATAAATCTATCCTAAACTCACTCATTTTATTCCCCTCACAACTCGACTGACTTCCTATAAAAATATACCATTAAATTAAATTCCATTGATTCTACAACTCACTTCCATTTATCATTTCAAGTAAATTTCGCAGATAGGAGTCCATCGCCTCAAATCGTATTGCAGTTGCATATGGCCGCCTAGGATCTTCTCGCGCAGCCGCTCTAATTTCAGCAGGGACATCCTCGTTTAGCCATAATTCACGATGTGGAAATACCACATAACTATTTTTTTCAATTTCCTCTATGAGCATATGACCACGCCACGCGTCTTCGTATAGTTTCCCGGAAATTTGTGACACAAAGAGGATCGCTCTATCTCCTACCACCAAGGCTACATCGCCCCATGTACCAGATGAGCAAATAAATTCAATTTCAGAGCCGAGATCGCTCCACTTTATTCCTTTTCTTGCCGAATATATATCCTCAACACTTCCTACGAGCGACTGATTCCCCAGCGACCGAAGTATTCGAATAATTATCACATCGTGATTGCGCGATTTATCCAATAAGAACATCTTTTCATCTTTCATCACGGCGTCCATGGCTTACCAGCTTTTTCAAGTTCAGGCATATAATTTCGCATATTCCCGGTCGCCTCAGGGATTGGTATTCCCAACTCAGAGGGGAAGGTTGCACAGTTAAAAGTACAGCTATTTTTACCAGGAAAACCATACAAAATGTTATCCATAGAGGAATTTACCCCAATCTTTTCATGTGCTGCCATTATTGAATCAAGTTGAGCTTGTGACACAGGTATTTTACTCTCTATAACAACCTGACGAACTCCATCACGGCCTAGTGCCGGATTTTTCGCAACCGATTCAAAAATAGCAGTGTCATTAGTGATGATACCTGGATAGCTCCCCCCCTTTTTAAGTGACTGGACAGCCTCATATGCTGACATCCCGCCTGGCATTTTTGGGCCGAACCCATAAATGGTCGCTCCGCCATCAAATGAGTATCCTACGTGCCCTGTTACAACATATGGATGCAGCGCATCAACTGCCAAAATGGCCCGAGTGGAACCAGCGCCACGAAAGCCGAAAATACTAACCGTTAACTCTGAACCACCGACTCTGGCAGCGCCGTCCCCCCCAACAACTTTCACCCCATCTCCAGCTGACCCAGCTGCCGCGCCGGTGGCCTTGTCAACTTTACCAACGCCTGACGCGACTTCTGCCGCCTTTGCCGCCTCCGCCGCCTCCGCCGCCTTTCCTGCCTTGCCCAAGCCGCCCAACAACCTTGCGCCACTTTTCAGTATCCCGACTCCACCGGCAATTACCGAAGCCAGAACCGAAATCGTATCACCGCCCTCTTGCGCAGCGTTGCTCAGCGGGAGCTTCGGCACACTAACGTTATTGGCGGCCTCCTGCATTTCTGTGGCCAAAGCGCCCTGCTTTTTTGCCAGTTCCGTCTGCCCGACCACCGTTAAAGTCGCCTCGGACTCGGCCACTTGGGCCGCTCCGGATAGGGCGGCACCCTTCAGCACTAATTCCGCCACGCTAGGCACTATGTTGACAAGGCCCTTAACGATGCCTTTCGCGCCCTCAATTGGACGGTCAAATGCCGCCTTGACATTGTCCTTTGCCACCAAGACGTGCTCTTTTGCCTTTGCCACGATCTTCATGAAGGTCGATTTCTCTTCATGTGTATCCAGAACGACCGGCGGATTCGACGTCTTTATCGCATCCTTCGGTGATGCCGAACTCGGCGCCTGTGTCGTGACATAGATCCCCGGATTGTTGCCGCCGTTCATGGTGCAGGCGTCACCATCGCGGACCACATGCTTGCCTTCGATTCGAACGGTGCTACTACCCTTGACGGGTTTGACCTCCCCGCTGACCGTACCCGATCTGATGCCCTTTCCGGTGCCCGGCTCGTCCCCCGTGCACTTTGGCTGCGTGGTGCCGTCGAGCAGATACGCGGGCGCTCCGTTGAACCTCACCGACCGGGCGGTGCTTGTGCTATTCGACAGGTCCTGCACCGTCGGATAGGGAAGCGGCACCATGGACGGGCCAATCGGTGTCTTGTTGATGGACGGCGCGGTGCTGATGGCCTTGAACCCGGCGTGCTTTCGGGCGCCGATCTTGTTGTTGCCGGCGGCTTTCGTCGCCGCCGCTTCGCGGGCAACCCGGGCCCGTTCCTCGTGCAGCGCTTTCAGTCGAGCGACGTTTTGCTCCAGCTCCCGGATCCGCCGATTCAGCTCGTCCATCTCCTTGGCCTGCGAAATTTTCTCAATCTCGGCATCGCCGTGGCCATCGGCGAGCTTTAGCTTGTCGCTCATTCGCCGGCCTCCTTCGAGAACTCGGCAAGCGCTTTCCCCCGGGCCCGCAGCGCTACCCCCTCTTCAATCGTGCGCATCCGGAACTCACTGGCACGAATCGCAACGTCGTCCACTTTGGCCAAGGAGGTCCGCCAAACCAAGGTCATCGACAGTTCGTCCGGCTCGACGATCACGGTGTCGATCTCCAGCACCTTCATGAACATTTCGCCGCTCTGCAGCCGCACAAGAAGAAAGCACTCGTGCTCGAACAGCTTCAGTTGCAGGAAAGTGTTGCCCAACTGGTTGACGCTGGCGCCCGGCGTACCCGGTCGGCACAGGTTGACCAGCTCGAACACCTCGTCGCCATGCGGAAATTCGATTTGCTGATCGGGCGGTGCCGCGTTCCAAATGCCGAAGTTGAAATTGGCGGGGAGCGCAGCATCGCATTGGACAAAGGCGTCGTTTACCGTGCCGAGCAAGGCACGGCGCGCCGGATGCGACTTGGCGCGAATGCCGAAGCCGGCCGGCTCGGGCGCGGCGTCCGCTTGCTTCGAAGACTGCTGCAAGCGCCAGAACTGTTTAGCGGTGCACTGCGCGCCCAACTGTTCAATGCGCGGTGCGGCAACCGCTTTCAGATTGCTCGCCGTCAAATACCAGCCCGGCGCATAGCCGAGACCGGCGGGATTGGGTTCGAACACCGCGTGCGCCGCGGGTTGTTGCTGAGCGGCCAGGACCACGTCCGGGTGGCCGGCAAGTTGCGCGGGCGTCAGGCGCTGCACTGTCGGCAACCGCCGTGTGGCCGCGTCGCCATTGTTGATACGACATTGGCCGCCATACGAGAACTCATGGCGCACCGGTAGACTTGTGACCACCTGCGCACGGCTGAGCTTCCAGGGATTGGGGCGAATCAGCGTGAGCGTGCTCCACTTGACGGCCCAGTTCAGCAGCCGCGCCACGGCTGCCTTCTTTTTGAACTGGCGCACGCCGCTGATCGTCAGGGTTTTGTCGATCAGAAACTCACTCTTTGGCGCGCCGGGCCGCCAGACGCGCAGACGCACCGGAAAGTCCAGCACCGCCTTGCCTTTCGGGGCGTGGGCGGTGGCGTTGACGATCACGTCGCACTTCGGCTTGTAGGGGCAGTAGTCCGACTCCTGGCGCACGCCGCCGCGCGCCCCTTCGCCGAAATAGCTGTCCGCCTCGCACAGCGGCAGCTGCTTGTCGGCATACTCCAGCTGGCCGCTGGCGAAGCTCAGAGTTTGCCGCAGCACGAAGACGTGGAACTGCAGTCCGTGCTGGTCCACGGCCCCAAAGGCCTGCGCCGGAAACGGCGTGTGGTTGACGATGTTCATAGCGCCTCCTAGTTGAGGTCAACGTCTTTGCCGTTGATACGGACCGGGCCGGAAGCACCGATGTCGATGCTGGAACCCTTGATCGTCACCGCACCGTCGGCCGACATGTGCAAGCTGGCGGCGCCGACCACGATCTCCAACGCGCTGCCGGCGTCGATGCTGTACGTGGTGCCCACCTCGGTTGACTTGCCTGCAATTACCTTGGTGAATTGGGAATCCCCCACCAGCGTGTGCATCATGGCGCCCACCGCGACGCCGTAGGCGCCACCGATGTCCAAGGTCTTCGCCAGTCCGATCAATTCCGCCTTGGCCATCGTCACCTGCTCGATTTTCCCTCCGGCGATGGCGATGGATTCGTTGCCGCCGACCGACTCCGTCCGGTTCTCGCCGATGTCGATCTCCTCGTCGTGGTCGACCCGCTCGCCGCGCTTGCCGTGCACGGTGATCTTCTCGTCGTTGCCGACGGTCTCGGTGCGGTCGTGCTTGACCTCCACCGTTTCGTCGTGCGCCACCGTCTTGCGGCGGTCGTTGCCCACCGTGTGCGACTCGTTGCGCTCGACCTCGCCGCGCAAATCCCGTTCGGCGTGCAGCCACACCTCCTCGGCCCCCTTCTTGTCCTCGAAGCGCAGCGCGTTGGCCGTCTCGCGGTTACCGCCCCGGGTCGAGCGCGTCAGGATGCCGCTCTGCGTCTTGTTCGCCGGCAGTTCCCAGGGCGGCATGTTGCTGTCGTTGTAGGCGCTGCCGATGATCATCGGCCGGTCGCAGTTGCCGTCGATGAACATCACGATGACCTCCTGGCCGATGCGCGGAATGTGCATCTGGCCGTAGCGCGCCCCTGCCCAACCGGTCATCACGCGCACCATCGGCGAACTGGCCTGGTCCGACTTGCCCTTGCGGTCCCATTGGAAGCGCACGCGGACCCGGCCGAACTCGTCGGTGTGGATCTCCTCGCCTTGGGGGCCGACCACCCTGGCCGACTGGATGCCGTGGATGCGCACGTCGCGGCTGTTGAAGCCGCGCTGCGGGCGCCAGGGGATGCTCTTGCGCAGGCAGGTGAAGGTGTTCTCGTAGTACGAGGCGGCGCCCTTGCCGTCCTGGTAGTTGTTGCTGGCGTCGTGGCGCACCGACAGGATCAGGTATTCGCGCTCGGACACGTCGTCGCCGCTGGGCTCGCCGGGCCCCACCGGCTGGTAGCCGCCGCTGAAGTGGCCGGCCAGCTTGAAAGAGCGGCGCGGCTCGGCGCGGCGGTCGTTGCTGCGGGCGGCGAAGTCCTGGCCCCGGGCGTCGATCGCCTCCATGCGCCGCTGCGCCGCCGCCTCGCCGTCCTGGTAGTTCTTGAAGCCATAGCCGCCGGTGTCCTCGTACACCTCGTAGGAGGCGACGTCGCCCTGGCGGTTCATCGAGTCGCGCTCGGGCCGCTCGCTGCCGGCGATCTTGAAGTTGTAGCTGTTGAGCGTCACCCGGCCTTGGCCGACCCGCCGCGCCGGGCTCCACTGGCTCACGCCGTCGTCCTCCAGCGCGCCGGCCTGGCTCTGGAAGTCCATCACGCCGTCGCCGTCGATGGGGTCGGCCAAGGTGCTGTCGTCGCCGATGACGAGGGTGTGGCCGTCCCGCCGGTGCTCGTAAAAATAGTGGCCGTGCCAGGCCTCGAGGCGGCGGTGGAAATGGTTGTAGTCGCTCTCGTTGTACTGCACCGCCAACTTCAGCATAGGCGCTTGGCTGACGAGATCGTAGCGGTAGTCGCGCTGATCATAATTCAGGAACATCTGATCGAACAACTCGGTGAGCGTCAGGTTCTGGTAGGCCATGCAGTCCTGCCGCAACCGCAGGAAGGCCAGCCAGGGCTTGAGCACCATCTCGTAGAAGGCGAAGCCGCCGTCGGTCTTGAGCATGCGGAAGGCGAACACGTAGCCGTTGAAATAGCGCAGGCTGCCGTCGTCGCGCACCAGCGAGATGGTGACCATCTTGCCCATCAGCGGCTTGAGGGGGATGCGGGCGTCGTCCGACAACACCTCCACGGTGAAGATGAAGTCGCGCGAGACGGTCTCCTCGGCGACCAGGGCGTTGGCCAGCATCATGCTTGGCGGGCCGTCCTCGTTGGGGAATTCCAGCCGCAGCAGGCGCTGGCCCTGCGGGTCGTCGCTGAATGCGGCGATGAGTTCGGTGGCGCCCTGCAGCAGGTTCATGGTGGCTGTTCCTTATCGATAGGAAACGGGATGGCAGAATTGCACTGTAGCGAGCAAGCTCGGCAATGCCTTGTGCCCGCGCAAGGCCGATGCCGGTGAGGCGAAATCACAACGCGTCGATGATGTAGAAGGCGTCGTCGCGGTCGCTGCCACCGGGGCCGGCTGCCAGGAAGGCGTCCCGGTTCAGCCGCGCCCCGCCACCGTCGGCGGCCGGCGACAGGCAGACGCCGCCGATGTCGGCTGCGCGCAGGACCAGGCGCACTTCGTATTGCAGGGTCGGCGTGGCGAACATCGACAGCATGTTCTTCAACGCGGCGGCGCCTTCACCATCGGGCAGGAAATGCGCGTGCTGCGCCCTGCTCAGCGGCCCCAGCTTGATGCGCGCCCGCATGTCGCGGCGCCAGGTGCGCGGGCCGATCAGGCAGCTCACGTTCAGGCGGGCGATCTTGCCGCCCATCCGCGCCTGCAGGGCCGGCGCGATGTTCTGCCAATGGCCCAGATTCGGTTCGACCTTGACGGGAATGCCGAAATAGTCGGCCAGCACGCGTTCGATGAGCAGCGGCGAGGTCGGCCGTTGGCGGAAGGCGGCGGCGTAATACGCGGCCACCTCGTCCGGCACCGGCTGGCCGGTGCTGCCGGCCGGCGTGCCCGACAGGAGCAGCAACAAGGGCAGCAAGCCGTCCTGGCCGTCGGCGCCGTGCGGCAGTTCCAGCCGGTATTTGCGCCACGCCTGGTAGAACAGCGCGACGATGCGGTTGGAAAACAAATCGAAAAAGGCCCGCGGTCCGGCGTCCTTGGTTAAATGAAACTTGGCGGCGATGCGCTCGGTATAGTGGTTGGGCAGCACGCCCTGCGCGCCGAGGAAGCCGATGAAGGCGGGCGTGATGTGGATATGCTTGAGCGCGCCGCTGTGCAGCGCGGCCAGCATGTCGGCCTCGCTTCCGCCGGCCACGCCGAGCTCCGGCAGCAGGGCCTCGATCTCGCTGGCGGGAAAGCCCAGCGAGATGCTGTTCTGAAAGCGCACGTATCGCGTCAGCGCGGCCTCGCGCGGCACGCCATGCTGGACTAGCCAGCGCTCCAGCAGGCACACGGCCTGGACGAACTTGAACTGATGGGGACGGTCGAACAGGCGCTGCATCACGCCAGCAGCGCTTCCCCGCTTCTCGGTGGGCATCGTAGCAACTCCTCTCCGCTGCGTTTCGACAAGACCAGCAGTTGGCTGAACACATTGATCTGGCTGTACAGGCCGAAGAAATGGTCGACCACCTGGGCGAACAAGTGGATGCCGCCGCCGACGAAGGCCTCCTCGTCCAGCGTCATGCGCACCTCGATGCCGGGCATCAGGGCGGCGCAAGGCGTGCCCTCCACCCAGGCCATGACGACCTTGTACTCCAGCCCGACCACGCCCTGGATTTGGCGCTGCGTGATGGGCGAGCGCGGCAGGTCGTACAGCGTCAACATCTGGCGGAACTCCTCCACGCCGACGGACGACAGGGAGCGGTGGTTGAGCGACAGGTGCGAGATCAGCCGCCAATGGGCGCCGTTGCCGGCGTCGAAACGGCAGGCGGCGCTCGGCTTGCGCAGGAAGCGGGCGCTGGCGGTCTGGTTCAGGCCGTCGACGCTCATGTCGCCGCCGGGCTGGCCGTAGGCAAGCGCGCTGGGCAGGTCGCGGTTGCTGCAGGTGAATTCAACGGACAGCGTTTGGACGTCGATTGCGATCGGTGTCAAGTCGTGGTCGACCAGGGCGACGCGCAATTCGTGGCCGGGACTGAGCTCGGCCACTATCTCGTCGCGCCGCACCACCCAATAGCGCACATCCTTGCCGGCCCCCTGGCCGTGGTGGCGGCTATAGAACGGCTGCAACTGGTGGGCGGTCCGCTCTTTCTTGCCTGTGTTCATCAGCAGTGCCGACTCGACGGTATGGATTTCGTAGGCCTCGGGATGCGGGCCGTCCGCCAGCAGCGGGTAGTCCGGCGCGGTATGCGAGATTTTCACCGGCGAGCCGGCCTTCCTGAACAGGTTGACCACCGGCACGCAGTTGAGCAACAGCTTGTGCGCCGACAAGCCGCCCAGCGTGCGCGACAGGCTGGCGTCGGCGCGCAGCCGCAGCGCCAGATGGAGCGTGAAGCGCCGGCAGCGCGCCGGCAGCAGCGGCGTGATTTGGTCGAACGCGATGTCGAAGAAGTTGAATTTTTCCGGCACGGCGAAGTATTCCGTCAGCAGGCGGTAGGCCGGGTGCGAGCGGGCGGCGACGGGCACCAGGGCGTCTTCCTGGTCGAAGCCGGCGGCGCGGATCGGCGACGTCTCCAGCGCGGCCCAGGGGCCGCCGTCGGCGACATCGACATAGGCGCCGCAGGTGCGCATGAACAGGGCGTCGCGCACCGCCGCGCAGAACGAGGGCTCGCCGTCGATGAAGACGCGCAATTGTCCGAGGCCCAGCCGCTGCCAGCCCTCCGCCTCGTCCGTTTCGATGGTGATATCGATGCCCGCGCTGGCGTCCCGCGCCAGGCGCACAGAGGCGGGCGCGTTGATGATGGGGTCGAAGCGCACGCTCGCCAGCCGTACCGGGGCGATGGTCATCGCGCTGGCGGTGCTGAACCGGCAGCGCACGCCGGCCACCTGCGCCGTGTGCATGAGGGTGCCGCGCGGCACCGCCACGACGGCGTTCGCGTCCTTGCCGCCGGCCACGTCGAGGATGAGCTGGGCGATCGAACACGAGGGGAAGGTGCGCAGATAGTGCGGATACAGCGTTTCCAGCAAGGTTTCGGTGAACTGCGGGTAGTCGTCGTCCAGGCGTTTCCCCACGCGCGCGGTGAGCAGCGCGCAGCCCTGGATCATCCGTTCGGCGTGCGGGTCCTCGCAGGCGACGCCGGACATCAGCAGCTCGCCGGCGATGCCAGGGAAGCGCTCGCCGAACTCGCGGCCATTTTCGCGGAACCAGGCCAGTTCGCGCTGGTAGTAGGGCAACAACTGCTCCATCGTCTTCTCCTCTTGTGCGCTGCAAACAGGCGGCGGCGCGGACCGCCGCCGCCCCCTACTGGGCGATACGGAACTCGATGCGGCGGTTGCGCGCGCGGCCGTCGGCGCCGGCGTTGTCGGCCACCGGCCGGTCCGGGCCCTGTCCGGAGACGGCGATCATGTCCGGGCTGATGCCCTTCTCGCCCAGGTACAGGCGCACCGCCTCGGCGCGCGCCTGGCTCAGCCCCAGGTTGCTCTGGCGCAGGCCGACGTTGTCGGTGTGGCCGATCACCTCGACCTTCTTGCCCTGCACCTTGCGCAGGGCGGCGGCCATCTCGTCGAGGATGCCCCGGCCGGAGGCGGTCAGCGTCGCCTTGCCGCTGTCGAACTCGATGATGCGCATGGCCAGCGTCTGGTCGAGCAGGTTCTGCTCGGCGGCCGAGACGCGCAGGCCGTTGTTGACGGTGTAGGTGGGGTTCAGGCTGGTGGCGATGTCGCTGGCGATCTGCTGGCGCTGCGCCTCGTTGGCCACCTCGCCGCGCAGGCTGACGTTGTTGCCGTCGACCTTGATCTGGCCCTTGCTGATCAACTTGAGGTTGGGGCCGATCAGCTTTTGCACGTAGCCGCCCCAGTTGGGCGGCACCGACACGCTGCCGATGCCGAGCTGGTCGACCACCCGCTCGGCGCCGTACAGCTCGCGCAGGCGGCCCAGCAGCGCGGCCTTGCTGGCCTCGTCCGGCACGGTGCCGTTGACCACGATCTGGCCCGGCTTGGGGCTGGCCGGCGGCGGCACCTGGGCGGCGCCGGCGCCGGCCAGCAGGCAAAGCGACAACAGACTGGCTCGATAGCGCATGGCGACACTCCTGGCGGACTCAAACGAAGGCTTCGTGGAACAGCGCGTAGACCGAGCGCAGCGACAGCTGGTCCTGCTCCAGATAGTTCGACAACTTCTGCACGGCGGGCTGCTCGGCCAGGGTGGCATCGACCCACTCGGTCCGCTCGAAGTCGATCAGTTGCTCGGCGGCGCAGTGCGGGTCGATGATGGCGCGCAGCGTGTCCGGCGCGGCGCCGCCGAAGCCGAGCACCAGCGCCGGCCGGCCGTTCAGCGCGGTGAAGAACAGGCCCAGCTCGAAGTCGCCCTGCTGCAGGAAGGGGCCGACCAGCGCCAGCCAGAACGCGGCGACGGGGAAGCGGTAGCGCTCCTCCTGCGGCAGCGGCAGGGCCAGGCCGCGCTCGAGCCGCGCCGCGTCGCTGGCGCGCACCGGCTGCAGCAGCAGGCCGACGGCCAGGATCATCCGGCGCACCTCGCGGCGCCCCAGCATCGCGCGCAGGGCGGCGAGGTTGTGGCGGTCGAGGAAGTGCAGGAAGCCGTCCTCGTGCTCGGCGCTGGCCGGATCGAGCTCGAGCACCGCGCCGGCCAGCGCGTGCAGCGGCGCGGCCGGCTCGGCGGCGGCCAGCACCTGGCCGGCCAGCGGCGCCAGGGTCAGCCACAGCGGCGCCAGCACCAGCGGGCTGAGCGGCACGAAGGCGGCCGGCGCGGCGACCTCGAGCGCGCACATCACCAGGAAGGGGTAGCGGCGCTGCGCCTGGTCGCCGCTGGAGACCAGGTGGCCGGCCACGGCGCGCCGGCTGCGCGTGCCGACGAAGGCGAAGTGCAGCGGCGCCAGCGCGTCGTAGTACTGCTTCCAGCGCGGCTCGGCGGTGAGCTGGCTCATCGCGCCGGCCAGCCACTGGTCGAGCAGCTCGACCAGCGCCGGGTTGTCGGCCGCCTTGACGAAGTCGCTGCGGCTGGCGATCTTGCCGAAGTAGCCGACCCGGATGCGTTGCGGCGCGCGGCTCATTTGCCCGCCCCGACGATGGTCTCGGGCAGGCGCATGCCGCGGAAGCCCTGCTCCTGCGGCTGGGCGGCGCCGGCGCCGCTGGTCTCCGGGCTGCTGGTGATCTTCAGGTCGAGCGCGACGGTGATCGCGCCGTTGCTCCAGCGCAGCTCGTAGACGCCGCCCTCCTTGCGCTTCTTGGCGGCGGCGTCGATCATGCGCTTCAGGCCGAACTGGCCCGGCTCGTTGAACAGCTCGACGCTGCGGCCGTCGAAGGCCACCGCCGTGATGCGCGCGCCCGGCGCGCCCTGCGGGCTGGGATGGACCATGTTGCTCCACTGCGCGGGCGTGTTGCGGTAGCGCAGCTGCTGGCCGTCGATCTCGACGGTGTACTCCAGCGTGCCGGGCGCCGGCATCGGCTGGATCTGGAACACCGTCTGCGCCGCCGCCGAGGCGGTGGCCACGCCGCCGGCGCCGACCGGCGCGATCCAGCCGGGGAAGCGCGCCACCACCTGCGGCTGCAGGACGATGCCCATGTCGGCCCAGGTGCGCGCCGCCAGCACGTCGCCACGGCGCACCACCAGCGGCCCCATCGCCGTGCCGACGAACTTGGCGATCAGGCCGTCCGGGCCGAAGAACTGGGCGATCTCGGCGCCGCTGGCCTCCACCCGCGAGTTGGGCGCGAACGGGTACTTGTTGGCCAGCGACTGCTGGAAGGGTTCGTACACCTGGGCCAGCCAGGTCTTGTTGAGCTCGGCCTCGGCCGGGCCGACGATGACGGCGAAGGTCTGCATCAGCGGCCGCACCAGGATGGGCCGGATGGCCTGCTTCTGGCTGTCGCTCATGCCGGTGAGCATCTGCTCGTCGACGTAGCGCAGCGCCTCGGCCAGCTCGGAGCCGCCGCCCTCGAGCGTCTGCTGCATGAACTGGCGCGCGCCGGGGCCGGGGTCGCCCTGGTTCTTCAGCTGGTTGAGCCGGCTGCGCAGCTTGGACAGCGCCTCCATGTAGGAGCGCATCAGCGAGGCGTCCTTGTCGCGCGCCGAGACCAGCTTGCCGACGCCGGCGAACTCGCGGCCGATCGGCCCCATCGGCTTGTCGAGCTTGCTCTGGTCCAGCTGCAGGTTGACGTTGACGCCGCCCAGGCCGGACGGCGCGTTGCGCGAGAACAGGTTCTTGACCCACTGCACCGCGCCGCTGCGGGCCTGCCGCATGTCGGCGTTCATCAGGGTCGGGTTGTCCCACGAGGTTTGCTCGTAGATCGTGGTGAGCAGCTTGGCGATCGGCGAGGACTGCGGGTCGCCCAGCCGGTTCATCGCGCTGACGGCGCCGTTGAAGCCGTTCAAGTCGGCGACGCTGACGCCCTGCACGAACTTCAGCCACTCCCGGGCGTAGTCGGCCTTGTACAGGTCGACCAGGCCCTTGTGGATCTGCTCCGGGCTGCCCTCCAGCGTCAGGTCGTCCTTGGAGGCGGTCTTCAACACCCAGTCGGCGCTTTGCAGCTCGTGGGTGGCGGCCTCCTTGAAGGCGGCGTTGACGTATTTCTCCCACGCCTCGCGGGTGAAGGCGCCGGCCACGGCGTGGCTGCCGGCCAGCAAGGCCTGGTCCTGCTCGCCGACGATGCGCGCCACCGTCACGCCGGGGAAGCGGGTCGCCGCGCGCGCCCGCACGTCGGCGTAGACGCGCTCGCGCGCCGGCATGCCGCGCACCACCCGGCGCAGGTTCTCGCGCGCCTGGTCGACCAGCGCCAGCCGGGGCTCGACGCGCGGCCAGCTGGTGTCGCCGATCTGGCCCAGGTAGAAGGTCATCAGCCGCTCGGCGCTGCGGATCAGCTGCTCGCGCGGCATGGCGCCACGGTTGGCCTCCAGCCAGCCGCGCCAGTAGCGCGTCATCTGGTCGTTCAGGTGGCTGGGCTCGGCGTGGGACTTGTCGACCAGCATCAGGTAGGTCTTCAGGGCGTTGTAGGCGTCCTCGACGTTGGTCGGCGAGGCGTCCAGGAACTGGCGCGGGGAGGCCGACGAGGCGGCCAGCGGTGCGGCGGCCGGGGCCGCGATCGGGGCCGCCGCCCCGCCCGGGGCCGGCTCGGCCGAGGTGGGCGCCCTGCCGGCTTGCGCGGCCTCATGCGACGCGACCGGCGCGCCGGCTGGCGTCGGCGCAGCGTTGCCAGCCGCGGCTGTGGCCGTGGCCGCAGCCGCATTTGTAGCCGTGGCCATAGCAGCAGCCGTGGCCACCGCCGGCAGCGGGCCGCCCACCGCGCCGACGGCCGCCGCGCCCCGGCCGGCCGGGCGCAGTTGGTCGGCGTTGGCGTTCATCTCGGCCAGCAGGGCCTCCAGGCCGCCGACCACCGGTTTGAGCATGACCTCGCGCGCGCCGGCGAAATACTCCTCGCGCAGCTTGCGCTCCAACAACTCGCCCTGGTACAGCCCCATGCGCAGCGACCACGGCCGCTCGCGCCGGTAGGTATCGAGCTGTTCTATGCGGTCCTGCAAGATATCCAGCGCCTCCAAGCGCGACTGCAGGTCCAGCCGCCGGTCCTGCAGTTTGACGATCTTGTCCAGGTCGGCCCGCACATTGCTGACCAACTGGCGGTTGCCCAAATAAGACCAGCTCCAGCCGCCCAGCGACACGCCCAGCATGACCACGGCGGCGAAGAAGGCGGCGTAGCGCAGCTGGAGTTTGTTCTTGCTGGCGTACTGCGACACCAGGTCGCGGTCAGCGAAGATCACCTTGCGGAACAGGTCGAGCAGGAAGTAGCCGGACTGCGCCGGCGGCTCCCCGGCCGGCTCCTGCGCAGCCTTCAGGCCGAAGCGGCGGGCGATGCGCAGCGACTCGTCGCTGGCCGGCACGCCCTCCTGCAGCGCGCTGGTGAAGTAGTAGCCGCGAAACACCGGCTTGAACTGGAAGGCGTTCTCCTCGAACAAGGTGGCCAGGAAGGCGCGCAGCGACACCCTCAAGCTGGCGAACTCGATCGGAAAAGTGAACACGCCCGCCGCCATGTGCTCGCGCCGGCCGCGCCCCATGTTGGCCAGGCTGAGCTCCTGCACGCCGGCGCACAGCTCGTCGAAGCTGTGCTCGAAGAAGCTGAGCACCTGCTGGCTGCTGGCCTTGCGCTTGTAGGGCATGGTGGCGCCCCAGGCGCGCTCGCGCTCGCTGCGCTCGGCGCGGCCGAAGAAGTCGCCGAAGCCGGCCAGCAGGTCGGCCTTGGTGAACAGCACGTACACCGGCGCGAACACCTCCAGCCGCTCGATCAAGTCCTGCACGCGCTGGCGCAGCTTGCGCGCCAACGCTATGCCGGCCTCCGGGTTGGCGCCGCGCAGCTCGGAGACGTTGACGGCGATGATGATGCCGTTGATCGGCGCCCGCTTGCGGTACTTCTTCAGCAGGTCGAGGAAGCCGCACCACTCGGCGCGGTCGCCCTCTTCGGCCGAATAGCGGCCGGCCGTGTCGAGCAGGATGCCGTCGGTGGTGAAGAACCAGTCGCAATCGCGGGTGCCGGCCACGCCGCGCACCACCTTGGCCTCGGCGATGGGGAACTGCAGACCGGAATTGGTGACGGCGCTGCTCTTGCCGGCCGCCGGGTTGCCGATAATCATGTACCAGGGCAGCTCGTACAGGGCGCGCGCGCCGGAGCTCTGCCCCAGCTTGGAGCCACGGATGGTGGCGATGGCCTTCAGCATGTTCTCGCGCAGCGCCTTGACCTCGGCCCGCTCCGGCGCCGCCGCCGGATCGGCCGCCGCCGCTGCCGCCTCGGCGGCGGCCTGGCTGCTGATGGCGTCGCCCAGCAGCTGCGCCTCGCGCTTGGCGTAGCCGCGCCGCGCCAACCACACCACCACCCACAACAACAACGCCAGCGCCATTCCGGCAACGGCCCAGATCAGCGCCAGTTCCAGCCGCTCGGCGCCGAAGTAGAACACCACCGCCAGGGCGACAAAGCCCATCACGGCCCAGTAGCGCCGGTCGGTCAGGAAAATCCAGATTCGTCGCATCATGGGCGGGCTCGCAAGGTGGGCTGGGAACGGGCGCGGCGACTGGCCGGGCAGACCGAGCCATGGTGCCACCTTCGATGCGGCGATTTCTTGACCGAAAACAATGATCGCAAGGGCCAAGCGGCTTATTTCCTCACCGTGCCGGGTAGGCGCAACTCGGTGTGGCCGAAGTCCATCATGGTCCAGCGGCCGCCCCAGTGCAGGCCCACCGTCTCGGCCGTTTCGCCGTACAGGCGGTAGCCGCGCATGGCCCAGGGGTCGCGCTCCGAGATCACCAGCTTGCCGTTGCGCAAAAAGGCGCAGTCGGCCGCCAGACCGAACTGGTGGTAGCTCTGGAAGGCCTTGGCGTTGGTGACGGCCGAACCGGCGGAGGCCAGCAGGTCCTGCCGCTGCGGGCTGCGGTAGCCCTCTAGGATCGCCATGTCGTAGCCATGGCTCTCCTTCATGATCTTAAACACCAGCAACAGGCGTTGGGCGAAGGCGGCGTCGAGCAGCTGCCAGTTGCGGTTGGCGCTGTCGAGCAGGGGCCGCACCTGCGCCACCTCGGCGGTGGTGAAGGCCAGCGGTGGCGGCGACAGCGGCGGCGCCAGCTGTTCGCCCTCCAACAAGGCCAGCACCTGGGGGTTGACGTCGTGCGCCGCGCCGTCGAAACCGCCCAGCATGCTGCCGTCGCTGACCAGCCAGGCCAGCAACGGCGGCACGGTCAGCAACACGCCGGCCGCCAACAGCAACAGGCAGCGGCGGCGCAGCCAGCGCAGCAGCCGCGCCGCGCCTTGGCGTGCGCCCTCGCGCGCGCCCTGCCCCGCAGCGGCGGCCCGCTGGCCGCCGGCCTGGTTCAACCGCTGCCAGCGCTGCTCCAAGCGGCGCCCCAGTTGCGCCAGCGACTGCGTCACCAGCGCGCGGCCGCCGTCGAACAACAACAGCCAGGCGCCGGCGCAGGCCAGCAGGAAAAATAGCAGCACGGAAAAGAGAAACATGGTGCGCTCCGTCAAAGCGGGCCGGACGCGCAGATCGGACACTTGCTGTCAGCCCAGTCGAGATCGCTACATCGTAGACCTGCCAACAAATCGCATCGAAGGCTATATCAAAGTCAGGGAGGATATTTTGGACGCTTCGAATCAAAGGCCGAACCTGCTGTCGAAGGGCACGGTCGGCAACGGCAACACCGGCGGCCAGCGCATCCTGGCCAGCCTGGAGCATGGCGGCGCCATGCTGGCGCCGAACCGCCTAACCCGCTTGCAACTCAACGGTTGGACGCTGGCCCTGCTGGCCTTGTTGTTGATACTCAGCGTGCTGGCCTGGATGACCCACCGCGACGGCGCCCCGCCGCTGCGGCACGCGCTGCCGCTGAGCGCGCGCGCGCCCACCAACGACGGCGCGAGCACGCCGCCGCTCGCCGACCTGGTGAACAGAACGGCACCGGCGGCCATCATCAACGAGCCGGGCAGCACCCTGCCCGTGGCTAGGGGCAACGAGCGGAACTACGAACGGAGTAGTGAACGGAACAATGAGCCGGTGGTGGACATTGCGCGGCCGGACAAGCTGGTGGGCCGGCCTGCCAACAAAGCGGCAATGCCGGCTAGGCGCGCCGACTACATCGTGGCCAAGGCCGCCAACGCCGCCGACAACACCGGCAACGCGGCGCATAGCCCGACGGCCGCGTCGGCGGCCCGCACGTCGAAGGCAGGCGCTAGCAAGCCGACACCGGCGCCGTCCGGTATCGGCCGGAACCTGGCGGACAGCGCCGGCGCCCGCGACTACAGCCGGCCCCCGCCGCAGCTTAAAAAAGCCGCGACGCTGTCCTTCCAGCCGAGCACCGCCCTGGCCGCCGACACCGACGTCACGCTGCTGACGGCACTGGTGGCGCACGCCAGCCAGCCAACCATGGTGGTCGGCGAGAATAGCCGCGACGTGGTCGAGCGCAAGGACGGCGACGCCACCGCCGGCCTGCTGCAGCGCTGCAAGCAGTTGGGACAGATCGAGGGCATGCTGTGCCGCTCGCGCATCTGTTCCGGCCGTTGGGACAACGACCCGGCCTGCCGCGCGCCCAGCCACTAGGGCCGGCCGCCAGCATCGTCGCGCCACCATCACTGCCGCAGCCATCCCACCACGGCCTCCGCCTGCGATGGCTGCGCCGGCTGCGCCCACGCGCAGGCTACTGGATCGCCAACTGCTTGCCGCCGCCGCCGCTGCGTTTCGGCAGCGTCAGGTGCAACACGCCGTTCTCGTAGCGCGCCTGGGCCTGCTCGTCGTCGACCTCCTGCGGCAGCGTGAAACTGCGCTGCATTTGGCCGTAGTAGCGCTCGCTGCGCAGGCTGCCGCCCTCGTTCTCGCTCTTTTCCTGCTTGATCTCGGCCGACAGCGACACCTGATTGCCGTTGATCGCCACCTTGATGTCTTCCTTGTTGACGCCGGGGATCTCGGCCTTCACCAGATACTCCTGCTCGTTCTCGTTGACGTCCATGCGCAACCGTGGCGCCACCTCCATGCCGCCACGGAAGGCGGCGGGCGAGAAATCGCGGAACAGTTCGTCTATGTCGCGGAACGGATCGAAGCGCGTCAAATCGCGAAACGGGTCAAATCGCATCAGATTGTTTGCCATCATTCCTCCCTTGTGGTGCCTGAGCACCTGCTGACGGGATCCGGTGCGCACCAGACGACACGCGCCCTCCCGACCTCCATCATAAAAGTCGGTCCCGCCGCAGGCATGACGCACATCAAACCCGCCGCAGCGCTCCTTTCATCCCGCGCAAGGCGGTCTGTCGCCAAGCTTCGCCACCGTCGCGCCCAGACGCAAAAAAGCCCAACCGGATTAGGATTGGGCTTTCTATGTGTTCTGGCTCCCCGACCTGGACTCGAACCAGGAACCTGCGGATTAACAGTCCGTCGCTCTACCAACTGAGCTATCAGGGAAAAGAGGCCGCATTATATACGGCGAAATTTCCGCTGTCCAGCTCACCTGCGGGGATTTTTAGCGGAGCCGCAAAACACGGCGCCGCCGCCCCGACCGCTACATGCCCAGCGACTTGAGCAGCTCGTCGTTGTCGTCCGCAGCCATCGCCGGCGGCGAGCTTTCCGCGTCCATGTTGGCGCGCTCCTTGTCCATCAGCGTGTCCGGGTCGGTCTCCTCGTTGGGGTCGAAGTCGTACAGGCGCACGAACTCGGTGCGGTCGATCGCCAGCTCGAGGTAGAAGATGTTGCTCTTCTCCGTGTAGAAGGAGACGCGGCGCATCTCCGGCCGGTCCAGCGGCGTGTCGACGCTGAGCATCACCTGCTTGGTCAGCACCAGCATCTTCGGCTGGTTCTGCGTGATGTTGGTCTGCAGCTCGCGGCGCACCTTGCCGGTGAAGTCGCCGACGATCTGGTTCATCAACTCGCCGAGGATGTTGGACACCTCGTCCGAGGTGTGCGAGCTGGCCAGCTCGGACTTCGGCATGCCCATGTGCAGCATGTAGCGCTCGTAGATCTCCATCGCCGTGTCGGCGGCGAAGTTGAGCACCACCAGGCCGGTGAAGCCGCCGTCGAACAGCACGAAACAGCCGATGTCCGGCTTCAAACCAACCTTGGTGATGCGCTGGACCATGGCAGAGTAATAGACTTTGCTTTGCGTGGCGATACCCAGCACGCGTGTCACGGAGTTACACAGACTGGTCAGCAGGTCTTCCGTGCCGTACACAATACCCTTGTCGTTCATGGTCATGTTTTCCCCTAATTATTTTTGAAACCTACTTTTTATCCGTCAATGCCAGGCGGAACAGGGCCACCTGGCTGAGCAGGCGGCCGATCTCCTCGCGCCGCTGCGGCGCGCACGCCTCGCCGGCCGGCATGGCGGCGAGGCGGTCGCGCAGCTGATTGACCGCGCCCTCCAGCTCGCCCATGCGCCGCACGGCCAACGACGCCGACGGCGCCAGCGGCCGCCCGGCGGGCAATTCGGCCACCAACAGTTCTGTCTGTGGCGCCGCCTCGGTGATCTGCATGGCCTTTCCCCTTTGCTTGCCGGCGCGCCCGCGAAACGCGGTTCCGCCTCCCCCGGGGGAAGGCGGCGCTCGCACGGCCGAATACCTAGAGAATACTGAACCGTGTATATCCCGTCCACCTGATTCATACATTCCGCAAGGAAATGTCGTTTTCCCAGTGGCGCACCAAATAAAAAACCCAGCCGGCGAGGGCTGGGTTTTTTTAGGCGGCGGGGGTCGCCGGCAAGGACTTAGAAGCCGCCCTTGAACTGCACACCCCACAGGCGCGGCTCGTTGACGAAGCCGGTGCGGTTGTTGAAGTCGATGGCGCCGGTCACCACTTGCTTGTTGGTGATGTTGCGGCCGTAGGCGGCCAGCTCATACTTGCCGTCCTGCCAGATGTAGCCGATCCGCACGCCGCCCTCGGTCAGCGGCTTGCCGGTGAACTCCTTCGACTCGTACAGGAAGAAGTTGACCTTGGTGCGGTAGGACCAGTCGGTGAACAGGAACAGCTCGCCGTTCTCCAGCGGGATCGAATAGCGCGCGGTGGCGTTGGCGATCCACTTCGGCGCGTTCGGCAGCGCGTTGCCGTTGAGCAGCATCTGGCCGTTGACGACCGGGTTGAGCGGCGTGCAGGTGCGGCACGCCGGCAGGCTCAGGCTCGGATCGCGGATCTCGGTGAAGTTGTAGCTGCCGCCGACGCTCATCTTCAGCTGGCTGGTGACGAAGCCTTCCAGATCCATCTCGGCGCCACGGCCCTTGGTCTTGGCGGCGTTGATCAGCTTGGTGACGTTGGACTGGCCGCCGACCACGGTCAGCTGCTGGTTCTTGATGTCGAAGTCGTACACGCTGAACGAGGCGCGGGCGCGGCGGTTGAACAGGTCGGCCTTGATGCCCGCCTCGTAGGAGGTGATGGTCTCGGCGTCGGCCACGGTGATGGCGACCTTGTCGTTGGCGGCGGCGATGCTCGGCGCGCGGAAGCCGGTGGCGACGCGGGCGTAGACGTTGACGTCCTTGTTGAGCTTGTAGACGGCGCTGACGTCCCAGTTGACCTTGGACTTGCTCTCGCCGACCGACTGCGGCGCGATCTGCACCACGTTGACCGCCTCGACGGTGGCGAAGCGCTTCTTGTCGTAGGTGTAGCGCAGGCCGCCGCGCAGCGAGAAGGCGTCGCTGACCGCGTAGTTGACCGAGCCGAAGGCGGCCCAGGCGGTGTTGACCTGCTGGCTCAGCAGGTGCGAGGTCTGGATGTTGCCCTTGGTGCTGTCGAAGCCGTCGGAACCGCCCTTGCCGTCCTCATGGAAGTAGTACAGGCCGCTCTGCCAGTTCAGCGGGCCGGCGTTCTTCGATTCGACGCGGAACTCCTGGCTCAGTTGCTTCAGGTCGGGCATGGTGGCGGCCGATTCCACCTGGAACGGCACGCCCGGCTGCACGCTGCCGCCGTCGATGTCGCCACGGCTTTCGTACTTGCCGACCGACTCGTAGCCGGTGATCGAGAACAGCTTGACCGCGTCCAGGTCCCAGCTCAGGCGCATGCTGGCGCCGTTGGTGCGCAGGTTCTGGTAGTTCAGGCCGTTGTTGGCGACCTTGCCGTTGTCGTAGCCGTCGACCAGGTCGTTGCTGCCGAACTTGATGATGTTGGCGCGGAACACGCGCGAGCTGCCGGTGGTGGTGCGCTGGTGCACATTGAACAGGGCGTTGAAGGCCGCGTTCGGCGCGTACAGGACCTGCACGCGCTCGGCGTGCTCGTTGTAGCCTTCCAGCGCGTCCTGCTTGCCGGTGGTGGTGTTGTCGACGAAGTTGTCGCGGTGCTGGCGCAGGGCCGACACGCGCAGCGCCCATTCCTTGCTCAGCGGCACGTTGACGGCGCCTTCGACGTTGGCGGTGTTGTAGGTCGCCCACGACAGGTTGTAGTAGCCCTCGACCTTTTTCAGGTTGGGCTTTTCCGATTCGAACTTGACCACGCCGGCCGGGGTGTTGCGGCCGAACAGGGTGCCCTGCGGGCCGCGCAGCACTTCGACGTTTTTCGTGTCGAACAGCGGGAAGCCTTTGAGGATGGGGTTTTCCTGCACCACGTCGTCATAGATCAGCGAGACGGGCTGCGAGGCGAAGATCGAGAAGTCGCTGTTGCCGTAGCCACGGATGTAGAAGCGCGGGAAGACGCGGCCGGTCGACGATTCCACGTTCAGGCTCGGCACTTTGCCGGCCAGCAGGCGGATGTCCTGGCCGCCGGACAGCAGCACGTCGAGCTTCTCATTGTTCAGCGACGACACCGACACCGGCACTTCGCGGATGTTCTCGGTGCGGCGCTGCGCCGTGACGGTGACGGTTTCCAGTTGCGGTGCGCTGGCTGGGACGCTTTGCGCCATGGCCGAGCCAATAGGCATCGCCGCACCCAGCGCCAGCAGGCGCTTGTGCATCTTGGACAGTTTGATCATTTACATTCCTCGGTTTAATAAAATTCGTACAAAGAGTGGTTCACAGTTGTCTCCTGCTTCCTCTTGTATGGACGCCGTCCAATCCGCCCGGTCTGGCCGGGGCGGCGGCGCAAGCGGGGGATCACCCCGCCCTCGGCAAAAACTGGGCGCGCCATGCGCCTCGCCTTGGCGGCGGTTCGCGTGAGGGAACTGGCCGGAATGGTGGCGGGCGCTGGTCTGGCCCGCATCTTGAAGATGTCTGGAATGTGCCGACTTGCAGAAAGGCGGTATTGTCTGGCATTGATAGTGGGTATAGCAAGACCAATATAGCCATGGCTGCGCCATATACAACAGTTTTCAGCTAAGCGAGCAGGAATCCCGCATATCGCGAGAAAATATCTTGCATTTCAAAAGGAAACAAGATTGAACTGCGACATCAACCATCCGTCGCAGGTGCCCCGCCCGGGCGCCGCAGACAGCGATTTCACCAACGCCTCGATATACGCGTTGCGGGCGGCTTGATGGATTTCCACGTCGCGCTGCAACTCCACAAGCTTATTGTCGATGACACGCACCATGTCGAAATTCCGGCGCGCCTCTTCGGACATGGCGGCAGCGCTGAACTCCGTGCCATTGATCGTAATTTTCCCGGGTGCGTTCATGCCAGCTCCAGTTTTTACAGGTGTAGGGGTTGCTTCGGATGGCGCGACGTAAGGCTGGGCCGTGCTCGCGTGCAGCAAGCTGCGGTTGATTTCATGGATAGCCATGACGAGTTTTGCGCCATGGCGCGGCGTGGCGTACCAGCGCTTGCCGCGGTATTCGCGGCAAGCCCGCAGCGCCATGACTCGCCCCTCTTCCGCCGTGCGCGGCAAGGTCGATTTCACTTCGCCCAATGCCTGCACAATGTACTGAAACAAGACGGCCGGCATCGGCTGGTCCGACAGCACTTCCTCGCTGGGCGCGAAGCGCCCCGCCCTGGTCATGCCAACCATATATTCCGTGCAGTCCATGATCGCCAGCACACCGTCCGCCGCGAGATGAATCAGCGGACAATACGGCGCAAACTCGGGCAGCACATGGTTCGGGTAGACGCGATGTTTCCAGTAACGCGAGGAAATCCGCGCGAAATGACGGTAATCGGCGACCGGGATCAGGCGCGCCTGCTCGAATGGCAGGATTTCCACCTTGGGCTTGGTGGGGGTCACCGTATCGTTGGAAACGTCCAGATACAAGGTGCCCAGCTGAAAGGCGTTCTGGAAAAATTCGCCACGCAGATCACCCCACACCAGCCGGAATGCGCCGCCAGCCTTGCGGAAGGCGGCAAATGCCGTACGGCCGGCAACGGCGGCATCCGACAGCCGCACTGCGGACACATCGACCTGCTCCAGCAGCCGCATCACCGCCAACGAGATTTCAAGACATTGGCCTAGAGGATACGCTTTCCCCAGCTTGACCGGCTGTGCGCGCTCCAACGTCAAGTCCACATGCAACCGGATTGCCAGAAAGAAAGCCTCAAGTTCTAGCAACGCAGGCAACAGGTGGCGCTCGCTGAGCACGGTCTGGCGTCCGAGATCGACAATGCGGGGCTCGAAAGGCAGCATGACGTCGGTGACGTTGAGAATAGAGTGCTTGGACAAATCCAGCCACTTTCGATATTTTGGCTCCCCGACCTGGACCCGAACCAGGGCACCGCGGATTCACGGAATGGGGCTCCAGTTTGCGGGTCAGTGTACGCGCGCCATCATCGTTACGACGATGCGACCGTTTGCCCGATCGCTCGAGGAGCGCAGAAGGTCCGATATCGCAATTGCCGCACCCGGCCGAATTCTGCCGCACCCGGTCAGAATAACACCTTGCCCAAACGAAAACCTCACATTTTGTCACGAATTTTACGAGGCCATACCAACTTCCAACAGCATCTCTGCGGCCCGCCATGCTGGAACATCCAGCCGCCAAACGCAAAAAGCCCAACCGGTGAAGGCTGGGCTTGTTGGTCTTGCTGTATTCTGGCTCCCCGACCTGGACTCGAACCAGGGGCCTGCGGATTAACAGTCCGTCGCTCTACCAACTGAGCTATCAGGGAAAAGTGCGCGAATTAACTATGCCGATCTCGCTTTGGGCGAGGCCGAGGCGGAAACCTCCCACCTGCTGCATGCCGGGCTTCGGCTCCCGGTGCTCATTAAAAAAGCCACGCTAAGCAACGTGGCTTTCGAAATTCTGGCTCCCCGACCTGGACTCGAACCAGGGACCTGCGGATTAACAGTCCGTCGCTCTACCAACTGAGCTATCAGGGAACAGAGGCAGCATTATAGCTGCTCAACGCGGATTTGGCTGCCCCGAATGGAAATTATTTCGCAAAAAATATTGTACGCATGAAAAACGTGCCGAGCGGAGCGGTCGGCGGCGCCGTGCGGCAGCGCGCGTCGCCCTCAGGCGCCGCCATGCCGCATGCTGCCGCCGGCCAAAACCGAACCGCTCCAGGCCGCCGGCGCGGGCGCGAGCGACTTGGAGCGCGCCGCGCCGGGCAGGTCGTCGTCCAGCATGCGCACCAGCGGCGCCAACAGCACCCGCTCGTCCGGCGCCGAGGTCTGCAGCGCCAGGTCGCGGGCGATATCGCGCAGCCGCCACTGTATCTCCCGCCCCGCCACCTCGCGCTCGAACAGCAGCATCTGGTCCGAGCCGGCGCCCAGGTCCGACTCCGGCCGCACATACACGTCCAGGCCGGTGCTGATGAAGGCGCGGCGGATGGTGCGCACCCGCTCCATCGTCTTATGTAATAGCTCCAGCATGCCGGGCGACTTCGCCGCCGCCCCCACCATCAAGCCCTCGCCAACGTCGAGGATGGCGGCGATGCGCCAGAACAGGTGCTCCACGCCCTCCCCGCCCTGCGCACGGACGGGATCGGCCGCCACGTCCGGGGCGGCCATGCGCAGCGCGCCCGAAATGGCCGACAACAGCTCGTGCGAGTATTCGCCGGGAATGATCTTCAACGCCAGCTCGGCCCGCTCCAGCGGATGGTCGGTCAACAGCAGGCCGGCGATCATCTCCGCCACCGCAACGGCCTGGCCCGGCGCGCTGATCTGGCCGCCGCCGATCTGCCGCGGATAGCCGCTGCCGTCGAAGCGCTCGTGGTGCTCGGCCACCGCCCGCCCGACCGCCGCCGGATAGCCGCCCAGCTCGTCGATCAACATCTGCCCGATGCGCGGATGCACGACGATGTGCGACCACTCGTGCGGCAGCAGCCGCTTGCCGCGCGCCAGGAAGGCGGGCGCGACGTACAGCTCGCCGATGTCGTGCAGCATGCCCGCCAGGCCGGCCACCATTTGATCCTGTTCGCCCAGGCCCAGCTTCTGCGCCATGCAGACGGACAGCAGGCTGACCAGCACGGCGTGCTCCAGCGCGTGGGCACCGTTGCGGTCGGCCACGGTCAACATCATCCGCAGGGCGTCGCTGAACTCCAGCCGGGCCAGTTGTGCCAGCACCGCCGCGCCGCCCTTGCCGCTGGCGCGCAGGATGTGGGCCAGCGAGGGACTGGTCTCGACGAGGCGGCCGGCGATGCCGGCGATGGCCCTCTGGTCGACGCCGCCGCTCACCCGCACGCAGCTTTCAAAGGGCTGCCGCAGCTTGTGCAGGATCAGCTTTTCTTGCAGCGCCCGGGTGACTTGGGCGCCCTTGGCCACCAGCTTCAAGCCGCGCACGTCGAGGATGTCGACGATCACCTCCACCGCCATGATTTCGGCCACCGCCATCACCTTGTCCAGGTAGTGGCGATTGACGGGGGCGGCGTGCAGAGCTGGCATGGGCTTCCTTCCGGGAACGGCGCGGGGCCGCGACTTGACTTCCGGAATGATAGCGGTGAAATTACCTCAATGAAATATTTATTACTACGTAGAAACTTTAACCACACTTACTGGCAAGTCCGTCGTTCCAGCGAAATACACCCGTTTTGTGCGTATTTTTGAGCTAGACTTGTAGATACAGTCGCCGTACGTCCCACGGCGAACTCAAACAAGCTTGCTTAGGAGTAGCAGCCATGTCGGATGGGATTGAAGCACCTGAAAAGACCCGCAATGCGCGGCTGGAAGCGCGCGTGCCAAGCGAGCAGAAAGCCCTCTTCCAGCGCGCCGCCGCGCTGGCCGGGCAGACGCTAAGCGAGTTCGTGATTGATAGCACGCATGAGGCGGCGGTCAAACTCATCCAAGAACACGAACTCATCCGTTTATCGAGGGAGGAGCAGATTGCCTTTGCGACGGCATTGCTCGACCCGCCGGAACCCGGTGCCCGCTTGCGCCAGGCGGTCGAAGGCTATCGCGAAAAAACGGGGCGATGATTGACTCTCATCTTGGCCCCTGATTACATTGTCCCTCTTCAGAAAGGACATGACCGCGACACCTTCGACTGCGGCAATGAAGAACTCAATCGCTATCTAAAACGGCAGGCGCGGCAGGACGCCGATAAGTTTGCGGCCACACCTTTCGTTCTGGTCGAAGCGGACACCTCCATCATAAGAGCCTATTACACGCTCTCATCTTCCCTCGCTCCCCTGGCAGAGCTGCCGGCGGAGCTAGTGAAAAAGCTCCCTCGATACCAGCACTTGCCCGTGACACTACTCGGCCGCCTTGCGCGCGACAAAACCATCCCAAATAAAGGCGTCGGTGAGTATCTATTGATCGACGCGCTACGCCGCAGCTTGGAAGGCGCCCAAGAAATCGCAGCGATGGCTGTCGTGGTCGACGCGAAAAACCCCGATGCGGAACGGTTCTACAGACACTTCAACTTTTTGCCGTTGCAGCGCACACCGCACCGCCTATTCTTGCCCATGCGGCAAATTGCCCAGCTCTTCGGCTAGCCTCCGCTGCGCGGGATGGCCGCAAAAGCAAAAAAAGGCCGCATCTTTCGATGCGGCCTTTTAAATTCTGGCTCCCCGACCTGGACTCGAACCAGGAGCCTGCGGATTAACAGTCCGTCGCTCTACCAACTGAGCTATCAGGGATTAGAGGCAACATTTTATACTGTTTCTTTCACGCCATCAAGGTTCTGATGAAGCAATCTGATTCGTATTCCGTGCTGCCTTCCGGATCAATCTTTCGATCAACCCGAAGAAGCAAGATCTTAAAGGACTTTGGCGATGGCGTCAATGACGATGTCAATGTTGCGCGAGTTCAATGCCGCCACGCAGATGCGGCCGGTGTCCACCGCGTAGATCGACTGCGCGCGCAGCTGCTCCACCTGGGCCTTGCTCAGACCCGAGTAGGAGAACATGCCGACCTGGTCGCGCACGAAGGCGAAGTCGTGCGCCGGGGCCTTTTCCTTCAGCTTCTTGACGAAGGCGTCGCGCATTTCCTTGATGCGCACGCGCATGCCGGCCAGCTCCTCTTCCCACAGCTGGCGCAGTTCCGGCGTGGTCAGCACGGTGGCGACGACCTTGCCGCCGTGCACGGGCGGGTTCGAGTAGTTGGTGCGCACCACGCGCTTCAGCTGCGACAGCAGACGGCCGGCCTCCTCCGCGCTGGCGGCCACCACGCTCAGGGCGCCGACGCGCTCGCCGTACAGCGAGAACGACTTCGAGAACGAGTTGGAGATCAGCAGCGGACCGCCGGCGGCGGCGAAGCGGCGCACCACGGCGCCGTCCTCGGCGATGCCGGCGCCAAAGCCCTGGTAGGCCATGTCGAGGAAGGGCACCAGGCCGCCGGCGCTGACGGCGGCGATCACCTCGTCCCACTGGGCGCTGCTCAGGTCGGCGCCGGTCGGGTTGTGGCAGCAGGCGTGCAGCAGCACGATGGAGCCGCGCGGCATCGCCTTCAGGTCGGCCAGCATGCCGGCGAAGTTGACGCCGTGCGTGGCGGCGTCATAGTAGGCGTAGTTGTTGACGACGAAACCGGCGCTCTCGAACAGGGCGCGGTGGTTTTCCCAGCTCGGGTCGCTGATGTAGACTTGGGCGCCCGGCGCGAAGCGCTGCAGGAAGTCGGCGCCGATCTTCAGCGCGCCGGTGCCGCCGATCGCCTGCACCGTGATGGCGCGGCGCTCCTGGATGACGGCGCTGTCGGCGCCGAACACCAGTTCCTGCACCGCCTTGTCGTAGGCCGCCAGGCCTTCGATCGGCAGATAGGTGCGCGGCGCGGCCTGTTCGATCAGAATCGCTTCCGCCTTTTGCACGCACGCCAGCAGCGGCACTTTGCCGTTGTCGTCATAATAGACGCCGACGCCAAGATTGATCTTGGCCGGATTGGTGTCCGCATTGAAGGCTTCGGTGATGCCCAGGATAGGGTCGCGGGGGGCCATCTCGATGGCGCTGAACAGGCTGGCTGAAACGGAAGGGTTCGTCATGATAAGATTCGATTCGATTGGAGGCGGTTCGCGGCGGGTTGTCTGCAGTAGCCCTGAGTTACCGCACCAGGGCCGTTGGCAGGCCAATATTTTAACAAAGGTCTGAGGATATGGCTGAGAACATGGCAGAATTACCTATAGTAGACAACTGCGCGTCCAACGTGGTTACATTCGAGAATTCCCCGTTCAAGCTGCACCAGCCCTTCCCGCCCGCCGGCGACCAGCCGACCGCGATCGCCCAGCTGTGCGAGGGCATCGGCGACGGCCTGTCCTACCAGACCCTGCTCGGCGTGACCGGCTCCGGCAAGACCTACACCATGGCCAACGTGATCGCCCGCATGGGCCGGCCGGCCATCGTCTTCGCGCCGAACAAGACCTTGGCGGCCCAGCTCTACAGCGAGTTCCGCGAGTTCTTCCCGGAGAACGCGGTCGAGTACTTCGTCAGCTACTACGACTACTACCAGCCCGAGGCCTACGTGCCGCAGCGCGACCTGTTCATCGAGAAGGACTCGTCGATCAACGAGCACATCGAGCAGATGCGCCTGTCCTGCACCAAGTCGCTGATGGAGCGGCGCGACGTCATCATCGTCGCCACCGTGTCGGCCATCTACGGTATCGGCAATCCGAAAGAGTACCACCAGATGATCCTGACCTTGCGCGCCAAGGACCGCGTCGCCCAGCGCGACATCATCGCCCGCCTGATCCAGATGCAATACACGCGCAACGAGGTCGACTTCGGCCGCGGCACCTTCCGCGTGCGCGGCGACACCATCGACATCTTCCCGGCCGAGCACGCCGAGCTGGCCGTGCGCCTGGAGATGTTCGACGACGAGCTCGAATCGATCCAGCTGTTCGACCCGCTCACCGGCCGCGTCAAGCAAAAGATCGCCCGCTTCACCGTCTACCCCGGCTCGCACTACGTCACGCCGCGCTCGACGGTGCTGCGCGCCATCGAAACCATCAAGGACGAGCTGCGCGAGCGGCTCGAGTTCTTCCGCCGCGAAACCAAGCTGATCGAGGAGCAGCGCATCGAGCAGCGCACCCGCTTCGACCTGGAGATGATGGCCGAGATCGGCTTCACCAAGGGCATCGAGAACTACTCGCGCCACCTGTCCGGCGCGCTGCCGGGCGAGCCGCCGCCGACCCTGATCGACTATCTGCCGCCAGACGCGCTGATGTTCCTCGACGAGTCGCACGTGCTGATCGGCCAGCTCAGCGCGATGTACAACGGCGACCGCTCGCGCAAGACCAACCTGGTCGACTACGGCTTCCGCCTGCCGTCGGCGCTGGACAACCGGCCGCTCAAGTTCGAGGAGTTCCAGGCCAAGATGCGCCAGACCGTGTTCGTCTCGGCCACCCCGGCCGACTACGAGAACACCCACGCCGACCAGGTGGTCGAGCAGGTGGTGCGGCCGACCGGCCTGGTCGACCCGATGATCATCGTGCGCCCGGCCAGCAGCCAGGTCGACGACCTGATGTCGGAGATCCAGGACCGCATCGCCAAGAACGAGCGGGTGCTGGTGACCACGCTGACCAAGCGCATGAGCGAGCAGCTCACCGAATACCTGGGCGACCACGGCATCAAGGTGCGCTACCTGCACAGCGACATCGAGACGGTGGAGCGGGTCGAGATCCTGCGCGACCTGCGCATCGGCACCTTCGACGTGCTGGTCGGCATCAACCTGCTGCGCGAGGGCCTCGACCTGCCCGAGGTGTCGCTGGTGGCCATCCTCGACGCCGACAAGGAGGGCTTCCTGCGCTCCGAGCGCTCGCTGATCCAAACCATCGGCCGCGCCGCGCGCAACCTGAACGGCGTGGCGATCCTGTACGGCGACCGCATCACCGACTCGATGCGCCGCGCCATCGACGAGACCGAGCGGCGGCGCAACAAGCAGATCGCCTTCAACGCCGCCAACGGCATCGTGCCGCGCGGCGTCACCAAGGTGATCCGCGACCTGATCGACGGCGTCTACAGCCCGCAGGACGCGCGCGAGGAACGCGAGGTGGCGCAGGAGGCCGCCAAGTACGAGGCGATGAGCGAGAAGCAGATCAGCAAGGAGATCAAGCGCCTGGAGAAGGCCATGCTCGACCACGCCAAGAACCTGGAGTTCGAGAAGGCCGCGCAGGTGCGCGACCAGTTGCACGTGCTCAAGCAGCAGCTGTTCGGCGCGCCCGGCGCCGACAACCTGGCCGCCATCGCCGCGCCCTAAGGCCGCGCCGGGCGGGCGGCCCGGCGCGCGTTACAGGGACTTGATGAACTCGCGGATGCCGCCCAGCAGCATCTCGACCGACATCGCCGTCAGTATCAAGCCCATCAGCCGCTCGAAGGCCGTCATCACCTGCGGGCCGAGCACCTTCTGCAGCCGCTCGGCGCCGAGGAACACGGCCAGCCATACCATCAACACGGCGGTCAACGCGGCGACGTGGACCAGGATCTCGCCGGTGCTTTCGCGCGAGAACAGCAACACCGTGGCCAGCGCCGACGGCCCGGCCAGGGCCGGGATGGCCAGCGGCACAATGAAGGGCTCGCCGCCCTCGGTCTTGCCGAGCACGCCGTCCGGATGCGGGAAGATCATGCGTATCGCGATCAGCAACAGGATCACCGCGCCGCCGATGCGCAGCGACACCTCGGACAGTTGCAAGGCGGTGAGGAAGTGGCGGCCGAAAAACATAAAGACCAGCAACAGCACGAAGGCGATCAAGCACTCGCGGATGACAATGCGCGGCCGGCGTGCCAGCGGCACCGGGTTGAGCGCGCTGGCGAACAGCGGCACGTTGCCGAAGGGATCGGTCACCAGCAGCAACAGGATGAAGGTCTGGAAAAAATTCTGGGTCATGGTGGTGGCCTGAGGCGGAAACGTTGGCCGGCAGTGATTCCGACAGATCCACAATGTTACTACACAGCAGCAATTTCACTCAAAAATTGCTGTAGATGCGGCGTCAGGCGCGCCCGACAAACCAGCACCCGAGTCGGCCGACGGAGATCAAACGCAGGAGGTCTCGGCACGTGCAATGTGCAATGTGCAAGCACGCAGTAGAATACAGTCATCCTGCCATGCAATGGGAGTTGAACATGCACTTTACCAATTTCAGCGCAAGCGAACTAAAGGACATTAACCAAAAAACAATGGAACGCATGCGCGTGCAAAAAACACAAAGGTCGACGACAACTGCTGCCGTGGACGCCGCCGACGCCGTCGACGATATTTTCGCCAATTCGAAACACGCGAAATTTAGTAGGAGCGATATCCGCAACGCACTTATCGCGGCCATGAAGAAGCTCCGCGAGCAGCAGTAAATGATCACCAGCACCACAATGTACAAGCTTCTTGTACACGATCCCGACGACGCGCTCGCTGCGCTCGCTTTCACTACGCACAAGCAGCACGAAATGGAAGTAATGGATGGAATTTTATCGGCAACGGGAGCGCCACCAAGTCAATCCGACATAGACGCGTTTTATATAGCATCCAGCACTCCAAGCATGCTCGCAATGTATGAACAACGCGCCGAAATACTGCTGAACACATTCCTTGAAGAGGCGCTCAAGTCAAGAAAGCAAGCCTTGGAGACGGAGTTCGATTCGACAAGAATCGGACAGCAATTGCAGTCCATTCAGGAAAAACAAAACGACAAGCGGAACTGGAAAGGATGGGCGGCAGACGTCAGCGCTAATCTGGCGGTCAATTTTGTGACCATCTTGGTGATCGCGGGATTGTTGTTTGGATTCCGTGGCTTGGATCAAATCTTGAGTACCTTTGGACAGCAAACTGGGCTACTTAAAAAGGAATCGAGTGCAGCACGCCCGGCGAAAGAGGCGGCTCCAGCAGGTACTCCGACAAGCGCTCCTGAGCATCCGCCCGGCGACTAAAGACGATACTCGTGAACCCGGGCAACGCCGTAGACCGCGGGCATCAAGCTTACGGCTGTATGAACGCCCCCTTCTCAATTAAAACCGATACTGCACGCTCAGGTTGACACCGAAGCGCTCGTCGGGAATGCCGCCCAGCGAGGCGGGCGGCGACGGCAGGCGGTTGTCGCGGTCGAACAGGTTGCGCAGTTGCAGCATGGCGCTCAGTTGCGGCGAGAACTGCTTGTTCAGCGTCACGTCGGTGCGCGCATAGGGGCGCAAGCGCTGCGCCGGGAAGCCGTCGCTGGCGGGCACGTCGTCGGTGGCCGACTGCCAGCGCTGGCTCAGGTACAGCCGGCAGGACGGATCGAACACCGCCCGGCCGACGGCGATGCTGAACATTGTCACCGGAAACAGATTGTAGGCCGCGCCGCTGCGCGAATTTCGGCTGCGCACGTAGGAACCGGCCGCGTCCACCAGCCAGACGCCGCCCTGCCAGTGCAGGCTGGCGCTGGCGCCGTAGGCGTCGTTGCGCTCGACGTTCAGGTATTGCGACAGCTTGTTCGGCGGCACCAACACGCTGGCGATGCCGTCGTGCCACAAGGTGCGGAACAAGGTCAGCTGGACCAGCGAGTCGGCGCGCTGGCGCAAGGCCACCAGCTCGAGGCTGTCGATAATCTCCGGTTTCAAGCCCGTGTTACCCAACACGCTGCCCTGCGCGCCGCCGATCTCCACCGCCGACGGCGCGCGGAAGGCCTGGCCGTACAGCAGCTTGATGGCGCTGTCCTCCTGCGGCCGGTAGACCAGCCCCAGGCGCGGCGAGGCGTGGCGGCCGAAGTCCGAATAGTCGTCCAGCCGGCCGCCGTAGACCAGGCCCCAGCGCCGCTCCGCCCAGCGGGTGTTGACCTCCAGCGTGGCGCTGTGGACGCGGCGGCGCGCCCCCTCCGCCGGGTTGACCACCTCGCCCAGCGGCGCGCCGGCCAGGCTGGCCAGGCCGGCGCGGGCGCTGCGCACGCCCAACCACTCGTCGCCCAAGGCCAGCGCCCAGTCGGTGCGCCAGGGCCGGTGCTCGGCGCGGTAGGTGGCCTGCCAGCCGCCACGGAACTGCTCGGTGCGCAGGTCGCGCCGCACCAGTCCGCTGGCCAGTTGCAGATGGCTGGCCAGGTCGTTGCGCACGCGCCAGTAGTAGGCCTTCAGCTCCAGCCGGCCGCCGCGTTCCAACTGGCGCCGCACGCCAAGCTGGCCCATGGCGAAGCGGCTGTCCAGCCAACCCAGGTCGTTTCCGCCGGACAGGCGCGTGCCCAGGCCCTGGAAGGCGTCGGCCGTGTCGTGGTGCAGCGCCAGGTTGGCGAACCAGGACATCGGCCGCTCCGGCTCCGACAACCACTTCAGCGACAGCGTCTGCGCGCCGTAGCGGTTGTCGCGCAGCACCTCGAGCGGCCGGCCGCTGAGCGGGTTGACGGCGCGCGCCACGCGGTCCTGTCCCGGCTGGCCGTTGGCGGCCAGCGCCAGGTTCAGGCGGCCGCCCTGCTCCAAGCCCTGGCTCAGCTGTAGCGCGCTGTCGTAATAGCCGTTGGCGCCGGCCGTGCCGCGCACGCTGCGCTGGTCGTCCTCGGCCTCGTAGCCGCGCAGCGCCACCAGGCCGTGGAAGGCGTCGCTGCCGTACAGGGCGGAGCCGGGGCCGGCGATCAGCTGGATTTGGCTGAGCGCCCCCAGGTTGATGTTGGGCAGGTTGAACTGCGGCGCCGAGCGGAACAGGTCGTTCAAGGGCACGCCGTCCCAGCTGGTGGCCACGCCGGTGTAGGAGGTGCTGCGGGCGTAGCCGCGTATCGCCAGCACCTGGTTGCCGCTGGTGTGCGGCAGCACCAGCACGCCGGGCTGGCCCTCCAGCGCGTCGAGCAGGCGGTGGGCGCCGGCCCGCTGCCACTGTTCCGGCAGCACGGCGCTGACCGACGCGGCGGCGTCGAGCAGGCCGGCGCCCAACAGCGAGGCGGCGCTGACGTCGATCGCGCCCAGTTCCTCCAGCGACAAGGCGGTCAGGTCGCGCCCGCCGTGCTCGCCGGCGCCGGCCGGCGCCGCCGGCAGCAGCAGCAGCAGCAGCAGCAGCAGCGCCACCGACAACCAGGCGGCGCAGGCGGCCGGGCAAGCGGCGCAAGCGCGCGCGCAGGGCCGCCCTGAGGACGGAATCATCGCCACTGTCGTTGGCGCAAAAGCCTGCATGCTCTTCTCCCGGAGTGAAGCGGCACCGACCATCTCCCGCTGGCGCCTAGCCATTGTATGCCGCAAGGTGGCCGTATTGACAATACAAGCCAAACTTACAACAAACGCGCCACGGCGGCCCGGCCCTTTCGAGGCTTTCCTCTATGGACAAAGAAGCAGCCCCATCCTATCCTGCCATATTATAAAATTCACAACAAGAGACAAGCCACATGACGAAATCCGCACAACTCCTGATCGCCCTCGCCTGCGCCGGCCTCACCGCTTGCGGCGGCGGCTACGACGCCGGCCCGGCCGCAGGCCTGCCCGCGCCTACCGCGCCGGGCGCGCCGTCCGTGCTGGCGGCGGGCAAGAGCGTCATCCTCAACGCCGGCCAGAGCGTCATGGTGCCGGCAGGCACGGTCGTGCGCGGCACCAACAACACCGTCATCACCATCAAAGGCAACCTGAACACGGTGCACACCACGCCCGGCGCCACCGTGACAGTGCCGGCCGATGCCAGCGGCGCCGCCGACAACACCATCATCGCCGGCTGAGCCAGCGGCCGAGGGCCGGCGCTCCGCGCGCGAACCTTGTTTACCCGTCCCCCGGGACGCCGAAGCCGGGGTCTGACCCCGGGTGGGGTCAGACCCCTTTGCTTGCGGGGTAAGGCCGGCATCCCGGCAATCCGTGAAGCCCACACACACACACACACACACACGCAACAAAAAAGCGACCCGAGGGTCGCTTTTTTTGTTGCTCGAGGCTGCTTACGCGGCGCTCTCGCCCTTCTTGATCCAGGCCGCCAACTGGTGCGGACGCAGGCCGTCGTAGTCTTCGAACGGCTGGTGGATCCACGGGTTGTGCGGCAGTTCTTCCATCTGGTAGTCCGGCTTGAACACCGAGCTGCCCTTGGTCCAGATCACCGCCGAACGCACTTCGGTGACGCCTTCGAAGTTGTCGGTCAAATGCTTCATCACCTTGACCAGGGTCACGCCCGAGTCGGCCAGGTCGTCGACCAGCAGGATCTTGCCTTGCAGCGGGCCCTTGGTCATCGTCATGTATTTGGCGATGTCGAGGTCGCCGCGCACGGTGCCGGCTTCTTCGCGGTAGGAGCTGGTCGACAGGATCGCCAGCGGCACGTCGAAGATGCGCGAGAACACGTCGCCCGGACGCACGCCGCCGCGCGCCAGGCACAACACCTGGTCGAATTTCCAACCCGATTCATGCACCTTCAGCGCCAGGCGCTCGATCAGGCGGTGGTACTCGTCCCAGGACACCCAGAGATGCTTGTCGTTGGTTTGTGGGTTCGTCATGCTGATGTTTCCTTTATTGCTGAATTACTCGAACGGGTGGCGCAGGACAATCGTTTCCTCGCGATCTGGACCGGTCGATACCATGTCGACCGGCACGCCGACCAACTCTTCGATACGTTTGATGTAGGCGCGGGCGGCGGCGGGCAGCGCGGCGAGCGATTTCGCGCCGACGGTGCTGTCGGTCCAACCCGGCATTTCCTCGTAGATCGGCACGCAGCGCGCCGCTTCCTCGGCGCCGGCCGGGAAGATGTCGACATGCTTGCCGTCGACCGTGTAGCCGGTGCACAGCTTGAGCGTTTCCAGGCCGTCGAGCACGTCGAGCTTGGTCAGGCACATGCCGGTGACGCCGTTGATCTGCACCGAGCGGCGCAGCAGGGCGGCGTCGAACCAGCCGCAGCGGCGGGCGCGGCCCGTCACGGTGCCGAACTCGTGGCCGACCTGGGCCAGGTGGTGGCCGACGCCGGCGTCGGTCGGCAGTTCCGACGGGAACGGGCCGGAGCCGACGCGGGTGGTGTAGGCCTTGGTGATGCCCAGGATGTAGTGCAGCATGTTCGGGCCGACGCCGGAACCGGCGGCGGCGTTGCCGGCCACGCAGTTCGACGAGGTGACGAACGGGTAGGTGCCGTGGTCGACGTCGAGCAGCGAGCCCTGGGCGCCTTCGAACAGCAGGTTGGCGCCGGCCTTGTGGGCGGCGTACAGCGCGCTCGACACGTCGGTGACCATCGGGCGCAGGCGCGGCACATAGGCCAGCGCGTCGTCCAGGGTTTTCTGGTAGTCGACCTTCGGTGCCTTCAGGTAGTTTTCCAGCACGAAGTTGTGGTAGTCGAGGTTCTCGGCCAGTTTCTCGGCGAAACGCTTCTCGTTGAGCAGGTCGGCGATGCGGATCGCGCGGCGCGCCACTTTGTCCTCGTAGGCCGGGCCGATGCCCTTGCCGGTGGTGCCGATCTTGGCGGCGCCGCGGGCCGCTTCACGGGCCGCGTCGAGCGCGCTGTGGTAAGGCAGGATGACCGGCGAGGCTTCCGACACCTTCAGGCGCGAGGCGACTTCGACGCCGACCGCTTCCAGCTTGTCGATCTCGCGCAGCACGTCCGGCACCGAGACCACCACACCGTTGCCGATGTAGCAGGCCACGCCCGGGCGCATGATGCCCGACGGGATCAGTTGCAGCGCGGTCTTGACGCCGCCGATGACCAGCGTGTGGCCGGCATTGTGGCCGCCCTGGAAGCGCACCACACCCTGTGCATGATCGGTCAACCAATCGACGATCTTGCCCTTACCTTCATCGCCCCACTGGGTACCGATGACGACGACGTTCTTAGCCATATTTTTCTTTGACATCACACTAACCTAAGTTTTTAAGAATCCAGTTATTACCATTGTCGGCGAGCACCAGCGCGCGGTCGCACTCGAACTCATCCTGCTCGTTGCTGTGACCCGGCAGAGACTGGATCACCACTTCGCCGGACTTGCGCAGCTCGGCGATTTTTTCCTTCAATTCGGGCGCGTTGCCCCACGGTGCGCGGATCGAGTGCTTGCGCTCGGCGGTCGGCAGCAGGCGCGCCAGTTCGCGCAGGTCGAGCGAGAAGCCGGTGGCGGGACGGGCCCGGCCGAAGGCTTCGCCGACGTGGTCGTAGCGGCCGCCGCGCGCCACCGCGTTGGGCAGGCCGGGCACGTACAGCGCGAACATCGCGCCGCTCTCGTATTGGTAGCCGCGCAGGTCGGCCAGGTCGATCGCCACCTCGGCGCGGCCGATGGCCGAGGCCGCCAGCGCGGCCAGCTCGGCCAGCGCCTTGGCGATGCCGGGCAGGTCGGGCAGCTCGGCGCGGGCGCGGGCCAGCACCTCGACGTCGCCGTACAGGTTGGGCAGGGCCAGCAGCGCGGCGCGCACCGGCGCGGCGTAGTGCGCGGTCAGCTGGTCGAGGCCGGGCACATCCTTGGCGCGCAGCAGCAGGTACAGCGCCGCCTCGTCCTTGGCGGCGGCCGGGTCGGCGCCGATGATGGCGCGCAGCACGCCGACGTGCGACAGGTCGAGGCGCACCTCGGCGAAGCCGGCCAGGGCCAGCGAGGCCAGGGCCAACTCCTGGATCTCGGCGTCGGCCTCGAGGCCGGCGTGGCCGTAGATCTCGGCGCCGATCTGCAGCGGCTCGCGGGTGGCGTGCAGGCCCGACGGACGGGTGTGCAGCACGCTGCCGGCGTAGCACAGGCGGGTGACGGAGTCGCGGTTGAGCAGGTGGGCGTCGATGCGCGCCACCTGGGTGGTCATGTCGGCGCGCAGGCCGAGCATGCGACCGGAAATCTGGTCGACCAGTTTAAAGGTGCGCAGATCGGTGTCCTGGCCGGCGCCGGTCAACAGCGACTCCAGGTACTCGAGCAGCGGCGGCATCACTAGTTCATATCCGTATAGACGGAAATTATCCAGCATCAGGCGACGCAGTTCTTCGATCTTGCGTGCTTCCGACGGCAAAACGTCGGCGATATTCTCGGGCAGAAGCCAATTCGGCATGGGGAAACTGGATACGGAAAAGGATTAAAAAATGAACCGTGAGGCGCGTGGCCGCGACCGTCAAGCGGAAGGCCGAACCTGATATTTTACGCGAAATCGGAAGGCGAATGGATAAATTCGCGCGGGGAGCCGGCAAAAAGCCGAAGGCCGGGGGCGGCGGCGGCGGTTTTCTGGTGGAAAACCGCGCCGGCCGCCCCCGGCCTCCAGGGGCTTACTTTTTGGCCGCGGCGGCGCCGCCGGCGGCGCCAGAACCTTTGAAGTACTTGAAGAAGTCCGAGCTCGAGTCCATCACCATCACGTCGCCATGGTTCTTGAACGTCGCGCGGTAGGCTTCCAGACTACGGTAGAACTTGTAGAACTCGGGGTTCTTGCCGAACGCCTCGGCGTAGGTCTGCGAGGCCTTGGCGTCGCCCTCGCCGCGGATGTTCTCGGCGTCGCGGTAGGCCTCGGCCAGGATCACGGTGCGCTGCTTGTCGGCGTCGGCGCGGATCTTCTCGGAGTCGGCCGAACCGGTCGAGCGCAGCTCGTTGGCCACGCGCACGCGCTCGGCCTTCATGCGGTCGTACACCGAGGCGTTGATCTGCTCGACGTAGTCGACCCGCTTGAGGCGCACGTCGATGATCTCGACGCCGATCTGCTTGGACTCCAGCACGACCTTGGTGCGGATCGCCTCCATCACCTTGCCGCGCTGGCCGGAGATCACTTCGCGCACGGTGCGCTTGGTGATCTCGTCGTTCAGCGCCGCCTTGACGATCTGCGACATGCGGTCGCGCGCCCGGCTCTCGTCGCCGCCGAAGCTGACGAAGTACAGCTTGGGCTCGACGATATGCCACTTGACGAAGGCGTCGACCAGGATGTTCATCTTCTCGGCGGTGATGAAGCGGTCCGCCTCGGGCGACTCGATGGTCATGATGCGCTTGTCGAGATACAGCACGTTCTGGAACGGCGGCGGCAGCTTGAAGTGCAGGCCCGGCTGGCTGATCACCTCTTTGACCTCGCCCAGGGCGAAGACGATGGCGTAGCGGCGCTGGTCGACCACGAACACGGTCGAGGACAGCAACATCAGGGCGATGAAGCCGGCGATCAGGGTGGTAACTATACGATTCATTAACGGCTCTCCCGATCACGTGAGGATTCGCGCGCACGACCGTCGCGCGGGCGCGACATCTCGACCGTCGGCATCAGGTCGGCCGGCAGCACGCTGGTCGACGACGGCACGGCGGCCTTGGCGGCGTCGCTGGCGGCGGCCTGGGCGATCAATTTGTCCAGCGGCAGGTACAGCAGGTTGCTGCCCGACTTGGCGTCGACCATCACCTTGCTGGCGCTGGAGAAGATCTGCTGCATCGTCTCCAGGTACATGCGGTCGCGCGTCACGGCCGGCGCCTTCTGGTACTCGGCCAGCACCTGCTTGAAGCGGTTGGCGTTGCCGACGGCGTTCTCGGTGACCATGGAACGGTAGGCTTCGGCCTCCTGCACCAGGCGGAAGGCGGCGCCGCGCGCTTTTGGAATCACGTCGTTGGCGTAGGCCTGGCCCTCGTTCTTCTGCCGTTCGCGGTCCTGGCCGGCCTTGACGGCGTCGTCGAAGGCGGTCTGCACCTGCTCGGGCGGTTGCACGCCCTGCATGGTGACGTTGGTGATCTGCGCGCCGGAGGCGTAGCGGTCGAGGATCTGCTGCATCAGCTGCTGCGTCTCGAAGGCGACCTTTTCGCGGCCCTCGTAGAGCACGAAGTCCATCTTGCTCTTGCCGACGATCTCGCGGATCGAGGTCTCGGCGACTTGGCGCACGGTTTCCTCGGCGTCGCGGTTGTTGATCAGCCAGGACACCGGGTCCTTCAGCTTGAACTGGACGGCGAACTGGATGTCGATGATGTTCTCGTCGTCGGTCAGCATCAGCGATTCGCGCGCCTGCTTGTTCTTGATGTTCGAGCGATAGCCGACCTCGACCGTGCGCACCTGCGAGACGTTGACCGTCTCGTCGTGCTGGAAGGGATACGGCCAGCGCCAGTTGAAGCCGGCCGGCGTGGTGTGGCTGACCTTGCCGAAGGTGAACACCACCCCGGTCTGGCCTTCCTGCACGATGAACGAGCCGCTGGCCAGCCAGATCAGCGCGGCCACCGCGCCGACGGCGCCGGCGGTGATGCCGGCGCCCTTCATGTCGGGACGGCCGCCGCCACCGCCGCCGGGGGTGTCCGGACGGTTCTTCTGGCCGAACAGGCCGTTCAGGCGTTGGTTGAAATCGCGCCACAGCTGATCCAGGTCGGGAGGGTCCCTCGCCTGGCTTTTTGCCTTCTTGGGCTTGCTTGTTGCCGTCCTTGTTACCTGAACCCCAGCGCGGGTCGTTCAGCGACAGCTTCAAGCCGATTCTTTTCATGAGAGAGGAGACAAGCATGCTAATGTGATCCGACATGAGTGATGGTTGGAATACTATCCGGCCCGCCAGCTTCGTCAGCCTGGTCCGGGTCGCGCTCGTCCGTCAAATCCTGGTCCTGCAAATCCTGCCGTTCCCGGTCTTGCTGGTCCTGCTGGTCCTGCCAGTCCTGCCACTCGCGCTGCAGGTCGGCGCCCTCGCCCTCGGTGTACAAGTGCTGGGCGCCGGGCGCCTTCTTGGCCGATTCGACGATGGCGTCGCGCAGCAGGTCCAGGCCGGCGCCGGTGTGGGCGCTGATGAAGACGCGCGACAGGCCGCCCTCCTCGTTGCGCTCGACCAGCGGCTCGAGGCCGGCGGCGTCGATCTTGTTCCACACGAGAATCTGCGGAATGTGGTCGGCGCCGATCTCCTTGAGCACCAGGTTGACCTGTTCGATCTGCTCCATGCGCGAGGGCGACGAGGCGTCGACCACGTGCAGCAGCAGGTCGGCGTGGATGGTCTCCTCCAGCGTGGCGCGGAAGGCCGCCACCAGCTGGTGCGGCAGTTCGCGCACGAAACCGACCGTGTCCGAGATCACCACGTTGCCGACGTCCTGGCCCATGTAGACCCGGCGCGAGGTGGTGTCGAGCGTGGCGAACAACTGGTCGGCGACGTACACGCCGGCCTTGGTCACCGCGTTGAACAGGGTCGACTTGCCGGCGTTGGTGTAGCCGACCAGCGAGACCGAGAAGGTCTGGCTGCGGCCACGGGCGCGGCGCTGCGTCTCGTGCTGCTTGCGCAGCTTGTCGAGACGGGCGCGCAGCGCCTTGACGCGCTCGCCGATCAGCCGGCGGTCGGTCTCGAGCTGGGTCTCGCCCGGGCCGCGCAGGCCGATACCGCCCTTTTGCCGCTCCAGGTGGGTCCAGCCGCGGATCAGCCGGGTGGCCAAGTGTTGCAGCTGGGCCAGCTCGACCTGCAGCTTGCCCTCGTGGCTCTTGGCGCGCTGCGCGAAGATGTCGAGGATCAGGCTGGTGCGGTCGAGCACGCGGATGTTCAGGCGCTTTTCCAAATTGCGCTGCTGGGCCGGCGACAGGGCGTGGTTGAAGATGACGATCTCGACGCCGTGGTCGAGCACGGACAGGCCGATCTCGTCGGCCTTGCCGCTGCCGACGAAATAGGCCGCGTCGGGACTGGAGCGCTTGGCCGTGATGGTCGTGACCGGATCGGCCCCGGCCGAACGGGCCAGCAACTGCAGTTCCTCGACGCTGGCGGCGAAATCGCCCTGGCCGAAGTCGACGCCGACTAAAGCTGCGCGCATGGGGCGTTCAGACGGGAGGCTGGGAGGCGGTGGTGCGGATGGCGCAATCGCTTATTCCGCTTCGGATTCGATGTTGAGGTTGACGGCGCGGGCCGGCACCACGGTCGAAATGGCGTGCTTGTAGACCATCTGGGTGACGGTGTTGCGCAGCAAAACGACGTATTGGTCGAAGGATTCGATATGGCCCTGCAGCTTGATGCCGTTGACCAGGTAGATCGAGACAGGAACATGCTCTTTGCGCAAGGCATTGAGGAATGGGTCTTGTAACAGTTGCCCTTTGTTGCTCATAACAGCTCCGTTTTATGTTGTTGTGTAGGAATTGGAGGCGATTCGCTCGATTTCAAGTGCTTCCTAGTGCAGAAACACCACTCTCCCGCCGGGAGAGTGATGCTTTGAGGCTACTGTAACCTGTTTTCGCCTTCTTTGCAGGGCGCACCTGCATAAATCATACTATTTCTGCGTTTTGTTGAATGGATTCTTACCCGTGCGCAATTCGATGCGCAGCGGCGTGCCGACCAGCGCGAAGGTGTCGCGGAAGTGCTTCTCCAGGTAGCGCTTATAGGGCTCGCCGACGGCGTCCAGGGCGTTGCCGTGGATGACGATGACGGGCGGGTTCATGCCGCCCTGGTGGGCGTAGCGCAGCTTGGGTCGGATCGAACCCTTGCGGCGCGGCTCCTGCTTCTCCACCGCCTCGATCAGGGCGCGCGTCAGCTTCGGCGTCGACAGGTCGGCCATGGCCGCCGCGTAGGCCGCGTCGAGCGACTTCATCAGCGGACCGATGCCCTGCGACTTCAGCGCCGAGATGAAGTGCGTCTTGGCGAAGGAGAGGAAATCGAGCTTGCGGTCGATGTCGATCTTGATCTCGTCGCGCTCGTCCGAGCGCAGGCCGTCCCACTTGTTGACGGCCACCACCAGCGCGCGGCCGGTCTCGAGCACGAAGCCGGCGATGTGGGCGTCCTGCTCGGAGATGTCCTGTTGCGCGTCGAGCAGCAGCACGACCACGTTGGCCTCGGAGATCGATTGCAGCGTTTTGACCACCGAGAACTTCTCGATCGCCTCGAACACCTTGCCGCGGCGGCGGATACCGGCCGTGTCGATCAGCGTGTACTGCTTGCCCTCGCGTTCGAAGGGGATCTCGATCGAGTCGCGGGTGGTGCCCGGCATGTCGAAGGCGATCACGCGCTCCTCGCCGAGCAGGGTGTTGATCAGGGTCGACTTGCCGACGTTGGGCCGGCCGACCAGGGCGATCTTGATGCCGCGGTCGACCTTCTCCAACTCCTCCGGCTCGTCCGGACGCTGGGCGAAGGCCAGGTTGAGCGCCTCGTCAACCAGGTCGACGACACCGTCGCCGTGCGCCGACGAGATGGCGTAGGGGTCGCCCAGGCCGAGCTCGTAGAACTCGGACACCACGGCGGTGTAGCGCATGCCCTCCGACTTGTTGACCACCAACAGCACCGGACGGCCGCTCTTGCGCAGGAAGTCGGTGATGGTCTTGTCGTGCGGCGTCAGGCCTTGGCGGCCGTCGACCAGGAAGATGACGACGTCGGCTTCGGCGACGGCCTGCTTGGTCTGCAGCGCCATCTGGAACATGATGCCTTCCTTGGCGACCGGCTCGAAGCCGCCCGTGTCGATGACGAGGAAGGGACGTTCGCCGACACGGCCCTCGCCATAGTGACGATCACGCGTCAACCCAGGCAAGTCCGCCACCAGCGCGTCGCGCGAGCGGGTCAGACGATTGAATAAGGTCGATTTCCCAACATTGGGTCGACCCACTAGTGCGATTACCGGCTTCATTTAGAATTACTCGACCGCGAGAGCGGTCACTGTCCCTGATTGGGTTTGAAAAATCAAATTCGTGCCGGCGATGACGGGTACCGATTGAATCGGGCTGCCGTCGGTGCTGACGCGACCTATTAAAGCTCCATCTTCCCGTGACAGGAAGTGGATGTAACCCTGGTAGTCGCCGAGCGCGACTGCGCGACCGTACGACAGCGGGGTAGACAAGCGGCGCAGGGCCAGCTTGTCGTTTTTCCATGCGCTCTGCCCGCCTTCGCGGCTGTAGGCGGAGACGGCGCCCTTGTCGTCGGCGACGAAGACGAAGCGCTGGTCGACGGCCACGCCGGTGTCGGACGAGGTGTCCTTGGTCCAGCGCGCCACCCCGGTGGTCGAGTCGAAGCAACCGACCCGGCCCTGGTAGGAGACCACGCAGACGTCTTTTTCAAACACCACCGGCATGCCGGCGATGTCGGTGACGCGTTCCAGCTCGGTGGCGCCGCGCGGCTCGCCGACCACGACTTCAAAGCGCGGCACGCCGGCCGCCAGGGTCAGCGCCAGCAGCTTGCCGCCCGGCTGGGCGACGTAGACGTTGGCGCCGTCGACCACCATGCCCGGCGCGTTGCGCAGGGTCAGGGCCGGCGTGGTGCGCTGCACCGTCCAGCGCCGCGCGCCGGTCTTGGCTTCGAAGGCGGTGATGCGGTTGTCGACGCTGCGCACGACCACCACGCCGCCGCCCACCACCGGCGCCGACAGCACCTCGCTCGAGGCCTGCGCCTTCCACAAGGGTTTGCCGCTGCCGTCGAAGGCCAGGATGGCGCCCTTGGCGCCGCCCACGGCGACCACGTTGCCGTCGCTGCCGACACCGGCGGTCAGGTCGGAACCGGCCTTGACGCGCCATTGCTCCTTGCCGCTGGCCGCGTCGAGGCGGGCGATGGCGCCGTCGGCGCCGGCGACGAACAGGCTGTCGCCGGCCAGCGCCGGCGAGAACACCGCCACGCCGGCCTTGCCGACCGAGTATTTCCACGCCGTGCGCACGGCGATGCTGGACTTCAGCTCGACCAGCGGCGCCGGTTGGGTCTTCGGATCCTTGGTGGCGAACGGATTGAGCGAACTGCAACCGGCCGTCAACGCCAGCAGGCCTGCACCAACAACTATTCCGGTAATACGCATAAGTTTAACCTTGTTCTGGACTTCGATTACGCGGCGGCCTTGTCGGCCGGCACGGTGCCGCCGATGGCTTCGAACTTCAACTCGATCAGGCGGCGGCCCGGGTTCTTCTTGTCGATCGCGGCCAGCGCGGCCTGGTAGGCGGCGCGCGCCTCGACCAGCTTGTTCTGCGCCACCAGGATGTCGCCCTTGCGGTCGGCCACGGCGCCGGCGAACTGCGCCGTCGTGTCGCCGGCCAGCACCTTGAGCGCCTCGTCGTAGGCCTTCTCGTCGAGCAGCACGCCGGCCAGGCGCAGCTTGGCGAGCGCCTTGATTTCTTCCTCGCCGTGCTCGGCGGCCCATTGCAGCTGGGCCTTGGCGGCCTTCATGTCGCCCGCCTCGAAGGCGCTCTTGGCGGCCGTCAGCGCGCTCATCGGCGCGTAGGCGGTGCCGGCGAAGCGGCTCTGCATGTCGCCGGCGGCGCGCTGCACCTTGGCGTTGTCCTTGCCCTGCATGGCGTGCTGCACCTCGTCGTACAGCGCCGAGGCCTGGGCCGCCTGCTTGCCCTGGTAGTAGTTCCAGCCGGTCCAGCCCGAGTAGGCGGCCATGCCCGCGATCAGCACCCAGGAAGTCAGGTTGCCATACTGGTTCCACCACGCTTTGAGGGTCGCCAGTTGTTCTTGTTCTTCGAGATCGTATGCCATGAGTATTGGTCAGGTAAAGGTTAGTGGATCGTACTTGCTAGGGAACTACGCGACTGCCTAGTGCTTGCAGTTCTCGTCGTGCACATGGTAGTGGTGGTGCTCGTCGCCGCCGGTGATCTGGTCGACCAGGAAGTCGACCACGTCGTCGAAGGGCACGGTCGATTGCTGCTGCTCGCCCTCGGCGGCGCGCATCGCCTTGACGCTGGCCGAATGGCTGGCGACCTCGTCCTCGCCGAGGATGACGGCGAAGGCGGCGCCGCTGCCGTCGGCCTTCTTCATCTGCGTCTTGAAGCTGCCGGGACCGTTGGCGGTCGAGGCGTGCATGACCACGTCGAGGCCGGCGTCGCGGATGCGCTCGCCCAGCACGAAGGCTTGCAGCTGGGCTTGCTCGCCCTGGTGCACCAGGTAGACGTCGCACTGGTTCGGCTGGTCCGGCTCGCCGGCCGCCTTCATCAGCTCGATCAGGCGCTCGATGCCCATGGCGAAGCCGACGGCGGGCGTCGGCTTGCCGCCGAACATCTGTATCAGCGGATCGTAGCGGCCGCCGGCGCACACGGTGCCCTGGGCGCCCAGCTCGTCGGTGACCCACTCGAACACGGTGCGGTTGTAGTAGTCGATGCCGCGCACCAGGCGCGGGTTGATCACATACGGAATGTTGTTGTGGTCGAGGATCTTGCGCACGCCGTTGAAGTGGGCCAGCGACTCCTCGCCCAGGTAGTCGAGCAGCTTGGGCGCGCCGTTGACCATTTCCTGCATGGTCGGGTTCTTGGTGTCGAGGATGCGCAGCGGGTTGGTGTGCAGGCGGCGCTTGGCTTCGGCGTCGAGCAGGGTCTCGTGCGACTCCAGGTAGGCGATCAGGTCGACGCGGTGGCGCGCGCGCTCCCCGGCGTCGCCGATCGAGTTCAGCTCGAGGCGGATGTTTTCCAGGCCCAGGTCGTCCCACAGGCGGCGGCACAGCATGATCATTTCGGCGTCGATGTCCGGGCCGTTGAAGCCGACGGCCTCGCAGCCGAACTGGAAGAACTGGCGGTAGCGGCCGCGCTGCGGCTTCTCGTGGCGGAACATCGGGCCGGTGTACCACAGGCGCTTGGGGCTTCGTAGACCAGGTTGTGCTCGAGCACGGCGCGGACCACGCCGGCGGTGCCCTCGGGACGCAGGGTCAGCTGGTCGCCGTTCATCGAGTCGGTGAAGGAGTACATTTCCTTCTCGACGATGTCGGTGACGGCGCCGATGGCGCGGGCGAACAGCGCGGTGTTCTCGACGATGGGCGTGCGGATCTGCTGGAAGCCGTAGCTCTGCACCACCGACTGGGCGGTGTTCTGGAACAGCTCCCACAGGTGGGCGTCGGCCGGCAGGACGTCGTTCATGCCTTTGACGGCGACGATCTTCTCGGCTTTTTCTTTTTTAATTTCGGACATGTTCTTCTCTTCTATTCTTTTTATGCGGTGACGGTCTTGCCGTAGTTGCTTTGCACGTAGTCCAGCACGATGGCCTGGAACTCCTCGACGATGCGCTCGCCGCGCAGGGTGGCGAACTTCTGGCCGTCGACGAACACCGGCGCGGCCGGCGACTCGCCGGTGCCGGGCAGGCTGATGCCGATGTTGGCGTGCTTCGATTCGCCGGGGCCGTTGACGATGCAGCCCATCACGGCCACGTTCATCGCCTCGACGCCCGGATAGCTCTTCTTCCACTCCGGCATCTGCTCGCGCAGATAGGTCTGGATGTTGTCGGCCAGCTCCTGGAAGGTGGTCGAGGTGGTGCGGCCGCAACCCGGGCAGGCGATCACCATCGGGGTGAACTTGCGCAGGCCCATGGTTTGCAGGATCTCCTGGCCGACCACCACCTCCTTGCAGCGGTCGCCGCCCGGCTCGGGCGTGAGCGAGATGCGGATGGTGTCGCCGATGCCCTCCTGCAGCAGCACCGACAGCGCCGCCGTCGAGGCGACGATGCCCTTGCTGCCCATGCCGGCCTCGGTCAGGCCCAGGTGCAGCGGGTAGTCGCAGCGGCGCGCCAGCTCGCGGTAGACGGCGATCAGGTCTTGTACGCCGGAAACCTTGCACGACAGGATGATCTTGTCGCGGCCCAGGCCCAGCTCCTCGGCGCGCACGGCGTTCTCGATGGCCGAGGTGATCAGCGCCTCGTACATGACGGCCTGGGCGCTCCACGGCTCGGCGCGGCCGGCGTTCTCGTCCATGATGCGGGCCAGCAGCGCCTGGTCCAGGCTGCCCCAGTTGACGCCGATGCGCACCGGCTTGTCGTGGCGCGCGGCCACTTCGATCATTTGGGCGAACTGGCTGTCCCGTTTGGCGCCCTTGCCGACGTTGCCCGGGTTGATGCGGTACTTCGACAGCGCGCGGGCGCAGTCGGGATAGTCGTTGAGCAGGGTGTGGCCGTTGTAGTGGAAGTCGCCGACCAGGGGCACGTCGACGCCCATCTTGTCGAGCTGTTCGCGGATGTAGGGCACGGCGGCGGCCGCCTCTGGCCGGTCCACCGTCAGGCGCACCAGCTCGGAGCCGGCGCGGGCCAGCTCCTTGATCTGGATCGCCGTGCCGACGGCGTCGGCGGTGTCGGTGTTGGTCATCGACTGCACCACCACGGGCGCGTCGCCGCCCACCCAGATCTGGCGGCTGCCGTGGGCCACCAGCACGCGGCGGCGGGCGCTGCGCGGGGACGGTCCTGAGGGGATGGCTGTTTGCGTAGAAGACATAATCTTGGCTGTTTGGCTGTTTGGCTAACGGTTGCTTATTTGATGTTGACGCGCGAGATGGTGCCGCCGGCCACCGGCGGCAGCGCCAGCGGCGTGCCGCCCAGCGTCGCCTCGACGCCGGTCGGTTTGCCGACGATCAGCAGCGCCGGTTCTTGATCTCGAAGGTTTCGGTGTTGCCGGCCTTGACCAGGCGCGAAATCAGCGCGGCGGCGCCGGGACGGCGGATTTCGATCCACGAGTCCTGGTTGACCTTCAGCACCAGCGTGCTGCCGGCGGCGGCCGGCGCCGGGGTGGCGGCGACCGGCGCGGCGGCCGGCGCCGGCACAGGCGCCGGTGTCGGCGCCGATGCCGGCGTGGCGGCGGTGCCGCCCGGCGGCGCGACGGAAATCAGCGGCACCGAGGTCGACTGCAAGGGCGCCGTCTCCTGGCCCGGCTTGACCAGCGTGGTCTCCAGCGGGGCGATCTCGGCCGGCTTGTCGGCCGGCTTGTCGGCCTGCGCCGAGGCGCTGGCGTCCTTGTCGGCGCGGCTGAACATCGCCGGCGAAACCAGCCCGGCGTGGTAGGCGTAGGCGCCGGCGGCGGCCACCACGGCCACGGCGACGGCGCCGACCAGCCAGCCGGCCGGCTTGCTGGAGCGCTCGGTCAGCGAGGGGAAGCGCGACTCGGTGAAGGTGGCGGCGATCTCGCGGCGGACCGGGGCGGCCTCGGCGCTGGGCGGCGTGCCGACCTCGATCATCGCCACCAGCGGCGTGGCGTCGAGCTTGACCACCTTGGCGTAGGCGCGCACGAAACCGCGCACCACCGCCATGTTGGGCAGCGCGGCGAAGTCGCCCGCCTCAAGGGCGACCACCTGGCGCGGCGCCAGTTTCAATTGGTCGGCGATCTGCTCGACCGACCAGCCCATCGCTTCGCGCTGGGCCGCCAGTTGTGCTCCGGGCGTGGCCAGGCTGCTGCCCTGGTCCTTTGGCTGTTCTGCCCACTCTGAATTCATTGGTATCCCTGTTTCACTCATCAAACGCCCCACGTTGATAAGCAGCATACTCGGCCGAGCCGGCGTGGTGGCGGCGCAACTGCGTCGCCCAACCAGCTTCCGCGCCCGCATCGCCGAGCTGATGCTGCACCTTAATCGCGAGCCACAGCACATCGGCCGTCATGCTCTCCATCTTTGCTGTCTTGCCCAGCCGGGAAATGAAAAACCCGGCCCGCTGGTAGTCGCGCCGCACATAGTACACGCGCGCCAGGTTGGCGTTGGTCGCCGCCAGGTCCGGCGTCAACTGCAACGCCTGCAGCAGATATTGTTCGGCGCCGGCGTAGTCCTTGCGCTTCAGCGCGCAGGAGCCGGCATTGTTCAGGGCCTTGGCCGGCGAGGCGTAGGCGCGGTTCTTCAGGGCCGCGTCGAAATACCGCATCGCCTCGTCCACCCGGCCGTTTTGGCACAGGAAGGAGCCGTAATTATTGGCCAGCTCGGGATTGTCCGGCGCCAGCTTGAGGGCGCGCGTGAAATTGTCCCCGGCCAGGCCGGTCTCGCCCATGGCCATGTAGATCAGGCCGCGCATGCCGTAGCCGTCGGCGTAGCCGGGGTCGGCCGCCAGGGCCAGCTTGACCTCGTCGAGCGCCACCGTGTACTGGCCCTGCTCATAGTAACCCACCGCCAGCTGCATGCGGATTTCCGCACGGCGCTGGGCCGAGGTCTGGTCCGAGGCGGTGGTCAGCTCGGCCTTGCCGCTCTGGCCGCGCGCCTCCCCCGCGCCGGGCGCGGCGCAGCCGGCCAGCAACCCGGCCAGGCCGAGCACGGCCAGGCAGAGGCGGCAGCGGTGCGCCAGGACCGTCATCAGGAGCGGATTTCCACGATCTTGCCGAAGTCGGCGCCGAACTTTTGCTGGTACTCGGCCATTTTCTCCATGCGCTCCACTACCCTGGTGCGGTCCTGCACCTCGCCGGCCAGCTGGCCGCAGGCGGCGTCGATGTCGTCGCCGCGCGTCTTGCGGATGGTGGTGACGATGCCGGCGTCCATCAGCACCTGGGCGAAGGCCTTGATGCGCGGATTCTTCGAGCGCAGCAGGCCCGACTCCGGGAAGGGGTTGAAGGGGATCAGGTTGAACTTGCAGTTGACGCCGTGCTGGCGGTCCTGCACCAGGGCGACCAGCTCGCGGGCGTGCTCGTCGGAGTCGTTGACGCCGTCGAGCATGCAGTATTCGAAGGTGATGAAGTCGCGCGGGGCGAACTCCAGGTAGCGTTTGCAGGCGGCCACCAGCTCCTTGAGCGGGTACTTCTTGTTGAGCGGCACCAGGCCGTCGCGCAGCGGGTCGTTCGAGGCGTGCAGCGACACGGCCAGCGCCACCGGCACCTCCTGCGACAGCCTGTCCATCATCGGCACCACGCCCGAGGTCGACAGGGTGACGCGGCGGCGCGACAGGCCGTAGGCGTTGTCGTCGAGCATCAGCTTGAGGGCGGTGACGGTCGGCTCGAAGTTCAGCAGCGGCTCGCCCATGCCCATCATGACCACGTTGGTGATTTGTCGTTCGCCCTTGGGGCCGGGCTCGATGCCCTTGGTGCGGCGCAGCTCGAACTCGGCCATCCACAGCTGGCCGATGATCTCGGACACGCTCAGGTTGCGGTTGAAGCCCTGCTTGCCGGTCGAGCAGAAGCGGCAGTTGACGGCGCAGCCGGCCTGGGTCGAGATGCACAGCGTGCCGCGGTTGTCTTCCGGAATGAACACGGTTTCGACGGCGTTGCCGTTGCCCACGTCGACCAGCCACTTGCGCGTGCCGTCGGTCGAGGTGTGGTCGCTGATGACGGCCGGCGCGCGCACTTCGGCGCGGGTGGCCAGCTTGTCGCGCAGCGACTTGGCCAGGTCGGTCATGGCGTCGAAGTCGGCGGCGCCAAATTGGTGTATCCAGCGCTGCAATTGCTTGGCGCGGAACGGCTTCTCTCCCAACTCGGCGCAATAGGCGATGAGCTGCGCGGGATCGAGATCCAGCAAGTTGGTCAGGGTGGCGTTCGTGGTCGTGCTCATTGCAGGCTCAATTCAATTCAAAAAAAACTCGTTCCCGCGCGCAGCGCGGCGGGAACGGGGTACTGCCACGGCCCGGGGGCCGTCAATAATTACGCTTTGGCTTCTGGGAAGAAGTAGGCGATTTCAACTTTGGCGGCGTCGACAGCGTCGGAACCGTGCACGGCGTTGGCGTCGATCGATTCGGCGAAATCGGCGCGGATGGTGCCTTTTTCTGCCTTCTTCGGATCGGTCGCGCCCATCAGGTCGCGGTGGGCCAGAACGGCGTTTTCGCCTTCCAGGGCTTGGATCATGACAGGACCGGAGACCATGAAGTCAACCAGATCCTTGAAGAAACCGCGCTCTTTGTGGGCGGCGTAGAAGCCTTCGGCCTCTTCGCGCGACAGCTGGGTCATGCGGGCTGCAACGATTTTCAGGCCAGCGCCTTCAAAACGGCTGTAGATTTGACCGATGACGTTTTTTGCAACTGCGTCAGGTTTGATGATCGACAGGGTGCGTTCGATAGCCATTTAAAAACTCCAATAAAAAGAAAGGTTTAAAACAAAATTGATAGCTCAATCAACCTTTGATTTTACCATAGAACACCCCATCTATCCGATATTGGACTAGACAAGGGCGGCGCGCCCGCCGTTTGCGCCGCCGCCGGGCCGATTCTACCTGTAGGAAACCCTTGGCGGCGGGCAATTTGACGCCGATTCTGCACGCTTTTTCCCCGACGTGCTATGCTTTTATCAAGCTGTACCCCGAACCAACGAATTGGAGGCATGATGAACTTACAAAATACCTATGACCTGAGCGGCAACCGCCAGGCGGCGGTGCGCCACAATGTGCTGCGCAACACCTATTGGCTGCTGGCCCTGTCGATGATCCCGACCGTGCTGGGCGCCGTGATCGGCGTCGCCTTCCACGTGCCGATGCTGGGCGGCGGCATGGGCGCGCTGCTGTTCCTCGGCGTCGCCTTCGGCTTCATCTGGGCCATCGAGAAGAACAAGGACAGCGGCCTGGGCGTCGCCCTGCTGCTCGGCTTCACCTTCTTCATGGGCCTGATGCTGACGCCGCTGCTGACGCGCACGCTCGGCTACGCCAACGGCGGCTTCCTGATCATGACCGCCTTCGGCGGCACGGCCACCGTGTTCGCCGTGCTGGCCAGCGTGGCCACCGTGTCCAAGCGCGACTTCTCGGCGATGGGCAAGTGGTTGTTCGCCGGCGTCATCGTGCTGTTGCTGGCCTCGGTCGCCAACATCTTCCTGGGCATGTCGGCGCTGTCGATCACCATCTCGGTGATCGCCATCGCCATCTTCTCGGCCTACATCCTGTACGACGTGCAGCAGATCGTCAACGGCGGCGAGACCAACTATGTGCGCGCCACGCTGAGCCTGTACCTCGACGTCTACAACATCTTCACCAGCCTGTTGTCGTTGCTGGGCTTCGGCGGCGGCAGCCGCGACTAGGCGGTTTCCACGCGGCACACCAAGCCGGCCTCGCGCCGGCTTTTTTACGCCCCTGCCAGGCACCGGCAACCCCGGGGCGAGGCGGGGGTCGGACCCCGACGGGGTCCGACCCCCAAGTGGTGCCGCGCGCCAGTCGCTTAGCCTGAAGGGGTTAGCGCACCTCGAAACGCATGGTGTCGACCACCTGCTGGTCGGCGTCGACCAGCGCCAGCTGGTGCGGGCCGGCCACCGGCTGCCAGGCGTGGTCGGCGTTGGCCGGGCCGAGGTCGGCGCCGTCCAGGCGCCAGCGCAGGCCGGCCGCCGCCTGCGCCTGGAACAGCACGCGCTGGCTGGCCGGCGGGATGTCCGGGTCGATGGCGATGATGCTGGCCGGCGCCGGATAGCTGATGCGCGGCGCCCGGCCGCCCTGCCCGGCCAGCTCGACGACGGCGCTCTCGCTGCCCTTGAGGAACCATTCGACGCGGGCCGGCTCGAACGCCGGCAGGTAGCTCAGCGCCTGGCGCAGCACGCCGGGCGGCGCCGGCGGCGCCTTGCCGGGGCGCTGGCGGTGCAGGTAGTCGACCACGTCGCGCCAGACCGGCGCGGCGCCGGTCACGCCGGACACGTCCCACATCGACTGGCCGTCGAAATTGCCGACCCAGACGCCGACGGTGTAGCGGTCGGTGTAGCCGACGCACCAGTTGTCGCGCATGTCCTTGCTGGTGCCGGTCTTGACGGCGCTCCAGAAGCCGGTGGCCAGCTCGTTGCTCAGGCCGAAGGTCAGGCTGCGCGCGGCGCGGTCGGACAGGATGTCGCCGACGATGAAGCTGGCGCGCGCGTCGAGCACGCGGCGGCGCGGCGCGGCGGCGCGCGGCAGCAGGCCGGTGGCGCTCCACAGGCCGCCGTTGGCCAGGGTGCGGTAGGCGTTGCCCAGTTCGAGCAGGCTGACCTCGGCCGAGCCGAGCGCCAGCGAGTAGCCGTAGTAGTCGGCCGGCTCGCCCAGGCTGTCCAGGCCGAGCGCGCGCAGGCGCTCGTGGAAGCGGTCCAGGCCGGCCATTTGCAGGGTGCGCACGGCCGGCACGTTGAGCGAGCTGGCCAGGCTGGTGCGCACGCTGACGTAGCCCTTGAACTGGCGGTCGTAGTTTTGCGGCACGTAGAGGCCGCCGTCGGTGCTGACGTCGAGCGCGCTGTCGTCGAGCAGCGAGGCGGCGGTCAGCTGGCCGCGTTCGATGGCCAGCTCGTAGAGGAAGGGTTTGAGCGTCGAGCCGGCCTGGCGCAGCGCCAGCACGCCGTCGACCTCGCTGCCGCCGGCGTTGCCGACCCAGGCCAGGATGTCGCCGCTGGCGTTGTCGAGCACCACCACGGCGCCGTCGTTGACGTTGCGGGCGCGCAGCGCCATCAGGTGGCGGCGCAGGGTGTCGAGGGCGTAGCGCTGCAAGGCGCCGTCGAGCGTGCTGCGGGTGGCCGGGCCAGCGCCGCGCAGCAGCTGGCGCGCCACTTGCGGGGCCGCCGGCGGCGCCGTGTAGCCGAGCGGCCGGCTCAGCGCGACGACGGTGGTGTTTTCGATGGCGCCGCAGTTGGCGCCGGGCTTCAGCTCGCGCGCCAGCGCGCAGGCGCGCTTGGCCACCAGCTTGGGCGCGGCGCCGGGCGCGCGCAGCAGGCTGGCCAGGATCGCCGACTCGGCCACGTCCAGGCCGGACGGCGCCTTGCCGAACAGGCCGCGCGCGGCCGCGCCGACGCCTTGCAGCTCGCCACGGAAGGACACCAGGTTCAAATAGGCTTCGAGGATCTCGGCCTTGCTCCAGGCGGCGTCGAGCTCGCGGGCGGCCTGGATCTGGTCCCACTTCTGGCCCCAGCCGCGGCCGGCCGCGCCGCCGCGCAGGGCCGGGTCGAGCTGGGCCGCCAGTTGCATCGTCAGGGTGGAGGCGCCGCGCGGCCGGCTGCGGAACAGGTTGTCCCAGGCGGCCTGGCCCATCGCCTTCAGGTCGACGCCGTCGTGCTGCATGAAGCGCTGGTCCTCGGCCTGCAGCACGGCCAGCGGCAGCGCCGGCGAGATGTCGGCCAGCGCCACCCAGCGCAGGCGGCGCGCCGCCAGGTCGATGCGCAGCGATTGCAGCGGTTCGCCGTGGCGGTCGAGCAGCTCGGCGTCGGAGGCGCGGTAGTCCGCCCTCACCTGCTGCGGCGTGGGCACGGCGCCGCCGGCATGGCCGGCGGCCAGCGCCAGCAGCGCCGGCACCAGAGCGGCTGTCACCCGCAGACTCATTTGACGCCCAACGCCGCGTTGGGCAGCAGGCCGAACATCTCGGGGCTGTACATCGCCTCGACGCGGGTAGGCGGCAGGTTGAACTGGCCGGCGTTGTTCAGCCGCACCGTGTATTCGACGCTCCACTTCCCCTTCGGCACGAACTCGTAGTAGCTGCGGAAGGCCTCGAAGCTGCGTTCCTGGAAGGCCGGCCAGACCCAGCCGCGCTGCCGCTCGCCGCTGGTGGCGATGGACGAATCGCGGCCCAGGCCGGTGCCGAGCACGCTGGCGCTGGCCGGGATGGGGTCGTCGACCACCACCCAGGTCATGTCCGACTGCGCCTCCAGGTCCAGGTGGACGCGGTAGACGTCGCCGCGCGACCAGACGCCCGGCGTCTTCTGCTCGACCGGGGTGATGGTCTTGCTGATGCGGTAGCCGGTGTTCAGCGCCGCCTTCAGCGGGATCGCCGCCAGGCTTTGCACCGTCACCCAGGGCTTGCCGGCGCCGCCGTGCTTGAAGGCCAGGTCGGCCGCGCCGCGCGGCCAAGGCAGCATGACGCTGGCGGTGGGATGCGCCGCGTCCAAGGTCGCGCTGGCGGACACGCCGCCGACGCTGGCGCTGGCCGCGCCGGTGACGGGCGTCGCCTCGAACTTGCGCGAGAAGGCGTCCAGCGCCAGCACGCCCCAGGCGTTGGCGACGGTGGTGTCCCAGTGGCCGCGCCGCTGGCGCCCCAGGCTGCCGCGCGCCAGCCGGCCCATGTCGGCGCGCCAGGCCGGGTTGTCGGCCATGGCCAGCAGCAGGCGGTTGGCGTTGGCGTCGGCCGAGGACATCAACCACCACCAGTTGTCGCTGCGCTCGGTGGAGAAGGTCATGGTGGTGCCCTGCAGGTTCAGGCGGGCGCGCAGGATCTGCTGCGCCTGCGCCATGCGCGTATCGCGCTGCGCCAGCTTGGGGCTGCGCTGCAGGATCAGATACCAGTCGATCACCGCCGACGTCGGCCACAGGTTCGGCTCCAGCGAGAACGACTCCAGCTCGGCGTCGCCGACCCGGCCGGAGCGCGACAGCGCCTCCAGCGCGGCCAGCTTGCGCACCGCCAGGTCGGCCGTGGCCAGCGCCGAGTTGCGCAGCACGCGGCCGTGGACGAAACCGAGCAGCGCCTCCTCCATGCGGCCCTTGAGCTCCGGCGGGATCGGATAGCCGGCCTCCTGCACCGCCGACAGCACGTAGGCGGTCAGGCTGTCGCTGCCCCGCTCCATCAGCGAAAAATATTTGACCAGGCCGTCGCTGTCCATGTGCGCCGGCAGGCTGGCGGCCTGGCGCTCCCACATGGCGGCGTCGCGCAGGGCGATGGCGCGCGAGGTGTTCTGCTCGAAGCAGGTGTAGGGATACATGGTCATGTACTCGCGCACGCCGGGCAGGTCGCTGCCCAGCCGCGCGCTGAACAAGGTGCGCAGGCCGCCACGGCCCGGCTGGGCGTCGGCCGGCATGCGCACCTGCATGGACTGCGGGCCGTCGAGCTGCAACAACGTGGCCTGTATCGTCTGCACCGGCACCGCCGGCTTGACCGTCTGCTTGACGCGCAGGCGGTCGCCGGCGCTGTCGGCGCCGACCACCTTGGCGCTGACGTCCCAGGCCAGCTTGTCCAGGCCGAGCGGCACCTGGTAGTCCCAACCCACCTCGCGCGCCTGGCCGGCGGCCAGCGTCAGCTTCTGCGCCGGCAGCGCCTTGCCGGCAGCGCTGGCGGCCAGCTCGACCTGCATCTCGGCGTCGCTGGTGTTACGCAGCGTGAAGCCGGCCTGGAAGCGGTCGCCCTCGCGCACCAGCGCCGGCAGGCCGGACAGCAGCATCAAGTCCTGCGAGCTGCGCACCTCGGTCTTGCCGGTGCCGAACAGGTCGGCGTTGGCGCTGGCGATGGCGACGATGCGGAAGGCCGTCAGCGAATCGTTGAGCGGCACCTGCACGGTGGCCTCGCCCTTGCCGTCGAGCGCGACGCGGGCCTGCCAGAACAGCAGCGTGTCGAACAGTTCGCGGCCGCCGCCCTTGCCGCCGCCGCCGCCCGGCGCCACCGCCTTGCGGCCGAAGTGGCGCTTGCCCACCACCTGCATTTGCGCGGTGGCGGTCTGCACCTGCAGGCTGCGCTGCTGCATCATCGCCTCCAGCAGCTCCCAGCTGGCGTTGGGCATCAGCTCGAGCAGGCCGACGTCGACCGCCGCCAGCGCCACCTCGGCGCCGGCCGGCACCGGCGAACCGTCGGCGCGCGTCACGCGCACGGCCACGTTGGCCTTCTCGCGCACCTTGTAGACGGCCTTGTCGGCGCTGACCTGCACCTTCAACTCGTTGCCGGCCCAGCCCACGCGCAGCGGCGTGATGCCCAGCTTGTAGGCCGGCTTGCCCAGGTCGACCAGCGCGGTTGGCGCCGCGCCGGCGACGCGGCCGCGCACCACCAGCGCCGAGACGTAGACGTTGGGCGCGTACTGCGCCTTGATCGGAATGCTGAAGGTGGGCGCCTTGCCCGACAGCGCACGCACATAGCTGTCGATGACGCCCTCGCGCTCGACCGTCACCAGCGCGGTGGCCTGGCGGAACGGCATGCGCACCTGGAAGCTGGCCTGCTGGCCCGGCTCGTAGCGCTTCTTCTCCGGCAGCAGGTCGATGCGGTCGTTGTCGCTGGCCTTGAACCACCAGTCGTCGCCGTCGGCCACCCAGGTGTCGATATGGGTGGTGGCGGCGTGGTGCGCGACATCCTCGGTGCGGGCGCGCAGGATCAGGTTGCCCGAGGCGGCCGCCTTGGTCTGGCACAGCAGCAGGCCGCGCTTGTCGGTGCGGCCCTCGCAGGCGGCGCCCAGCGCCTTGACCTCGCTGCTGTTCTCGTAGGCGTAGAAGCCGCCGATCAGGCGGCGGCGGTGCGAGTAGTTCATGCGCTGGAACAGGTCGACGCTGACCGGCGCGTCGGCCACCGGCCGGCCCTGCAGGTCGAGCACCACCACCTGGAACTTCAGCGCGTCCTTGCTCAGCACCCAGCCGTCCGGCGCGATGCCGATCTGGTAGCTCGACGGCCACAAGGGAATACGGGTGGCCACCGACAGCGTTTCGCCGTTGGCGTCCTGGTAGCTCAGCTCGGCCAGCAGATTGCGCGGCGTGGCCGCCTGCGGCAGCTGGTCGATGCTGACGCGGGCGCCGCCGGCGCCGTCCAAGGTCAGGCTGCGCGTGCGCACGGCGCCGCTCTTCGGCGCGTCGGCGTCGGCGTCGGCGTCGGTGCCGGCGTCGTTGCCGTTGGCGGAGCGCTCGCCCTCCTCCTCGAACATGCCCTCGTCGTCGTCGAACACGGCGCCGCTCTTCTCCACGCCGGCCTTGACGTCGCCGGCGCCGAAGCTAAAGCCGTCGTAGTCGGGGAAGCTGGCGGCGTGGGGTTCGATCACCGTGCGCAGCTTGACCGGCGCGCCGGCCGCCGCGCCGCCGGACAGGTAGCTGAGCTGCACGTCCAGGTCCAGCTTGGCGGCCAGCACGGCCGGCGTTTTCGGCCCCTGCAGCAGCGCCTTCATGGTCGGCACGCGGAACTGCTCGACGCGGAAGCGCCCGGCCATGCGGCCGTCCAGCAGCACGCTGTACCAGCCCTGCTTGGCCTCGGCCGGAATCGGCCAGCTGTTGTCGGCGGCGCCGTGGCGCCAGCTGAGCGGCAGCTCGTAGCGCTGCTCGCTGCCCTCGTGCAGGATGAACATCTTGTCCGGCGCCTTGCCGGCGCCGGCCAGCGCGAGGCCGGCGGCGACGTGGCGGCGCAGGAAGTGCTTCATGTGCACCGTCTCGCCGGCGCGCAGCAAGGTGCGGTCGAACACGGTGGCGGCGATGGTGTTGTCGGCGCGGACGTCGTCGGTCGGCAGGTTGAAGCGCCAGGCCTCGATGCCCCGGTTCCAGTCCGACAGCGTGAAGGTCATGTCGGCGCCGCTGCGGGCGCTGATGAAGTAGCTGTCGTTGTAGCCGCAGGAGAAGCGGGCCAGCTCCTGGCGGATGTTGGCCACGCCGTTGGCGTCGGTGCTGCCCTGCCACAGCGGCTTGCCGGCGCAGTCGCGCACGGCCACCTTGGCGCCGGCCACCGGCCGGCCCTTGTCGAGCGAGGTGACCCAGACCAGCGAGGACTCGGCGCCGTGCTTGAAGTGGGCCACCAGGTTGGTCACCAGCGCCGCCGCGTTGACGTAGGCGGTGCGCGGCTTGCCGCTCAGCGCGCCGCCCAACAGCGGGCTGGCCAGTTCGACCACGTAGAAGCCCGGCTTGCGCAGCGGGATGCCGATCACCTCGAAGGCGCGCTTGCCGCCCGGCTTGGGCAGCGTGAAGCGCTCGACGGCGCCGTCCTTGTGGCCGGCCAGCATGGGCTGGTACAGGTCTTGGCCGTACAACTCGCCCGGCTGCCAACCGCCGCCGGTGCGCCCGGTCAGGCGCTTGAGCCAGTCGATGATCTGCTGGTCCTGCTGGTCGGCCACGCGCAGCATGGCGCCGCCGACGGCGCTGCCGGACACCTTGGCCAGCTGGGTCGGCAGGCCGGCCTCCACATTGCGCACGGTGACCGGCAGCAGGCGGTCGCCGCGCGCCTCGATGACGCCGAAGCGGGCCGGGAACTTGACCAGCGGCGGCTGCGGTCCGGTGCGCACCGTCAGCGGGAAGCGGGCGTGGTTGAGCAGCGGCCGGCCGGCGTCGTCCTTCAGATTGGCCGGCAGGGTCAGCGTCAGCTTGGCCTGCTCCGGGAAGGGGCCGACGATGCTGACGCCGCTGACGAATTCGGCCTTCTTCTCGTCGTCGCCCACGCTGGCGCGGAAGCTCTTGCCGCCCGGCGCGCCCAGGCGCACGGCCAGCGCGTCGGCCAGCCGCACCGGCGCGGAAAAATTCAGCCGCGCCGGCAGGAAGGGAATGCAGTCGCCCTTGGCGCTGGGCCGGTCGCAGCTGAAGGTGGCGGTGAAGTCGGGCCGCGTGCGGTAGGCCAGCACCTGGTCCTTCTGGTTGGCGATGCCGCTCTCGCTGGCGATGCCGGCGCCCCACACCAGCGCCACCTTGGCCTTGGCCGGCAGGCTGCGGCGGCACTGCAGCAGCTCGAGCGGCATCTGCGCGAGGCGCTTGTCGCGCACGCCGACGCTGGCGCGCCAGACCACGCCACGGGCGCGGAAGTACAGGTTCAGATAACGGTCGACGAACTGCTTGCGCTGCGCCAGGATCTGCTCGCGCTCGGCGCCGACCAGGCGGCGCACGGGAATCTTCTCGTTGATGCCGTCGGCGCGGCAGTAGGCCTGCGCCTCGACGTCGGCGGCGCGCGCCGGCGCGTCCAGGCCGAGCACAAAGATCTGCTGCTCGTCGACCTCGCCGCCCTCGCGCGGCAGCGACTCGACGATGGCCGGGCCGCCGGTGTTGAAGCTGAACTTGCGGCTACCGGCCAGGTCGGCGCCGGCCAGGTCGCGCAGGCCGGCCTTCAGGGTGAAGCTGCAGGAGACGCCGGCCGGCAGGTCGCGCACGAAGTCGTAGCTCCAGTTGCGCCCGTCGATCCAGCGGCCGCTGCCCTGCTCGGGACAGTCGACGCTGAACGGCGCGTCCAGGCGCAGGTCGCCGAAGGCCACCATCTGCGCCGAGAAGCGCGCCTGCACCTGGCGCACCTGCTTGACGGTGCCGCTGGGCGAGAACGATTCGACGCTGGCCGGCGCCGCCGGAGCGGGCACGGCCGGCGGCTGCGGCTTGGCCTGGGCCTGGGCCGCAGGCGCGTGCGCGCACAGCAGCGCCAGCGCGGCCAGCAACGGCGTCAAACGGCGAACAAGGGGAACATGGGGTACATGGGGAAAGCGGGAAAACAAGGCGGTGCGAGCCTGGGGCGACTGGGACATTCCAACTCCGTGGTGGGGTGGTCATGCCGCGCGGAAGGTCTGGAATGCACACTGGCTTGGCGGCGATGAGCGGACCAAGCCAGTGTTACAAAGAGCGCAAGCCCTGTCAATGGAGCTTGCAAAACAAATCAGCTTACCAAAAAGGCACGGCGTCTCAGGCCAGGTCGAACACCGCCATCGACTCGACGTGCGAGGTGTGCGGGAACATGTTGACCACGCCGGCCTTGCTCAGCACGTAGCCGGCCGTGTTGCACAGGATGCCGGCGTCACGCGCCAGGGTCGACGGGCTGCACGACACGTAGACGATGCGCTTGGGCAGCATGTCCGGGTGGCTCAGCTTGAGCTCGGCGAGCGCCTCGCAGACCGCCATGGCGCCGTCGCGCGGCGGGTCGATCAGCATGCGGTCGAACTTGCCCAATACGGCAAAGTCCTCGGCGGTGATCTCGAACAGGTTGCGCGTCGAGAAGCTGGTCTTGGCCGACAGGCCGTTGACGCTGGCGTTGTCGAGCGCGCGCTCGGTCAGCGTGGTCAGGCCCTCGATGCCGACCACCTCGCGCGCCTGGGTCGCCAGCGGCAGGGTGAAGTTGCCCAGGCCGCAGAACAGGTCGGCGACGCGGTCGGTCGGCTGCACCTCGAGCAGGCGCAGGGCCTTGCCCACCAGCACGCGGTTGATCAGGTGGTTGACCTGGGTGAAGTCGACCGGCTTGAACGGCATGCGCACGCCGAACTCGGGCAGCAGGTAGTGCAACTGCTTGTCCAGCGGATAGAACGGCACGGCGCTCTCCGGCCCCTTGCTCTGCAACCACCATTGCACCTGGTGCTGGTCGGCGAAGGCCTTGAGCTTGTTCTCGTCGTCGGCCGTGAGCGCCGCCATGTTGCGCAGCACCATGGCGGTGACGTCCTCGCCCACCGCCACCTCGATCTGCGGGATCTGCTCGCGCAGCGACAGCGAGGTGACCAGCGCGCGCAGCGGCAGCAGCATGGCCGAGACGTGCGGCGGCAGGATCATGCAGCTGTCCATGTCGGCGATGTAGGTCGACTTCTTCTCGCGGAAGCCGACCACCGCCTCGTTGCGACGCGGCACGAAGCGCACCGACAGGCGGGCGCGGAAGCGGTAGCCCCAGGTCGGGCCGTACATCGGCCGCATCACGTGCTGCGGGCGGACCTTGCCGATGTGCTGCAGGTTGTCCTCCAGCACGCGCTGCTTGATGGCGACCTGGGCGGTCGGCTCCAGGTGCTGCATCGAGCAGCCGCCGCAGTTGTCGTAGTGCACGCAGGGCGGCTTGACCCGCAGCGACGATTCGCGCAGCAGCTCGGTCATGTTGGCCATTTCCCAGTTCTTCTTGCGCTTGAAGCTGACGAAGCTGACCCGCTCGCCCGGCAACGCGCCCTCGACAAAGACCACCTTGCCCTGGCTGCCGTCCTCGTTGCGCAGATGGCCAACGCCACGGGCGTCCATGTCCAGCGATTTGATCTCGATGATATTTTCTTGCATAGCGTTCTGTGTTGGAGGTGGGCGGGCGCGCGCGCCGGCAGGGGCTGCCGGGCCGTTTCGGGCGCTCAAAGCGGGGCATATGATATCAGATATCGGAAGGCCGATATTGATTGTAATTTTGGCAATGCAAAGGAAATGTGGCGACTCCCAAACCACCCACAGGCGCAGAGCCAGGGTCAGACCCTAGGGTCTGACCCTAGGTTTGCGCCGCTTGGATTGGCTGAAAGCGCAGGCGTCGCTTACAGTAGGGAGTCGCGCACCACGCCGCGCGCCGCCATGGCGCGCTTCAGCTTGACCAGCGCCTCCTGCTGGATCTGGCGCACCCGCTCGCGCGTCACGCCCATCTCCTCGGCCAGGGTTTCCAGGGTGGCCGGGTCGTCGTTGTCCAGGCCGAAGCGGCGCATGATGACGATGCGCTGCTTGTCGGGCAGCTTGGTCAGCCAGTCGCGCACCAGCACCGTCATCTCGCGGTGCTCGGCGCGGGCGTCCGGGCTGTCCTCGGCGTCGCCGGGCAGCATGTCCATCAGCGAGGACTGCGGGTCGTTGTCGAGCGGGGCGTCGAGCGAGGTGGCGTGCTCGGACAGGGCGAGGATGTCCTGCACCTCCTCGACCGGGCGGCCGACCAGCTCGGCGATGTCCTCGGCGGTGGCGTCCTTGCCGTTGTGGTGCAGCGCCTCGAGGTGGTATTTGCCGCGCAGGATCTGGTTCAGCTCGCGCACCATGTGCACCGGCAGGCGCACCGTGCGGGCCTGGTTCATGATGGCCCGCTCGATGCTCTGGCGGATCCACCAGGTCGCGTAGGTGGAAAAACGGAAGCCGCGCTCGGGCTCGAACTTGTCGATGGCGCGCATCAGGCCGATGTTGCCCTCCTCGATCATGTCGAGCAGCACCACGCCACGGTTGATGTAGTGCTTGGCGATCGACACCACCAGCCGCAGGTTGTGCTCGATCATGGTCTGGCGCGCCTTGAAGTCTCCCTGCTTGGCCAGGGTGGCGAAGTGGACCTCCTGCGGCGCCGTCAGCAGCGGGCGCGTGCCGATCTGGTTCAGGTAATGCTGGGTGGTGTCGGTCGACAGCTCGGCCGCCAGCACCTTCTTCAACTCGTCGACACTCTCCAGCACGGCGCCGACCTCGACCGGCGCCTCGCCCTCGCCCGCTTCGATGGCGTCGACGGCTAGGTCATCGCTCGATTCGTCCGGGAACTCCTCCGGTGCCGAATCGTCATCCATCTGGTCGGGCGGCATATGTGTCATGGTCGCTAACGGTTAGGCAGGAATTTCGACGGGTCCACCGGCTTGCCCTGCTGCCGGATTTCGAAGTGCAGCTTGACGCCGTCGGCGTCCGAATCGCCCATTTCGGCGATCATCTGTCCCTTGTTGACGCTCTGCCCCTCCTTCACAACGATGCTGCGGTTGTGCGCGTAGGCCGACAACAAGCTGTTACTGTGCTTCACGATAACGAGATTACCATATCCGCGAATGCCGCTGCCGGCGTACATGACTTTTCCGGCGCCGGCAGCCACGACTTGTTGCCCGGCCTTGCCGGCGATGTCGACACCCTTGTTCTTGCCCTCGTCGAAGGTGGCGACGACGCGCCCCTCGGACGGCCACATCCAGCTCAGCTTCTCGTCGTCGGCCGGCGCGGCGGCGGCCGGCGCGCTCGGCGCCGCCACGGCCGGGGCCGGCGCGGCGGCCGTGGCCGGCTTGCCGTTGTCGCCCTCGGGGCGTTGCAGCTCGGCCAGCGCGGCGTCGGTATAGGCCCGCTTGTCGGCCTTCGGCCCGCTCTTGCGCGGCACCGGCGCGGCCGGCGCCGGCTTGCTCTCGGCCGGCGGCATGACGATGGCCGAGGTCTGCACGCCGGCCGCGCCGGCGTCCGGCGGCAGCACGCGCAGCACCTGGTCGACCTTGATCGCGTCCGGGTTGGCCAGGTTGTTCCAGCTCACCAGGTCGCGGTAGTTCTGGCCGTGCTCGAGGGCGATGCGCAGCAAGGTGTCGCCCTTCTTGACGGTGTACAGGCCGCGCTCGTCGCGGCCGCGCTGCGCGTCCTCGCTCGGCGTCGACGGCTTGGGCAGGGGCGCGTTGCGCTCGACCACCGGCGCCTGGTTGGGGGTGGTGCTGCAGGCGCTCAACAGCGCCAGCGAGATGCTCAGAACAAGCAGGGAACTTTTATTAGTCATTCTCATCTTAATAGGTCTATCTGGTCGCCCGCGGCCGGGCCGGGCCGGCTCAGGCCGTGCCCGGCCGCAGCGGGACGAAGTGGCAGTCTTCCAGGGTTTCGCTGACCCACTCGGCCTTGCCGGTGCGGGTGATCAATTCCAAATGTTGCGCGCGCGCGCCCACCGGCGCCACCAGGCGGCCGCCGATGGTCAGCTGCTCGAGCAGGGCGCGCGGCACCTCCAGGCCGGCGGCGGCCAGGATGATGCCGTCGAAGGGCGCCGCCTGCGGCAGGCCAAGCATACCATCTCCGTAGTGCAAGCGCAGGTTCGCCACGCGCAGCGGCCGCAGGTTGCTCTTGGCCAACTCGTGCAGCGGCTTGATGCGCTCGATCGAATACACCTCCTGCGCGACGCGCGACAACACCGCCGCCTGGTAGCCGCAGCCGGTGCCGATCTCGAGCACGCGGCGCAGCGTGCCGCCGTTGCGCATCACCTCGATCATGCGCGCCACGATGTAGGGTTGGGAAATGGTCTGGTGGTGGCCGATCGGCAGCGAGGCGTCGATATAGGCCTGCGAGGCCAGCGCCTCCTCCATGAACAGATGGCGCGGCACCGTCTCCAGCGCGGCCAGCACCTGCTGGTCCTTGACGCCCTGCTTGGCGACGCGCGCCACCATGGCGCGGCGCACCGCCTCGGACACCAGCGGGTTCTGCCGTGGCGCGGCGGCGGGGGCCGGCTGGGCCCGCTCCATGGCGTAGCCGTGCGACTTCGACGGCGAGGCGCCGCCGGCGCCGGCGCGGGCGGCCGGGCCGGCCTGCGCCGCGCCCGGCCGGGCGGCCTGCTGGGCCGCGCTCAGGGCGGCGTTCTGGGTCGCCGTCTGCGGCGTGGCGACCGGCGCGAACAGCGCCGTTTTCTTGGCCTTGTCGACCACCGAGGACAGCGGCAGCGGGAAGCTGCGCGGTTTGCCGTTCATGCCAGGCCCTTGCCAGCGCGTCGAGTTGGGTGCTGTGGGTCAGGTCGATCTGCAGCGGGGTGATCGAGACCTGGCCCTGGGCGACGGCGTGGAAGTCGGTGCCGGCGCCGGCGTCCTTGGTGGCGCCGGGCGGGCCGATCCAGAAGATCTCCTTGCCGCGCGGGTCGAGCGCGCGGATCACCGGCTCGGCCTGGTGGCGCCGGCCGAGCCGGGTGGCCACCACCGGGCCGAAGCGTTCGTAGGGCAGGTTCGGGATGTTGACGTTGAGCAGGTAGGGGCGCGCCAGCGTGTCGAAGCGGCGCAGCACGATGTCGCGCGCCAGGCGGGCGGCGTCCTCGATGTGCTCCCAGCCGTGCGAGCCCTGCGAGAAGGCGATCGCCGGGATGCCGAACAGATAACCCTCGGTGGCGGCGGCCACGGTGCCCGAGTACAGCGTGTCGTCGCCCATGTTGGGACCGTTGTTGATGCCCGACACCACCAGGTCGGGCCGGTAGGCTAGCATGCCGGTGAGCGCGACGTGGACGCAGTCGGTCGGCGTGCCGTTGACGAAGTAGAAACCGTTGGCCGCCCGCTGCACCGACAAGGGCCGGTCCAGCGACAGCGAGTTGGAGGCGCCGGAGCGGTTGCTGTCGGGCGCCACCACGACGATGTCGGCCACGGCGGCGAGCGCCTCGGCCAGGGCGTTGATGCCGGGGGCGAGGTAGCCGTCGTCGTTACTGATTAGGATTCTCATACGCCGATTTTAACCGAAGCGATGGCCGGAAGCGCGAACCGGCGGCCCCGCCGGCAGATAAATTTATTGCCGACGGGAAAATGCCGCCACATCAGCGGCGCCGCCCCGGCGCCGGCGCCGCGCCGCCCAGCTCGAGCGGCTCGGGCCGCTCGGCGACCAGGCCGGCCACCTCGTCGAGCTCGCCCAGCTGCGCCAGCGCGCTGTAGTCGGGGCATTCCAACTGCTGGCACAGCTCGCGCACGCTGGCCGCCTCGCCCAGCTGGCGCAACACCTCGTCGAGCTGCTGGCGCGCCGCCCGCGTCTCCGGATGGGCCGCGCCCAGGCGCTGGGTGCGCGCCTCGACGACGGTGCTGAACAGGCCGCGCGCCGCCTCGAACTGGCGCAGCTGGGCCAAGGTGCGCGCCAGCGCCGACTTGCCGCGCAGCGTGTCCGGGTGCTCGGCGCCGAGCAGGCGCTTGCGCGCCGCCACCACCTGCTGCTGGGCGTCGCGCGCCGCCTCGAGCTCGCCGCGCAGGGCCAGCAGCTCGGCGCGCGCCGCCTTGCATTCGAGCGTCAGCAGGTGCTCGCCGCCGAGCAGGCGCAGGTAGGCCTCGAGCACCGCGTCCTGGATCGCCAGCGCGGCGCCGCTGTCGCCCCGCAAGGCCAGCGTGGCGGCCAGGCTGGCGCGCGCCGCCAGCGTGTCGAGGTGCTCGGCGCCGAGCTGGCGGGCGCGCGCCTCGACCACGCACTGCTCGAGGAACTCGGCCTCGTCGAGCCGGCCCTGCTGGCGCAGCAGGCCGGCCAGGTTGCTCTTGCTGAGCAGGGTGTCGACATGGTCCTCGCCGAGCACGCGCTGGCGCAGGCTCATACTTTCCTCGAAGCAATGGGCGGCCTGGCCGGCCTTGCCCTCGCGGCGGTACAGCTCGCCCAGCCGGTTCAGGTCGCGCGCCAGCGGCAGCGACTGGGCCCGCGGGCTGCCGTCCTCGAGCGCCTGGCGCGCCTCGCCGATGGAGGCCAGCAGGTGGATCTCGCGGCTCGACTGCCAGGGGAAGTAGCCGCCGGCCAGCCATTCGAGGAAGGCCTCGAAGGTGCGCGTCAGCGAGAAGCGGTCGCCGCCCTGGTCGATGCGCACGGCCAGCTGCTCGCCGTAGGCGAAGGTCTTGGTCTGCTGCAGCTGCACCTCGTCGAAATAGCTGTCCATCAGGGCGTGCTGCAGGCCGTAGCAGTCGCGCAGCAGCTCCTCGAAGATCGGCTGGTAGCCGGCGATGCCGCGCGCCGCGTCGCCCCGGCGCCACTGGGCGCGCTGCTCGCTGTCGCCCATCTCTATGCGCGAGGGCAAGGGGTAGACCAGCAGCTGGCGCTGCTCGTCCTCGTGGCTGCGGCGGTAGGCGGCGGCGCGCGCCACCAGCGCCTGCACGCCCTCCAGGCTTTGCCGGTTGGGCGTGAAGACCACCACCAGCTTGCGCGGCAGCAAGGTGGTGCAGATGCCGGCGCTGTCGCTGCGGCCGGTGCGCGAGTCGACCAGCACGTAGCGGAAGTGGCGCGCCAGGTTGTCGGCGAAGCAACGGAACAGCGCCGGGCAGGCGTCGAACAGCGTGTCCCAGTGGATCGCGGCGAGCCGCTCGCCGTAGCTGGCGTCGAAGCGGCCGGCGCGCATCAGGTACAGCGGGCTGCTCTGGTCGACCCGGCAGACGTACTGCTCCCAGTCGATGGCGGCCAACACCTGGCGCGCCAGCTCGGCGTCGTCCTGGCCGCCGCGGCCACGGCGGCGCTGCAACTGCTCGCCGCAGGCCTCGAAGAACTCCAACACGCCGGGGCCTTCCTCGTGCTGCGGGAAGTAGTGGTGCAGGCCCGGCGCCTCCAGGTCCCAATCTATCATCAGGGTCGGCACCGTCGCGTTCTGCCGCTTGGCCAGCAGCACGGCGATGTTGGACAGGGCCATGGTGCGGCCCGTGCCCCCCTTGTAGGAATAGAAGGTGACGACTTCGCCGGGCGCGGTCAGCGGCGGCAGGGACAGGCGGGTGAGTTCCATGGCGAACCTTTAGCGTGGGAAGTGGGGGGGAGGAATGGCGCGCCATTCCGGCGGAATGTCGGGCAGCACGAAACGGCTGCAATCATGCCCGGGCGGCATGTAGCGTTTCAGACAATGGTAGTGGGCGGCGATGCGCTGCACGATGCGCTCTATGTCGGGCAGGTAGTCGGGATTGGTCTTCAGGTCGCCGGTGGCCAGGGTGTAGCGCGAGAAATCCACATACATGCCGCCGGTGATCTGCGGCGGCAGGCTGAGCGGGTGGCGCGTCATGATGACGGGAATGATCAGGTGGCTGGGCAGCGCGTACCACTGTTTGCGCTCGTCCTCGATCAATTGCATGGCGGCAAATTCGCGCCGGGTGTAGGGGTGCGCCTCGTACTTCGGCGTGTAGATGACGATCATGCAGACGCTCTCGCACAGGGCGGTGGCGATGCGGCTGTCGAGGTCGTCGCCGCCGCCGAGTTGCTCGCTGTCGACAAACAACTCCCTCTCGGAATCGAAATGGGGTTCCAGATAGCACTTCAGGGCGTCGACCAGATCGTTCTTGAACTTGCTCATGAACGCATGCCGGCCATGCGCGTAACTAAAGAAACAGCCGTAGCGGATCGCCATGACATCCCTCCGTTTCTTTTCCACGCAAGATGCTGCGCACTAACCAACTCTAACAATCCCCTACCCCGCCACTTTGCGCCGGCGCAAAGGCGTAGCAAAATGAAAACACCGATTGCGCTGGCGCCATTTCAGGCATAATTGGAAAAACCAAACGGTCGTACTATTTTCAGCCACACCCATCCAACCGAGAACGGAGACACACAAATGAAAGCCATCGTATGCAAGGCCTGGGGCCTGCCCGACACCCTGGTCGTCGAGGAACTGGCGGCGCCGCTGCCGGCCGCCGGCCAGGTGGTGGTCGAGGTGCGGGCCGCCGGCGTCAACTTCCCGGACGTGCTGATCATCCAAGGCAAGTACCAGTTCAAGCCGGAGCTGCCGTTCACCCCGGGCAGCGAGGTGGCCGGCGTGGTCAGCGCGGTGGCGCCCGACGTGACCGGCTTCAAGGTCGGCGACCGGGTCATCGCCTTCACCGCGACCGGCGGTTTCGGCCAGCAGTTGGCGGTGCCGGCGCAGGCCCTGATGCCCATGCCGCCCGGCATGGATTTCGACACCGCCGCCGCCATCACGCTGACCTACGGCACCTCGCACCACGCCGTGGTCGATAGGGCCGCGCTAAAATCTGGCGAGACCATGCTGGTTCTTGGCGCGGCCGGCGGGGTCGGCCTGGCCGCCATCGAGATCGGCAAAGCGCTGGGAGCCCGCGTCATTGCCGCCGCTTCGAGCGACGAGAAGCTGGAAGTGTGCAAGGCGCACGGCGCCGACGCCGTGATCAACTACAGCAAGGAAGATTTGCGCGAGGCGATCAAGGCGGCCACCGGCGGCAAGGGACCGGACGTGGTCTACGACCCGGTCGGCGGCGACTACAGCGAGGCGGCCTTCCGTTCCATCGCCTGGCGCGGCCGCTATCTGGTGGTCGGCTTCGCCAACGGCGAGATCCCCAAGCTGCCGCTCAACCTGACCCTGCTCAAGGGCGCCTCGCTGGTCGGCGTGTTCTGGGGCGAGTTCGCCAAGCGCGAACCGAAGGCCAACCTGGCGGCCATGCGCGAGCTGCTCGGCTGGTTGGCGGAGGGCAAGATCAAGCCGCGCATCTCGGCCCGCTACGCGCTGGCCGACACCGCCCGCGCGCTCGAGGACATGGCCGCGCGCAAGGTCACCGGCAAGGTGGTGATCCTGCCGCAGGCTTGATCCGGGCTCGACGGCGGCCCCGCCCCGCCTTGATTGAATGGCAAGAATGTCAAGCGCGGAGCGGCCGCCGACATGAAAACGGGGCGCCGACATCGCTGTCGGCGCCCCGTTTTTTTACCCCTAGCCCGCGACGCCGAAGCCGGGGTCTGACCCCTGCGGCGCCAAGGCGGGGGGTCAGACCCCTTTGCTTGCGGGGTAAGGCCGGCATTCCAGTACGCCGTGAAGAAACCAAAAAGACTACCGAAAGTTACGAATCAGAATCTTTAGCGGCGGCGTTTCCAGCCGTCGTCGGCGGCAGGTTGCGGAAAAATTCCAGCACCTCGGCCTCCTCGCGCGAGCGCTTGAACGGCGGCAGGGACTGCCAGATGCGCCGGCCATACGGCTTGGAGATGACGCGCGGATCGCACAACATCAGCACGCCACGGTCGCCCTCGTCGCGGATCAGGCGGCCGGCGCCCTGCTTCAAATTGATGATCGCCTCCGGCAGGGTGTGGTGCATGAAGCCGTTCTTGCCCTGCTTTTCCATCACCTCGATGCGCGCCGCCAGCACCGGATCGTCGGGCGGGGCGAAGGGCAGCTTGTCGATGATGACCAGCGACAAGGCCTCGCCGCGCACGTCGACGCCCTCCCAGAAGCTCTGGCTGCCGATCAGCACGCCGTTGCCGGACTTGCGGAACTGGTCGAGCAGCTCGGTGCGGCCCTTGTCGCCCTGCACGAACAGCGGATACGGCAGCCCGCGCTTGGCGAACTCGTCGCGCAGGCGCTCGGCCGCCCGCTTCACCGCGCGCAGCGTGGTGCAGAGCAGGAAGGTGCGGCCGCCGGCCGCCTCGATGATCGGCAGCGCCTTGTCCAGCACCACGTCGGTGTAGCCCATCGAATTCGGGTCCGGCATGTTCTGCGGCACGTAGAGGATGCCCTGCTTCTCGTAGTCGAAGGGGCTGGGCCAGCTGCGCGCCGGCTCGTCGGCCAGGCCCATCTGCTCGGCGAAGTGCTTGAAATCGTTCTTCACGGCAAGCGTCGCCGAGGTGAAGATCCAGCTGCGCGGCACGCCCTCGCGCTGGCCGTTGAAGATCGGCGCGATCGACAGCGGCGTCTTGTGCAGCTGCAGCGAGGTGGTGTAGGCCTCGACCCAGAACACCGCCTCCTCGCCCGGCGTGACGCGCGCCTTCGGGTCGAACTTCCACGCCGCCAGCTGCTGCGCCAGCTCGACGCCGCGCACGCGGCACTGTTCCAGCGTCTCGGCGCGCACCGCCTGGGTCTCGAGCACGGCGATCATGCCGTCCAGCTCGTCCTTCAAATGCTGCAGCGCCGGGAAGAAGTCGCTCGACGGCGCGATCTGCGCCAGCGACATGCGCACGATGTCCTGCGAGAAAGTCAGGCGCAGGTCGCGCGCCGCCTTCTCCACCACGGTGACCACCTTGCCCCAGTCGGCGCCGTCGCGGGCGTTGGACAGGCCTCGGCCAGCACGTCGCGGCACAGCTCGAGCACCTGCGAGGTGGAGAAGGTGTCGCCGAAGAACAGGGTCGCCGTGTCGGGCAGCTGGTGCGCCTCGTCGAAGATGATGGTGTTGGCCGACGGCAACAGCTCGGCCACGCCGGTGTCCTTCAGCGCCACGTCGGCGAAGAACAGGTGGTGGTTGACCACCACCACGTCGGCCTGCTGCGCCTCCTTGCGCGCCTTCATGACGAAGCAGTCCTGGTAGTACTGGCACTCGGCGCCCATGCAGTTGTCGCGGGTCGAGGTGACCAGGTTCCAGATCAGCGCGTTCTCCGGCACCCGCGCCAGCTCGGCCTTGTCGCCCGAACTGGTCATTTTGATGAAGCGCGAAATCTCGCGCAGGTTGCCGACGTCCTCGCGCGAGGTCATGCGGCCGTTCTGCAGCGTGCGCTCGAGGTGGTAGTGGCAGACGTAGTTCGAGCGGCCCTTGAGCAAGGCCACCGAGACGGGCGCCTGCAGCGCCGCGCGCACGGTCGGAATGTCGCGCAGGAACAACTGGTCCTGCAAGTTCTTGGTGCCGGTGGAGACGATGGTCTTGCCGCCCCACATCAGCGCCGGCACCAGGTAGGCGAAGGTCTTGCCGGTGCCGGTGCCGGCCTCGGCGATCAGGGTGGTCTGCTTGGCGATGGCGTCGGCGATCGCCTTGGCCATGTCGGTCTGCGAGCGGCGCGGCCGGTAGTCGCCCACCGCCGGGCCGAGCGGGCCGCCGGCGCCGAACAGGCGTTCGATGTCGGCGTCGTGGCGGCCGGGCTCGACCCAGGGCTCGGCGGCGGCCGGCGCCTCGGCGGCGTCGGCCGGCCCGGGCGCGGCGGCGGCCGGCGGCGGCACCAGGCGCGCGCGCGGCGCGGCCGCGCCGGTGCTGGCGGCCACGGCGGTCGGAATGGGGGAAGCTGCCTGCTCGTCGGCGGGCGCCGCAGGCGTCAAGTGTTGTTCGGTCAAAGTATGCTTTGGTGAGGCCGGCGGCGCGCGGGGCGCCGCTCAGGCCGGGACATCGGGCACTAGTTGCATTTTTAGCAAAGTGATATAGTCTTTCAGCTGCAATTTGCGCTTCTTCAGGCGGCGCAGTTGCAGTTGGTCGTGGTGGCCGTCGAGCGTGAGCATGTCGATGACCGCGTCCAGATCGCGGTGTTCCACGTCGAGTTCAATCAGGCGCCGCTGTATTTCTTGTGCATCAGTCATGGTTCTCAGTTTTCTGTTACAAATTGTTCAGTGCGTTCCGGACAGATACGCATACAATCATTTTGCAAATAGTTTCGCTTGGCCAACCTCTGCTTGCAACAAAACTGCTTACCGGTGCATAGTTTAATCTACGGCGGCCCTGCCGCCAACCAGATTGATACCCAGCGCGGGCCAGCGCGCGATCGAGCTCTCCAGGACACCGCGTATTCTATGGGCAACTACAAGATCGAGGCCGGCACGGCCCAGCACATCGGCAACCGGACTCTACAGCAGGACCGCGTCGCCCTCTACACCGCCGCCGGCGCGCCCGGCTATGTGATGGCGCTGCTGGCCGACGCCGGCGGCGGCGGCGGCGTCATCGCGGCCGACCAGGTGCTGCTGACCGGCAAGCACCTGCTCGACGAGTTCCGCCCCGGCGAGGCGCCCGGCACGGCCCGGCTGCAGGCGCTGCTGCGCCAGATCGCCGCCGAGGCCCACCAGATCATCCGTATGAACCCGATCGCCGCCGCCAGCGAGCCGCAGGCGGCGATGGTGGTGCTGCTGCTGACGCCGCTGGGCCAGGCGCTCTGGGCCCATGTCGGCGACGCCCGCCTCTACCAGTTTAGCGGCGCCCAATGCGTCCAGCGCAGCAACGACGACGCCTACGTCGCCCATTTGATCGAGGTCGACCGGCTGCCGGCCGAGGCGGCGCGCAGGCACCGCGCCACGCGCGCGCTGAGCAATGTGCTGGGCCACGGCCTGAAACCGCCCTTCGTCACCGTCGGCAGCCACCAGGGCCTGCGGCCGGGCGACAGCTTCCTGTTGTGCTCGGACGGCCTGTGGCAGTACTTCGCCGACGGCGAGCTGGCCGCCGTGCTGGCGCGCAACACGCCACGGCTGGCGGCCGAATTGCTGATCAACAAGGCCATCGAACGGGCCAAGGGCAAGGGCGACAATTGCAGCATGGCCATCGTCAAGCTGGTCGCGCCGCCCGACGCCGAGGCCATCGCCGGGCAAAAGAACACCCGCGTGCCCTGAGCGGCCGCGGCGGCGCCGGCGCCGTCAGCGCTTGGCGGCGGCCGCCGCTGCGGCCGCGGCGGCCTTCTTCTCGGCGGCCGCCTCCTGCTTCTGCTTGGCGTCCAGCTTGGCCGCCTTGTCCGCCTTGCGGGCGGCGACGTCGCGCTGGCGCTGCGCCGACAGCGCGGCCTTCTTCTCGAAGGCGGCGGCGTTGGCGGCGCGCTGGCCTGCGCTGGCGGCCTCCTCGGCCTGCTGGCGCCGCAGCTTGGCGTCGTAGGCCTCCTGCCGCTGCTGCAGGCTGGGCCCGGACGGCGGCGCGCGCGGCGTCTCGGCGGCGCCGACCAGCGGCACCGGTTTGGCCGGCTGCGCCAGGCGCGCGGCCTGTTCGACCTCGTCCTTGCGGATGCGCTCGGCCAGCTCCTGGTCGCGCCGCTCGACCGACTCGACCCGCTTGAAGTGGTTGGCCTCGACCTCGACCGCGCGCAGTTCCGACAGGGCGACGCGGCGCACCTCCTTGGCCTTGTCCAGGCAGCGGTTGACGAAGAACAGCGTGTAGCAGACCTGTTCCTCGGCGGCGTAGCGGGCGTGCGCGGCGGCGCGGTCCTTGGCCACCTGGGCCAGGGTGGCGTCGGCCTGCTCGACCGAATGGCTTTCCGGCACGCGCGGCGCGCCGATCGGCTCCTGGCCGACGCCCTGGGCGGCGGCCGGCCCCGGCGCGGCCAGTGCCAGCGCGGTGGCCAGCGCCAGCGCCGTCGTGGTGATACGTTTCATCATGCTCATCCTTGTTTGCTTCAAGACAGCGCGGCGGCGGCGCCGCGCTGTTCCTTGTCCATGTATTCGCGCGACTGCATCTCGACGATGCGCGAGACGGTGCGGTGGAACTCGTTCGACAACACGCCGTTGGTGTACAACTCCTCCGGCGCCACCTCGGCCGACATCAGCAGCTTCACGCCCTGGTCGTAGAAGACGTCGATCAACCAGGTGAAACGGCGCGCTTCGGACGACATCGACGCCGACATCATCGGAATCTCGGACAATATCACGGTATGGAAGCGGCTGGCGATTTCCAGGTAGTCGTTCTGCGAACGGGGACCGCCGCACAGGGTGTTGAAATCGAACCAGATGGTGGTGCCGGCGCGGCGCAGCGCGCGGATCTCGCGGCTTTCGATGCGCACGCAGGGTCCTCGTCGGCCTGCTCGGCGATCTTGGCGTAGGCCTCGCGCAGGGCGCGGTCGGTGGCCGCGCCGAGCGGCGTGTAGTAGCAGTCGACCTGCTCCAGCGCCCGGCCGCGGTAGTCGATGCCGGCGTCGATGTTCATCACGTCGAGGCGCTCCTTGAGCAGGGCGATGGTGGGCAGGATGCGGTCGCGGTGCAGGCCGTCCGGATACAGCGTGCCCGGCTCGTAGTTGGAGGTCATGATGAAGGAGACGCCGTTGTCGAACAGCGCCTTCAACAGGTTGTACATGATCATCGCGTCGGCCACGTCGGAGATGTGGAACTCGTCGAAGCAGATCAGCCGGTATTTCTTGGCGATGCGGCGCGCCACCTCGTTGAGCGGGTCGGCCACGCCGGTCAGCTCGTCGAGTTCGCGGTGCACGCCGCGCATGAATTCGTGGAAGTGCAGCCGGGTCTTGCGCACCAGCGGCACCACCGAATAGAAACTGTCCATCAGGAAAGACTTGCCGCGCCCCACGCCACCCCACATGTAGACGCCGCGCGGCACGTCGGGCCGGTTGATCAGGCGTTTGAAGCTGTTCGAGCGCTGGCCCTTGTACTCGACCCACTCGTCGTAGCAGCGCTGCAGTCGCTCGACGGCACGGCCTTGCGCCTCGTCGGCCTTGAAATCGCGTTGCTCCAACGCATGCTGGTAAAACTCTTGGACGTTCATGTGGTTCAATTCTGTGCGACGACTGCGCAAAAAAAATGGCGGGCCAGGCCCGCCCTACGGCAATGATGATCGAGTCTTGCCCGCGCACCCGGATGGCCGGGGACAGAACCCAGGGTCAGACCCTAGGGTCTGACCCTACATTCTCGGCGCGGGTAAGGCCGCGATCTTAGAAGTTCAAGGTGCGCTTGTCGATCGCCAGCGCGGCTTCCTTGGTCGCTTCCGACAGCGATGGGTGGGCGTGGCAGATGCGCGCGATGTCCTCGGCCGAAGCCTTGAATTCCATCGCCACGACGGCCTCGGCGATCAGCTCGGAAGCCATCGGTCCGATGATGTGCACGCCGAGGATCTCGTCGGTGGTGGCGTCGGCCAGGAACTTGACCATGCCCGAGGTGTCGCCCAGCGCGCGGGCGCGGCCGTTGGCCATGAACGGGAAGGTGCCTGCCTTGTAGGCGATGCCGGCGGCTTTCAGCTGCTGCTCGGTCTGGCCTACCCAGGCGATTTCCGGCGAGGTGTAGATCACCCAGGGAATCGTGTTGAAGTTGGTGTGGCCGTGCTGGCCGGCGATACGCTCGGCCACGGCAACGCCCTCTTCCTCGGCCTTGTGCGCCAGCATCGGGCCGCGCACCACGTCGCCCACCGCCCACACGTTCGGCAGGTTGGTCTTGCAGTCGCCGTCGACGGCGATGAAGCCGCGCTCGTCGAGTTGCAGGCCGACCTTGTCGGCGGCCAGGCCGTTGGTGTTCGGCGTGCGGCCGATCGAGATGATCAGCTTGTCGAACACGGCGGTCTGCGCCTCGCCCTTGGCGTTTTCGTAGGCCACGGAAACGTTGTTCTTGCCCGGGGTGATCTGGCCGATCTTGCAACCGAGGTTGATGTTCAGGCCCTGCTTGGCGAACAGCTTGCCGGCTTCCTTGGCGATCTGCTCGTCGACCGCGCCGAGGAACACCGGCAGGCCTTCCAGCACGGTCACTTCGGAACCCAGGCGGCGCCACACGCTGCCCATTTCCAGACCGATGACGCCGGCGCCGATCACGCCCAGCTTGGCCGGCACGGCGTCGATCGCCAGTGCGCCGGTGTTCGACAGGATCAGTTTCTCGTCGAACGGCGCGCCCGGCAGTTCACGCGCGTTGGAGCCGGTCGCCACGATGACGTGCTTGGCGTTGATGGTCTCGTTGGCCGGGGCCGACACGCTCAGCGGGTAGCCTTCCGCGGTGGCGGCGCCGGCGAAGCTGGCGCGGCCGTGGAAGAAGGTCACCTTGTTCTTTTTGAACAGGAAGACGATGCCGTCGTTGTTCTGCTTGACGATGGTGTCCTTGCGCTTGAGCATCTGGCCGAGGTTCAGCTTCAGGCCGGAGACGTCGATGCCGTGGTCGGCGAAGGAGTGGCCGGCGTGCTCGTAGTGCTCGGACGATTGCAGCAGCGCCTTCGACGGGATGCAGCCGACGTTGGTGCAGGTGCCGCCCAGGGCCGGGCCGCCCTTGGCGTTTTCCGCCGCGTCGACGCAGGCGACCGAGAAGCCCAGCTGGGCCGCGCGGATGGCCGCGATGTAGCCGCCTGGGCCGCCACCGATGACGACGACGTCGAATTGTTTAGTTGTGCTCATTTTTTAGTTCCCAATCTGTTCTTCGTCCGGGACGAAGATCCATAGCAGTATGTAAATCACCAGTCCGAAGCCGAACGACAGCGTGAACAACACGAAGATCAAGCGCCAGATCCACGACTCCATGCCGGAGGCCTGGCCGAGGCCGCCGCAGACGCCGCCCAGCCAGCGGTCGCGTGGCGAGCGGCGGAAGCGGTTGAATTCCTGCACCAGCTCGCTGCCACCCTCGCCGTTGCTCTTGTCGAGCGCCGGACCGCTGAGCAGGCGCGCCTTGGCCTGGGCGAATTCCGCGTCGGACAGGGCGCCGGCCTGGTTCAGTTCGTGCAAACGTTTGATTTCTTCGGAGACGCTCATGCTTGACCTCTCTGGATAGACCCGCGACCGCAAAGCCAGGGTCAGACCCTAGGGTCTGACCCTCAACGCACGGTCGCGGGTGGACGGGTGACGACGTCGAAATTACAGGTCCAGCAGCAGGCGGGCCGGATCTTCCAGCGCTTCCTTCATGGCGACCAGGCCCAGCACGGCTTCGCGGCCGTCGATGATGCGGTGGTCGTAGGACATCGCCAGGTAGTTCATCGGACGGATGACGATCTGGCCGTTTTCGACCACGGCGCGGTCCTTGGTGGCGTGCACGCCCAGGATGGCCGACTGTGGCGGGTTGATGATCGGGGTCGACAGCATCGAGCCGAAGGTGCCGCCGTTGGAGATCGAGAAGGTGCCGCCGGTCAGGTCGTCCAGGGTCAGCTTGCCTTCCTTGGCCTTGGCGCCGAATTCACCGATCTTCTTCTCGATGTCGGCGATCGACATCTGGTCGGCGTTGCGCAGGATAGGCACCACCAGGCCGCGTGGCGAACCGACGGCGATGCCGATGTCGAAGTAGCCGTGGTAGACGATGTCGTTGCCGTCGACCGAGGCGTTGATGATCGGGTATTTCTTCAGCGCGGCAACGGCGGCCTTGACGAAGAAGGACATGAAGCCCAGCTTGACGCCGTGCTCTTTCTCGAACTTGTCCTTGTACTTGTTGCGCAGTTCCATCACGGGAGCCATGTTCACTTCGTTGAACGTGGTCAGGATGGCGTTGGTCGACTGCGACTGCAGCAGGCGCTCGGCGATACGGGCGCGCAGGCGGCTCATCGGCACGCGCTCTTCCGGACGCTCGCCCAGGCTGGCGGCGCTAGGCGCGGCCACTTGCTGCAGGGCCGGCTTGGCGGCCGCTGGTGCCAGCGCTGCCGGAGCGGCGGGCTTGACCGCCACGGCGGCCAGGGCGTCGCCCTTGGTGACGCGGCCGTCTTTGCCGGAGCCGGCCACTTGCGCGGCGCTCATGTTGGCTTCCGACAGGATCTTGGCGGCGGCCGGCATGGCGACGTCGCCCTTGTTGGCTGCGGCAGGTGCGGCGGCGGCTGGCGCGGCGGGCGCGGCCGACACTTCCATCGGGCTGACCTTGGCCGAGCCTTCGGTGTCGATGATGGCGATGATTTCGCCGGCGACGACGGTGGCACCGTCGCCCTTGATGATTTGTACGATGACGCCGGCGGCCGGGGCCGGCAGTTCCAGCACCACCTTGTCGGTTTCGATGTCGATCAGGTTCTCGTCGCGGGCGACGGACTCGCCGACCTTCTTGTGCCAGGTGAGCATGGTCGCTTCGGCGACCGATTCGGACAGCTGGGGTACTTTAACTTCGATTTGTGCCATGTAAAACTCCGTGTTTGTATTGTTATCGCGGCGCCGCGTCAGCCTGGGCTGCGCGGCGCTCCATCGTTATTTGGTGAGGATGAAACCCTTGAGCTTGGAGAACGCGGTCTCCAGCAGTTCCTTCTGCTGCGCATAGTGCTTGTCGTAGTAACCGACCGCAGGCGAGGCCGAGGCCGGGCGACCGGCGTAGGCCAGGCGCTGACCAGCGTCCATGCTCTCGAAGATGTTGTGCTGGATCTGGAACCATGGGCCCTGATTCTGCGGCTCGTCCTGCGCCCAGACCACTTCGGCCAGGTTGGGGAACTTCTTCAACTCGGCGGCGAACGATTTGTGCGGGAACGGATACAGCTGCTCGACGCGGATGATCGCCGTGTCGGTCTGGCCGCGCGTTTTGCGGGCGTTGACCAGGTCGTAGTAGACCTTGCCCGAGCAGGCGACGACGCGCTTGACCTTTTTGGCGTCGATCTTCTCGTCCACTTCGCCGATGACGGTGTGGAACACGCCCTTGGCCAGGTCGGTCAGCGGCGAACCGGCGTCCTTGTTGCGCAGCAGCGACTTCGGCGTCAGGATCACCAGCGGCTTGCGGAACTGGCGCACCATCTGGCGGCGCAGCACGTGGAAGATCTGCGAGGCCGAGGTCGGCTGCACGACTTGCATGTTGTTGTCGGCGCACAGTTGCAGGAAACGCTCGGGACGGGCCGAGCTATGCTCCGGACCCTGGCCTTCGTAGCCGTGCGGCAGCATCATCACCAGGCCGCAGGCGCGGCCCCACTTCACTTCGCCGGAGCTGATGAACTGGTCGATCACCACTTGGGCGCCGTTGGCGAAGTCGCCGAACTGGGCTTCCCAGATGGTCAGGGTGTTCGGTTCGGCGCTGGCGTAGCCGTATTCGAAGGCCAGTACGGCCTCTTCCGACAGCACGGAGTCGATCACGGTGAACGGTGCCTGGCTGTCCGATACGTTGCACAGCGGCACGTACGAACCGGCATCCCACTTCTCGCGGTTCTGGTCGTGCAGCACGGCATGGCGGTGCACGAAGGTGCCACGGCCGGCGTCCTGGCCGGTCAGGCGGATGGCGTAGCCGGACGAGACCAGCGAGGCGTAGGCCAGGTGTTCGCCCATGCCCCAGTCCAGGTTCATTTCGCCGCGGCCCATGGTGGCGCGGTCGCCCAGCACCTTCTCGACCAGCGAGTGGACCTTGAAGTCTTCCGGCACGGTGGTGATGCGGGTGGCCAGGCGTTTCAGCTCGGTCATCGGCACGGCCGTGTCGGCGCTGTCGGTCCACTTGCGGTTCAGGAAAGGCAGCCAGTCGACGGCGTACTTGTTCTTGAAGTTGGAGATGACCGGGTCGACCGTGTGCTTGCCGGCGTCCATGGCGTCGCGGAAGGCGGCGACCATTTTCTCGCCGCCGTCGGCGGGAATGACGCCCTGCGCCACCAGCTTGTCCGCGTACAGCTTGCGGGTGCCCGGGTGCTGGCCGATCTTCTTGTACATCAGCGGCTGGGTCAGCGCAGGGGTGTCCTGTTCGTTGTGGCCCAGTTTGCGGTAGCAGATGATGTCGAGGACGATGTCCTTCTTGAACTCCATGCGGTAGTCGAGCGCGATCTGGGTCGCCAGCACGACGGCTTCCGGATCATCGGCGTTGATGTGCAGCACCGGCGCTTCGATCATCTTGACCACGTCCGAGCAATACAGCGTCGAGCGCGAGTCGCGCGGGTCGGAGGTGGTGAAGCCGATCTGGTTGTTGATGACGATGTGCACCGTGCCGCCCGTGCCGTAGCCGCGGGTCTGCGCCAGGTTCAGCGTTTCCATCACAACACCCTGGCCGGCGAAGGCGGCGTCGCCGTGCACCAGGATAGGCAGCACTTGCGCGCCTTCCTTGTCGCCGCGGCGGTCCATGCGGGCCTTGACCGAACCCTCGACGACCGGGTTGACGATCTCCAGGTGGGACGGGTTGAAGGCCAGCGACAGGTGGACCGGGCCGCCGGCGGTGGAGATGTCGGAGGAGAAACCTTGGTGGTACTTGACGTCGCCGGCCGGCAGGTCGTCGCCGTGCTTGCCTTCGAACTCTTCGAACAGCTCCTGCGGCGCCTTGCCCAGGGTGTTGACCAGCACGTTCAGACGGCCACGGTGGGCCATGCCGATGACGATCTCCTGCACGCCTTTTTCGCCGGCGCGCTGGATGGTCTCGTCCATCGAGGCGATGAAGGTCTCGCCGCCTTCGAGCGAGAAGCGCTTCTGGCCGACGTATTTGGTGTGCAGATAGCGTTCCAGGCCTTCGGCCGCGGTCAGGCGGTCGAGGATGTGGATTTTTTTCTCGGGGGTGAAACTCGGGGTCGAGCGGATCGATTCCAGCTTCTCCTGCAGCCAGCGCTTTTCGGCCGGGTCGGAGATGTACATGAACTCGGCACCGATCGAACGGGTGTAGGTGTCACGCAGGAAGTTGATCAGATCGCGCAGGGTCGCGGTTTCTGGACCGAAATAGGTATTGCTGATATTGAATACGGTGTCCATGTCCGCATCGGTGAAACCGTAGAAGCTCGGCTCCAGCTCGGGGATGGTCGGACGTTCCTGGCGTTGCAGCGGGTCCAGATTGGCCCAGTGCGTGCCCAGGTAGCGGTAGGCGGCGATCAGCTGGGTCGCGGCGACACGCTTGCGGCCCATTTCGGCGTCGGCGGAGGCGACCACGGTGCGGATCGGGCCGGCTTTGGCGCGTTCGGCGAAGGAGGCGATGACGTTGGCGTGGGCCACGTCGGGCTTGTTGGAACCATCGACGGCCGGCACGTGCTGCATGGCGTCGAAGTAGGCGCGCCAGTTGTCTGGCACGGAACCCGGGTTGTTGAGATACGCTTCGTACAGGTCTTCCACGTACGGTGCGTTCCCACCAAACAGGTAGGAGTTGGACGAGTGTTGTTGCATCATATTGCTCACCTTTCTTCGCGCTTCGCGAGATTAGCGGGTTAATCTAACCTTCCGCGACACGGCCTGACCGGTTAGCGGATTGCACATCAAGTTGTGGGGAAGGGCTAAGTTTCGTTCAATACTTTAAATACGGTCATTCAGGGTAGCACGCGGTATTGTATCCCAACAACCAATTGCGCGAGCGGATTGCACCGATAATTGTTTTGCTCAGGCCGCCAGTAGACACGCTTTCAGCGGCAATATTGGCATGAATTCAATGAATCGTGCGCGGGTTCGACGGGCGCGCCGGAGCCGCGCCTTTACCCCGCAAGCCGGGGGTCTGACCCCGTACGGGGTCAGACCCCCGACGCCGGCGTCGCGGGTCGGGGTGGCGGCGCGACAGGCCCGGGCATCAGCCCCGCCCGGCGCCGTGCGCCAGCCAGCTCGGATGGCCGGCGAACCAGGCCAACAGATGGTCGAGCATGGCGCGCAAGGCCGGCGGCATGTGCTGGCGCGAGGTGTAGATGCCGTGGATGCCCATCTGTTGCGGCAGGTGCTCGGGCAGCAGCGCCACCAGCTTGCCGGCGGCGATCAGCGGCGCCGCCGAATACAGCGGCTGCAGCGACACGCCGGCGCCCTCCACCGTCGCCGCCAGCAGCACCAAATCTTCGTTGGCCGACAGGTTGCCGCTGACCGGCACCGACAGCGTCTCGCCACGGTAACTGAACTGCCACAAACTCTTGCCGAAATAGGTGTAGGTCAGGCAGTTGTGGCCGGCCAAGTCCTCGGCGCGCAGCGGCGTGCCGCGCGCCGCCAGGTAGGCCGGCGCGGCGCACACCACCGAGGCGCAGTTGCCCAGCTGGCGGGCGATCAGGTTCGGCTCCAACGCGTTGGTGATGCGCAAGGCCAGGTCGATGCGTTGCTCCACCAGGTTGACGGCGCGGTTGTTGACCTGCAGGTCGACCGAGGTGTGCGGGTAGCGCCGCAGATACTCGCTGACGGCGCCGGCCAGCGCCGCCTGCGCCAGCGACTGCGAGCAGGTGATGCGCAGCAGGCCGCGCGGCGTGTCGGCCTCGTCGCTGGGGCCGACCTCGATGGCGTCGGCCAGCTCGAGCATGGCGCGGCAGCGCGCCAGGGTCCGCTCGCCGGCGTCGGTCAGGCTGAGCCGGCGCGTGCTGCGGTGCAGCAGGCGGGCGCCGGCCCAGTCCTCCATTTGCGCCAGGTAGCGCGTCACCATGGCGCGCGACATGTCGAGCACCTCGGCGGCGGCGATCATGCTGCCGCGCTCGGCGATGGCGACAAACACCTGGGCGGAAGTGATGCGATCCATGATTCGTCCGATCCATGCAATTGACTTGGTCGAATTATCCCCTTTTTCTATCGGATTAAGAAATTTAAGATACGTCCATCCCAACCCCATCCGAAAGAAAACATCATGTTCAAGCACACCATCCTGTCCGCCGCCCTCGCCGCCAGCACCGCCCTGGGCATGGTTCCCGCCTCGGCCGCCGCCGCCGCCCCCGCGCCGCTGAAGCTGGACGTGTTCAACCCGGGCGAGGCGGCGATCTTTCCGGTCGCCTCGGTGCTGGTCAGCGGCCACAAGGACGCGGTGTTGATCGACGCCCAGTTCTCCCGCGCCGAGGCGCTGAAATTGGTCGAGCTGATCCGCGCCAGCGGCAAGCGCCTGACCACCGTCTACGTCAGCCACGGCGACCCCGACTTCTACTTCGGCCTGGACGTCATCAAGGCGGCCTTCCCCGACGCGCAAATCGTCGCCAGCGCGCACACCGTGGCGGCGATGGAGAAGAAGGCCAAGGCCAAGGTCGGCTACTGGGGTCCGATTCTGAAGGACAACGCGCCGCAGGGCATCGTCATGCCGCAGGTGTTGAAGGGCGACACCATCAAGCTGGAAGGCCAGAGCCTGAAGATCGCCAGCGAGCACGGCGTGCCGGTCGAGCGCAGCTACGTCTGGATTCCGTCGATCAAGGCGGTGGTCGGCGGCGTGGTGTTGTTCAACGAGCTGCACGTCTGGACCGCCGACACGCAAACGCCGGAGTCGCGCCAGCAGTGGCTGGCCACGCTGAAGGGCATCGAGGCGCTCAAGCCGAGCACCATCGTGCCGGGCCACTTCAAGGTGGGCGCCCCGTTGACGGTCGACAGCATCGCCTTCACCCGCGACTACCTGCTGCGTTTCGAGCTGGAAAGCGCCAAGGCGGCCAACTCGGCCGAGCTGATCGCCACCATGAAGACGCTGTACCCGAGCGTCGGCCTGGCCGGCGCGCTCGACACCAGCGCCAAGGTCGCCAAGGGCGAGATCAAGTGGTAGTTCGATGCTAGCTGATACCGTGTCGCGCGCAAGCGACGCGGCTTGAGCGCAAACGGGCGGCGGTGGACGAAAGTCCCTGCCGCCCGTTTTCTATGCTGACAGCCTCAATTTCTCCCCCTCACGCCGCCACGGCCAGCTTTTCCTCCAGCACCCGCTTGACGGCCGGCCATTCGGCGCCGGTGATGCTGAAGATGACGGAGTCGCGCACCCTCCCCTCGCGCATCACCATATGGCTGCGCAACACGCCCTCCTGCTGCGCGCCGAGGCGGGCGATGGCGGCGCGCGACTTGGCGTTGAGGAAGTCGGTGAGGAACTCGACCCGGTTGCAGCCCCAGTGCTCAAAGGCGTGGCACAGCATCAAATACTTCGCCTCGGTGTTGACGTGGCTGCGCTGCCAGCTCTGGCCGATAAAGGTGAAGCCGATCTCGGCGCGCAGGTGCTTGGCGCGGATCTCGCGGAAGCGCGTGCTGCCGACCACCGCGCCGCTGGCGATGTCGATGGTGGCGAAGGCCAGTTCGCGGCCGGCGGCGTAGGCCGCCTCGGCGTCGGCCAGGAAGCCGTCGAGCTGCTCGGGGGGCGGCACGAAGGTGACCGGCAACTGCCACAGTTCGCCGTCGCCGATGGCCACGGCCAAGGCCGGCAGATGCGCCGCGCAGAGCGGCTCGAGGCGCACGCGGACGCCGCCCAGGGTGGTTTTTTCGACCTTCATGCGACCTCGGCAGTGATGACAATGGCAACACTATAGCCGATGCCGGCGCGACGCGTGCGCCGCCGCGCGCCCGCGCCCGCGCCTGCCTGCCGGCCGCGTCGCCTGCCGCCTGCCGCCTGCCGCTTGCCGCCACGGCGCCGACTGCAAATTTTGCCCGTTCAGTCCGGGAACGAGTGGCGCCGGCGCGGGTCTACCGTTAGTCGGGGGCGGCGTGCGCCCCCCACCAAGGAGAAGATGATGGCGGACGCCGACGAACCCCAGACAGCCGCCGGCAATCCGGCGTTCCTGGTCAGCTCGACAGGCAAGGTGGCGACCTGGAACGCCAGTTGCCAGGCCATGCTCGGCCACACCGAACACGAGGTGCTGCACCTGCCCCTGGTCGACCTGATCGCGGCGCCCGACCGCGCCGCCGTCGGCGAACACCTGCAACTGGCCGTGCCGCTGGCGATGGAATTCGACCTGAGCCTGCTGCGCGCCCGCGACGGCGAGCTCGCCACGCGGCTGAACCTGTTGCCGCAGTTCGGCAAGTCCCGCCACCTGATCGGCTATATCGCGCTGATCGTGCGCGACGGCAAGCTCGGCCGCATCGAGCTGGCCGAGGAGGTCGGCAACATCCCGCTCAAGTCGATGATGAACCTGATCGCCGGGCACTTCCTCATCAGCAATTCGGACGGCCGCTTCGTGCTGTGGAACCAGAGCATGGCGGCGGCCACCGGCATGTCCCCCGAGCAACTGGGCGCCATGCACATCGACGGCCTGTTTCCGCCGCCGGAGTGGCAGCGCCTGGGTCCGGCCATCGGCGAGGTGATGGCGCACGGCGAGCAGCTGTGCGCCGAGGCGCAGATCCGCACCCGCGACGGCGGCGAGACGCCCTACCTGATCAGCGCCATGCGGCTGGCCTACGGCGGCAAGCACTACCTGTGCGCGATGGGCTTCGACATCAGCGAGCGGCGCCGCGAACAGCGCGACCTGCTGGTGCGCGACCGCGCCCTGCACGCCGTCAGCAACGGCATCGTCATCTGCCGCTGCGAGGGCAAGGACAACCCGATCGAGTACGTCAACCCGGCCTTCGAGCGCATCACCGGCTACAGCATGGCCGAGGCGCTGGGGCGCGACTCGCGCTTCATGGCCGCGCCCGGCCTCGACGACGCCGAGCGGCGCCGCCTGCGCGGCGCCATCGACGCCCGCCTGGAGATCAACGTGGTGCTGCGCAACCTGCGCAAGGACGGCGAGCTGTTCTGGAACGAGTTGACCATCACCCCGGTGCGCGACGAGCGCGGCGAGGTCAGCCACTTCATCGGCCTGGTCAACGACGTCACCGCCCTCAAGCAGCGCACCGCCCACCTCGAGCACGAGGTCAACCACGACCCGCTGACCGGGCTGGCCAACCGCAACCTGCTGTGGGACCGCCTCGAGCAGGCGCTGCAGTCGGCGCAGCGCAACAAGTCGCTGGTGGCCACCATCCTGCTCGACCTGAACAAGTTCAAGTGCATCAACGACACCATGGGCCACGAGGTCGGCGACGAGGTGCTCAAGGTGGTGGCCAAGCGCCTGCAGGCCTCGGTGCGCGGCACCGACACGGTGGCCCGGCTGAGCGGCGACGAGTTCGTGCTGGTGCTGGCCGACCAGCCCTCGCTGCGCTTCGCGCTGCGCATGATCGAGCGGGTGCGCGAGGCTGAGCAAGCCGATCCAGTACGACGACACGCAGATCCCCATCTGCGGCGCGATCGGCGTCAGCATCTTCCCGCACGACGGCGTCAGCGCCTACGAGCTGGTGCGCGCCGCCGACACCGCCATGTACCACTCCAAGGAGGCCGGCAAGGGCGAGGTGCACTTCTTTTCGGTCGACATGAAGTCGACCACCGACGCCAAGCGGGCGCTGGAGGCGGAGATGCGCGAGGCGCTCGAGAACGAGCAGCTGTTCCTGCTGTTCCAGCCACGCCAGAGCCTGAGCACCTCGAAGGTCACCGGGGTCGAGGCGCTGCTGCGCTGGCGCCACCCCGAGCAGGGCGTGCTGCTGCCGGCCGCCTTCCTCGCCGACGCCGAGGAGAACGGCATGATCATCCCCTTCGGCGAATGGGTGCTCGAACAGGTCTGCCGCATGCTGCTGCGGCTCAAGGCGGCCGGCCGCGCCGGCCTGCCGATCACCATCAACAGCTCCTACCGCGAGTTCAGCCAGGGCAACTACATCAGCCGCATCGCCGCCAAGCTGGAGGAGTTCCAGCTGGCCCCGGCCAGCCTCGAGCTCGACATCCGCGAGGAGCACCTGCTGCGCAACCCGCACCTGAACAAGCCGGTGCTCGACCAGATCCGCCGGCTCGGCGTGTCCTTGGCGATCGACGACTTCGGCGCCGGCCTGACCAACCTGCGCTACCTGCAGGAGCTGCCGATGCAGCACCTGAAGATCGCGCGCAGCTCGGTCGGCTGCATCTGCCCGGTCACCAACAGCGGCGACCTGGTGCGCACGCTGATCGGCATCGGCCGCTCGCTGCACCTGCCGGTGGTGGCCGAGGGCGTCGAGAGCCTGGCGCAGCAGAACTTCCTGCGCCAGAACGGCTGCGACGAGATCCAGGGCAAGCAGTTCCACGAGCCGATGAGCGAGGCCGACCTGCGCCAGCTGCTCGACGCCGACTGAGCCGCGCGCGGCCGGACGGCGCGGCCGAACGGCGTGGCCGAACGGCGCGGCCGAACGGCGCGGCCGAACGGCGTGGCGGCGCGCCCCGAAAAGAGGTCTCGCGCCGGCGCCATTACGGTACAATTGCCCGATTGCATCGAGCGCAAGGCTAGGCAGGCATGAAGATCGTGGCACACCGGGGTTGCTGGAGCGCGGCGGCGCAGAAAAATTCGCCGGGCGCGTTCGAGCGCGCCCTGCGCGGCGGCTTCGGCATCGAGACCGACTTGCGCGACGCCGGCGGCGAGGTGGTCATTTCGCACGACATGCCGCGCGGCGGCGAGATGACGCTGGACGCCTTCCTGGCCCTGTGCGCGCGCCACCCCGGCGGCCGGCCGCTGGCGCTCAACATCAAGGCCGACGGCCTGCAGGCCAAGGTCGCCGCCGCGCTGGCCGCGCACCGCATCGACGACGCCTTCGTCTTCGACATGGCGCTGCCGGACGCGCTGGGCTACCTGGCGCAGGCCACCCCGGCCTACACCCGCCTCAGCGAATACGAGAGCACGCCCGCGTTCCTGGCGCAGGCCACCGGCATCTGGCTGGACGCCTTCCACGGCGAGTGGTATCCGGCGCAGCTGGTGGCCGACTGGCTGGCGCGCGACAAGCCGGTCTGCATCGTCTCGCCCGAACTGCACCGGCGTCCGCACCTGGCGTTGTGGCAAGGCCTGCGCGCGGCCGGACTGCAGCGCCATGCCGGCCTGAGCCTGTGCACCGACTTCCCCTCCGCCGCAAAGGAATACTTCAGTGAGCCAGATTAAAGCCATCATCTTCGACATGGACGGCGTGCTGATCGACGCCAAGGAATGGCACTTCGAGGCGCTCAACCGCGCCTTGACACTGTTCGGCATGGCGATCAGCCGCTACGACCACCTGGTCACCTACGACGGCCTGCCGACCAAGACCAAGCTGCGCATGCTGTCGATGGAGCGCGGCCTGCCGCCGGCGCTGCACGGCTTCATCAACGAAATGAAACAGATCTACACGCTCGAAGTCATCTACGCCAAGTGCAAGCCGGTGTTCCAGCACCAGTACGCGCTGTCGCGGCTGCGGGCGCAGGGCTACCGCATGGCGGTGTGCTCGAATTCGATCCGCCAGACCATCGCCCTGATGATGGAGCGCGCCGAGCTGCTGCCCTTGCTCGACTTCTTCCTGTCCAACGAGGACGTGGCGGCGCCCAAGCCGGCGCCCGACATGTACCTCGCGGCGATCCGCCGCATGGGCCTGCAGGCGGCCGAGTGCCTGATCGTCGAGGACAACCCGAACGGCATCAAGGCGGCGCGCGACTCGGGCGCCCACGTGCTGTGCGTGACCGACGTGCGCGAGGTCAACCACGCCAACATCATGCACAAGATCGCCGAACTGGAGGCCGCCCATGCTTAACATCCTGGTGCCGCTGAGCGTGCAGTCGATGTTCTTCGAGGGCAGCGACTACCCCTTCCCCAAGCCGCTGATCGAGATCGACGGCAAGCCGATGATCCAGCACCTGCTGGAGAACCTGTCGAGCATCGGCGGCGACAAGCGCTTCATCTTCGTGCTGCGCGACGAGGATTGCAGCCGCTACCACCTCGACAGCACGGTGCGCCTGCTGGCCGGCGCCGACAGCGTCATCATCCGCCTGCTGAACCAGACCAAGGGCGCGGCCTGCAGCGCGCTGCTGGCGATCGACCACATCGGCAACGACGAGCCGCTGCTGATCGTCAACGGCGACCAGATCTTCGACCTCGACCTGGACCCGCTGCTGGCCCGCTTCCGTGCGCTGGGCAGCGACGCCGGCTGCCTGACCTTCGACTCGGTGCACCCGCGCTGGTCCTACGTGCGGCTGGAGGGCGAGCACGACATCGTCGAAACGGCCGAGAAGCACCCCATCAGCCGCCACGCCATCGCCGGCTTCTACTACTTCGCGCGCGGCGCCGACTTCGTGCTGGCGGCGCAGCATTCGATCCGCAAGGACACCTGCGTCGACGGGGTCTACTACATCGCGCCGGTGCTCAACGAACTGGTGCTGTTGAACCGCAAACTGACCGCGCTGCCGATTCCCAACGCGGCCTACCACACCTTCTACTCGCCGAAAAAGATCGAGGAATACGAGGCGCGCCTCGCGCGCTGACTCCGCCACAGGAACCCAAACATGAGCAAACAACTGACCGAACAATACATCCGCGCCTTCGACGCCAAGGGACCTGGCCGGCGTGGCCGCGCTGCTGGCCGACGACTTCGCGCTGGAGGACCCGGTGGTCAAGCGCATCGAAGGCAAGCAGCCGGCGCTGGCCGCGATCGGGGCCATCTTCGCCGGCTGCCGGGCGCTGTCCTTCCAGGCCAAGCGCGTCTACGCCGACGGCGACACCTGCTTCATCGAATTCACCCTGGACCTGGACGCCGTGCGGCTGCAGGGCGTCGACATCGTCGAATGGCGCGACGGCAAAATGCACGAGCTGCGCGCCTACCTCGACATCCCGAAAGGCTAGGCCGATGCGGACCTACAAGCTGGCCGACATGACGCGGGGCTGGTTCGTCGGCGACTTCACGCCGACCGCGCTGGCCACCGGCGCCGCCGAAGTCGGGATCAAGCACTACCGCGCCGGCGACAGCGAGGCGCGCCACTACCACAAGATCGCCCAGGAGATCACCGTGATCCAGAGCGGCCGGGTGCGCATGAACGGCGTCGAGTACGCCAGCGGCGACATCGTCGTCGTCTCGCCGCTGGAGTCGACCGACTTCGTGGCGCTGGAGGACTGCGTCACGCTGGTGGTCAAGGTGCCGGGCGCGGTGGACGACAAATACCTGGGGGAGCCCTGATGTTGAATATCGTGTTGCCGATGGCCGGCCATGGCAGCCGCTTCGCCCAGGCCGGCTATGTCGAGCCCAAGCCGCTGATCCCGCTGGGCGGCAAGAGCATGATCGAGGTGGTGGTCGACAACCTGCGCCCGGCCCAGCCGCACCGCTTCATCTTCCTGTGCCAGCGGGCCCACCTCGAGCAGTACGCGCTGGGCGCCAGGCTGGCGGCGATCGCGCCGGGCTGCGTGGTCGTGCCGGTGGCGCAGGTGACCGAGGGCGCCGCCTGCACCGTGCTGCTGGCGCGCGAACTGATCGACAACGAGCAGCCGCTGATGATCGCCAATTGCGACCAGTACATCGACGCCAGCATCGACGACTATCTGGCGCGCATGGCGGACGAGCGGCTCGACGGCCTGATCATGACGATGACGGCGGACGATCCCAAATGGTCCTTCGTGCGCCTGGACGGCGGCGGCGCGATCGTCGAGGTGGTGGAAAAGCAGGTGGTCTCGGACGAGGCCACGGTGGGCATCTACAACTTCGCCCGCGGCGGCGACTTTGTCGCCGCCGCCGAGCAGATGATCGCCCGGGGCCTGCGCGTCAACGGCGAATTCTATGTGGCGCCGGCCTACAACGAGCTGATCGCGCGCGGCCGCAAGCTGGGCTACCACAACATCGGCCGCGACCGCGCCGGCATGTACGGCCTGGGCGTGCCGGACGACCTGCGCTTCTTTCTGGCCCACCCGCTGGGCCGGGCCCTGGCGCGGGACTAGCCGGGCGTGGCGCCGCCCTCGCCCGGCGGGCGCGCCTCCGCGCCCGACACCTCCGGCGAGATGCGCGCCACCAGTTCCTCGACCCGGGTGTTCGGATTGATCGCCATCTCGCTGTCGAACGAGTAGGTGGCGGCGTAGGTCGGATCGATGTGCTGGAAATAGCGCGGCTGGCCGCGCCACACCACCGACTCGAACAGCTCGCGGCTCATGGTCATGATGCGGTTGATCTGGCCGGCCTGTTTCATCGCCAGGTAGGTGAAGGTGTGGTCGACGTGGGACGAGACGTGGTAGGAGGTGCCGGCCGCGCTGTGCTCGTACAGGCTGTTGTAGACCGCCTCGAGCACCGCGATCTCGCCCATGACCATGAAGTCCGGCGCCGAGTACATATTGCTGACCCGCATATACTCGATCAGGATGTCCTTCGAATGGCGCGCGACGCGGGCCAGGTTGAGCACCGCGTGGCCCTGGTGCACGGTGACGTCGGCGCGCGTCTTGAAGACGACGGCCTCGTCGCCCAGCTCGCGGCGGATCAGTTGCAGGCCCTTCATCGAGACGTAGTACAGCTTCTCCTTGTTGTTGGCGATGGTCTGGCCGAAGAAGGTGCTCTCGGTGTTGAGCACGTGCTGGTTGGAGATCACCAGGTAGTCGAACAGGTCGCCGTTGGCGTTCAGCCATTCGGCGTCCTCCTCCCAGCCGCTGTAGCAGATCTTGAAGCCCAGCTTGCGGAACACGTAGGCCATCGAGACGATGTTCTGCTGGCTGTTGAACAGCGCGTAGGGATCGCCGCGCTGCTGCTCGATGTAGAACTCCTGGTGCACCACCGGGTTGATGCCGCGCGATTGCACCGGGCCGTGCATCAACAACACTCTTTCCAGCGCCATGACTGCCTCGCTTCCTTCAATATGGGATGGGATCGAGTATAGCAAGGAAGCGGCGGGCGCGCGGCATGTTGCTTCGAGGCACACCAGGCGCCGCCCGGCGGCGGCGCCCGCCCCGCACAAGGAAAAACGGCCCGCTCGACATGTCGAGCGGGCCGTCAAGGGAGTGCCGGCGGGGCTTAGGCGCGCTGGTCCAGCGGCAGCACGTCGCGCGTGGTCGAGCCGACGAACAGCTGGCGCGGACGGCCGATTTTTTGTTCCGGATCGGAGATCATCTCGTTCCACTGGGCGATCCAGCCGATGGTGCGGGCCATGGCGAAGATACCGGTGAACAGCGAGACCGGGATGCCCAGCGCGGACTGCACGATGCCCGAGTAGAAGTCGACGTTCGGATACAGCTTGCGCGAGACGAAGTATTCGTCGTTCAGCGCGATCTTTTCCAGTTCCATCGCCAGCTTGAACAGCGGGTCGTCGTGCAGGCCCAGTTCGTTCAGCACCTCGTGGCAGGTTTCACGCATCAGCTTGGCGCGCGGGTCGAAGTTCTTGTAGACGCGGTGGCCGAAGCCCATCAGCTTGACGCCGGAGTTCTTGTCCTTGACCTTGGCGATGAACTCGGGGATCTTGTCGACCGTGCCGATTTCCTTCAGCATGTTCAGCGCGGCCTCGTTGGCGCCGCCGTGGGCGGCGCCACAGGCAGGCGATGCCGGCGGCGATACAGGCGAACGGGTTGGCGCCGGACGAACCGGACAGGCGCACCGTCGAGGTCGAGGCGTTCTGCTCGTGGTCGGCGTGCAGGATCAGGATGCGGTCGAGCGCGCGCACCAGCACGTCGTTGACCTTGTACTCTTCGCACGGGTTGCCGAACATCATGCGCATGAAGTTGGCGCTGTACGACAGGTCGTTGCGCGGGTAGACGAAGGGCTGGCCGATCGAGTACTTGTAGGACATGGCGACCAGGGTCGGCATCTTGGCGATCAGGCGGATGGCCGACACTTCGCGGTGGTGCGGGTCGTTGATGTCGAGCGAGTCGTGGTAGAACGAGGCCAGCGCGCCGACCGTGCCGACCAGCACCGACATCGGGTGGGCGTCGCGGCGGAAGCCACGGAAGAAGAACTGCATCTGCTCGTGGACCATGGTGTGCTTGGTCACGGTGTCGACGAACTTTTCCTTTTGCGCGGCGTTCGGCAGTTCGCCGTTCAGCAGCAGGTAGCACGATTCCATGAAGTCGGCGTTGACGGCCAACTGCTCGATCGGGTAGCCGCGGTACAGCAGCTCGCCCTTGTCGCCGTCGATGTAGGTGATCGACGAGTTGCACGCCGCGGTGGACATGAAGCCCGGGTCGTAGGTGAACTTGCCGGTGCCGGCGTACAGTTTGCGGATGTCGATGACGTCCGGACCGACGGTGCCCTGGTAGATCGGGAATTCAATCGATGGGCTGCCATCGGAGAACGACAGTGTGGCTTTGTTATCAGAGGTGTTCATGGACTCTTCCTTCTTGGAGAGATGCGACAAATAAAAAAAAGGCAAAAATTCTGGACATGCCGCCCGCTGCCGCTGGACGCGGCGCGAACGCGCCGCCGAGCGTCGGCCGCCGGGGTCGGCAACTATGCCTGGCGCAGCCGTTGCAACAGTGCGTGCACCTGCGGCAGGTCGACCTCGCCGTCCGGCTCCTTGCGGGCCAGCACCAGATCCATCAGCGTATTGTCCGACAAATCGAGGAGCCGCGTGAACGCGTCCACTTCTTCGTCGGTCAATTCAGTTTCATGCGCATCGAGGAAACGGGTCAGGATAATGTCGTTTTCCAGCAGTCCGCGGCGGGCGCGCCAGCGTAGGCGCGCGCGGTTGGCCGGGTCGGACTGGTGCGCAAGGGTGTTCTGTTCTGTCATGTCGGGCTACTTTTTTCCGCGCGCCGCCGGCCCCACTGGGGCGGCGGCGCGGCAAGTGGCGGGCGGCGACGCCGCCGCCCGCTGTGCGCCGTGGTACGGCGCGGCCGCTTAGATCGCGCGGCGGACCATCAGTTCCTTGATCTTGCCGATCGCCTTGTTCGGGTTCAAACCCTTGGGGCAAACGTCGACGCAGTTCATGATCGAGTGGCAGCGGAACAGGCGGTACGGATCCTCCAGGTTGTCCAGGCGCGCGCCGGTGGCCTCGTCGCGCGAGTCGGCGATGAAGCGGTAGGCTTGCAGCAGGCCGGCCGGGCCGACGAACTTGTCCGGATTCCACCAGAACGACGGGCAGGAGGTCGAGCAGCAGGCGCACAGGATGCACTCGTACAGGCCGTCGAGCTCTTCGCGCTCGGTCGGGCTTTGCAGGCGTTCCTTCTCCGGGCGGATCGAGTCGTTGATCAGGTAGGGCTTGATCGAATCGTACTGCTTGAAGAACTGCGTCATGTCGACGATCAGGTCGCGGATCACCGGCAGGCCGGCCAGCGGACGCAACACGATCGGCTGGGTCAGCTCGTTCAGGTTGGTGGTGCAGGCCAGGCCGTTCTTGCCGTTGATGTTCATCGCGTCGGAACCGCACACGCCTTCGCGGCAGGAGCGGCGCAGCGACAGCGAGTCGTCGACGTCGGACTTGATGCGTTGCAGCGCGTCGAGCAGCATCTTGTCGGTGTCCTTCAGTTCGACGGTGACGTCCTGCATGTACGGCTTGGCGTCCTGGTCGGGATCGTAGCGGTAGATTTTAAGTTTGATAGTGCGTGCCATGTTCTGACCTTTAGAAAGTACGTGGTTTCGGCTTGAAGGTGTCGACCGTCAGCGGCTTGGTGACCACCGCCTTGTAGTCGAGGCGGTTGCCTTCGGAGAACCACAGGGTATGCTTCATCCAGTTGTCGTCGTCGCGGTTGGGGAAATCGCTGTGGGCGTGGGCGCCGCGCGATTCCTTGCGCGCCACCGCCGAGGTGATGGTCGCCTTGGCCGTTTCGATCAGGTTGTCCAACTCCAGCGCCTCGACGCGGGCGGTGTTGAAGACCATCGACTTGTCCTTGTACGAGACGTGCTTGCGGCGCTCGTCGAGCTTCATGATCTCGACATAGCCCTGCTTGAGCAGCTCGTCGGTGCGGAACACGCCGCAGAACTTCTGCATGGTGGCGCGGATGTCGTTGGCGACGCCCTGCACGGTTTCGCTGCCGGTCGAGGTTTCCAGCTTGTTCAGGCGGCCCATGGCGAACTCGGAGGCGTCCTTCGGCAGCGGCTTGTTTTCCTTCTGCTTCAGGTTGGAGGCGACCACGTGGTTGCCGGCGGCGCGGCCGAAGACCAGCAGGTCGAGCAGCGAGTTGGTGCCCAGGCGGTTGGCGCCGTGCACCGAGACGCAGGCGCATTCGCCGATCGCGTACAGGCCGTTGACGATCTTCTGGCTGCCGTCGGCGCCGGGGGCGACGACCTGGCCGTGGATGTTGGTCGGAATACCGCCCATCTGGTAGTGGATGGTCGGCACGACGGGAATCGGTTCCTTGGTGGCGTCGACGTTGGCGAACTTGTGGCCGATTTCCAGGATCGACGGCAGACGCTTCTGGATGGTGTCGGCGCCGATGTGGCGCAGGTCCAGCATGACGTGGTCCTTGTTCGGACCGCAGCCGCGGCCTTCCTTGATCTCCTGGTCCATCGAGCGCGAGACGAAGTCGCGCGGCGCCAGATCCTTCAGGGTCGGCGCGTAGCGTTCCATGAAACGCTCGCCTTCGCTGTTGATCAGGATGCCGCCCTCGCCGCGCACGCCCTCGGTGATGAGCACGCCCGCGCCGGCCACGCCGGTCGGGTGGAACTGCCAGAACTCCATGTCCTGCAGGGGCAGGCCGGCGCGTGCCGCCATGCCCATGCCGTCGCCGGTGTTGATGAAGGCGTTGGTGGAGGCGGCGAAGATGCGGCCGGCGCCGCCGGTGGCGAAGATGGTGGTCTTGGCTTCCAGGATCATGCATTCGCCGGTTTCCATCTCCAGCGCGACCACGCCGACGACGTCGCCTTCGGCGTCGCGGATGATGTCGATCGCCATCCATTCGACGAAGAAGTGGGTGCGGGCGCGCACGTTGCGCTGGTACAGGGTGTGCAGCAGGGCGTGGCCGGTGCGGTCGGCGGCGGCGCAGGCGCGCTGCACGGCTTTTTCACCGAAGTTGGCGGTGTGGCCGCCGAACGGACGCTGGTAGATGGTGCCGTCGGGGTTGCGGTCGAACGGCATGCCGAAGTGTTCCAGCTCGTAGACGACCTTCGGCGCTTCGCGGCACATGAACTCGATGGCGTCCTGGTCGCCCAGGTAGTCGCCGCCCTTGACGGTGTCGAACATGTGCCAGAACCAGTTGTCCTCGGCCATGTTGCCCAGCGAGGCGCCGATGCCGCCCTGCGCCGCCACGGTGTGTGAACGGGTCGGGAAGACCTTCGACAGCACCGCCACGTTCAAACCGGCCTCGGCCAGTTGCAGGGATGCGCGCATGCCGGAGCCGCCGGCGCCGACGATGACCGCGTCAAAGCGGCGGGTGGGGATTGCGGATTTGATAGCTGCCACGATTAAACACTCCAGAGAATTTGCACTGCGTAAAACGCGCAAGCGATCAACCACAGCATGGTGGCAATTTGCAGGGTCAGACGCAGACCGATGGACTTGACGTAGTCCATCCAGATGTCGCGCACACCTACCCAGGCGTGATAGAACAGGCCGAACAGGGTGACGGCGCTGAACAGCTTGAACCACTGCTGGGCGAACAGGCCGGCCCAGCCTTCATACGTGAAGTTGTTGCCGGTCAGGAAGGCGACCAGCAGGACCACGGTGTAGGCCACCATCAGCACGCCGGTGACGCGCTGGGCCAGCCAGTCGCGCAGGCCGTAGTGGGCGCCCACTACCAGGCGTTTTGGGCCGATATTGTTATTTGCCATCAGAACACTCCAAACAATTTGAGGGCGACCAACAGGGTCGCGGCCAGGCTGATCACCAGCACGCTGGCGGCCGATTTACGGGCCGAATCCTTGTCCAGGCCGAAGTGCAGGTCCATGAACAGGTGGCGCACGCCGGCGCAGAAGTGCTGCATATAACCCCAGACCAGCGCCAAAATCACCAGCTTGCACAGCGGGTGCGAGGCGATGCCTTGGAAATAGGCGAAGGAGATTTCCGAACGGAGCGACAACTCCAGCAGATACAACACCACTGGCAACAAGGCAAACATCATGAAACCGCTGATGCGGTGCAGGATGGATACGATGCCGGCTAAGGGCAAGCGGTAGTTCGACAATTCCGTGACGTGAATATTCCGAAATTCCGGCCGCTCTTTTTTTGGTACTTCCCTTACGGCTTCAGACATAACAAGACCTCCCTTAAGCTTTGACTAAAAATATTGAGACTGCGATTTTCGCCTATTTTCATAGTTCAGACCAATATCTATCGTTACATATAACGAAAATAGTGTTTTACAACACCGACCGCGCGCTACTTTCTGTAGTTCAACGTATATTCAGCACAACAACGCTTTACAAAACAACAAGCCAGCGTTGCGGACCCCGTGCCGCGCCGGCGCTGGACGCCGGCGGTCTCATCATTTTTCAAGCCAGGCCATCTTGCCCCATCGGGGCGCCGGCGTCTGGCCCGAGGCCGGTTCAACGCCGGCGTTAATTCGGTTCAGGCGGTTCAATCCAATCCATTCAACACCTCAGTTCAAATCGTTCTGGTAATGGTGCCGCTCGGTCGAATACAGGCCGCGGCGCAGTTCGACCGGCTTGTCGCCGTAGGTGAAGGAGACCCGCTCGGAGCACAGCAGCGGCGTGCCGGCGGCGATCTGCAGCAGCGCGGCGGCGCCGGCGTCGGCGCAGACGGCGCGGATCTTCTCGGCGGCGCGGATCATGCGGGTGCCGAACTCGGACTCGAACAGGCCGTACATCGGCCCCTTGTACTCGACCAGGCGCTCGGCGGTCAAGCCCTCGAAGGTCAGCCCGGGCAGCCAGAGCTCCTCGACGATGGTCGGCACGCCGTCGAAATACTGCACCCGCTTGACGAAGATGACGGCGTCGCCGGACTTCAAGTCGAGCAGGCGGGCCACGTCGGCCGGGGCGCGCATGCGCTTGACCTCGATGAAGCGGCTCTCCGGATAGTGCGGCACGCCCTCGTCGGGCATCAGGCGCAGGAAGCGGAAGTGGGCGCGCGCCTCGTGGTGGGTCGAGACGAAGGTGCCCTTGCCCTGGCGGCGCATGACCAGGTTCTCGGCGGCCAGCTCGTCGATGGCCTTGCGCACGGTGCCCTGGCTGACCTTGAAGCGGTTGGCCAGCTCGACCTCGCTGGGAATGAGCTCGCCGGGCTTCCACTCGCCCGACTGCAGGCTCTGCGTGATGAGCGCCTTGATTTGCTGGTACAGTGGGGAAAAGGTTGGCGAGCTCGACGGGCCTGCGCTTGCCGCGGTCGGGCCGGCCGCGGCGCCGGTGGTGGCGGCGGCGGGATTCTGGCTCGGGTTGGGCGGGACGGGATTCATAGGGCGAGATTTCAACACAAAAGCCCCTTCCCGTCCAGCAAAAAGACGCTTAACTTATGTGTCTTATATAAGACATAAGATACGATTGACAGATGGTTTCAAGCAGCCTACACTCGCCAACCATGCGGTTTCCGGCATGGCGGCGCGGCCGCCACGAGCAAGAAAAGCATAGTCCCTGTAGCAACAAAGGTCAACGCGACGCCGTTGGCGCCGGCCCCCAAGGCGGCGCCGCCCCGGCGCGGCGCGGCGGCCAGGCCGGAATTGGCCCGGGCGCGGCCGCGAATATCGGCCCGACAAGGCCGCCGGTTTTGGTATCATTACTGTTTTCCCGAATAAGCGTAGGCCCAGCTTCAGACGTTTTCATTCCCACTTTGGAGATTCATCATGGCTAAAACCCCAATGCGTGTTGCTGTCACCGGCGCCGCCGGCCAGATCGGCTATTCCCTGCTGTTCCGCATCGCCAACGGCGACATGCTCGGCAAAGACCAGCCGGTCATCCTGCAACTGCTGGAAATCAACGACGAGCGCGCCCAGAAGGCCCATCAAAGGCGTCATGATGGAAATCGACGACTGCGCCTTCCCGCTGCTGGCCGGCATGACCGCCCACGCCGATCCGATGACCGCCTTCAAAGACGCCGACGTCGCCCTGCTGGTCGGCGCCCGTCCACGCGGCCCTGGCATGGAACGCAAGGACCTGCTGGAAGCCAACGCGCAGATCTTCACCGTGCAGGGCAAGGCGCTCGACGCCGTCGCCTCGCGCAACGTCAAAGTGCTGGTGGTCGGCAACCCTGCCAACACCAACGCCTACATCGCGATGAAATCGGCGCCTTCGCTGCCGGCCAAGAACTTCACCGCCATGCTGCGCCTGGACCACAACCGCGCCGCCTCGCAGATCGCCGCGAAAACCGGCAAGCCGGTCTCGGCCATCGAAAAACTGTTCGTCTGGGGCAACCACTCGCCGACCATGTACGCCGACTACCGCTACGCCGAAATCGACGGCCAATCGGTCAAGGCCATGATCAACGACGACGTCTGGAACAAGGACGTGTTCCTGCCGACCGTCGGCAAGCGCGGTGGCGCCATCATCGAGGCGCGCGGCCTGTCGTCGGCAGCGTCGGCGGCCAACGCCGCCATCGACCACGTGCACGACTGGGTGCTCGGCACCGCCGGCAAGTGGACCACCATGGGCATCCCTTCGGACGGCTCCTACGGTATTCCTGAAGGCGTGATGTTCGGTTTCCCGGTCACCACCGAAAACGGCGAATACAAGATCGTCCAGGGCCTGAGCGTCGATGAGTTCTCGCAAGAGCGCATCAATGTCACCCTGAACGAACTGCTGGAAGAGCAAAACGGCGTGAAACACCTGCTGGGCTAATCCACACAGCGACCGTGGAACCGGTTAAACCACCGATCCGCCGCACCCGCCGCGCTGCCGAGAGCAGCGCGGCGGAGTCGTATTCAGCCTCACCCGCAGCCTCCCCCGCAACGCCCCCGGCCAGCCCGGCGGACGCCACCCTGCCGGCCGCCGCCGCGACCGCCGCAACCGCAACACCACCCCCATCCCGCATGCACCCATCCGAGGTTTTATTCCAAGGCAATCGCCAGCCGTTGCTCCTGCCGGCCTGCGACCACTACGCCGGCGCCGAAAAGCTGATGCGTAAATCGATCGCCTTGCAACAAGAGCTTGGCCCGCTGTTCGACATCACCCTCGACTGCGAGGACGGCGCCAGCGCCGGCAACGAGGAGGCCCACGCCCGCCTGGTGGCCGAGCTGGTCGCCTCGGCCGACAACAAGTTCTCGCGCATCGGCGCGCGCGTGCACGACATCGCCAGCCCGCACTTCGCCAACGACGTCGCCATCATCTGCGGCGCCGCCGCCAAGCTGGCCTACATCGTGCTGCCCAAGGTGCACGGCGCCGCCGAGGTGGCCGCCGCGATCGAACTGATCAACCGCCACGCGCTGGCGGCCGGGCGCGCCGACCTGCCGGTGCACGTGCTCATCGAGACCCACGGCGCGCTGCGCGAGGCCTACGCCATCGCCGCCCTGCCCCAGGTCGAGTGCCTGTCGTTCGGCATCATGGACTTCGTCTCGGCCCACTACGGCGCCATTCCCGGCAACGCCATGCGCACGCCGGGCCAGTTCAGCCACCCGCTGGTGGTGCGCGCCAAGCTGGAGATCGCCGCCGCCTGCCACGCCCACGGCAAGGTGCCGTCGCACAACGTGACGACCGAGATCAAGGACACCGCCGTGGCCGCCAACGACGCCCAGCGCGCCGCCGCCGAGTTCGGCTTCACGCGGATGTGGAGCATCCACCCGAACCAGATCAAGCCGGTCATCAAGGCCTTCACGCCGCGCCTGTCCGAGGTCAACGAGGCGGCCACCATCCTGCACGAGGCGCAACTGGCGCAATGGGGGCCGATCGCGCAGAACGGCCGCTTGCACGACCGCGCCAGCTACCGATATTATTGGACCGTTCTGCAGCGCGCCAAACTGGCCGGCCTGGCTTTGCCGGAGTCGGTCGTCGCGTTGATCAACGGCAGCTCCAACGTCCACCCACAGGAAACAATCTGATGTCTATCTCCAAACTATTCATGGCCTGCAGCCTCGCGCTGGCCTCCCTCACCCTGGCCGCCAGCGCCCAGGCCGAAGTCAAGAAGCCGGTCAAGCACAAGGCCGTCAAGGCGGCCGAGGCCAAGGCCGCGGCCAAGACGCCCGACGAGGAGGCCGACGAGCCGGCCGTCGCCGGCTCGGCCATCACCGACTTCCACTGCGAGCTGGGCAACAAGATCACCATCTTCAAGAACGTCGACGACGACAACCACATCGCGCTGCGCTGGAAGAAGCGGCTGCACCGGCTGACCCGGGTCGGCACCGAGACGGGCGCGCTGCGCTTCGAGAACAAGCTGTACGGCCTGGTCTGGATCGGCATCCCGGCCAAGGGCATGCTGCTCGACTCCAAACAGAACCGCCAGCTGGCCAACGAATGCCGCAACGCCGAGCAGCTGGCTCCGGTCAGCGCCGCGCCGGCCGCGCCGGCCGAGGCCAAGCTTTGATGTAGGCGGCGCCCCCCCCTCCCCGGCGGGCGCCGCGCAGCACCATGGTCACACTGAAAATCAAGAATAGACGATACCCACTGAAGGAGAAGTCATGTCCCGCAACACTCTGAACACGCTCAAGGATTTCACTATTTCGGCAGGCAAGAAGGGCCAGTTCTACTCGCTACCGGCGCTGGAGAAAAGCCTGGGCCTGAAGGTCTCGCGCCTGCCGGTATCGATCCGCCTGGTGCTGGAATCGGTGCTGCGCAACTGCGACGGCAAGAAGGTCACCGAGGAGCACATCAAGCAGCTGGCCGGCTGGGCGCCGACCGGCGAGCGCACCGACGAGATCCCCTTCGTGGTGGCGCGCGTGGTGTTGCAGGACTTCACCGGCGTGCCGCTGCTGGCCGACCTGGCGGCGATGCGCAACGTCGCCAACAAGATGGGTATCGACGCCAAGAAGATCGAGCCGCTGGTGCCGGTCGACCTGGTGGTCGACCACTCGGTGACCATCGACCACTTCCGCGAGAAGAACGCGCTGGACCTGAACATGAAGCTGGAATTCTCGCGCAACAACGAGCGCTACCAGTTCATGAAATGGGGCATGCAGGCCTTCGACACCTTCGGCGTGGTGCCGCCGGGCTTCGGCATCGTCCACCAGGTCAACCTGGAGTACCTGGCGCGCGGCGTGCACAAGGCGGCCGACGGCGTCTACTTCCCCGACACCCTGGTCGGCACCGACTCGCACACCACCATGATCAACGGCATCGGCGTGGTCGGCTGGGGCGTCGGCGGCATCGAGGCCGAGGCCGGCATGCTGGGCCAGCCGGTCTACTTCCTGACCCCGGACGTGATCGGCGTCAACCTGACCGGCGTGCTGCGCGAAGGCTGCACCGCGACCGACCTGGTGCTGACCATCACCGAACTGCTGCGCAAGGAAAAAGTGGTCGGCAAGTTCGTCGAGTTCTTCGGCGAAGGCACCGAGACGCTGTCGCTGACCGACCGCGCCACCATCGCCAACATGGCGCCCGAATACGGCGCCACCATGGGCTTCTTCCCGGTCGACGACGCCACCATCGAGTACTTCGAGGGCACCGGCCGCAGCAAGGCCGAGATCGACGCCTTCGCCGGCTACTTCAAGGCGCAGGGCTGTACGGCGTGCCCAAGGCCGGCGAGATCGACTACACCCGCGTGGTGGAACTGAATTTGACCTCGGTGACGCCGTCGCTGGCCGGCCCCAAGCGGCCGCAAGACCGCATCGAGATCGGCAACGTCAAGAACAACTTCACCGAGCTGTTCTCCAAGCCGACCACGGAAAACGGCTTCAACAAAAAAGCCGAGGGCCCTGAACCGGAACTACACCACCAGCAACGGCGTGAACGTGAAGAACGGCGACGTGCTGATCGCCGCCATCACCTCCTGCACCAACACCTCCAACCCGAGCGTGCTGCTGGCCGCCGGCCTGCTGGCCAAGAAGGCGGTCGAGGCCGGCCTGACGGTGGCGCCGCACATCAAGACCTCGCTGGCGCCCGGCTCGCGCGTGGTGACCGAATACCTGACCGCCGCCGGCCTGCTGCCCTACCTGGAGCAGCTCGGCTTCGGCGTCACCGCCTACGGTTGCACCACCTGCATCGGCAACGCCGGCGACCTGACGCCGGAACTGAACGCGGCCATCAGCAGCAACGACATCGTGGCCTCGGCCGTGCTGTCGGGCAACCGCAACTTCGAGGCGCGCATCCACCCGAACATCCGCTCCAACTTCCTCGCCTCGCCGCCGCTGGTGGTGGCCTACGCCATCGCCGGCAACATGACGGTCGACCTGATGACGCAGCCGGTCGGCAAGGGCAAGGACGGCCAGGACGTCTACCTGGGCGACATCTGGCCGAGCTCGAAGGAGATCGCCAAGCTGATGAAGTTCGCCATGAACTCGAAGGTGTTCAAGGCCAACTACGCCGACGTCAAGGGCAACCCCGGCAAGCTGTGGCAGGACGTCTCCTCGACCGAGGGCCAGGTCTACAACTGGCCGGCCTCGACCTACATCGCCGAGCCGCCCTTCTTCGACGGCTTCACCATGGAGCCGAAGGCGGCCGCCACCGGCATCCAGGGCGCGCGCGCGCTGGGCGTGTTCGGCGACTCGATCACCACCGACCACATTTCGCCGGCCGGCTCGATCAAGGAGGACGGCCCGGCCGGCCAATGGCTGCTGGCCAACGGCGTGCTGAAGGCGGACTTCAACTCCTACGGCTCGCGCCGCGGCAACCACGAGATCATGATGCGCGGCACCTTCGCCAACGTGCGCATCAAGAACAAGATGATCCCGGCCAAGGCCGACGGCTCGGCCGTCGAGGGCGGCATCACCATCCACCAGCCGAGCGGCGAACAGCTGTCGATCTACGACGCGGCGATGAAGTACGTCGCGGCCGGCACGCCGACCATGGTGTTCGGCGGCGAGGAGTACGGCACCGGCTCGTCGCGCGACTGGGCCGCCAAGGGCACCCAGCTGCTGGGCGTGAAGGCGGTGATCGTGCGCTCGTTCGAACGCATCCACCGCTCCAACCTGGTCGGCATGGGCGTGCTGCCGCTGCAGTTCATCGGCAACGACAGCGTCGAGACGCTCGGCATCACCGGCAAGGAGGTCTACGACCTGAAGGGCCTGGAGGGCGAGATCAAGCCGCAACAACTGGCCACGCTGGTGATCCACCGCGCCGACGGCTCCAGCCAGGACGTCAAGGTGCTGCTGCGCATCGACACGCCGATCGAGGTCGACTACTACAAGCACGGCGGCATCCTGCCCTTCGTGCTGCGCCAGCTGCTGGCCGCCTAAGCCCGGCCGCGCCGGGTGAGCGGAAAGCGCCGGATTCGTCCGGCGTTTTTTTTACCCCACCCCGGGACGCCGAAGCCAGGGTCAGACCCTCAGGGTCTGACCCTCGAAGGACGCCGGCGGCGCAATCGCCCATCGAGGTGCCGCGATGTGCGCGAATCCACTACAATACGTCACATAAGGGTTATCATTTGCTTGACTGATCCGCTTTTTCCACTTTTACCGAGACTCTTATAGCCGCTATGCGTCGTCCATCCAAAGATTCATCCCATAAATTGTCCGCCGAGAGCCAACGCCTTGTGACCTTCTCCCAAGCCGTCGGCCAGGCGGCCAGCCGCGTCGAAGAGCGGGCCTGGGAGCACAGCCTCGATGCGCAGCTTCAGAAACTCCTCAAGACCGGCCACCAGGACACCATCGACACCACGCTCAACAGCCTGTTCAAGGAAGACTTGAACGCCTACGACGTGTTGATGGACGGCGTCGAGGCGGTCAGCGAGTCGACCACCGTCACCGTCGACGTGGCCGGCGTGCCGACCCAGTACGACGTGCTGCTGGTGGCCGCGCCCATCCTGGCCTGGACCCGCTTCTCGATCGCCTCCGGCGCCATCTCGGGCGAGCTGCTGAGCACGCTGTCGGCCCACTTCGCCGCCCACCTGCTGGCCGACGGCACGCAGGTGGCCATGTCGCCGGCGCTGTACTCGATCGACCAGCTGCCGCGCAGCCACGTCGAGACCTACGCCAAGACCCACAAGCTGGCCCAGGCCGCGCTGAAGGGCACGGCGCTGAAGGCCGACAACAAGGCGCCGGAGACGGCGCCCTTCCTGGCCGACACGCGCTACCTGCTGGTGGCCGTGGTGGCGCCGGCCGGCGGCCCGCTGTTCCGCTGGCAGATGCCGGCCAACCAGGCCAACTTCATCGCCGAGCGCGGCAAGGCGCTGGAGCAGTGGCGCGCCCAGGCGACGCCGACCGTGGCGCGCCTGCTGCCCGGCTGCGGCATCGAGCTGCTGCTGCCGGAGGCCTACTACATGGCCTGCCGCGAGGCGGACAAGCTGATCCGTCCGGTGTCGATCCGCGCCGCCGTGCACTACCTGACGCACACCCTGGGCGTCGAGGCCTCCGAGCTGCGCGCCGTGATCGCCGGCTTCGGCGAGGAGTCGGCCGACGGCCAGGTCGACGAGTACCGCATCGGCTTCACCCAGCGCCAGGCGCCGGACGTGATCTACGGCGTGGTCTGGCCGCTGTACGGCCAGGAGGACGAGGAAGGCACGCCACCCGAGGGTGGCGTGCAGGGCGGCGCCGACGCCGTGTCGGGCAAGCCGGTCACGCCGGTCGACGAGATCGTCGGCTACCTGAACGAGGCCGGCGTCACCGCCATCAAGAAGCACAGCGAGCGCTACGTGGCCGAGTTCTGCGACGACTGCGGCGCGCCGCTGTTCGCCGACCCGGTCGGCGAGCTGGCCCACGCCGAAATGCCCGAGGACGCGCCGAGCGGCACCGAGCACTTCCACTAAGCCACTCAGCCGCCCCGCTTCGGCGCTGTCGACAACAAAAGCCCCCGGTCAAACGGGGGCTTTTGCTATTTGGGCGGCGGATTGATGATGATGATGACTGACGGCGGCGGCGCTTCCAATTGCAGAGTCCGCTGCGCCGGGCCTGGGGCCGGCGGCTGGACCACGGCCGGCGGCCGCGCCATGTTTTGCATGGCCAGCAGCAAGCCGGCGAAGCCGATGAACATGCCTACAATGGTTCCCAGCATCCACTTGTGAATTTCGGCACGCAAAGCCTCGACATCCGCCTTCGTCGCGAGGGTCGGAAGGATGGCGTTGAAATGCGCCTCAAACGCTATTAGGCGATCATCCATGTTCCCAGCATAGTACAAAATCGATGGCGTGCCAGAGCCAGTACGCCGGTGAACGGCTCCTTTACTGTTGCGACGGCGTGGCAATTTTTCGCGGCCTGTCTTCAGTAGCGTCGCGGAAAGCGCCAAGCACGGCAGGAACCACGCCGGACGAGCCGTGGAGGTAGGCGATATGCAGCTGGTCGAACTGCGCCAACAACTGGCCCGGCGATGGCTTTGTCTGCGCGTCCGGCACTAGCACCAGAAACTCCGCACCGCTAACTTGCACGTGGTGCTGGATGGTCGTCAATAGCGCCATGTTCATCAAAGTCAAGGCGTAGCGCGACTTGACTTCAACGAGCAGGCGCCGGCCGTCGGGTGCCATCACGAGGCAATCAGGTTCGTAGAAAAATGCCTGCCCCCATTCCGGCACGATTTCGACCTGGTCAGGCTGTATGTCAACAGTGTATCCAGGCGGCAGGTCGCGCAGAGCGTCAAACACCGGCCGCTCCAAATCGGTGACCAAGCGCATGGGCTTGGCATGTGCCATTGAGTTCATGATAAATCCCTCCACGTCCACGTCCATTCTCCCGCGCGGCCGGCGGCAATTGCCGCTTCGACCAGCGCCCCGACACCGGCGGCGACCGCGCCAATTGCTGCGGAAGCGACTGCAGTTGTGCCGGACAAGAACATTGCTGCCAATGCAAACGCGATAGCGGCCGGGAAAAACTTGCCGATGAACTTCTCCAGCGCGATTGCCCAAAGGCGCAGCGCAAAGGACAGCCTCTCGCCAACCATCAGCACCTCGGCCGATCCCTTCAATGAAACCAGGACGCTCGCATTTGCAGTAGACACCGAGCCGATTTTACCGGAAAGCTGTCTGGCGATCCGCGCGCACTGCTTGCGCACTTCCGCCAGAGATCGGGCCGCGATATGGACCTTGATCATATCGTTTCCCTCCATGAAGTAGACGACTGTGGTGCCTAACACTTGCTCAGCACCCAAGGCGGATCGCACCATGCTCGGCACGCTAGCCAATGGAGTCCCCGCCAGCGCGACCCCGACTTTTACTTGATTGACGCCGATGACTTCCCGGATGCCGACAAGTACTTTCGCCGCTTCAATGGGTTCTTTGTACTTGAGAACGAGCTCGGCGTACACGGGTTCCTCATCAACATAAAGGACGGGCGTTGGCAGGAGGCATTTTAGAAAAGGAAGGGAGAACTTCAATGATCGTATATCGCTTGAGATCGCCGGTCTTGGCACATGTCAGCAAGGGAACCGCCCGCAATCAAAAAACCTCGCCGAAGCGAGGTTTTTTTACTTCTACGGTGCCGCTGGCGTGGCTGGTTGTGCGGCCGAACGGCCGACTACCAGAGCGAATACGGCTTGCGGATCAGGTTGGCGTTGAAGTAGCGGGCGTCGTCCGTGACCTCGTCGCCGACCCAGTCGGGCCGCTCGAAGGCCTGGTCCTCGCTGGCCAGCTCGATCTCGGCGACGACCAGGCCGTCGTTGGCGCCGAGGAACTCGTCGACCTCCCAGACGTTGCCGGCGAACTCGATGCGGCGCCGGTACTTCTCGATCAGCGGCCGCTCGCACAGGCCGTCGAGCAGCTGCTCGGCGTCGGCCAGCGGAATCGGATACTCCCACTCGCCGCGGCTGGCGCCGACGTTGGCGCCCTTGATGGTGAGCATGCCCTGGCCGTTCTCGATGCGCACCCGCACCACCCGCTCGCGCTCCGACGACAGGTAGCCCTGGCGCAGCAACACCGGCTCGCCCAGGCTCTTCCAGGCGTCGCCGCGCAGCAGGAACTTGCGTTCGATCTCGACGCCCATGGCTCAGTCCAGCGACAGCAGGATCGGTTGCAGCAGCGCCGCGCCCAGCGCCGCGCTGCGCGCGCCGTTCCAGCCGACGTGGGCGTCGGGCAGGTCGGCGTTGTCCTTGAACGGCATCTCCAGGGTCAGCGCCAGGCAGCCGAAGTGGTGGCCGACATACTTCGACGCCAGGGTCAGCATGTCCTCCTTGTACTTGCTGGCGGCGTAGCCGAACTTGTCCTGGAAGTCGGGGCTGGCGTTCTTGTAGCGCTCGATGAAGGCCTGCTGGCTGGCGGCCTGCTCGGGCGTGAAATTGGTCAGCATCTCGTTGCCGGCCACGAAGTTGTAGGGCAGCGCCTCGTCGCCGTGGATGTCGAAGAACATGTTGATGCCGGTCTCGTGCATCTTCTGTTTGACGTACAGCACTTCCGGGCTGCGCTCGACGGACGGCGTCATCCACTCGCGGTTCAGGTTGGCGCCGGCGGCGTTGGTGCGCAGGTTGCCGCGCACCGCGCCGTCCGGGTTCATGTTCGGCACGATGTAGAACACGCAGCGCTGCAGCAGCTTGCGGGCGATCGGGTTGGCGTCGTCGAGCAGCGAGTCCATCAGGCCTTCGACGAACCATTCGGCCATCGACTCGCCGGGGTGCTGGCGGGCGATGATCCAGATCTTCTTCTCCGCCTCGGGCTTACCGATGACCACCAGGTTGAGGTCGCGGCCGTCGACGGTGTTGCCCAGGTCGAGCACGCGGGCCAGCGGGTTCTCCGCCACCTCGCCCAGCAGGCCCAGGTGGCGGTCGAACGAGTAGGGCTCGAAGTAGGCGTAGTAGACGCTGTCGAGCTCGGGGGTGTGGCGGATCGTCATGACCTCGCCGTCGAAGCTGGTCGGCACGCGGAACCAGGTGTCGCCGTCGTAGCTGGCGACGGCCTGGTAGTCCTCGTAGCCCTTGGCGTAGGTGGCCTGGCCGGCGTTGAGGAAGCGCATGGTGCAGGCCTGGTCGCGGCCGCCCTGCAGGCGGAAGTGGAACCACTGGTGGATGTCGGCGTGCGAATCCTTGCGCAGGTTCAGGTCGATGGTGGCGGCGCTGTCGGCGCGCAGCACCTCGATGGCGCCGGAGTCGAAGTTTTGGCTGATTTTGATGGTCATTGCTGGTCCCGTGAGAATGGAAGTTGCCGATGCCGCTATTTTCCGCGTTTTGCGCCGATTCGCAAAGCGCCGTCCGCCCCAGTTTACGGCGAAGACCGAATATTCGGCCGGCGAAACGGCAAAAAGCCCGGCATTTCTTCAATGCCGGGCCCGCACAAGGGGAAGCGGGGTCAGTGCCGACATTCGGACATTCAGCGCATGAATGTCCGAATGTCGGCACTGACCCCGAGGTTTCGGCTTAGGTGGCGGGCTGCAGCATGGTGCCGGCGGTTTTGTAGCGGGCGTGCCAGGACAGGGCCTTCTCCAGCACGTGCGGGGTCTGGCCGCCGCCGAGCAGGCCTCCTCGTAGTAGGCGCGCAGCTGGGGCCGGTAGTCGGGGTGGGCGCAGTGTTCGATGATCAGCACGGCGCGCTCGCGCGGCGCCAGGCCGCGCAGGTCGGCCAGGCCCCACTCGGTCACCAGCACGTCGACGTCGTGCTCGGTGTGGTCGACGTGCGAGGCCATCGGCACCACGCTGGAGATGGCGCCGCCCTTGGCGACGGACTTGCTGACGAACAGCGACAGCTGGCCGTTGCGGGCGAAGTCGCCGGAGCCGCCGATGCCGTTCATCATGTGGGTGCCGCCGACGTGGGTCGAGTTGACGTTGCCGTAGATGTCGAACTCGAGCGCGGTGTTGAGGGCGATGATGCCGAGCCGGCGCACCACCTCGGGGTGGTTGCTGATCTCCTGCGGGCGCAGCACGATGCGCTGGCGGTAGCGCTCGAGGTTGTCGATGAAGTGCTGGTGCATCTTGGCCGACAGGGTGATCGAGGAGGCCGAGGCCATCGCCAGCTGGCCCGAGTCGAGCAGCTCGATGGCGCTGTCCTGCAGCACCTCGGAGTACATCGTCATGTCGCGGAACGGCGAGGCTATCAGGCCGTGCAGCACGGCGTTGGCGATGGTGCCGATGCCGGCCTGCAGCGGCAGCAGCTCCGGTCCCATGCGGCCGGCCTTGACCTCGCCCTCGAGGAAGGCGATGACGTGGCCGGCGATGGCGTCGGTCTCGGCGTCGCCCGGCAGCGCGTTGGACGGGCTGTCCGGGCTGTCGGTGATGACGATGGCGGCGATGCGCGCCGGGTCGACCTGGATGGCGGTGGTGCCGATGCGCTGCCAGGCGTTGATCAGCGGGATGGCGCCACGGCGCGGCCGCGGCGCCGGCAGGTAGATGTCGTGCAGGCCTCGAGCGCCAGCGGCGCGGCCAGGTTGATCTCGACGATCACCTTCTTGGCCTGCAGCACGAAGTTGGCCGAATTGCCGACCGACATGCTGGGGATGATGCCGCCGTCGGCGGTGATGGCGACCGCCTCGATGACGGCGACGTCGACCGGCGCCAGGTCGCCCGAGCGCAGCTGCTCGGCGGTCTCGGACAGGTGCTGGTCGATGAACATCACCTCGCCGCTGTTGATCTTGCGGCGCAGCGCGGCGTCGCTTTGGAACGGCAGGCGGCGCGCCACCACGCCGGCGCTGGCCATCAGGCCGTCGCTGTCGTTGCCGAGCGAGGCGCCGGTGATCAGGGTCAGGCGCAGCGGCTCGTGGCGGGCCCGTTCGACCAGCGCGGCCGGCAGCGCCTTGGCGTCGCCGGCGCGGGTGAAGCCGCTCATGCCGACGGTCATGCCGTCGGCGAACAGCTTGGCGGCCTGCTCGGCGCTCATCAGTTTTTCCATCAAGGCCGGGCGGCGGATGCGGTCTTCGTACATGTGTGCTCCTGATTGTTATACAGATTATGCGAAGCAGTATAAAATTAGTGAATCATTCGCTGCATGACTTAATTTCCTCTGTTTCAGTCGTTTTTTTCATAGCAAGGAAGACCATGGACCTGCGCTCGCTGCGCTATTTCGTCGAGACGGTGCGGCTCAACAGCTTCACCCAGGCGGCCGAGTCGCTGCACGTGACGCAGTCGACCATCAGCAAGATGGTGCGCCAGCTGGAGCAGGAGGTCGGCGCCCAGCTGCTGCTGCGCGAGGGCCGCAAGCTGACGCTGACCGACACCGGCCGCGTCGTCTTCGCGCGCGGCGAGGACATGCTGGCCACCCTGCGCCAATTGAACCTGGAGGTGCGCGACACCCAGGCGCGCACGCGCGGCAGCCTGACGGTGGGCATTCCGCCGATGATCAACCTGCTGTTCACGCCGGTGTTGAAGGCCTTCCGCGCGCGCTATCCGCAGATCGCGCTGACGCTGCAGGAGGGCACGGGACAGGCGATCGAGCGCCAGGTGGCGGCCGGCGAGCTGGAGATCGGCATGACGGTGTTGCCGGTCGATCCGGCGCTGGAGTTGGAGGCGCTGCAGATCGCCAGCTATCCGCTGTGGGCGCTGGCGGCGCTGGGCAGCTTCCGCAAGGGGCAGAGCACGCTGCGCTTCAGGGAGCTGGCGGCGCTGCCGCTGGTGCTGCTCAAGGACGACTTCGCGCTGACGCGCAGCCTGCGCGCCGCCTTCGCGCGGGCCGGCTTCGAGCCGCAGGTGGCGGCGCAGAGCGGCCAGTGGGACTGGCTGGTGGCGATGGCCTCGGCCGGCATGGGGGTGGCGCTGCTGCCGCAGCCCTTCGTGCACCGGCTGGCGATCGGCCGCATGGACGCGCTGCGGCTGGTCGAGCCGGAGCTGCAGTGGCAGGTGGCGCAGGTGTGGAACGGGCGCTACCTGTCGCACGCGGCGCGCGCCTGGTTGGAGGTGTGCCAGGAGGTGCTGGGGACGCCGGCCGCCTGAGCGTCCCGGCGCGCCGGCCTACAACTCGGGCAGCTCGTGGATCAGCACGCCCTCGATCGGGTCGACCGGCTGCTCCCACGGGCGCTGCTCGATGAAGCGCCGGGCGTCGTCCTGGCCGGCCTGCCAGCGCTGGCGGATGCCCTGGGCGCTGAAGTCGATGTCCTTGGTGTGGTCCTCGTTGCCCAGGCGGGGCGCCTTCAGCGCGACGACGTGCATGGTGGTGCCGCAGCCCCATGAGGCCAGCTCGCGCAGCTCGGCCGAGGCGGCCGCCTCGTCGGGCAGGTGCAGGCTGAGCTGGCGGATCACGTGGCGCAGCCGGTGCAGCTTGCGCTGCTGTTCGATGTTGCCGGCGCGGCTGGCGTACTGGATCTCCTTGTGCTTGTCGAGCACCTGCAGCACGCTCTGCGGCTCGCTGCCGTCCGGGTTCCACACCTGCACCGAGAAGATCACCGAGCTGCGCCGTGGCTCGTCGTCGAGCACCGCCTCGATCGGCGTGTTGGAGTAGATGCCGCCGTCCCAGTAGGGTTCGCCGTCGATGCGCACCGCCGGGAAGGCCGGCGGGATGGCGCCGGAGGCCATGATGTGCGAGGCGTCGAGTTTCTCCTTGCTGCTGTCGAAGTAGCGCATGGCGCCGTTGCGGGCGTTGACGGCGCCCACCGTCAGGCGGGTGTGGTGGGCGTTCAGGTAGTCGAAGTCGACCAGCGTTTCCAGGGTGGTGCGCAGCGGCGCGGTCTGGTAGAACGAGGCGCGCTCGGGGCCGACGCGGGCGTCGAGGTTCCACCAGGCGGCCAGGTTGGGTTCGAAGAAGGCGGGGATGCCCTGCCCCATGGTCATGGCGTTGGCGAAGGCGCGCGGCATGCCGGCGAAGCCGAGCGGGTTCTGCTCCATGCGCTGCCAGAACTGGCGCAGGCGCTCGAGCCGCTGGTGCACCGGGTTGCCGGCGATGATGGCGGCGTTGATGGCGCCGACCGAGGTGCCGATGACCCAGTCCGGCTCGATGCCGGCCTCGTGCATGGCCTGGTAGACGCCGAGCTGGTAGGCGCCCAGCGCGCCGCCGCCCTGCAGCACCAGGACGACCTGGCCCGACACGGCGGCCTTGCTGCTGATGGTTTTTTTCAAACGACCTCCGCGAAACACAAGCTAGTGGTGGATTGCCAGCCTGATTGTAGTGCAGTTCCGCGTGGCGCAGGGGGAGCACCGGCGGCGCAGGCGGCGGCGCCAGGGCCGGGGCGGCGCAAGCCACCGCCCGCGCCGCCCGGCGCCGCCCGGCACCCTAGCGGGCGCGCGCCTGCAAGGCGGCGCGCACGCCGGCGCCGTAGGCCGGGTCGGCCTGGTCGAAGTGGCCCAGCTGGCGCTGCACGATCTCCTCGCCGACCTGGCTGAGCGGACCGGCCAGGTTGTCGAACAGGTTCTGCCGCTCGGCCGCCGTCATCAGGCGGAACAGGTTGCCGGCCTGGGTGTAGTCGTCCTCGCCGCCACGGCCGTCGTAGCGGCCGGCGGCGCCGTGCAGGGCCAGCCCGGGTTCGCCGTGGCCCAGGCCGGACGGCCGGCTGCCGGCCGCTTCGACGGTGGCGTAGTTCTGCGCGATGCCGCCGTTGGCGATGGCCATGGCGCCGTCGCGCTGCTGGTTGTGGAGGGGGCAGCGCGGCGCGTTGACCGGCAGGTGCTGGTGGTTGGTGCCGACCCGGTACAGCTGGGCGTCGTGGTAGGCGAACAGGCGGCCCTGCAGCATCTTGTCGGGCGAGTAGCCCATGCCGGGCACCACGTTGGCCGGCGAGAAGGCGGCCTGCTCGACCTCGGCGTGGTAGTTGTCCGGGTTGCGGTTCAGCTCGAACACGCCGACCGGCTGCAGCGGGAAGTCCTTGTGCGGCCACACCTTGGTCAGATCGAAGGGGTTCCAGCCGGTGCGCGCCTCCCAGGCGGCCAGCTCGGCCTCGGTGGCGACCTGCAGCTTGACGTCCCAACGGGGGAAGTCGCCGCGCTCGATCGCCTCGAACAGGTCGCGCTGGGCGTGGTCGGGATCGGCGCCGGCCAGGCGCGAGGCCTCGGCGGCGCTGAGGTTCTTGATGCCCTGTTGGGTCTTGAAGTGCCACTTGACGTAGACCCGCTCGCCGGCCTCGTTGACCAGGCTGTAGGTGTGGCTGCCGAAGCCGTCCATGTGGCGGTAGCCGTCCGGCGTGCCGCGGTCGGAGAACAGCATGGTGACCTGGTGCAGGCTTTCCGGCGCCTTGCTCCAGAAGTCGAACATCATCGTCGGCGATTTCAGGTTGCTCTGCGGGCAGCGCTTCTGGGTGTGGACGAAGTCGGGGAACTTGATCGGGTCCTTGATGAAGAACATCGGCGTGTTGTTGCCGACCAGGTCCCAGTTGCCCTCCTCGGTGTAGAAGCGCAGGGCGAAGCCGCGCGGGTCGCGCTCGGTGTCGGCGCTGCCGCGCTCGCCGCCGACGGTGGAGAAGCGGGCGAAGGTGACGGTGCTCTTGCCGACGCCGTGGAACAGCTTGGCCTTGGTGTAGCGCGAGATGTCGTGGGTGACGGTGAAGCTGCCGTAGGCGCCGGAACCCTTGGCGTGCACCACGCGCTCGGGGATGCGCTCGCGGTTGAAGTGCTGCAGCTTCTCGATCAGGTGGAAGTCCTGCAACAGCAGGGGGCCGCGCGGACCGGCGCTGGCGGAGTTCTGGTTGTCGGCGACGGGAATGCCGGAGGCGGTGGTGACGGGCGGCTGCTGGCGCATTGTTTGCTCCTGTGGGGTGAACGATGGAATCATTCTAATTAGCCAAACCAATTAGACAAAGGCAATTAATTATATTGAATTAATAGCCCCTGCCTATCTGCCATTTGGCCAATTTACAGCAGCCACAAGCCCGTGCCGGAAAACTGGGCGTCGACCACGTCCTGCTGCGCCACCCACGCGCCGACCAGCTCGGCGCGCGTGTGCGTGCCGAGGAATTCGGTCCAGTGGGAGGCGCCGCCGGCCGCGTTGTCGCTCAGGCCGCTGTTGCCGTACAGCGCCTTGACGAAGGCGTTGTCGTCCAGACGATTGTAGCGCGCCTGGAACTCGGCGGAGGCGGCGAAGTTGGCCGCGAGCCCATCCGCACCGGCGAAGTGTTGTACCCAAGCAGCGAGCCCATCCATGTCGGCGGCGCGGTCCAGCACCGCCTGGTACATCAGGCCCACCGTTTTCAGCGCGGCCGTGCCGGCCTGGCTGAAGGCCAGGTCGACGCTGCCGTCGGCGAAGGCGCCCTTTTCAATACCGTGGAGCGTGTCGACGTCGCCGTTGGCCTTGTCGACCACTTTGAAGGCGCCGTCGCCGCCCAGCACCAGCTTGTAGCCGGCCAGCTTGCCGGCGTAGACGGCGGTGTCGACGCCGTCGCCGCCGAGCAGGGTGTCGTTGCCGGCGCCGCCGTCGAGGCGGTTGTCGCCGGCGCCGGCGATCCAGCCGTTCTCGCCCGCCGCGGTGGCGGCGGCGACGGCCAGGCCGTTCTCGCCGCCCTGCCGGGCGCGGTGCTCGGCGCTGAGGGCGAAGCCGAGCAGCAGCTGGGCGCGGCCGAGGGGCGGCTGGCCGGCCGCGCCGTGCAGCGCGGCCAGCCAGTACTGCTGGCCGGCGCTCTCGGCGGCGCGGCCCAGCACCTGCTGGTAGAGCTGCGCGACGAAGGCCGCGTCGTCGAGCTTGGCCAGGGCGCCGCCCTGCCATTCGGCCGAGCCGACGAAGGCCTCGGCGATCTGCGCCGTCGGGGCGCCGCTGTGCAGCCAGAAGTTGAGCCCGCCGAGGTCGGCGACGCGGCCGAAGGCGGCGTGGTACAGCAGCGCCAGTTCGGCCAGCTGGCCCGGCTTGGCGGCGAGGAAGGCCAGCCCGGCGCTGGCGCCGTTCAGCTCGGCGCGGGACAGCGTCTCGCCGGCCGCCGGGGCGAACAGCGCCGTCTGGTGCTGGGCGCTCACTGTGCCGTCGGCGGCCAGGCGGAAGGTCCAGCCGCCCTGGCCGCTGCGGCCGCCCTGCAGCAGGTCGTCGCCGGCGCCGCCGAGCAGGGTGTCGTTGCCGCCGCCGCCGACCACGGTGTCGTTGTCGGCGCCGCCGTCGAGGTAGTCGTCGCCGCCGGCGCTGCCGAGGAGGTCGTCGCCGCCGCCGCCGAACAGGCGGTCGTCGGCGGCGCCGAGGAAGATGTTTTGCGCCGCGCCGTCGCCGACCACGTGGTTCCGGCCGGCGCCGCCGCGCAGGGTGGCGGCGCCGAGCACGGCGGCGAAGTCGATGTTGTTGAGCTCGACCACGCTGCCGGCCGCCAACTGCGTGGCGTCCAGCAGCAGGCCGACGGCGCCGGCCGGCGGCGTGGTCGCGGCACCGTCGATGTGGATGGTCTGCGCGCCGGCGCCCGGTGCCGAGCTCGGCGTCAGCACGCCGATCTGCAGCTTGGCGCCGGCCGGCAGCGCGTTCAGGAAGTCGGCGGCCCTGCCCTCCAGCTCGTGTTGGGCCGGCGTGCCGGCGGCGCTGTTCTGGTCGACGCGCGCGAGCAGCGCCTGCAGCGCGCGGGCGCCGCCGAGCAGGTCGGCCGGCCCCTCGGCCAGCAGGCCGCTGCCGGCCGGCAGGCCGACCGTCAGCGTGGCGGCGCCGATGCCCAGCGCGATGTCGGCCAGGTGGGGGTTGGCCGAATTGGGGTCGTCCGGCCGGCCCGGCGCGAAGGGCGCCACGCTGACGCTGCGGGTGGCCAGGCCGCTCAGGGGATCGACGCCGAACACGGTGACGACGGCGGCGCCGTCGACGGTGCTCGGCACGCCGGGCTCGGGCTCGGGCTCGGGCTCGGGCGGCGCGCCGACCGTGTAGGCGTTGGAGCTGACCACGCCGAGTCCGCTGTTGCCGGCGCCGTTGTGGACGCCGGCGGCGTTCAGCGCCACCACGTTGGCGCCGCCGTAGGGGCCGGCGGCCGGGGTCAGCGTGGCGGTCCAAGTGCGGCCGCCGTCGAGCGAGCCGACGGCGCTCAGCGTGCCGTGGCCGACGACGAGGTCGGCGTTGTCGAAGCCGCCGACGGCCTCGCTGAAGGTGATCGTCACCAGCGAGGTCTTGCCCGGCGTCAGCGCGGGGTCGGCGACGACGATGCTGGCGCTCGGGCGCTGCGTGTGGACGGCGTAGTTGTTCGAGTCGGCGCCGCCCTGCCCGGCGTTGCCGGCCAGGTCGAACACGCCGGCCTGGTTCAAGCGGACCAGGTTGCTGGCGTCGCTGGTGGCGGCGCTCGGCGTCAAGGTGGCGCTCCAGTGCAGGCCGCCGTCGCTGGTGCCCAGGCCGCTCAGCGTGCCGTTGGCCACGCTCAGGTCGTCCAGCTCGAGGCCGACGACCTTTTCGTTGAAGCTGATGCTCACCTGCGTCGATTGGCCGGCCAGCAGCACGCCGTCGGCGACGACGATGCCGGCCTGCGGCCGCTCGGTGTCGACCGCGTAGCTGGCCGAATCGGTGACGCCGACGCCGGCCGTGCCGACGCCGTTGACGACGCGGCTGTTGTCGAGCCGCACCAGGTTGTCGGCCGCGCTCCGGCCGGCCGCCGGGGTCAGCGTGGAGGTCCAGGTGCGGCCGCCGTCGAGGCTGGCGATGGCGCCGAGGCTGCCGTTGCCGGCCGTCAGGGCGTCGCCGTCGACGCCGCTGACGGCCTCGCTGAAGACGATGGTCACGGTGGCGCTGTCGCCGAGCTTCAGCGCGGTGGCGTCGAGCGTGATGGTGGCGCTCGGCGGCCGCGTGTTGACGGCGTAGGCGTTCGACTCGGTGTGGCCGGCGCCGGCGTTGCCGGCCAGGTCGCGCAGGCCGGCGTTGTCCAGGCTGACCACGTTGCCGCCGGCGGCCGTGTGCGCCGTCGGCGTCAGCGTGGCGCTCCAGGTGACGCCGCCGTCGGCGCTGGCGACATCGCTCAGCGTGCCGTTGGCCGCGCTCAGGTCGGCGTTGTCGAAGTCGACCACGGCCTCGCTGAAGGTGATCGTCACCCGCGCGCCCCGGCCCGGCGTCAGCATGGCCTGGTCGACGACGACGCTGGCGGTGGGCGCCGCGCTGTCGAGCACGTAGGCGTTGGAGCTGGCGTCGCGGGCGACGTTGCCGAAGTAGTCGCGCAGCCTGGAGCCGTCCAGCGTGACGTGGTTGGCGGCGCTGTTCTGGCCGGCCGCCGGCGTCAGCAAGGCGCTCCAGTGGATGTTGTCGCTGGTGCTCAGGCCGCTCAGCGTGCCGTGCGGCGTCGCCAGGCTGGCCAGGTCGAAGTATTGGACCTCCTTGTTGAAGGTGATGCTGACCAGGCTGGTCTCGCCGGCCGCCAGCGCGGCGTCGGCGACGACGATGCTGGCGCTCGGGCGCAGCGTGTTGACGAAGAACCCGTCGGACAGGATGCTGCCGTGGCCGGGCTTGCCTTGCGGGTCGAGCACGCCGGCCATGTCCAGCGCGATCCGGTAGAGGGGCGAGACGGTGTCGGCGGCGGGCGTATAGGTGGCGCTCCAGTTGATGCCGCCGTCGTCCGAGACCAGCGCGTCCAGGCTGCCGCCGCACAGCGCCAGGTCGGCGCTGTCGAAGCCGGTGACGGCGGCGGAGAAGGTGACGTAGAGCGGGGTCGACTGGCCGGCATTCAAGCTGTCGTCCTCCAGCCACAGGTGGGCGGTGATGGCCTGCGCATTGACGGCGTAGGCGGCCCGGTCGGCGGGCATGGCTTGCGCGGGAGTGGCTTGGGGATCGACTGCGGGCATGGCTGGTTCTCCGAGGGGGCGGGAGGCGCCACGGCGGAGGTGGCGCCTGGGCGGGCGGCGCGCGGTTCGGATCAGTTGGCGGCTGGATCGTTCGACGGCATCGACGGGCGTGTTTCACGACGCGCACAAAAGTTGCACCATGCTAATCTTATCGTTATCGCATTGCCATAGTCCGTTTGGACTGTTTTGCCGCCGCCCGCCGGCGGCGGTCCGCTACACCAGCCACAGGCCGCTGCCGGCGAACTGGGCGTTGGCGACGTCCTGCTGCGCCACCCAGGCGCCGACCAGCTCGGCGCGGCTGTGGCCGGCCAGGTAGTCGGTCCAGTGGGCGGCGCCGCCGGCCGCGTTGTCGGCCAAGCCGCTGTTGCCGTACAGGGCGTGGACGAAGGCGGCGTCGTCCATGCCGGCGTAGCGCGCCTGGAACTCGGCGGAGGCGGCGAAGTTGGCCGCGAGCCCATCCGCGCCGGCGAAGTGTTGTACCCAAGCAGCGAGCCCATCCATGTCGGCGGCGCGGTCCAGCACCGCCTGGTACATCAGGCCCACCGTTTTCAGCGCGGCCGTGCCGGCCTGGCTGAAGGCCAGGTCGACGCTGCCGTCGGCGAAGGCGCCCTTTTCAATACCGTGGAGCGTGTCGACGTCGCCGTTGGCCTTGTCGACCACTTTGAAGGCGCCGTCGCCGCCCAGCACCAGCTTGTAGCCGGCCAGCTTGCCGGCGTAGACGGCGGTGTCGACGCCGTCGCCGCCGAGCAGGGTGTCGTTGCCGGCGCCGCCGTCGAGGCGGTTGTCGCCGGCGCCGGCGATCCAGCCGTTCTCGCCCGCCGCGGTGGCGGCGGCGACGGCCAGGCCGTTCTCGCCGCCCTGCCGGGCGCGGTGCTCGGCGCTGAGGGCGAAGCCGAGCAGCAGCTGGGCGCGGCCGAGGGGCGGCTGGCCGGCCGCGCCGTGCAGCGCGGCCAGCCAGTACTGCTGGCCGGCGCTCTCGGCGGCGCGGCCCAGCACCTGCTGGTAGAGCTGCGCGACGAAGGCCGCGTCGTCGAGCTTGGCCAGGGCGCCGCCCTGCCATTCGGCCGAGCCGACGAAGGCCTCGGCGATCTGCGCCGTCGGGGCGCCGCTGTGCAGCCAGAAGTTGAGCCCGCCGAGGTCGGCGACGCGGCCGAAGGCGGCGTGGTACAGCAGCGCCAGTTCGGCCAGCTGGCCCGGCTTGGCGGCGAGGAAGGCCAGCCCGGCGCTGGCGCCGTTCAGCTCGGCGCGGGACAGCGTCTCGCCGGCCGCCGGGGCGAACAGCGCCGTCTGGTGCTGGGCGCTCACTGTGCCGTCGGCGGCCAGGCGGAAGGTCCAGCCGCCCTGGCCGCTGCGGCCGCCCTGCAGCAGGTCGTCGCCGGCGCCGCCGAGCAGGGTGTCGTTGCCGCCGCCGCCGACCACGGTGTCGTTGTCGGCGCCGCCGTCGAGGTAGTCGTCGCCGCCGGCGCTGCCGAGGAGGTCGTCGCCGCCGCCGCCGAACAGGCGGTCGTCGGCGGCGCCGAGGAAGATGTTTTGCGCCGCGCCGTCGCCGACCACGTGGTTCCGGCCGGCGCCGCCGCGCAGGGTGGCGGCGCCGAGCACGGCGGCGAAGTCGACGTTGTTGAGCTCGACCACGCTGCCGGCCGCCATCCGCGTGGCGTCCAGCACCAGGCCGATGGCGCCGGCCGGCGGCGTGCTCGACGCGCCGTTCAGGTGGATGGTCTGCGGCCCGGCGCCGGCGGGCGCCGTCGGCGTCAGGCTGAGCACCTGCAGCCGCGTGCCCGCCGCCAGCGATTGCAGGAAGGCGGCGCCCTGCCCTTCGAGCGCGCCGCCGGCGCCATCGGCCGCGTGCCGGGCGATGCCGGCGTCGAGCGCCTGCGCCGCCTGGCCGTGGTCGAGCAGGACGGCCGGCCCGTCGGCCAGCAGGCCGCAGCCGGCCGGCAGGCCGACGCTCAAGGTGGTGCCGCTGCCGCCGGCGCCGGCGATGCCCAGCGGGATGTCGGCCAGGTGGGCGTTGGGCGAGCCGGGCTCGTCCACCCGGCCCGCCGCGACCGGGGCCACGCTGACGCTGCGCGTGGCCAGGCCGCTCAGGGCATCGACGCCGACGACGGTGACGACGGCGGCGCCGTCGACGGTGACGACGGCGGCGCCGGGCACGCCGGGCGCGGGGTCCGGCGCGGGGGCCGGCGGCGTGCCGACCGCGTAGACGTTCGAGTTGACCACGCCGAGGCCGCTGTTGCCGGCGCCGTTGTGGACGCCGGCGGCGTTCAGCGCCACCACGTTGGCGCCGCTGTAGGGGCCGGCGGCGGCGGTCAGCGTGGCGTTCCAGGTGAGCCCGCCGTCGCTCGAGTGGACCGCGCTGAGCGTGCCGCGGCCGACCGCCAGGTCGGCGTTGTCGAAGCCGCTGACGGCCTCGCTGAAGGTGATCGTCACCAGCGCGGTCTTGCCGGCGTCCAGCGCGGACGCGGCGACGACGACGCTGGCGCCCGGGCGCACGGTGCTGACGGCGTAGTTGTTCGAATCGGCCGGGCCCAGGCCGGCGTTGCCGGCCAGGTCGAGCACGCCGGCCTGGTTCAGCTGCACCAGGTTGCTGGCGTCGCTGGTGGCCGCCGCCGGGGTCAAGGTGGCGCTCCAGTGCAGGCCGCCGTCGCTGGTGCCTAGGCCGCTCAGGGTGCCGTTGGCCACGCTCAGGTCGTCCAACTCCAGGCCGACGACCCGCTCGTTGAAGCGGATGCTCACCTGCGTCGATTGGCCGGCCAGCAGGGCGGCGTCGGCGACGGCGACGCTGGCGTGCGGACGCTCGGTGTCGACCGTGTAGCTGGCCGAGTCGGTGTGGCCGACGCCGGCCGTGCCGGCGCCGTTGACGACGCGGCTGTTGTCGAGGCGGACCAGGTTGTCGGCCGCGCTCAGGCCGGCCGCCGGCGTCAACGTGGCGGTCCAGGTGCGGCCGCCGTCGAGGCTGGCGATGGCGCCGAGGCTGCCGTTGGCCACCGTCAGGGCGCTGTTGTCGAGGCCGCTCACCGGCTCGCTGAAGACGATGGTCACGGTGGCGCTGTCGCCGATCCGCAAGGCGCTGTCGCTCAGCGTGATGGTGGCCGTCGGCACCAGGGTGTTGACGGCGTAGACGTTGGACTCGGTGTGGCCGGCGCCGGCGTTGCCGGCCAGGTCGCGCAGGCCGGCGTTGGCCAGCGTGACGACGTTGCCGGCGGCGGCCAGCTGCGCCGTCGGCGTCAGCACGGCCGTCCAGGTGAGGCCGCCGTCGACGCTGGCGACGGCGCTCAGCGTGCCGTTGGCCACGTCCAGGTCGGCGTTGTCGAAGCCGGCGACGGCCTCGCTGAAGGTGATGGTCACGGCGGCGCTCTGGCCGGCCGCCAGCAAGGCCCGGTCGACGACGATGCTGGCGGTGGGCGCGGTGCTGTCGAGCCGGTAGGCGTTCGAGCTGGCGTCCAGGCCGGCGTTGCCGACCGCGTCGCCCAGTCCGGCGCCGCGCAGCGTGACGTGGTGGGCGGCGCTGTTCTGGCCGGCCGCCGGCGTCAGCGTGGCGCTCCAGTGGATGTGGTCGCTGGTGCTCAACTGGCTCAGCGTGCCGTGCTCGGCCGCCAGGTCGGCCAGGTCGAAGGCCTCGACCGGCTTGTTGAAGGTGATGCTGACCAGGCTGGTTTCGCCGGCCGCCAGCGCGGCGTCGGCGACGACGATGCTGGCGCTCGGGCGCAGCGTGTCGATGTCGAAGGCGCCGGACAGGACCGCGCCGGCGCCGTGGTTGCCGTGCAGGTCGGCCACGCCGGCGGTGTTCAGGACGATGTGGTGGTCCGGCGCGATGCTGTCGGCGTCCGGCGTGTAGGTGGCGCGCCAGGTGATGCCGCCGTCGGCCGTGGCCAGCGCGCCCAGGCTGCCGCCGTCCAACCGCAGGTCGGCGCCGTCGAAGCCGGTGACCGCCTCGGAGAAGGTGACGGTGAGCTGGGCCGACATGCCGGCCTTCAGCACGTTGCTGTCGAGCGCCAGGCGGGCGGTCGGGGCCAGCGTGTCGACGGCGTAGGCGGCCGAGCTGGCACCGCCCTGGCCGGCGTTGCCGGCCTGGTCGAACACGCCGGACTGGTCCAACGTGACGACGTGGCCGCCGCTCTCCTCGCCGGCGGCCGCGGTCAGCAAGGCGGTCCAGGTGAGGCCGCCGTCCACGCTGGTGAGCTCGCCGACACTGGCGCCGCCGACCCGCAGCGCGGCCTTGTCCAGGCCGCCGACCGCCTCGTCGAAGCGGATCGTCAGCACGCTGGCGTGGGCCGGGGTCAACACCGCGTCGCCCACGCTGACAAAGGCGGCGGGCCGCACGGTGTCGACGGTGTAGGCGGCCGAGTCGGTGTGGCCGATGCCGGCGTTGCCGCCGCCGTTGACGAGACCGGTGTTGTCGAGCCGCAGCACCTGGTCGGCCAGCGTGGTGCCGGCGTTCGGCGTCAGCGTGGCGCGCCAATGGATGTTGTCGACGGTGGCCAGGTCGCTCAAGGTGGCGCCGCCCGCCGCCAGGTCGGCCAGCGAGAAGCCGGCGACGGCCTCGGAGAAGACGATCTCGACGGTGGCGCTGTCGCCCAGCTTGAGCGCGTTGTCGCTCAGCGTGATGGTGGCCGTCGGCACCACGGTGTGGACGGCGTAGTTGTTCGAGCTGGCGCTGCCGCCCACGGCGTTGCCGGCCAGGTCCCTGACATTGTCGCCGTTGAGCGTGACGGTGTTGCCGGCCGCGTCGACGCCGGTCGTCGGCGTCAGCGTGGCGCGCCAGGTGGTGCCGCCGTCGGCGCTGCTCAGCGGTCCGAGCGTGGCGTTGCCGACGCTCAGGTCGCTGGCCTGCAACCCCGCCACCGGCTCCGAGAAGGTGATGGTCAACTCGGTGGTCTCTGCGCCCACCAGGTCGGCGTCGGCGACGCTTAGCGCGGCCCGTGGCGGCGTGTTGTCGATCAGGTAGTCGTGGCTGGCGGCGGCGCCCAGGTTGCCGGCGGCGTCGACCACGCGCAGCATCAGCGTGTTGCCGCCGCCGAGCGTCAGCCCGCCCCAGTCCAGGTGCCGGCCGACCACCGAGGCGCTGACGTCGTGCCAGCTGGCGCCGCCGTCGTAGGAGCCGCGCACGCTCTCGCCGGCCGCCAGCGGCGCCGACAGCTCGGCGCGCAGGGACTGCGCGCCGGCGAAGGTGATGAAGTCGCTGTCGCTGGCGCCGGTGTCGTTGGCCAGCCGCAGCGCGGCGATGGTGGTGGCCGGCGCCGTGCGGTCCAAGGTCAGCTCGAGGGCGGCGCTGAGGGCGCTGTCCAGGCCGCCGCTGGCCGAGCTCAGCTGGGCGTAGACGCGGTAGTGGCCGTCGGCCAGGCCGGCCGCGTCCAGGCCGGCGACGCTCCAGCCGCCGTTGGCGACGGTGGCGCTGGCGCCGCGGTCGGTGCCGGCGTCGTAGGCGCCGTTGCCGTCGACGTCGAGGAAGACGCGCACCGTGCTGGCGCTGTCGCCGGCGGCGCTGCTGCCGGCGAAGGCCAGGCTGGTGGCGGCGGTGGTGTTGTCGCTGTCGCTGGCGCCGCTGTCGCCGGCGGCGGCCAGGTCGGGCGCGCCCGGCGTGGCCGGCGCGACGTTGACGCTGATGGTGCGCTCGGTGACGGAATAGCCGTCGCTGACCCGCACGACGAAGCTGTCGGTGCCGATGTAGCCGGCCGCCGGCGTATAGGTGAAGGTGCCGACGGGCGCGATGTCGCCGCCGCCGGTGGCGCCCACGCCGCCGGCGAAATACAGCCTGCCGTGGCCGGGATTGCTGCCCGGGTACCAGCCCAGGTGCTGGCCGGCGTCGCCGTCGACAACATGCAGCAGGTCGGCGAAGCTGGTGGCGGCGGCGTCCTGCTGCACGTTCAGCGTGCTGGCGCCGGCGAAGACGGGCGCCGTGTTGCGCGGCGAGAGGTTGGACAACTCGACGTCGTCGAGCGCGATCGAGGCCGGCATGCCGCCTTCGGCGCGGATCGTCACCGACGTCACGCCGCGCAGGATGTCGCTGTTGAAGCGCTGCACGCTGGCATAGTACGGGTCGCCGTCGAAGTAGAAGGACTGCGAGCCCTTGCTGGTGGTGAGGATGTATGAGCGGCCGCCGCCGTCCAGGTCGGCGAAGTGGAAACCGCTCAGGTCGAAGGTGCGCCAGCCGTCCAGCGCCAGGGTCACCGAAGCCGGGTAGCCGTTGGAGCTATCGACGGCGAAGAACTTGCCGCTGAAATTGGCGATGTCGCCGATGCCCAGGCTCGCGCCGTCGTTGACCAGGACCCGGCCGCCCGGCGCCGTCAGTGTCAGCACATCCTGGCCGACGGTCTGGGTGACGGCGAGGCCGTAGTCGCCCATGCCGGGCCAGGTGTTGCCGGTGGTCATGCCGTCGAAGCCGAAGACGGTCGACGGCGCGGCGGCGGCGTAGGCGCCGGGCGCGGCGCCCAGGCCCTGGGGCCGCATGGACCAGCCCGCCGCCAGCGCGGACCAGGGTTGCGGCGGGATCGCTTGCTTGTCGATTGCTTGCATGGGGAGTTCTCCAAAGAATGGGTGGCGCGCGCGGGCGCCCGCGCGCGCCGCCGGCGTTGGTGCGAAGGCGCGGGCGTGGGCGGGTCGGACGGCATCGGCAGGCTTATCGCGTTACGGAAACCAACAAAGATTTCCAAATGATAAACTTGCTTTTATCACAGCTGAATAGTCCATTTGGACTGATTTGCCGGCGGCCGCAGGGGGTTGCGGACGCGGCGGAGGAAGGGCGGGGCGGGGGGCGGACGGGGGAAGCGGCGGCGCGCAGGGGCGCCGCCGGAGGGGGGGGCTAGCGCGGCGGCGCCGCGCCGGCTAGACCAGCCACAGGCCGTTGCCGGCGAACTGGGCGGCGACGACGTCCTGCTGCGCCACCCAGGCGCCGATCAGCTCGGCCCGGCTGTGGCCGGCCAGGTAGTCGGTCCAATGGGCGCCGCCGCCGGCGGCCGTCTCGGCCAGGCCGCTGTTGGCGTACAGCGACTTGACGAAGGCGGCGTCGTCGACGCCGTCGTAGCGCGCCTTGAACTCGGCCGAGGCGGCGAAGCCGGCCGCCAGGCCGGCGCCGTCGAGCCCGCCGCCAACCCAGCCGGCGAAGCCGGCCAGGTCGCCGGCGCGGTCCAGCACCGCCTCGTACAGCAGGCCGACGTTCTGCAGCCGGGCCGCGGCCGCCTGGCTGAAGGACAGGTCGACGGCGCCGTCGGCGAAGGCGCCGCGCTCGATGCCGCCGAGCGTGTCGAGGTCGGCGTTGGCCTTGTCGGCCACCTTGAAGGCGCCGTCGGCCGCCAGCACCAGCTTGTAGTCGGCCAGCCTGCCGGCGTAGACGGCGGTGTCGACGCCGTCGCCGCCGACCAGCACGTCGCTGCCGGCGCCGCCGTCGAGGCGGTCGTCGCCGCCGCCGGCGATCCAGCCGGTCTCCTGCGCCAAGCCGGCGACGCCCACGCTCAGGCCGGCGCCGGCCGACTGCAGGACGCGGTGCTCGTTGCTCAGCGCGAAGCCGAGCAGCACCTCGGCGCGGCTGGCGGCGTGCCCGGCGTCGCCCTGCAGCGCCGCCAGCCAGTGGGCCTGGCCGGCGGCGTCGGGCGCCCGGCCCAGCACCTGCTGGTACAACTGCTGCACGTAGGCGCTGTCGTCGAGCTTGGCCTTGTCGCCGCCCTGCCACTCGGCCGCCTGCATGAAGCCGTCGGCGATCTGGGTTATCGTGCCGCCGCCGGCCAGCCAGAAGTTCAGCCCCGCCAAGTCGGGCGCGCGGCCGAAGGCGGCGTGGTACAGCAGCGCCACCTCGGCCACCCGCGCGGCGCCGGCGCCGAGGAAGGCCAGCTCGGCGCTGGCGCCGTTCAGCTCGGCGCGGGCCAGCGCCTCGCTGGCCGCCGGCGCGAACAGCGCCGTCTGGTGCTGCGCGCTCAGGGTGCCGTCGGCGCCCTGGCGGAAGGTCCAGCCGCCCTGGCTGCTGCGGCCGCCCTGCAGCACGTCGTCGCCGCCGCCGCCGAGCAGGGTGTCGTTGCCGATGCCGCCGGCCACCTTGTCGTTGTCGGCGCCGCCGTCGAGGTAGTCGTTGCCGCCGGCGCTGCCGATGATGTCGTTGCCGCCGCCGCCGAGCAGGCGGTCGTCGTCGGCGCCGAGCAGGATGTTTTGCACCGCGCCGTCGCCGATGACGAAGTTCTGGCCGTCGCCGCCGCGCAGCGTGGCGGCGCCGACCACGGCGGCGAAGTCGACGTTGTTGAGCTGCAGCACGCTGCCGGCGTTCACATGGCTGGCGTCGATGACGATGCCGATGGCCGTGCCGTTGGCCGCGCCGCCGGCCGGCGGCGTGGTCGAGCTGCCGTTGATGAAGATGGTCTGCGGCCCTGCGCCGGCGGCCACCGTCGGCACCAGCGTCTTGGTCTGCAGCATGGTGTTGCTCAGCAGCGCGGCGAGGAAGTCGCTGCCCTGCCCCGTCATGTCGTGCTGCACGCTCGAGCCGGCCACGGTCTTCTGCTCGATGCGCATGATCAGGTCGAGCAGCGCCTGGGCGTTGCTCAACAGCGCGGTCGGGCCGTCGGCCTGCAGGCCGGTGCCGACCGGCAGGCTGACCGTCAAGGTGGTGCCGGCGCTGCCGGCCGGCGCCGCGACGCCGAGCGGGATGTCGGCCAAGGTGGCGTTCGGCGTGTTCGGGTCGTCCGGCCGGGTCGGCACCACCACCGGCACGTCGACCGTGCTGTTGTTCAGGCCGGTGGTCGGGTCGGTCGTGGTGGTGGTGCTGATCGGCACGCCGTCGACGGTGCCGGGCACGGCCGGCGGCGTGCTCGGCGGCGGCGCCGTGGCCACCGCGTAGCTGTTCGAGTCGACGCTGCCCAGGCCGGCGTTGCCGGCCTCGTTGAGCACGCCGGCGGCGTTCAGCGCGATGACGTTGGCGCCGGCGTCGACGCCGGTGGCCGGGGTCAGGGTGGCGGTCCAGGTGGTGCCGCCGTCAGCCGAGCTGACCGCGCTCAAGGTGCCGTTGCCGACGCTCAGGTCGCTGTTGTCGAAGCCCGTCACCGGCTCGCTGAAGGTGACCGTCACCAGGCTGGTGGCGCCCACGCCCAGGCTGGCGGCGGCGACCACGATGCTGGCCGTCGGCCGCACCGTGCTGACGACGTAGTTGTTCGAGTCGGTGCTGCCCAGGCCGGCGTTGCCGGCCAGGTCGGTCAAGGTGGCGTTGGCCAGCGTCAGCAGGTTGCTGGCGTCGCTCACGGCCGCCGTCGGCGTCAGCGTGGCGCTCCAGGTGGTGCCGCCGTCGCTGCTGGACAAGGTGCCCAGCGTGCCGTTGGCCAGCGCCACGTCGCTGTTGTCGAAGGCGGTCACCGCCTCGCTGAAGGTGATCGTCACCAGGCTGGTCTCGCCGGCCTTCAACTCGTTGTCGGCGACCACCACGGTGGCGGTCGGGCGCACTTGGTCGACCACGTAGTTGGCCGAGTCGGTCACGCCCACGCCGGCCACGCTGGCCAGGTTGGTGAAGCCGGTGTTGTCGAGGCGGATGAAGTTGCTGCTGTCGCTGACGCCCGCCGTCGGCGTCAAGGTGGCGCTCCAGGTGATGCCGTCGCTGGTCGAGACGGTGCCCAGCGTGCCGTTCTGCACCGTCAGGTCGGCGGCGCCGAAACCGCTCACCGCCTCGGAGAAGACGATGCTGACGGTGGCCGTGTCGCCGATCTTGAGCAGGCTGTCGTCGAGCGTGATGGTGGCCGTCGGCACCACCGTGCTGACCGCGTAGTTGTTGGAATCGACGCCGCCGACGCCGGCGTTGCCGGCCAGGTCGGTCAGGCCGGCCTGGTTGAGCGTGACGAGGTTGCTGGCGTCGAGCACGCCGACGGTCGGCGTCAGCGTGGCGGTCCAGGTGACGCCGCCGTCGGCCGAGCTCAGTCCGCTCAAGGCGCCGTTGGCCACCGTCAGGTCGGCCGTGCTGAAGTTGTCGACCGCCTCGCTGAAGGTGATGGTGACCAGGCTGGTCTGGCCCACCGCCAGCGAGGCGGCGGCCACCACCACGCTGGCGCTGGGGGCGGTGCTGTCGAGGACGTAGTTGGGCGAGTCGCTGCTGCCGCTGCCGGCGTTGCCGGCGGCGTCGCTGACGGCGCTGGTGTCGATGGTGATGAGGTTGCTGGCGTCGTCCAGGCCGGCCGTCGGCGTGAAGGTGGCGGTCCAGGTCAGGCCGCCGTCGCTGGAGGCCGGCGCACTGAGCGCGCCGTTGGCCACCGTCAGGGCGGCGTTGGTGAGGCCGCTGACCGCCTCCGAGAAGGTGAAGGTGACCAGCGCGGTCTGGCCGGCCGCCAGCGCGGCGTCGCTCATGGTCACGGCGACGGTCGGGCGCAGCGTGTCGACCGTGTAGTTGAGCGAGTCGGTCACGCCGACGCCGGCCGTGCTGCCGCCGTTGACGACGCCGCTGTTGTCGAGCCGGATGAAGTTGCTGGCGTCGCTGGTGGCCGCGCTCGGCGTCAAGGTGGCGGTCCAGGTGATGTTGTCGCTGGTCGAGACGGTGCCCAGCGTGCCGTTCTGCACCGTCAGGTCGCTGCTGTCGAAGCCCGTCACCGCCTCGGAGAAGACGATGGTGACGGTGGCCGTGTCGCCGATCTTCAGCGCGCTGTCGTCGAGCGTGACGGTGGCCGTCGGCACCATGGTGCTGACGGCGTAGTTGTTCGAGTCGCTGGTGCCGACGCCGGCGTTGCCGGCCACGTCGGTCAGCGTGGCCTGGTTGAGCGTGATGATGTTTGTTGCATCGATGACGCTCAGCGTCGGCGTCAGGGTCGCCGTCCAGGTGGTGCCGCCGTCGGCCGAGCTGACCGCGCTCAGCGTGCCGTTGGCCACCGTCAGGTCGGCGTTGCTGAAGTTGGCCACCGCCTCGCTGAAGGTGATGGTGACCAGCGAGGTGTCGGCGCCGGTCAGGTTGTTGTCGGCGACCACCACGCCGGCGCTCGGCGCCACGTTGTCGTAGCTGAAGCTGTGGCCGGCCACGGCGCCGTCGTTGCCCTGGGCGTCGGCCACCTTCACCTTCAGCGTGCTGCTGCCGGCCAGGGTGAGGCCGGTCCAGCTCAGCGCGCTGCCGCTGACCATGGCGCTGATGTCGCTCCAGGTGGCGCCGTTGTCGAGCGAGCCCCAGACCACCTCGCCGACGGCCAGCGGCGCGCTCAGCGTGGCCGTGACGGTTTGCGCCGCCGTCGCCGTGATGAAGTCGCTGGCGCTGCTGCCGGTATCGACCGACAGGGCCAGCGCGCCGACGGTGGTGGTCGGCGCGGTGGTGTCGAGGGTGACGTCGAGCGCCGCGCTGACGGCGCCGCTGACGGCGCCGGCGGCCGAGGTGACCTGGGCGTAGACGTGGTAGGTGCCGTCGGCCACGCCGGCGGTGTTCAGGCCGGTGACGCTCCAGCTGCCGTTGTTGACGGTGGCGCTGGCGGCGCGGTCGGTGCCGGCGTCGTAGACGCCGTTGCCGTCGACGTCGACGAAGACCCGCACCGTGCTGCTGCTGTCGCCGGCCGCGCTGGTGCCGGAGAAGTCCAGGCTGGTGGCCTTGGTGGCGTTGTCGCCGGTGTTGGCGCCGCTGTCGCTGCCGCTGGCCAGGTCGAGGCCGCCCGGCGTGCCCGGCGTGACGGTGACGCTGATGGTGCGGGTGGCGTTGGCGATGCCGTCGGAGACGCGCACGGTGAAGCTGTCGGTGCCGGCGAAGCCGGCGGCCGGCGCGTAGCTCAGGGTGCCGCCGGCGCCGATGTCGGCGCCGCCGCTGCTGGCGGTGGCGCCGCTCAGCACCAGCGTGCCGTGGGCCGGCGCGCTGCTCTGGGTCCAGGTCAGCGTCTGGCCGCTGTCGCTGTCGCTGACGTGCAGCAGCGCGGCGATGTCGGCGGCGCCGGCGTTCTGCGCCAGCGCCAGCGTGGTGCCGGCGCCGACGAAGACCGGGTGCTCGTCGACCGGCAGCAGCAGGCGGCCCTCGACGCCGGCGTTGGCGGCGCCGTCGGAGGTGGCGTCGACCCAGGCGGCGGCGAAGTTGCCGCCGGCCACGCCGGTCAGCGCCGAGCTGTGCTGGTCGCCGCGGCGGTGCTGGTTGATCTCGAACTCGTTGGCGTCCTGCGCCACGCCGGCGGCGTTGTAGCGGCGGCCGAACAGGCCGTTCAGGTCGTAGTCGCCGCTGTCGGCCTCCCAGCCGACGACGAAGCCGCCGTCGCTCAGCGCGGCCAGCGAGGCCTCGTACTTGTAGCCGCCGGACGAGGTGTTGGCCTGCACCATGGCGCCGGCCGGCGTGCCGGCGTTGTCGTACTGGCGGAAGAAGATGTCGGTGCGGCTGTAGTTGACCAGGTCGGCCGCCGCGCTGTCCCAGGCGACGACGAAGCCGCCGCCGCTCAGGCCGACCACGTGGGCCAGCGGCGCCGAGGTGTAGTAGGAGTAGGCGCTGGCGTCGGTGCTGACCTCGAGCACCGTCGACGGCGCGCTGCTGACCACGGCGCTGACGTTGGCCGTGTTGTAGTCGCCCCAGACCACCACGTATTCGCCGTTGCTCAGCGCCGCCACGCTGGGGCTGATGTCGCTGCCGCCGGCGTCGATGGCCAGCTCGGCGCCGGACTTGGCGCCGCTGCCGCCGTCGAACTTCTGCGCGTGCACGGTGCCGGCGTTGTTCCAGGCGATGACGAAGTCGCCATTGCTCAGGGTGGTGACGCTGGGCTGGCTCTGCTCGCCGGCCACGGTGGTGTTGGCCAGCGCCTGGCCGCCCACCGTGCCGTCGGCGGCGACGATGCGGTAGCCGATGTCCAGGCCGTTGGCGCCCGGCGTGGTGGCGTAGGCGACGACGTAGCGGCCGCCGCTGAGCGCGGCCACGCTGGGGGCGACATCGTCGATGCCGTTGGCCGCCGCCGTGATGGCGAACTCGGCGCCGACGGCGTTGCCCAGCGCGTCGTGCAGCTGGCCGTAGATGCCGTTCATGCCGGCCGCCTCGCCCTGCCCGTCCGACTGCCAGACGGTGACCACGTTGCCCGTGCTGAGGGTGGCCATGGCCGGCGCCAGCTGGTTGCCGGCGCTGTGGGTGCTGACATTGAGGTCGTCGGTGAAGTTGAGGTCGGCCGAGCTCTCGTCCTTGACCGTGTAGGTCAGGGTCTTGCTGTAGCCCTGGCCGTTGATCGGGTTGCCGCTGGCGTCGGTCTGGTACAGGTCGTAGTAGCGGGCGGTGATGGTTCCCGTCTGTTCGATGGCCGGCACCGCGCCGGCGCCCAGGCTCAAGGTGGCGGTGCGCGTGTTGGGGCCGTCCGAGGCCAGGGTGAACAGGTTGGGCACCGACTGGCTGTCGATCACCCACTGGCCGCCGAAATAGGCGCCGGTGTCGGTCGGCGTCAGCGTGGCGATGCTCAGGCCGGCGGTGGCGTCGGACAGGAACACCACCTTGTCGCTGACGATGTCGGTGGGCGCGTTGTCGGGCGTGATGCTGCCGCCCGAGGTGGTGTTGCTGCCCGGGCTCTCGACGGTGATCCAACTGTTGGAGAAGCTGTCGTAGTGGGTGGTGTCGCCGGGCATGGTGTCGACGAAGCGCCAGATGGTGCCGATCACCGAGACGGGGGTGAAGCCGTCGGTGGGCACCACGTAGGTGGTCCAGCTGGAGCCGCCGTTGGAGCTGTACTGGAAGTCGCCGCGCGTCACATACCAGAGGAAGGACGGGTGGCTGATGTTGCTCATGCTGACCTTGTCGATGGTCTGCGTCACGCCGCCGCTGGTGTAGGTGCTGTAGCTCCAGGTGTAGCTGGTGCCGCCCGGCCGCACGTAGACGCCGGTCGGCAGGTTCATGTTCTGCGCCGTCGGCAGCAGCGCCTGGTAGTCGGCGCCGTCGGCCAGCAGCGTGTGCGGCTCGACCCGGCCGCTGTGCACCTCGAGGTTCCAGTTGCCGCCCAGCGCGGCGGCGCCGGTGGCGTCGCTGGAGGCGGCCACGTCGGCGTGGGTGGCGCGCGCCAGCGCCTGCACCAGGGCGGCGCCCTTGGCGCCGGCGCCGACCTCGCAGCCGTACAGCAGCAGGTCGGCGTCCGGCGCCAGCGCGCGGCCGATGGTCGCCAGCGCGGCGCCGTGCTGCGCCACGCCCTGCTGGTCGAGCAGCAGGCTGCCCAGACTGAGCTGGCCGGCGGCGCCGTGCGAGACGATCTGCAGCGAGGCGATGCCGCTGCGCCCGGCCAGCACCGCTGCCATCTGCGCCAGGCCGTCGGCGCCGGCGCTGAGCAGGTGCACCTCCTTGCCCGGCGCCAGACCGTCCAGCAACTGCTGCAGGTTGGCGACATCGCTCTCGATGAACACCAGCTCGCTGGGCGCGGCGGCCGGCGCGGTGGACGGGAGCGGCAGGAATGTATCGTCGGAAGGGAGTTGATCCGGGCGGGCAAGAATGGACATCGCTATTTCCTCAATAAGGTGCAGGTCGGCATCCGCCTGCGGCGCCAACGCGTCTTGCGCATCGACGGCAACGGGGCGTGGATGAACGCCGACTAAATTTTCGCTGAATTTGTGAATATCCATCAAATTATATCGTCGGCACCAACAATCGACAAAATCGAATGGAGACGGGGTGTTGTGCCGAATATGAAAATTTCGGCGGGCGTGACATTGTTTTAGTTTTTAACAGAAAAACATATGCTAGTGCCGCACAGAAAATTACAGAATTGAATAGACAAAGTATCCACGCCCGCCGTGCCGATCGGCGCCGAAACAAATTCGGCGATAAAACATGACTTAATTTAAAATATATTTATTTGATAATTTTTAGTGAATTGCATCTGTCGCCGATGCGCCATGCCACGGCATCGATGCCATGGCGGCGGCGCGCCGGCATCGACCTCAAGGCCGCGGCGGATAGATGCCGGTCAGCGCGATGATGTAGTTCATCGTCAGCGCCGGCTGCAGCGTGCTGACGCTGACCGGCACCGACACGGTGAACGGAATGGCCTGGCCGCCGCCCGTGTTGGCGTTGGCGATGGTGCCGCCGCCGCCCACCACGCTGGCGGAAAACGGCTTGAGCGTGGTGTTGGCGGGGTTGGAGCTGTAGATCTTGGCCGCCGCCAGGCCGGCGATGGCCTTGCCCAGCACCAGCGTGGTGCCGGGCACGTTGTCGGTCTCGCCGCCGCTGTCGACCGGGATGGCGACGTTGACGCTGGTGCTGGCGCCCGGCGTGAAGGTGGCCGTGTGGGTGTGCGACGGCATGTTGTTGACGCCGACCGTGACGCTGCCGCTGCCCACGGCGGTGACGCTGGCGCTGGCCGCGCCGCTGGCCTGGCCTATGGTCTGCATCACCTGGCTGCCCAGCGGCACCTTGGAACGCAGGTCGGGCAGCTGGAAGGTGCTGCTGCCGTTGCCGCCGTAGGTGATGCCGATCAGCGAGAACAGCGCGGCGTACTGCTGCACGTTGAGCGTGCTGCCGTCGCACAAGGCCCAGCCCTCGGGCACCCAGGGCACCGGCCACAATATGATTTGACCAACAAACGGATCCATTGACATCTCCTTGTATATTGATTTCGTTCGGCGAGTCGATCGCCGATATTGTCGATGTGGCCACGAGATAATCGAATCGTCGGCACGCCTGAATATAATGCCATAGCGAACGGCAATAAAATCGAATGCAATGGAAAGTTTTCCGCCGGCCCATCCATTCTAAAATGGTGATAATCGGAGAGAATTATCAATAGCACCATGGCGCCGCGGCGCCGCCGGAGGAGGAATGGATGAGTTTCGAATGGCCGGCCGGCGTGATATTCCCGGCGGCCAGGCGGGGAAACGGCGAGGATATTGTTATCGTGGCGAACTGGTCAATGAGAATGAATATGCCGGCGCCGCTTCTGCCGAGCTGGAATATATATGGCGCAAGCCATCCGGAATATCCGTTTTCGAAGGGTGGATATTATCCCGCAAGTGTTGCGAATTAGAAAAACCGGACATGAAAAAAGCCGCCGCGGCGGCGCCCTGGGGGGGACGCGGCGGCGGCCGGCGCGGCAGCAGGCGGCCTGCGCTCAGCCCTCGGCGATGCGCTTGGCGATGTGGGCCAGCGCCTCCTCCACCTGGTCGACCAGGATCAGGCACAGGTCGCCGGCCTGCAGCCGGGCCAGCGCGGTGTCGATGGCGAGGAACTCGCCGTTGATCTCGTCGATGTGGCTGGTGCGCGGCGCGGCGGCCAGGCCGGCGCGCAACAGCGCCACCACCTCGCCGTCGACGCGGCCGCGCTGGCACTGGTCCTGGTACAGCACGACGTCGTCGAAGGCCTTGCCGAGGATTTCCGTCTGCTGGCGGATGTCCTCGTCGCGGCGGTCGCCGGCGCCGCTGATGACCACGCCGCGGCGCTTGGCCGGCATGGTCTCGACCGCCTGCACCAGGGCCAGGATGGCGTCCGGGTTGTGGCCGTAGTCGGCGATCAGGGTGGCGCCCTTGTAATCGAACACGTTGAAGCGGCCGGGCGCGTTGTCGGAGTCGTTGGCGAAGGTCTTCAGGCCGAGGCGGATGGCGTCCCAGGATATGCCCACGCCCCAGGCGGCGGCCACCGCCGCCATGACGTTCTCGACCTGGAAGCCGATGGCGCCGTTGCGGGTGATCGGCACCTGGGCTAGCGCCACGGCGTGGCGCTGCGCGCCCTCGACGGCGACCAGCTGGCCGGCGTCGACGAACAGGCTGCGCTTGCCCTGCGCCAGGTGGGTGGCGATCACCGGGTGGCCGCGTTCGGCGCCGAAGAAGATCACCTTGCCACGGCAGTTGGCGGCCATGCCGGCGACGATCGGGTCCATCGCGTTGAGCACGGCGAAGCCGCCGGCGGCGACGTTCTGCACGATCACGCGCTTGAGCACGGCCAGGTTCCTCGACGGTGGTGATGTAGTTCAGGCCGAGGTGGTCGCCGGTGCCGATGTTGGTCACCACCGCCACCTGGCAGCGGTCGAAGGCCAGGCCCTCGCGCAGCACGCCGCCGCGCGCCGTTTCGAACACGGCGGCGTCGACGTCCGGGTGCAGCAGCACGTTGCGCGCGCTGCGCGGGCCGCTGCAGTCGCCGCTGTCGGTGCGGCGCCCCTCGACGTAGACGCCGTCGGTGTTGGTCATGCCGGTGCGCAGGCCGGCCGCCGTCAGCAGGTGGGCGATCAGGCGCACCGTGGTGGTCTTGCCGTTGGTGCCGGTGACGGCGACCACCGGGATGCGGCCGTTCTCGCCCTCGGCGAACATGGTGTTGACGATGGCCTCGCCGACGGCGCGGCCCTTGCCGTAGGACGGCGCCAGGTGCATGCGCAGGCCGGGCGCGGCGTTGACCTCGACCACGCCGCCGCGCTGCTGCTCGATCGGTTGCAGCACGCCGTCGCAGACCACGTCGACGCCGCAGATGTCCAGGCCGATCATCTGCGCCGCCTCGACGGCGCGGGCGGCCACCTCGGGGTGGACATCGTCGGTGACGTCGGTGGCGGTGCCGCCGGTCGACAGGTTGGCGTTGTTGCGCAGGATCACACGCTGGCCCTTGGTCGGCACCGAGTCGGCCTCGTAGCCCTGCAGCGCCAGGCGGGCCAGGGCGATGTCGTCGAAGCGGATCTTGGTCAGCGAGGTCGAGTGGCCGCTGCCGCGGCGCGGGTCGGCGTTGACCTGCTGGACCAGCTCGCGCACCGAGTGCACGCCGTCGCCGACCACCTGGGGCGGCTCGCGGCGGGCGGCGGCGACCAGCTTGTCGCCGATCACCAGCAGGCGGTAGTCGTTGCCGGGCAGGAAGCGCTCGACCATGATGTCGTCGCGGAACTCGCGCGCCACCTCGAAGGCGCGCGCCAGTTCCTCGCGCGAGTTGATGTTGACGGTGACGCCCTTGCCCTGGTTGCCGTCCTTCGGCTTGACCACCACCGGCAGGCCGATCTCCAGCGCGGCGGCCCAGGCGTCGTCGGCGTCGGCCACGGCGCGGCCCAGCGGCACCGGCACGCCGGCCGCGTGCAGCAGCTTCTTGGTCAGCTCCTTGTCCTGGGCGATCGCCTCGCCGATGGCGCTGGTGCTGTCCATCTCGGCGGCCTGGATGCGGCGCTGCTTGCTGCCCCAGCCGAACATCACCATGCTGCCCTCGGTCAGGCGGCGGAAGGGGATGTCGCGCGCCACGGCGGCGGCGACGATGGCGCCGGTGCTCGGACCCAGGCGCACGTCCTCGTCGAGCTCGCGCAGCTCGGCCAGCGCGCCGTCCAGGTCGAACGGGGTGTCGGCCAGGGCGGCGTTGATCAGGTTGTGCGCCAAGGTCAGCGCCAGGCGGCCGACCGCCTCCTCGCTGTACTCGACCACGCTCTGGTAGATGCCGTCCTCGAGGGTCGGCGTGGTGCGGCTGAAGGTGACCGGGCAGCCGGCCTGCGCCTGCAGGCACAAGGCGGCCAGTTCCAGCACGCGCGCCAGCGGCACGTGGTCGGCGTCGTGGCCGGTCGGCTGCAGCGCGCCCAGCGCCGGGAAGCGGGCGCGCAGGCGCGCCTCGAAACCGGGCAGGCGGGCGATGGCCTGCTCGTCGGCGGCGCAGGAGACGATGACCTCGACGGCCGTGTGGTGGCTCCACAGATTGGGGCCGCGTAGCGCGCGGGTGCGTATAACTTCCATAAATCCGATTATCCTGTCGTGTTATCTGCGTCGCGTCGCCGGGGTGGCGGGACGCGCGTCACATGGCGCCGCCGGTGGGCGGCGCCGGTTTTCTCAATACGCTGCGGCTTTCGGTTCGAGCTCGAAGGTGCGCAGGCCGGCGCCGATCAGCTCGGCCGACAGGCCCAGCGCCCAGCCGGCGGCGACGGCGGCCAGCACGGCCTGGGTCGGCAACTGCGGCGACAAGGACACGGTGGCGAGCTCCTCGGCGCCCTCGGCCATGACGATGCCGGCGCCGTGCTGGTAGACCACGCGCAGGCCCTGCTTGCGGTGGGCGCTGACCGCCTCGGCCTGCTGGTCGACGCCGTAGAAGATCACCGCGCCGTCGCACAGCTCGGCCATCTCGACCACCTGCGGGTCGTCGGCGTTGAGCACCGCCGTGCCGCTCGGCAGCACCACGTCGACCTGGGTGCGCAGCACCGAGTACAACTGGTCGGCGCTGTCGATGTAGAACTCGCCGAGCGCCTCGTGGCCGCTGACGTCGGTGACCACGCCGACGGCGCATTTGTCGTAGGCCAGGCCCTCGCCGAGGATCATGCGGGCGCCGCTTTCGAACACGGCCGCCTCGACGCTCTTGTTGAGCAGCAGGCGCTCGCCCGACTCCCAGTCGGACAAGCCGTCGCGCGGCAGCAGGCGGCCGTTGACGAACAGGCCGTCGGCGCAGCTCAGGCCGACCTTGCTGCCGGCGAGCTGCTGCAGCCAGGCGATCAAGCGCGCCGTGATGGTGGCGCCGGGGCCGCCGCTGACGCCGACGATAGGCATGCGGCCGCTCTCGTCGGGCGCGAACAGGTGGTCGACGATGGCCGCGCCGACCGCGCGCGGCTGGCCGCTGGCCGGCTTCAGGTGGGCCAGCAGGCCGGGGCTGGCGTTGACCTCGATGATGGCGCCGCCCTGCTCCTCGAGCGGACGGGAGATGTCCTCGGCGACGACGTCGATGCCGGCGATGTCCAGGCCGACGATGCGCGCCGCCAGGGTGGCCATGGCGGCCACGCTCGGGTGCACCAGGTCGGTGACGTCGGCGGCGACGTTGCCGTTGGGCTGGATCAGCACCTTCTGGCCGGCCGCCGGCACCGAGTGCGCCGTCATGCCCTGGCGTTGCAGCTCGAGGACGACCTCGGCGCCCTGGTCGGGCGCGATGGCGTTCAGCGGCGCGTCCTCGGTGGTGCCGCGGCGCGGGTCGGTGTTGATCTGGCTGTCGACCAGGGCGATGATGTTGGACACGCCGTCGCCGACCACCCACAGGGCCTCGCCGGCGGCGGCGGCGACCAGGCGCTTGCCGACCACCAGCAGGCGGTGCTCGTTGCCGACGATGCAGCGCTCGACGATGACGCTCTTGCTGCCGCCCTTGCGCGCGGCCAGCAGGTAGGCCGCCTCGACGTCGGCCCGGGTCATCAGGTTGAGCGAGACGCCACGGCCGTGGTTGCCGTCGTAGGGCTTGACGACGACCGGCAGGCCGATGTCCTGTGCCGCCTCCCAGGCCGCCTCGGCGCTGGTGACCAGCTCGCCCTCGGGCACCGGCACGCCGCAGGCGGCCAGCAGGGTCTTGGTCAAGTCCTTGTCGCTGGCGATGCCCTCGGCGATGGCGCTGGTGCGCTCGGTCTCGGCGGTCCAGATGCGGCGCTGGCGGGCGCCGTGGCCCAGTTGCACCAGGTTGCCGTCGGTCAGGCGGATCGAGGGGATCTTGCGCTCGGTGGCGGCGTCGACGATGTTGCCGGTGCTCGGCCCCAGGCACAGCGCGTCGACCATGTCGGTGAGCTGTTCAACGGTGGCGGCCAGGTCGTAGGGACGGTCCTCGATGGCGGCCATCAGCAGTTCGCGGCCGGCGGCCAGGGCGGCGCGGCCGACCTGTTCCTGGCGGGTGCGGAAGGCCATCTTGTAGACGCCGCTGCCCTCGGCCGTCTGGCGCGTCTTGCCGAAGCCGGTGCGCATGCCGGCCAGGTTCTGCAGCTCCAGCACGACGTGTTCCAGGATGTGGCCGGCGTAGGTGCCGTCGCGCAGGCGCTCGAGGAAGCCGCCGCGCTCGCCGACGCCGCAGCGGTGCTCGACCAGCGCGGGCAACATGGCGGTCAGCCGCTCGTACAGGCCGGGCAGCTTATTCGAAGGAAAGTCTTCCAGCGCGCCAATATCCAGCCAGGCCTCGATCACCGGGCGATAGGTCCAGATATTCGGTCCGCGCAAGTGGGTCACACGGAGAAATTCGATGTCTTTCTTCTTAGTCATGTTTCTATTCTTGTACTTTGTGATGCATCTTTGTTAACGGCCGTCGCAGCTTGCGCCGTATTGTAAACCTGCCGCCCCGTCCCCCGCCCGATTTCGCGCTTGTGCGCGGCAATTCCGCCCTGTTTTGGCGCTGCCATTGTTGTGGCGGTAAGGCATTATTCGTTTTTCTCGACAGCAGCTCTTGCTGTATACTCGCCGCAAAGATCCGGCCCCTCCGCGTTGATTTCCGTCAAATGTTCCTCAGTGACAGAATACCGTAAATCAGCGCCCCCATCAGCCGCAATCCGGCGCCGCGATCGCGTTTATTTCGGGGTGCGGGGCCGGATTTCACGATTTTTCCCACAGTTTTCAGACTTTGCCAGAGGCAAAGAACATCCGGAGTCCGCAGCACGATGACAACAGCACAACTTTCCTCAGAATCCAGCCTCGTCGAACTGCCGCTCGCCTGGCGCTCGGAAGTGCAGGCGCAACTTTCCAAAGGGGAAAACGTTGTCAGTGCCTTGGTGGTTGACCTGGATGCGCAACTTCATTTCTCCAAGGGCATAATTGTTGTCACGGAGGGCCGCATCCTGGCCCGCGCGGCCGGCCAACAGGCCTGGCAGGACTGGCCCTTCCGCGCCGGTCTGGCCTTGAAACACCACGACCACGCCGGCGTCGGCCACCTCGAATTGTTGGATGGACAAGGCCGGCTGGCCGACTGGCGCTTCACCCTGGGGCAGAACCTGCACGCCATCCGCCTGGTCGAGCAGTTCGCCGCCCGCCTGCACAGCCGCGTCACCGGCGAGCCGCTGGCGCTCGACGACAAGAACGTCTGCCCCAGCTGCAAGGCGCCGCTCGAGCCGGAGCAGGAGGAATGCCCGATCTGCACCAAGGTGGTCTACACGCCGCCGTCGACCTGGACCCTGTTCCGCCTGTGGCGCTTCACCAAGCCCTACCAGGGCCAGTTGGCGCTGGGCTTCATCCTGATGCTGCTGGGCACCGCCGCGCACATGATCCCGCCCTACCTGACCATGCCGCTGATGGACAACGTGCTGATCCCCTACCAGAACGGCAAGCCGGTCGACACCATGCTGGTGACGCTGTACATGTCCGGCCTGGTCGCCTCGGCCGTGCTGGCCTGGGTGCTGGGCTGGGCCAAGACCTATGTGCTGGCCCTGGTGTCCGAGCGCATCGGCGCCGACCTGCGCACCGCCACCTACGAGCATTTGTTGAAACTGTCGCTGGAGTACTTCGGCGGCAAGCGCACCGGCGACTTGATGTCGCGCATCGGCAGCGAGAGCGACCGCATCTGCGTGTTCCTCTCGCTGCACCTGCTCGACTTCGCCTCCGACGTGCTGATGATCATCATGACCGGCGTGATCCTGTGCTCGATCGACCCCTGGCTCGCCGCCGTCACCCTGCTGCCGCTGCCCTTCATCGCCTGGCTGATCCACGTCGTGCGCGACCGCCTGCGCACCGGTTTCGAGAAGATCGACCGGGTCTGGGGCGAGGTCACCAACGTGCTGGCCGACACCATCCCCGGCATCCGCGTGGTCAAGGCCTTCGCCCAGGAGGCGCGCGAGGCCGCGCGCTTCCGCACCGCCAACAAGCACAACCTGGCCGTCAACGACAAGCTCAACAAGATCTGGTCGCTGTTCTCGCCCACCGTCTCCTTCCTCACCGAGCTGGGCCTGCTGGTGATCTGGGTGTTCGGCATCTATCAAGTGTCGACGGGCCACATCACGGTCGGCGTGCTGTCCGCCTTCATCGCCTACAGCAGCCGCTTCTACGGCCGGCTCGACTCGATGAGCCGGATCGTCTCGGTGACGCAGAAGTCGGCCTCGGCCGCCAAGCGCATCTTCGACATCCTCGACCACGTCTCCTCGGTGCCGGAGCCGGTCAACCCGGTCAAGCTGGCCAAGGTGGAGGGCAACATCACCCTGCGCGAGGTCGGCTTCCGCTACGGCAACCGCGCGGTCAACCGCGGCATCAACCTCGACATCAAGGCCGGCGAGATGATCGGCCTGGTCGGCCACTCCGGTTCCGGCAAGAGCACGCTGGTCAACCTGATCTGCCGCTTCTACGACGTGTCCGAGGGCGCCATCATGCTCGACGGCGTCGACATCCGCTCCTTCCCGGTGTCCGACTACCGCCGCAACATCGGCCTGGTGCTGCAGGAGCCCTTCCTGTTCTTCGGCACCATCGCCGAGAACATCGCCTACGGCAAGCCGGACGCCAGCCGCGAGCAGATCATCGCCGCCGCCCGCGCCGCCCACGCCCACGAGTTCATCCTGCGCCTGCCGCAGGCCTACGACTCGATGGTCGGCGAGCGCGGCCAGGGCCTGTCCGGCGGCGAGCGCCAGCGCATCTCGATCGCCCGCGCCCTGCTGATCGATCCGAAGATCCTGATCCTCGACGAGGCCACCTCCTCGGTCGACTCGGAGACCGAGAAGGAGATCCAGAAGGCGCTCGACAACCTGGTGCACGGCCGCACCACCATCGCCATCGCCCACCGCCTGTCGACCCTGCAACGGGCCGACCGCCTGGTGGTGCTGGACCGTGGCGTGGTGGTCGAGGAGGGCAGCCACGACGCCCTGATGGCGCTCGAGGGCGCCTACCACCGGCTGTACCAGGCGCAGGCGCGCAACGTCGACACCGATCCGGACGACGAGCGCACTTCGAACCCGGAATAAGCACACTACACAAATACGCCGAGAGCACAGCACCATGACCACCACGCCATTCACCTTGAGCCGCAACAGCTACGGCCGCCTCAGCCTGACCAGCGCCGACGGCACCGTCCACGACAACGTCGCGCCGGCGCGCGCCTTCCCGGTGCAGGCGCCGGAGGACGGCATCGCCATCGTCAGCAGCGACGGCAAGGAGGTCGCCTGGATCGACCGCCTGGAAGGAACCTGCCGGCGGCCACCGCCGCGCTGGTGCGCGAGGAGCTGGGCGGGCGCGAGTTCATGCCGGAGATCGCGCGCATCGTCGCCGTCTCCAGCTACGCCACGCCGTGCACCTGGAGCGTGGCCACCGACCGTGGCGACGCCGAGTTCGTGCTGCGCGGCGAGGAGGACATCCGCCGCATCGGCCTCGACACGCTGCTGGTGTCGGACACCCACGGCATCCACTTCCTGATCCGCGACACGCAGCAACTCGACAAGCACAGCAAGAAGATCCTCGACCGCTTCCTGTAGCGCCGCGCGGGAAGAGTTCCCGCCGCGCCGGCCAGTGGTGTGTTGCTCCCTTGTTGACGCAACAGCACGCTAGGCGCTGTCGCGGTACATCGCCAACTGGTTCTCCATCAACTGGAAGTACAGGCCGTCGCGCTGGCGCAGCAGCTCGGCGTGCGTGCCCTGCTGGGCGACGGCGCCCTGGCGCAGCACCAGCACGCGGTCGGCCTTGACGATGGTCGAGTAGCGGTGGGCGATGATGATCGTCGTGCGGCCGCGCATCAGCTGCTCGAGCGCCGTCTGCACCAGCAACTCGCTGGCCGAGTCGAGCGCGCTGGTGGCCTCGTCGAGGATCAGGATGCGCGGGTCGCGCAGCAGCGCGCGGGCGATGGCGACGCGCTGCTTTTGTCCACCCGACAGCTGCACGCCGCGGTCGCCGACGATGGTGTCGTAGCCCTGCGGGAAGGCGGCGATGAAGTCGTGGGCGTTGGCCAGCCGCGCCGCCGCCTCCACCTCGGCCGGCGCCACCGCGCGGCCGGCCACGGCGAAGGCGATGTTCTCGCCTATGCTGCCGGAAAACAGCGACGGTTCCTGCTCGACGATGGCGATGTTGGCGCGGATGTCGGCCAGCGCCAGCGCGTCCGCCGCCTGGCCGTCGAAGCGGATGGCGCCGGCGTCGGGCCGGTAGAAGCCCAGCAGTAGACTGGCGATGGTCGACTTGCCGGCGCCCGAGGCGCCGACCAGCGCCACCTTCTCGCCGGCGGCGATGGCGAAGCTGACGTCGTCCAGCGCGGCCCGCCCGGGCCGCTCCGGGTAGGCGAAGCTGACGCCGTCGAAGGCGATGCGGCCCTGCAGCCGGCGGCCGGCGCCGGCCGCGCCCTCGCCTTCCGGCGCGCTGTCGATGATCTCGAAGACGCGCTCGGTCGCGCCGATCGAGCGCATCCAGTCGCCCCAGTAGTCGCTGAGCGCGCCGGCCGAGGCGCTGACCATGCCGGCGTACAGCACAAAACTGACCAGCTGGCCCACCGTCAGCCGCCCGCCGGCGATCAGCCCGGCGCCCAGCCACAGCGTCAGCAGCAGCGCCAGATAGGTCAGCAGCGAGGAGACGCCGCGGAAGCCGGCCAGCAGGCGCACGTTGCCCAGCGCGGCGTCCAGCGCCGCCGCCGTGGCGGCGTGGTAGCGTTGCCGCGCCCCGGCGTGCTGGCCGAAGGCGTGCACCAGGCGGATGTTGGTGAAGTGCTCGTGCGCCACCTTGCCGCAGTCGGCCTGGCGCTGCTGGATCTCGCGGGCGCGGCCGCGTAGCAGGCCGCCGGCGCGCTTGCCCAGGTACAGGCTGAGCGGCACGCAGACCAGTAGCACCAGGCTCAGCTGTGGCGAGATCGACAGCAGCATGGCGGCGGCGCCGAGCAGTACGCACAACGAGCGCAAGGAGATGGCCAGGCCCATCGTCAAGGTGTCGTGCAGCACCTCGACGTCGGCCGCCAGGCGGCCGGTCAGCTCGCCGACGTTGTGCTTGTCGTAGAAGGCGATGGGCTGGCGGATCAGCGCGCCGTACAGCAGGCGGCGGATGCGGGTGACGATCATCAGGCCGGTCGACTCGAAGAGGTAGTAGCGCAGGGTGGTGGCCAGCGCCTGCAGCGTCAACACGGCCAGCATCAGCAGGCCGAAGCGGCCGGCCCAGTCGCCGCCGCCGCCGATGTTGTCGATGAAGTGGGACAAGGCCTTCGGGTACAGCAGCTCGACGGCCACCGTCAAGCCCATGAAGAACAGGCCGGCCAGCAGGCGCGGCGCGAAGGCGCGCAGCAGGCGCAGCCGCTGCAGGTGGGGCCGGCCGGCGCCGGGCGCGGTGCCCGGCGCGGCGGCGGGCTTGGCCGCGCTCATGCCGCCGCGTCCGCGTCGAGCTCGCGCATCTGGGCGGCGAAGCTGAGCCAGTCGTCGTCGCCGACCAGGCCGCCGGCCTGCAGCGCGCCGTGCTCGTCGACGAACAGGTAGGCCGGCGAGGCCAGCAAGGGGTTGAGCCGGCGGTAGGGCTTGGCGCCGACCCGCAGCGTGATGTCGTCCAGGCCGCTGCCGGCCAGCCAGCGGCGCAGCCGCCAGCCCGGCTCGCTGCTGACCAGGCGCAGCTCGACGCCGGCGCGGGCGGCCAGCGGCGCCAGCGCGGCGATCTCGGCCAGCTTGGCGCGGCACTTCGCGCACCTGCTCGACAGGAAGAGCAGCACCGTCGGCCGGCCGGCCGGCGGCGCCTCGCGCCACGCGCCCTTGCCGACCAGCGGACGGCCGCGCACGGCCGGCACCGGCGCGCCGAGCGGCAGGGCGTCGGCCCGGGCGCCGTCCAGGCCGTGTTGTTTCAGCAGGCCCAGCAGACGGAAGCTCAGCTTGAGGTTGAGGGCGATGGCGCCGGCCAGCGCGGCCAGCGCCAGATGGATGGTGTCGAGTTCGCTCATGCGCCCTCCTCCGGCGTGCCCAGCAGCGTGACCATGTCGTGGAAGTGGACGCAGAGCACGGCCAGCAGCAGGCCCAGGCCGGCGCACATCAGGCGCGCGGCCAGGCCGGCCCCCACCTCCTCGCCGGCGGCGGCAAGCGCGCCGCCGGCCGCCGCTTCGCCGCCGTGGCCGCCGCCGGCCAGCGCGCCGACGATGGCGGCGATCAACAGCAGGTTGCGCAGCAGGTCGTAGCCGGACACCGGCCGCTCGGCCTCGCCGAAGCAGCTGCAGCGCACCACGTCGCGGCTGACGAACTGGTAGCCGACCACCAGCGTGAAGCTGAGCAGCATGGCCAACGCGGCGAGCAGGGCCTGGTCGTCGGCGCCCGAGTCGACCAGCAGGACCGCGCCGAGCAGCCCCTCGGCGCCCACCAGCAGCGGCGCCAGCACGGCGGCCAGGCCGGCCGACAGGCCGAAGGACTCGACCAGGTTGTGCTTCAGGCCGGCGAAGGAGGCGAGCTTGCCCCAGGCGCCGCACAGCAGCAGGAAGCCGAGCAGGTAGCGCAGCGTGGCGCCGAAGAACAGCTCGCCGCTCATCGCAGCGCCTGCGTCTCGGTCCATGCCGGCAGCAGCCCGTCGGCGCGGTGCTGGCGCAGCCGCAGGCCGTCGCGGCTGGCCAGCAGCACGTCGTGCCAGGGCTGCTCGGCGGACTGGCGCGCGGCGCCGCCCACGTTGGCCTGGAACACCGTCGACAGTTGCCAGGCCAGCTGCTCGACCTGCTCGTGGCGCTCGACGCGCAGGCCGAGCCGGCCCAGCTCGGCGCCGTCGATGGCGTAGTCGTGCGAATGGTAGCCGTACATCAGTCGCTCGACGATGCCGCGCCGCGCCGCCCCGTCCAGCCGCGGCAGCTGGTGGGCCAGCAACTCCTCGCCGATCTGGCGCAGCTCCTCGGTGCGCCGGTAGAAGGCGGTCAGGGTCGGCGGGAAGACGCTGTTGCACAGCAGCGCCAGCGACTGCGCCCTGGCGTCCGGCGCGTCGGCGCCGAACCAGTCGGCGGCCATGTCGCCGAAGCGCTTGATGTCCATGCAGGACAGCGTGGTGGCGGCGCCGTCGTCGCCGCCGCCGTGCAGCAAGGGGTCGATGGGCGAGAAGAGCGCCATCTCGCCGGCCACGATCTGGTCCGCCGCCAGGCACAGGATGGTGGCGGCCGACTGGCAATAGTAGGGCACGATGAAGGCCAGCTGGCGGGCGTGGCGGCGCAGCAGCAGGGCGATGCGGCGCGCCGCGTTGACCTCGCCGCCACGGCAATGCAGCACCACGTCGAGCCGCTCGCACGGGCCGATGCCGCGCAGCTGCTCGTACAACGGCGGCAGCAGCTCCATGTCGAGGTGGGAGGCGGCCAGCAGCAGCACCCGGCTGTCGCGCGCCAGCTCGATGCCGCGCAGGCTGTGCAACAGGTGCAGCGGCGCGCTCACGCGGCGCCCCGCAGCAGGGTGTCGGCCAGGGTCTCGAGCAGCTTGAACTCGGGAATCAATTGCTCGATGTAGAGGAACTGGCCGGCGGGATTGTTTTCCAGGAAGACGTGTTCGCCGTCCGGCGTGACGATCAGGTCGAGCGCGCCGAACTGCAGGCCGTAGCTGGCGACGAAGGCGCGGCAGCGTTGTTCGATCTCGGCCGGCAGCGTGGTCGCCTCGTAGCGGATCTCGGCCGCCATGTCGCGCACGTCGACCATGGTGCGGGCGTCGTCCTGCGAGTGGATCTTGGCGGCGAACAGCTGCCCGCCGATGATGGTCACGCGCAGCTCGTACTGTTTGGGGATGTATTCCTGGAACTGGCAGGCCAGCTCGCCGACGGCGTCGATGTTGTCCATCATCTCCTCGCTGACGATGGTGGTGCCGATGCCGCCGGCCAGGCGCAGCTCCTCGGCCACCTCGTCGGCGCCCAGCGCCGGCGTCGACATCGACTTGAAGATGATCTCGCCCGGCACGCCCTGGCGGAAGGCGCGGACCCGCGCCGGCGCGTTGCTGACGATGGTGGCCGGCACGCGGAAGCCCAGGGCCATCGCGCGCTTGAGTTGCTCGCCCTTCCACATCGCCGCCCGCACGGCGGACGGGTGGCCGATCCAGAAGCAGTCGAGCGCCATCAGCAGGCCGAACAGGGCCTGCTCCGTCTCCTGCCTGGCGTAGGCCAACTCCTGGGCCGCCAGCTCGGCGCTGCGGAAGGCGTACTCGGCCGGCTTGCGGGCCCACACCGCACCGATCTCGCCCATGCCGACGCGCTGGTCGCTGGGCAGGTGGCGCAGGTCGCCGCCCCACTCGCCCTGGCGGAAGCGCTGGCACAGTTCGTAGTCGCGGGGGAAACGGTCGAGATCGAGGCGGAAGGGGGTGCAACCCTTGCCGATCAGAATGGGAACGACGAGGTCGGCGTGCAGATCCGAGCTGTTGCTGACAATCAGGACTTTTTTGGCCATGGGCACCCGTCAAATGGCGAGAAGTTGGCGCGTCGGCAAGGCCGGCCTGGGCCGTGCCCGCAGCCGTATCGTCGCTGGCCGCCCACGGCGGCGCGGCCAGGACGCGAAGCTCAGTGCCACGCGGAAGTCAAGCGGGCTGGGCCGCGCTTAGCACCAGATGCCGTTGTCGCGGCCGGCACTGCCACCGCCGAAGCGGTCGGCGCGGGCGTCCGGGCCGGAGCAGCCGGCCAGGGCGACGCCGTCGCGCTGTTTCCATTGCGGGGCGGCCTTGGTTTCTTGCTCTTTCTTCGCGGCCAGTTTGAAGGCGAACAGTTTGGTTTGATTCTGATTTTTCATTTTTCCAACCTTTTAGAGTAGTTAAAAATCCAATCGAACGGCAATACCACTTGTGGTGGTGACAGAAATGTATCATTGCATTTTTTTCATGTCAACCGCCTCTTCGATGGATTTTCCTCCTGCAGCGCGCGGCCCGGGGGAAACCGGCGGCGGCATTTTTTATGTTGCTGAATCGGGACACCTGCTCCCGAATCTGCGGCGGAGAATGAAAAACCGCCATGAAAAATTCCGCCACAATATTTCCTTACGGCTATTAATTACAAGTAAACAATGCTAGCATTGCATTGTCGGATCGTCATCCGGCCCGGCCGCCAGAACGCTGCGCAGGCCGGCTTCGCATCCCACAAGGAAGAGCACCATGAAGAATTTGAAAATCGGCACCCGGCTCGGCTTGGGCTTCTCCGTCATCCTGCTGTTGCTGATCGTGATGACGCTGATCGGCATCCTGCGCCTAAGCAGCGCCAGCGCCCTGACCGAGGAGATGGTCGGCGTGAAGATCCGCGACGAGCGCCTGATCGCCGAATGGGTCAAGGTCATCGAAGTGAACGCGGCGCGCACCACCGGCGCCTGGATGGTGGCCGACGCGGCCGACCAGAAGGCGCTCGAGACCTTGATGGCCGAGTCGTCCGGCCGCGCCACGCAGATCCAGGACAAGATGGGCGCCGAGCTCGGCGACGGCGCGCTCAAGCCGCTGTTCCAGCAGGTGCTCGACACGCGCAAGGCCTACACCGGCGTGCGCAAGGCCGTCTTCGTCGCCAAGGGCGCCGGCGACCTGGCCCTGGCCAAGTCGCTGTACGAGGGCGAGATGACGCAAAAGCGCATCCAATACCTCGACGCGCTGAAGAAATTCTCCGACCAGAAGGCCGCCCTGCTCGACGCCAGCGCCGCACAGATCCAGCAGCAGTACCAGAGCGGCCGCCGCCTGCTGATCGCGCTCGGCGTGGTGGCGCTGGCGATCGGCGCCGCCGCCTCGTGGTGGATCACGCGCACCATCACCGGGCCGATCAAGGCCGCCGTCAAGGTGGCCGAGACCGTCTCCGCCGGCGACCTGACCAGCCACATCGTCGTCGCCGGCGGCGACGAGACGGGCCAGCTGATGGGCGCGCTCAAGGACATGAACACCTACTTGGTCGACATCGTCGACCAGGTGCGCAGCGGCACCCAGACCATGGCCACGGCGTCGAGCCAGATCGCGGCCGGCAACGCCGACCTGTCCTCGCGCACCGAGGAGCAGGCCAGTTCGCTGGAGGAGACCGCCTCGGCGATGGAGGAGCTGACCTCCACCGTCAAGCAGAACGCCGACAACGCCCGCCAGGCCAACCAGCTGGCCATCAGCGCCTCGGCCATCGCCAGCCGCGGCGGCGCCGTGGTCGGCGAGGTGGTGCACACCATGGGCTCGATCAACGACTCCTCGCGCAAGATCGTCGAGATCATCAGCGTGATCGACGCCATCGCCTTCCAGACCAACATTTTGGCGCTCAACGCCGCCGTCGAGGCGGCCCGCGCCGGCGAGCAGGGCCGCGGCTTCGCCGTCGTCGCCTCCGAGGTGCGCAACCTGGCGCAGCGCTCGGCCGCCGCCGCCAAGGACATCAAGGGCCTGATCGACGACTCGGTGCAGAAGGTCGAGCTCGGTTCCGGCCTGGTCGACAAGGCCGGCCAGACCATGCACGAGATCGTCGAGAGCATCGCCCGGGTGACCCAGATCATGACCCAGATCAGCCAGGCCAGCGACGAGCAGAGCACCGGCATCGAGCAGGTCAACCAGGCCATCACGCAGATGGACCAGGTGACCCAGCAGAACGCCGCGCTGGTCGAGCAGGCCGCCGCCGCCGCCGAGTCGATGCAGGACCAGTCGGCCAAGCTGGCCGAGGTGGTCAGCATCTTCAAGCTCGACGCCGGCGGCACGGCGGCCCGTTTGGCGGCGCCGGCGCCGGCCCGCGCCACGGCGGCGGCGGGCGCGCGCATGGCCGCGCCGGCCGCGCCGCGCCGCCCGCGCGCCGCCCTCGCCGCCCCGCCGCGCAAGGCGGCCCCGGCGGCCAAGCCGGCGGCGGCGCTGGCCGGCGCCGACGACGACTGGATCGAGTTCTAAGCGGCCAGCGCGCCGCCTCACGTTTTCTTCCCTTTGGGCCGGACTCCGCGTCTGGCCCTTTTTTATCCAAGCCCGGCCGCCGGCGCTTCGCGCTACACTGGGCACGGCTATTCCCCAGCCGGCCGCGACGGGCCGCCGCAATCACGCAAGCGAGGGCAACGATGATCAAACAAGTGGGACCGACCGCCATTCAAGCCAAGCATCTTGCGCGCTGCCATTGCGGCGCCGTCGAGTTGGAATTGACGCTGCCCGACGGCATCGTCGAGCCGCGCCGCTGCGACTGTTCGATCTGCCGCCGCAAGGGCGCGATCGTCGCCTCGGTGCCGCTGTCCGGCATCCGCATCGTGCGCGGGCAGGACGTGTTGCGGCTGTACCAGTTCAACACTCGCACCGCCAAACACTATTTCTGCTCCGTCTGCGGCATCCACACCCACCACCAGCGGCGCTCGAATCCACAGCAGTACGGCTACAACGTCGGCTGCCTGGACGGCGTCAACCCCTTCGACCTGGGCGAGGTGCCCACCCACGACGGCGTCGACCATCCGGCCGACCGCAAGGCCGCGATGTAAGACTGGGACGATCGCTCGTGGCCTTCCCAGGACGGCTCGAGCCGCTCGTCGAGCAACTCCGCGATTAGGGTAGTGGAAGGAAGTTCAATCGAGGGGAGGCGTGCCGGGCTCGATGCCGGCGCTGGCCGCCTCAAAGATTTCCAGGACGCGCGCCTGGTCGACGCCGATGTCGCGGCCAAGCGATGTGGCCCAATCAAGCACCTCGCGAGGCGAGTTGCGGTCGTTCGCGCTTAAGCCCTTCTTGATCGTACGCCATACGCCGAACTCTCCAGGCGTCATATGCGCTCCCCAGATGTTTGTATGGTTTGTCGGCTAGGCTTACATCCCGGCGGGTTGTCGCGCGCGCTGCTGCGCGGCCGTGGCGGCGTCCTTGGACGACTTTAGAAAGGCACGACCAGCCGCCGACGAATGAAACGCCTCCGCCGCCTGGTAAAGGCTTTCGCGCTGCGCCTCCGTCAACTCGAGCTTATGTTCACTCATGGCATGGTCAATGTATGCCGCGAATGCAATGTCGCGCGTGCTGAGCACAGAATCGAGCTTGCTCATGAACCACTCCTTAAATTGGCCGGTGGACAACAAATAGAAAGCGAGAAGGCCAAGCACTGCAGTAAATAGTACGCCCAAATTGAGGACGGTACGCAAGCCCAAAATCAAGTAAAACCAAAATGAGCGAATCGCCACCGCGCCGCTGGCGGTGTCGGCGGCGACGAACTGGGTCGGCCAAGTTGCCCCGTTGAATAGTTCCAGCCAGTAGCCGCCGCCCAGGGACAACACCCAATATGCCAGAGCGATGGCCAACAGCCACACAACGGCAAAGAGCGAGATGCCGAGGCACCACTGCCGCCCCGTATGACTCAAGGAAATCTTGCCGATGACAGTCTCCTCCGCACACTGGGCGCAAGTACAGGCTGCCCATGACTATATAGTAGCTCCGCATTTCCCCATTGCAAGTAACGTTGCAAAATGACGAGGGGAGGCACTGCAAGCACAGGGAGCGTCAAGAAAAAACGATTGTACACCCGGCCAGATGGAGGCTACGCACGCCAAGTGGCGGGCTTGCCACAGACCCGTTCGCCGTAGGTCATTCCCCAGCGCGGATGTAGTCCGGTTCGGCCCCCTCCTTCGTCAAGTCCTGCATAGCCCAGCGTCGTCCAAAACGCCGAATTCAGTCCTTGGCTCACAGCGAACAGGCAAATAATCGTTTCCGGCCTTCCAGTTACTCTGCGTTCTTCATGGCCGCGCCAACTGCCTGATTTGCGCAAGCCATGCGGCGAAGAAAGCGCACTCGGCTTCGATCTTGGCCAATCCTATCTTTTGGGCGACAACGGGGCCGTGCCGACGCTTGCGGTAGCTGGGATTGTTCAACTCTCGCTCCAGATGCGCCGCAGGCTTGGTATCGGGCCGGTCATTGATGTGCTCAGGGGACTCGGCAGCAGCGCGCGCCGCAGTCAGTGCCGCCGCCGCGGCCTGCCATGCAGGCTCGACCTGTACCAGCGTCGAAACGTCACTAAACAGCAAGGCCTCGAACTCGTGGGCCTGGATATAGGGAATAAATCGTCCAGGCTGGCAGCCCGACTCGGCCACCGTATCGGCATGCAAAGCCTGTGTTAAGACCGCCAAGCGTCCCGGCAGATCAGGCTGCGCGAACGATGCATGGAATCCAGGAAAGCCACTGTCGAGCCGATACAGGTCGAACAAGGTCGTGACCACCGGAGCGCTGTTCTGCCGCAAGGTATTCCGCAGGTGGCGTTTGACACGGCCATAGCTCAACGCACCGCCTTTGTGGCCAGGTGAGGTTTCGATCATCTCGGGCACTAGGTTCAAGCCAATGCCGTAAAATGCCGGCGCCAGCAAGTGCAAAACAAACTCTTCCTCGGTCTGTCCCTCGCAAACCACACAGACGCGCCTCATCAAGTCGGCCTTCCACCTAGAATGTTGCGCTTCCAAAGCTCACCCAGACTATAGTCGTCGGCCAACCAGTCGGCCAATTCCTTGGCATCAAGCCGCTTGAAGACCGATGCATCCTGTTCCCGCTGCACCACGATCACGTCCTCTGGATTGAACGCATTCAATAGCTCCACGGATTGCGTGGACACGATCACCTGCTTGCTTTCCGCCACCTCCTGCAACATGTCGGCCAGCATATTGATGGCGAAGGGATGCAGTCCCAACTCCGGCTCGTCGATCAGCACCGTGTCGGGCAACAGGCTCTTGGGCTGCAACAGCAGGGTGGTCAGGCAAATGAAGCGCAGCGTACCATCTGACAACACATGGGCCTTCCATGGCGTGTCGGGCCGGCCACGCTCGGTCCACTCCAGCTCGATGAATTCACTGGCTTCGTCTCGAAACACAAAATCGCCGAAGAATGGTGCCGCGCGCCGAATCGTCTCCACGATGCGATCATAGCTGCGCTCAAAGAAAGGCGTAGTCTTTAGCTTACGCAGGTAGGCGGCCAGATTGGCCGCGTCGGGCTTCAGGCGCAGGTTGTCGTTCACGGCATGGATGCGTTTGACCGCCGCCATGTCGCCGGTGTCATGGAAATGGTACTGCCGCCAAGTCCGCAGTTTCTCCAGCACATAACGACTCACCGTGGCGCTAGGGCTATCCTTATCTAAACGGATACGCGCGCTGTCGTGTCCAGCTCCCAACGGGTACGCATTGGGGAAGCTGTAGGCCAATTCCCGCACCGTCGGTTCCTCGCGTGAGAAAATCAGCCGGTTGTCTTGCGTGGCGTCCAGAGTGAGGCGATAGCCATTTTCATACGCCCCCGTAACACCCTCGGTGGCGGAGAACTGGATTTCCAGTTCCATTTGCGGCGTCACCTTGCTGCCGTAATGCAGCAGCGCTTCCGGCCCGCCCCACTTCTGCACATCCACCGGAAAGTTGTCCCCCACCACCGAAGCGAGAAAACGGAATAGGCCGATGAAGTTGCTCTTGCCCGCGCCGTTGGCGCCGATCAGCACGTTCAGCGGTCGCAACTCGAAGTTGTCCAGCTCGGCGATGGACTTGTAACCTTTGACGGTAAGTTTCTGAATTCTGGCCATGGTCGGCACCCCAACAAAAAACTATTGCTCATTCGAACGCCACCTGGCGGCGCGCAACTACGATACTCCTGGCAAGGTAGCGCTGACTTGGCACAAAAAGGATTGAGGTAATGGTACAGAAAATTGGGGCGCCCTTCCAAAAGAATACCCCGCGACATAAATTAATTCCCCCGGCTGTCTTCAAGATCGAGAGGAACCGCGCTGAAACGATTGAGCGACGCCCTAAAAACGAAAAACCCACCAAGATATTAGACAAACGTCTAATACAGTGGTGGGTTTTACATACGGTCTTTTCGTAAGTCTTTGAATCTATTGGTCGGGACGGAGTGATTCGAACACTCGACCCCTTGCACCCCATGCAAGTACGCTACCAGGCTGCGCTACGCCCCGACGAGGCTCGAATTATAGCAGCACGTTTGCGCATTTACCATGCTTGCACACATACTTCTACAAATTATCATCTAGACAACACTCTACCCGTGCGCCGATTGATGTGGCCCGGCCGGCGCGGTAACATCGTCGCACCCTCCCTGCGAAAGCGCGCCATGCCGCCTGTGCCCGAATCCGTCCTGCTCGAACACGCCGCCACCCTGATCGGCCAGGCCGACGCGCTGGTGGTGGCCGCCGGCGCCGGCATGGGGGTCGACTCCGGCCTGCCCGACTTCCGCAGCAACGAGGGATTCTGGCGCAGCTACCCGGCGCTCGGCCGCGCCCACATGGAGTTCAGCCGCATCGCCTCGCCGCAGGCCTTCCGCGACGATCCGGCGCTGGCCTGGGGCTTCTACGGCCACCGCCTCGGCCTGTACCGCGCCACCACGCCGCACGCCGGCTTCGGCCTGCTCAAGCGCTGGGGCGAGCGCATGCCGCTCGGCTACGGCGTATTCACCAGCAACGTCGACGGCCATTTCCAAAAAGCCGGTTTCGACCCGCTGCGCGTCTTCGAATGCCACGGCAGCATCCACCAACTGCAGTGCCTGGCGCCGTGCAGCGGCGACATCTGGAGCGCGGCCGGCTTCGTGCCCGAGGTCGACCAGGAGAACTGCCGCCTGCTCAACGCGGCGCCGCGCTGCCCCGACTGCGGCGGCCTGGCGCGCCCCAACATCCTGATGTTCGGCGACTGGGACTGGAACCAGGCGCACGCCCAGGTGCAACAGCAGCGCCTGCTCGGTTGGCTGGCCGCCGCCAGCCGGCCGCTGGTGGTCGAGCTGGGCGCCGGCACGGCGATCGCCTCGGTGCGCGACTTCAGCGAGCGCGTGCTGGAACTGGACGGCGGCCGCCTGATCCGCATCAATCCGCGCGAGTCGGCCGTGCTCAGCGCGCGCGACGTCGGCCTGGCGATGGGCTCGGCGGCGGCGCTGGCCGCCATCGACGCGCTGCTGGCGCCGGCCGGCGCCAACACCCGCTAGGCGGTCACACCATGCGCACGGCCAGCGGCGGCAGGCCGGCGACGCGGCCGACCAGGGTCTGGCCGCGCTGCACCGCGCCCACGCCCTCCGGCGTGCCGCTGAAGATCAAGTCGCCCGGCTGCAGCGTGAACAGGGTCGACAGGTTGGCGATGGTCTCGGCCACCGACCAGATCAAATGGGCGATGGTGCTGTCCTGCTTGCGCGCGCCGTCCAGCTCGAGCGTGATGGCGGCGTGGCCGATGTCGCCGGCCCGCGCCGCCGGCACGATCTGGCCGACCGGCGCCGAGTAGTCGAAGGCCTTGCCGATCTCCCAGGGGCGGCCGGCGTCGCGCATCTTGAACTGCAGGTCGCGCCGCGTCATGTCCAGGCCGACGGCGTAGCCGAAGATGTGGCCGGGCGCGTCGGCCACGGCGATGTCGCGCCCGCCCTTGCCGATGGCGACCACCAGCTCGCACTCGTAGTGCAGGTTGGCGCTGGCCGGCGGGTACGGCAGGTCGAGCACCCGCTCCGGCGCGACGGCGACGACGGCGGCGTTGTCGTTCGGTTTGCAGAAGAAGAAAGGCGGCTCGCGCTCGGGGTCGAAGCCCATCTCGCGGGCGTGGGCGGCGTAGTTGCGGCCGACGCAGTAGACCCGGCGCACCGGGAAGCGGGCCGCGCTGCCGGCCACCGGCAGGCCGACGATGTCGTGGGGAGGGAAGACGTAGCTGCTCATGGCGCTCCAATGGAAAACCGGAAGAAGCCCGATTCTACATGGGCGCGCGGCACCACGCCGCTAGGTGAGGCAGAGCGCCCGCAGGGCGACGACGAAGCTGGCCACCAGCGCCGCTTCGTCCAAGGCGGGGTTGTGCAGCGCGCGCAGCGACACGCCCTGGAACAAGGCGATGATGGCCTCGATGCGGCCGTCGATGGTGAAGTCGTCGGCGGCCAGGACCTTGCGTTCGCGCGCCGCGCGGAACAGGGCTTGGAAGCGCTGGCGCGCGCGCAGGTCGGCTTCGACCACCGCCGCCGCGATGCGCGGATTGCGCGCCGCCTCGGCGCTGACCTCCATCGGCAGCCGCCACTTGGCCGGGTCGACGTTCTCGTTGACCGACCTGGCGGCGTCGTCGAGCATGGCCTGCAGCGGGTCGTCGCTCTGCTCCAGGCGCAGCAGCTCGGCCATGACGCGTTCGATGTCCTGCTCGACGAAGGCGAGGATGATGGCGTCCTTGTTGTCGAAGTAGTTGTAGATGTGGCCGGCGCTCATGCCGGCGGCCTTGGAGATCTCGGCCATGCTGGCGCCATGAAAACCGCTGCGGCCAAAGCACAGCGCCGCCGCGTCGAGCACCTGCTTGCGCCGGTGCTGTGTGCGTTCCGGGTCGCTACGTCGTTTTTCGGTGGTGCGCATGTCACTATCCTTGGGTGAGAAAACCTGCCTGGGGCGGTACTGTGAACAGGCCGGGGCGATTTGTCAATTTCGCCCCGGCCGGCGGGGGCGGAAATCCAACAGCTTGCGGCGCAACGAAGGCGCAGGTGGCGCCGACAAACCCCACCGGCGCAAATCTAGGGTCAGACCCTAGGGTCTGACCCTGGTTCGCCGCCGCCGGGTCGCTTCAAGCGTCCGGCTGCCAGCCGCCGCCCAGCACCTTGTACAGGGTGACGGCGTTGCTGGCCTGGCTCAGGCGCGCGCTGATCAGCCCCTGCTGGGCGCTGTACAAGGCGCGCTGCGACACCAGCGCGTTCAGGTAGGACTCGGCGCCCTTCTGGTAGCGCGCCTCGTGGATGGCGAAGCTTTTGGCCGAGGCCTCGGCCAGCGCCTGCTGCGAGGCCAGCCGCTCGTCGAGCGTGCCGCGCTGGGCCAGCGCGTCGGCCACCTCGCGGAAGGCGCTTTGGATGGCCTTCTCGTAGCGCGCCACGGCGATGTCGCGCTCGGTCTTGGCGATGTTCAGGTTGGCGCGGTTGACGCCGCCGTCGAAGATCGGCAGGTTCAGCTGCGGCAGGAAGCTCCAGGTCGACGAGCCGCCCTTGAACAAACCCGACAGGCTGCTGCTGGCGCTGCCCGCCGACGCCGTCAGCGAGATGCTGGGGAAGAAGGCGGCGCGCGCCGCGCCGATGTTGGCGTTGGCGGCGCGCAGCGTGCGCTCGGCCTCGAGCACGTCGGGGCGCTGCTGCAGCACCGCCGACGGCAGCTCGGCCGGAATGGCCGCCAGCCGGCTGACGGCGTCGAACTGGCCGCCCGGCAGCAGCGCGGCCGGCACGGCGCCGCCCACCAGCAGGGTCAGCGCGTTCTGGTCCAGCGCCACCTGGGCGGTGTAGACGGCCATGTCGTTGCGCGCCGCCTCGACGCTGCTCTGCGACTCGTACATGTCCAGGCCGGAGGTGGCGCCGGCGGCGAAGCGCCGCTTGCTCAGCTCAAAGCTGATCTGCTGGCTCTTCAGGGTGCTGGCCGCCAGGCCCAGGCGCTGCTGGTCGGCGATCAGCGTCAGGTAGGCGTTGGCCACCTCGGCCACCAGGCTGATTTGCTGGGCGCGGCGGGCCTCCTCGGTGCCGAGGTACTGCTGCAGGCCGGCCTCGGACAGGCTGCGCAGCTTGCCGAAGAAGTCCAGCTCGTAGGCCGCCACGCCCAGGCCGCCGCTGTACTGGCGGCTGACGGCGGGCTCGCCGTCGGGCCGCATGGTGCCCGGCGTGCGCGTGGCGTTCTGGCTCACCGTGGCCGACACCTTGGGCAGCAGCGCGGCCTGTTCGATGCCGTACTGGGCGCGCGCCTTCTCGATGTTGAGCGCCGAGACGCGCAGGTCGCGGTTGTTGGCCAGCGCCAGCGCGATCACTTGGCGCAGGCGCTCGTCGGCGAAGTAGTCGCGCCAGGCGATGTCGGCCACCGTGCGCGGCTCGGCGGCGGCCGGCGCCGGCTTGTAGGCGTCGCCCGCCGGCCAGCTGGCGGCCACCGGCGCGGCCGGCTGCTGGTACACCGGCGCCAGGCTGCAGCCGGCCAGCAGGGCCGCCGCGGCGAGGGAGAGGATAGATTTTTTCATGTTAGTTCGCTTCCACAATTGCGGCGTCGTGCGGCTTGGCGGCGGCCGGCTTCTTGGCGAAGAAGCCGCGCACCAGCACGAAGAACACCGGTACAAAGAAGATGCCCAGGAAGGTCGCCGACAGCATCCCGCCCAGCACGCCGACGCCGATGGCGTTCTGGCTGCCCGAGCCGGCGCCGCTGCTGATGGCCAGCGGCAGCACGCCGAGGCCGAAGGCGATCGAGGTCATCAGAATCGGCCGCAGGCGCAGACGCACGGCGCGCAAAGTCGCCTCCTTCAGCTCGATGCCCTGCTCCTGCAGCTCCTTGGCGAATTCGACGATCAAAATCGCGTTCTTCGCCGACAAACCGACCACGGTCAGCAGGCCGACCTGGAAGTAGATGTCGTTCGACAGGTGGAAGCCCCAGGTGGCCAGCACGGTGCCGAGCACGCCCAGCGGCACGATCATCAGCACCGAGAACGGGATCGACCAGCTCTCGTACAGCGCGGCCAGGCAGAGGAAGACGATCAGCACCGACAGCGCGTACAGCACCGTGGTCTGCGAGCCGGAGTCGCGCTCCTCGACCGACATGCCGGCCCATTCGTAGCCGATACCGGCCGGCAGCTTGGCCGCCATCTTCTCCATCTCGGCCATGGCCACGCCCGAGCTCTGCCCCGGCGCCGGCATGCCCATCACCTCGACCGACGACAGGCCGTTGTAGCGCTCCAGGCGCGGCGAGGCGAAGATCCATTTGCCGGTGGTGAAGGCGGAGAACGGCACCATCTCGCCGTTGGCGTTGCGCACCGACCATTTGTCCAGGTCTTCCGGCACCATGCGGGCATGCGCCTCGCCCTGCAGGAACACCTTCTTGACGCGGCCGCGGTCGACGAAGTCGTTGACGTAGGCGCTGCCCCAGGCGGTGCTGAGCACCTTGTTGACTTCGCCGATGTCGAGGCCCAGCGCGGCGGCCTTCTGTTGGTCGACGGTGATCTTGTACTGCGGCGTGTCCTCCTGGCCGTTGGGGCGCACCGCCATCAGCAGCGGGTTTTGCGCCGCCATGCCGAGCAGCTGGTTGCGCGCCGCCATCAGCGCCTCGTGTCCCAGGCCGGCCTGGTCCTGCAGCTGCAGGTCGAAGCCGCTGGCGTTGCCCAGCTCGAGCACGGCCGGCGGGGCGAAGGCGAACACCATCGCGTCCTTGATCTGCGAGAAGGCGCCCATGGCGCGGCCGGCCACGGCCGGCGCGCGCAGCTCGACGGCCTTGCGCTCGGACCAGTCCTTCAGACGGATGAAGGCGATGCCGGTGTTCTGGCCGTTGCCGCCGAAGCTGAAGCCGGCCACCGAGAACACCGATTCCACGGCGGCCTTCTGGTCGACCAGGAAGTGCTGCTCGACCTGCTCGATCACCTTCAGGGTGCGTTCCTGGGTGGCGCCGGTGGGCAGTTGCACCTGGGCGAACAGCACGCCCTGGTCCTCCTCCGGCAGGAAGGAGGTGGGCAGGCGCATGAACACCAGCGCCAGCACGCCGAGCAGGATGGCGTACAACACCATCGAGCGGCCGCCACGGTTCAACATGGCGCCGACCCAGCCCTGGTAACGGTTGGTGCTGCGCTCGAAGCTGCGGTTGAACCAGCCGAAGAAGCCGGTGTCGGCCGCCTTGTGGCCTTTTTCCACCGGCTTGAGGAAGGTGGCGCACAGCGCCGGCGTAAACACCATCGCCACGATCACCGACAGCACCATCGCCGAGACGATGGTGATCGAGAACTGGCGGTAGATCACGCCGGTCGAACCGCCGAAGAAGGCCATCGGCACGAACACGGCCGACAGCACCATGGCGATGCCGACCAGGGCGCCGGTGATCTGGCCCATCGATTTGCGCGTCGCCTCGATCGGCGACAAGCCCTCCTCGGTCATCACGCGCTCGACATTCTCCACCACCACGATGGCGTCGTCGACCAGCAGGCCGATCGCCAACACCATGGCGAACATGGTCAGGGTGTTGATCGAATAGCCCAGCGCCGACAGCACGCCGAAGGTTCCCAGCAGCACCACCGGCACGGCCAGGGTGGGAATCAGGGTGGCGCGGAAGTTTTGCAGGAACAGGTACATCACCAGGAACACCAGCACCACCGCCTCGAGCAGGGTCTTGACCACCTCCTCGATGGACAGCTTGACGAAGGGCGTGGTGTCGAAGGCGATCTCGGCCTTCATGCCGGCCGGGAACTGCTTGCCCAGCACGGCGACCTTGGCCTTGACGGCGTTGGCGGTGTCGAGCGCGTTGGCGCCGCTCGACAGCTTGACGGCGACGCCGGTGGCGGCGTGGCCGTTGAAGCGGGCCACCGTGTTGTAGCTCTCGCTGCCCAGCTCCATGCGGGCGACGTCGCGCAGGTGCACGGTGGCGCCGCTGGCGGCGGTCTTGAGCAGGATGGCGCCGAATTGCTCCACCGTCTGCAGCCGGCTCTGCGCCGAGACGGTGGCGTTGAGCTGCTGGCCGGCCAGCGAGGGCGTGCCGCCCAGTTCGCCGGCCGACACCTCGGTGTTTTGCGCCGTGATGGCGGCGGTGACGTCGGCCGGGGTCAGCTGGAAGCTGCGCAGCTTGGCCGGGTCGAGCCAGATGCGCATGGCGTACTGCGAACCGAACAGGGTGACCTCGCCGACGCCCTCGACCCGGCTGAGCGGATCGATCAGGTTGGCGGCGACGTAGTCGTCCAGGTCGGCCTGCTTCATGCTGCCGTTCTCGGAGACGAAGCCGTAGACCATCAGGAAGTTCATGGTCGCCTTCGACACCACCAGGCCCTGCTGGGTGACGGCGGCCGGCAGCAGCGGCGTGGCCAGCTGCAGCTTGTTCTGCACCTGCACCTGGGCGATGTCCGGGTTGGTGCCGTTGTGGAAGGTCAGCGTGATGCTGATGCCGCCGGCCGAGTCGCTGGTGGAGGACATGTGGCGCAAGCCGTCGATGCCCTTCATCTTCTGCTCGATGACCTGGGTCACCGCGTCCTCGACCGTCTTGGCCGAGGCGCCGGGGTAGCTTCCGCTGATCGAGATCGACGGCGGCGCGATGCTCGGGTACTGCGCGATCGGCAGGCCGAGGATGGCGATCAGGCCCGCGAGCATGATCACAATCGCGACCACCCATGCGAAGATCGGGCGGTCAATGAAAAAACGTGCCATTGCTGTTCTCCTGAATTAGTGGGCGCTGTTGGCGTTGGCCGGGCCTTGCCAGCGGCGCCGCCGGCGGCAACCGCCGCGGCGGCGGCCGGCTTGGCCACGCTGGCCTGGGCGCCCGGACGGACCTTCTGCAGGCCCTCGACGATGACGCGGTCGCCGGCCGCCAGGCCGGACTGGACCAGCCACTTGTCGCCCTGGGTGCCGCCGGTGACCAGGATGCGTTGTTCGACCTTGCCGTCCTTGCCCAGCACCAGCGCGGTGGCCTCGCCCTTGGCGTTGCGGCTGACGCCCTGCTGCGGCACGGCGATGGCCTGCGCGTCGACGCCGCTGTCGAGCACGGCGCGGACGAACATGCCCGGCAGCAGATCGTGCTTGGGGTTCGGGAACAGCGCGCGCAGCGTGACGTTGCCGGTGCCCGGATCGACGCTGACGTCGGAGAACTGCAGCTTGCCGCCCTCGGCGTACTTGCTGCCGTCGGCCAGCAGCAGGGTGACGCGGGCCTGGCCGCCGGCCTGCTTCAACTGGCCGCTCTCCAGCGCCTTTTTCAGGCGCAGCAGCTCGGTGCTCGACTGGGTCAGGTCGACGTAGATCGGGTCGAGCTGCTGCACGGTGGTGAGCGCGTTGGCCTGGCTGGCCGTCACCAGCGCGCCCGGCGTCACCGCCGAGCGGCCGATGCGCCCGCCGATCGGCGCGTTGACGTGGGTGTAGCGCAGGTTGATGGCGGCCGTGTCGAGCGCGGCGGCGGCCGACTCGACGTCCGCCTTGGCCTGTTCGTGGGCGGCGATGGCGTCCTCGTACTCCTGCCGGCTGACGCCGTCGATGGCGACCAGCTCCTTGTAGCGCGCCACCTTCGGGCCGCTGGTGAGCAGGTTGGCGCGCGCCTTGGACAGCGCCGCCTTGGCCGAGTTGACGGCGGCCTGGTAGCTGGCCGGGTCGATCTGGTACAGCGCGCTGCCGGCCTTGACGTCGGCGCCCTCGACGAACAGGCGCTGCTGGATCAAGCCGCCGACCTGCGGGCGCACTTCGGCCACCTGGAAGGCGGCGGTGCGGCCCGGCAGTTCGGTGGTCAGGCTGAGCGCCTGGGGCGCGACGGTAAACACGCCCACTTCCGCCACCTGCGCATGAGGTGCTTCGGCCGTGGATTTGGAGCAGCCGGCGACCAGGGCGGCGGCGCTGCAGAGCAAGACGATTGTCCCCGCCGCGCGGCGGGAAGACGTGGGAATGATTGGTTCCATCGTAGACTTTCTGAAAAAGTTGGCGCGGCAAACGGGGCCGGCAAAATGACATGGATCATAGAATGAACGATCATTCTAACTAAGTCAAGCAACTTTTTAGGCGGATACGGATCGGAAAACGTCCTGGTGCCCCCGTTCACAGGGAGAAACCGGGGGATATCGAAGAGAAAAACTGCTTCATCCACGAGGTGGTGGCTTGGTGGCTTGGTGGGACGCAGGCATAACCCCGCAGGCAAGGGGTCAGACCCCAACCGGGGTCTGACCCCGACCGTGGCGGATCGGGGTGCGGGGTGAAGGAACGCCGCTTGCCGCCCTACAGCGGCGTGGCGGTCACGCTGGCGCTTTGCAGGATGGCGTGGCCGCTGGCCTCGAAGCCGGAGTCCATGCCGAACAAGACCCACAGCTTGCCCTGGGCGTCGCTCTGCACCTCCATCGCCTCGGCCGACTTGACCGCCTTCGACACATAGGTGCGCACGTGGCAGTCGGTGGTGCCGTTGCCCAGCGTGCCGAGCACCCGGCCGAACTGGCCGTTGGCGGCCTGGTTGCCGCGCTCGATGTTGAGGCGGTAGTCCTCGGCGCCCTGCAGTTCGGTGAGCGGCTCGATCGGGCTGGCGACGGCCAGCATGTGCACCGCGTCGCCGGGCGAGCCGCCCACGCCGTAGCAGCCGGAGGCGATGTCGCTGGCGAAGCGCAGCGCGAAGTTCAGCTTGTACTTGGTCGACGGGGCGAAGCCGCCGAACTGCTTCTTCACATAGACCAGCACGTCGTCGCTGTTGTTGTGGGCGCCGATGAAGTAGCCCTTGCCGCTGAGCGGGGCCGGCATGGCCTCGAAAGCGAACTTGACCTCGGTCGGCTTGGTGTTGACGGTATAGTCGGCGGTGCCGCCGGTCCAGCCGTCGATGCCCTGGTTGAAGTCGACCGCCAGCGTGAATCCGCTCGGCGGCGGCGGCGGCGGCGCGGCCTGCGGCTGCTTGGCGCTCGGGTTGTTGCTATTGCTATTGCCGCCGCCGCAAGCGCCCAGCGCCAGCAAGCCGGCCAGGCCCAGACCGGCCGCAATGATGTTCTTATGTCGCACGTTGATTCCTCCAAGAAAGATCGGATCAAGGCGGCCCGCGCAGCGGCACCGCACCCCGCCCCGCCGTTCGCACGGCGGGGACAAAGTGAAGTTTAAAGAAACATTGCCAAATTGAAAATCAAGATTGTAAGCAGTGGTAAGTTACAAACTTTAACCAAAGTTGTATGGACAAGTCGTCCGCGACGGGACTATTTCCAGCCGCCGCGCAGCGCCAGCACCTGCTCGCGCAGGCGCTCCGGGGTGGCGTCCTGCGGCGCCACCGGGTGGCCGACGGCCAGCGCCAGGCGCGAGCGCCAGCCGGTGCGGAAGGTGCGCTCGAAGACATTCTCGGCGCCCCGGCTGAGCAGGTGGCCCCACAGGCCGCGCAGCGCCATCGGGATCACCGGCACCTGCGAGCGGGCGACGATCTTGGCGATGCCGCCCTTGAACTCGTTGAGCTCGCCGGTGCTGGTCAGCCGGCCCTCGGGGAAAATGCAGACCAGGTCGCCCTCGTGCAGCGCCTGGGCGATGTCGACATAGGCCTTCTCCATCAGCCACGGGTCCTCCTTGGCCGGCGCGATGGGGATGGCGCGGGCGGTGCGGAAGATCCAGCCCAGCAGCGGCAGCTTGAAGATGCGGTGGTCCATGACGAAGCGGATGGGGCGCGGGCTGGCGGCGCCGATGACGATGGCGTCGACATAGCTGACGTGGTTGCACACCAGCACCGCCGCGCCCTCGGCCGGGATGCGCTCGGCGTCGATGCACTTGACGCGGTGCACGGTGTGGATCAACAGCCAGGCGAGGAAGCGCATGAGGAACTCCGGCACCAGCGAGAAGATGTACAGCGCCACCAGGGCGTTCAACACGGCGGTGACCAGGAACAGCTGGGGGATCGTGAAGCCCTGCCCCAGCAGCACGATGGCGACGCCGGCCGCCGCCACCATGAACAGGGCGTTGAGGATGTTCATGCCGGCGATGGTGCGCGAGATGTGCTGCGGGTCGCAGCGGGTCTGGATCAGGGCGAACAGGGGGACGATGAAGAAGCCGCCGAACATGCCGATCATCAGCACGTCGAACAGGATGCGCCAGCTGGCGTGCTGGGCCAGCAGGCCGGCGAAGTCGACCGCCGCCGTGTTGTGGTAGCCCAGGCTGGCGAAGTACAGGTCGAGGCCGAACAGCGACAGGCCGATCGAGCCGAACGGCACCAGGCCGATCTCCACCTTGCGCCCGGACAGGCGCTCGCACAGCAGCGAGCCGCTGCCGACGCCGAGCGAGAACACGGTCAGCAGCAGGACGAACACGCTGTGGTCGCCGTGCAGGTAGTCCTTGGCGTAGACCGGGAACTGGGCCAGGATCAGCGCGCCGTAGAACCAGAACCAGGAGTTGCCCAGCATGGCCAGGAAGACCACCTTGTTCTTGCGCGAGAAGGCGATGTTGCGGATCGACTCGGCCAGCGGGTTGCGGCTGATCTTCAGCTCGGGCGCCGGCGCCGGCGTCAAGGGGATGCGGTAGCTGGCCGCCAGGCCGAGCAGCGCGGTCAGCACGGTGGCGCCGGCCACCAGGGCGATGCCGTAGGGCTGGTGCACCACCAGCACGGCGCCGAGGATCTCGCCGAGCAGGATGCCGACGAAGGTGCCCATCTCGATCACGCCGTTGCCGCCGATCAGCTCCTCGGGCGACAACTGCTGCGGCAGGTAGGCGTATTTGACCGGGCCGAACAGGGTCGAGTGCACGCCCATGCCGACCACGGCGGCCACCAGCAGCCACAGCGTGTGCGTCATCCAGCCGGCGCCGGCGGCCAGCATGATGGCCAGCTCCATCCACTTGACGAAGCGGGCCAGGCCGGCCTTCTCGTATTTGTCGGCGAACTGGCCGGCGGTGGCCGAGAACAGCACGTAGGGCAGGATGAACAGGCCGGGGATCAGGTTGGTCACCAGCGACGGCGACAGCGTGGTCCAGCTCAGCGCGTCGTAGGTCAGGATCACCATCAAGGCGGTCTTGAACAGGTTGTCGTTGAAGGCGCCGAGGAACTGGGTCCAGAAGAAGGGCGCGAAGCGGCGCTGCGACAACAGGGAAAACTGGTTCGGATGGCTCATGTCGGCGGGAAAATGTGGAAAGGATTGAAACATACTGCATCGCGCCGCCGGCCACAAGGACGGCGCGGCGGCGCTTGCGGCGCGTCAATCGGGGCGCGCCACATTGCCTTTCGAATACTATTTACCGCAGTATAGAGTAGCCGGAGCGAAGTTGCGCGCTATCGCGCCGCGCCGGCGGCGGCCGGACTACAGCGCGCGCAACTCGATGCGCGGCGCCACGGCGAGCGGCAGCGCGCTGCACAGCACCACCGACAACTCCGGGTGCGGCAGCACCAGGCAGCCCGGCGCCGGCTCGCCCGGCGACTGGCCCAGCTTGAGCCGCGCCTCCCGCTCGCTCCACAGGCGGTAGAACTGGGCCATCCGCTGCGCCGGCGCGGCGGCGCGCCAGCGCGCGTGGGTGGCGTCGTCGAAGGCGTGTTCGGCCAGGGCGTCGATGTCGCGGGCGGGATCGAGCACCTCGATGTCGAGCCCGAGCGCGGTGTCGGCGCTGACCGCGCAGGCGACCCATTGGCCGCTGTGCGAAATGCTGAAGCCCGGCGCGGCGCCGCCCTTGCCCGGGGCCGGTTTGAGCAGGCGCGGCGCGCGGCCGGCCAACTGTTCGAACAGCAGCGCTTCGGGCGCGCAGCCAAGCAGTTCGGCCAGCGCCATCCTGAGCAGCGTGCGGCCGATCAGGAACTGGCGCTGGCGGTGCGGCCGGACAAAACCGCGATAGCGCGCCGCCTCGCCCGCACTGAGCCAGGCCGAGCTCTTGGCCAGGGCGGCATCGTCGACGTTGACGCTGTCGACCAGGAACAATTGGGCGCTGCTGGTAGCTGGCATCGCTGGGCCTCGTTGGTTGGGGGGCGTGTACGGGAACGCCGAGGCGCCCCTGGCGCCCCGGCTTTTCACCGGCGCCGGCAGCGCCGCTGCGGGGTGCCGACGCGTGATTCTAAGGCCATAGTGCATACACAAGGCAAGTATTTCTGTTGCCCCATGAAAAACATGGCATAAACACCATGAAAATTGTTGTAAAAAAGGCCGCCACGGCGGATGCCGGGCGGCCTTGCTGTTTGCGGCGTGGCGCCGGCTTGCTTGCTTAGAAGACCCAGAGCTTGTCGGCCGGCAGTTGCAGCCAGTAGCTGCCCGGCTCCAGCCGGTACTTCGAGTAGGCGCGCAGGCTGAGCTCGCTACCGTCGGCGCCCTTGAACAGGCACTCCCAGCGGTCGCCCAGGTACATGCAGGTGAGCAGCGGCAGTTGCAGCGCGTTGTCCACCGGGCCGGCGCTGATCTTCACCTCCTCGACGCGGATGATGGTGCTCGGCTCCTTGCCGCCGCTGGCGCCGCGCGCGCTGGCATTGAGCGCCACGCCGTTGACGTCGAGCCGCACGGCGCCGCCGTTGCGCTGCACGATGCGGGCCGGCAGGCGGTTGTTGCTGCCCATGAACTCGGCGGTGAACAGGGTGTCCGGCGTCTCGTACATGCTTTGCGGGGTGCCCTGCTGTTCGATCTTGCCGTTGTTGAGCAGCAGGATGCGGTCGGAGATGGCCATCGCCTCGGCCTGGTCGTGGGTCACCATCAGGGCCGACAGGCCCAGGCGCACGATCAGCTCGCGCAGGAAGGCGCGGGCCTCCTCGCGCAGCTTGGCGTCCAGGTTCGACAGCGGCTCGTCGAGCAGGATCACCGGCGGGTTGTAGACCAGCGCGCGGGCGATCGCCACGCGCTGCTGCTGGCCGCCGGACAGCTGGTGCGGGAAGCGCTCGCCCAGGTGGCCCAGGCCGAGCTGCTTGAGCACCTCGTCGACGCGCGCCTTGATCTCGCCGGTGCCCATCTTGCGCAGCTTGAGGCCGTAGGCGACGTTGTCGAACACCGTCTTGTGCGGCCACAGCGCGTAGGACTGGAACACCAGGCCCAGGTTGCGCTGCTCGGCCGGCATCTCGAAGGCGCGGCCGCCGTCGAAGACGCGGCGCTCGCCGATGTCGATGGTGCCCGACTTGGCGCTCTCGAGGCCGGCGACGGCGCGCAGCAAGGTGGTCTTGCCGCTGCCGGAGGGGCCGAGCAGGGCCACCACCTCGCCCTTTTGCAGGTGCATCGAGACGCCCTTGAGGATGGGGTTGGTGTGGGCGCCGCTGCCGTAGTCCAGGTGCAGGTCGTTGACGGTCAGTTCGTTCATGATGATGTCTCGTTTCATGTTGTTGGTTTGCTTAGTTGTGCAGCTTGACGCCGAAGCGCAGCGCGATGCCCAGGCCGATGGCGACCAGCGTGATGTTGATGAAGGACAGCGCCGCCACCAGGTCGGTCGAACCGCCGGCCCACAGCGACACCAGCATGGCGCCGATCACCTCGGTGCCGGGCGAGAGCAGGTAGACGCCGGTCGAATACTCGCGCTCGAAGATCAGGAACACCATCAGCCAGGCGCCCAGCATGCCGTATTTGATCAGCGGCAGGGTGACGTCGCGGCTGACCTGGCCGCGGCTGGCGCCGACGGCGCGGGCGGCCTCCTCCAACTCGGGGCCGACCTGCAGCAGCGCGGCCGAGATCAGCCGCATGCCGTAGGCCAGCCAGACCACCGAGTAGGCCAGCCACAGCGCGAAGATGGTCGAGCGCACCTCGCGCAGCAGCGGTATCGCATGGGCGCTGAGCCACAGGGCGACGCTGTTGTCCATGCCCTTCAACATGCCGTCCAACCAGCTCGGCACGAACAGGAAGACCCACAGGAAGGACAGGCCGGCCAGCAGCCCCGGCACGGCGCGCGGCACCAGCACGCTGTAGTCGAGCAGGCGGGTGATGCCGTCCGGCTTGCGGTGCATGGCCAGCGCGATGGCGCTGTAGCAGACCACCGCCAGGGCGCCGCCGATGACGCCGATCAGCACCGTGTTGAGGATGCCGCGCATCAGCGACGGCTGCTCGAGGATTTCGCGGAAGTGCTGCAGGGTCAGCACGTCGGCCAGCTTCACGCCCTCGCCCCAGTACAGCACGAAGGAGCGCAGCACGATGCCGGAGATCGGCATGACGATGGTGAACATCAGCCAGCCGGCGATCAGGGCGAAGGCCAGCCATTTCCAGTTACCCAGCGGCATGACCTTGGTGCGCGCGCCCTTGCCCTTGATGGAGACGTATTTGTTGGCCGACTTGAGCAGCCAGCGCTGCAGCATCACCAGCGGCATGGTGACCATCACCAGGCAGACGGCGACGGCTGCCATCAGGTGGTAGGACGGCGTGCCCAGCTTGTTGGTCAGCTTGTACAGGTAGGTGGCCAGCACCATGTGGCCCTCCGGGTCGCCCAGCACCAGCACCAGGCCGAACACCTCGAAGCCGAGGAAGAACACCAGCACGGCGGCGTAGGCCAGCGCCGGCATGATCATCGGCAGCGAGACGTTGAGCATCACCTGCAGCGGCGAGGCGCCGGCCACGCGGGCCGCCTCCTCGACGTCGGAGCCGAGGCTCTTCAGCGCCGACGAGGCGTACAGGTAGACGTGCGGCACGTGGGTCAGGCCGGCGATGACGACGATGCTGCCGAAGGAGTAGATGTTCCACGGGATGAAGCCGAGCAGGTCCTTGGCCCAGGTCGAGTAGAAGCCGACCGGGCCCATGGCGACGACGTAGCCGAAGCCCATCACCATCGGCGAGACGAAGATCGGCACCAGCAGCATCGGCGCGATCCAGCCGCGGCACGGCAGGTCGGTGCGGATCATCAGGAAGGCCAGCATGCCGCCCAACGGCACGGCGATCACCGCCAGGCCGGTGGCCAGTATCAGGCCGTTGCGGAAGGCGGCGCTGAAATCGGGGTCGTCGAAGATGAAGCGGTAGGCGTCGAAGCCGAGCTCCTTGACCGGCATGAAGAACGGCGCCGACAGGAAGCTTTGGTAGAAGATCAGGAACAGCGGCAGGAAGATGGCGACGAGGGCGAGCGCCACCACCACGCCGCGCGGCCAATTGAGGCTGCGCCGGCCGGAGCTGGGAAGGGTCATGGTTTGCATAGTATCGGGCCTTGAAATGGGGCGTGCTGGCCGGGATCGGGCGTGATTAGCCACGGCCCGCGACGCGAACCCTGGCACCGACCCCGGTGGTGAAGCGTGAAGCGGCGCGGCTTACTTCTTGCCGGCGGTTTCTTTCCACTGCTTGAGGAAGGCCATGCGCTTGGCCGGGCCGAGGAACTGCAGGATGATCGGGTGCACCGGCACCGGCTTGACGTTGTCCTTGCCGATTTGCTTGATCAGGTCGGCCGAGGTGGTCTCGCCGCTGACGTCGGCGCGGATGGCGTACAGCTTGGAGTCGTTGGCGATCACCGTCTGGCCGCGGTGCGACAGCATGTAGTCGAGCCACAGCTTGGCGCCGTTGACGTTCTTGGCGGCCTTGTTGATGAAGATGACGCGCGACAGGATCAGCGTGTAATCCTTCGGCAACACCACGCCGATCGACGGGTCGGTCCTGGCGCGCACCAGGGCGTAGGAGCCCAGCACGTTGTAGCCGATCAGGTTCTCGCCCGAGGAGATGCGCTCCATCATGGTGCCGGTGGAGGACTGCACGCGCACCTTGGCCACGCCGAAGGCGTTCTCCAGCTCGAGGAACTTGGGGTTCTCGCGCGCGTCCTGGGTCATGAACATGAAGCCGACGCCGGATTTTTCGATGTCGTAGGTGGTGACCTTGTCCTTGAACTTGGGCAGTTGGATCAGCTTGGCGAAGTCGGCGTGGGTCTGCGGCACCTCCTTGGCCTCGACCAGGCGCTTGTTGTAGACGATGGCGGCCGGCTCGAAGGTGGTGCCGTAGGCCTGCTCGTCCCAGATCGCCCAGCCGGGGATCTTGCCCGCCTCGACCGACTTGTACTTGAGGGCGTAGCCGTCCGAGGCCAGGCGCATCTGCAGGTCCATCGCCGACGACCACATGACGTCGGCGGTGTTGCCGCCGGCCGCCACCTCGGAGATGAAGCGGTTGTACACCTCGGTCGAGTTCATGTCGTTGTACTCGACGCTGATGCCGGGGAACTGGGCGCTGAAGTCCTTGATCAGCGGCTGGGTCGCCTTGCTGTCGGTGGCGCCGTAGATCACCAGCTTGCCCTCCTTCTTGGCGCCGTCGATGATCTTCTGGTAGTCGGCCGGGTAGCCGGCCGGCACCTGGGCCAGGGCGGCCGAGGCGAATACGGTGGTCAATGCAGCGGCCAGGGTGGTTTTCAACATCATGTCTTGTCTCCGTCGTTTATATGTGGCGATGATTCGCCTTATGTACCGCGTTTTACTGCCTTGTTCCTACCGCGTGTTGTGTAGCGCGTGTTGCGTGTTGCCCGCGGCGGCGCCTAGCGCACCAAGCCAAGTTCGCTGGCGCGCCGGCCGTAGTCGTCGACCGCCTTCTTCACGTAGGCCGCCAGCGCCTCGCCGGTCAGGCTGAACGGATACAGGCCGTAGGCGGCGCGGCTCTGCGCGAACTCCGGCGTGGCCAGCACGCGGTCGAAGGTGGCGACCCATTTGCGGTAGTCGCCCTCGGCCACCTGCGGCCCCATCCAGACGCCACGGATGATCGGCCAAACCACGTCGATGCCCTGCTCGCGCGCCGTCGGCACATTCGCCAACACGCCCGGCAGGCGCCGTTCCGACAGCACCGCCAGCACCCGCGTGTTGCCGCCCGCCGAATACAGCGTGGCCTCCGAGGCGTCGCCCGAGACCACCTGCACATGGTTGGCGTGCATCGCGGTGAAGGCCTCGCCGCCGCCCTCCAGGGCGACGAAGCGCAACACCTTCGGATCGACGCCGGCGGCCTTCGCCACCAGCGCGATCTTCAACCAATCCTGGCTGCCGATGGTGCCCGAGACACCCACCAGCACCTTGTCCGGCTGCTTCCTCAAGGCGGCGACCAGGTCGCCCAGCGTCTTGTAGGGCGAATCGGCGCGCACCGCGATCATGCCGTAGTCGGCGCCCAGCGCCGCCACCCAGCGCACGTCGCCCGCCGTGGCCCGGCCGAACTTGCCCTGCGCCAGGTTGAGCAGCGAGCCGCCGGAGAACACCACCAGGGTGTTCGGCTCGGCGCGCCGCTGCGACACCAGCGAGTGCCAGGCCACCGCGCCTATGCCGCCGGGCAGGTAGCTGATGTGCATGGCGCCGGCGGGCCGGCCCGGCAGTCCGTTCAATCCTTGTTGCGCCAGCTTGCAGGTCAGGTCCATCGCGCCGCCCGGCTTGGACGGGACGATGCACTCCACGCCTGCCGGCTGGGCCGCCGCGCCGGACTGCGGCGGGGCGCACAGCAGCGCCAGCAAAGCTGGCAAAATTTTCTTCATCTGGTATGGGTATAGTAGAGCGGTGAAGCTTTCAAAGCGCTTTCAAAGCCCGGCGATTTTTCACAATTTGTCGAAAAACCGCCGGGCCGAAAGTTAGCCTAAAAGCGCGGCCTAGAAGCGGTGCTGCATGCCGGTGACGAAGCCGCGCTGGGTTTCGCCGAAGCCGGCGTCGTCGCGCGACAGGCCGGTCAGCTGGCCGTTCTTGGCCTTGACGTAGGCGGCCGAGACGTACAGGTCGGTGCGTTTGGACAGGGCGTAGCGGTAGCGCGCCACGTACATGGTCGGGTCGGCATCCTTGCCGCCGGCGACGTTCTTGACATTGACGTGGTAGATCGCGCCGGTCAGCGTGGCCGCGTTGATCTTGTAGTTGACGCCGCCCCAGTAGGTGGTCGCCTCGACGTCCGGCGTCAGCGCCTTGCCGGCCACGGTCTTGAAGTCGCGCACCACGGCGGTCAGCTTGAGCGGACCGTTCTGTAGTTGCCGCCGATGTGCCAGACGGTGTTCTTGTCGCGGTTGCCGGTGGCGGCCACGGTGTTGCCGTTGACCCGCTCCCAGGTCGCCATCAGGCTGACCGGGCCGGTGGTGTAGACGGTCGACAGGCCCATCTTGCTGCTGTCGCGCGCGCCGCTGGCCTGCTCGCCGAAGCCGTAGGAGGCGCCGAACTTGAAGGCGCCGACCTTGCCGGAGTACTTGACCAGGTTGTCGAAGGCGGTGGTGAAGCCGTACTTGCTCGGGCCGGTGGCCGGGCCGGAGGTGGCCCACGAGTACATCGGCGCGAAGCCCATCGGGTCGAAGGCGATCACCGTGTCGTACACGTTGCTGAACGAGCGGCCCAGCACGACGCGGCCGAAACCGCCCTCCAGGCCGACGTTGGCCTGGCGCTTGAACAGCACGCCGTCGGAGGCGCCGCTGTCCATCAGGATGCCGCCCTCGAGCTGGAACACCGCCTTCAGGCCGCCGCCCAGGTCCGTCGGAACCGCGCAGCCCCCAGCGCGAGGTGTTCATGCCGCCGGAGCTGACCCGGGTCAGCGAACCGCCGCCGGCCTTGGCGTCGGAGGCGTAGTCGACGCCCATGTCGAGCAGGCCGTAGACCTGGACGTTCGATTGGGCCTGGGCGGCGCCGCCGGCGGCCAGCAGGGCCAGCGCGGCGAGTGACAGGGTGGTTTTCTTCATGTGGGTCTCCAGAGGATATAGTTATTGGTGAGTTGCCTGATCGTTCAATCAGGCTGCCACTATAGAAGTCGCTTCCTTTCAATTGGCTTTCAGCGGGGGTGGCGGCCCCGGCTTGTCGTCAAGGCGCCACAATCGGCGGGGCGCGCTTCCCAATCGGGCCGGCGGCGGCGATGATTGTGGCCTTACACTGAACTTTTTTCATACTGTTAGCAAGAAAATATGCGCATTCTGTTAGTTGAAGACCACACCGAACTATCGCGCTGGCTGGCCAAGGCGCTGCGCGACGCCCACCTCACGGTCGAGTGCGCCGACAACGGCGCCGACGCCGACGCCCTGCTGCACACCCAGGACTACGCGCTGGTGATCCTCGACCTGACGCTGCCGCGCATGGACGGGCTGGAGGTGCTGCGCCGGCTGCGCGCGCGCGCCGCGCCGCGCGGCCAGACGCCGGTGCTGATCCTGACCGCGCGCGGCGGCCTGGACGACAAGGTGCAGGGCCTCAACCTGGGCGCCGACGACTACCTGGCCAAGCCCTTCGAGCTGGCCGAGCTGGAGGCGCGCGTCAAGGCGCTGCTGCGCCGCAGCGTCGGCAACGAGAGCCTGGTGCACAGCTGCGGCGCGCTCAGCTTCGACACGGTGACGCGCATGTTCAGCTACGCCGGCACGCCGATGGCGTTGACGCCGCGCGAGCACGCCGTGCTGGAGGCGCTGATCACCCGCGCCGGCCGCGCCGTGTCGAAGGAGAAGCTGTTCGACGAGGTGTTCGCGCTGGCCGACGACGCCAACCTCGACGCCATCGAGCTGTACATCCACCGCGTGCGCAAGAAGCTCGACAGCGGCGTGGCGGCCGGCGCGGCGGGCGGCGCCGTCATCACCACGCTGCGCGGCATCGGCTACCTGCTGCAGCCAAGGCCGGCCGCGCCGGCCGCCTGAATGGGGCTGCCGGCCGCCCTGCGCGCGCGCGCCGCCACCGGCGCCGCGGCGGCGCCGGCCGCGCTGGGCAGCCTGCGCGGCCAGCTGCTGCGCTGGCTGCTCGGCCCGCTGATCGTGCTGGTGCTGCTGAACGCCGTCTCGGTCTACCGCAACGCCCTCGACGCCGCCGACATGGCCTACGACCGCTCGCTGCTGGCCTCGACGCGGGCGCTGGCCGAGCGCGTCTCGGTGGTCAACGGCAAGGTGGTGGCCGACGTGCCCTACGTCGCCCTCGACAGCTTCGAGACCGACACCCTGGGCCGCATCTACTACAAGGTCACCGGCATCCGTGGCGAGACCGTGTCCGGCTACGCCGACCTGCCGGCGGTGCCGGCCAACGTGCCGCGCTCGCAGGCCTACCCGGCGCTGGTGCGCTTCTACCACGCCAGCTACCACGGCCAGCCGATCCGCATCGCCGCCCTGCTGCAGCCGGTGTACGACGACTCGATGCGCGGCATCGCGCTGATCCAGGTGGCCGAGACGCTCGACGCGCGGCGCGGCCTGTCCAACCAGATCCTGTTCGACACCCTGCTGTGGCAGGCCGGCCTGCTGGTGGCGCTGGCGCTGCTGGTGTGGTTCGCCGTGCGGCTGGTGCTGCGCCCGCTGATGCGGCTCAAGCTGGCGGTCGAGACGCGCAGCCTGTCCGACCTGTCCGACGTCGACCCGGCGCTGGTGCACAAGGAGGTGCGCCCGCTGGTGGCGGCGATGAACGGCGCCATGGCGCGGCTGCAAAGCCTGATCGCCAGCCAGCGCCGCTTCATCGCCGACGCCTCGCACCAGTTGCGCACGCCGCTGACGGTGCTCAAGACCCAGGCCGAGCTGGCGCTGCGCGAGTGCGAGCGCGAACAGCACGACCCGGCGCGGCTGCGCGCCGCGCTGGGCGAGATCGTGCGCAGCATCGCCGCCACCACCGACTCGACGGTCAACCTGGCCAACCGCCTGCTGACCTTGGCGCGCATCGAGCACGGCGGCGAGGGCACGGCGCTGGCCCCGGTGGCGCTGCGCGACACCTTGCGCCAGGTGGCGCTGGAGCAGGCGCCGGCCGCCGTCGCGCGCGACATCGACCTGTCGCTCGAGGCCGGGCTGGACGGCCTGGTGCGCGGCCACGCCCTGCTGCTGCACGAGCTGGTCGCCAACCTGCTCGACAACGCGCTGCGCTATACGCCGCCCGGCGGCAGCGTGGTGCTGCGCGTGCTGGCCGGCGCGGCGGCCGACGGCGGCCCCGGCCGGGTGCTGCTGGAGGTCGAGGACAGCGGCCACGGCATCGCCGCCGCCGAGCGCGAAAAGGTCTTCGCGCCGTTCTACCGCGCCGCCGCCACGCTCGAGCGCAACCCCGGCGGCGCCGGCCTGGGCCTGGCCATCGTGGCCGACATCGCCGCCCTGCACGGCGCCGCCATCGTGCTGGCCGACGGCGCCGGCGGGCGCGGCCTGCGCGTGCGGCTGTTGTTTTCCGCCCTCGCCTAAGGCCACCGCCCGGGCGGCTGGCGCTACAATACGGCTAACAAGCCACCACGACACACAAGGAAAGCGCAGCATGAGCATCAAAAAGATCAGCCAAGAAGACATGACCGAACTGTTCGCCGACATGGCGCAAAACGCCCCCTGGGACAGCAGCAAGCCGCTGCTGTGGGGTTACTTCTTCGCCGACCGGGCCAAGGCCAGGCTGGAACAGGCGGCGCCGCTGCTGGCGGCCAAGGGCTACCGCGTGGTCGGCCTGTTCGACTCGGCGGCCCAGGCCGACGGCACGCCGGCGCAAAGCTGGCTGCACGTCGAGAAGGTCGAGAAACACGACGCCGCCAGCCTGCACGCGCGCAACCAGGAGTTCTACCGCTTCGCCGAGGAGCAGCAGATCGAGACCTACGACGGCATGGACGTCGGCCCCGCCGTCTAAACCCTCCGCCCGCCCAGCGCCGGTGGCACGGCGCGCCACCGACGACCAAGATGACCACCACCGCCAGCAGCACCATGTCCCGTTTCTCGCGCAGCGCCTGGCTCACCGTCGCCGCGCTGGCGCTGTTCTGCGCCAGCTTCTGGCTGTACGTCTGGGCCGAGCAGCGCATCGACGACGCCAACGCGCTGCGCTACCACTCCTACCAACTGACCGAGGAGCTGCGCCAGTCCTCCGACGAGCTGACCCGCATGGTGCGCAGCTACGTGGCCACCGGCGAGCCGGCCTACCGCCAGCACTACCAGGACATCCTGGCGGCGCGCGACGGCCGGCCCGGCGCGGCGCCGAGCGAGCCGCACACCTACTGGGACCCTGGCGGCGGCCGACGCGGCCGCGGCCACGCCGGCGAGCGCCACGCCGGCGGCGCCCGCCACGGCCATGCTCGAACGCATGCGCCAGGCCGGCTTCAGCGCGCTGGAATTCTCGCTGCTGAGCGAGGCCAAACAAAACTCCGACAGCCTGACCCACACCGAGCTGGCCGCCATGGCCCTGCTCGAGGGCGGCGGCGCGGCCGAACCGGCGCGGCGCCAGGCCGCCAGCGAACTGTTGCACAACGCCGACTACCGCCAGGCCAAGGCGGCCATCATGCGGCCGATCGGCCAGGTGCAGAACAGCGTCGAGCAGCGCACGCTGGAGGCGGTGCGCAACGCCGCCGGCAACGCCCGCAGCATGCGCGCCGCGGTGCTGTTGGCCGGCGCCCTGCTGCTCTACCTGCTGTGGCGCAGCAAGCGCGACCTCGACGCCATCCTCGGCTGCCGCGCCGACCTGCTGCACCAGCGCATCGAGCGGCTCAGCGGCGGCGACTTCGCCGGCGCCATCCCGGTGCCGGCCGGGCGCCGCCACAGCGTGCTGGGCTGGCTGGCCGAGATGCAGCAGAGCCTGCAGCGCATCGACGCCGAGCGCGGCGCCGCGCTGGCGCGCCACCAGCGCGTCAGCCGGCTCTACAGCGCGCTCAGCCAGTGCAACCAGGCGATCGTGCGCAGCACCAGCGAGGCCGAGCTGTTCGAGCGCATCTGCCGCGCCGTGGTCGAACACGGCGGCATGACGATGGCCTGGATCGGCATGATCGCCGACGCCGACGGCCACGTCGTGCCGGCCGCCGCGCACGGCGACGGCATCGCGTACCTGGACGGCCTGCGCCTGTCGCTCGACGCCGCCAACCCGCACGGCCGCGGCCCGATCGGCTGCTCGTTCCGCGCCGGCCAGCCCTACTGGTGCCAGGACTTCCAGGCCGACCCGGCCACCGCCGCCTGGCACGCCCGCGGCGCGCAGTTCGGCTGGGGCGCCTCGGCGGCGCTGCCGCTGCGCCGCGACGGCCGCATCGTCGGCTTCTTCTCGCTGTACTCGGCGCTGCGCCTGGCCTTCGACCAGGAGGTGCGCGAGCTGCTGCTGGAGATGGTGCTCGACATCGAGTTCGCCCTGAAAAACTTCGACCGCGAGGCCCAGCGCGAGCAGTCCAACGCGCTGCTGCGCAAGAGCGAACAGCACCTGCGCACCATCATCGAGACCGAGCCGGAGTGCATCAAGGTGCTCGACAGCGAGGGCCGCCTGCTGGAGATGAACGCGGCCGGCCTGGCCATCCTCGAGGCCGACAGCCTGGAGCAGTTGCAGCGCCACGACCTGGTCGAGCTGGTGCTGCCGGCCTACCGCGCCGACTTCACGGCGCTGCACCAGCGCGTCATGCAGGGCGGCAGCGGCACGCTCGAGTTCGAGGTGCGCGGCCTGCGCGGCGGCACCCGCTGGATGGAGACGCACGCCGCGCCGATGGAAGGCGAGCCGGGCGAGCCGCCGATGCTGCTGGGGATCACGCGCGACGTCACCGAGCGCAAGCGGGCCGACGCGCAGATCCAGTACCTGGCCCACTTCGACGCGCTGACCGGCCTGCCCAACCGCACCCAGCTGCTCGACCACGCCGCCTACGCGCTGAGCCTGGCGCAGCAGGGCCGCCAGACGGCGGCGGTGATGCTGCTCGACCTGGACCGCTTCAAGGACATCAACGACTCGCTCGGCCACAGCGCCGGCGACGCCCTGCTGGTCGAGCTGGCCGGCCGGCTGCGCCAAACGCTGCGCCCGGGCGACCTGCTGGCGCGCCTGGGCGGCGACGAGTTCATGTTCGTGCTGCCGGGCGTGGACGCGGCCGGCGCCGCGCTGGCGGCGCGCCGCCTGCTCGGCCTGATCGAGGCGCCCTGCCACATCGCGCCGCACGACCTGAACGTGACGGCCTCGGTCGGCATCGCGCTGTACCCGGCCGACGGCGCCGACCTGGAGGCGCTGTTCCAGTGCGCCGACGCGGCCATGTACCGCGTCAAGCAGGAGGGCCGCAACGACCTGCGCTTCTTCACGGCGGAGATGCAGCAGCGCTCGGCGCGCAACCTGCAGCTGGTGTCGGCGCTGCGCCACGCGCTCGAGCGCGAGCAGCTGCAGGTGCACTACCAGCCGCAGTTCTCCCAGCAGGACGGGCGCATCGTCGGCGCCGAGGCGCTGCTGCGCTGGCACTCGCCCGAGCTGGGCCAGGTGTCGCCGGCCGAGTTCATCCCGGCGGCCGAGGACAGCGGCCTGATCCTGCCGATCGGCGCCTGGGTGCTGCGCCAGGCGGCGCGCCAGGCGCGCCTGTGGATGGACGCCGGCCTGGCGCCGCTGGTGATGGCGGTGAACCTGTCGGCGGTGCAGTTCCGCCAGGCCGACCTGCCGCGCCTGGTGAGCCAGATCCTCGACGAGGAGGCCTGCCGGCCGAATACCTCGAGCTCGAGCTGACCGAGGGGGTGGCGATGCACGACCCGCAGGGCGCCATCGCCATCATGAACAGCCTGCACGAGCGCGGCGTGCGCATGTCGATCGACGACTTCGGCACCGGCTATTCCTCGCTCAGCCATTTGAAGAAGTTCAAGGTCTACAAGCTGAAGATCGACCAGTCCTTCGTACGCGACATCTGCACCGACCCGGAGGACAAGGCCATCGTCGGGGCCATCATCCAGATGGCCCGCAGCCTGGGCCTGCAGACCATCGCCGAGGGCGTCGAGACGGCCGGCCAGCTGGAGTTCCTGCGCGAGCAGGGCTGCGACGAGATGCAGGGCTACTACTTCAGCAAGCCGCTGCCGGCCGAGCAGTTCGAACAGTTCGCCCGCGCCCGCCGGTAGCGCGGCGCAGCTGCGCCAAGAAAAGCCACCGGCAAAACTCAGGGTCAGACCCTGAGGGTCTGACCCTGGCTCTTCGCCGGTGGGTGGTTTGTTAGCCGCCGGCACCTCGACCGACGACCGCCACCGCCTCGACCGAAGACCGCCGCCGCCCGCCTGCCTGGCGCCTCAGCGGCCCGCCTCGTCGAGCTTGAACACGCTGACCACCTCGGCCAGCCTGGCGGCCTGCTCCTGCAACGAGGTGGCGGCGGCGGCGGCCTGCTCGACCAGCGCGGCGTTCTGCTGGGTGGTGCTGTCGATCTCGGCGATGGCCAGGTTGACCTGGCCGATGCCCTCGCTCTGCTCGTGGCTGGCGGCGACGATCTCGCCCATGATGCCGGTGACCTGCTCGACCGAGGCGACGATGCGGCCCATGGTGGCGCCGGCGGCGTCGACCAGGGCGCTGCCGGCGTCGACCTTGCCGACCGAGTCGCCGATCAACTCCTTGATCTCGCGCGCGGCGGCGGCCGAGCGCTGCGCCAGGTTGCGCACCTCCGAGGCGACCACGGCGAAGCCCCTGCCCTGTTCGCCGGCGCGCGCCGCCTCGACGGCCGCGTTGAGCGCCAAGATGTTCGTCTGGAAGGCGATGCCGTCGATGACGCCGATGATGTCGGCGATCTTGCGCGAGCTGTCCTTGATCGAGGCCATGGTGTCGACCACCCGGCCAACCACCTGGCCGCCCTCGCGGGCGATGCCCGAGGCCGACTGCACCAGCTCGTTGGCGGTGCGCGCGCTGGCGGCGTTCTGCGCCACCGTCGAGGTCAACTGTTCCATCGCCGAGGCGGTCTGCTCCAGGCTGGAGGCCTGGTTCTCGGTGCGGGCCGACAGGTCGAGGTTGCCGGCGGCGATCTCGGCCGAGGCGGTGGCGATGGTCTCGGTGCTGCCGCGCACCGCGCGGATGGTGTGGTTGAGCGAGGAGACGAAGCGGTTGAAGGCGTCGGCCAGGGCGCCGATCTCGTCGCTGCCCTCGACCGCCATGCGGCGGCTCAGGTCGCCGTTGCCGTCGGCGATCTCGCCGAGCATCTGGGCGGCGCGCGCCACCGGCGCGGCGATGGCGCGGCTGACCAGGTAGATGACGAACAGGCCGATGCCGCCGCCGACCAGGCCGGCCAGCAGCGCCGAGATGGTCACCGAGCGCGTCACCTGGCCCAGCACCTCGGCCTCGGGCACCTCGGCGACCACGTACATGTTGAGCTCCGGCACGAAGGACGAGGCGACGATGCGCTTGCCGTCCGGCGCGGCGTAGCTGGCGTGGGCGAACTTCTGCCCGCCCAGCAGGCGGCCGAGCAGGGCGGCGTCGAAGCCGGCCAGCTCCTGCATGTTGTGCTTGCCGTCGGCCAGCTTGGCGTCGCGGTGCACCAGCAGCGTGCCGTTGGCGCGCGCCAGGTAGACGTAGCCGGAATTGCCCACCTTGTAGCTGCGGATGGTGTCGGCGAGCTTGTCGACCGACAGGCCGAGGCCGGCGGCGCCCGGCTTGCCCGGGCCGGCGTCGAAGCGGGTGTTGATGAACAACATGTAGCCGCTGGCGCCGGGCTCGCGGTCCAGGTCCAGGGTGTAGGGCTTGCCGCCGGCCAGGAAGCCGTAGAACCACTGGTCGCCGGCGGCCGACTGGCTCAGCGTGCGGCTCAGGCCGCCCTCCGAGTAGTATTTGCCGCTGGCGCCGGAGACCCAGAACACGGTGGCGGCGCCGACCTTCTGGCGCAGCTGCTTGGCGTAGCGGGTCCAGGCCTCGTCGCCCGCCTCGGCCAGGCCGCCGGCCTCCCAGTCGAGCAGGAAGGTGTTGTTGGCGACCGCCTGCGAGGCCGCCAGCGGCTCGGTGATCTGGCGCAGGATGTCGTTGCGGATCTCGCCGACCACCGCCGGCAGCTCCTGCTCGACGACGCGCTGGCGGATGCCGTTGCCGGTCATGGTGACGCTGAGCGTGGCGGAGATCGCCAGGAACAGCAGCAGGCAGAAGGCCATGCTCAACATCAGCTTTTGCTGGATCGACAGGCGGCGCAGGAGATTCGACATGGACTTCCTTCAAGAATGGGGAGGGATGGTGTGGCGCGGCGAGACCCAGCGTAATCGAATAGACCACGCCGGGGCAAGGAGAAAGTTGCCTTGGAGACAGCTTCGCCGCCGGTCGCGCAACAGTCGCCGCGCGCGCAGGCGGCTACAAACCCACCCAATCGGGCGCGGCCCCGCCCGCTTTTCCCCTATCATCGCGGGACCAGCGCCAGTGGCGCCCCTCCCCCTTTTCCCATGATGATGCCTTCGAGACTATCGTTTCGCCAATTGCTGCTGGGCGTGTTCCTGCTGATCGCGCTGCTGCTCAGCGCCGCCTCGCTGCACGCGCTGTGGACGCTGGACCGGCTGGCCGCGCACAGCCGCGACGGCGCCCGCCACGCCATCGCCCTGAGCGAGCAGGCGCAGCGCCTGGCCGAACGCGGCCTGGCGATGGAGCGCAGCGCGCGCCAATACCTGGTGCTCAACGACCCGGCCTTCCGCAGCCGCTACGCCGACGCCTGGCGCGAGGCCGGCGCCGCCCTCGACGCGGTGGCCGCCGGCCTGCCGCAGGCGCCGCCGGCGCTGTTCGCCGACTGGCGCCGCCACACGGCGGCGGCCTGGGAGGTGCTGCGCGGCGCCGGCCCGCGCGGCGTGCGCCAGCAGGCGCTGGGCCGCGCGCTGGCGCCGCTGGCGGCCATCCACGGCCGCCTCGAGGACGAGGTCAAGCGCGAAGTGGACCGGCGCAACGCCGCCCTGCTGGCCGAGCTGGAGCAGCGCCGTGGCGTGCTCACCGGCCAGGTGCTGGCCTCGATCGCGCTGGCCGCCGCGCTGGCGTTCGGCTTCGGCGCCTGGCTGTCGCGCCCGCTGGCGCAGATCGAGACGGCCATCGACCGCCTCGGCGGCGGCGCCTACGACGCCGCCATCGACGTGCGCGGCCCCGGCGACCTGCGCCGCGTCGGCCGCCAGCTCGACTGGCTGCGCCAGCGCCTGGCCACGCTGGAGCAGGACAAGGCGCGCTTCCTGCGCCACATCTCGCACGAGCTGAAGACGCCGCTGGCGGCGCTGCGCGAGGGCGTCGCCCTGCTCGAGGACGGCGTCGCCGGGCCGCTCTCGGCGCAACAGGCGGAAATTTCCGCCATCCTGCGGCAGAACACCGCCTCGCTGCAAAACCAGATCGACTGCCTGCTGCGCTACAACGCCGCCGCCTTCCAAGCCCAGCATCCACGGCGCGCCAGCACCGACCTGGCGCCGCTGCTCGAGCAGGTGATCGCCGGCCAGCGCCTGCAGTGGATGGCCGCCGGCCTGACGGTCACGGCGGCCGGCAGCGCGCCGCCGCTGGCGCTCGACGCCGACCAGCTCGGCGTGGCGCTGGGCAACCTGCTGTCGAACGCGGTGCGCTTCAGCCCGCCGGGCGGCAAGGTGCGCTTCGAACTGGCGCGGGTCGACGGCCGCCTGCGCGTCGACTGCCTCGACCAGGGGCCGGGCGTGGCGCCGGACGACGCCGCGCGCATCGTCGAACCGTTCTACCAGGGCCAGCGCCAGCCGCCCGGCGCGCGCCGGGGCAACGGCATCGGCCTGTCCATCGTCCACGAATACATCGCCGCCCACGGCGGCCAACTGCAACTGCTGCCGTCCGCGCGCGGCGCCCATTTCCGAATCGAACTGCCGTACGACCCCGGCACGCCGGCGGCCACACACCACCCAACGGCACCAAGCCAGGGTCAGACCCTAGGGTCTGACCCTAGATTTTCGCCTGTGGTTTTTTCAACCTAGCTGCAACTCCCTATGACACCCACCAACCGGCGCCCAGCGCCTGCCCCCACTCCACCGCCGGCCGCCGGCCGCCTCGGCGCCCAACTGGCGCTGGCCCTGCTCGCCGCCGCTCTGGCCGGCTGCGCCCTGCGCCCGGCCGCGCCGGCCACGCCGCCGCCCACCCGCATCGTCGTCGCGCCGGTGCTGCTGGCGCCGCCGCCGCCGCCCGACCCGGTGGCGCCGCTGCTCAGCTACCACCAGGCGCTGCGCCGCATGAGCCAGGGCGAGCTGCTCAAGGAGCTCAGCGGCTTCAACGCGCAGGCCAAGTCGCCCAAGCTGTCGCTGCAGACGGCGATGATCCTGATGCTCACGCGCGGCAACGGCGACCTGCCGCGCGCCCAGTTGCTGCTCGACAGCGTGGCCGCCTCGGCCGAGCCGGAGGCCGAGCCGCTCAAGCCGCTCAGCCAACTGCTGGCCAGCAACTGCGCCGAGGCGCGCCGGCTGGCCGAGCACGCCGACAAGCTGGCCCTGCAATTGAAGGACAGCCAGCGCCGCAACGAGCAGCTCAGCGACATGCTGGAGGGCCTGAAGGCGATCGAGCGCAGCCTGCCGACCCGGCCGGCGGCCAGCGCGGCGGCAGGCAGCAAATGAGCGCCGCCACCATCCACGCGGCCACCGCCCCGGCCGCGCCGGCGCCGCGCGCCCACCTGCTGCTGGTCGACGACGACGCCGACCTGCTGCGCCTGCTCACCATGCGCCTGGGCGCCAGCGGCTACCGCGTCTCCACCGCCGGCAGCGCCGAGGCGGCGCTGGCCCGCCTGGCGGTCGAGCTGCCGCAGCTGGTCATCAGCGACATCCGCCTACCCGACCGCGACGGCCTGGCGCTGTTCCAGGCCATCCGCGCCCAGTACCCGGCCCTGCCGGTGATCCTGCTGACGGCGCACGGCACCATCCCCGACGCCGTCGAGGCCACCTCGCTCGGCGCCTACGCCTACCTGACCAAACCCTTCGATGCCAAGGTGCTGCTCGAACGCATCGCCCAGGCGCTCAGCCTGTCGGCGCCCACGCCCGGCCAGGAGGCCGGCGACGAGCAGTGGCGCGCCGGCCTGATCAGCCGCAGCCAGTGCATGGCCGAGCTGCTGGCCGAGGCCAAGCTGGTCGCCGTGTCGGACGCCAGCGTGCTGATCCGTGGCGAGAGCGGCAGCGGCAAGGAGCTGCTGGCCAACGCCATCCACCGCGCCAGCCGGCGCGCCAAGGCCCCCTTCATCGCCGTCAACTGCGGCGCCATCCCCGAGGCGCTGCTCGAGTCCGAGCTGTTCGGCCACGTCAAGGGCGCCTACACGGGCGCCGCCACGGCGCGCGAGGGCCGTTGCAGGCGGCCGACGGCGGCACCCTGTTCCTCGACGAGATCGGCGACATGCCGCTGCTGCTGCAAGTCAAGCTGCTGCGCGTGCTGCAGGAGCGCGTGGTGCGCCAGCTCGGCGCCGACAGCGGCCGCAGCATCGACGTGCGCATCCTCTCGGCCACCCACCGCGACCTGGAGGCGGCCATGCTCGACGGCCAGTTCCGCGAGGACTTGTACTACCGCCTCAATGTCATCACCCTGACCCTGCCGCCGCTGGCCGAGCGGCGCGAGGACATCGCCCTGCTCGCCAGCCGCTTCCTGCAGACGCTGGCGGCCAAGTACGGCAAGCGGGTCAACGGCTTCGCCCCCGGCGCGCTGGAGGCGCTAACCACGGCGGCCTGGCCGGGCAACGTGCGGCAGCTGTACAACGTGGTCGAGCACGTCTGCGCGCTGGCGACCGCGCCGCTGGTGCCGCTGTCGCTGGTGCAGCGGGCGCTGCGCGTGCCCTCGCTGGAGGTGCTCAGCTACACCGAGGCCAAGCGGCGCTTCGAGCGGCACTACCTGGTGCAACTGCTCAAGCTGACCGACGGCAATGTCGCCGACGCCGCCCGCCTGGCCGAACGCAACCGCACCGAGTTCTACCGCCTGCTGCAGAAGCACGAGCTGGACGCCAGCCTGTTCCGCGCCGACCCCGCTGTCGCCCCCGAGCGACAGGACGAATCCCTTTGAAATCAAGCACTTGAATACGCAGGCGGTTTATCTGTCGCCGCCACACGACAAAAACCGGGGGCGGCGGAGGGTTGTCGCCGCCACCCGCCCCACCGGCGCCTGGCCGACGTCGATAAGTGTTTGATATTGTTGATGTTTCCATGCCTGGCACGGCGCTTGCTGTGTACTGGATAACGCCAAAGCGTTGCCACCCTAAACTAGCAAAAGGAAACACATCATGATGAACTCGAAACTGATCGCCCGTCTGCTGGCCACCGCCGCCCTGTCCACCGCCGCCCTGGCCGCCGCACCGGCCTTCGCCGTGCCGCAAGCCGAAGCCGCCATGGCCGGCGCCACCAAGGCAAGCAGCGACAGCACCGATGCCGCCATCACCGCGCAGATCAAATCCGCCTTGGGCGAAAAAATCGGCGTCAGCACCAAGGAAGGCGTGGTCGTGCTGAGCGGCTCGGTGGCCAACACCGAAGTCGGCACCAAGGTCATCCAGGTCGCCTCGGCAGTACCCGGCGTCAAGGAAGTCAAGAGCGAGCTAACCGTCGCCTCGAAGTAATCCCCCCGTGCCCGGCCGCGCCGGGCAGTAGCACCAAGTAAGACTCTTTCCGGGCCTCAGCATTGAGGCCCGTTTTTTAGGGAAGTTCTCTGACACGCCGGCAAGCTTGCTATCGGCGGAAACTACGTTACACTTCAACTTGTACCATTTACAGTACAAGTATGGCCATTCGAAAAAGCATTCAAAGAACGGAGTAGCAAATGAGAATCATCAACTTTTCTGACGCTCGCAACAGCCTACGCGCTGTTATCGACCAGGTGGTTGAGGATGCCGACGTCACCGTTATCTCGCGACGGGACGCGCCGGATGCCGTCGTCATGTCCTTCGATTATTACAGCAGCCTCATGGAGACAGTGCACCTGTTGAGCTCGCCAGCGAATGCGGCTCACCTTGCCAAATCCATCGCGCAGGCGCGCTCGGGCCAAGCGCAGCATCGGGAGTTAATCGGCATTTCCGCCCCAGAGGAACCGCAACATGCGCAAGCTGAAGTTCACGGATGAGGCTTGGGAAAGCTACGTCTACTGGCAAACGCAAGATAAAAAACGCTCAAACGCACTAACGATCTGATCCAGGCCTCGCAGAAAGATCCATTTGTCGGGATCGGCAAACCTGAAGCGTTGAAACACAGTCTTAGCGGTTGCTGGTCGAGGAGAATCGACGAGACCAACCGACTCGTCTACGAAGTGCATGATGACGAGTTGATCATCATTTCATGTCGCCACCACTATTGATGGATTGGGGAGCTGGCGCTCCCCAACATAAAAAAACCGGCCTCGGCCGGTTTTTTGTTACTTCGGAAAATCCCCTCAGCTCATCAGCTCAGGTTTTCCAACCGGATCTTGGTGACGCTGCCGACCACGCTAGGCAGCGCCTCCATCTTCAGGATCGCCGCCTCGACGTTCTTCTCCTGCGTCTGGTGGGTCAGCATGATGATGTCGGTGTGGGTCTCGTTCTCGGCCGGCTCCTTTTGCAGCATGGCGTCGATCGAGATGGTGGCGTCGGCCAGGATGCGGGTCAGGTCGGCCAGCACGCCGGGACGGTCGGCCACGTGCATGCGCAGGTAGTAGCTGGTGGTCACCTCGGACATCGGCAAAATCTCGATGTCGGTCATCTCGTTGGGCTGGAAGGCCAGGTGCGGCACGCGGTGCTCCGGGTCGGCCGTGGCCAGGCGGGTGATGTCGACCAGGTCGGCGATCACCGCCGAGGCGGTCGGCTCGGCGCCGGCGCCCTTGCCGTAGTACATGGTGGCGCCGATCGCGTCGCCCTGCACCAGCACGGCGTTCATCGCGCCCTCGACGTTGGCGATCAGGCGCTTGCTCGGGATCAAGGTCGGGTGCACGCGCAGCTCGATGCCCTCGGTGCCGTTGACCACGGCGCGCTTGGCGATGCCCAGCAGCTTGATGCGGTAGCCCAGCTGCTCGGCGTAGCGGATGTCGATGGCGTCGAGCTTGGAGATGCCCTCGACGTAGGCCTTGTCGAACTGCACCGGGATGCCGAAGGCGATGGCCGACATGATGGTCACCTTGTGCGCGGCGTCGACGCCCTCGATGTCGAAGGTCGGGTCGGCCTCGGCGTAGCCCAGCTCCTGCGCCTGCTTGAGGGCGGTGCCGAAGTCCAGGCCCTTGTCGCGCATCTCGGACAGGATGAAGTTGGTGGTGCCGTTGATGATGCCGGCCAGCCACTCGATGCGGTTGGCCGTCAGGCCCTCGCGCAGCGCCTTGATGATCGGAATGCCGCCGGCGACGGCCGCCTCGAAGGCCACCATCACGCCCTTCTCCTGGGCGGCGGCGAAGATCTCGTTGCCGTGCACGGCCAGCAGCGCCTTGTTGGCGGTGACCACGTGCTTGCCGTTGGCGATGGCCTGCAGCACCAGCTGCTTGGCCAGGTCGTAGCCGCCGATCAGCTCGACGACGATGTCGATGTCGGGGTTGTTGACCACCTCGAACGGGTCGGCCACCACCTGCACGCTGCCGCCGGTGCGGGCGCGGGCGCGCTCGGTGTTGCGCGCCGAGACCATGGTGATCTCGATGCCGCGGCCGGCGCGGCGGCGGATCTCTTCCTGGTTGCGGCGCAACACGTTGAACGTTCCGGAACCGACGTTGCCGACGCCGAGCAAGCCTACTTTGATGGGATTCATAAATATCGTTTCATTTGTCGTGACTCGGCGGATGGCGCGCCTCGTGCGCGCGCCGTCCGCCCGGTTGATCGGGGGTGAGGCAGCCTCCTAGTAGCCCAGGCTATGGCGCTTGCGATAGCCTTCGAGGAAGCGGGCAATCCGCCCGAAGGCTTCTGTCATGTCGTCCGAGTTCGGCAGGAAGACGACGCGGAAGTGGTCCGGCGCGATCCAGTTGAATCCGGTGCCCTGGACGATCAGAACTTTTGCTTCTTCCAGCAGCTCGTAGGCGAACTGCTGGTCATCGACGATCGGGTAGATCTTCGGATCGAGGCGCGGGAACATGTACAGCGCGGCCTTCGGCTTGACACAGGTGATGCCGGGGATGTCGGTCAGCAGCTTGTGCGCCAGGTCGCGTTGCTTGAGTAGGCGCCCGCCCGGCTTGACCAAGTCTTGTATGCTTTGGTAGCCGCCGAGCGCAGTCTGGATGGCAAACTGGCCCGGCACGTTGGCGCACAGACGCATCGAGGCCAGCATGTTGAAGCCCTCGATGTAGTCTTTCGCGTGTTTCTTCTCGCCCGAGACGACCATCCAGCCGGAGCGGTAGCCGCAGGAGCGGTAGTTCTTCGACAGGCCGTTCATGGTGATGCACAGCACGTCGTCGGCCAGCGAGGCGATCGAGGTGTGCTGCGCCTCGTCGTACAAGACCTTGTCGTAGATCTCGTCGGCGAAGATGATCAACTGGTGCTGGCGCGCCACCTCGATGATCTGCTGCAGCACCTCGACCGGGTACAGCGCGCCGGTCGGGTTGTTCGGGTTGATCACCACGATGGCCTTGGTGTTCGCGGTGATCTTGCTGCGGATGTCCTCGAGGTCCGGATACCAGTCGGACTGCTCGTCGCAGATGTAGTGCTTGGGCGTGCCGCCCGACAGGCTGACGGCGGCCGTCCACAGCGGGTAGTCGGGCGCCGGCACCAAGACCTCGTCGCCGGTGTTGAGCAGCGCGTTCATGGCCATCACGATCAGCTCGGAGGCGCCGTTGCCGAGGTAGATGTCGTCGATGCCGACGCCGGCCACGTTCTTGCTCTGGGTGTAGTGCATCACCGCCTTGCGCGGCGCGAACAAGCTCCTTCGAGTCGGTGTAGCCGGCCGAGTTGTGCAAGTTCAGGATCATGTCCTGCACGATCTCGTCCGGCGGGTCGAAGCCGAACACGGCCAAGTTGCCGATGTTCAACTTCGTGATCTTGTGGCCCTCGTCCTCCATCTGCTTGGATTTCTCCAACACCGGACCCCGGATGTCGTAGCAGACATCCGCCAATTTGTTCGATTTCTGAATCGGTCGCAAAATAAATCCCTGTCGTGGTGAAGCAAACGCGTGGCCGCGCCGCGTCGCGCCGCGCCGGAGCGGCGACGGACGGTGGCCAATGCTGCAATGCGAAAAGACCCATTCTGCCGAAAGCATCCCATTTAATCAACCTTTGCGGGCGGCGCGAACGGGAAAAACGCTACAATGGCGCTTCTTTTTGCCGCCCCGGCCACGCCGGGGGCGCCGTAAGCGGTCACGACACCATCGCGCAACAACATTGCAAACACGACAAATGAAGCTCCACGCCAGCTCCACCAGACAATACCAGACCGTCACCGGCTACGATCAAAGCGGGGTCGAAATCAACGCCCAGCGCTACGACCACAGCCTGGTGGTGATGCCGGAAAGCCCGCCGCGCGCCTGGCACGCGGCCACCTTCGAGGCGCTCAGCGAGCAGCATTTCGCCGCCATCCTGGCCGACGCGCCGGACGTGGTGATCCTCGGCACCGGCGCGCGCCAGCGCTTCATCCACCCCAGGCTGACCGCCGCGCTGACCATGCGCCGCATCGGCGTCGAGTGCATGGACAGCCAGGCCGCCTGCCGCACCTACAACATCCTGATGGGCGAGGGCCGCAAGGTCACCTTGGCGCTGATCATCGACCCGGCGGAGCAGTCCGCCGGATGAACGACCTGTACAACTCCCGCAAACTGGTCTGGTCGCTGCTGGCGGCCTTCGTCATCGTCTGGCTCTACGTGCTCGGCGTGCGCACCCTGGTGCCGCCCGACGAGGGCCGCTACGCCGAGATGGCGCGCGAAATGCTCGCCACCGGCGACTGGGTCACCACCCGCCTGAACGGCATCAAATACTTCGAGAAGCCGCCGCTGCAGGCGTGGATGAACGCGCTGTCCTTCGCCGCCTTCGGCCTGGGCGACTGGCAGGCGCGCCTGTGGACCGGCCTGTGCGGCCTGGGCGGCGTGCTGCTCACCGGCTACGCCGGGCACAAGGTGTTCGGCCCGCGCGCCGGCTTCTACGCCGCGCTGGCGCTCGGCTCGAGCCTGTTCTGGGTCGCCTGCGGCCAGATCGACTCGCTCGACATGGGCCTGTCCGGCATGACCACCATCGCCCTGTGCGCCCTGCTGCTGGCCCAGCGCGACGACGCCGGCGCGGCCGAGCGGCGCAACTGGATGCTGGTGTGCTGGGCCGGCATGGCGCTGGCGGTGCTGGCCAAGGGCCTGATCGGCCTGGTGCTGCCGGGCGCCGTGCTGGTGCTCTACACCCTGGCGGCGCGCGACTGGGCCATCTGGGCCCGCCTGCACCTGGTCAAGGGCCTGCTGCTGTTCTTCGCCGTCGCCACGCCGTGGTTCGTGCTGGTGGCGCTGAAGAACCCGGAGCAGCCGCACTTCTTCTTCGTCCACGAGCACTTCGAGCGCTTCCTGCTCAAGACCCACCACCGCGAGGGCGCCTGGTACTACTTCTTCGTCATGCTGATCCCCGGCATCCTGCCGTGGCTGGGCGTGCTGCCGCAGAGCCTGTTCGCCGCGCTGCGCCGCGAGCGCAGCACCTTCCAACCCAAGCTGATGCTGCTGGTGTGGGCGGTGTTCATCTTCTTCTTCTTCAGCTACTCCAGCTCCAAGCTGCCCGGCTACATCCTGCCGGTGTTCCCGGCGCTGGCCCTGCTGGTCGCCGTCTACCTGGAGAACGCCTCGCGCCGCCAGCGCATGCTGGCCGCCGGCCTGCTGGTCGCCGTCGGCCTGGTCGGCCTGGCCTTCGTGCCCGGCATCGCCGGCATGCAGGTGCGCCACCCGTCCGAGACGGCGCTGCTCGAGGCCTACCAGCCCTGGGTGCTGGCCGCCGCGCTGCTGGCCGCCGGCGGCGGCGCGCTGGCGCTGATGCACGCCCGCCACCTGCGCCGCGACGCCACCGTGCTGACCCTGGCGCTGGCCGGCTTCCTGGCCACCCAGGCCATCCTGGCCGGCTTCGAGCCCTACGGCAAGATGCGCGCCGGCGCCGCGCTGGTGCCGGCCATCCAGGCCGAACTGGGCGCCGACACCAAGATCTACTCGGTGTCGACCTACGAACAATCGCTCACCTTCTACCTGCGCCGCACCGTGGTGCTGGTCGACTACTGGGACGAGTTCACCTTCGGCCTGAAACAGCAGCCCGAGCTGTCGATTCCCACCGTCGACGGCTTCGTCGCGCAGTGGAACAAGGCCGCCGGCGCCGGCGTCAAGGCGCTGGCCATCATGGAGCACGACACCTATGCCGAGCTGAAACAGCGCGGCGTGGCCATGCGCGTGGTGGCCGAAGACAGCCGCCGCATGGTGGTCGCCAACCGGTAATCCGGCCCGGCCGCGGCCAAGGCGCAGGCGGCGCCAACACCACCCCGGAGCGTGAATCCAGGGTCAGACTCCCCGCCTTGGCGCTAGGGTCTGACCCTCGTTTTCGCCCCGGGGCTCCAACACCGTTCCCGGCACGCGTGCCGCAACCCCACACCGTCAGAACACCTCATGAACATCGCAACCTTCAGCTTCATCGTCAGCGGCGTGCTGCTCAACGCCTTGGCGCAGCTGCTGCTCAAAGCCGGCACCCGCAACGTCGGCGCCATCCACCTGACCATGGACAACTGGTTCAGCGTCGGCCTGCAGGTGGCCACCCAGCTGCCCATCATCGGCGGCCTGGCCTGCTACGTCGCGTCGGTGGTGCTGTGGATCATCGCCCTGTCGCGCGTCGACGTGTCGATCGCCTACCCGATGCTCTCGCTCGGCTACGTCGTCACCGCCGTCGGCGCCTGGTATTTGTTCGGCGAGGCCCTGAGCTGGCAGCGCCTGCTGGCCATCGGCATCATCCTTGTCGGCGTGGCCCTGCTGGCGCGCAGTTAGGTCATTGTTCTTCAGATAATCTTTACTGACAAGCGATTAACAAATCCGCCCCTCAAATCGATAACGCTTTAAAATATGCGCTGCCCCGGGCGGCCCATGCTGCCGACCGACCCGAATTTACCTGCGAGTGAACACTGTATGAGCGCTGCCCTGCCCTTCCTGCCCTTCTCCAAACCCACCATCGACGAGGCCACCATCGCCGCCGTCGGCGAGGTGCTGCGCTCGGGCTGGCTCACCAGCGGCCCGAAGGTGCAGGCCTTCGAGGCCCAGCTGTCCGAGTACTTCGGCGGCCGGCCGGTGCGCACCTTCAACTCCGGCACCTGCACCATGGAGATCGCGCTGCGCATCGCCGGCGTCGGCCCCGGCGACGAGGTGATCACCACCTCGATCTCCTGGGTCGCCACGGCCAACGTCATCATCGAGGTCGGCGCCACGCCGGTGTTCGCCGACCTCGACCCGGTGACGCGCAACATCGACCTCGACAAGGTCGAGGCCGCCATCACGCCGCGCACCAAGGCGATCATCCCGGTCTTCCTGTCCGGCCTGCCGGTCGACATGGACCGCCTGTACGCCATCGCCAAGAAGCACAATCTGCGCGTGGTCGAGGACGCCGCCCAGGCCTTCGGCTCGAGCTGGAACGGCCGGCGCATCGGCAGCTTCGGCGACTTCGTCTCGTTCAGCTTCCAGGCCAACAAGAACCTGACCACCGGCGAGGGCGGTTGCCTGGTGCTCAACAACGCCGACGAGGCCCGCCTCGCCGAGAAGTACCGCCTGCAGGGCGTCTCGCGCAGCGGCGTCGACGGCATCGACGTCGACGTGCTCGGCGGCAAGTACAACATGACCGACATCACCGCCGCCATCGGCCTGGGCCAGTTCGCCCACATCGAGGCCGTCACCGCCCACCGCCGCGCGCTGGCGCGCCACTACTTCGCCCAGTTCGGCAGCGAGTTCGAGGCGCGGACCGGCGCCCAGCTGCCGCTGGCCGACTTCGACAACAGCAACTGGCACCTGTTCCAGATCATCCTGCCCGACCACGGCCCCGGCACGCGCGCCGCCTTCATGCGCCGCATGGCCGACGAGTTCAACGTCGGCACCGGCTTCCACTACGCGCCGATCCACCTGTTCACCCTGTACCAGGAGCGCGGCTTCACCGAGGGCATGTTGCCGGTGTCCGAGAAGATCGGCCGCCTGACCGTCACCCTGCCGATGTTCTATGCCATGACCAGCGCCGACGTCGAGCGCGCCGCCGCCGCCGTCAAGGCCATCCTGACCAAGTAAAGTTCCGCAATGAAACCAGAAATATCCGTCGTCATCCCGATCTACAACGAGCAGGCCGGCCTGCAGGCCCTGTTCGACCGCCTGTACCCGGCGCTCGACGCCATCGGCAGCAGCTATGAAATCGTCTTCGTCAACGACGGCAGCCGCGACAACTCGGTGTCCATCCTGGCCGAGCAGTTCCGCGCCCGCCCCGACGTCACCCGCGTGGTGCTGTTCAACGGCAACTACGGCCAGCACATGGCGATCCTGGCCGGCTTCGAGGCCTCGCGCGGCGAGATCATGGTCACCCTCGACGCCGACCTGCAGAACCCGCCCGAGGAGATCCACCACCTGGTCGCCAAGATGCGCGAGGGCTACGACTACGTCGGCTCGATCCGCCGCAAGCGGCAGGACTCGGCCTGGCGCACCTACGCCTCGAAGGCCATGAACCACCTGCGCGAGAAGATCACCAACATCAAGATCACCGACCAGGGCAACATGCTGCGCGCCTACGGCCGCAACGTCATCGACCTGGTCAACCAGTGCGGCGAGGTCAACACCTTCGTGCCGGCGCTGGCCTACCGCTTCGCCCGCAAGCCGACCGAGATCATGGTCGAGCACGAGGAGCGCTCGGCCGGCGAGTCGAAATACTCGCTGTACAGCCTGATCCGCCTGAACTTCGACCTGGTCACCGGCTTCTCGCTGGTGCCGCTGCAACTGTTCTCGATGATGGGCATGCTGTTGGCGATCATCTCCGGCGTGCTGGTCTGCGTGCTGCTGGTGCGCCGCCTGTTCCTCGGCGCCGAGGCCGAGGCGCTGTTCACCCTGTTCGCCATCGCCTTCTTCCTGATGGGCGTGATCCTGTTCGGCATCGGCATCCTGGGCGAGTACATCGGCCGCATCTTCCAGCAGGTGCGCGCCCGGCCGCGCTACGTCGTGCAAACCATCCTGCAACAGCCGACGCCGGGCCACGAGCCGCTGGCCGCCGACGCGCTGGAAAAACGCACGGTGGGCCGATGAGCGCCGCCGGCATCACCGTCGCCACTCCGCTGCGCCACCCGGCGCGCGGCCGGCGCGCCGTGGTGTTCGCCTACCACAACGTCGGCGTGCGCTGCCTGAAGGTGCTGCTGGCCGGCGGCGTCGACGTCGCCCTGGTGGTCACCCACGAGGACAGCGCCAACGAGAACATCTGGTTCGAGTCGGTCGTCTCGCTGTGCCGCAGCGAGGGCATCGCCTACACCACGCCGGCCGACGCCAAGTCGGCCGAGCTGCTGGCGCGGGTGCGCGCGGCCCAGCCGGAGCTGATGTTCAGCTTCTACTACCGCCACATGCTGCCGGCCGAGCTGCTGGCGGTGGCGCCGGCCTACAATATGCACGGCTCGCTGCTGCCCGAGTTCCGCGGCCGCGCGCCGGTCAACTGGGCGGTGCTGCACGGCGCCGACGTCACCGGCGCCACCCTGCACGAGATGACCGTCAAGCCCGACGCCGGCGCCATCGTGGCGCAGATGGAGGTGCCCATCCTGCCCGACGACAGCGCCTTCGAGGTGTTCGGCAAGGTCACCGTGGCGGCCGAACAGGCGCTGTGGCGCGTGCTGCCCACGCTGCTGGCCGGCACGGCGCCGCGCCTGCCCAACGACTTGACGCGGGGCGGCTACTTCGGCGGCCGCACCCCCGAGGACGGCCGCATCGACTGGCAGCTGCCGGCCCAGCAGGTCTACAATCTGCACCGCGCCGTGGCGCCGCCCTACCCCGGCGCCTTCACCGATGTGGCCGGCGTGCGCTACGTCATCGAGCGGGCCCGCCTGGGCAAGGACACGTGTGAGCAGATAAGCAACGTTGCCGCGCTAAGTTTGCCACCGGGCTTGGCAGTAGTGGATAATTGCATCTTTGGCGTGTGCGGCGATGGCCGCATGCTCACGATTTCCGCCTTGTCGGCCGACGGCGCCGCCGTCTCGGCCCAGCAGTTGCACTCCCGCCTGGCCGCATCCGCCAGCGGACAATGAACATAACCAGAGAATATCCCATGAAAAAAGTCCTCATCCTCGGCGTCAACGGCTTCATCGGCCACCATCTGTCGAAACGCATCCTGGAAACGACCGATTGGCACGTGTATGGCATGGACATGAGCACCGACCGCATCACCGACGTGCTGGAGAACGAGGCCTACAAGTCGCGCATGCACTTCTTCGAGGGCGACATCACCATCAACAAGGAATGGGTCGAGTACCACGTCAAGAAATGCGACGTGATCCTGCCGCTGGTGGCCATCGCCACGCCGTCGACCTACGTCAAGCAGCCGCTGCGCGTGTTCGAACTGGACTTCGAGGCCAACCTGCCGATCGTCCGCTCGGCCGCCAAGTACGGCAAGCACCTGGTGTTCCCGTCCACCTCGGAAGTCTACGGCATGTGCCACGACGCCGAGTTCGACCCGGAGAACTCCGAACTGGTCTGCGGCCCGATCAACAAGCCGCGCTGGATCTACTCCAACGCCAAACAGCTGATGGACCGCGTGATCTGGGGCTACGGCATGGAAGGCCTGAACTTCACCCTGTTCCGTCCGTTCAACTGGATCGGCGCCGGCCTGGATTCGATCCACACGCCGAAGGAAGGCTCCTCGCGCGTGGTGACCCAGTTCTTCGGCCACATCGTCCGTGGCGAGAACATCTCGCTGGTCGACGGCGGCGCCCAGAAGCGCGCCTTCACCGACATCGACGACGGCATCGACGCGCTGATGGCGATCATCGCCAACAAGGACGGCGCCGCCTCCGGCAAGATCTACAACATCGGCAACCCGGTCAACAACTACTCGATCCGCGAACTGGCCGGCATGATGCTGGAACTGGCGCACCACTACCCCGAGTACGCCGCCGGCGCCAAGCAGGTCAAGATCGTCGAAACCACCTCGGGCGCCTACTACGGCGCCGGCTACCAGGACGTGCAGAACCGCGTGCCGAAGATCACCAACACCTGCGAAGAGCTGAACTGGGCGCCGACCACCAGCATGGCCGACGCGCTGAAGAAGATCTTCGACGCCTACCGCGGCCAGGTGGCACAAGCCCAAGCCTTGATGGATTGATGATTTGACCGACACTCTGCAAGCCGGCACACAGCAGCGGCAGGCGCCGCTGCTGGTGCTGAAAATCGACGTCGACACCTACCGTGGCACCCGCGAGGGCGTGGGCAATCTGGTGCGCACGCTGTCGGCGCACGGCGCCCACGCCACCTTCCTGTTCTCGCTCGGCCCGGACCACACCGGCTGGGCGCTGCGCCGCGCCCTGCGGCCCGGCTTTTTCAGCAAGGTCTCGCGCACCTCGGTGGTCGAGCACTACGGCCTGAAAACGCTGATGTACGGCACCCTGCTGCCGGGACCGGACATCGGCAAGGACTGCGCCGACGAGATGCGCGCGGTGCGCGACGCCGGCTTCGAATGCGGCATCCACACCTGGGACCACGTGCTGTGGCAGGACAACGTCGCCAACAAGGGCGCCGAGTGGACCGTCGCCATGATGCGCAAGGCCGCCGCCCGCTACGCCCAGGTGTTCGGCACGGCGCCGCTCACCCACGGCGCGGCCGGCTGGCAGATGAACGCCGCCGCCTTCGCCGAACACGAGGTTGCCAGTGCCGGCGCCGGCTACGCCTACGCCTCGGACGGCCGCGCCGTGCTGCGCGCGGACGGCCGCCTGGCCGACCCGGCCTTCGGTCCGCACCGGCTGGCCGACGGCGCCCGGGTGCTGTCCTGCGTGCAGCTGCCGACCACCCTGCCGACGCTCGACGAGCTGCTCGGCCGCGAGATCGACGGCACCACCATCACGAGCGGCAACATCGCCGCCTTCCTGTTGAAACTGACCGAGGGCGCCACGCGCGACCACGTGTATACTTTGCACGCCGAACTTGAAGGACAGAAACTTGCCCCCATCTTCGAGCAGTTGTTGGCGGGATGGAAGGCGCAGGGCTACCAGCTGGCCTCGATGGCCGATTTGTACGAGAAAGTGAAAGACCAGGCCATGCCGGTTTGCCCGATCACCTGGGGCGAGCTGCCCGGACGTTCCGGCCAGCTGATCGTGCAGGGCCCGGCATCGAAGACCTTGAGTTAAGGCGCTGCGGCAACGAAGCAGGGTCAGACCCTAGCGCCAAGGCGGGGAGTCTGACCCTAGATTGTCATCCCAGTGGCTGGCAAGAAGGCCGCCCACCCGCCCCGCCAATTGTTCCGCCTGCTTGCGCTGCAGGCTCCCAACAGCGCTGATGTTCACCGTTCAGGAGAGAGCCTGTGGCTGATAGCCAATCCGTAGCACCCGACGCCCCGATCAGCGATTTTTCCGCCGCCATGACCAGCGGCCAGACCTTCACCTTGCGCGGCCGGCCGGCGCGCCACACCGTGCTGTTCTTCTACCCGAAGGACAACACGCCCGGCTGCACCACCGAAAACATGGCCTTCCGCGACCTGCACGAGCAGTTCGCCGCGGCCGGCGCCGAAATATACGGCGTCAGCCGCGACTCGCTGCGCTCGCACGAGAGCTTCAAAGCCAAGCTGGGCCTGCCCTTCGAGCTGATTTCCGACCCGGACGAGGCCGTTTGCCTGCAGTTCGGCGTCATGAAGATGAAGCAGATGTACGGCAAGACCGTGCGCGGCGTCGAGCGCAGCACGTTTGTCATTGACGCCCAGGGCCGATTGGTGAAAGAATGGAGAGGCGTGAAGGTAGCAGGTCACGTCGACGAAGTGCTGGAATTTGTAGCGCGTCAGGACTAATGCGCGTTGCAGCCTTTCCGGAAGAGTTGCCCAACCGCAGCAGAACTTTGAGTGCATCAGCCTGATTTTGAGTCAACACTGTACCTCTCCCTACCCTCCCTGGCGGCCAGCCGGTCGCCACGCGGTACCTTCCCCGGGCCAGACGAGCGCCCGTTGGCAGCCTTATATTCCGTTTTACCTCGCATCCACCCCATCCGGCGACCAGGAGCACGCAAGCGCGTGTGCCTTGCCCATGGGCGGATTCTTCCAGATATTTTTTGATTGAGATCCTGATGCCACTGCCAAAACTACCAAGTAAGCCAGCGACTATACTGCTGGCGAAAGATTACCCAACATCGACAGGGACGCGGCCAGCGTCCTTGGCGGACGTAGCGCCTGCGCCGAAGAAAGCGGCGTCTGTCAAAGCCGCGCCGGCCAAGGCCGCGCCGATCAAGGCCGTGCCGGTCAAAGCCACGCCGACGGCCAAGGCGGTCAAGCCGGCGCCCGTTGTTGCCACCGCGGCCGTCGTCGCAGCCGCCAAGGCGGCGCCGAAGAGCGCCGCCAAGGGCAAGGCCGTCGCCGCCGTGCTGAAGGCCGCCCCGGCGCCTATCGTCGTCGCTGCCGCCCCGGCGCCAGTGGCGGCTGCGGAGCAGGCCAAAGTCAAGGCCAAGGCCGTTCCGGCCGGTCGCGGCAAGCTGACCCCGGTGGTCGCCGAGGCGCCGCATCCAGCCAAGCACAAGCCGGTCGAAGTGCCGTTGAAGTCGTCCACCAGCCGTCATGCCGACCAAACCGGCCAGACCAAGCTGTTCGTGCTCGACACCAACGTGCTGATGCACGACCCCTCGTCGCTGTTCCGCTTCGAGGAGCACGACGTCTACCTGCCGATGATGACCCTGGAGGAGTTGGACAACCACAAGAAGGGCATGACCGAGGTGGCGCGCAACGCCCGCCAAGTCTCGCGCACGCTCGACGGCCTGGTCTCCAACACCGACGACGACGCCATCGAAAAAGGCATCCCGCTGTCCAAGCTGGGCAACAAGGACGCCAAGGGCCGCCTGTTCTTCCAGACCCGCCTGCAAAGCGCCGACCTGCCGGTCGGCCTGCCGGTCGGCAAGGCGGACAACCAGATCCTGGCCGTGGTGCGCTCGCTCGAATCCGAGCAGGCGGGCCGTCCGGTGGTGCTGGTGTCGAAGGACATCAACATGCGCATCAAGGCGCGCGCCCTGGGCCTGCCGGCCGAGGACTACTTCAACGACCACGTGCTGGAAGACACCGACCTGCTGTACTCGGGCATCGTGCAGCTGCCGGACGACTTCTGGAACAAGCACGGCAAGGACATGGAGTCCTGGCAGGAGAACAAGAACGGCCAGAGCGCCACCTTCTACCGCGTCACCGGCCCGTTCGTGCCGTCGATGCTGGTCAACCAGTTCATCTTCCTCGAACCGAAAAACGGCGAAACGCCGTTCTACGGCCAGGTCAAGCAGATCAACGGCAAGACCGCCGTGCTGCAAACCCTGCGCGACTTCAGCCACAACAAGAACAATGTGTGGGGCGTGACGGCGCGCAACCGCGAGCAGAACTTCGCCTTGAACCTGTTGATGAATCCGGAATGCGACTTCGTCACCCTGCTCGGCCAGGCCGGCACCGGCAAGACCCTGCTGGCCCTGGCGGCCGGTCTGGCGCAGGTGCTGGAAACCAAGCTCTACAACGAAATCATCGTCACCCGCGTCACCGTGCCGGTCGGCGAGGACATCGGTTTCCTGCCGGGCACCGAGGAAGAGAAGATGTCGCCGTGGATGGGCGCCTTCGACGACAACCTCGAAGTGCTCAACAAGTCGGACTCCGACGGCGGCGAGTGGGGTCGGGCGGCGACGCAGGCACCTGATCCGTTCGCGCATCAAGATCAAGTCGCTCAACTTCATGCGCGGCCGCACCTTTGTGAACAAGTTCCTGATCATCGACGAGGCGCAGAACTTGACGCCGAAGCAGGTCAAGACCCTGGTCACGCGGGCCGGTCCGGGCACCAAGATCCTTTGCCTGGGCAACATCGCGCAGATCGACACGCCTTACCTGACCGAAGGTTCGAGCGGACTGACCTACGTGGTCGACCGCTTCAAGGGCTGGGCGCACAGCGGCCACGTCACCCTGGCGCGCGGCGAACGTTCGCGCCTGGCGGACCACGCCAGCGAAGTGTTGTAAGACAGTAGCAGGCAGACGCCGGCCCCGTGCCGGCGACGCCCAGAAAGCCCCGCGCGCAGCGATGCACGCGGGGCTTTTTTTACGTCGCCCCACCCCGGGACATCGAAGCCGGGGTCTGACCCCGCACGGGGTCAGACCCCTTGGTTTGCGGGCTTAGGCCAGCAGCCCGCGCAGGAACAGCAGGATCAGGCGGCCGGACGGGTCGGGCCGGCCGGCCACCCTTTGCAGCGCCAGGCCGTGGGCCAGCGCCATGAAGCCGGCCGCCAGCTCGTCGGGCGCGGCCGGCGGCGTGCGGCCCAGCTGGCGGAACAGCGCGGCGATCACGCCGCCCAGCGCGGCGCGGTGGCGGTCCCACACCTGCTGGTACTCGGCGGCGAAGGCCGGGCTGCGGCTGGCGTGCAGCTGCAGCTCGATCGACAGCATGGACCAGTCGGCGTCGTGGTTCAGCGTGGCGGCCCAGGCCTCCAGCCCGGCCAGCAGCTGCTCGGGGCTGCGCCCGTCGGCGCCGGTCAGGCCGGCCAACTGGAGCGCCTCGGCCTCCATGTGGCGGCGCAGCAGCTCCAGCAGCACCGCCTCCTTGCCGGCGAAGTTGGAATAGAAGGCGCCCTGCGAAAAGCCGGCCTGCTCGGCGATGTCGCGCAGCGAGGTGCCGCCGTAGCCGTTGGCGACGAACAGCTGGCGCGCCGTCTCGATCAGGCGCTCGCGGGTGCGCGCCTGGCTTTGCTCGCGGCTCAGGCGCGGCGCGGTGGACGGGGTGGTCGGTACGGACGGGGTGGAGGTGCTTGGTTTCATGGGGCGTAAACATCTCACACGCACCCTGGATATCGGTCGAAACTTGGATTCGGACTGGCGGCCCGGCGCCACCAATTCAAATATCACTTGATATCCCGAATGGATCGCGCTACATTCGCATATCAGATGAACTTTGAAATAATCCCATGACCCAAACACACATACTCAAACACGCCTTCGTCACCGGCGCCACCGGACTGCTCGGCAACAACCTGGTGCGCGAGCTGCGCGCGCGCGGCATCCTGGTCAAGGCCCTGGTCCGCTCGCTGGCCAAGGGCGAACAGCAGTTCGCCGACCTGGACGGCGTCGAGCTGGTGCGCGGCGACATGGCCGACGTGGCCGCCTTCGCCCCGGCCATGGTCGGCTGCGACGTGGTGTTCCACACCGCCGCCTACTTCCGCGACAACTACAAGGGCGGCAGCCACTGGCCAGAACTACAGCGCATCAACGTCGACGGCACCCGCGCGCTGATCGAGCAGGCCTACCTGGCCGGCGTGCGGCGCCTGGTGCAAACCTCGTCGATCGCCGTGCTCAACGGCGAACCGGGCCGGCCCATCGACGAGACCTGCCTGCGCGCGCCGGCCGACGCCGACGACTACTACCGCAGCAAGATCCTGGCCGACGAGGCCGTGCTGGCCTTCCTGGCGCGCCACACCGACATGCACGCCAGCCTGGTGTTGCCGGGCTGGATGTGGGGACCGGCCGACATCGGTCCGACCTCGTCGGGGCAGTTCGTCAACGACGTGGTGCTGGGCAAGCTGCCCGGCCTGGTGCCCGGCAGCTTTTCCGTGGTCGACGCGCGCGACGTGGCGCTGGCGCAGATCGCGGCGGCGCGGCAGGGGCGGCGCGGCGAGCGCTACCTGGCCGCCGGCCGCCACATGACGATGGGCGAGCTGGTGCCGCTGCTGGGCGCCTCGCCGCCGTCAAGACGCCGACGCGCCGCCTGCCGCTGCCGCTGTTGTACGCGCTGGCCGGCGCGCAGGAGCTGTACGCGCGGATCAGCGGCAAGCCGGTGCTGCTCAGCCTGGCCACGGTGCGGCTGATGGTGAGGGAGGCCGGCCGCAGCCACTTCGACCACGCCAAGAGCGAGCGCGAGCTGGGCCTGGGCTTCCGTCCGCTGGAACAGACCATCGCCGACACCTTGGCCTGGTATCGCGGCCACGGCTGGCTGCCGCAGCCGGCGGCGGCGGCCAAGCGGGCGCCCGGGTTGACGGCCTGAGCGGCATCGACCGGCGCGTCGGATTACGCCATCGGCTGCGGCAACGCACCGCCGGCGTCCCCGCCGGCTAGTCGAAGACCTTCACCTTGACCTCGACGTTACTGCCATCGATGTCGCCAACAAAGGCGTTGGCGCGTGCCGTGTACATCGGCGGGACGACGTAGTTGTAGCCGACTAGCCCTTCGGCGAGGAACAGTTTCACGCCGAACGAACGCACCGTGCCGTCGCCATTGCAGTGCAAGTGGAGCACCCGGACCGCGGGCTTGACCTGGTGGGTTTCGCGGTATTTATCCTTCAGTCCGTCGGTGAGTAGGATTTTCTTGCTGAGTCCGAAACTGCCGGCGCGCCGCACGCCACCCGCCATTTCGTGGGCCGACAGGAAACAACGATGCGGCGCGGCGAGCGTCAGATAGCCGCGTTCCATTAAACCGAACAAATTGGCCACCGCCCCTTGTTCAAACTCGTGCCAATCCGCCACGGCGCTGACCAAGGCCTGCGCAGCCGCCTGCTCGGCCGCCAGGCGGCGCTCCTCGTCGGCCTGCGCCGCGCTGGCCGCAGCGGCCTTCGTGGCGGCGGCCATCTTTTTGGCCGCCATGCTCAGCTTCTTTGGTTTCGCGGCCACCGCCGACGCCGGCTTGGCCTTTTTCTCGTCGCGATCGAGTTCGTCCAAGAATGCCTGATAGTTCCGCTCCCTCAAGGCGGCGTCCACCTCCGACTCCGTCTGCTTCACGCTGCTGGCGCGCTGGATCAGCAGGCGCGCGGGAGGCTTGACGGGGGCAAGCCTCGGCGCAAGCCTGGCCTGCAGCTTGGCCGTCGCCTGTGCATGGAACACCGGCGGCGCCGGGGCGAACGGCTGCGGACGGAACACGGGCGGTGCCAGGGGGCGGGCCGGCGCGGCGGACGGCGCCGCCATCCTGGCCTGCAGCAGCGGCGCCTGCGGCCGGTACACGGGCGGCGCCGCCACTTTTCGCTGTGGCGGCGGCACGGTACGGGCCGGTGCTGCCTTCTTGGACGAGATGCTCATGACGTGGTCTCCGGAACAATCGCTGCGCGGCGGAGAATAAAGTGTAGCGGAGATTTCGCATTGCAAAAGAAATAATATCCATAGCAGGAGCTTGCACAAAATACCGTGTCGGCGGCACAACGGCCAATGCGCGGTAGCCGACTCAGCCGTCAATCGGCCAGATCGGCGGACTGATCGGCGGACCGATTGGCGGACTGATCGGCGCGGCGATCCGGCGCCAGGTGGCCGCCGGCAGCCATGCGGCCCAGCGTGGCGGCCCAGAACAGCAGCGCCAGCAAGCTGACGCCAGCACCGAGCAGGCACACGCCGCCCCAGCCCGCGCGGGCGTAGACCACCGTCGCGGCAACCGCGCCCAGGCCGCTGCCCAGCGCGTAGAACAACATGTAGCAGCCCACCAGCCGGCTGTGCGCCTGCGGCTGCACGCTGAAGATCATGCTCTGGTTGGTCACGTGGATCGCCTGCCCGGCCAGGTCGAGCGCGACGATGCCCAACACCAGCGCCCACAGCGAGGTCGCACCCAACCACAGCGGCAACCAACACGCCAGCAGCAGGGCAAGCGCCAACCCGCTGGTGCGCTGGCCCCGCCCCCGGTCGGCCCACTGTCCCGCGCGCGCCGCGCCCAGGGCGCCCAGCACGCCGACTAGGCCGAAGGCGCCGACGGCCGTGTGCGACATGGCATGCGGCGGCGCGCTCAAGAGCAGCACCAGCGCGCTCCAGAAAATGCTGAAGGCGGCAAACATCAGCAAGGCGATCACGCCGCGAATTTGCAGCACCGGCTGGCGCGCCAGCAGCGTGACCATGGAGGCCAACAGGCGCGCGTAGGACGGCGGCGCGGCCGGCGGCGCCAGGGCCGGCAAGGCCCGCCACAAGGCGGCGCCGAGCAGCAGCATGGCCGCCGCCGCGCCGAGGTAGACGGCGCGCCAGCCGGCCAGGTCGGCGGCCAGCCCCGCCACCACCCGCGCCAGCAGCAGGCCGATGACCACGCCGCCCTGCGCCGCGCCGACCACCCGCCCCCGCTCGGACGGCGCGGCCGCCGTGGCGGCGTAGGCGATCAATCCTTGCGTCATCGCCGTGCCCAGCAGGCCGACCGCCAACATGGCCGCCAGCAGCGCCACGGCGCTGCCGGCCATGGCCACCGCGACGAGCGCCGCCACCAGCGCCAGCAACTGCGCCAGCATCAGCCGGCGCCGCTCGATCCGGTCGCCCAGCGGCACCAGCAACAGCAGGGCCAGCGCGCAGCCGGCCTGGCTGGCGCCGACCACGCCGCCGACGGCCCCCAGGCCGATGCCGAAGTCGGCCGCCAGCAGATCGAGCAGCGGCTGGGCGTAGTAGACGTTGGCGACACTCAGGCCGCTGGCGCAGGCGAACAGCAGCAGCACACCGCGCGGCATCGCGCTGTGGTCGATGCCGGCGGCGGCGGGCGGCGGGGAGCTGGTGGATCGGGGCATGTGGCATCCTTCAAAAGTGGTTTCAAATTAAAACCAGTTGAAGTATAGGCAGAGTGGTTTTAAAATGCAACCATCGAAACCGTCCACAAGAATCCGCATACCATGGCCAAACGCAAGAGCATGAAGGACGACCCCTGCCCGGTGGCGCGCGCGCTCGAGGTGATCGGCGACCGCTGGGCCATGCTGATCGTGCGCGACGCCTACGACGGCAGCCGCCGCTTCGGCGACTTCCAGCGCAACCTGGGCGTGGCGCGCAACATCCTGACCGACCGCCTGCACGGCCTGACCGAGGACGGCGTTCTGGCCGTGCAGCCGGCCTCCGACGGCAGCGCCTACCAGGAATACGTGCTGACGGCGAAAGGCGAACAGCTGTTCCCGGTGGTGCTGGCGCTGCGCCAGTGGGGCGAGCAGCACCTGTTCCGCCGCGGCGAGAAGCACTCGCTGCTGCTCGACAAGGACGGCGGCGCGGCGCTGCCGCCCATGCTGCCGCGCAGCCGCGACGGGCGCGTGCTGCGCGCCGCCGACACGGTGGTCAAGAAACTGCCGCAGAAGGTTCGTCCGCCAACGTAGCGCGCGCCGCGACAATCTGCCCCGGGAGAAAAAGCTAACAAAAACAAAGCATTGGCAGCTTTGCCAGCGTCGGTTCCCGGATGCAATTCCGCCGCGCTTCGCATGCGAGCCCAAGCACGAAAGTGCTTGATACCGGCGGCAAGCTGTATAACACTACACACAACGCAGGATTTTCCGCCGCTCAGACTAGCCATCGCAACCGAGGTAAGACCATGGACATCCCCATCCTGATCCAGGCCGACAGCGAGAGAGATAGCCGCCGCAAGTACGGAGTGACGGTGCCCGACATCCCCGGTTGCACCTCGTCCGGCGACACGGTCGACAACGCCATGCGCAACGTCACCCAGGCCATCTACGGCCATGTCGGCACCATGCTGCGGCTGGGCCGGGCGTTCGAGATCAAGCCCTCGCCGTTCGAGGAGCTGTCCAAGGAGCCGGACTATGCCGGCGGCATCTGGGCGCTGGTCAGCGTCGACTTGGCCAAGCTCGATATCTGAAGCGCCGTCCTTCCCATCCGATTCTTTGCGCGATTGCGCTTGACCTTCCCACGACGGGAAGGACTACAGTGACGCTATCGAAACGAGTTAAGGAGTCGGACCATGTACCAACTACAAGTGGAAAAGATGAGCTGCGGTCACTGCGTCGGCGCCGTCACCAAGGCCGTGCAGGCGCTCGACGCCGGCGCGACGGTGCAGGTCGACCTGGCCAGCAAGCGGGTCACGGTGGAGTCGGCCAGCGCGCTGGCGCAGATCAGCGCGGCCATTGTCGCGGCCGGCTATCCGGTCACCAGCGCGGCCTGAACGGACGGACTATTCGTCCAACTCGGGGTAGCGGCGGAAGATGCCGTCCTCGTTGAAGGGGATGCGCCGCTTCGAGTTCAGATAGGCGGCGACATTCGGCCGCTGCGCGACGCGCTCGCGCAGCGCCATCATGCCCGGGTAGCCGGGCGCCAGGCGCTCCATGGCGCGCGGGAAGGCGTAGTGCAGGCCTTCGAGCAACTGGAACAGCGACAAATCCACATACGACAAGCGGGCGCCCACCGCGTAGCCGCCACGGCTGCGGTTGCGCTGTAGCACGCCCTCGAAATAATCCAGATACTTGGGGATGCGCCGCGCCGTGAAGTCGGCGGCGCGGCGGCGCGCGGCCAGCTTCTGGTCCTCGTAGTAGAAGTTGGTCGAGATCGGATGGTGGGTATCGTGCGCCTCGTTGACGATGTCGGCGATGGTCAGCTGCAGCTGGTTGGCCCACAAGCGCCCGGCCAGCGCGCTCGGCGCCAGGCCGTGCTTGGCGCCGAGGAAGAGCAGGATGTTGGCGGTCTGCCCGATCAGCAACCCGCCCGCCTTCAACACCGGCGGCGCAAAGGACGGATGCTCGACGGCGTCGCCGTCCAGGCTGGCCAGCAAGCCCGGCATGCCGCTCTTGCGCCGCGCCACGTCGCGATAGGGCACGGCGGCCGCCTCCAAGGCGAGGCGGACGAATTCGCCGCGCCCCTGGATGCCGGGCCAGTAGTAGAGTTCGTATGGGCTTGTCATGTTTTTATGATATCACCTCCCGCGCTTGATCCATGTGCTGGATTTCAGCAATGGCCAGATCGCGGGCGCGGCGTGGCCGGCAGCGACGTGTGCGGGGAGGACGGGCGGACGGGCGGTGGGAAGGGATGCGGCGGAACAGGGCTGGCCGTCGTGTCAGGCTGGAAGGGAGGAAAGCGGGTCAGCCACCGTCCATGCTTCGATCGACAGACCCAGTCGGTCGACCTAAGCATGGGCGACGACGCGGAAGCATGGAATGACGCGCTTCACACCTCTTCAGCTTGAATTCTGCCTGGTCATATCCAAGGCGGTAGGATGCCTGGCATCCTTGCGGCCTACATCAAATACGCAGTTCAATGTACATTAGCACCTCCATAGTTTGAATGCTTCCTTGCCCAAATGGATTGCTGTACGGAAATCAAATTGCTGTCTAAAGCATAGTGCATATTCCCCGACTGCGCAATGACGGCTAGCCAAGCCTGACGTCGACGCCCCATCGGCCGGCGATGCCCGTGCCGACCCATCCTATGCGTTTGAAATTGTGTTTGACCATGCCATGGGCGTTGCATTCCTGCTGGCTCATCGCCTTGCCCGGCTGGCTGTCGGGCTTGTCCGCCAGCGTGACCTTGCTATACATGGCGGCGGGAATCTCCAGCAGGAACTGCACCTTGTCGATGCCCGACTTGGCGCGGCTGGGATTGACGACCATTTCGTCGCAACCGGGCATGCCGACGGCCGCCTTGTCGACCAGGCCGGGGAAGAAGGTGCGCGCCTTGTCGCGGTAGCGCATGGTGAAGACGCCGTCCTTGGCGGCGATCGGTTCGGCCAGGAACACCAGCAGGATGCGATGGCCGGAGCGCTCCTGGTCCATCACCGGCAGCACTTCGAAGTTGCGGTGGTTTTGATTGCTGTCGAGAATCTCGATCGCGCTGTCGCGCCGCACCATGCCCCAGGCCAGCGAGTCCATGAACTGCAAGCCCAGCACCCTGACTTCATTGTCCTCGGCGGAGAAGCGCACCTCGCACTCGAACTCGTCCGGCTCGGCCTTGCCCAGCAACAGGCTGTTGGCCACCACCCGATACAGCAGCGAGTGGTAGTTGTAGGCGATCTTGTTCTCGTACTCGTTGTAGACCCGGTATAGGCCGCACATCAGCTTGACCGCCGTCTGGTTCTCCTCCGACCAGGGATTCAGTTCCCAGGGCGACAGGCTGTCGGACTTCCGGGCGATGAAGGCGCGCAGCCATTCGCCGGCCTGCAGCTTCAACAGGTCGTACTCCTTGGCGAAGGCGCCGTTCTCGCCGATCAGCTTGGAAAACTCGAAGGTGGAAATCGAGGAATCGAGCCGGTACACGTCCTCCGCCGGCAGGGAGCGGATGGAGTTTTGCGCCGACACGCTCATCGCCGCGTCGAGCAGCGAGACGGTGAAGGTCGTGGCCGAGGTCGGCGTCGCCGTCGACTGCTCGACAAAGCTCACGCCGAGCCGGTAGACATTCGACGGCAGCTTGAGCGCGCTGGCCGGGAAGTTCTCGGCGATGCCGCCATCGACCAGCAACTGGCTCTTGCTGTCGCCCCTGGAATGCCAACTGCGGAAAAAGAACGGGATCGCCGCCGAATGCAGCAGCGACTCGACGACATCGTCGCTCTCCTTGAAGATATGGGCCTCGCGGCGCGTCAGGTCGGTCGCCAGCACATGCACGTCGATATTGCTCAGCTTCTTGATGTCGGCGAAGGTCTTGATCTTCTTCGCGTCCAGCTGGTTCTTCAGGAAGACCTCGAGCGGGCGCTGCGACCAGAACGGCGCGCGCAGCAAGATCAGTTTGCACAGCCGGATGAACTTCCAAAAGCGGCTTTTGCTTTCGGAAAACTCCTTCACCAGGCTGTAGCCGGCCCCGTCGGCCTTGAACGCCGCGCGCAGGGCGCAAAGATCGATCTTGGCGGCGAACAAGGTGCCGGCGATCGCCCCGGCCGAGCTGCCGACGATGGAGGTCACCTCGATATGCCTCTGTTTCTTGTCGGCCGCGATGTCCTGCAGGGCCTCGAGGAAGGCCATGATCGCGTAGATCTTGGCGCCGCCGCCCTGCAGCACAAGTTGTACTTTGATGCTCATGCCGGTCCCTTGCCAGTGGCGACGAATATGGATATCTAAAAAACAACTTCCAGCAAGTATCTTGTGGTCGCAGCAAAGACTTGTCAACTATTTATTGGTGTTGCATTGGGCGCAATGACAACAACGGCGCCGGCGCTTGTCCAAAGGCAAAGCAGTTCACGGCGGTTATAATTCCCCACACCAATCAAAGCCTGGGACCCGATCCTCCGCCAGCGCTGGTTCCGCCGCGATCCGGCCGGAACGGCCCGATCCCGCTCCCGCGTCCGACGGTGCCGCCGTTCCACTCTTGCCTTTATGTCTGTGCCCTGTTCATGTTGCCCGTTCCCCCGCTCGACCTCCCCATCGTCCTGCTGATCGCCGCCGCCGGCTTCTTTGCCGGCATACAAAACGCGCTGGCCGGCGGCGGCTCCTTCATCACCTTCCCCGCCCTGCTGCTGGCCGGCCTGAATCCGCTGGCCGCCAACATGACCTCGACCATCGCCATGTTCCCCAGCCAGACCACCTCGGCCGTGGCCGGGCGCAAGCTGGTCGGCGACGTCGGCGCCTTGACCTTCAAGCACCTGTTTTTGATCAGCGTGGTCGGCGGCGTGCTCGGCGCGCTGTTGCTGCTCAACACGCCGGTGAGCTTCTTCGCCCGGCTGGTGCCCTGGCTGGTGCTGTTCGCCACCAGCATGTTCGCCTGGGGCAGTTTCCGCCGCAAGCCGCTGCACGCCGTCAGCGGCATGCCGACCTGGGTGCTGGTGCTGGTGCAGAGCTGCATCGCCGTGTACGGCGGCTATTTCGGCGGCGGCATCGGCTTCCTGATGCTGGCCGCGCTGACCATCGCCGGCCAGCAGGTGCGCATGGCGACGGCCACCAAGAACATGCTGGCGATGGCGATGAACGCCGCCGCCACCATGATCTTCGCCACCTCCAAGCTGATCAGTTGGCCGGCGGCGCTGGCGCTGTGCGCCGGCGGCATCGCCGGCGGCCTGTGCGGCTCGTGGCTGATCCACCGCTTGCCGGAAAAAATCATGCGCGGCTCCGTCGTGCTGATCGGCGCGCTGCTGACGGTGTGGATGTTCGTGCGCTAGGCGGATGGAGGGGGCGCGCCCGGGCCCACCGGCTAAGTGCCAGGGTCAGACCCTCAGGGTCTGACCCTCGATGCGCGCCGCTGGCTTAGATGGCGTGGCTGGCCGGCCGGCCAATGCCGTTTAGAACGTGGCGCGCAGGGTCAGGCGCAGGCTGCGCGGTTCCACCGGGTGGGTGTGGATGTCGCCGACGCCCTCGGCCGGCTCGCCCGGCAGGCGCGAGGCGTAGTAGTAGTCGACGTCGCTGGCCTTGCGGTCGAACAGGTTGAAGGCGTCCAGCGACAGCTGCCAGCGCGGATCGACGCGGTAGCCCAGGCGGGCGTAGGCGATCGCCGTCGAGGCGGAGCGCCGGCTGTTGTCCTCGACCAGCGGACGCGGGCCGAAGTAGCGCAGCTGGAAGGCGCCCGACCACGGCCCGAGGTCGCTGACGGTGGCGCCGAACGAGACCACCTTGCCGACCGCGCCGGGGATGTGCTTGCCGGCCGGGTCGTCCTCGCTGTAGTGGGCGCGCGAGTAGGCCAGGTCGAGGTCGAACAGCAGCCACGGCCGGGCGATGTAGTGGTTGTTCAGCTCGACGCCGGAGCGGTGGCTGGCGCGGCTGGCCGAGGTGTCGCCGGCGTCGCCGGAGAACACCAGCTCGGAGGCCGAGCGCAGCCGCCAAAGGGCCAGCGAGCTTTGCAGGCCGGGCACGATCTCGCTGCGCATGCCCAGCTCGGCGCCGCGCGTCTTGACCAGCGGCGTGACCGGCTCGGTCGGCTCCAGCTCGCGCGGCGTCAGGTGCACGGTGGTGCCGCGCGCGTCGTTGCTGTGGAAGCCCTGGCCGTAGTTGAGGAAGAACTCGGTCCGGCGCCACGGCCCCAGCACCAGCGACAGCTTGGGCGAGGTGACGCCGGCGCTGGCCTTGCCGGAGTTCTCGGCGAGGTTGCTGCGCACGTCGAAGCGGTAGCGGTCGTGGCGCAGGCCGGCCACGCTGCGCAGCCAGTCGCTCCACTGCACGGTGGTTTCGACGTAGGCGCCCAGGCTGGCCTGCTTGACGCGGGACTCGCTGATGGTGCGCAGGATCTGTTGCCGTTCGGTGGCGTACAGCGCCAGCGGGTCGATGTGGTCATAGCGGCCCTGCAGGCCGAGCTTGGTGTTGACGTCCAGTCCGCCCAGCTTGGCGAACCAGGTCTGCGCCACTTCGCCGCCGGCCATGCGCCGTTTTTCCGTCTGGCGGAACTGGTCGCCGCGCTCGGGGTCGTCGAGGAAGTAGGTGAAGTTGTTGTACAGCGTCAGGCTGGACTGCACCAGGTAGGCGTTGGCGGTGAACAAGCGCTCGGCGCTGCGCCGTTTCAGGCCGAAGGACAGGCTGTAGCGCGAGGTGTCGCCGCCGTCCGTCGGGTCGACCACGCCGTAGCGGTCGATGGCGCCGGCCGCCACCGCGCGCAGCGGAACCTGGCCGCTGGCGTGCCAGGCGCCCCGGTAGCCCATGGCGGTGAGGCTGAAGTTGTTGTCGCTGCCGCCGCTGCTGTAGCGCAGCACGCCGATGTTCTTGTGGAAGGCCTCCGGCGTCCGCCACGGGCCGTTGTTGTGGGCGTATTCGGCGCTGTACAAGAGCTTGCCGCCGGCCAGCGCGGTCGAGTCGGCCAGCATGCCGCGCCGGTACTGGTTGGCGCCGACGGTCAGGCTGGCCATGCCCTGCTTGAGCTTGTTGAACAGGCCCAGGTGGGCGGCGCCGGCCGAGGCGAAGTCGCCCTCGTCGGCGTAGTACGGCCCCTTCTTGTAGTTGATGCGGTCGACCAGCTCGGGGATCAGGAAGTTCAGGTCGGTGTAGCCCTGGCCGTGGGTGTGGCTGCGCATGTTGATCGGCATGCCGTCGACGAAGGTGGCGAAGTCGGTGCCGTGGTCGAGGTTGAAGCCGCGCAGGAAGTACTGGTTGGCTTTGCCGTCGCCGCTGTGCTGGGTGACGATGACGCCGGGGACGAATTCGAGCAGTTCGCCGGGCCGCAGCGCCGGCCGGTTGGCGATCAGCGCGGCCGTCACCATGCCCTGGCTGGCGGCGCCGGAGGTGCCGACGCCGTTGTCGTAGTGGCCCAGCACCTCGACCGAGGCGGCGACAGCGGCCGCCGGCGGCGCCTCGTCGGCGCGCGCGGCGGCGCAGGGAATGGCCAGTGCGGCCAGCGCGGCAGGGATGGCGAGCAGGGTGAAACGGGCGCGCGGAATGGCTAGCGCGCGGCGGGGCCGTGGCGTGAAAAATAACAACATGAAAGATCCAATAGACAGCGGCAATCCACCCACTTCCCCGTGGGCACGATTGAACAGAAGGCGCGCGAACGCCTCCACCTGTCCTGGCCGGTATCCGGGCTGGCAAGGCGAACCGCTCCACCTTCCCATGCGAACGCACAGTGGTATTGAGTAGCGGCTTGTCGTCGTCGACGACGCTTGCTTACCGTTGCGGGGGCAGCACATGTTGACCGCGTGGGCGGCTCCATGTTTCCCGTTTAACTGCACGTCCGGGAGGACGCGCGGGCACCAAAACAGCGCGATTATACGGTCGCGCCGCCCGGGGGTCTATTACTTCTTGCCAGCCGTGCAACAGTCGGCGCCCACCGCGCCCAGGCTTTGCAGGATCGGGCAGTCGGGACGGTCGTCGCCGTGGCAGCTGCCGGCCAGCTGTTGCAGGGTGTCGCGCATCTCCGTCAGGGCGGCGATGCGCTCGTCGAGCTCGGCCACGTGGCCCAGCGCGATGGCCTTCACGTCGGCGCTGGCGCGCTCCTTGTTCTGCCACAGCGACAGCAGCTCGCGGATCTGCTCGAGCGAGAAGCCGAGCGTGCGGCCGCGCTTGATGAAGCGCAGCGCGTGCAGCTCGTCCTCGCTGTAGGTGCGGTAGCCGGCGCCGCTGCGGCGGCTCTCGGCGACCAGGCCGATGCTTTCGTAGTAGCGGATCATCTTGGCCGTCACGCCGGTGGCGCTGGCCGCCTGGCCGATGTTCATTGCTCGGCCTCCGGCTTCCAGCGGCGCAGCAGCAGCGCGTTGCTGATCACGCTCACCGAGCTGAGCGCCATGGCGGCGCCGGCCACCATCGGGTTGAGCAGGCCGAGCGCGGCCAGCGGAATGCCGACCAGGTTGTAGATGAAGGCCCAGAACAGGTTCTGCCGGATCTTGCGGTAGGTGCGCCGCGAGATGGCGATGGCGTCGGCCACCAGGGCCGGGTCGCCGCGCATCAGGGTGATGCCGGCGGCGTGCATGGCGACGTCGGTGCCGGTCGACATGGCGATGCCGACATCGGCGGCGGCCAGCGCCGGCGCGTCGTTGATGCCGTCGCCGACCATGGCGACGCGCTGGCCCTCGCGCTTGAGCGCGGCGACGGCCTCGGCCTTGCCGCCGGGCAGGACGTTGGCCAGCACCCGGCCGATGCCGAGGGCGGCGCCGGCGGCGTCGGCGCTGCCCTGGTTGTCGCCGGTCAGCAGCACGGTCTGGATGCCCAGCGCGTGCAGGCGCTGCACGCCGGCGCGCGCGGTCGGCTTGACGCGGTCGCCGAAGGCCAGCAGGCCGAGCAGGCGCGGCGGCGCGCTCTCGGCCAGCCAGGAGATGGTGCGGCCCTCGGCCTCCAGCGCGGCGGCGCGGGCGGCCAGCGGCGCCAGCGCCACGCCCTGCTCCTCCATCAGGCGGCTGCTGCCGAGCAGCAGGCGGCGGCCGTCGACGACGGCGGCGACGCCGCGTCCGGGCAAGGCGCTGACCTCGCTGGCCGGGCCGGCGAGGAAGGCCGGCGCGGCGGCCGGCTGTGTCTGGGCCGGCGCGGCCGCGTCGAACGGCATCGCGGCGGCCGGCGCGGTGCCGGCGCTGCCGGCCTCGGCCAGCTGCCTGGCGGCGGCCTCGACCACGGCGCGGGCCAGCGCGTGTTCGCTGCCCCGTTGCACGCTGGCGGCCAGTTGCAACAGCTCGCGTTCGGCGATCTGGTACGGCACGGCGGCGGCCAGGGTCGGCTTGCCCTCGGTCAGCGTGCCGGTCTTGTCGAACACCACGGTGGTGGTGTGGTGGGCGATCTCCAGCGCCTCGGCGTCCTTGATCAGGATGCCGTAGCGCGCCGCCACGCCGGTGCCGGCCATGATGGCGGCCGGCGTGGCCAGCCCCAGCGCGCAGGGACAGGCGATCACCAGCACGGCGACGGCGTTGATGATGGCCAGTTCGGCGTCGCCGCCGAGCAGCCACCAGCCGAGGAAGGTGAGCAGCGCCAGCACCAGCACCACCGGCACGAAGACGGCGCTGACCTGGTCGACCAGGCGCTGGATCGGCGCCTTGGCGGCCTGCGCGTCCTCGACCAGGCGGATGATGCGGGCCAGCGTGGTCTCGGCGCCGACGGCGCTGGTGCGCACCAGCAGCAGGCCGTCGCCGTTGATCGAACCGCCGGTGACCCGTTCGCCGACCTGGCGCGCCACCGGCAGGCTCTCGCCGCTGATCAGCGACTCGTCGAGCTGGCTGGCGCCCTCGACGACGACGCCGTCGACGGCGACCCGCTCGCCCGGGCGGATCACCACCAGGTCGTCCAGCGCCACCTGCTCGATCGGCAATTCAAGCTCCTGCCCGCCCCGGCGCACGCGCGCCGACTCGGGGCGCAGCACCTGCAGGGCGCGGATGGCCGCCGTGGTCTGGCGCTTGGCGCGGGCCTCCAGCCATTTGCCCAGCAGCACCAGGGTGATCACCACGGCCGAGGCCTCGAAGTACAGCACCGGCGCGCCCATGGCGTCGAGGTGGCCGCCGGCCAGCAGTTGGTAGACGCTCAGGCCGTAGGCGGCGCTGGTGCCCAGGGCGACCAGCAGGTCCATATTGCCGCTGCCGGCGCGCGCCGCCTTCCAGCCGGCGCGGTAGAAGCGCGCGCCCAGCCAGAACTGCACCGGCGTGGCCAGCAGGAATTGGATGCGGCCGTCGAGCATGGCGTGCACACCGAAAAAGTCGAGCAGCATGGGCCCCAGCAGCGGCAGCGAGAGCAGCGCGGCGAACACCACTGCGCGGCCGTCGTTGCCGCTGTGCGCCATGGCGACGGCGGCCGACTCGGGTTTGGCGGGCGGCGGCGCGGCGTGGTAGCCGGCCCGCTCGACCACCTCGGCCAGCGCGGCGAAGGACAAGGGCGCGGCCGATTCGACGCGCGCCATCTCGGTGGCCAGGTTGACGCTGACGCTGCGCACGCCGGGCATGGCGGCCAGCGCCTTCTCCACCCGGCCGACGCAGGAGGCGCAACTCATGCCTTCGATGCGGATCGACTGGGACAGCGCGGAATCGACGGCGGCGGCGGATTGGGAGGGAATGGTGTCGGACGGGCTCATGGGCGGTACTCGGATGGCTACGGGATCACTGTAGCATCAACCATCCCATGATAGGAAGGTCAAGCGGTTTCTAGCGTGCGGGGCGGCGGGGGCGCTGCGCGCCCGCCGCCGCCCTCCCCGCTCAGCGTACTTCGCAGTCGACGGTTTTTGCTTTGTTGCCGCCGATGGCCGCGCTGCCGTTGGTGGGCGCGCTGAAGGCCGCCGGCGGCGTGAATTGGATGCCGGGATTGGTCGGCAAGAGCACCGGCGGCGCCTTGAACGAGGGGGTGAAGCCGAACTGGCCGGCGCTAAAACTGCTCGTGCCGGCGGGATTGGCCACATGGATCAGGCCGTCGATCACCTGCACGTACAGGCCGGGCGCCCGCGCCCCCGGCGACGGCGGCAGCGGCCCCTGCGCCAGCAACAATGGCAGCAACTGCGGTGGCAAGGGCGGCGGCAGCGGCCGCAGCGGCATCAGCGGCGCGGCGTCGCTGCCGCCCAGCGCGGCGGTGCTGGCCATGCGCCAGGCCTGGCGCGCGGCGACACTGACCTCCGCCTCGGGCTCCCACTCGGCGATGAAGGTGGTGCCGCGGATGCCGATGGTGGCGCTCGGCGTCTTCAGCTCGAAGCGCTCCTTGCTGCGTTTGCCGAGCAGGCCGGTCAGCGAGCGCAGGCCGCCCTTGACCAGGCTGAACGAGGCGGCGTCGCCGCCCGGCTTGCCGGCGTCGAAGGAGAAGTTGTCGATCTTGAAGGTGGTGCCGGGCTTGAGCGTGATCTCGCTGTTGTCGATGAACTTGACCAGGGCGTAGGTGTTCTTCTCCGTCACCAGGGTGTCGCCGCTCTCCACCTCGGACTTGAGCGAGAGGATCTTGACGGCGCCGTCGGCCTTGCGCGCCAGCAGCGGGCCGCTCAGTTGGGTCACCGTGCCGGCGACCTGGGCCGCCAGCGCCAGCGAGCCGCAGCAGCACAAGACCAGCAGCAGCCAGGCCCTAATTGCAATAGAGTTTCTTAACTGGTTCATTTTTCGTTCCACTTTTTTCGTTGCTTGCGGTTTCTTTGGTGTCCGATTTCTTGTCGGACTTGCTGTCGTCCGGCGTGCTGGCGGTGGCGGCGCCGCCGCTGCTGCCGGTGCCGCCGCCGCTGCTGCCGGAGCTGGCGCCGGACGAGCCACCCTGGCCCAAGCCCACCGGAGCGTCATAACGCGGCGCGCTGGCGGTGACGGTCTTGATGATCTCGTTGCCGGCCAGCTGCACCGGCTTGACCGGCTCGCTGGCCGTTGGCGGCGACAGCACCTGGCACAGCGCCGAGTTCGGCGCGATCGTGCAAATGTCGGCCGACGGTGGCGGCGTGGGGGTCGGGGTCGGGGTCGGGGTGGGCACCGGTGTTGGTACCGGGGTTGGCACCGGCGTCGGCACGGGCACCGGCGTTGGTACCGGCGTTGGTACCGGCGTTGGCACCGGAGTTGGCACCGGCGTTGGTACTGGCGTCGGCACGGGCGTCGGGACCGGCGTTGGCGTTGGCGTTGGCGTTGGCGTTGGCGTCGGCGTCGGCTCGGGGGTCGGCGTCGGCGTCGGCGTCGGGGTCGGCGTCGGCGTCGGGGTCGGCGTCGGGGTCGGGGTCGGGGTCGGGGTCGGCGTCGGCGTCGGGGTCGGGGTCGGCGTCGGCGTCGGCGTCGGCGTCGGCGTCGGCGTCGGCGTCGGCGCCGGCACGTTCTGGTTCGGCGTGCTGCTGACCTGGCCGCTGTTGCTGTGCACGGTGCTATTGGTGACGCCGATGATGTTGTGGCCGGCGGCCAGCGCGATGTTGCCGCTGCCCGAGGCAACACTGCCGGAGATGGTCAAGATGTCGTCGGTGGCGTTGCTCGGCCCGCCTGCCGTCAGGTGGATGTTGCCCGACGTCGAGGTGACACCGCCCAGCACGGTCAGCGGACTGTGGGTTTGCACGGTGATCGCGCCGGCGCCGGTCTTGATGCCGTCGCCGACGGCGACGACCACGCCGCCGGTGTTGTCGAGCGTGATGGCGCCGTCGTTCGGCGTCGTCACGTCGGTCTGCCACAGCTTGTGCACGAGCAGCTCGACCGGCCGCCCCTCGGCCTGGTGGTGCGGGTTGTTGAAATTGGTGATGTTGATAGTCGCCGTGCTGTGGCCGCCGGCCTTGTTCTCGGCCGTCAACTCGGACACCTGGGTCAGCAGCGGCGCGGCGGCCGTGCCGATGCCCTGGGTGGCGTCGAGCGTCAGCGCGGCGGCGGTGATGCTGCCGCCGGGCACGATCGAACCGTCGGCGCGGGTGATGGCGCCGCTCAGCGCGCCGCTGGCGATGGCCAGCGACACGTTGCCCTGCGAGTAGATGCCGTCCACATCGTACGACTGCGAGTCGGCATTGCCGCCGCCGATCAGGCGGGCGATGGCCAGGCTGCGGTTGTTGACGAAGCTGAAGTGGTTGCCGTTGCCGCTCTGGTGCGCCGCCAGGTTTTGCACCTTGTTGCCGGTGTTGATCAGGCTCACCGTGCCGTTGGTCTCGATGCCCAGGTCGCGCACCTCGATCGGCCCGCTCTGGCTGATCTGGCCGTTGCCCAGCAGGCCGATGCGGGTGGTGGTGGCGTTGCGGTCGGTCGACGCGCTGACGCCGACGGTGATGCCGGCGACGCTGATGTCGCCGGTCAGGATGTTGTTGTCGGTCGAGCCGATGCCGACGGTGGCGGCGTTCAGGCGCGACAGGTCGGTGATCGACAGGCAGGGCGCCGTGGCGCAGGCGGCGCCGACGCTGATGCCGCGCCCGCTGGTGGCGGGCGACATGCTGACCAGGTTGGCGGTGACGGTGTCGCCGATGCTCAGCTCGTTTGACTTGAGCTTGAGCACGTCGGTGGTGATCGCCTGGCCGATGGTGATCCTGCCCTGGCTGGTCAGGCTGAGCACGCTGGCCGGCATCGACAGCGCGCCGAGCACGTCGAGATTGCCGTCGGCCGAGATGCGCAGCTTGGCGGCGCTGATGCTGGCCAGGCCGGCGCTCGACAGGCGCAGCTTGTCGCCGCTGGCCGTGTCGGTGCCGAGTTCGGCCGCCATGCCGGCGGAGCGGGTGGCCAGTTCGACCACCCCGCCGGTGGCGTGGATGCCCTGGCCGGCGCTGCCGCCGAGCACAATGTTGTCGCCGCGCAGGGAGACGTAGGACGCGCTCAGCATGCTGTTGTTGCTCAGCACGCCGCCGGACTCCAGGCCGATGCCGCCGGCGGTGGTGATGGCGCCGTCCACCGTCAGGTTGCCCTCCGTTTGCAGCGTCAACTTGTGGGCGTAGTTGGCCGCGCCGCTCAGGTCGAGCGCGCCGACCACGGCTATGCCGCCGGTGTGGCCGCTCTGGCCGATGCCGATGCCGGCACCGGTGATGGTTTTCAGCATCGTGTCGGTCAGCGCCAGCCTGCCGCCCCCGCCGTCGCTGGCCGTGGCGCCGAGCTCGATCGGGCGGCTGTTGCTGTGGGTGACGAAATTAACGCTGGGGTAGAAGCCCTCCGCGGCGCTGTACGGCATCACGCCGTACACGGCCGCGCCGGAATCGAGCACGACGCGGTCGGCGTGGAAGGTGATGTTGGCGCCGGACACGCTGGCGCCGCTGGCCAGGCTGATGCCGCCGCTGCCCGTCGCGCTGAGCGTGGTGTTGCCGCCGGTCACGCTGGCCGCGCCCGGCGTGGTGCTGTTGCCGACCACGATGCTGTCGCCGCCCAACTGCACATTGGCGCCGTGGCTCGACAGCGCCTGCTCGACCTTCAGCTGGCCGCTGGTGCTGATGCTCAGGTAGGTGTCGTTGTTGTTGTTCAGGCTGACCGCGCCCAGGGTCAGCGTGCCGAGGTTGCTGAGGCTGAGCAAGCTGACGTTCTCCGCCGTCAGCGCGGCGATCTGGTTGGAGATGCTGCCCATGTGGACCTGGCCCGCCGTCAGCAGGGTCAGCTGCGGGGTGAGCACCGGCGCATACGGGTCCTGCTCGATCGAGCCGGCCGCCAGGGTGACGCCGGTGGCGCCGCTGATGCCGCTGAACTCGCTGCTGCTGTCGACCGTCAAGGCGCCGCCGGTCTTGAACTGGAAGGCCCCTCGGTGCTGCGGCCGGACACGCGGCCCACCGTGTTGTTGCCGTTCAGCGCGACCGCCGCGCCGACGGCGGACAGGCTGGCGGCATTGATTGCCGCGCTTTGCGTGACGGCGCCGCCCTCGCCGACCGCATGCAGGGCCAGCGCGCCCTGCAGCGTGACGGCGCCGTTGACGGCGACGCTGCCGCCGGTCAGGCTCAGCTTGCTCTGCGCGCTGCCGCCGCTCTCGCCCAAATTCAGCGTGCCGACCACGGTCAGCGCGCCGTAGTGGCCGCCATAGCCGCCGATGGCCAGGTTGGCGCCGCTGCTGGTCTTCAATTCCGTCTCGCTCAGGCCGAGCACGCCCGTGCCGTCGACGGCGCCGTTGCCGATGTTGATGACGCTGGCGCTGGCGTAGGTGTCGAGCTTGACGTTGGCCGCGCCCAGCGTGCCGCCCAGCGTCATCTGGTCGGCGCGCAGGGCGATGGTCGGCGCCTGCAGCTGCGCGCCGCCGCCCACCGTCAGCACGCCACCGCCGGCGACGGCGCCCAGCGTGGCGTTGGCGTCGCCCAGGGTGATGTTGTGGTTCAGCGTGATGGCGGCGCCGCTGATCAGGTTCAGGTCGACCAGGTCGTCCAGGCCCAGGTTGGCGGCGCTGGCGATGGCGCCGGCGCTGCCGTTGCCCAAGGTCAGGGTGTGGCTGGAAATGCCGCTCAGCTCGCCCGACTCCAGACCCAGCGTGCCGCCGGCCTTGCCGCCCAGCGTGACGGCGCGCCCGGCCGTGAACGGCGCCAGGGTGACGCTGCCGCTGCCGCCGGGGCCGCCGGCGTCGATGCCGTGGCCCAGGGTCATGTTGTCGGCCAGCAGGGTGGCGCTCGCCACGCCGCTGATGTTGCCGTTGCTGCCCACGACGATGCCGCCGTTCGCCTCGCTCGCCGTCACGGCCAGCACACCGCCGCCCAGCGTCAGCGCGTCGAGAATGCTGACGTTGTTGCCGCTCAGGTTGAGGTTGCCGCCGCCGGTGGCGATGGCGCCGCCGGCGTTGATCGTCAACGCGCCGGTGCCGTGTTCGCTGCCGCCGGCGTCGTTGGCGCGCAAGGTGATGGCGCCGCCGGCGCTGCTGATGGCGGCGTTGACGTTGATGTCGTTGCCGGCCAGCGCCGTCAAGCCGGTGCCGGCGTTGACGATCGTCACGGCGCTGCTGAAGGTGATGTTGTGGTTGGCCTGCAGCACCACGTCGGCGGTCGCGGCCGACAGCAGCGCGGCGTTCACCTGGCTGGGGCCGGTCGACGGCGGATTGCCGAACACCGCCACGTCGGCCAGCGAGGCGCTGCCGTTGGCGAGCACCACCTCGATGTCGTAAGGGTCGAGCAGCCAGCGGCCGCGCGCGCCGGCCGGCGCGCCGGCGTCGACTTTGGCGCCGGCCACGTCCAGGTAATGGCCCGAGGTTTCCACCAGGCCGCCGTTGCCGCCGGCCGCGCCGCCGCGCGCCGAAATGCCGCCGTGCATGCGCGTGGCCGCGTCGCTCCACACCACCACCTTGCCGCCGTCGCCGTGCGCCAGCGCGTCGGCGCGGATCCGCGCCGCCGGCGCGACGAAGGTTTGCTGCGCGTTCTGCAGCGCCGCGTTGGCGCCCTGGTAGTCGCCGCCGACCAGCACGCTGCCGCCGCCGGCCGCGCCGCTGGCGTCGACCAGGGCGTTGCCGTTCAGGCCGACCTGGCGGCCCAACAATTCGATGTGGCCGCCCTGCCCCGCCGCGTTGACGGCGCTGGTGCTGCTGCCGGCCTCGAGCAGCGTGCTGCCGCTGGCCTTGAGGATGATCTGGCCCTGCGCGCCGCGCACCGCCGTGTCGGCGTTGATGCTGCCGCGCTGGCTGACCAGCGCGCCGTAGATGCCGACCCGGCCGCCGCTGGCGACGATGGCGCCCAGGTTCAGGGCGCGGTCGGCCGGCGCCGCCAGCAGCACGCGCACGTCCGGATTGCTCGAGTCGACCAGCTGCACGCTGCGCCCGGCCGCCAGCACCACCTCGCCGTTGGGCGCGGTGACCAGGCCGTTGTTCTCCACCTCGGGCGCCAGCAGGAAGACCTGGCCGCCGCCCGGCGTGGTGATGGCGCCGGCGTTGGCCACCTTGCCGGCGTTGGCGCCGGCGACGAAGTTGTTCTTGCCGGCCAGGAAGTCGGCGTTGGAGATCGCCAGGCTGGAGGCCACCAGGCCGTTGACGTCGACCCGCGAGTCCTTGCCGAACAGCACGCCGTTCGGGTTGATCAGGAACACCTTGCCGTTCGACTGCAGCGCGCCGAGGATCCGGCTGGGGCCTGGCCGGTGATGCGGTTGAGCACCCGGCTGTCGCCGCCCTGCTGGATGAAACGGGTCAGCTCGCCCGGATTGATCGAGAAGCTCTTCCAGTCGATGATGGTGTTGGGCGTGTTGGTGATCGAGAACAGCGCGCCCTGCTGGTTGAACGTGGCCTGGCCGTGCACCACCTGCGGCGAGACGGGGTTGGCCTGCGCCGTGCTGAAGCAGGCCGCCACCACCACCGCCAGCAGTTTGCGGCGCAGATGCAGGGAGGCCGCCGTGTTGGCGGACCGGAGGGGGTGCTGGCTGTAGAGGTTTTTCATCATCGTGTCCTGGTGTGGCCGGGCCGCCTAGTAAGACAGGCCGAGGCGCAGATGCAGACGGTTGGCGTCGGCGCGCGCGGTGGCGCCGGCCCGCAGCACATGGCCGTAGTCGATTTGCAGGTTGAGGTTGTTGCCGACCAGCCAGCGCAGGCCGAGGCCGGCGCTGGCGATCGAGGTGCTGTCCAACTCGCCCGGCAGGGCGTGGTTGCGGCGCACCCAGGCGTTGTCGTAGAAGGCCAGCAGGCGGCAGTTCCAGCCCTCCCTGCCGGCGCACAGGTTGGGCGTGTAGGCCTCCAGGTTGGCGCCCAGGCCGCTGTCGTTGGAGATCTCGCGCTCGGCGAAGCCGCGCACCGAGCTCGAACCGCCGGCGCCGAACTGCTCGCCGGGGATCAGCGCGTCGGCGCTGTACTGGCCGTTGACGATGGCGCGCAACTGCCAGTCGCCGGCCAGGGCGCGGCTGGCGCTGGCGGCCAAGCGCAGCGTCGTGTAGTCCGCCTTGGCGCCGGCGCGCGCCAGCGTGAAGGCGCCTTGGCCGCCGTTGGCGCCGCCGGAAATGTTGCGCAGCAGGGTCAGCGAGGCGCTGGCCTCGCCCTTGTCCAGCGTCCAGATGCCCAGGTAGCCCAGGCTCAGCGGGCGCACCGTGACGTCGTTGCCGAGCTGCTGGCCGAGCAGCTCGACGCTGTTCTTGAAGGCCTTGTAGTCGACGCCGTAGAGCAGGCGCGACTCGTAGTTGCCGCGCTTGGCCAGGTTGTGGGTGTAGCGCGCGCCGTACACCGCGCCCTTGCCGCTGACGGCCAGGTCGAACACGCCGGCGCTGACGGTGCCCGAGTCGACGTTCGAATAGCTGGCGTACAGGTCGAGCGCGTCGCCCAGCGCGTACAGGGGGATGTGGTAGCCGGCGCCGTACACCTTGACCCGGCTGGGGTGTTCCAGCGTGGTGGTGTATTGCAGGCTGGCGACGTGGTCGCGGCCCCACAGGTTGGCGTTCTGCAGCACCACGCCGGCGTGGGTTTTGCCGGTCTGCTCGCTGCCGGTGTTGTCCAGGTTGAGCATGGCCTTCCAGGGGCGCTCGTCGGCCACCTCCAGCACGGCGTCGACCTCGTCGTCGCGCTCGCCGCTTTGCAGCTTCAGGTTGACCTTCTTGGCCGGGTTCTCGTTGGCCAGCCTGAGCTCGGTGGAAATCCGTCCCAGGTCGGGCACCTGGCCCTCCCGCAGCGCCGGCAGGCTGCGGCGGATGTTGGCCTCGTCGAAGTGCTGGTTGTTCTTCACGCCGACCCGGCCGATGCTGGTCTGCACCACCTTGAAGCGCACCACGCCCCGGTTCAGCTCCTGCTCCGGCAGCTCGACGGTGACCACCTTGTAGCCGCGCGCGTGGTAGGCCGCCTCGAGCGCCTCGAGGGCGCGCTGGACGTCGCCGAAGTCGCGCTCCTTGCCGGTGTAGCGGGCCAGCAGCTGCTCGATCTGCGCCGCCGGCAGCAGGGTGTTGCCGCTGACGTCGAAACGGCTGATGTCGAAACGGATGGGCGCGTCGACCCCGGCGCTCCAGCCCGGCGCCGACGCGGTGGCCAGCAGGGAGCCCGCGAGCAAGCTCAGCAGGTGCAGTGTCAAATGTCGGGTCATGGGGTTTCTTGCGCTGTGGATGAAGTTGCCAGCTCCGATGCTAGCATAGTGCGGCACGGAAAAACTCCTCCCGCGCCGCATATAGTGTCCGAGGGCAACACTTTCAACGGTGACGAGGCGCTTGCGCCGTCGCAACAAGGCGGCCGGACGGCCGTGGCGGCGGCCGTTGTCGCCGGCCCGGCTATTTGGTGTCGAAGGTGGTCACGCCGTCCCAGCCGGGGCCGGGCGGGTGGGCGCGCAACCACGCCACGCGGCCGGCGTACAGCGCGTACAGGCCGCGCTCGGGCGCCGCCGCGCCCAACTCGGCCAGCAGGCGCCCGGCCCGGTCCCAGTCCTGCGCCCGCACGGCGGCCAGCGCCGCGTCCCAGCGCGCCAGCTCGTCCAGGGTGGCGGCGTCGAGCTGGCCCGCCGGCGCCAGCGGCTCGTAGATGGCGACCGGCTCGTTCTTGCCCTTGACGCGCACCAGGTCCAGCTCGCGGTAGGCGAACTCGGGCGCCGCCGCCCGCGTCGTCTCGCCCACCGCGATGCCGACGCCGTAGACCTTGGTGATGCCCTCCAGCCGCGAACCGAGGTTGACGGCGTCGCCCATCACCGTGTAGGCGCGGCGGATCTTCGAGCCCATGTCGCCCACGTGCATCAGGCCGCTGTTGACGCCGATGCCGATCTTCAAAGGCGGCCAGCCGCGCGCGATGAAGTCCAGGTTCAGCCGCGCCGCGCTGGCCTGCATCAGCAGCGCCGTGGCGACGGCCCGGCTGGCGTGGTCGGCGAAGGCCACCGGCGCGCCCCAGAAGGCCATGACGGCGTCGCCGATGTACTTGTCGAGGGTGCCGCGGTGGCTGTCGCGGATGTCCTCCGACATCGCCGTCAGGTACAGGTTGATGTACTCGCGCAGCGCCTTCGGCGTCAGCCCCTCGGAGATGGTGGTGAAGCCGCGCACGTCGACGAACAGCACGGTCAGCTCGCGGCTCTCGCCCTCCATGGTGTATTTTTCCGGGTCGTCGGCCATCTCGGCGACCAGCTCGGGGGCGACGTACTCGCCGAAGCGCGACACCAGCGCGCGGCCGCGGCGCACCTCGAAGAAATAGCCCCAGGCCAGGTTGACGATGAACAGCGCGGACACCAGCAGCAGCGCGGCGGCCATGTTGAGCACGGCGTCCTGCGCGCTGTACAGGTAGTAGTTGAAGCCGACGACGGCGGCCGTCGCCGCCAGTGCCAGCAGCACCGAGGGCAGCGGCGGGAGCACGGCCAGCGCCGCCGTCAGCAACAGGCCCAGCGCCACCACCTGCAGGAACTCGAGCGCCAGGGCGTAGGAGGGGCGCGACTTTGAAGCTGTTGTCGAGGATCGACTTGATCAGGTTGGCGTGCACCTCGACCCCCGGGTACTCGGCGTTGACCGGGGTGGCGCGCACGTCGTTGAGGCCGGGCGCGGTGGTGCCGACCAGCACGATGGCGTCCTTCAGCAGGGCCGGCGCGACCTTGCCGGCCAACACGTCGGCGGCCGACAGGTAGCGGAAGGCGCCGCCCTCCGGCCCGCCCCGGCCGCGGAACTGCACCGTGGTGGTCAAGCCCTCGCCGACCGGGATGCCGATCTGCCCCTTGCCGCGCGGGCCGTCGACGAACAGGCTGATGTAGTCCAGGCCGCCGTTGTCGAGCTCGGCGGCGGACAGGCTGTCGGCGCTCTCGTCGAAGTACGGCGCGATGGCGCGCGCGTTCAGGTAGACGGCGCAGACGGCCAGCGACAGCGAGGGGTAGTAGCCGTCGCCGATGCGCTGCAGCAGGGTCGACGAGCGCACCACGCCGTCGCCGTCGGTCATCGCCGTGAAGATGCCGGCGCCGCGCGCGGCCTGCTGCAGGCGGGCGATGTTGGCCTCGTAGCCGCGCGCCGTGTAGGCGCTGACGGCGCGCCCGTTGAGCCCGGCGACGGTGAAGGCCGGCGCCGGCAGCACGCCCTTGAGTTGCTTGTCCGACACGTTGTAGCCGAGCACCACCGGGCGGCCGGCGATGGCCGCCGCCAGCAGGCCGTCGTAGTCCAGCTCGGCCTTCAGCCCGGCCAGGCCGGCCTCGAAGCCGGCCACGTCCTTGAGCCGCCCCTGCGCCAGGCGCTGCAGCACGGCGTAGCCGGACGAGGTGTCCGGCTCGGGGAAGGAGATGTCGAAGCCGATCGCGCCGGCCCGGTAGCGCCCGGCCAGCTGCGTCACCAGGCGCGCCATCACGTCGCGGCTCCAGGGGAAGCGGCCGACCTCGCTCAAGCTCTTCTCGTCGATGTCGACGATCACCACCCGCGGGTCGAGCACGGCCGGCTCGAGCCGCATGCGCTGGTCGGACAGGAAGGTGTCGAGGTGGGCCGGCGCCGCCAGCGGCAGGTAGTCCAGCGTGTACAGCGCCGCCAGCGCGGTCAGCAGCAGGCCCAGCGCCCAGCGCGCGCCGTGCTTGCGCAGCCGCTTGGCCCAGCGGGGCGGGATCAGGCGCAAGCGGCCTCCCCTGGCGTGTGCGGACGCGCCATCGGGCTAGGGCCGGTAGCCCGGGATCAGCGCCTCGTCGACGGCGTCGATCTGGCGCGGGTCCATGTTCTTGTCGGCGAAGGCCTGGTACACCTTGCGGCGGATGAAGATGTCGAACAGGTCGGGGTCGATGTGGCCGTTCAGGCTGAAGTTGCCGAGGATGCGCAGCGACTCCGACAGCGTCTTGCCCTTCTTGTAGGGCCGGTCGCGCGCCGTCAGCGCCTCGAAGATGTCGGCGATCGCCATCACCCGCGCCTGCACCGACATCTGCGCCTTGACCAGGCCGCGCGGATAGCCCTTGCCGTCCATCCGCTCGTGGTGGCCGCCGGCGTACTCGGCGACGTGCTGCAAATGCTTGGGCCAGGGCAGCGCCTCGAGCATGCGGATGGTCACCACGATGTGGTTGTTGATCACCTTGCGCTCCGCCTCGGTCAGGGTGCCGTAGCGTATCGTCAGGTTGGCCACCTCCTCGGCCGAGAGGAAGTCCTGCTCGCCGCCGTCCGGGCCGCGCCAGCGGTAGGCGGCGATCTCGCGCACGCGCTGCTGGTCGGCCGCCGCCATGCCCTCGCCGCCGATGTTGGCCTGGCGCAGGAAGTCGCGGTCGCGGTCGAGCTGGGCCAGGCGCGCCGCCAGCCCGGCGGCGCAGCCGGCCGCGTCGGCGCCGCCGCACTGGGCGCGCAGCGCGGCCAGCTCGGCGTCGCGGCGCAGCACCTCGAAGCGGGTGTCGATCATGCCGATGCGGTCGAAGATGGTCTCCAGCTTGGTCGCCTTGTCGACCACGTGGACCGGCGTGGTGATCTTGCCGCAGTCGTGCAGCAGGCCGGCCAGCCACAGCTCCTTGCGGTCGGCCTCGCTCATGCGGAACCCGGCCAGCGGCCCGCTCGCCGTCTCGTGCACCGCCTCGGCCAGCAGCATGGTCAGCTCCGGCACGAACTGGCAGTGGCGCCCGGTGTAGGGCGACTTCTCGTCGATGCCGATGTTGATCAGGTTGACCAGCGACTCGAGCAGCTGCTCCAGTTGCAAAATCAGGCGCTGGTTGGTGATGGCCACCGCGCCCTGCGCCGCCAGCGCCTCGATGAAGCGCTGGTCGGTGCCGGAGAAGGCGTGGATGGCGCCGCTTTCGGCGTCCTTGGCGTTGATCAGCTGCAGCACGCCGACCAGCTCGCCCTCGTGGTCGGTCATCGGCACCGTCAGGAAGGACTGCGAGTGGTAGCCGTAGTGCCGGTCGAACGAGCGCATGCCGGAGAAGTTGAAGACGTCGGCCTGGTAGACGTCCTCGATGTTGACCGACTGGCCGAAGTTGGCGGCGTAGGCCGCCACCGAGGCCAGGTTCTTCTCGCCGGCGGCGTCGTACAGCGGCACGCCGGGGATGTCGACCGCCGCGCCGCTGGCGCCGCCCAGGCGCAGGCCCAGGCTGTCGTTGACCGAGATGTGGAAGCACAGCTGGCGGCCGTCGGCGCTGGGGCGGTACAGGGTGCCGCCGTCGGCGCCGGTCATGCCCTTGGCCACCAGCAGGATGCGCTCGAGCAGCGAGTCGACGTCGTGGCCGCTGCCCAGCTCGACGCTGAGCTCGGTCAACAGGTCCAGCCGCTCGGCGATCCGGATGTGGTTCAACTCTTGCATGGTGGTGATCGTGCCCGTAGAGGTGGGAAAGCCGCCGCGGATTTGACAAATCGCAATCCTAGACATGCTGATAGGAAGTGTAGCCGCAGCGCAAGCGCCTGTACATCGACAATTGCGCCGGCCGGCGCCGGCGGCCGCGAAATGTCGCTCGGCGTGTCGCAATTTGCCACCGAATTTACCACTGTTGTGTCGCGCCCGGCCGCGCCGGGCGGGCCGGTCGTGCCGGTCGGCGCGCAGTTTGCCCGCAGGCGCGGCGAAAAAGAGGCTATGATCGGGGGGATCGCGCCTTGCCTGTTCCACCATGTTGATGCAGCGGGGCCAACAGATCGGGCCGCCCGCGTGGCGGCACCCACAACGATAGAGGGAACGGGCCGCATGGGCGACAGGGACACAGCATGAAATTCAAATTTTGGGGGGTGCGCGGCTCCATCCCCTCGCCCGGGCCGCGCACCGCGCGCTACGGCGGCAACACCACCTGCATCGAGGTGCGCAGCGACGACGGCACCTTGATCGTCATCGACGGCGGCACCGGCATCTTCGCGCTGGCGCAGTCGCTGCTGGCGCGCGGCCGCGCGCCGGTGCAGGCCAACATCTTCATCACCCACAGCCACTGGGACCACATCCACGGCCTGCCCTTCTTCTCGCCGCTGTTCATCCGCGGCAGCCGGGTGCGCCTGCACGGCGCCACCGACCCGGCGACCGGCAACGGCATCGAGCACGTGATGGGCGTGCAGTTGCAAAACAGCTACTTCCCGGTCAGCGAGACGCAGATGGACGCCACCATCGAATACACCACCCTGGCCGTCGGCGCGCCGATCGCCGTGGGCGACGCGGTGGTGCACAACGTGCTGATGAACCACCCGGTGACCGACCTCGGCTACCGGGTCGAGTGCAACGGCCGCTCGGTCTTCTTCACCGGCGACCACGAGCCCTTCTACAACATCCACCCGCCCGGCCACCCCGAGCACGCCGCCTACCAGGCCCACATCGAGCAGCGCAGCGCCGCCATCGACGCCGTGGTGCGCGGCGTCGACGCGCTGATCGTCGACTGCTCCTACACCCGCGAGGAGTATCCGGCCAAGCGGGGCTGGGGCCACGGCACCTTCGACGCGGCGCTGGCGCTGGCCGCGCGCACCGGCGCCAAGCGGCTGTACTGCACCCACCACGAGCCGACCCGCGGCGACGACGAGCTCGAGGCGGTGTTCGCCGACGTCATCGCCCGCCACGCCCCGCTGCCCGGCGGCCTGCAGGTGTTCCTCGCCTACGAGGGGCTGGAGGTGGAGCTGGCGCCATGAGCCGGGCCGCCGGTGGCGTCCCGCCCAGCGAGCTCGACCTGCGCCTGGCCTTCCTCCAAAAGCTGCAGGCGGTGAGCACCAAGATCCACGCCACCCGGCAGCTCGACGAGATCATGCTCGACCTGGGCATGGAGTTCTGCGACCTGTTCAACTGCGAGCGCTTCACCCTGTACGCCATCGACGGCGAGCACATCGTCTCCAAGGTGAAGACCGGGCTGACCACCTTCCGCGACCTGAAGCTGCCGATCGGTCCGCACAGCATCGCCGGCTACGTCGCCCAGACGCTGCGCACCGTCAACCTGGCCGACGTCTACGACGAGGCCGAGCTGCGCCGCCACTCGACCGAGCTGCGCTTCCAGCGCGGCGTCGACCAGCGCACCGGCTACCGCACCCGGCAGATGCTGGTGGCGCCGCTGCTGGCGGTGCAGTCGCACGAGCTGCTCGGCGTGGTGCAGTTCATCAACCACCGGGGCGGCGGCCCCTTCCCCGCCATCGCCGTCGACGGCGTCGAGCAGTTGTGCGACACGCTGTCGGTGGCCCTCAGCCAGCGCCTCGGGCCGCCGCAGCTGGTGCGCGGCAAGTACGACGGGCTGGTCGCCGAGGCGCTGCTGTCGGCCGCCGAGCTGGAGCAGGCCACCCGCACGGCGCGCCAGCAGGCGCGCGACATCGAAGAGGTGCTGCTCGAGCAGTTCCAGCTCAAGCCGGCCGCGCTGGGCCGCGCGCTGGCCGGCTTCTACGGCGTGCCCTACGAGCCGCACCGGGCCGAGCGGCTCAAGCCGGTCGAGCTGCTGCGCCACCTGAAGCGCCAGTACATCGAGGAGAACGGCTGGTTGCCGCTGGAGGACGGCAAGGACGGCCTGCTGGTGGTGGCGCTCGACCCGGAGCGGGTGGCGCAGGCCCACATCGTCAAGCAGATCTTCCCCAAGGCCAAGGTGCACTACCGCGTCACCGGCGGCCGCGAGTTCGGCCAGATGGTCGAGCTGTTCTACGGCGCCGCCGCCGACTCGGGCAGCGTCGGCGACCTGTTGTCGGGCATGGACGGCGACGACGAGGAGGACGGCGGCGGCGGCGAGGTGTCCGAGGCGGTCGAGAACGAGCTGGTCAAGCTGCTCAACAAGATCATCGTCGACGCCTACCGCCAGGGCGTCTCCGACATCCACATCGAGCCGCTGCCGGGCAAGGGCAAGACCGGCATCCGCTTCCGCAAGGACGGCACGCTGGTGCCCTACATCGAGATCCCGGCCAGCTACCGCAGCGCGCTGGCGGCGCGCGTCAAGATCATGTGCGACCTCGACATCTCCGAGCGGCGCAAACCGCAGGACGGCAAGATCAAGTTCAAGAAGTACGGCCCGCTCGACATCGAGCTGCGCGTCGCCACCATCCCCTCGGCCGGCGGCGTCGAGGACATCGTCATGCGCATCCTGGCGGCCGGCGAGCCGATCCCGCTCGAGCAGCTCGGCGTGCTGCCGTTCAACCTGGCGCGGCTGCGCGGCGCCATCGAGAAGCCCTACGGCCTGTTCTTCGTCTGCGGCCCGACCGGCTCGGGCAAGACCACCACGCTGCACTCGGTGCTGCACCACCTGAACACGCCCGAGACCAAGATCTGGACCGCCGACGGACCCGGTCGAGATCACCCAGAAGGGGCTGCGCCAGGTGCAGGTCAACCGCAAGGCGGGGATGGACTTCGCCACCGTCATGCGCGCCTTCCTGCGCGCCGACCCGGACATCATCATGGTCGGCGAGATGCGCGACAAGGAGACCGTCGGCATGGGCATCGAGGCCTCGCTGACCGGCCACCTGGTGTTCGCCACCCTGCACACCAACAGCGCGCCCGAGTCCATCGTGCGCCTGCTCGACATGGGCATGGACCCGTTCAACTTCGCCGACGCCCTGCTCGGCATCCTGGCGCAGCGGCTGGCCAAGCGCCTGTGCGGCGAGTGCAAGCAGGCCTACCAGCCGGACGCCGCCGAGCTCGATCTGTTGCTGGACGAATACTGCGAGGAGCTGCTCAACACCGCCGCCTTCCAGGCCGACGCGGCGGCCGGGCGCGGCGCCGTGCTGGCCGGCTGGCGCCAGCGCTACGCCGACCGCGACGGCCGCTTCACGCTGTACCGCGCGGTCGGCTGCGCGGCCTGCAACAAGGGCTACCGGGGCCGCGTCGGCCTGCACGAGCTGATGCTCGGCAGCGACAAGATCAAGCGCCTGCTGCAGGAGCACAGCCGGGTCGCCCAGCTGCTCGCCGCCGCGCTCGAGGACGGCATGCTGACGCTGAAGATGGACGGCATCGAGAAGGTGCTGCTGGGCATCACCGACATCAAGATGGTGCGGGCGGTGTGCATCAAGTGAGCTGGGATCGCCGTTCGGTGCCAACGGGGAATAGATAGTTCGCGTCCGGCTTGCGGCTTGCGGCTTGCGGCCTGACTGTACAGTGCCATCGTTGTGCTATGTCATTCACCGGCGCCAGCATCGGGCGAAAATCGAGTGGATATGAAGCCCACACTCCCGACATTTGAACAGCGCATTTTGGCGATACGAGGTCAGCGTGTCATGCTCGACTCCGACCTGGCGATGCTGTATGGCGTCGCCACCAAAGTACTACTGCAAGCAATCAGGCGCAACCACGACCGTTTCCCGGGCGATTTCATGTTTCAGCTCGATGCGAGCGAGTGGGAGGCATTGAGGTCACAATCTGTGACCTCAAACTCCGGTCGTGGTGGGCGGCGCTATTCGCCCTATGCCTTCACTGAACACGGTGTGGCGATGCTGTCGTCGGTATTAGGCAGTGCTCAGGCGATTGCGGTCAATATCGAGATCATTCGTGCCTTTGTTCGTCTGCGGGAATTGGTGGCGTCGAACAAAGAGTTCACTCAAAGATTGACCGCGTTGGAGGGCAAAACCAATAACCTGTGCTTGAAACACAATACGTTGGCAAACGAGACCCAAGTCCAAATCAGACATATTCTTGATGCCATACGGGGATTGATGGTGCCGCCAGAGCAAACCAAAAAGAGGCCCATCGGCTTCATCACGCCATCGGATGAACCAGCCAAACCAAAGTAGAAAATTGGTGACCTGAGCGAGCGACGTTCATTTAGACGCTGCGTCAGACTATTGTTGCAACCAGCATACAACGGTGGCCAAACCGACGGAACAAACTTGTTCGGATGAAAACATTATAGAATACGACTCCCAATGCGCGACGGTGACCGTGGCAATATGTCCGCGCGAACCCATGGAGAGGCAACTTGGCATCAGTTTTCCAGACCGTATACGCAGCGGCCATTCTTGCCGCCCTCGCGCTGACCATTCCAGCGGCGCGTGCCCAATCCATTCCAGCCGAGCAGCCGGCCTTCACCGACTACATGGCGCAGAGGCTGCAGCGGGAGATCGGCGGCGCCCCTGTCGTGGTGAGCGGGCCGTTGGCGCTGTCCGTCGACGCCTTGCAGGTCAGTGTCGAGCGGGTCTTCCGCTACTGCGAAAAAAACCCGTCCACCTGCCCGCAGGCAAGCGAACACTACATAAAAGGAGTGGCCCAGTTCGTCAAAGCGCAGAACGCGCCGATCGACCGCGCCGCAGTGCGCCTGGTGGTGCGCAGCAGCGCCTACATCCAGCGCGCCCAGGCCACCTTGGGCGCCGACGGACCGGCGCTGCAATTCCGTCCGCTGGTCGACGGGCTTGTCGCCGTCGCGGTGCTCGATACGCCGAGCGCGGTGCGGCCGCTGGACGAGCGGGACCTGAAAAAACTGGGCATTTCGCAGGAGCAGTTGTTCGATATGGGCGGACAGAACATCCGCGCCACACTGCGTCCGCTGAGCGAGGCCGCGAAGCCGGTCGGCGCTGCACAGATGGGCACCGTGGGCGGCAGCTTCTACGAGGTGGGACGGGTCGCCCTGCCGGTGGACTGGGCGCCGCTGGCGGCGGCACAGAACGGCACCCTGCTGATCGCGCTGCCGACGACCGATACCGTGCTGTACATCTCGGAATCGACTCCGCTCGCGCTCGACGCGCTGAGGACGTTCGCAAAAACCGTGGCGGGAAAATCGCCCAACCCGCTGTCGCCGGCCGTCCTCAAATGGACGAAAGAGGGCTGGGAAGCGCTGCCATAGCACCGCTGCACAAGAGGCGTGTAGTTGCGATTCGACCACGAACCCGGCGCCCACCTTAGGTCATTAATACCTTCTCAAAGCAGGCCGCCAGCGCGTTGCCGGCGTAGTTGCCGTAGTTGGCGATGCGGCGGTAGCCGCGCGCCTGGTAGAAGGCGACGGCGCCTGCGTTGACCAGGCGCGTTTCCAGCCACAGCGCGCGGTAGCCCAAGGCCGCCGCCTCGGCCTCGAGCGCGGCCAGGATGGCGCTGCCCACGCCGGCACGGCCGGGCCGCGCGTACATGCGCTTCAACTCGGCCACGCCGTCCTGTCCCGCCAGCGGCCGCAGCGCGCCGCAGCCGAGCGCCGCGCCGGCGCCGTCGCGCGCGACGACGAAGCGGGCCGCCGCGCCGCGCGCATCGCGCACATCGAACGAGGCCCGGCCGCTGGAACCGGTGATGCCGGCCAGCACGGCCGACAACTCCTCCAGCAGCGCCCGCGCGTCCGCCGTGTCCGGGTCTTCCTGCGCGACAATAGTTGTGTACTCAAGCTTTTCCATGCCGCCAACATAGCGCAGAATTGCCCTTGCGACAAGGTCGGGCCGGCGCCGACGGCCTGGACGCAGGCCCCGCCAAATCGCCGCGCCCGCTGTCGCGCAAGCGCCGGCAATGGTATGCTTCGGGTGAGCAGCACGCGCATCCGCATTGACCACCCTGCCCAGCGGCACGCGCCGTTCCGGGCCAGCAACTAGCCTCCGCCTTGCCCGACGCGCGCCACCGGCGTCACTGTTCCACCCTATCGCCGGGCGCCCCGTTCGCGCCCGCCCGTCCCTTCTTTACGAGACGTCTTGATGACTACTGAAACCTTTATCCCCGGCAAAGATGCCGCCCTTGAAACGACCATCGCCACCATGCAGGCCAAGCTGGCCAAGCGCGGCTTCAAGCTCAACGAGTCGTCGCTGCTGCACGAGGTCGACGGCATCTGGTCGACCCACATGAAGGACAGCGAGTGTCCGATGCTGTTCTCCAACGGCAAGGGCGCCACCGAGCTGGCCGCCCGCGCCAGCGCCTACGGCGAGTTCTTCGAGCGCCTCGGCACCCACTACTTCTGGACCCACTTCAACCTCGGCGCCACCCGCGCCGGCCGTCCCTTCGTCCACTATCCGCAGGAGAAATGGTTCCAGCCCGGCGCCGACGGCGAATGGCCGGCCGAGATGCTCAACGCCGAGCTGCACGCCTTCTACAACCCGGACGGCGAGATCGACGGCAGCGTGCTGGTCGACCTGAACTCGGGCAACGTCGAGCGCGGCATCTGCGCCCTGCCGTACAAGCGCCTGCGCGACGACAGCACCGCCTACATCCCGGTCAACATCATCGGCAACCTGTACGTCAGCAACGGCATGGCCGCCGGCAACACCGTCAAGGAGGCGCGCAGCCAGGCGCTGTCGGAGATCTTCGAGCGCGCCATCAAGTACCGCATCATCGCCGAGAGCCTGTGCCTGCCCGAGGTGCCGGACGACGTCGTCGCCCGCTACCCCAACATCGCCGCCGGCATCGCCGGCCTGCGCAAGGCCGGCTTCGGCATCCTGGTCAAGGACGCCTCGCTGGGCGGCAAGTACCCGGTGATGAACGTCACCCTGGTCCACCCCAAGGACCAGGGCGTGTTCTCCAGCTACGGCGCGCACCCGCGCTTCGAGATCGCGCTCGAGCGCGCCATGACCGAGCTGCTGCAGGGCCGCGCGCTCGACTCGCTCGAGGGCTTCCCCGAGCCGGGCTTCGACATGAGCGAGATCAACGCCGTGGCCAACCTGGAGATCCACTTCGTCGACTCGAGCGGCGTGATCAGCTGGAACTTCATGAGCGACACGCCGGACTTCCCCTTCTGCGACTGGAACTTCAGCAGCACCACCGACGAGGACTACCAGTGGCTGGTCGACGCCGTCCACGCCGAGGGCAAGGACATCTACGTGGCCGACTTCAGCGAACAGGGCGCCTACAGCTGCCGCATCCTGGTGCCGGGATTCTCGGAGATCTACCCGGTCGATGAACCTGGAGTGGGAGAACAACAGCATCGGCAACGAGCTGCGTCCGCTGCTGGTGCGCCTGCACGATCTGAGCGTGCAGGAGTGCACCAGCCTGCTGGCCGACCTGCAGACCTCGAACCTGAACGACGAGCGCCCGCTGTGGGAGATCCTCGGCCTGGCCATCCCGCTGGGCACGCCGTGGAAGCAGCTGCGCATCGGCGAGCTCAAAACGCTGCTGGCCCTGGTGGTGGGCGACCAGGAGGCCATCCTCGAGGGTTGCGACTGGATCCACCACTTCAAGAACCTGGCGCCGGCGCGCCGCCTGGTGTACCGCTGCGTCGAGGCCATCGTCAAGCTCGACGAGGACGACGAGTCGGAGAACTACACCCGCTCGCTGGCCCTGATGTTCGGCGCCGAGACGCTGCAGCTGGCCGAGGCCTGCTCGACGGCAGCGAGCGCTTCTTCGGCCTCGACACCCTGGGCGCCGACTTCGAGGGCAGCGCCATGCACCAGACCCTGCTGGCCGCCTACGACAAGCTGTTCGCCGCCGACGCGGCGTAGTTCAGCGCCGAGCCACCGGCACGGAATCAGGGTCAGACCCTAGGGTCTGACCCTCAATGCCGCCGCCGGCACATGGGCGCGCAGTAAAAAAGGGAGCCGAACGGCTCCCTTTTTTCACGTCCGCCAGAGGCGGATGGGCAAACAATTACATGATGTGGTGACCGACCCACCAGGCGATGGCGGCGACGAAGGCCGAGGCCGGAATCGTGAACACCCAGGCCCAGACGATGTTGCCCGCCACGCCCCAGCGCACCGCCGACATCTTCTGCGCCGAGCCGACGCCGACGATGGCGCCGGTGATGGTGTGGGTGGTCGACACCGGCACGCCGAAGAAGCTGGCCATCAGCAGGGTCAGCGCGCCGCCGGTCTCGGCGCAGAAGCCGCCCACCGGTTTGAGCTTGGTGATCTTCTGGCCCATGGTCTTGACGATGCGCCAGCCGCCGAACAGGGTGCCGAAGCTGATCGCCGTGTAGCAGGAGATGATCACCCACAGCGGCGGCGACTTGTCGGCCACGGAGGTGTGGCCGGCGGCGATCAGCAGCATCCAGATGATGCCGATGGTCTTTTGCGCGTCGTTGCCGCCGTGGCCCAGGCTGTAGCTGGCGGCCGACACCAGTTGCAGGCGGCGGAACCACTTGTCGACCCGCCGCGGCGTCGAGCGCACGAAGATCCACGAGACGATCAACATGATGATCGAGCCGAAGATGAAGCCGAGCAGCGGCGACAGGACGATCCATTCGACCGTCTTGAGCAGGCCGCCGCCGGCCAGCGCGCCGGTGCCGGACTTGGCGACGGCGGCGCCGACCAGGCCGCCGATCAGCGCGTGCGAGGACGACGAGGGGATGCCGTAGTACCAGGTGAACAGGTTCCAGACGATGGCGCCGACCAGGGCGCCGAAGATGACGTACTGGTCGACCACGCCGGGGGCGATGGTGCCCTTGCCGACCGTGGCGGCGACGCCCAGCCCGACCACGAAGATGGCGATGAAGTTGAAGGCGGCGGCCATGGCGACGGCGGCCTGCGGCTTGAGCACGCCGGTCGAGACCACCGTGGCGATCGCGTTGGCGGCGTCGTGGAAGCCGTTCATGAAGTCAAACACCAGCGCCAGGGCGATCAACAGGCCGAGGACGTAGATGCTGATTGTGAGGGTGTGCATGGATTATTCTTTTCGCTTGAACAGAGTCGGGGGCCGGCGCTTACGCGTTCTCGACGATGATGCCTTCGATGATGTTGGCCACATCCTCGCAGCGGTCGGTGACCGTTTCCAGGATCTCGTAGATCGCCTTCATCTTGATCAGGTTGCGCACGTCCGGTTCGTCGCGGAACAGCTTGGACATGGCGGCGCGCATGACGTGGTCGGCGTCCGATTCGAGGCGGTCGATCTCTTCGCAGATGGCGACGATCTGGCGCGAGTTGTCCATGTTGTGCAGCAGGGCGACGGCGTCGCGCACCTTCTCGGTACAGGCCAGCACCAGCTCGGCCAGGCGCTTGGCCTCCGGCGTCACCGAGTGCAGGTCGTACAGCGAGACGGTCTGGCCGGCGTCTTCCATCAGGTCGAGGATGTCGTCCATGCGGGTGATCAGCTTGTGGATGTCGTCGCGGTCGATCGGCGTGATGAAGGTCTTGTGCAACATGTCGACCGTGGCGTAGGTGATCTTGTCGGCTTGTTTCTCGATGCTTTCGATCGCGTGCACGCGGTTTTCCAGATCGTCGAAGTTGGTCATCAGGGCCAGCATCTCTTTCGCGCCCTTGACGCACAGGTCGGCGTGCTGGTTAAACAAGTCAAAAAATTTGCCCTCGGTGGGCATCAAGCGTCCAAACATGTCATTCTCCGTTCATTGATTCGTGGTTACTGCTGATGGCCGCCCGGTGGTCCGGACGGCGCAAAGAGGATTAGTCGCCTTGGTAGAGCGCCAGATTGCCGGCGTAGTTGCCAAACTTGGTGTATTGGCCTACCCAGGTCAGTCGCACGGCGCCGATCGGGCCGTTACGCTGTTTGCCGATGATGATCTCGGCGGTGCCCTTGTCGGGCGAGTCGGGGTTGTAGACCTCGTCGCGGTAGAGGAAGATGATGACGTCGGCATCCTGCTCGATCGCGCCCGATTCGCGCAGGTCGGACATCACCGGCCGCTTGTTGGGGCGTTGCTCCAGCGAGCGGTTCAGCTGCGACAGGGCGATCACCGGACACTGCAACTCCTTCGCCAGGCCCTTCAGGCTACGCGAGATCTCGGAGATCTCCGAGGCCCGGTTGTCGCCCGGCTGGCTGCCGGTCATCAGTTGCAGGTAGTCGACGATGATCAGGCCGAGCTTGCCGCACTGGCGCGACAGGCGCCGCGCGCGGGCGCGCAGCTCGATCGGGTTCAGCGCCGGCGTCTCGTCGATGAACAACTGGGCGTCGTTCATCTTCTGGATGGCGTGGGTCAGGCGCGGCCAGTCCTCGTCGTTGAGGCGGCCGGTGCGCAGGCGGTGCTGGTCGAGCTGGCCGACCGAACCGAGCATACGCATGGCCAGCTGGGCGCCGCCCATCTCCATCGAGAAGATCGCCACCGGCAGGCCGGCCTCGATCGCCACGTTCTCGCCGATGTTGACCGAGAACGCCGTCTTGCCCATCGAGGGGCGGCCGGCGACGATCACCAGGTCGCCCGCCTGCAGGCCCGAGGTCATGCGGTCGAGGTCGATGAAGCCGGTCGGCACGCCGGTGATCTCGCTCTGGTTCTCGCGGCTGTAGAGCTCGTCGATGCGCTCGACCACCTGGGTCAGCAGCGGCTGCACGGCGACCCAGCCCTGGGCGCCGCGGGCGCCCTGCTCGGCGATGGCGAAGATCTTCGACTCGGCCTCGTCGAGCATCTGCTTGACCTCCTTGCCCTGCGGGCTGAAGGCCTGGCCGGAGATCTCGTCGGCGACCGTGATAAGCTTGCGTAAAATACCACGATCGCGGACGATCTCGGCGTAGCGGCGGATGTTGGCCGCCGATGGCGTGTTTTGCGCCATCGCGTTCAGGTAGGCCAGGCCGCCGATGTCGTCCGCCTTGCCCAGCGAGGTGAGCGCCTCGAACACGGTGATCACGTCGGCCGGCTTGGAGGCGTTGATCAGCTTGACCACCTGCTCGAAGATGATGCGGTGGTCGTAGCGGTAGAAGTCCTCGGCATGCATGAAGTCGGCGATGCGGTCGAACGCCGCATTGTCGCGCAGCAGGCCGCCGATGACGGACTGTTCTGCTTCGATGGAATGCGGCGGGATGCGGAGTGAATCTACTTGTGGATCTGAGGGGGCGTTCATGGCGCGAATTATACCTGCTTAGTCGCTCGGCAAAAAAAATCTGGCGAGAAAAAACTTTCCCAAACCAAAGAGCCACAGACGATAAAAAAGCCGGGCAAGCCCGGCTTCTCTATGTGTGCGGCGTGTCTAGCGGGCATTGCTGCCCGGTTCGAACTTAGGCCGCTTCGCCCACGACGGCGATGGTCACTTCGACCACGACGTCGGTGTGCAGTGCGACCGACACGGCGTGCTCGCCGGTGGTCTTCAGCGGGCCGGTAGGCATGCGCACGGCTGCTTTTTCAACGGCGAAACCAGCTTTGGTCAGCGCTTCGGCGATGTCGAAGTTGGTGACGGAGCCGAACAGACGGCCGTCGACACCAGCTTTTTGCGAAACGGAAACGGTCATGCCGTTCAGTTTCTCGCCTTGGGCTTGGGCGGCGGCCAGTTTGATGGCGGCAGCTTTTTCCAGTTCAGCGCGTTTGACTTCGAACTCAGCCACTGCGGAAGTGGTTGCGCGACGGGCCATTTTTTGCGGAATCAGGAAGTTACGTGCGTAACCGTCTTTGACTTTGACGACTTCGCCGAGGTTGCCGAGATTAACGACTTTTTCTAACAGAATGATTTGCATAGTTCTCTCCAGGATCTTATCTGAGCAACGCGATTAAGCGTGGTGCAGATCGGTGTAAGGCAGCAGCGCGAGGTAGCGAGCGCGCTTGATTGCGGTGTCAACTTGACGCTGATAGTGCGCCTTGGTACCGGTCAGACGTGCTGGCATGATCTTGCCGTTTTCCTGGACGAAATCTTTGAGCGTGTCTACGTCTTTGTAATCGACTTGTTCAACGTGCGCTGCGGTGAAGCGGCAGAACTTCTTACGTTTGAACAGTGGATTTTGTTGCTTGCGCTTTTCTTTCAGCTTGAGCTTGTTTTTGTCGAACTTTTTACCGAATGCCATTTTAGGCTCCTGTATCTAAATAGGTGCGCTGTCTTGGACAGCACTAAAATCAATGATGTGAAACACCAGGCTTTTGCTATTGCGCGTCTTCTTGTTCAGGAATCCGGTGAACCGGTACAGTCCACCCAGCGGCGTCTGGCTGAAGCGGCCCGAAATCTCGCCCGCGGCGACCGCGGAAATTTCGAACTCGCTCAACCGGGCGATGCCCGCCTCCATCTGCTGCGACCGGTGCTGCAGAACAGCATTGACGATCGGCATGCCGGCCGGGGTGTAGCGCAAGGCGTCCCGCTCGGCGATGAGGGCGATGAACTGGAGCTGGTTCAGCTCAGATTCCCGGACAATTAGGCCGCTGCAGGAGCAGGAGCAGCTGCTGGGGCTTCAGCGCGATGGGATTTCGCTGCATCTTCGCGTTGTACCGATTTCATCATCGGCGAAGGAGCGGTTTCCGCTTTCTTCATACGAACGGTCAGGTGGCGCAACACGGCATCATTGAATTTGAAGGCGGTTTCCAGCTCGACCAGGGTCTCGTTGTCGCATTCGATGTTCAGGCAGATGTAGTGTGCTTTGGCCAGTTTCTGGATCGAGTAAGCCATTTGACGACGGCCCCAATCTTCAACACGGTGAACGGAACCGCCGCGGGTGCTTACGCTGGCTTTGTAACGTTCGATCATGGCGGGCACTTGCTCGCTCTGGTCCGGATGGACGATAAATACTATTTCATAGTGACGCATGCAAACTCCTTAAGGACGGATAAACGCCCACCTTGGCGTCAAGACAAGTGTGGGAAGAGGTAAGCCGGCTACTATATCAGCTTTCCGCGCAAAGCTCAATGCCGTCGTTGCCGCCGGGCCAGGGCCGGGTCCGGCCGGGGCGGCGATTTGTGCATTATTTCGTCGAAAGCAAGAAATACCCTTGCATTCGGACGCCCACTGTACAAAAATACAGACTGTCTATATCCACAGTCCCCAGGCACCGATGATCAAGCTCACCGCACGTCAAGAACAAATTCTCAACCTGATCAAGGATGCGATCGAAAACACCGGCTTCCCGCCGACCCGCGCCGAGATCGCCAACGAGCTCGGCTTCAAGTCGGCCAACGCCGCCGAGGAGCACCTGCAGGCGCTGGCGCGCAAGGGCGCCATCGAGATCGCCGCCGGCACCTCGCGCGGCATCCGCCTGCTCGGCGTGCACGCCGAGGCGCCGGCCTCGAAGATCCCGGCCTCGCTGATGATGTCGCTGCCGCTGATCGGCCGCGTCGCCGCCGGCTCGCCGATTTTGGCGCAGGAGAACTTGGAGGCCAGCTACAACGTCGACCCGGCGCTGTTCTCGGCCAAGCCGGACTTCCTGCTCAAAGTGCGCGGCGAGTCGATGCGCGACGCCGGCATCATGGACGGCGACCTGCTGGCGGTGAAGAAGGTCGACAGCGCCAAGAACGGCCAGATCGTCGTCGCCCGCATCGGCAACGACGTCACCGTCAAGCGCTACCGCAAGACCGGCAACACCATCGAGCTGCTGCCGGAGAACCCCGACTTCAAGATCATCAAGGTCGACCCGGAGGCCGACGAGTTCGCGCTCGAGGGTTTGGCGGTGGGGCTGATGCGCACCTGGCACTAATTCCCCACAATATAGGGCTTGCTAACGGGCCCGGTTGCATTCGAAAATATCGAGTGGCGGTCCGCCGATCTCAGTAGAATGCCTTGATGAATCCAAACGATCCCTTCGACCGCGACAATTTGAGCGCTGCCGAAACCCTGCTCACCGAGCATGAGATCGCCCGCGAGTTTTTTCAGGGGGAACTCTATCAGCGCGACGGCATTTCCCGCCTGGGGGGCATCGAGATTCAGCAGCCCGGCGGCGCCACGATCGACCTCGACGAATCCGAGACAGGACGATTGTTTATGGTCCCGGATGGCTCCACTGTGTGGGCGCTCACCGTAAGGGAGCAGAACGAGGCGCCGGCCGGACTGGACGTCATGTCGAACAGCCCCTTCATGGCCGAAGACGAGAACACCAGCGTGATCGCCTTCAGGGACGACCAGGGCACATCCCTCCACATCGACGCGCTCTATATCCGCCGATTGATGCTCGCCGGGGACGCTCCCGAACGCCTGGCCACCGTCGCATTTGGCCTGATGGCCATATCGGCATACCGGCTGGGCTTTAACCATATTTCGCTCTTCGCTGCCGGAAACGGGCCGATCGACCCGGACGACCCCGACGGTTTCGTTGGATTCGCCGTGTGGCCAAAATTCGGGTTTGACGCACCACTCGTTCCTGCGGAACTTAACATGGCGCCATCCGAGGCCCTGCGTGCTTGCCGGACGGTCCAGGAGGTCATTGCTGTGGCCCCTGAATGGTGGAATGTACACGGCCGGGGCCGGGATATGCGCTTCGACTTGAGCGCCGACAGTCGCAGTTGGACGATTCTGCTAAACTACCTGTATCAATCACTCCATCCGCAGGAGATTGAACAATGACCGCTTTGAAGAAAACGCCCCCCAGCCAGAACAGCGCCTACAAATTGGCTGCGGCCGCTCGCCGCGCCAAGGTCGCTTCGATGGGTGCGCCTATCGTCGGCGAGGTCAAGCCGTCCCAAGGCCGGATCCGAGTCACGCTGGGTGGCAAAGCCATCAGCCGGGACGCCCGCTCGGGTGTGTTCGGACCGTCTTCCATCGACATTCCCGAATTTTCCAGCGTCCGGAAGCGCAAGTCAGCATGAGGAAGCGGCCAGTGGCCGCTTTTTTTCGAGTACGGTTGAGCGATGGCATGCGGTCGATTTTACCCCCAACTGCCAAAAATATCGCCTAGCAGTCCTCCAGCGCGCAGCTGAAATCGTCGAGCAGGTCGGCGGTGTCCTCGATGCCGACCGAGACGCGGATCAGCGACTCGGCGATGCCCATGCTGGCGCGGCGCTCGGCGCCCATCTCGTAGAAGATGGTGTGCGCCACCGGGATGATCAGCGTGCGCGTGTCGCCCAGATTGCTGGCGGGGATGGCCAGCTTCAGGCGGTTGAGGAAGTCGAAGCAGTCGATGCCGTCCTTCAGCTCGAAGCTCAGCAGCGAGCCGTAGCTGCGGAACAGCTCGCCGCACAGGGCGTGCTGCGGGTGCGAGGCCAGGCCGGGATAGTGGACGGCGGCGACGCGCTCGTCGGCCTCCAGCAGCTTGGCCAGCGCGGCGGCGTTGGCGCAGGTGCGCTCCATGCGCAGCGCCAGCGTTTCGGCGCCGACGGCGATGTGGTGGGCCGCCTCCGGTCCCAGCGAGGCGCCGAAGTCGCGCAGGCCCTTGGCGCGGATCTGCGCCAGGCCCATTGCGCCGGTGGCGCCTTCTTGTAGTTCTCGAAGATGTTCGGGTAGGCGTTCCAGTCGTAGGCGCCGGTGTCGGTCAGGCTGCCGCCCAGGGCGTTGCCGTGGCCGCAGATCGACTTAGTCAGCGCGTTGACCACCAGGCCGGCGCCGACCGCCTTGGGCCGGAACAGGTAGGGCGTGGTCATGGTGTTGTCGACGATGTAGAGGATGCCGCGCTCGCGGCACAGCTCGCCGATGCGCCGCAGGTCGGCGACTTGGGTGCGCGGGTTGGCGATGGTCTCGACGAAGACGATGCGGGTGGCCGGCGTCAGCGCGGCGGCGACGTTGGCCACCTCGGTGGCGTCGACGAAGGCGACGTCCACGCCCTGCCCGGCGACGGTCTGCCACAGGCTGTTGGTGTTGCCGAACAGGAAGGACGACGAGACCACGTGGTCGCCGGCGCGCAGCAGCGACTGGAACACGGCGCCGATGGCGCCCATGCCGGTGGCGAAGCACAGCGTGCCGACGCCCTGCTCCATCTGGTTGACCTTGTCCTCCAGCGCGGAGACGGTGGGGTTGCCCTGGCGGCCGTAGCGGAAGCCCGGCTCCTTGCCCTGGAACACGGAGGCGAGCTGGCGCGCGTCGTTGTAGCCGAAGGCCACCGAGGTGTGGATGGGCTTGTGCAGCGAGCCGTGCTCGATGCCCTTCCGCCGGTCGTTGTGCAGGATGGTGGTGGTGAAGCCGTAGTTTTTCTTGTCGTTCATGGTCTATTCCGCGCCGGCGGAACAGGGCCGCCAGGCATAAAAAAACCCGGCGTCGCTAGCGCGGCGCCGGGCTGGTCATCACCCTTCGGTGGTGGCCAGGTTCAGGTTCAGCTGGGAGCGTCCGGCGTCCTCCGGGCCGGGGCCTTGGGGTTGTGGCGGGCGTATTCCAGCTTGTCCAGGTAGTCCTGCGAGATGTCGCCGGTGACGTAGATGCCGTCGAAGCACGAGGCCTCGAAGTTCTTCAGCTCCGGGTTGACGTCGGAGATGGCGCGCTTGAGCGCGTCGATGTCCTGGTAGACCAGGGCGTCGGCGGTGATCTCGCGGCAGACTTCCTCGGTGGTGCGGCCGTAGGCGATCAGCTCGTCGCGGGTCGGCATGTCGATGCCGTACACGTTCGGGTAGATCACCGGCGGCGCGGCCGAGGCGAAGATCACCTTCTTGGCGCCGGCCTCGCGGGCCATCTGCACGATCTCGCGGCTGGTGGTGCCGCGTACGATCGAGTCGTCGACCAGCAGCACGACCTTGTCCTTGAACTCGGAGACGATGGCGTTGAGCTTCTGGCGCACCGACTTCTTGCGCATCGCCTGGCCGGGCATCAGGAAGGTGCGGCCGATGTAGCGGTTCTTGATGAAGCCTTCGCGGTACTCGATGTTGAGCGCCAGCGCCAGTTGAATGGCGGCCGGACGCGACGAGTCGGGAATCGGCATGACCACGTCGATCTCGCCGTCTTTGAATTCGCGCTTGATCTTGGCGGCCAGGTACTCGCCCATCTTCAGGCGGGTGGCGTAGACCGAGGCGCCGTCGATGATCGAATCCGGGCGGGCCAGGTAGACGAACTCGAACACGCAAGGGTTCAGGCTCGGGTTGTCGGCGCACTGGCGGCTGTGCAGCTGCTTGTCGGCGTCGATGAAGACGGCCTCGCCCGGCGCGATGTCGCGCACGAAGCGGAAGCCCATGCCTTCGAGCGCCACCGATTCGGAGGCGATCAGGTATTCGGCGCCCTGCTCGGTCTCGTTGATGCCCAGGCACAGCGGACGGATGCCGAACGGGTCGCGGAAGGCCAGCAGGCCGACGCCGGCGATCTGCGCCACGGCGGCGTAGCCGCCGCGCACGCGGCGGTGCAGCACGGCGACGGCCTTGAAGATGGCGTCGGGATCGAGCACCAGGCCGCTGGTGGCGTTCTGGATCTCGTGGGCCAGCACGTTGAGCAGCACTTCCGAGTCGGAGTCGGTGTTGATGTGGCGGCGGTCGTTCTTGAACATCTCTTGTTTGAGCTGTTCCCAGTTGGTCAGGTTGCCGTTGTGCGCCAGGGTGATGCCGAACGGGGCGTTGACGTAGAACGGTTGCGCCTCTTCCTCGCTCGACGAGCCGGCGGTCGGATAGCGGCAGTGGCCGATGCCCGAGTTGCCCTGCAGCGAACGCATGTTGCGGGTGCGGAAGACGTCACGCACCAGGCCGTTGGCCTTGTGCATGGAAAACATACTGCTGTGATTGGTCGCGATCCCTGCCGCGTCCTGACCGCGATGCTGCAACAACAGCAATGCGTCATACAGCAGTTGATTGACTGGTTGATGGGAAACGACGCCGACGATGCCACACATGGTGTGCTCCTAGACTGGTGCTACTGATTTAAAAAATTCAAAAATGCACGTACTGCGCGAACGCAGCTGGAAGGAAGGGTTTCACCGTACGCACCCCGGCCTCGGCGAGAGGACTCAGCAGCGCGTTCTTCCAAAAATCCTGTTGCGGGACCGACGTCATCCCGCACAATATGACGGCGGCCAGCACGATGACCAGGCCGCGGCCCAAACCGAACAAGCCGCCCAAGCCGCGGTCGGCCATGCCCAGGCCGCCGGCCTTGACCAAGGCGTCGAGCGCCAGCATGAGTATGCCCATCAAAATCCGCACGCCGACGAACAGCACGATGAAGGCGAGGATCAGGCGCAGCACCTCGCCCGGCACCATGGCCGGCAGCAGCGCGGCCAGTTGGGTGCTGTAGGCGTTGGCGACGACGAAGGCGACGATCCAGCTGACCAGCGATAACATTTCCCGCACCAGGCCGCGCATGGTGCTGATGACAACGGAGGCGATCAACACGAAGATCACCAAATAATCGAAAATCGTCACGGCCGGACCTAGCGCTGCGCAAGCATCACGACTGCGGCACCAGGCTGCCGCCCAGGCCCAGCTTGGCCAGCTTGGCGCGCACTTTTTCGGCCTCTTCCTTGTTGGCGAAGGGGCCGATGCTGACGCGGGTCAGTTCGCCCGACGGGGTCGACACCTTCTGCGTGAAGGAATGGATGCCGGCCTCCTTGAGTTTTTCCTGCAACTGGTCGACTTTTTCGTGGGTGGCCAGGGCGGCGACGCGGACGACGAATTTCTGCCCGGCGGCGGACGGCTCGGCGGCCGGCTTGGCGGCGGCCTTGCCCTCCAGGATGGCCAGGGCGCGGCTGGCGTCGTCGGCCGGCTTGGCCTCGTCCTTCGGCGCCGGCTTGGCGGCCGGCTTGGCGTGCTCGGGCTTGGCTTCCGTCTTGTGCTCGAGTTTGGCCAGTTTGGCGTCCGCCTCGGCCTTGGCCTTGACCTTGGCTTTGACCTCGGCCTCCGCCTTGGCGTCCGTCTTGAGCTTGGCCTCGGCCACGGCAACGGCCTTGGCCTCGGCCACGGCAACGGCCGTTGCCTTGATGGCTTCCTTCGACTCCGGCTTGGCGGCCTCGCCGCCGACCTTCAGCTCGGCCACCACGGGCGCGACGATGGCCGGCGACGGTTTGGCGGCGACGGGTGCCGGGGCAACAGCGGCGACGGCAGGCGCGGCCGGCTTGGCGGCGGCCTTCGGCGGCTCGGTGACGATTTCCTCGGAGTTGTCCAGGGCGGCGCTGGCCGCTACGCGCGACGAGGCGCTGGCGGCCGACTCGGCCGGCTTGTCCTTGGACGGGATCTTGATGTCGATGTCGGAGGCGAGCGGCTTGGGCTCGGAGTCGAGCACCATCGGCAGGCCGATGGCCACCAGCAGCGCCAGCGCGATGGCGCCGACCAGACGGCGGCGCGCGCGTTTCTTCTCGGGCAAGACGGGGTCGTCCGACTCCTTGGCCGCCGCCCGGCCGCGCTTGGCGCCGCCGTCGGCCGACGAGGCGCGCTTGGAGCGCGCGCGCTCGCTGGCGGCCTGGTCGTCTGAACTGGAGTAGTAGCCGCTGTCTTTGCCAGCGGTATCTTGCTTGTTTTTAAAGAGTTTCGAGAACAAGCCCATGCGCGATATTTTCAGTGGAGTGAGGATTTTCGTGCCGCCATGACGCCGGCGACGGTCAGGAACGACCCAAAGACCACAATTCTATCATTCTCCCCGGCTCGGCTCAGCGCATTTGCGTAAGCCTGTGCCGGATCGTCGAAGATATTGATGGTGCGTTCGTCTCTTTCCGGCTGCACGGCCTGCACGCGGCCGGCCAGTTCCGTGGCGCTGGCGGCGCGCGGCGACGGCAAGGTGGCCAGGCACCAGTGGTCGACGTGCTCGCCCATGGCGGCGATGACGCCGTCGATGTCCTTGTCGTGCATCGAGCCGAACACGGCGTAGGTGTAGGCGTGGTAGCCCATGTTGCCGAGGTTCTGGTTGAGCGCCGAGGCGGCGTGCGGGTTGTGCGCCACGTCCAAAATCACCGTCGGACGGCCCGGCAGCACCTGGAAGCGGCCCGGCAATTCCACCGTCACCAGGCCGGTGCGCACCTCCTGCGCGCCGACCGGCAGTTGCAGCTTGAGCGCCTCGAGCGCGGCCAGCACGGCGGCGGCGTTGAGGATCTGGTTGGCGCCGCGCAGGCTCGGGTAGGCCAGCGAGTTGCGGCGCTGCGAACGGCCGCCGTAGTTCCACTGCTGCTTGTCGCCCGAGTAGTTGAAGTCGCGGCCCATCAGCCACAGGTCGGCGCCGATGGCCTCGGCGTGGGCTATCAGCGACTGCGGCGGCACCGGGTCGCTGCAGATCGCCGTTTTGCCGGCGCGGAAGATGCCGGCCTTCTCGAAGCCGATCGCCTCGCGCGTGTCGCCCAGGTAGTCGGTGTGGTCGATGTCGACGCTGGTGACGATGGCGACGTCGGCGTCGATGACGTTGACGGCGTCGAGGCGGCCGCCCAGGCCCACCTCCAGGATCACCACGTCCATGCCGGCGCCGGCCAGCAGCTGCATGATGGCCAGGGTGGTGAACTCGAAATAGGTCAGCACGGTGTCGCCGCGCACCGCCTCGACGGCGTTGAAGGCGGCCACCAGGGCCACGTCGCTGGCCAGCTCGCCGTTGACGCGGGCGCGCTCGTTGAAGTCGAGGAAGTGCGGCTTGATGTACAGGCCCACCTTGTAGCCGGCGCGCAGCAGCACCGATTCGAGCATGGCGCAGGTCGAGCCCTTGCCGTTGGTGCCGGCCACCATGACCACGGGGCAGCTAAACTGCAGCGCCAGGCGCTCCTTGACGGCGCGCACGCGGTCCAGGCCCATGTTGATGACGGTTTCGGCATGGCGCGATTCGAGCAGCGCGAGCCATTCTGGCAGGGTAGTTGGGAGAGTAGACATGGGGCACACTTGGAAATGAGCGCGGCGCGCAGCGGATTCGAGATCCGGCTTGCGCGCCGCGGGATAAGGCTAGTGACGGGTTACGCCAGAACCTCGACGGCCTGGTTCTGCAGCAGGGCCAGCAGACGGGCGATTTCTTCGCGCATCTTGCGGCGGTCGACGATCATGTCGACGGCGCCCTTGGTGACCAGGAACTCGGCGCGCTGGAAGCCTTCCGGCAGCTTCTCGCGCACGGTGTTTTCGATCACGCGCGGGCCGGCGAAGCCGATCAGCGCCTTCGGCTCGGCGATCACCACGTCGCCCATGAAGGCGAAGGAGGCGGACACGCCGCCCATGGTCGGATCGGTCAGCACGCTGATGAAGGGCAGCTTCTTCTCCGACAGTTTGGTCAGCATGGCGGTGGTCTTGGCCATTTGCATCAGCGACAGCAGGCCTTCCTGCATGCGCGCGCCGCCGGTGGCGGTGATGCAAATGAACGGCACTTTTTGTTCCAGCGCGGCTTGGGCGCCGCGCACGAAGCGCTCGCCGACCACCGAACCCATCGAGCCGCCCATGAATTCGAATTCGAAGGCGGCGACGATGACCGGCAGGCTCATGATGGCGCCGCCCATGACGATCAGCGCGTCGGTCTCGCCGGTCGCTTCCATCGCCTGCTTCAGGCGGTCGGGGTATTTTTTGCTGTCTTTGAACTTGAGCGTGTCGACCGGCAGGGTTTCCTGGCCGATTTCATAGCGGCCGCCGGCGTCGAGCAGGCCGTCGAGGCGCTCGCGGGCGCGGATGCGCATGTGGTGGTCGCACTTCGGGCAAACGTGCAGGTTCGATTCCAGATCGGTGCGGTACAACACGGCCTCGCAGGAGGGGCATTTGACCCACAGGCCTTCGGGCATGGTCTTGCGTGCCGCAGCGTCCGAACGCTGAATTCTTGGGGGCAGAAGCTTTTCTAACCAACTCATCATATCTCCTTGCTGCTAACTAGTGGCGGAAGTGTAGCCGTTTATCGCCCCCCTGTCGAACATTGCAATACAACATTTTCACAAATCCGGCATGCGCGGTTTGTATTTTTAGAAGAAATCCACTACTCGGCGGCGCCGGCGCCCCGGGCGGCGCGCCCCTGCGGCGGGGCGCGTGTTGAAAAAAGCCGCCCGGGCGTCACATAGTTGCACTGCAACAATGAAACGACGGGGCGGCTTTGATGGGGCGCAAGCTTCGGACTGGTGAATGACCGCCGAACCGCTCCCATTACGGATAAATAACACTCCGTAGACGGAGGTTGGTCACACGGACCGGGCGCCGTTCGGGCCTCCGTTCAAGCGCACAGGCGACGCCGGATCAGGCGTCGAGCGCGCTGCGGATGCCGGCGACGAAGCTTTGCACGGCGGCGGCGGCGCCCTCCTTCGGTGCGTTTTCGATCTCCTGGATGATGCGGCTGCCGATGACGACGGCGTCGGCCACCTCGGCCACGGCGCGCGCGGTGGCACCGTCGCGGATGCCGAAGCCGACGCCGATCGGCAGCTTGACGTGCTGGCGGATCGCGCCCAGCCGCTCGGCGACCTGGGCGGTGTCGATGTTGCCGGCGCCGGTGACGCCCTTCAACGAGACGTAGTAGCTGAAGCCGCCGCCGACCTTGGCCACCTGGGCGATGCGCTCCTCGGTCGAGGTGGGCGCCAGCAGGAAGATCAGGTCGAGTTCGGCGGCGCGCATGGCGGCGGCGAAGTCCTCGCACTCCTCGGGCGGGTAGTCGACGACGATGGCGCCGTCGGCGCCGGCGGCCTTGGCGGCGGCGATGAAGGCGGCGGCGCCGATGCGCTCGATCGGGTTGGCGTAGCCCATCAGCACCACCGGGGTGTGCTGGTTGGTTTTGCGGAACTCGGCGACGTAGGCGAACACGTCGTGGATGCCGATGCCGAAGGCCAGCGCGCGCTCGCAGGCGCGCTGGATGACGGCGACTCGGCCATCGGGTCGGAGAACGGCACGCCGAGCTCGAGGATGTCGGCGCCGCCGGCGACCTGGGCGTGCATCAGCGGCACGGTCAGTTCCGGCGCCGGATCGCCGGCGGTGATGAAGGTGATCAGGGCGGTCTTGTTGGCGGCCTTCAGGGCCGCGAAGGTGGCGGTGATTTTGGACATGGCGATAGTCTTTTCAAATTGGGTGGCTGTGGATGGCGGATCCCGCAGAACCGTTCGCGCTGTGCATCGGGCCGGGAGCAAGGGTCAGACCCTCGTGCGGCGCACTTGGCTACGGCATGCGGCAACAACACAGGGTCTGACCCTCTGTTGTTGTGGCGGGGCTTCGGCGGCTTAGCTGAAGTCCAGGCCCATCCGCTCGGCCACGGTGTGCATGTCCTTGTCGCCACGGCCCGACAGGTTGGCCAGCACGATCTGGTCCTTCGGCAGGGTGGCGGCGAGCTTGGCGGCGTAGGCCAGCGCGTGCGACGATTCCAGCGCGGGGATGATGCCTTCGATGTGGCAGCAGTCGTGGAAGGCTTGCAGCGCCTCGTCGTCGGTGATGGAGACGTATTGGGCGCGGCCGCTGTCCTTCAGGTAGGCGTGCTCGGGGCCGACGCCGGGATAGTCGAGGCCGGCGGAGACGGAGTGCGTCTCGATGATCTGGCCGTTGGCGTCCTGCAGCAAATAGGTGCGGTTGCCGTGCAACACACCCGGGATGCCCTGGGTCAGCGAGGCGGCGTGCTTGCCGCTGGCCAGCCCCTCGCCGGCCGCCTCGACGCCGATCAGCTTGACGTCCTTCTGGTCGATGTAGGGGTAGAAGATGCCCATGGCGTTGGAGCCGCCGCCGATGCAGGCGAGCACGTAGTCGGGCTGGCGGCCGGTCATCTCGGGCATCTGCACCAGGCACTCCTCGCCGATCACCGACTGGAAGTCGCGCACCAGCATCGGGTAGGGATGCGGGCCGGCGACGGTGCCGATGATGTAGAAGGTGTTTTCGATGTTGGTGACCCAGTCGCGCATGGCCTCGTTGAGGGCGTCCTTGAGCGTCTTGGAGCCGGACTCGACCGGCACGACGGTGGCGCCCAGCAGCTTCATGCGGTAGACGTTCTGCGCCTGCCGCTTGACGTCCTCGCTGCCCATGTAGACCACGCACTCGAGGCCGAAGCGGGCGCAGATGGTGGCGGTGGCGACGCCGTGCTGGCCGGCGCCGGTCTCGGCGATGATGCGCGGCTTGCCCATGCGCTTGGCCAGCAGGGCCTGGCCGATGACGTTGTTGATCTTGTGCGCGCCGGTGTGGTTCAGGTTGCCCTCGCGCTTGAAGTAGATCTGCGCGCCGCCGGCCATTTCGGACCAGCGCTTGGCGTGGTAGATCGGCGAGGGGCGGCCGACGAAGTGCTTGAGCTCGTAGCGGAACTCTTCGAGGAATTCGGGGTCGTGGCTGTAGCGCTCGTAGGCCTGGCTCAACTCGGCCAGCGCGTAGGTCAGCGTTTCGGCGACGAAGGCGCCGCCGTAGGGGCCGAAGTGGCCACGGGCGTTGGGCAGCTGGTAGTCGGTGGCGTGGAACAGGGGAGCGGCGGAGCCGATCTCAGGCAGGTCTTTCATGATGGTGTTCTCTCTCGATGATGGTATCGGCGGCCCGCACGGCGCCGACGAAGTCGGCGATCTTGCGGGCGTCCTTGATTCCCTTGGCGGCCTCGACACCACTGCTGATGTCGACGGCGTAGGGACGTACGCGCACCACCGCGTCAGTCGCGCTGTTTACGCTCAAGCCACCACTTAAAACGACCCGAGGCGCGAGTTCTTTTGGGATGAGAGACCAATCAAATACCTTTCCTGCACCGCCATAGGCGTCCACATAGGTGTCGAGCAACAGGCTCGAGAACAAGGGACTGGCGGCGCGGCATAGCTGTTCGTATTCTAGCAAATCGGCGGGCCGTGTGTCGGGTTTGACGCGGAAAACCCGCAGGAATTGTCGGCCGCAGGCGGCGGCGATGGCGGCGCTCTCGGCCACCGTCTCGTCGCCGTGCAGCTGGATCAGGCTCAGCGGCGCGACGGCGCAGGTGGCGGCCACCTCCTCCGGACTGGCGTTGACGAACAGGCCGACGCAGCCGACGAACGGCGGCACGGCGGCGATCAGCGCGGCGGCCCGGGCCGGCGTGACGTGGCGCGGGCTCTTCGGGTAGAAGACGAAGCCGATGGCGTCGGCGCCGGCGGCGACGGCGGCGGCGACGTCCTCGGCGCGGGTCAGGCCGCAGATCTTGATGCGGGTGCGCTGTTGCATGGGCTGCTCCTCGGTGGGTTCGGTGGGACCGCTAAAACCAGGGCAGCGGGCTGGTGGTTTCCAGCGGCAGTTGCCATTTCGGGTCGTAGTCGATCTTGGCCAGGTAGAGGCCGTCGGGCATGAAGGTGGGCGCGGCCTCGTGGCGGTCGCGCGCCTCGAGCAGCTGGCCCAGCCATTCGGGCGGCTGGCGGCCGGTGCCGATGTAGACCAGCGAGCCGACCAGGTTGCGCACCATGTGGTGCAGGAAGGCGTTGGCGGTGATGGTGAACACCACCAGCTCGCCGTGGCGGCGGATCTGGATGTCGTGCATCAGCTTGACGGGCGACTTGGCCTGGCACTGGGCGGCGCGGAAGGCGGTGAAGTCGTGCCAGCCGAGCAGCGGCTTCACGGCGGCCCGCATCAATTCGACGTCGAGCGGGCGGAAGCAGAAGCCGGCGCGGCCCTCCAGCAGCGGCGAGCGGGTCGGGTTGTTGTACAGCACGTAGTGGTAGGTGCGGGCGCGGGCGCTGAAGCGGGCATGGAAGAAGTCGTCGACGCCGGGGTCGCCGGCCAGCTGCTTGGCCCAGCGCACGGCGATCGACGGCGGCAGGAAGGCGTTGACGCCGCGCAGCCAGGAGTGCGGCTCGCGCTCGAGGTCGGTGTCGAAGTGGACCACCTGCTCCAGCGCGTGGACGCCGGTGTCGGTGCGGCCGGCGCAGGTGGTGGCCAGGCGCACCCGGGCGAACTTCTCCAGCGCCTGTTCCAGCTGGTCCTGCACGGTGTGGCCGTCTTCCTGCTTCTGGTAGCCGTGCCAGGCGCTGCCGTCATACTGGACGCCGATTGCTATGCGTTTCAATTGCTGCCCGATCTGTTGTTCTGAGTCAGCGCATTATACCGCCGCCGACTCAGCCCAGCAGGGCGCGCATGGCGTTGGCCTTGGCCACCTGGTCGTCGCTGCCGCCGCGCAACACCTCGTCGAGCAGCTCGCGGGCGCCCTCCTTGTCGCCGATCTCCTGGTAGGCGATGGCCAGGTCGAGCTTGGTGTCCATCTCCATGTGGATGGCCGACAGTTGCTCCTCCTTGACGGCCGGGGCGGCGCCGCCGCCCTGCTTCTGGTCGAGGTCGAGGTTGATGTCGGACAGGTCGAACTCGGGCGCGGCGCCGTCGGCCTTGGCCGCGCCGCCGAGGCCCATGTCGGGCAGCTCGAGGTCGGCGAAGTCGCTGGCGAAGGAGGCCGGGGCCGGGGCCGCAGCCGGCGCGGCGCTAGGGGCCGGGGCCGGGCTGGACGGCAGGTCGAAGTCCATCATGTCGAGGTCGGCCAGCGGGTCGCTGCCGACGCTGGGCAGCGCCGTCGGCGCGCTGGCGGCCGGCGCCTCGGCGCGGTCCTCCGGCAGGTCGATGCCGAAGTCCATGCTCGGCTCGTCGGTGATCACCGCCGGGGCCGGCGCGGGGGCCGGGGCCGGGCTGTCGAAGGCCAGGTCGAAGGCCGACTCCTCGGAGGTGACGGCGGCCGACGGCTGGTCGGCGACGGCGGCGGCCGGCACCGGGTCCAGGCTCAGGCCGCCCAGGTCGAAGTCGAGCAGATTGTCGCTGCCGGAGCTGGCGAACCCGGCCGGGGCCGGCGCGGCGGCGGGCGCCACCGGCAGCGCCGTGTCGAGCTGCTGGTCGAGGCCGAAGTCCATGCCGTCGTCGAACGGCGCGGCGGAGTCCTGCGGCTCGGGCAGGCGCTCGGCCGGGGTGGCGGCGGCGGCCGAGACGGCGGCGACCGACGGGCCGGCGGCGTACAGCGGGTTATACGCGTCGAGCGCCAGGCCCAGCGCGACGGCCTGGGCCCATTCCTCGCCCTCGCCCCGGGTCAGCGCGTACAGCTCGCTGGCCTGGGTTTCGAAGGCGCGCGGGTCCTTGCGGGTGGCGTAGATTTCCAGCAGCTTCAGGCGCACGGCGCTGCGGTCGGGATGGCTGCGCAGGGCCTCCTTGAGGATCTCCTCGGCCTGGGCGTCGCGGCCGTAGGCGATGTAGACGTCGGCCTCGGCGACCGGGTCGACCTCGTTGGTGTCGAGCTGGCTGGCCGAGGGCGCGAAGTTCGAGTTGAACACGCTGTTGCTGGTGTCGACGTTCTCGCCACCGGCGGGGGCCACCGGCGGCGCGGCGGCCGGCGCCGGGTCGCCCAGCAGGCTGGGCTCGGCGGCGGCCTCGCCCTGCTGCTTGCGGCGGCGCGAGTAGACGATGGCGCCAAGGCCGGCCAGCAGCGCGGCGGCGGCCACGCCGATGGTGTTGAGGTTCTCCATGACGGTGTCGGCCAGGCTGGGCTCGAGCGAGCGCGGCGGCACGACCACGGTCTTGATCGGCGGCGGCTGCTTGGCCTCCGGCGTGGCCGGCGGATTGAGCTCGATGGTCGGCGTGGTGGCCTTGACCGAGGCGCCGGCCGAGGCGGAGGCCGGGCCTTCTCGGCGGCGGCCTTGCTCTTGACGGCCATCAGCTTCTCCAGGTCGCTGACGTTCTTCTCCAGCTCCTTGACGCGGGCGGCCGCCTCGGCCATCTGCTGTTCCTTGGCGATCTTGTCTTCCAGGCTGGCGCCGGCCTTGCCGCCGGCCGGCGGCGTCGCCTTCGACAGCTTGAGCTGGTCCTTGGCCTCGTTGGCGGCGGTGGCGCGCTCCTCGACCTTGGCGGTGATCTTGCCGCCGGCGCTCTTGGCCGGTTCGGCCTCCTTGGCCGGCGCGCTGGTGGCGACCTGGCCGGCCAGCTTGTTGCGGTAGGCGTTGAAGTCGGCGGCGTGGGCCACCACCACGCCGTGCGCCTCGCCGTCGGAGGCGGCGGCGGCGCGGATGGCGTCGGCGTCCGGCAGCGCCAGGATCTGGCCGGACTTCAGGCGGTTCATGTTCTTGCCCATGAAGGCCTCGGGGTTGGCGCGGTACAGGGCGACGAGCATCAGGTCGAGCGAGACGTCGACCGGCTTGAGCTGCCTGGCGATGCGGCCCAGGCTGTCGCCCGGTTTGACCTTGTAGCCGTCCTCGGCGGCCGGCGCGGCCGGGCGCGGCGCGCGCGCAGATCGGGCCGGGGCCGGGGCCGGGGGCGGCGCGGCGGCCGGCGACGGCGCGGCGGCGGGCGCGGGTGCGGCGGCCTGGGCGGCGGCGGGCGCGGCGTTGCGGTTGTTGGGCACGTCGACCGGCGCGGCCACCTGGGCCGACTGGGTGCTGCGCATCTCGGCCGGGTCGAGCAGGAAGGTGTATTCGCGCACCAGGCGGCCGCCGGTCCAGTTCAATTCCAGCAGCATGTCGACGAAGGGCTCGTTGACGGCCTGGCTGGAGCTGACGCGGATCAGCTGGCGGCCGTTGCGCTGTTCGACCTCGAAGCGCAGCGACAGCAGGGTCGGGTTGAAATCGATGTTGGCCTGGCGGAAGGCCTCGGCCGGCGCCAGCTTGGCCACCAGGCCGGCCGCCTCGTCGGGCGCGACGGCGGTCAGTTCGATCTCGGCGCGCAGCGGCTGGCCGAGGGCCGACAGCACCGTCAGCTTGCCGAGCCCGGCGGCGTTTGCTGCGGGAGACAGGAACACTGCGCAGGCGACGGCGCTGGCCAGTGTGTTCAACGCGAACGAAACGATGCGGGGACGGGTGGTTGCTGGCATAGTGGATGGCATAGTGGTTGTCAGAGGAAAAATGTTACTTTCCGGAGGTCCCAACATATCATCATGCACTAGACCATGCAAGCTTTGCGCGCGCTTTGTTCCCCTATGGCGGGGGATATGTAAGCCGTGTGTTGAATTTGGCCGGGATTTGACAAATATCCGGTCGGGCGGAGGCGGGGTTTGCCTATGGGGCGGGGGATGTTTCGCCGAGTCCGGGAGGCCGGAACGGCTGGGGCGGACTGTAGGGTCAGACCCTAGGGTCTGACCCTGTTTTGCCGCCGGCGGCACGCTGGCCACCGGCTTGCCTCGTTGCGGCTGCCCGGCGCCTAGCCTTCGAGCACGATGCGCAGCATGCGGCGCAGCGGTTCGGCGGCGCCCCACAGCAGCTGGTCGCCGACGGTGAAGGCCGACAGGTAGTCGTCACCCATGCTCATCTTGCGCAGGCGGCCGACCGGAATGGTCAGGCTGCCGGTGGCGGCGGCCGGCGACAGGTCGCGCACCGACGCTTCGCGCGTGTTCGGCACCACTTTGACCCACTGGTTGTTGGCGGCGATGATGTCGTGGATCTCGTCGATCGGCACGTCCTTCTTCAGCTTGATGGTCAGCGCCTGCGAGTGGCTGCGCATGGCGCCGATGCGCACGCACAGGCCGTCGACCGGGATCGCTTTGGAGCCGAAGTCGGCGCCCAGGCCGAGGATCTTGTTGGTCTCGGCGCCGCCCTTCCACTCTTCCTTCGATTGGCCGTTGCCCAGGTCCTTGTCGATCCACGGGATCAGGTTGCCGGCCAGCGGCGCGCCGAACTGCTTGGTCTCCTCGGCCGTCAAGCCGTGCTGCGTGGCCAGCACCTGGCGGTCGATCTCGAGGATCGCCGAGGCCGGGTTGTCGAGCAGGTGCTTGACCGAGCTGTTGATGGTGCCGAACTGGGTCAGCAGCTCGCGCATGTGCTGCGCGCCGCCGCCCGAGGCCGCCTGGTAGGTCATCGAGGTCATCCATTCGACCAGGTTGTGCTGGAACAGGCCGCCCAGGCCCATCAGCATGCACGAGACGGTGCAGTTGCCGCCGATGTAGTTCTTCACGCCCTTGCCCAGCGCGTCCTTGATGACGTGCAGGTTGACCGGGTCGAGCGCGATGACGGCGTCCTTCTCCATGCGCAGGGTCGAGGCGGCGTCGATCCAGTAGCCGTTCCAGCCGGCCGCGCGCAGTTGCGGGAACACCTCGCTGGTGTAGTCGCCGCCCTGGCAGGAGACGATGATCTCGCACTTCTTCAGCTCGGCTATGTCGCCCGCGCTCTTCAGCACGGTCTCGTTCTTGGCCATCGCCGGCGCGGCGCCGCCCGGGTTCGAGGTGGTGAAGAACACCGGTTCGATGTGGGCGAAATCGCCCTCTTCCTGCATGCGCTGCATCAGGACCGAACCGACCATGCCGCGCCAACCTACCAAGCCTACTAGTTTCATCGCAATTCCTTCAATATCGTTTAGTTAGTTTCTTACGCCAGCGCCTTGACCACCGCGTCGCCCATCTGTTCGGTGCCCACCTTGGTGGTGCCGGCCTCGTAGATGTCGCCGGTGCGCAGGCCCTGCGCCAGCACGGCCTTGACGGCGTTCTCGATGCGCTCGGCCTGTTCGGCGCGGTTCAGCGAGTAGCGCAGCATCATCGCGGCCGACAGGATCGTCGCCAGCGGATTGGCGATGCCCTTGCCGGCGATGTCGGGCGCCGAGCCGTGCGAGGGCTCGTACAGGCCCTTGTTGTTGGCGTCGAGCGAGGCGGACGGCAGCATGCCGATCGAGCCGGTCAGCATCGAGGCCTGGTCGGACAGGATGTCGCCGAACATGTTGCCGGTGACCAGCACGTCGAACTTCTTCGGCGCGCGCACCAGCTGCATCGCGGCGTTGTCGACGTACATGTGCTCGAGCGCCACGTCGGGGTATTCCTTGTGCACGTCGGTGACGATGTCGCGCCAGAACTGGAAGGTCTCGAGCACGTTGGCCTTGTCGACGCTGGTCAGGCGCTTGTCGCGCTTCTGCGCCGCCTGGAAGGCGACGTGGGCGATGCGGCGGATCTCGCCCTCGGCGTAGCGCATGGTGTCGAAGCCCTCGCGCTGGCCCTTGAAGGCGCCGTCCGGGCACTCGCGCACGCCGCGCGGCTGGCCGAAGTAGATGTCGCCGGTCAGCTCGCGGATGATCAGGATGTCCAGGCCGGAGACCACCTCGGGCTTGAGCGTCGAGGCGTTGGCCAGCTCGGGATACAGGATGGCCGGGCGCAGGTTGGCGAACAGGCCGAGCTGCTTGCGCAGGCCGAGGATGGCCTGCTCGGGGCGCAGCGCGCGTTCCAGCGTGTCGTACTGGTAGTCGCCGACGGCGCCGAACAGCACCGCGTCGGCCGCCTTGGCGAGCGCCAGCGTGCCTTCCGGCAGCGGGTGGCCGTGGGCGGCGTAGCCGGCGCCGCCGACGGCGGCGGTTTCCAGCTCGAAGGACTCGCCCAGCACGTTCAAGACCTTGACGGCCTGCGCGATGATTTCCGGGCCGATACCGTCGCCCGGGAGGATTGCAATTTTCATGTTGTTCGATCGAGTAATTAGATGACGTTGGCCAGCCAGGGCTGGGTGGCCAGATGACGCTCTTCGAAGCCGCGGATGGCGTCGGCGTGGCGCAGGGTCAGGCCGATATCGTCGAGTCCGTTCATCAGGCAATACTTGCGGAAGGCGTCGATCTCGAAGGGGTAGGAGACGCTGCCGTTGCTGGTGGAAATACGCTGCTGTTCAAGGTCGACCACCAGACGGTAACCGGGGAAGGCCTTGACTTCGTTGAACAGATGATCGATCTGCGCTTCTGGCAACACGATCGGCAGCAGGCCGCTCTTGTAGCAGTTGTTGAAGAAGATGTCGGCGAAAGACGGCGCGACGACGGCGCGGAAGCCGTACTGGTCGAGCGCCCAGGGGGCGTGCTCGCGCGAGGAGCCGCAGCCGAAGTTTTTGCGGGTCAGCAGGATCGAGGCGCCCTGGTAGCGCGCCTCGTTGAGCACGAAGTCCGGGTTGAGCGGGCGGCGGCTGTTGTCCTGGCCCGGTTCGCCGTGGTCGAGGTAGCGCCACTCGTCGAACAGGTTGGGGCCGAAGCCGGTGCGGTGGATCGACTTGAGGAACTGCTTCGGGATGATGGCGTCGGTGTCGACGTTGGCGCGGTCGAGCGGGGCCACCAGGCCTTCGTAGATGATAAATTTATCCATGATTCTCGTTCGGGTTGTGCGACGACGGACCGTCGGGCCCGCGGCGTCGCTGATTATTTTTTGCCGGCGCCTTCGACCACCTGGCCGACCTTTTGCACGTCCTTGCCGACCCCGGCGATGGTGTTGCAGCCGCTCAGGACCAGGGCGATGACGGACAGGGCGAATAGTTTTTTCATGATGGTGTGCTCTCGTTGGGACGGGTGGTTCGGCGCGCCGGCGGCGCGGCGGGGGCGCGCCCCCGCCTTGTTGCGGTCAAAAATGCGGTGCGGCGGCTCAGCGCAGCGCGCGCACGTCGACGAAGTGGCCGGCGATGCCCGCCGCCGCCGCCATCGCCGGCGACACCAGGTGGGTGCGGCCGCCCTGGCCCTGGCGGCCCTCGAAGTTGCGGTTCGAGGTCGAGGCGCAGCGCTCGCCCGGCTCGAGCCGGTCGGCGTTCATCGCCAGGCACATCGAGCAGCCCGGCTCGCGCCATTCGAAGCCGGCGTCCTTGAAGATGCGGTCCAGGCCCTCGCGCTCGGCCTGGTCCTTGACCAGGCCGGAGCCCGGCACCACCAGCGCCAGCCTGACGTTGGAGGCCCGGTGCTTGCCGCGCACCACCTCGGCGGCGGCGCGCACTTCGTCGATGCGCGAGTTGGTGCAGGAGCCGATGAAGACCTTGTCGATGCGGATGTCGGTGATCGGCGTGTTCGGCGCCAGCGCCATGTAGACCAGCGCCTTTTCCATGGCGTCGCGCTTGACGCTGTCCTTTTCCAGGTCGGGGTCGGGCACCCGGCCGTCGACCGGCACGACCATCTCGGGCGAGGTGCCCCAGGTGACCTGCGGCTTGATCTCGGCGGCGTTCAGGGTGACCACCAGGTCGAAGCGGGCGCCGGCGTCCGAGTGCAGCGTGCGCCAGTAGTCGACGGCGCGGTCCCAGTGCGGGCCGACCGGCGAGAAGGGGCGGCCCTTGACGTAGTTGATGGTGGTGTCGTCGACGGCGACCATGCCGGCGCGGGCGCCGGCCTCGATCGCCATGTTGCACACCGTCATGCGGCCCTCCATCGACAGGGCGCGGATGGTCGAGCCGCCGAACTCGATGGCGTAGCCGTTGCCGCCGGCGGTGCCGATCTTGCCGATCACGGCCAGCACGATGTCCTTCGCGGTGATGCCGGCCGGCAGCGCGCCGTCCACCTGCACCAGCATCGCCTTGGATTTTTTCGCCAGCAGGGTCTGGGTGGCCAGCACGTGCTCGACCTCCGAGGTGCCGATGCCGTGCGCCAGGCAGCCGAAGGCGCCGTGGGTCGAGGTGTGCGAGTCGCCGCAGACCACCGTCATGCCCGGCAGGGTGGCGCCCTGCTCCGGCCCGATGACGTGGACGATGCCCTGGCGCTTGTCGTTCATGTTGAAGTAGGTCAGGCCGTAGGCCTTGGCGTTGCTGTCGAGCGTTTCGACCTGCAGCCGCGAGACCGGGTCGGCGATGCCGTCGGCGCGGTCGGTGGTCGGCACGTTGTGGTCGGCCACGGCCAGGTTGGCCGAGACGCGCCAGGGCGCGCGGCCGGCGGCGCGCAGGCCGTCGAAGGCCTGCGGGCTGGTCACCTCGTGCACCAGGTGGCGGTCGATATAGAGGATGGTGGTGCCGTCTTCCTCGGCGCGCACCACGTGGGATTGCCAGAGTTTGTCGTAAAGCGTCTTCATCATGATATGTGCTTGCTGCTACAGCCTGTGTGAGTGGTCCACTTTGATTATGCCATATTTGTGCAATGCAAAACCAAGGCCGCGCCCCGGCCTCGTGAGCCGATACGGACTTGGGTAGTGATACACCTGGTATGACTCCTATGAAAAATTCGTCCAACTAAAGCCCGCCGCGCGGCCCCGCATCCACGCGGGCGCGGGCGCCGGCGGCGGGGTCCTGCCTACCGAAAAAACAAAAAAAATGCCTGCGGTGTACGCAGGCATTGGGGACTACTTTTCAGAGTGTCGGCTAGGCAGCCATGCGTACGTTGCCCCGACAGCCATCCATCAGGAACGATAGGCCCACCACCAGCACCAGTTCGCCCTCGGCCGAGCGCGCCGTGCCGGTGATGCCCTCGACGGCGATGGCGGTCATCGGCTTGATCACCAGGTCGGCGGTGCCGTCCACGGCCTCGACGGCGAGGATGTACGGTTGTGGCGCGGCGACAACAATGCCCACCTTCTCGCGGCAGCTCTCGTAGCCCAGCGAGGCGGCCAGCGAGCGCACCGGCAGCGGCCGGCCCTGGTCCTTGAGCACCGGCGCGCCGCCCACCTCGAGGAACACCTCGGGCAGTTCGACCACGCGTTGCACCACCGCCATCGGCAGGGCCAGCGCGGCGCCCGAGGTCGACACCAGCATGGTCGGCACGATCGACAGCTCGATCGGCAGGCGGATGGCGAACTTGGTGCCGAAGCCGAGCGCCGAGTCGATGTGGATGGCGCCGCGGTTCTTCTCCACCGCCGTCTTCACCACGTCCATGCCGACGCCGCGGCCGGACACGCTGGAGGCCACGTCCTTGGTCGAGAAGCCGGGCAGGAACACCAATTGGAAGCAGTCGTCGCTGGACAACTGGGCCGATTCGGTGATCAGCGCTTCTCCAGCGCCTTCTTGCGCAGGCGCATCGGGTCCATGCCCTTGCCGTCGTCCTGCAGCACGATCATCACGCTGTTGGCTTCCTGCCAGGCCTTCAGCGAGATGTAGGACTTGGTCGACTTGCCGGCGGCGATGCGCTCCTCGGGCGACTCGACGCCGTGGTCGAGGGCGTTGCGCAGCATGTGCACCAGCGGATCGTACAGGCTGTCGACGACGACGCGGTCGACCTCGGTCTCGGCGCCCTCGATGGTCAGCTCGACGTCCTTGCCCAGGTCCTTGGCCAGCTCGCGCACCAGGCGCGGGAACTTCTGGAACAGGCGGCCGACCGGCTGCATGCGCGTCGCCAGGGTGGCGCGCTGCAGTTCGGTGGAATAGCGCGAGGCGCGTTCCAGCGTCTCGGCCAGGGTCGCCATCAGCGTCGCCGCCTGGCCCTCGAACTTGAATTGCAGCAGGCGTTCGAGCAGCACGGCGGCCTGGTTGGCGGCCTGCACGGACTCGCCGGCCACCTCGAGCAGGGCGTCGAGCTTGACCGCGTCGACGCGGATGCTCTCCTCCTTGACGGGGGCGGCCTGGGGCCGGTGCTCCTCGCGTTTCTCGCCGTCGGCGCGGCGCGGCGCCACCGACGGCGCGATGGCGGCGGCGGCGGCGGTGGCGGCGGCCACGCCCTCGGCCAACGCCTCGGCCGACAGGCCGGAGGCGGCCGGCGCCGGCGCGGCTTGCGCCGGCGTGTGGGTGCCGGCCGGCGTCACCGCCATGTACATGCCTTCCCAGTCGAGCCCGTCGGCCGACGGCGCGCGCGGCGCCGCCGGGGCGGCGGCGGGCGCCGGCGCCGCTGCGGCGGCCGGGGCCGGCGCCGCCTTCGGCGCCGAGGCCTTGCCCTCGATGGCGTCGGTGAGGATCTGCTCGAGCGAGGCGGGCATGGCGGCCAGGCTGTCCGGCTCGGCGCCGTTGGACAGTTCGGCCAGCTGGTCGGCGACGAAGCCGGAGGCCTGCAGCGCCGCCTCGATGGCGATCGGGGTGACCGGCGCGGCGCCGGTGCGCAGCGCGTCGAACAGGTTCTCGGTCAGGTGGCAGGCGGCCACCATGGCCGGCAGGCTCATGAAGCCGGCGCCGCCCTTGATGGTGTGGAAGGAGCGGAACACCGCGTTCAGCGTTTCCTTGTTTTCCGGGTCGCGTTCGAGGCGCAGCAGGTGTTCCTCAACATTGACCGCGAGATCCATCGCCTCGACGACGAAATCCTTGAGCATATCATCCATTAGAATCCCAGATCGGCAAGAAGGTCATCGACATTGTCCTGGTTCAGCGCGACGGCGGGCGCGGACGGCCCGCTCATCAGACTGACCTCTTTTTGCGCGATCTTCTCGCGCACGGCCGGCGGCGCGTTGTCGCGCAGCAGCTCGGCCAGTTCGTGCTCGACCGTCTTGGTGATGGTCACCACCTTCTTGATCAGCTGGCCGGTGATGTCCTGGAAGTCCTGCGCCATCATGATCTCGAGCAGGCGCGCCTTCTCCGCCTCGGTGGCCTCGGTGACGGCCTGGGCGAAGGACTTCGAGTCGCCCGCCAGCTGCTTGAACTCGTCAAGGCTGAGCTTGCCGGCGAACAGCTCGCTCCAGCGGTTCTCCATCTCCTTGGATTTCTTCGACAACTGGTCCTGCGCCGGCATGCCGTCGTCGAGCGTGTTGAGCACCTTGTTGGCGGCCTGCTCGGTGAGCGAGGCGACGTATTCGAGGCGGTCCTGGGCGTCGACGATCTGCGACGAGGCCTCGGTCAGCGCCTTGTCGTAGCCGAGCTCGCGCAGCGAGTCGTGCAGCAGGCGGACGATGCCGCCCAGGCGTTCGAACATCGGCTTGTCGCCGGCGCCGTCGCCCTCGTCGGCGGGGGCGGCGGCGGCCGGGGCAGGGGCCGGGGCGGGAGCGGGGGTGGGGGCGGCCTCGGCCGGACGGGCGGCGGCGACTTCGTCGAACAGACTTTCCAGATCGTCCACTACGGGGGCGGCGGCGGGAGCGGCTGCGGGCGCTGCTGTCTTGCTTTGCGCAGACACTTCATCAAATAGTGCGTCGAAATCATCAGCGGCGTTGGTCATAATCCCTGCTTCTCCATAATTTGTAAAATTGCTGCCCTAAAACTAGCTACCATCCGGCGCCGCGTGCGGCCCCCGGAGTGATGACGCCCGGCAATAAAACGCGCTTACGCGAGTGTAGCAGGAGGCCGCCCGGTTGTTCAATCTCCAGGGCCGAAAAGCCGGCCGGCACACCCGCCCAAAGGGTTAAAAGCCAAGTTTACCGTTGTATTTGCAGATACTAACATCGCTTACCGCGTCAAAGCACGCGGCGGGACACAAAACCAGTGCTTCTGTGCAAATTAATCCGGGGAAAAGCACGCCCCGCGTGCCGGCTTGCGCGCGATCATCGACTTTATTGAGGAGTATCAAGTCTTTCCATACTTACAATAGTCTGGATCGGCGCTAAAATTAAGCCAGGCGCCGCCGCGGCGCAGGCGCAACGCCGGCCGCGCAAAGCACCACCACCACCACCACCACCAAGCCGGGGGCCAGCCATGTACCGCAAAATCCTCATCACCACCGACGGCTCGGCCGTCTCCAATAAAACGGCCTGCGCCGGCGTCGACTTCGCCGAGCAGATGGGCGCCGAGGTGCTGGCCCTGTTCGTCGCGCCCGAGTACCAGTACCCGATCTATGTCGAAATCATCCCGCCCAGCTACCCCAGCGAGGAGGAATACCGCGCCGCCATGCAGCGCGCCGGCCAGGGCCACCTGCAGGCCATCGTCGAGGCGGCCGAACGGCGCGGCCTGCGCTGCGCCGGCGCCACCGCCTTCGCCGAAAGCGTGGCGCTGAAGATCGTCGAGGTGGCGGCCGAGCGGCACTGCGACCTGATCTTCATGGGCTCGCACGGGCGCAGCGGCTGGGGCCAGTTGTTGCTCGGCAGCGTCACCAACAAGGTCTTGTCGCACTCCAAGATCCCGGTGCTGGTGCACCGCCTGATCAAAGAACCACAAGGGCATGAAAATGCGACATGATTAACGGAAAAGCAAAAAATCCGCCGTTTTAGAGTAGTATTCCGGGGATTGCTTTTCCCACTAGCCACGCCCGCCGCCAGGCGGGCCTCTTTTTCCCGACAGCCACAATATGATCCGAATCGTCATAGCCGATGACCACACCATCATGCGCGAAGGCCTCAAGCGCATCCTCGACGGGGCGCCGGACATCGACATCGTCGGCGAGGCGATCGACGGCTTCGAGGTGCTGACCCAGGTGCGCCAGGGCGGCTTCGACCTGCTGCTGCTCGACCTGTCGATGCCCGGCCGCAGCGGCGTCGACCTGATCCGCCAGATCCGCGGCGAGGCGCCCAAGCTGGCCATCCTGATCCTCACCATGCACGAGGAGGAGCAGTACGCCGTGCGCGCCATCCGCGCCGGCGCCCAGGGCTACCTGACCAAGGAGAGCGCCGGCACCCAGCTGGTCGGGGCGATCCGCAAGGTCGCCTCGGGGCGGCCCTACATCAGCACCGAGGTGGCCGAGCAGCTGGCGCTGAACATCATGATGCCCAACGAAAGCTTGCTCCACAAGCAACTTTCAGACCGCGAATTCGAGGTGTTTTCATTGTTGGTGGCCGGCAAGTCGATCACCGAGATCGCCAACAGCCTGCACCTGAGCGTCAAGACGGTGAGCACGCACAAGACCCGGATCATGCAAAAGATGGGCATGAACTCGCTGTCGGAGATGGTGCAGTATGCCGTCGCGCACCGTCTGTTGTCCCCCTTCAAGAACCTAGCCGCGCCTCCCCCCGGCGCGCCGCCGTTAGGACGAATCCTACAAGGCCGCGCCGCGTCCTACGCCCATATTCAGCGCCTGCTGATATCAATCCCCCCCCCTAGTTGGCATACTGAAACCAGCCGATGCAAGTTGCAACGGGTCACGCCGGCCGGCGCGTCCCGTTCAGCCCGTCACCGGGCGCCGTCCTTGCCCGGGCGCTGCCGTGCGATCCGCCGCTTGCGGCAGCCGCAGCCGGGCCGTACCCCCTTCGCCGCAATGAAACCCGACTTACCTGTCACCAGGAGATCAACATGCTGTCTACGCAAACGCCTGAAATCCGCTCCAACGCAACGACGGCCCTGCAGTCCTCGTCGATGGAAGCCGGCCGCCAGCGTCAGGGCCGGCTCTGGTCGAACCTCAAGGAGGTGTGCGACCTGCTGCACATCCCCGCCGCCTGTTCGATCACCGCCGAGGAACTGCTGTTCCAACACGTGCAGTTCAAGACCGGCCAGCGCATCCACACCATCGGCCAGCCCTTCGACACGCTGTACATCGTCAACTCGGGCTTCCTCAAGACGGTGTTGATCGACGAGTTCGGCAACGAGCAGGTGCTCAGCTTCCCGATGAAGGGCGACATGCTCGGCGTCGACGGCATCCACACGCGGCACTACTCGTCGGAGGCGGTGGCGCTGTCGGACTGCGACCTGATCCTGCTGCCGTTCAAGAAGCTGACGGCGCTGGGCCGCATCCACCTGGAGCTGGAGAACATGATGTACGGCGTGATGAGCCGCGAGCTGGTGCGCGAGCAGGCCATGATCGGCATGCTCGGCGCCCTCAGCGCCGAGGCCCGCGTGGCCCGCTTCCTGGTCTCGCTGGCCGAGCGCTTCTCGCAGATGGGCTATTCGAGCAAGCTGTTCAACCTGCGCATGACGCGCCACGAGATCGGCAGCTACCTGGGGCTGACCCTGGAGACGGTCAGCCGCACCTTGTCGGCCTTCAACGAGATCGGCCTGATCAGCGTCGACCAGCGCACCATCGGCATCAAGGACGCCGACGCCCTGAAAACCCTGCGCCGCCTGCCGCCATCGCGCGCGCGCGCCAAACAATTGGCGGCGGCCAAGAACAAATCCGCCGCCGAGCAAGCGGCCACGCTGCCGCTGCTGGCCGCGATCTGAGCGGCGGCGGCGCCCCAAACCCCGGCGCCCCATTCCCCTCCGCCCACCCCGCACAGCCCCCGCCCAGCCGCGCAATCCCCCGCAAGACCCAGCTTGGCCCGGCGTCCGCGTCGGGTCTTTTTTTGTCCCGCCTCCCCCGTCCCGCCCAGCCTCCCCGCCGCCGCGCCCGCGACGCAAATAAGACTTGCATTTCCCGCCATCTTCACCAATAATGCAAATGCGAATCATTCTTATTTATGGAGCCCACCACGTGATGCACACCCACCCAAACCCCGTGCGGTCCGACGCGTCCAGCGCCCCGCAAAGCGAGGCCGTGCAGGCCGCGCCGCGCATCAACAGCAGCGCCCTGATGCAGGGCCAGCGGGAGCTGGAGATCGAGCACGGCGGCAAGATCTACCGCCTGCGCGTGACCCAGTTGAACAAGCTGATCCTCACCGCCTGAGCGGTTCCGCCAGCCCCCCTTCCCCACGCCAGCCCGCCGCCAGCCCAACACCCCAACCAGGAGCGTTTGATGGCCATAGACCGTAGCAATCCGATTTTCCTCGCCCCCAGGGATGGCGGGCCGCGTCCGGAGCTGATGCTGTCGGCGGTGCTGCACCTGATGTCGCACTACACCGCCAGCGCCGCCGAACAGGGCGCCTGCGTCAAGCTGGCCTCGGTGATCGAGCGCCACCTGAAGGCGCTGGCCGGCCTGCCCGAGCTGGCGCCGGTGCTGCGCGCCACCTGCCAGCAACTGTCCGAGCAGTGGGCCGGCGTGGTCGAGAGCACCCTGCCCGACACCGACAAGGGCAACTTCCTGGCCCGCATCATCGGCCGCGGCCGTGGTGCCGGGCCGGCGCAGTGAGGGCCGGCCATGTGCGATAAACACGACAATAAGCACGACGATAAACACGACAATAAGCACGACAATAAGCACGACGGGAGGCACGCCCATCAGCACGACGGGAAGCGCGCCGGGCCAGCCGGCGCGCCGCGCGCCGCCCCGCTGGTCCACAACGTCGCCAGCGCCCTCGAGCCGGCGCTGGCCTCGCGCCGGCGCCGCCTGTGGGAGCTGGGCCACGCCTGCCACTGCCCGCTGGTCGGCGTCGGCCTGCCGCTGGGCGTGCTGCGCAAGCTGGTCGACAAGGTCAGCGGCGGCAAGGTGTTGGCCGACGACTACGAGGTGCACGTTGGCGCGGTGACCGAGTGCGGCAGCCGCAACCGTCTGTCCGAGGCGCTGCAAAAGGAGCTGGAACGGCGCTACGCGGCGGTGCTGCTGCGCTATCGCGGCGCGCGCGACAGCGCCCAGCTGGCCGCGCTGTGGCGCGCCGCCGTGGAAGCGGGCGACGTCGCCGGCGCCTTCTGGGCCGGCCTCAGCCATCCGCGCTGCGGCGCCGAGCTGGAGGAGCAGATGTGCCGCGACCTGCACATGGTGCAGCACCAGGCCGGCGCCTGCGTGCGCGCCGACCTGGGCAAGTTCCAGGCCACCCTGGCCGAGAACCGCGAGCTGCAGCACCAGCTCGACAAGGCGCGCCTGCGCGCCGCCGCCCTGCTGGCCGAGAAGACCGCCCAGGCCGGGCTGCACGCCACCCAGCAGATGCAGCTGCGCGCCCACCTGGTCGGCCGGGACAGCATGATCGACTCGCTGCGCGCCGAGCTGGCCGAGCTGCGCGGCGCGATTCCCGGGCTGGAGTCGCGCGCCCGCCTGGCCGAGCGGCTGCAGCAGATGGAGCAGCGCGAGCGCGCGCTGCGCGAGCAGATCACCGAGCTGAGGCTGGCGGCGCGCGCCGAGCCGGCGGCGCGCCCGGCGGCGCCGGCGCCGGCCGCCGTGGCGCCGGCCGAGCAGGTGGTGCGCATGCCGCTGCGCCTGCGCGACCAGAGCGTGCTGTGCGTGGGCGGGCGCAGCGGCAACGTGGCGACCTACCGCGAGCTCATCGAGCGCGGCGGCGCCCAGTTCGCCCACCACGACGGCGGCCTGGAGGACAACGCCAACCAGCTCGACGCCAGCCTGGCGGCGGCCGACCTGGTGATCTGCCAGACCGGCTGCATCAGCCACAGCGCCTACTGGCGCGTCAAGGACCACTGCAAGCGCAACGGCAAGCGCTGCGTGTTCATCGACAACCCAAGCATCTCCAGCCTGGCGCGCGGCCTCGAGACGGCCACCGAATAGGCCGCCGTCCGCCGCTCCGCGCGGACGACAAAAAAGCCCCGGTCGCGCAAGCGGCCGGGGCTTTTTGGGGTCAGGACAGCAGGCGCTTAGAACGGGGAGTTGCCGGTGACGCAGAAAGTGCGCGGTGTCGGATCGGCGTAAATAGTTGTCAATTATTTGCAACAGCCATACAGGTGGATACGCGGAATTTGTCGTTGTTGCAATTAGTACACATCGCGCCGGTAGCGCCCGGCGGCCGCCAGCGCGTCCAGCGCGGCGCCGCCCAGCTGCTCGCGCAGGACGCGGTCGACGCCGGCGGCCATGCCGTCCAGGCTGCCGCAAACGTACAGCGCGGCGCCGCGCGCCACCCACTCGCGCAGCGCGGCGCCCTGCTCGGCCAGGCGGTCCTGCACGTAGCGGCGCTGCGGCTGGTCGCGCGAGTAGACCAGGTCGAGGCGCTCGAGCAGGCCGGTCCCGCGCCAGCCGGCCAGCTCGGCGGCGTAGTGGGCGTCGAAGGCGGCGTTGCGCTCGCCGAACAGCAACCAGACGCGGCCCCGGCCGGCCAGGGCGCGGGCGCGCAGGTGGCCGCGCAGGCCGGCGATGCCGCTGCCGTTGCCGATCAGGATCAGCGGCAGCTCGGCGTTGTCCTCCAGGCGGAAGCGGCGGTGCGGCCGCAGGCGCAGCGGCAGCACCTCGCCCGCCGCCGCCTGCAGGCACAGCCAGCCGGAGGCCAGGCCGGCCGTGCCGTCCGGGTGGCGCAGCAGGCGCACCAGCAGGTGCACGCGGCCGTCGGCCGGCACCGAGGCGATCGAGTATTCGCGCGGCCGCTCCGGCTCGGCCGGCGCGGCCACCTGCACCAGGTCCCCGACTGCCAGTCCGGCAGCGCGCCCGACTGCGGCTCCAGCTCCAGATGGTAGAGCGGCGCGCCGGCGCTGCCCGGGTTGAGCAGGCGCCGCTCGGCCAGGCGCCAGCCGGCGAAGGCAGGCGCGCCCCAGTCGGGCGCGTCGCTGGTGCCGGCCAGGTGGCTCAGTTGCTGGCGCCATTGGACGATGGCGGCCTCGGCGCTGCGGTCGACCTCGATGCGCGGGAACAGCGCCCGGGCGCCCTGCCCGGCCAGCCAGCGGTCGAGCGCGCGGCCGAAGCCGCAGTAGTGCTTGTAGGCGCGGTCGCCCAGCGCCAGCACGGCGTAGTGCAACTGGCCCAGCGCCAGCTCGCCGCCCAGCAGGCGCTGGGCGAAGGCGGCGCCGGCGTCGGGCGCGTCGCCCTCGCCGTAGGTGCTGACCAGGAACAGCGCGCGCTCGGCGCCCTGCAGCTCGGCCGCCGTCAGTTCGGACAACTCGCACAGGCGGGCGGCGATGCCGGCCAGCGCCAGCGTGGCGTGGGTTTGGCGCGCCAGCTGCTCGGCGTTGCCGGTCTGGCTGGCGTAGGCCACCAGCCAGGCCGGACTCCGGCCGGCCTGGGCGCGCGCCAGGAGAGCGGCCCGGCGTTTGCGCCGCTGGCGCAGGTAGGGCAGCAGGCAGGCCAGGGCGTAGGCCAGGGCCAGGCCGGCCAGCAGCAGCAGCCGGGTCGGATCGTTGGTGAAGTTCATGCGAGCATCTGTTGGAAGGCCGCGCTCAAGCGTTCGGCGTAGCCGTCCGGCGTGCGCAGCACGAAGCGGGCGGCCAGGCCGAGCCGGTCGGCCAGCGCCAGGCCGGCCTCGGGGCCGAGCACGGTGAGCGCGGTGGACCAGGCGTCGGCGGCCATGCACTGGGCATGCACCACCGTCACCGAGGCCAATTGGTTGGCGATCGGCATGCCGGTGCGCGGATCGATGGTGTGGGAATAGCGTTGCGGCCGGGTGTGTGCGGGCGACGACGAATCGGCCGCGTCGGCCGCGTCGGCGTTGAAGTAGCGGCGGTAGTCGCCCGAGGTGGCCACGGCCAGGCCGTGCAGCGCCAGCACCAGCTCGCCACCGGCGGACGCGGTCGCTCCGGGTTGTTCCAGCGCCACCCACCAGGGCTGGCCGTCCGGCTTGACACCGGCGCCGCGCAGCTCGCCGCCGACCTCGACCAGGTAGTGGCGGATGCCCTGCGCCTCCAGATACTCGGCCAGGCGGTCGACGCCGTAGCCCTTGGCGACGGCCGACAAGTCGAGCAGCACGCCGCCCGGCTGGCGCGCGCGCCGGCCGGCATGGTCGAGTTCGACCCTGGCCTGGCGGCGCCGCTCCAGCAGCCGCGCCACCTGGGCGGCGTCCGGCGGCGCGAAGCCGGGCCGCTCGAAACCGCCGGCGGGGCCGAAGCCCCACAGGTTGACCATGGCGCCGGCGCAGGGGTCGTAGGCGTCGCCCGTGTCGCGGGCGACGCGCATGGCGAAGGCCAGCACGGTGAAGAACTCCTCGGGCAGGCGCCGCCAGCTGCCGGCCTCGGCCAGGTTGAAGCGGCCCAGGTCGGAGTCGCTTTCCCAGTGGCTCATTTGCGCCACCACCTGGTCGAGCTGGCCCTGCAGGCCCTGTTGCAAACGCGGCGGCAAGGTGGCGGCGCGGCCGTGGTCGACCAGCCGCACCGACCAGCCGGTGCCCATGCTGACACCGGCGAAGTCGCGGATGGCGCCGTGCGCCGGCGCCGGCTGCTCGGCGATGTGCGCCGGCAGCAGCACGCGGCGTTCGCCCGGCCCCGCCAACAACGCCGACGCCACCGCCGGCCCGCCCGCCATGCCCGCCGCGTCCACTATTGCGGCAGCACTTCGACGGTGGCCGCGTAGGTCACGCGGCGCGCCGGCGCCACCGGCGGCGTGCCGGCGGCGGCCGGGGCGGCCAGCGGCCAGCTGCTGCTGACCATGTACATGCCGGCGGCCGGCAACTCGAAACTGATCTCGCCCTTGGCGTCGGTGCTCTGGCGGATCTCGCCCAGCGTGCCGCGGTGGCGCACGCCGCCGGGGATCAGGCTGAAGGCCTGGTTGGCCGCCGGCTTGCCGTCGAGCAGGAAGCGCCAAGTGGCGCGCTCGCCGCTGCGCATGTCGTTGGGGTGGGTGACGGGCACCAGCTCGAGGCCGACGCCGCTCGGTTTGAACACCGCCTCGTTCGGCGCGCCGGTCGAGACGAAGGTTTCCAGGCGGCTGTAGTTGCGCGTCAGCTTGACGTCGGTGGCGTCGGCCGGCACGTCCTTGGCCAGGCTTTCCTCGCTGCCACGGAAGCGCTTCATGTCGCCGGCCTTGTCCTTGTAGCTGCCGAACACGCCCTGCGACACCAGGCTGATCTTGTAGGTGCCCGGCTTGGCCAGGCGCAGGTCGAAGGTGCTGCGCAGCTTGCCGGTGCTGGCGTTGTCGAGGGCGACGCGGGCGCCGTCCGGGCCGGTGGCGACGATGCCGTCGAGCTTGAGCGGCTGGTGGTCGATGTCGAACAGGCGCTCGGAGATGGCGGCGTCGACGGTGACCCAGGCCTCCTTGGCGTCGACCTGGGTCGACGACGGCAGCAGCCACGGACGGTGCGCCTGGGCGTTCAGGGCCAGGCCGGCCAGGGCCAGCGCCAACAACGGTTTATTCAGTTTTTTCATGATCCGGCCTTAAGGCTTGAGTTGAACTACGACGGCGCCCAGTTCTTCCTTGCCCTTGGCGGCCAGGCTCTGTGCGGTTTTCGGCGGCCACTGCAGCGGCACCTTGACGGTCTCGCGGCCACCGGCCTCGCGCGCCGCCTCAACGACCAGCTGGTACTGGCCGGCCGGCAGCTTGTCGAGCGCGGCCTTGGCGACGGGGAAGCTCAGCGTGTACTCGCCCGGCGCCTTGGTCGCGCCGGAGACGCCGTCGAGCGGCATCTCGACGTCGCGGCCGCTCTTGCGCCACCACTGGCGCATGTCCTTGAGCCACTTGGTGCCGGCGTTGTCCTTCTTCTTGACGTCGTACAGCACGGCCAGGTTGGCCACCACCTTCTGGTCGGCGTTCTCCAGCCAGGCGGCCAGGTAGGGCCGGTGGTACTCGGCCACGTTCAGTTGCGGGACTTCGAGCTTGAGGGCCAGATCGGCCGCCATGGCCGAGGCGCTGATCAGCGGCATGCTGAGCGCGATGGAGTAGCGTAATTTCATGGGGTGCCTGTCAAAAGAGGAATGGAAAAATCAATGGATGAACAACAGCGCGATCGCACACGGAACCAGGATGCCCAGGCCGACCATCGGCCAGGTGAACGGCCGGTTGGCGGCGTGGAACTTCAAGATCAGCAGGCCGGTCAGGCAGAACAGCAGGCAGGTGCCGGCGAAGATGTCGATGAACCAGTTCCAGGCCGGGCCGGTGTTGCGGCCCTTGTGGACGTCGTTGAGCCAGGAGATCCAGCCACGGTCGGTGTTCTCGTACTCGGCGGCGCCGTCCGGCAGGGCGATGCGCACCCAGGCGTCGCCGCCGGCCTTGGCCAGCGGCAGGTAGACCTCGTCGGCCGACCACTCGGCCGGGCGGCCGCCGGCCTTCAGCGACCAGGTGTCGCGCAGCCACTGCTCGGCGGCGGCCGGCAGCGCGGCGCGTTCGCCGTCGTGCGCGGCGGCGTAGGCCGCCAGGCTGGCCGCCAGCGGCGCCGGCAGGCCGGCCTGCTGGCGCGTCACGCTGGGCTTGGCCTCGATCTGCGCGGCGTGGTTCAGGGTGATGCCGGTGACGCTGAACAGCAGCATGCCGAGCAGGCATAGCGCCGAGCTGATCCAATGCCACTGGTGCAGGTTCTTCAGCCAGACGGCGCGGCTGGCGTTGCGGGCTGGCGCGGCTTGTGGTGCGCTCAAGGGAGGTGCCCTTTGGTGACGGGTAAGGCGAGTGGAAACGGCGGCGGCCGGCGGGCCGGCGGCGCGATCAATGACAAATGATAATGATTATCATTTGCGAAGTCAATCGGGAATCCCTCATTGACACAATTCAATACAAATCCCCCGGGCCGTCGGTCCGGACCGCTCGGCACCAAGCGGCCACGCAAAAAAGGGAAGGCGCGGCGTTTGCCGCGACTTCCCTTCTTCTTGCCACGCCGCGCCGAGCGACGGATCAGGCGAACTCAGCCTAACCAACGGTCAACACGAACCCGGCATGGACCCGGCGCCGGACGGCGAACGGACTCGAGTTTTCAAGCCCGCGCCGTCGGAACGGACTCAGGTTTTCGACCCCGAACCGCCGGAACGGCTACCGCCCTGGCCGCCGGTTTGGCCGCCGGTTTGGCCACTGCGTTGCTTGTCTTCCTCTTCGCGCTCGCGCGCGCTGCCTTGGTTGCCGGCCGTGCCGCCCGCGCGCGAGGCGCCGCCGGGGGTGCTGCTCTGGCTGCTGCCCTGGTCGTTCTTGTGGCTCATGCTGCCGGCCCGGCGTGCCTCCTCCGAGGTGAACTCGTGGGCCGTGCCCTTTTCATGGGCGGCGCGGCCGCCCTCGCTGGCGATCTCGCGTTGCTGTTCCGGGTCCATCGAAGCGAAACCGCGTTTGCTGGTGTCGCTTTGTTTGCTGCCTTGGTCGCTGCCCTGTTTGCCGCCTTGATCGCTACCTTGTTTACCGCCTTGGTTGGATGAAGCCATGATCTTTCTCCTGATGTGTAGTCGTTGGAAAAATACTGCCCATGCCACCGCCCACCTGCCGCGCATTGCGGCGCGGACTGACGAGCAGGAGGAGCAGTCATGGTAGTTCAATCACCGGCAACACAATATAGGACGTTGGTAGGCAGGCGTGTAGGAGCAGTCCGGGGGACGGTGGCCGGCGGTGGCCATTGTTGACAGCTTGTCGCTTACCCGGCGCCCTCCAGCGCCAGCTGCAACTCGCCGAACTCGTAGGGCTTGCGCAGGAAGACGGCGGGGAAGCCGAGGCCCTCGAGCGACTCCAGGCCGTAGCCGCTGGCGAACACGACGCGGGTGGCCGGGCTGCGCCGCAGCAACTGGCGCGCCAGGCCGATGCCGGACATGCCGGGCAGGCTGACGTCGGTGAACAGCACGTCGATCTCGCGCCCGGCCAGCCAGGCCCAGGCCGCCTCGGCGTCGGCGGCGGCGCTGACCGTGTGGCCCAACTGCTCGAGCACCTCGCACACCATCTGGCGGGAGTCGGCGTTGTCCTCGACCACCAGCACGCGCAGCGGCCGGCGGGCGGGCGCGGGGGCGGCGGCCACGGCGGTGGCGGCCACGGCGCGCACTACGCCGACTACGCTCGCGGCGGTGGCGTCGGCCGGCGCGGACGCCCCGGCCGGCCCACTCGGCTTGGCCGGTTCGGCCTGCTCAGCCGGCTCTGCCCGCCCGGCCTGCTTGGGCTGCTCCGCCGGCCCGGCCGGCAACACCGGCGCGGCGGCCATCGCGCCGGCGCGCAGGGCCAACTCGGCGCGCCGGCCGGCCAGCATCTGCCCCACCTTGCGCGCCAGGTTGCCTCGCGCCGGTAGGGCTTGCTCAACAACTCCAGGCCGGCGTCGAGCCGGCCGCCGTGCACGATGCCGCCCTGCGGATAGCCGGAGGTGAACAGCACGGCGATGTCGGGCAGCACGCTGCGCGCCAGCCGCGCCAGCTCGGGGCTGCGCAGGGCGCCCGGCATGACCACGTCGGTGAACAGCAGCTCGACGCGGGCGCCGGCCTGCAGCAACAGCCAGGCCTGGTCGCCGCTGCCGGCCTGCAGCACGCGGTAGCCCAGCGCGACGAGCATGTCGACCACGGTGGCGCGCAAGGCGGCGTCGTCCTCGACCACCAGCACCGTCTCGCTGCCGCCGGCCACCGGCTCGGCCGCCGCCGCCGCCAAGCGCGGCGCCGCCTGCTCCGAACGCGGCAGGTAGATGCGCACGCGGCTGCCGCGGCCGGGCCGGCTGTCGAGCTTGATGTGGCCGTGGCTCTGCTTGACGAAGCCGTAGGCCATCGACAGGCCCAGGCCGCTGCCCTCGCCCAGCGGCTTGGTGGTGAAGAAGGGTTCGAAGGCGCGCCGCATCACCTCGGCCGACATGCCGCAGCCGGTGTCGCTGACGGTCAGGCGGACGTACTGGCCGGGCGGCAGCTCGGGCAGCTGGCCGACGAAGGAGGCGTCGAGCTCGACGTTGGCCAGGCGCACGCGCAGCCGGCCGCTGCCGCCCATGGCGTCGCGCGCGTTGATGGCCAGGTTGAGGATCACGCTCTCCATCTGGCCCGGGTCGACCAGGGTGTTCCACAGGCCCGGGGCGAGGCGCCACTCCAGCGCCACCGCCTCGCCCAGGGCGCGGCGCAGCAGGCCCTCCATGTCGACGGCCAGGCGGCCCAGGTCGACCACCTGCGGACGCAGCGGCTGGCGGCGGGCGAAGGCCAGCAACTGCGACGACAGTTTGGCGCCGCGCTCGACGGCGCCGATGGCCGTCTCCAGCCGCTGCGCCGAGCGCGGGTCGGCGCCGTCCTGCTGCAGCAGTTGCAGGTTGCCGTAGATGATCTGCAGCACGTTGTTGAAGTCGTGCGCCACGCCGCCGGTCAGCTGGCCCACCGCCTCCATCTTCTGCGCCTGGCGCAGCAGCTCCTCGGCCTTGTTGCGCTCGGCCACCTCGCGCGCCACGCGCAGCTCCAGCGTGCCGCTCAGCTCGCGCCAGGCCTGCTCGATGCGGCGCCGCTCGCTGATGTCGGTCTTGACGGCGATCAGCGCCAGCGGCCGGCCCTGCTCGTCGTCGAGCCGGCTGATGCTGCTCGAGATCCACACCCACGACTGGTCCGGCCTGCGGTAGCGCTTCTCCAGCGTGAACGGCTCGCCGCGCTCGACCAGGCGGGCCAGCAGCACGCGGTTGCCGGCGCGCTCGTCGGGATGGATCAGGTCGTCCATGTTCAGAGCGAGCAGCTGCTCGGCGCCGCGCCCCAGCATGCGGCACAGCGCCTCGTTGACGCGGCGGTAGTTGCCGTCCAGGTCGAGCTCGGCCATGCCGACGGCGGCCTGGCCGAAGATCGCCGCCAGCCGGTCCTCGCTGGCGCGCAGCGCCTGCTCCATCTGCTTGCGCTCGGTGACGTCGAAGCACACGCCGACATAGCGCCGGCTGCCCGGCGTGGCGCCCGGCAGCACCTCGCCCTGCCGCGCCAGCCAGCGCAGCGCGCCGTCGTCGGCCCGGCGCACGCGGTACTCGGCGTATTCGAGCGGATTGTCGACGCGCTCGAGCTTGTACTGGCCGACCTGGCCGCGGTCGCGCTCGTCGACCAGGCCGAGCAACAGCTCGGCGGTCACCTCCTGCTCGTCGGCCAGGCCCCACAGCCGGCGGTAGGTGGCCGACACCAGCAGCTTGCCGCTGTCGGGGAACCACTCGAAGCTGCCGACGCCGCCGGCCTGCTGGGCCATGCGCAGGCGCTCCTCGGCGGCGGCGCGGCGGCGCAGCTCGGCGTCGGCGGCCGGCGGCGGCGCCGGCGGCACGATCGCCGGCGCCGCCACGGCCGGCGCGGCCGCGCGCGCCTCCGCCTCCGCCTGCGCGGGCGCGGCGGGCGGCGGCGGCACGGCGGCCGGCGGTACGTTGGGAGGAGCTGTCACAAATCGGTCTTCGCTACGGTCGCACATGGGGGCGGCCGGCACCTGTTGCCGGCGGGCCGGGTCGGGCCGACGGGCGCCTTGGCCGGCCCGTCGACATGTGCAACCATGCTACCAGCTTTTGCGGCTTTGGCAGCGCATGGTTGACGCCGCCGCGCAACGCCGCAACATCAAACGTTCAGGCGTTCAGACCCTTCATGCCCTCCACGCTGTAGCGCTCGCCGGCGGCCATGCCGAGCGGCAGCGCGGCGGCGATGCGGGCCAGTTCGGCCGCGCTCAGCGCGACCTCGAGCGCGCCGAGGTTGTCGCGCAGGTAGGCGACCCGCTTGGTGCCGGGGATCGGCACGATGGCCGGCCGGCCGGCGCCGCCCTGCGCCAGCAGCCAGGCCAGCGCCAGCTGGGCCGGCGTGCAGCCCTTCTCGGCGGCGATGGCGCGCACCGCGTCGACGATGCGCCGGTTGCTGCGCATGTTGTCGGCGGCGAAGCGCGGGTTGAAGCTGCGCGCGTCGCTGGCGTCGTGCAGCGAGGCCTCGGCCACCTTGCCGGTCAGGAAGCCCCGGCCCAGCGGGCTGTAGGCGCAGAACGCCGCGCCCACCTCGGCGCAGGCCAGCAGCACGCCCTGCTCGGGGTCGCGGGTCCACAGCGAGTACTCGCTCTGCACCGCCGCGATGGGGTGGACGGCGGCGGCGGCGCGCAATGTTTCCGGCGACACCTCGCACAGGCCGATGGCGCCGATCTTGCCCTCGCGCACCAGCTCGGCCAGCGCGCCGACCGACTCGGCCAGCGGCGTCTGCGCCAGGTTCAGCCGGTGCATATAGTAGAGGTCGATGTGCTCGACGCCGAGCCGCTTGAGCGAGGCCTCGCAGGCGCGGCGGATGTAGGCCGGGCTGTTGTCGACCTCGCGGGCGTAGCGGCCCGGCTCGCGCACCAGGCCGAACTTGGTGGCCACCCTCGCCTGCGCGCGCTTGCCTTGCAGGAAGCGGCCGAGCAGCTGCTCGTTGTGGCCGGAGCCGTACATGTCGGCCGTGTCGTACAGCGTGACGCCCAGCTCGAAGGCGGCCTCCAGCGTGGCCAGCGACTGGGCGTCGTCGGTGGCGCCGTAGAACTCGGACATGCCCATGCAACCCAGGCCCAGCGCCGAGACGCTGAGCGGACCGATGGCGCGCGCCGGCAGGACGGCCGGCGCGGCGGCGCTGTTGTTGTTGTCGGTGTTGGCGGTGGTGGTGGTGGTGGAAACTGCGCTGGCGTGCTGTGCTGCGTTCATGTTCGGCTCCTCGGGTTTGGCAAAACGAAGCCCAGTGTAGGGAGCGGCGCAACGTTGTGGAATGAGCAAAATCGTGATACCTTTTTGGTATGAGGAAACCAGCATGAGAAAACTCGACACCCGCGCACTGGAAATCTTCGTCGCCGTCGCCCACTGCCTGAACTTCCGCCAGGCCGCCGAGCAGCTGCATATGACGCAACCGCCGCTGAGCCGCGCCGTGGCCCAGTTGGAGCGCCGCCTGGCCGTCAAGCTGTTCGAGCGCGACACCCAGCGCGTCGCCCTGACGCCGGCCGCCGTCGCGCTGCTGCCGCTGGCGCGGCAGATCCTCGGCCTGCTCGACGCCGCCGAGCAGGCGCTGCACGGCGACGGCGCGGCGCCGCCGGCCCGGCTGCGCCTGGGCCTGACCGTCTCGGTCGACGCCGACCTGTTCCGCGGCTTCACCACGGCGCTGGGCGAGGCGCTCGGCGCGGCGCCGCTGGAGCTGTCCGTCGCGCCCTCGCCCAAGCTGGTGGCCGGCCTGCGCGCGCGCCGCCTGGACGCCGCCGTCGTCGCCCTGCCGACCCGGCTGTTCGGCCTCGAGGTGCTGCCGCTCAAGGCGCAGCCCATGCTCGCCGCCCTGCCCAGCGGCCACCCGCTGGCGCGCCGCCGCACGCTGCGCCTGGACGACCTGCGCGACGAGGCCGTCTACTGGTTCGAGCGGGCGCGCCAGCCGGCCTTCTTCGACCACTGCGACCTGGTGTTCCAGCGCCACGCCTTCGCCCCGGCCTTCATCCGCGAGCCGCACGACCACCACGTGCTGCTCAGCGACATCGCCGCCGGCAAGGGCATCGCCCTCTTGCCGCAGTCCTTCGCCGCGCTGCGCCGCAGCGGCGTGGCCTACCGCAAGCTGGCCGAGGGCGACGAGCTGGCCATCGGCCTGGGCCTGGTGGTGGCGCCCGGCCACCCGCAGCGCGCCCTGCTCGACGGCCTGGCCGCCCGCATCCTCGGCTAACAGGCGGGGCGGCCGGGCGCGGCGGCGCCGCGGCGCCGGCCACGTGGAAGCGGGCCGGCGCGCGGGCGGCGGCCGGAACGGCTACCATAGCGGCTTGACCAATTCCCCGCCGCCACCGCCATGACCTTCACCCTCAACGAGAACGCCTACCGCAGCGACAGCGCCGCCGCCAAACAAGCCATGTTCGACGACCTGAGGCCGCAGCTGCAGGGCCTGGTCGCCGGCGAGACCGACCGCGTCGCCAACAGCGCCAACTTCAGCGCGCTGGTGTTCAACAGCATGCCCGGCCTGAACTGGGCCGGCTTCTACTTCCTGCAGGGCGACGAGCTGGTGCTCGGCCCCTTCCAGGGCAAGCCGGCCTGCATCCGCATCCAGCGCGGCCGTGGCGTCTGCGGCGGCGCCGTCGACCAGGGCGAGGCCATCGTCGTCGCCGACGTGCACGCCTTCCCCGGCCACATCGCCTGCGACGTCAACTCGCGCTCCGAGCTGGTGGTGCCGTTGCGCGCCGGCGGCGCCGTCATCGGCGTGTTCGACCTCGACAGCCCGCTGCCCGGCCGCTTCGACGCCGACGACCTGGCCGGCATCGAGTCGCTGCTGCGCATCCTCGAAGCCACCTTCTAAAAGAGGCTGCCGCAACGCGGCCGTGGCTAGGTACTAAATTCGGCGACGAAGTCGTAGGCGTCGCCGCGGAAGTAGCTGCGGCAAAACTCGACGGCGCGGCCGTCGCGCAACAAGCCCAGCCGCTCGATGGCCAGGCCGGCGTCGCGCTCGCGCGCCTGCAACAGGCGCGCCTGCTCGGCGTCGAGCAGCAGCGCCGACAGCCGCTGCAGCGCCCGCACCGGCCGGTGGCCGGTCTTCTGCAGGGCCTCGTACATCGACTTGTCGACCGCCTCCAGCGACGGCAGGCAGGACGCCACCACCGTGGCGTACTCGAGGCACATCGGCTGCTCGTCGGCGTAGCGGATGCGGTGGAAGCGGTACACCGCCTCGCCCGGGCCGAGCCGCAGCCGCAGCGCCTCCTCCGCCGTCACCGTGCCCTCGCTGCGCTCGAGCCAGTCGCTGCGCGGCACCCGGCCGCGCGCCCGCATGTCCTCCGAAAACGAACTGAGCTTGGCGAAATTCTTCTCGACGCGGGTGCGGTTGACGAAATTGCCCGAGCCGGGCCGGCGCTGCAGCAGGCCCTCGGCCACCAGGCCGTCGAGCGCCTTGCGCACCGTCAGGCGCGACACCGCCAGCTCGCTGGCCAGCTTGCGCTCGGGCGGCAGGGCGTCCTCCGGCCTGAGCAGGCGCTGCTCGATGGCCTCGCGCAGCGCGCGCTGCAATTGCTGGTAGAGCGGCTGGCTGCTGCTCTCGCGCACCAGCTGCAGGATGGTCGCCAATGAAATCATCTCGGGCCCGGAAAAAGTGGCAATACCAAATTAAATGAATTAATACCAAACAAATACCGAACACTTGCCATCCAGCCCAGTTTGATATCATTTTTGCACCAACTTAGTGAATGGTAAGCCAAAATGCCCACAGTGAAGGGAAATTTCTGTGCACAAAAGGCAACGTTCCGAAATTTTATTCAAGTGGTAGCACTTTGGTATCTAAAAATGCAGTATATTGGCGTTGAACTGGTTTTGTTGTTGGTTTAGTAAGCGCGAATCTTGACCTTGTCGCCCCGCGGCCGGAACGCGAAAGATTCATTTGAAAATGGACAGGCTCCACTAGGGGCCACTGGAGATAGAGTAATGACGTACCAATTGAAAGCAGCAAGCAGCCCGGCGCCACGCGCCCACAACGGCCTGACCCCGATCGCCTTCGCGGTCGGCCTGATGATCCTCGGCAGCGCCGCGACGGCCCAGGCCCAGCAGGCCGCCCCGGTCGAGCCGACCGCCGTGGTCACCGTGGCCGGCGTGCGCGCCGCGCTGGAGCAGTCGCTCAAGCAAAAACGCAGCGCCGACTCCGTCGTCGAGGTGGTCACCGCCGAGGACATCGGCAAGATGCCCGACAAGAACGTCGCCGACTCGATCCAGCGCCTGCCCGGCGTCAACATCCAATCCTCGGCCGGCGGCGAAGGCGGCTTCGGCGAGAACGACCGCGTCAGCCTGCGCGGCACCAGCCCGAGCCTGCAGCAAACCACCTTCAACGGCCACGGCATCAGCACCGGCGACTGGTTCGTGCTGAACCAGGTCGGCGGCAGCGTCGGGCGCAGCAGCAGCTTCTCGCTGCTGCCGTCCGAACTGGTCGGTTCGATCATCGTGCACAAGAGCCAGACCGCCGACCTGATCGAGGGCGGCGTGTCCGGCTCGATCGACGTGATCACCCGCCGTCCGCTCGACTTCAAGAAAAACCTGACCGTCGAGGCCTCGGTCCAGGGCGCCTACAACGACCTGGCCGGCAAGACCCAGCCGCAGTTCTCCGGCCTGTTCAACTGGAAAAACGACACCAAAACCGCCGGCGTGCTGGTCCAGGCCTTCTCCGAGAAGACCAGCGTGCGGCGCGACGGCCAGGAGATCCTCGGCTACTCGACCATCTCGGCCACCAGCGCCGCCGCCAAGGCCAACCCGGCGCTGGCCGGCCTGCGCCTGCCGACCTTCATCGGCGCCACCCTGTTCGAGCAGGTCAAGAAACGCGAGGGCGGCGCCTTCGACGTCGAACTGCGCCCGAGCAAGGAACTGACCCTGGACCTGAACGGCTTCTACTCGAAACTCAAGGCGGCCAACCAGAACACCAACTGGCTGGCGGCGCCGGGCAACTCGATCAACCGCGACGGCCTGATCCCGACCGCCTACACGGTGGCCAACGGCACCCTGACCTCGGCCAGCTTCACCAAGAACTCGGGCGAGGTCGACAACGCCTACCGCCCCGACGCCGGCGGCGAGTCCTACTACCTGGACTTCAACTTCAAGTACCGCGCCACGCCCGACTTCACCGTCACCGGCAAGGCCGGCGCCACGCACGGCGTCGGCTACGACCGCGACGACGTGTTCTACCAGAACGGCGTCGACGGCGGCATGAGCTACGCCCTGAACGGCCTGAGCCCGGCCGCCATGTCCTTCCCGGGCGGCACCACCAACAAGCCGGGCCCGACCGCCTGGGCCGGCGGCGGCGAATCGCAGTCGGTCGACAAGGAGCAATACGCCCAGGTCGACGGCGAGTGGCGCGTCTCCAACGGCCTGCTCGACTCGGTCAAGTTCGGCGCCCGCGCCACCGACCACAAGCGCAGCGCCGAGCACCCCTTCGAGACCAAGCCGACCCCGGCCGCCTTCACCAACCCGGGCCCGGCCTGGAGCGGCCAACAGTATCCTAGCGACTTCGGCAAGGACCTGGGCGGCAACCTGTCGAACAACTACTTCAAGTACGACGGCGCCGCGCTGGGCGCCTGGGGCGCCGCCCCGGGCAACCGCCTGTTCGACTACGTCGCCCGCCACAACTGGACCGACGAGTTCAAGGTGCAGGAGAAGACCACCGCCGTCTACGGCATGGCCAACCTGGTCAGCGAGGGCTGGAGCGGCAACATCGGCCTGCGCGCCGTGCGCACCAAGCAGACCACGCTGGTCAACCTGAGCGGCGGCGCCAACGCCATCAAGGGTTCCGACTGGGGCGCCTACACCCCGACCACCTACGAGCGCAGCTACAACGACATCCTGCCTAGCGCCAACATCAAGTTCGACGTGCGCGACGACCTGGTGGTGCGCGCCGCCGTCGCCCGCGCCATGTCGCGGCCCGACTACAGCGCGCTGGGCGGCTCGGTCTCGCTGAACGACGACGCGCTGAGCGGCACCGGCGGCAACGTCAAGCTCGACCCGATCCGCTCGAACAACGCCGAGGTCAGCGCCGAGTGGTACTTCGCGCCCAAGTCGGCCGTCTCGATCGGCGTGTTCTACATGGACCTGAAGTCGGTGGTCTCGCAGGGCACCTCGAGCGGCACCTACTACAACAACAAGCTGGGCCAGCAGGCGACCTTCCAGGTCACCTCGCCGTTCAACACCAGCGGCAAGAACAAGGGCGTCGAGCTGAGCTACCAGCAGCCGCTGTTCAACCGCTTCGGTGTGTTGGCCAACTACACCTACGCCGACGGCAAGCTGGCCGACGGCAGCGAGCTGATCAACTCGTCGAAGAGCACCTACAACCTGACCGGCTTCTACGAGGACGACAAGTTCAGCGCCCGCGTCGCCTACAACTACCGCTCGGTCTACAAGGCCGGCGTCGACCGCGGCGCCAGCCAGCACGTCGAGGGCAGCGGCAACCTGGCCGCCTCGTTGAACTACAAGATCAACGAGCAGCTGAGCATCAACTTCGACGCCTTGAACCTGACCAACACGACGATCAAGATGTACGCCGAGAACAAGGACCAGCCGCGCGCCTTCTACTCGAACGGCCGCAGCTTCTACCTCGGCCTGCGCGGCAAGCTGTAAGCGGACGATCCGGGCCGGCGCCGACGCGGCGGCCCGCGACGAACCTCATGTGCCAAGTTTGCAGGCCCCTCGCGGGGCCTGTTTTTTTTGCCGAGCCGACCGCCTACTGGCAGGTGCTCTGCTCCTTCATCCCCTGCTGCATCTCCTCCGGAGAGACGTCCTTGATGTGCGTGGCCAGCGACCAGTGGTGGCCGCAGGGGTCGGTGACGATGCCGTAGCGGTCGCCCCAGAACATGTCGGCCAGCGGCATCTTGACGACGGCGCCGGCGTCGAGCGCGCGGGCGAAGGCGGCGTCGACGTCCTTGACGTACAGGTGCAGCGTGACCGGCGTGCCCTTCAGCGCGTTCGGCCCCAGGCTGCCCCAGTCGGGGAACTCGTCGGCCAGCATGAAGGCCGAGTCGCCGATGCGCATCATCGCGTGCATGATCTTGCCGTCCTCGCCGGGCAGCCGGCCGCCCTCCTCGGCGCCGAAGGCCTTCTTGTAGAACTCGATGGCCTTGGCCGCGTTGTCGCACACCAGGTGCGGGGTGAGGGTGTGCATGCCTTCCGGAACGGGGTTTACTTTTGCAGTCATGACTAGCTCCATTGAGGTGGGTTGGAAAGAGCAACGAAAGCCGGCGTCGGCGCGCCGGAAAATCTCTACTCTACCTCCACGACGGGGCGGCACGACTCGAATCGACAAAAAATTCTAGAAAGTTTAAAAATATTTTTTTGCTATCGCGCGGAACCACCGCCTTACGCCGAAGTTCCCCTCCCGGGCTAGATCTGGCGCAGTCCCTGGCGCGCCACTTTTTGGTTGCGCAACAGGCACAGCATGTCGGCCGCCAAGTGGGCCGCCGCCAGCGCCGTGATCTCGCTCTGGTCGAACGGCGGCGCCACCTCGACCACGTCCATGCCGACCAGGTCCAGCGGCCCCAGGCCGCGCACCAGCGCCAGCGCCTGCGCCGAGCTCAGGCCGCCGGCCACCGGGGTGCCGGTGCCGGGCGCGTGGGCCGGGTCGAGGCAGTCGATGTCGAAGGTCAAATACGCCGGCCGCTGGCCGACGATGGCCAGGATGCGCGCCAGCGCCGCCGCCGTGCCGTGCTCGTGCACCCACGGCGCGTCGATCACGTTGAAGCCCATGAAGTCCTCGTTCCAGGTGCGGATGCCGACCTGCACCGAGGTGGCCGGGTCGACCAGCCCTCCCTTGACCGCCTTGTAGAACATCGTGCCGTGGTTGAGCGAGGCCGGGTTGTCGTCCGGCCAAGTGTCGCAGTGGGCGTCGAAGTGCACCAGCGACAAGGGCTTGCCGTACTTTTCCGCGTGCGCCTGCAGCAGCGGATAGGTGATGAAATGGTCGCCGCCCAGCGTCAGCATCTTGGCGCCGCCGGCCAGGATGGTGCGGGCGTGGGCGGCGATGGCCGGCGCGATGCCGAGCGGATTGTGGGCGTCGAACCAGCAGTCGCCGTAGTCGACCACGGCCAGCTCGTCGAAGGGGTCGAAGCCCCAAGGGAAGGCCATCAGCTCGGCCAACTGCACGCTGGCGGCGCGCACCGCCGCCGGGCCCAGCCGGGCGCCGGGGCGGAAGGTGGTGGCCAGGTCCAGCGGCACGCCGGTGACGGCCACGTCGACGCCGGCCAGGTCGCGGCTGTAGCTGCGGCGCATGAAGCTGAGCACGCCCGCGTAGGTGTTCTCGACGTTGCTGCCGTACAAGGAGGCGCGGCGCAGCGCGCCGTCGCCCTGGATCTGTTCACTCATCATTTTCTCCCGTCATGCATGCTGGTCATACCGGCGCACGGCGCGCCAGCCCTGACCCGCATTCTGCCGGCGTCGCGCGGCCATGTAAAATGATCGATATTGCTCAACCCATTAGATTTTTTCATATCACATGGATAAACGCCTGCCCCCGCTGCAAAGCCTGCTGGCCTTCGAGGCGAGCGCCCGGCTGGGCAGTTTTTCGCGCGCGGCGGCCGAGCTGGCGCTGACCCAGTCGGCCATCAGCCACCAGATCCAGAATCTGGAGGGCTGGGTCGGCCAGGCGCTGTTCAGCCGCCACGGCCGTGGCGTCAAGCTGACCTCGGCCGGCGAGCTGTTCGCCGGCACCGTCGCCGACGCCCTGCAGACGCTGCGCGAGGGCCGCGCCCGCATCGAGCCCTACCGCAATCCCGACTCGGTGCTGCTGGCCTGCGGCGCCGACTTCGCCGCCGGCTGGCTGACGCCGCGCCTGGTCGCTCTGCGCGCGCAGCACCCGGCGCTGGAGGTGTGGTTGATCACCCAGGACGAGCTGAGCGAGATCGACCGCATCGACGTCGACCTGATCGTCTCGACGCGGCAGTTGCACAACGAGCAGATGCAGTCCGTGCCGCTGCTGGCCGACCACGCGCTGGCCGTCTGCGGGCCGGCCACGGCGCGCCGCCTGGCCGGCCTGGCCCTGGCCGAGGTGCTGCTGGCGGCGCCGCTGCTGATCGACGAGCACAACCCCGAGTGGGCGCCGTGGCTGGCGGCGCTGGCGCTGCCGACCACGCGCGCGCTGACCGTCGACGACGCCCGCCTGCGCCTTGCCGCCGCGCAGGACGAGCTGGGCATCGCCATGCTGTCGCGCCTGAGCGTGGACGGCGCGCTCAGGCGCGGCAGCCTGTGCGCGCTGGCGCAGCTGCCGACGGTGGCGCTGGCGCCGCTGTGGCTGACCCAATCAAAACTGGCGCCGCGCACCCCGGCCGTGCGGCTGGCCTACGACTGGCTGCGCGCGGCGGCGGCGGATTAACCGCATTGCGTCAAGACGCCTCCATGAACTTTGCCGTAGGCTTCGTTGACCGTCATCCATTTTCGCCCAGACTGATTCCACTCCTCCTCTTCACCATTGAGCAAGCCCGGCCTAAAAATCATCTTGACGTGATAGCACGAGGAGATAATACTTGGCTACTACTCGGCTTTGGGCAATGTCGCTGCACGACGACTTCGAGCCGGAATTCGAGGCGCTGAATCAGGACATACAAGAGCGGTTACTGGCGCTGGCTAGGGCGGTGGAAATTGTTGGGCCAAAAGCGGGACGACCGCACGTGGACACCCTGAAACAATCCAAGCATGCCAACATGAAAGAGATGCGCTTCACCTCATCCGACGGGAAACAGGTTTGGCGCGCGGCCTTCGCATTCGATCCAGAAAGGCAAGGGATTATCCTCGTAGCAGCGGATAAACAGGGCGTGAGCGACAAATTGTTCTACAAAAGGCTGACCGACAAGGCGGACAAGAGATTTGATGCACATCTAAAAACATTGGCGGCAAAGGCTACGAGGAGGCATTGACATGGGCAGAAGCATCCAAGACGTAATTGCAGATCTACCTGACGAGCAGAAAGCGAAGATTGAGGCGTCAGCACAACAAAAAGCCAAGGAAATGATTGCCGAGGCAAAAACCTTAAATGCGTTGCGGAAGGCGCTTGGGGAAACTCAAGTACAGGTGGGGAAAACTCTGGGCATTCAGCAAAACGCCGTGTCGCAGTTGGAGAAACGAACAGACCTCTATCTTTCCACATTGCAAAAATATGTCAAAGCACTAGGAATGGAATTGGAAATCACACTGGTTCACAAGAACGGGACGCGAACTCCGCTACCCAATTTCCGTCCTTGGGAAGCATGCCCATCGCTCGACACACCATCAAATCCAGCGCCTCTGCCAAAAGTGACGAGGGCAGCCAAGCCAACTGCCGCCGCCAACTCGGCCAAGAAGAAAAACACGGTCTAGTGCGGTACTGCACTCTTGGGGGCGGATAAGCGCACGAGTTGTTGTTTTTTAGCTCGTCATCGGTGTGCTCCAGCTACAGACCAAGATCAAAATCTGCTCCGCCGTTGTCCCACCATTCACGACTACCAACCGAGCATGAGCTGGATGGTGTCGAGGTCGTGGTCCTGTGCCAATAGCCTTGCGGCCATGGTACGCCTGCCGGAACGGCTGCTGCCGCCCCTGATCCCCGCGTCCCGGTACAACTTTGTGACATGGCTCTGCAACGCATCACAGGCCGCGGAATCGACTTGCTCGCCCGCGTAGTTGATCCGCCGCTTGCAGCTCATGCTGTACTTGAAGCCTTTGAAGGTCAGGATTGGGGCGCTGTCCGGACGTAGGCCACGATTCAACGTAACGTGCGGCCGACCGTCGGGCGCCAAGTGCGGAAAGGGTGGCAGCGACATTCGCACAGTTCCGCCCAGTTCGCCCGCGCTGGTTGATTTGGTTGATTGAATCGGATGTCGGAGTACAATGAAGACTCCAAAGGGAGGAACCATGTCCACCAAAAGCTCGGCATTGAAGAACTCCAACGCCGATCAAAGCACAGGCGCATGGCATGCGCGACCCGCCCGGATGGAGGCGCTCGCACCCGCCAATATCGAACAGGCCGCAGACCTGGGCGCCGGCTACGTCATTGTCAAACTGCGCAATCCGCCGACTCGGCGCGGCCACATCGCCAACCAGGCTTTCCAAACGACAATACCTGTCATGACGCGCGAACGCCTTGTCACGGCGCTCCAGCGCGGCGGCACGCTGGCGGGCGTCGAGGATTTGCGCAAGCGGCCGGTCAAGAACGAAGCGTTCATGCGCAACATGGCCAGCCAGGAACGGGCACGGCGCGCCGAGCTGGCCGAAAGCGGCGATCTGATCACCGCGCTGGACCTGGCCGACCGACTGGAGGTGTCGCCGCAGGCCGTGAGCAAGGCCCTCAAGGCCGGCCGCCTGTTTGCGCTGGAGGGAAGCGGCGGCCGCCCCCTGTATCCGGCCTTCTACTCCGACGGCAAGGTGTCCCGGCGCGTTCTGGAGACCGTGACACGGGCGCTCGGCGACATCCCGGCGTCGAGCAAGTGGCAGTTCTTCACCACGCCCAAGGCCTCCCTCGGCGGCGCCACCCCGCTGCTGGCTCTGCAGCGGGGCGACCTCCAAGCCGTGATGGCGACGGCCGCCGGATTCGTGGAGCGTTAGTTGGGCGCCAGCCCGCTCGGCCCGCCCCCTGCGTCGCTCGCCGCCGGGGCGGCCTGCCATGGCCAAAACCACGCGGCGGGTTTAATCTAGTGCCGCGAGGTAGTCCGTCAACCCCGCCACCAGCGCGGCGAAGGTGACGGCGCAGCGCGGGCTGGCGCGCAGATCCTCGTGCATCGCCACCCAGGTGTCGAGCTCGACGTTGAACTCGGCCGCCAGCACCCGCCGCAGCGCCGGCGCGCGCGCCGCCAGTGCCACCTGGCAAACGCCGATGCCGTAGCCGGCGCGCAGCATCGCCAGCTGGGCCAGGTCGCTGTCGCTGCGGAAGCTGAAGCGCTCGCGCGACACGGCCGGGAAGCGCTCGCGCAGCCGCCGCAGGAACTCGGTCTCTGGTCGTAGCCGATCAGGCTGTGGCCGGCCAAGTCGTCCAGCGTGGCCGGCGCGCCGTGCCGCTGCAGATAGTCTTGGTGGGCGTGCAAACCCACCGCCACCGCCCCGACGCGGCGCGCCACCAGCGCGTCCTGGCTCGGCCGCAGCATGCGCACGGCGATGTCGGCCTCGCGCAGCAGCAGGTCGTCGACCCGGTTCGACAGCAGCAGCTCGACGGTCAGCTCGGGCCAGGCGGCGCTCAGCCGCGCCAGGATGGGCGGCAACACCTCGACCCCGATGACCTCGCTGGCGCTGACGCGCACCGTGCCGCGCACGCCGTCGCCCTGGCTGCTGGCCACCCGGCGCAGCGCGGCGGCGCTGGCCGCCAGCGCCGCCGCGTACGGCCGCAGCGCCAGCGCCGCCTCGGTCGGCGCGTAGCCGTCGTGCGAGCGGGTGAACAGCTTCAGGCCCAGCGCCTGCTCCAGCCCCTCGATGTGCCGGCCCACCGTCGGCTGCGCCATGCCGAGCGCACGCGCGGCGGCCGACAGCGAACCGTTCTCCAGCACGCCCAACAGCGTCCGATACCACTCCCAGTTCGCCTCCATCGCCGCCACCGTATTCAAAAATGTATAGATACCATTCTAATCTAGTCAATTTCGTTTTGATCGAAGGGCGCGCAGAATGTGTTCATCAAGCCCACCCAAGGAGACGCACATGAACACCACCACCCCAGCGAACCCAGCCATCCTCTCGACCGCCAACGCCGCCCACGACGCCTGCCGCCAAGCGGCGCCAGCCTCGCCCCCGGCCGGCAGCCCGCCCCTGCCGGCCGGCCGCAGCGCGCTGGTGCTCGGCGCCACCGGCGGCATCGGCGGCGCCGTCGCCCGGCGCCTGCTGGCGGCCGGCTGGCGGGTCAAGGCGCTGCACCGGTCGCCGGCCGGCCGCGCGCCGCTGGGGCCGAATTTCAGCTGGATCGCCGGCGACGCCATGCGGCGCGACGACGTGCTGCGCGCCGCCGACGGCGTCGCGCTGATCGTCCACGCCGTCAACCCGCCCGGCTACCGCGACTGGGACAAGCTGGTGCTGCCGATGATGGACAACAGCATCGCCGCCGCGCGCCGCAGCGGCGCCCGCATCGTGCTGCCCGGCACCGTCTACAACTACGGTCCCGACGTCTTCCCCGACATCGGCGTCGACGCCGCGCAGCGCCCGCTCACGCGCAAGGGCGCCATCCGCGTCGAGCTGGAGCGCCGGCTCGAACTGGCCGCCGCCGACGGCGTGCGCGGCCTGATCGTGCGCGCCGGCGACTTCTTCGGCCCCGGCGCCGCCAACAACTGGTTCTCGCAGGGGCTGGTCAAGCCGGGCCGGCCGCTGCGCGTCGTCAACAACCCGGGCCGCGCCGGCGTCGGCCACCAGTGGGCCTACCTGCCCGACGTGGCCGAGACCATCTGCCGCCTGGTCGCCATCGAGCAGCGCTTGGACGACTTCGCCCGCTTCCACATGGACGGCCACTGGGACGCCGACGGCACGCGGATGGCGGCCACCGTGGCCCATGTCGCCGCCGGGGCCGGCGGCGGCCGGGTCGCCGTCAAGCCGCTGCCCTGGTGGCTGCTGACGCTGGCCGCGCCCTTCGTGCCGACGCTGCGCGAAATGCGCGAGATGCGCTACCTGTGGCGCCAGCCGGTGCGGTTGAGCAACCGCCGCCTGCTCGAGGTGCTCGGCGCCGAACCGCGCACGCCACTGGAGCAGGCGGTGCGCACCACGCTCGATGGCTTGGGCTGTTTGCCTCCCGACGGCACGGCCCTGGCGGCATCGATGCGCGACCAAGCTTGCCCTTAGCGCCAGGCGGCGCGCCATTCGCCCGCGACGCCATCGACATTGCAGGCAAACCGGCTGCGCCGATCAAATACTGACGAAGTTGCGCGTCGACAGCGGGCCGAAGGGCAGCGAGGCCAACGGGCCACCGACGTCCAGCGCGCCGAGGTCGACCGGGAAGAATCCGGCGGCCTCCATGATGCCGCGCACCTCGGCCTTAGCGGCGGCGTCGTCGCCCGAGTAGAACAGTACGCGCTTGCCGCCCGCCGTTTCCGGTTCCTTCAGCACGTTGACGTCGTTGTGGTTGAATGCCTTGACGACGCGGGCGCCGGGAACGAATCGCTGGATGATCTGGCTCGAGTGCTGTCCGCCAAGATCAACCGCCTTGATTCCATACGCCGCCAGCGGATTGCTCGCGTCGTTCGCATCCGGCGACGTTGCGGGATCGAAGAACTCCACCGGGTTGGTGCCGTCGATCACGATGCGACCGTTCCACGCCGGCAGGCTGCCCAGCACCTTCTCCGCGTCGACCCAGCGCAGCGCAACCAGCACCATGTCGGCGCTTGCCGCCTCTTCCACCGTGCCGGCCTTGATCGTCGGCCCCAGCTCTTTCACCAAGTCGGCCAACGAGGCCGCTCCACGGCTGTTGGAAATGGTGGCCTCGAGCCCTTGTTTGGCGAGAACGCGGGCGAAGTTGGAGCCCAGGGCTCCCGAACCAATGATACCGATACTCATGATGTTTCCTTTAAGGTTAGGTGTGGAACTTGTTTGCTGAGTTGAATCTTAGGGCCTTGCGGCTTCATGCGTTAGTAGCAAGCGGCTATAATCAGTTTCAATCATTGCTTGAAAGTGAAACCGTGGAAACCCTGGCCAATCTGGAATCCTTCGTCCGCAGCGCCGAGAACGGCAGCTTTTCTGCGGCGGCACGTCGGCTCGGCTTGACGCCGGCGGCAGTGAGTCGGAACGTGGCGCTTCTGGAACGCAACCTAGGCGTGCGACTCTTCCAGCGCAGCACGCGCGGCCTGACGCTGAGCGAAGCGGGTGAACGTTTTCGGCTATCGGTGCAGGGCGGCCTCGACAGCATTCAGGAGGCGATCGCCGACATCAAGGTCAATGCCGGGCAACCGGCCGGCGTGTTGAAGCTGAGCGCCGCGCCGGGATTTGGCATGGATTATCTGTTGCCGCTCATGCCGGCGTTTCTCGAACGCTATCCGGGCGTGGTACCCGACTGGGTGTTCGATAGCCGTCCGCTGGACTTGATCGCCGGCGGCTTCGACGCGGCGATCGGCGCCGGCTTCGAGCTGCCGCCCGGCATGGTGGCGCGCGAGCTGGCGCGCATACATCTGATTGCGGTGGCGGCGCCAGCGCTGCTGCAGGGCCGGCGCCGTCCCAAAGACCCATCCGGACTTGCCGAGTTTCCCAGCGTGGTGATCCGTTCTCCCTTGACTGGTCGTCTGCGGACCCAGGTCATGCGCAACAACGCCGGCGTCGAAGTCACGGCCAAGCAGCAAGCAATCATGCTGGTCAACGATCCGGATGCGCTCAGTCGCGCCGTGCTGCTGGGACTTGGCGTCGGCTTGATACCGGTTCCCCATGCCGCGCCGCATCTGGAAAGCGGTGCGCTGGTGCGCTTGCTGCCAAACTGGTACGGCGACGTCGGGGCGGTCTCCTTGTACTTCACCAGCCAGAAACTATTGCCGGCAAAAACACGCGCCTTTGTCGATTTCGTTGTCGAGGCATTTCGGCTGGGGAAGCTGGCGCAACTCCTCTCCGCTATTTGAGGGTACGCGCTTGCCGTTTGTCGCATGCCACCGCACACAAGCCTGCCCGGCGACGAGCTGACCACCTTGCGCAAGGCGCTGTGAAGTAAGCCAACGATCCCGTAGCGCTGACCTATCGATCTAAGGAGATGCAGTTCGCCAGAACCGCGATGTCATTTTTCCGAACTCCGGCCGCCTTAAAACTAACTGCCCAGCCAGAAACCGCGTTCCTCACCGATGCCACGATTTCCTTTGCCTCTTCAGGCTTGAGTAAAAATCGGCCGCATTGTGACAAGGCATTCTCCACCGTGCTGGCCGCCCCCAGGGCTCCCACACCAATAGACTGGGGGTGGCTCGAAGCAGAGATGTGGGGAACAATATCGAAAGCAGGCGATAACACATATCGCCCGGGCGACTCCATGAGCAAAGCGTGATTGCGCAAGTGATCGTCAACATTGCCTACGAAAATATTAAACACCATTCTTCGGAAAAGCTCACGGCTATCCAGCTGCCCCCTGATGTTGAATGGCCTCATTGCCTCGACTATGCCGGCATACGAAAACGAAGTCTTGTATTCCCGCCCGTCGGCGCTAAGGGTGGAGGGATTCAGCAGACTATGCGCGCTGATATAGTGCTTACGTCCCCCACCTTTGCTTCGATCAAAACGCTCAACCAGGAAGACGGACCGGCCGGCGACATCTATCAGCTCGAAATCGGGGGTATCAATGCCCGCCTTGTGGGCTAAGCACATCGTTGCATACTCGACCTTGGGAACGTCAAAAATGTCATCCGGCCTAGGAAATTTAGCAATATGTTCCGTGCCATCGTGAATAACGATCGTTTTCGGACGGACACCACCCAAGCTGCTGCCCGGTGCGAGTAGGCGTATGTCTGAATCAGTCAAGTCCACATCTTCGTTTACGGCCAGCGCGTCAATTACCCGCAAGAGTTTCCCTGACAACTCCTCCGTCTTGGCAGCTTCTATGCCCAGTCCAGGCTTTTCGGTGTGATGCCTGGAAAATCCAAGGCAGCCGGACCCATAGTGCCAAGAATTGAGCAGCCACTCCACCGGATTCGAAGGCAATGGTTCATTTTTCCTTGTTAAAACGCTCGCAGTCAGCTTTACGCCCCATGCGTTCGGTCCTGCGTCAGATAAGACACCATACGTCCCGTCGTGTCTGCGCGCCAACAATTGCACTTCCGCCGACCGCCTTAGATGTATTGGGTCCAAGTCAAAGGATTGAGGTCTGTTTATATAGTGACGACCATATGCGAAATGACCGTCCCCGGCCTCGTCCACAGCGAAGCTGCCGACTGGCAACGGCTCGACAGGATTGGAACAGTCAAAAACTGTGCATGCGAGTACCATCAGAACTCCTGCTCAAGGATGGGCGCGCTAGCTGTTCGTTGGTGCTTCAGCTTGCTCGGCTGACTAAGCAAAAGCTCGACGTCCGCGAGCTCCCCGAGTGCCTCGAGCACGCTGAGTAGCAAGCCAAGCGAAACACCCAAATCCCCCCGCTCCAGTCGGCCCAGCGTCGTTCGATGAATACGACACATTCTTTCCAAGTCTGAAAGAGTCAGCCGTTGCGCCTTTCTTGCGAGACGCAGTCGCTCGCCTAAGCGTAGCGCGGCATCGCTAGCTGCAATCGTTGCAAAATCGAAATTATGTCGCATATATCCAACTTTTTTAGTATTTTGATGTACCCATACATCATATGTCATCGTCTTGATCTATCAACACTTCAAACACTTCAAAATACATTAAATGTCATATAGATGCATCATTTTATGTAAAATGATGCATTAAAGCATCCAACTATCTCGCTGACCGCCACAAGCGCCAACTGGCAATCTCGGCCGAAAAAAACGGAAATACCGGAAACCTATCGCGGAATTGACGACAACGCCAAATGGACCAGGCTGGCGCCGATTGGCTCGTCATGGCGCCATCGCGCCCGTCCCCGTTCTTGAAAATCCCCTCCCCCGCACTTCCCCCGCAAGCGGCGCGCCGAAAGCGGTAAAATGGCGCCCTTAACGCATGAGCCAGCGCCGCGCTTCGCCGCCATCCCGCGCCGCGCGCCCGGCCCATCGCCACGCCAACGCACCGCCGAAAAAGAACCAATGACCACAGTCCCGAACGAAATCAACGCCGCCGCAGTCAAGAACAGCCCCGCCGAAAAAGTCACGCCCATGATGCAGCAGCGTACTCTCCCTATTGAACCCAGTAAGTAAAATAGAAAACTACGCCAAAAGCTACGCCGGGAACGTTCCGGCGTGGCAGCGGAAGACCGGCGCCGTCACAGGCAGCCAGCCAGCACCGCCTCCAGCTCCCCCTCGTACCGCCGCGCGCGCGGCCAGTCCCGCGCCAGCGCAAGAACTTTGTCGCCGGCGGCCGCGTCCAGCGATAGCTTGCCGAACTCGTAGTCGGGCTTGATCGGCACGTAGCCGACACAGGGCCGGTACACCGGCACCTCGACGGTCTGCGTCGCCGGCGGTGCGCCGGCGCAGCCCGCCACCAGCAGGTTGCAAATAATCGTCAGCAGGCCGGCCAAGAGTGAGCACCCATGCGGCATTGCGGCAGTTTTATGCCGCCCAGGTGGCCGGGCCATGCTTGCATTTTTCGCCCTCATCGCACACTCTCCAGCAGCTGGTTGACGGCCGGCATGGCTTCGTCGCAGGTCGTCGCGCGGCGGCCAGCCAGCTGCGCCAGCGCGCCGTCGAAGCGCCGGCCGTTTTCCGCGGAGAGCTGCTGGGCGGCCTGGCCGCGCGCGTCGGCGGCGGCCTTGGCGCTAGCCATCGCCTCCACTGCGCGGTTTTGCTCGCGGATACCGGCCGTCAGCGCGTCGGCGCGCGTGCGCTCGGTGGCCAGGTCGGCCCGAGCTTGGTCGCGGTCGTGGGCAGCCAGCCACCATCCCGCGCCGGCGCCTCCGCCGACCAGCGGCAGCGCGGCGAGCAGCACGATAGCGGCCACCTTCCAGATGCCGCCGACGACGGCGCCGCCGGCCAGCTCGCCCAGGACGCTCACAACAGCACTCGCTGCGCAACGGCGAACAGCGCCAGGCGCTCAGCCAGGCCGTTGACGCCGCCGTTGACGCGCCGGGTCACGCGCACCTGGTCGCCGGCGTCGGCCAGCTCGTTGAGGCCGTGCGCGCGCCAGAACCAGCCGGCCGAGCGGCAGGCGTTGACCGGCTGCTCGAGCAGCGCCGGCGTGCCGATCAGGTCCAGGCCCAGGGCGGTGCCGCAAGCGGCGTAGTTGGCACGGCCGGTGATCTGGATCAGGCCGCGCCCCTTGAAGCGTACGCCGTCGCCCGACTTGGTGTTGCCCAGGTCGGCGCGGCCCTCATATGCGGCGCCGCTGGCAAGCTCCTGCACGTAGAGCAGCTGGCCGGACTCGTGCCCAACCTGCGCGAGAAAGGACGCCTGGCGCGCCGGCGTGTTGATGCAGCACTCGGCCATAGTCACGTTCAGCGCCTCGAGGAAGCCGGCGGCGCGACGCCGGGCCTTGGGCATGATTTTCAGTAGTTGATCGAGGGTCATGATTTATCTCCAGTCGAGCAGAAGGTGAGGCCACGCGGCCCGGCGCAGACCAGGGCGGCGATGCCCCAGTGCAGCGCCAGGTCGGGCCAAGTGGGATGGCCGCCGGCCAGGCCGGCCAGCAGCACGGCGGCCGCGCCGATGGTCAGCAGTAGCCATGTGGCGCGGATCGGCAGCGCCGTGCCAGGACACATGTGGTTGATGGCGCGCACGCCGCCGGCAAGCACAATTGCGGCGGCGAGAAGGTTCAGGATCTGCATCACTCGCCCCCTTTCCGCCGCAGCCAGGCGAACGCCGTCGGAATGATGACCTGGGCGCCCAGGCCCAGGCCGGCGGCCGAAGCGAGCCGCATGCCGTCGCCGGCGGCCGCAGCGAACGGAAAATAGTTCGCGATGCCTAGCGCGATCAGCGGCGCGAAGTAGCCGGCCAGCAGCGACGAGCCGGCCACGCTGCCAGCGATGCGCGCCAGGGTCATGGCCGGCAGGTAGGACAACGACACGAGGCCGCCGGCCAGGCCGGCCAGCAGCGCGTCGTACTGCACGCCGAGAATGGACCCGGTCAGGGTGATGGTGCCGGCCGCGATTGCGATGCCGACGGTGCTGCTTGCGGGTTCTGCCATAAGTACCTTTTCAATAAAGAGCCCGCATTAAGCGGGCTGGGTTGGCGGTTCTTGCGGCGTCACTGGCGGCGGATCTTCCGGCAGCTCGGGCGGAGGGTCCAGCAACCAGCTGCCGCCGGAGCGGTAGACGTGCTCCGGCTGGTGGATCAAAGTGCTGCCGCAGAAATTGATGGAGGCAAGCAGAATGTTGTAGACGGCACCATCCACATCAAGCAATCGAATGCGTCTCGGCTCGTCGGGGTCGAGTTCGTCGTACATACAGTCACTCCTTTCGATAGAAATTTCCTAGGAAGCCGCGCTATGCCGCGCATTCGATCAGGGCCCAAGCATCTCCGCCTGGTGGGGCCTGGACGTTGTTGTTGAAAAATACCACCCCGGGACCAGCCCCGGCCGGAAGTGAGCCGGCGGGCAATGCGATGGGAGAGTAGTTGACCGAATCTACGACAATTCCGCCCCAGCCCCCGAGTGATGCACCTGGAAGGCAGATAGCGGAGGTGAAGGGATTCGTACCGTACGCCCCGGCTCCACCTCCCCCTGCGCCGGAAGAGCTCGCCGAGGCGTTCGTCCCCGCCCTGGCACCAGTACCTGCAAGCTGTAACGGGGTCGTGCTGATTTGCGCGAAGGGGCCGGAGCCCGTCACGTTCTGCGCCTGGTAGCCGCTAGCAGTGGTTGTGAACGTCGGCGCAGCGCCCGCCGACCCTCCGCCTGAGCTCATTCCCTGTACGGAGCCAGCGGTCATGACGATGTCGGCGCCGTTGCCGCCGACGCCCGCACCGCCGGAACACGCGATCACCCCGGAGAAAGTAGCTGTGATCGTAATGCTGCCGCTGTTGTAGGCCGTGCCGCGCCAATTCACAGCGCCGCCGCCGGTAGCAGCCCGGCCACTGATGCCTGTAGCGGAAATGGAGCCGCTGCCGCCGCCGGTGTAGTTGAAGTCACCCCCTGTCGCGGCTCCTCCAGTGACGCCAGCTGCGGAAACGGACGCCGTGGACGCCCCGTAAGTAGCAACGCCCCCCAGGCCGCCGTTTGCGGTCAGCGCTAGGCCGGGACCGGTAAAGGTGCTGCTACCAGCTGTGATCCCCTGGTAAGCCCCGGCAGTGATGCTGAAATTGCCGGCTGCTCCGGCAGCAAGGGCTGCCGTATAGGTCTGGCCCGCCACACAGAACAACGTCCTGACCGCCCGGCCACCGGCGCTGCCGCCGGTGGCCGCGCCCGCGAAATTGGTGGCACCCAGGTTCACGTAACCGCCAGAGCCACAAGCCCCCTGCAAGGTGAAGCGGTGGACGCCAGTTACCCTAGCCGTGAACACGCCGGATGAGGGGAGTACCTCGCAGTGGTTGAACGAGGGGGTTCCGGTTATCGCAGTGCCATCGCCTTTGGTGACCGTCACCCTGAATTTCGTCGCGGTCTCCGCGTACACGTCGATCTCGTCACCGGGCGAGCAGACGAAGGACTGGCCGCTTGGCACTCCCTTGACAACCAGGTTGGCGCCGGCGGTCAGCGGAAAGGCACCACCAGCCAGGGCGCGCCGGCGCGCGCCGGCCTGCGGCGCGGCGGCGAAGCCGGTAATCGCCACGGGGCCAGTGATGACCACGTAATTCCCGGAGCCGCTCCAGATATCGGGCGCCGAGGCGCTGGCGACATCTGCCGCCCTGGCATCGTTGAGCGCACCAGTCAGGTTGCCGCCGGCAACGCCACCGGTCGCGCCCGTGGCGCCGCGCTGGCCCACCACTGAGATGATCCACGAGGTGATGGTGCCACTGCCCTCGTAGCTGGTCACGGTGGCGACCAGGGAAGTACCCGAGTAGCTGGCCGCCGTGCCGTACATAGCGTTGGCCGGGTTTGCCGCGTCGACCATCTTGAGGTTGACGTTGGTGGAAAACTGCTTGCCGGCCTGCGTGGCAAAGGTGCGCGATCCGGTACCGACCACGTTGCTGGTCGCGCTGGTCGCGGTCAAGCCCGTGGCGCTGGCGGCGCTGGCCGCGGCACTGGCTGCGGCCGACGCAGAACTGGCGGCGGAGGCAGTGGCGCTCGTAGCCGATGCGGATGCGCTATTTGCCGAGGCGGCGGCACTTCCGGATGCGGCGGTGGCACTCGCCGCCGCTGCGGTGGCGCTACCGGCGGCATCAATTGCATTGGCATACACATTGACGCCCAATGCATTCATCTGCGTCCCGAATGGGCGTTGCGCGGCAACAAAGGCGTCGGCCGCGTTATCGAAATTGTCCGGATCGTCAATGCTGGGCCCTACTGGAAGGACGTCAGCCGGCACTGGTGCAGTTACGCTCATATTACATTTCCTCTACTTGTAGTGTGATGACGCCGTAGCTGAAGTCCCTCAGGTTCAGGCTGAATTCCTTGTGCGGCCCGTAGACGAAGACCGCGTCGAAGTAGTCGAGCGTGAAATCGTCGAGGCCGGACCATACGGCCGGGCGCCCATTCAGGAGCTCGCGCACGGCACGAATTTGGGCGGTGTATTTCTTGTCGAACCAGATCTGCAGGTCGACCTTGGGAACGGAGCGCTTGGGGGAGAGTTCCAGATTCCCGAAGGTGTCCCGGTCGATCGTCGAGAAATTCAAGTGATCGTCGTTGGCATCGACCTGGGCCTCTCCGATGTAGATGGCGTTGCCGATAATGATTCCACCGACGCCACGCTGGCCGGTCGGCTTGCTCGCCGTCACGGTGATGGTCGAATTCCGATATGGCGGGAGGTCGAAGAACTGAACCGAGGTGCGGCTGGTGAATGGAGCCAAGTAGTATTGGCTCCACGAAAAGCTCTTACGCTTGCTCAAATTGACCGTCACCGAATACTTTTGCACCCCGCCAACCGTTTGCGTGATGGTGATGGTCCTGGCATCGATCCCGATGACGGCGATGGTGGAAGCGCGTCCAACCAGGGTGATCGACTGGACGATGTCGACCGGGGCAACCACCTGCGTGTTGCGCAGCTGGTCGAAGGCGGCATATTTGTTGGTTGTGCCTACTTTTCGCCACGCGGTCCCGGTTGCCAGAGGCTGGCCGGTGTTGCTGGCCAGCTGAGACTCGTAGACAAGATGGTTGACCGCATCGATCACGGTATCGTTCAGGGCATAGGTGTGCGCCGGGTCGTAGACCATGTACGTGGCACCGATGTTCAGCCACCACGAGGGGCTACTCGCCGGTGTATGCCCTAGGTTGCCGGCCGCGAGCGACTTCCATACCGTAATGACGCCGCCTACGATTCCGGTACTTGCCGTGGAGCCGGCAGCGTAGGTGGTGCCGCCGGCATACGCGGCCGGCGGCGTCTCCACCACCGAGCTTGCGGTAAGCATGGTGTCGTTGATGGTGATTGGTGGGGTTACCCTCATGCTGCCACCGCCTTTGTCATCAAATAGTTATTGCCTTGGGTGGCGCGGAGGAGAGCATTGGCGGATTTCTTGGTGTTTTCCGCCGTCGCCAAAGTTGGCGCTTGGAGCTTGGCCACCTCGGCGCGCAGCGCCCTAACCTCGGCAAGCAATGCCGAGTTGTCGTCAGCGGGGCTGCTTAAGCGGCGCAGTAACTCGCGGTTGTCGGCCGCTGGGATGATCCGCTCGTCCTCATGCACCAGCGCGGGCATGGTTTTCGGCACGCGGTTTGTCCCTACGGCGAACGGATGCAATTTTTTGTACTCGTCGCTCGTCAGGAACCCGGCGCGGATCTGCTCCATCGTCTGGCCGGCGGCCAGCGCGCGCTCCCACGAGTCCACTCCGGCAGCCTCGCCGTTCCGCCCAAGCAGGGTGCGGTACAGCTCCTGGATGCGCGCCTCGTTCGAGCCCTTGATCGCGGCGGTGACATCGACACCCTGCCCGGCCTGGCCGGTCCAGTGATCGATGGCGCCGGCCTCGGGGGTACGGCCCAGGTACTGCTGATAGGCCGACGTGACGACCGACGGTGCTGCAGCGATTGGATTGGCCATGGCCGCCGAGATCGATGCGGCCAAAGCGGCCAACGCGGTAGGGATGGTCAGCACCGAGGTGTTGATGCCGTTGAGCGAGTCGACCTGCGCCTTCCCCACGCCGAGAATGTCGTCCAGCCGCTTGACCTCTGCGTCAAAGGCATCCTGGGTGATCTTCTTCTGGTCCTCGAGCACGGCAAGTGTAAGCTGCTCGCCGGTCAGTTGCTTGTCTGTCAGGGTTGACAGCGCGGCCAGCGCGTTCATGGTCCGGTATTGGTCGCGCTGGAAATCGGCCTGGGTGCCAAACAGCCCCGATGCATCCTTGCCGACAGTGGCCAGGGCCTGCTTCAGCGACTCGGCGGTCGGCAGCGGGCCGCCCGCCTTCGCGATCGCAATGGCGCTCTCGATCTGTGCTTGGGCGGCGCGGCGCTCTGCGGCCTGGTCGCCCGTTGGGCGCACTTGGTCCATCGAGGTATGCAGTAGATCCGATAATCCCTTGATCTTGCCAATGGCCGCCGCTTCGGCGTCGATCCGAGCCTGGATTGCAGTCATGTCGGCTTGATGCGCCGCCGCCTTCAGCGCCTTCTCACTACTGATGGCGTCAGTCAGCCGCGTCAAGGAACTTCCCGCCGCGCCGACGAGCTTCTCGGCAGCCGCACGCTCGTCGTTCAGCGCGTAGATCCGCTTTTGCAGCTCAGCGTCGGTCGCCGTCATGGCGGCCAGCTCCACCTGGCGCTGGCGGGCCAGCGCTTCGGCGGCCGTGTGGGTCAGGTCGTAGATCTGGCCGTCCAGGCCGGCCGTGGCCTTGGCCGCCTCCTGCGCCTTGGCGATTGCCGCAGCGGTGGCGTCGGCCGCAGTGGCGAAGTCACCCGATACCTTCATCAGCGCGGCATAGCGTTTGGCGTCCGCCTCGGACGACAGGTCCAGCCCCATCACCAGGGCCTTGAACTGGTCCTTGGTGGTGATGCTGGCCAGGCCCAGCGCCGACATCTGCTCGGTTACCTGCTTGACCAGGACCTTGTTGCGCTCCTCGTCGGTCAGGTAGGTCTGCGCATAGGCCGCAGCCTGCTGCGAGAAGGTCGCCATACCTCCAGACAGCTGGATCAGCTGCGCACGCGCCGCCTCCGAGGCGAGACCGGTGGCGCCGAAGGCCTTGGACACGTCCTTGCCCAGCAGCTGCGCCACCTGGCTGGTGATGTTGAATTCTGCGGTGACGCGGGCCAGGGCGGCGCTGGTCGTCTCGGTCGGCAGCTTGAGCGCGGCGATTTCCTGCAGCGTGACCTTTGCGCCGAAGACGGTTTCACCGGACTCCTTGAGCGCGGCGCGGAACGACAGCAGCGCGGCAGCCTCGGTGGCCAACTCCTGCGATGTGCCGGCGAAGCCGATCTCCAGCTTCGACAGACCGGGCTCGATCCCCTCCAAAATGTTGGTGATGCGATCGGCGAAGACCTTGTCCAGCTCTCCGTTTGCGTTGGGGTTGGTACCCTCGGCGCCGGTATTGGCCGTGTAGGTCTTTCCGGTCAAGTAGGAGGTGACCGAGGCCTTTTCGGTTGCGGTCATGAAGGAGGCCAGGGCGTCGTCGGTTTGTCCGACCGTTTTCAGGAACGATTGCACCGCATCCTGGTTGGGGTCCATCCAGAAGGTCGAGCGCACGCCGAAGGTGCCCAGCGCCGACGTCGAGCCGTTGCCGATGTAGGGCGCGGCCCAGCTCTCGCCGCGTTCGTTGTTGTTGATGTTGCCGACCGCGTTGTTGCTGGCGAACTGCATGCGGGTGTGCTCTTCCGGACCATCCTGCATGCCGCCGATAATCGCCATGGCGGCCAGCGCGGCCCAGCCCCACACCGGGATCGCCGCCAGCGCCGCCGTGGCGCCCGCCGCGATGCTGGTTCCACCGATTGCGGCGGAGGCGGCGCCGCCGGCCGCAATCGTCCCGGCGCCGGCGGCCAAGCCGCCAGCGGCGCCGTACTTCTCGCCGTAGGTGTATGCCGCCAGCCCGCCGCCTGCGCCGGCCAGGTACGGCGCCGCCGCGCCGGTATAGCTGCCGAGCTGCGCCGACGTCGTCATTGGCGCGCCCAGCGCTTGCGACGCGGCGGCGGCCGAGCCGCTGTAGCCGCTGGCGAACTGGCCCAGGTAGCTCGACGAGGACGAAAGGGCGCCAAGGCTGGAGAGGGCCGACATCGAGCCCATGCCGCCCTGTCCGCCGCCGATGGCGCCGGCGGCGGTCTGGGCGATCCCGCTGTAGCCCGACACCTCAGCGCCGATGCTGAAGATCCACCGCTTGACCGTCATCTGGTACAGCATGTCGAGCAGGCCGTTTTTCAGCGTGTCGCGCAGGCGGTCGAACGCCGACTTTCCGCTGTCGAAGATTGAGACGAAGGTATCGTGCGCGGTCTGGTCGATGGAATCCCACAGCCTTTTCTGCTGCTCGAAGTCTTCCGTTTTCAGGATGCCGGCCGCGCGCGCTTCTGCGAGCGCGCGGATCTCGGCCGCACTAGCACGCATCGTCTCCGCTTCCCGCTGGCGCGCACTATCGTTCCCGATAATCGCCGCTTGGTTCTCCAGCCGGGTGGCCGATTCTTCAGCCAATGCTAGATTGAACGAATTTATCTGTTGCTTGCTGGCGCCGATCAGAGAATTCGAATCCTTCTGCGCCTTCACCTGGGCAACAAGGGATTGCAATTCAGCATCGCGCTTTCCGGCAAGCGCATCGAGATTCGCGGCCGCCTGACGGCTATCCTTAATATCTAAAACGTAAATGTCATCCTTCAGCTTCAATTTTCGAGTCAACTGCTTTGCTTCTACGTCCTCGATGGCACCACGAATGGACGCCTGTTCCGTTTCGCTATTTTGTTTCCCCTTGGTAAGTCTAAAAATATCCTGTAGCCGAGCCTTTTCCCGCCCCAGCGCAGCCTGATCATTCGCCTCAACCTGTTCCGCATAGCTGATCTGCGCGGCGAGACTGGTGGCAGCTCCCGCTGCTTGGATCGCAGCAAGGGAGGACGCAGTACGCTTCGCGACCTCCTCTTCCACCGCGCCGCGCCGCTTGATGGCCTCGATCTGGCTATCGATGCCTGCATTGAATATGTCGCTGTACTGCTTTCGGATGTTCATCTGCAGAGTGGCAATCCGCTGCTCGGTCACAACAGACTCTTCGCCCGGGCGAGCTGCCTGCGTCACCAAATTGCGCGCCGCAACCAAGTCACGGGCAAGCCGCTCTTTACGAGGCAGATATTTCTCCTCCTCCTTCGCCAAGGCGATACCCGCCTCTTCGAGGCGAACGCTTTCCGCTTGCGCTGCTGCCTTCTCCTTGGCCGCGGTAGCTTGACGCTGCAGCGCCTCAACCTCTGCCTGCGCCTTGTCCAGGTCCGCCTTGCCGTCGGAACCGCCGCCGGCGAAGGTGAAGCGAGCGATTTTCGCCTTGGCTAGCGCGGCTTGGGCCTTCTCCAATTTCTGGTCGAGAGTATCCTCTCGACCAACGTCCAGCATCCAATCCCATGCCTGCTTAGCCTTTTCGCCAACAGCAGTCCACCCTTTTTGCATAACGCCGAGGGATGCCTCAATTTCCTTTCCGCGACTCTCGATAGCGTCCGAATATGCCTTTTGCGCTACTGCTGCGGCCTCCTCCGTTTTCCCTTGGTCCTGCAATGCTTTGATCTGCGAATAGACCGCCAGGGACATATAGTGATACTGCTCGGTGAACTTCTCGCTGGCTTGCAATGGGGACTTACCCAGCTCGGAAAACGCAGCTACTGTGTCGGACACGGCCATGCCGATGGTCTTTTGTGCCAGCACGGCCGTGGCACCGAACTGCCGCAGGTTCTCCGCGCCAACCTTGCCGGTTCCGGCAAGCATTGCCAATGCTTCCGCCGCCTGTCCTTGCGTGCCAACTTGCTTTGCGATGGACGCAGCCATGCCATTGAGTTGACTGACGGTCGTTCCAGCGGCATTCCCGGTCAGGATGATCGACTTGCGGTAGGCATCGGCCTCCTGTGAACCCTTGTAGTAGGCCACCGCCACTGCGACGACCGCAGCGGTGACGGCCACAGCTGCAGCGACCGTTGTCACGCTAACGGTGGTGACGCCAGTCAACGCGGTTCTGGCGTTGGAGGCGGCCTCCGTTGCCGTGTTAGCGCCATCGGCCAACGTGGATAGACCATCACCAGCCTGCTCGGCGCCGCCGGATACTGCTTCCTGCTGCCTCGCAACATCCGCGAGGGCTCCGCCCAGGTCGGCTATGTCCCCGATGCTAGAACTAGCCCCGCCCAAGGAAGAGAAGAAGGACTTCACTTGCCCACCTAGCACGCTGAGCGTGTTGGAGACGCCGCCGAACGAGTCCTTAATCTGACCGCCTTGCTGGATCAACACCTGCAGTGGATTTTGTCCTCCGGACAAGCTGGTGAAAATATCGGTCAACTGCGCGGGCATCTGGCGCAGCGCGGCCGTCGTCTGGGCCGCCGACACCCCGAATTGCTTCATCGTTGGATCGGAGGACCGGATGGCGTCAGCAGCGGCCTTCTGTTTTGCCGTGATCGCATCGAGCGCCGCCAGGTAGGGACGCAACACCTCAACGTCGACACCGCGCTGGCGTGCCAACACCTCGTAATACTGAGAGCCGGTCTTGCCGCCGGCCTCCATCGCCGCAGTCGTGCGCTGGATCGATGCAATCAGATTGCGCTGCGATACCTCGACGTTTTTGGCGGATCGATCGGCGCCAGAACCGATGTCGGACACGGCGGAAGACGCCTGCTGTCCAGCACGCGAGACGCTGCTGGCCATGGTGCTGGCCTGCTGGCTGATCTCGTTGAAGCCTTCGCGCGTCTGGGTCGTATTGACCTCTGCGACGAGCTGGATGCGGCGCTCTTCCGTCATGCGTCCTCCTTTTTGTTCATTTCCGACAGTGCGGCGTGCTCCAGCGTACGGAGGTCGCCCTCCCATTCGCTGCACTCGTCGGGTGTCAGGCCCATTCGGTCAAGCTTGCGGAAGGCGCATGCGTAGTTCATGCCGGTGGCGCCGCCGGGGCCGACGGTCCACTGGGTTTGCTGTTCGCAGAACAGCGCGAAGGCCGGCCAGTTATCCGGCCAGACTTCGATGGCGCGCGCGTGGTGGGCGGCGGCGATGCTGGCGAGGAACGGGCTGGTTTCCTTCTTGTCGGCCCGCTCGTAGAACGCCGCCGCCGCCGCCCTTAGTTTCCCAGGCGGCCTTCGGTCATCGCGGTGCGGTACGACTGGATGATGGTCGTCGCGGCCAGCGGCAGTTCGTCGACCAGCTGCTCGACGGCCTCGCGGTCGAACGGAACGTCCAGGTTCCAGCCCTCGACCACGTCCATGATGTAGTCGGCCTGGCGGGTCGCGTTCTTCTCGTTGGCGGTCGACTCGCTGGCGCCCAGGTTCGGCGCCGGTTCCACGCCCTCGGCGATGGCGGCCTTTGCCGCGGCGATTTCGGCCTCGCCGTCGGCCTTGATGACGTCGAGCATGCTGTCGACGAAGGCGGCGAATTCCTTGCGCGAGCGGTACTTGTAGGTGATCTTCATGGTGCCGACGGTGCCGTCGAGCATGGGGAAGGACAGTTCCTTCGTGAACGATTTGGGCGGTTTGCCGAGGATGATTTTTGCCATGGTGTTCTTTCGCGGGTGAGGTAAATGCCCGTGCCAGCCGCCGCGCCCGCGAAGGCGACGGCAGCCGGCCGGTGCTCGGTGACGGCTTGCGCCGGGGTTTAGTAGGAGATCGAGCGGCCCAGCAGCGCCAGGGCGGCGTCGACCGTGTTGACCTGGTTGTTGTTCAGCTTCGGCATCTCGGACACGCTCATGTAGCCGTAGCCGTAGGTGACGGCGCCGCCGTTCAGGACCTGCTTGAAGGCGACCTTCTTGAGCGCGCGGCTGATCTTGACCATGGTCTTATAGTTCGCGTTGGACGCGTCGTGGCCGAGGCTCAGCGTCACGCTCGTCGCGTTGAAGCCGGTCGGGATCTTGATGCCGTTGCGCTTCGCCAGCGGATTGACGTCGGTGAACTTGGGGTCGCCGCCGCTACTGCCGATGGTCAGCACCTGGGGGATCGCGATCCAGGTGCTGATTTTTTGCGTGGTGCCGACGCCCGAGCCGGCCGGGAAGAAGTTGACGTCGGAGGCGTCGAGGCCGTCGATGCTGTAGGTATCGGCGGTCAGCACGGTGACTTTGAACACGGTGTCGGTCGCGTCCTCCCAGCCGATGTTGAACAACAGCTCGTCGCCGGAGGTGTAGCCGTGGGCCACACTGGTGGCGATTGCTGGGTCGGCGTTGGTCAGCGCGGTGATGGTCTTCGCAGCCGCGAAGGTTTGCGAGAACTGCTGGCTGCTGCCCTCGGGGAAGTTGTAAGCCATGGTGGCCCTTTCTAGTAGACGAAAAAAAACCGCATTTCTGCGGCTGGTTGCGCCCTATTCGGGCAAGAAAATGGCCCGCCGTGGCGAGCCTTGAGTTGAATTCGTCGGGTCTACCGATCGCACCAGATGGTGAAGTCCTGGCGGCTGCAGTACACGGGGATGTCGGAGTCGAAGTCCGACGCCGGCGCGGCCACCGGCCGGGCCTGGAAGGTAGTCGCGAGGATCAGCGCCGCCTCGATGGCCTTGGTCGCAGCCTTAGCCTCGGCCCGGGTGTCGGCCCATATGTTGATCTGGATTTCGGCGTTTTCCTTGTCCGGCACCTCGTTGGCCAGCGGGGTGATGACGGCGCCGCCGATCTGCTGAAAGGTGAGGTACGGCCGCGCGGTCGTCGGCGGCGCGAAGTCGGTGAAGGTGCGCGCGCAGACGGTCTTCAGGATGGCGACCAGCTTGGCTTCAAGCGTCATCCGATCTCCTCGAGCAGCTTGGCGGCCGCAGCGTCGGCTGCTGCCGAGAACTTGCTGGCGGCCGGGCGAACGAACGGCTTGGCCGCCACCTGCTTCGGCGCCGGCAGCGTGACGTAGTAAGCGTCCTTGGCCGCCTGCGATGCGCCACGGCGCGGCTTCGGCTTGCCGCGCATGCCGGCGCGGATCGCCGTGTACCAGTTCCCGTCGCTGCCGACGAAGGACACGTAGCGTTGGATGTGGCCGAACTCAACCAGGCCGCCGTGGGGCGCCTTGCGCTGGTTCCAGCTGACATGGTAGGTGGCGTGGCCCGGGCCGCTGTTGGTCTGCGAGTAGACCTGGTAGATGGAGCGGGCCAGGTTGCCGGATTTCTGGCGGATGCCCTGGGCGTTGCGCTTGACCTCGTCGTACAACACCTGGGAGGCGGCCTGGGCGGCAGGCCGCGCGGCCGCTTCGGCGGCATCGCCCATTTCGTGCAGCATGGCGTTCAGGCCGCTCAGGTCGACGTGCAGCATGGTCATTGGATCACCTCGCAAACCAGGTCGATGTGGATTTTCCGCTGCAGGTCGGGCAGCACGGCCAGCACGTTGTAGGTCGTGGCGCCGTGCACGACACGCATGCCAGCGTTCAGGCCGGCGCGGTGGCGCAGGCGGATCGAGGCGTTGACCGTCGAGGTGACGGCGCCGGCCTTGATCGTTTCCAGGCCGCCGGTGGTGCGGATGTCGGCCCAGGGCTGGGCGACCGTCGTCCAGGTGTCAATCGGCTGGCCCTGGTCGTCGCTGCCGGCGGTGCGCTCCTGGATCAGCACCTTGTGGCGCAGGGTGGCGGCGAAGCTCATGCGTAGCACCGGCAGGCGTCGAGCAGGCCGTCCAGGTAGGACGACTGCACGGTGTCGCGTTCCAGGCGGGTGGCCGGGTCGAACTGCTCGACCAGCTTGGCCAGCAGGTAGAGCCGGACGTTTTCCGGCGTCGCCGCCGGGTCGGCGCCGTGGCCGCATACGACGGTGACGACGACCGAGTCGAGCTCGCCGGCGGTGGCCGGCCAGCTGTCGCCGCGCGCCGGCACCAGGAAGCTCTCGTAGGCGCGGCGGATCGGCTTGTAGCCGGCCGGGGCCAGGGTCTGCTCGATGCCGTCCAAGTCCAGGTACTTGACCGACGTCACGCTGATGACCGGGTGCGGCAGGCTGAGCGCCGTCGGGATGGTGCTGGAGCAGGCGTCGCCGAGGCGATGGCAGGAGACGCCGGGGAACTCGTCCAGGCGAACCTGCCAGGTCTGCTCCATCAGGCACTGGCCGATGTCGTGCTCGGCATTGGCGATCACGCCCTTGATCCACGAGGTGATCAGGTTGTCCATGTCGGTCACGTCGGCGTCGACGCGCAGGCTGGTCTTGGCCTCGGCCAGCGTGACGGCCAGGACGGTCGGGGCGGCGGTGCGGATTTTGGTCATGGGGATTCCTTGGCCACGCCCAGGCTAGCGCAGCGCGCATAGGCTGCGGCCAGGCTGGCGTAGCTCTCGGCGCTAGGCAGGCCGGCGCCGTTTCCGGTGGTGAGGGTCATGGTTTAGAGGGAAGCTATGATTTGCGCCGTCGCCTTGGCCCGTTCACGATGCAGGGCCGCCAGCGGGTGCAACTCATTCGTGACGCTGCCCGTCGCGTAATAGCCGAAAGGGTTCTGATCCTCCCACGTGCGCAGGCGCTGGTGCATGTCGTTCCACACCACACCAGGTCGCGCGTCCACTACCGCCTTCAGCGCGACAACGTATGACCGCTGGGTGGCGAGAGACACGGTGGCGTTTTTGATCGGGAAGTTAGTTGTTACCATCACGTCGCCCGAGATAGCGGCAGCGTCGATAATGCTTGCCATGCTGGCGGAGTACACCGCCGGAGTTGTGGCGAGGTATTCATCATTCGTGCCGAGACAAAGCTCAGTGAAATGGGGGGCGACAAACTTCAGCGCATTAATTGGGGCCCAGCCGTTCGCGCTTTTCGCCCAATCTACCGAGGTCGAACTGCCCCAGCCCATGTTAAAGACCTGGACGCATTTTTCGTTGGAGTTGTACCCGACGATACCGGCGATATACACCGAACCGGAGCCGACGTAATTGATGTTGATTGGGTTCGCATTGCCGAGAGCGCCGATAAAGGTCGTCTTGGCGATACCACTGGCGGCCGAGACCGTCGATACGTTGGGGCCGTCCGCGTCGCCGGTGCGGGTGCATTTGAAGGTGCCAAGGGCCGGGTTGGTGTAGTAATACACGTCGAACGTGTCGCACATGCCATTCGGAAGAAAGCCGAATGCGCTCACCGTACCGCTGTTGGTAAATGCCCGGCCGCCGAGGCTAAACAGAGTCGTCCCCGAATACACGGACCAGCCGGAACCAAAAGCCTTGATGCGAGGATCGTATGCCTGCGGCGCCAAGCCCGAGGGTTGAAAATTCTGATCCCCCCAAAAACTATCGGAATTGGCAGGCGTGCCCGAGGAATTCAGCAGCGCGGCCAGCACTGCCGGCGCGCTAACTGCGCGGCAATTTGTCCCATTGTCGATACCGAGCGCCCATACCCCCGCCGTGGTGGAGTCCCCGAGCAAAGCGGCGCGGACATTGCCCTGTCCCGCCCTCATGGCGGCGAGTGCGGCGCGCAGTTTAGGAAAGCTTTGCGTGATGGGCGCTGCGATGTTGACTGTTGCATTGTTGCTGGCGATGTAAGCGGCATCTTTTACGACCGCCCCCAGCACCGCAGCCCCCACCAGCACATCCGTGCTGCCAGGCTTGCTGGCGATGGAAAGACTGGCTGTGGCGAGGCCACCATCCAACGTGGCGCGGCGTAGATACAGGGTGTCGACCTGGAGATTGATAATTAACTCGGCGCCGTCGTCGCGCCCCAGCTTCACCCAGGTGCCAGAGTTGACCTTGTATTGCAACGCGCAGGCGATACTCGTGTTGGTCAGCGTCACGCCGGAGGATGCCACAACTAAGGGGACGGCAACGCCTGCACTGTCAGGCGCCGCGGTGACGGAGACGGCCTGCGTAGTCGTCTCGACGGTGGCCGACACGGGAATCTGTTTTGCCATTGCGTACCTCAGTTATTTCGTGGTTTTCTTCTGCGCGGCGGCAGGCTTTTTCGGCAGTTCGGCCGCCTTGGCCGCCTTGGCCACCGTGTACTTCGCGGCAGCGCAGTCCTCGACCAGGTGCTTGGCAAACTCGCTGTCTGTGCGCAGGATGGTGCCGGTACTCAGCGTGCCGTAGCGGGCGGTGATGGCTTGCCCGGTGATCTCAACTTCGACCAATTCCATGGTCATCTCCTTGATGCCGGGGCCGGCGTTGCGGCCGGCCCCGGGGCGATTACGCCGGGGTCAGGTCGCCGTAGCGGGCGGCGGCGGGCTTCTCGACGGTCAGCGCCAGGCGGCGCATGGCGCGCACGCTGACCAGACCGAGCTGGAAGTTGTTTTCGTCGGAGTCGGACAGGTCCAGGACGATCTGCTCGCGGTCGTGCAGCGTCGCGGCCTGGGCCAGCGAGCCCACCCACACGTTGTCGGAGACCATCGCGTTGCTGGCGACGACCGGCAGGCCGAACAGCACCGGTGGAACCGACGAACCCGGGTCGCCGAGGATATAGCGGCCCTGCGAGTCCTTCGTCAGGCGCAGGGTCCACCAGTCCGCCGTGTTCAGGATCACCACGTCGGCCGGGTAGTCGGCCAGCGCGCAGTCACCGATCATCTTGCCGATCAGGTCGAAGCGGTTGGTCGGCGAGAGGTTGAGCGCGGTCAGCGCCGCCGCCGTGTAGCCGTGGGCAGTGAAGTTGCCGGCGGTGGTCAGGCCGCTCAGGTTGGGCGAGGTGCCATTGCCAGAGACGAGCTGATTTTCGACACGCAGGTTGACGCCGTAGACCATGCGGCGGTTGATGTAGGCGGCCATCGCCGCGTTGTCCATGGCCAGCTGGCGCGTGACCTTGACGAAGTGGGCGATGTTCTGCACCGGCATGGTGCCAGGCGTGAAGGTGATGCTGGACTGCGGGATCTGGATGCCCTCGGCGGTCTCGGCCGCCGCGTTGGTGAAGACGTTCTCGCGCACCCAGTCGATGGCGTTCGAGCTGGTCGGCAGGCGCACCAGCAGGTCTTCGATGGTGAACAGGCGGAAGGCGCCCTCGACGACGCCGGGCCGGCGCTCGCTGAAGGTGTTGGCGATGGCGTTGGTGACGGTGTTCTTCAGCTCCAGGCCGATCGAACCGCGACCCGTCTTCTTCTGGAAGTCGGCGTAGCCGGCGTCCTTGACGAACTGGCCGCCCAGCGTGGCGTCGGCGGCGGGGGCGTCGGCGGGGGCGGTGGACTTCTGCTCGAGCTGCAGCAGACGGTCCGCCAGGGTGCGCTGCTCGATGCCGATGGTCTCGATGGCGGTCTTGGTGTCGGTCGTGACTTTGCCGAAGTCTCTTCATTTCGGCGGTCGCCTTCTCCGAGATCGCGTTCATCTTGGTCTCGACCGAGTCCAGCGCCTTGAGGATGGCGGTGCCGTCGATCTCACCGGTGAGCAGCAGCACGCCCATGCCGGTGATGGCGGCGGGGTCGTGGCCCAGCATGCCGGGCATGTCGACGCCGAGGGGCCTGGGCCGCGACGGTTGCGACGGCGAACGCCATCAGGATGACGGCGCGCAGGGGGATACCGAACAGGGTGGTACGTTTCATGGTGGTCCTTTGAATGTAAAAAGCCGCCCGGAGGCGGCTGGTGGCTGCGGAATGCGCGTCTATGCGGCGAGGCGCTGAATGCGCTTCAGGATCTCGTCCGCGTGCTTCGCCTCGACCTGTGCGGCGGCGTCCCGCACGCCGAACAGGTTCTTGGCGCGGGCGGTCAACGCTTGCGCCGCCCCTTTGCTGAAACCGCCTGCATCCCGCAAGAAGTATTCAAAATCTCGGATGGTCTCGACCAGGGCGATCTCGTCCGCGAAGGACTTGACGCTGGCCTGGTCGACCCGGGCGAACTTGTCGGCCGGGAAGGTGACGATGGAGGTCTCCGCCAGGCGGGTCACCTTCTTGATCGTGCGGCCGCCGGCGGTCTCGTCGTAGTCGCCCTTGGTCAGGCTGTAGCCGATGGACATGGAGTCGAGCGTGCCGTGCTTCAGCGCGGCGCGCACCTCGTCGGCCAGCTGGTTGCCGGGCGTGAACTCGCCGGTCAGCAGCAGGCCGTAGTCGTCCTCCACGGCCTTGGTCCATTTGCCGATCGGCACGGCGTAGGCGTCGTGGTTGAAGAACATCTTCGGCATGCCGTTGACCTTCAGGGTCTCGGCGTAGGCGCCCTTGACGATGGTGTCGCCGTAGGAGTCGACGTTGCCGAACGTCGAGGCGTAGCCCTGGAAGGTGTTGCCCTCCCCCTCCACCTTGAATTGCACGGCGGCGAGCGCCAGCAGCTTGCGTTCCATGTTGTTTCCTTGTTATTGCGCGAGGTTGTTGCCGTTTCCGCCGGAGGCGGGCTTGATCTTGCCGAGCATGTCGAGCGGCGCCAGGTTGGACTGGGCCGTCAGCACGTCGGTGCCTGGCATGTACGGCCAGCCTTCGAGCTGTCGGACCTCGGCGCGGGTTACCAGGCCGTTCTGGACGTTCTTGGCGTTGATCTCGGCGCGGTCCTTCGGGTTGCCGCGCAGCAGCGCGTCGAGGCTGAACTCCACCGCCATGCTGGCGCGCTGGCGCGGCGTCATCACGCGCTTGCGCAGGGCCTGCTCGATGTTGATCAGCGTGGGGCGGATCGATGTGGTGTAGAAGCCCTGCACGATCAGCTCGATGCCGGTACCCCAGGCGGTTACATCCGAGTGGTGCACCAGCACCGGCGGCACGTCGAACCAGCGGCACAGCTCCTCCACCCCGTATTTGCGGGTGGCCAGCAGCTGCATCTGCTCGGGCGACAGCGACAGCGCCTCGTATTTCATGTTGGCTTCCAGCACATGCAGCCGGGCCGTGCTGCCCTCGGCCATGTCCAGGAAGTTCTTCTTGACCAGGGCGCGCTGCTCGGCGTTCATGAGCTTGTCGATCATCAGGATGCCGGTGGGCTTGCCGCCCGATGCGAACAGGCTGCTGGCGGCGGCCTGGGCCTTGGCCACCTCGTCGGTGGTGGCGCGCATGAACTCCAGCTTGGCCAGCCCCTCGGTGCCGTTGCCCAGGTTCTTCAGGTGCAGCACGCTGGCCGCGTCGAGCACGGCGATGTCGTTGCCGAACGAGTAGAGGTAGACCATCGAGCCGTCCGGTAGCACGCGGCTCTCGACCTGGTCGGCCGGCATCGGCCACAGGGCCAGCGCCTCGCCGGCGGCATCGCGCTCGATGCGGGCGTAGGCGCGGCCGCGCAGGTCGTAGTTCATCATCATGGCGCGCCAGAACTCGAAGGGCGTCATGCGGCTGTTCGGCGACTCGTGCAGCAGCTGGTACAGCCGGCTGGTCCGGGCCAGAGCCTTCTCGCCGCCCCGCGTCTCGTAGACGAACAGCGGCAGGCTGGCGACGGTGGTCGCGCGGCGGTCGATACAGGCCCAGATGGTGCTGATCTGCAGCGCGCCGTCGACGCCGACATTACCCAGGCCGGAGATGAGCGGCGTGCTGGGCAGCGAATTTTGCGGGCCGCGCGTCTCGCCGATGGCACCGCCGCGACCGATCCACTTGCCGCTGAACCACGCGCCGACAGTGTTAAGCAGGCTCATGTGCTAATTGGTGCGCTGAGGTAATCATCAATGTTTCCTTCGTCTTCATAAGATACGACGCGGCTCAGGGCCATGACGGTTGCGACAACGCCGTCGATGCGGCCGCTGGCGTTTGACTTCTTCTTGTCGGGACGGAAATTCCCGTTCGTATCGAACAGCAGCGCGGTGTTGGCGGCGCACCAGCGCAGCACCGGATTGCCGCCGTGCTTCAACCTCATGCCGTACACCAGCTCCTCCAGGCGCTTGCTGCCGGGGTGCATTCCGCCGGTGTTCTGCGGCACCTCCACCAGCGGCACGCCGGACTCGAGCAGTTCGTTCGCCAACTGCAGCGCATTCCAGCGGTCGAAGCCGATCTCGCGGATGTCGTATTCGCGCATGGACTCGAGGATGCGCAGCCGCACCGGGTTGTAGTCGGTGACGTTGCCGGCGGTGCCGGTGATCCAGCCCGCCTCCTCCCATGCTTTGTAGGGCGCGGCGTCGTCGTGCTCTTCCGCAGCGATCTTCGCCGTCGGGCACCAGAACCACACCAGCACATGCCAGTCGCCGCCGTCCTCGCTGGGCGGAAACACCAGCGAGTAGGCGGTCAAGTCCCGCGTCGAGCCGAGGTCGAGGCCACCGAAGCAGGCCCGGCCCTTGAGCATCGCCGGGTCGAATTTCTTGTTGCCCTTGTCCCACACGCTGATGTCGAACCAGCCATCGGCGCTGTTGCACCAGATGTTCAAGTCCTTGGTCAGGAAGTTGGCGCGCGCGCCGGGCAGGGCGGCCGCCTTGCGGGCCATGCCGCGCATGTACTCCAGCGTCTTCGACTTGCCCAGCCCGGGGTTGGCCTTGTACCAGACCGCCTCGTTGAAGGGGTCGTCGCCTTCGTCCAGCGTGTAGATGTAGCCGAAGAAGGCGTCGTCGATTCGCTTGCCCTCCAGGACTGAAATCAGGTAGGAGCGGATCTCGGTGCAGATGCCGTCGAGGATGAAGCCCGCCGTCGTGATCGCCGACAGCAGCGGCTGCATCCGGGCGCCCAGCGCGGACTCCATCACGTCCCACACGTCGCGGTTCCGCTGCGCGTGCAGCTCGTCGAACAGGATTGCCGACGGGTTCAGGCCGTCCAGGTTCTCGGCGTTGGCCGGCAGCGGGGCGAAGACCGAGCTGTCCAGCTCGACCTTCTCCTGGTTCAGGCCGCCGTAGACCTTGAACGACCTGGCGACGCCGGCGGACCGGCGCACCCAGCGCTTGATGTTGTCGAACGCCGGCTTGAACACCGTCATGGCCTGGGCCCGCGTCGTCGCGACCGCGTAGACCTCGGCGCCGACCTCGCCATCCATGCTGAACAGGTAGGCGCCCTGCGGCCCCTTCCATGTCGACTTGCCGTTCTTCCTGGCCACCTCCTCGTAGCCGCGATTGAAGCGGCGGCCACCGTCGTCGATCCGGCGCCAGCCGTACAGCACGGCGGTCCAGAACTTTTGCCAAGGGTCCAGCAGGATCGGCTTGCCGGCCAGCGGCCCCTTGATGTGGACGAAGAACTTCTCGATGTAGTTGATGATGTGCCAGCCATGGGCCGGCACAAACGCCAGCCCTCGCGCACCGGCCTTGACCAGGTCGGTGTAGTGGCGAGCCACTGCCAAGTACACCAGCCGGCCGGTCAGGATGTCGCCGCGCAGCACCGGCAGGCCGTATGTCTCGTCCCACTCGTGCAGCTCGGCCGGGGTTAGTTCAAGGACCCTCTTGCGGGTGAGCTGGTAGCGTGGTTTACGAGATCGCCGAACAGGTCGTCTTGGCCGCCCTTCTCGCCCGTGTCCTTTCGGACCCGCGCCAGCGACGGTATCGTCAAGCATGCTTTTGGTAGCCATTGTCCCAACTCCATTTTGAGCCGCTTCTCGTCGTCAGCCCACGGTGTTGGCGTTGCCCATCCAGTTTTTGATGTTTGCGATCGCCCCTTATCAGCGCATTCCTTTGACGCTGCGATCCAGTCGATGAAGGTCCGCACGATGACGGCCAGCGGCATGCCGGCGGTCAGGTGCTCGACGCCAGCCAGGCGCAACGACTGGCAGATATAGTCGTAGACCTCGCGCTCGTCGGACTTCAGTCCGATCACAGGCGGTGGGTCGGGCGAAGTGACCTCCGCGCCGGCCGATGACTTCACTTGCGAAGCGCCAACGGCAGGAAACGATGCGGCGAAATTGGTTTTCATGTTCATGCTGTACCTTGCTATGGTCCGAGTTCAACCCCTAGGGGGTAGTTTCCGCTTCCCATAAATTTGCAGGGAACATGTCGGTTTCCCGTGGCGGCGGGCCTGACTTTCGACCCGCCCTCCCCCTCACCGGCCGCCGGACGTCCGGCGCCGGCCTCGCTGCGCCTCCAGCGTGCTCTTGGCGTCGTGGCAGGCCTCACACAGCCCCTGCTCGTTTGATTCATCGTCGAGGCCACCTTCAGCCAGCGGGATCACGTGGTCGCGCTGGGTGGCCGGTACTGCCCGGCCCTGTCGACGGCACTCCACGCACAGTGGGTCGCGGCTGAACAAGGCGGCACGCATCGCCTGAAGGCGCCGGCCGGTGATCCGGGTGACCGGCTTCGCCTTCACCCAAGCCGCACGCGGATGCTTTGGACATCGACCACTACCATCCCGGACCAATACTCTGCAGGTAGGGAAGCTACACGGACGGGGAGCCGAGACCGGCATAGGAACTCCTATGTGAACTTACTTGTGCCCGGACCGTGGATCTTGGCGGCGCGGAGGGCGATGTTCATGCGGGCCAGCTCCATGAGCATCATCAACCACGCACGCTCGGATTGCATATCCATGACCACCTCGAAAAAGCGAACGCACAATGCAAAAAGCCCACGTCATTTCTGAGGTGAGCTTTTCTTTAGGCGAGCAGAGTCGGCCTGAACCCGAATAGTAACCTAGAACAAAGTGGCCGTGCAAATGTTTTTCTTGAGCTTCACACCGAGCTCCGCTTTCGCTTCAAGCGACACCAGCGCCAGATCGGCCCCTGCGAATCGCCAAGGCGTGCCGACGCCGCACGAGGCGTAGATGGCCCACCTGTGCACGGTCTTCAGGCTGTCGATCATGGCGTCGGTCGCGGCGGCGATCCGGTTGTCACTGGCATGCTGGGCCTCGTGGATGTCATAGCCACCACCGTCACCGGCCAATCCGCCCATGGTCTTGACACCCATATCACGGTCGGAGTCGCTACCCATCCATGCCTTCCACAACTCGAGGCACAGTTCGAGTGGGTCGGGCGCGGTCCATGGCCCTACCGCCACCGCGCGCACCACGGGCGCCACCTGGTTCGGCGCCACTGGGGTCTTGTCGACAAAGACCAGGTCCGCGACCGCCTCGCACTTGCCACGCCAGCCCATCGTCAGTGTTTCTCGTTTCATCGCGCACCCCTATCTGGAAATTCATCTGCGTTTCTGCCCTGCTGCTGACCGGCCCCGCAGCCAGCTACCACTTGGGCGATGGCGACCCTTACATTCATCGGCATGCTTGCTCCTCTGCTTTGAGACAGCCCTCTTTCTCTGTCCTATTGTCCCAATGTCCTAATGAAAAAGAATGAATATGCACGTGCGCATGTGCGCGCATGCGCGCCCCCGCATCACGCGCCCACGCACCACACGCGGGCACACGCACACACGTGGAGGCATTGGGACGTTGGGACGTTGGGACATTGGGACAACTGCGCCCCTGTCCCAATGTCATGTCCCAACCGTTTGCGCAATGGGACGCTGGGACGCGATGATTAAAGCGGGCCATCGTCGATCTCCTTCATCGCCGCTTCCAGCTCGGCGGCCGGCCGCACGTACACCCAGTCCCGCTTGCCGGCCGGCCCCTTGGGTCCGCGCCGGCGGTGCCACTTCATCTCGGCCATGCAGCGGCCCACGCGCTGCTGCTCCGGCCTGGTCCACTTGGCCAGGTCCAGCTTGAGCGCCTCGCGCAGGATCTCGGGCATGGTGCATTGGTTCTTGCCGACCAGGTAGTCGCGGATCTCGGTGATGTAGGCATCGCCCACATAGCGCTCGTCCTGCTCCTCCTCGAACATCTCCTTCTCGGCCGAGGTTGGCCACCACTCCTCGCCCGCCTGGAAGCGCGCCACGGCCTCGGCCCAGATCTGGTCGCGGTCCTCGGTCAGGCCGGCCAGGTCGACGGTGGTGACCTTCACCGGCCAGTAGCGCCGGTTCCCGGTGTCGTCCTTGAGGTAGGCGTCCGAGTTGGTCGTGCCGGCGAACAGCTGCTGGCGCGGCACGTCGCTGGCCCGTTTGCCGTAGAAGTCCCGGTAGCGGTCGACGTACTGACCGAAGAACAGTTTGGCGCCCGTCGATTCCGCCTTGTTGAAGCTGTCCAGCTCGGCCAGCTCGACGAGCCATTTGCCACGGATGACGACGTAGGCGTCCTTGTCGCCGAGCCTGAACGGCGCGTCGGTGAACCAGTCGCCGCCCAGCACCTTCAGCGCGGTCGACTTGAAGATGCCCTGCTCGCCTTCCAGGATCAGCACGTTGTCCGCCTTGCAGCCCGGCCGGTAGATGCGCGCCACGGCCGCGATCAACCACTTGCGTGCGACCGTGCGGTTGTACAGCGTGTCCTCGGCGCCCAGCCGGCTCACCAGCCAGCCGTCGAGCCGCGCCACGCCGTCCCACACCAGCGCGCCCAGGTAGGCGCGCACCACGTGGTACTTGCACAGGTCGGCGGCCAGCACCACCGCGCCCATCACCACGTCTTGGCGCGGCGCGAAGCCGAACTGCTGCTGCATCCACAGCGTGCAGCGCAAGTCGTCCTTGTCCGACCACTCGCCGCACTCGGCGCCGACGAACGGCGGCAGCTTCAGCTTGACGACCTGGCCGCTGAACTCGTCGTAGGCGATGACGCCCTTCCAGTTGTCGTGGTTCTCCAATATCAGGTAGACGTTCGACAGCGTGGGCAGCACGTTGCCCTTTTCGCTGCGGCTAAGGCGGAACTTCCATTCATCCTCATCGCCGGCGGGCGCGCCCGCGCCATCGCCGGGTAAGTCCGGCGGGCCACCACCACCCGCCGCAGCGCCAGCGGACGTCGCGGCGGCGGCCGCCTTCTTGCGGCCGGCCAGCGGGATGACGTTGTCGGCCTCCGGCACCAGCAGCTCGCGCGGGCCGTCCGGAAGCATCGCGCCGGCGCCGGCGACGTCGCCATCGTCCGCGCCGGGGTTGAGCGCGGCGAAGATCGCGGCCTGCAGCTGGGCGGCCACCTCGTCGAGCGATTCGTTGACGTGAAGGTCGTTGAAGTCGCTCCACTTGTTGTCGCCCCGCTGCGCAAAGCGCGGCACCACGATGGAGGCGTTGCCGACGGCGCGCGCCGCCTCGGTGGCCTTGGCCACGCCGGTGTTGACGAAGGTGGTTTGCTTCATGGCGCGGCCGGCGCGCGCGTCGATGTCGATGAAGGGCACGCCGCGCGCGTCCTTGCGCCAGTCGGCCAGCACCTTGACCATCGTGCCGTCCGTCGCCGTCAAGGTGCGCTCGACGCCGTCGATCTCGATGGTGCAGGTCAGCTTGATGTGCTTAGCCGCCCAGGTCTGCATGCGAGTGGCCAGCAGGTGGTCGTCGTCGGCCGCGATGAGGATATGCATGTCGGGATGGCGCGCGCGCATCATCTGCGCGATCGCCATCAGGTTGCCGGCGTTGAACGCCACATAGCCGGCCACCGTGTCCTGCAACGCCATGCGCGAGGAGCGGGCCGTGGCCCACCCCTCCCACAGGATACCGACGCTGTCGTCGGGGCCGAACCTGCCGACCGGGCAGCAGGCCCCTGCATGGCCACGCCGTGGTTGAAGCGCTTGGTGCCGTCGGGCTCGATCTTCTGTAACCCGACCAGGCGCGGCGGCTCGCCGGCGGCCAGCACCACCATCGGGATCAGCACGGTGCCGTCCAGCTGGTAGCGTACGCCTGGCGCTGTGACCTGCTTGCGGGCGACGTAGTCGGACTGGCCATCGGCGCTGGCGGCGCCCCACTGCTGGCCGGCGCGCACGGCCGCGTTGCTGGCCTCCTGCTGCTTGCGCGCGACCTCGGCCGCCTCCACCTCGCGGCGCTTCTTCTCGGCGGCGGCGCGGTCGACCGGCGTAACGCCGGACCAGTCCATAGCGATGTCTTCCCGGTTCTCGTTGTCGCCCTGCCAGCAGCCGTAGCAACCGCTGACCAGCACCTGGCCGTCCCCGGTGGTGAACTCCATCACCCTGTACCAATACTTCTTCTCCGGGCCGTAGCGGTGAAACTTGCCGTCGACCTTGGGGTGGCCCGCCGGGAGCTTCGCACCGTTGCCCTCGATCTGCTCCTTCGCCTGCTCAAACGTCGCCATCGACACCTCTACCAGTATGGTACATAATGCTTAAACTATAACTTTTAGGAGATACTTTCATGCGCACTTTCCCAATGCTTGAAACTGAAGAGGCGCGCCAGGTTGCCGAGGGAACTGTTCAAACCGTAAACGCCCTCATTTGCTGCCTGGCGCTGAAGGGGCTTGACCTTGCCGAGTTTCTTGACGACCTGGAGGCGTACCGTGAAACGTGCAGCGGTTCGCTGAACAAGGTGGCCGACGAAATGTTGTCTCGCAGTGTGCTGTCGCTGCGGCGTACCGTTCGCGATTTGCCTCAAAAAAACGCCTAGCACCATCGGACTCAGCCCGATCAAAGTCATCCATTTGGGTATGTTTCATATCGCTATCTCCTGTTGAAAGTTCCGCTAATTCGATTGGGCGCTGGTTATCTTTCCATGCATTAGCGCCCATTCGACCCTGATCTGCTGTTCGACCTTCAATACAAATTCTTCCGTTTTTTCCTGCCTTAGCGCGGCCAGGTAGGCGTGCCGCGAGGGCTTGTCCGCCAGTAGACACACGTGGCGCGCCATGCGCAACAGCTCCCACTCCACCATGATCGCGGCCTTGAGCGCCGCATCGAACTCGGCGCCGTGCTTCGCGCTGAGGTCGGCCACCAGGTTGCGGCGCTTTTGCTGATCGTCGATCCGGCACACGTGCCGGGCCAGGCAAATCATCTTCCACTCCTCGGAGCGGGTGTCGATCACGGCGGGCGCGGGCATCGCGGCGCGCCCGGCCTAGGCCTGCGTGCCGCGCACGCGCGGCGCACTGCCCTTCTCCCGCAGCTCGGCCACCGGCACGCCGAAGGTCTCGTGCATGTTGAGCAGCAGCGAGTCGCCGAGCGGCAGCTTGTAGTGGCGCAGCTTGCTGATCACCGGCGGGGCCACCTCCAGCTTGCGCGCCAGGGCGGCGTCGTTCTTCAAGCCGGCCAGCTCGCGCAGGTGGTCGAGCAGCGCGTTCGGCCCGGTGGATTTGACTTGCTCGATGTTTGCCTGTTGCATGGTTCCTCCGTTCATTTTTGAGTGGCCGGCGCTGCCGAGGTGGCGGCCGGGGTGCGGCAGTAGACGCGGAACATGGTGCCCATCAGTTCCTTCATCGTTTTGTGCATGGCCTGCTCGATGTGCTCCAGCTGGGCGCGCTCGCGGCTGTCGATCTCGCCGTCGGCAATGGCCGTGGTGTAGGTCTTCGACAGGTCGCCGATCTCGGCGTACAGTTCATGGAACTTGGCCAGCAGGTCGGCGCCGTCCAGCTCGCCGGCCTCGGGCAGGTCGATATAGACGCCGCCCGTCGCCTGCGCCACGGCCTGGGCGAAGTGGGTGGAACCGGCGTAGCGCTGGATCAGCAGCGCGGTGTCCACGCGCATGCCGGAGCCCTTCACCTCGTAGACGCGCGCCTCGAGCTGCGACTTCGTCATGCCGAGCGTGCCGGCGGTGCCAGGCCAGCCATGCACCTTGATCATTTCTTGATATGCCTGGAGCAGTTCCACAGTATTCCCTTCTTTTCTTGGGTTTTTAACTACTATTAAAATTGCTATATTGCTGAAATAGGATGGCTTTTTAGAACCGGGGAGCGTGATGGAGTACAGTGTTGATTTCAAAACGACAATGATAGGAAGCGCTTTCCGGATGGCAATGCAGAAGGCAAAAAAAGCCAACGCAGGTGCGTTAGCCTTCCTTCACCTTCAGCAAAAGCAGCTCACCAGCTGGCCGTAGGAACAATTCCGGGTACTTCAACTTCTGCCTCGCAGGAATTCCCCGCGTCGTCCAGTTTTGAACTCGCTGCACGCCGCCTCTAGCTTTGTCAAAGCCAAGCTGCTCTGCAACCTTGGTCGGGCCGCCATAGGCTTCGATCAAGGCCTTGTCCGCTTCGATGTCCGATGATTTTTCCATAGGCGCCATTAAACACCATGTTTAACAAAAATGCAAACGCGGCGTTTAACAACATAGCGTTTACTTGTCGGATCATTGCAGCGTTCAGTTAAAAGGGAGATTTACATGCACGCCCACATGGAGCGGCTTTACCAAGCGGCGAAGAAGGCCAAGAAGCTCGGGGATAAAGAGGGCCAGAGTGCGGTCGCCAAAATGCTCAATATTTCACCTCAACGGGTGAACAATTGGGAGGCACGCGGGATTTCGAGTGAAGGCTTACTCGAAGTACAACGCATATTCGGATGCAATGCCATATGGATCCGGGATGGTGTCGGTCCGATGCTCTTAGCTGGAAATGAGGAGGATCTGGTCAAGATCCAAAAGGCGGACGAGGTAGCCACAGAGCTTGCCTATGTCAGCTTTCGCGATATAAAGCTTCTGACAGCCTACCGCAGCAGTACCGAGCGACGCCGGCAGGAAATTGAGATTGCTGCTGGCATCTGGGCGCCCGCCCAGGCGGCCGAACACGCTGCCGCCGGAACCCGTTAACACGCTGCATCAAACTGCGACGCGCTTTACTGAGGGCGCGTGATCGTTGCAAATAACCAATCGTAAGACTGCCACCGGGGCCTGCGCGGGCCACGCTTTGGCATAAAAAACTGCTGTTTCCAGTAGCTTCTCCCTCGCCTCTTGATCCATGTTTTCGTACGCCTCTAATAGTCGTGGAAACCTTTTCATTTACCCTCTGATTTAGTGTATATGTTTCAACTATATATTGCATAAAGCAACTACATAGTTCGGACTAGGCAGCAATTCCCACGCCAACTCGTCAACGAATTGTCACAAATTCTCTCACCACACCCCCTGCGAAGCTTCTAACACGTACTCACAAGCGGGTAAACACAACGCCTCCCGCCCCCTCAAAAAACCCATCAGGAAAACATTGCGTTTAGGAAAATGCGCAAATTATAAACATAGTGTTTGCACTTGAGTTAAACATAGTGTTTAATACGGTCACTGCAACGTTTAGAACTCAATCGTTCCGACAACCCAGAGGCCAGCCATGCAACAAAGCGAGAAGCGCAAACCAAAACACAAACTTCCCCTAACTCTTCCAGTCCAATTTGGCCTGAATGACGGCAGTAACGCACACCTCTTGGTTGATGCGAAGAGCGTTGTTTTTGGCAATTTGTTTGGGATCATGCATCACCTGAGTGTTTCCGAAGCGAGGGCAGATTCGCGCAGCAGCCGCGGTGTACGTACCGCTGAGTTCCTTGTTCACGCAATGAACGCGCACGACCTGCAATCCCTAGCGCTACGCAAGATCGCCGCCACATCAAGTAGCAAGCGCATCACCCAAATTGCCCTCGATGCCCTCAAAAAGGCAGGCGAGCTGTGACCACCACACGGGGCGCTACCCAGCCCACCCCCAACAACTCACAGGCCCGCGCCAACTACCTGGACGCCGGCGGCTATGCCCTGCACAGCACATCCGGCGAGTTCCTCGGCAACACGGTGCACTCTGCCCACGACCGACATCACTTCCGCCGGGCTCAGCATGCTCGCCGGCCAAGGCCTGTATCTCCAGCCAGCGGTGACGCTGCTCGCGGCCGAGACCATGGCACACCTCGAACAGCTGCTGGGTGCCTGCACCGCCGCCGACCGCGACTACGAGCGGGGCGGCGCCGTGTCGGCCGAGACCATCGGCGCGATCCGTACGCTGCTGCTGAAGCGGAGCGCCGCATGAACGCCCGGCACGCCATGCGCCTGCTGGCGAAATGCGCCGCCGACGCGCGCGAGTGCTATCCGTCGGACCGTGATCGGCGCGCGCACTTCTTCGTCGCCTCGCTCAGCCGCGAGCTCAAGCGACCTCGGCGAGCCGCTCGCCGCCGTCCTGGCCGAGCTGGTCAAGTCCGAGTCGGCGGCCGCAGCATGAGCGCCTTCACCGTCAAGGTCTGCCTGCTCAACCTGGCGCCGCTGAACTACTTCGCCATCGGCGCCGGCAGCGCCGCCGTGGCCGAGGCCGAGGCGCGCCGCTTCGCCGCCTGCGGCGCCTGCGGCATCACCGTCAAACCCCTATAACCACCGAGAGAACCAGCATGCAAACGACCGACCACCCCACCCCTGTCGACGCCCAACTGGACGAGATCATGCGCCGGGCGTTCTACAGCGGCCGCGCGCCACGCAGCGCGCCCTACAAGGACGGCGCCCGCGCGCTGCTCCGCGCGCGGCTGACGAACGGGACGTTCAACTTCCCCGCCGACATGGTGCTGGGCACCGCCGAGGCCGATGCGTTCTTCGCCGGCGTCGACGAGGGGCGGCACCTATGGAGCGAGCAATTCGCCCTCCAGCAGATCCAGACCATCAAGCAGCAAATCCCGACCACCAACCACCAGGAGATCTAGCATGGCAAAAGCAAAAACCAAGGCGCCGGCCGGCGCCGTCTTCATCCACGGGCCTAAAGGCTGTGGCAAGACCAAGAACGCCGCCGCCCTGTGCGCGCACTACGGTAAAAGCGAGGCGGTCGACTACGACCACGACACCAAGGCGATCCCGGACGACGTGATCGTCTTCCTGCAGGAGCCGAATCCCAACTTCCCGCGCGCCATCGCGTTCGCCGACGCCATGCGCGCAGCCGGCCTGGACGACTAGGCACATGACGACGATCTTGCACCTCTACCGCTTCTACCGCCGCCAAGGCGCGAACTGGCGCAAGGCGGCCAGGCAGGCCATCCACGTCTACCGGAACGGGTTCTAGCCGATGGCCGTCGCCGACTTCACCACCGCCGAGCTGCAGCGCGCCTACCGCGACTGCAAGCTGCTCAACACCACGTTCGAGCAGGCCATGGGGAACGCGGCGATGGCCATCGCGATCCGCCGGCTGGCCGACTGCAACCGGCGCCGCCTGGCGCGCACGCCGCCGGCCCGCTTCGACCACAAGCGCGCAGCAGCAAACGATATCGATTAACCGCAGCACCAACCAGGAGAAGCAGATGGACAACCAGCACCAGAAAATTAAAGGCTACCGCGACCTGTCGCAAGCCGAGATCGACATGATGAACAAGGTGAAAGCCAAGGGCGAGGAATTGCGCGCCCTGATCGCCGAAGTGGCGGCGACGGTGATCAAGCCGACGCCGATCTTGACGGACGAAGCCGGCATCGACGGCGATGGCGAACGCGCCCTCATCGCCGGTGTGGAACAGCCGGCCCTCGAATACGAGGGCGACGACCCTGGCTACTGGATTCGCTTCGCCGACAGCACCTTCCGCTGCGGCCTGATGTACCTGACCCGCGCCATCGTGCAGCCGACCTCCTACTAACCACCAACAGTGGTGCGGCGCCCAGCGGCGCCGCTAAGCCAATCAAGGATTCCCCATGGATTCGCATTTATCCCCGCACGCACCCGAGATGTCCGCCGCCGCAATTGCCAGGGCCAGTTTACGCTGGAGCGCCGCCGCTGCGACCGGCCACTCGCCCTACCTCGAACGCAAGCAGGTCACCGCGCCGGAAGTTCGCTATGAGCCGGACGGAACGATCCTGGTTCCTGTGTTTGCCGCTGGTCATACCGCCGAATGCGAATTGGCGGGGCTCCAAATGATCCAGCCCGACGGGACAAAGCGCTTCACCCAGGGCATGTACAGCGGAGGCGCGTATTTACCCATTGGAGCGCCGAAGGCAGGCCATGACGCCATCTTCCTCACCGAGAGCTATGCAACCGCCCGCACGATCCGCATGGCGACCCACGACACGCTGCCGGGCTATGCGGCGTTCAGCGCCCACAACCTTCGCATTGTGGCCAATGTCGTGCGCGAAGCACTCCCCCATGGATTCATCCTCATCTGCGCGGATGACGATTCACACGGGGTTGCCGCAGCGGTCGAAGCGGCAATGGCCATTGGGAATGCAGGTGTAGTTGTGCCCCGTTTTAAACACCGGGGAGGCCATCGCTACGGCGATTTCAACCGCCTGTATGTCGAGGAATCTCTGGCCACGGTCGAGCTTCAACTCACCCATGCGCTGGCCAGTACGGAGCGCCAGGCAGAGGTGCGAAAGCAGGCACTTTCCTACATCAAACGGGCTTGTCCTCCGTCGCACCTCGCCCATAGTGAGTCACTCCAAACCAATCGAAGCACGTGATGGTACGAGTGGCTATTTCCAGAAGCCGAAGTGCCACGTCTTCACTGGAGTCGAGCCCCCTCCGGAACTCGAAACAGCAACCGGAAGCGCCATCGTAAGAGGCGCTCTTCACGAAAAAATGGATGTCTTCGGCCTTTGCAGCGGCAGCAAACTCCTCCAACTCGACGATTTCGTCGGGTTTGTCGCGGAGGGATTCGATGGCAATTTCATGTTCGGACTCATTGGATAACGGCACAAGGCCTCCTGATTTTAAGTTAATAAAAATCCATTCTCTCACAACAGCCAAAAATGAAGACACCCGCCCCAATCACCCGCTTCGACCCGAACACGCCGGTCGACCTGTCGCCGCTGCGCATCGGCGAATTCGACGTGCGCCGCGCGCGGCTGCCCGGCACCAACTACCTCCGCTACAGCACCATGCACGGCGAGGAAGTGGCCGGCCGCCAGATCAGCTATCCCACGGCCGCCGACTGCGCCGGGCACATCCGCAACTACACGTCGCCGACGACAGGCCGCCGCCAACGCGCCGCGATGCTCGACACCGACCTGCACGACAACATCATCGGCGTCCTGCGCACCAAGGAGATGGACGCGCGCGACCTGTGCCGGATGTTCGCCAAGACCTCGACCGTGATGGCGCCGGTGCTGTCGATGCTGATGGCCGAGCAGCGCATTGCGCAACGCGGCACCGAGCGCCGCCCCATCTTCACCGCACCGGCCGCACCGGTCCAACACCCCGCACACCCCTAAAACGAAGGAGCAACGATGTTCACTGAACTGGAGGCGCTGGCGCGCCAGGAAACCCTGCTGATCACGGTCAGCGCCGAGAGCGGCGGCCGCCTGCGCGTCGGCGTCACCTCGGCGCCGAAGGACAGCAAGACGGCACCGTCGCTGAGCCCGATCTCGCTGGTGGCCACCGCCGCCGAGCTGGACGCCGGCCTGGCCGAGGCGCTGACCATCTGGCAGGCGCCGACGCTGTCGCTGGCCGAGCAGGCGCGCGCCGCCGTCGGCGACTCGGACAAGGGCAAGGCCGCGCCGGGCGGCGACGGCGCGCCGGCGGCCGCCAAACGCAAGCCGGGGCCGAAGCCCAAGGCACCGCCGGCGACGCCGACGGCGGGCGGCGACAACGCGGCGCTGGCCGACGCGCTGGAGAGTGCCGCCAACGGCCTGGCGGGCGCGGACGGCGGCGCCGCCGAGCAGGACGCGGCGGACGTCGACGGCGCCGCCGAGAAGCCGGCCGGGCAGGAGCAAGCGCCCACCGCGCCGACGAGCAGCGAGGTCGTCGACACATTCACCCTCGAGATGTTCTAAGGAGCCCACATGGAAATCAGTCAACTGCGCCGCGAGTTCAAGTACAACAGCGTGAAGCTGCCGGACCCGAATCCCGCCTTCAGCCTCACCCAGGTGCGCGACTTCTTCGCCAACGTCTACCCGGAGATCATCAGCGCGGACATCGAAGGCCCGGCAATCGACGGCGACAAGCACACCTACAACTTCCGCCGCGCCGTCGGGACGAAGGGGGCCGCGAGCCGCGCCGCCAAGATCCGCAAGCAGATGATCCAGCAGCTGCGCGAGACCGGCACGTTGTCGAGCAGCCCACGGCCGGCGTGCGCGATCACGATGAAGCAGGCCCACCAGCCCCTGGCGCTGCGGATCGAGACCGTCCTGCGCGCCAACGCCAAGACCTCCCCGCAGCGCTGGCTCGCCCCCGGCGCCAACCAGACGGTGCTGCCGTGATCGCGCACCAGGCACAGGCCACCATCGCCCTGCCGTGGCTGTCGGCCGCGATCCCGCGCGAGGTGTACGTGCCCAGCACCGCCAATTTCGCCGCGCCGCTAGCCCTGGCCCTGCTCGAGGCCGGCGTCGTGACCGACGACATGATCGTGCCCGGGCCGAACGCCACGCTGGTCCAGGTGCTGGCCGAGCCGGACGAGCGAGAAATGTCCACGCACGCCCTGACCGTCTGGTGGAACGACCTGAAGGTGCGGTTTCCGATGCGGACCTTCCGGTGGGAGCTGCACGTCCAGCAGCTGATGGAGGACTTGAGCGGCCAACAGCGCAAGAACAAAACACCCATCGCCTGGTTCTGCATTTCGCGCAACCAAAACACCGATATACCCCGCCTCACGCTGGCGCGGTGCGCGGGAATACTCGAAAAGCGCCTCGAGGGCTTCGGTCAGACCGTATTGGCGGTGCTGCACGACGCGACGCTGCGCATGCCCGAGTCGTTGACGCCCTGGGTGGCGGCGAATTGGGCGGACCGGATGTACTGGCAGGAATCCGAAAACGACGAGGAGATGATCCGGCAGGCGCGCGAGGAGGGGCGCATTGCGGTCGCCGTCGGCGCCGACCCTGCACTGGACGAGCTCGTCGCCTCCGACCTGATGACCCGCGCGAAGTTCTACGACGGCATGCCCCGATGGGCGACAGAGCCGCGGCGCGTCGTGTCGAGAGAAGCGATTGTGCGCGCTGCGCGCGGGAAGTACGAGAAGAGCGTGATCGCGGCTTGCGACGCCATCGCCGAAGTAGTCGGCAGGCCTGGCTTCAACCTGGAACCATGGGATTTCGGCGCGCACCACACGGGTCACTATCCGATCGACGGCTGCATGGTCCTGCTTTGGCGCGACAACGACAGGGTTGGCCAGGTCATCGACGACTGGGTCAACGAGATCTCCGAAACCGGCGAGGGGTCGGAATTGCTCGACGCACCACCGATCCCGCTGACGAAGAAGGACGTGCTGAACTACATCCGCCGAACGGAGCAGATGATGGAGCTGGCACAGGCCACCGAACGCCTCCTCGAGCTGATCGGAGATCCGCTATGAGCCGCGTGCGCGTGCTTGCCGACGACGAAAAGCAGCTGGTGCTATCCGAGGCCCTGCTGATGTACCGGTCCGGCCGGGGCGAGGTGTACGCCACCACCCATCCGATCCACGCCGATCCGCTGGACCCGCGCCGGAGCATGATCGGGCCGGGTTCGCCGCTGACCAAGGCGGCGCTGGCCGGGTTCGCCAAGGCCGTCGGCGCGGCGACGACGTTCGGCGGCTTCGTACCGGAACAGCTGCTCTACACGTCGCCCAACCTGATCGCATGGTGGGCGCCCGAGAGCATCCGGCGCTGCTGGTTCAAATCGCCCGAGGCGGCCATCGGAGAACGCGCCGCCGACGTTGCCCACCCGGCGCTGGTGTTCGTCGTCACCTCGGGCGACTGGTTTGTGTTCGCCCTGCGCGACTCGGCGCGGCCCACGCCGGACACGAAGCTCTTCGAATCGCCGCATTTCAACGTATGGGCGGGCGGCCGGATCTGCACGGGCAACGTCGACCTGCCGCCGGCGATCACCGCCGGCGCCATTCCCGCCTACGAGGACGCCTTTCATCGCAGCCACTTCACGCACCCGAACCGCGCCGATGCGGTGAACTACCCGGGCGGCATGACGGCGCTGTGGCGCGACCAGCTGGCACTGCCGGACATGGCGGCCATGCGCGGCGCGCTGAAGAAGTCCAAAGAGACGCTGCGCCAGGCGATCAACCGCATCGCGAATCTTCCACAACAACCCTAATTGGAGCACCTATGAACGGCCAAGAATTCCTGATCAAGATAAACGAACTGCTGGACCTGAACAAAGTAGCGTGCGCCGAGTTCGCGCGCGCCACCGAGGCGACTGTGCGCGCCGCCCGGCCGATGATGCTGGCCGTCGACGAGGAGAACCTCGACGACGAGAAGTACCCGATGGACCTGGCCCTGCTCCGCGCGGCGCCGGTGGTGGCCGTTCCCGTCCACAGCGAGTTTTTCCCGCTGCAGGAGAACGGCCACCGGCTCCTGCTGGCGACCGACGGCATCTACCTGGAGGTGCGCAGGCCCTGGCTGCACTTCACCCACCGGCTGGCCGCCGTGTCGGGCGTGCGCGTGCCCTACGGCCCGATCAAGGCCGGCTTCGAACTCGCGTTCGGCTCGCTGGGCAAGACCATGGAGCAGCTACAGGACTTTGCGCTGCACGCCAGCGCGGCGGCGCCGCTCGAGGCGGCCGCCAGCGTCATCTGGAACCACTCGACGTCGGCATGGCGCATCGAGTACCCGGAGACGATCGGCGAGGCCAGCGCGACGCATATTCAGTTCAAGCAGGTGGAGATCGGCGACGACGAGAGCGTCGTGGTCGACCTGCACAGCCACGGCAACCTCGAGGCCTTCTTCAGCTCGACCGACGACCAGGACGACGCCGGCAGCGTCAAGATCGCCGGCGTGTACGGCAGCCTGGACAAGGACAAGCCGACGGTGGAGTTCCGGCTGTGCGTGCTGGGCCTGACGATCCCGATCAAGGTGCCAGCCGACCGCATCTTCGCCTAGGAGAGGACGCATGCCCCACTACACACCCGCCCGCCTGCTCGAGCGCCAGGTCAAGATCGCGCTGGTCGGCTGCGGCGGCAACGGCTCGCAGATGCTGACCGGCCTGGCGCGCCTCAACCACGCCATCATGGCGCTCGGCCACCCCGGCCTGCTGGTGCAGGCGTTCGACCCGGACACCGTCAGCGAGGCCAACCTGGGCCGCCAGATGTTCGGCGCCTTCGACGTTGGCCAGCCCAAGGCGCACGTGCTGGTCAACCGCATCAACGCCTTCTTCGGGCTCGCCTGGAAATCGTTCTACGGCCGCTATGAGGCGAACGACGCCGACATCATCATCGTCTGCGTCGACAGCCGCAACTCGCGCCACGGCATCAATCGCGAGATGTGGAACTACCGCGCCGAGTACCTGATGGACCTGGGCAACCGCGCGGCCGACGGCCAGGTGGTGCTGGGCGAGGTGCGGCCGAGCGACGACAACGCCACCCGGCCGCTTGGCCATGTGCGGCTGCCCAGCCCCTACGTGCTGCTGCCCGAGCTGGTCGACGTCAGCGTGCCGGAGGACGACACGCCGAGCTGCGGCCTGGCCGAGGCGCTGGAGCGCCAGGAACTGTTCATCAACCAGGCGATCGTCACGCCGGCGCTGAGCATCCTGTGGGAGCTCTTCCGCCACGGCAAGCTCACCTGGCACGGCGCCTTCGTCAACCTGCGGACCGGCAGCATGCGGCCGCTTCCCGTGAAGGAAGCAGCATGAGCAAGCTCAACTATTGGTTCACATCCGGCCACGCCGATTGCTTGCGGCCGGAAACCGGCAACCGTCGATTTTTCACCATTGGAGACGTCAAATTGAACACCACCATACCGCCGATCACCGACCCGCTCGGCCAGCATTGGCGCCAGCCACCGACCTCGGCGATTCTACTGGACAACACCCATGCCGTGATGACCGAGGCAACCTTCCAGCAGTTGGCCGAGTATTCGTACTCGTTTCCGTCCGGGGTCTATCCGGGAAAGATGTGGCGCCGGTATGACGGCCTGTTCGACCAGCGCTGCGCGATCACCGACCTGCAGTGGCTGCTGATGTGGTTCGGCGAATGCGACGACCCGACGAAGTGCACCAACAACTCCCGAAGAATTCTGATTGCTTGAGAGGCGAAACATGGACATGACAATTCCCGACACGGCGGCGCCGAACGCGCTGCAGCTGCTCCTCGAGGACGACGAGCTGGCGGCCAACTGCCAGGGCGTGGCGCACTACCGCGCCGAGCTGGCCAAGCTGGTGCGCGAGCAGTTCGCCGGCACGCCGGCGGTCGGCGGCGCCTTCGGCGCGCATACGCCTGGTCGGATCACCGCGCCGATCACGCCGAGCGGCCGCGCCTTCGGCCTGATCCCGGTCGGCAAGGGCTGGGCCGACGACCTGATCAACTGGTCGACGCGCGAATTCCGCAATCCGGCCGATGCGCGCCGCCTAAAAGCATCCTGGAATGCCTGCCTGTATGCGACCACCGCAGATCTCGAGTATTTCGCTACAACGCCACAGCAGCCGTGGGTGCCTGCCCTTGATCGGTTGGAACTTGGCGTACTTCGGGAATGCCTCCGCGCCGCACACGACGCGCTGGAATCGACCAGCGACAGCGATCTCGACCATTTTGAAGACGAAGAGGAGGAACGCGAGTCCGCTCCTGTTCAATTCGCGGCACGCAAAGTAATGCAGGCCATCGACGCAATTGACCCCTTCATTTCCTGAAACGGATCACCACCATGAACCCAACTACCTACGAACAATTCTGCGCACTTCGCGACCAGTGCCGCGCCGGCGAGGAGCCCCTGAGCACACGGAGAAGCTGGCTTTTGAGATCGCAGTGCAGGCATTGGTTTCCAAGTTCGACGCCCACCAAGCCCTGATGCGGCAGCGCCACGCCGATATCGTGCGCAGTGTGGTCAAGGTCGGCGACGTCTTGACGCACAGCGGATGCATGGGCTGCCTCTTCGAGCACGAGTTTTCTAGCTGGGACGGAGCATGGATGCGCGGCGTCCCGACTCGCGATACGTATCGCTTTGACGGCAAAGAAGGCGGCCGCCGCGCCCACCACAATCAAGCCGCCGACATTGCGCCTGCCAGTGTTACTCATATCAACCGAGTACCGGTCGAGGCCGTCGAATTTCTGGCCGACCGCACTGCAGTTTGCCTCGACATCAAGGAGCAGGCCAATGGCTGAAGTGAAACGCATCTACGTTGGCCTCTCGGAGGTGGCCAGCATGCTGTCGCTGGCCATGTCCACCGTCCAGCGCCTGGTGCGCGAGAAGCAGTTTCCAGCGCCCCGGCAGATCTCCGCCGGCCGCGTGGGATGGCTGGTGCGGGAGATCGAGTCCTGGGCGGAAACACGCCCGGTGTCCGACCTTCCGCCGCCGCCGAACACCGGCGGCCGCAAGGGCACTAAGCGCCAGACCGCACAAGGGATTCCAGATGCTGGTCAAGCAGCATAATCCACTTGCGCTTTTCTTTGTCATATTCGTGCAGGTTGTACGTGCCGGTGATGCCTGGCTTCATGTGGCCAAGCATCACCTCGGCGATCTCGTCCGGACAGCCGATCGCGGCCAGCTGGGTCCGCGAGCTGCGGCGCAGGTCGTGCGGCGCCCAGCGCTCGACAGGCAGACGGGCCCGCTCGTAAAGCGGCCTGGTCTTCGAATACGGCATGCGCATCCAGACCGTGCAGCCGATGGTCTTCTGTTCGACATGCCCATACTCGCCGTTTGAAACGAACAGGTAGCCTGTCTTGACCAAGGCGACACGCCGCCGCACCACCGTCTCGGCCCGGCCGACCAGCGGCACCCGGAAGTCCGCGGCATGCTCCCTCCAGTGGTTTTTGGTCTTCGCCTTCGGCACGATCCACCATAGCCCATCCGCCTCTTCGACTATCTCCTCCACCTCCATCGCGCAGATCTCCGAGCCGCGCGCCATCGTCCACAGGTACAACGTGCACACGTCCTCGGCCAAGCGCGGGAAGTTCGGCAACCAGGGAATCAGCACCCGCAGTTCGGCGACGCTGAGCACACGCTTGGCGGTACCGACCTTCATCCCCTGCAGCTCGCGCCCCTTGCTGCGCAACTTGCCGCGCATGATCAGGCGCCACCAGTTCGCTGCGCTCTCGGGCAGCCGGCCGGCGTCAAGGGCGTAATCCCAGGCGGCGCCCATCTCGGCCCGCAATTTCGCCGCCTGGACCGGAATACGGGCGAACGACTCGATCAGATCAAACGCGACGGAGCGCGTGACGTCGACGGCCGGCAGGTTGGCGGTATCGCCGAGCATGGTCTCGAACATGCGGCGCACCTCGGCCGCGCCCTTGGCACTACGGTTTAATTCGATGTGGCGCACCAGGTAGGAATTGCACACCTGAGCCACGGTAAGGTCCTTCAGCGCGCGCTGCTCGCGTTCAGCTGCAGCGGTGGCATCCTCCCGGGCCTTGGTCTCACGCTTGGCAAGGCCGGGATCGCCGCCGGCGCCGCGCTCTTCGCGCAGCTTCTCCCAGGCCACCGTCGCGCTGGCCAGCGACATGGCCGGCCATTCGCCGATCTTGGTCTGCCGCATCCGTCCGTCGAGGGGGCTTTTATAGCGATAAATCCAGGATCTCTTCTGCGAAGTGGCGACCATGCGCAATCCTGGGCATTCGGAGATGGTAAAGTGTTGGCCTGCTTCGAGGAGCTTGGCGGCACGTGCGTCAAATGGCATGGTAGTCCCTGTAGCGTAGGTCCGGCGTAGCTTTTTGCCGCCGCCGCGAACCAGGGACAGATTCTAGCGTAAGTTTACATTTTCATACGCTAAAACCTACGCCAAAATCTCAAGTGGAGTGACTTTAGATGACTTGTGATGACTAAGCCCGCTCGCACCAACACGAACAACAATACGTAACACAATCAAATACTTAGATATGAATATGCAGTTAAATCAAGAGCTTGCGGAGACCGGCAAAAGCAAGGTTACTCCGATGATGCAGCAGTACCTGCGCCTGAAGGCCGACCACCCGACCATGCTGCTGTTCTACCGGATGGGCGATTTCTACGAGCTGTTCCACGAGGACGCCGAGAAGGCCGCGCGCCTGCTCGGCATCACGCTGACGGCGCGCGGCAGCTCGGGCGGCAATCCGATCAAGATGTGCGGCGTGCCCTTCCACTCGCTCGACGGCTACCTGGCCAAGCTGGTCAAGCTGGGCGAGTCGGTCGCCATCTGCGAGCAGATCGGCGACCCGGCCACCAGCAAGGGGCCGGTCGAGCGCAAGGTGATGCGCGTGGTCACGCCGGGCACCCTGACCGACGCCGACCTGCTGCCGGAAAAGGCCGAGCGGCCGCTGCTGGCGCTGTGCACGGTCAGCCAGCGCAAGGTGGTCACCGCCGGCCTGGCCTGGCTCTCGCTGGCCAGCGGCGCCTTGAAGTTGATGGAGTTCTCCGGCGACGCCAAGACCGTCGCCGCGCGCATGCAGCAGGAGCTCGAGCGCATCGCCCCGGCCGAGATCCTGCGCGGCGACAGCGCCGACCTGTTCGAGCACAACCCCGGCGCCAACACCAGCCGCGTGCCGGACTGGCACTTCGACGTGGTCGGCGGCCACAAGGCCCTGCTCGACCAGCTGGCCGTGGCCACCCTGACCGGCTTCGGCGCCGACGGCCTGGGCGCCGCCTTCGGCGCGGCCGGCGCGCTGCTGCGCTACGCCCAGTCCACGCAGGGGCGCGGCCTGCAGCACGTGCGCAGCCTGACCACCGAGACCGAGACCGAGTTCGTCGGCCTGGACGCGGCCACCCGCCGCAACCTCGAGTTGACCGAGACGATCCGCGGCCAGGAGTCGCCGACGCTGTTCTCGCTGCTCGACCACTGCCGCACCGCGATGGGCTCGCGCCTGCTGCGCCACTGGCTGCACCACGCCCGCCGCGACCAGCGGGTGGCGCGCGCGCGCCACGTCGCCATCGGCGCGCTGGGCGCCAGCGACGCCACCGGCGCGCTGGCCGCCACGCTCGGCCAGGTGCCCGACATCGAACGCATCACCACCCGCATCGCCCTGCTGTCGGCCCGGCCGCGCGACCTGGCCAGCCTGCGCGACGGCCTGGGCCAGCTGCCCGCGCTGCGCCAGGCCATGCTGCGCAGCCTGGCCGGCGGCCCGGCCGGCGACAGCGCGCTGCTGGCGGCGATCCACCAGGCGCTGGCCACGCCGGCCGACTGCCTCGACCTGTTGGCACGCGCCGTGGCCGCCGAGCCGGCGGCGATGGTGCGCGACGGCGGCGTCTTCGCGGCCGGCTTCGACGCCGAGCTCGACGAGCTGCGCGGCCTGTCCGAGAACGCCGGCCAGTTCCTCGTCGACCTCGAAACCCGCGAGCGGGCCCGCACCGGCATCGCCAACCTGCGCGTCGAGTACAACCGCGTGCACGGCTTCTACATCGAGGTCACCAACGGCCAGGCCGACAAGGTGCCGGACGACTACCGCCGCCGCCAGACCCTGAAGAACGCCGAGCGCTACATCACGCCCGAGCTGAAGGCCTTCGAGGACAAGGCCTTGTCGGCGCAGGACAAGGCGCTGGCGCGCGAGAAGATGCTGTACGAGCAGCTGCTGGCCGACCTGGCGCCGCACATCGGCGTGCTGCAGACCATCGCCCAGGGCCTGGCCCAGCTCGACACCCTGACCGCGCTGGCCGACCACGCGCTGCGCCACAACTGGTGCGCGCCGCAGCTGGTCGAGCACGCCTGCGTCGACATCGCCGAGGGCCGCCATCCGGTGGTGGAAAACCAGATCGAGCGCTTCATCGCCAACGACTGCAAGTTCGTCAACGAACGCCGCCTGCTGCTGATCACCGGCCCGAACATGGGCGGTAAATCGACCTTCATGCGCCAGGTCGCGCTGATCACGCTGCTGGCCTACGTCGGCAGCTACGTGCCGGCGGCCAGCGCCGTCATCGGCCCGATCGACCGCATCTTCACCCGCATCGGCGCCACCGACGACCTGGCCGGCGGCCGCTCCACCTTCATGGTCGAGATGACCGAGTCGGCCGGCATCCTCAACGCCGCCACCGAGCACTCGCTGGTGCTGATGGACGAGGTGGGGCGCGGCACCTCGACCTTCGACGGCCTGGCGCTGGCCTGGGCCATCGCCCGCCACCTGATCGACAGCAGCCGCAGCTTCACCCTGTTCGCCACCCACTACTTCGAGCTGACCCAGCTGCCCGAGAGCCACCCGAGCGCGGCCAACGTGCACCTGTCGGCGGTCGAGCACAAGGACTCCATCGTCTTCCTGCACGCCGTGCAGGAGGCCCGGCCTCGCAGAGCTACGGCCTGCAGGTGGCCCAGCTGGCCGGCGTGCCGCAGGGCGTCATCAAGGCGGCGCGCAAGCACCTGGCGCGGCTCGAGGCGCAGGCGCTCGACGCCACGCCGCAGCTCGACCTGTTCGCCGTGCCGGCGGCCGACGCCGACGACGAGGCCGTCGCCGCGCCGGCGGCGGCGGCGGCGGCCAACCCGGCCTTCGACGAGCTGCTCGACGCCCTCGGCGAGCTCGACCCGGACGCGCTGACGCCGCGCGAGGCGCTGGCCCAGCTATACGAACTGAAACGCCTGGCGCGGCCGGCGCTGGCATGATGCCGCGCGCGGCCCTAGCCTTGGCGCTGGCGCTGGCGGCGGCGCCGGCCGGCGCGGCGCCGGCCAAGGGCTTCCAGTTCGGCGTCATCGGCCACTCCTTCAAGGCCGGCGCCGACGCCGCCGTGCTGCGCCAGGCCATCGCCGAGGCCAGCGCCGGCAACGCCGCCTTCGTCGTCGCCACCGGCATCAAGGCCGCCGGCGAGCCGTGCAGCGACAAGCTGTACGGCCAGCGCCGCGCCATGTTCGACGCCGCCGACAAGCCGATGATCGTCTCGCTGGCCGGCAGCGACTGGACCGGTTGCAAGAACTCGGCCGGCCGCTCCAACGCCATCGAGCGCCTCAACCGCCTGCGCGAGCTGTACTTCGCCGACGCCCAGTCGCTCGGCGAGCGCCGCCTGGCGCTGACGCGCCAGTCGGCCAGCGCCAAGTTCCGCAGCTACGCCGAGAACGCCCACTGGGAATACGGCAACGTGCTGTTCGCCACCCTCAACCTGCCGGCCAGGAACAACCACTTCCTGCCCGAGGCGGGCCGCAACAGCGAGTTCGAGGACCGCCTGGTGGCCAACCGCGCCTGGCTGCAGCGCCTGTTCACCCTGGCCGCGCGCAAGCGCCTGGCCGGCGTCGTGCTGTTCTGCGACGGCGACCCCGGCCTGCAGGCCGACGCGGGCTTCTCGCTGCTGGCCGGCTTCCAGTCGAAGCCGAACAAGCAGGACGGCTTCGCCGAACCGCGCCGGCAGCTCAAGGCGCTGGCCGAGAAGTTCGACGGCAAGGTGCTGCTGGTCGACGCGCAGGGCGGCGCGCAGGCGGCCAACGGCAATGCGGCGGGGAATGGCGCTGCGGCGGGGAATGGGAACGGGAATGGAAACGCGGCAAGCGCGGCCGCGACGGGCGGCGAACCGGCCATTGTCTGGCGCGGCAATCTGGGGCAGTTGAGCCTGGCCGCCGAATGGGCCGAGCTGCGCGTCGGCCCCGGCGCCGCCCCCCTCTTCACTGTCAAGGGCGGCGGCGCCGACGCCGCGCAGTAGCGGGCGCGCCCTCGGGCGTCCCGCCGCCGCGGTGTTGCGGGTGCTTAGTGGATCGGGTGAATGGCGACGTGGTCGCCCGCTTCGCCTTCGTCATCCTCGTCGCCATGGTGGTGGCCATGGGCGCCGTGCACGTGGCCGTGGGCCATCTCTTCGTCGGTGGCGGCGCGCACGTCGACCACGTTGAGCGAGAAGCGCAGGGCGATGCCGGCCAGCGGATGGTTGCCGTCGAGCACAACCTTGTCGTCGGCGATGTCGGTCACGGTGAAGATCATCGCTTCCTCGTCGTCCTCGCTGTCGGGCATGCCTTCGAACTGCATGCCCACTTCCAGCGGCTCGGGCAGGCGGCTGCGCGGCTCGACCTTGACCAGCGACGAGTCGTACTCGCCGAAGGCGTCGTCCGGCTCGACCTGGATGATCGACGAATAGCCGACTTCCTTGCCGTCCAGTTCCTCTTCAATTTTCGGCAGCGTGTTCTCGTAGCCGCCGTGCAGGTAGACCATCGGCTGGCTACCGTCTTCGATCAGATTGTCCTGTGCATCGGACAGCTTGTAATTCACAGTCACGACCGTGTTCTTGGCAATCTTCATTGTATTTCCTTTCTGTAGATAATCCCCGCGATTATACCCTGCCTGCGCCCGCCGCTGGCGCCGTGGCGGCGCAAATCCCTGCAGCGGCGCGACGCCGATGGTTATAATGTCGTATGAAAAAACTACCCCTCCTCGGCGACATCACGCCGGCGCAATTCCTGCGCGACTACTGGCACAAGAAGCCCCTGCTGATCCGCCAGGCCATCCCCAATTTCAAGCCCCTGCTCAGCGTCGACGCGCTGGCCGCGCTGGCCGCCCAGGACCACGTCGAAGCGCGCCTGGTCAGCGCCAGCGGCGGCCAGTGGGCCATGCAGCACGGCCCGCTGACGGCGCTGCCGCCGCGCACGCAGAAGGAATGGTCGCTGCTGGTGCAGGGCGTCAACCTGCACGACGCCCGCGCCGACGCGCTGCTGCGCCAGTTCCGCTTCCTGCCGGACGCCCGCCTGGACGACCTGATGGTCAGCTTCGCCACCGACGGCGGCGGCGTCGGCCCGCATTTCGACTCCTACGACGTGTTCCTGCTGCAGGCCCACGGCCAGCGCCGCTGGCGCATCGGCCCGCAAAAGGACCTGAGCGTGATCGACGGCCTGCCGCTGAAGATCCTGGCCAACTTCAAGCCCAACGAGGAGTTCATCCTCGAACCGGGCGACATGCTCTACCTGCCGCCCCACTACGCCCACGACGGCGTCGCCATCGGCGACTGCCAGACCTATTCGATCGGCTTCCGCTCGCCCTCGTTCCAGGAGCTGGGCGAGGCCTTCCTGCAGTTCATGGCCGACTCGATCGACCTGCCCGGCCGCTACGCCGACCCGGAGCTGGAGGCCAGCAACAAGCCGGCCGAGATCCCGCGCCACATGCTGAGCACCGTCGCCGACGAGCTCAACAAGGTGCGTTTCACCGAGGACGACGTCACCATCTTCCTCGGCGAGCACCTGTCCGAGCCGAAGCACAATGTGTTCTTCAAGGGTCCGGCGCGCCCGCTCAACGTCGGCAAGTTCGCCGAGGCGGCCGCCAAGCGCGGCCTGGCGCTGTCGCGCAAGACGTTGATGCTGTACCGTGGCAAGCACGTCTTCATCAACGGCGAGTCCTTCGCCATCGGCCGCGCCGACAAGGCCACGCTGGAGGCCCTGGCCAACGCCCGCGCCCTCGACGGCGCCGCCCTGGCCAAGGCCTCGCAGGACGTCATGGACGCGCTCTACACCTGGTACCAGGACGGCTGGATCGAACTGGCCTAACACGCGCAACCCACCCCAGGAGGCCCCATGGAGCAGTCGTCGCAGCCGTTTTCTAGCCGGATGGAATTCGAACAGCGGCTGCGCGGCTGCCTGGCGCGGGCCGAACACAGCCTGGACCTGTTCGACCCCGACTTCTCGCTCTGGAACCTGGGCCACTCGGCGGTGGACGCCGAACTGCGCCGCTTCCTGGCCGGCCACGGCCGGCTGCGCCTGGTGGCGCACAGCAACGCGCACCTGCAGCGCATGGCGCCCCGCTTCCTGCGCCTGCTGGCCGATTACGGCCACGCCGTCGAATGCCGCCAGACGCCGGCCGGCCTGCGCCAGCTGAGCGACTCCTTCTGCCTGGCCGACGGCGCCATGCTGGTGCGCCGTTTCCATTGCGACCATGTGCGCGGCGAGGCGGTTTTCGCCGATTCCGATGCCATAAAGATAGCGTCGGATCGATTTGCATCAATATGGGACGAATCCTTGCCCGGTTTGCATGCAAGTACAGCTGGATTATGAGCAGGATCAAGGTAGAATGCGCTTGTTCGACTTGAAAACTGGTGAAGGTGACCACTCCGTCCGACGTGGTGGGAACCGAAAAGTTGCGATATCGCAAAATAGTTGTGAAAACGGCTGTCGCGGCTATTGCGACGCACCAAAAATCGCTATAATATTCGGTTAGGAAGTTTCCGTTGTCTGGCAGGCACCCTATGGTACGAAAAGCCTTCGAAGACGCCCTAATGAGCGATAATTACCGGTAATTATTCATCGCAACATTGTTGTTTTTAATTTTGAATTAATTGAGGAAAACCCCATGAAAAAATCCCTGCTGATCATCTCCCTGTTGACCGTTGCTCTGGCTGCTTGCTCGAAAAAAGAAGAAGCTCCTGCTGCTCCAGCTCCAGTAGCTGCTCCAGAAGCCGCCGCTCCTGCTGCCGCTCCTGCTGCCGCTCCAGCTGCTGACGCTGCTGCTGCTCCTGCTGCTTCGGCCGCTGCTGCTCCTGCTGCTTCGGACGCTGCTGCTGCTCCAGCCGCTTCGGCCGCTCCTGCTGCTTCGAAGTAATCAGCTCGATGAAAAAAACCGACCTTCGGGTCGGTTTTTTTTCGCCTGTCGCTTTTGCAAAAGGCAGGACAACCCCGGCAACCCGGGGTCAGCCCCCCGCGGGGGTCTGACCCCAATCCGCCGCCGCCGGCTATGCCGCGCAGGAAAACGGGGGGCGCCGTGCGTAAGCAGTCAAAAAAAACCGGCGCGCAGCCGGTTTTTTTACGTCCCGCCGCCGCCGGGGCGGCGACGGGACCGAATTAACTTCGGATTACTTCAGTTGCTCGTGCAGCAGGGTCAGGATCTTCTCGGCGGTGGCGCTCTGGTCGCCCTTGCCTTCGTTGCTCAGCACGGTGACCAGGCTGTTGCTGCCCGCGCCGGCCTTGACCGAGATGCGGTAGCGTTGCGCCTCCTTGTCCGACTCCGACGAGCCCCAGCTGAACAGCTTGCTGAAGAAGCCCTTGGTCGGACCGGTGTCCTGGTCGACGTAGCGGACGAAGTAGACGCCCTGGGTGCGGTCGCGGTCCTCGACGGTGAAGCCGGCGCGGTCCAGCGCCAGGCCGACCCGGCGCCAGGCGCGGTCGAAGCCCTCGTCGACCTCGACGGCGCGGCTGGCGGCGGCGCCGACCAAGGTGGCGTGCTGCGGCTGCACGATGGCCGAGGCGACGGCGGTCTTCGCCTGCGCCTCGTCGGTGCTGCTGCCCAGCTTGGTCATCAGGCGCGCCAGGAACTGCGCCTCCAGGCCCGGATCGTTGGGCCGCGCGGTCCACATCGTGCCGTCCTTCTGCGCGCCGGTGATCACCTCCTGGGCGCCGCGGTGGCTGATGTAGATCTCGCTCGAGCCGTCCGCCAGGCGCTCGATGCGGGTGCGGAACTTGTCGCGCTCGCCGCTCGAGTACAGCGAGTCGAACACCTTGCCCACCGTGTTGCGGATGAAGTCCTGCGGGATCTTGGCGCGGTTCTCGTTCCACTCGGTTTCCATGATGCCGGCGCTCGGCATGTCGAGCGCCAGCGTGAAGCCGGACTCCTCCCAGAAGCTCTTCAGCTGCGGCCACAGCTGCTCCGGCGTCTGCTTGAGCACCAGCCAGCGCTGGTTGCCCGCGCGCTCGACCTTGATGCTGCTCAGGGTGGTCGGCGCGACCGCCTGGCCGGCGGCCATGCCGGCGCCGGCCGGGGCGCCGTTCTTCTGCGCGTTGTAGCCGGACGCGGTGGCCACGCCCAGGGTCGAATCCGGCAGCGAATAGCGATTGTCTTTCTGCAATTGCGTCAGGTCCGGCGGCACGTCCAGCGTGCTGGCTTTCTTGGCGGACTTGTAGTCCACCTTGTCGGTTCCGATGACGGAGCCGATCATGCCGCAACCGGTCAAACTGGCCATCAGGGCGCCAACTACCACGGCGCGCTGCGGGGAAAGAGAAGCTGTCTTGCGAATAGTCATGTCGTTACTGGATAAGTAGCTGGAATGCAGCTGGTATCGGAAGTCCCGGCCGGGTGTGGCCGGGGCTTGTTGCTGCTTACGGCATCACGCCGGCTTCGCGCAGGGCGGCGCGGACGGCGTCGTGGCACTCGGCGGCCAGCGGCACCAGCGGCAGGCGCAGGCCGGCGGGCATCATGCCCATCTCGGCCAGGGCCACTTGACCGGCACCGGGTTCGGTTCGATGAAGAGTTTCTGGTGCAGCGGGAAGACCTTGTTGTTGATCTCGACGGCACGGGCGATGTCGCCGGCCATGGCCGCCTTGCACATCTCGTGCATGGCGCGCGGCGCCACGTTGGCGGTGACCGAGATGTTGCCCTGGCCGCCGGCCAGCATCAGCGCCAGCGCGCTCGGATCGTCGCCCGAGTACACGGCGAAGCTCTTCGGCACCAGGCGCAGCAGGTCGTAGCCGCGGCCGATGTTGCCGGTGGCGTCCTTGATGCCGACGATGCCGGGGATGGCCGCCAGGCGCACCACGGTCTCGTTGCTCATGTCGGCCACGGTGCGGCCCGGCACGTTGTACAGGATGATCGGCAGGTCGACCGCCGCGGCGATCGCCTTGAAGTGCTGGTACATGCCCTCCTGGGTCGGCCGGTTGTAGTACGGCACCACCGACAAGGCGGCGTCGGCGCCGGCTTCCTTGGCGTAGCGGGTCAGCTTGATGGCCTCCTCGGTGGAGTTGCCGCCGGTGCCGGCGATGATCGGGATGCGGCCCTTGGCATAGCCCACCGTCGCCTTGATCAGCGCGCAGTGCTCCTCGACCGAGACGGTGGCCGACTCGCCGGTGGTGCCGACGATGACGATGCTGTCCGTGCCCTCGGCGATGTGCCAGTCCACCAATTTTTGCAAACCCGGATAGTCCAGACTGCCGTCTGCGTGCATCGGGGTGACGATTGCTACTATGCTGCCCTTAATCATAGATTACCAATTGGGTGAAGAATTAAAACAACGATTGTAGACCATAGCCCGAGCATGTGGAGCATCTCGGCCGACAATCGGCGTTCAAAATGACGGCAATAACGCCGCCTCGCGGGGGAATTCCGCCTTGACGGCGCAGATTCGTTGCACCATCGCAGCTTTTGGCGCGTCCAGCACGCCGTCCTCGTAGGCGATCACGCGCAACTCGTGGTCGCGCGCCCAGGCCAACAGTTCGCCGGGCTGCAGCAAAAAGTCGGGATTCGAGGGCTTGCCGAAACGGGCGTTGCCGTCGGCGAAGGTTTCATAGATCAACATGCCGTTCGGCGCCAGGCTGGCGACCATGCCGGCCAGCAGCGGACGGTGCAGGTAGTTGGTGACGACGATGCCGGCGAAGCGCCCCGGGCCGAACGGCCAGGCGGCGCCGGCCGCCTCCAGCTCGATCTGCGAGGTGACGATGCCCGGCCCGGCGGCGGCGGCCAGCGCGGCCGGGTCGCGGTCGACGGCCACCACGGCGTGGCCCAGCGCGGCCAGGTGGCGCGCGTGGCGGCCGCTGCCGCAGGCCAGGTCGAGCGCCTCGCCGCCCGGCATCAGCGGGGCGTAGCGGCGCACCCAGGCCGAGACGGTCTCGCCGCCGTGGCCGCCGTTGTGCGCCGCGTTGTGCGCCGCCTCGTGCGCGCCGCTCAGGTCGACGCCGCTCATGAGTAGGCCAGCCCCATCGCCTCGCGCACGTCGCGCATGGTCTCCTGCGCCAGCTTGCGCGCCACGTCGTTGCCGTCGGCGACGATGGCGCGCACCAGCGAGGGGTCGTCCAGGTATTGCTGGGCGCGCTCGTGCATCGGCTCCTGCTCCTTGACGATGGCGTCGATCACCGGCTGCTTGCACTCGAGGCAGCCGATGCCGGCCGACTTGCAGCCCTTCACCACCCACTCCTTGGTGGCGGCGTCGGAATACACCTCGTGGAACTGCCACACCGGGCACTTGGCCGGGTCGCCCACGTCGCTGCGGCGCACCCGCGCCGGGTCGGTCGGCATGGTGCGCACCTTCTTGGCGACCACGTCCTTGTCCTCGCGCAGGGCGATGGCGTTGCCGTAGCTCTTGGACATCTTGCGCCCGTCCAGGCCGGGCAGGCGCGAGGCCGCCGTCAGGCGCGCCTGCGGCTCGACCAGGATCAGCTTGCGGCTGCCCTCGAGGTAGCCGAACAGGCGCTCGCGGTCGATCATCGACAGGCTCTGGGCGTCGTCGAGCATGGCCTTGGCCTGCTCCAGCGCGTCGTCCTTGCCCTCCTGCTGGTATTCGGTGCGCAGCTCGTTGTACAGCTTGGCGCGCTTGCTGCCCAGCTTCTTGACCGCCTCCTGCGCCTTCGCCTCGAAGCCCTTCTCCTTGCCGTACAGGTGGTTGAAGCGGCGCGCGATCTCGCGCATCATCTCGATGTGCGGCACCTGGTCGTCGCCCACCGGCACCTGGCTGGCGCGGTAGATCAGCACGTCGGCCGCCTGCAGCAGCGGGTAGCCGAGGAAGCCGTAGGTGGCCAGGTCTTGCTGCTCAGGTTGTCGATCTGGTCCTTGTAGGTCGGCACCCGCTCGAGCCAGCCGAGCGGCGTGGCCATCGACAGCAGCAGGTGCAGCTCGGCGTGCTCGGGCACCTTGGACTGGATGAACAGGGTCGCCTGCGACGGGTCGACGCCGGCCGCCAGCCAGTCGACCAGCATGTCCCAGGTGCTGCGCTCGATGATGCTCGGATCGTCGTAGTGCGTGGTCAGGGCGTGCCAGTCGGCCACGAAGAACAGGCAGGGCAGCTCGGACTGCATCTTGATCCAGTTCTTCAGCGCGCCGTGGAAGTGGCCGAGGTGCATGCTGCCGGTGGGCCGCATGCCGGAGACTACGCGATCGGGATACATAGTGGGTCAGTTCAAAAGGAGGGAAATGGGCATCACGATCAGGCCGAACAGGTGGACGACGAAAGCCACCCCCGCCGACAGGACGCCGTCCAGCAGGCCGAACTGCATCGCCATGATCAGGCCGATGAAGACGAACATGCCGTAGCGTTCGATCGAGGCGTAGGGCCGCGCCAGACGCAGCGGCAACAGGCCGGTGACGATGCGCCCGCCGTCCAGCGGCGGCAGCGGAATCAGGTTGAAGACGCACATGGCGGCGTTCACGCTGAGGCCGGCGACGGCCATTTGGACGAAGAAGTTGTCGCGCCCCAGTCTGCCGCCCAGCAGCATCAGCAGCAGCATCCAGCCCAGGCCCATGGCGAAGTTGGCGGCCGGACCGGCCGCCGCCACCCAGGCCATCTGCTTGCGCGGGTTGCGCAGGCGGTTGTAGTCGACCGGCACCGGCTTGGCGTAGCCGAAGGGGATCTGGATCGTGAAGTACAGCAGCAGCGGCAGCAGCACCGTGCCGAAGGGGTCGATGTGGCGCAGCGGGTTCAGGCTCAGCCGTCCTTCGTTGGCGGCGGTGGGGTCGCCGAAATAGCGCGCCACGTAGCCGTGGGCGGCTTCATGCAAGGAAATCGCAAAAAGGACGGGAATAAGGTAGACCGTGATGGTCCGGACGACTAGTTCGATGTTCATGGGTGGGATTCTAACAGAGGCGGCTGGCGGTTTTTGGCGCAACGAATGGGGGGCGGCAAGTGGCGCCCGGTCACAGGCCGAACATGGCGGCGTCGCCGCGCCCCTGGCGCAGCAGCGTGGCGTCGGGCCCGCTCAGGTCGATCACCGTGGTCGGCTCCAGGCTGCAGGCGCCGCCGTCGATGATCAGCTCGATCTGCTTCTCGATGCGCTCGCGGATGCTGTCGGCGTCGGTCAGCGCGTCGGCGTCGCCGGGCAGGATCAAGGTGGTGCCCAGCAGCGGCTGCTGCAACTCGGCCAGCAGCGCCTGCACGATGACGTTCTCCGGCACGCGCAGGCCGATGGTCTTGCGCGACGGGTGGCTCAGCCGGCGCGGCACGCACTTGGTGGCCTCGAGGATGAAGGTGTAGGGGCCCGGCGTGGCCGCCTTGAGCAGGCGGAACTGGCGGTTGTCGACCCGCGCGTAGACGCCGATCTCGCTCAGGTCGCGGCACAGCAGGGTCAAATGGTGCTTGTCGTCGATGCCGCGGATGCGCCGCAGGCGCTCGACGGCGCCCTTGTCGTCCAGGTGGCACACCAGCGCGTAGCAGGAATCGGTCGGCACGGCGACGATGCCGCCGCCGTGGATGATTTGCGCCGCCTGCTTGATCAGGCGCTGCTGCGGGTTATCCGGGTGGACCTGGAAAAATTGACTCATCTGGCGGTGTGGGCGGCGTGACGGGCACGCCGCGCGTTATTGATCTGCTTACAATTGTACGCCACGCAGGGCGGCGATACGCTGCTCGAGCGGCGGGTGGGTGGAAAACAACTCCGACCAGCCGCCCCGGTTGGTGATGCCGGCCGCCGCGATCGACTGCGGCAGCTGGCCCGGCTGCATGCCGCCCAGGCGGGCCAGGGCGTGCTGCATCGGCACGCTGCTGCCGAGCAGCTTGGCCGAGCCGGCGTCGGCGCGGAACTCGCGCTGGCGCGAGAACCAGGCGACGATCAGCGAGGCGACCAGGCCGAACAGCAGTTCGCAGACGAACACGGTGACGGTGTAGCCGATGCCGGGGCCGCGCCGCTCGCCGTTGTTCTTGAGCAGCACCTTGTCGACGAAGAAGCCGACCACCCGCGCCAGGAACACCACGAAGGTGTTGACCACGCCCTGGATCAGGGTCATCGTCACCATGTCGCCGTTGGCGACGTGGGCGATCTCGTGGCCCAGCACGGCCTCGACCTCGTCGCGGTTCATGCTCTCGAGCAGGCCGGTCGACACCGCCACCAGCGCCGAGTTCTTGAAGGCGCCGGTGGCGAAGGCGTTCGCCTCGCCCTCGTAGACGGCGACCTCGGGCATGGCGATGCCGGCCCGCTCGGACAGGGTCTTGACGGTGTTGACCAGCCACAGCTCGGTCGACGAGGACGGCGCCTCGATGACGCGGGCGCCGGTCGACCACTTGGCCATCGGCTTGCTGATCAGCAGCGAAAAGATGGCGCCGGTGAAGCCGACCACCAGCGAGAACACCATCAGGCTGCCGATGTTCAGGCCGGCGGCGCCGCCGGCGCCGGGCCGGCCGACGCCGAGCAGCGACAACACCAGCGACAACACCAGCATCACGGCGAGGTTGGTGGCGATGAAAAGGATGATTCGTTTCATAAATAGTTTCTCCTGGCGCAAGTACCAAGTTGATAAGATACGGCCGGGCGCCGGCAAATGCAAGCGCGCGGTGGCGCGATTAAGCCTGCTTTAACGATGGATTGGCGCCGCCAAGGCGGTACATGCGGAGAGCCGGAGTCTGCCAGGGTCAGACTCCCCGCCTTGGCGCTAGGGTCTGACCCTAAGGCGGCGGGTCCGACGCCGCTCTCAGAACCAGTCGTGCCAGACCGGCTTGACGCTGGCCGGCAGCGCCGGCAGCAGGGCGAAGTCGACGCGCGACTCGCCCGGGGCGTGGAAGTCGGTGCCGCGCGAGGCGAGAAAGCCGTACTGGTTGGCCAGGTGGGCGTATTCGGCGTACTGGTCCGGCGTGTGGCTGCCGGTGACCACCTCGATGGCCGTGCCGCCGAGCTGCTTGAACTCGTCGAACAGCGCGCCCTCGGCGGTGCGGCTGAACTTGTAGCGGCCCGGGTGGGCGACCACGGCGATGCCGCCGGCGCCACGGATCCAGCCGACCGCGTCCGCCAGGCTGGCCCAGCAGTGCGGCACGTAGCCCGGCTTGCCCTCGGTCAGGTATTTGCGGAACACCTCGGGCAGGTTGGCGCATACGCCGGTTTCCACCAGGTAGCGGGCGAAGTGGGTGCGCGACATCAGGTCCGGGTTGGCGACATACTTGAGCGCGCCCTCGTAGGCGCCGGGGATGCCGACGGCGGCCAACTGGCGGGCGATCTCGCGGCCGCGGCTGTCGCGGCCGGCGCGGGTGCGCTCCAGGCCGGCCAACAGGGCCGGGTTGGTCTCGTCGAGCTGCAGGCCGACGATGTGCACCGTCTCCTTGGCCCAGGTGATCGAAATTTCCACGCCGGAGACGAACTGCATGCCCAGGTCGATGGCGGCGGCGCGCGCGGCGGCGGTGCCGCCCACCTCGTCGTGGTCGGTCAGCGCCCAGACGTCGATGCCGGCCTTGCGCGCGTGCTGCGCCACGGCGGCCGGCGCCAGCACCCCGTCGGACACGGTGGAATGGCAGTGCAGATCAACTTTTAACATACAAAAACGAACCCTTACATCAACGGCAGGAATGAAGCTTCCATTGTACGCTGCTTGCACGCGCCCGGCCGGAGCGGGCGCAACAAGCGGCGGCGCGGCTCCGGGGGCAAGCCCAAAATGCAGTTGACTCTGGCAAACCCCACCGGCGAAAATCCAGGGTCAGACCCTAGGGTCTGACCCTCGATCTGCGCCCGTGGGTGGTTTGAAGGCCGCCGGCGCCTTGGCCTAAAGGCGCGGCACCGCGGCCCGGGATCACTCGGCCAGGAACGCCTCCAGCAGCCGGGCCAGCTCCTCCGGCTGGTCGTGGTGCAGCATGTGGCCGGCGTCGGCCATCATGTGGCAGCGCACGTCGGCCAGGCAGCCCAGGCGGCGGTCGATCTCGACGCGCGCCTCGGCCTTCGGCCCCATCCATTGCCACATATTGGTGTCCTCGGCCTCGATCCACAACACCGGCGCGGTGATCGTCTTCCAGCAGGCCAGCACCTCGTCGATGTGGTACAGCAACGGCCCGGCCTGCTTGTGCACCGGGTCGCCCAGGATCTCCCACTGCCCCGCCGCGTTCGGCGCCGACCAGTGCTGCGCCAGGAAGGCGGCGCGCGCGTCGGTCAGGCGCGGGTTGGTCTTCTGCAGCCGCGCCGCCACGGCGCCCACGTCCGGGTAGCCGCGCATCTGCGGCGGCGTGCACAACTCGTCGAGCCACTTGGCGTAGCGCGCCGGCGCCTGCTCCGGCGCGCTGGCGCGCATGCCGAAGCCCTCCAGGTTGACCAGCTTGCGGATGCGCCCGGGCCGCACGCCGGCGTACAGGTTGACCACGTTGCCGCCCATGCTGTGGCCGAGCAGGTTGACGGCGCCGTCCGGCGCGTAGTGGCGCAGGATGGCGTCGAGGTCGGCCAGGTAGTCGGGGAACCAATAGGTGTCGGCGCCGGAGCGCTCGCTCAGGCCGAAGCCGCGCCAGTCCGGCGCGATCACGTGCCAGTCGCCCTTGAGGCAGTCGACCACGAACTGGAAGGAGGCGGCCACGTCCATCCAGCCGTGCACCATGAACAACTTGGGCGCGCCCTCGCGGCCCCAGTGGCGGACGTGGGTGCGCAGGCCGCGCACGGTGAGGAATTCGGAGCGGGAGGGTGTTGTCGTGTGCATGGCGTGCTGCCTTGATGGTCTGGAATGCTGGCTTGAAATTGGCGCCGTCGGCGCAATATCGGTTCATTGCTGGCCGAGAAACACGATAATAGCACGACCGTTCTTAAATTGCCGGGGAGATAGATCCAGCGCGGTTCCTGCATCCCCGCCCCGCCGGCGGCGCCGGACTTTTCGGCAGGCAACGGCCGCCAGGGCGTAAAATAGCGCCATCCCTCAGCACTTTACCAAGGCTCTCCATGACTATCTACCAATTGGGCGAAAACGCGCCCGACATCGATGCATCCGCCTTCGTCGCCGACAGCGCCAACCTGATCGGTAAAGTCACCGTGCACGCCAACGCCTCGGTCTGGTTCGGCACCACCATCCGCGGCGACAACGAGCGCATCACCATCGGCGAGAACAGCAATGTGCAGGAGGGCACGGTGATGCACACCGACATGGGCTATCCGCTGACCGTGGGCAGGAACGTCACCATCGGCCACCAGGCCATGTTGCACGGCTGCACAGTGGGCGACGGCGCGCTGATCGGCATCCAGGCGGTGGTGCTGAACGGCGCCGTGATCGGCAAGGGCTGCCTGGTCGGCGCTGGCGCCCTGGTCACCGAGGGCAAGCAGTTCCCCGACCACAGCCTGATCATCGGCACGCCGGCCAAGGCCGTGCGCCTGCTGAGCGAAGAGGAAATCGTCAAACTACAAGGCAACGCGGACAACTACGTCCAGCGCGGCCAGCTGTTCAAGAAGCAACTCAAAAAGATTGGATAACCCGCATGACCACTAGCACCGACCACCCGACCACGACGCAGATCGTTGGCGCCGACGCCGACACCCTGCAGAAGTTCATCTTCGACAACGCCGCCGTGCGCGGCGAGTTCGTCGACATCTCGGCCACCTGGCGCGAGGTGCTGTCGCACCACCAGGACTACCCGCGCGCCGTCAAGAAGCTGCTCGGCGAGATGGTCGCCGCCGCCGCCCTGCTGTCGGCCAACCTGAAGTTCAACGGCTCGATCATCATGCAGATCCACGGCGACGGCCCGGTGCGCCTGCTGGTGGTCGAGTGCGACGGCGAGCTGCGCCTGCGCGCCACCGCCAAGCTCGACCCGGAGGCGGTCATCGCCGACGACGCCCTGCTGCCGGCCATGCTCAACGTGAACGGCAAGGGCCGCTTCATCATCACCCTCGACCCGGCCGACAAGATGCCCGGCCAGCAGGCCTACCAGGGCATCGTGCCGCTCGACGGCGACGACGTCGCCACCGTCATCGAGAACTACATGCTGCGCTCGGAACAGCTCGACACCAAGCTGTGGCTGGCCGCCGACGACGGCGTCTCGCGCGGCCTGCTGCTGCAAAAGCTGCCCTACCACGGCGGCAAGACCGAGGCCGCGCCGCTGACCCAGGACGAGGCGCTGGAAACCTGGAACCGCGCCGTCATCCTCGGCTCGACGCTGAAGGAGCAGGAGCTGCTCGAGACCGGCATCGAGGTGCTGATGCAGCGCCTGTTCTGGGAGGAGACCATCCGCGTCTTCGATCCGCTGCACCCGTCGTTCAACTGCAGCTGCACGCGCGACAAGGTCGGCAACATGTTGAAGATGCTGGGCCGGCCCGAGGTCGACGGCGTGCTCGCCGAGTTCGGCACGGTCGGCGTCAACTGCGACTTCTGCGGCCAGCACTACGAGTACGACAAGGTCGACTGCGCCCAGCTGTTCGCCATCGACGTGCCGGCCCAGGTGCTGATCCCGGTGGGCGACGTCAAACACTAAACCCCACCACCAGCGCCAACAAATCCAGGGTCAGACCCTCAGGGTCTGACCCTCGGCATTAGCGGCGGCTACCAGCGCGGGCACACCTTCGGCGCCACCTCCAGCGCCGTGATGCTCTTGCCCTTGCCGCCGCGCGTCAAGCGCACCGTCTCGACGCAGGGCGCGCGCATCACGCGCGACTGCTGCCGCGTGCACGTCACCAGTTGCAGGCCGGCCCGGCCGTCGCAATCGAAACCCTCCACCTCCATGCGCACCAGGGCCTGCTCGCTCGGCATGCCCAGCGGCACCGTCGCGTTGACAAAGGACGCCAGCTCGGGCGACGGGTACTGGTCGACGCTGGCGCAGGCGCCCAGCGCCAACAACATCAGGATGGAAAGCTTACGCATAGGAAATGGGCCTCGGTTGGGAACCCCATTCTAACGGCAAAGCGAGCGCTTCCTCTAGTCCCCGCCGCCGCGTCATCGAGACGTCATCGCCCCGTCATCGCCCCGTCACACGGCCGGCCTACCATGCGCAACGTTGCAGTTCCTCCCATGTTACAACTTTGTCATCCAAGGCCCATCCCATGAACAAGCACTCGACCACGGCGCGCGCGCCCTCCTCCACCGGCATCAAGGCCATCTCCGCCGCCTCCGTCTGCATGGCGGCCGCGCTGAGCTTCCCCATGATGGCGATGGCGGCCAACGTCGCCGCCGCCGTGGCCGAAATGGCTTCCCCGGCCGCCGACAGCGCCGCCGCGGCCGCCGCGGCCGACGCCGGCGCCAACGCGGACCTGGCCGGCGCCGTCGCCGGTCCGATCACCAAGGTCGAGATCACCACCCGCAAGAGCCGCTCCTCGGTGGCGCTGAGCAAGAGCGACATGCAGAAGATGCTTCCCGGCATCAACCCGCTGAAGGCCCTGCAAACCCTGCCCGGCGTGAGCTTCCAAACCGCCGACCCGTGGGGCAACAACGAACAAAACCTGTCGCTGTTCGTGCACGGCTTCAGCGGCCAGCAGCTCGGCTACACCATGGACGGCGTGCCGCTCGGCGACCAGCAGTACGGCAACTACAACGGCCTGTCGCCGCAGCGCGCCGTGATCAGCGAAAACGTCGGCAACGTCATCCTGTCGTCCGGCGCCGGCGACCTGGCCACCGCTTCGACCAGCAACCTGGGCGGCACCATCGAGACCTTCTCCAGCGAGCCGGCCATGCAGCGCGGCGCCACGCTGCAGCAGACCGTGGGCAGCCACAAGACCTCGCGCACCTTCGCCCGCTTCGACAGCGGCGTGTTCGGCGAGGGCAGCCGCGCCTACCTGTCGGCGCTGCACCACGAGGCGCGCGCCTGGGACTTCGCCGGCCGCCAGGGCGGCGACCAGGTCAACGCCAAGTTCGTCAACCAGAGCGCGGCCGGCAAGCTGACCGCCTTCTTCAACTGGTCCGACAAGATCGAACCGAACGAGGACAGCACCGTCCACGTCGCCAACGAGACCAGCGCGCCCTACACCCGCCCCTTCCTGTTCCCCGACTTCGCCGCAGCGCTGAAGTATTTGTCGCCGACCGGCGCCACCCCTGCCGCCGACGGCAACAACTACCGCAACTACTACAGCGACGCGCAGCGCACCGACTACCTGGGCTACCTGAAGTACGAGGCCAACCTGGGCGAATCGACCACCTGGTCGAACCAGATCTACTACCACAACGACGACGGCGTCGGCGTCGTCGCCGGCCCGATCGGCGTGGCCGGTTTGCCGGCCCTGTTCGGCGTCTACTACCCGAACCAGAACCTGAAGCAGGTGTTCGGCGGCTCCGGCTACGCCACCCGCACCACCGAGTACGAGATCAAGCGCGGCGGCCTGCTGTCGACCCTGCGCACCGAGATCGGCGACCACCAGCTGCAGACCGGCGTCTGGCTCGAACGCAACCGCTCGTCGGCCTACCGCCGCTGGTACGCGCTGGACGTCAACAAGCCGAGCTCGCCTTACGAGCGTCCGAGCAACCCGCTGATCACCCAGTACGGCAGCGAGATCGACAACAAGGTGGTGCAGTTCCACCTGCAGGACGAATGGCGCGTGCGGCCCGACCTGTCGCTGCAGGCCGGCTTCGAAGTCCAGCCTGCAATTCGCCGAGGGCAAGTTCCCCGTGCAGCCGGCCAAGGGCGCCATCGCCAACGGCTCGCTGGCCTTGCCGGTGGGCGACATCACCACCAAGAAATGGTTCCTGCCGCAGCTCGGCGCGCGCTGGGACATCACCGCGCACGACCAGATGTTCGTCAACGTGCAAAAGAACATGCGCCAGTTCGTCACCTACGGCGGCGGCGGCGCCTCGCCGTGGAGCCTGGCCAGCCAGCCGGCCTTCGACCTGTTCAAGGCCACCGCCAAGCCGGAAACCTCGGTCACCTACGAGCTGGGCCTGCGCTCCAACCACCAGGTCGACCTGGGACCGATCTCGGCCATCGACGGACAGGTCAACGTCTACCACGTCGACTTCAAGGACCGCCTTCTGCAGATCAGCCCGACGCCGGTGCTGCTCTCCATCATCGGCGGCAACCCGGTGCTGGCCAACGTCGGTAGCGTCAAGACCGACGGCATCGACCTGTCCGGCACGCTGCACTTCGGCCGCATGTTCTCGTTCTACGACGCGCTGTCGTACAATCGCTCGACATACTCGGACAACTACAGCAACGGAGCGAGCGTGGTCCCCACAGCAGGCAAGGACGTGCCGGGCAGCCCGGAATGGATGAACAAGTTCGTCGCCACGCTGAACGTCGCCGACACCGAGTTCCAATTGATCGGCGACTACGTCGGCAAGCGCTACGCCACCTACACCAACGACCTCGGCGTGCCGAGCTACTTCCTGCTCAGCCTGGGCGTGTCCGGCAAGCTGCCGTTCATGAACGGCGGCGTCATCAAGAACGCCCGCTACCGCGTCAACGTCAGCAACCTGATGAACCGCGAAGGCAGCCTGAACGTGGTGGTCGGCGCCGCCGACAAGACCTACAACACCTTCCCTATCGCGCCGCGCCAGGGCTTCCTCACCGTCACGGCGGACTTCTGATGAGCAAACTGATCCTGCCTGGCCGCTTGTCGCGGCGCGGTTTCATCCACACCGCAGCCGTCGCCGGCGGCGCCGCGCTGCTGGCGCCGGGCGCCTTCGCGGCGGCCGCGTCGGGCTCCGCCGCCAGGGCTGCGGTCGCACCGGCCGCGGCTTCGGCTGCGGCTTCGGCCGCGTCCGCCGCCGCGCGGCCGCTGGTGTTCGGCCACCGCGGCGCCAGCGCGCTGCGCCCCGAGCACACGCTGGCCTCCTACGCCAAGGCCATCGCCGACGGCGCCGACTACATCGAGCCGGACCTGGTCAGCACCAAGGACGGCGTGCTGGTGGCGCGCCACGAGGCCAACCTGACCGAGACCACCGACGTCGCCGGCCGCGCCGAGTTCGCCAGCCGCCGCGCCAAGAAGACCATCGACGGCGAGACCCACGAGGGTTGGTTCGTCGACGACTTCACCCTGGCCGAGTTGAAGACCCTGCGCGCCGTCGAGCGCCTGCCGGTGGTGCGTCCCGGCAGCGCCCGGTACAACGGCATGTTCCAGGTCGCCACCTGGGAGGAGATCATCGACTTCGTCGCGGCCGAGTCCGCCACCGTGGGCCGCGCCATCGGCCTGGTGCCCGAGCTCAAGCACTCGACCTACTTCGCCGGCGTCGGCCTGGCGCTGGAGGACCGCTTCCTCGCCAGCCTGGCGGCGCACGAGTACACCCGGCGCAACCCGGTCGAGATCCAATCGTTCGAGGTGGCCAACTTGAAATACATGCGCGGCAAGCTGGGCCGCCGCGCCAACCTGCGCCTGATGCAACTGGTGGTCGGCGGCCCGCTGCGGCCGAGCGACGTGGCCGCCGCCGGCGGCACGCTGACCTTCGAGCAGATGTGCACGCCGGCCGGCCTGCGCGAGATCGCCACCTACGCCGACGTGGTCGCCCCTCCGACGCGCGCGCTGATCCCTCTCGACAAGAACGGCAAGCTGGGCCGGCCGACCGCGCTGGTCGACGACGCCCACAAGGCCGGCCTGCGCGTCGAGCCGTGGACCTTCCGTCCGGAGAACCGCTTCCTGGCGGCCGACTTCCGCGACGGCGGCGGCGACAACGCGCGCAACGAGATCGGCTCGATCGCCGAGATCAAGCGCTACCTGGCGACCGGCATCGACGGCTTCTTCACCGACGACCCGGCGCTGGGCCGGGCCGCCATCGGCAGCTGAAGCTAGCCCGCCCGCATGGGGTGGCGAATGATGGTCCTCCACTTGTCCGGCGCGGCGCGGCGGATATCGCTCAGATAGATCTCGTGGTGCTTGCCGCGCCGGCCGCCGCGCTCGTCGATGTAGGCGTGCAGGCGGTCGATGTTCGGCTTCTCCTCGCTGAACGGGCCGACGTGCAGCAGCTGCGCGCAGTGGCCCTCCGTAAAACTCTCGAAACGCAGGCGCTCCAAGCCGGGCAAGGCTTTCTTCTTGTGCACCTCGGCCATGGCCGCATTGATGATGTCGGCGCCGACGAAGTCCGGCTGCAGGATCATCATGGTCCAGTGCCACTGGCTGCGGTCGTTCGTCTCGAAGGCCGCCATATCGTCGGCCCACCACAGCCCCTCCAGCGGCATGACCGCGTAATCGATCTGCCGCAGTCCTTTTTTGAGCATGAACTTGGCCGTGTAGGCCACCGAGAACAGCGCCTCGACCGCCTCGGCATAGGCCGGCGTGGTGTTGGGGTCGCCCTGGCCGTCGACCATCAGATAGTGAAGGGGCGGCACATCCACCTCCGCCACCGCCTTGGCCGACGGCTGGTACAACTGCTTCCAATCCTTTTTCAGGTCGATCTTTTCCACTAGCCCTCCGAATGTTGAGTGTGTCACCACTATCATTCTAACAACATCCCATCCTTCTCCGCGCCCACAAAAACAAGCGGGGGGAGCTTGGGCTTAGGCCGGCGGGATTACTTCGCGGCGTGGGCCTGCATGGCGACGGCCTTGGGCAGCGCGGCGGTCATGTCGACCCAGCTTTGCGGCTGCGGCTTGGCGCGCTCGCGCACGCCGAAGAAGCTGACCACCAGCTCGCCGTTCTTGTCGAAGAACTCGACCGAGGTGACGCCGGCGCGCTTGATCACCCAGCCGCTGGCGAAGGCGCTGTCGCGCAGGTGCAGGTTGAACTCGGGGTCGAGCACGTTGAAGTAGCCGCCCGCCTCCATCACCTTGTTGACCTTGCCGCTGAAGATCTGGATCACCGACTCGTTGCCCAAAAACGCCATGATGTCGAGCTGCTGCTTGGCCGATTCGCCGAGCAACTGGCGCACCGCCTGCGGCGTGACGCGCTGCGCCGCGCCGGGCGGCGCCAGCCGCATGGCCTGCTCGCGCGAGACGCCGAACTCGGTCAGCAGGCGGTTGAACTGGTGCACGTCGCCCAGCTCGCCCCAGGCGGCCTGGAACTCCTTGACGTCGATGGCGCTGTCCGGCTTTTCGACCGGCTTGACGGGCGCGGCGGCCAGCTTCAGCGTGGCGCTTTGCACCGGATTGCGGAAGTCGGCCACCAGCTTGTCGAAGACGGCGTTGCCGGCCTCGCTCTTGACGAAGATCTTGTGCGCGGCGTTGCCCTGCTCGTCGAAGAACTGCAGGCTGCGCGAGACCACGCCGTCGCGGCCCGGTTGCACCACGGCGAAGGTGTAGGCCCAGTGCTTGAAGGTGAAGCGCAGGTCGATCTCGCCGCCCAGGTAGCCGCCGGCGATGTTGCGCATGCGCGCCTCGCGCTCCTTTTCCTTGTCGGCGTCGAGGCCGGTGATCTCCTCCTGCGGCTTGAGCTTGGTGGCCACGCCGGTGCGCTCGAGCACGCCGTTCTCGTTGCGCGTCAGCGCCATCACCTTGCCCAGGTCCAGCGCGCGGCGCATGATTTCGCGCGGCACGTTGTCGCCCTCCTTCAGGCGGGTGACGGTCTTGCCCAGGCCGACGACGAGCAGCTCGGCCTCGGACACCTTGAGCGTCTTGGCGGCATCGCGCAGCGGCAGCTTGGGCTGCTCGGCGCGCAGCGCCTCCCAGCGTTCGTTCAGGCTGGCGGCGCCGGCCTGCACGCTGATCAGTAGCAGGGCGCCGGTCAGCGCGAGGGCATAGCGGTGGTGGTGTTTCATATCGTCTCCAATCGATTGGTGGGGTTTAGTAAATGACTTTCAGGTTGAGCGCGTAATTGCGCCCCGGACGCACCTGGCGTTCGATGTCGGCCAGGGTGGCCGCGTTGCTGCCGGCCGGCAGCGCGCGCGACGAGGCGTAGTCCCAATACTTGCGGTCGCTCAGGTTGTTGACGCTGGCGTGCAGGCTGGCGTGCTTGCCGAGGTTCCAATAGGTCGCCAGGTCCAGCACCGTCGACGAGGGGATGGCGAAGCGCGCGGCGCTGACGCCGCCGATCACGTCCTCGCGCGCCTGCTTGCCGCGCACGTGGACCGTGCTCAGCGAAAAGCCGCCGCGCAGCGCCGGGTCGTCGTAGGCCAGGCTCAGGCTGGCCTTGTACGGCAGGGTCGAGGCCAGCTCGCTGCGCTTGCCGCTCTGCGTGTTGCGCGCGCTGCTGCGCTGCATGCCGGCCGCCGCCAGCAGGCTGTAGCCCTTCAGCGGCGCCGACCACCGGCCCAGCGCGAAGCGGCTCGACACTTCGCCGCCCCAGGTGCTGGCCTGGCCGACGTTCTCGGGACGGAACAGGCCGTACGTCAGCGTCGGATAGTTGACCGGGTCGGGCTCTTGCGCGGCGTATTCGATGAAGTTGTCGTAGCGGGTGTGGAACAGCGCGGCGCTCAGCTCGACGCCGGCGGCGGGCGCGCCCTTCAGGCCCAGCTCGACGGCGTTGCTGGTCTCCTTTTTCAAGTTGGCGTTGCCCAGCACGGCGTAGCCGGCGCCGCTGCCGGTGTAGCTGAACGAGTCGTAGGTGCCGCTGCGCTCGGCCGCCGTCGGCAGGCGGGTGCCCCGGCTGTACTGGGCGTAGGCGTTGAAGTTCGGCGTCAGCTCGACCGACAGGCTCAGGCTGGGTGTGAGGAAGAAGTCGCTCTCGTCGCCGATCTCCTTGGCCGCGCCGGGCAGGGCCACCACGTAGCCTTGCAGATTGTTCGGGCTGAGCTTGCGCCGCTCGCCGCGCAGGCCGGGCGCCAGCACGGCGCTGTGGCCGCCGAGGTTGAAGCTGAGCTCGCCGCGCAGATAGGCGGCCAGGCGCTCGGTGCGCATGTCGACCATGCGGTTCTTCACCATGATCTGGTGGGCGCCGGTGCTGACGACGGTGCTGTCCTCGCGCCACGGCCGGCGGCTGTCCTGCTGCTCCCAGCTCAGGCCGTAGGCCAGCAGCGCGGCGGCGTTGAGCTGTTTGCTGGCGTCCAGGCCCAGGCCGTCGCTCTTGTTGTAGAAGCCGGTCTCTATGTTGCGCAGCGTCGTCTGGCCACGGCTGACGTAGCGCGCGCGGGTCTGGTCCTCGACCTTGGAATCCTGCGTGTAGAGGCGGCTGTCGAGCGTGTCGAACAGGGCGAAGCCGCTCGGCGTGTACTGGTGCTCGACGCTGTAGCGGGTGCGCTTGGTGTGCGAGTCCTGCGTGGCGCCGTCCGGGTAGGAGGCGCCCTGCTTGTTGTCGAAGGCGCGCGCGTGCTTGGTGTCGAAGTTGTCGATGGTGAAGCCGAGCTTGTGGCCGGTGGCCAGCGCCCAGTTGAACTTGATCAGCTGCGAGTCGGAGTGCCAGTCGTCCGGGTTGACCTTGACGCTGCCCTTGCTGTCGGCCTGCGCGCCGTCGCGGTGCACCAGCACGGCCAGCGCCCGCAGCGGCCCCAGCTGGGCGGCGCCGGTCAGCGCGTGCATCTTGCTGGCGTTGGCCGAGTTGTAGCCGAAGCTGTAGTCGGCGTAGCGGCTCACGCTGTCGCTCAGGTAGTCGTCGGGCGACTTGGTGACGAACAGCACCGAGCCGCCCAGGCCGGGCGCGCCGGCGCCGGCCGGCGTGGTGCCGGAGCCGATGCGCACCTCGCGGAAGGTTTGCGGGTCGAAGTAGTCGCGCGCCACGCCGAAGCCGGCCAGGGTGGTGCCGTCCGGCTTGGGCGCGGCGTCCGGCAGCGAGATGCCGTCCACCTCCAGGCTGATGCGGTTGCCCTCGACGCCGCGGATGTTGAAGCTGGTGTTGCCGGCGCCGTCCCAGATGTTGCCCGAGCCGCTGGCCGCGCCCGGCACGCTGATCAGCGGCGCGTAGCGGGCCATGTCGGCCATGTCGGCGACGTTGCGCGCGCCCAGCTCCCTGGCGCCGATGACGGTGCTGGTGCCGGCGCGGCTGGCGGCCTCGTCGGCCTTGGCCTTGACGACGATCTCGGACAGCTCGGCGGCGGTGCGCGGCTTGGCGCCGTCGCCGGCCTTGGCCGGGGCGGCCGGCGCTTGGGCCACGGCGGGGGCGCCCGCCGGGGCGGAGCTCTGCGCCTGGGCCTGCGACAGCGGCGCGCCGAGCAGACTCAGCAGTGCGGACTGGACGGCCAGGGCCAGCAGGCGCGGGCGAATGGTCTGGCAGGAGGAGGAAAACGCGAGGGTATGCGCGGCCGAATGCCGGGCGCCTTGGTGGGTAGCAGCCATAGTGGTCCAAGTGTGAGAGTGGGGAACGGCTGGCTCTTGCACAACGTGGACACGTGGGGCGGCAAAGATGGCTGGCAACAGCGCATCTTATCAATAATGATTCTCATTTACAAGCGAAAATGTGCGGGCCGTAGGATATCGCCGGCCGCGCCGCAGGGCGCCGGCGATGATGCGGCGCGCCTAATCAGGCAGAAAAGCCATCGACACCGCGCCGCCGCAACGCAGCCGCCCCCGCCATATCGTTGACCGATATGCAAAAGGTGGGCATAGTGAAAGATTGGCAAATTGCCTTGATTGATCAATAGTTAATGCTCGCACGAAACCCGCGCCGGCACAACCATGCAAACCTCCGACCCGCCTATGAGAAGCATCGCCCTCGCCGCCATCGCGCTGTACCGTCGCCACCTGTCGCCCAGAAAAGGGTTTTCCTGCGCCTACCGCGTGCACACCGGCCGCGACAGCTGCTCCGCCTACGGCCAGCGGGTCATCCAGCGCTTCGGCCTGGGCACAGGCCTGGCCCTGCTCAGGCGGCGCATGGCCGCCTGCGGCGCGCAGCACCGGAGCCACCGGCCCCAACAGGCGTCGGGCGTCGTGGCGCCACTGCGCGCGGCGCCGCGCCACGGCCCGCAGGCCGGCTTCTGCGACCTCCCCTGCGAGATTCCCACCTGCGAACTGTCGCTGGGAGAGACACTGGGCACGTGCGCCGATTGTGCGCCGTGCGACTGGCCCTTCCACCGCTGCAAACGCGACAGGGACCGCTACGTCGACATCCGCCCCAACTCGGGGCCGTTCTAGCCGCGCGCGCCCCCGCCGCCTCAAATGCTGTTGCGGGCGTAGATGAACACCGCGTCGCCGAGGAACTCGGCCATCTTCGGATGGTAGGCGTTGTGGAAGTCGCGCATGTCCTGGTTGTCCATGTAGAACAGGCCCATGCCGATGTAGGCCTCGCGGCTCGGCTTGTAGAAGCGGCTGGCGATCTCGTAGTGGCGCGCCATCAGCTCCTGCACCGCGTCGTCGCCGGGCAGCAGGTCGTCGATCAGCGGCGCGATCTCGCGGTACAGGCTGTCCCAGTCGGCGTGGGTTTGCTTGCGGTCCACGTGGGCCCAGTTGCTGGTGTCGGCCAGCGACTGGCTCTGTTCGGCCAGCATCTGGTTGCGGCATTGGTCGAAGTATTCGCCATCCAAATCGTCCATATTCATTCGGTGCTCTTTCTAATTAGGGGCCGGGCCGAAAGAATAGCACATGAGCCGAGTTATTTTTTCCGCAATATGTCGTTACGCGCAAGGCAATTTATGGTAATCTACAATATTGCACAGTGGCAACCACACTTGGAGCTCACCATGACGCACCCCACCAACCTGTATTCCGCCGTCGCCGCCGAGATCGACCCGCACCGCCAGGACGAACTCTGGCGCGCCGGCATGCTGGCCGACATGAACGCCGAGTACAACCGCAGCGGCAAGATCACCTGCTTCTTCCAGGAAGTGTTGGCGCACTTTTCCGAGCTGCCGGCCGAGGAGCAGGCGCAGTATCCGGAGGGCTACGCCGAGGAGCTGCAGCAGAAGATCGCGCTGGATTACAACTACCGCGACGGCGGCATCGGCGGCAACCGCCTGGGGCGCGACGTCAGCAAGGTCATGTACCAGCCGCTCGACGCGCTCAACGCGATCGCTCCGCGCAAGCCCTTGCGCAAGGCCGCCTGAGGCGCAACGCCGCGACAGCGGCGACAGCAGCAACAACGACGGCAAACCGGCAAGGGTTTGCCGTTGTCGCTTGTAGAGCGTGAATTTTTTTGGGGAAGGAATTGCGGGAGGTGCCCGTGGCCCGTGGCGCGCGGCGCAAGCGCGGGACGCGCCCTACTGGGCGATGTCGACCGGTGCGGCGGCGGCGGCCGGCACGGCCGGCTCGGCCTGGCCCTTGCCGACGATCTGGATGAAGATCTCGTTCTGTTTGATCATGCTCAGCTCGTAGCGGGCGCGTTCCTCGACGGCGCCGGTGCCGTCCTTCAGGTCGCGCACTTCGGAATCGAGCTTGGCGTTGCGGGCGATCAGCTCCGCGTTCTTCTTGTGGGCCACGTCAACCTGGCCCTCGAAATCGGCGACGCGCAGCCAGCCCCCCTTCCCCAGCCAGAGCGGGTACTGAATCAACAGCAGCAGGGCTGCCAGTGCGAGGGTAATCAAGCGCATCGGTATGGCGGAAAAGGAGATGGCCCGACGGGCGGGCCGAAAAACTGCGGCCGGACATCAATCCGGCCGCATCTTAGCATTACTTCAGGTTGTAGAACGCGTCACGGCCTGGGTAGCTGGCGACGTCGCCGAGGTCTTCCTCGATGCGCAGCAGCTGGTTGTACTTGGCCATGCGGTCCGAACGCGACATCGAGCCGGTCTTGATCTGCAGCGCGTTCATGCCGACGGCGATGTCGGCGATGGTCGAGTCCTCGGTCTCGCCCGAGCGGTGCGAGATGACGGCGGTGTAGCCGGCGCGCTTGGCCATTTCGATGGCGGCGAAGGTCTCGGTCAGGGTGCCGATCTGGTTGATCTTGATCAGGATCGAGTTGGCGATGCCCTTCGAGATGCCTTCCTTGAGGATCTTGGTGTTGGTGACGTACAGGTCGTCGCCGACCAGTTGCACCTTCTTGCCCAGTTCCTTGGTCAGGATCGCCCAGCCGTCCCAGTCGCCTTCGTGCATCGCGTCCTCGATCGAGATGATCGGGTACTTGTCGCACCAGGTCGCCAGCAGGTTGGTGAACTCGGTGGCGGTCAGGCTCAGACCCTCGCCTTCCAGTTCATACTTGCCGTCCTTGTAGAACTCGGAGGCGGCGCAGTCCAGGCCCAGGGCGATCTGGGTGCCCGGCTCGTAGCCGGCTTCTTCGATCGCCTGGATGATCAGCTTGATCGCCTCTTCATGGTTGGCCAGCGATGGCGCGAAACCACCCTCGTCGCCCACCGCCGTGCTCAGGCCCTTCTTGTGCAGGATCTTTTTCAGCGTGTGGAACACTTCGGCGCCGTAACGCACGGCTTCCTTGAAGGAAGGCGCGCCGACCGGGATGATCATGAATTCCTGGATGTCCAGGTTGTTGTCGGCGTGGGCGCCGCCGTTGATCACGTTCATCATCGGCACCGGCAGTTGCATCGCGCCCGAACCGCCGAAGTAGCGGTACAGCGGCAGGCCGGCTTCCTCGGCGGCGGCCTTGGCCACGGCCATCGACACGGCCAGCATGGCGTTGGCGCCCAGGCGGCCCTTGTTCTCGGTGCCGTCCAGGTCGATCAGGGTGCGGTCGAGGAAGGCTTGCTCGTTGGCGTCCAGGCCCATGATGGCTTCGGAGATTTCGGTGTTGATGTTCTCGCAGGCTTGCAGCACGCCCTTGCCGAAGTAGCGCTTCATGTCGCCGTCGCGCAGCTCGATGGCTTCGCGCGAACCGGTCGAGGCGCCGGACGGCACGGCGGCGCGGCCCATCACGCCCGATTCCAGCAGAACGTCGCATTCAACGGTCGGATTGCCGCGCGAGTCAATGATTTCACGGCCGATAATATCAACAATAGCACTCATAACATTCTCCAAAGGGTGAAAAACGAAGTCGCTCGCCGCGTCTGTTGCGCGTCTTGCGGGTCAGGGGTAGGACAAACAAAATCCGGCGTGGGGACACGCCGGATTTGGTAGAACGGGCAAAAACTAGTTGAAGCTGGCTTCCAGGAAGCCGGCCTTCTTGGTGATGCGGTCGAGCTCGATCAAGGTCGACAGCAACTCCTTCATGCGGCCCAGCGGCACGGCGTTGGGGCCGTCCGACAGCGCGGTGGCCGGCGTCGGGTGGGTTTCCATGAACAGGCCGGCAACGCCGACCGCCACGGCGGCGCGCGCCAGCACCGGCACGAACTCGCGCTGGCCGCCGGACGAGGTGCCCTGGCCGCCCGGCAGCTGCACCGAGTGGGTGGCGTCGAACACCACCGGGCAGGCGGTCTCGCGCATGATGGCGAGCGAACGCATGTCCGACACCAGGTTGTTGTAGCCGAACGAGACACCGCGCTCGCAGGCCATGAAGACGTCCTCCGGCAGACCCTTGTCGCGCGCGGCGGCGCGGGCCTTGTCGATGACGTTCTTCATGTCGCCGGGGGCCAGGAACTGGCCCTTCTTGATGTTGACCGGCTTGCCCGACTGGGCGCAGGCGATGATGAAATCGGTCTGGCGGCACAGGAAGGCCGGCGTCTGCAGCACGTCGACCACCGAGGCGACGGCGGCGATCTCTTCGATCGTGTGCACGTCGGTCAGCACCGGCACGCCCAGCTCGCGCTTGACGTCGCCCAGGATCTCCAGCCCTTGTCCATGCCCGGACCACGGTAGGTGCTACCGGAGGAACGATTGGCCTTGTCGAACGAGGACTTGTAGATGAAGGGGATGCCCAGTTCGGCCGTCATTTCCTTCAGCGCGCCGGCCGTGTCGAAGGCCATCTGGCGCGATTCGATCACGCAGGTGCCGGCGATCAGGAAGAACGGCTGGTCGAGGCCAACGTCAAATCCGCACAATTTCATGCTGCGTCTCCTTGCAAGGGGGTGTCGGCGACCACGTGCAGCGCAGGCTTGCCGCTGGCCGACTGGTGCGCCAGCGCCGCCTTGATGAAGGAGGTGAACAGCGGGTGGCCGTCGCGCGGGGTCGACTTGAACTCGGGGTGGTATTGCACGCCCATGTACCAAGGGTGGGCGTTGTCGCCGGTGCGCGGCAGTTCCATGATCTCGCACAGGTTCTCGGTCGGGGTGCGCGCCGCCACCACCAGGCCGGCCGCTTCGACGCGCGGCAGGTAGTGGTTGTTGGCCTCGTAGCGGTGGCGGTGACGCTCGGTCACCACGCCGCCGTAGATCTCCGAGGCCAGCGTGCCCGGCTTGACGGCGCAGGTCTGCGCGCCCAGGCGCATGGTGCCGCCCATGTCGGAGTTCTCGTCGCGCTTTTCGACCTTGCCGTCCTGGCCCTGCCATTCGTCGATCAGGGCGACGACGGGTTGGTCGGTGTCGAGGTCGAACTCGGTCGAGTTGGCGTTGCTCAGGCCGGCCTTGTGGCGGGCGTATTCGATCAGCGCGACCTGCATGCCCAGGCAGATGCCCAGGTAGGGGATCTTGTTCTCGCGGGCGAACTGGGCCGCCATGATCTTGCCTTCCACGCCGCGCTTGCCGAAGCCGCCCGGCACCAGGATGGCGTCGAACTTGGCCAGGCCGGCGCAACCGATGGTCTCGAGCTCTTCCGAGTCGATGTATTCGATGTTGACGCGGCTCTCGTTGTGGATGCCGGCGTGGCGCAGCGCCTCGGTGAGCGACTTGTAGGACTCGGTCAGGTCGACGTACTTGCCGACCATGCCGATCGACACTTCCGACTTCGGATGCTCGAGCGTGTAGATCAGGCGGCTCCACACCGACAGGTCGGCCGGCGCCGGGTTCAGGTCCAGCGCCTCGCAGATGATCGCGTCCAGGCCCTGGTCGTGCAGCATCTGCGGCACCTTGTAGATGGTGTCGACGTCCCACACCGAGATCACGGCGTGCTCTTCGATGTTGGAGAACAGCGAGATCTTGGCGCGCTCGTCGTCCGGGATCGGCCGGTCGGCGCGGCACAGCAGCGCGTTCGGCGAGATGCCGATCTCGCGCAGCTTCTGCACCGAGTGCTGGGTCGGCTTGGTCTTGAGCTCGCCCGCGGAGGCGATGAAGGGCACCAGCGTCAGGTGGACGAAGGCGGTGTTCTTGCGGCCGGCGCGCAGGCTCAGCTGGCGTGCCGCCTCCAGGAAGGGCAAGGACTCGATGTCGCCGACGGTGCCGCCGATTTCGCACAGGGCCACGTCGTAGCCTTCGGCGCCGCGACGGATGTAGTCCTGGATTTCGTTGGTGATGTGCGGGATCACCTGTACCGTCTTGCCCAGGTACTCGCCGCGGCGTTCCTTGCGGATCACCGATTCGTAGATCTGGCCGGTGGTGAAGTTGTTGACCTTTTTCATGCGGGTCGAGATGAAGCGCTCGTAGTGGCCGAGGTCGAGGTCGGTTTCGGCCCCGTCGTCGGTGACGAACACTTCACCGTGCTGCATAGGGCTCATCGTGCCAGGATCGACGTTGATATACGGGTCGAGCTTGAGCATGGTGACTTTGAGGCCGCGCGATTCGAGGATCGCGGCGAGAGAGGCGGCGGCAATCCCTTTACCAAGGGAAGACACGACGCCGCCGGTGACGAAGACAAATTTGGTCATTGCAGATGGTGCCGAACGGCACGTGCGGGAAATTGAAATTATATCCTAAAACGGCTAATTCTTCAGCATTGCGCCGGGATAAAACCGCTAACGGGCGTAAAATTCCCTTATCGGGGCGTGGAAAAATAGTCAGAAACTTAATCTATTTCTGTCCGGAATTAACTATCCGGGGGCAATGTGGCGCAGCGCACCGACCGCGCCGGCGCCGCGCGCCAACATGGCATTTTCGACAAGGGAGGACAACATGAGCTACCACAGCCTGGACGCCGACGGCGTCTACGTCGACGCCGGCCCGCAGGGACCGGGACCGGCCCTGATGGGCGCCGGCAGCCTGATCGGCGACCACGTGCACAACCTCAAGGGCGAGCACCTGGGACTGATCAAGGAGATCATGCTCGACATGCACGACGGCAAGATCGCCTACGCCGTCATGGCCCACGGCGGCCTGCTGACGCTGGGCGGCAAGCTGTTCGCCGTGCCCTGGGAGGCGCTGACGCTGGACGCCGCCAACCGCCGCTTCACCCTCAACATCGACCGCGAGCGCATCGCCAACGCGCCCGGCTTCGACCCGGCCCACTGGCCCGACATGGCCAACCAGGCCTGGTCGGCGCAGGTGCACGACTACTACCAGCACCCGGCCGAGCCGCGTTCCGGCCAGAGCTGAGCAGAGCCAATCACGAGGTAAAGTTACCCTCCAGCAGAAACAGAAAAAAGCCGCCGAGCCAAGCGATATTTGCGGGGTTGGCGGCGACATTTGTGCAATCAGGATTCGCATGGAAACTATGCTCCCGAAATCGGCCTGACAAACTCACCATCCATCACCATCCACATCCTACAGCACTACCTTGCCGCCAAAAAATTCGAGGGAACTATTCGACATGAGAGGAGGTGAGACCACAAGGTGGCCTCTAAAAACCTACCACCCGCCTGACTCGGAAAAATTCCAGCATAGGCAACGAGTACCCGCGATGATGAAACCCCGAATCAGTCTGTTTGCAGAGCACGAGCGCGAAGATCGGCGTACAAAGATCGGCGATCCGCTCGTTGGTATGAGCAAGCACATGGACTTCGAGGCGCTGGCCGCCGGTATCTATGCCGCCACCCCCAGCCCGTCGCGGGCCAAAGGCGGGCGTCCGCCTTATCCCACTGTGTTGATGGTCAAGATCTGGTGCTCCAGTAGCTAGTTCGTTGCCTTACATCGAAAAAGGCAGGTTATTCGAGGCGACCACAAGGCGGCAAAGTCAAATAAATTGAAAATTTGCAATAGAATTCAATATTGAAATTATTGATAAACATCAGATCAATAACACATCGAGCTTATCAACAAGAGATGACAGGCCTACTATCTCAACCAAGGATCTGCAGATTTATATTTCTTTAATTGGAATATTCATCCTTAGTCCACAGAGAGCAACCGCAGATTCTATATCCACAGGAAATTCGCAGCATATCAACTTCAAACACATGGAGAGTATAATGAAACTTATGAATAGCGATGAAATCAATTCTGTCGCCGGTGGCAGTCGCCTTCGAATGAGGGACGATAGCATGAACTGTACTTTTGACAGTTACGAGAGCGATATCGCTTCCGTCTTTGGAGGGGCAGCTTCTAGCACAGCTACAACAGTGGCCTGCACCGCACTTGGTAGCCTTGCGGGCTTAGCCGGGGGCCTCACGGCTGGTGGCCTGTGCCTACTGTCTCCCGCCCCTAGACCTGCCTGCGCGATACTTGGATCAATTACTGGCCTTGCTGTTGGCGCGAAGGTTGGACAGTCTTGTGCAAATAGTCTAAGGCAACTATAAATCGCTACCTCAGCATACGACGGCGTGTGCTGACGCCCCCCTTTTCAATGAAACATAGTCACTATCGAAGCCTGCTAAGTATGAAAAAATCTACAGAATATGTTTTCGTGACTATTGCGTGCATTGTAGCCACGGGAATGGCCATTTTCACATATCATAGCTACCATCCAGAAGAATCTTTATTAATTGAAATAGTTTCTGGTATTTCCGGAATTATTGGATCAATGCTCGCATATATTTTTTTCAATCGAAGGAAAGATAGCAAGTTAAGTAAATAACGAATTCAATCAAATTCGCAAAGCACAAGCTGAGGTGGTCCGATGACTAGACCGGCACATAGTCCTTGTGCCGGAGTATGGAAATATCGGGATGCCGCTCACCTCGACGCGAGTCTGTTGCGGCAAAAGCAAACCGAGCATAGACGACAAGACGCGTCCGGACTATTTGTGCCGCAAAAACCTGGCGCATGACACTCGATGGTCGGTTACAGGCTTCTAGAATAATAGCCGTAGAAATTCACGCATGAATCAGCCATTGCCTTGCGCGACGTGGCGCATGATGTCGGCGATCCACGCCGGCGCCAGCGCCGCGTCGTTTTGCAACACCGCCCTTTCCTCTGGCGTCAGCCTCCTCTTGAGCGCGGCGATGACCTGCGCGTCGACATGGGTACGTCCCAGATGACGCAGCGCCTGTATCGCCATGCCGCTGATACGCCCGGCCGTCGCCATGTTGCGCGGCGTTGTGTGCTTGAGAATGATGGTCTGACTACCGATTGCGATGGTGCGCGAGTTGCCATCAGTCAAAAAGGCCAGCTTAATCGGCACCTGTTCGGTCAGGCCCAGCAGGTTGGCGGCATAGGCGCCGGATGGCTGCAGCCGCAGGCTTCCCCGATTGGCAATTGCACTGGCGATCTCCTCGGTCGACGGCAACAGCCGCCCCATGGTCGCATGCGTACGCGGGACGTCGTACAGTCCCCGTGCCACGCGCCGGATCGTTCCGCTGGCCGTTAGCCGCGACAATACTTTGTCGATAGCGGCCCGGCTTCCCAAGTGCGCAAAATCCACCGGGCTGAACACCCGCCCCGCACCCGCCGCGCTCAGCAAGGAACGGATGGCAGCATCCACGCTGCCAGGCTTTTCCGCAGGAATTGGCTTTGCCGGGAGGGGTTCGCCGGGTGCTTGAATGATGGTTCGCATGTCAGAAAATATAGCACGTTTTTCTGACAAATCCAGCCCTGAACTCAATGACGCATCCATATTGCGGCTCCGTTGTGCTGAGGTGCAAGACTTGCGGCCACGCGGTCTTCAAGTGGGGTACGGGCCGGCAGGTGGTGGCTAAGCGATCAATTCACCCACAGCAACTGGCGCAGCATGCGCATGCCCGCCATGCTGTCATTGGTGGCACGCCGCTCGTAGCTCGCCAGCAGCTCGAACAGGGCCGACTTGGGATGGCCTGCGTCGACCCGCTGGCACATGCGACCTTGCTGCTCCGCCCCGCTCCAGCTGAGCAAACGGCGCGGCGGCTGTTGGAACAGACGCACCACGTTCAGGCCCTGGCCGGGCGGACAAAGGTCGGCCAGGCTGCCCAGCAAGCCGCCCTGCTTGGCTGCCGGCACCAGTAGGGTCTTGCCTTCCATTAAAGGGATGACCTGTTTGAGCACCTCGCCCCAGACGGCGAAGTCGCCCTCGTCCAAGTGCAGCGGGAACACGCTGTTGCGCTGGCGCGGGTTGGCGATCCACTCGGCGGCGTCGTCCTTCTCCGCCAGCAGGGCACGGCGCAGCCGCTCGGTGCTCTTGAAGCCGGCCACCAGCAGGGCGTGGGCGCGCTTGGCGGCGTCGGGGTCGACCAGCACGATCGACTCGGCGCTGTAGTTGTCGCCCTCGAGCGAATAGGACAGCACCATCTCGACCAGCGCCTCGGCGAAATAGTGGTAGCCCAGCGCCCAGGTCACGTCCGACTGGTCGACCTTGAAGCTGGCGTCGGCCAGGTACTCGTCGCGGTAGTAGTTGGGGTCGTCGGAGGCCAGGCCGACTTTCAACGGCCCGTCGTGGCGCTTGGGGATGGCGAAGAAGTTGCGCTCCCAGGTGGCGACGCGGCCGTCGCCGTTGAGGTCGCGGACCCAGTGCGACGGCGTCAGCAGCAAGCCGTCGCCGTCGCGCAGCTTGAGGCTTTCCAACAGGGCGCGCGTGGTGCGCAAGTCGTCGCGCACGCCCAGCAGCTCCTTGCGCACCACCTCGCTGATCTCGCGGTCCGACGGCGTGCCCTTCTCCAGCTGCGCCGAGCCCTGGTGGATGAAGGTGGCGACACGGCGCACCAGCTCGATATCGCGGCAGACCACCAGCGCCTGGCGCTCCTGCGGCGTGCGCGCCGCCTGCGGGCTCGGCAGGGCGGCGCAGGCCGCCTCGCTGCCGACGTCGCCGCCGGGCTCGGCGGCGGCAGCGGCGACGGCGCCGCTCGCGCAAAGGGAAATGATCAAGGCAACAAGGCGAACATGGCGCATGGCGGACTCCTGAGGGTATGACAAAGTGGGAAAAGCAAAGTGGGGGAAGCGAAAAGGCTAGCGGGACTCGACCCTACAGCGTAGGCAATGGCGAAGGGAACGCGTTGGCGAAGCGCAAGCCTACGCCAGTTTGCGCCCGTGCTGGCGCAGGACAGCGGTCGGCCCCGGCCGGGACGGGCGTTGCGCGGCCGCGCCGCGCCTAGGCCGGCAGGCCGCCCGGATCCAGGCGCATCGGGGTGTAGGCGATGCCGGCGTGCTCGGTGCGCGGCCCGGTCGGCACGAAGCCGAAGCGCTGGTACATCGGCAGGGCGAATTGGGAGGAGTTGACGGTGAAGCCGTCGATGTTGCCGGCGGCCTCGGCGGCGGCGCGCGCCGCCTGCCACAGGCGCCGCCCCAGCCCCCGGCCGTGCCAGGCGCGGGCGACGAACAGGTGGTACAGGTGCCCGTTGTCGCGCACGGCGACGGCGCCGACCAGCGCGCCGTCGACAAAGCCGAGCTGGTAGCGGAAGCGCGCGTCCTGCACGCAGCCGGCCAGCGCCTCGGCGCGCATGGTGGCGACGAACTGCTCGGCGCCGGCGCCGTCCGGCGCCAGCGTCATGAAGGGCAGCAGGTCGGCGATCAGCTCGGCGATGGCGGGCGCGTCGGTGGCGAGCGCCTTTCTCAATGTGAAATTTTCCATGTTGTGCATTTTGCCAGAATCCGCCGGGGGCCGCCCGCGCGCCTCAACAGAAATCGCGGCTGATGGTCGGCAGGCGCCCCAGCAGGTGCGACAGGTCGACCAGGCGCTTGGCCACCAGGTGGCGCACGCTGCCCTCGCGCTGCCACACGCCATAGACGCCGAGCAGGTCGGCGCCGAGCACCTCGCGGCGCTGCTGCTCGACCAGCGCCGGCCAGCAGATCACGTTGACGTTGCCGGTCTCGTCCTCGATGGTGATGAACAGCACGCCCTTGGCCGTGCCCGGCCGCTGCCGCACGGTGACGATGCCGCAGGCGCGCGCCAGCTGGCCGTTCTGGTAGCCGTTCAGGGTGCTGGCCGGCAGGAAGCGCTGTTCGAGCAGCCGGGGCCGCAGCAGCGCCAGCGGATGGCGCCCCAGCGTCAGGCCCTGGGCGCGGTAGTCGCCGAGGATCTCCTCGCCCTCGGACGGCGGGCGCAGCAGCGGCACCGCCTCGTCCTGCTGCGGCGTGGTCGGCCGCAGCAGGCCCTTGTCCGGCACCGCGCCGACCGCCTGCCACAGGGCCTGGCGGCGGTTGCCGGCCAGACTCAGCAGGGCGTTGCCGGCGGCCAGCACCTGCAGGTCGTGGCGGTCCAGCTGGGCGCGGCGCGCCAGGTCGCTGACGCTGGCGAAGGGCCGCGCCGCGCGCGCCGTCTCGATGCGCTCGGCGGACTCGGCGCGCATGCCGCGCAGCAGCGACAGGCCCAGCCGCACGGCCGGCTGGCCGGCCGCCGCGCCCGTCCAGTCGGCACCGCCCTCCTCGGCCAGCTCATCCAATTCCTCCAGCGCCGAGTCCCAGCCGCTGACGGCGACGTCGACCTCGCGCACCTTCACGCCGTGGCGGCGGGCGTCCTGCACCAGCTGCGAGGGGCCGTAGAAGCCCATCGGCTGGCTGTTTAGCAGGGCGCACAGGAAGGCGGCCGGCTCGTGGCGCTTGAGCCAGGAGCTGGCGTAGGTCAGCAGGGCGAAGCTGGCGGCGTGCGACTCGGGGAAGCCGTATTCGCCGAAGCCCTGGATCTGCAAACAGATGGCCTCGGCGAACTCGGCCGGGTAGCCGTTGTTGGTCATGCCGGCGATGATCTTGTCGTGGTACTTGTCCATGCCGCCCTTGCGCTTCCAGGCCGCCATGGCGCGGCGCAACTGGTCGGCCTCGCCGGGCGTGAAGCCGGCCGCCGTGATGGCCACCTGCATCACCTGCTCCTGGAAGATCGGCACGCCCAGGGTGCGCCCCAGCGCCACCTCCAGGCCGGGCGGGAAGTCGATCAGCGCCGGGTTCTGCCGCCGCTGCAGGTAGGGATGCACCATGCCGCCCTGGATCGGCCCGGGCCGCACCAGCGCCACCTCGATCACCAGGTCGTAGAAGCAGCGCGGGCGCAGCCGGGGCAGCATGCTCATCTGCGCGCGCGACTCGATCTGGAACACGCCGATGGTGTCGGCCTCACACATCATGTCGTAGGTGGCGCCGTCCTCGGCCGGCACGTCCTGCATGCAGAACACCGTGCCGCGCCGCGCGCCGACCAGGTCGAAGGCGCGGCGCAACGCCGACAGCATGCCCAGCGCCAGCACGTCGACCTTCAGCAGGCCCAGCTCCTCGAGGTCGTCCTTGTCCCACTGGATCACGCTGCGCTCGGCCATCGTCGCGTTCTCGATCGGCACCAGGCGCGACAACTTGCCCTGTGAGATGACGAAACCGCCCGGGTGCTGCGACAGGTGGCGCGGAAAGCCCAGCAGGCTCTGCGCCAGGGTGGCCCACTGCCGCGCCAGCCGCGACTCCGGGTCGAGGCCGCACTCGGCCAGCCGGTTCAGCAGGTCGCGCTTGCCGTCGAACCAGTGGTGCGCCTTGGCCACCTTCTCGACGATGGCCAGGTCGACGCCGAGCGCCTTGCCGGCGTCGCGCAGCGCGCTCTTGGGCCGGTAGCTGATGACCACGGCGGCCAGCGCGGCGCGCGCCCGGCCGTACTTGGCGTAGATGTACTGGATCACCTCCTCGCGCCGCTGGTGCTCGAAGTCGACGTCGATGTCGGGCGGCTCGGCCCGCTCGCGCGAGATGAAGCGCTCGACCAGCAGGTTGCCGCGCGCCGGGTCCACCTCGGTCACGCGCAGGCAGTAGCACACCGCCGAGTTGGCCGCCGAGCCGCGCCCCTGGCACAGGATGCCGACCGAGCGGGCGAAACGGACGATGTCGTAGACGGTGAGGAAGTAGGGTTCGTAGCGCAGCTCGGCGATCAGCTCGAGCTCGTGCTCGATCTGCTGCTGCACCTTGGCCGGGATGCCGTCGGCGAAGCGCTGGTGGGCGCCGATGTAGGTCTCCTGGCGCAGGTAGCTGGCCGGCGTGTGGCCGGGCGGCACCAGCTCGTCGGGGTATTCGTAGCGCAGCTCGTCGAGCGAGAAGGTGCAGCGCGCGGCGATGTTCAGCGTCTCGGCCAGCGCCTGCGGCGGGTACAGGTTGGCCAGGCGCAGGCGCGCGCGCAGGTGCTGCTCGGCGTTCTGCGCCAGGGCGTAGCCGCAGTCGGCCACCTGCTTGCCGATGCGCACCGCGCACAGGGTGTCGTGCAGCGGCTTGCGCGAGCGCACGTGCATGCAGACGTGGCCCAGCGCCACCACCGGCATGCCGTGCTGCAGAGCCACCTCCTCGATGCTGAGGCGGTGCGCCTCGTCGAGCGCGCGCTGCAGCAGGTTCAGGCCGACCCAGCAGCGGCCGGGGGCGGCGGCGGCCAGCCAGGCGGCCTGCCGGTGCAGCCGGTCGACGTCGGCCGCCTGGTGGGCCGGATAGGCCGGCAGCAGGATCAACAGGCAGTCCGGCAGGCCGCGCAGGTGTGCCAGGTCGGCCGGCGGCGCGGCCAAGTCGTCCGGCGTCAGCAGGTAGCTGCCCTTGGCGGCGCGGGTGCGCCCCAGCGTCACCAGCTCGGACAGGTTGCCGTAGCCGTTGCGGTTCTGCGCCAGCACCACCAGGCTCAGCGCGCGGCCGCCGTCCGGGTTGCTCAGGTGGAAATGGGCGCCGATCAGTAGCTTCAGCTTGCTGCGCTTGGCCTCGGCGTGGGCGCGCACCACGCCGGCCAGCGAGCACTCGTCGGTCAGCGCCAGCGCCGCGTAGTCGAGCTTGGCGGCGCGCGCGACCAGCTCCTCGGCGTGCGAGGCGCCCTGCAGGAAGGAGAAGTTCGACAGGCAGAACAGCTCGGCGTAGGCCGGCAGGCCCTGCGCTGGCGGCGGCTGGAATGGGGAGGACATGGCGCGGCGATCACTGTGTTTATATACAGCATTCTACTCCGATCCGGCCATGCTGCCGCGCATTCAAGGCGCCAGCGGCTCGCCAGGGTCACCATCGGGACTCGGCGATCCGTCTACTAGTCCCGGTCGGTTGTTTTAGTTGTTTGCAGTAGAATGAGGCTTGAACATGGAGGCAATCATGAGCAAGGCTCGCAATGCGCCCCCTGAAGCAAATAAGGCGTTTTTGACTCAGTTCGCAAGAAATGAGAACGCCTCTATCAAGCGCTTGGAAGAAACCGGGGATTTGCTCAAGTCCCGGCAGCTGGCAGAGCGCCTCGGTGTGACCCCTCAAGCCGTCTATAAGGCCGTTGGGGACCTGCGGATGTTTTCATTGGACGCCGGCGGCCGCAACAAGCTGTACCCGGCCTTCTTTGCCGACCAGGGACTGGAACGCGACCAGTTGGCAAGCGTATGCAAGGAACTCCATCACCTGCCTGGTACGAGCAAATGGCAATTCTTTACAACACCACGTCTTTCGCTGAGTAAAAAGAATCCGCTCGAGGCTTTGCGCAAAGGGAAGTTTGCGGATGTCATGGCCGCCGCCAAAGCGTTCAAGGAGGCCTAATTGGCAGCGAAACGGCTGACCAAACCAGACCAAACCCTTGCGACGGATAGCACCATCCCAGTTGTCCGAATGACGATAGTTGAACAGGGTTTTGTAGTAATTCCACCCATGTTTTTCAGCAGCCTCGACAGCTTGTGCGAAATTGTCACAATTCACATGCAAAACTGCCACGCACTATAAGCTTTTGGTATGTCTCCATGACAAATCTGACTAGAATCGAATTTTTCATGGGAGACGCAACGTGTTCACACCAACAACTTTACGCAAAGCCGTCTTACTCAGCCTGTATGGCAGCAGCGCCCTGGCGTTCGCGCCGGCCGCCCTGGCCCAGTCCGCCGGCGAAGCCGCGACGAGCCAAGCGATGCAATCGATCAACGTGGTCGGCTCGCGCCGCGCCACCAGCTCGGCCACCGACACCGTGGCGCCGATCGACGTCATTCCAATGAACAAGGCGGCCGAACAGGGCGGCAACTTCGACCTGTCGCAGACGCTGACCAACATCTCGCCGTCGTTCAACTCGACGCGGCAAAGCGGCGCCGACGGCGCCGACCTGATCGACTCGGCCGCGCTGCGCGGCCTCGGTTCGGACCAGACCCTGGTGCTGGTCAACGGCAAGCGCCGCCACACCACCGCCCTGGTCAACCTGTTCGGTGCGCGCAACCGCGGCAACACCGGCACCGACATGAACTCGATCCCGCTGCTGGCCATCAAGGACGTGCAGGTGCTGCGCGACGGCGCGGCGGCCCAGTACGGCTCCGACGCCATCGCCGGCGTGATGGACATCGGCCTCAAAAAGAGCCTGGGCTGCGAGGCGGTGGCAGGCTTCAGCCAATACTCGGCCGGCGACGGCAAGAACTACCTGACCTCGGCCTATTGCGGCCTGGCGATCGGCAACAAGGGCGTCATCGGCATCACCGGCGAGTACCTCGACCGGGGCCGCTCCAACCGCGCCGAGGCGGGCAATCCGCGCATCATCGGCGACACCGAAAGCAAGAACAAGACCCTGTACCTGAACGGCGAGCTGCCCACCAGCGCCACCGGCAAGCTGTACTTCACGGCCGGCGCGCAGACCCGCGACGCCTCCAGCGGCGCCTTCGCGCGCGCCGGCGTCGGCTCCGACGACATCCCGCGCCGCAACTCGGCGGCCATGTACCCGAACGGCTACGTGCCCTTCATCAACGGCGACATCAGCGACCAGTACGGCATCGTCGGCCACCGCAGCCAGCTGGGCGAATGGAACGCCGACGTCTCGCAGACCTACGGCTACAACAAGATGCGCTACAACATCAGCAACACGATGAACGCCTCGATCGCCAACCAGGACCTGCTGGCCGGCGGCAAGGGCGTCAGCCCGGGCCGCTTCGACGCCGGCGGCTTCTCCTTCCAGCAGCTGACCAGCAACGTCGACATCAACCGCTTCTACAGCGACATCCTGAGCGGCCTGAACATCGCCTTCGGCGCCGAGTACCGCAGCGAGGAGTACAAGATCTTCGCCGGCGAGGCCGGTTCCTACATCGACGCCGACGGCGTCAACTTCGGCGGCGCGCCGGGCAGCCAGGGCTTCCCCGGCTTCCAGCCGGCCGACCGCGTCAACGCCAAGCGCCACAGCAGCGCCGCCTACTTCGACGTCGAGGCCGACCTGACCGCCGCCGTCAAGGTGCAGGGCGCGGTGCGCTACGAAAACTTCAGCGACTTCGGCTCGACCGTCACCGGCAAGCTGGCCGGCAGCCTGCGCGTGGCCGACGGCGTGTTGCTGCGCGGCTCGGCCAGCACCGGCTTCCGCGCGCCGTCGCTGCAGCAGATCTACTTCTCGTCGACCTTCACCGACTTCGTCAGCGGCGTCGCCACCGACGTGGTGCTGGCGCCGAACGGCGGCGCCATCGCCAACGCCGCCGGCCTGCCCAAGCTGAAGGAGGAGAAGTCGACCAGCTTCACGCTGGGCGGCACCTGGACGCCGAGCCAGGCGATCTCGGTCACGGCCGACCTGTACAACATCAAGATCAAGGACCGCATCGTGCTGTCGGGCCGCTTCAACGCCGACAACTACCCCGCCCTGGGCGCCCGCCTGGCCGCGCTGGGCGTCGACCAGGCCCAGTTCTTCGTCAACTCGGTCGACACCAAGACGCAGGGCCTGGACCTGACCGCCTCGCACAAGACCAACTTCGGCGCCAACAAGCTGACCACCTTCCTGGCCCTGAACGTGGGCAAGACCGAGGTCACCGGCATCCACGCCCCGGCCAGCCTGAAGGGCTACGAGGACGTCCTGCTGTCGGAAAAGGAACGCCTGTACATCGAGCAGGGCGGGCCGCGCTCGAAGGCCACGCTGGGCTTCGACTACGTCACCGGCGCGCTCGAGACCGACCTGAAGATCATCCACTTCGGTCCGCAGACGCTGGGCACCTTCAGCGGCAGCGCCGCCGGCGTGCCCAACCAGCACTACGAGGGCAAGACCTCGGCCGACCTGAGCTTCACCTACGCGATCAACAAGAACACCAAGTTCACCTTCGGCGGCAGCAACATCTTCAACGCCAAGCCGAGCGCGCAGAACGTCGACGAGACCGACAACGGCTTCAAGTACGAGAGCGTGCAGTTCGGCCTGAACGGCGCCTCCTACTTCGGCCGCCTGTGGGTCAAGTTCTAATTGGTCAAGTTCTAAGCGCTCAAGTCCTAACGGCTCAAGCTCCAAGCTAGCCGAACCAAACAAGGCGCCCGCCACAGCGATGTGGCGGGCGCTTTTTCGTTCCTGTCGAGGGCGCCGGACGGTCATCGCCCTGTCATTTTGCCAAGGTAGAGTTGCCACTTTGATTTTTGGACCGTGGAAACTCGATGAAAATGAACAAGGCAATGTACGCCGCCCTGGCCGCGATCGGCCTGGTCGGCTGCGGCAGCAGCTCCACCACCCCGGAAGCGGCCAAGCCGGCCATCCCCGAGGGCACCACCGTGACCTTGGCGCTGATGGAGACCACCGACCTGCACACCAACGTCCTGAGCTACAACTACTACGCGCTGGCCGAGGACACCAGCCTGGGCCTGGAGCGCACCTCGACCTTGATCCAGGCGGCGCGCGCCGAGAATCCGAACAACGTGCTGCTCGACGACGGCGACGTCATCCAGGGCACCCTGCTGGCCGACCTGCAGGCGCTGACCACCCCGCTGCCCTGCGCCTCGACGCTGGCGGTGCACAAGGCCATGAACGCCCTCAAGTACGACGGCGGCGGCATGGGCAACCACGAGTTCAACTACGGCCTGCCCTTCCTCAGCCAGATCACCAACACCGACTTCGCCATCCCCGGCGTAAGCAAGCCGGCCGGCAAGTGCGGCGCGCCCGAGTTCCCCCTGGTGCTGAGCAACGTCACCGGCGTGGCCAGCCAGAAGCCGATCCTGCCGCCATACGCCCTGCTGGCGCGCGACTTCGCCGCCGTGGCGCCGGACGGCAGCAAGCTCAACGTCAAAATGAACATCGGCATCATGAGCTTCGTGCCGCCGCAGATCCTCGAATGGGACCAGAAGAACCTGGCCGGCAAGGTCGCCGTCGGCGGCGTCGTCGAGGCGGCGAAACAATACGTGCCCGAGCTGCGCGGCAAGGGCGCCGACGTGGTCGTCGCGCTGTCGCACGGCGGCCTCGACACCAGCGCCTACAGCCCGAAAATGGAGAACGGCAGCTACCACCTGTCGACCACCGGCATCGACGCGCTGATGATCGGCCACTCCCACCTGATCTTCCCGAAAGGTAAAGAGACCGGCGCCGCCGCGCTCGACGCCTCCTTCGCCGCCATCCCGGCCAGCGCCAAGGTCGACGCCGTCAACGGCTTCGTCAACGGCGTGCCGACCGTCATGGCGCAAAGCTGGGGCCGCCGCCTGGGCATCATCAAGCTGACCCTGGCCTACACCGCCGGCAAGTGGGTGGTGCAGCCGGCCAAGACCACGGTCGAGTCGCGCGGCTTCAAGTACACCGACGGCAGCACCCTGGTCAAGGCCGACCCGGCCATCGCCACCCTGGTGGCCAGCGAGCACGCCGCCACCATCGCCTACGCCAAGCAGCCGCTGGGCGTGAGCACCGACTTCGAGATGTCGGCCTACTTCGCGCTGGCCGGCGACGTCAGCGCGATCCAGCTGGTCAACCAGGCGCAGCTGGACTACGTCAAGAAGTTCATCGCCAGCAGCACCGACGCCACCCTGGCCAGCTACAAGAACATTCCGGTGATCTCCTGCAGCGCGCCGTTCAAGGCCGGCCGCAACGGTCCGACCGACTTCACCGACGTGGCGCCGGGCGCCAGCGCGGCGGCGCCGGTCGGCCTGCAGGTGCGCAACCCGGGCGACCTCTACCTGTACGGCAACAACAACCTGCAGGCGGTGAAGATCAAGGGCGTCGACCTGAAGGCCTGGCTGGAGACGGCGGCCAAGCAGTTCGGCCAGATCGATCCGGCCAAGACCACCGAGCAGGACCTGGTGCCGAGCTACGGCACGATCTACAACTACGACGTGTTCTACGCCGAGAACAACGCGCTGACCTACCAGATCGACGTCACCAAGCCGGTCGGCAGCCGCATCGTCAACCTGAGCTACCTGGGCAAGCCGGTCGCTGACGCCGACGACTTCATCGTCGCCACCAACGACTACCGTGCCGGCGGCGGCGGCGCCGTGCCCGGCATCGACGGCAGCAAGACCATCATCAAGTCGCCGGACGCCAACCAGACCGTGGTCAGCAACTACCTGACGGCGCTCGGCGCCAAGGCCGGCGGCGGCAAGGTCACGCTGGCCGGCAACGGCAGCGCGCAGAGCTGGAGCTTCGTCAAGACCACGACGGCCGGTCCGGTGATCCTGCGCTCGCAGCCCGGTCACCTGGCGCTGGCCAAGAGCAGCGGCATCAAGGCGATCACCGCCGAGGGCGGTTTGGACGCCAGCGGCTTCGCCAAGTACACGGTCGACCTGAGCAAGTAACCCGGGCAGGCAGTGGCTCCGCGCGCGGCCGCTTGGCCGACCGCGCGCGGCGACAGACGACGGCGCGTCCCGGCACACGGGGCGCGCCGATTTTGACATTCTGGAGGTAGACCATGAGCATACTCAAACCTTCCCGCCTGGCCCTGACGGTGGCCGGCGCCCTCGCCTTCGGCGCGTTGGCGGCCTGCCAGACGCCCGAGCAGACGGTCAGCTCGGCGCAGATCGAAACGGTGGCGATGACGGCCAACCAGCGCCAGGACGCCGCCGCCGAGCGCCGCCTGCGCGAATGGGCCAAGCAGGGCCTGCCGGTGGCCGAGCGCGAGCTGGGCATGCTCTACCGCGGCCGCCCGGCGCAGCGCGCCGAGACGATACGCCTGTTCGAGAGCGCGGCGCGGGCCGGCGACGCCGAGGCCGCCTTCCAACTGGGCGAGCTGTACCGCGCCGAGGTGGCCGGCGCGACGGCCGACCCGGCCGCCGCCGCGCCCTGGTACAAGCTGGCGGCGCTGCAACACCACGCCCGCGCGGCGCTGATGCTGGGCCTGCTGTACAAGAACGGCAGCGGCGTGCGCCAGGACGACGAGCAGGCCGCCAAATGGCTGGACCTGGCCAGCGACCAGGGCAACGCCCACGCCATGTTCCTGCTCTCCTACGCCTACAACGAGGGGCGCGGCGTGGTGCGCGACCCGGCCAAGGGCCGCAAGTTGCTGGAGGAGGCGGCCGAACACGAATATCCGCCGGCGATCCAGGAGCTGGCGATGGTGGTCCAGCAAGGCGACAGCCACAGCGCCAAGGACGAGCTGCGCGCCGGCCACCTGATGAAGGAGGCCACCGAGCACCGCCACAACAACTGGAACCGCTTCTAGTTTATAGATGGAAAGCGGCGCCGGACGGCGCCGCCCCAGGCGTCACGCCGTCACATGAAGTTGCGCGTGTGCAGGGACGACAGGCGCTGCGCGTCGTCTTTGGGGAAGCCGAGCCGTTCCAGGCGCGACTGGCGGCCCTCGGCCATGTCGCGCATCAAGCCCTGCACCTTCACATAGCCGGCGGCGATGGCCGGCGCGCTCAGCTCGCCCGCGGCCAGCAGGATCAGCGCGTCGAACACCTCCTCGTTCAAGCCCGAGGTGGTCGACAGCGCGTCGTTGCGCGACTGCACCGCGTTGGCCAGCCGGGCGCGGAAGGCCGGCTCGGCCTCCAGCCGCGAGGCCAGGTGGGTCATGCCGAAGGCGACGTGGCGCGCCTCGTCGCGCGCCGCCAGGCGGGCGATCTGCCGCGTCACCGGGTCCGGCGCGTGCTCGTGCAGGAAGTGCAGCAGGCTGACGAAGCTGCCCTCGCCCAGCACCGACAAGAGGAAACCGGCCACCGAGAAGTCCGACTCGTCGAGCAGGGTCTTCAGCGAGGCCTGGCCGCCGGCCGTCGACAGCGCCGGATCGCGCCCCTTCAGGCGCAGGCGGCGGGTGAACACCTCGATGTGGCGCGCCTCGTCGGCCACCTGGATCGCCAGCACCGCCTGCACCTCGCGGAAGTGCGGATGCAGCTGGCCGAGGAAGCGCGCCGGCACCAGCAGCGCCGCCTCCTCGTTCTCTATCATATAGGTCAACACCTGGACGACGGCGTCCTCGACCATGTCGGGCAGCTCGAACGGCGCCGCCCAGTCGATCGCCGTCTCCGGGTCCCACTGCGCGGCGGCGGCCTGGGCGTACAGCTCGGCGGCGCGGCCGGCCCACACCTCGCTCTTGCGGTCGAGGCGGAACCGCATCGGCGGCGAACCGGCCTCCACCGTGGCGCCGCGCGCCGCCAGGCCCCAGCGCGCGTCGGCCTGCTCGGCCAGCGCGCCCTCGCGCGCCGGGTCGGCGTGGCCGCTGCTCAGCGCGCCGCGCCAGCGTCCGGCGGCGGCCGCGCCGCGTTGCACGCGCATGGCCGGGCTGCCGTCGCGCTCGCCGGCCTGGCAGGGATGGCCCTGGGCGCGGCACCAGGCGGCCAGTTGGCCGGCCCAGTCCGGCGCCGTGCCGACCACCCACAGCTCACCGTCGGCCGGCAGGGCCGCCAGCGCGTGCTTGACCAGCAGGTGGGCGCCGGCGTCGAAGCCGAGCGCCTCAATATTGATAGTCGCTTGCAATGATGTTCCCTTCCGCGTCGTAGAAACGCTCGTCGTCGACGGCGCGCACCAGCGCGTCGTAGCCGCTGCTGCGGCCCGGCAGCCAGGCCTTCAGGCCCTCCAGTTCGAGCAGCGGACGCACCGCCGGGTCGTCCCAGCGCATCGCCAGCAGCAGCGCGGTGAAGCGGCCGATGGCGGCCGACGGCGCGCCCGGGCTGACGGTGAAGTTGCAATGGTCGAAGGCCTCGGTGCGCGCCAGGATGCGGCTGGCGCCGGCCGGCAGCACGCCCTCGCGCGAGAAGGCCATGTGGTTGCCGTCGATCATCCAGGCGGCGTCGATCTCGCCGGCCATCAGCGCCAGCGCGGCGTCGCGCTCGCCGCCGATGTGGTCGCCGTGCTTGCCGCCGAGCACGTCGAAGCGCCGCGCCGTGAAGTCGCGCCCGGCCAGCAGGCCGTTGCGGCGCAGGTGGTCGAGCGGGATCAGGCGCGCCTGCGGCGAGTCGATGGCGCCGAAGCCGACGGTCTTGCCGGCCAGTTCGGCCAGCGTGGCGATGGGCGCGTCGGCCCGTGTCACCAGCACCGAGGTCAGGTCGCAATCGCTGTCGCGCATCGCCACCGTCTGCAGCGAGTGGCCGCGGGCGCGCGCCATGCGCTCGGCGCGCACCCAGGCCAGCGGCGAGTTCCAGGCCAGCGCGATGCTGCCGTCGAACTGCGCCTCGACCTGGCGCTCGTAGTTCGAGTAGAGGATGTAGTCGAACTCGAAACCGTGGCGGCGGAAGTACTCCTTGAAGCCCTCCCAGATCGTCACGACCTTGGGCGCGTAGGCCACCGCGCCCATCATCAGGGGTGTGTTAGTCGTCATGGCCGCCCCCTTAACCGAACACCGGCATGCCGCAGACGGCCTTGCCGATGAAGTCGTACAACACGTCCGAGGTCGGCGCCATCACCGAGGCGGCGCGGGCGTCGCGGAAGTAGCGCTCGATGCCGACGTCCTTGCGGAAGGCGGCGCCGCCGCACACGCGCATCGCCGTGTCGGTCACCTCCAGCGCCGCCTCGGCGGCGGCGGCCTTGACCTGCATCACGCGCAGCATGGCGTCGGCGCGGCCGGCGGCCAGCGCGGCGACGGTGTCGTCGCGCAGCGTGCGCACCATGTCGGCCTGGATGCGGGCGCGCGCCAGGTAGGCGCGGATGGTGGGCAGATCGGCCAGGGTGCTGCCCAGGTGCTCGAACTTGCTGGCGCCGACGTGGCCGCAGGCCGCCTCCAGCGAGGCGTCCATCAGGCCCAGCGAACAGGAGGCGATCAAGGTGGCGAACACCGGCAGCACGTTGCCGATCATCACGTCGAAGGCGCCGCCGTCGGCGCCCAGCATGGCCGAGGCCGGCAGGCGCACGGCGCCGGCCGTCAGCGGCGAGGAACGGTTGCCGCGCAGGCCCAGGCCGTCGAAGAACTTGGCCTCGCTCAGGCCGGCGGTTTTGCTGTCGACCAGCCACAGGGTGCTGACACCGGCGCCGTCGACCGGGCCGGTCGACCAGACGTAGGAGTCGGCCTCCGCCGCCGAGGTGACCATGGTCTTGCTGCCGTCGACGACGATGGCGTCGCCGTCGCGCCGCGCCGTGCCGACCGGCGCCCAGAAGTGGCTGCGCGAGCCGCTGTCGGACCAGGCCAGCGTGCTCAGGTGGCGGCCGGCGGCGATGTCGCGGCGCAGCGGCTCGCCGGCGAACTTCTCCAGCACCGTGGTGGCGCTGTAGTGCATGCACACCACCATCGCCGTCGACGGGCAGGCCTTGGCGATGCGCTCGACCACCTGGGCCGCCTCGGCCAGGCCCAGGCCCATGCCGCCGACCTCCTTGGCGCTGATCAGGCCGAGCAGGCCGGCCTGGCCCAGCGCCGTGATGGCGGCGCGCGGAAAGGCGGAATCGCGGTCGGTGGCCGGCGCGGCCGGGGCGATGGTGGAGCTGACGATGGCGTCAAGTGATTGCAGATATGGCATGGTATCCCTTTGGAAACGGCGATGGGTCGCCGCCGGCCGGCAAGGAGGGAGGACAGATAGGATGGCGATACCAGACCGCGCGGCGGACGGCAAGGCGACGGGGCCAGCTCCGGTTGCGACGGCGCACCTCTATATGTTCCGCGGACCTGCTGGACGGCAGCGCTAGGAAACGGTACTGCGGTCGGTTTCCTCCCACGCCAGCCACGCACAGGGCCGTCGGACCCGGCGCGCCTCATGGTGGGGCGCGCTCGGCGTAACGGCGGACCGGCTTGGGACAAAGCCGACAACGCCGCCAGTTTACCAGACTCGCCGCGCCGCCAGAGGGGCAAATGCGCGCGCCGGCCGGGCGGCGCGCAACGAGGACACTAGGGCGCCGACGGTTTGCGGCCCTTGATCTCGGTGAAGCGCCAGCCCTCGTCGCGCTGGCGCACGAAGGCGACGATGGAGTCGACCGTCACGGCGTTGATGCGGTCGGAGAAGCGCAGCGCGCTCGGATGGTCGTCGAAGGCCACGTTGGCCTTGACGATGCGCCCGCCCAGGCGGGTCAGCGGGCCGATGCGCATTTCCGTCGGCTGGTAGCCGGCCATCTTCAGCCAGGCCTGCGCCTGCTCGCGGCTGCGGATGCGCACATCGCTGGCCTCGGCCGCCGCCAGCAGCTCCAGCACCCACTGGTTGGAGTTCTGGTACTTGGTCGAGAAGGGATAGGCGACCATGTTGTACTTGGCCTCGTGCAGGCCGCGCAGCACGCCCGGCGCGCGCAGATGCTCGGCCAGCTTGGCGCGCAGCTTCTCCGGCGGCACGATCAGGATCGCGTCCAGGGTGAACGGGTCGGCCAGGAAGAAGTTGGCCAGGCCGTCGATCCACAGGTCCGAGCTGGCCGTGCCGCAGTCGTTGAGCAGCTCGTAGACCCGCCACGGCTGCTTGGCGTCGCCCCGGTAGACGACGCCGACGTGGGTGTACTTGAGGCCGTACTTGGACAAGTCCTGGCCCTGCCGGCCGACGATGGCGATGTCGCTGCCGGAGGCGTTCAGGGCCGTCTGCACCGCCTGGCCGGTGGCCAGCGCGTCGCTCAGGCTGCCGCTCGACAGCGGCCGCTCCTCGCAGGACTGGCCGGCGCGGGCCGGCGCCACGCACAACGCGGCGGCCACGGCCAGCGCGCCGCAGGCCACGGCCAGCGGCCGTATCCGGGCCGCCATCAGTTGGCCGGCACGCGGGCTTGCGACAGCAGCGCCTCGCCGATCGCGTTGGGGATGAAGGCCAGCACCTTGCCGGACGCCACCAGGATGGTGCCGGTGGTTTCGGACAGCACCTGCACGGTGCTGCCGACGGAGACGCCGACCGCGTTCACGGTCTTGCCGGCCAGCTTGACCGACAGCTTGGCCGACGAGCCCACGCCCGTCATGATCACCTCGACGGTGTCGCCCACGCCCTGGACCACGCCCTGCACGATGAAGGCGCTGCCGACGCCGGCCAGCGCCAGGCCGGTGCTGGCGTCGGCCGGGCCGCCGTGGATCGAGCCGACCACGCTGCCGGCCGGGGCGACGATCACCGACATGGTGCCGATCGAAATATTCTCCGACGCGCTCTTGCGGCCGGAACCGTTCTGCGCCTGCGCGGCCGGGGCGGCCAGGACGGCCAGCGCGGCGATGGCAAGCGCGGCGAGCGCGGCGGAGTAACGCAAGGTGGTGCTGAAGCTCATGAAATATCCTATGAAAATACTGCCATTGGTTCGCACCCGCAACAAGCGGTGCCGCGCACAACCTTAATCAAAAAGTCACGTTGCCCAAAGAATCATAGCATTTTTCACACCCTCCCCCGCCCTGGCTGTCGGCGGCTACTTCCACTCGCCGCGTTCCTGCAGCACCAGCTTGCGGCCGATCGTGACGGTCAGCTCGCCGCCGTCGGTGACGATGTAGTTGACGTTGCCGTTCCTGAACTCGTAGCCGATGAAGCGGCACGGCGTGACGCCGTCGGCGCACAGGGTGTGCATGGTCTTGCCGTTCAGGCGGATCGCCTTGCCGTTCTTTTTGCTGGTGCCGGTGTAGCCGACCTTGTCGCAGCTGACGTTGCCCTCGGCGCAGTGGCGCTCGATGGCGATGGTGAAGGACGGCGTGTCCAGCGTCTCGGCGCGCGCCGGCGCCGCCGCCAGCACGCCGGCGCCCAGCGCGGCGCCCAGCAGCACGCCAATGGATCGTGGTGTCATCAAAGTCTCCCGGGAAAAGGTCAGCCGGCCAGCCGCGCCATTTCGCGCTGCATGTTGTCGATGGCCCGCTCGTTGTAGTGCTCGGAAAAATAGGCGTCGCCGAACAGCAGGCCGGCCTCGGCCTTGCGGCACAGGTGGCGCAGCACGCCGCAGCGCCGCTGCACGTACTCGACGTCGTCGACGTGGCCGAACTCCTGGCGGATGCCGCGCGCGTAGTTCTGGTAGACCTCGTCGTCCTGCGCCAAAATGGCCAGGTCGACGCTGAGCATGATGTGCTTGAGGCGGTGGGCTATCGACTGCTCCTGGAAGTGGTCGGTGGCGCGGATCAGCTCGACGGCGTCGGCCATGTCGTGGCTCAGGCTGCTGCCCAGCCACAGCTGGGCGCTGCCCTCCTCGTTGCTCAGGCCGTCGGCGCCGTGCTCGTAGATGGCGTCGTGGAACCAGAAGGCCTGCTTGACGATGTCGACGTCGCGCGGCTCGGGGGCGGTGTTGGCGGCCCAGGCGCGGATCTCGCACAGGCCGTGCACCAGGTGGTCGAGGTTGTGGTAGTGGCGCGTCGCGCCGCCGTAGGCCGTGGCGCCGGTCAGGCGGGCGAACCACTCGTCGGCGTGGGCGGTGGCCGGCACGTCGGCGTGGGCGTAGTCCCACAGCGACTCCCACTCGGCGCGCAGCCAGCTCATCACCCAGGCGTGGTAGGCCGGCCCGGGCACGAACTTCTTCATGATCCAGTTCCAGCCGATCGGCCCCTCGAGCGCCTTGACGAAGCTCGAGCTGACCGAGCCGAGGTCGCGCGGCGGCATGACGAAGATGGTCTTGGCGCCCTGCAGCACGTCGACGTTGGTTTGCTGGATCAGGTTCTCGTAGTCGAAGTCGGCGGTGGTGCGGATGCCGCGGATGAGGCAGTCGGCGCCGTGCTTCTTGGCCGCGCGCGCCGTGTAGTCGCCCTTGACGATGACCACCTGGACGTTGTCCCAGCCCTCCTCGGCGCAGCTCAGGTCGATGATGCTCTTGCGCTCCTCGGCGGAGAACTTGGGCTTCTTCGACGAGTTTTCGGACAGGAACACCACCACCTCGTCGGCGATCGAGCGCGCCTCGCCGATCACCCACATGTGACCGTTGGTGATCGGGTCGAGTGTCCCGGAAAAACCGATTTTCTTCATTCGCCGCTCCGCCGCCATGCCAAAATTGACATTTTAGCCGGACACAGGCCTCGGGGCGGGAAAATCGACGCGCACGCGCAGGCCGCCGAGCCGCTCGGAGCCCTCCAGCGCCAGCTTGGCGCCGTGCCGCTCGGCGATCGACTTGATGATCGCCAGCCCCAGGCCGCTGCCGCCGGCGGCGCTGCCGGGCACCCGGTAGAAGCGGCTGAAGACGCGCTCGCGCTCCTCGGCCGGGATGCCCGGGCCGCTGTCCTCGACCAGCAGGACCACCCGGCCGTCGGCCTGGCGGCTGACCTCCAGGTCGACGCTGCCGCCGGCCGGGGTGTACTTGACGGCGTTGTCGACCAGGTTGCGCAGCAGGATGATCAGCGCGTCGGCGTGGCCGGCCACGTCGGCCTGGGCGTCGGCGTGGTGCAGGCCCAGGTCGATCTGGCGCGCCTGCGCCGTGCCGGCCAGGTCGCCCAGGGTGCGCTTGGCCAGCTCGCTCAGGTTCAACGGCTCGAGCTTGACCTCGGCGGCCAGGCTGGCCTCCTGCCGCGCCAGCACCAGCAGCTGCTCGACCAGGCGGGTGGCCCGCTCGATGCCGGCGCTGACGCGGCCGACGGCGACGGCGCGCGCCGCCGGGTCGGCCGCCCGCTCCAGGCTCAGCACCTGGAGCTTCAGCGCCGCCAGCGGCGAGCGCAGCTCGTGGGCGGCGTCGGCGACGAAGTGCTGCTGCGCGTCGAAGGCGGTCTTGACGCGGCCGAACAACAGGTTCAACTCCTGCACCAGCGGGCGCACCTCGTCGGGCAGCTGCTCCGTCGGACACCGGCGACAGGTCGTCGGCCTGGCGCGCGGCCACCTGGCGGCGCACCCGCGCCACCGGCGCCAGCGAGCCGCTGACCACCCACCACACCACCAGCATCAGCACCGGCGCCATCACGGCGATCGGGCCGACGGTGCGCAGCGCCAGGGTGCCGGCCATGCGCTGGCGCACCGCCATGTCCTGCGCCACCTGCACCGTCTGGTTGCTGGTCTGCACCGAGAAGATCCGGTAGGTGGTGCCGTTGGCCTTGACGTTGGAAAAGCCCAGCACGGCGCGCTGCGGCAGCGCGGCGCGCGACAGCGAACGGAACACCTGCACCCCGTCCGGCGTCCACACCTGCACCACCAGGTCGTTGTTCTCCGGATCGGTGACCGGGCCGACCGCGTTGTTGCTCAGCGGCGCGCCCGAGCGCAGCGACAGCGCCATCTGCTGCATGTGGTAGTCGAAGATCTGGTCGGCGTCGTACAGCGCGCTGCGGTAGGCGATCATCGCCTGGGCGATGGCCGCCATGGTGATGGCCGCCAGCAGGAACCACAGCAGGCGCCCGCGCAGCGAGTGGCTGACCGACACGCGCGGCACCTTGGGCAGGCGCGAGCTGCGCGCCGGCTTGCCGCCGGCCGCGCCGCCGGCCGGCGCCTCCGCCTGGTCGGCGCCCTGCTCGGCGGCCTTGGCCACGGCCGGGTCGGCGTTCAACTCGGCGGCCGGCGCGCCGCCCTGGCCTGAGATGAGGGAACTCACAGCTTGGGCACCATGTAGCCGAGGCCGCGCACGTTCTGGATCAGCTCGCTACCGAGCTTCTTGCGCAGGCCGTGGATGTAGACCTCGACGGCGTTGCTGTTGACCTCGTCCTTCCAGCTGTACAGCTTCTCCTCCAGCTGGTGGCGCGACAGCACGATGCCGGGCCGGGCGATCAGCGCCTCCAGCACCGCCCACTCGCGCGCCGACAGGCTGACCGGCTTGCCCTCGGCCAGCACCTCGCGGGTCTGCGGGTTGACCGACACCCCCTTGTGCTCGAACACCGGCTCGGCCCGCCCGGCCGAGCGGCGCAGCAGCGCCCGGATGCGCGCCAGCAGCTCGTCGAGGTCGTAGGGCTTGAGCACGTAGTCGTCGGCGCCGGCGTCGAGGCCGGCGATGCGCTGCTCCTTGGCGTCGCGCGCGGTGGCCACCAGCACCGGGGTGAGCTCCTTGCGCGCGCGCATCGAGCGCAGCACCTCCAGGCCGTCCTTGCGCGGCAGGCCCAGGTCGAGCAGCACCAGGTCGTAGGTCTGGGTTTGCAGGGCGGTGTCGGCCATGTCGCCGTCCTTGACCCAGTCGACCGCGTAGTGCTCGGCCCTGAGCAGGTCGAGCACCACCTCGCCGATCATCGTGTCGTCTTCCACCAGCAGCAGTCGCATATCGCCTCTTTCTCTTCCATAGTTGCGTTCCGCCGGCGCGGGCCAATTAGCCCAGGCGCACCGGAATGAAAATCTTCTCGTCGCCGCGCTGGATCAGCAGGGCCACCGACTTGTCGGACTTGGCCACCACCTCGCGCACCTGCTCGACGCTGTTGACGCTGCGCCCGTTGACCGACAGCAGCACGTCGCCCGGCTGCACGCCGGCGTAGGCCGCCGCGCCGCCGGCGTCCTCGATCAGCAGGCCGTTGGCGATGCCGGACTGGCGCCGCTCGAGCGGATCGAGCTGGCGCAGCGACAGGCCCAGCTTGAGCTTGCCGCCGGCCGTCTCCGGCCGCTCGGCCTGCGCCTGGCGGTCGGCGGCGTTGGCCAGCACGCCCGTCAACTCGACGGCTTTGCCCTGGCGCCACACCTCGAACGCTACTTTATCACCTGGCGCGGCCAAGCCCACCATCGCCGGCAAATCGCCCGAGCCGACGATCTTCTGCCCGTTCATCCTGCGGATCACGTCGCCCGGCTTCAGGCCGGCCTTCTCGGCGGCGCTGCCGCGCTCCACGTTCGACACCAGCGCGCCCTCCGGCGTGGCCAGGTTGAACGAGTCGGCGAAGCCCTGGTTGACCTCCTGCACCGTGACGCCCAGCTTGGCGTGCACCACCTTGCCGGTGGCCACGATCTGGTCCTTGATCTTGTTGGCCACCTCGATCGGGATGGCGAACGACAGGCCCTGGTAGCCGCCGGTCTGGCTGTAGATCTGCGAGTTGATGCCGACCACCTCGCCGCGCGTGTTGAACAGCGGGCCGCCCGAGTTGCCGGGGTTGACGGCGACGTCGGTTTGGATGAAGGGCACGTTGCTGTCGTCGGGCAGCGAGCGGCCCTTGGCGCTGACCACGCCGGCCGTCACCGTGCTGTCGAGGCCGTATGGCGAGCCGATCGCCAGCACCCACTCGCCCACCTTCAGGTCGTTGTTGCGCGACAGCGGCACCACCGGCAGGTTCTTGGCGTCGATCTTCAGCACGGCGACGTCGGTCTTCGGATCGGAGCCGAGCACCTTGGCGCGGAACTCGCGGCGGTCGGTCAGCTTGACGGTGACCTCGCGGGCGTCGCGCACCACGTGGGCGTTGGTCAAAATGATGCCGTCCGGGCTGACGATGAAGCCGGAGCCGACGCCGTGCGTGGGCACGTCGCGCTGGCCGCCGCGCTGCGGCCCCTGGAAGCGGCGGAAGAACTCGAAGAAGGGGTCGTCGGCGAACGGTTCGCCGCGCGAGCGCCCCTGCGCCGCCTCGCCGTCGAAGGCCGTCTTGGTGCTGCCGGTGACGCTGATGTTGACCACCGCCGGCCCGTTGTGGGCGGCGATGACGGAAAAATCGGGCAGCGCGATCATCGGCGCCGGCACCGGCGTCGGCGCCGGGTTGCCGACGTTGCTGGCGACCGGCGCCGTGGCGGCCAGTTGCGGCGCGCCGGCGGCGGCCGAGGCCTGGCTTTGGTACAGGGCGACCGCGCCGCCTGCCCCGAGCACGCCCAGGGCGGCCAGGGCAAGCGTCAGGCGCTTGATGGTCATCGATCCGGTATGAGTCTGGTTCGGCATGGCTGAACTCCTGTTGTTGGGTGGTTGATGCATACAATATGCGGCAATAAACTTAGACGCCGCTTAATGAAGCCGGGCATAACGCGGCAGCGCGCCGACGGCGTGAGCGCAAATGGCCTTGTCCAACGTCAGCTACCGTTCCGAGGCGGCACCAGCTCGCCCCTCAAACGGCTGCGGCGTTCCGTTGAAAACGTTCTGCCGCCAGACTCCTAGCATCAGTGCCGTTTTGCCGTCCTGGATGGCCGAATTGCGTGCGATGAGCCAATGTGCATTCCTGCCCGGCGCGTCCTGCACTCCCACTTGGCCTTCTCTACTGCATGAACCACGAACAGGCCTCGCGCCACCCATCGTGCCGCACACACTTCATTAGCTGGCGTGAGCAAATCCTTGGTTCGGAGGCTAAGTTGCAGCTCGACCCAGCGTTCAGCACCAAGGACGACTGACAGTTGCGCAAGCGACATGGCGGAATACGCATCCCTACCACCTGGAACGAGACTGGCGTAGTCGGCGGGCTGAGCCAGATGCCCCAGCCTGTTCAATCGCTCACACTGTGGATAGCTGGCAGGCGCTGTCGCGCAGACGGGACCCTGGGCGGCGGCGAGCGCGATCAAGCGTTCAGCAAGTATGAGGACGCTGTCGAGTTCCATATCGAGTACCCTCGTGATGGCTCGTTCGGCATACGTGAGCCTTTCTTCGAGACTCCATTCAAGCGCCGACGTAGCCAACCGCACTACCGTCTGCCCCAGGAAATCGATCAGTGCAAAATTACGTTCAAGGAGATCGCTGACATCTACGCCCAGCTGCTCGGCGCCGTAGCAGGCTTGCACGTGCGGATAGATTTTATGGGGTGACTCCCGTAGACGCCCCTTGGCCCGGGCTGCAGCATGTGCTGAGTTCATCGTCGTTTCCCGCGCGTCCGCTCGATGGTGACTAAGGCGTTGACCAGCCATCGAATGTTGGATAGTTCCAGTGCCACGGATTGCCTTGCGGCAGAAGACTGTGCGAGTGAGCGAATTTGCGAGGCCACGCTGACTGCCGGCGGCGCCTTGCGCACCTCAGTCTGGCGCCTCTCGCGGCGCTCTTGTTGAAGGCGCTCTCCGTAGGCATCACGCTCGGCCTCGAGTAGATCGATACCGATGCGACCGTTACTGAAAGTTTTAAAATAGCGGCCGGCGACTGACCCCGCCGCGATGTCGGGGCGGTCCCGTTTCAGACGCGCTAGACGATATTCCAGAGAGTGACTGCCGGCGTTGTACCATTTGCTGGCTTGAACGACGGCGGCATGGGCCTCGCCGCGATCGGCGTAGTGGCGCTTCTTGATCCGCACACCACCGTAAGCATTCAGGGGAGGAATGGCTCGCAGGTCGCTGATTTGCTTTGCCCAACGCCGCGCAGCTTCAAAATCTAGATGGAACAACTCCGGACACGCCGTCTTGGCAAAGCTGTAGATGTCCTCTAGTTCCTTAAACGATCGAAAACACGGACCCGCGACGGTATGCCAGAACTCGTCAAATGAGCGATAGCCTTTCCCTTGCCAATATGGCCGATGTTCCCGCACGATTTCGATCGCCTCGTAAAAGCGCGCCCAATTCCCAAGGTTACTGTCGAGTTTGGCGACGATCCCGTCAAGAAAACTCGTGCGCTGAGTCTCGTTTTCGAGCGACAGAAAGCGTCTGCGTACGTCAAGCTCCTGGAGTGTTATCAATTCTGGCACTGCAATCGCCGCTGCGACGTTGCGCCCAGCAAGGTTGTCGCGGCGGGTCTTGCTGTCGTCGACTGTGTTGATCATCGGAATCGCTGAAAATCAGAAGGAGTAAAAACGTCTTGATATTTGAGCATATAGAAGCAAATTGACGCATCGTCAATTCGCCCCGCTCTGCTCCCAAAAGCGTTCGAAGCGCATTATCACGGCGAGCTTGCTGAGGTGGTTTTCCTTGAGTAGCATAAAGCAGATCCACTGCTCAAGTTGGGCCGCAAACAGTTCGCCGCGTAAGGCGAACGTGACCTCTGGCTTGCAGTACTTTCCTCCGACATCTAAATCGGCCCAGGTGGCAGCGTCAAGACGGCGCAAATGGTGCAATGCTCCTTCGAATACGAGTTCCCGGATCCGTTGTGCGCCTTCGCTCTCTACGCCCAGTTGCTGAATAATCTCATCGGCAATAGCGCTTAGTCTGGCCGCCGGTGTTTGGCGGATATTAAATTCGTACTTATCAAAACTTCCTTCGATGGTGCGATACAGTAAATTGATGCGGCTGAGCCATGTTGGGTCGTCTTCGTCCGCCCATTTTTGCTTCAGAAATTCGCCCCATATGGTTCGCGAGAGCCACGCTTTGGCCGCGTCGGCGTCCATCGTCTCGATGTTGGCCCGTTCGGCCTCCAGCACTTCGGTCGGCTCGGGAGGCGCGATGCGCATGATTTTTTGCTTGAGGTTCCTCGATCGCATTTAGGTCGGCCTCAATCACCTCACCATTGCGAATTTCACGGTAGGTCGTCGGCGCCTGTGCCAACAGGCTTTCAGCGTAGGCGCGGACATATTGGCGTCGCAGTTTAGCGGCGCCGCCATACCTCCGCACTATTTCGCTAATGTTCGGCTGCAGGCCAGCTTCGAGCATCTCACCAAGCGCCATGGCGATTGCGCACCTCACCCGCCGGTTCGGTTGCACCGGCCGGTCGAGGTCTTGCGCGCTGGCTGCAACGGACTCAAGGCCAACATATTCGTCGATCGATAAAATCTCGTCAGTTGCGCCGTACATGTCGGTAATAAAATCGATCGCGTTGCCGATGGTGTCCTCAGTCGAGGTGGTCAGGCCGAACGCGTCAGGTTTTGAACGAAAAGCCTCATGCGTGATGACGTACACCCTGTCATGCGAGGCCGGCGGCACAAACAGGGCATTTCCGTCCCATACCGCCACCGAGCGCATGACCCTGCCCAGGCGTTGAACGGCTTCGCGAATACTGCAGAGTAGTTCTGCCGCGCCCCAAATACAAAGATAGCGGTTGTTCAGTCCCTCCGTGGCCATGCTGTCGACGATGAGAAAGCGGCAGCAGGTGGCATCAAGCCGTTGGGTATCGCGGTAACGGAAAAACGGATGATTCCGATCGAGTGGCACGGACGAGCGCGAATGGGCCGCGATAGCGGTCCAGCCGGAGTGCTTGGGGTAGCGTGCACGGTCGCACTCGAAGACTCTGTTCATATAATCAGCCACATCGTTGGTGGTCTCGATGCCGCTCACCGAAATCATACCGTGCGCAGGGTAAGGCGCCGATAGCTCGGGTACGCCGGCGCCGCAGTAGTGCTGCCAGTGGTCTGGATATAATAGGCAGTCCCGTTCAAAGACCACGGTGGTATCGTCCAAGTCATAGGCTGTCTGGATGACGCTGTTGACCACTGCCCGCACTGTGGGCAATCCGCTCAGCCGGGTGCCGGGCACCCATTCCCCCCCCATGAGCTTCTGTTCGCTGGCGGTCAGCACCCGCAAGCATTGGTGCAGGTTGCTGGGCTGATGCGCCGGTCGCAGTGCGCCGGTCGCTGTGTATCTATTGGATTCGCGTCGCATAGATCCTCCTATCGGAGATACTTCATCGAACCATCATTGATGACGGCGTCATGATAGGTGTAGACCGACATCTTGACCATGTCCGCGAGCAGCTCGCCGCAAGCATCAATGGGCGACGCGGTAAAGCCAAACACCAAGGAATGGTGTGCGGCGCTGATGAGCAAACGGATACCACGATGCGCATAGTGCATCTCATCAAAGGCAATGAGCGGATGGCGGTTCAGAACATGCTCTATGCCGGGCGGCCAGGCCAGCAAGAGGTCCCTGCTATCGGGACCAGTGCCCGCTTGCGGCCACAACATGTTGGGGCACATGACGGCGATCTCGTAATCAAGGCTAGTATCGACGAGCATCTCGCCGCGCGTGATTTCACACACACGGGGGGCTTCATTGACCATACCTAAGCCCACAGGCTCGTCGCGCAATTCAGCAGCGATCTGGCGGCGAAGTGCTTGATCTTTCGTCACGATCAGCATCCTGTCGATCCGCGGAGAGCCAGGCCAGCGCGTGCGTGCGCATTCATTGAGCGCAAAGGGTAGGCAGAACATGCCCAGTGTCTTGCCTGCGCCCACCACCTGTAGAAAACAGAATAGTTTTCCGTTGATCGCGCTATACGGGCGACCGAAGAATTCGTCAAATTCACGGATCCGATTGTAAATATAGTCGAGCTGAGAAATACGAAGTGCGCTAGTTACTAACGGTTTGTCAAAATAGAATGTCCTCTGCCACCCGCCATCAGGGCGGTCGCCTTTTTTGGAATTACAGATATCGCAAAGCGGCTGCAAATTTGACAACTCATCCGTCCCGCCGGCCGAGCGCGGTATCGTATGATCTACTGTGATGCGGGCGCCGACGCCTGCCGTGCACCCCAAGCCGACACAGGAGATTTTTCCAGTCTCGTCCGACCAACGGCTGACAAATTGCGCAAAAGCGGTCGGCGACATCCATTTTGGTCTGTGCATACTGGCCCCCTTCATATACTCCAGAAGTTAGACATCGCCCACTGACCGTGGTTCGCCGCTTACTCTTGGGAAAGCGACGGGCGTCCAGCAACAGTTGTAGTGACTCCCTCACGGCGGCGAGGCGGAAAGACCGCCGATGAGAGGGGGAGTTCCGCCCACGTGAGATTCCGGGCAGTACGACCAGCGGTTCTGTCAGCATCAGCAGTTGTCCAAGCAGGCTCATTTCACCGTCACCCAGCGTTGGCTCCCAACCGAGACTGGGCGACTCGAAGGAGAACGTCTGATTGAAGAACCTCTCACCACTCATTCGACAAGCGGCCAAGGAGACGAGACGCTCGCCCCACGGCGTCATTCTGTCCGAGTGCGCGGTCATCGCAGATGGTGCATGCACTAGTCGACGCTCTCGTTGCCCCGGGTATGGAGCGTCTCATCCCGGGCGTACTGGATGTCGATTCCGCCTCAGGGAAAGCGCACAAGGTCGATCGGTTTGTGGCGCGACGCAGATGGCACGACACAGGAAATCGGCTTGCCGCTGGGCAGCCAGGCAATTGCATTGAGCCTACAGTCAGAGTCAAAACACCAGAACACGTTGGACCACCGATCCGATCACGCAGGTTCGCGCCAACTGAGCCTCCGGACAATGGTGCCGCTATTCCTTGCGAAGCCCCCGGCTTGCTTATAGACTGGATTGATCATGAAGAAAAAGTTATCTTTTGATCTGGGCAACCGCGATCTCTTTCCCGAAGAGGAGGCGATCATCGGTATTGTCGAGGACGCCCTTCTTGCCAGCGCGAAGAAGCATGGCCTTTGGCTAAAGCCGGGCGTGCTCGCGGCAACCACTAAGCGGCCCATAGCTGCCGGCGCGCTGGGTCTACTCCAGGCCAGCCGCCAGGAAAAAATCGCAAGGCCGCGCGCGGTGACGACGATTGCCGCAACGCCGGCGAGCACAACTGTCGGTGGCGATGACGTCACTCCGGAGAAAAAAAACAGGCGAACGGCGTCCCGCTAGACGCCGTTCGCCAACTGCACGCACGGCAAAAGGGGCGGACCTGGATGGCCGCCCCTTTTATCGTGCCGCTCGCGCGTCATGCCTGCGCGAGCGGTCCGTCCTCAAGCGCGCCTTAGGCGGCCTGGCGCTGCTCCAGCGCGCTGACGTTCTCGCCGCCGTTGATGACGATCTTGCGCGGCTTGAGCGCCTCGGGGATCTCGCGCACCAGCTCGATGGTCAACATGCCGTTGTCGAAGGTGGCGCCGGTCACCTTGACGTGGTTGGCCAGCTGGAAGCGCTGCTCGAAGTCGCGCGCCGCGATGCCACGGTGCAGGTAGGTGCGCTCGACGCTGTCGCGCTGCTTGCGGCCGACCACTTGCAGCGAGTCGCGCTCGAAGGTGATGTCGATCTCGCTGCGGTCGAAGCCGGCCAAGGCCATGACGATGCGGTAGTTGTCCTCGGACACCAGCTCGATGTTGTAAGGCGGGTAGCTGGGCTGGGCGTCGCCGCGCTGCGAGTCGTTGAGCAGCTGGGCCAGGCGGTCGAAGCCGATGGCGGAACGATACAGGGGGGTCAGGTCGAAATTACGCATGGTGGATATCCTTTTCAAGTGAAGCGATATGGGTTGGCGGCCCCCTTCTGGGCAACCGCTGAGTCCCATATAGCCCCGCCAAAAGGCTTTTCAAGGCCTTGAAATTCGCTTCAAAGCATCCCCAAAGCGGCGGATTTTTTTGAAAAATTTTTTGCACCAAAGTGGAATCGCCACCGCCAACACAACCGACTCGCGGTTACTTTTTGAAACAACGAAACATTTTCCACATGCTAAACTCGCGCCCCTGTTCCCCCATCCTAGCCGAACCATGACCGCATCCCGTCCCCTTCCCCGCCTGGCCCGTCCACTCGCCGCGCTGGCCCTGCTGTTGTGCGCCGCCGGCGCCCGCGCCGACGCGCCGCCGGCGCCGCTCGAGCCGGCCTACCCCGGCACCATCGTGCTGAAGGTGGACGCCTCCGACACGGCGCGGCAGATCTTCCGCATCCGCGAGAGCATCCCGGCCAAGGCCGGCAAGCTGACGCTGCTGTATCCGCAGTGGGTGCCGGGCAACCACGGCCCCAGCGGTCCGCTCAACCAGCTCGCCGGCCTCAAGCTGAGCGCCAACGGCCAGCCGCTCGAGTGGCGCCGCGACACCGTCAACGTGCACGCCTTCCACCTCGAGGTGCCGGCCGGCGCCAGCAGCGTCGAGGCGGAATACCAGTACCTGTCGCCGGTCGAGCCCAACCAGGGCCGCACCACGATCACCAACGACATCGTCGGCGTGCAGTGGCACGCCATGGCGCTGTACCCGGCCGGCTACCGCACGCGCCAGATCATGGTGCAGCCCAACCTGACCCTGCCGGCCGGCTGGCAGTTCGGCAGCGCGCTGGAGACGGCGGCGCGGGTCGGCGACCAGGTCGCCTTCAAACCGCTCGACCTGGAGACCCTGGTCGACTCGCCGCTGTTCGCCGGCCGCCACTTCAAGCGCTTCGACCTCGACCCGGGCGGCCGCGTGCCGGTGCACCTGAACGTGGTGGCCGACACGGCCGAGGCGCTCGACGCCAAGCCCGAGCAGATCGAGGCGCACCGCGCCTTGGTGCGGCAGGCCTACAAGCTGTTCCGCTCGCAGCACTACGCCCACTACGACTTCCTGCTGGCGCTGAGCGACGAGTTCGGCGGCATCGGCCGCGAGCACCACCAGTCCAGTGAGAACGGCGTCAAGCCCGGCTACTTCAGCGACTGGGCCAAGTCCGAGGGCGTCCGCGAGCTGCTGCCGCACGAGTTCGCCCACTCGTGGAACGGCAAGTTCCGCCGCCCGGCCGACCAGGACGTGCCCGACTTCAACACCCCGCTGCAGAACAGCCTGCTCTGGGTCTACGAGGGCCAGACCCAGTACTGGGGCTACGTGCTGTCGGCCCGTTCCGGCCTGATCAAGGCGGCCAACGTGCGCGACGTGTTCGCCGCCAGCGCGGCGCGCTACGACGCCGTGCGCGGGCGCGACTGGCGCGCCGTGCAGGACACCACCAACGACCCGATCATCAACGGCCGCCGGCCCCAGGGCTGGAGCAACTGGCAGCGCAGCGAGGACTACTACACCGAGGGCGCGCTGATCTGGCTCGACATCGACACCCGCCTGCGCCAGCTGTCCGGCGAGCGCCGCTCGCTCGACGACTTCGCCGCCGCCTTCTTCGGCGTGGCCGACGGCAGCGCCGTGGCCAAGCACTACCGCTTCGACGAGGTGGTCAAGACGCTCGAGGCGCTGCAACCCTACGACTGGGCCGGCTTCCTGCGCGCCAAGCTCGACGGCCACGGCCCCGGCGCCCCGCTCGACGGCCTGGCCCGCGCCGGCTGGAAGCTGGTCTACACCGACAAGCCCACCGACTTCCTCAAGGAGCAGGAGGAGCGCGGCAAGTCGGCCAGCTTCCAATACTCGCTCGGCTTCTCGGTCGGCCACGAGGGCCGCGTCGAGGCGCTGCAGTGGGAGGGCGTGGGCTTCCGCGCCGGCCTGTCCGGCAACACCACCATACTGGCCGTCAACGGCCGCGCCTACAAGGCCGAGCTGCTGCGCGCCGCCGTCACGGCGGCCAAGGGCGGCGCCGCGCCGATCGAGCTGCTGGTCAAGAAGGGCAGCCTGTACCGCACCGTCGCGCTCGACTACCACGGGGCCTGAAATATCCGCGCCTCGAACGCATCGAGGGCACGCCGGACCGCCTGGAGGCGATTTTACAACCCGTGAAATAATTTCACGCGGCCGGCGGGCCGGCGCCGCTGCGCCGGCCCGCCGTGCGGTTATACTGGGTTGATCCGCTTTCCCACCGCCCCGAGAGATGGACCACCCATGTCAGCACGGATCGACGAACAGCACCCGCTTCAAGTCCTGCAGGAGGAAAACCTACGCCTGCGCGCCGAATTGACCGCGCTGCGCGACTCCGAGCGGGTGTTCCACGCCCTGCTCGACAACGCCCCCGTGCTGATCTCCACCAAGGACCTGCGCGGCACCGTCACCATGGCCAACCGCCACTTCGACATCCTCGACGGCTACGACGCCGCCCATTTCGTCGGCAGCAACGTGTTCGAACTGTTCCCCCACGACATCGCGGAACAACTCTGGCGCAACGACCGCAAGGCGGCGCTGGAAAAGCGCGCGGTGCACGAGGAGGAGCAGGTCTACCACACCGACAAGACGCTGCACACCTATATGACGGTGAAGTTCCCCCTGCTCGACGCGGCCGGCGAGGTGGTCGCCACCTGCGCCGTCTCGACCGACATCAGCGAGGCCAAGGCGGCGCGCATCGACAGCGTCACCGACGAGCTGACCGGGCTGAAGAACCGTCGCTACTTCAACATCCGCTTCGCCGAGGAGCAAAAGCGCGCGCACCGCGACCAGCGCATGCTGACGCTGCTGCTGATCGACGTCGACCGCTTCAAGGAATACAACGACCACTACGGCCACCCGCGGGGCGACCTGGTGCTGCAGACGGTGGCCGACGCGATGCACGTCACGCTGTGCCGGCCGGGCGACCTGAGCTTCCGCATCGGCGGCGACGAGTTCGCCTGCCTGTTCACCAGCAACAGCGTCGACGAGAGCGTGGCGCTGGCCGAGATGATCCGCGACTACATGGCGGCGCAGCAGATGCCGCACGAGGCCAACCAACCCTACGGCCACGTCACGCTGTCGCTGGGGCTGGCCTTCGTGCCGCCCGACAGCGAGCTGGGCCAGGGCGCCATCTACGAGCAGGGCGACCAGGCGCTGTACCGCGCCAAGCACAAGGGACGCAACGTGGTGTCGTGCTGAGCGCCGCCCGCGCGCTGTCGGCACGCTGTCGGCGCGACCGGCCGGGGGCGGTCAAAAACGACGATTTGGTGTATGCTTCCGTCCATGAACAATGATACCGACATCCAACTCAGCGGCCCCTTCAAGGCCACCGACGGCTCCGGCCGTGCCCACGACATCAAGGCCATCCGCATCTTCGACGAGGGCTACGGCGCCATCGACGTGTATGTCGACTTCGCCGCGCCGCTCGACGGCCTGCACAAGGACAAGACCCTGATCGCCGCCATCGTCGCCCAGCTGCGCACGGTCGGCTACAAGGGTCCCTTGCTGACGCAGGGCGACCCGGTGCTGCAGGAAAAGAAACTGATGGTGCTCGAAGCGCCCGACGAGTTCAACACCTTCGCCGCCGGCAAGGGTTGGAAAGACCTGGCCGAAGAATTCGGCGACGACGAGTAAGTCCCTCCCTCCCCTATCCGAGGTAGCGTTCGCTCCAGGCGGCGATCAGATTGGCCACGTAGACCGCGTCCTCGCGCCGGGTCAACAGATGGTCGGCGTCGTCGAGCGAGATGAAACTCTTCGGATGCTTGGCGACGGTGAAGATCTGCATCGCATTGCCGATCTCCACCGTGTCGTCGCCCGGCGCGTGCATCACCAGCAGGGCCTTGCGCAGGCCGGCGATCTTCTCCTTCAAATTGTGCCCGGCCGCGTCGGCGACGAACTGTTGCCGGATGCGGAAGGGCCGCCCGGCCAATTGCACCTCGGCCTCGCCGTGCTCGGCGATGTGCGCCAGATGCTCCTTGAACATGCTGGTCACGTACCCCGGGGCGCTGGGCGCGGCCAGCGTCACCACCGCCCGCGCCTCGGCGATGTCGGCGGCCGCCGCCAGCACCGCCGCGCCGCCCAGGCTGTGGCCGACCAGCAGCTTGGGCGCGCCGTGCTCGGCGCGCAGATAGTCGGCCGCCGCCACCAGGTCGGCCACGTTGGAGCTGAAGTTGGTGCTGGCGAACTCGCCCTCGCTGGCGCCCAGGCCGGCGAAGTCGAAGCGCAGCACGGCGATGCCGTGCTCGGTCAGCCCCTGGGCGATGCGTCTGGCGGCGATCGCGTCCTTGCCGCAGGTGAAGCAGTGGGCGAACAGGGCGTGGGCGCGCACGGCGCCGTCGGGCGCGTCCAGCCGCGCCGCCAGCTTGTGGCCGCCGGCGCCGGCGAATTCCAATCGTTCAGTACGCATCGCTTGCCCGTCTCCATCGAAACGCTTATTGTGCACCACAACCGCCGCCGCCGGCAGGGCCGTCCGGGCGCCAACTCAGGCGAACAGGCCGTGCAGGAACCAACGCGGCTCGGCCAGGCCGTCGGCGCCGCTGATGCGCTCGCGGTACAGCCAGTAGTGGGCATGGTCGCTCCCTTCCGCAATGAAGTAGTCGCGCGTTTGCGTTTGGCTCCACCAGCCCGCCTCGATGCGCTCGCCGGTCGACATGATGCGCAGCGGCGAGCCGTAGAACGGCCGGTGGTCGCGCATCAGCAGGGCGATCGGCTTGGCCATCAGCCAGCCCGGACGCGGCAGGCTGGGCAGGTCGGGCGGCAGCTGGGCGCGGGCGTCGGCCGGACGGATTTTTTGCTGTACGCTGACCCAGGCGTTGGCCTGCTCGGGCCGGTAGTCGGCCTGCGGCGCCGCCTGCAGCACGTTGTCCGGCCCCAGCCGCGCCACCAGCAACTCGAACAGGCGCGCGCGGTCCTCCTTGCTGCCGCCCGGTTCGGGAAACAGCGACTCGGACGGCGGCGCCATCGGCTGCACCTGCAGCGCCTCCAGGCACAGGCCGATCACCGGCGCCTCCAGCGCCAGCTTGGCCAGGCGCTCGCGCAGCAGGCGCAGCAGATGCTCGTCGCGCCAGGTCGGCTCGGCCAGCACCAGCTCGATGGCCGTGGGCGGCCGCGCCACCCTGCCCCGCTCGTGCTCCAGCAACAGGCTGATGCGTTCGACGGCGAACTGGCGCGCGCACAACCAGCCGGTCATTTGCTGCAGCAGCCTGTGCGCGCCGAACAGCAGGGCGTCGGCCTGCTCGACCCGGTCGAACAGCTCCAGCTTGGCGCGGAAGCTGGCCGGCGCGGCGATCCACTCGAACAGCTCGACGCTGCGGCCGTGGGCGCCGTCGAGCATGGCCAGCAGGGCCGCGCCGCAGCGGCGCTGCAGGCCGGGACGCGGCAGGCCGCGCAGCTCGCCCAGGGTCAGGCAGCCGATGCCCTCGAGCCAGTCCAGATAGGGCCGCGCCGGCGGCAGCAGGCCGCAGGGCAGGCGGTCGAGGCGGCGCGCCAGGCTGTCCATGCCCAGCACGCGGCCGCCGCCGCCGCGCGCCAGCAGCCAGGCGCCGCGCGCCGTCGGCGCGCAGCTGAGCACGGCGGAAAAGCCCAGCGCGCGCATGCTCGCCTCGACCCGGCGGCACAGCGCGCGCACGCCGCCGAACAGGCGCAGGCTGGCGCCGATGTCGATCAGCAGCGTGGCCTCCTCGCCCTCGGCCACCAGCGGGGTGAACTGCAGCAGCGCCATCGCCACCGCGTGCAGCGCCTCCTCCTCGCGCGGCGGCGCGCGCTCGTGCAGCAGCAGCCCGGGCGCCAGCATCAGCGCGCCGCCCCGGCGCATGCCGACGCGCACGCCGGCGGCGTGGGCCGGCGCCGAGACGGCGATCACCCGCTCCTGCTCCAGCACCACGCTGCACGGCTCAGCCGACCAGCGCGGGCAGAATACTTCGAGCGGGAGCCGGGGCAGGTAGAGGCCGATCCAGAGTCGCATGGCGTTGCAGTAAGGTGGGGCTGAGGGGCAGGAACAGCGGCGCGTCGCGCTGCGGTCCCCGGCGTTTGACGAAGCCGATGTCGATGCCGCCCGGCGCCGGCCGCAGCGACAGGCGCAGCGGCGCCGGCGACGAGTCCTGCGCCGCGCTCAGCGGCCGCAGCATCCAGAACAGCGTCTCGCCGCTTTGCGCCGCCAGGTGCAGCCGGCGCAGCGCCTCGCCGCGCACGTGCTGCTGCCAGAACAGCAGCGCGCCGCAGCAGCCGCTGCGCAGCACCTGCTCGGCGGCCCACAGCGCGTCGCCGCTTTTGGCGCCGCTGCGTATCCACACCAGCTGCGACGGCGGCAGGCCCAGCGCGGCCAGCGCCAGCGCCTGCGGCGCGTGCGGCGGCTGCAGCAGCACGATGGGACGCTGGCCCAGCGCGGCCAGGGCCGGCCGCAGCAGGCGCAGTTCGCCGATGCCGGGCTGCTGCACCAGCAGGTCGATCAGCGTGCCGGACGGCCAGCCGCCGCCGGGCAGTTGCGCCGACAAGGCGGCGAAGCCGGTGTCGGCGCAGCGGTTGGCGCTGTGCGCCAACTGCGAGGCCAGCCATAGCGACGGGTGCAGGCCTCGGGTGCGGAAATGGGTGCTGAGAGGGCCATAGAAATTTGTATAGATAGATGGTGCGACTATGCAAGAACGAATACTCTTGGGTGGATATACTGTATAAATACACAGTACTATTTGGCGCCGCTTTTGGCAAGGCCTATCTGCCGAAACGGTCGTCGCGCTGAGGCGGATCAAGCGGCGTATAAATATTGAAAACTTTACCGATGCTGTAACATGTGGCTTGGCTTTTACCATCGGGAACCCATTGAATACGATCCAGATCATCGGCGCCGTCCTGTTCGGCCTGGCGCTGATCCACACCTTCGCCGCCAAATCCTTCGAGATGTTGTCGCACCGCCATCCGCGCCACGCCGGCCTGTTCCACCTGCTCGGCGAAGTCGAGGTGGTGTTCGGCTTCTGGGCCTTCGTGCTGGTCATCGCCATGGCCCTGGTGGCCGGCGGCGACGAGGCCGTCGCCTACGCCGAATCGCGCCAGTACACCGAACCCCTGTTCGTCTTCGTCGTCATGGTGGTGGCCGCCTCGCGCCCGGTGCTCGACATCATGCAACGCCTGTTGCTGGCGGTCGCCAAGCTGGTGCCGCTGCGCACCGAGCTGGTGCTGGTCTGGTTGGGCCTGGCGCTGGTGCCGCTGACCGGCTCGCTGATCACCGAGCCGGCCGCGATGACGCTGGCCGCGCTGATGCTGGCGCCGCAGATCTTCCGCCAGGGCATGCCGGAATGGCTGAAATACGCCGCCCTGGGCGTGCTGTTCGTCAACGTCTCGATCGGCGGCACGCTCACCGCCTACGCCGCGCCGCCGGTGCTGATGGTCGCCGCCACTTGGCAGTGGGACAGCGCCTTCATGGCCAGCCACTTCGGTTGGAAGGCGGCGATCGCCGTGCTGCTCAACGCCAGCGCCGTCACCTTCCTGCTGCGCAAGAACCTGCAGGCCGCCGCGCCGCCAACCGACGCCGAGTCCGGCGCCACCAAGATTCCGCTGGCGGTGGCCGCCATCCACCTGGCCTTCCTGGCGGCGGTGGTGGTGCTGGGCCACCATCCGGTGCTGTTCCTCGGCATTTTCCTGCTCTTCCTCGGCTTCACCCAGGCCTACCAGCGCTACCAGAATCCGCTGATCGTCAAGGAGGGCTGCTGGTCGGCTTCTTCCTCGCCGGCTTGGTGGTGCTGGGCGGCATGCAGCAATGGTGGTTGCAACCCATCGTCTCGAGCCTGGCGCCGGTGGCGCTGTTCTTCAGCGCGCTGGGTCTGACCGCCATCACAGACAACGCCGCCCTGACCTACCTGGGCTCGCTGATCAACGGCATCTCGCCCGAGGCGCAATACATGCTGGTGGCCGGCGCCGTGGCCGGCGGCGGCTTGACGGTGATCGCCAACGCGCCCAATCCGGCCGGCGTGTCGCTGCTGCGGCGCGGCTTCCAGGACGAGTCGATCGGCGCCGTCGGCCTGCTGCTGGGCGCGCTGCCGCCGACCGCCGTGGCGGCGCTGGCCTTTCTGCTGTAGCGCACCCCGCAAGACGGCCTAGCGCCGGTGCCGCCCGAAAAAGTCCAGCATCATCTTGCTGGCGTCCGGCCCGGCCTTGGCGTTGAACGCCAGGCTGGGGTCGCCACCGCTCCAGGCGTGCTCCAGCCGCGCCACCTGCGCCACGCGCAGTATCAATTTCCTGCCGACATAGAAATCGTGGATGTCCTGCCGGTTGTGGCTGTTGCCCCGGCCGGCCTTGTGCGTCACCTTGTAGTCGGCGCCGACCTGCATGCGGTTGAGCATCAGGCTCTGCCGCGTCAACTGGCTTTGGTTGATCGGCCGCACCACCTGGTCGCCCATGCCCTGGATCAGGATGGCCGGCAGCGCCGGAAACTGCGGCTCGCGCAGCAGCACCTCGTGGATCGCCCGCTCCACCCGCAGGCCGGCGCCGTGCTGCATCACGCCCAGGGCGCCGACGACGTTGTGGCCGGCGCCGAAGGCCGGCGCCGAGTGCAGGCCGGCCGCCGCGATCAGCTCGGGATGGTTCAGCGCGACGATGTAGGCCATGGCGGCGCCCGCCGAAATGCCGCAGATATAGATGCGCCGCCGGTCGATCGGATACTGCTGGGCCACCTTGTCGATGATGCCGACGATCATGCGCACGTCGCCGCCGCCCTCCTGGGTCGCCTTGTCATACCATTTCCAGCAGCGCTGGGCCTGCGAGCTGAGCAGCTGCTGCGGATAGACCACGGCATAGCCGGCCTTGTCGGCCAGCGCGTTCATCCGCGTGCCCTGGGCGAACTGGGTGGCGGTCTGCTGGCAGCCGTGCAACATCACCAGCAGCGGCATGCCGGCCGACCCGGCGGCGGGCGCCTCGCGCGGCAGATACAGCCAGTAACTCATGCGCTTGCCGCCCAGCGCGCCCGGTTCGCCACGGCTCGGGTAGTGCGAGGCCAGCCACAGGCCGGGCGCGCTGGGCGGCGCGTGGCTGGCCGGCGCCGGCTTCGCCTTGGCACTGCGCGACGGCACGGCCTTGTTGACTACCTTGGCCGCAACGCTCCTCGGTTTGGCGGCCTTGGCCTTGGCGGTCTTGCTCTTGGCCGCCTTGGCCGACTTGGCCGCCGCCGTGAGCAAGCCGGTCACCAGCTTGCCCACGCTGCGCTGCTGCGCCTTGCCCGAGCGCAGCAGGCTGCGCAGCATCCGCGTGCCCAGTGTGGACCTCACCATCGCCGGCCTCCGCCGGCCGTCATTGCCGCGCCGGCACATCGACCGCCAGCGCGGCTAGCCTCTGATTCAAAACGTGTTGTTCCTTGAAAAAGCCTCATGGTGACACCTCCGTGTTGCATTGCAGTATAGAGACAAGAGGAGGTGGGCTCGGTGCGTTGGCGCGCCTATCGTGCGGGGCAGCACGATTGAGATGGCTCAAACGGGCGCCGGACCCGAATGTCTACTGTGAACGACGTGGCCGATCCAATCCCGGATCAGGGCAAGCACATCTTGGAGGCAACCATGAGCTATCTGGATCGCGATATTTTTGGCATGTACAAGAAGCACCACAGCGCCGGCCCCGGCCCGCGCCTGATGGGCGCCGACACGCTGATCGGCGAGGACGTCTACAACCTGCAGGACGAGAATGTGGGCGACATCAAGGAGGTGATGCTGGACATGCAGACCGGCGAGGTGGCCTACGCCGTGTTGTCCTTCGGCGGCATCCTGGGGCTGGGCGAAAAACTCTTCGCCGTACCCTGGGAATACCTGTCGATCGACACCGTCAACAAGCGCTTCCTGCTCGACGTCGACAAGGCGCAGCTGAAACAAGCGCCCGGCTTCGACAAGGACAACTGGCCCGACATGGGCGACGCCGACTGGACCAACGAGGTGCAGACCTTCTTCGGCACGCGGCCGCGCACCAGCGGCCGCAGCCCGAATTCGCCGCGGACGGGACGACACTAGTAGCCTAGCGCTGCATCGACTCCCACACCTTTTGCAGGCGCTTGACCGACACCGGCATCGGCGTGCGCAGCTCCTGCGCGTACAGCGACACGCGCAGTTCTTCCAGCATCCAGCGGAACTCGGTCATTTTCGGATCGGTGTTCTTGCCGGCCTGGCGGTCCTTGCTGGCGCGCAGATACAGCGTGGCGGCCTGCTGCCACTCGGCCATCAGCTTGGCGTCGCGCGCCGGATCGGTGCGCAGCTTCTCGATGCGCACGTTGATCGCCTTCAAATAGCGCGGGAAGTGCGCCAGCTGGCCGTAGTCGTTGTCGGACAGGAAGCGCTTGTTGACCAGGCCCTGCAACTGCGCCTGCATGTCTGCCGCAGCAGCAGCCGGCAGTCCCTGCAAACGCTTGGGCAGGCCGTGGAACTCGGTCAGCACCTGCGCCAGCAAACGGGCGATCTCGTTGACCAGCAACACCAGGCGCGACTTGCCCTCGTCCTTGCGCTTGTTGAAGCTGGCCGCGTCGATCGGCAGCGGGCCTGCAGGCAGGCGATGTCCAGCGCCTTGTGGATGATCTGGTCGCGCAACTCCTCCTGCGAGCCCAGCGCCATGAACTGCATGCCCATCTGCTGCAGGCCGGGGATGCTCTTCTCGATGTACTTGAGCTGGTCCTTCAGTTGCAGCGCGAACAGGCGGCGCAGGCCGACGCGGTGGGTGCGCGCCGCCACGGTCGGGTCGTCGAACACCTCCAGGTCGCAGTGCGCGCCCTTGTCGACCAGCGCCGGGAAGCCGATCAAGGTCAGCTTGCCCTGCACGATCTCCAACAGCTCCGGCAGCTCGCCGAAGGTCCAGCTGTTCAGGCCGGTCAGCGTGATGCCGCTGCTGGCCGTGCCGGTCGCGCCGGCGTTGCCGGCCGCATTGCCATTGCCATTGCCGGCGGCGTTGCCGCCCTTGCCCGCGTTGCCCTGCCCCGCCTTGCCGACGCCGACAGCGGCACCGCTGGCGGCGCCGGCACCAGCGGCGGCAGCGCCGCCCGTGCCCAGCGCGCGCACGCTCACCCCGCCCTGCGGCGCCGACACCTCGGCCATCTTCTGGAAGCTCTCGCGCGCCTGGGTGCCAAACTCGGCCTGTAAGGTGGCCAGGTTGCGGCCCATGTCGAGCTGGCGACCGTGCTCGTCGATCACCTTGAAGTTCATGAAGTGGTGCGCCGGCAGCGTCTCCGGCTTGAAGTCGGTGGTCAGCACCGAAATCGTGATCTGGCTGCGGATGTCGGCGATGATCGCGTCGATCAGGTCGCCCCGGCCGAACACGCCGGCCTCGTGCACGCGCTCGCAGAACTTCGCCGAGTAGTCGGGCAGCGGCACGCAGTGGCGGCGCAGCTTTTGCGGCAACGACTTGAGCAGCAGATGCACCTTCTCCTTCAGCATGCCCGGCACCAGCCACTCGCAGCGCTCGCGCGGCAGCTGGTTGAGCGCGTACAGCGGCACCGCCATGGTGACGCCGTCGCGCACGCTGCCCGGCTCGAAGTGGTAGGTCAGCAGCATTTCCAGGCCGGTCACCGACATCATCTTCGGGAACAGCTCGGTGGTCACGCCGGCCGCCTCGTGGCGCATCAGCTCGTCACGCACCAGGAACAGCAGCTTGGGCTCCTGCGCGGTGGCGTCCTTGTGCCACTTCTCGAAGCCGGCGCCGTTGACCACGTCGGCCGGGATCAGCTTGTCGTAGAAGGCGGCGATCAATTCGTCGTCGACCAGCACGTCCAAGCGGCGTGACTTGTGCTCCAGGTTCTCGATTTCCTTGATCAGCTTGTGGTTGTGGGCGAAGAACGGCGCCCGCGTCTCGTAGTCGCCGCCGACCAGGGCGTCGCGGATGAAGATCTCGCGCGCCTCGACCGGGTTGAACAGGCCGTAGTTGATGCGGCGCTGGCTGTACACCACCAGGCCGTACAGGGTGGCGCGCTCGGAGGCGCTGACCTGCGCCGTGCGCTTCTCCCAGCGCGGCTCGCCCCAGGATTTTTTCAGCAGGTGCTCGCCGACCTTCTCCAGCCACTCCGGCTGGATCTGCGCGATGCCGCGCGCGTACAGGCGGGTGGTGTCGACCAGCTCGGCGGCCATGATCCACTTGCCCGGTTTCTTCAGCAGCGAGGAGCCGGGCCAGACGTGGAACTTGATGCCGCGCGCGCCGAGGAAGCCGGCGCCCGGCTCGTCCTCGCCCTTGAAGCCGATGTTGCCCAGCAGGCCGGTCAGCAGCGCCAGGTGCAGGTTCTCGTAGGTGGCCGGCGCGTCGTTCAGGCGCCAGCCCTGCTCCTTGACGATGGTCAGCAGCTGCGAGTGGACGTCGCGCCATTCGCGCAGGCGCAGCTGCGACAGGAAGTTGGCGCGGCAGTTGTCCTGCAACTGGCGGTTGGTCTTCTTGTGCTCGATGGCGCCCTCGAACCACTTCCAGATCTTCAGGTAGCTGAGGAACTCCGACTTCTCGTCGGCGAACTTCTTGTGCGCCTCGTCGGCGGCCTGCTGGTGCTCCATCGGCCGGTCGCGCGGGTCCTGCACCGACAAGGCCGAGGCGATGATCAGCACTTCGCTCAGGCAGACGTTGTCCAGCGCGGCCAAGATCATGCGGCCGACGCGCGGGTCGAGCGGCAGCTTGGCCAGCTTGTGGCCCAGCGGCGTCAGCTGGTTGTACTCGTCGACCGCGCCCAGCTCCTGCAGCAGCTGGTAGCCGTCGGCGATGGCGCGCGCCAGCGGCGGCTCGATGAAGGGGAAGGTCTCGACGTCGGTCAGGTGCAGCGACTTCATGCGCAAAATGACCGAGGCCAGCGACGAGCGCAGGATCTCCGGCTCGGTGAACTTGGGCCGCAGCAGGAAGTCCTGCTCCTCGTACAGGCGGATGCAGACGCCGTCGGCGACGCGGCCGCAACGGCCGGCGCGCTGGTTGGCGGCCGACTGGGCGATCGGCTCGACCTGCAGCTGCTCGACCTTGTTGCGGTAGCTGTAGCGCTTGACGCGGGCCAGGCCGGCGTCGACCACGTAGCGGATGCCGGGCACCGTCAGCGAGGTCTCGGCGACGTTGGTGGCCAACACGATGCGGCGCGCGTTGCTGGTCTTGAAGACGCGCTCCTGCTCCTCGGCCGACAGGCGGGCGAACAGCGGCAGGATCTCGACGTGCGGCGGATGGTGCTTGCGCAGCGCCTCGGCGGCGTCGCGGATCTCGCGCTCGCCGGGCAGGAACACCAGCACGTCGCCCGAGCCGATGCGGCACAACTCGTCGACGCCCTCGACCACGGCGTCCATCAGGTCGCGCTTGTCGCGCGCGGCGGCGGCCTTGGGCGCCGGCTTGGCGGCGTCGGCGCCGCCGGCCGGCTGGTCGCGGTCGACCGGGCGGTAGCGCACCTCGACCTGGTACAGCCGGCCGGACACTTCGATCACCGGCGCCGGCTTGCCGTCGGCCGCAGCGAAGTGGCGGGCGAAGCGCTCGGCGTCGATGGTCGCCGAGGTGATGATCACCTTCAGGTCGGGCCGGCGCGGCAGCAGCTGCTTCAGGTAGCCGAGCAGGAAGTCGATGTTCAGGCTGCGTTCGTGCGCCTCATCGATGATGATGGTGTCGTAGTTCTTCAGCAGCGGGTCGGTCTGCGTCTCGGCCAGCAGGATACCGTCGGTCATCAGCTTGACCGAGGCGCCGCGCATCAAGGTGTCGGCGAAGCGCACCTTGAAGCCGACCGTCTCGCCCAGCGGCGTGCCCAGTTCCTGGGCGATGCGCTTGGCGGTCGACGAGGCGGCGATGCGGCGTGGCTGGGTGTGGCCGATCAGGCCGGCCTGGCCGCGTCCCAGCTCCAGGCAGATCTTCGGCAGCTGGGTGGTCTTGCCCGAGCCGGTCTCGCCGCAGACGATGATGACCTGGTTCTTCACCAGCGCCTCGGCGATCTCCTGGCGCCGGCCGGACACCGGCAGGTTGCGTCGGGGTAGCTGATCTCCGGCAGCGGGTTGCGGAAGGCGCGTTCGGCCGCCTTGGCGGCCTGCTCCTCCGGCGTCAGGCGCGGCCGGCGCTCGCGCGCCTCGCCGGAATGGTTCGGCTGGCCGTCGGCGCGCGGCGCCCGTGGCTGCTGCGACTGGCCGTCGGCGCGCGGCGCGCGCGGGGCGCGTGGCTGGCCATCCGCCCGGGGTTCACGCGGCTGGCGCGACTGCCCGTCGGCGCGCGGCTCGCGCGGCGCCCGTGGCTGGCCGGGCTGGCCGTCGGCCCGGGGTTCACGCGGCTGCTGCGGCCGGCCGTCGGCGCGCGGCTCGCGCGGGCCGCGCGGCGCCTGTCCCTCCGGGCGCGCGCCCTCGGCGCGCGGGCCGCGCGGCGGCCGGTTGCGCTGGTCGGCCGGGCGCGGCTGGCCCGCCGCCGCAGGCGCCGCGGGCGCGTTCGGTTGGCGGGAAGGAGACAAAGGTTTGCTGCTAGGCTTGTTGCTGGCTTCTGACATTGTTTTTTACATGAATTTTGGGCGCGCGGGTCGCGCAGCGAATTATAATGCGCCTAATGGAAAACCCTACCCAATTCGTCCACTGGCTGCGCTCGGTCGCGCCCTACATCCACGCTTTCCGTGGCAAGACCTTCGTGGTCGCCTTCCCTGGTGAACTGGTCAGCGCCGGCGCGCTGCAGGTGCTGGCGCACGACCTGTCGCTGCTGCACGCGCTCGACATCAACGTCACCGTCGTCTACGGTTCGCGCCCCCAGGTGGCCGAACAACTGGCGCTGCGCAACGTCGAAGGCCGCTTCCACAACGGCTTGCGCATCACCGACATCGCCGCCATGGAGTGCGCCAAGGAGGCGGCCGGCGAGCTGCGCCTCGACATCGAGGCGGCCTTCAGCCAGGGCCTGCCGAACACGCCGATGTCGCACGCGGCGATCCGCATCATTTCCGGCAACTTCATCACCGCCCGCCCGCTCGGCGTGATCGACGGCGTCGATCTGGAGATGACCGGCATCACCCGCAAGGTCGACGCCGAAACCATCCACTCCATCCTCGGCTCGGACGGCCTGGTGCTGCTCTCGCCGCTGGGCTTCTCGCCGACCGGCGAGGCGTTCAACCTGACGATGGAGGATGTCGCCTGCAGCACCGCCATCGCGCTGCACGCCGACAAGCTGATCTTCATCACCGAAACGCCGATGATGACCGACGCCGGCGGCACCGAAATCCGCGAACTGTCGTCGCACCAGGCCGAGGCCGTGCTGCAGGCCGGCTTCCTGCCCGACGCCACCGCCTTCTACCTGAAACACTGCGTCAAGGCCAGCAACAACGGCGTCGAGCGCTCGCACATCGTGCCCTTCGCGATGGACGGCTCGGCCCTGCTGGAGCTGTTCACCCACGATGGCGTGGGCACCATGATCAGCCACGAGAACCTGGAGAGCCTGCGCCAGGCCACCATCGAGGACGTCGGCGGCATCATCAAACTGATCGAGCCGCTCGAGGCGGACGGCACGCTGGTCAAGCGCGGCCGCGAGCTGATCGAGCGCGAGATCGACTACTTCTCCGTCATCGACCACGACGGCGTGATCTTCGGCTGCGCCGCGCTGTACCCCTTCCCCGAGCAGAAGATGGCCGAAATGGCCTGCCTGACCGTCAACCCCGAGGTGCAGGCCCAGGGCGACGGCGAGCGCATCCTCAAGCACATGGAGAACCGCGCCCGCGCCATCGGCATCACCAAGCTGTTCGTGCTGACCACCCGCACCTCGCACTGGTTCCAGAAGCGCGGCTTCGTGCCGACCACCGTCGACGCCCTGCCCAAGGACCGCCAGCGCATGTATAACTGGCAGCGCAAGTCCCAGGTCCTGATTAAGTCTTTATAATCATGCCTTTCACATCCCGCATTAGGAGCACCTAAGATGGCCCGCACTATTCATTGCATTAAACTCAACAAGGACGCCGAAGGCCTCGACTTCCCGCCGTATCCGGGCGCCCTGGGCGAGCGGATCTACAAGGAAGTCTCGAAGGAGGCGTGGGCCGCCTGGCTCAAGCACCAGACCATGCTGGTCAACGAGAACCGCCTGAACCTGGCCGACCTGCGCGCGCGCAAATACCTGGCCACGCAGATGGAGAAGCACTTCTTCGGCGACGGCGCCGACGCCGCCATGGGCTACGTGCCGCCGACGGAATAAGCCGCCGCGGCGGCCGCGGCCGCACGCAAACAAGGGCGCCCCGCTTCGCGGCCGGGCGCCCTTGTTGTATTCCGCGCGGCGTATTTGCCGCTTAGAAGGTCAGCGTGCGCACGCCGTCGGGCGTGCCGAGCAGGCAGACGTTGGCGCCGCGCTGGGCGAACAGGCCGACGGCGATGACGCCGACGATCTGGTTGATGCGCTGCTCCAGCGCCACCGGCTCGGCGATCGCCAGGCCGGCGACGTCGATGATCATGCCGCCGTTGTCGGTGATGAAGGCCTCGTCAGTGCCCGGCTTGAGGCGCAGCTTGGGCTGGCCGCCCAGCGCGGCGAGCTGGCGGGTGACGGCGGCGCGCGCCATCGGCAGCACCTCGACCGGCAGCGCGAACTTGCCCATGGTCTCGACCAGCTTGGAGCCGTCGGCGATGCAGACGAAGCGCTTGGACACCGAGGCGACGATCTTCTCGCGCGTCAGCGCCGCGCCGCCGCCCTTGATCATCGCGCCGGCGGCGGTGATCTCGTCGGCGCCGTCGATGTAGACGGCGATCTCGGCGACGTCGTTGAGGTCGAACACGGCGATGCCGTGGCCGGCCAGGCGCGCCGCCGTCGCCTCGGACGAGGCCACCGCGCCCTTGATGCGCTGCTTGATCTTGGCCAGCTCGTCGATGAAGAAGTTGGCGGTCGAGCCGGTGCCGACGCCGATGATTTCGCCGTCGACCACGTAGTCGATGGCGGCGCGGGCTACTGCTTGTTTCAATTCGTCTTGGGTCATGATGGGTTCTAAAGGTGGGGGGAAGCGGGGCGCGCCGGCACGGCCGGCGCGCGCGATGGCGCTATTTTAACGGATCGCCCGCCGACGCCGCCCTTTTCCGCTCGGAATTGCGCTGCGGCAACGAGCGTTCCCGCCGATGTCGCAGACTGGCACAAGGCCCGCGCTTGCGCCCCAGCGCGCGCCGCGAGTGTGCGAAAATGGGCCAGCCAGCCACCGCCCCGGGGAGATGCCATGCCGAGTAAAACCGTCCTGATCGTCGACGACAGCCGCGTCTCGCGCATGATGGCGCGCCAATACATCCTGATCCTGCGCGCCGACTGGCGGGTCGAGGAGGCCGCCACCGGCGAGCAGGCGCTGGAGCAGGCCGAGGCCGTCGCGCCCGACCTGGTGCTGATGGACGTCAACATGCCCGGCATGGGCGGCATCGCCGCCGCCGAGCTGCTGCGGCGGCGCTATCCGGCGCTGCCGATCTCGCTGCTGACGGCCAACGTGCAGAGCGCCACGCGCGAGCGCGCCAGCGCGCTGGGCATCGGCTTCATGGAGAAGCCGATCACCGAGGCGCGCATCGCCCAACTGCTGGCCGTGCTGGAGGACTAGGATGTTCACCCTGAGCGAACTGGAAAACGACGCCCTGGTCGAGATCTTCAACATCGGCGTCGGCCAGGCCGCCGCCTCGATGAGCGCCATCGTCAACGAGGAGGTGCGCATGTCGGTGCCGTCGATCAGCTTCATGCACCGCGCCGCCGCCGCCGCCCTGCTCGGCGCGCCCGGCGGCGAGCGCGAGCGCATCTGCGGCGTCAGCCAGCACTACCGCGGCGCCTTCAGCACCGAGGCGATCCTCATGTTCCCCGAGGACAAGAGCCTTGAGATCGTCCGCCTGATGGTCGGCGAGGGCGTGCCGCTGCAGGAGCTGTCCGAGATGGAGCAGGAGGCGATGTGCGAGATCGGCAACATCATCCTCAACTCCTGCGTCGGCACGCTGGCCAACCTGTTCCAGCGCGAGCTGCAGGGCTCGCTGCCGAGCTACCACGTCGGCACCAGCGACGAGATCCTGACCGCCTCGGGCAGCCCGGCCGACACCGTGGTGCTGATGCTGCACATCGACTTCGTGCTGGAGAAGCACCAGATCCACGGCTACGTCGCCTTCATCCTCGACCTCTCGGCGCTGCACGACATGCAGGAGCAGATCGACCTGTACATCGCCCGCGCCATGGGGCAGGCATGAGCGGCGCGGCGGCCCCCGCCGGCCTGCTCGAGGGCGTGCTGGCGAGCATCAACCTGGGCGCCGTCGTGCTCGACGGCGCCCACCGCGTCGCCCTGTGGAACGACTGGATGGGCCGCCACGCCGGCGCGCCGGCCGCCGGCGTGCTGGGCCGCGACCTGTTCGAGCTGTACCCGGCGCTGCGCGGCCAGCGCGTCCACAGCGCCGTCGAGCAGGCGCTGCGCAACGGCTTCGGCTCGCTGCTGTCGCAGTCGCTCAACAAGGCGCCCTTCCCCCTGTTCGCCGACGCCCAGGCGGCGGCGCGCGGCGAGCGCCTGCAGCAGGCCGTCGAGGTCACCCCGCTGGCGCTGGCCGGCGCCGGGCGCCACTGCCTGATCCAGATCAGCGACGTCAGCGTCGCCGTCGCCCGCGAGCGCCTGCTGCGCGAGCAGGCCATGGTGCTGCGCTCGCAGACCTTCGCCGACGGCCTGACCGGCATCGCCAACCGGCGCCACTTCGACGTGGCGATGGAGCGCGAGCAGCGCCGCGCCAAGCGCGGCGGCAGCGCCCTGTCGCTGCTGATGATCGACATCGACAACTTCAAGTCCTACAACGACCACTACGGCCACCAGCAGGGCGACCAGTGCCTGATCCAGGTGGCCGCCGCGCTGGCCGCCGTGCTCAAGCGGCCGTGCGACCTGATGGCGCGCTACGGCGGCGAGGAGTTCGCCATGATCCTGCCCGACACCGACGCCGCCCAGGCCGTGCTGATGGCCGAGGGCGTGCGCCTGCGCACCATCGAGCTGGCCATCGCCCACGTGCCGGGCATGCACCGCGAGGCCTGCGTCACGGTCAGCGTCGGCATCGCCACCCAGCCGGCCGGCGCCGCGCTCGACGCCGCCGCCCTGATCGGCGCCGCCGACCGCGCCCTCTACCTGGCCAAGCGCAGCGGCCGCAACCGCGTCGAGGCGCAGCCGGCGCTGTAGCCGCGACAGCGGGGCGGGGCGGGACCGCGCGAAGTGTTGCGCGAAGAACTACAACTCCCCTAGCCCGGCCACCGTCAAGCGTTGTATTTTCACCATTGCCGGAGGCCAACTGACGGCCGCCGCGCCCCTCCCGCAGAGTGACAATTGGAGAGAATCGATGGAGCCCCGGTGTCAACAATGATATTCCAGCAAGAAACATTCGATAGACATTCGACAATAAAAGCTCTATCTTTTCGTGACCACTTACATAAAAGGGGTTACAAAAATGAACAACTTCATGACACGCAGCATCACCGCCGGCACCCTGGCCCTACTGGCCTTCGGCGCCCAGGCGGCGCCCACCGTGCTGGTCGTCGGCACCGACAACGGCGGCGGCTCCACCACCGACATCGCCTCCTGGCTGATGGCCTCCGCCCAGTTCAGCTCGGTCACGGCGCTCGACACCACCTCGGTCTCCTTCGCCACCATGTCGGCCTACGACGAGGTGCTGTTCTTCACCAACCACGGCGGCGACCCGGTCGGCAACGGCGACGCCCTGGCCAGCTTCGCCGCCACCGGCAAGCGCCTGGTCGTGTCGACCTTCTCCTACGCCGAACAGGGCAGCAACACGCTGGCCGGCGCCTTCCTGTCGGGCGGCTACTCGCCCTTCACCTCGCTCGGCGGCTCGCTGTACTCCACCGCCTCGATGGGCGCCAACGACGCCTCGGCGCTGTTCACCGGCGTCGCCACGCTGAGCAACTACTACCGCGACAACGTCGTCGCCGCCGCCGGCGCCACCCTCAACGCCAGCTACGACGACGGCGTGGCGCTGGTGGCCACCAAGGGCAACGTGATCGGCGTCAACGTCTTCCCGGACGACAGCTTCGGCGGCGTCAGCGGCGACCACCGCCAACTGTTCGTCAACGCGCTGTCGGTGCCGGTGGCCGCCGTGCCGGAGCCGGAAACCTACGCCATGCTGCTCGCCGGCCTGGGCCTGGTCGGCGCCGCTGCGCGCCGGCGCCGCCAGCCGGCCGAGCCGGTCGCGGCCTGAGCGCCGGCGCGGCCCATGCCGCAAACCGGCCCGCACAACGAAAAAACGACGCCATCCGGCGTCGTTTTTTCGTTGACCGCCGCGCCCGTCGGACGCGGCCGGCCCGGCGGCTGGCGCCAGGCCGGGGCCGCTTAGCGCAGGCCGCTGGCCGCCTTGGCCAGCTCGGTGATGCGCTCCCAGTTGCCAGCGGCGATGGCGTCCTTCGGCGTCAGCCAGGAGCCGCCGACGCAGGCCACGTTCTTCAGCGCCAGGAACTGCGAGGCGGTCTCCTGCGAGATGCCGCCGGTCGGACAGAAGGTCACGTCCGGCAGCGGGCCGCCGATGGCGCCGAGCATGCCCACGCCGCCGGCCGGCACGGCCGGGAACAGCTTGAGCTGCAGGAAGCCCTGCTCGCGCGCCGCCATCACCTCGGACGGCGTCATCACGCCCGGCAGCAGCGGCAAGCCGCTGCTCTTGGCGGCGGCGACCAGCGCGGCGGTCAGGCCGGGCGAGACGCCGAACACGGCGCCGGCGTCGCGCGCAGCGGCGAACTCCTCGGGCCGGGTCAGGGTGCCGACGCCGACGATGGCGCCCTCCACCGCGCTCATGGCGCGGATCGCCGCCAGGCCGTGCTTGGTGCGCAGGGTCACCTCCAGCACGCGGATGCCGCCGGCCACCAGCGCGCGCGCCAGCGGAACGGCGTGGTCGGGGTCGTCGATCGCGATCACCGGGATCACGGCCGAGGTGCGCATAATGTCGAGTAGTGTCATGGTCATGGTCAGGCTTCTTTCTTCATCGAGAAATCTTCATCGGAACCGGGCATGGTCTCGCCCACGGTGGCGCCATCGTGCAGGGACACGGTGGTCGGAATCGGCGACGGCAGCGCGAAGCTGGTGGCGCCCTGCTCGGCCGCGCTGACGGAGTTGCGGAACATGGCGAACAGCTCGCGGCCCATGCCGACGTTGTTGGGCGACAGGTCGGCGGTGGCCAGCGCGCGCGCGTGCCACACCTCGGACGGCACCAGCGCCTCCAGCGTGCCGGTCGCCGCGTCGAGGCGGATGATGTCGCCGTCGCGCACCAGGCCGAGCGGACCGCCGGCCAAAATCTCCGGCGAGACGTGGATCGCCGCCGGCACCTTGCCCGAGGCGCCGGACATGCGGCCGTCGGTGACCAGGGCGACATGGCGGCCGGCGTCCTGCAGGTTGGCCAGCGCCGGCGTCAGCGCGTGCAGCTCGGGCATGCCGTTGGCGCGCGGGCCCTGGAAGCGCAGCACGGCGACGAAGTCGCGGTCCAGCTTGCCGGCCTTGTAGGCGGCCATGAAGGCCTCCTGCGAATTGAACACCAGCGCCGGCGCCTCGACCGAGCGGTGCTCGGGTTTGACGGCGGAGACCTTCATCACGGCGCGGCCCAGGTTGCCCTTCACCAGGATCATGCCGCCGTCCGGCGCGAACGGCGCCGAAGCCTTGCGCAGCACCTTCTCGTCGCCGCTTTCCAGCGGCGCGTCGCGCCACACCACGCCCTTGCCGCCCTCGCCCAGGAAGGGCTCGGCGCAGTGCGCGCGCAGGCCCTTGCCGAGGATGGTGGTGACGTCGTCGTGCAACAGGCCGGCGTCGAGCAGTTCGCGGATCACGAAGCCGGTGCCGCCGGCGGCGTGGAAGTGGTTGACGTCGGCGTCGCCGTTCGGGTAGATGCGGGTCAGCAGCGGCACCACGGCCGACAGCTCGTTGAAGTCGTCCCAGTCGATGACGATGCCGGCCGCCTTGGCGATGGCCACCAGGTGCAGCGTGTGGTTGGTCGAGCCGCCGGTGGTGAGCAGGCCGACGATGGCGTTGACGATCGATTTCTCGTCGACGACGCGGCCGACCGGCAGGTAGTTGTCGCTCTGCGCGGTGATCAGCGCGGCGCGCTGGGCGGCGGCGGCGGTCAGCGCGTCGCGCAGCGGCGTGCCCGGCGTGATGAAGGCGGCGCCCGGCAGGTGCAGGCCCATCACCTCCATCAGCATCTGGTTGCTGTTGGCGGTGCCGTAGAAGGTGCAGGTGCCGGCGCCGTGGTAGGACTTGGCCTCGCCCTCGAGCAGCTCCTCGCGGCTCGCCTTGCCCTGGGCGTACAGCTGGCGCACCTTGGCCTTGTCGGAGTTGGACAGGCCGGTGGTCATCGGCCCGGCCGGCACGAACACGGCCGGCAGGTGGCCGAAGTGCAGCGCGCCGATCAGCAGGCCCGGCACGATCTTGTCGCACACGCCAAGGTAGACGGCCGAGTCGAACATATTGTGCGACAGGCCGACGGCGGTGGCCATGGCGATGGCGTCGCGCGAGAACAGCGACAATTCCATGCCCGGCTGGCCCTGGGTCACGCCGTCGCACATGGCCGGCACGCCGCCGGCGAACTGCGCCACCGCGCCCACTTCGCGCACCGCCTCCTTGATGATGGCGGGGAAGCCCTCGAAGGGCTGGTGCGCCGACAGCATGTCGTTGTAGGACGAGACGATCGCCACCGAGGGCTTGCGCACCTCTTTGAGCACCAGCTTGTCGTTGGCCGGGAAGGCGGCGAAGCCGTGCGCCAGGTTGGTACACGACAGGGCGCTGCGCTGCACGCCCTTGACGCGCGCGGCCTCGAGGTGGGCCAGGTAGGCGCCACGCGAGGGCTTGCTGCGCTGGATGATCCGCGCCGTTACGGTTTCGAGTACTGGATGCACCGCCATGATCGTTCCTTATGAATGAATTCCATGAAATTTTACTACAAAATTTCCTGAGCGCTGATCTTTTATTGCGCGCAAAGCCCAATTAGTGGCAAGAAACGCAACATGGATTGCCGACCGGATATGCCTCCGACCCATGGCGGTACAGGGATTTAGTCAAACTGTAGTGAATTTACCTGTTTTTCATGTATTATCGAATAATATGATCGTCCTGGCGCCGCACGAGCTGTGTTTCGGCATGCGCGCCGGCCTCCATCCACCCCGCTAATCCAACGCCGCCGACCATTATGCGCCAGCCCGCCATCACCGCCACCGCCAGTTTCCAGGCCTTCGAATCCCACGCCGTCGAGGCCAAACACTGGCAGATGCGCCAGTTGTTCGCCGCCGATCCGCAGCGCTTTCCCAAGCTGACGGTCGACGCGGCCGGCCTGTTCCTCGACTATTCGAAGAACCGCGTCGACGCCACCACCGTCGGGCTGCTGCTCGACCTGGCGCGCGAACGCGGCGTCGAGGCGCAGCGCGACGCCATGTTCGCCGGCGAGAAAATCAATCTTACCGAACATCGCGCGGTGCTGCACACAGCGCTGCGTCTGCCGCGCGACAAGGCGCTGGTGGTCGACGGCCAGGACGTCGTCGCCGACGTCCACGCCGTGCTCGAACACATGCGCGACTTCAGCGACCGCGTGCGCAGCGGCGCCTGGCTGGGCCACAGCGGCAAGCCGATCACCGACATCGTCAACATCGGCATCGGCGGCTCCGACCTGGGACCGAAGATGGTCTGCCTGGCCCTGCGCTCCTACGCCCACCCGCGCTTGAAGATGCACTTCGTCTCCAACGTCGACGGCCACGACATGGACGCCGTGCTGGAACAGGTCGACCCGGCCACCACCCTGTTCATCGTCGCCTCCAAGACCTTCGTCACCGCCGAGACCATGCTCAACGCGCAGACCGCGCGCAGCTGGTTCCTGCGCCACGCCAAGGAGGACGAGCTGGCGCGCCACTTCGTCGCCGTCTCCACCAACACCGGGGCGGTCAAGGCCTTCGGCATCGACCCGGCCAATATGTTCCCGTTCTGGGACTGGGTCGGCGGCCGCTACTCGGTCTGGTCGTCGATCGGCCTGGCGGTCGCGCTGTCGGTCGGCTTCGGCTACTTCACCGACTTCCTGGCCGGCGCCCACGCCATGGACCAGCACTTCCAGGAAGCGCCGCTGGAGGAGAACATGCCGGTGCTGCTGGCCATGGTCGGCTTTTGGAACCGCCAGTTCCTCGGCTGCTCCTCGCTGTCGATCGCGCCCTACCACCAGGACCTGAGCCGCTTCCCGGCCTACCTGCAGCAGCTCGACATGGAGAGCAACGGCAAGCGCGTCACCAAGGGCGGCGTGGAAGTCGACGTGCCGACCTGCCCGGTGGTGTGGGGCGAGTGCGGCACCAACGCGCAGCACGCCTACTTCCAGCTGCTGCACCAGGGCAGCGACGTGACGCCGATCGACTTCATCGCCGCGCTGCGCCCGACCCACGACCTGCCCGGCCACCACGACTCGCTGCTGGCCAACTGCTTCGCCCAGTCCGAGGCCTTCATGACCGGCAAGACCGGCGACGAGGTGCGCGCCGACCTGCGCGCGCAAGGCCTCGGCGAGGTGGAAGCCGAAGCGCTGGTGCCGCACAAGACCTTCCCCGGCAACCGCCCCAGCAACACCATCCTGATGGACCAATTGACGCCGCCGCTGCTGGGCGCCCTGGTCGCGCTGTACGAGCACAAGACCTTCGTCCAGGGCGTGCTGTGGGACGTCAACAGCTTCGACCAGTGGGGCGTCGAACTGGGCAAGGTACTGGCCAAGAACATCCACCACGAACTGACCGGCGAGATCGCGCCCGAGCGCCACGACAGCTCGACCAACGGCCTGATCATCATGGCCAAAGCGGCCCAGCATATTTAAACGAAGGCGCACCATGAGCAAGCACAACATCGACACCGTCAGCGACAAGGCCATGCAGGTCGGCGAATGCCCGCTGTGGCATCCCGAGGAACAGGCCCTGTACTGGGTCGACATCGAGGGTTTCGCCGTGCACCGGCTCGACCCGGCCAGCGGCGAGCGGCGCGAATGGAAGATGTCCAGCGAGCCGTCGGCGCTGGCGCGCAGCGAACAGGGCGGCCTGGTGATCGCGCTGCGCCGCGGCTTCGTCCACCTGAACACCGAGAGCGGCGCGCTGAGCGACATCGCCGCCGCGCCCTACGACACCGCCACCACCCGCTTCAACGACGGCCGCGCCGACGCCGCCGGCCGCTTCTGGGTCGGCACCATCTTCGAGCCGCGCGACCGCCAGGCCGCCGAGATGTTTGTGCTCGAGCGGGGCCAGATCCGCAAGGTCTGGTCGGGCGGCATGACGGTCTCCAACGGCCTCGGTTTCAGCCCGGACCAGCGCACGCTGTACCACGCCGACACCACCGCGCACCGCGTCACCCGCTACGCCTTCGACCTGGCCGGCGGCACCGTGGCTGACCAGCAGTTGGTCAAGCAGTTCTCCACCGACAAGGCGAACAACTACGGCGGCCGTCCCGACGGCGCCGCCGTCGACAGCGAGGGCAACTACTGGTGCGCCATGTTCGAGGGCGGCCGCGTGCTCAAGCTGTCGCCCGAAGGCGAGATCCTCGACGAGATCGCCCTGCCGGTGCGCTGCCCGACCATGCTGGCCTTCGGCGGCGCCGACCTGCGCACCCTCTACATCACCAGCGCCAGCTACAAGCGCTCGGCCGAGGAGCTGGCGCAGTACCCGCTGAGCGGCCGCGTGCTGTCGGTGCAAGTCGATGTTGCGGGCCGCGCCGAACCGGCCTACATTGAATGAATCGTGGCCTGAAGCCGGCGCGCCGGTGAGGCCCGCAGCACCCCAGAGCCAAATCAGGGTCAGACCCTAGGGTCTGACCCTGGCTTTGCGGGGTTGGGGGTTGCCAGCCGCACCGCTCAAGCAAGCAACGCCCACACCCAATTTGTAGTAAATTTTCTTGCCTTACCCGTATTCATGTAGTAAATTTACACAACCCCTAGTAGCACTCCTCCGGCACCCACTTACTGCGATTTCATATTATGGCTCTTACCGATTTTGACCTGGTTCTGTTTGGCGGCAGCGGCGATCTGGCGATGCGCAAACTACTGCCCGCGATGTACGCGCGCGACGTCGCCAACGACCTGCCACCGACCTCCCGCATCATCTGCGTGGGCCGCCAGGACTGCTGCCAGGAAGACTTCCTGAAAACCGTCGAGGCCACCTCTCGACCGCACATCAAGGCGCCGGCCGTCACGCCGGCCGCCTGGGCCAAGTTCACCGCCCGCATCGTCTACGTTTCGCTCAACGCCACCGACGCCGGCAGCTACGCGCCGCTGGTCGAGGCGCTGCGCGCCGACCCGGCGCTGACCCGCGTCTACTACCTGGCCACGCCGCCGCACCTGTTCGCGCAGATCTGCGACAACCTGGCCGCCAACGAGCTGGTCACGCCGAACTCGCGCGTGGTGCTGGAAAAACCGCTGGGCCGCGACCTGGCCTCGGCCAAGCAGATCAACGCCGAGGTGGGCAAGGTGTTCGCCGAGTCGCAGATCTACCGCATCGACCACTACCTGGGCAAGGAGACCGTGCAGAACCTGCTGGCCCTGCGCTTCGGCAACATCCTGTTCGAGCCGCTGTGGCGCCGCGAATGGATCTCCGACGTGCAGATCACCATCGCCGAAAAGCTCGGCGTCGGCAACCGCATGGGCTACTACGACACCTCCGGCGCGCTGCGCGACATGCTGCAGAACCACCTGCTGCAACTGCTGTGTATCGTCGCCATGGAACCGCCCACCTCGATCGCGCCGGACGCCGTGCGCGACGCCAAGCTGCAGGTGCTGCGTTCGCTCAAGAAGTTCACCCCGACCACGCTGGCGCAGAACATCGTGCGCGGCCAATACCGCGCCGGCCACGTCGACGGCCAGGCCGTGCCGAGCTACCGCGACGAGCCGGACGCGCCGGAACACTCGCGCACCGAGACCTTCGTCGCCATGAAGGCGGAGATCGACACCTGGCGCTGGGCCGGCGTGCCGTTCTACCTGCGCACCGGCAAACGCATGGCCGACAGCCTGGCCGAGATCGTCGTGCGCTTCAAGCAGATCCCCCATTCGATCTTCAACCAGCCGACCTCGAGCTTCCAACCGAACTCGCTGGTGATCCGCCTGCAGCCCGACGAGGGCCTGCGCATGAACCTGATGGCCAAGACGCCGGGCGACGGCATGCGCCTCAAGCCGGCCGAGCTGGAACTGGACTTCCGCGAGTCGTTCAAATCGCCCCGCATGGACGCCTACGAACGCCTGCTGCTCGACGTGCTGCGCGGCCAGCTGACCCTGTTCATGCGCGGCGACGAGCTGGAGGCGGCGTGGGAATGGGTCGAACCGATCCTGACCAACTGGGAGCAGGACGACAGCATGCCGATCCCGTACACCGCCGGCACCTGGGGCCCGGCCGCCGCCAGCGCGCTGATCGGCCGCGACGGCCTGCAGTGGCGCGAAGAAGCGCTGCCGGAAGATTAATAGAGGACTCATCATGGCAGCGAAAAACTAATGCTACTCGACTCGATCCGCACCCAGCTCGACTCGCTCTCCAAGTCGGAGAAGAAGGTCGCGCAGGCGGTGCTGGAGCATCCCGACCTGATCGTCAGCCAGAACATCACGGCGCTGGCCAAGAGCGCCCAGGTGTCCGAGCCGACGGTGGTGCGCTTTTGCCGCACCCTGGGCTACGACGGCTGGCACGAGTTCAAGCTCAAGCTGGCCCAGGGCCTGGCCCTGGCCCTGCCCGGCCTGAACGAGCAGCCGGCGCAGGACGACCTGGCGGCCGACCTGGTCAACAAGATCTGCAGCCGCTCGATCAACACCCTGCTCGACCTGCGCAACAACCTCAACGCCGAGGCGGTGCAGCAGGCGCTCGACATCCTGTCGCGCGCCAACAAGATCGAGTTCTACGGCCAGGGCACCTCCGGCATCGTCGCCGCCGACGCCCAGCACAAGTTCTTCCGCTCCGGCGTGCCGACGGTGGCCTACGCCGACCCGGCCATCCACAGCATCGCCGCCGCCCTGCTGCGCGCCGGCGACGCCGTGGTGGCCATCTCGCAGCGCGGCAACAGCCCGGCGCTGGTGCGCTCGGTCAAGCTGGCGCGCCGTGGCGGCGCCGACGTCATCGTGCTGGCGCCGTCGGGCACGCCGCTGGCCGACATGGCCACCGTGCTGATCCCCATCGACCTGATCTTCAACACCGACCCGTACACGCCGATCTCGGCGCGGCTGGCCTACCTGGTGGTGATCGACGTGCTGGCGGTCGGCCTGGCGCTGCAACGCGGCCCCGAGTTCCGCAAGAAGATGCAGAACGCCCAGAAGGCGCTGCAGGAGTTCGACCTGCAGTTCGATTCCTTCATCGGCTGACTGGCCGCGCCGCTGTATTTGTGTCAATATTGGCACTTGATCCAACAGCAAGCGGCCGGCGCCGCCGTATTCCATGACCAGCCCATCCCGCGCGGCCCGCGAGCTGCAACGCGAGCGCGCCCTGCGCTACCTGTACGACATCAAACGCATCCGCCGCACCACCTCGGCGCCGCTGGCCTTCCGCCTGCTGTGGCGCTTCGGCGTCGACCTGGCGCCGCCGCACTTCAACCGCTTCCTCGTCAACGCGACCTTCTTCGGCGGCTTCTTCGGCGTGTTCTGGTGGATCATCATGTGGCCGCTGGTCTGGCTGCGCGACGGCACCCCGCTCGCCACGACCTTGCTGGCGGCGCTGGGGGTGGCGGCCTTCTTCGGCCTCAGCATGGCGGCCTACTATCGCCACGACGCGCGCAAACGCGGCGTGCCTCCCATGGACCAACTGCCGCTGGCCGAATGACCGTCCGCGCCGGCTGCCGCAGCGCGCAGGTGGGCGACGCCGAGCGCGGGCTGAGCTTCCCCCTGCTGCTGTTCTACCCCACCGACGCCGCCGAGGCGCCGCTGGCCTTCGGCCCCTATTCGATCGACGCCGCCGCCGACGCCGCGCCGCTGCCGGGCCAGTACCCGCTGCTGCTGCTCTCGCACGGCGGCGGCGGCACGCCGCTGGCCTACCGCGAGCTCGCCCTGTTCCTGGCGCGCAGCGGCTACATCGTCGCCCTGCCCGAGCACGCCGGCAACAACCGCCACGACAACGCGCTGGAGAACAGCGACGAGAACCTGCTGCGCCGGCCGCGCCACCTACAGCTGAGCATCGACGCCGTCCTCGCCGACGCCCACCTGGCGCCCCACGTGAGGCCCGGCGGCGTCGGCGTGATCGGCCATTCGATGGGCGGCTACAGCGCCCTGGCCCTGGCCGGCGGCACGCCATACAACCGCGCCGGCCAGCCGCTGGCCACCGCCAGCGACCCGCGCGTGGCGGCGTTGGTGCTGCTGGCGCCGGCCGCCGCCTGGTTCATGGCGCCCGGCGCGCTGCGCCGGGTCGACCTGCCGGTCCTGCTGCTGACCGCCGAGCACGACCATATGACGCCGCCCTGGCAGGGCGAGCTGGTGCGCACCGGCGTGGCGCGGCCCGCGCTGGTCGAGGCCGAGACCATCGCCAACGCCGGCCACCACTCCTTCCTCTGCCCGTTTCCACCGGCCATGCTGCGGCCCGGCTTCGTGCCGGCGCACGAACCCGCCCGGCTTCGACCGGCCGCGCTTCCAGCTGCAACTACAGACCCGCCTGCTGGCCTTCCTGGCCGCCCGCCTAGCACGCGCCCAAGCGAACAACTGATACGGATTTGCGCAAATTTGCGCAAATCCGCTCGATTCCCCTATCCGCCACGACGGCTGCGCGTTTGTGCCCACGTTTGCCGGACAATCAGCTAAGATAATAAAACCGACATCGAAAAAGTCAGCTCACCCACCCATTTGGCCCCGCACATGAACCAACTCGAACAGCTCAAGAAATTCACCACCGTCGTCGCCGACACCGGCGACTTCCAGTCGATCAAGGCCTACACGCCGCGCGACGCCACCACCAATCCCTCGCTGATCCTGAAGGCGGTGCAAAAGGACGAGTACAAGCCGCTGCTGGCCAAGGCCGTGCGCGACAACCCCGACGCCTCCACCGGCGACGTCATCGACCACCTGCTGATCGCTTTCGGCGGCGAGATCCTGAAAATCGTCTCCGGCCGCGTCTCGACCGAGATCGACGCCCGCCTGTCCTTCGACACCGACGGTTCGGTGGCCAAGGCGCGCGAACTGATCCACCTGTACGAAACGGCAGGCTTCGACCGCGAGCGCGTGCTCATCAAGATGCCCGCCACCTGGGAAGGCATCCGCGCCGCCGAAATCCTGGAGAAGGAGTGCATCCACTGCAATATGACGCTGCTGTTCTCGCTGAGCCAGGCGATCGCCTGCGCCGAAGCGGGCGCCCAGCTGATCTCGCCCTTCGTCGGCCGCATCTTCGACTGGTACAAAAAATCCACCGGCATCGACTACGTCGGCGCCGACGACCCGGGCGTGCAGTCGGTCAAGCGCATCTACAACTACTACCGCAAGTTCGGCTACAAGACCGAGGTGATGGGCGCCAGCTTCCGCAACACCGGCCAGATCCTCGAACTGGCCGGTTGCGACCTGCTCACCATCAGCCCCGAGCTGCTGCAACAGCTGGCCGACAGCGACGCCCCGGTCGGGCGCAAGCTCAGCGCCGACGCCGCCCCCGCCGCCAGCATGGTCAAGATGTCGCTCGACGAGAAGGCCTTCCGCTTCATGCTCAACGAGGACCAAATGGCCACCGAGAAGCTGTCCGAGGGCATCCGCGCCTTCTGCGCCGACTCCGGCAAGCTGAAACAGATCATCTCGGCGATGCGCTGACGCGTCCGCGCGCCGGCCGCCTCGGCCGGCGCCACGCAACACGGGCGGGAGCGCGGCGGCAACGCCGCCCTCCCGCTTTTTTCATGGCCGGCCGCCGCAACCGTTTGCGCCACCGAAATTGCGGTAATTTAAGGTACAAAACGTTACATTTAAGCCTGTACTACAATGTTGCAACCTTGTCCCGCACCCACCCCGTCGCGGGCGGAGCACGTTCAACAACATTACTTTTTACGAGACTTCCATGAGATCAGTCCCTCGTTACACGGCCGTTGCCGCCGCCGCCCTGACCCTCGCGCTGCTGGCCGCCTGCGGCGACAAGGGCGCCAACGGCGCCGGCGGCCCGCCGCCGCCGGCCACCGTTGCCGTCATCACCGTCGCCCCCGCCGCCGTCACCCTGAGCGCCGAACTGCCCGGCCGCGTCGAGGCCTCGCGCATCGCCCAGGTGCGCGCGCGCACCGCCGGCATCGTGCTGCAGCGCGCCTTCAAGGAGGGCGGCGAGGTCAAGGCCGGCGAGGTGCTGTTCCGCATCGACCCGGCCAGCTTCCAGGCCAGCTACGACAGCGCCCAGGCGGCCGTCGCCAAGGCCGAGGCCAACCTGGCCCAGTCCGAGTTGAAGGTCAAGCGCTACAAGCCGCTGCTGGCCGCCCAGGCGGTCAGCCAGCAGGAGTACGACGACGCCGCCACCGCGCAGAAGCAGGGCGCCGCCGACCTGGCCACCGCCAAGGCGGCGCGGCAGAACGCCGGCCTGACCCTGGGCTACGCCACCGTCACCGCGCCGATCTCCGGCCGCATCGGCCGCGCCCTGGTCACCGAGGGCGCGCTGGTCGGCCAGGGCGAGGCCACCGCGCTGGCCGTGGTCCAGCAGCTCGATCCGATCTACGTCAACGTCACCCAGTCGTCCACCGAGCTGCTGCGCCTGCGCCAGCAACTGGCCAGCGGCAAGCTGAAGAGCGCCGGCGCCGACCAGGCCAAGGTCACCCTGGTGACCGAGGACGGCCAGGTCTACCCGCACGCCGGCAAGCTGCTGTTCGCCGACGTCTCGGTCGACGAGAGCTCCGGCGCCGTCTCGCTGCGCGCCGAGTTCCCCAATCCGAACCGCACCCTGCTGCCCGGCATGTACGTGCGCGCCCGCCTCGACCAGGGCGTCAGCGAGGCCGCCATCGTGGTGCCGCAACAGGCCGTGGTGCGCGGCGCCGACGGCGCCTCGGTGATGCTGGTCGGCGCCGACAACAAGGTCGCGCCGCGCCCGGTCAAGGCCGACACCGCGCAGGGCCAGAACTGGATCGTCACTTCCGGCCTGCAGGGCGGCGAGCGCATCATCGTCGAGGGCTTCCAGAAGGCCAAGCCGGGCGCGCTGGTCAAGCCGGTGCCGTGGGCCGGCCACGCCGCCGCCGGCGCGGCCTCGGCTTCGGCGTCGGCCCCGCCAGCGTCCGCTCCGGCCGCCTCGGCGCCGCCGGCCGCCGCCGCCGCCGCCGCCGCCGCCGCGTCCAAATAATCCCAGGGAGTCCAGATGGCCAAGTTTTTCATCGACCGCCCCGTGTTCGCCTGGGTGATCGCCTTATTCATTCTGCTCGGCGGCGCGCTGGCGCTCACGGTTCTTCCCGTGGCCCAGTACCCGACCATCGCGCCGCCATCGATCGTGGTGACGGCCAACTACCCGGGCGCCACCGCCCAGGTGCTCGACGACGCCGTCACCAGCGTGATCGAGCAGGAAATGAACGGCGCCGACGGCCTGCAATACGTCGAGTCGCAGAGCGAGGCGAACGGCGCCGTCACCATCACCGTCACCTTCCAGCCGGGTACCAACCCGGACCTGGCGGCGGTCGACGTGCAGAACCGCATCAAGCGGGTCGAGTCGCGCCTGCCGGCCGCCGTCACCCAGCAGGGCGTGCAGGTCAACAAGGCGCGCTCGAACATCCTGATGTTCGTCGGCCTGTCCTCCACCGACGGCCGGCTCGACCCGACCGCGCTGGGCGACTACCTGGCGCGCAACGTGGTCAACGAGATCAAGCGCCTGCCCGGCGTCGGCCAGGCCCAGTTGTTCGGCACCGAGCGCGCCATGCGCGTCTGGATCGACCCGGCCAAGCTGGTCGGCCTGAAGATGACCATGGCCGACGTCACCGCCGCCATCAAGGCGCAGAACACCCAGGTCACCTCGGGCACGCTGGGCGACCTGCCGAGCCCGGCGCGGCAGACCTACTCGGCGCCCATCGTCGTCACCGGCCAGCTGTCCTCGCCCGGGGAGTTCGCCAAGGTGGTGCTGCGCTCCAACCCCAACGGCTCGCTGGTGCGCCTGGCCGACGTCGCCCGCGTCGAGATGGGCGGCGCCAGCTACGGCATCAGCGCGCGCCTGAACGGCGCGCCGTTCTCGGCCATCGCCGTGCAGCTGTCGCTGACCGGCAACGCGCTGCAGACCGCCACCGCCGTGCGCACCAAGATGGACGATCTGGCCAAGTACTTCCCGCCCGGCGTCAAATACACCATCCCCTACGACACCTCGCTGTTCGTCAAGATCTCCATCGAGGAGGTGGTCAAGACCCTGTTCGAGGCGGTGCTGCTGGTGTTCCTGGTGATGTACCTGTTCCTGCAGAACTTCCGCTACACCCTGATTCCGACCATCGTCGTGCCGATCGCCCTGATGGGCACCTTCGCCGCGATGCAGCTGTTCGGCTTCTCGATCAACGTGCTGACCATGTTCGGCATGGTGCTGGCGATCGGCATCCTGGTCGACGACGCCATCGTCGTGGTCGAGAACGTCGAGCGCATCATGAGCGAGGAAGGCCTGTCGCCGCGCGACGCGACGCGCAAGGCGATGTCGCAGATCACCGGCGCGATCATCGGCATCACCCTGGTGCTGATCGCCGTGTTCATCCCGATGGCCTTCTTCGGCGGCGCCGTCGGCGCCATCTACCGCCAGTTCTCGCTGGCGATGGTGTCGGCCATGGTGTTCTCGGCGCTGATGGCGCTGACCCTGACGCCGGCCCTGTGCGCCACCATCCTCAAGCCGGTCGAGGCCGGCCACCACCACGAGAAGCGCGGCTTCTTCGGCTGGTTCAACCGCCGCTTCGCCGCCACCGCCACCGGCTACCAGGGCGTGATCGCCAAGATGCTGACCCGCACCGGCCGCTACCTGCTGATCTTCGCCGCCATCCTCGGCATCGTCGCCTGGCTGTACGCCCGCCTGCCCTCGTCCTTCCTGCCCAACGAGGACCAGGGCTTCCTGATCGCCAACGTGCAGCTGCCGGCCGGCGCCTCGACCAGCCGCACCAGCGAGGTGCTGACCAAGGTCGACGCCTACTTCCGCCAGCAGCCCGGCGTGGCCCGCACCATCGCCGTGGCCGGCTTCAGCTTCTCCGGCAACGGCCAGAACGCCGGCCTGGTGTTCGTGCCGCTGAAGGACTGGAAGGAGCGCGACGCCGAACAGTCGGCCAGCGCCATCGCCCAGCGCGCCATGGGCGCCCTGTCGGGCATCCCGGACGCCATCGTCTACCCGCTCAGCCCGCCGCCGATCCGCGAGCTGGGCAACGCCACCGGCATCACCGCCCGCCTGCAGGACCGCAGCGGCCTGGGCCACGCCGCCCTGGTCGAGGCGCGCAACCAGCTGCTCGGCATGGCCGCCAAGTCGTCCATCCTCAAGGGCGTGCGCCCCGAGGGCCTGGAGGACGCGCCGCAGCTGCAGCTCGACATCGACCGCGACAAGGCCAACGCGCTCGGCGTCGCCTTCGCCGACATCAACAGCATGCTCTCGATCTCGCTCGGCTCGAGCTACGTCAACGACTTCGCCAGCAGCGGCCGGCAACAGCGCGTCATCGTCCAGGCCGACGCGCCGCGCCGCCTGCAGCCGGCCGACATCCTGCAACTGAACGTGCGCAGCAACAGCGGCGCCATGGTGCCCTTCTCGTCCTTCGCCAGCTCGCGCTGGATCACCGGCCCGGTGCAACTGGTGCGCTACAACGGCTACCCGGCCATCAAACTGACCGGCGACGCCGCGCCCGGCCGCAGCACCGGCGAGGCCATGGCCGAGCTGGAACGCCTGGCCGGCCAGCTGCCGCCCGGCTTCGGCATCGAATGGACCGGCCAGTCGCTGGAGGAAAAAACCTCCGGCTCGCAGGCGCCGGCGCTGTTCGCGCTGTCGCTGCTGGCCGCCTTCCTGGTGCTGGCCGCGCTCTACGAGAGCGAGTCGATCCCGGTGGCGGTGCTGCTGGTGGTGCCGCTCGGCGTGCTCGGCGCGCTGCTCGGCGCCACCATCCGCGGCCTGCCCAACGACGTCTACTTCAAGGTCGGCCTGATCGCCATCATCGGCCTGTCGGCCAAGAACGCGATCCTGATCATCGAGTTCGCCAAGCGCCTGCAGGCCCAGGGCATGGGCCTGGTCGAGGCCACGCTGCAGGCGGTGCACCTGCGCTTCCGGCCGATCATCATGACCTCGCTGGCCTTCATCCTCGGCGTGCTGCCGTTGGTGGTGGCCAGCGGCGCCGGCTCGGCCAGCCAGCGCGCCATCGGCACCGGCGTGATGGGCGGCATGATCACCGCCACCGTGCTGGCGGTGTTCCTGGTGCCGGTGTTCTTCGTCGTGATCCGTAAAATATTCAAGGGCAGCGAGCGCCAGCGCCGCCTGGCCGCACATGAGCTGGACCTGCCAGCGGAGAACAAACATGACTAAACCCGGCTTCGAGACCCCAACGCCGGCGCCGGCGCAAATCCACGGCGGCCGCGCCATGCCGCGCGCCGCCCTGCTGGCCGCAATGCTGGCCGTCGGCCTGCTGTCGGCCTGCTCGCTGGCGCCGACCTACCAGCGCCCCGAGGCGCCGGTGGCCGCCGCCTTCCCCGGCAATGGCAGCGGCGGCGGCGCCAGCGCCGCCAACAACGGCGCCGCCGCCGTCGACACCGGCTGGCGCGACTACTTCGCCGACGAGCGCCTGCGCCAGTTGATCGAAGCCGCGCTGGAGCACAACCGCGACCTGCGCACGGCCGCGCTGCGCATCGAGGAGGCGCGCGCCGCCTACAACGTGCAGTCGGCCGACCGCCTGCCCGGCGTCAACGCCAACCTGGCCGACACCAAGTCGAAAACGCCGGCCTTCCTGGCCCAGGGCGGCCAGCAAAGCATCGGCAAGCGCTACGACGCCGGCCTGGCCATCTCCTCCTTCGAGCTGGACTTCTTCGGCCGCGTCAAGAGCCTGAACGATGCCGCGCTGGCGCAGTACCTGGCCACCGGCGAGGCGCGCCAGGCGGCGCAGATCAGCCTGGTGGCCGAGGTCGCCAAAGCCTACTACACCGAGCGCGCCTACGCCGAGCAGTACACGCTGGCGCAGCAGAGCTACGAGGCGCGCCGCCGCACCTACGGCCTGACGCAGCAGCGCGCCGAGGTGGGCGCCTCGTCGCGCCTCGACCTGCGCTCCAACGAAACGCTGATGGAAACGGCCCGCGTCGCCGCACTGACCCTGGCGCGGCAACGCGCCCAGGCCGAGAACGCGCTGACCCTGCTGGTCGGCCAGCCGCCGGCCGGCCCGGCATCCGGCGCCATGGCCGGCGACGCCGCCATCGACGCGATGAGCGCGCTGCCGGCCGGCCTGCCGTCCGACCTGCTGGCGCGGCGGCCCGACATCCGCGCCGCCGAGCAGCGCCTGAAGGCGGCCAACGCCAACATCGGCGCGGCGCGCGCCGCCTTCTTCCCGCGCGTCAGCCTGACCGCCGCCGTGGGCAGCAGCAGCCCGTCGCTGGGCGGCCTGTTCGACGCCGGCTCGGGCAGCTGGTCGTTCGCCCCGCAGCTGCTGCTGCCGATCTTCGACGGCGGGCGCAACCGCGCCAACCTGACGCTGAGCGAGGTGCGCAAGAACCTCGCCGTGGCCGACTACGAGAAGACCATCCAGAGCGCCTTCCGCGAGGTGGCCGACGCGCTGGCCGCGCGCGACTACCTGGGCGAGCAGGTGGCGGCGCAGCGCGCCGTGCGGCTGGCCCAGGCCGACCGCCTGGCGCTGCTGCAGCTGCGCTTCGACAACGGCGTGGCCAGCGCGCTCGACGTGCTCGACGCCCAGCGCGAGCTGTTCGGCGCCGAGCAGTCGCTGGTGCAGGCGCGCCTGCTGCGCACCACCGGCGCCATCGACCTGTACCGCACCCTCGGCGGCGGCCTGAAGTAAGGCCGGCGGTCCCTTCCCGCGGGAGGGGGCCGCGCACTTCAACTTGACGAGGAAGCGAACTCGCCAACACAAGAGCTACAACAATACCCCAACGTTCAGCCCCGCGACAATAGACACTTGCCGCGCCAAGCGCGCGCACCCTCCAATTTGATGTCGACCAGACGGCAGAAAAATGGAAGACCATGGGACACGATCAGAACGGCAGGAATGAGCGACATGAGGCATGCTTACGGTATGCGGCGCGACGGCGGGAGGCCAGAGAGCTCACGGCCCTGTCGCTTTCCGACATCACAGCCACAGTCGTGCATCTGGACGACATCACACCCGATGCAATCCTTCAAACCAAAGAGTGGCGTCATGCGTATCCCGACCTCAGACAAGGCAACTGGGATTGGGAAAAGATCATCAAGCTTTTCCGCCGCCGCGCAAAGCATGTCGAGCTGGCCGCCTTGCTGGAGTTTTACAAGAGCTTGGGCTACAACAACGCGACAACCAAGGGGCGAAAAGTGATACGCTTGTCCAAAACGCTACGCTAAGTCATTGAACCAAACGTGCGAAAAGGATGAAATCATGGCTAAACAAGACAAGAAGAAGGCTCTATACGCGATCAGCTTAAAAGCGACCAGAGGCCTCTCCGTGGAACTTGACAATTCGTCTCCGCAAAACCGCGCGCGAGCTGTTGCGTACTTGAACGCGCGCCACGCCAAGTTCGTCGCCAATGCCGATCACGAAGGTGCCCAATGGCCCGACGTCGCCATTGGTGTGATGGCCGGAAAACTTGCCCGCCGCTAAAGAAATCACTGCCTCATACTCCAGCCAACACAACCGCAATTTCCTCATTTAAATGGACTCACCCCTCACCATCCGCCTCGGCGCCGTGAGTATTTCACATTATCCGGGGATGTGCGTGATCGGTATCACAAGAATCAAAGGATTGGATGGGAATGGTGTGAAGCCATAGTTCTGGTAGAAGCTCGACGCTTCGCCGTCCTTGGCGTCAACGAACAACGCAAAGCCCCCTACTTCGTCCGCGACAGCCTTGGCTTTTGCCATCGCTGCTATCAATAATGTTGCTCCGTACCCGTTTCCTTTGTGCGTTTCGGAAACTGCCAGACGTCCCAAGGTAAAGCCGGGGATTGTGTTTGGTAGACGCTTGACCAAACTTGCCGGCATGTCGCCCTTGGGCGTCATTGGGCGAATTGCCATCGTGAAAAAACCTCTGACCTGCGTAGGGTCTTCGTCGTTCGTCAATATATAGGTCTTGGAGATATTCTTGCTTTGGTGCTGCCTTGCCATCGTTTGCAGATAGTGATCAAGCTCCGGCTTACCACAGGTGAAGCGATTCACTTCATGCGCTGCGTCCAGCGCGGATAATGAGTGTGCCATTTTCTACCTTGGTTTTATACTGCGCGAAGGCCTTCGCTAGCGCCGGGTTGGGCGATGGTGGGGAGTCAAGCAGATTTATTAACATGGCAGCATCTTCACGGGTGTAGCGGATCGTGTGTTCTCGCTCGATCACCCTATTCGCTTCTTTTAGTGCTGCTTGAACCAAGAACTGGTTCAACGTAGCGCCCATCAAGTCTGCCGCCTCTTGGAGTTTCTCTGCTATTGGGCTGGAAACTCTGGCCGTAATACGGCCTCTTTCTTCCGTCGCACTCATGTGTTAAGCCTTCCGGTTGTTAGCGCTACTCGACGAGGGCATGGTAGCACACTGGTGCCATTTTGTCGCCAAGCGGTGGGAACCAAGAAGGATGTTGAACGAGGGCTGTTCACAGGCGCTCCGATCAATGGTACTCTGCCCAACAAAACCGCAATTCCCTCATTTAAATGGACTCCCCCATCACCATCCGCCTCGGCGCCCGCGCCCGCGCGCGCATCGCCGCCGAGGGTCTGCGCGCGGCCGACGTGGCCATCGTGCCGGCCGCCGCCGGCGGCCCCAAGGGCCTGATCCTGCATGGCATCGACTGCTGGCTGTTCGGCGACTGGCTGAAACAGGCGCCGCGCCAACGCCGCCTGGTCGGCGCCTCGATCGGCGCCTGGCGCATGGCCGCCGCCGCCTGCGCCGACCCGGTCGCCGCGCAGCGCCGCCTGGCCCGCCTGTACACCGCCCAGCGCTACCCGGCCAAGGTCGACGCGGCCTACGTCAGCCGCACCTGCCGCGCCCTGCTCGACGAGCTGTTCGAGGGCCGCGCCGCCGAGCCGCTCAAGCATCCCGAGCACCACCTGTCGGTGCTGACGGTGCGCGGCGCCGGCGCGCTGGCCCGCGCCAACGGCGCGCGCTGGCGCGAGACGGCCGGCTTCCTGCTGGCCGCCGCCAACAACCTGCTGGCGCGCTCGCGCCTGGCGGCGTCGATGCAGCGCGTGGTGTTCCACGACCGCCGCGACGACGCGGCCTGGCTGCGCCAGGACTTCGACGCCTTCGCCGCCCACTTCGTCGGCCTGTCCGAGGCCAACCTGCGCGACGCCCTGCTGGCCTCCGGCTCGATCCCGCTGCTGCTCGAGGCGGTGGTGGCGATCGCCGGCGCGCCGCCCGGCGCCTACTGGGACGGCGGCCTGATCGACTACCACCTGCACCTGCCCTACCAGCGCGACCCCGGCCTGGTGCTGTACCCGCACTTCGCCGACCACATCGTGCCCGGCTGGCTGGACAAGTCGCTGCCCTGGCGCCGCGCCCGCGACGCCGCGCTCGACAACGTCATACTGGTGTCGCCGTCGCCGGCCTTCCTCGCCACCCTGCCCAACGGCAAAATGCCGGACCGGCGCGACTTCAAGTTCTACGGCCAGGACCACGCCGCCCGCATGCGCGACTGGGGCCGCGCCATCGCCGAGAGCGAACGCCTGGCCGAGGCCTGCGCGCGCTGGGCCGAGCGGCCCGACCTGCGCCTGGCGGCGGCTTTCTAGATCATTCCAGTAATGAAATATTGTTAGAAAAAAGCAACAATCTCGACAGCGATTTCCATGTCTTCGGAAAACCGATCGGCGCATACTAGCAAGTTAGTTGGCAACTCAGTTGGCAAGTCAGTTGGCAAATCAGCAGCCCTGCCAGCCGACCTGGTCCGATCGACTCCCTGGAGGTCCACCATGAACATTTTGTCGCATCTGCGCATTTCCACCCGCCTCGGACTGGGCTTCGCCATCGTGCTGACGCTGTCCGTGGTGGCCACCTCGGTGGCCCTGGTCAACGCCCGCGCCACCGCCGAGGCGACCAAGCAAATGATGGCCAAGCCGCTGGCCAAGGAGCGCATCGTCTCCGACTGGTACGTGCTGATCTACTCGGCGGTGGCGCGCACGGCGATGATCGCGCGCAGCAGCGACAACGAGCTGTCGACCACCTTCGCCGACGTCATCGCCGCCAGCAGCAAGAAGGGCGGCGCCCTGCTCGACACCATCCAGGGCCTGATCGCCAGCGACGAGGAAAAGCAGATGTACCAGTCCGCCGTGGCGCTGCGCGGCAAGTACCAGGACGCCAAGACGGCCGTGATGAACGCCAAGAAGGCCGGCGACGCGGCGCTCGCCGAGCGGCTCTACAAGGACAGCTTCGCGCCGGCCGCCGACGCCTACCAGGGCAAGGTGCAGGCCTTCCTGGCGCACCAGCGCAAGATGATCGACGACACCGCCCACGCCATCGACGCCGCCAACGACCGCTCCAACCTGCTGCTGACGGTGCTGGCGGCGCTGCTGGTGGTGGTCGGCGGCAGCGCCGCCTGGGTCATCTCGCGCAGCATCACGGTGCCGCTCAAGTCGGCGCTGGACATCGCCGGCACCGTCGCCTCGGGCGACCTGACCACCCAGTTCCAGGCCAGCGCGGGCGACGAGATCGGCGACCTGATGACGGCGCTGAAGGCGATGAACGAGGCGCTGCGCAACATCGTCAGCCAGGTGCAGGTGGGCACCCACTCGATCGCCACCGCCTCGGCCGAGATCGCCTCGGGCAACCTCGACCTGTCCTCGCGCACCGAGCAGCAGGCCAGTTCGCTCGAGGAGACCGCCTCGTCGATGGAGCAGCTGACCTCGACGGTGCGGCAGAACGCCGACAACGCGCGCCAGGCCAACACGCTGGCGCAGGCCGCCTCCGACGTGGCGGAGAAGGGCGGCAGCATCGTCGGCCAGGTGGTCGACACGATGGGCTCGATCGACGCCTCGGCCAAGAAGATCGTCGACATCATCGGCGTCATCGACGGCATCGCCTTCCAGACGAATATTCTGGCACTCAACGCGGCCGTCGAGGCGGCGCGCGCCGGCGAGCAGGGCCGCGGCTTCGCCGTGGTCGCCTCGGAGGTGCGCAACCTGGCGCAGCGCTCGGCCGGCGCCGCCAAGGAGATCAAGGCGCTGATCGGCGACTCGGTCGAGCAGGTCGACATCGGCGCGCGCCTGGTGCAGCAGGCCGGCGCCACCATGGGCGAGGTGGTCGCCAGCGTCAAGCGGGTCACCGACATCATGGGCGAGATCACCTCGGCCAGCAGCGAGCAAAGCATCGGCATCGACCAGGTCAACGTCGCCATCGCGCAGATGGACCAGGTGACCCAGCAGAACGCCGCGCTGGTCGAGCAGGCGGCGGCAGCGGCGGCCAGCATGCAGGAGCAGGCCGCCGGGCTGGCGCAGGCGGCGTCCATGTTCAGGCTGGGCCACGACATGGCCGCGCTGGCGGCGGCGCCACCGCGGCGCGCCGTGCCGGCGGCGGTGGTGGCGGCGGCGCGGCCGCAACGCCCCGCCGTGGCGACGCCGAAGCACCTGGGCGCCAAGGCCGCCGCGCCGGCCGCCGCCAAGCCGGCGACGAGCGCGCGCAAGCCGGTCGCGGCCGGCGCCGACAAGGACGAGTGGGAGGAGTTCTAGCCCGACTCTGCTAGCCCGGCGGGCGCCGCGCGGACGGCAAAAGGGCGGGCTCGCGGCCTGCCCTTCTTTGTTCAGCCCTGCGCGGCTCAGCCGCCCAGGAACATCTGCTGCAGGTCGTTGAGGAAGCGCTGCCCCAGCTCGGTCGGCCGGATGGTCTTGTGGTCGCGGTACAGCAAGCCCCTGGCCTCGGCGGCGTTGAGCTGCTGCTCGATGGCGTTGATGCCCATGCCGGTGCGCTCGGCGAACAGGTTGGCGTCGAAGCCGGCGTGCAGGCGCAGGGTGTTGAGCATGAACTCGAAGCCCATGTCGTCGCGGCCGATCTCGTACTCCTCCTGCACCGGATTGCCGGCGCGTACCGCGTCCATGTAGGACTTGGGCTGCTTGTAGCGCGCCTGGCGCAGCACCCTGTGCGGGAAGGAGATCTTCGAGTGCGCCCCGGCGCCGATGCCGAGGTAGTCGCCGAACTCCCAGTAGTTCAGGTTGTGGCGCGCGCGCCGGCCCGGCTGGGCGTAGGCCGACACCTCGTACTGGCCGTAGCCGCGCGCCGCCGTCATCTGCGCGATCAGGTCCGTGCATGTCGGCGCTGGCGTCGTCGTCGGGCAGCGCCGGCGGGTACTTGGCGAACACCGTGTTCGGCTCCATCGTCAGGTGGTACAGCGACAGGTGCGGCGGCTGGAACGACATCGCCGTCTCCAGGTCGGCCTGCGCCTCGGCCAGCGTCTGCGACGGCAGCGCGTACATCAGGTCGAGGTTGAAGTTGTCGAAGTTGGCCTGCGCGATCTCGACGGCGCGGCGCGCCTCCTTGTCGTCGTGGATGCGGCCCAGCGCCTGCAGGTGGCGGCCGTTGAAGCTCTGGATGCCGATCGACAGGCGGTTGACGCCGCTGGCGCGGTAGGACTTGAACTTCTCCGCCTCGAAGGTGCCGGGGTTGGCCTCCATGGTGATCTCGACGTCGCCGTCGAGCGGCAGCAGGGTGCGCACGTCCGACAGCAGCCGGTCCAGGCCGGCCGCCGACATCAGGCTGGGCGTGCCGCCGCCGATGAAGATGGTGTAGATCTTGCGGCCCCAGATCAGCGGCAGCGCCATCTCCAGGTCGGCGCGCACGGCGTCGAGGTACTCGGCCTCGGGGAAGGGGCCGCCCTTGGCCTCGTGCGAGTTGAAGTCGCAGTACGGGCACTTCTTCACGCACCAGGGGAAGTGGATGTACAGCGACAGCGGCGGCAGCGCGGTCAGGTTCAGCGTGCCCGGCTGCAGGTACTTGAGGGCCACGCCGGCCGCGTCGGAGATGTCCGCCGCCGGCCGGGACGGCGCCGTCTTGCTCGGCGCGCCGACCACTTTGATCGGGATCATCGCAGCTTCTCGACCAGCGCGCGCAGCGCCTGGCCACGGTGCGACAGCGCGTTCTTCTCGTCGGCGCTCAGCTCGGCGGCGCACTTGCCCAGCGCCGGGATGTAGAAGTGCGGGTCGTAGCCGAAGCCGCCGTTGCCGCGCGGCGTGGCGACCATCTCGCCGTTCCAGCGGCCGTCGGCGATGACCGGCTGCGGGTCGTCGGCGTGGCGCACGAACACCAGCACGCAGTAGTAGTAGGCCGACTTGTCGGCATGGCCGGCCAGGTCGGCGATCATTTTCTCGTTGTTGCGGGCGTCCGACTTGGGCTCGCCGGCGAAGCGCGCCGAGTACACGCCGGGCGCGCCGCCCAGCGCGTTGACGCAGACGCCGGAGTCGTCGGCCAGCGCCGGCAGGCCGGTCAGGCGGGCGGCGTGGCGGGCCTTTTGCAGCGCGTTCTCGACGAAGGTGTGGAAGGGTTCGTCCGCTTCGGGCACGTCGTACTCGCCCTGGGCGTGGACGGAAAAGCCGACGGTCGACAGCAGCTCGTTGAATTCCTTGAGCTTGCCCGCGTTGTTGGAGGCGAGGATGAGGCGTTGGGTCATGGGTGTTCCGGCAAAAAGAGGGCTGCCCGGGCCGCGCGGGGTGAAACGGCGCGGCGGGCGGTTGGGGTGCCGACATTGTAAACCTTTTGCCGGGGCGGCGCCGGCAGAGCGCAGCTGAACTAACAAAACCCAGCGGCGCAAATCCAGGGTCAGACCCTAGGGTCTGACCCTAGCTCGGCGCCGTTGGGTGGTTCTAGCCCTAGGCCAGGCCGAGCGCCTGCTTCTGCAGCTTGATCAAATCGGCGATGCCGCCCTGCGCCAGGTCGAGCAGGCGGTCCATGCCGGCGCGGTCGAAGGCGGCGCCCTCGGCGGTGCCCTGCACTTCGATGAAGTGGCCGGCGTCGGTCATCACCACGTTCATGTCGGTGTCGCAGCCGGAGTCCTCGACGTAGTCCAGGTCCAGCACCGGCATGCCCTTGTAGACGCCGACCGAGATGGCGGCGACGAAGTGCTTCAGCGGGATGGCCGGCACGGCGCCGCGCGCCACCAGCTGGGAGAAGGCGTCGTAGGCGGCGACCATGGCGCCGGTGATCGAGGCGGTGCGGGTGCCGCCGTCGGCCTGGATGACGTCGCAGTCCAGGTGCAGGGTGCGCTCGCCGAAGGCCGCCAAGTCGAAGGCGGCGCGCAGCGAGCGGCCGATCAGGCGCTGGATCTCCTGGGTGCGGCCGGACTGCTTGCCGCGCGCCGCCTCGCGGTCCATGCGGGTGTGGGTCGAGCGCGGCAGCATGCCGTATTCGGCCGTCATCCAGCCCTGCCCCTTGCCCTTCAGGAAGCCGGGCACCTTGTCCTCGATGCTGGCGGTGCAGATCACCTTGGTGTCGCCGCACTCGATCAGCACCGAGCCCTCGGCGTGCTTGGTGTACTGGCGGGTCAGGCGCAGGCTGCGCAGGGCATCGACGGCGCGGCCGCTGGGACGGGATTCAAAGGTCATTGTTGTCTTTTCGTGTCAGTAGGTTGGTGGATTTTTCTATCGCCGCGCGGATCTCCGCGATGGCTTTTTCGATCTCGGCGTCGTTGAAGGCGTCGACCTCGGGGACGGCGCCGGCGTCGCCCCCGGCCACGCCGAGGATGGTGGTGCCGCCCTGGTCCTCGGCCAGCGTCTCGGTGGAGACCACGGTCGACATGTGCTCGGCCGGCAGGCTGGCCGCGCCGCTGCTCAGCGGGGCGCCCTGCCACATGATGGCCAGCGCGGTGACGTTGTCGCTGCCGGCGCCGGCCGTGGCCAGGGCCGCCCGCAGCATCTCGGGCACGGCGCGCACCACGGTCTGCTCGCTCAGGCGGCGCGCCATTTCGTCGTCCGGCAGCATAGACCACAAACCGTCGGAGCACAATAACATCAGGTCGCCCGGCAGCAGGCTGGCCGGCCGCGACAGCTCGATGCGCGGCAGCTGGGCCGCCCCCAGGCAGTTGTAGAGCTTGTTGCGGTCGGGGTGGGTGGCGCGCTCGGACGGCGCCGCCAGGCCCTTGGCGATCAGGTTTTCGATATGCGAGTGGTCGCGCGTGCGCGCCAGTATCCGGCCGCCGCGCAGCCAGTACAGGCGCGAATCGCCGCAGTGCGCCCAGGTCGCCGTGTTGTGCTGCACCAGGCAGGCCACCACGGTGGTGCGCGGCGTGTCGGGCAGCTGGTGGGCCAGGCTGTAGCGGTGGATCTCCTGGTGCGCCTCGAGCAGCGCCTGCTCGAGGAAGCGCTCCGGCTTTTTCACGTAGGGCTTGGCCTGCTGCTGGAACAGCGCGGAGACGGCCTGCAGGGTCAGGCCGGCGGCCACCTCGCCGAGCAGGTGGCCGCCCATGCCGTCGGCCAGCACCAGCAGCAGGGCGTCGCGGGTGTAGCTGTAGCCCATGCGGTCCTGGTTGACCTTGCGGCCGCCGATCTGGCTTTCCTGGTAGACGGAGAATTGCATGGGGCGGGCCTTCGCGGTGGGGGTCTAGGGCTGCAGCGTGTTGGCTGGCGGCAGCGACGGCGGCGGCGCGGCCCGGCGCAGCAGGCCGAGGCGGCGCAGCCAGCCGCGCCAGGCGAAGCGCTCCGCCGCCGCGTCCGCCGCCGGCCCGGCGGTTGGCGCGGCCGCCGCCGCGCCCGCCGTCGCGGCCGGCGCCTGCTGCAACAGCTTCTGCAGCGCGAACAGGCTTTGCGGCCGCGCCAGCGGGTCGAGCTGCAGACACCAGCGCACCAGCTTGACCAGCTCGGCCGAGTAGGCGCCGTCGAGCTTGAGGAAGTGCTGCTCCATCTTGTCGTCGAGGCGGCGCTGGTCGGCCGGCTGCGGCGGCGAGCCGACCATGCAGGCGAACATCGAGGCGCCGATGCTGTACACGTCCGACCACGGCCCCAGCCCGCCGGCCCTGGCGTACAGCTCGGGCGGGGCGAAACCGGGCGTGTACATCGGCGTCAGCGTCGGCAGGTCGTTGTTGATGGTCTGGCGCGCCGCGCCGAAGTCGAGCAGCATCGGGCTGCCGTCGTTGCGCAGGTAGATGTTGGCCGGCTTCAGGTCCAGGTGCAGCAGCTGGTTGGCGTGCACCTCGCGCAGCCCTCGAGCACCTGGACGAAAATCTGCCGGATGAAGGCCTCGCCCAGCTTGCCGCCCTTGGCGCGCTGGCGCTGGATCTGCTCCTGCAGCGAGTGGCCGGACTCGTAGGCCATGACCATGTAGACGGTCTCGTTGGCGCGGAAGAAGTTGAGCACGCGCACCACGTTGGGGTGGGCGATGCGCGCCAGCGCCCGGCCCTCCTCGAAGAAGCACTTCAGGCCGATGCGGAACACCGGCAGGTGCGGCTTGGCGATGAGCGGCACCAGCTCGCCCGGCTGGCGCAGCGCCAGCGAGCTGGGCAGGTATTCCTTGATCGCCACCGCGTTGCCGTCGCCGTCGTAGGCCAGGTAAACAATACTGAACCCGCCGGACGCAATTTTCTTTACAATGCGGTATCCAGCAATTTCCAGACCATCGGGCAACGGGGCGTTGTTTTGAGCAGCCATAGTTTTCCTCGCCTCAACAGGTCGATTGTGTGGATAAATCACTGTTTTGTAAAGATTAAATCGGGGACATCCATTGAGCATTTCCAGCATGACAGGCTACGCGGTTGCCACCAGCGAAAGCGCGGCGGGGACACTGACGATTGAAATCAAGAGCGTGAACTCGCGCTTTCTCGACCTTCAGTTTCGAATAAACGACGATTTGCGCGCGCTCGAGCCCGATTTGCGCGCCGCCGTCATGGCCGCCATCACCCGCGGCAAGGTCGAATTGCGCCTCAGTTTCGGCCGCAAGGCCGCCACCGCCGGCACCCAGGCGCTGAACCTGCCGCTGCTGACGGAGTTGCAACGCCTGCAACTCGAGGTCGGCCAGCACTTCGCCGGCGCGCCGGTGATGACGGTGGCCGAGCTGCTGCGCTGGCCCGGCGTGATCGAGGAGGCGCAGATCGGCCAGGAGTCGCTGCAGGCCGACGTCGCCGCCCTCACCGCGCGTACCGTGGCCGCCTTCGTCACCAGCCGCCAGCGCGAGGGCGCGGCGCTGGAGGCCATGCTGACCTCGCGCATCGACGCCATGGACGTCATCGTGCGCCGCATCACGCCGCTGATCCCGCAGGTGGTGTCGGCCTTCCAGCAGAAGGCCGTCGAGCGCATGCAGGACGCGCTGGGCCTGGCCTGCCAGGGCTCGAACTCGGCGCTGTCGCGCCAGGACGCGCTCGAGCGCATCCGCCAGGAGGTGATCCTGTACGGCATCCGCATCGACGTGGCCGAGGAGCTGGGCCGCCTGTCGGCCCACTTGAACGAGACCCGCCACATCCTGAAAAAGGGCGGCCAGGTCGGCAAGCGGCTCGACTTCATGATGCAGGAACTCAACCGCGAGGCCAACACGCTGGGCGCCAAGGCCTCCGTCAAGGAGCTGGCCGACGCCTCGATGGAACTGAAGCTGCTGATCGAGCAGATGCGCGAACAGGTGCAGAACCTCGAGTAGGCCACGGCGGCCGGCGCCACGATACCCTGGGAATTGCACGATAACGGAGCTGGTGTTATCGTGCACATACCCTGTTCGAAATGGTGCCTATCTGGTCAGCCAGGTTTCTGGTCGAAGGGGTTCAATAGCTTAACGGCGAAGTGTTTGAAATCACCGACATTGCGCGTCACCACGGTCAGCTCGTGCAGCATTGCCGTCGCCGCGATCATGGCATCCTCATACAGGGTATCGGAGCGCCCGTGCATGAGACGCGCCCATAGGCGAAAAGTTTCAGCCTCCATCGGCAGCACGTTGTAGGCTGCCGAAATCATATCGGCCCATTGTTCTATTTCCACGGCCTTGGCGACATCCCGACGACGAGTCAACTCTATGCCGGCTTGAATCTCACCCAAGCTCACCGCCGACAAGTACAAATCCCCCTCCGCCACCGAGCCTATCCAAGCGAGAACTGCGCCGTGCGGCCGACGTCGGCGCAGTTCGGAAATGACGTTGGTATCGAGCAGAAACACGCAGCTAACCTATCGTACGGGCTTGACAGCTCTACGCCGCGCCACCTCCCGAGGTGGAACCAAGGAGTCAGTGCGCGCCAAATCCGACAGAAGCAACTCCTTCAATGATGGCTTGGCGCCGCCCTGCAAACGCCGCCATTGGTCGGCCGACACCAGCACGGCCGCTTCGGCGCCACGCCGGGTCACCATCTGCGGGCCGTCCGCCAAACATGCGTCAAGAAATTCGCCGAAACGCGCTTCGGCGTCTTGCACAGGCCAAGTTCTCATGGGAATCCCCCTTCAGCTAGGTACCTGACTAGTCTAGCACCGCGCGGCGGGAATTCCGCCGAATCGACGCGATCTTGCTTGGCCGCAAAGCGTTGCTTTTGGTAAAATACGCCTTTGGGCGACGCACAGCGGTATTATTCGAGCATAGCGCGCTGCCCGCCCACGTTTCGAAGGATTAACATGACCCAAGCCAACGCCTTCTCCGGCAGCCTGTTCATGGTGGTGGCCCCGTCCGGCGCCGGCAAGTCGACCCTGGTCAACGCGCTGCTGGCGCAGGAGCCGGCCATCAAGCTGTCGATCTCGACCACCACCCGCGCGCCCCGTCCGGGCGAGACCCACGGCAAGGAGTACTACTTCACCAGCGCCGAGGACTTCGTCGCCCGCGCCGCCGCCGGCGAGTTCCTCGAATGGGCCGAGGTGCACGGCAACTACTACGGCACCTCGCGCATCATGGTCGAGCAGCAGATGAAGACCGGCACCGACATCCTGCTGGAGATCGATTGGCAGGGCGCCCGCCAGGTGAAAAAGCAGTTCCCGCAGGCGGCCGGCATCTTCATCCTGCCGCCCTCGATCGCCGCGCTGGAGGAGCGCCTGAACAAGCGCGCCACCGACGAACCGCACGTGATCACGCGGCGCCTGCTGGCGGCCGGCGGCGAAATCGCCCACGCTCCGGAGTTCGAGTATGCTATCATCAACGAAGAATTTTCGGTCGCCCTGTCGGAGCTGAGCGCGATCGTCCGAGCGGCCCGTTGCCGGTTTGCGCAACAAGCGGCCCGCAACGCCTCGCTGTTCGCCCAGTTGGGCATCCACGCTGAATAAAAAAACACCACGCTAGAGGAATCAAGATGGCCCGTATTACTATTGAAGATTGTCTGAAAACCATTCCAAACCGCTTCCAGCTGACCCTGGCCGCCACCTACCGCGCGCGCCAACTGCTGCAAGGCCACACCCCGAAGGTCGAGGCCAAGGACAAGCCGACCGTGGTCGCCCTGCGCGAAATCGCCGCCGGCAAGGTCGGCATTGAAATGTTGAAAAAGGTTCCAATGTAAGTTGGGAACCTGCGTTCCCCGGCAGTGAGCATGGCGCGGTAGTTCAGGCACCAATTGTAAAATTTTTGACATTCGCACTGCGTCACACTGCGACGGACCGCACCCTGTATGAACCTGAATCCCGCCGACCTTCCCTCCAGCGGCAAGCCCGCCACGCGGGCCAACAGCCCGGCCAACGCGCCGGGCGCCGCCGCGTCCGGCGCGGGCAGCAACGGCGCCTCCGGCGCCGGCATCGTCTCGGCCTCGCCGCTGGCGACCCCCACCCTGAACGCCGGCGTCGCCTCGGTGACCCATCTGCGCGAGAAGCTGGCCGAGTACCTCAGCCCGGCCGACCTGCAGAAGGTCAAGGAGGCCTACCGCTTCTCCGACGAGATGCACCTGGGCCAGGTGCGCAAGTCGGGCGAACCCTACATCTCCCACCCGATCGCCGTCGCCGAGATCTGCGCCGACTGGAAGCTCGACGCCCAGGCCATCATGGCGGCCCTGCTGCACGACGTGATGGAGGACCAGGACGTCAAGAAGGACGAGCTGATCGAGCGCTTCGGCGCGCCCGTCGCCAGCCTGGTCGACGGCCTCTCCAAGCTCGAGAAGATCGAGTTCCAGAGCCAGATCGAGGCGCAGGCGGAGAACTTCCGCAAGATGCTGCTGGCCATGGCCTCGGACGTGCGCGTCATCCTGATCAAGCTGGCCGACCGGCTGCACAATATGCGCACCCTCGAGGTGATGGCGCCGGCCAAGAAGGCGCGCATCGCCAGCGAGACCATGGAGGTGTATGTGCCGATCGCCCACCGGCTCGGCCTCAACAACATCTACCGCGAGCTGCAGGACCTGTCCTTCTCGCACCTCTACCCGATGCGCTACCGTACCCTGGCCAAGGCGGTCAAGGCGGCGCGCGGCAACCGCCGCGAGGTGGTCAAGAAGATCCTCGAGTCGGTCAAGAGCACGCTGGCGATGGCCAACATCGAGGCCGAGGTGTACGGCCGCGAGAAGACCCTGTACGGCATCTACCGCAAGATGCGCGGCAAGCACCTGTCGTTCTCGCAGGTGCTCGACGTCTACGGCTTCCGCGTCGTCGTCGACAGCTTCCCCAACTGCTACGTCGCGCTGGGCACCCTGCACTCGCTGTACAAGCCGATGCCGGGCAAGTTCAAGGACTACATCGCGATCCGCAAGCTGAACGGCTACCAGTCGCTGCACACCACCCTGATCGGCCCCTACGGCACGCCGGTCGAGTTCCAGATCCGCACCCAGGACATGCACCGCACCGCCGAGTCCGGCGTGGCGGCGCACTGGTTGTACAAGAACGGCGAGTCGAACCTGAGCGACCTGCAGCAGCGCACCCACGCCTGGCTGCAGTCGCTGCTCGACATCCAGCAGCAGACCGGCGACTCGGCCGAGTTCCTCGAGCACGTCAAGGTCGACCTGTTCCCCGACTCGGTCTACGTGTTCACGCCGAAGTCGAAGATCATCGCCCTGCCGCGCGGCGCCACCCCGGTCGACTTCGCCTACTCGATCCACACCGGGATCGGCGACCACACGGTGTCGGTCAACATCAACGGCGAGTCGGCCTCGCTGCGCACCGAGCTGCGCAACGGCGACATCGTCGAGATCGTCACCGACTCGAACTCGCGGCCCAGCCCGACCTGGCTGTCGTTCGTGCGCACCGGCAAGGCGCGCTCGGCCATCCGCCACCACCTGCGCACCATCAACCTGCCCGAGTCGATCGTGCTGGGCCAGCAGCTGCTGGCGCAGGCCTTGACCACGCTGGGGCTCAACCCGGTGATGGAGGAGCAGCTGATCGAGCGTCTGCTCAACGAGTCCAGCGCCAAGTCGCTCGACGAGCTGTTCGCCGACATCGGCATCGGCAAGCGCATGGCGGCGCTGGTGGCGCGCCACATCTTCGGCCTGATCGGCGGCGAGTCGGCCAGCGCGCCGATCGACCACAACAGCGCCGCCGAGCTCGACCCGGTGACCATCTGCGGCAGCGAGGGCGTCTCGGTGCAGCTGGCGCAGTGCTGCCTGCCGATCCCCGGCGACCAGATCATCGGCCAGCTGCGCCGCGACCAGGGCCTGCAGGTGCACACCACCGACTGCACCCTGGCCAAGCGGCAGAAGGCCAAGGAGCCGGACCGCTGGATCGCCGTCAAGTGGGGCACGGAGCTGAACCGCCGCTTCGACAGCCGCATCAAGCTGTTGATCAACAACGAAAAGGGCATCCTGGCCCGCGTCGCCGCCGAGATCGGGGAGTCCGACGCCAACATCACCTACGTCGGCATGGACGAGGACAAGGAACACGTGCTGCACCAGCTGCGCTTCACCATCCAGGTGAAGGACCGCGTGCATTTGGCCGGCCTGCTGCGCAACGTGCGCCGCGTGGTCGGCGTCAACCGCATCCTGCGCGAGCGCAGCTAGGGCGAACTGCTGGCGGATCGAGGGATCGCTCACATAGGGTCAGACCCTAGGGTCTGACCCTGTTTTCGTACAGCGGCGGCGCGCGTCATGAACGCCTGGTCTCCCCAAGCAAAGTCGCTGTTCGTTGCCAAGCGCAGATCGTCTATCCGCTTTTGCTTGGACGGGCTTCCAAACAAGGCTCGATATGCTTGCCGTCGCTGACCAGCATCACTGGCCAGGCCCAGGTAGCGCGGATGCGGAGTGAGAATCGGATCACCCTGCCCTTCGGCGTTGCCACGATAGCTGGACCATCGGTAGCGCGCCGGATCGGACACCAAGTGCGCGCGCACCGGATTTAATTCGATGTAGCGTTGGCACTGCATCAAGTAGCCGTCTTCCTGCACCAGGCAAGACTTGTATCTCCCCTCCCATAGCGTCCCTGTGCGCTGATAGCGTCGATTCACATGATGGGTGAAGTATTGTCCAAGCATTTTCATCAGCGCGCCCGGCGCAGCAACATTTGACGCGGACAACAGCAAATGAATATGGTTGCTCATCAAGACATAGGCGTGCACCCGGCATTCGGAGCGCCCCGCCAGCTCTTCCAGCCAATCAAGGTAGGCCAGGTAGTCCGCATCGGCAAAGAAACATTGCTGCCGGTTGTTTCCTCGTTGAATGATGTGCAGCGGGACATCGGGCAACACGAGGCGGGCGCGGCGCGGCATGGCGGCATTCCTAGCTGGTCGGAACGGCCAGTATGGCTAGCACCTGCCGCCATGCCCTGACGTGTCGCAAGGCGTGGCGAACTTGGTCGTGGCGTAGGCGCAAAGAATAGGATGAAGTGGAAAAGACTCGCCGTGCGGAACCCGCCGCCAGCAGTGCGCCAGGGTCAGACCCTAGGGTCTGACCCTCGTTTTCCCCGCCACTATTCCCCGGCAGGCGCCGGGTAGCTCACTTCGAGGATCTCCATCTCCTCGACGCCGTGCGGCGCCTGGAAGCTGACCAGGTCGCCCTCGCGCGCCTTGGTCAACGCGCGCGCCACCGGCGCCACCCAGCTGATCTTGCCCTTCAGCGGGTCGAGCTCGTCGATGCCGACGATGGTGATGGTGCGCGTTTCGCCGTCCTGGTTGCTGTAGGTGACGGTGGCGCCGAAGAACACCTGGTCGCTGCCGTGGTGCACGCTGGGGTCGACGATGGCGGCCAGGTCCATGCGCTTGGTGAGGAAGCGGATGCGCCGGTCGATCTCGCGCAGGCGCCGCTTGCCGTAGATGTAGTCGCCGTTCTCCGAGCGGTCGCCGTTGGAGGCGGCCCAGTGGACGATGCGCACCACCTCGGGCCGCGCCACGTCGATCAGCTCGAGCAGCTCGTCCTTGATGCGCTGGTAGCCGGCCGGCGTGATGTAGTTCTTCGAGCCCGGCGGGATGGCCAGGGCCAGCGCGGCGGCCTCGTCGTCGTCGTCCTGGTCGGACTCTTTCACGAATGCTTTGTTCATGCCTCCATTGTAGCGGCTGGCGCCGGCCGGCGCCGCCCTGTTTACCTCGCAAGCCCGGCTTTTTCACGTATCATCGGGGCAAGCCGGCCCAGCCGGCGCTCCCGCCACGCAACCACCGCCCAGACCGCCATCAGCCCCAGCCACAACCCCATGCCCACCCGCCACCCCGCTCCGCGCGAACCGGCCGCCCTGGCGGCCGAACTGGAACAGGTCCAGTCGCGCTTCAACGCCATCGTCTCCAACACCCCCGGCCTGGTCTACCAGTTCGCCGTCGACGCCGCCGGCGCCGTCTCCTTCCCCTACCTGAGCGACGGCTGCCAGGCCCTGCTCGGCCTGACCGCCGCCGAACTGGCCGCCGAGCCGGCCCGCTTCCTGCAACTGATCCTGGCCGACGACCGCAAGTCCTACCTCGACTCGATGCAGGCCTCGGCCGCCGCGCTGTGGAGCTGGAACTGGGAGGGCCGCATCTGGGTCGAGGCCTGGAAGGACGTCAAGTGGATCAACCTGCGCTCGACCCCGCGCGCGCTGGCCGATGGCAGCGTGCAATGGGAGGGCATCATGACCAACATCACCGAGAGCCGGCTCGAGCAGCTCGAGGTGCGCCAGTCGCGCGCCCGGCTGGCCGAGTTGACCGCCCACATCGAGCGCGTCAAGGAGCAGGAGCGCACCCGCATCGCGCGCGAGATCCACGACGACCTGGGCGGCAACCTGACCGCCATCAAGATGGCGCTGGCCATGCTGGCGCGGCGCCTGCCGGCCGACGACGCCGCCCTGCAGGAGAAGGCCGGCTACCTCGACGCCCTGGTCGACCGCACCATCGACGCGGTGCACCGCATCTCGCTCGACCTGCGCCCCTCGATGCTCGACCTGGGCATCGTCGCCGCGCTGGCCTGGCAGAGCCGCGAGTTCGAGAAGCAGGCCGGGCTGCACTGCAGCTTCAGCGCCAACCAGAAGGAGATCGACCTCGACCTGGACCAGGCCACCGCCCTGTTCCGCATCTTCCAGGAGGCGCTGACCAACATCGCCAAGCACGCCAAGGCCAGCCGGGTCACCGTCAAGCTGGTCCAGACGCGCCACTACGTCAGCCTGAAGATCAGCGACAACGGCGGCGGCATCTGGCAGGCCGACCGCGCCAAGCCGCACTCCTTCGGCATCCGCGGCATGGTCGAGCGGGCCAACGCGCTGGGCGGCACGTTGACGCTGAGCCACGCGGTGGGCGGCGGCACTGTTGTCGCCATTAAAATAAAACGCGAAAGCGCGCGCGAATCGCTCATCGCCGCCGCCGCCGGGGCTACAATAGCAAGTATTGCTCCACCGAAATAGTGACGACCCAACACATGACGATTCAACCATGACCGACAAAGCCCTCATCAAGGTGTTCATCGCCGACGACCACGCCATCGTGCGCGAGGGCCTCAAGCAGATCCTGGCCGAGACGCGCGACATCGTCGTCGCCGGCGAGGCCGAGAACGGCCTCGACGCCATCAAGCTGTTCCGCAAGTCCGAGTGCCAGGTGATGCTGCTCGACATCTCCATGCCCGACCGCAGCGGCATCGAGGTGCTCAAGCAGATCAAGAAGGAGAAGCCCGAGCTGGCCGTGCTGATGCTGTCGATGCACCGCGAGGACCAGTACGCGATCCGCTCGCTCAAGGCCGGCGCGGCCGGCTACCTGACCAAGCAGAGCGCGCCCAAGGAGCTGGTGACGGCGATCCGCCAGGTGGCCGGCGGCCTCAAGTACATCAGCGCCGCGCTGGCCCAGGAGCTGGCCAACCACGTCGGCGAGGACCACGAGGCGCCGCCGCACGACTGCCTGTCCGACCGCGAGTACCAGACCCTGACCATGATCGCCTCCGGCAAGACGGTGGGCGACATCGCCAAGGAGTTGTCGCTGTCGGTCAAGACGGTCAGCGAGTACCGCGCCCGCCTGCTGGTCAAGATGAAGCTGAAGAACAGCGCCGAACTGACCCACTACGCCATCAAGAACCAGCTGATCGAGTAGGCGTTGCGCGGCCGATACTAGCAAAACACAAGTAAGCGGACGATTTGCGCGGCCGGTGTTTGTAAGATGATAAGATGGTGGTCGGCCTGGCAAGCCGCAAAGTGAGCTGCCTTCCCCCGCCTTATTGGCCGAATGGCCGGCCGGGGGCTCGCATATCATTGAGCTAGTCAGTAATCCCTTAAAGAGGCTGTGCGCACCATGTCGAACAAAACACCCCCGGCCGCCGCGGCCGAGCAGAACCCCGCCGATATCGCCCGCGAGGCCTTCCGCCGCCTGGCCGCCCACCGCATCGCGCCGACCCCGGAAGCCTACCGCGCCGCCTACTGCGAGATCGCCGGCATCGCCAACAGCGCCGACGAGGCCGCCGCGCCGCTGGGCGCGGCCGACCCCGGCCCGGAAAACCTGCTCGCCGAGTTCGCCACCCGCCTGAGCGAGACGCCGGGCGACCTGACCGACTTCGGCCGCCGCTTCAACCGCGCCGTCAAGGCGCGCGACTGGGACGGCTACGCCAAGGCGCTGTCGCAGCTGGTCGAGCGGCTGGCCAAGAAGCCCGGCGTGGAGAGCCTGGTGCCGGACGGCGAGCACACCCGCGTGCTGCGCGACCTGCTCAGCCGCACCCTGACCTTCGCCGTCGCCTCGCTGCTGACCGGCACGCCGGCCCTGGTGGCCGAGGCCGAGTCGCTCGGCGCCGCCACCAAGCAGGCCCACAGCGAGGAGGCGCTGGCCGAGATCGCCCTGCGCCTCAAGCAGCTGTGCTACCAGATCGAACTCAAGAGCGGCGACACGGCCGAGCAGCAGGAGCTGCTGCTGCGCCTGTTCAAGCTGCTGCTGGAGAACGTCAGCGAGCTGCTCGACGACGACAGCTGGCTGCGCGGCCAGATCGAGGCGGTGCAGAACCTGATCGCCGGGCCGATCGACCAGCGCGCGCTGGAGGACGCCACGCGCAGCCTGAAGGACGTGATCTACAAGCAGAGCCAGCTCAAGCACAGCCTCTCCGACGTCAAGCTGACCGTCAAGAACATGATGATGACCTTCATCGACCGGCTCGGCCAGGTGGCCGCCTCGACCGGCGACTTCCACGAGAAGATCGGCGGCTACTCGGAGAAGATCAGCCGGGCCGACAACATCAACGAGCTCAACCAGATCCTCGACGAGGTGCTGCGCGAGACCCGCATCGTGCAGACCGAGGCGCTGCGCGCGCGCGACAAGATGGTGCTGGCGCGCCAGGAGGTGCAGGACGCCGAGCAGCGCATCCACGCGCTCGAGGCCAAGCTGCAGCATATGAGCGAGCTGGTGCGCGAGGACCAGCTGACCGGCAGCCTGAACCGGCGCGGCCTGGACGACGTGTTCGAGCGCGAGACGGCGCGCGCCGACCGCCGCGGCACGCCGCTGTGCATCGCCATGCTCGACCTGGACGACTTCAAGCGCCTCAACGACACCTACGGCCACATCGCCGGCGACGCCGCGCTCAAGCACCTGGTGAAGATCGTCAAGGACACGCTGCGCTCGATGGACGTGATCGCCCGCTTCGGCGGCGAGGAGTTCCTCATCCTGCTGCCCGAGACCTCGGTCGAGGCGGCCTCGCAGACCATGACCCGGCTGCAGCGCGAGCTGACCAAGCACTTCTTCCTGCACGACAACGAGAAGGTGCTGATCACCTTCTCGGCCGGCGTGGCGCTGCGCCGCCCCAACGAGGACCAGGGCGAGCTGGTCAAGCGGGCCGACAAGGCCATGTACACGGCCAAGCAGACCGGCAAGAACCGCGTCGTCGTGGCCGATTAGTGCCAGGCCAGTAGCCCTCCCTTGTTATCGACGTGAAACGCCGATAACAAGGTGCGTTGGCAGGGCGGCGCCGACCTCTCGGCACTTGAAAATCAGGTCGCAGGCAGTTTAACTGGCAAAGCGACCGTAACGGTCTGAACGGTGCTCTTGATGCCATCGGCCTGCGCATCCAGATTGAACACCCCGTCAGTCAAACCGCTCAGCGTAATGCTCCAACGCCCTTGGGCATCGGCAACCGTGCTCACCGAAGTCAACCAAGTGGTGTCGCGGTTGACAGCCGTCAGCATCACCGTAGCACCCGGCGAGGCGGTCCCGGTCAGAGGCAAGTCTGATTGCGTCCAGCTAGCGGCTGGCACGATGATTGTCGGCACGACGGCATCGGTGATGGTGACATTGACACTGGACGACGGAACCACCGAGTAATTGATATCGCTGCTGGCGACAGTATGACCGATGCTGCTGCGGTGAACGCCTTCCGTAACACCGTCGTTCAAGGCCTGCACACTAACGACCTGCGGAACGTTCCAGTTTTCCGGCGTAAAGGTCAACTGGGAGCGCGCCACACTGAGTTGTTTTCCGGGGGTGATGTTGACGATGACATTGGCATCCGGCACTTGCGCCAGCACTGCGGTGTAGGTGGCCGCAGCGCCACCTTCCGTCAGCGACAGTGCGCCGGCCGACACGTTCAGCCCGGCAGCCACGCCCAGATCGGCAATGCCTATCGACTTCATCCCGTTACTATTTGCGTGGGAACCAAAGACGAGATAGCGGCCATCAGCGCTAAATGCAGTCGAGGTAACGGCGCGAGTACCGTTAGACGCGCCTGGAACGATCCGTGTGTTTTTTGTCAGTCGATCATACACATACAAGTTGAGTCCAGTGTAAGCAATATAGCGACCATTCCCACTCATTGTAGGGTTACCGATACTACCTCCGGCAGTAGTTTTACTAACGAGCTCGGTGGTTCCGGCGCGGCGGTCACGCACAAAAATCCCTCCCTGCGGTGGCGCCGACGGGGTAGTCAAGGTGTTATCTGCCGAAAGAAACATGACTACGCTTCCGTCGACACTCATTACCGGATAGCCTCCGCCTTTAGTGCCAAGCACTCCAGCCGAACTGACATTAATGCGTTCCGTCGTGCTGGTGGCGCTGTCAAAGACGGACACATCCTCTAGGCCACTGCTTGGTAATACCCGCCCGGCATAGGAGAGATACCGGCCATCCGCACTGATATTGATGGTGCCGGGCATACTTCCAACATACACATCCTTAGCCGTGCTGGTACGCGTTGTTTTGTTTAGCATATTCCTGACGAAGAGCGAATACACGTTGTTGACGTCCGGTGCACGGTAGGCGACATAGTGCCCGTCGGCACTAATCGCCGCAGCTAGCGTCCTGACGATCCGGTTCGCGGTTGGATTAGGCAACATTTCCGTTTTATTGGCAATTCGATCATAAACATAGTAGGCCGCTCCATTCGCCGCCCCGCCCATGGCGGCAGTGTCGCAGCCAAATATCACGTAACGGCCGTTCGCGCTGATCGAAGGGGCTTCACACTTGGCGTTGGTCGGCGCGACACCGTTAATCGTCAAATTTGCCTGAGTACTGATGCCCGAGCCAACGTCATAGACGTAAATTGTGCTACCCCCTTTTCCATCAATTGCCATCAATCTGTAGGCGACATAACCCCCATCCGCGCTAACTGAGACGTTGAGGCCTGACTGTGGCTGCAAGGGGGTGTAAGTGACGGTAATGTCTGGTGCAGCAAATGCTGCGCCAGCACTTAACACCAGCCCCATCCCCAACATGGCACTAGCAATACTGTTACGGCCGCATTGGCCCAAACGCCGATTCGATGATTTCATGAAAAACCCCTTTTTAAATATCATAAAAACAAAACCATAAATTATTTCCAAATGGAAAATAATAACCCCAAAAGAAATATATCATAGGATTAACATTGCCAATAAGTAATTTTGTTGAGAGCTGTTTGCCCTGTTGATCTTCATGAACAACGTTAGCCCGAAACTCACTGGTGGGCGATGGCCGCCAGCGGCATTGGCGATGCATCTACGGAACGCCTTTCCCCACTCCTCCCCATGCACCCCAATCCACCCAAGTTAAGGCTTTTCAGCAATTTTTCTGACTCATTGCCTTGTGTGGTTTTCGGCTAGGACTTCGTGGTTTTGAGAGATTTTCACGGTGGCGATAGGTCCGGCCGGCAATCAAGTCGAGCAGTTCCCGCGGCAGTTTGGCGACCTTTCTGCCGATCCTTCCGCCAAGCAGGAGGATGGGCAGCAGCGGCTTGAGCGTGGTATGGGCATAGGCGTGGTTGATGCGTTGGTTGTCCGGCAGATCGGCGTCGGCATGGGCGGTCAGGGCGACGAGGGCCTGCAGGATGTCGCAGACGATTTTGGCGGCCACGTCCTGGGCCACGGCTTGCTGGGTCAATCCGGTTACGTGCTCCAGATTGAGCCGGTGCTTGAGTCGCTTGAACGCCTCCTCGATACCCCAGCGCTTGTGGTACAGCTCGGCGAAGCAGTCGGCCGGGAAGAGCTGTTCGTCGAGCAGGTTGGTCATCAGAACACGCTGCTCGCCGCCGGGCGAGACGTTGCGAACCAGGCACACGCGCTGCGGTTTGCGCGGGCATTCGTAGTCATGTGCGTCGCGCTTGTTCGGCGCGGGCAGCATGACCACTCGCTCCAGCGCGGTCGAGCGCATGAACGCGCGCACGCAGGCAAAGCTGCTGGCATTGTCGACGCGCATGCAGAATTTGATGGCGCGGTCGTTGAGCACGGCGACCAACCAGCGGCAGGGGTAGCCGCGGTCGAGCAGCAGCAGGTCGTCCGGCGACAGCCGGTCCAGGTGTTCGAACAGGAACTGGCGTTCGCCGCATTCGTGGACGTTGTGCAGGGAGGCCGCGAGCATCAGATCCGGCCCCGGCAAGAACAGGCCGAACAGGATTTGATCGGCCAGCGCGGCGCGCTTAACATGGCTGGCCCGCAGACCGAAACGCACCGTCGAGGCGTCGGCGGCGACCAGGCGCAGTCCGCGCCAGCGCGACACAAAGCCGTCCGTTTCGGCGCGCGCGATGAGCCAGTCGTTCAGGCCGGGAATGGCGGTCGCAGACAGCTTGGCGCGCGCTTGGGCGAACGCCTGCTCCGATACTTCGCGGACCAGCTGGGCTTGTTGGCGAAGATGGGCAAAGAAGGTGTCCAGTTCGGCCTGGATGCCCATCCGCATGCCCGTCAACATGATGGCGACCAGCGTCGGCAAGGGCAGCTTGCGACAGCGTGAAAACGCCGTCGGATGGTCCGCGTGGCGCGCATCGTGGAGAAATTCTGTTGAACATAGTCGGGCAGCGAAATCCTGGAACAGCATGGTCAGAACGGACATGGCAGGCAGTGGGAATAAAAATCCACACTGGCGGCCGCGCTTTTAATGCGATGTCAAGTGCATATTAAATAATATTGATAATAAATCATTTAACCGCATACAATTTCCCTAACTTGGGTAATGGATTGCCATGCACCCGGGCGAAACGCAAAAAAACAGGGCGAAAATATAATTATTTTCACCCTAAAGATTGGCCGTGCGCTGTCGTTTAAGCGAACATGAGTGTCGGATGTTTAGCCCAGAAGAAAGATATTTAGCAAGCTTTTCAGGTTAAGTTTTCCCGTGCGGCAACCGTTATCCATTACAACGGCGGTTTGAATGTCTCGGAATGTGGAGACAGACCAAAGTGAACTGAGCAGCTAGCCCGAATCGAATACCTGGAGAAACATCATGGCACAAACCATCAACACCAATATTGCTTCGCTGAATTCGCAACGTAACCTGACCGGCTCCCAGTCCGCCCTGTCGACGTCGCTGCAACGCCTGTCGTCCGGTTTGCGCATCAACAGCGCAAAAGACGACGCCGCCGGCCTGGCCATCTCGGAACGCTTCACTTCGCAAATTCGTGGCAATACCCAGGCAGCGCGCAACGCCAACGACGGCATCTCGCTGGCGCAAACGGCCGAGGGTGGTTTGAGCACCGCCGGCGACCTGCTGCAACGTATCCGCGAACTGGCCGTGCAGTCGGCCAACGGCACCAACTCCGATTCCGACCGCAAATCGATCCAGGGCGAGGTTTCGGCCCTGTCGCAGGAACTCGACCGCGTCGCCAACACCACCCAGTTCAACGGCCAGAACGTGCTGGACGGCTCGCTGACCTCGTCGCAGTTCCAGGTCGGCGCCAACGCCAACCAAACCATCAACGTCGGCGTCCAATCGGCCCGCGCCACCGATATCGGCAACAACGCGCTGAGCGCCTTGTATGGCGATGTCACGGCGAACAGCTCGAGCGCCACCGTCACCGACAAAAACGCGATCACCGACCAAACGCTGAGCTTCACCACCAACACCAGCAACACCGCGAGCACCGTCGCCGTGACGGCCGGCGACAGCGCCAAGAGAATCGCCGCCAACGTCAACGCGCTGACCTCGAAAACCGGCGTGACGGCCACCGCCACCACCACCGCGACCCTGAGCGGCGCGGGCGGCGCGACGGCAGCCGCCATCGCCGACGGGTCGATCCAGTTCGAGTTGCGTGGTGACAACTCGGTCGAGAACGACGCGAACTCCTCCCCCGTGATGGTTTCGGCCAACATCAAGGGCGGCGACCTGTCGGCGCTGGCCCAGGCGATCAACGCCCAGGTCGGCACCACCGGTATCAGCGCAGCGGTCAAGGTCGGCGAATCCGGCAAAAAAGAGATCCAGCTGACCAACTCGTCGGGCTCGGACATCCAGATCAAAAACACCAACGGCGCGGCCAACGACTCGCTCGCCGCCGCCGTCTTGCGTGGCGCCGACAAGCCGGCCAACGGCAACGTGCCCGCCGTCCGGGCGGCGGAAACGGCCGCCATCGGCGCCCCCGCTGGCGCCGGCACCTTCGCAACCGTCGGCGGCCACCTGGACTTCTCGTCCGACAACGGCTTCTCCCTGTCGTCCGACAAAACCGACATCGTCACCGCCGCCACCGGTTCGGACCTGCAATCGGTCGCCAAGCTCGACGTCAGCACCGTCGACGGTTCGAACAAGGCGCTGCGCACCATCGACGCGGCCCTGAACCAGATCAACAGCAACCGCGCGGCCCTCGGTGCGATCCAGAACCGTTTCGCCTCGACCATCTCGAACCTGAACACGACGACGGAAAACTTGTCCGCCTCGCGTAGCCGGATTCAAGATACCGACTTCGCGTCGGAAACGGCCAACCTGACGCGCGGCCAGATCCTGCAACAAGCCGGTACCGCGATGTTGGCCCAGGCCAACTCGCTGCCGAACGGCGTGCTGTCGCTGCTGCGTGGCTAATCCGGTGTGAGTTAGGAAAAACACATCGAATTCGACCGCTTCCCCGGCTGCCTCGCGCAGTCGGGGATTTTTCACAAAGGAAGCATCATGACTATCGACTCAATCGGTTCGGCCGCACCGGCCAGAACGGCGGAGCGGCCACAGTTCGGCGCCGAGACGGCCGCCCTGCAGCAGGCCGGGCGCGCGCCCGCCACCGCGCTGGAGACGGCCGCCGCCGTCAAGGGCCCGGCGCCCACCCCCACGCTGGAACAGGTGACCCACGCCGTGTCGGAATTGAACAAATCGTCGCAGGCCAAGTCGCAGGGCCTGGAGTTCTCCATCGACCAGGACAGCAAGCGCACCGTCGTCAAGGTGATCGACCAGACCACCAAGGAAGTGTTGCGCCAGATCCCCTCGCCCGAGGCCTTGGAGATCGCCAAGTCGCTCGGCTCGACCAAGGGTTTGCTGATCAAGCAAACCGCCTGAGGCGGCGCGCCGCGTGCGCGCCCGCCTTTTCCTCGCCCGACACCCCGGCGAGCGCTACCATCGTGTGTTGTCGGCGCCTGCGCGCCCGAACCGCGCCGCTGTCCCCTCCCCCCTCCGCCCGCCGCGTCAGCGCCGCCGCCCGTATTTCCCGCACCGTTTGCCCGCTTTTTGAGCGAACCATGAACAAGCCCGGCTTTCCCCCTCTCAAGTCGCCTTTGATTCTGCCGATAATGTCTTATATTAATGTTTTACACAGGAGTTCATCGTGGGCATATCCTCACCAGGCATCGGATCGAATCTGAATGTCAACGAGATCATCAGCAAGCTGATGGCCGTCGAGTCGGCGCCGCTGACCACGATGGACAAGAAGGCGGCGTCCTACCTGACCCAGGTGACGGCCTTCGGCACCCTGGCCGGCGCGGTCGGTAGCTTCCAGGCCTCGCTGGCGGGCCTGAGTTCGCTGTCGAGTTTCCAGTCCCTCAGCAGCAACTCCAGCGACGCCAACGTTCTCACCGGCACGGCCACCAGCAAGGCTCAGGCCGGCACCTACCGGGTTAGCATCAGCCAGGTGGCACAGGCGCAAACGCTGGCCTCGGGCGGCAACAAGACCAGCTCGGCGGCGATCGGCCTGGGCGGCAGCAACGTGATTAGCATTTCCATGGGCACCACCAGCGGCGGCACCTTCGGCCTGGCCGGCGGCACCCTCGGCAGCGGCGTGCTCAGCGGCGGCATCACGCCCGGCGCGCTGAGCATCAACAATACCGCCATCGCCACCGACGCCAGCACGCGCAGCGCCAAACTGCTGGCCGACGCCATCAACGCCAAGAGCGCCACCACGGGCGTGTCGGCCAAGGCCAGCGCCACCACCACCCGCGCCGACCTGTTCGGCGGCGCCGGCGCCAGCAGCTTCGGCAATGTCGACACCGGCGGCGGCGGCAGTTACGCCTTGACGGTCGGCGGCATCACGCTCGCCACCCAGGCCGCCGGCGTGGCCGGCGGCACCGGCGTCACGGCCGCCAGCATCGACGCCGCGCTGACCGGCGACACCGCCGTCACCCGCGCCCTGGCCGATGCCAACCTGACCTTCAGCGGCAACGCCGCCGACGGCACGCTGCGCTTCAGCAACGCCGACGGCTCGAACATCGCCGTCGTCGAAAACGTCACCGGCGCCGTCAGCGGCGGTATCAACAACAGCGGCAGCGCCAACAACGGTTCGACCGTCACCGCGATCAGCTCGATCTCGCTGCAGTCGACCGACGGCAGCCAGATCAACGTGGGCGGCAGCAATCCGGCCGCCGCCGGCCTGACGGCCGGTATCGGCGGCGCCTACAGCGGCGCCACCTTCACCCAGGACGGCACCCGCAGCAGCGGCAACATTGTCATCGACAACAAGAACAATACGCTGCAAGGCATCCGCGACGCCATCAACAAGAGCAATTTCGGCGTCACCGCCAGCATCGTCTCGGACGGCAGCACCGGCAGCAGCGCCACGCCCTTCCATCTGGTGCTGACCTCCAGCGCGACGGGCGCCACCTCGACGATGAAAATCACCGTCAGCGGCAGCGGCGGCGCGGCGGCCGACCCGGCGCTGGAAGAGCTGCTCAGCTACGATCCGGCCGGCGTACAGAAATTGAGCCAGAAGACGGCGGCCCAGGACACCCGCGCCAACGTCAACGGCATCGACGTGACCAGTTCCTCGTCGAGCATCACCGGCGCCATCGAAGGGGTGACGCTGAGCGCCCTCAAGATCGGCAGCGCCAGCCTGACGGTGGCCAAGGACACCTCCACCGTCAACACCTCGGTCAACGGCTTCGTCAAGGCCTACAACGAGTTGAACAACCAGATCAAGCAGCTCAGCGGCTACGACGCCGACACCAAGTCCGGCGGCCCCCTGCTGGGCGACAGCACCATCCAGAACCTGCAGGCGCAAATGCGGCGCCAGCTGTCGGGCGCCATCCAGGGCTTGAAGGGCAATCTGACCAACCTGTCGCAGATCGGCATCTCGTTCCAGAAGGATGGCAGCCTGACCCTCGACAGCGGCAAGCTGGGCAAGGCCGTCGCCAACAATTTCAGCGACATCGCCGGCTTGTTCGCCGCCGTCGGCAAGAGCAGCGACGACCAGATCAGCTTCGTCAGCTCGACGGCCAAAAGCCAGGCCGGCAACTTCGCCATCGACATCACCAAGCTGGCCACCCAGGCCACCCAGCTTGCCGACACGGCGGCGCCGGCCGACACGGTGATCGCCGCCGACACCGTGTGGACCGTCAAGCTCAACGACGTGGTGCCCAGCGTCACCACCAACACCGCATCGGTGCGGCTGGCGGCGGGCAACTACACGCCCGCCGCGCTGGCCACCATGCTGCAATCGGCGATCAACGGCGCCACCAATTTCAGCAACGCCGGCGCCACCGTGGCGGTGAAGGTGGACGACAACGGCAAGCTGTTGATTACCTCGAACCGCTACGGTTCGAAATCGAACATCAGCCTGACCAGCGACACCGGCACCGCCGTCGCCGATCTGTTCGGCGCCGGCGCGCCGGTCGACGGCGTCGATGTGGCCGGCACCATCGGCGGTTATGCCGCCAAGGGCGACGGCCAAACCCTGACCGGCCAGCCCGGCGCACCGATCGACGGCCTGAAGCTGGAAGTGAAGGGCGAGGCCCATCGGCTCGCGCGGCAGCATCGGTTTCTCGCAGGGCTATGCTTACCAGCTCAACACCATGGCCAGCAGCTTCCTCGGCGCCAAGGGTCTGATCGCCAGCCGCACAAGCGGCCTGAACAAGAGCGTGCAGGACATCGGCAAGCAGAAGGACAAATTCAGCACCCGCCTGCTCGATGTCGAGGCGCGCTACCGCAAGCAGTACACTGCGCTGGACAGGGCGATGGCCAGCCTGGGGACGACGCAGCAGTACCTGACGCAACAATTGGCGGCCATCGCCAAGAACTAATTTCACAGGAGACCAACAATGTTCGGATCCCGACAAACCGGCGTCAACGCCTATGCCAAGGTGGGCATGGAAACCGGCGTCGTCGCCGCCAGCCCGCACAAGCTGATCGTCATGCTGTTCGACGGCGCCGTGGTGGCCCTCAACCAGGCCCTGCTGGGCATGCGCGGCAACGACATCGAGGCCAAGGGCAAGTCGATCTCGAAGGCCATCATGATCATCGACAGCGGCCTGCGCGCCTCGCTCGACAAAAAAGCCGGCGGCGAGATCGCCGAGGGCCTCGACTCGCTCTACGAGTACATGAGCGCGCGCCTGCTGACGGCCAACCTGAAGAACGACACCGGCATCGTCGAGGAGGTGCGGCGCCTGCTGACCGAACTGCGCGACGCCTGGAACGCCATCGGCGACACCCCGGCCGTGACCGGCAAACAGCCCCTTCCCACCACTCTCGCGAGCGCCTGACCCATGATGAACAACCAACAAGTGCTGAACGTGTACGGCGCCATGGCGCAATTGACCGAACAAATGCTGGCCGCCGCCCGGGGCAACGACTGGGACGGCCTGGTCTTGCTCGAGGAGCAATGCACAGCCCAGCTGCAACTGCTGACCGAACAGGAGCCGCGCGCGCCCATGCAGGGCGCCGAGCGCGAGCGCAAGATCGAACTGATCCGCCAGATGCTGACGGCCGACCGCCAGATCCGCGACCTGACCATGCCGTGGATGGCCCAGTTGTCCGCGCTGATCAACAACACCGGCGCCGAGCGGCGCCTGGCCGACGCCTACGGCGGCGTCTAAGCGGCGCCATGCTGCCGCGCATCGACGCGCTGGTGACGCCGGCCGGCCCGGTCTCGCCCGTCACCCCGCTGGTGCCGGCCGGCGAAGGCCGCCAGGAGGAGTTCCAGCGCTCGCTGCAAACCCTGGTGGGCCAGTCCTTGCAGGGCCACGTGCTGTCGCAGTACAAGGACGGCAGCTATTTGGTGCGGGTGGCCGGCAACGCCGCGCGCATGCAGTTGCCGGCCGGCGTGCAGGTCGGCGCCGAGGTGTCGCTGACGCTGCTGGCCGCCCAGCCGCGGCCGGTGTTCCAGTTCGGCGGCGAACACGCCCAGGGCGGCCAGGCCGCGCTGGTGTACGCCCAGCCGCCGCCCGGCCGCGCGCCGGCCGGCGGCGAGGCCGGCGGCCCGGGCGTCCCGCTGCCCTCGCAGGAAAACCACACCCCGCCCGGCGCCACGCCGCGCCCGCCGGCCGGCGCCAATCCGGCCGGCCAGCCGGCGCTGCCGGGCGGCGCGGCGGCCGGCGGCGCCCCGGCGACGCCGCCGGGCACCACGCCGGGCACGAGCGCCGGCGCCGCCTTGCCGGGCGCCGCCACGCCGCCGCCCCTCCCGAGCGGCGCCACGCCGGCGGCCGCGCCGGCCGGCGCGACGCTCCCGCCGCCCGCCGGCGCCGCACCGAACTCCGCAGTCAATCCGGCCGCCGCCCTGGCCACGGCCAACGCCAGCGCCAGCGCGACCCTGCTGGCGGCCGGCCTGCCGGCTGCCGCCGCGCCGGCCGCCGCCCGCCCGGCCCGCAGCCTGGCCGCCACCCTGCTGGGCCGCGCGCCGCTGACGCCGGCGGCCGACCTACCCGAACTCGACGCCGGCACCGAGCCGGCCACACTGAGCCAGACGGCGCGCGTGCTCACCAGCGTGCTGGGCACGGCCAACAGCGTGGCCGGCGCGTCGGCCGGCCTGGTCGGCCGCGCCGCCCTGGTGGCCAGCGGCGCGCCGCTGCCCGAGCAGCTGGCGCAGACGCTGCGCGAGACCATCGCCAACAGCGGCCTGTTCTATGAATCCCACGTCGCCGAATGGGTCAAGGGCCAGCGCACCCTGCCCGAGCTGATGCGCGAGCCGCAAATGCAGCGGCTGGCGCAGGGACTGGCGCAGGGCGGCGCCGAGACGGCCGCGCGCGCCGCCAACGCCGGCCCCGACTTGGCGGCGGCGCAAATGGTCAACCAGCAGTTGCACAGCCAGGAGCATGCCCGCGTGCAATGGCAGGGCGATGCCTGGCCCGGCCAGCCCATGCAATGGCACATCCAGCGCGAACAGCGCGAACAAGGCCAGCAGTCCGGCGGCCAGGACGACGGCGCCGCGCCGGAGCAGGTCTGGCGCAGCGGCGTGCGTTTCCGCTTCCCCCTGCTGGGCCAGGTCGAGGCCAGCGTGACGGTGGTCGGCGGCCAGATCCAGATCCAAGTGCAGACCGCCAGCGAGGAGTCGGCCGGCACCCTGCGCGCCTATGCCGAGCGGCTCGAAAGCGCCATGGCGGCGGCCGGTTCGCCGCTGTCCTCGCTGACCATCCGCGCCGGGGACCAGCATGACGGCTGACGACACGCCGCGCCGCCCGCTGCAACAGGCGGTGGCGCTGGCCTACCTGAGCGGGGCGCCGGCGCCGAAGGTGGTGGCCAAGGGGCGCGGCCTGATGGCCGAGCAGATCATCGACGTGGCCAACGAGCACGGCGTGTTCATCCACGAGTCGAAGGAGTTGGTGTCGCTGCTGATGGAGATCGACCTGGACCAACAGATCCCGCCCACGCTGTACCGCACGATTGCGGAACTGCTGGCCTGGCTATATCATATTGAAGCGGCGAAGAAGTCGGGCGCGCCCTTGCCGGCGGCGCCCTCGGGCGAGCCGGCGGCCGCGGCCGCCGAGCCGAGCAACACCCCGGAGAAGCCCGACGCGCCCGAACTGCGCTACTTGAACCCGGTGTTCAACAGCGCGCCCGGCGCCGCACCGGCCTCAGACACAGACATTTAACCGACTTAAGCGACTGGCTTGCATGCACCCACATATTCACGACGCGGAACTGGAAAACTGGCACGATTTCGAAATCGAGTCGCGCCGGGAGATCACCGCCCTGCTGCGCGGCATCGGCGAGAAGAACCAGCTGATCCGCATGCTGCTGCGCGGCGAGGCCGACGTTTGCGTCACCACCATCCTCGACGTGCAGCCCGAGCACAACGCGGTGATCCTCGACGCCTCGGTCGACCGCGAACAGAACCAGCGCATCGTCGGCGCCAGCAACATCACCTTCGAGACCACGCTCGACAAGATCCGCATCCTGTTCTCCGCCGAGAAGGTCGAACTGTGCTTCCACGAGGGCAACCCGGCGCTGCGCATCGCCCTGCCGGCCACGCTGATCCGCCTGCAACGGCGCGAGTACTACCGCATGAACACGCCGCTGAGCAACCCGGTGCGCGTCATCGTGCCGCTGCCGGCCGAGCTGGGCGGCGGCAGCCACCCCTTCCCGCTGACCGACATCAGCTGCGGCGGCATCGCCATCATGGACAACAAGCTGCTGCTGGGCGACACCATCGGCAAGAACTACCTGGACTGCCGCATTGACCTGCCGGAGATCGGCACGGTGGCCACCTCGCTGCAGATCCGCAACTCGATCGACCTGACCCTGCTCAACAACAAGTCCAACCGCCGCCTCGGCTGCGCCTTCGTCGACATCGCCCGCCCCATGCTGGCCCAGGTGCAGCGCTACATCACCAGGCTCGAACGCGAGCGCAACGCCCGCATCGCCGGCCTGGGCTGAGCCCCCGGCGCGGACGAAAACGCGGACGAAAAAAATCCGGCGGGCCTGGCGGCGGCGCCGGTCGTGTCAGACAGCCAGGGGAGTAGGGCCAGGGGTAAAGAGCCAGGGTCAGACCCTAGGGTCTGACCCTCGACGCCGCGCCGCCTTCCCGACTACACCTGCATGTTCATGATCTCGTGGTAGGCCGTCACCAGCTTGTTGCGCACCTGCACCGTGGCCTGGAAGTTGATGCTGGCCTTCTGCATCGACACCATCACGTCCGACAGGCTGACGCTGTCGTCGCCCGAGGAGAACTGCTTGCCCATGGCGCCGGCCTTGACCTGGCTGGCGTTGACCGCGTCCAGCGAGTTCTTCAGCGCGTCGGCGAAGTTGACCTTGGCCACCGTCGGCTCGGTCGGCACCACCGGCGGCGTCGCCTGCGGCCGCGTCGCGTGGGCCTTCAACTGCGCGATCATCGCCTGGATCTGGCTACTATCGATTCCACCTGTTCTCATTCTCGACTCCAATTCGTTGCTGCAACGGAACAAATTCCGCCGCACGGGTCCAGCGCCGGCGTTACAATGGCGACACACTTGCGCTGTCAGAGTGTCAGAATAACAAAAGCGGCGCCGTCCGCTGCGCCGAGCAGGACCGTAAACGGGGTCTGTTTCGGCGATGGGGCGGCGCCCGGGCGGCCGATAATGTGCTGTATTGGCCCATGCCCTCGCCGGACATGGGCGCGCCAAGCAAGCCAACCCACACCCAAGCACGCGGAATCCGACCATGGCAGTAGCCGAAGAACTCGACATCGACCCAGCAGTGCCCGGCCCCGAGGCCGAGCAGGCGGCGAAAGTGCCCTTCATCCAAACGCCGATGGGCAAGAACTTCCTGCGCGGCCTGGGCGTGGCCGCCCTGCTCGCCGTCGGCCTGGCGCTGTGGCTGTGGAACAAGCCGCCCGAGTACGGCGTGCTGTTCTCCAACTTCACCGACCGCGACGGCGGCGCCATCACCGCCGAGCTCGACAAGCTCAACGTCAAGCACAAGTTCTCCGACAGCGGCAGCGCCATCCTGGTGCCCACCGAGCAGGTGCACGACATCCGCCTGAAACTGGCGGCGCAGGGCCTGCCCAAGGGCGGCAACGTCGGCTTCGAGCTGATGGAGAACCAGAAGCTGGGCGTGTCGCAGTTCCTCGAACAGGTCAACTACCAGCGCGCCCTCGAGGGCGAGCTGGCCCGCTCGATCCAGTCGCTGGCCGCCGTCGACGCGGCGCGCGTCCACCTGGCGCTGCCCAAGCCGTCCGTGTTCGTGCGCGACCAGCAAAAACCCACCGCCTCGGTGCTGCTCAACCTGCACCCCAACCGCGTGCTCGACCCGCAGCAGACCAGCGCCATCATCCACCTGGTCGCCTCCAGCGTGCCCGAGCTGCTGCCGGCCAACGTCACCGTGGTCGACCAGGCCGGCAACCTGATCTCCGACCTGAACAAGAACGGCAGCGCCGGCGCCAACGCCAAGAACATGGACGAGACCCAGCTCAAGTACGTCAAGGAGATGCAGCTGCAGGTCATCAAGCAGGTCGAGTCGATCATCATCCCCATCGTCGGCGAGGGCAATGTGCGCGCCGAGGCGCGCGCCGACGTCGACTTCTCCCAGGTCGAGCAGGCCGCCGAGACCTACAAGCCGAACTCGCCGCCGGCCGCCTCGTCGATCCGCAGCCAGCAGACCAGCGAAACGGGCGGCAACGCCAACACCAATCCGTCCGGCATCCCGGGCGCCCTGTCGAACCAGCCGCCGGGCACCGCCACGGCGCCGCTGACGGCGGCCGCCCCCGGCGCCGTGCCCGGCGCGCCCGGCGTGCCGGCCAACAGCACCCTGGCCGGCGGCGACAGCCCGCGCCACAAGGAGTCGACCACCAACTACGAGGTCGACAAGACGGTGCGCTACGAGCAGCGCGGCATGGGCGGCCTGCGCCGCCTGACGGTGGCGGTGGTGGTCAACTACCGCCGCATCGTCGACAAGAGCGGCAAGGTCAGCGTCAAGCCCTACACGGCCGAGGAGATGGTCAAGATCAACGACCTGGTCAAGCAGGCGATGGGCTACAGCCAGGACCGTGGCGACGCCGTCAGCGTGGCCAACTCGCCGTTCGACGGCGTCGACCGGCCCTTCGAGCCGGTGCTGGAATGGTGGCGCGACCCGGCCAACCTGCCGATGGCCAAGGACCTGGCCAAGTTCCTCATCACCGCCCTGATCCTGCTCTACATCCTGCTGCGCATCGTGCGGCCGATGATGCGGCCGGTGCTCAAGAAGATCGACGACCTGAACGCGCCGCCGCCGGTGCCCGACGAGCCCGAACCGGAGCCGGAGGACTTCATCGACCACGAGCTGATCGCCGAAGAGGAGCTCAAGCAGATGGAGGAAAGCACGGCGCGCGGCTACCGCGAAAACCTGGCGCTGGCCAAGAAACTGGCCAACGACTAGCCCGCGCGTGGTGGCGCAGGTGATCAAAGCATGGATAGGCACAAATGACTGAGAATACTGGACTGCAAAAGGCCGCCATCCTGATGCTGGCGATGGGCGAGACCGAGGCCTCCGAGGTGATGAAGTTCCTCGGCCCGCGCGAGGTGCTCAAGCTGGGCGCGGCGATGGCCACCATGAAGGGCATCGCCCACGAGCAGGTGGTGCAGGTGCTGGAGGACTTCCGCACCCAGACGGAGATGAACTCGACCGTCGGCCTCGACTCGGACGAGTACATCCGCCAGGTGCTGACCAAGGCGCTGGGCGACGACAAGGCCTCGGTGCTGCTGTCGCGCATCCTGGGCGGCAAGGACGCCTCCGGCATCGAGAGCCTGAAGTGGATGGACTCGCAGTCGGTGTCCGAGCTGATCCGCAACGAGCACCCGCAGATCATCGCCACCATCCTGGTCCACCTCGAGCGCGACCAGGCCTGCGAGATCCTCGGCCACTTCACCGACCGCCTGCGCAACGACGTGGTGCTGCGCATCGCCACCCTGGACGGCGTGCAGCCGGCCGCGCTGCGCGAGCTCAACGACGTGCTCACCAAGCTCCTGTCGGGCAACGAGAACATCAAGAAATCCTCGCTCGGCGGCGTGCGCGCGGCGGCCGAGATCCTCAACTTCATGAGCGGCGAGCAAGAGGGTTCGGTGATGGACAACATCAAGAACTACGACAACGACATGGCGCAGAAGATCATGGACGAGATGTTCGTCTTCGACAACGTGATCGACATCGACGACCGCGGCATCCAGCTGCTGCTGCGCGAGGTGCAGTCGGAAATGCTGATCATCGCGCTGAAGGGCGCCTCGCAGGAGCTGCGCGACAAGATCTTCCGCAACATGTCGGCGCGCGCCAGCGAGATGATGCGCGACTAACCTCGAATCGAAGGGCCGGTGCGCCTGTCCGAGGTGGAAACCCAACAGAAGCAGATTTTGCAGATCGTCCGGCGCCTCGCCGACGAGGGCCAGATCGTGCTAGGCGGCAAAGGCGAGGATTCGTTTGTCTAATATCCCAAAAGAGCAGCAGTCGGCCTACCAGCGCTGGGAGATGACCTCCTTCGGCGACGAGCGCCCCAGCGTGCTGGCGGCGCGCGACGCCCAACAGGTCGAGATCGAACGGGCCGCCATCGCCGCCTTCGAGCAGCAGGAGACCGAGATCCGCGCCGCCATCGCCGAGCAGGAGGCGGCCGAGTTCGGCCCGCCGGCGCCGCCGCCGCCCGAGCATCCCAGCCAGGAGGAGGTCGACGCCATCCGCGAGCAGGCCCGCCTGGACGGCTACCAGGAGGGCCACGCCGCCGGCCACGCCGACGCCCTGGCCGACGGCAAGATCGCCGCCGCCGGGGAGCTCGAGCACCTGCGCGCGCTGGCCCTCAACTTCAGCGAGTCGCTGCGCGAGGCCGACCAGCTGATCGCCAACGAGGTGCTCGAGCTGGCCCTGCAACTGGCCAAGGGCATGCTGAAGAACGCGCTGCGCGTCAAGCCCGAGCTGGTGCTGCCGATCGTGCGCGAGGCGATCGAATACCTGCCGGTGTTGCAGCAGCCGGCGCTGTTGATGCTGAACCCGGAGGACGCCCCGCTGGTGCGCGCCGGCATCGGCGAGGAGCTCGACAAGGGCGGTTGGCGCGTCGTCGAGGACGGCCAGATCGGCCGTGGCGGCTGCAAGGTCGACACCGCCAGCAACCAGATCGACGCCCAGGCCGCCGCCCGCTGGCAGCGCCTGACCCACGCGCTGGGCAAGAGCGACGACTGGCTGGACTGAGCCGGCGCCGCCCGCGCCAACGCCGCCCGCCAAGCGGCGCCCCGATAGCAGCCCAACCTCAGCACAACCTCAGCACAACCTCAGCCCAGAATCAACCCCATGAGCGACACCCCCTCCCCCGCCAATCCGCACGCCGCCCGCTGGCAGGCCCACCTGGCCGACTGCGCCGCCGTGCTCGGCTTCGTCGAGCCGATGCAGGTGTCGGGCCGGGTGACCCGCGTCGCCGGCCTGGTGATGGAGGCGGTCGGCCTGCGCTTGGCGGTGGGCGCCGCCTGCACCGTGCCGCTGCCCAACGGCGGCAAGATCGAGGCCGAGGTGGTCGGCTTCGAGGGCGAGCGCCTGTTCCTCATGCCGCAGAGCGACGTCGAGGGCGTGGTGCCGGGCACCCGCGTGTTCCCGGTCGAACCGACCATCCCGCGTCCGGGCAGCGTGCCGCACCCGCGGCGGCGGCCCAGCGACCGGGCGCGCCACCTGCCGGTCGGCGCCCAGCTGCTTGGCCGCGTGCTCGACGGCGCCGGCCGCCCGCTCGACAAGCTCGGCCCGCTGCTGCCGGGCGACAGCGCGCCGATCAACGTGCGCCCGGCCAACCCGCTGGGCCGCGCCCCCATCGTCGACACGCTCGACGTCGGCGTGCGCTCGATCAACACCATGCTGACGGTGGGCCGGGGCCAACGGATGGGCCTGTTCGCCGGCTCCGGCGTCGGCAAGAGCGTGCTGCTGGGCATGATGGCGCGCTACACCGAGGCCGACGTGATCGTCGTCGGCCTGATCGGCGAACGCGGCCGCGAGGTCAAGGAGTTCATCGAACAGATCCTCGGCGAGGAGGGCCTGGCCCGCTCGGTGGTGGTGGCGGCGCCGGCCGACACGCCGCCGTTGATGCGCCTGCAGGGCGCCGCCTACGCCACGGCGATCGCCGAGCACTTCCGCGACCAGGGCCAGAATGTGCTGCTGATCATGGACTCGCTGACCCGCTACGCCATGGCGCAGCGCGAGATCGCCCTGGCCATCGGCGAGCCGCCGGCCACCAAGGGCTATCCGCCGTCGGTGTTCGCCAAGCTGCCGATCCTGGTCGAGCGGGCCGGCAACGGCGAGGAGGGCGGCGGCTCGATCACCGCCTTCTACACCGTGCTGACCGAGGGCGACGACCAGCAGGACCCGATCGCCGACTCGGCGCGCGCCATCCTGGACGGCCACATCGTGCTCAACCGCCGCCTGGCCGAGGCCGGCCACTACCCGGCCATCGACATCGAACAGTCGATCAGCCGGGCGATGCACTCGATCACCTCGCCCGAGCACCAGCAGCGCGCCCGCATGCTCAAGCAGTTGTACTCGCGCTACGAGCGCAGCCGCGACCTGATCGCCGTCGGCGCCTACAGCCCGGGCAGCGACCCGGTGCTCGACAAGGCCATCGAGCTGCACGAGCGCATCGAACAATTCCTGCAACAACAAATCACCGAACGGGTCGGCATGGGCGAGAGCTTGAGCCAACTTACCTCTCTATTCGAGTGATGGGCGCCGCCCCGCCCTGCCTATAATGGATCACCATGGCCTCCCAATCCCAACTCAACACCCTGATTGAACTGGCGCAGCGGGAAACCGACGACGCCGCCAAGCGGCTCGGCGCGGCGCTGGCGGCGGTGGCCGACGCCAAGCAGAAACACCAGATGTTGATCGGCTACCGCGACGAGTACGCCAAGCGCTTCGAGGCGGCCCAGGCCGCCGGCATCACGCCCATGGCCTACCGCAACTTCCAGGCCTTCATGGGCAAGCTCGACAACGCCATCACCGGCCAGCAGGAGGTGATCAAGCACGCCGAGCACCGCGCCGGGCAGGAGAAGGCGGCGTGGCAGGCCAGCGAGCGCAAGCGCATGTCCTACACCACGCTGAGCAAGCGCGCGGCGCTCGAAGCGCTCAAGCTGGAGGCCAAGCGCGACCAGAAACAGATGGACGAACACGCGGCACGACAAGCTTATTACAAACGCTGAGCCCGGCTCGGCGGCAACCCAGCGCGGCGGCACAGCGCCGCGCACCACTGAAAACGGCGCCACCATGCAAACTGCTCCTCTGCAACTCCCGACCCTCAACGCCAGCACGGCGTCGGCGCCGCCCAAGGTCAGCTTCAACGCCGGCGGCCAGGACAACCAGTTCCAGCGCGCCCTGTCGCGCGAGATCGAGCAGCGCCAGGCGCAGCGCGGCGCCGAGGCGCCGGCGCGGCCGGCCGCCAAACCGGCCGCCGGCCAAACCGGCGCCAAGCCGGCCACGCCGATCAAGCAGCCGAACCAGCAGGCGGCGCCGAAGGACGCCTCGGCCAACCGCGCCGCCGACAACGGCGGCAACGACTGCCGGCCGGGCGGCAAGTCCGAACTGCCCGTCGCCAGCGGCACGGCGACGGCGCAAACATCCACCGACAAGGACGACGCGGCCGACGCCAGCGACGCCCGCGACGCGCTCGACGGCCCGGTGGCCGACATGCTGGCCCTGGTGGCCGCCTTCAACCAGCCGGCGGCGCCCGCCGCCACCGCGCCCGCCGCGCCGCTGGCTGGCGGCGGCGGCAACGGCGCCGCCGTCGACGCCAAGACATTGGCCGACGCCGCCGCCGGACAGGCGCTGGCCTCGGCCGCGCTGACGGCCGGGGCGACCAGCGCCAAGCCGGCCGCCGACGCGGCCGAGGCCAACGCGGCGGCGGCCGACGCGGCAGCGGCTGAGCAGGCAGGCTTCAAGGCCTTGATCGCACAAGCGAACGCGGCGGCCAGCGCGGCCGAGGCCAAGCCGGGCGACGCCGCCACGGCGGCGGCCGCGCTGGCCAGCGCCACGCCGGGCGCCACTGGCGAACTCAAACGCGCCACACCGGCCGCCGCGCCGGCCGCGCCAAGCGCGCTGCCGAGCGCCGCGGACGGCGACGCGCTGGCCGCCGCGCTGGCCGACGCGACGCGCGCCGCCGCCCCCGGGGCCGGGGCCAAGGCCGGGGCCAAGGCCGAGGCCGACACCATCAACAAGATCGAAACCCGCGCCCAGCCGGCCGACAACGCCGCGCTCCAGGCGGCGCAAAGCCGGCCGCAGGCCGATGCCGCCCCGCTCGGCCTGCCCGCCGCCACCGAGGCCCGCGCCGAGACCCTGGCGGCGGCGCGCGAAGGCGCCGCGCCGGCCGAGCCGCACGCCGTCCAGGCGCCGGCCGCGTCCGCCGCGCAGGACATCGCCAAGGCCGCCTCGGCCGTGCCGACGGACAAGCTCAACGGCCGGGTCGGCAGCCCCGCCTGGGACCAGCAGCTGGGGCAGAAGATCATCTTCATGGCCGCCGGCGGCGAGCAGAGCGCCTCGCTGAGCCTGAACCCGCCGGACCTCGGCCCGCTGCAGGTGGTGCTGAGCGTGTCGAACGACCAGGCCAACGCCGCCTTCACCTCGGCCCAGCCGGAGGTGCGCCAGGCGCTCGAGGACGCCATGCCGAAGCTGCGCGAGATGATGAGCGAGGCCGGCATCACGCTGGGCAACGCCACCGTCTCGGCCGACACCTCGGGCCAGCAGCCCGGCTTCCAGCAGCAGGCGGCCTCGGCGCAGAACGGCGGCCGGGGCGGACGCGGCGGCAACGGCAATGACGGCGCCGGCCGCCCCGGCGCCGACGCCGACGCGGCGGTGCGCGCGCCGGCGCGGCGCCTGCCGGCCGGCGCGGTCGACACCTTCGCCTGAGGCGGCCGGCGGCCGGCGGCCGGCGGCGCAGCCTACTGGCGCCAAGCAAACCCCAGCGGCAAAATCGAGGGTCAGACCCTGAGGGTCTGACCCTGGTTCGTTGCCGTTGGGTAGTTTTCGCGACCCCGGGGCGCCTCGCCGAACGCCCCCCCCCTCCCTCCCCGTTTCCGCGTTTTCCAGCGCGTCCCGGCGTTTGTTGCCTGTTTCGCTATGGAAACGTCGAGATACGCCCTGTTCCCCCCTCTTTTCCACCGATCCAGCTGCGCACGCTTTGCCGATAATGACATAATGGCGTCATGATCCATTGACGCACCTTGCAGGGGTACCTTTGAAAGCGAATCCAAAAATGAAAGCTGATGCAAAAGCGGACGCGGCACCGGCTGGTGGCAAGAAAAAACTCTTGATCATCATCATCGCCGGCGTGCTGGTCCTGCTGGGCGGCGGCGGCGGCGCGGCCTGGTTCTTCATGCACGGCAAGTCCGGCGACGAGGCGCCCGCCAAGCCCAAGCACAAGGAGGCGTCCAAGTCCGGCCCGCCGGTGTTCGTGCCGATCGAGCCGTTCACCGTCAACCTGCAACCGGGCGAAGACGGCACCGACCAGTATCTGCAACTGTCGTTCACGCTGCAGGTGTCCGGGCTGGAGGAGGTCGAACTGATCAAGAACAATATGCCGAAGGTGCGCAGCCGCATGCTGTTGCTGTTGTCGGGCAAGCACGCCAACGAGATCAACACCCCCGAGGGCAAGAAGCAACTCAGCGACGAAATCATCGAACAGGCCAGGAAGCCGTTCGAGGAACGCGGCGCGCAGCAGGACGTGAGCGACGTGTTGTACACTTCCTTCATCATCCAGTAAGACATCATGGCCGATAATTTTCTCTCCCAGGAAGAAGTCGATGCCCTCTTGAAGGGTGTCAACGGCGATCAGGACGACGCGCAGGCGCCGGAAGACGTCGCGGGGGTCAGAACCTACAACCTGGCGACCCAGGAGCGCATCGTGCGCGGCCGGATGCCGACGTTGGAGATCATCAACGAGCGCTTCGCCCGCTTGTTGCGGGTCGGCCTGTTCAACTTCCTGCGCCGCAGCGCCGAGGTGTCGGTCGGCTCGGTGCGGGTGTCCAAGTACAGCGAGTTCATCCGCAATCTGGTGGTGCCGACCAACCTCAACCTGGTGCACATGAAGCCGCTGCGCGGCACCGCCCTGATGGTGTTCGACCCGGGCCTGGTGTTCCTGCTGGTCGACAACCTGTTCGGCGGCGACGGCCGCTTCCACACCCGTGTCGAGGGGCGCGACTTCACCCAGACCGAGCAGCGCATCATCCTGCGCATCCTCGACATCGTCTTCGAGGCCTACACCAAGTCGTGGGAGCCAGTCTTCCCGGTCGAGTTCGAATACATCCGCTCCGAGATGAACACCCAGTTCGCCAACATCGCCACGCCCAACGAGGTGGTGGTGGCGTCGACCTTCACCGTCGAGCTGGGCTCCGTCTCGGGCCAGATCCACTTCTGCATGCCCTACTCGATGATCGAGCCGATCCGCGACTCGCTCACCTCCAGCCTGCAGGGCGAGGCGCTCGAGGTGGACAAGCGCTGGATCCGCCTGATGACCCAGCAGATCCAGATCGCCGAGGTCGAGTTGCTGGCCACGCTGGGCACGGCCAAGGTCAACTTCGACGACATCCTCAACATGCGGGTCGGCGACATCATTCCGCTGACCATCCCGGAGATGATCTCGGCCACCGTCGACGGCGTGCCGGTGATGGATTGCAGCTACGGCGTGTTGAATGGACAATACGCGCTGAAGGTCGAGAAGCTGCTGGCCAACACCGACAACCTCAGCAAATAACAGAACATAACGGCGGCGCCCCCGGCGCCGCGACGCGCCACACAGGAGAGAAACATGTCCGACAATCAAGACGACCAAAGCATGGATGACGATTGGGGCGCGGCCATCGCCGAGCAGGCCAAGGCGGAAGCCGACGCGCTGCAGAGCCAGGCCGCCAGCGCCGCCGTGTTCAAGGACTTCTCCAACCAGGGCAGCAAGACCGAGACGCACAACGACATCGACTTCATCCTCGACATCCCGGTCCAGCTGACGGTGGAGCTGGGCCGCACCAAGATCGCCATCAAGAACCTGCTGCAGTTGGCGCAGGGCTCGGTGGTCGAGCTCGACGGCCTGGCCGGCGAGCCGATGGACGTGCTGGTCAACGGCTGCCTGATCGCCCAGGGCGAGGTGGTGGTGGTCAACGACAAGTTCGGTATCCGCCTGACCGACATCATCACGCCGTCCGAACGCATTCGAAAACTGAATAAATGAAACCTGCTGTTCTTTTCACCACATTGCTGCTGGCCGCCGCCGCGTTGCCGGCCTCGGCCCAGCACAGCGCCTCCGGCACCATCGCCCCGGCCCCGGCCGCCGCGGCGGCGCTGTCGGCCAGCGCGCCGGCCGTCGCGGCCGCCTCAACGGCACAGTCCGCCACTATGGCGCCGCCGGCCGGCGGCGCCGTCCCGGCCCTTGCCGGCGCCGGCGAGCCGGCGGCCGCCGCCAAGGCCGGCTCGGCCATGGTGCTGCCGGCCACGGCGCTGCCGGCCGCCGCCCAGGCGCTGCCGTCCGCCTCGTCCTCCCCGTCCTCCCCGTCCTCGGCCGGCAGCCTGCTGCAGACCACGCTGGCGCTGGCCTTCGTGCTGGCCCTGCTGGTCGGCCTGGCCTGGCTGCTCAAGCGCTACGGCCCGAAATCGATGGGCAGCAGCAGCGCCGTGCGCCTGGTCGGTTCGCTCAGCGTCGGCACGCGCGAGCGCATCCTGGTCGTCGAGGTCGGCGAACAGTGGATCGTCGTCGGCGCCTCGCCGGGCCGCATGAACGCGCTGGCCACCATGCCGCGCCAGCAGCAGGACGAGATCGCCGCCCATCCCCAGCCGGGCCTGGCCGGGGCCAATTTCGCCGAGTGGTTCAAACAAACGATAGAAAAGCGCAATGGTAAATAAGTCGTCCGCCCGTTGGGCTCCATCCCCTGCGGCCGGCACGATTGGTAAGTGCTTACTCGCGCTGGCCGCCCTGGCCCTGCCGCTGTGGGCGATGGCCGAGCCGGGCATTCCGGCGTTCAACAGCGTGCCGGCGGCCGGCGGCGGCACCAACTACACGCTGCCGATCCAGACCCTGCTGCTGATGACGGCGCTGTCCTTCCTGCCGGCCGCGCTGCTGATGATGACCAGCTTCACCCGCATCATCATCGTGCTCTCGCTGCTGCGCCAGGCGATCGGCACGCAGTCGGCGCCGCCCAACCAGGTGATGGTCGGCCTGGCCCTGTTCCTGACCCTGTTCGTCATGGGCCCGGTGTTCGACAAGATCTACACCGAGGCCTACCTGCCTTTGCAGGAAAACAAGATCACCATGAGCGTGGCGATGGAAAAAGGCGTCGCCCCATTAAAAACCTTCATGATGAAGCAGACCCGCCAGGCCGACCTGGCGCTGTTCGTCAAGATCTCGCGCAGCCCGGCGCTGCAGGGGCCGGAGGACGTGCCGCTGCGCATCCTGATCCCCGCCTTCGTCACCAGCGAGCTCAAGACCGCCTTCCAGATCGGCTTCGCCATCTTCATCCCCTTCCTCATCATCGACATGGTGGTGGCCTCGGTGCTGATGTCGATGGGCATGATGATGATGTCGCCGGCGGTCATTTCGCTGCCCTTCAAGCTGATGCTGTTCGTCCTGGTCGACGGCTGGCAGCTGCTGCTCGGCTCGCTGTCGCAGAGTTTCTACTAGGAGCGCGCGATGACCCCGGAAAGCGTCATGACGATGGGCCGCCACGCGATGGAGATCACGCTGATGGTGGCCGCGCCGATGTTGCTGGTGGCGCTGGTGATCGGCCTGGTGGTGAGCATCTTCCAGGCCGCCACCCAGATCAACGAAAGCACCCTGTCCTTCATCCCCAAACTGGTCGGCATCTTCGTCGCGTTGGTGGTGGCCGGGCCGTGGATGCTGTCGGTGATGCTCGACTATATGCGCGAGGTGTTCGGCGGCATTCCGGGCCTGGTCGGCTAGATGCTTGCGGTAACGCAACTAAATTGTAACGGGGGCTCATGATTACGCTCTCCACTGCCGATATCAACCTATGGATCGCGGCATTGCTGTGGCCGCTCACGCGCATCCTCGGCCTGATCGCCGCCGCGCCGCTGTTCGGCAACGGCAGCGTGCCGGTCACCGTCAAGGTCGCGCTGGGCGTGCTGCTGGCGCTGATCGTCGCGCCGACCGTGCCGGCCCTGCCGGGCGCCGACCCGCTGTCGCTGGCCGGCCTGCTGATCCTGCTGCAGGAGGCGCTGATCGGCCTGGCGATGGGCTTTTCGATGCGCATCGTCTTCGCCGCCGTCGAAATGGCCGGCGAGATCGGCAGCCTGACCATGGGCCTGGGTTTCGCCACCTTCTTCGATCCCAACACCCAGGGGCGCTCGTCGGCGATCAGCCAGTTCCTCGCGCTGGTGGCGACGATGGCCTTCCTGGCCAGCAATACCCACCTGGTGCTGCTGTCGGCGCTGGTGGAAAGCTTCAGCAGCCTGCCGGTGTCGGCCCAGCCCTTGTACGGCGGCGGCTTCAAGCAGCTGGCCGACTGGGGCGGCAAGATTTTCAGTACCGGTGTCCAGTTGTCGCTGCCCATCGTGGCGGCGCTGCTGATCACCAACGTCGCGCTGGGCATTTTGACCCGCGCGGCGCCGGCGCTCAACCTGTTCGGGATCGGTTTCCCGATCACGCTGGGCGTCGGCCTGCTGGTGTTGGCCATGTCGCTCCCCTACCTGGCCACGCCGCTGCAACAACTGTTTTTGGACGGCATAGAACGCACCCGGCTGATGCCGCGCACCTGGTCGGAGAGGGCAAGCTTGCCGCTTCGACCAGCGCCGCGCGCCGGCCGATAGGGAAATTCAATAGCCGAAACACGTAGACTTGGTTTCCATGAGGCAATTATCAGCGTATCATGGAGGCCACAGGGAGAACCGCGCATGACCTCGATCGTATCAGCCTTCACCTCCGACCAGATCATCGCCCTGCGCACCGACCAGGTCGCCCTGCTGACGACGGAGGACATGCAGGCCTTCACCACCGACCAGATCGCCTACTTGAGCACCGCCCAGCTGCGCGTGCTCGGCTCCCAGCAGCTGCGCGCCATGGACACCGAGGACGTGGCCGCCTTCACCACCGACCAGATCGTCTCGCTGACAACGCGCCAGATCGCCCTGCTGACCACCGGCCAGAGCGCCGCCCTGAGCACCGACCAGGTGGGCGTGCTGAGCACGGCCGCCATGCGCGCGCTGCGCAGCGACCAGCTGGCCTCGCTGCAGTCGCAGCAGGTCGCCGCCCTCAGCAGCACCGAGCTGCGCGCCCTCAGCACGCTGCAAATGGGCGCGCTGGGCGCCGACCAGGCCGCCGGCCTGGGCAGCGACCAGCTGGCCGCGCTGGCCAGCGGCCAGCTGCGCGCCCTCAACAGCGCCGCCGTCGCCGCCCTGCTGACCGAACAAATCGCCTCGCTGGCCACCGCCACGCTGGCCACCCTGACCAGCGGCCAGGTCAACGCCCTCACCGCCGTCCAGTTCGCCGCGCTGTCGACCGACCAGATGGTCGGCCTGAACACCGCCCAGATCGCCGGCCTGTCGAGCGACAGCCTGGCCCTGCTCAGCACCGACCAGGTGGCCGCCATCGAGACGCGCGACATCGCCGTGCTCAGCAGCGCCCAGGTCGGCGTCCTCAACGCCGACCAGGTCGCCGCCCTGAGCACCACGCAAATGAAGGCCTGCGCAGCACCGCCATGGCCGGCCTGAGCGTCGACCAGATCCCCCTGCTGAGCAGCGACCAGATCGCCGCGCTGGGCTCGCTGGTCTCGCTCAGCACGCTGCAGGTCTCCGCCCTGCTGACCCAGCAGATCGCCAGCCTGGAGACGCGCGACGTGGCCGCGCTGAGCAGCCGCCAGCTCGGCGCGCTGCAGGACTACCAGCTGAACGCCTTCACCACCGACCAGATCGTCTCCCTGGGCAGCGACCAGGTCGGCGCGCTGAGCACCACCATCCTGGCCCTGTTGACCACCGACCAGGTGGCGGCGCTGGAGACGCGCGACTTCGCCCTGCTCGGCTCGCGCCAGATCGCCGCGCTCGACGTCAACCAGGTCGCCGCCCTGCGCACCGCCCAGATGGCGGCGATGAACAGCGCGGCCCAGGCGGCGCTGCGGCCCGACCAGCTGGCCGCGTTGAACAGCGAGCAGATCGCCGGCTGGCTGTCGCTGGCGGCGCTGACCACGCTGCAGGTCGCCTCGCTCAGCACCGACCAGGTGGCCACGCTGGAAACGCGCGACGTCGCCGCCCTGAGCAGCGCCCAACTGGCCGCCCTCAACGCCGACGCCATGGTGGCGCTGGGCAGCGACCAACTGGTCGCGCTGGGCACCGCCCAGTACGCCGCGCTGACGACGGCCGCGCTGAACCTGCTGACCACCGACCAGCTCGCCTACATCGAAACGCGCGACGTCGCCGCCCTCGGCACGGCCCAGGTGGTGGCGCTCGACAGCGCACATTTGACGTCGCTGAGCACGAAGCAATTCACCGCCCTGTCGAGCAAGGCCATCGGCGCCCTGCTGACCGAGCAGATCAGCGTGCTCACCAGCGCCCAGATCGCCGCGATGGCCACGCTGAACGGCATGTCCTCGCGCCAGATCGCCTCCTTCACCACCGACCAGATCGCCCAGTTGACCACGCGCAGCCTGGCCAGCCTGGCCGCCAGCCAGCTCGGCGCGCTGACCTCCGACCAGGTGCAGGCGCTGGGCAGCGACCACATCGTCGCGCTGGGCACGGCGCAGTTCCGCGCCCTCAACAGCGACACCGTCGCCGCCCTCACCACCGACCAGATCGGCTTCATCGAGACGCGCGACATCGCCGCCCTGCTGCCGAGCCAGATCAACAAGCTCAGCACCGACCAGATCGCCGCCCTCAGCACCACCCAGACGGCGGCGCTGACCTCGGCCGAGACGGTGGCGTTGACCACCGACCAGGTCGCCGCGCTGAGCAGCAGCCAGCTCGACGCGCTGACGCTGACCACGCTGACCACGCGCCAGGTCGCCGCCCTCACCACCGACCAGATCGCCACGCTGGGCACGGCCGACCTGGCCGGCCTGAGGACCGGCCAGATCGCCGCGCTGGGCAGCGACCAGGCCCACGCCCTGACCACCGACCAGATCGTCGCCATGGGCAGCGCCCAGCTGCGCGCGCTCAGCTCGGCGGCGCTGATGGCGCTCAACACCGACCACATCGTGGCGATCGAGACGCGCGACCTGCCCGGCCTGCGCACGCTGCAGATCGGCAAGCTGAGCACCGACCAAATCGCCGCCCTGGGCACCGCCCAGATCGCCGCCCTGACCACGGCCGAGGTGCGCGCCCTCAACAGCGAGCAGATCCGCGCGCTGGGCAGCCAGCAAATCTCGGCGCTGAGCGGCTTCGCCGGCTTCAGCACGCGGCAGATCGGCGCCCTCACCAGCGAGCAGCTGGGCAACTTCGACACCCAGGAGCCTGGCCGCGCTGAGCACCGCGCAGATCGCCGCGCTGGGCAGCGACCAGGTGGCCGCGCTGAACTCGGACCAGATCATCGGCCTGGGCACGGCCCAGGTGCGGGCCATCTCGACGCAGGCCCTGAGCAGCTTCGGCAGCGACCAGGTCAACGCCATCGCGCTGAACGACCTGGTGCAGATGAGCACGCGGCAGATCGCCGCCCTCACCACCGCCCAGCTCGACACCATGCGCAGCGCCCAGCTGGCGGCGCTGACCACGGCCGAGCTGCGCGCCCTGACGGCGGCGCAGCTCGCCAGCCTGGGCAACGCCCAGCTCGACGCGCTGAGCCGCCTCGACGTGCTGGCCAGCGGCCAGATCGCCGCCCTCACCACCGACCAGCTGGCCGGCATGTCGAGCAGCGACCTGCTGACGCTCAAGAGCGCCCAGATCGCCGTCCTCAACAGCGACCAGGCGCGCGCCCTGAGCACCGACCAGATCAGCGTGCTGGGCACGGCGCAGATCCGCGGCCTGAACTCGCTGGCCATCGCCGCGCTGAGCACCGACCAGGTGGCCGCCATCTCGCTGGCCGACCTGGCGGCGCTGCGCACCAACCAGCTGACCCAGTTCACCAGCGAGCAGATCGGCGCCCTCGGCACGGCGCAGATCACCGCCCTGACGACGCAGGAGATCGCCGCGCTGACGCCGGCCCAGAAGGCGGCGCTGAGCAGCGCCCAGCTCGGCGCGCTGAGCTCGCTGAACTCCTTCACCACGGCGGCCGTCGCCGCCCTCACCACCGACCAGATCGCCACCTTGTCGCTGGCGCTGCTGGCCACGCTGGGCACGCGCCAGATCGCCGCGCTGACCACCGCCCAGACCAGCGCCCTGACCACCGACCAGATCGTCGCCCTGAGCACCGCGCAGATCCGCGCCATCAGCGGCGCCGACCTGGCCGCGCTGACCACCGACCAGATCGCCGCCATCGAGCTGGTCGACATCGCCGCGCTGCGCACCGCCCAGGTCGCCGCGTTGGCCACCGCCCAGCTGGCGGCGCTCACCAGCGACCAGTTCGCCACGCTGAGCACGGCCGACATCGCCGCGCTGACGACGCGCCAGATCGCCGCCCTCTCGACCGGCCAGATCGCCAGCTTCGCCAGCCTGGCGCCGCTCACCAGCCGGCAGATCGGCGCCATGACCAGCGCGCAGATCGCCAGCCTGTCGCTGGCCAAGATCCCGACCTTGAAGACCAGCCAGATCGCCGGCCTGACCAGCGCCCAGGTGGGCGCGCTGAGCAGCGACCAGATCGTCGCCCTGACCAGCGCGCAGATCCGCAGCCTGACCAACGCCACCCTGGCCGCGCTGAGCACCGACCAGATCGTCGCCATCGAACTGGCCGACCTGGCCGTGATGAAGACCAACCAGATCGCCGCCCTCAACACCGACCAGGTGAAGGCGCTGACGCTGGCCCAGCTCGGCGTGCTGACCTCGCAGGAGGTCGGCGCGCTGACCTCGCGCCAGCTGGGCGCCATGAGCACCGCGCAGATCGCCGCGCTGGGCTCGCTGGCCGGCCTGAGCAGCCGGCAGATCGTCGGCCTGTCGAGCGACCAGCTCGCCTCGCTCACGCCGGTCCAGATCGCCGCGCTGAAGACCGCCCAGGTGGCCGCCTTCAGCACGCTGCAGATCGGCTACCTCAGCACCGACCAGATCGTCGCCCTGACCACCGGCCAGATCCGCGCCCTGTCGAACCCGGTGCTGGCCGCGCTCAGCAGCGACCAGATCATCGCCGTCGAACTGGCCGACCTGGCGGCGCTGCGCAGCGCCCAGGTCGGCGCGCTGACCAGCGACCAGTTGGCCGCGCTGACGCTGGCCCAGTATGGCGCCCTGACCTCGCAAGAGATCGCCGCGCTGAGCACGCGCCAGATCGGCTACCTGACGAGCAGTCAGATCGACGCCCTGGCCGGCCTGGCCTCGCTCGGTTCGGCGCAGATCGGCGCGCTCGGCTCCGACCAGGTGGCCGGCCTGGTGGCGGCCGACCTGGCCGCGCTGAAGACGCGCCAGATCGCCGCCATGGGCAGCCGCCAGATCGCCGGCCTGAGCACCGACCAGGTGGTGCTGCTGTCGTCGGCCCAGCTGCGCGCGCTGGCGCCGCAGAGCCTGGCCCGCTTCAGCACCGACCAGATCGCCGCCATCGAGGTGGCCGACATGCCGACCCTGAGCACGGCGCAGATCCAGGCGCTGACCACCGACCAGATGGTGGCGCTGACCACCAACCAGCTGCACGCCCTGACCAACGCCGAGATCGGCGCGCTGACGGTGGCCCAGCTGGCCGTGCTGACGCCGGCGCAGATCAGCGCGCTGGGCAACCTGGCCGACTACACCACCAACCAGATCGCCGCCATGTCGACCACGCGCATCGCCGCGCTCGGCACCGACGAGCTGCAGACCATGACCAGCAAACAGATCGCCGCGCTGACGGTGGTCCAGGTGCGCGTGCTCGACAGCGACCAGCTGGCGGCGCTGCTGCCGGGCCAGGTGGCCGCCCTGTCGACCAGGGCGGTGGCCGGCCTGGCGACCGACCAGATCACCTATTTGACGCCCGACGAGATCGCCAACCTGCGCACCGCCCAGGTGGTCGCGCTGTCGACCGAGCAGATCGTCATGCTCAACACCGACCAGATCGGCGCGCTGACCAGCGCCGACACGGCCGCGCTGCGGCTCGCCCAGGTGCAGGCGATGACCGCGGAGCAGATCGCCGCGCTGAACGCGCCGCGCGCGCTGGGCACGGCCCAGGTGCGCGCGCTCAACAGCGACCAGATCGCCGCGCTGCCGCTCGACAAGCTGCAAACGCTGAGGACCAGCCAGATCGCCGCGCTGGGCAATACCCAGACGCCCTTCCTCACCACCGACCAGATCGTCGCCCTGCTGACGGCCCAGTTCGCCTCGCTGTCGAGCAAGGCGCTCGGCGCGCTGGACGCCGCGCAGATCGGCGCCATCGAGCTGGCCGACCTGGCGGCACTGCGCTCGAACCAGTTCCAAGCGTTCAACAGCTACCAGATCGCCGCCATCAGCAGCGACCAGATCGGCGCCCTGAGCACGGCCGTCATCGCCAGCCTGAACAACGCCCAGCTCGACCAGCTCAGCCTCGACCAGCTCGCCGCCCTGAGCAGCGGCCAGGTGCGCGCGCTCAGCACCAAGGCCATCGCCCGGCTGACGCCGACCCAGTTCGCCGCCATCGAGCCGGGCGACCTGGCCGCCATGCGCAGCGACCAGGTGCGCGCCTTCACCACCGACCAGCTGGTCGGCATGACCACCGACCAGCTGGTCGCCCTCACCACGGCCGAGCTGGCCGCGCTGAGCAGCGCCCAGATGGAGGCCTTCACGCCCGACCAGTTCCTGCTGCTCGGCCCGCTGACCTCGCTCACGCCGAACCAGATCGGCGGCCTGCCGACCGAGCGCATCGCCGCCCTCGACGACACCCGCCTGGGCCAGCTCAAGACCAGCCAGATCGCCGGCCTGACCAGCCGCCAGATGCCGGCCTTCGACAGCCACCAGCTGCAGGCGCTGAGCACGGCGCAATGGCGCGCCTTCACCACCGCCGCGCTGCGCGCCCTGAGCACCGACCAGATCGCCGGCCTGGCGCTGGACGACCTGGCCGCGCTCAAGACCAGCCAGATCGCCGCCTTCAAGACGGCGCAGATCGCCGCGCTGAGCACCGACCAGATGTTCGCCCTCACCAGCGCCGAGGTCGGCGCGCTGACCAGCGCCCAGCTGCGCGCCCTCAGCCTGGAGCAGTTGGCCGGCCTGAACACCCTGGCCGGCATCAACAGCGACCAGATCCAGGCGCTCAGCAGCGACCAGTTGATCGGCATCGACGTCGACCACCTGGCCACGCTGCGCACCTCGGCCGTCGCCACGCTGCGCAGCAGCCAAGTCGGCGTGCTGACGCCGGACCAGATCATCGCCCTCGGCACGGCCCAGTTCCGCGCCCTCAGCAACGCCGCCCTGGCCGGCCTGACGGTCGACCAGTTCGCCGTCATCGAGTACGACGACCTGCGCGCCCTGCGCACCGCCCAGCTGGTCTCGCTCAGCACCGACCAGCTGGCCTTCCTCAGCACCGAGCAAATGACCTGGCTGACCACCCAGGAGATCGCCGCGCTGAGCACGCGCCAGCTGGTCTCGCTGTCGCTCGACCAACTCGGCGCGCTCAGCTCGCTGGCGCCGCTCAACACGGTGCAGATCGGCGCCCTGTCGATCGAGCAGCTGCAGGCCGTCGACCTGGCCCACCTGGCCACGCTGCGCACCGCGCAGATCGCCGCGCTGAGCAGCCGCCAGGTGGTGGCGCTGACCAGCAGCCAGTTGTACAACCTGAGCACGGCGCAGGCGCGCGCCCTCAGCGTCAGCGCGGTCCGCGCGCTGGGCACCGAGCAGATCGCCGCCCTCAATCCGGCCGACCTGGGCGCGTTCTCCAGCGTGCAGGTGCTGGCGCTGCGCAGCGAGCAGATCGGCGCGATCACCACCGACCAGCTCGGCACCCTGTCGACACGCATGCTCGCCACCCTCGGCAGCAACCAGATCCGCGCCCTCAGCAGCGACCAGTTCGGCGCCCTCGGCAGCCTGGCCGCCTTCGGCACCAACCAGCTGGTCGGGCTCACCTCGAGCCAGGTCAGCACGCTGGCCGACGGCCTGCTCGGCACCCTGCGCACCAGCCAGATCGCCGGCCTGGGCGCGACCCAGGTGGCCGGCATCGCCACCAGCCAGCTGGCCGCGCTGAGCACCACGCAGATCGTCGCCTTCAGCACCCGCGCCCTGCTGGCGCTCAGCGCCGACCAGCTGCACGCCTTGTCCGACACCGAGCTGGCGGCGCTGCGCACCAGCCAGCTGTCGTCGCTGTCGACCCTGCAGATCAGCCAGTTCAACGCCAGCCAGATCGCCGTACTCGGCAGCGGCCAGATCCGCGCCCTGAAGACGCCGCAGATCCGCGCCCTGACGGCCGACCAGCTGGCCGCCCTGACCAACCCGCAGCTGGCCGCGTTCAGCTCGACCCAGGTGTGCGCGCTGACGGCGACGCAGCTGACCGCGCTGAGCGCCGACCAGCAGGGCCAGCTGCCGGCCGGCAGCCCGCTGATCCTCGACCTGGACGGCAACGGCATCCGCACCCTGGGGCTGGCGGCCGGCGTGCGCTTCGACCTGTACGGCGACGGCGAGAAGACCGGCACCGGCTGGGTCGGCGGCGGCGACGGCCTGCTGGCGCTGGACCGCAACCATGACGGCCTGATCAACGATGGCGGCGAGCTGTTCGGCACCGCCACCGCCGCCGCCGCCGGCGGCAAGACGGCCGACGGCTTCGCCGCCCTCGGCGAGCTCGACGGCAACGGCGACGGCCTCGTCGACCAGCGCGACGCCCGCTTCGGCGAGCTGCGCGTCTGGGTCGACGGCAACGCCGACGGCGTCAGCCAGGCGGCCGAACTGAAGACGCTGGCCGAGCTGCGCATCGCCCAGTTGGACGTGGCGGCGCGCCGGGTCGACGAGCGCGACAACGACAACTGGATCGCCCTGCGCGGCGCCTTCACCACCTCCGACGGCCTGCAGGGCCAGATGGCCGACGTCTGGTTCCTGGCCGAGCGCTCGGCGGCGCAGGGCGCGCCGCTGAGCGCCAAGGTCGGCGGCCTGACCCAGGCCATCGCCGACTTCGGCCGGCAGGCCGGCGCCAGCGCCGCCGGCGGCCTGGCCTGGACGGCCGGGCCGGACGCCGCGGCCGCCACGGCGGCGGCTTCGGCCGGCGCCAGCGGCGGGCTGGCCGGCAGCGTCGCCGCGCTGGGCCGGCAGTTGCAGCAGTTCCAGGCCGACGGCGCCGGCCGGCCGGCCGAGTCGACCGCCGGCCAGGGCGAGGAGTGGCGCCGCCGGCTGGAACAGGCCGGCATCCTGGCGGCCAGGTAGCGCGGCCCGCCCGGCCGGCAAAAAGGCCCGCCCCACTCGCGTGGGGCGGGCCTTTTTTATGCGGCGCCGCGACCGCCGCCGCCCTGGACGCCGGCCCGCCCCGCCGGGCGTTGCAGGGTGCGGGCGAAAAAACAGCCCGTCGCGCGCTTGCGGGACGGGCTGTTTCTTCGGCGCCGGGGCGCCGCTCGGCGTCGCGCCGCGTCGGCCGGGCGCCGGCGCCTAGCCGATGTAGTTGAACAGCGACAGGCCGGTCAGCGTCTTGTAGGACTTCTGCGCCGCCTCCAGCGTCACCTGCTGCTGCGAGAACAGCGAGATGGCCTTGACCACGTCGACGTCCTGCAAGCCCACCAGCGTGGTGGCGTACTGCAGGTTGGTGTCGTCGCCGGCGCCGTCGAGGTAGTCGAGCTCCTTCAGGCGCGAGCCGACCTCGGCGCGGATCGACAACACGTTGTCGATCGCGCTGTCGATGTTCGAGTGGGCCTGGTTGAGCTTGTTGCTCAGGCTGGCCTGGCCGGCGGCGAGGTCGCCCGGCGCGCGCAGCGCGCCGATCAGGTCGGTCAGGGTGGTGAACACCGACTGCTTCTGGCTCGGCTGCACGGTGAAGCGGTCGAGGTCGGCCGGATCGCCCTTGATGTCGAACTGCAGGCCGTCGAAGGTGATGTTCTGCCCGGTCGCGTAGGGGATCGGGTCGGGCGGCACCGGATTGGGCGGCACCGGCTGGTTCAGGGTCAGGTCCATCACCGTGTAGGTGGTCACCTTGGGCACGCCCGGCGTGGCCGGCACCACGGCGAAGTTGATCTCGTACTGGTGGCCGGTCAGCAGGGTGGCGTCCTTGACCGAGCCGGGCGCGATGATGCCGCTGCCGCCGCGGCCGTAGTTGGCCGGGTCGGCGCCGGTCTGGAAGGTGCCGTTGCCGGTGATGTTGTTCTCGAACACGGCGCTGCCCGAGTCGCTGATCGGCAGCTGGCGGGTCGAGCCGACCAGCAGCTCGCGCTGGCCCTGGTCGCCCTGGTAGGCGGCGCCGGTGGCGGTCTGGGTGAACGGCAGGGTGGTCGACTTGTAGCCGGAGAACTGGTAGCCGCCGACGCCGTCCGAGGTGTTGGCCAGGCCCAGCAGGTCGGCCAGCCGGCCCTCCAGCTCGATGGCCAGCGATTCGCGGTCCTTCTTGGTCATCGAGCCGTCGCCGGCGTTGACGGTCAGCGTCTTGACGTCCTGCAGCAGCGAGGTGGTCGCGGCCAGCGCCACCTCCTCCTGCGACAGCGAGGTCTTGGCGTTCTGCCGGTTGGTCGCCAGCTGGGTGTTGACCGACTGCGACTGGGTCACCTCCAGCGCGCGCGCGCTGGCGATCGGGTCGTCGGCCGCCGTCAGGTTCTTGCGCCCGGTCGAGAGCTGCTGCTGGGTGCGCGCCAGCGAGCTCTGCAGCGTGCCCAGCTGGTTGACGCCGACGTCGTACACGGTCTTCGAACTGATCCTCATCATGCTCTTTCTCCAAAAATTCTTAGCGGCCCAGCGACACCAGCACGTCGAACATCTGGCTGGCGATCTGCATCACCTTGCCGGAGGCCTGGTAGGCCTGCTGGTAGCGCAGCAGGTTGGCGGCCTCCTCGTCGAGGTTGACGCCGGACACGGTCTGCTGGGCGTTCTGCGCCTGTTGCACGGCGGCGTCGGCGGCCAGGCCGCCGATCTGCGCCTCGCGCGTCTTGTTGCCGATGTAGTTGACCATCTGCGCGTAGCCGGTCTGGAAGTTGGCGTTGCCGTTGTTGAGCACGTTCTTGGTCTGCAGCGCGCCCAGCAGCACGCCGTTGCGGCTGTCGCCGACGCCGCTGGTGTTGGGGCCGACGGTGAAGCTGTCGGTGTCGCCCGGCGTGCCGGAAATGCTCAGGGTGATGCCGCCGAAGCTGATCGCCGCGCCGTCCGTGTAGGGGATCGACGGCGTGCCGGCCGGGTACACCGTCGGCACGCCGTTGACCGTCACCGTCACGTCCTGCGCCGGCGGGAAGCCGGAGAAGGAGGCCGTCGCCTTGTCGTAGAGCAGGGTCACCGGCGCCGCCAGGGCGTTGCCCGGCGCCAGGTAGCCGGCGTCGACGCTGCCCGGCGTGATCTTGCCGTTGCCGGTGTTGCTCAGCGGCGCGGCGGTGCTGATCGGCGCCGCCAGCGCCAGCTTGGCCGGGTCCTTTTGCATCAGCTGGAAGTCGGCGGCGGCGTTGACGGTGGGACGGACGAGGAAGTTGTCGTTCGTCATCGGCGTGCCGCTGATCGTGTAGTCGACCCCGTCGATGGTCTGCGGCACCGCCTGCGGGAAGGGGGTGATGGTGGTCTTCTTGCCGTCGGACTGGCGGGTGACGATGAAGTTGGCGCCGTCGTAGTCGACGTTGTAGTCGCTCGAGGTCAGCGCGGTGGCGTCGGTGACCACGGCCGTGACCGCCGCCGTGCTGCCCAGGGAGTTGAGCGAGTTGCGGCCCACCTGGGCGTTGATCGGGCCGAAGAAGTCGACCCCGGGCGCGCCGTTCTGGTCCTGGCCCAGCTTGTGCTGGGCGTTGAAGCTGACCGCCAGCCCGGCGGCGATCTGGCCCAGCGCGTTCTGCGCGTGGTCCAGCGCGTTGCTGCGGAACTCCAGCAGGCCGCCCAGGGCGCCGCCGGTCAACACGCTCTCGGGCAGCGGAATGGTCTGGCCGGCCGTCGAATAGCCGACCTGCAGCCGGTTGACGTCGGTCGGCGAGGGAATCGCCGCCAGCTCGAAGTTGCGGTTGTTGACCACCAGCGGCTGGCCGGTGCCGATCGAGACGTTGATGGTGTGGTTCTCGCCGGGCGTGACGTTGGTCTTGACCAGCTTGTTGAGCTCGGTGAGCACCTGGTCGCGCTGGTCGAGCAGGTCGTTCGGCGCGATCGAGGGGTCGGTGCTGAGCGCGGCGATCGAATGGTTCAGTTCGGCGAGCTTGCTGGCGTAGGAGTTGATCTGCGTGACGGTGGTGCTGATCTGGCTGTTGACGCCGGTGCCGATCTCGTTGAGGCGCGCGCTGATGCCCTGGAAGCGCGAGGCCAGCGAGCTGGCGGTCGACAGCATGGCCTGGCGCGAGGCGGCCGAGGCCGGGTTCGAGCTGGCGTCCTGCACGCCCTTGAAGAAGTCCTGCAGCGCCGGCGACAGGCCGCTGGTGGTGTCGGCCAGCATGTTGTCGATCTGGCTGATCTGGCTGTAGTAGCTGGTCAGCGCGGCCTGGGTGGTCTCGGCGCCGCGCACCTGGCTGTTGAGGAAGTCGTCGTAGTGGCGCTTGATCTGCGCCACCTCGGTGCCGGTGCCGATGAAGCCGACGCCGATGTCCTGGCCGGGCGTGGTCGACTGGATCGCCACTTGGCGGCTGTAGCCGGGCACGTTGGCGTTGGCGATGTTGTGGCCGGTGGTCGACAGGCCCACTTGCGCCGCCAGGAGGCCGGTCTTGCCGATGCTGAGTAGATTGGACATGGTTTTTCTAACGCTCTATGTGTTCTGTTATCGGCGGGAAAGCGGGAAACTTGACCCCTCCCCGGCCGGCGGCGGCCCGGCTCAGCCGACCAGCGAATGTTTGATGATGCGGGTCAGCTTGCTGGCGTACTGCGGGTCGGTGGCGTAGCCGGCCCGCTGCAGGCCCTGGGCGAAGCTGCTGGCGTCGCCGGCGCTGGCCAACACCTTCTCGTAGCGCGGGTTGGTGGTGAGCAACTTGGCGTAGTCCTTGAAGCTGTCGGCGTAGGAGTCGTAGGCGCGGAACTTCTCGACCCGGGTCTGCGCCTTGCCGTTGACGAACTCGGTGGTGACCGCCTCGGCCACCTTGCCCTTCCACCCCGGGCCGGCCTTGATGCCGAACAGGTTGTGGCTGTTGCTGCCGTCGCGCCCCTTGATCTCGCGCTTGCCCCAGCCGCTCTCCAGCGCCGCCTGGCCCAGCATGAACTTGGCCGGGATGCCGGTGGCGCGGCTGGCCTCGTCGGCGTGGCTGCCCAGTTTCTCCTGGAAGCTGCGCACGTGCGGCGCCTGGGCCGCCTTGGCCGCCGCCGTCGCCGCCGTGCCGGCCGCCGAGGCGCCGGTGGCCAGCGCCGCGCCGCTCAGGGGGGCGGCGCCGCCGGCCGCGTTGATCGAGCGTTGCAGCATGGCCGCGTCGAGCAGCCTGCCCACGCCGCCGGCGCCGCCGGCCGCGCCGGCGTTGGCGCCGGCGGCAAGGCCGCCCACCGTGCCGGCGCCGGCGCCGGCCGCGGCGTCGCCGCCGATCGCCAGCGCCTGCGCGCTGGCCGTCTGCGACAGTTGGCGGATCAGCACGTCGGCCAGGCCGATGCCCTTCTTGGCCAGGTTCTGGCTGGTCTGCTGGTCCAGCATGGTGGTGAACATCTTGCTCTGCTGGCTGTCCATCATGCCGTCCTGCGGCGTGGCGTCGCGCATGCTCTTCATCATCATGTTGATGAACATCGCCTCGAACTGGGTCGCCGCGCCCTTCAGCGCCTCCGGCGCGCCGGCCTTGGCCGACTGGCGCAGCTCGCCCATGCTCTTGGCGTCGATCGCCAGTTTGCTCGACAGGTCGTTTTGGCTGATCATCGCGCGCTCCTTAAATGATTTCCAGCTCGGCGCGCAGCGAACCGGCCGCCTTCATCGCCTGCAGGATGGCCAGCAGGTCTTGCGGCGTGGCGCCGATGGCGTTGAGCGCCTTGACCACCTCGGCCAGCGAGGCGCCGCCCTTGACCAGCATCACCTTGCCGCCGTCCTTCTTGATGTCGACCTGGCTGTTCTGCGTCACCACCGTGCGCCCGCCCGACAGCGGGTTGGGCTGGCTCACCTGCGGCTCGCTGCTGACCGAGATCGACAGGTTGCCGTGCGAGATGGCGCAGGTCTCCAGCGTGACGGTCTGGTTCATCACCACCGAGCCGGTGCGCGCGTTCATGATCACCTTGGCGGCCTGGCGCGCCGGCTTGACGTCGATGTCCTCCAGGCTGCCGATGAAGGCGACCCGCTGGTCGCTGCTGCTGGGCGACTGCACGCGGATGACGCGGCCGTCGAGCGCGTAGGCGATGCCGCTGCCGTACTTGTCGTTGATCGCCTCGACCACCCGGCTGGCGGTGGCGAAGTCGGTGGTGTTGAGTTCCAGCTTGATGAGGTTGTTCTCGCCCAGCGCCGAGGCGACGGCGCGCTCGACCGTGGCGCCGCCGGAGATCTTGCCCACGCTCAGGTGGTTGACCTGCAGCGAGCTGCCGCCGGCGGCCACGCCGACGCCGCCGACCAGCACGTTGCCCTGGGCCATGCCGTAGACCTGGCCGTCGGCGCCCTTGAGCGGCGTCATCAGCAGGGTGCCGCCGCGCAGGCTCTTGGCGTTGCCCATCGAGGAGACGGTGATGTCGAGCGTCTGGCCCGGCTGGGCGAAGGCCGGCAGCGAGGCCGTCACCATCACCGCCGCGACATTCTTCAATTGCAGGCTGGTGCCCTGCGGCAGGTTGACGCCCAGTTGCTGCAGCATCGAGACGACGCTCTGCACCGTGAACGGGGTCTGCGTGGTCTGGTCGCCGCTGCCGTCGAGGCCGACCACCAGGCCGTAGCCGAGCAGCTGGTTGTGCCGCACGCCGGCGATGCTGGCGAGTGGCCCTTGAGGCGTTCGGCGCCGGCCGGCGCGCCGGCCAGCAGCAGCGGCAAGGCAAGGGCCAAGGCCAGGGCGGCGGCGGCGCGGCCCTGGCGCATGAACGGGGCGGGGGTTGGAATGGCCATGATCAGAACGGTAACAAGCTTTGGAAGAAGCGCGAGGCCATCGAGGTCATCTCGGCGCGGTCGATCTGGCTGTTGGTGCGGTACTCGACGCGGGCGTCGGCGACGGCGGTCGAGGACACCGTGTTGCCGGTGGCGATGTTGTCGGGGTTGATCATGCCGGAGAAGCGGATGAACTCGACGCCCTTGTTCATGGCGATCTGCTTCTCGCCGGCGACGATCAGGTTGCCGTTCGGCAGCACCTCGACCACCGTCACGCCCATGGTGCCGGTGAAGGTGTTGCTGGCCGACTGGTTGTCGGCGTCGGCGAACTTGTTGGCGGTGTTGGCCGAGGCGGTGGCGCCGAAGGTGCCCTGCAGCGGCTGCGGGATCGAGGCGCTGACGCTGCCGGACTTGCTGCCCGAGCTGGCGCCGGCCTTGACGGCGGCGGTCTTCTCGGTGATGACGATGGTCAGCAGGTCGCCGACATGGCGCGCGCGGCGGTCCTCGAACACCGGGCGGAAGGCGCTGGCCTGGTAGATCGCGCCGTTGTTCGGCGCCGCCTGCGGCAGCGTCAGCGGGCGCGCCGTGGTCGGCGTCTGCACGATGGAGCTGGGGATGGCCGAGCAGGCCGACAGGACCAGCGGAACGGCGACTAAGGACAAGATCTTCATGGCGTACTCCCCGCCGCGCGGATGCCGGCGGCCGTTGTTCAATATGGTGTTGCGGTGTTGCTTGCCGGCGGCGCCCGCCGCGACAAGGCGCTTACATCTGCGACAGTTTCTGCAGCATCTGGTCGGAGGTGGTGATGGCCTTGCTGTTGATCTCGTAGGCGCGCTGGGTCTGGATCATATTGACCATCTCCTCGACCACGTTGACGTTGGAGGTCTCGACGTAGCCCTGCATCAGCACGCCGGTGCCGTTGGTGCCCGGCGTGTTGGTCTGGGCGTTGCCGGAGGCGCCGGTCTCGACGTACAGGTTCTCGCCCTTGGACTCCAGGCCGGTCGGGTTGATGAAGGTCGACAGCTGGATGCTGCCGATCTGCGCCGGCGCCACCTGGCCCGGCAGGGTCACCGAGACGGTGCCGTCGCGGCCCACGGTGATGCTCTGCGCGTTGATCGGGATGGTGATGGCCGGCTGCAGCACGAAGCCGCTGGAGGTGACCATCTGGCCGTTGCTGTCGCGCTGGAAGGAGCCGTCGCGGGTGTAGGCGGTGGTGCCGTCGGGCAGCAGCACGTTGAAGAAGCCGTTGCCGTTGACCATCAATGTCCTTGTCGTTGCCGGTCGACTGCGGGTTGCCCTGGGTGAAGATGCGCTCGACCGCCACGGGCCGCACGCCGGTGCCGAGTTGCATACCCGACGGCAGGTTGGTCTGCTGCGAGGACTGCCCGCCCGGTTGCCGCACGGTCTGGTACAGCAGGCCCTCGAACACCGCGCGCGATTTCTTTGAAGCCGTTGGTGCTGACGTTGGCCAGATTGTTGGACACCACGTCCATCTGCGTCTGCTGCGCTTCCATGCCAGTCTTGGCGATCCAAAGTGAACGTATCATGCTGCCTCTCCCTTAGCGCGACGGCGGCGCCGGCCAACACGGCCACGGCACCTCCCACACGATCATTATGCTGGAGCTGCGTTCAATTCAAAGCGAGGATCTGGCTGGCCTTTGCCGCGTTGTTCTCGGCGTTCTTGAGCAGGCTCATTTGCGTTTCGAAGGAGCGCGCCAGGCTGATCATGTTGACCATGGCGTCGACCGGGTTGACGTTGCTGCCCTCGAGCGCGCCGTCGACCAGGCGCACGGCCGGGTCGTTCTCGGCCGCCACGCCGCTCTTCAGGCGGAACAGGCCGTCGTCGCCGCGCACCAGCGACTTGCCGTCCGGGTTGACCAGCTTGATGCGGCCGAGCACGTTCGACGGCCCCGGCTTGGTGTCGGTCGAGATGACCGAGACGGTGCCGTCGCCGCCGATGGTGACGTTGCTCTCGGGCGGAATGGCGATCGGCCCGCCGTCGCCCTGCAGGGTCTGGCCGCTGGTGGTCTCGAGCAGGCCGTTCTGGTTGACGCGCAGGCTGCCGTTGCGGGTGTAGGCCTCCGAGCCGTCGGCCGACTGCACGGCGATCCAGCCCTCGCCGCGCAGGGCGACGTCGAGGTTGCGCCCGGTGGTCTGGATCGGCCCGGCGCGCATATCGGCGCCGACGGTCGAGTCGACCACGAAGGTGCGCGTCGGCAGGCCTCGGCCACCACCGGCACGGCGCGGAACGAGTCGAGCTGGGCGCGAAAGCCGGTGGTGGTGGCGTTGGCCAGGTTGTTGGCGGTGCTGGCCTGCTGCTCCAGGATATGCCGCGCGCCGGTCATGGCGGTATAGACTAAACGGTCCATCGTGTTCTCCTGCCCCGCGCGGCGGGCCGGCGCGAACGCCGGCCCGGCTCAGGGCGTGCTTGCCGCGCTTAGCGCAGGTTGACCAGGGTCTGCAACACCGAGTCCTGGGTCTTGATGGTCTGCGCGTTGGCCTGGTAGACCCGCTGCGCGGTGATCATGTTGACCAGCTCGGCCGTCAGGTCGACGTTGGACACCTCGATCGACTGCGAGCGCAGCTTGCCCATCTTGCCCTCGCCGGGCGCGCCGATTTGCGGCGGGCCCGAGCTCGCGCTCTCGGCCCAGGCGTTGTTGCCCAGCGGGGTCAGGCCGTCGACGCTGGCGAAGTTGGCCAGCACGATCTGCGCCAGCGGGCGCGACTTGCCGTTGCTGTACTGGCCCAGGATGACGCCGTCGGAACCGGCGGCGAAGCGCTCCAGATGGCCTGACGACTGGCCGTTCTGGCTCGACGGCCGCTCGCTGGTGGTGCCGGTGTACTGCGTCGAACCGGTGAAGTCGGTGCTGATGTTCAGGTTCAGCTTGGAGCCGTTGTCCGGGAAGATGGGCAGGGTGATGTTGAACGGCAGCGATTGCGCGGGGGTCAGCAACGCCATGTCGGCAATGCTCAGCTCGCCGCTAGTGTTGAACACCAAGGTGCCGACCTTGACGGCTGGCAGGGCCAGGCCGGCTGTCAGGGCCTTATCGATCAGATCCGGTGTATTGCCGGCAATCGCACCGACGTCGGTTGGTGCGGTGAACAAGCTGGTCAAATGATCCTGCTGCTCCTGGCTGGCGCCGGCCGCCTGCGCCGCCAGCAGCAGCGCCGGGCCGGCCACAGCCGAATACGCTTGCTGCGCAGCCAGGATAGTGGGGCCATCCGGCGCCGGCGAGCCGTGAATCACTCCCAAATACGCGGCGCGGGCGTCCTTGACGCCTTGGTCGGCGATCATCACTTGCGCTGCCGCCTTCGCTTCGATCGCCACGCCATCGTTGGATGCATAGACGTCCCAAGTGCCGCCCGTGGTCTTGACATAGTACATGCCCATCGAGTGCGAACCGCCCAGGCTGTCGAACACTTCCAGCACGGTCTGCTTGTTGTAAGTCAGCGGGTCCATCGCATTGAACGGAATCTTGGTCGGCGCCACCGAGGTCGACGACAGGTTCAGCTGGAAGCCCGCCTTGGTGGTCTCGATCGGCTTCAGGTCGGACGAGTCGATGATGATGGGCACCGGCGAACCCTGCAGGATGACGCCGTCGGTGTTGGTCAGGTAGCCGGTCAGCTGGGCGCCCTGGGCGTTGATCAGGCCGCCGGTCTTGTCGAGCTGGAACTGGCCGTTGCGCGAGTACTGGGTGGCGCCGTTGACCACGGTGCGGAAGAAGCCGCCACCGTTGATCGAAATGTCGAGCGGGTTGGCGCTGGTCTCGATATTGCCTTGCGTGAACTGCTGGGCGATGCGCGCCACCGTCACGCCGATGCCGGCGTTGTTGCCGCTGACGCCGTTGAGCGAGTTGGCGTACAAATCGGCGAACTGGGCTTGCGATCCCTTGAAGCCGACCGTGCTGGCGTTGGCAATGTTGTTGCCGATGATGTCGAGCGATTTCGCCGCGCCGTTCAGGCCGCTAAGTCCTTGTTGGAACATGGTATTCCCCTATCGATTGAGGTGACTACAAACTGCGTTCGTGGAGCTGGTTTACAGCACTTGATACAGGTCGGCCATGGTCAACTGGCCGATGGTCGGTACATTCATTTTCACGCCGCCGGCGCCGGTCGACACGCTGGCCACGGTGCCGAAGGTCAGCGGGATGGCGTCCTTCAGCTCCTTGCCGGCCAGGGTGGCGCTGACGGCGACGGTGTACTTGCCGTCCGGCAGAACCTTGCCGTCGGCGTCCTTGCCGTCCCACACCAGCGGCAGGGTGCCGGCGTCGACACCCTTCATGCTGATGCTGTGCACCACCTTGCCGCTTTCGTTCTTCAGGTCGACCTTCACGGTGTCGGCCGGCGTGGCCAGGTTGACGCCGAAGATGCCCTTGCTGCCGGTCAGCGCCAACGTGTTGCCCTTGGCCAGCACGCCGTGGTTGATCAGGTTGGTCGCGGCCATCGACTCGCTCGACTGGTAGCTGGCCTTCAGCGATTCGAGCGTGGTGTTCAGCTTGTTGACGCCGGTCACCGTCGACAACTGCGCCAACTGGCTGGTGATCTGCGCGTTGTCGAGCGGGTTCAGCGGGTCCTGGTTCTTCAACTGGGTCACCAGCAGGGTCATGAACTTGTCGGTGTCGGCCTTGACGCTGTCGGTGGCGACCTTCGGCTTGCTGTTGACGGTGTTGAGCAGCGCGGCGGACGGCGAGGTGCTGCTGGTATCTACGGTGGTGGACATGGTGGCCTCTTATCGGGTCGGCTGGGCGCTTACTGGCCCAGGGTCAGGGTTTTGAGCAGCATGGTCTTGGCTGCGTTCATGGTCTCGACGTTGGTCTGGTAGGAGCGCGAGGCCGACAGCATGTTGACCATCTCGTCGACCACGTTGACGTTGGGCATGGCCACATAGCCCTTGTCGTCGGCCATCGGGTGCTTCGGGTCGTACACCTGCTTGAGCGGCGACGGGTCCTCCACCACCTGCCTGACCCGCACCCCGGTCGAGGCGCCGCCGTCCTTGGCCGGGGTGGCCTCGAACACCACCTGCTTGGCGCGGTAGGCCTCGCCGCTGGCCGAGGTGGCGCTGTCGGCGTTGGCCAGGTTGCTGGCCACCACGTTGAGGCGCTGCGCCTGGGCGCTCATGGCCGAGCCGGAGACGTTGAAGATATTAAATAGGGACATGGTTAACTACCTCCTTGGATCGCCGCCATCATGCTTTTGATCTGGGCGTTGATCAGGGTGATGCCGGCCTCGTAGCGCAAGGCGTTGTCGGCGAATTGGTTGCGTTCGACATCCATGTCGACCGTGTTGCCGTCGACCGCGCCCTGCACCACGCCGCGGTACTGCAGCGCGGTGCCGTCGGGCAGCGTGCCACCTGGTTGCGGGGGGGTGGGGAAATGCTTGGCGGCGGTGGTGCGCAGCGGGCCGGTGGCGCTGCCGCTGCTGCGCGCCAACGCGCCCTGCAGCGCGCTGGAAAAATCGATGTCGCGGGCCTTGTAGTTGGGCGTGTCGGCGTTGGCGATGTTCGAGGCGAGCACGGTCTGGCGCTGCGAGCGCAGGCTCAGCGCGGCCTCGTTGAAGCGCAGGTAATCGTCGAGTTTCCCTAACATAGCTAGCTCCTGGCGCCGTCCGCTCCCGGATGGGCGGACGAACTGGTTATCACAGCAGCGATGATACGGCCGCCCCCGGCGCGCCGATCGGCTGAGAAGAACGCGCTTTCGCGTCCTGTTCGACGTTTCAGCCCGCCCCGCGCCCGCTATCATGGCAACATTCCAAGGACTCTGACACCATGACCCTGCGCCCCCTCCTCGCCCTGCTCTGCCTGTCCCAGGCGGCGCTGGCCCAGCCCCTCCCGCCGCCGGCCCAGCCGGCGCGGCAGGACGCCGCCGCGCTGCGCCAGAGCGTCGAACAGTTTCTCCAGGTGCAGACGGCCGGCCTGCCCGGCCAGGTCACGGTGAAGGTCGGGGCGATCGACCCGCGCCTGCAGCTCAACGCCTGCGCCGCGCCGGAGGCCTTCCTGATGCCCGGCGCGCGCGCCTGGGGCCGCACCACGGTGGGCCTGCGCTGCACCGCGCCGACGCCGTGGACCATCTACATCCAGGCCACCGTCTCGGTGCGCGCCGGCTACGTCGCCAGCGCGGTGCCGCTGGCCCAGGGCCAGGCCATCGAGGCGAGCCAGCTGGCGATCCTGCAGGGCGATCTGACAACATTGCCGGCGGGGATAGCCACCGACATGGCCCAGGTGGTCGGCCGCAGCACCACGGCGTCGCTGCCGCCGGGCACGCCGATGCGCCTCGACACGCTGCGCGGCAAGACCGTGGTGGTGCAGGGCCAGCTGGTGCGGCTGGTCTCGGCCGGCGCCGGCTTCAGCGTCTCGGCCGAGGCGCGCGCGCTCGGCAACGCCACCGAGGGCCAGGTGGTGCAGGTCAGGACGGCCGGCGGCCAACAGGTCAACGGCGTGGCCAAGACGGGAGGTCTGGTGGAGGTGGCGTTTTGAGCGGGAACGCGGGTCTTCGGCGGGGCGGCGCTAAAGTTTGCGCCGGCCGCGCCGTTAATGACTTATATCCCGGAGTGCCAGGCTCCAAACAGACGAGGATGATGCTGTGAAAATCAACGATACAATCAAGAGCAACCCCGGCTTGCCGACCTCGCCCACCACCACTTCGACCGCGCGCGGCGCCGAGAAGACGGTGGCGACGCCGGTGCAGACCGACAATGTGCGCCTGTCGCCGCAAGGCCAGGCGCTCGCCGCCAGCGCCGCCGGCGGTGGCAACGCCGTGTTCGACACGAAAAAAGTCGAGCGCATCAAGCTGGCCATCGCCGATGGCCAGTTCCAAGTCAACTCGGAAAAAGTGGCGGACGGACTGTTAGACACGGTCAAGGATCTGCTGCACTCCAGAAAACGATAGGATCATCATGCCCGCCGTCACGCCAATGTCGAGTCTGCTTCAAGAGCAGCAAGCCATGACCACCCTGCTCGACCTGCTCAAACAAGAGCAGCGGCACCTGGTGGCGGCCGATATCAACGCCCTGGTGGCGCTGACGACGGAGAAATCGACCCTGGTCAACCAGATGGCCGTGCTGGCCAGCCAGCGCCACGGCGCCCTCGGCGCCGCCGGCTTCGGCACCCAGGACAGCGCCATGGACGGCTGGATCGCCGCCAGCGGCGAAGCGCAGGCGAGCACGCTGTGGCAGCAGTTGCTGGACATGACGCACGAGGCCAAGGAGCTGAACCGCGTCAACGGCATACTGATCAACAAGCACATGAGCCGCACCCAGGGCGCGCTGAACATTTTGCGGCCGCAGTCGCAGGCCACCAATTTCTACGGCCCGAGCGGCCACGCCACCAGCATCAGTCCCAGCCGCGGCTTCATCGTCGGCTAAATTTTCCCCGCATTTTCCGCACGCCCGGCGCCGGCCAAGCATTGCCGGACGGGCTAGGCCCGCTGCGCGCATCCAGGGTCAGACCCTAGGGTCTGACCCTCCCACACGCAGCCGGGCGGCCGGCATCGACTCGTCGCCTGCGGCAACGGTTCGCACGGCCCATCCAATTCGGCGCCATCAGCGCGGCATTGCCTCGCCTTGGCGCGACGTCGCGCCAAGGCCGCGGCAACTGTCGACGATGCGCTCGGCCAGCGCCGCCAGCATCGCCTGGTCGCCACCCGCCGCGAGGAACAGCATGAACTCGGCGTCGGGCAGCGGCGGCAGGCCCTGCGCCGTCGCCACCAGGCCGTCGCCCAGGCGGCTGGCGGGCAGCGGCACCAGCGCGAAACCGGACAGCGCCGCCGCGCGCAGGCCGGCGCTGCTGTTGCAGACCATCACGGTGCGCTGGGCCATGCCGCAACGGGCCAGGCTGGCCAGCGCCGCCTCGCGGTAGGGGCACGGTTCCGGGAACAGCGCCAGCGGCAGCGGCGACGGCAGCGTCACGCTGGCCTGCGCCGCGCGCGCCCACACCAGCGGCTCGCGCCACAGCAGGCGGCCGCGCGCCGGCCCGCCGCATTGCGAACCGACCACGATGTCGAGCGCGCCCTCCTTCATTTGCCGCAACAAGTCGCCGGGTATGCCGACCTGCACCTCGAGCTCGATGCCGGGGTAGGCGTCGGCGAAGCCGCGCAGCGCGCGCAGCAGGGCCGTTTCGGCGAAATCCTCGGCGATGCCGATGCGCGCCCGGCCCCGGTAGTGGCTGCCGGCGAGCTGCGCGGCGGCGTCGCGGTTCAGCGCCAGGATGGCGCGGGCGTAGCCGATCAGGCGCGCGCCGTCGGCGCTCAGTTCGAGCGAACGGGTGGTGCGCTTGAGCAGCGGCTTGCCGACCTGCTCCTCGAGCCGGCGCAGGTGGCCGCTGACGGCCGATTGGGTCAGGTGCAGGCGCGCGGCGGCGCGGCCGAAGCCGCCCTCGTCGACCACGGCGACAAAGGTGTTGAGCAGGAGGGTATCGAACATATATTGCGAAATGAACTGAATTATCAATAATAACTCAATTTATATTTTGAAATGAAATATGTTCAAATGGCGTCTTCAACCACGCCACCAAGGACTCAGCATGACCACATTGCTCCACATCGCCTGCTCGCCGCGCCGAGAGCGTTCCGCCTCGCGCGAGGTCGCCCTCGCCTACATCGACGCCTACCGCGCGGCCCAGCCCGGCACGCAGGTGGACACGCTCGAACTGTGGGACGGCGCGCTGCCCGAATTCGACGCGCACGCGATGGCGGCGAAGTACGCCGGCTTGAACGGCACGCCGCTGAACCCGCAGCAGGAAAGCGCCTGGGCCACGCTGCGCGCGCTGGCCGAGCGCCTGCGCCGGGCCGACGTGCTGGTGTTGTCGGTGCCGCTGTGGAATTTCAGCATTCCGTACAAGCTCAAGCAGTTCATCGACCTGGTGACGCAAAAGGACATCCTGTTCTCCTTCGATCCGGAGAGCGGCTTGAGCGGCCTGCTGCGCGACAAGCGCGCCGTCGTCGCCTACGCCCGCGGCCTGGACTATTCCGCCGCGTCGGGCACGCCGGCGCGCGACTTCGATTTCCAGAAGCCGTATGTCGAGGCGTGGCTGCGCTTTGTCGGCGTCGAGGAGGTGCACGCGCTGGTGGTCGAGAAGACCCTGATGGGAAGCGAGGTCGACACCGCCGCGCGCGACGCGGCCAAGGCCGAGGCGCGCCGCTTGGCGGCGGCGATGTAGGGCCGCGCGGCGGCTATTGCGGCGGCTATTGCGGCGGCGGCAGTTGCGGCGACGGCAGCTCGGTGACCTTGTCGGGCAGGCCGGACAGGATGGTGACGGCGACGCGGCGGTTGCGCGCCCGCCCCTCGGGCTGCTCGTTGGAGGCCACCGGCACGTTGGAGCTCTTGCCCACGGCGGTGAGCCGCTCGGGCGCCACGCCGGCGCCGATGAACAGGCGCACCACGCTGCTGGCGCGCACCGCCGACAGTTCCCAGTTGGACGGGAACAGCACGTTGCGGATCGGCTGGTTGTCGGTGTGGCCCTCGACCTGCACCTCGTGGCTGTCGTCCTTGAGCAGCACGGCCACGGCGCGCAGCGCCTCGGTCGACTCGCTGGTCAGGCGCGCCTCGCCCGGGTCGAACAGCACGCTGGCGTTGATCTCGACGCTGACGCCGCGGCTGTTCTGCGTCACCCTCACCTTGCCCTCCTTGACCAGCGGCGCCAGCGTCGACAACAGGCCCTGCGCCAGCTTGGTCATGTGCTCCTTCTCCTTGCGCAGCAGCTCGGTGCGGCGGCGCAGGCCGGGATTGGGGATCGGCAGGTTGGGCACCTGGGTGTTGATCGGCTGGGCCGCGCCGGCGCCGCCGAAGGCGTCGCCGAGGGCGTCGGAGAACACCTTGTACTTGCCGATGTTGACCGACGAGATGGCGTACATCACCACGAAGAAGGCGAACAGCAGGGTGATGAAGTCGGCGTAGGAGATCAGCCAGCGCTCGTGGTTCTCGACCTCGTCGTCGAACTTCCTGCGCGCGCGGCGGTACTGCATGTCAGTGCTCCCGCAGCAGCGTGGCGACCCGCTCGTCGATGACGCGCGAGTGGTCGCCGCTGGCGATGTCGTAGAACACGGCGGCGGCGATCTCCTGCTGGTGCACGGCCTGCGTCACGATGGCCTTGAGCTTGTTGGCGATCGGGTAGAAGAACAGGTTGGCCAGGCCGACGCCGTAGATGGTCGAGACGAAGGCCACGGCGATGCCGGAACCGAGCTTGCTCGGGTCGGTCAGGTTCTCCATCACGTGGATCAGGCCGAGCACCGCGCCGAGGATGCCGATGGTGGGCGAGTAGCCGGCCGCCGATTCCCAGATGCGCACGGCCTGCCGCTCCTCGGTCTCGTAGGCGGTGATCTCGGTGTCGAGCAGCTGGCGCAGCTTGTCCGGGTTGATGCCGTCGACCACCAGGCGCAGGCCCTTGGTGTTGAACTTGTCCTTCGAGGCGAGCATGTGGCGCTCGAGCGAGAGCAGGCCGTCGCGGCGCGCCGCCAGCGCCCAGGCGTTGATGTCGCGCGCCAGCGCGGCGCGCGAGTCCTTGGGCGGCGCGAACACCCAGCGCAGCATGCGCAGGCCGCGCAGGAAGGTCGGCAGGCGGGTCTGCAGCAGCACCGCGCCGAGCGTGCCGACCACCACGATGGCGAAGGCGGCCGGCTGCAGCAGCGAGCCGAGCTTGCCGCCCTCCATGCCCTGGCCGACGATGATGCCGGCCAGCGCCAGCAGCACCCCGGCTACGCTGGCCCAGTCCATGCCTGCTCCCGTAACGATGCGCGCAGGCGCGCCACGGCCTGCGTGTGCAGCTGCGACACGCGCGATTCCGACACGCCCATCACGGCGCCGATTTCTTTCAAGTTGAGTTCCTCTTCGTAGTAAAGGCCCATCAGCATCTTCTCGCGCGGCGGCAGCGCGTCGATGGCGTCGATCACCGCCTGGCGGAAGTCGCCGTCGAGCAGCGAGCGCAACGGGTCGCTCTCCTCGTCCGAGCAGTAGCGGTCGAGGAAGCTGTCGTTGCCGTCGTCGTCGTGGAAGTCCTCGTAGTAGACCAGCTGGTGGCCGCCGCCGTCCGACAGCATCTCCTGGTAGTCGGCCAGCGACAGCTTGAGCATCTTGGCGACCTCCGATTCGCTCGGCGGATGGCCGAGGCGCTGCTGCAGTGTGCTCATCGCCGTCTCGATCTTGCGCATGTTCTGCCGCATGCTGCGCGGCAGCCAGTCGCTGTTGCGCAGCTCGTCGAGCATGGCGCCGCGGATGCGCAGCACCGCGTACGTCTCGAACTGCGCGCCGTGGGTTTCCTCGTAGCGGCTGATGGCGTCGAGCAGGCCGATCATGCCGGCCTGCACCAGGTCGTCCACCTCCACGCTGGGTGGCAGCTTGGCCTTCATGTGATGCGCCAGACGCTTGACCAACGGGATGTGCTCCGTCAGCAGTGAGTCCTTGTCCGCTTTCCCTTTGACCGTATACATAAAGTCTATTGTTCGTTAAGCGCTAAAATGGTTGCTACTCCCCGTGTGCAAAGATGGCGTTCCGGCCAGCGCGAAGCGCCCGGCCAGCTGTCGAAACGCGACCGAGGCGCCGGCCAGCGGAAACGCGTCGACCACCGCGCGCCCCAGACGCGCGGCACGATGCAGGTATTCGTCGGCCGGCACCGACCCCATGGAAACCAGGTTGACGGCCAAATACCGGCTCGCCGCCTGTGCCATATTATCGTATACCACCTTTGCTTCCGATTCGGAAGCCCCGGTGACCAGAATTCCGAACGGACGCCGGCCCAACTCCAGGTTCAGGCGCTTGATCATGCTGTAGGCGGCCTTGATCGAGGTGGCGCTGGCCGAGACCTGCACCACGATCTCCGAGCTGGCCATGACCGGCACCGGGAAGGCCTCGCCGTCGAATTCGCCGTCGACGATGACCACGCCGCTGCGCTTGACCAGCACGTCGAAGGTCTTGGCCAGGCGGCGCGCCTCGTCGGGGCCGCAGCGCGGCGCGCCGCGTGTCATCGACGCCACAGCGAAGCCCTGCGGCACCTGGTGCACCACCTGGTTCAGGGCGCGCTCCTGGCGCGCCACGTCGAGCAGGCTGTCGCCGCCGTCCAGGCCGAGGCGGCTGGCCACGCCGTGCGCGCTGGCGCAGGCGTCGACCAGCAGCACGTCGTCGCCGGCGCGCGCCAGCGAGGCGCCCAGGTTGACCAGCATGGCGCCCTTGTCGTCCTGCGGCGTGGCGGAAAGGAAGGTGACGATGCGCGGCGCCGGGCCGGCCAGCATGCGGCGCAGGCCTTCGGCCTGGTCGAAGTCGAAGTTAGCCAAGGTGCACCTCGCGCAGGTTGGCGTCGTTGCCGGCGGCGGCCATCAGCAGCGGCAGCTCGGCGTCGAGGTACTGGCTGGCGGCGCTGTCGCGTTTGAGCTTGAAGGCGCGGTCGATCAGGTAGGCCGGGTCGGCCAGGTGCAGTGCCTCCGGCACGCGCTGGCCGTTGGAGACGTAGAACAGGTTCAGCTTTTGGCGGATCACCACGTCGAGCACGTTGCCGATCGAGGCCGCCTCGTCGAGTTTGGTCATGATGCAGCCGGCCAGGCCGCCGCCCTGGTAGGCGCGCACCACCTCGTTGAGGGTCTCCTGGGTCGCCGTGGAATTCAGGCAGAGCAGGCGCTTGACGTCGGCGCCGGCGCCGGCCAGCATGGCCACCTGCTCGGTCACCATCTGGTCGCGCTGGCTGACGCCGACCGTGTCGATCAGCACCGTGTGCTTGTTCTTCAATTCCTTCAGGGCGATGCGCAGGTCGGCCTCGTCCTTCACCGAGTGCACCATCACGCCGAGGATCTTGCCGTAGATGCGCAGCTGCTCGTGGCCGCCGATGCGGTAGGCGTCGGTGGTGATCAGGGCCAGCTTGTCCGGGCCGTGGCGCATCACGCAGCGCGCCGCCAGCTTGGCGGTGCTGGTGGTCTTGCCGACGCCGGTCGGGCCGACCAGGGCGAACACGCCGCCCTGGTCGATCAGGGCGTCCTCGTCGCGCATCGCGCTGATGTTGCGGGTCAGGACGGTGCGGATCCAGCGCATCGACTCGGCGGCGTCGCGGCCGGCCGGCAGCTTGTCGATCAGGTAGCGCGCCAGGCTGGCCGAGAAGCCGGCCGCCAGCATCTCGCGCAGCACGGCGGCCTTCTGCGGCTCGCGCTGCTGGGTCGAGCCCCAGGCGATTTCGGCCAGTTGGGTCTCCATCATGCCGCGCATGGCGCGGATCTCGCTCATCATGCCGCTCATCTCGGCGGCGGCGCTCTGCTTGGCGCCGGCGACGGCGGCGGCCACCAGTTCGGAAATGCGCGCCAGGTCGAGCGCGCCGGCGGCCGGGGCCGGGGCCGCCGCGGCCTGCGGCTGGGCGGCGCGGCGCGGCTGGGCCGGCATGGCGCCCGGCGGCGCCGACAGCTGCTGCGCGCTGTAGCTCGACGCGGCGGCCATGTCCGGCTGCGGACGCGGCTGGGCCATCGGCGAGTTCGGCGATGGCATCGCCAGCGAGGCGGCGTCGTCGTTGGCCAGCGCCAGGATCTCGACGATGCCGTCGGCCTGGCGGTTCGACAGGATCACGGCGTCCGGGCCGAGCGCCTCGCGCACCTTGCGCAGCGCTTCGCGCGAGGTCGGCGCGGTGAATTTTTTGACGTTCATGGCCGGCCTCCCAGGCTCTGGGTTGCGCAGGTGTCCGGCGTGCCGGCATCGAAATAAGTGGCCATCATCTACTCCTGTTACTTGAGCGCCGCGCCCTCTACATGGGGACACGGTGCACTCTGATGGTTCGATTATTGACGATGCACGTGGGAAACGATCGCTGGAACAGGACCGGAAAGGGGCCGCATTTCGCCGCCCCGGCGCCGGGGCCGCCAGAACAGGGCGCGGCGGCGGGAAACTATTTGTCGCCGAAGACCTCGTCGAGGCTGGCGGCGTCGAGCAGGGCCATGGCCCAGCGGCCCAGTTGTTCACTGTCGGCCACTACCAGGCGCTCGCCTAACTGTGGCGGCAAGGTGCCGAAGCGCTTGTTCAGTTGGCGCGCCAGCAGTTCGACCATTTGGCGCTGGCCCAGCTGCAACCCTTCCTGCAGTCCTTCCTGCCGCCCTTCCTGCCGCCCTTCCTGCAATCCTTCCTGCAGACCGATCTTGCGACCGATTCTTTCAGCATAAGTGATGTAAGGCATGGCCTCTCTCCTCTCCATCTGAACAATACCCCGCCACAAGCGCGCTTCCATGTCCGGCGGCAGACGCATCAACCAGTCAATCACGCTATATAGGTCGATGATACGCTGCCTGTCCCACTGGCGCTGATACAGCAGCTTGGTCAGCCGCCATTTCGCCGCGCGCCGGCGATGCGCCTGCCCCTTGGTTTGGCGCGTCAACAGATGGGCCGCCGTGAGCAAGGCGAAGGGGTTGGCATCGCACAACAGCTGCTCGATGCGATCCGCATAGTCCATCAGCTTCACCACCGGAAAGTCGATCCCCACCCGGCAGCCGAACAAGCGATAGGAAAAGGAACCCGGCCGCCAGCGCGCCGCTTGGTCGGCCAGCAGCACCAGGCTGGCCACCGGCCGCCGGTAGCGGTCGTAGACGCGGTAGTTGTAGCAAAAGATGCGCTCGGCGAAGGCGGACTCGCGCCGGCCCTGCACCTCCAAGTGCAGCAGCACCCACTGCTCGGCGCCGGCCACGGTGGCGAGGCGCACCAGTTTGTCGAGCCGGCGCCGGCCCAGTTCGCCGTCGCGCACCAGTTGGGCCAGCTCCTGGTCGAGGAAGGCGTAGGGCCGCGACCAGTCGATGGCGGCGTGCGCCTGCGGGAAATAGAACGCCATGAACTCCGGAAAATACCGCAGCACGGCGCTCTTCCAGGGACTGTCGTAGTCGTCGTCCGGGGTGGCCATGGGGCCAGTCTAGCCGAACGGCGCCGCCCCGCCCCGGCCTGGCGCAAGGCCGGGCGCGGCGGCGCGGCGGGCCGGCCGGATCAGGCCGGCTGGGCGCCGACCAGGGCGGTGACGCGGATGGTCTTGCTCTCCGGGATCTCGGCGTGCGACAGCACCTTCAACTGCGGCAGGGCGCGGCGCAGGAAGCGCGACAGCAGGGCGCGCAGCGGACCGGGCACCAGCAGCACCGGCGTCAAGCCCAGCGCCTCCTGCTGCGCGGCGGCCTGCTGGGCCTGCTGGGCGATGGTGTCGGCCAGGCCCGGCTCGATGCCGGCGCCGTCGGCGCCGCTGGCGGCCAGCGCCTGCATCAGCAGCCGCTCCAGGCGGTTGTCCAGGGTCATCACCGACAGCTCGGCGGCGCCGGGGAACAGCTGCTGCACGATGGCCCGGCCCAGCGAGATGCGCACCAGCGCGGTCAGCTCGTTGGGGGCCTGGATGTGCACGGCGTGCTCGGCCAGGGTCTCGATGATCGAGCGCATGTCGCGGATGTGCACGCCCTCGGCAAGCAGGTTCTGCAGCACCTTCTGCAGGGTCGACAGCGACACCAGCTTGGGCACCAGCTCCTCGACCAGTTTCGGCGCGTCCTTGCCCAGGTGGTCGAGCAGCGACTGCACCTCGGCGCGGCCGAGCAGCTCGGAGGCGTGGCTGGTGATCAGGTGGTTCAAATGGGTCGCCACCACGGTGCCGGCGTCGACCACGGTGTAACCCATGCCCTGGGCCTGGTCGCGCAGCGCGGCGTCGATCCAGGTGGCGGGCAGGCCGAAGGCCGGGTCGGTGGTCACCAGGCCGGGCAGCGTGCCGCTGGCCATGCCCGGGTTGATGGCGAGGAACTGGCCGTTGAAGGCCTCGCCGTTGCCCACCTCGACGCCCTTGAGCGTGATGCGGTAGGCCGACGGCTTCAACTCCAGGTTGTCGCGGATGTGCACCGGCGGCGCCAGGAAGCCGACCTCCTGGGCGAACTTCTTGCGGATGCCCTTGATGCGCTTGAGCAGCTCGCCGCCCTGGGTCTTGTCGACCAGCGGGATCAGGCGGTAGCCGACCTCCAGCCCCAGCGTGTCGACCGGCATGATGTCCTGCCAGCTGGCCTCCTCCTGCTCCGGCGCGGCCGCCGGCGGCGCCTCGGCGGCGGGATCGGCGGCGGCGGCGTCGGCGCCGCCCGCCCTGCGCGACATCAGGTAGGCCGAGCCGGCCAGCACGCCGGCCAACAGCAGGAACACCAGGTTCGGCATGCCGGGGATCAGGCCCATGCCGCCGACGATGGCGGCGGTGATGTAGAGCACCTGCGGCTTGGCGAACAGCTGGCCGATCACCTGGGTGCCGATGTCCTGCTCGCTGGCCACGCGCGAGACGACGATACCGGCCGCCGTCGAGATCACCAGCGAGGGGATCTGCGCCACCAGGCCGTCGCCGATGGCCAGCAGGGTGTAGTTCTTCAGCGCGTCGGCGAAGGCCATGTCGTGCTGCAGCAGGCCGACCAGCAGGCCGCCGACGACGTTGATGACGGTGACCAGGATGCCGGCCACGGCGTCGCCGCGCACGTACTTGCTGGCACCGTCCATGGCGCCGTAGAACTCGGCCTCCTGCGCCGTCTCGCTGCGCCGCTTGCGCGCCTCGGCCTCGCCGATCAGGCCGGCGTTGAGGTCGGCGTCGATGGCCATCTGCTTGCCCGGCATGGCGTCCAGGGCGAAGCGGGCGCCCACCTCGGCGATCCGGCCGGCACCCTTGGTGACGACGGTGAAGTTGATGATGGTCAGGATGATGAACACCACGATACCGACCGTGTAGTTGCCGCCGATGAGGAAGTGGCCGAAGGCCTCGATCACCTTGCCGGCGGCGTCGGGGCCGTTGTGGCCCTCGGTCAGCACGACGCGGGTCGAGGCGACGTTGAGCGACAGGCGCAGCATGGTCGAGATCAGCAGGATGGTCGGGAAGGCCATGAAGTCGAGCGGCTTGACCGTGTACAGGCTGGTCAGCAGCACCACGATGGCCAGCGCGATGTTGAAGCTGAAGAAGATGTCGAGGATGAAGGCCGGCAGCGGCAACACCATCATCGCCAGCAGCATGATGATCAGGATGGGCGCGGCCAGGCTCTTGCTGGCGGCGCCGGACATGCCGCCCATCCAGGACGGCAGGCGGATGCTGCTCATAAAGCTGTTCATGGTGTGGTTCCCTGGTTATTCATGTCGTCGCGCCCCTTCTGGGCGGCCGGGTTGAGCGGATCGAGCTCGGGCGGCACCTCGAGTTTGGCCGGCTTGTCGGGCTTGTGGCCGCCGTTCTTGCTGAAGCTGCGCAGTTGGAAGACGTAGGCCAGCACCTCGGCCACGGCGGCGTACAACGCCTCGGGGATCTCGTCGCCGATCTCGGTGTGCTTGTGCAGCGCCCGCGCCAGCGCCGGCGCCTCCAGCAGCGCGACATTGTTTTCCCTGGCGATCTCGCGGATCTTCGCGGCCACCTCGTCGCTGCCCTTGGCCACCACGCGCGGCGCGCCGCGCGCGCCGTCCGCGTACTTCAGCGCGACGGCGTAGTGGGTCGGGTTGGTCACCACCACGTCGGCGGTGGGCACGTCGGCCATCATGCGGCGCTTGGCCATCTCGCGCTGCAGCTGGCGGATCTTGGCCTTGACCTGGGGATTGCCGTCGGCCTCCTTGGACTCCTGGATCACCTCCTGGCGCGTCATCTTCAACTTGTTGGCGTAGTGCCACATCTGGTAGGGGCCGTCGATGGCGGCGATCAGGCCGAGCGCGCCGACGATGAACAGGAAGCTGCTGCCGATCATGTTCAGGATGTGCACGGTGCCCAGCTTGAGCGGCTCGACCATCAGGCCCAGCACGGCCTCCTTCTGCGCCAGCACCACCAGCCAGGCGACCAGGCCGACCACCAGGGTCTTGGCGATCGCCTTGAGCAGCTCGACCAGGGCGTTGGTCGAGACCATGTTGCCCAGGCCGCGCATCGGGTTCAGCTTCATCAGGTTGGGGGCCACCGCCTTGCCGCTGAACAGCCAGCCGCCGACCAACAGCGGCGAGGCCAGCGCCACCAGCATGACGGCCGCGCCCAGCGGCAGGCAGGCCAGCAGCACGCGGCTGACGTCGGTCAGGATGCGCGTGCCCAGCACGTCGAAATTGAAGACTTGTTCGCGGTCCAGCGCCAGGCCGGACACCAGGGCCGAGCTGAGCTGGCGCACCATGTCGCCGCCGGTCATCCACAGGCCGGCGCCGGCCGTCATCAACACGGTGAAGGTGGCCACCTCGCGCGAGCGCGGCACGTCGCCCTCTTCGCGCGCCTGCTCGAGGCGCTTCGCTGACGCGGGTTCGGTCTTTTCGGCGTCGCTGTCTTCAGCCATCAACTGCTCCTGGATTCGTTAGCAGCCATTATCGGCCGGCGCGGCGCGCCGCCATCGGGCGAATACGCGACCTTTTCCCGGCCTGCTCACAATTTCCTGTTGGAAATAAGGCAAACGGACCGGGGCCGTCGGGCGCGCCGGCCGGCGCCGTCAACGGCCGCGGCGCGGGTCGACCGGCGCCACGGCCTGCGCCACGTTCTGCTCGATGGCGCCGAACAGCGACTTGCCGTCGCCGTCGAGCATCTCGATGCGGATGCTGTCGCCGAACGCCAGGTAGGGCGTGGCGGCGCGGCCCTTGGCGGCGAGCTCCAGGGCGCGCTGCTCGGCGATGCAGGAGTAGCCGCGCTTGCCGCCCCGGTTCGACACCACGCCGCCGGCCAGCACGGCGCCGGCGCGCACCTGGCGCGTCCTGGCCAGGTGGGACAGCAGTTGCGCGAAGTTGAAGGCCATGTCGACGCCGGCCTGGGCCTGGCCGACCAGCTTGCCGTTCCAGCTCGCCCGCAGCGCCAGGTGCACCTTGCCGCCCTGCCAGGCGTCGCCCAGCTCGTCGGGTGTCAGCGCCACCGGCGAGCAGGCGCCGGCCGGCCGCGACTGCAGCGCACCGAGGCCGCCGGCCAGCTCGTCCGGCAGCACATTGCGCAGTACCACCTGGTTGACCAGCATCAGCAGGCGGATCTGCTGGTGCGCCTGGTCCGCCGTGGCGCCCATGCCGAGGTCGTCGCTGATGACGGCCAGGCCGGCGCCGAAGTCGATGCCCCATTCCTCGTGCAGCAGGGCGATGTCGTCGCGCGGCCCGAGCGGCTCGCCGCCGCCCTGGCCCATCGGCGGCTCGTCGCCCGGCGCCTCGGGCGAGGCGGCGCCACGGCCGCTGCGCTCCAGCTCGACGTGGCTGGGATAGGCCGCGGCCTCGACCCACTGGCAGGGGCGCGGCAGCGGCGCCATGCAGTTGGCCGGATCGAAGTCGAAGACGCGCCGGCCGCGCCCCTGGTTCAGCTCGCGGTACAACTGCTCCAGCTGCGGCGCGATGAAGGCCCAGTCGTCCAGCGCGCGCCGCAGGGTCGGCGCGATGCCGTCGGCCAGCTGGGCCGTTTTCAGGTCGCGCGCCACCACGGCCAGCTGGCCGTCGCGGCTGCCGTCCTTGATTGTTGCAAGTTTCATATGGGATTCAGATCAGAAAGGAAACGCGGCGCCGGGCGGCGGCAATGCCGCCAAGTTGAGGCGCCGGTGGCCCGCTAGCCGGCGGCCGGCGCCAGCAGCGCCAGTTGCTCCGGCGTCAAGTAGCACCATTCGCCCTCGGCCAGGCCGAGCGACTCCAGGGTCAGGCCGCCGATGGCCGAGCGGTGCAGCGCGCTGCAATGGTTGTCGGCGGCGGCCAGCATGCGCTTGACCTGGTGGTACTTGCCCTGCTCCAGCACGATCTCCAGCTGGTGCTCGCCGCGCGGCACGCAGACCAGCGCCGCCAGCGGCGCCGGCTCGTCGTGCAGCTGCACGCCGGCCAGCAACTTGGCCACCAGCTCGGCCGTCACCGGCTCCTGGGTGGTGGCCTGGTAGACCTTGGGCACGTGGCGCTTGGGCGAGGACTGGGCGTGGATGAAGGGGCCGTCGTCGGACATCAGCAGCATGCCGGTGGTGTCGTGGTCGAGCCGGCCGACCGGCTGCACCTCGCGCCAGGTGAATTGCTCGGGCAACAGGGTCAGCACGCCGGGGTGGTGGCTGGGCTTGCGCGAGCACTCGAAATTGGCCGGTTTGTTCAGCGCCAGGTACAGGTGTTCGCGGTACACCCAGTCCTCGTCGAAGACCTTGAGCACCAGCCCTCGGTGTCGACGGTGCTGCGGTAGTTGGTTTGCGTGACGCCGGCGATGCTCACTTCGCCGTCGTCGATCAGGGCGCGGCAGTACTTGCGGGTGCCAAAGCCCTGCGATTGCAGGATGCGGTCTAGGGATAATTTACTCATGGCGAGACTGTAACAGATGGCGCCGCGAGCGTGAAGGCGCAGCGGTGGCGCGGCGCGGGCCGGGGCGACGCCGGGATCGCCCCGCATGCATGCTTTTCATTGACGCACATCAAGTACCTGAGGATTTTTATTGTTAAACTGAAACTTCATTAGGAATCGGCCTAACGCCCGTTGGGAATACGTGAAGGTGGGCATAGGAATCGTTGAAGCTGGATTTCAAAGGATGCCGTATGAAGAGCAAACCACACAGCTGCTGCGCCGACTGCGCGGACGGCCGCGAACAGCAGGCGCACGGGGCCCACGAGGCGCAGGCGCAGGACCAGCATCGGCAATTGGCCACCGAACAGGCGGCGCTGCATCTGGCCAGCCTGGCATTGGCGCGTTGGCGCGCCGGCAACACCCCGGTCGAACTGAGCGTGGCGACCACGCTGGCGCCGCACCAAACCCAATGGCATGCCAACACCCAGCGCAATTTTTGCGCCTGGCTGGCGGCCGGCGGCTTCGCCGCCCGCCCGCCCGAGCACGTGGAAGGCTTGGAGAGCCTGGCGAGCCCGGGGAATCCGGCGGACCTGGCGGGCGCCAAGCCGGCCCAGCAAGCCAACAAGGCCTTGCTGCGCAAGCCGGCGCCACCCGAACTGAGCTGCATCGACGGCGCCTGAGCGCCCCCGCCCGCCTCGTCGCCGCGCCGCGCAAAGCGCGCGCGCAAAGGAAGACAGCGGCATGGCCGCTGTCTTCCGTCCCGTTGCGGGACGCATTACGAGGAATCGAAATTCTCTCTACTCCGCATCAATGATGAGGTTGAGTAGTTCCGTCTGACTGACTTCAAGATCGTGCTGACAACAAGATAAACTGTTTATATCGGCCTCCCTTGGAAAGAACTACAAAACCACTATAGTCCACCCTGCGGAATATACAAGGCCCATCGAGGCCATCCTGATAATGTTAAGGCGCCGCCACTATTGACGGCCGCGCGCCGCCGCCGCGGCGCCGATTGCAATATAAATGCGACGGCGACGCGCCGCCCGCCACCGTGGCGGCCGGCGCGGCCCGCCGCCGCTTATTGCAGGCGCGGCTTGGCGGCCTGGTAGGCCGACTTGAAGGCGCCGGCGCCCATGGCGGCGCCGAATTTCTTCAGCACGCGCTCGGGCAGACCCTCGTGCTGGGTGTAGTCGATGATGTCCTCGGCGTGGACGATGTCGCGCGCCACGCTGTCGACGCTGCCGTAGGCGTCGGCCAGGCCCATGTCGACCGCCTTGGCGCCGCTCCAGAACAGGCCGGAGAACATCTCCGGCGTTTCCTTCAGACGCTTGCCGCGACCGGCGCGCACGACGTGGATGAACTGCTGGTGGATCTCGTTGAGCATCGCCTGGGCGTGCTGCTTGTGCTTGTCCGACTGCGGGCTGAACGGGTCCATGAAGCCCTTGTTCTCGCCGGCCGTCAACAGGCGCCGCTCGACGCCGACCTTGTCCATGATGCCGGTGAAGCCGAAGCCGTCCATCAACACGCCGATCGAGCCGACGATGCTGGCCTGGTTGACGTAGATGCGGTCGGCGGCGGCGGCGATGTAGTAGCCGCCGGAGGCGCAGATCTCGTCGACCACCACGTACAGCGGCTTGCCCGGATAGCCCTTGCGCAGGCGGTTCATCTCGTCGACGATCATGCCGGCCTGCACCGGGCTGCCGCCCGGGCTATTAATATGCAGCACCACCGCCACCGAGCCGCTGTCGGAGAAGGCCTTGTTCAGCGCCGGGATCACCACGGCGGCCGCGCCGCTGCCCTCGGCCTCGATGGCGCCGTCGATCTCGATCAGCGCGGTGTGGCGGCCGAGCGCCTCGGCGTCGGTGCCGCTCAGGCTGAAGTCGAAGTAGGCGGCCAGGCCGAACATGATCACCAGCAGGGTCAGCGCCTTGAAGAAGATGCCCCAGCGGCGCTGCGCGCGCTGTTCGCTGAGGGTGGCGAACACCAGCTTCTCCAGCACCTCGCGCTCCCAGACGGCGGCCGCCTTGGCCGGCTGGCCCGGCGCGCCGGCGGCGGCCGGATGGTGTTCGTTGGCCGGGTTGGCGCCGGCGCTGTCGCTCGTGTTATCACTCATAAGTCGCTTCTAGTGGTTGGTCGGTTCGGCACGGCCGGCGCTCAGGCGCGCACGGGCCGCACATAGTCGTCGGGCTGCCAATATATGTTCTGTTCGCGCTCCTCGACGGCGATCGGGCGCAGGCGGCCGCCCTTGCAGGGGCCGCCGGCGCAAAAGCCGCTCTCCGGCACGTAGATCGCGCCGTGGGTCGAACACATCAGATACAGGCCGCTCGATTCGAAAAATTCGCCCTCGGCCCAGTCGAGCTCGATGGGCACGTGGGCGCAGCGGCTCAAATAGCCGAACACCCGGCCGCCGTAGCGCACCACGAAGCCGGTGCCGTCCTCGCCGCCGGCAGTGACGGGGAAGCGCACGCCGCGCCCGCCCTCGAGCACGGCGTCGGCGGCGCAGACCAGGATGGCGTCGGCGGCGGCGGCCATCAGGCGTGCTCGTTGAGCCAGGCGCGCAGCTCGGCCACGCTGGCCGCCGAGTACAGCGGCTGGCAGGCCGCCAGCTGCTCGGGCGGATGGGCGCCGTACTGCACGGCGACGCCGGCGGCGCCGGCGTTGTTGGCCATCAGCAGGTCGTGGCTGGTGTCGCCGATCATCACGGTGCGCTTCAGGTCCTGGCCCAGCTCGCGGGTCAACTCCTGCAGCATGGCCGGATGGGGCTTGCTGAAGGTCTCGTCGGCGCAGCGGGTGGCGTCGAACATCGACAGCAGCTTGGCCGCGTTCAAGGCGCGGTTCAGGCCGACGCGGCTCTTGCCGGTCGCCACGGCGAGGAAATAGGCCTGCTGCGACAGCTCGTCGAGCATCTCGCGCACGCCGTCGAACAGGGTCAGCTCGTGGTCGCGCGACAGGTAGTGGTAGCGGTAGCGCTCCACCATGCGCGGATAGTATTTCGGATCGATGTCGGGCATCACCGCCTGCATCGCCTCGGCCAGGCCGAGGCCGATGACGTGGGCGGCGGCGTGGTCGGCCGGAATCGGCAGGCCGAGGCTTGGCCGCCGCCTGGATGCATTTGACGATGGTCGAGGTGCTGTCCATCAGGGTGCCGTCCCAATCGAAGACGATGAGGTCGAATTGCTTTCTTGCCATGTTTCCCGACGGCTGGCGCCGCCGGCTCCTTGTTTGTCTGGGCTGGACGGGACGGCCGCGACGTTCCATGCGCCATGGGTCTGCGCGCGGCGGCCTCCCGGTCCAATAGTATTAATTGATCGGTTTCCCCAAGCTTAACAAGAAACGCTCACATTCGGCGGCCAAAGGCGCGTTCAGCGTCATGCTCTTGCCCGTGTCGGGGTGGGTGAAGGTGATCTGGTGGGCGTGCAGGAACATCCGCTTGAGCGCGCCGCGCGTGGCGTCGGCCTTGAGCAGGGCGCGGTTGAGCGCGAAGTCGCCGTACTTGTCGTCGCCGGCGATGGCGAAGCCGGACGAGGACAGGTGGACGCGGATCTGGTGCGTGCGCCCGGTCTTGAGCTCGGCCTCGAGCAGGGCGAACTGGGCGAACTTGCGCAGCAGCGAGAACACCGTGTGCGACGGCAGGCCGTCGGCCTGCACGGCGACGCGGCGCTCGCCCTCGGCCGTGGTGTACTTGTGCAGCGGCAGCTTGACGTGCTGGCGCGCGTTCTTCCAGTCGCCCGCCACCAGGGTCAGGTAGCGCTTGTCGGTCAGGCCGTCGCGCATCTGCTCGTGCAGGTTGGTCAAGGCCGAGCGTTTCTTGGCCAGCAACAACAGGCCGGAGGTGTCGCGGTCGAGCCGGTGCACCAGTTCGAGGAACTTGGCGTCCGGCCGCGAGGCGCGCAGCTGTTCGATGACGCCGAAGGACACGCCGGAACCGCCGTGCACGGCGACGCCGGCCGGCTTGTCGATGACCAGCAGGTGGCTGTCCTCGAAGATGATCTTGAATTCGGCGGCCGGCACGTTGACCTCGGCCTTTTCGGCGATGCGCACGGGCGGAATGCGCACCACATCGCCTTGTACCAAACGGTACAATTGGTCGATGCGGCCCTTGTTGACACGCACCTCGCCCGAGCGCAGGATGCGGTAGACGTGGCTTTTCGGCACGCCTTTGCATATACGCAACAGGTAGTTATCGATCCGCTGACCGGCCTCTTCTTCAGTGATAGTGACGAACTGCGCTTGCGGCTGAACTACAGTTGAAGGGGGAACAACATCGTTTTGCATCTTCATTTGCTCTGTCTTCCCAGAAAATCTCTCTAAGTCCTTCATTTTGAATATATAATTGTTTTGCTGCGGTTCTAGCTGCGGCAAGTGTAAGAATAAAAGCACATTTTACACAGGGGCGTCTCCACTGGCCTCGCCAAATTGCAAATTCAGAGGAAAAAATGTATACGCACCACCCCTGCGCGAATCAAGGTTGCACCGTTGTTGTAATCGGATTGCGGGCAAGAGTGCTGGATTAGAATGTTTGGATTGTAAGGATAAGTCCGGCAAGCACGGTCAAGAGCCGTGCTCGCTGGTTGATGAAGTTGATAACGCTTGCCGTTTTCGCCAAACCCCATGCTTTGTTGCAAGCTAATGACGGAGGGCTGAAACAAGCCTAGTTGTCGAAGTTGTAATATGTAAGCCTGGCCAGGTTTTGGCTCATCGATTTGCTCACCGCCTGCATTCTCCGCCCCGACCTTTTCGGGCTGCATGGATGAGTCGCAGGTGATGCGTGCACTCGGCATGTCGATCGACCTCATGCGCCCAGTTGCGGCCGCGACCTCCGCGTCGCTGCGCCGCACATCAGGGCATACCCACCGCAACCATTTTAATTCTCGCGTATATCCCTGTACTTCGCCGCTCCCACGGGGGCGGCATTGAGATGGCCCCCGGGTCGCGGAGTTAAAAAAATGAAACGCATGTTGTTTAATGCTACGCAGCAAGAGGAACTGCGCGTAGCGATTGTCGACGGTCAGAAATTGATCGACATCGACATCGAAACCGCCGGACGCGAACAGCGCAAGTCCAACATCTACAAGGGTGTCATCACCCGCATCGAACCCTCCCTCGAAGCCTGCTTCGTCAGCTACGGCGAAGACCGCCACGGCTTCCTCCCCTTCAAAGAAGTTGCCCGCACGTACTTCCGTGAAGGCGTCGACGTGCGCACCGCCTCCGTCAAGGAAGCCCTGCGCGAAGGCCAGGAGATCATGGTCCAGGTCGAGAAGGAAGAGCGCGGCAACAAGGGCGCGGCGCTGACCTCCTTCGTCTCGCTGGCCGGCCGCTACCTGGTCCTGATGCCGAACAACCCGCGCGGCGGCGGCGTGTCGCGCCGCGTCGAGGGCGAGGAGCGCCAGGAACTGCGCGAAACCATGGACAAGCTGGACCTGCCCGCCGGCATGTCCGTGATCGCCCGCACCGCCGGCATCGGCCGCAACGTCGACGAGCTGCAGTGGGACTTGAACTACCTGATGCAACTGTGGCGCGCCATCGAGGGCGCCGGCAAGTCGGCCTCCGGCGCCTTCCTGATCTACCAGGAATCGTCGCTGGTGATCCGCGCCATCCGCGATTACTTCCAGCCCGACATCGGCGAGATCCTGATCGACACCGACGACATCTACGAACAGGCGCACCAGTTCATGAGCCACGTGATGCCCGACATGGTGCACCGCGTGAAACGCTACAGCGACGACGTGCCGCTGTTCTCGCGCTTCCAGATCGAACACCAGATCGAAACGGCCTACTCGCGCACCGTGCCGCTGCCGTCGGGCGGCGCCATCGTCATCGACCACACCGAGGCCTGGTCTCGGTCGACGTCAACTCGGCGCGCGCCACCCGTGGCTCGGACATCGAGACCACCGCCTTCAACACCAACTGCGAGGCCGCCGAGGAAGTGGCGCGCCAGCTGCGCCTGCGCGACTTGGGCGGCCTGATCGTCATCGACTTCATCGACATGGAAGTGGCGAAGAACCAGCGCGAAGTCGAACAGCGCCTGAAGGACGCGCTGCACCACGACCGCGCCCGCGTGCAAATGGGCAAGATTTCGCGCTTCGGCCTGATGGAACTGTCGCGCCAGCGCCTGCGTCCTTCGCTGTCCGAAGGCTCGCACGTGACCTGCCCGCGCTGCTCCGGCACCGGCCACATCCGCGACACCGAATCGTCCGCCCTGCAAGTGCTGCGCATCATCCAGGAAGAGGCGATGAAGGAAAACTCGGCCACCATCCACGTCCAAGTACCGGTCGACGTGGCCGCCTTCCTGCTCAACGAGAAGCGCGGCGAAGTGCTGAAGATCGAGAACCGCCACCGCATCAGCGTGATCCTGATCCCCAACAAGCACCTCGACACGCCGCACTACAAGCTCGAGCGCATCAAGCACGACGACCCGCGTCTGGAAGACAGCCAGGCCAGCTACACCCTGGCCGAGCAGGCCGAGACCGACATGGCCTACAGCAAGCGCCAGAAGGAAGAAGCCAAGCCGCGCCAGGAAGCCATGGTCAAGACCATCACCCCTGACCAGCCGGCCCCGCTGGTCGAGCGCAAGCCGGCCGAGACGGTCAAGGCCGCTCCGGTCGCCGCGCCTGTTGTCGCCGAACAAGGTTTCTTCGAGAAACTGTTCAGCATCTTCCGCGCCAAACCGACGAGCCCGGCCATGCCGACCGCCCCGACCATCGTGGTCAAGGCGCCGCCAGCCGGCGCCGCCGCCGACCGTGGCGACCGCAACGGCCGTGGCCCGCGCGGCCGCAGCCGCAACGGCAAACCGGGTCGCGAAGGCGAACCGGGCGCCGCCCGCCCAGTCGCCGACGAGGCCGCCAAGCCGGTCGACGCCACCGGCCGTCCGGCCCGTCCGCCGCGCCCACCGCGCGAACCGCGCGAACCGCGTGAAGGCCAGGCCGTCGAAGGCCAGGCACCACGCGAACGCGCCGAGCGCCCTGAACGTCCCGAGCGCGCCGAACGCACCCCGCGTCCACCGCGCGAACCGCGCGGCGACAAGCCGGTGGGCGAAGTCAAGACCGAAGAGCTGGCATTGACGGCAGTCGCCGTCGGCGCCGACGTGGCGCTGAGCGCACCGCTCGTCGCTGTGGTCGGCGAGGCTATCGAAGTGACCCTGAAGCCGGCCGCCAACGTCGGCCCTGAAGGCGAAGATGGCGAAGCGGGCGAAGGCGACGAGCCACGCCGTCGTCGTCGTCGCGGCGGCCGCAACCGTAACCGTCGTGAACGCGAAGGCGGCGAAGAAGGCCAAGAAGGCGGCGTCAACGGTGAAGCGCATGAAGCTGGCGAAGCCGGCGACAACGCTCCCGTGATCAGCTTCACCGTCGCCCCGGCCGTCGAAGCCGTCGCCACGGAAGCCAACGAGGCAAGCGCGCCGGCCGCAGCGACCGAAGCACCGGCCGTGGTGGTGGAAGCCGTCGCCGAGCAAGCCGCCGCGCCGGTCGAAGCCGTAGTTGCCGAGAAGCCAGCAGTCGTTGCGGAAACCAAAGTGGAAGCCGCGCCGCTTGTCGAGGCAGTGGTCGAAGCCGCGGTGGAAGCCGCCGCCCCGGTAGCCGAGCCTGTCGCCGCCGTGGTGGTGGCACCGGCTGTGGTCGAAACCGTGGTCGAAGCCGTGGTCGAAGCCCCTGTCGTTGTCGAGGAAGCGGCTGCAGTCGTTGCCGAGGCAGCCCCGGTGGTCGTCGAAGCCGCCCCAGTGGCAGCCGTCGTCGACGCTCCGGCCCCCGCGGTTGTCGCGGCACCAGCAGCACCGGTTGCCGCCCCCGTCGCCGCTCCGGTCGCAACCGCCGCCCCAGTGGCACCGTCGGCACCGATCGACCTGCAGGCGGTGCTCGGCTCCGCCGGCCTGACCCTGGCGGCGACCGACCCGGCCAAACTGCGCGCCGCGCAGGAAGCCGCCGCCAAGGCAGTCGCACCGGCCCGCGTTCCACGCGAACGCAAGGCGCTGCCACAGCAAGCGGAAGAGCCTTTGGTGCAAATCAACACCCGCAATTAAGCCAGCGGACTAGCCGGCCGGGTCCGTCCCGGCCGGCGCAACGACAAGGGGAAGCCAGGTGCTTCCCCTTTTTTCGTTCCGGCCAGAAAGTTCGCGCATCCCGCAACCAAAGCGCCGCCGACCGCCCCGATGTTCGGCCAACGAACATCGGGATAGGAACATAGCTCAAGCCGGTGGCGAACGTTTGTCAGGCCGGGGCATCCACGCTACACTGGCCGCATCCGCCAACCGGCCCCCCTCCAACAAGAAGCAACCATGAGCCAGGCTCCGCCGCCGCAACGCCCCGCCCCCGTCTCCCTGCGCACCGCCTTCTGGTATTGGCTCAAACTCGGCTTCATCAGCTTTGGCGGCCCGGCCGGCCAGATCGCCATGATGCACAGCGAACTGGTGGAAAAGCGCCGCTGGATCTCCGAACAACGCTTCCTGCACGCCCTCAATTACTGCATGCTGCTGCCCGGCCCGGAGGCGACCCAGTTGGCCGTCTACATCGGCTGGCTGCTCCACCGCACACCCGGCGCGATTATCGCCGGCGTGCTGTTCGTGCTGCCATCGCTGCTGATCCTGATCGCTTTGTCGTGGATCTACATGGCATTCGGCAGCGTTCCCGCCGTCGCCGCGATCCTCTACGGGATCAAGCCGGCGGTGGTCGCCATCGTGCTGGCGGCGGCTTGGCGCATCGGCTCGCGCACGCTGAGGAACGCCGCCCTGGCCGGCATCGCCGTGGCCGCGTTCGCCGCCATCGCCGTGCTACACCTGCCATTTCCCGCCATCGTGCTCGGCGCCGCCCTGCTCGGCCTGGTCGGCGGCAGGTTCTGGCCGCGCTTCTTCCAGATCGGCGGCCAGCATCCCGACCGCAAGACCTCCTACGGCCCGGCCATCATCGACGACGACACGCCGACGCCGGCCCACGCCCGCTTTTCCTGGGCCGGCCTGGTCCGCGTCGCCCTGGCCGGCGCCGCGCTGGGCCTGGCCGCCTGGCTGCTGCTGGCCGGGCTGTACGGGCCGCGCCAGGTGCTGGCGCAGATGGGCTGGTTCTTCACCAAGGCCGCCCTGCTGACCTTCGGCGGCGCCTACGCGGTCCTGCCCTACGTCTACCAGGGCGCGGTCGACCATTTCCAATGGCTGAGCGGGCCGCAGATGATCGACGGCCTGGCGCTGGGCGAAAGCACGCCCGGCCCGCTGATCATGATCGTCGCCTTTGTCGGCTTCGTCGGCGCCTGGGGCCAGGCCGCGCCCGGCGCCGTGCTCGGCCTGGCCGGCGCGGCCGGCGTGGCGGTGGCCGCCTTCTTCACCTTCCTGCCGTCCTTCGTCTTCATTTTGGCCGGCGGCCCGCTGGTCGAGGCCAGCCGCGACAACATCCGCATGACGGCGCCGCTGACCGCCATCTCGGCGGCCGTGGTCGGCGTCATCGTCAGCCTGGCGCTGTTCTTCGGCGAGCACGTTTTCCGGCTGGAAACTCCGGCGCCGCGCTGGCGACCTCGCCGCCGTCGCCATCGGCGCGGCCGCCTGCGTCGCCCTGCTGCGCTTCAAGGTCGGCACCATCAAACTGTTGCTGGCCTGTGCGCTGGCTGGCCTCGTGCTATCGTATTCAACTTAGGCTTGATCTCCGGGCTTTCCATTTGTACGTTCCAAGCGGTAACATTGCGAATTCATGGCTGAAAAAATCATCATAGTGTCCGACAGCCGCGCCCAGGCGCCGGCCGTCCCCGCGATCCTGGAGGCACCGACCGGGCGCGTCGAGGACCAGCTCGCCCGGCCGCTGCACGACCTGCGCATCTCCGTCACCGACCGCTGCAACTTCCGCTGCGTCTACTGCATGCCCAAGGCGGTGTTCGACAAGGACTACGACTACCTGCCGCACGGCGCCCTGCTGTCCTTCGAGGAGATCACCCGCCTGGCGCGCCTGTTCATCGCCCACGGCGTTGAAAAGATCCGCCTGACCGGCGGCGAGCCGCTGCTGCGCAAGAACATCGAAAGGCTGGTCGGCATGCTGGCCGAGCTGAAGACCGTGCACGGCCGCCCGCTCGACCTGACCCTGACCACCAACGCCTCGCTGCTGGCGCACAAGGCGCAGTCGCTCAAGGACGCCGGCCTGCGCCGCGTCACCGTCTCGCTCGACTCGCTCGACGACGCCACCTTCAAGCGCATGAACGACGTCGACTTCGCCGTCGACGACGTGCTCAAGGGCATAGACATGGCGCACCAGGTCGGCCTCGGCCCGATCAAGGTCAACATGGTGGTCAAGGGCGGCATGAACGACCAGGAGATCGTGCCGATGGCGCGCCACTTCAAAGGCTCGCCCTACATCCTGCGCTTCATCGAATACATGGACGTCGGCGCCTCGAACGGCTGGAACATGGCCGAGGTGGTCCCCTCGGCCGAGGTGGCGCGGCGCATCCACGCCGAGCTGCCGCTCGAACCCCTGGGCGCCAACTACACCGGCGAGACGGCGGCGCGCTGGCGCTACCTCGACGGCGGCGGCGAGATCGGCCTGATCTCCAGCGTCACCCAGGCCTTCTGCAAGGACTGCTCGCGCGCCAGACTGTCGACCGAGGGCAAGCTGTACACCTGCCTGTTCGCCAGCCGCGGCCACGACCTGCGCGCCCTGCTGCGCGGCGGCAACAACGACGCCGAGATCGGCAGCGTGCTGGCCGGCCTGTGGCGCGGCCGCGCCGACCGCTATTCGGAACTACGCACCATCAATACCAGCGGCCTGTCCGGCCGCGCCAACAAAGTCGAAATGTCTTACATCGGGGGATAGCTTGCCATTCAAACACACCATCAGCGGCCTGATCCTGGCCGGCGGCCGCGCCACCCGCATGGGCCGGGTCGACAAAGGCCTGCAACCCTTCCGTGGCATGGCCATGGTCGCCCACGTGCTGCAACGGCTGGCGCCGCAGGTGGCCGGCGTGGCCATCAACGCCAACCGCAACCTGCCGGCCTACGAGAGCTACTGCACCCCCGTCTGGCCGGACGAACTGGGCGGCTTCGAAGGCCCGCTGGCCGGCCTGCAGACCGGCCTGCGCCACTGTGACACGCCGCTGCTGCTCAGCGTGCCCTGCGACTCGCCCTTCCTGCCCGACGACTTGGCGGCCCGGCTGCACCAGGCGCTGAGCGAACAGGACGCAGACCTGGCCGTCGCCGTCACCATGGAGGTCGACGAGTCCGGCCGGCTGCGGCGCCAGGTGCATCCGGTGTTCAGCCTGCTCAAGACCAGCCTGCTGCCCCAGCTCAGCGCCTACCTCGACAGCGGCAACCGCCGCATGGACGGCTGGTACGGCGCGATCCGCGTCGCCGAGGTGCTGTTCGACGACGCCGCCGCCTTCCGCAACATCAACACCTTGGGCGAGCTGCAGCAGTACGAGCACGGCGCGCCGGCCAACGCGCCGACGCTGGCCCAGGTGGTCGGCTGCCTGGCCGACTACGACCCGGAGGCGCTGCCGGTGCGCCACGCCCAGCGCATCATCGGCGAGTTCATCACGCCGATCGAGGCGGTCGAACAGCTGGCCCTGCGCAGCGCGCTCGACCGCGTGCTGGCGGCCGACATCGTCTCGCCGATCAGCGTGCCGGCGCACGACAACTCGGCGATGGACGGCTACGCCCTGCGCGGCGCCGACCTGCCGGGCGACGCGCCCGTCACCTACGGCGTGGTCGGCACCATCCTGGCCGGCCGGCCGCACGCGCTGACGGTCGGCCCCGGCCAGTGCGTGCGCATCATGACCGGCGGCGTGATGCCGGACGGTTGCGACACCGTGCTGCCGCAGGAGCTCGCCGCGCTGGTCAACGACGCCGGCGTGACCATCGCGCCCGGCGTGATCCGCGCCGGCGACAACCGCCGCTTCAAGGGCGAGGGACTGATGGCCGGCACGCCCGCGCTGAAACGGGGAAAGATCATCCGCCCGGCCGACCTGGGCCTGATCGCCTCGCTCGGCCTGGCCGAGGTGGCCGTGCGGCGCCGCCTGCGCGTGGCCTTCTTCTCCACCGGCGACGAGCTGCGCTCGATCGGCCAGACGCTAGACGCCGGCTGCGTCTACGACAGCAACCGCTACACCATCTACGGCATGCTGCAGCGCCTCGGCTGCGAGGTGATCGACATGGGCATCGTCAAGGACGACCCGGCGGAGCTGGAGGCGGCGCTGCGCAGCGCCTGCGAGAACGCCGACGCCATCGTCACCTCCGGCGGCGTCTCGGTCGGCGCCGCCGACTACACCAAGCAGATCATGGCGGCGCTGGGCGACGTCACCTTCTGGAAGATCGGCATGCGGCCCGGCCGCCCGCTGGCCTTCGGCAAGATCAGCTCGAACAACCACAGCGCCTTCCTGTTCGGCCTGCCCGGCAATCCGGTCGCGGTGATGGTGTCGTTCTACTTCTTCGCCCGCGCCGCGCTGCTGCGCATGATGGGCGCCGAATCGCCGCTGCCGCTGCTGCGCGTGCGCTCCACCACGGCGATCCGCAAGAAGCCCGGCCGCACCGAGTACCAGCGCGGCATCCTCGGCAGCGACGCCGACGGCCGGCCGCAGGTCGGCATCACCGGCTCGCAGGGCTCGGGCATTTTGCGCTCGATGTCGGAGGCCAACTGCATGGTGGTGCTGCACGACGAGCAGGGCAACGTCGCCGCCGGCGACCTGGTCGACGTGGTGCTGTTCGACGGCCTGGTCTAAGGCCGGACGGCGGCGCGCCTCAACCGTCGCCGCGCTCCGCCTCGCCGCCCTCGCCCTCGCCCTGCCCGCGCAGGCGCGACATCGCCTCGGCCGCGCTGGCGAACAGCGCCGGTTCTTCTCGATGCGGCGGAAGGCGTTGCCCAGGCAGGCGCGCATGAAGGTGCTGTGGGTGTAGCGCGTCACCTTGCTGTAGAAGCGCTCGGTGAGGCCGTTGACCATCGCCACATAGTCGTCCATCAGCTCCGGCGTGATCGAGAAGTGGTCGTAGTTGATCACCGCCGGCACCTTGTGGCCGAGCGGTTCCAGCAGCGCCGCCACCTTTTGCCGGATCGCCTCGATGGCGGCCGCGTCGGCCACCTCGAAGCCGGCGAAGTTGACGAAGAAGACCTGCTGGCGCGGATCGTACAACAGCCGCTGCGCCAGCGGCTGGGCCAGGAAGTTGACGCGCCAGCCCATCGGCGCCGGCGCGAAGATGCGCGCGTCCATCGTCTTCAACTGGGGGCTGAGCAGCGGCCGGAAGCCCATCCGCGCGAAGATGTCGCGCTCCAGGTCGACGCCCGGCGCCACCTCGACCAGCTCCAACCCCTGCTCCATCAGGCGGAACACGCAGCGCTCGGTGACGTACAGCGCGCTCTGGCCGCGCTTGAGCGCGTAGGCGCCGCTGTAGGTGCGGTGCTCGACCTCGTCGACGAACTTGATCGAGCGGCCCTCCTGCACGATGCGCAGCAGGCCGCCGCGCACCGCCACCTTCAAGCCGCCGGCGGTAAAGGTGCCGACGAAGACCACCTTCTTGGCGTTCTGGCTGATGTTGATGAAGCCGCCCGCGCCGGCCAGCCGCTCGCCGAACTTGCTGACGTTCAGATTGCCGTGGCGGTCGGCCTGCGCCAGGCCGAGGAAGGCCACGTCGAGCCCGCCGCCGTCGTAGAAGTCGAACTGCGAGGGCTGGTCGATGATGGCGTCGGCGTTGGTGGCGGCGCCGAAGTTCAAGCCGCCGGCCGGCAGGCCGCCGATCACGCCCGGCTCCGCCGTCAGGGTCAGCAGGTCGAGCAGCTTCTCCTCGGCCGCCACCGCCGCGATCCCCTCCGGCATGCCGATGCCCAGGTTGACCACGCTGTTGGGGCGCAGCTCCATCAGCGCGCGGCGGGCGATGATCTTGCGCTCGCCCAGCGTCATCGGCGCCAGCGCGTGCAGCGGCACGCGCAGCTCGCCGGCGAAGGCCGCGCTGTACGGCTCGGCGAAGGTCTGCATATGGTATTCCGGCTTCTCCGCCACCACCACGCAGTCGACCAAAATGCCGGGGATCTTCACCTGGCGCGGATTGAGCGTGCCGCGCTCGGCGATGCGCTCGACCTGGACGATGACGATGCCGCCCGAGTTGTGCGCCGCCATGGCGATGGCCAGCGCCTCCAGGGTCAGCGCCTCGCGCTCCATGGTCACGTTGCCGTTGGCGTCGGCCGTGGTGCCGCGGACGATGCCGACGTGGATCGGCTGGGCCTTGTAGAACAGCTGCTCGCGCCCGCCCAGCGTGGTCAGCTCGACCAGCTCCTCGGTGGTGCGCGCGTTGATCTTGCCGCCGCCGTGGCGCGGGTCGACGAAGGTGTCCAGGCCGACGTGGGTCAGCAGGCCGGGCTTGCCGGCGGCGATGTCGCGGAACAGCTGGCTGATCACGCCCTGCGGCAGGTTGTAGGCCTCGATCTGGTTGGCCGTGGCCAGCTTCTGCAGGCCCGGCACCAGGCCCCAGTGGCCGCCGACGACGCGCTTGAGCATGCCGGCGTGGGCCAGGTGGTTCAGGCCGCGATGCTTGCCGTCGCCCTGCCCGGCCGCGTAGATCAGGGTCAGCCCGCGCGGGTGGCCGCCGCCCTCGGCCGCCAGGAAGCGCTGCTCCAGCGCCACCGCGATGTTCTCGGCGAAGCCGACGCCGACGAAGCCGCCGGTGGCGATGGTGTCGCCGTCGCGGATCAAGCCGACCGCGTCGGCCGCGCTGACGATCTTGTTGCGCTGGACAGCGGGCATGCCGCTGGACGAGAAATCGAAGCTACGACTGGGCATGATGGTCTCCGCTAAATGGCTACGTTGATGCAGCTCTGTTTGTGCGTGGTACTCGTGCGGCGTCTTGCGGTGATTCGTGCGGCGGGTGCGGTGCTTGTTCAGTTGCTAGTTCAGTTCCTGGTTCAGTTCCAGGTCGGCGGCGTCGATCTCCGGCCCCAGCAGCAGCTGCGCCGCCTCGCTCGGCAGCGCCTCCACCGACTTCAGCTTGCGCGCCATCTGCCGGCTGCGCACCTCGGCCGACTCGATGTTCTTGGCGGCCCGTTCCAGCGTGGTCTTGGTGGCCGCCAGCACGTCGCCGAACTTGGAAAACTCGGTCTTGACCGCGCCCAGCACCTGCCACACCTCCGACGAGCGCTTTTCCAGCGCCAGCGTGCGGAAGCCCATTTGCAGGCTGTTGAGCAGCGCCGACAGGGTCGACGGCCCGGCGATGCTGACGCGCTGTTCGCGCTGCAGGTCGTCGGCCAGGCCGGGCCGGCGCATCACCTCGGCGTACAGGCCCTCGGTGGGCAGGAACAGGATGGCGAAATCGGTGGTGTGCGGCGGCGACAGATACTTCTCGGCGATGGTCTTGGCCTCGCCGCGCACGGCGCGTTCCAGCTCGCGGCCGGCCAGCGCCACGCCGTCGGCGTCGGCCCGGTCGGCGGCGTCGAGCAGGCGCTCGTACTGCTCCTTGGGGAACTTGGCGTCGATCGGCATCCACACCGGCGCGCCGCCCTCGACGTGGCCGGGCAGCTCGAGCGCGAACTCGACGCGCGCGCCGCTGCCGGCGATGGTCTCGATATTCTTGCCGTACTGCTCGGGCGTGAGCACCTGCTCGAGCAGCATCTCCAGCTGCACCTCGCCCCAGGTGCCGCGCGTCTTCACATTGGTCAGCACCCGCTTCAAATCGCCGACGCCGAGCGCCAGCTGCTGCATCTCGCCCAGGCCCTGGTGCACCCGCTCGAGCCGCTCGGAGACCTGCTTGAACGATTCGCTCAAGCGCGTCTCCAGGGTCGCGTGCAGCTTCTCGTCGACGGTCTTGCGCATCTCCTCGAGCCGCGCGCCGTTGTCGCTCTGCAGCTCGCGGATCTTGGTTTCAAGGGTGGCGCGCACCTCCAGCAGCCGCGCCGCGTTCGACTCGGTCAGGCCGGCCAGGGTCTGCCGCATGGTCTCGCCGAAGCGCTTCAGGCTGGCGGCCTGTTCCTCGCGGCCGCTCTGGCCCTGGGTTTCGATCTGCCGGCGCATGCCGTCGAGCTGCTGCACGGTGGCGGCGTGGGCCTGCGCCAGGCTCTGCCCCATCTCCTGCCGGGTCGCCTGGGCGGTGGCCTGCAACTGCATGCGCACCTCGCGCTCGACCCGCTCGATGCGTTCGAACAGCTCGGCGCCGCCGCCGCCCTGGCGCCCGCGCAGCAGCGCGACGATCTGCAGCGCCAGCACCACCACGGCCACGGTCAGCAGGACATAGAATTCGATTTGGTTCATATGGAGGGGGCTGGGTTAGTCCGGCTTGTTGCGCATCCAGTCGGCGGTCTGGTAGAAGGACTCCATCAGACGCAGCCGCAGGCCCTCGGCCACGCCGACGTCCTCCATCGCCCAGGCCATCGCGCGCAGCCACTGGTCGCGCTCCTGCGTGCCGATGGCGAAGGGCATGTGGCGGGCGCGCAGGCGCGGGTGGCCGAAGCGCTCGACGTAGGCGTCCGGCCCGCCCATCCAACCGGTGAGGAACCAGAACAGGCGGTCGCGCGCGTTGTCCAGGGTCGGCGGGTGCGCCGAGCGCAGCAGCGCGAACTCCGGCTCCAGTTCCATCAGGTCATAAAAACGGTCGACCATCTCGCGCACGCGCGTCTCGCCGCCGATCACTTCATAGAGGGATTGAGGTTCTGTCATAGCCGCCATCATAGCGCAAGGCCGGCCCGGCCGTCGCCGCCATCCGGCGCCCGCGCCGCGCCGCGTCGAGCCGCCGCGCGGCGCGGCGCCGGCCCGACCTGCCCTTAGACCAGCGCCAGCCGGCGCAGCCGCCGGGTCGACGACCAGCCCTCCAGCCCGACCTCGTCGCGGATGTCCGCGCAGGCCGCCAGCAACTGCTTGACCTGGGCCGGCTTGAGGCCGGCGTTCAGCGTCAGCCGCACCAGCGAGCGGTTCTTCGGCGTGGCCGGCGCGCAGAACATGGCGCCGTAGACGCCGTGCCGCTCCAGCGCCTTGCGCAGCGCCAGCGTCTTCGGCTCCGGCCCGGCCTCCAGCGCGATGATCTGCTCGCTGCCGTCGTCGACGTTGTAGCCCAGCTGGCGCAGGCTGTCGCGGATCAGGCGGGTCTGCCGGTGCAGCGCGGCGCGGCGGCCGTCGGCGCCGGCGACGAAGTCGAGGGCGGCGTCGAACCAGGCCAGCTCGTGGCTCAGCAGGCAGGAGCTGAAGATGGCCGGGCGCGACTCGGACAGGAAGTAGCCCTTGAACTTGCTCGAACAACTAATAATACCGGCGCGCCCGGCGAAGGCCTTGGCCAGCGAGGCGGTGCGGAAGTGCACCCGCTCGCCCAGCCCCCACTGCGCCACCAGGCCGGCGCCGCCCGGGCCGTGCGTGCCCAGCGAATGCGACTCGTCGACGATCAGAATGCTGCCGCTGCGCTCGGCCAGCTCGGCCAGCTCGGCCAGCGGCGCCAGGCTGCCGTTGGTGCTGTAGAGCGAATCGACGACGATGATGCCGCGGCCGTGCTTGGCCAGCTGGCGCCGCAGGTGCGCCATGTCGTTGTGCAGGAAGGAGACGGCCGGCGCGCCGGCCGACTGCGCGCCCTCCCACAACGAGGCGTGCGCCTGCATGTCCAGGTAGACCGGAATGCCGGGGCCGGCCAGGCACTGCACCAGGCCGACGTTGGCGGCCCAGCCGGACTGCGCCAGGATGGCGTCCTCGGCGCCCATGAAGGCGGCGAACTTGCGCTCCAGGCGGTGCTGGGCGCTGCCCTCCTGCAGATACACGGCCGACATCAGCAGCTCGCCCTGGCTGTTCTGCAGCGCGCGCAGCTGCGCCTGCACCAGCGCCGGCTCGCCGGCCAGGCACAGGTAGTCGTTGCCGGCTAAAAAGATCGCGTCGACCGGCGTGGGCTGCCAGGCGTGCGGATGCTCGCCGCCCAATAATTCTTCGATCCGCGTCACATAGTGTTCATCCATGCGGCGGACGACGAAATCGGGCATGGAATGTTCGGCACCGCGCGGACGCGGCAAGGTGGTGGCGATAGCGTTGGACATGATTCCCCCTTCAGGAGTGGTTGTTTTTTAGAGAACTACGCCCAAGACCTTGAGGCAAAAAAAACAAGGGAGATTGATACGGATCAACAGTGCTATCGATTGCAATCAACAGCCCGGCAATTGAGGGGATCATGGCACCTTGATAATTGTCAACAGTAGCCATGAGCCAAGGACTATCCGAACGCTGGAAATGGTTTCAGCAGGATCTGCTCCAATCCTTGCTGCACTACCATGGCCGCGAAGACCACGCCACCGCCCGCGTGCTGCTGCTGTCGGCCATCGGCACGGTCGGCATGCCGCTGTACTACGTGGTGTGGCACAACTTCTTCCCGCAGGACTACGAGTCGGTGCCGCTGCGCCTGGTCGGCATCGTGCTGTGCAGCGCCGGCCTGTTCGCCGAGCGCTACAGCAAGCCGGTGCTCGACCTGTATTTGCTCGTCACGCTGAGCTACATCTTCCCCTTCTTCTTCACCTTCATGTTCCTGATGAACCACGCCTCGGGCGTGTGGGCCGAGTCGCTGCTGATCGGCCTGGTGGTGCTGTTCCACTTCGACACCGGCCTGGCCTGCCGCGCCTACCTGATCGGCACCGCGCTGGCCTGCGCCGCCGCCGCCGCGCTGGGCGAGGCCGCCACGCTGCTGCGCCCGCAGGTGCTGCAGCAGTTGCCGATCCACCTGTTTACCATCGCCGCGCTGTCGGTGGCCAAGGTCAGCCGCGAGGTGCTGGCGCAGGCCAAGCTGGCCGGCCTGGGCGCCGGCCTGGCCACCGTGGCGCACGAGCTGCGCACCCCGCTCACCAGCGTCGACGCCAACGTGCGCGGCCTGCTGCGCCTGGCCCACGACGGCGCCGGCGCCCAGCGCGAGGACCGCCTGCAGACGCTCGACGCGCTCACCCGCATCCAGTTCGAGGTGCGCCACATGAACCACATGATCGACCTGTTCCTGCTCAGCGCGACGGCGGTCAACCGCAACCTGCGGCCGACCGAGACGGTGTCGATGGCGGCGGTGGTCGAATCGGTGCTGCGGCGCTACCCCTTCGCCGGCGCCGCCCAGCAACGCAGCGTGGCCGTCGAGGTGCGCGCCGACTTCGCCTTCGCCGGCCAGGCCGAGCTGTCGGTGGTGATCCTGCTCAACCTGCTGCGCAACGCCCTCAAGGCGATCCACCGCGCCGGCAAGGGCCGCGTGCGCATCGTCGTCGACGGCGCCCGCGCCACGCCGCGCCTGCTGTTCATCGACACCGCCTGCGGCGTCGCGCCCAGCCGCCTGCCGCTGATCTTCCGCCGCTTCTACTCCTACCCCGCGCACAACGGCACCGGCATCGGCCTGGCCCTGTGCAAGGAGATCATGCAGGCCTGGGACGCCAGCATCCGCTGCGTCTCGCGCGAGGACGCCTACGCCGTCTTCGTCCTCGAATTCCCCCCACAGCCCTCAGCCCGTTTGCCATAGGTGCCCCATGCAACTACCCGTCTACTCCCACCCGACCCTGACCGTGCTGGTCGACGACAGCGACTCCTTCCTGCGCAGCATGTCCTTCCAGCTCGACCCGATGTTGGCCAACAAGACCTTCCACGACACCAGCGCCGCCCTGGCCTGGCTGCGCGACAGCGTGCGCCGCGACGAGGTGCCGCTGCACGTCAACTTCGACACGCAGAACGAGGCGCCCGACCAGTGCAACGTGGCGCTCGACCTGGAGCGCATCTACCGCATCAGCGAGCGGCCGCAGCGCTTCGCCACGCCGTCGGTGCTGGTGGTCGACTACTCGATGCCGCAGATGAACGGGCTGGAGTTCTGCCAGGCGGTGCAGCACCTGCCCTGCAAAAAGATCCTGTTCACCGGCGCGGCCGACGAGAAGATCGCCGTCACCGCCTTCAACCGGGCCCTGATCGACCGCTACATCAAGAAGAGCGACGACCAGGCGCTGGACCTGCTGGAAAGCGAGATCGCCTGCCTGCAAAAGGCCTACTTCGCCGAGCAGTCGGAAACGCTGCGGGACCTGGTGGTGCTGCACAACTACCACTTCCTGCAAGACCCGGCGCTGGCCGCCGTGGTGCAGGAGCTGAGCCGCAGGATGGGCTTCGTCGAGCACTACATCTTCCCCAACCCGACCGGCATCGTCTTCATCGACAAGCACGGCAAGACCATGCTGATGATGGTCGAGACCGAACAGGGCATGTGCGCCCAGTACGAGATCGCGCGCGACAGCGACGCCCCGCCCTCGCTGCTGGCCGCCCTGCTCGAGCGCCGCGTGCTGCCGTTCTTCTCCGACGCCGACGGCGACGGCATGTACTCGCGCGCGGTGGGCGACAACTGGCACCGCTACTGCGCCGCGCCGCAGGTCTGCCACGGCCGCGAGATGTACTTCTGGGCGCTGTTCGAGCTGCCGGCGCACTACTTCGCCGCGCCGCTGCACTCCTACGCCCAGTTCCTGCAGGAGCACAACGTGGCGGGCGAAGTCGCCGCCTGAGTCCCGCCTAGGCTTCGCGCAGCGTTTGCAGCGGCGGCTGGCGCAGCACGTTGCGCAGCCCCAGCCAGCCGCCGGCGATGGCGCACAGCGCGCCGGCCGCCAGGCCGACCAGCCACACCGTCGGCGCGAAGGCCCAGGCGAACTGGAACTGGTAGGTCGCCAAGGCCCAACCCATGGCCGCCGCGCCGCTGGCGGCGAGCAGCCCGGCCAGCGCGCCGACCAGGGCGAACTCGATCAGCTGCGCCCGCGACAACTGGCGCCGCGTCGCCCCCAGCGCGCGCAGCAGGCCGGCCTCGCGGGTGCGCTCGTCCTGCGACCCCATCAAGGCCGCATACAGCACCAGCAGGCCGGACACCAGCGTGAAGGCGAACAGGAACTCGACCGCCGTCACCACCTGCTCGAGCACCGCCTGCACCTGGCGCAGCACGCCGCCGACGTCGACGATGGTCAGGTTCGGATAGTCGCGCGTCAGGGCGTCCATCTCCGCGCCGCGCTGGCGCGGCAGGTGGAAGGCGGTGATCCAGGTCTGCGGCATGCCGGCCATCGCCGCAGGACTGATGATGACGAAGAAGTTGACCCGCATCGAACCCCACTCCAGCTTGCGCAGGCTGGTGATGCGCGCCTCCACCGTCTGCCCGGCGATGTCGAAGCGCATCGTGTCGCCCAGCTTCAGGCGCAGCGTCTTGGCGATGCCCTCCTCCACCGAGGCCTCGGCCAGCGGCTCGGCCGCGCCGGCCGCATCGTTCCCCGCGGCGGCCGCTGACGACGCGGCGGGCGCTGGGTCGGCGGCGGCGCCGAACCAGCGCCCGGCGACGATCTTGTTCTCCGCCTGCATGCTGGCCATGGTCGACAGGTTGAACTCGCGCTCGGCCAGGTTGCGCGCGCGCTCGTCGGCATAGGTGTCGCTGGTGACGGCGGCGCCGTTCACCGCCGTCAGTCGGCCGCGTATCATCGGATACAGCGGCGCGCCCGGCGCGCCGGCGCGCTCCAGCCGCGCCGCGATGGCCGCCTTCTGCTCCGGCTGGATGTTGATGATGAAGCGGTTCGGCGCGTCGGCCGGCGTGGCGTTGCGCCAGGCCGTCATCAGGTCGCCGCGCACCACCGTCAGCAGCAGCAGCGCCATCAGGCCCAGCGCCAGCGAGACGATCTGCACCACCGTGGCGCCGGGCCGGCGCTGCAGCGAGGTGACGGCGAAGCGCCAGCTCTGGTTGTCGACGGCGCCACGCGCCCGTCGCAGCGCCGCCAGCGCCAGCCGGCCGGCCAGCGCGAACAGGCCGAAGGCGGCCAGGAAGCCGAGCGCGGTGGCCAGCGCCAGGCGCACGTCGCCGGCCTGCCACAACAGCAGCGCGACGAAGCTGGCCAGGCCCAGGCCGTAGGTGGCCAGCGCCAGCGGCTGCGGCGCGTCCTGCTCGCGGCGGATCACCCGGTTGTGCGGCACGTTGCGCAGTTGCAGCACCGGCGGCAGGGCGAAGCCGACCAGCAGCAGCATGCCGGTGGCCACGCCCTGCAGCGCCGGCAGCAGGCTGGGCGCCGGCAGCTCGGCGCTGACCAGCTTGCCCAGCACCTCCAGCAGCACGTAGTGGCCGGCGAAGCCGAGCGCCACGCCGAGCACGCTGCCGGCCAGCCCGACCAGGGTGAATTCGATCAGGTACATGCGCGCCACCTGGTTCTGCGTCAGCCCCAGGCAGCGCAGCATGGCGCAGGCGTCGAGGTGGCGCAGCATGAAGCGGCGCGCCGCCATCGCCACGGCCACCGCCGCCAGCATCGCCGACAGCAGGCCGACCAGCGACAGGAAGCGGTCGGCCCGCTCCAGCGTGGCGCGCATCTCCGGCCGGCCCGACTCCAGCGAGTCGATCCGCACGCCCTTGACGGCGCCGGCGCGGATGGCCGCCCGCAGCCACTGCTCATAGGCCGCCACCTGGCCGGCCAGCTGCTCGGTGGGCGCCGCCAGCAGCAGGCGGTAGGTCAGCCGCGCGCCCGGTTGCAGCAGGCCGGTCGACTCCAGGTCGGCCAGCGGCAGCATCAGGCGCGGCGCGAAGTTCATGAAGGAGGCGCCACGGTCCGGCTCGGAGGCGATCAGCCGCGTCACCGTGAAGCTGGCGTCGCCCAGGCGCAGCCGCTCGCCCAGCGCGATGTGCAGGCCGCCCAGCAGGCCGGCGTCGACCCACACCGTGCCCGGCGCGGGGATGCCGCCGGCCGCCTCGCCCAGGCTTTGCTCGGCCTGGCCGGCGTCGCGCGTGGTCTTCAGCGTGCCGCGCAGCGGATAGCCCTCGCCGACCGCCTTGACCGAGGCCAGCAGGCCGTGCGACCGCTCGCCCGCGCCGGCCTGCGCCATGCTGGGGAAGGTCGCCGTGTCGCTCAGCCGCAGGCCGCGGCGCAGCGCCTCGGCGCGCCAGGCGGCCGGCAGCGGCTGGTCGGCGTTGACCACCAGGTCGGCGCCGAGCAGCTGGTGGGCGTCGCGCTCCAGCCCGGTGCGCAGGCGGTCGATGAAGAAGCCGGCCGCCGACAGGGCGGCCACCGCCACCGTCAAGGCCACCAGCAGGAAACGCAACTGGCCGGCGCGCCAGTCGCGCGCGGTCATTCTCACGGCTTGTTTGAACATGGCTCTCCCAAAAAATCGACGGGCCGGCGCGCGGCCGTCTTACTCTTACGGCATTGCAGCTACATTAAGAAAGCCCACGGGCGAAGATCTAGGGTCAGACCCTAGGGTCTGACCCTGGCTCTGCGCCTTTGGGTGGTGTTGGCGCCGCCGGCACCTTAAGCGAGCGGCGCCGCCTTACAGCGCGGCGAAGAAGGCGTCCACCTCGTCGAGGTACTTCTGCTTCTGCCCGGCCGGCAGGAAGGCGGCGGCGAAGCCGTTGCGCGCCAGCCGCTGCGCGTGCGACAGGCCCAGCGGCAGCGCCTCGAAGGTGGCGATGAAGTTGTCGTTCATGTAGCCGCCGAAGTAGGCCGGGTCGTCCGAGTTGACGGTCACCGCCAGGCCGGCGTCGAGCAGGGCCAGCAGGTTGTGCTGTTCCATCTTGTCGAACACGCGCAGCTTGACGTTCGACAGCGGGCACACCGTCAGCGCGATCTGCTCGCGCGCCAGCCGCGCGGTCAGGGCGGCGTCCTCCAGGCAGCGCACGCCGTGGTCGATGCGCTCGACCTTGAGCACGTCGAGCGCGGTGCTGATGTAGGCCGGCGGCCCTTCCTCGCCGGCGTGGGCCACCAGGTGGAAGCCGAGCTCCCTGCAGCGGGCGAAGACGCGGGCGAACTTCTCCGGCGGATTGCCCACCTCGGACGAGTCGAGGCCGATGCCGATGTACTTGTCGCGCAGCGGCAGCGCCGCCTCCAGGGTGGCGAAGGCGTCCTCCTCCGACAGGTGGCGCAGGAAGCTGAGGATCAGCGTGGCGCTGACCGGGCTGTCCTGGCAGGCGCGGTGGATGCCGTCGATCACCGTGCGCATCGGCACGCCGCGCGCCGTGTGGGTCTGCGGGTCGAAGAAGATCTCGCAGTGGCGCACGTTGTCGGCCTCGGCGCGCGCCAGGTAGGCCGCCGTCATGTCGTAGAAGTCCTGCTCCTGCAGCAACACGCTGGCGCCGGCGTAGTAGATGTCGAGGAAGGATTGCAGGTCGGTGAAGGCGTAGGCGGCGCGCAAGTCCTCGACCGAGGCGTAGTTGAGCGCCACGCCGTTGCGCTCGGCCAGCGCGAAGATCAGTTCCGGCTCCAGCGAACCCTCGATGTGGATGTGCAATTCGGCCTTGGGCATGTGTTGCAGCGCGGCGCGCAATTGATCGTTCAGCATGGTTTTCTCTTTCCTCATCTATTTATCTGGTGGCGGCGCCGGCATGCCGGCGCCGCTTGGTAGCCGCCATTATGAAGGCATATCGGCGCCAGCGCGCGGCACGGCGCCGGCGGCGCCGCCGCGCACTTTTTCGCCACAGGCGAATGGCGCCGTTTGCGCCCTTTCCGGCAGGCCGGCGGCAGGCGTGCTAATGTGGTGCATGGACGTCGGAACGGGCTTGAATACAAGCAGTGTTTTCCACAAAAAATACTGGATTTACCCTTTGCAATCAATAACTTACATTACAGTATTAACGATATTGCGACATATCTTTTGACTTCCTGAACTAATAGAGCAATAATAAATTTCATTGACGTAAGATGCGTTTCGACGAACACACAAAGAGCCGGCAAACATCCAGCGCCGGTCATAAATGTCAGCTCCACGGGCCGGGCAATCCGGTCCACCACGGGGAAGCGGGCAGCATACAAATAACACCATAAAAATAACAGCGACAGCAGGGTCAACAGACTAGAGGCAAGGCAAGCCGGCGTACGGGACTGCCAACGATACAGTGACTTGTAGGTTCACATTAAAGGACATTCAAATGACCATTTTTGACAACTACGCCGCCCGTTACGAACGCACCAAGGAAGAAGAGATGTCCATGTCCGAGTATCTTGCCCTGTGCAAGAAGGACCATCTCACCTACGCCAGCGCCCCCGAGCGCATGCTCGCCGCGATCGGCGAACCGACCCTGGTCGACACCCGCAACGACACCCGGCTGTCGCGCATCTTCGCCAACAAGGTCATCAAGATCTACCCCGCCTTCCGCGAGTTCTACGGCACCGAGGAGGTGATCGAACAGGTGGTCTCCTACTTCCGCCACGCCGCCCAGGGGCTGGAGGAGCGCAAGCAGATCCTCTACCTGCTCGGCCCGGTCGGCGGCGGCAAGTCCTCGATCGCCGAGAAGCTCAAGTCGCTGATGGAGCACGTGCCCTTCTATTGCCTGAAGGGCTCGCCCGTCAACGAGTCGCCGCTCGGCCTGTTCAACGAGGAGGAGGACGGCGTGCTGCTGGAAGAAGACTACGGCATCCCGCGGCGCTACCTGCGCAACATCCCCAGCCCCTGGGCGGTCAAGCGCCTGCACGAGTTCAACGGCGACATCAACCAGTTCCGCGTGGTGCGCCGCTACCCCTCCGTGCTCAAGCAGATCGCCATCTCCAAGACCGAACCGGGCGACGAGAACAACCAGGACATCTCCTCGCTGGTCGGCAAGGTCGACATCCGCAAGCTCGAGGACTACTCGCAGGACGACCCGGACGCCTACAGCTATTCCGGCGGCCTGTGCCTGGCCAACCAGGGCCTGATGGAGTTCGTCGAGATGTTCAAGGCGCCCATCAAGGTGCTGCACCCGCTGCTCACCGCCACCCAGGAGGGCAACTACAAGGGCACCGAGGGCTTCGGCGCCATCCCCTTCGACGGCATCATCCTGGCCCACTCCAACGAGTCGGAGTGGAAGACCTTCAAGAACAACCGCAACAACGAGGCCTTCCTCGACCGCATTTATATAGTCAAGGTGCCCTACTGCCTGCGCGTCACCGACGAGATCAAGATCTACGACAAGCTGGTGGCCAACTCCTCGCTGTACCAGGCGCCCTGCGCCCCCGGCACGCTGAAGATGATGGCCCAGTTCGCCATCCTGTCGCGCCTGAAGGACCGGAGAACTCCAGCATCTTCAGCAAGATGCTGGTGTACGACGGCGAGAACCTGAAGGACACCGACCCCAAGGCCAAGTCGATGCACGAGTACGTCGACTACGCCGGCGTCGACGAGGGCATGAACGGGCTGTCGACCCGCTTCGCCTTCAAGATCCTGTCCAAGGTGTTCAACTTCGACAACACCGAGGTGGCCGCCAACCCGGTCCACCTGCTCTACGTGCTCGAGCAGCAGGTCGAGCGCGAGCAGTTCCCGCCCGAGACGGAGCAGAAATACTTCTCCTATATAAAAGAGCACCTGGCGCAGAAGTACGTCGAGTTCATCGGCAAGGAGATCCAGACGGCGTATCTGGAGAGCTATTCCGAGTACGGCCAGAACATCTTCGACCGCTACGTCACCTTCGCCGACTTCTGGATCCAGGACCAGGAGTTCCGCGACCCGGACACCGGCGAGAGCTTCGACCGCGAGTCGCTCAACAACGAGCTCGAGAAGATCGAGAAGCCGGCCGGCATCTCCAACCCGAAGGACTTCCGCAACGAGATCGTCAACTTCGGGCTGCGCGCGCGCGCCAACAACGGCGGCAAGAACCCGTCCTGGACCAGCTACGAGAAGTTCCGCACGGTGATCGAGAAGAAGATGTTCTCCAACACCGAGGAGTTGCTGCCGGTGATCTCGTTCAACGCCAAGGCCAGCGCCGAGGACGCCAACAAGCACGCCGACTTCGTCGCCCGCATGGTCGAGAAGGGCTACACGGCCAAGCAGGTGCGCCTGTTGTGCGAATGGTATCTGCGGGTGCGCAAATCGTCGTGAGGAGGCAGCGCGCGCCGGCGCCGCCGCGCGCCGCCCCGGCCAGGGCGGCGCGGCGGGCGCGGCGCTAGCGCATCGGCGGCGCGGCCGGGCCAACCCGGGCGCCGCACCAATCGCAGCAGGAGGCATCTTTTGACTTACCTCATCGACCGTCGTTTGCAGGGCAAAAACAAGTCCGCCGTCAACCGCGAGCGTTTCCTGCGCCGCTACAAGGCGCAGATCAAGGACGCCGTCGGCCGCGCCATCAAGGGCCGCTCGATCACCGACATCGAGAACGGCGAGAAGGTCTCGATCCCCGTCAAGGACGTCGGCGAGCCCTCCTTCGGCCACGCCCACGGCGGCGTGTGGGAGACCATCAACCCGGGCAACGAGGAATACCAGAAGGGCGACCTGATCAACCGGCCCAAGGGCGGCGCCGGCGCCGGCCGCGGCAAGGCCGGCAACAGCGAGCAGATGAGCGAGGACGACTTCATCTTCGAGCTGTCGCGCGAAGAGTTCATGAACTACTTCTTCGACGAACTCGAGCTGCCGCACATGATCAAGACGCAGCTGACCGCCACCACCGAGTTCAAGAACCAGCGCGCCGGCTACAACATGTCGGGCACGCCGTCCAACATCCACGTGCTGCGCTCGCTGCGCGGCGCCCTGGGCCGCCGCATCGCCGTCGGCGGCAGCTCGCGCAAGCGCGTGCTCGAGGCCGAGACCGAGCTGGAGGTGCTGCTGCTGGCCGGCGCGCCGCTGGAGGACCCGCGCGTCATCGAGCTCAAAAAACTGATCCACCATCTGCACACGCGGCTGCTGGCGATCCCCTTCATCGACCCCTTCGACCTGCGCTACAGCAACCGCGTCAAGGTGCCCAAGCCGATGACCCAGGCGGTGATGTTCTGCATCATGGACGTCTCGGGCTCGATGGACGAGACGCGCAAGGACACCGCCAAGCGCTTCTTCATCCTGCTCTACCTGTTCCTCAAGCGCGCCTACGACAAGATCGAGGTGGTCTTCATCCGCCACCACACCGCCGCCGCCGAGGTCAACGAGGAGGAGTTCTTCCATTCGCGCGAGTCGGGCGGCACCGTGGTCTCCTCGGCCCTGCACCTGCTCGACAAGATCATCGAGGAGCGCTACGGCGCCGGCCAGTGGAACAGCTACGTCGCCCAGGCCTCCGACGGCGACAACTGGGACAACGACTCGGTGCTGTGCCGCCAGTTGCTCATCAACACCATCATGCCCAAGGTGCAGTACTACACCTATGTGGAGATCACCGACGGACCGCCGCAGAACCTGTGGGAGCAGTATTCGCAGGTGGGCGACCACCACCCGCATTTCGCCATGCAGAAGATCGTCACGCCGGCCGACATCTACCCGGTGTTCCGCGAGCTGTTCAAAAAGCAGCCGAAGTAGCCCGGCCCGGCCCCACCATCCCGCGCCCAGCATCCAATAAGCGAGCCCCGCCATGAACCAGATGCTCAAAAAGCCGCGCCACCCGCGCGCCCTGCCGGAACAGTCCGAGTGGACCTTCGAACTGATCGAGCAGGCCCACGAGGAGATCCGCCGCGTCGCCGAGGCCTTCGGCCTGGACACCTACCCCAACCAGCTCGAGATCATCACCGCCGAGCAGATGATGGACGCCTACACCTCGGTCGGCATGCCGGTGTCCTACAACCACTGGTCCTTCGGCAAGCACTTCCTGTCCACCGAGAAGGGCTACAAGCGCGGCCAGATGGGCCTGGCCTACGAGATCGTCATCAACTCCAACCCCTGCATCGCCTACCTGATGGAGGAGAACAGCCTGACCATGCAGGCGCTGGTGATCGCCCACGCCGCCTACGGCCACAACTCCTTCTTCAAGGGCAACTACCTGTTCCGCACCTGGACCGACGCCGAGGCCATCGTCGACTATATGGTGTTCGCCAAGAACTACATCAGCGAGTGCGAGCAGCGCCACGGCATCGACGCCGTCGAGCTGCTGCTCGACTCCTGCCACGCCATCCAGAACTACGGCGTGGACCGCTACAAGCGGCCGGCCAAGCTGTCGCTGGCGCAGGAGAACGCGCGGCAGAAGGAGCGCGAGGCCTACATGCAGTCGCAGATCAACGAGCTGTGGCGCACCCTGCCGCGCCGCGAGGAGGAGGAGGTCAACCGCCTGCAGCCGCGCTTCCCGCCCGAGCCGGAGGAGAACCTGCTGTACTTCATCGAGAAGTACGCGCCCCTGCTCGAGCCCTGGCAGCGCGAGATGGTGCGCATCGTGCGCAAGATCAGCCAGTACTTCTACCCGCAGCGCCAGACCCAGGTGATGAACGAGGGCTGGGCCACCTTCTGGCACTACACCATCCTGAACCAGCTGTACGACGAGGGCGTGGTGGGCGACGGCTTCATGATGGAATTCCTCAAGAGCCACACCAACGTGGTCTACCAGCCGCCCGTCAGCAGCCCCCACTACAGCGGCATCAACCCCTACGCGCTGGGCTTCGCCATGATGACGGACATCCGCCGCATCTGCGAGCACCCCACCGACGAGGACCGCGAATGGTTCCCCGCCATCGCCGGCAGCGACTGGCGCAAGGCGCTCGACTTCGCCATGCGCAACTTCAAGGACGAGAGCTTCATCGCCCAGTACCTGTCGCCCAAGCTGATCCGCGAGTTCCACCTGTTCGCCGTGCTCGACGACGACAACAACGAGAAGCTGACCATCTCGGCCATCCACGACGAGCTCGGTTATCGTTACGTGCGCCAGCAACTGGCCGAGCAGTATAACCTTGGCAACCGCGAGCCCAACATCCAGGTCTGGTCGGTCAACACCCGCGACGACCGCGCGCTGACGCTGCGCCACACGCAGTTCCAGCGCCGGCCCTTGAACCAGCAGGCCAACGAGGTGCTCAAGCACGTCGCCCGGCTGTGGGGCTTCGACGTCCACCTCGACACGGTGGCGCCGGACGGCGAGGTGCTCAGCACCATCGAATGCAAGCGCGAAAAGCGCAACCGCAACGGCTGATCCGGCCCCGCCACCGGCGCCGCCGCGCGGCGGCGCCCCCTCGTCCACATCATATATATATGCAAGTCGGCGCCGCGGCGCCGCTCGGCGTCGCGCTGGTATGCATGCTCGGCCCGCCGCGTCAACTTTTTTCGGCTCCGGAGGCCGCAGTATGTTCGGTGGAAATTTCGCCAATGCAACACTTTGCACCAAATTTTCCATCGCGTTTTGCGGAATGACATTGACATAATTCCGCGTTTTGCGATATCGGAAAACTAAGCACCACTCCAGTCGGGGCCGCCCCAAAAACGTGCCGATTAGTCTTGCTTTTTGTTCTAGAACGGTGCAGATGGTCCGCAGAATAATTGGTCTTACACGGGCTAAACGCATGAAATTTAACCGGTTTTAGGGATTAAAATTCTATGTAAAATCAAGAATTCGTATGTATAATTCGCCGACGTCCCGGATGCGGCTGTTGTTTTGCGTCGCCATTTTGGGGTTTAGTAGCAACAAAAAAGAGTTGGTATTGGAGAAAGCAGGCATGAATTTCACGCACAACGAGAAAAGCACCGGGAAGAACTTTACAGGCATTACCATTGTCGTTTTGTTGCACCTCCTGGTCGCTTATGGGATCGTGACAGGCTTGGGCAAACGCTTGGTCAGCAAGATGATCGAACCGGTTGAGACCAAGATCATCGAGGAGGTGAAACCACCTCCACCGAAGGAGTTGCCGCCGCCACCGCCACCGCCAGAGATGAAGGCACCTCCGCCGCCATTCATCCCGCCAGTCGAGGTGAATGTGCAGCAGCCGCCGCCGCAACAAAACACGATCGCCAACGCGACCAACGTGAAACCGGCGTCGAACGAACTGCAGAAAACACCACCAGCTCAACCGGCAGCCCCTCCAGGCCCGGCCAAATCGGTGCATGTTCCGGCGGTCTACGATTTCAACGCCTGCGCGAAACCAGAATGGCCCAAGTCATCGCTGCGCAACGAAGAAACCGGTACGGTAACCCTGCAATTCGTGGTCGGCGTCGACGGCCACGTGCTCGAATCCAAAGTGCTGAAGTCGAGTGGCTTCCGCGACCTGGACAAGGCGGCAGCGGCAGGGATTAGCAAATGCAAATTCAAGCCAGGCATGACCGACGGCAAGGCAGAACAGTCGGTTACGCAAGTGCAATACGTTTGGACGCTGGAATAAACCGAGGCACACCCCGTCTCACCTAAGTTCGTTGTCAACCTACATTCAGCGATCTGATTATTTTATTAATTTGGAGGAAGCATGTTTAAGAATACCCGTTTGTCCGCTGTACTGGCCGCTGTGCTGTTTTCGGTGACCGCAGCCACCGCCCTGGTAAGCGCCCCAGCCTTCGCTGACGCGCCAGCCTCGGCAGCCGCTTCGGCCCCAGCAGCCGCTCCGGCAGCGGATGCGGCAGCAGCAGCTCCGGAAGCGTCGGCTCCAGCCGCCCACGTGGAAAAAGAGGAAGTGGAAAACCCGTTCGGCTTCGAAGCGGTGTGGAACGGTGGTTTCGTCTCGCGCGGCACGCTGATCATCCTGTCGCTGATGTCGATGGGTTCGTGGTACATCATCGTCACCAAGCTGATCGACCAGATGAAGATCTTCAAACAGTCGAAGGAAACCTCGGCCAAGTTCTGGAAAGCCCCGTCGATCGCCGCCGGTTCGGCAGCCCTGAAGGACGGCTCGCCATTCCGCTTCATCGCTGAAAGCGGCACCAAGGCCACCGTGCACCACGACGGCGCCCTGCTGGAACAAATCGACCTGTCGACCTGGGTCACCATGTCGATCCAGCGCGCCGTGGACAAAGTCCAGTCGCGTCTGCAAGACGGCCTGTCCTTCCTGGCCACCGTCGGTTCGACCGCGCCGTTCATCGGTCTGTTCGGTACCGTTTGGGGTATCTACAACGCGCTGATCAACATCGGCATGACCGGTAACGCCTCGATCGACAAGGTCGCCGGCCCGGTCGGCGAAGCGCTGATCATGACCGCCTTCGGCCTGTTCGTCGCCGTTCCTGCCGTGCTGGGTTACAACTGGCTGGTGCGTCGCAACAAATCGGCGATGGAAGATGTCCGCTCCTTCAGCGCCGACGTCCACTCGGTCCTGATCTCCGGCGCCATGTCGACCAGCGAAGCTGGCCGTGCAGCCGGCGCTAAAAAGATCGGATAATTGCCATGTCGATGTCCGTAGGCTCCGATAGCGGAGACGAAGATCAAGTCATGTCGGAAATCAACACGACGCCGCTCGTCGACATCATGTTGGTTCTGCTGATTATCTTCCTGATCACGAGCCCGGTCGTTCTCAAACTGCAGAAAATCAAGCTGCCGGAAGAGACCAACCAGGTGATTCAGACCAAACCGGAAGATGTCAACATCGTTGTAAACAAGGATGGCGACATCTACTGGAATCAGAAGAAAATGAAGGACACCAATGAGTTGTTCGATTTTCTGAAGGTGGAAGCAGTCAAGTTGCCTCAGCCGGAAGTGCACGTACGTGGCGACCAGGAAACACGCTACGAGTCCATCGGCAAGGTCATTTACACTACCCAGCGCGCTGGCATCCAGAAGGTCGGCTTCATCACCGAACCGCCTGACCGGGGTTGATCCCCGTGCGTCCCCGGCCAGGCCATCGGCCCGGGGGCGCAGCCAGCCCCCTTCTTAAAAGGAAACACCATGAGTATGAATGTCGGTTCTCCCGCCGCAGGCGGCGATCCGGAACCAATGATGGAAATGAATATGACGCCCCTCATCGACGTGATGCTGGTGCTGATTATCATGCTGATCATTACGATTCCTAAGGCCAACCATTCGGTGAACTTGAACATGCCGGTCGGCACCCCGCCGCCACCGACCAAGGATCCGGTCGTGGTGACCATCGACGTGGACTTCGACGGTACGATTCTGTGGGACAACGCGGTGATTCCTAGCCGTGCCGCCCTGGAAGCCAAACTGGTCGACGTCGCCGCGCAAGCGGACCAGCCGGAGGTGCATCTGCGTCCGAACAAGCTGGTGTCGTACAAGGTCGTCGCGGGCGTCATGGCTTCGGCCCAGCGCCTGGGTGTGACCAAGATTGGCCTGGTCGGCAACGAACAGTTCCAATAAGACCGCAGCAGCGTCCCTTTATTTGAACGATAGGCAGGATAGTCCTGCCTATTTCGCATTTTGATGAAAGAAAACTTCCCCATGTCCAAGTTTCGTCTCGCTCATCTCGGCCTGGTAATGGCCGCCATTGGTTTCACCGCCGCCGCCCCGCTGGTCGGCCTGGGTTCGATCGCCCACGCCGCCGACGCCGTGCGCGCCGAAGTAGGCAAGCCACTGCAGGAAGCACAGAAACTGGCACAGGCAGGCAAGAACAAGGAAGCGCTGGCCAAGCTGAAGGAAGCGGACGCCGTCGGCGGCAAGTCGCCCAACGAGGTGTACCTGATCGAGCGCACCCGCGCCTCGGCCGCCGCCGCGGCAGGCGACAACGACGCCGCCGCCCACGCCTTCGAAGCGGTGATCAACTCCGGCAAGCTGTCCGCCGCCGAGGCACCGAAATTCACCCAGGCCCTGGCCGGCATCTACTACCGCGCCAAGGACTACCCGAAGGCCATCACCTGGATCCAGCGCTCGCTGAAGGACGGCGAGAACCCGCAAATGCGCGAACTGCTGATCCAGACCTACTACATCAGCGGCAAGTACGCCGAGGCGGCCAAGGAACTCCAGGGCAAGGGCAACAGCGAGGCCCAGCTGCAAATGCTGGCCAACATCCAGCTGAAACAGAACGACAAGGCCGGCTATGTGCAGACCCTGGAAAAACTGGCCGGCTCCTATCCTAAAACCAGCTACTGGGCCGACCTGCTCAACCGCGTCACCGGCAAGCCGGGCTTCTCCGGCACCCTGTCGCTCGACGTGCTGCGCCTGAAGCTGGCCAACGGCCTGCTCAGCAAGCCGGGCGAGTACATGGAGATGAGCCAGCTGGCGCTGCAGTCCGGCAACGGCGCCGAGGCGCTGAAGATCATCGACCAGGGCTACAAAAAAGGCGTGCTGGGCGTCGGCTCGGACGCCGCCCGCCACCAGCGCCTGAAGGGACCTGGCCGTGAAGACCGCCGCCGACGGCGAGACCCACGCCGCCAAGCTGGAAGCCGAACTGTTGAAAAACAAGGACGCCGACGGCCTGAGCAACCTGGGCTTCGCCCTGGCCAGCGCCGGCAAGGCCGACAAGGGCCTGGAGCTGATGACGCAGGCGACCAAGATGGACGGCGCCAAGCATCCGGACCATTTGAAGCTGCACCTGGGCATCGCCCAGGCGCAGGCCGGCAAGAAACCGGCCGCCCTGGCGACGCTGAAGGGCGTCAAGGGCACCGACGGCGCGGCCGACCTGGCGCGCTACTGGACGCTGCAAATCAACCACCCGATGTAAGCGCCCGCCCGTCCCCGCCGCGGCCCGCCGCCGCGGGGACGACGCACCGCCGAAGCGCGGTCTGCCTAGCGCAGACCGCGCTTTTTCAGCTTTTCGGGCCGCGAATCGGGCCCGAAACGCCGCGCCGGCCCCTTTGCGGGTGTGCTCGGGCCGAACAGACCGTATAATCCACCATTTAGCGACAGTTTCCCCCCAAGATTCCCATGAAGGTATTCCGCGGTCTCCCCAATGCAGCGGCGCGCGCGCCCTGCGCGCTCACCATCGGCAACTTCGACGGTGTCCATCTCGGCCACCAGGCGCTGCTCGGCCGCGTCCGTGGCGCCGCCGACGCGCTCGGCCTGGAGGCCGCCGTGATGACCTTCGAGCCGCACCCGCGCGAATTCTTCGCCCAGCGCGCCGGCGACCTGTCGAAGGCGCCGCCGCGCATCGCCAACCTGCGCGACAAGCTGCAGTCGCTGGCCGACAACGGCATCGACCGCGTCATCGTCGAACACTTCTCGGCCCACTTCGCCGCCCTCACGCCGCAGCAGTTCACCGAGCGGGTGCTGGTCGAGGGCCTGCACGTCAAATGGCTGATGGTCGGCGACGACTTCTGCTACGGCGCCAAGCGCGCCGGCAACGTCGCCATGCTGCAGGAGGCCGGCCGCCACTACGGCTTCCACGTCGAGACGCTGCCCACCGTGATGAACGGCGGCGACCGCATCTCCTCGTCGGCCGTGCGCGCCGCGCTGGCGGCGGGCGACTTCGGCCACGCCGAGCAGCTGCTGGGCCACCCCTACGCCATCTCCGGCCATGTGATCCACGGCCAGAAACTGGGCCGCACGCTGGGCTTCCCGACCCTCAACCTGCGCGTGCCGCACCGCCCCGCCCTGGCCGGCATCTTCATCGTCCAGGTGCACGGCCTGGCGGCGGCGCCGCTGGCGGCCGTCGCCAGCCTGGGCGTGCGCCCCACCGTCGACGACAGCGGCCGCGTGCTGCTCGAGGTGCACCTGTTCGACTTCAACGCCAACTGCTACGGCAAGCAGGTGCGCGTCGAATTCCTGCACAAGCTGCGCGACGAGGAGAAGTACCACGACCTGGCGACGCTGACCGCCGCCATCGAACGCGACTCGAACATGGCGCGCGAGTACTTCGAACGGCGCGCCGGCGCCGTCACCGCGACCGACCGAATTTGACAGCGCAGCGGCCACGCGCGCCGGCCATTTTCGACCACCCCGAACACACGATCCAAACAGCATATCCACCTTAAAGATAAACATGTCCGATACCAGCAAACCAGCAGCGCCGAAAGAAGCCAAGCAGGGCAAGAAGCCCGAGAGCAAATACCCGGTCAACATGACCGAAACCCCGTTCCCGATGCGCGGCGACATGGCCAAGCGCGAGCCGCAATGGGTCAAGGACTGGCAAGAGAAGAAGATCTACCAGCGCATCCGCAAGGCCGCCGCCGGCCGGCCGAAATTCATCCTGCACGACGGCCCGCCCTACGCCAACGGCGACATCCACCTCGGCCACGCCGTCAACAAGATCCTCAAGGACATGGTGGTCAAGTCGCGCACCCTGGCCGGCTTCGACGCGCCCTACGTGCCGGGCTGGGACTGCCACGGCATGCCGATCGAGATCCAGATCGAAAAACAATACGGCAAGAACCTGCCGACCGCCGAGGTGCTGACCAAGGCGCGCGCCTACGCGCTCGAGCAGGTCGACCGCCAGCGCAAGGACTTCATCCGTCTGGGCGTGCTGGGCGAGTGGGAAAACCCCTACCTGACGATGAACTACTCGAACGAGGCCGACGAGCTGCGCGCCCTCGGCCAACTGCTGGAAAAGGGCTATGTGTATCGCGGCCTGAAGCCGGTCAACTGGTGCTTCGACTGCGGTTCCGCCCTGGCCGAGGCCGAAGTGGAATACCAGGACAAGCGCGACCCGGCGATCGACGTCGGCTTCAAGTTCGCCGAGCACGCCAGGCTGGCGGCCGCCTTCGGCCTGCCCTCGCTGCCGACGGAGAACGGCTTCATCGTCATCTGGACCACCACGCCGTGGACCATCCCGTCCAACCAGGCGCTCAACGTCCACCCGGAGATCAAGTACGCGCTGGTGCAAACCGAGCGTGACGGCGCCCCGCTGCTGCTGATCCTGGCGCAGGATTTGGCCGAATCCTGCCTGGCCCGCTACAAGCTCGAAGGCAGCACCATCGCCACCTGCGACGGCGCCGCCCTGGCCGGCATCGGCTTCCGCCACCCGCTGCACGCCAGCGACGCCTTCTACGACCGCCTGTCGCCGATGTACCTGGCCGACTACGTCACCACCGAGAGCGGCACCGGCGTGGTCCACTCGGCGCCCGCCTACGGCCAGGACGACTTCATCTCCTGCAAGGCGCACGGCCTGAAGGACGACGCCATCCTGACGCCGGTGATGGGCGACGGCAAGTTCGTCTCGACCCTGCCGCTGTTCGGCGGCATGACCATCTGGGAGGCCTCCAAGCCGATCTGCAGCGCGCTGACCGAGGCCGGCGCCCTGTTCGAGGTGAAGATGTTCGCCCACAGCTATATGCACTGCTGGCGCCACAAGACGCCGATCATCTACCGCGCCACCTCGCAGTGGTTCGCCGGCATGGACGTGACGCCGAAGGACGGCGGCCCGACCCTGCGCCAGAGCGCCCTGCAAGGCATCGCCGACACCAAGTTCTACCCGGACTGGGGCCAGGCCCGCCTGCACGGCATGATCGCCAACCGTCCCGACTGGACCCTGTCGCGCCAACGCCAATGGGGCGTGCCGATGGCCTTCATCGTCCACAAGGAGACCGGCGAACTGCATCCGCGCACGCCCGAGCTGCTGGAGCAGGTCGCCCAGCTGATCGAGCAGAGCGGCATCGACGCCTGGCTGGCGCTGGACTTGAAGCGACCTGCTCGGCGACGAGGCCGCCATGTACCTCAAGAACAAGGACACGCTGGACGTCTGGTTCGACTCCGGCACCACCCACCAGACCGTGCTGCGCGGCTCGCACAAGGAGCAATCGGCGTTCCCGGCCGACCTGTACCTGGAGGGTTCCGACCAGCACCGCGGCTGGTTCCACTCGTCCCTGCTGACCTCCTCGATGCTCAACGGCCGGCCGCCCTACAAGGCGCTGCTGACGCACGGCTTCACCGTCGACGGCGAGGGCAAGAAGATGTCCAAATCGCTGGGCAACACGCTGGCGCCGCAGAAGATCTCCGACACCCTGGGCGCCGACATCCTGCGCCTGTGGATCGCCTCGACCGACTACACCGGCGAGCTGTCGATCTCCGACGAGATCCTCAAGCGCGTCACCGAGGCCTACCGCCGCATCCGCAACACGCTGCGCTTCCTGCTGGCCAACATCTCCGACTTCGACCACGCCACCCAGGCCGTGCCGGTGGACCAGCTGTTCGAGATCGACCGCTACGCGCTGGCCAACATGGCCGCGCTGCAGGCCGACATGGTGGCCCACTACGACCAGTACGAGTTCCAGCCGGTGGTGTCGAAGCTGCAGAACTTCTGCTCCGAGCGACCTGGGCGGCTTCTACCTGGACATCCTCAAGGACCGCCTGTATACCAGCGCCATCGGTTCGCCGGCGCGCCGCTCGGCGCAGACCGCGCTGTGGCACATCACGCAAAGCCTGCTGCGCCTGATGGCGCCGGCGCTGTCGTTCACCGCCGAGGAGGCCTGGGCCATCTTCGCCGGCGCCGAGGCGTACAAGGCCAGCGACGAGACCATCTTCACGCAAACCTGGTGGCAGCTGCCGCAGCCGGCCGACGGCGCCGCGCTGATGGAGAAGTACAGCGCCCTGCGCGCCGTGCGCACCGGCGTCACCAAGCAACTGGAAGACCTGCGCACCTCGGGCGCCATCGGCTCCTCGCTGCAGGCCGAACTGACCATCAAGGCGGCCGGCGACAAGTACCGCCTGCTGGCCAGCCTGGACGACGAACCTGAAGTTCGTCTTCATCACTTCGCAGGCCCGGGCCGTCGAAGTCGAAACGGAAGCCGACGAGGCCGTCGAAGTGGCCGCCTCGGCCGCCGCCAAGTGCGAGCGCTGCTGGCACTACCGCGCCGACGTCGGCAGCCACGCCGACCATCCGACCCTGTGCGGCCGCTGCCACAGCAATCTGTTCGGCGCCGGCGAAAAGCGCAAGTTCGCCTGATACACCCAGGTACACGATCCGCCGCCGCGCCCCGGCGCGGCGGCGTCCACCCACCCCTTTCGACACTCCATGGCCACCAAGAACCGCTTCTCGACGCAACCCCGCTCCAACCTGATGCCATGGCTGGGCATTGCCGCCATCGTCATCCTGTTCGACCAACTGTCCAAGATCACCATCACCAAGCTGTTCCACCTGGGCGAGGAGAAGGTCGTCACCTCCTTCTTCAACCTGGTGCTGGCCTACAACAAGGGCGCCGCCTTCAGCTTCCTGTCGAACGAGGGCGGCTGGCAGCGCTACTTCCTCAGCGCCCTCGCCATCGGCGTCGCGCTGTACATCGTCCTGCTGCTCAAAAAGCACGGCGGCCAGCGCATGTTCTGCTGGGCCCTGGCGCTGATCCTCGGCGGCGCCCTCGGCAACGTCATCGACCGCATGGCCTACGGCCACGTCGTCGACTTCCTCGATTTCCACATCAAGGCCTTCGGCCATTTCCCGGCCTTCAACATCGCCGACTCCGCCATCTGCATCGGCGCCGGCCTGTTCATCATCGACGAACTGCGCCGCGTCAACCGCTGAGCGCCATTCGCCGATTCGCCGACCAACCTGCCGCACGCTGGAGTATCAACATGGATCTGACCGGTAAAAAAATCGTCCTCGGCCTGACCGGCGGCGTGGCCTGCTACAAGGCGGCCGAACTGTGCCGCGCCCTGAGCAAGGCCGGCGCCTCGGTGCAGGTGGTGATGACCGACGCCGCCAGCCACTTCATCACCGCCGTCACCATGCAGGCGCTGTCCGGCCAGCCGGTGTTCAGCAGCCAGTCGGGCCCCGCGCGTCGACAACAACATGGCGCACATCGACATCACCCGCCAGGCCGACGCGATTCTCATCGCGCCCTGCTCGGCCGACTTCCTGCGCAAGCTGGCGCACGGCGCCTGCGACGACCTGCTGTCGACCCTGTGCCTGGCCAGGCCGCGCATGCTGCCGCTGTTGGTGGCGCCGGCGATGAACGTGGAGATGTGGCAGAACCCGGCCACCCAGCGCAACGTCGCCCAGCTGCGCGAGGACGGCGTGGTGTTCTTCGGCCCGGCCGCCGGCGAGCAGGCCTGCGGCGAGGTCGGCCTGGGCCGCATGCTCGAAGCGCAGCAGCTGCTCGAGGAGCTGATCGCCGCCTTCCAGCCGAAGGCCCTGGCCGGCAAGCGCATTTTGATCACCGCCGGCCCCACCTTCGAGGCGATCGACCCGGTGCGCGGCATCACCAACCTCTCCTCGGGCAAGATGGGCTACGCCGTCGCCCGCGCCGCCCGCGAGGCCGGCGCCGAGGTGCTGCTGATCTCCGGCCCGACCGCGCTGACCGCGCCGCACGGCGTGCAGCGCATCAACGTGCAAAGCGCCCAGCAGATGCACGACGCCGTCATGGCGGCCGTCGACGGCCAGCACGTCTTCATCGCCGTGGCGGCGGTGGCCGACTGGCGCGTCGCCAACGCCAGCGAGCAGAAGATGAAAAAAAAGGACGACGGCTCGGTGCCCGACCTGAAGTTCGAACAAAACCCGGACATCCTCGCCACCGTGGCGGCGCGCACCAGCCTGGCCGGCTATCCCTACTGCGTCGGCTTCGCCGCCGAGTCGGAGAACCTGCTGGCCTTCGGCGCCGCCAAGCGCGAGAAGAAGGGCATCCCCCTGTTGGTTGGCAACATCGGCCACCACACCTTCGGCCAGGACGACAACACCATCATCCTGTTCGACGAAAACGGCCACACCATCCTGCCGCGCGCCGACAAATTGAGCCTGGCGCGACAGCTGGTTTGCGAAATCTCCAAGCGGCTCGACAAGTACTCGCTGTTCCAGTGAGCGCCTCCCTCCGCATCACCACCAGTAAGTCCAATATCGAATAAGCGCCTTACGCAACACAGAAACGACGCAATGAAAACTATCGACATCAAGATCCTCGACCCGCGCATGAAGGAACAACTGCCGGCCTACGCCACCCCGGGCAGCGCCGGCCTCGACCTGCGCGCCTGCATCGATGCGCCCATCGTCATCGAAGCCGGCCAGACCGTGCTGATTCCGACCGGCCTGGCGATCCACCTGGCCGATCCCGGCTACGCCGCGATGATCCTGCCGCGCAGCGGCATGGGCCACAAGAACGGCATCGTGCTGGGTAATCTGGTAGGCTTGATCGACTCCGACTACCAGGGCCAGTTGATGGTCTCTACCTGGAACCGCGGCCACGCCGCCTTCACGCTCAATCCAATGGAGCGCTTGGCGCAGCTGATCATCGTTCCGGTCCTGCAGGTCGGCTTTAACGTGGTCGAGGAATTCGACAGCAGCGAACGCGGTGCCGGCGGTTTCGGCAGCACCGGCAAACAATAAGGAAGTCTATGCCAGCAATCGTCATGCAGTGCGCCCACAAGGCCAAGGCCCTGGCCGTGGTCAAGACCATCGTCGCCGCGACGGCGCTGCTGACGCTGGCCGCCTGTTCCACCTTCGGCCCGGCGCCCAGCGCGCCGGCGCCGGCGCCGGCCCGTGGCGCGCCAATCGACGAGACCCCGGTGGTGACGGCGAAAACGATCGCCGCCCAGGAGGCGCTGGGCCAGATGGTGACGCTGCAGGACCGCCTGTACCGCGTCGCCGCGCCGCTGCTGATCAACAACGCCGACCTGTGCCGCACGCAGGCGCGCAACCTGCTCGGCTTCACCGCCAAGAACAAATACTCCTACCCCGGCGAATTCGTCGACGCGGCCCAGGCCGTGCTGGGCTACGGCGACCGCCTGCAGGTCTCCGGCGTGCTGGCCGGCAGCGGCGCGGCGCGCGCCGGCCTGCGCCGGGGCGACACGCTGATGGCCATCGAAGGCAAGAACCTGCCCGTCGGGCAGAACGCCGAGACGCTGGCGGCCGCCATGTTCGGCCCGCTGGTGGGCAGCCGCGCCACGCTCAACCTGGCGGTCTGGCGCGGCGGCGCCAACCAGGTGCTCAACATACCGGTGACGCGCGCCTGCGCCTTCAAGGTCGACCTGGGCAACGCCGACAACATCAATTCCTACGCCGACGGCCAGCGCGTGCTGATCACCCGTGGCATGATCAACTTCGCCCAGAGCGACGAGGCGATCGCCTTCGTGCTGGCCAAGGACATCGCCCACAACGTGCTGGGCCACGCCGGCACGCTGCGCTCCTCGGCCACCATCGGCGGCATCATCGACAACCTGGTCGGCGTGCGGCCCGACCTGTCGATGTTGATCGGCAGCGCGGGCGTCAAGCCGGTGCCGCAGGAGCTCGACGCGGCGGCCGACCGGCTGGCGCTGTACCTGCTGGCGCGCGCCAACTACAACATCGAGCACGTCCGCGCCTTCTGGCAGCGGCTGGCCACGCAGTATCCCGCCACGGTGCTAAACGGCTACAATGCGACACACCCGGCCATCGCCTATCGTTTGGCCGCGATCGACCGCACCGTCGCCGAGATCAAGGCCCGCCAGGCGGCCAACAAGCCGCTGGTGCCGCAACTGCCGTAATCGTCGCCAGCCGCCAGCGGACTGGCAAAAAAGGAAGCGTCATGAAACCGTTTCGATTTTGCCTGCTGCTGGCCCTGGCGACCCTGCCCGCGCTGGGCCAGGCGGCGCAGTGGGCCCGCCTCAGCGGCGGCGCCGGCAAGACCTTCTACATCGACAAGAGCAGCGTCACCAAGGTCGACACCCTGCGCAAGGTGTGGACCATGCAGTCCTTCGGCCAGGAGCAGAGCACGCACGACGGCAAGGCCTACCGCTCGCTCAAGGAGCTGCACCTGTACTCCTGCGACGACCGCACCACCACCCTGCTGTCGCAGGTCTACTACCCGGACGCGATGGGCAAGGGCGAGCCGGTCGGCAACTTCAAATACGAGCGCTTCGCGCCCGAGGACATCGTGCCCGACAGCGCCTACGACAGCGCGCTGACGGTGGTGTGCAAACGGCCCTAGCGGCTCACCGAAAGCGGCGGCCTAGCCTATGCTGGGGAAGTTGGGGAACCAGGTTCCCATCACCCAGGTCAGGGCGACACACACCAGCACGGCGGCGAACAACACGATCAACAGGCGGCCGAACTTCGGATTGCCGTCGTCTTCGTTCTTGGATGGGTCGGTCATGTGGGGTCGTCCTGCAAACTTTGGGAACGCGTAGTATATTCTATCGCTTCCCCCCTCACGCCGCAGCCTGGAATCCATGGACAGCATCGACCTCGAAGTACTCAAGACCAGCGCCGGCTGGATCGCCGCCGGCCACCGCTGCGAACTGGTCACCGTCATCAAGACCTGGGGCTCGAGCCCGCGCCCGATCGGCGCCACGCTGGCCATCTGCGACGACGGCCGGGTGGTCGGCTCGGTCTCCGGCGGCTGCATCGAGGACGACCTGATCGAGCGCGTGCGCGTCCACGGCATCGTGCGCAGCGCGCCCGAGATCGTCAGCTACGGCATCAGCGCCGACGAGGCGCACCGCTTCGGCCTGCCCTGCGGCGGCACCATCGAGCTGGCCATCGAGCCGCTGGGCGCGCACAGCCGCATCGCCGAGCTGCTGCAGCGGCTGGAACGGCACGAACTGGTCGAGCGCCGCCTCGACCTGCGCAGCGGCGCCGTCGCGCTGGCCAAGGCGCCGGTCGGCGCCGTGCTCAGCGTGGACGAACACAGCATGACCACGCTGCACGGCCCGCGCTGGCGCCTGCTGATCATCGGCGCCGGCCAGCTGTCGCGCTTTCTGGCGCAGATCGCCATCGCCATGGACTACCACGTCGTCGTCTGCGACCCGCGCGAGGAATACCGCGCCGGCTGGCAGGTCGACGGCGTCGAGCTGGTGCACGCCATGCCGGACGACCTGGTGTTGGAGCTCAAGCTGGACCACCGCAGCGCCGTCGTCGCGCTGACCCACGACCCCAAGCTGGACGACCTGGCGCTGATGGAGGCGCTCAAGTCGGAGGCCTTCTACGTCGGCGCCATCGGCTCGCGCCTCAACAACAGCAAGCGGCGCGAGCGCCTGCTGCAGTTCGACGTCAGCGCGGCGCAGCTGGCCCGGCTGCACGGCCCGATCGGCCTCTACATCGGCAGCAAGACGCCGGCCGAAATCGCCATCTCCATCCTGGCCGAAATGACCGCCGTGAAGAACGGCGTGCCGGCCGAGCTGCAAATCCAGCACGCCGCCGCGCTGACGCCGCCGGGCGGCAACGCCTGCCTGGTCGAGCTGTCGTGAACGCAGGCGCGGCGCGGTCGGCTTCCGGCGCAACCATTCAAGCGCAAGAAACGGCTGGCGCGGCACGCGCCGCCGTGGCAGCATACAGGCCCGCATACTGGCCCGCATACTGGCCCGCAGACAGGCCCACAAACAGGAACACCGCATGAGCACCGCCAACCTACTCCGACTTTTCCTGCTGGCCGCCATCTGGGGCGGCTCCTTCATGTTCATGCGCATCGCCGCGCCGGTGCTGGGGCCGGCCGTGCTGATCCAGTACCGCGTGCTGTTCGCCGCCCTGTTCCTCGGCGCCATCGCCCTGCTGCTGAAAAAACCGCTGCACTGGCGCGCCCACTGGAAGCACTACCTGATGCTCGGCCTGTTCAACTCCGCCCTGCCCTTCCTGCTGTTCGCCTTCGCCGCGCGCACCTTGTCGGCCTCGGTGCTGGCCGTGCTCAACGCCACCACGCCGATCTGGGGCGCGCTGATCGGCGCCGTCTGGAGCCGCCACATGGTGTCGGCCCGCGTCGTCGCCGGCCTGCTGCTGGGCGTCTCCGGCGTGGCGCTGCTGGTCGGCTTCGACCACGTCAGCGCGCAGCCCGGCGCCGGCCTGGCCATCGCCGCCGTGCTCAGCGCCTCCTTCTGCTACGGCATCGCCAGCACCTACACCCGCACGGCCGCCTCGGTCGAACCCTTCGCCAACGCCCACGGCAGCATGTGGGCCTCGACCTTGTTGGTGATGCCGGCGCTGGCCTTCTTCCCCGCGCCCGGCCAGGCCACGGCCGGCATCATGGCCGCCGCGCTGGCGCTCGGCGTGGTTTGCAGCGGCATCGCCTACCTGCTGTACTTCCGCCTGATCCAGGACGTCGGCGCCACCTCGGCGCTGACGGTGACCTTCATCAGCCCCTTGTTCGGCATCCTCTGGGGCACGCTGTTCCTCAAGGAGATCGTCGGCTGGTACACCTTCGCCGGCGCCGCCATCGTCATCCTCGGCACCGCCCTGGTGACCGGCTTCAAACCCGATCTCGGCTGGCTGAAGCGGCTGGTGCGCGGCGGCGCCGGCACGGCATGAGCCCGCGTCTGACGCTAGCGCTGCCGGACGACTACCGGCTGCAGGACGTGCTGGCCTTCCACCGGCGCGACACGGAAAGCGTCGCCGAGCAGGTCGACGAGGCGCGCCTGCGCAAGGGCATCTTGATCGACGGCGTTCCGGTGCTGCTCGACGTCGACCTGGCCCGTGCGCGCCGCCAAGCGCCCGGCACCGCCCGCGCCGACTGCGCCGTGCTGGCCGACGCCGCGCTGACGGCGCCGCAGCGCCAGCGCGCGCACGAGGCGCTGCTCAACATCCTCGGCCTGCGCATCGACCCGCAGCCCTTCATCGACTTCGCCGGCGACGACGCCCTGCTCGGCGCGCTGGTGCGCGCCCAGCCGGGCCTGCGCGTGGTGCAGTCGGCCTCGGTGTTCGAGGCGCTGACCTGGGCCGTCATCGGCCAGCAGATCAACCTGTCGTTCGCCATCGCGCTGCGCCGCACCTTCATCCAGCAGGCCGGCCGCCAGCACGGCAGCGGCCTGTGGTGCTACCCCGAGGCGGCCGACGTGGCGGCGCTGGACGCGGAACAACTGACCAGCCGCAAATTCTCCCGCGCCAAGGCGGAGACCCTGCTGTTGCTGGCGCGCCGCGTGGCCGAAGGCGCGCTGACATTGGATCTGTCGCCCGGCTACGGCATCGCCGAAGTGTCGGCCGCGCTGCTGGCGCTCAAGGGCATCGGTCCGTGGACCGTCAACTACGGCCTGCTGCGCGGCTACGGCTACGCCGACTGCTCGCTGCATGGCGACGTCGCCGTCCGCGCCGCGCTGCAGCCGCTGCTCGGCGAGGACAGCAAGCCGGACATGGCGCGCACCGAGCAGATCCTGGCGCGCTACGCGCCGCACCGCACCATGGCGTCGGCGCATTTGTGGGCCAGCCTGCATCCGCGCGCCGACGACTAAACAACTCCCCAAAGTGCTTGACCCTGACGTGGCGTGAGGCCGCAATCTGGTCGCACGTTCGAACAAAGGAGCAAACCGATATGTTGAAAGTGGGAGAACTGGCCAAGCGTTCCGGCCTGACCGTGCGCACCCTGCACCACTACGACAGCATCGGCCTGCTCTCGCCCTCGGCGCGTTCCGACAGCGGTTACCGGCTCTACCAACGCGACGACATCGCCCGCCTGCAGCAGATCCAGGCCTTGCGTCGCTTTGGCATGTCGTTGACCGAGATCGGCACCTTCCTGGCCAGGCCGGACACCCCGTTCTCGTCCATCGTGGCCCAGCAGATAGCAGCGCTGGGCCGCCAGATCGAGCAGGCCAGCCAACTGCGTGCGCAGCTGGCCACCCTGCACCATCAACTGGCGAACGGCGAGGAGCCCGGCTTGGCCGATTGGCTAACCACTTTGGAGTTGATGACCATGTACGACAAAATCTTCACGCAAGAAGAACTCAAGCGCCTGCCCTTCTACAGCAACGGCGCCAAGAGCCAGGCCGAATGGGCCGCGCTGGTGGCGCAGGTGCGCGCGCTGCTCGACGGCGGCGTCGCCGCCGAACACGCCGACGCGCAAAAGCTGGCCGAGCACTGGATGATCATGCTCGAGCGCGACACCGCCGCCAACCCCGACTTCGTCCGCCGCATCGACGCGCTGCTGACGCGGGACGCGGCGGCGCAGCAGCAGACCGGCATCACGCCGGAGTTGCGCCAGTACGTGATGCGCGCCTTCTCGGCGCGCCGGCAAAGCGTCTACGCGAAATATCTGGACGAGGACGAGATGCGCCACATGCGCGAGAACAGCGGCAAGCGCGCCGCCGAGTGGCCGCCCTTGATCGCCGCCGTGCAGCAGCAGATGGAGGCCGGCGCCGAGCCCGACGCGCCGGCCGTGCAGGCCTTGACGCGGCAGTGGTTCGAACTGTTCCGCGACTTCGCCGGCGACCAGCCGGCCACCATGCAAAAGATCCGCGCCGCCACCGAGCAGGAGCCCGTGCTGCGCACCGGCACCTGGATGAGCGACGAGATGCTGGCCTTCATCCGCCAGTCGGCCGCCACGCTGCCGGCGCCGGGCCAGGCGTAGTCGACATTCCGCCCCCGCCGGCGGCGCACGCCACGCCGTGGCGGGGGCCGGCCGGCACTCTGGTGATGCGGCGGTCTAGGCGAACACCGGCCGAAAGAAACTGCGCTCGTAGCTGACGATGCAGCGCGTCTGCTCGGCGTAGAGGAACGCCGCCTGGCATTCGGCGTCCTCGACGCTGGCGGCGCGGTAGCGCTCGTACTCGGCCAGGCTGGCAAAGCTGAACAGCGCCAGCGCGACATTGCTGGCGCCCTCGGACGGCATGAAATAACCGTGGTGCTGGCCGCCGAAGCGCTCCACCAGCGGCATCCACAGTTTGCCGTAGTGCTCGAACTCGGCCAGCTTGTACGGGTCGATCACATAGCGCAGGTAAATCGTTACCATCGTTTCTCCTCGTGTCCATCGTTGGGGCCGGCCCGCGCCGCCAGAACGGCGGCCGGAAAAAGCGAAAGCCGCTGATTCCTGTGAAGAAATCAGCGGCTTGCCTTGTTCTGGTTGCGGGGACAGGATTTGAACCTGTGACCTTCGGGTTATGAGCCCGACGAGCTGCCAGACTGCTCCACCCCGCAGACGAATTATATCCCATGGCTGCTGCGCCGCACAATGCCTAATCTCACGATCCGGCAAACAATGCGGGCGGAAACGAAAAAGCCGCTGATTCCTTTCCAGGAAATCAACGGCTTTAAATTTGGTTGCGGGGACAGGATTTGAACCTGTGACCTTCGGGTTATGAGCCCGACGAGCTGCCAGACTGCTCCACCCCGCAGCCGAATTATATCCCATGGCTGCTGCGTCGCACAATGCCTAATTTCACGATCCGGCAAGCAATGCGGGCGGAAACAAAAAAGCCGCTGACTCTCTTTCAAGAAATCAACGGCTTAAAATCTGGTTGCGGGGACAGGATTTGAACCTGTGACCTTCGGGTTATGAGCCCGACGAGCTGCCAGACTGCTCCACCCCGCGTCTGTGCCGATATTATAGGGTGGATCGGCAATTTAGGCAAACTTAATCCCCACTTGCCGTGTGATAGCATTCTTGCATGCGCCACGCCGGCCTATAGCCAGCGCAAACTCTCCGCGCCGGTACGCCGCAAGCGGCCCAATCGGTGTAAAGTAAGAAAAAACCGAATGAGCTATCCCCTATGAAATTTTGTTCCGAATGCGCCCACCCCGTCGAACTGGCCGTCCCGGCCGGCGACAACCGTCCGCGCTATGTCTGCGCCAGCTGCGCGACCATCCACTACCAGAACCCGAAAATGGTGCTCGGCACGCTGCCCGTCTGGGAAGGCGATGGCGAACTGAAAATATTGCTGTGCAAGCGGGCCATCGAACCGCGCCGCGGCTATTGGACCTTGCCGGCCGGCTTCATGGAAAACAACGAAACCACGGCCGAGGCGGCCATCCGCGAAACGGTCGAGGAGGCCGGCGCCAACATCGAGCTCGGCCCCTTGTTCTCCCTGCTCAACGTGGCGCGCGTGCACCAGGTGCACATGTTCTATCTGGCCACGCTGCGCGACCTCGACTTCGCCCCCGGCGAGGAGAGCCTGGACGTGCAAATGTTCAGCGAGGCGCAGATCCCCTGGGACGACCTGGCCTTCCCCACCACCCGCACCACGCTCGAGCTGTTCCTGGCCGACCACCGGCGGGTGCGCGAGGGCGGCGAGTACGGCTTCCACACGCTCGACATCAACCGGCCCATGCGCAGCGACCTCTGAGCGCCCCATGATCCCCTGGCTCGAGGCGCACACGCCCTTCCCCGACGTCGCCCAGGCGCTGACCAGCGACGCCCCCGGCCTGCTGGCGGCCGGCGCCGACCTGTCGCCGCAGCGCCTGCTGGCGGCCTACCAGCGCGGCATCTTCCCCTGGTTCTCCGAGGGCCAGCCCATCCTGTGGTGGAGCACCGACCCGCGCATGGTGCTGATGACCGAGCAGTTCCGCGTCTCCGACAGCCTGAAGAAGACGCTGCGCAAGGTGGCGCGCAGCGCCGCCGGCGACGGCCGCTGGCAGGTGCGCTTCGACGGCGACTTCGAGGCCGTCATGCGGGCCTGCGCGGCGCCGCGCAAGGACGGCCCCGGCACCTGGATCTCGGAGGACATCATCGCCGGCTACAGCGGGCTGCACCGGATGGGCTACGCCCACTCGGCCGAGCTGTGGCTGGACGGCGAACTGGTTGGCGGCGCCTACGGCGTGTCGATCGGCCGCATGTTCTACGGCGAGTCGATGTTCGCCCGCGTCACCGACGGCTCGAAGATCGCGCTGGCCTACCTGGTGCACTTCCTGCGCCGCCACGGCGTGGCGATGATCGACTGCCAGCAGGAGACCGCCCACCTGGCCTCGCTGGGCGCGGCGCCCATCTCGCGCCAGCAATTCCTGGCGCATCTACGCCACAGCATTGCGCTGCCCCAGATCACCGCGTGGGAAGCGCTTGCGCCTTTCCCCGCCGGCGATTAATCTAGACGTGAGCCCCGGCGCCGCGCGCGCCCCGGCCGCAGCTTGCGCAGGAACGCCAGCCTGCCGCGCGAACTTTGCAACCCCGGCAAGCTTTGCAACCGTACCGATAGGATCTGCATGACGCAGCTGAACGATCTTCCCTTCGCGACCTTGCAGTTCTACACCACGGCGCCCTATCCGTGCAGCTATCTGGACGCGCGCCAGGCCCGCTCGCAGGTGGCCACGCCGTCGCACCTGATCAACGCCGACGTGTATTCCGAGCTGGTCAAGAACGGCTTCCGCCGCAGCGGCATCTTCACCTACCGGCCGTATTGCGACGGCTGCCAGGCCTGCATTCCGGTGCGCGTGGTGGCCGACGAATTCCGCCCCAGCCGGGGCCAGCGCCGCGCCTGGGCCAGGCACGCCGAGCTGCAGGCCGGCGTCGCCACGCTGTCCTTCTCCGACGAGCACTACGAGCTCTACCTGCGCTACCAGAGCAAGCGCCACGCCGGCGGCGGCATGGACCAGGACAGCCGCGACCAGTACGCCCAGTTCCTGCTGCAAAGCCGGGTCAACACGCGGCTGGTCGAGTTCCGCCAGCCGGACGGCGTGCTGCGCATGGTCAGCATCATCGACCTGCTGTCGGACGGCCTGTCGTCCGTCTACACCTTCTTCGACCCGGACGTCGAGGGAGCCTCCTTCGGCACCTTCAACGTGCTGTGGCAGATCGAGCAGGCGCGCGAGCTCAAGCTGCCCTACGTCTACCTGGGCTATTGGATCGAGCAAAGCCCGAAGATGTCCTACAAGATCAACTTCAAGCCGCTCGAGGCGCGCATCGACGGCCATTGGAGCGTGCTCTAGGCCGATCCGGCCGGATCTCGCCCGAGGCTGCCGGGGGGGCCGGCCGGCGCTGGTAAAATAGCGCATCCTTTCAAGAGCGCCCCCATGTCCCAACACTTCCTGTACTCCCTGGCCCGTCCCCTGCTGTTCGCGATGGACGCCGAAGCCGCCCACCACCTGACCCTGCCGGCGCTCAAGCGCGCCGCCGCCCTCGGCCTGACCCGCCTGGTCAAGCAGCCGGCCGCCGATCCGCGCAGCGTGATGGGCATCACCTTCAAAAACCCGGTCGGCCTGGCCGCCGGACTGGACAAGGACGGCGCCTACATCGACGCGCTGGCCGACCTGGGCTTCGGCTCGATCGAGGTGGGCACCGTGACGCCGCGCGCGCAAGCGGGCAACCCCAAGCCGCGCATGTTCCGCCTGCCGGCCGCGCACGGCATCATCAACCGCATGGGCTTCAACAACGGCGGCGTCGACGCCTTCGTCGCCAACGTGCAGGCCTCGCGCTTCTACCAGAACCGCGAGGGCGTGCTGGGCCTGAACATCGGCAAGAACGCCGACACGCCGATCGAGAACGCCGCCGACGACTACCTGAAGTGCCTGGAGAAGGTCTACCCCTACGCCAGCTATGTGACGGTCAACATTTCCTCGCCCAACACCAAGAACCTGCGCCAGCTGCAGGGCGGCTCCGAGCTCGACGGCCTGCTGGCCCAGCTCAAAGAGGCCCAGTCGCGCCTGGCCGACCAGCACAAGCGCTATGTGCCGCTGGCGCTGAAGATCGCGCCGGACATGGACGGCGAACAAGTCAAGAACATCGCCGACGCCCTGCTGCGCCACAAGATCGACGGCGTGATCGCCACCAACACCACGCTCAGCCGCACCGCCGTCGAGGGCATGCAACACGGCGGCGAGGCCGGCGGCCTGTCCGGCGCGCCGGTGTTCGAGCTGTCCAACACGGTGATCCGCCTGCTCAAGGCCGAGCTGGGCGACGCCCTGCCGATCATCGGCGTGGGCGGCATCATGCGCGGCGCCGACGCCAAGGTCAAAATCGAGGCGGGCGCCCAGCTGGTGCAGTTGTACAGCGGCCTGATCTACGCCGGCCCGGCGCTGGTGCGCGACTGCGCCGACGCGCTGCGCGCCCGCTAGGCGGGCGTCCCGGCCGGCCGCCGCGCCGGCCCCCCGAGTCCGACTCCGGGCCGGCCGCCGGCCCGGGGCATTTTTTGCCAAGCTAACCGTACCAGCGAGAGCCACCATGCAAACCACCACCCTGGGCACCAGCGGCCTGAGCGTCAGCAAGATCTGCCTGGGCACCATGACCTTCGGCGAGCAGAACAGCGAGGCCGAGGCGCACAGCCAGCTCGACTACGCGCTCGAGCGCGGCATCAACTTCATCGATACGGCCGAGATGTATCCGGTGATGCCGCGCGCCGCCACCCAGGGCAGCACCGAGCGCTTCATCGGCAGCTGGCTCAAGCGCGGCGGCAAGCGCGACCAGGTGGTGCTGGCGACCAAGGTGGCCGGGCCGAACCCGCATATGCATTGGATACGCGGCGGCAAGAACAACCTCGACGCGGCCAACATCGGCGCCGCCGTCGAGGACAGCCTGCGCCGCCTGCAAACCGAGCGCATCGACCTGTACCAGTTGCACTGGCCCAGCCGCAACGTGCCCATCTTCGGCGCCAACGCCTTCAATCCGCGGGCCGAGCGGGCCTCGGTGGCGATCGAGGACACCCTGGCCGCGCTGGGCCGGCTGGTCGAGGCCGGCAAGATCGGCCAGATCGGCGTCTCCAACGAGTCCAGCTGGGGCGTGTGCGAGTTCATCAAGCAGGCCGAGATGAACGGTGCCGCGCATCGCCAGCATCCAAAACCTGTACAACCTGACCGCGCGCCACTTCGAGACCAGCCTGCTCGACGAAACCTGCCTGCGCGCCCAGGTCGGCCTGCTGGCCTACAGCCCGCTCGCCTTCGGCCAGCTGACGGCGAAGTATTTGGACGATCCCAAGGCGGCCGGCCGGCTGACCCTGTTCCCGCCCAACTGGAGCCCGCGCTACCTGCGCCCCGGCGTGCTGGCGGCGGTGGCGCAGTACGCCGCGTTGGCGCGCGCCAACGGCCTGACGCCGACCCAGTTGGCGCTGGCCTGGTGCTATTCGCGCTGGTTCGTCGCCTCGACCATCATCGGCGCCACCAGCCTGGCCCAGTTGAAGGAAAACATCGACGCCTTCGATGTCAAGCTGGCGCCCGAGGTGCTGGCCCAGGTCGACGCCATCCACGCTGGCCTGCCCAACCCCGGCCAGTAGCCATAAAAACACTTGCCGCGCAAGCGAGGGTCAGACCCTGAGGGTCTGACCCTGCCACCTGCCGCCCGCGAATATGCCCGCCTCGCCATACGTCTCTTTTTAGCGACACTTGCCGCAGACTAGTCGCGTGCGACTCTGTTCCATATGCGTTCCTTCACGGGCTGTCGGCTTCCTTATCATTTTTTTATATATCATTAGTAAAAACAAGTCTTTGATTAAGTCACTTGCCTACTGGTAAGCTTTTTCTATCCCCCACCATCGAGATCGCCCCACATGAGTTCACGCCACACCCAGCCGAATCCCGCCCGCGCCCTGCTCGTCACCAGCCTGATCGCCACGCTCTCCCTGCCCGCCTACGCGCAACAAGCCGCCGCGCTGGACGGCGAGCTGCAATCGGTGGTGGTCACCGGCACCTACGCCAAGAACCGCCGCACCGTCGACTCCGAATCGCCGATCGACATCATCAGCGCGCGCGAACTGCAGGCCACCGGCTCGACCGAGCTGGCCACCGTGCTGGGCCGGCTGCTGCCGTCGGTGAACTTCCCCCGTCCGTCCGGCGCCGACGCCAGCGACGCCGTGCGTCCGGCCCAGTTGCGCGGCCTGTCGCCCGACCAGACGCTGGTGCTGGTCAACGGCAAGCGCCGCCACACCTCGGCCGTGGTCAACGTCAACGGCACCCAGGGCCGCGGCTCGGCGCCGGTCGACCTGAACGCCATCCCGCTGTCGGCCATCGACCACGTCGAGGTGCTGCGCGACGGCGCCGCCGCCCAGTACGGCTCGGACGCCATCGCCGGCGTCATCAACATCATCCTGAAAAAAGGCGCCGAGGGCAGCGACGTCGAAGTCGGCTTCGGCGAGTACCAGAAGCGCGACGGCATCCAGAAGACCTTCAAGGGCTCGACCGGCTTCGCGCTGGGCGACGCCGGCTGGGTCCGCGTGGCGCTGGAGGTGGCCGAACGCGACGCCACCAACCGCGCCGGCGCCGACTTCCGCAATCCGAAGGAGCCGCGCTACGGCCAGGTCAACCAACGCTTCGGCGACCCGGAGACCCATCCGCGCGCCTTCTTCGCCAACACCCAGTACCGCGTCAACGACGACATCGATTTCTACGCCTTCGGCAACTACGGCCAGCGCAACACCTCGGCCGCCGCCACCTGGCGCACCGCGCTGAACGGCACGGCGCCGCGCACCCCGCTGTTCCCCGAGGGCTTCCTGCCTTTGGAAAACAGCACCTCGATCGACTCGGCCCTGGTGGCCGGCCTGCGCGGCGAGGCGGCCGGCTGGCGCTGGGACGCCAGCTTCAACTACGGCAACAACGAGTTCAAGCTCGACCTCGACAACACCGTCAACCAGGACCTGGGCGCGGCCAGCCCGACCCATTTCCACGCCGGCAAGCTGATCAACAACCAGCAGTTGCTGAACCTGGATCTGGCGCGCGAATTCCCGCTCGCCGCCTTCAGCGGTCCGCTGACGGTCGCCACCGGCCTGGAACTGCGCCGCGAGAAATATGAAATCGGCGCCGGCGACCTGGCCTCCTACTCCGGCAGCGGCGCGCAGGGCTTCTCCGGTTTCCGCCCGGCCAACGCCGGCAGCAACAGCCGCCACAACACCTCGATCTATCTGAACCTGGAAGCGGAGGTGACCAAGAAGTTCTCCGCCTCGGCGGCACTGCGCCACGAGCGCTACAGCGACTTCGGCAACACCACCTCGGCCAAGGGCTCGGCCCGCTACGCCTTCAACGACGCCGTCTCGCTGCGCGGCACCGCCTCGTCGGGCTTCCGCGCGCCGTCGCTGGCGCAGCAGTTCTACACCATCACGACCACCAACTTCTCGGTGGTGAACGGCGTCAACACGCCGATCGAGACCGGCACCTTCGCCGTCGGCAGCGCCGCCGCCAGCGCGCTCGGCGCCACCCAGTTGAAGGCCGAGAAGGCGCGCAACTACAGCCTCGGCCTGCAACTGCAACCGGCCCGCAACTTCAGCACCACGGTCGACGTCTACCGCATCGACATCGACGACCGTGTCGCCCTGTCGGCCAACATGACGCTGTCGCCCGACCTGAAGAACGCGCTGGCCAAACAGGGCATCCTGGTCGGCGCCGGCCGCTACTTCACCAACGCCATCGACACCAGCACCCGTGGCGTCGACGTGGTCAGCACCTACCGCCTGGAACTGGCCGAAGCCGGCAAGATCGACTTCACGGCGGCCTACAACCACAACAAGAACTCGCTCGAACGCGTCGCCGACAACCCGGCCCTGCTGAGCGCCAACGGGCTGACCCTGATCGACCGCCAGACCATCAACCGCCTCACCGTCGGCTCGCCGAAGGACAAGTTCAGCCTGTCGGGCGACTACACGGTCGGCAACTGGAACGGCCGCGCCGTGGCCACCCGCTACGGCAGCTTCACCGTGCCGCAGAACAACGCCACGCTGGACCAGACCTATGATCCGCAATGGGTGCTCGACGTGTCGGGCAGCGTCAAGCTGGGCAAGAACTGGAAACTCAGCGCCGGCATCGACAACGTCACCAACCGCTACCCCGACCAGATCACCTCGAACGGCAATCTGAACAACAACGGCACCACGCCGTACAGCGGCTTCGCGCCGAACGGCTTCAACGGCCGCTACTACTACGCCAAGGCCGGCTACAGCTGGTAAGCGCCGCGCCGCCGCCGAACGGCGGTGGCCGGCCACAACGGGCGAGGGGCGGACGGGAGCGTATCCCGCCCGCCCCTCGTCGCGTCAGGGTACGGCGCGGCGGCCTGCGTCGCCGACGCAACAGATAGCCGCCGCCGGCGTCCGTCCCGGCGCATTCTCCACGCCGCCGCCGCGCCGCCGTGCTAGCCTTGTAGTGACTTGCAATGCCTATTTCCCCCAGGGATTGCGCCACGCCCGAGGCCGTCGATGTATCGCCTTCCAACCATATCCCTGTCGCCGCCGCTTCGTGCCGCCGTGCTCGCCGGCCTGACGCTGCTCGCGGGTGCGCCCGCGCCGGCGCCGGCACAGACACAGGCGCCGACACGCGAGCTGGTCACTGCGGGCGTGTTCACCTTCGCGCCGTATGTGTTCGCCGGCAAGGACGGGCCGGAGGGCGCGCTGATCGACTTCTTCGACCGCGAGATCGCGCCGCGCATGGGCGTGCGCTTCCAGTGGCAGCGCCCGCTCACCGTGGCCCGGCTGGAGCACAACCTGGTCACCGGCCAGGTGCTGTTCAGCCCCATCCTGGCCCACACGGCCGGGCGCGACCGCGCCGGCATCCAGTTCGACGAGGCCGTCTACATCAAGTTCGAACCATGTGTCGCGGTGCTGCCGGGGCACCGCCTGAACGCGCTGCGCTCGGCCGCCGACCTGGCCAACATGACGATAGGTTGGGTGGTCGGCGCCGCGCTGCCGCCGTTCATGCGCGACGCGCGCATCCACTATGACGAGGTGGGCGGGGTCGACTGGGAAAAGCAGAATTTGGGCAAGTTGAAACTGGGCCGCGTCGACGGCGTCTACTTCTCCAACTGCGCCAGCGCCCGCTACTACGCGGCGCGCGACGAGTTGCACCTGAAACTGCTGCCGCTGCCGGTGCCGGGCGCCGAACTGCATGGCGTCTTCTCGCCGCTGGCGCCGGCCGGCCTGGTCGAGCGCTACCGCAAGGCGGCGCGCCAGGCCTTCGCCGACGGCCGCTTCGAGAGCTATCTGAACAAGGCGTTGGCCGATCGGGTGCCGTAGCGGCGGCGCGTCAGGATTGTTCGCCGCCGGCCAGCGCCGCGTCGATCTCGGCGCGCGTCAACTCGGGGGCGAACTGCTGGATGAAGTGGTAGGCGTAGGAGCGCAGGTAGGCGCCCTTGCGCACCGCCAGCCGGGTGGTGTTGGCGGCGAACAGGTGCGAGGCCTCGACCGCGCGCAGGCCCTTGTCGCGGCCGTGGTCGAAGGCCATCGAGGCGACGATGCCGACGCCCATGCCCAGCGCGACGTACTGCTTGATGACGTCCGAGTCCATCGCCGTCAGCACGATGTCGGGCTTGACGTCGGCCTTGGCGAAGGCGGCGTCGATGTGGCCGCGTCCGGTGAAGCCGATGTCGTAGGTGATCAAAGGGAACTCGGCCAGGTTCTCCAGGCGGATCGGCGAACGCGACAGCAGCGGGTGGCCGTCCGGCACCACGATCAGGTGGCTCCAGCGGTAGCAGGGGAAGGACACCAGGTCGGGGAACTGCGACAGGCGCCTCGGTGGCGATGCCGATGTCGGTCTTGCCCGACAGGACCCATTGGCGATGTGCTCGGGCGCGCTCTGCTGCAGCGCGATGCGCACCTCGGGGAAGGCGGCGCGGAAGGACTGCACCACCTTGGGCAGCGCGTAGCGGGCCTGGGTGTGGGTGGCCGCCACGCTCAGCGTGCCGCTGTTCTGGCCGGTGTATTCCAGGCTGGCCTGCTGCAGGTTCTCGGCCTCGATCAGCAGGCGGTCGATGATCTTCAGGATGCCCTTGCCGGGGTCGGTCAGGCCGGTCAGGCGCTTGCCGTTGCGCTCGAAGATGACGACGCCGAGCTCGTCCTCCAGCTCGCGGATCTGCCGGCTCACCCCGGGCTGCGAGGTGAACAGGGCGTTGGCCACCTCGGTCAGGTTGTAGCCCCGGCGGGCGGCTTCGCGGATGGAGCGCAGTTGCTGGAAATTCATGCTGGGGTCCTTGCTGCCCGAGGGCGAATAAGTTGGTGACGCGACGTGTGCGGCCATCGGCTCGGCGCAACGTTGGCGCGCAGGGCTCCCGCGCCGGCGGCCTGGGCGGCCGGCGTCCGACGGGATGGAGCGGTAGCGGGTAAGGTGGGCGCGCAGGCGCCGCTTGCCTACGGCGGGGCCTTACACCACGGCCGGGTCGACGAACACGTGCAGGCGTTTCGGCCGCACCACCAGCGTCTCGCCCTCCTTCAGGTGCAGGTGGCTGAAGCGCTCGTTCGACATCACCGCCTCGATCAGCTCGGCGTTGTCGGTGCGCTCCAGGTCGAGCTGGGCCAGCGGGCCGATGGCGTGGGCGCGGCGCAGCTTGACGATGATGCCTTCGGCGCCCGGCGTGTAGCGGTCGATCTCCAGGTCGTGCGGGCGGACGTAGGCGATGCCCTTGCTGTCCTGCACGCCGTCGTGGTCGGGCACGTCGAAGCTGACGTCGCCGGTGGCCATCACGCCCTCGTGGACGCGGCCGTGGAACATGTTGACGTTGCCCAGGAAGCCGTAGACGAAGGGCGAGGCCGGGTGGTTGTAGACCTCCGCCGGCGAGCCGATCTGCTCGACGTTGCCCTTGTTCATCAGCACCACCTGGTCGGCCACCTCCAGCGCCTCCTCCTGGTCGTGGGTGACGAAGATGCTGGTCACGTGCAGGTCGTCGTGCAGGCGGCGCAGCCAGCGGCGCAGCTCCTTGCGCACCTTGGCGTCGAGCGCGCCGAAGGGCTCGTCGAGCAGCAGCACGCGCGGCTCGACGGCCAGCGCGCGCGCCAGGGCGATGCGCTGGCGCTGGCCGCCGGACAGCTGCGGCGGGTAGCGGTCGGCCAGCCAGTCGAGCTGGACCAGTTCGAGCAGGTCCTTGACCTTGCGGCGGATTTGATCTTCCGAGGGGCGCTCGCTGCGCGACTTGACGCGCAGGCCGAAGGCGACGTTCTCGAACACCGTCATGTGCTTGAACAGCGCGTAGTGCTGGAACACGAAGCCGACCTGGCGCTCGCGCACGTGGCGCGCCGAGGCGTCCTGGGCGTCGAGCAGCACCTGGCCGGAGTCCGGGTGCTCGAGGCCGGCGATGATGCGCAGCAGCGTCGTCTTGCCGCAGCCGGAAGGCCCCAGCAGGGCCGTCAGTTCGCCGGCCGGGAAGGACAGCGAGACGTTGTTGAGGGCGGTGAAATCGCCGAACTGTTTATGGATGTTTCTGACTTCGATGGTCATGATCAGTGCTCCGTAGAACGTAAGGCGGAATCGACGGCGATCGATTCATTCAGGCGCCAGGAGATAAAGGACTTCAGCGTCAGCGTCACCAGGGCCAGCAGGGCCAGCAGCGACGCCACCGCGAAGGCGGCCGCGAAGTTGTATTCGTTGTAGAGGATTTCCACCTGCAGCGGCACGGTGTTGGTCTCGCCGCGGATGTGGCCGGACACCACCGAGACGGCGCCGAACTCGCCCATGGCGCGGGCGTTGCACAGGATGACGCCGTACAGCAGGCCCCATTTGATGTTGGGCAGGGTGACGCGGCGGAAGGTGTTCCATCCCGAGGCGCCCAGCACGATGGCGGCCTCCTCCTCCTCGCTGCCCTGGGCCTGCATCAGCGGGATCAGCTCGCGGGCGACGAAGGGGAAGGTGATGAAGATCGTCGCCAGCACGATGCCCGGCACGGCGAACAGGATCTTGATGTCGTGCTCCTGCAGCCAGGGGCCGAACCAGCCCTGGGCGCCGAACATCAGCACGTAGATCAGGCCGGAGATCACCGGCGAGACGGAGAACGGCAGGTCGATCAGGGTCAGCAGGATGCTCTTGCCGCGGAACTCGAACTTGGCGATGCACCACGAGGCGGCGACGCCGAACACCAGGTTGAGCGGCACGGCGATGACGGCCGTCAGCAGGGTCAGCTTGATGGCCGAGATGGCGTCGGCCTCGGTGATCGAGGCCAGGTAGGCCTCCCAGCCCTTCTTGAAGGCCTCGGCGAAGACGGCCACCAGCGGCACGAACAGGAACAGCGTGAGGAAGGTCAGCGCGACGCCGATCAGCAGGCCGCGCACCCACAGCGGCTCCAGCACCGAGGGGGCGGACGGCAGCTCGCCACGGCGGGCCGGCGGCGTGGCGGCGACAACAGGGTTCAGGACAGCACTCATCTTCTTATTTCCCCGACTTGCCACGGGCCCAGGCCTGCAGCAGATTAATCGACAACAACAGCACGAAGGACACCAGCAGCATCACCACGGCGATGGCGGTGGCGCCGGCGTAGTCGTACTGCTCGAGCTTGGTGATGATGAACAGCGGCGTGATCTCCGAGACCATCGGCATGTTGCCGGCGATGAAGATCACCGAGCCGTACTCGCCGGTGGCGCGGGCGAAGGCCAGCGCGAAGCCGGTCATCAGGGACGGCATGATGGTCGGGAAGACCACCCGCACGAAGGTTTGCAGGGCGCTGGCGCCCAGGCTGGCGGCGGCCTCCTCGAGCTCGCGCTCGGCGTCCTCGAGCACCGGTTGCACGGTGCGCACGACGAAGGGCAGGCCGATGAAGGTCAGCGCCACCACCACGCCGAGCGGGGTGAAGGCCACCTTCAGGCCCAGCGTGCCCTCGAGGAATTGGCCGAACCAGCCGTTCGACGAGTACAGCGCCGTCAAGGTGATGCCGGCGACGGCGGTGGGCAGGGCGAACGGCAGGTCGACCAGGGCGTCGATGATGCGCTTGCCGGGGAATTCGTAGCGCACCAGCACCCAGGCGACGATGCCGCCGAACACCACATTGATGCTGGCGCCGATCAGCGAGGCGCCGAAGGTCAGCCGGTAGGAGGCCATCACGCGCTCCGAGGTGACGGCCGACCAGAAGGCCGGCCAGGTCATGGTGAAGGTCTTCAGGAACACCGCCGACAGCGGGATGAGCACGATCAGCGCCAGGTAGAAGATGGTGAAGCCCAGCGACAGCCGGAAACCCGGCATGACCCGGAACGGGGCGCCGCGTGGTTTGGCCGGAACCGCAAGTGCTGCTGCTGACATGGATGCTCCCTCTTATTACATTTTCGACTTATAAGGCCGAATATTCGCATCCCGCAGTTATAAACCAAACTAACCTTTTGTCATTTGCTTAGATTGAAATCGACTAGTCCGCAGAGTTAGTCCATGCAAGCGGACCCGGCCGCGCCCGCGCCGCCCATAAAAAAACGCACTCCGGGGAGTGCGTTGGCGGTGTCGGCGCAAAGGCCTATTTGTTCGGCTGCGGCGTCAGGCGCAGATACGGCCGCTCGGCCTTGTAGCCTTTTGGATACTTCTGCTCGATCAGCGCCGGGTCCGTGCACGGTCAGCGGGATGATCACGTCGTCGCCGTCCTGCCAGTTGCCCGGCGTGGCCACGGTGTAGCCGTCGCTCAGCTGCAAGGCGTCGATGACGCGCAGGATCTCGTCGAAGTTGCGGCCGGTGCTCATCGGGTAGGTGATGGTCAGGCGCACCTTCTTGCTCGGGTCGATGACGAACAGCGAGCGCACCGTGGCGGTGGCCGACAGCGCCGGGTGGATCATGTCGTACAGCTCGGAGACCTTGCGGTCGGCGTCGGCGATGATGGGGAAGCCGACCACCGTGTGCTGGGTCGCCTCGATATCCTTGATCCACTCCAGGTGGGCCTCGGCCGGATCGACCGACAGCGCGATCGCCTTGACGTTGCGCTTGTCGAACTCGGGCTTGAGCTTGGCCGTCAGGCCCAGCTCGGTGGTGCAGACCGGCGTGAAGTCGGCCGGGTGGGAAAACAGCACCACCCAAGACTTGCCGGCCCACTCGTGGAAGTGGATCTTGCCAATGGTGGATTCTTGCTCAAAATCGGGCGCGGTGTCGCCCAGGCGTATGGTCATCGTTAGCTCCGTGGTGGTTAAGAATGCCGGTATTGCGCATCCGACAAGGTCATCATCGCCGCAAGCGGGCCGGCGGGGCGCCACTCGCGTCAGCAAAACGTCAAAAACAGAAAAATTCAGGCAAATTGAACAACATTCCCCACCTGCCGGGCGCGCTGCGCCAGCAATTGCAACTGGCGCTGGCCGTCCAGCCAGTCGCCCAAACCGGACTCGGCGTTGATGTGGCCGAGGGCGCCGCCGTCGATGAAGTCGCTGCCCCAGCGCGCCGCCCACAGCGCGGCGCGCTCGGCCGTCATCCACGGGTCGTCGCGGCTGCCGATCATGATCGCGGGACAGGGCAGCGGCCGCTGCGGCAGCAGCGCGGCGACGCCGAACTTGTCCGGGTCGGCCGGCGCCACCAGCAGCACGCCGGCCACCAGCGAGGGATCGGCCGCCACGCTGTGCGCCGTGGCCAGGCTGCCGAAGCTGTGCGCGACGATCAGCGTGGGGCGGCGGTCGGCGCGGCGCACCTGGTCGAGCCGGGCCGACCAGCGCAACAGATCGGGCCGCTCCCAGTCGTCCTGCTCGACCCGCTCGAAGCTGGAGTACAGGCGTTGCCAGCGGCTCTGCCAATGCTCCTTGCCGCTGTTGTGCAGGCCGGGCGCGACCAGCACGCGGAACTGCGAAAGCAAACTGGCGCTCATAGGCCTTCCCCTTGCGTAGTCCGCGCTTACTTCGGCTGGTAGATCTGGTCGAACACGCCGCCGTCGGCGAAGTGGGCCTTCTGCGCCGTGCTCCAGTCGCCGGCCACCTGGGCCAGGGTGAACAGTTTGACATTGGGGAACCGGGCGGCATATTTTTTCACCGCCTTGTCGACCGTCGGCCGGTAGTAGTTCTTGGCGATCAACTCCTGGCCCTCGTCGGTGTAGAGGAAGCGCAGGTAGGCCTCGGCCACCTTGCGCGTGCCGCGCTTGTCGACCACCTTGTCGACCAGCGCCACCGGCGGCTCGGCCAAAATGCTGAGCGACGGCGCGACGATCTCGACCTTGTCCGGGCCCAGTTCCTTGATCGCCAGCAGGGCCTCGTTCTCCCAGGCGATCAGCACGTCGCCGATGCCGCGCTCGACGAAGGTGGTGGTGGCGCCGCGCGCGCCGGAATCGAGCACCGGCACGTTCTTGTAGAGTTTTTTCAGGAAATCGCGCGCGCCGGCGTCGCTGCCGCCCGGCTGGCGCAGCGCGTAGCCGTAGGCGGCCAGGTGGTTCCAGCGGGCGCCGCCCGAGGTCTTGGGATTCGGCGTGATCACCGCCACGCCAGGCTTGACCAGGTCGCTCCAGTCCTTGATGCCCTTGGGGTTGCCCTTGCGCACCAGGAAGACGATGGTCGAGGTGTACGGCGAGCTATTGTGCGGCAACTGTTTCTGCCAGTCCTTCTTCAGCAGGCCCCGTTCGCCGATCGCGTCGATGTCGTAGGCCAGGGCCAGGGTCACCACGTCGGCCTCCAGGCCGTCGATGACGGCGCGCCCCTGTTTGCCGGAACCACCGTGCGATTGCTTGATCTTGACGTTATCGCCGGTCTTCGCCTTCCAATCCTTGGCGAAGGCGGTGTTGACGTCCTGATACAGTTCGCGCGTCGGATCGTAGGAAACGTTGAGCAGCGAGATATCGGCGGCGAAGGCCGGCGCGCTGGCGGCGAAGGCGGTGACGGCGAGTGCGGCGGCGATGATTTTCTTGGACAGCATCAGGGTTCCCCATGTGGTTCACTTCAGAAGCCTCAGAGTAAAGCGCCTTGATATGAAAGAGAACTAAGCATTTAGCAGTTTTATATACCAAAAACTTATATAGAACCGCCGTCCGCCGCCGCTGTCTACTGTTCTGACGCTAGTAGAAGCGGTTGAACAACACCACGGCCCAGGCGGCGGCGGCCAGCAGGCAGGCCAGGAACACGGCGGCGCTGCCGAAGTCCTTGGCGTTCTTCGACAGCGGATGGCGCTCCAGCGAGACGCGGTCGACCACCGCCTCGATGGCGGAATTGATCAGTTCGACGATCACGATCAGCACCAGCACGCCGATCAACATCAGTTTTTCAAACGCCGAGATGCGCAGCAACAAGGCGACGGCGCTGCCGGCCAGCAAGAGGATCATTTCCTGGCGGAAGGCGTGTTCGTGGCGCCAGGCGGCCTGCAGGCCGGCGATCGAGTACATCATGGCGGAAAGAATGCGCTTGAAGCCGCTCTTGCTCTTGAATTCACTGACTGGTTCCATGTCCGGCTGCTTATAGTATTTCAAGGCATCATTATGCCCTTCAGTGACACTTTGTTCACACTTTTAGAGCTTGTCCTCCCTACAATTCCATATTTTTTCACATTATGGTATAAAGAAGCACCGCATACTGCACCGCACCAACCACATCATGAAAATCGAACCCGTCCCCGCGCAGAAAACCACGATCCAAGTGATCGAGCGCATGGTCGCGCTGCTCGACGCGCTGGCCAAGTATCCCGACCCGGTGAGCCTGAAGGAATTGTCCAAGGTGTCCGGCCTGCATCCCTCGACCGCCCACCGCATCCTCAACGACATGGTGCTGACGCGCTTCGTCGACCGCATCGAGCCGGGCACCTACCGCCTCGGCATGCGCCTGCTGGAGTTGGGCAACGTGGTGAAGAGCCGCCTGTCGGTGCGCGAGGCGGCGCTGGACTTCATGCGCTCGCTGCACAAGAAGACCCAGCAGACCATCAACCTGTCGGTGCGCCAAGGCGACGAGATCGTCTACATCGACCGCGCCTTCTCCGAGCGCTCGGGCATGCAGGTGGTGCGCGCCATCGGCGGGCGCGGCCCGCTGCACCTGACCTCGACCGGCAAGCTGTTCCTCTCGGTCGACGAGCCGAAGGCGATCCGCGCCTACGCCACCCGCACCGGGCTGGCCGGCCACAACAAGAATTCGATCACCGACCTGGCCAAGCTGGAGCGCGAGCTCAGCCTGGTGCGGGCGCGCGGCTACGCGCGCGACAACGAGGAGTTGGAACTGGGGGTGCGTTGCATGGCCGCCGGCATCCGCGACGACTCGGGCAAGCTGATCGCCGGGCTGTCGATTTCCGCCCCGGCCGACCGTCTACAGGACGAGTGGCTGGACGATCTGGTGGCGACCGCCAACCAGATCTCGGCCACCCTGGGTTACATCCCGTTGGAGTAAGGCGTGCTGCCCGTCAAGGAGGCGGGCCGCAGGGCTTCCAGCCACTTGCGCATGCGGCCGGCGTCGGCGGTGCGCGACTGCTTGCCCTTGGAGTCGAGGAAGACCATGATCACCGAACGGCCCTCGATGATGGTTTGCATCATCAGGCAACGGCCGGCCTCGTTGATGAAGCCGGTCTTCTGCAGGCCGATGTCCCAGCCGGGATTGGCCACCAGGTGGTTGGTGTTGCCGAATTGCAGCAGGCGGCCGTTGGCCTCGACCTGCGCCTTCGGATCGGTGGAGAACTGGCGCAGCAGCGGCTGCTGGTAGGCCGCCTGGGCCAGCCGGGCCAGATCGCGCGCGCTGGCCACGTTCATCTTCGACAAGCCGCTCGAATCGACATAGTGGGTGTCGCGCATGCCCAGCCCGCGCGCCTTGGCGTTCATCGCCTCGACGAAGGCCGACAGGCCGCCCGGATAGTTGCGGCCCAGCGCGGAGGCGGCGCGGTTCTCCGAACTCATCAGCGCGATATGCAGCATGGCGGCGCGCGTCAGTTGCGAGCCGACCTTCAGCCGCGAGCTGCTGAACTTGGCGCGGTCGACGTCCTCCTCGCTCACCGTCAGCATCTCGTTCATGTCCTGTTGCGCCTCGACGACAACCAGGCCGGTCATCATCTTGGTGATCGAGGCGATCGGCAGGGCGACGTTGGAATTCTTTTCAAACAACACTTCGGAATTGACCTGGTCGAGCACCAGGGCGACGCTGGACTTCAGGTCGAGCGGGTCGCGCGTCAGGTTCAGGCCGGCCAGGTCGCCCATGGTCGGCACGGCGGGCGCCGCCGTCAGCATGCGCTGGTAGACCACCTTGCGCTTGCCGCGCACGCTGACCACGCGCTTGACCACGCGATCGCCGGTGTCGGCGACGCTGACGCGCAGCGCCTTGCTTTTCTTGACGTGGTGCTTTTTGACCAACACGGTTTTTCCGGCCGCCTGCCGCCCCTGCGCGGCGGTGGCGGGCACGGACACGAACAACAGCGAAATGAGCGCAGCGAACGCTAACTTAATCATAGATTTCCCCAGGAAAAAAACCGGCCAGCATGTGTTGCAGTGTAGCAAAACGCTGGGCAAGCGCAAGACTTATTGACTCCGCCGGCACTATTGATTGCGATATCGCAATAGGCCTGAAGCAACATTGAGCTTCCCCCCATGTTGCGGCGCAACCCGCGCCGCGCCGGGTCCATCAATCGACGAAGTTGACGAAGCTCGCCACCGGCTCGCGCTCGGTGAGCAGCGAATTTTCCACCTTGCCATGGTCGGCATAGCCGAGGGACATGCCACACACCAGCGCCTCGTTGGCCGGCAGGCCGAGCACCTCGGCGATGATCTTGTGGTACTGCGTGAAGGCCGCCTGCGGGCAGGTGTCGAGCCCCCTGCCGCGCGCCGCCACCATGATGTTTTGCAGGAACATGCCGTAGTCCAGCCAGGAGCCCTGCTCCATCACCCGGTCGATGGTGAAGATCAGGCCGACCGGTGCGCCGAAGAAATCGTAGTTGCGGCCGTGCTGGGCGGCCATGCCGGCCTTGTTGTCGCGCGTCAGGCCGAGCAGCGCGTACAAGTCCCAGCCGACCTTGCGGCGCCGCTCGATGAAGGGCGACACCCACTGCCGTGGATAGTAGGCGTACTCCTCGGTGAAGCCGGCGGCCTGGGCCGGATCGTTGTGCACGGCGAGTATGCGCTCGGACAACTCGCGGCGCTTGGCGCCGCTCAGCACGTAAACCTTCCACGGCTGGGTGTTGGTGCCCGACGGCGCCCGCGCCGCCACCTCGAGCAGCTGCTCGAGCTCGGCGCGCGGCACCGGCGTGGGCAGGTAGGCGCGGATCGAGCGGCGCGAGGTGATGGCGGCGTCAACTGCCTGTTGGTCTGGCGTGGAATTCATGCGTCCTCACTTGCTTTTCTTGACTACAAAGATCACGCCGAGCACCGCCAGCGCCATGCCGGCCACGCCCAGCGCGTTGAAGGCCTCGCCGAACACCAGCCAGGCCATGACGGCGGTGGTGGGCGGCGTCAGGTAGAGCAGGCTGGTCACCTGGGTCGCGTCGCTGCGGCGGATCAGGGCGAACAGCAGGAAGATCGCGCCTATCGACAGGGCCAGAACCGACCACAACAGGGCAAACACGAAGCGACCCGTCCATTGTACCGTGGCGAAGTCCCAGCTCAAGCCTTCCAGCGCCACCGCCAGCGGTAACACGACAAGGAGCGAGGCGCTGAACTGGATGACGGTGCCGGTGCGCAAGTCGAACTGCGGACAGTATCGTTTTTGATACAGCGTGCCGGCGGTGATCGACAGCAGCGCCAACAGGCACAGCAGGATGCTGTCGAGCGACAGGCCGACCAGGCGGATCTTGGCGGCCACCACCAGGCCGACGCCGACGATGCCGAACAGCAGTCCCAGCCACTGGCGCGGCCGCACCGACTCGCCGATCAGCGGCGCGGCGAAGGCGGTCAGGATGGGTTGCATGCCGACGATCAGCGCCGACAGGCCGGCCGGCATGCCGGCCTTGATGGCGCACCAGACGCCGATCAGGTAGCCGGCCTGCACCAGCAGGCCGGCCAGCGCGATTTGGCGGATTTGGCCGCGCGGCCAGGGCGCCTTCAGCAACAGCACGGCCGGCAGCAGCAACAGCAGCACGCCGGCGAAGCGCAGCAAGAGGAAGGTCAGCGGCGGCGCGTAGGGCAGGCCGAACTTGGCGACGATGAAGCCGGTGCTCCACAGCAGCACGAAAAAGAAGGGCAGCGGCGACAGGAAGGAGGCGGCCGGCGCGGCTGCGGGCAGCGGGGAGATTGCCGGGGCGGCTGGAGTGTTGGACATTTGCATCAGTACCAAAAGTAGTATCGAGCCGCCTGGCGCGGGCTTGCTGCACCGCGTCGGGCCAGTCCTGCCGAGTCTAACACGGCAGGCGTTTTTGAGCTGGCGCAAGGGCCGCAGGGCAAGTGCCGGCGCGGCGCGGCGGGCCGGGCGGGAAGGTTTCCAATGCCTATGAGAAATTGTTCCAAAGGGCCACTTTGGCTTCTTTGGTGCAACGCACAAAAATCGCTTGACTTAATTTTTGAAGGCCGTAAAATCGGGTTTGTTGCGTTGCACAATTGTTGTTCGGTTTGAGACATGGATTCATCTGCTTCGTACCACCGGTAACTAACAGCAGTATTTATCAACAACTATTTTAATTTCCTGGAGAGTTATATGTTTTCTATCCCTGAGCAATTTTCCAATGCGACCAAGGCTAACTTCGAAGCCCAATTCGCCATCTTCTCCGCACTGACCACCAAGGCCTTCGAAGGCGTTGAAAAACTGGTCGATCTGAACCTGACCGCCGCCAAAGCATCGCTGGAAGAGTCGTCGATCGCCACCAAGCAACTGCTGTCGGCAAAAGACCCGCAAGAATTCTTCTCGCTGTCGGCCGCGCAAGCCCAGCCAAACGCCGAGAAAGCCATCGCTTACGGCCGCCACCTGGCCACCATCGCTTCCGGCACCCAGGCTGAATTCAGCAAAGCCGCCGAAACCCAGATCGCCGAAACCAACCGTAAAGTCATCTCGCTGGTGGAAGAAGTCAGCAAGAACGCCCCAGCCGGCACCGAAAACGCTGTTGCCCTGCTGAAATCGGCAATCGGCAACGCCAACGCCGGTTACGAGCAGTTCAGCAAAACCGCCAAGCAAGCCGTTGAGTCGATCGAAAGCAACGTTGCCAGCGCCGTGAACCAGTTCTCGCAAGCCGCCGCCAAGGCCGCTCCGGCGAAGAAGTAATGTAGGAAACGCTGGCGCCCCCGGGCGCCAGCACCCGCTGTTTTAGACCTCCTCGGCATCCGTGGTGTTCTCCTCAGACGGGTGTCCTTCCAAGCCCCGGCCATGCGCCGGGGCTTTTTTTTACCCCCACCCCGGGACGCGGAAGCCGGGGTCTGACCCCATGCGGGGTCAGACCCCTTTGCTTGCGGGGTCAGGCCAGCGTCCCGCAAACAACGTGAAACCTATTCCCTGCCCTACTCGCCGAGGTAGGCGGCTTTGACGCGCGGATCGTCCAGCATGTCGCTGGCGTTGCCGGTCATGGTGATCAGGCCCGAGTCCATCACATAGCCTCGGTCCGCCGCCTGCAGCGCCAGCTTGGCGTTCTGCTCGACCAGCAGGATGGTGATGCCCTCCTTCGACACATTGCGGATCACCTCGAAGATTTTCTCCACCATGATCGGCGACAAGCCCATCGACGGCTCGTCGAGCAGCAACAGCTTGGGATGGCACATCAGCGCGCGCGCCATCGCCAGCATCTGCTGCTCGCCGCCGGACAGGGTGCCGGCCATCTGCGCGGCCCGTTCCTTCAGGCGCGGGAAGACGTCGAACCACTTGGCGATGTCGGCCTCGATGCCGGCCTTGTCGTCGCGGGTGTAGGCGCCCATCATCAGGTTTTCCTGGATCGACATGCGGGTGAACACGCCGCGCCCTTCCGGCACCATGGCCAACCGCTTCTCGACCAGGTGGAAGGACTTGCTGCCCTTCAACGATTCGCCCATGTAGGACACCGTGCCCTCCACCGTGCACGGCGGCAGGGTGCCGGTGATCGCCTTCAGGGTGGTGGTCTTGCCGGCGCCGTTGGCGCCGATCAGGGCGATCAACTCGCCCTGGTTCACTTCCAGGTCGATCCCCTTGACGGCCTTGATGCCGCCGTACGCGACTTTCAGTCCCGATACTTTTAGAACATTGTCGCTCATTAGTGCGATCCTCCCAGATAGGCTTCAATCACCGCCTTGTTGCTCTGAATTTCGGCCGGCAGGCCCTCGGCGATCGGCTTGCCGTACTCGAGCACGGTGAGGCGGTCGCACAGGCCCATCATCAGTTTGACGTCGTGCTCGATCAGCAGCACGGTCTTGCCCTCGTTCTTGATCTTCACCAGCAGCTCGCGCAGCGCCAGCTTCTCGGTGGCGTTCATGCCGGCGGCCGGCTCGTCCAGGGCCAGCAGCTGCGGGTCGGTGGCCAGGGCGCGGGCGATCTCCAGCCGGCGCTGGTCGCCGTAGGACAGGAAGCGCGAGGTGCGGTTGGCGAACTGGCCGATGCCGACGAAGTCGAGCAGCTCCTGCGAGCGGCGGCGGATGGACGCCTCCTCCTCGCGCGCCGCCTTGTGGCGGAACACCGCGCCGAACACGCCTTGGTGCGAGCGCACGTGGCGCCCCACCATGACGTTCTCCAACGCCGTCATCTCGCCGAACAGGCGGATGTTCTGGAAGGTGCGGGCGATGCCGGCCTTGGCCACCGCGTGCGGCGCCGACGGCGAGTACGGCTTGCCGGCCAGCTCGAAGGTGCCGGTGTCCGGCTGGTAGAGGCCGGTGATGACGTTGAAGAAGGTGGTCTTGCCGGCGCCGTTGGGACCGATCAGGCCGTAGATCTGGCCCTTCATGATCTTGATGCCGACGTCGGTCAGCGCCTGCAGGCCGCCGAAGCGCTTGTTGACGCCGGCGATGTTCAGAATGACTTGTTCGCTCATGGTGCTCATGGTGCTACTCCTCAGGCCGCCATCACGCCGGATGCCGGCTCGGGTTTGTCGGTGTCGTTGTCGGGACGGTCCTCGTGCTTGGGCGCGGGCCACAGGCCGGCCGGACGGTTCAGCATGATCAGCACCATCGCCAGGCCGTACAGCAGCTGGCGCAGCACCTCGGCCTCGATGATGACGTGGCCGAACAGTTTCTGCTGCAGGGGCTCGACGACGTGGCGCAGCACCTCGGGCAGCGCGGCCAGCAGGGCGCCGCCCATGATCACGCCGGGGATGTGGCCGATGCCGCCCAGCACCACCATCGCCAGCACGGCGATCGACTCGGTCAGCGAGAACGATTCCGGCGAGACGAAGCCCTGGAAGGACGCGAACATCGCGCCGGCCACGCCGCCGAAGGAGGCGCCCATGGTGAAGGCGAGCAGTTTGACGTTGCGGGTGTTGATGCCCATCGCCTTGGCGGCGATCTCGTCCTCGCGGATCGCCACCCAGGCGCGGCCCAGGCGCGAGTGCTGCAGGCGCGAGGTGATGAACACCACGGCGATGCACAGGAACAGGAAGAGGAAATAGTAGGCGTTGACCGAGGGCATGGAGAAGCCGCCCACCACCACGTTGGCGCGCGAGCCGGCCTCGCCGGCCAGGTTGACGCCGAACACGCGGATCGGGTCGATCAGGTTGATGCCCTGCGGACCGTTGGTGAAATTGATCGGCTCGTTCAGGTTGTTCATGAAGATGCGGATGATCTCGCCGAAGCCCAGGGTGACGATGGCCAGGTAGTCGCCGCGCAGCTTCAGGGTCGGCGCGCCGAGCAGGGCGCCGAACAGGCCGGCCAGCGCGCCGGCCAGCGGCACGATCAGCCAGACCGACAGGTGGATGCCGTTGGCGCGGATATCCTCGCCCAGCACGGCGACCAGGAAGTCGCCCAGCGCCGGATACTGGTTGACCACCGATTCGATCAGGGTGGCGAACTGCGGCGAGGCCAGCAGGCCGGTCATGTAGGCGCCCACCGCGTAGAAGGCGATGTAGCCCAGGTCGAGCAGGCCGGCGAAGCCGACCACGATGTTCAGGCCCAGCGCCAGCATGATGTAGAGCAGCGCCATGTCGATGATGCGCACCCAGGAGTTGCCGAACTGCGCGGCGACGAAGGGGAAGACCATCAAGCCGATCAGCAGCACGGCCATGCTGCCGTAGGCCTTGCGCGGGTTGCGGGAGACGTCGAAATTGAAGAGTGCCATGATTGTTCCTTTATCCGTATCCGGGCGCGGCTTAGGCGCGGTCCGCCACGCGCTCGCCCATGATGCCGGACGGACGCACCGTCAGCACCAGGATCAGCACAACGAAGGCGAAGATGTCCTGATAGTGGCTGCCGAGGAAGCCGCCGGTGAACTCGCCGATGTAGCCGGCGCCCAGGCTCTCGATGATGCCGAGCAAAATGCCGCCTATCATCGCGCCGTAGATGTTGCCGATGCCGCCCAGCACCGCCGCCGAGAAGGCCTTCAGGCCGGGCACGAAGCCCATGGCGAACTGGATCGAGGCGTAGTTGGCGCCCCACATCACGCCGGCCACGGCGGCCAGCGCGGCGCCGATGGCGAAGGTGGCGACGATGACCTTGTTGGAGTCGACCCCCATCAGGCCGGCGACGCGCGGGTTCTCCGCCACGGCGCGCATGGCGCGGCCCATCTTGGTTTTTTCCACCAGCATCACCAGGCCGAACATCGAAGCGGCCGCCAGCACCAGCAGCAGCACCTGGGTCTGCGAGATCAGCGCGCCGCCGATGGTGATCGGCTCCGACGACAGCAGGGTCGGGAAGGGCAAGGGGTTGCGGCCCCAGATCATCATGGCGAAGGTCTGCAGCAGGATGGAGACGCCGATCGCCGTGATCAGCGGCGCCAGCCGTGGCGCGTTGCGCAGGCGGCGGTAGGCGACGCGCTCGATCAAGACGTTGACCAGCATGCAGACGGGAATGGCGCCGCCGATGGCGATGGCCAGCTTGACGAAGCCGGGCAAATCGGGCGCGTGCTCGTTGAGCAGGCGCAGGATGGTCAGGCCGGCCATCGCGCCTATCATCAACACGTCGCCGTGGGCGAAGTTAATCAGGTTCAACACGCCGTACACCATCGTATAACCGAGGGCGACCAGCGCGTACATGCTGCCGAGCACCAGACCGTTGATAATTTGTTGGATTAGGGTATCCATGGAGTTTGTGCCTCTTCTATTGTGTTGTACTGCAACGGCCAGGCAGCCCGGCCGGCTCCGGCGGCGCCCCTAACAAAAACGGCACCCGGGGAGTTCCCGTAGTGCCGCCGTTGATTGGACGCCTGTGGTCCGGCCCGATCTGCCCGCCGCCGACTCTGCATCGATCTACTGCGCATTCAATTAAGCAAACCCCATGCCATGCCACCATTCGCGCCCCGGGTCTCATGCCCGGGTACAAGAAAGCAGATTCGACAACTTTTTTCGGGCGAGGCAATAATACCGAGTATCCGAAAAAACTAATAGGGGAAAAAATAATGGTGCGCCGAATTTAATTCAGATGTTGCAAAATCGTAGAAGCGGCCCCTCCCTAGTTTGGTGCAGGCTTGACACCGTCCAATCCCTTAGGTAAAGGGAAGGTTACCGCCTCCTGCACGCCGTCGAGGGTGCGCACGCTTTTCACGCCGCATTCTTTTATGCGGTCGATGACGGCCTGCACCAGCACCTCGGGTGCCGAGGCGCCGGCGGTGAGACCGACGCGCACCTTGCCCTCCAGCCAGGCCGGGTCGATCTGCGCGGCGTTGTCGACCATATAGGCCGGCGTGCCCATCTTCTCGGCCACCTCGCGCAGGCGGTTGGAGTTGGAGCTGTTCGGGCTGCCGACGACGATCACCAGCTCCACCTGCGGCGCCATGAATTTGACGGCCTCCTGGCGGTTGGTGGTGGCGTAGCAGATGTCGCCCTTCTTCGGCTCGATGATGGCCGGATATTTCAGTTTCAGCGCCTCGATGATGTCGGCGGTGTCGTCAACCGACAACGTTGTCTGGGAAACATAGGCCAGCATGTCCGGCTTGCTCACGTTCAGCGTGGCGACATCGGCCACCGTTTCCACCAGATACATGCCCTCCTCGGTCTGGCCCATCGTGCCCTCGACCTCGGGATGGCCGTCGTGGCCGATCATGACGATCTCGCAGCCCTGGCGGCGCATCTTGGCCACCTCCATGTGGACCTTGGTGACCAGCGGACAGGTGGCGTCGAAAATGCTCAGGCCGCGCGACTCCGCCTCGGCCCGAACCGCCTTCGACACGCCGTGGGCGGAGAACACCAGGGTGTTGCCGGCCGGGACGTCGTCGAGCTCCTCGATGAAGATCGCGCCCTTGTTGCGCAGGTCGTCCACCACATAGGCGTTGTGGACGATCTCGTGGCGCACATAGATGGGCGCGCCGAATTGTTGCAGCGCGCGTTCGACGATCTCGATCGCCCGGTCGACGCCGGCGCAAAAGCCGCGCGGCTGGGCCAGCAGGATTTCCTTGTCCATCGTCGCCCCCCTACAGCACGGAGATCAGGTTCACCTCGAAGCGCAGCGCCTTGCCGGCCAGGGGGTGGTTGAAGTCGAACAACACGGCTTCCTCGCCCAGTTCGAGCAGCACGCCGGCGAAGCGGCCGCCGCCCGGCGCGGCGAAGTCGACCAGGTCGCCGATCTTGTAGTCGGCGTCCGGCGTCGAGTTCTCGTCCAGCGTGGCGCGCGTGACGTGGCGCACCATGTCCGGATTGCGTTCGCCGAAGCCCTGGCCGGCGGCCAGCTCGAAGGTGCGCTGGGTGCCCTCGGGCATGCCGATCAGCAGTTCCTCCAGCACCGGCGCCAGCTGGCCCTGGCCCAGCATCAGCGTGGCCGGATTTCCGCCGAAGGTTGTGATGATATCAACACCGTCCGGCGTGGCCAGACGATAATGCAGAGTGAGGTAAGCCGATGGGGTGACGACGGGTATGTTTGCGTTGGACATGACGTGGGATTCGGTGAGCGAGCAAAGCGTTATTGTAAGCCACCTTGCCGCCGCCGCCCCTGTTGTCGAACAATTCGCCGCCCGCGCGGCCCGAGGAGAGAACGATGGCGATCCGCGACTGGCCCGAGCAACAGCGCCCGCGCGAGCGGCTGATCCGCCACGGCGCCGCCGCGCTGTCGGACGCCGAGCTGCTCGCCGTGTTCCTGCGCGTGGGCGTGCGCGGCAAGGACGCGGTGGCGCTGGGGCGCGACATGGTCGGCCACTTCGGCTCGCTGCAAGCCCTGTTCGGCGCCGGCCTGGACGAGTTCTGCGCCCTGCCCGGCCTGGGCGCCGCCAAGTTCGCCCAGCTGCAGGCGGTGATGGAGCTGGCCCGCCGCGCCATCGAGGAGCAGCTCAGCAGCGGCCGCACGCTCAGTTCGCCGCAGGCGGTCAAGGAGTATCTGCGCCTGGTATTTAGCGGCAAGGGCTGCGAATCCTTCCATGTCTTGTTCCTCGACGTCAAAAACCGCCTGATCGCCGCGCGTGAATTGTTTCGCGGCACCCTCACCCACACCAGCGTCTACCCGCGCGAGGTGGTCAAGGAGGCGCTGGCCTGCAACGCCGCCAGCGTCATGCTGGCGCACAACCACCCGTCCGGCACGCCCGAGCCCAGCGAGTCCGATTTGCTGCTGACGCGGGCGCTGGTGCAGGCCCTGGCCCTGGTCGACGTGCGCATCCTCGACCATTTTGTCGTCGCCGGCCACCAGGTGCACTCCTTCGCCGAGCACGGCCAACTGTGACGAGCCGGCGTCCGCTCCCGGGGGCGCCCATTGTTTACAAGCTGCTAAGCCCTTGTTTACCCATGGAAAACATGCATAAAGCGGGCCTAGCTAGGGTGAATGTACAATTGTTAAATTTTTCCACGCGCGCGCGACACAGTTGTTTTTCACAAGTCATTGAAAAAGCTGGAGTTTTTAGATATACTCTCGTTTTTCCAATTGTGGAATGTCTTTAAGGAGTGCACCATGGCACGTGTTTGCCAAGTCACTGGGAAGAAGCCGATGGTCGGCAACAATGTTTCCCATGCAAACAACAAAACCAAACGTCGTTTCCTGCCGTAACTTGCAGAATCGTCGTATTTTTGTTGAATCTGAAAACCGCTGGGTCTCCCTGCGCTTGTCCAACGCCGGTCTGCGCGTCATCGACAAAGTCGGCATCGACGCCGTCCTGGTCGATATGCGCGCTCGTGGCGAAAAAGTATAATTAGGGAGCTATCATGGCAAAAACAGGCCGCGACAAAATCAAGTTGGAGTCGACCGCAGGTACGGGTCACTTCTACACGACGACCAAGAACAAGCGTACTACGCCAGCTAAGATGGAGATCATGAAGTTCGATCCTAAAGCTCGCAAGCACGTAACGTACAAAGAAACCAAGATCAAGTAATCGATCTTCGTGTTCTACAAAAAAAGCCGCTCATCGAGCGGCTTTTTTATTTTCAGCGGCGCGGCATGTCAGCCTCCCCCATTCTCGCGGCTTGCCTTGGCAATGTTTGTATGAGAGCATCGGTATTGCTTCACATTACCGCACAGAAGTGCCCACCCAATGCCCACATCGCCGACACACACCATACTTGTCCTGGGCGGCTACGGCTTCTTTGGCACACGGATTTGCCAGTCACTCGCCACCAACCAATCCATCCGTTTGCTCATTGGCGGACGCGACGAAGACCGTGCCAAGCGACTGGCACTGGAATTGGGACTGGCGCCGGATCAGGCGCTGGCGATTGATGCCAACGCAGCCGACCTGGCGCAAACACTTGCCGCGCTGCGGGTGGATACGATCATTCACACCGCCGGCCCGTTTCAAGGCCAGGACTACCACGTTGCGCGCGCGGCGATTGGCGCCGGCGCGAACTATATCGACCTTGCCGACGGACGCGACTTCGTCGCCGGCATCGGCCAACTCGATGCACTGGCACGCCAGCGCGGCGTCTTCGTCACCAGCGGCGCCAGCTCGCTGCCGGCATTGTCGTCGGCGGTGGTAGATCGCTACGCGCCAAGATTTCACCAGTTGACGTCGATTCGCCATGGCATCGCCTCCGGCGCCCGCGCGCCCGGTCTCGCCACCATGCGTGGCATCTTCGGCTATTGCGGCAAGCCATTTTCTCGCTTGGTCGCAGGCCACCACGAGACAACCCACGGCTGGCTTGATCTGCAGCGCCACCAGTTTGCCGCGCCGGTCGGCAAGCGCTTCCTGGGTAGTTGCGACGTGCCCGACCTCGCCCTCTTTCCGGCGCGCTATCCTGGCGTGCAAACCGTCACCTTCCATGCCGGCTTCGCCAGCGCAAGCGGACATTTGTTTGTCTGGGCAGCCGCCCAACTGGTCCGCCTCCGCATCTTGCGCAGCCTCGCCGCGTTGGTCGCCCCGCTACACCGAATCAGCCAACACTTGGAACCCTTCGTCAGCGACAAGGGCGCGATGTTCGTCGCCATGGAAGGCGTGGGCGTCGACGGCCAAGCACTCAGTCTGGAATGGCAATTGGTGGCGGCGCAAAACCACGGCCCCCATATCCCCTGCGGCGCGGCGATCGCGCTGGCGCAAAAACTGGCGGGCGGCGAAGAACTACCGCACGGCGCCATGCCCTGCATGGGCATATTGACGGTGGCGGACTACCTCGCCGCGTTGCAAGGATTTGACGTGAGGGAGATCGCGGCGTGAACTTTTACCTCATGCTCAAATGGCTGCACATCCTCAGCGCCACCATCCTGTTTGGAACCGGCATCGGCATCGCCTTTTTCAAATGGATCAGCGATCGCAGCGGCGACGTCCGCGCCATCCGCCTGTCATCCGAACGCACGGTGCTCGCCGATTGGATCTTCACCACGCCAGCAGTCGTCGCGCAACCACTTTCGGGACTCGCCATGGCCCTGCTCGCCAGCCACCCGATCACGACAGGATGGTTGGCTTGGTCGATTCTCCTGTATGCCGTCGCTGGCGCCTGCTGGCTGCCAGTGGTTTGGCTCCAACTGCGCATGCGGGCGATCGCGCGTGCGGCCGACGAGGCCAACACGGTATTGCCGGCTCTATATTGGCGATACGCGCGGTACTGGTTCTGGCTCGGCGTGCCCGCCTTCCTCGCCTTGCTCGTCGTCTACTGGCTGATGGTGGCCAAGCCCGCGCTATGACTCCGCGCGGTCGAACACCACAAGACCAGGCCAACTGGGACAAACTGTACTGGACCATGCGGCTCGGCATGGGATGCATCTGGCTCTGGACAGCGTATGTTTCCTGGTATGTTTATCCGCAGGCCGAGTCGCTCGACCTGCTGCGCAGGTCAGGCTTCACGCAATACACCGAGCAGGTACTGGCGGCCTCCTGCCTGCTCGACCTTGCAATGGGAACGGCATCCTGCCTCTACGCCCGGCCGCTGCTGTGGTACGCGCAATTTGTGCTCGTCGCCGGCTATTCCCTGGTGATCGCGCTCTTCCTACCGGAGTATCTATTCCATCCCTTCGGGCCGATCACAAAAAACATCTCCGTGCTCGCCTGCCTGGCATTCCTGGCGCTAGCTGAGCGTCGCTAAACAAACCGCCGCTCCCCTGCGGCGTATGTCCGCTATTTCCATTTACACCCGTCATGGACAGCGGCCAGCCACCCCATCTTTTGAACTTGGATGTGCCTTGCAGTAGCCCCCAGCAGTGGCCAATGCCGTTGACGATGCCGGCGGCTAGCGCTTGTCGCCAGCGTGTTTTCGTTGCTCCCGGAAGTTGTCGGCAATATGCTGAGCTGCGGCCAACTCGGCCGCACGCTCGGCCGGGCTGAACTCCTTCGCCATGGCGACCATAAACTCGCCGTCTTTCGCAAACCATTTGGCAGACATAGATTCGGCTCCGTATTGTTCGCCATCGACCAGTCCTTGTGCCATAAAGTAGCGGCAGGCCAACAGCATATTCTTCTCGAACAGATCCGATCCGTTATGGTTTTCCGCTGCGAGGTACGTGAGAACACTAATGTCTGTTCCCGCCTCGACCGCCGAGACCAACTGAGCCCTCGCCACCGCCTTCCACTCCTGTACCAGCGGGTCGTCGGGGCGCGTCTTGAGTGCGCTGGGGTCACCAAACGGCCCTTCTTGAGCAAATGCCGCGACCGCCCCCATCACCCCGGCCTTGACGGCAATCGCAAGGGACTCTAGCTTGGACAATCGCAAGCGCCCCGTCATGCCGCTGCACAGCTTGGTATCGTGCTGTTTTTCTTGCTCGTTCATACCGCGATAGCCAGGCAGGTATTCGGGTCTCTTCGTTTTCAGCAGCTCGACGTCGAAGGTCGGTCGGTCGCCGTCCCGGATAAACTGCTCACAGCGCGCCAACAAAAGATAGGCGTGATACGCCTTCTCGGGATCGCCCGTTGCCATCAGAGCTTGGACTTGTTCGGCCAAGGGCACTTCATCAACCGGCATGGGGAATATCGACGGTTTCGTTTCGGCCTGCGCCGCTGCGTTAGTTTGCGTCGCCGCTGTCGGCGACGACGCTGCCATAGCCTGAGCCTTATCGCTCCCGGAATCTTGCCAAGCCAGCAGTGCCGCCGCAATTGCGACAACTAACAACGCAGCGGGGAACCATTTTGCAAAACGCATTCAAAACTCCCCTTTACTATTCATCAGCTATTGCGAGGCGCGCGTTGCCACATCCCGTCAATGGCTGCCGCCGACCAGGCGCGGTCCGGCTTAGGCGGCGGCCAGCCACTCCATCTTTTGCACTTGGATGTGCGGGTGGCTATCGAGCGCCTCCCATTCCGGCAGGAACGTGAAGCCCTGCTTGCGGTAGAAGGCGGCGGCTCTTGCGTTGTCCGGCGACACGCCCAAGACCACGCGCGCATGGCCCTGCGCCAGCGCGTGCGCCTTGACGGCGTCGACGAGGCCGGCGGCGGCGGCCGAGCCACGATGCTCGGGCCGGACCCACATGGCGATCAGGTTCAATTCCGCCGCCTGGCTCAGCACGCCACCGGCGATGCCGACCGCCACGCCGTCCATCAAGGCGAGAAAGAAGGCCACGCGCTGGCCGCCGGCGGCGCGCTCGCGCCATTGCGCCTCGCTGTTCGCCGACGCCGAGGCGTGGCTGACGCCGAACGCCGTCGGCGCATCGAGCAAGGCGGCGAGGCGGATCTCTTTGAGTGTTTTCCAGTCGTCTATCGTGGTGTGGCGGATGGTCATCATTGATTGCATGTGGCTGGATTGAAATATTGCCATGAGTCTAACATAAACACCCTCGCCCTCCCCTAAGCAACAAATGCGCGGACAAAAAAACGGCGCCGAATCCGGCGCCGTTCTTATTGTCCCGCCAAGCCGGCCCAGGCCGGCCGACTATCAGGCGTAGCTGCGCAGACGCAGCGAGAAGTCCTGCAGCGACTTGATGCCCGAGCCCTCGGCGCGGTTGCACCAGTCCTGCAGCTTGTGCAGCAGCTGGTCGCGGGTGAAGTGGGAACGCTCCCAGATCACGCCCAGTTCGACGCGCATATTGTGCATGGTCTCCAGCGCCTTGCTGTGCTGGAACAGCTCGCTCAGCTGCTGCTGTTGCGTCGCGGCCAGCTTGCCCGGCTCGCTCTGCAGCAGTTTGCGCGACGACTTGAGGAAGCGCGCCTCCAGCTGGGCCTTGTCCTTCAGGTGCTCGAGCTCTTCCTTCCAGGCGTGCTTGACCGACTTGGCGTACTTGGCCATGACGTCGTAGCGGTTGGCGATCACCGATTGCAGGGTGTCGAAGTCGGCCTCCAGCTTGCCGTGGGCGAACTTAGGCTCCGGCAGGCGCTTCTTGACCTTGGCCAGGCCCAGCGTCTCCAGCACGCGGATGTAGAACCAGCCGATGTCGATCTCGTACCATTTCGACGACAGCTTGGCCGAGGTGGCGAAGGTGTGGTGGTTGTTGTGCAACTCCTCGCCGCCGATCAGGATGCCGAAGGGAATGATGTTGGTGGCGGCGTCGGAGCAGTCGTAGTTGCGGTAGCCCCAGTAGTGGCCGATGCCGTTGATGATGCCGGCGGCGGTGACGGGAATCCACATCATCTGCACGGCCCAGACCGACACGCCGATCACGCCGAACAGCACGAAGTTGACCACCAGCAGCAGCGAGAAACCCGCCCAGCTGTACTTGGTGTAGAGGTTGCGCTCGATCCAGTCGGTCGGCGTGCCGTGGCCGTACTTCTCCATGGTCTCCAGGTTCTTCGATTCAGCGCGGTACAGCTCGGCGCCTTCCCAGAACACCTTCTTGATGCCACGGGTGACCGGGCTGTGCGGATCTTCCTCGGTGTCGCATTTGGCGTGGTGCTTGCGGTGGATGGCGGCCCATTCCTTGGTCACCTGGCCGGTGGTCAGCCACAGCCAGAAACGGAAGAAGTGGCTGGGGATGGCGTGCAGTTCCAACGCGCGGTGCGCCTGGTGGCGGTGCAGGTAGATGGTGACGCTGGCGATGGTGATGTGGGTGACGATCACGGTATAGAAAAACACTTGCCAAGCGGTCAGTCCGGTGACGCCGTTCGCCAAGAACTCCAATACTGCGTTTAAACTAAAAGTCATTACTGCTCCAAAGTGGGTGTCCCAATGCGGTCGCTCCGCTCGTGGGGAGGTCCGATATTCTTGCTTTTGGACGTCATTGTACGCTGAAACCTCCTTGATTTGCGGAACCTTTCCCGCAGACAATGACTATTTTTTAGGCAGCTCGTCCCGCGTCGGCCGGCGGGAAAGTGCCGACGATGCGCATCTCCCGCTGCGGGAAGGGCACCGAAATCCGATTCTCTTTAAAGGCGCGCCAGATGGCCCGGTTGACATCCGAGATCACGCCGCCACGGCCGTTCTCCGGGTCGCCGATCCAGAAGCCGACGCGCAGGTCGAGGCCGTCGGCGCCGAAGCTGAGCAGCTGGGCCGCCGGCGGCTGCGTGCTGGAAACGCGCTCGACCGAGGCGGCGGCCTTTTCCAGCAGGTCCAGCACGAAGTCGAGGTCGCTGTCGTAGGCCACCGAGACGTTGGTGGAAATCCACAACATCTTGTTCGACAGCGAGGAGTTCTGCACCGCGCCCGACACCAGCATCTCGTTCGGCACGATCGATTCGACGCCGTCCAGGCCCTGCAGCACGGTGTAGCGGGTGTTGATCTGGGTCACCTTGCCGCTGTACTTGTCGACGGTGATCATGTCGCCGATGGTCAGGCTGCGGTCGAGCAGGATGACGAAGCCGGAGATGTAGTTGCTGGCGATCTTTTGCAAACCCAGGCCGAGGCCGACGCCGAGCGCGCCGCCGAACACCGACAGCACCGTCAGGTCGATGCCCACCAGCGACAGGCTGGCCAGCACCGCCACCACGATCAGGATGGCGCGGCCCATGCGCGCCATCACCACGCGCAGATTGGAATTCATGCCCTGCACCTTCATCAGGCGCTCGTCCAGCGCGGTGCCGGCCCACAGCGCCAGCATCAGCAGCACCACCACCGACACGGCGGCCTGCAGAATGGAGGCGATGGAGACCTTGTGCTTGCCGATCGGCAGAACGGTGTCGTCGAGGAAGGCGAACACGTCGACCCACAGGCCGGTGATGTAGAGCACGACGGCCAGCCAGACCATCAGCTGGAACACCTTCTCGAAGGTCAGCATGGTGGCGCCGACCTGGCCCTGGCGGGCGAAGACGCGGCGCAGCAGGTAGAAGGTGAAGCGGATCACCACCAGCGAGCCGAAGATGGGAATGGCCACCTTCATCAGGTTGACGTGGTGCCACTTGGCCAGCACGGCTTTCGCCAGCGCCAGCAGCACCACGATGACCAGCGGCACGATGACGCGGCTGAAGCTCTCGACGCCGAACTGCAGCGCGCCCTGGTGCGCCTCGCCGCTGCGCACGCGCCGGCTCAGGCGGCGGCCCAGGCCCCAGCCCAGCAGCACGGAAAAGGCGATGGCGCCGAGTTGCCACAGCAAGCCGGGATCGTTGAGGTCGCCGAGCAGGTCGGTCAGCAGGTTGGTGATGGGCAGTGAATTCATTGTGATAACGATAGTGCGAGGAAAGGGTGACAGGGTAGCGTAAACCGCCGTGGCGGTGGGCAAGCCTTACAGACGGACACAGAATGTCGGAGCGCCGGCAAAACCGAAGGCACAAACCAGGGTCAGACCCTAGGGTCTGACCCTCGCTCTTTGCCGTTGGGGTTTGCCGGCATTCCGGCGCCTTGAAAAGGCAAAAAAGGCCGGGGTTCAGTGCTGAATCCCGGCCTTGCTCATTGCTGACTACGCGGCAGCTTACTCGTCCTCGGCCTCGTCGTCGGCCGCGTCTTCCTTAGGCGGCAGCACTTTCTTGACCATCGGCTTGCGTTCGAACACGGCGGCGAAGAAGCCGTCGGTCTGGTGCTTGTGCGGCAGCAGCTTCAGATAGTCGCCCATCTCCAGCTCGATCTTCTGCTCGGCCAGCACTTTGCTCATCGGCACCAGGTCGAAGTCGGGATGGTTGGCCAGGAACTGCTCGGCGACCTCCTCGTTTTCCTGCTTGAGGAAGCTGCAGGTGGCGTAGACCAGGCGGCCGCCACCCTTCAACAGGCGCGCCGCGCCGTCCAGAATGCCGATCTGCTTGGCCTGCATCTCGACGATGGCCTGCGGCTGCTGGCGCCATTTGACGTCCGGGTTGCGGCGCAGGGTGCCCAGGCCGGAGCACGGCGCGTCGACCAGCACGCGGTCGATCTTGCCGGCCAGACGCTTGATCTTGGCGTCGCGCTCGTGCGCGATCTGCACCGGATGCACGTTCGACAGGCCGCTGCGGGCCATGCGCGGCTTCAGCTTGGCCAGGCGCTTCTCCGACACGTCGAAGGCGTACAGGCGGCCGGTGTTGCGCATCAGCGCGCCCAGCGCCAGCGTCTTGCCGCCGGCGCCGGCGCAGAAGTCGACCACCATCTCGCCGCGCTTGGCGCCGACGATCTGCGACAGGATCTGGCTGCCCTCGTCCTGCACCTCGATGGCGCCGCTCTTGAACAGCGGCAGGTTTTGCAGCGCCGGCTTTTGCAGCACGCGCAGGCCCAGCGGGGCGTACGGCGTCGGCGTCGAGCGGATCGGCGCCTCGGCCAGGGTGGCCATGACCTCGTCGCGGGTCGCCTTCATCGAGTTGACGCGCAGGTCCAGCGGCGCCGGCGAGTTCATCGAATCGGCCAGCAGCAGGGTTTCGTCCTCGCCCATTTGTTCGACCAGCATGTCGAACAACCACTTCGGCATGTTCGAGCGCATCGACTTGTGCATCAGCTTGCGGTCGATCTGGGTGATGCGCTGCAGCCACTCGACCTCTTCCTCGGTCAGGCCGCCCATCGAGTCGATGCCGACCGCGTCGGCCATGCCGAGCAGGGTCAGGCGGCGCATCGTGGCGCCGCCGCCGGCTTCGGAGAAGTCGGTGAAGAAGGTCTTGTTGCGCAGGATGTTGTAGACGCACTCGGCGATGGCGCCGCGTTCGCGGCCGCCCAGGCGTGGATGGTCTTTGAAGTAGCGCGACAGGGTGGTGTCGGCGGGCGCCGAAAAGCGCAAGATCTCGCGCAATACCTCTTCGGCATTGGCCAGTATCGCTGGTGGCAATCTCATGGAATTCCTTGGTTATTGATTTGTTGTGTGGTCCACATGGACCTGGCCTTGCTCGATCGTCAAGCGGCCTTCGATGAACCAGCGCACCGCGCGCGGATACAGCGTGTGCTCTTGTGCCAGCACCCGCGCCGACAGGCTGTCGACCGTGTCGTCGGCCAGCACGGGCACGACGGCCTGGGCGACCATGGGGCCGTGATCGAGTTCGGCAGTCACGAAATGCACCGTCGCGCCATGTTCGGCCACGCCCGCGGCGAGCGCCTGGGCATGTGTGGCCAGCCCCGGGAACAGGGGCAGCAGCGAGGGATGGATATTGAGCATGCGGCCGGCGTAGTGTGCGACGAACTGCGGCGTGAGGATCCGCATGAAGCCGGCCAGCACCACCAGATCGGGCGCGTGGCCGTCGATCACGGTTTGCAGGGCGGCGTCGAATTCGGCCCGGGTCGCATAGTCTTTATTGGCAACGACTGCCGTCGCAATTCCGTGCTCGGCCGCGAACGCCAGTCCGGCGGCGTCGCTGCGGTTGCTGATCACGGCGGCGATGCGGGCCGGCCACTGCTCGGCCTGGGCCGCGCGGATGACCGCCTCCATGTTGCTGCCGCGACCGGAAATGAGGATGACGATGTTTTTCATAGGCCGCATTGTACCCGCTACCGCGAGGCGAACCAAGAAAGCCGCAATTTTTGCTGCGGCGCAGCAGAGGCGGCGCCGGGCGCCGCAGGCCCCAAGCGGCGCGGCGCGCGGGGCGCCGCCGCTGGGCGCGCGGGGCTACTCGAAGGAGTAGAATACGCGGAACGGCACCTTCTTTTCGGCCCAGTAGTCGGCGGCGTCGCGGAACACGTCGAGCAGCGTTTCGCGCGCTTCCTTGTCGAATTTCTGGGTGTTGGGCAATTGCTCCAGCACCACCAGGAAGCCGGTTTGCACACCGGCCTTGAACATGGTCTCGGTCAGGGTCTCGCGCAGGCCGTCGAAATTCTTGCCCACCCCTTTGGGAAACTGGAACGATTCTGCAATGATGCCGAGTACTTGTTGTTTCGTTACACCCGCCAGGCAGTGTGCATATAAAAAGTGCTGCCCGAGACGGACTGCCTCGTCTTGCAATTCGGTGACTCGAAAAGCGCGGATGGACTGGACAAGGTTGGGCGGCACGGTCATTAACAAACTCATTTTTCCCTCAAATCGACCTGTTATGTACGGTGTGTTCTTTTTCGCCTATAAGTGAGTACCTATACACTTGACACGGCAAGCGGGTCAATGCGCTTGCGGTGGATGATCCACGTTTCTCTGTGACAATCAAATCCCATACGCATATTAGGGTAACGTGTTGTTCCTCCTGAATCAACACGAATGTGATGCCTAACGCAAGATTTGTAAGAATCGGAACATATATATCGTGTTTTCCGGCGATTTCGGCCATTTTTCACCGTCCTCCGCGGCCGTGTCCGCCCTGTTACAATTTGTTGCCACGGGAAACACACTGATTCCTGGGCCGGGATTACCATAGGCCTGTGCATAAATCAGATTCACAGATCAGACCAACAAACTACACGAGGTACCACATGAACCTGCAAGCCAAATTGATCGTTTCCGCGCTCTGTCTGGGCGCCCTGCCGCTGAGCCAGGCGGCCGACTTCGAGGAATTCGGCCGCGTCGTGCGCGTGTCGCCGCAAGTTGAGCAGATCAACCGTCCGCGCCAGGAGTGCCGCACCGAATACGTCCAGGTACAGCAGCCGCAGCAGCAACGCAGCGCCGGCGGCTCCATCATCGGCGGCATCGCCGGCGCGCTGATCGGCAACCAGGTCGGCGGCGGCACCGGCCGCACCGTCGCCACGGCGGCCGGCGCCATCGCCGGCGCCGTCGCCGGCGACCGCATCGACAACTCCAACCAGTACCAGGGCGGCGGCACCACCGAGCAGGCCGTCAAGCAGTGCCGCACGGTCGACCACTGGGAGTCGCGCACCAGCGGCTACGAGGTGACCTACGACTACCGCGGCCGCAACTACACCAGCATCATGTCCTACGACCCGGGCGAGCGCGTCAAGCTGCGCGTCTCGGTGGAGCCGGCCCAGCGCTAGGCCACCACCCAGTAGCACCAGGCACTGCCGGTCCGCGCGACCGGCAGTGTCGTTTACGGCCGGTATTTACGGCAAGCGGTATTTACAGCAAGATATAATAGACGGTTCATAGTCCCACCTTCCCCTCCCCCGCCATGCTGATCAAACGAAAATCCATCGAACAACAAGAATCCTCCCGCCCCGCGCGCAAGCCCAAGTACGCGCCGGTGACGCTGTCGGAACAGGATGGCGTGCGCTATTTGCATTTCGGCACGGAATGGGTGCAGGGCGCGATGCGCATCCGCAAGCCGGACTGGCCGGAGCTGGAGTACGCGCAGCAGATGATGAGCTGGATGTTGTGGCTGGAACAGCCGCGCCACGTCGCCCAACTGGGCCTGGGCACGGCCACGCTGACCAAATATTGTTACAAACAGTTTCCAGAAGCGAAAGTCACGGCGATCGAGCTGAACCCCTCGGTGATCGCCATCTGCGCCTCGATGTTCAAGCTGCCCGACAACGACGAGCGCCTGCAGGTGCTGGAGATGGACGCCAACGACTACGTCAACGACGACGCCAACCACGCCACGCTGGACGTGCTGCAGGTCGACCTGTACGACGCCACCGCGCGCGGCCCGGTGCTCGACAGCGCCGAGTTCTACCAGGCCTGCGCCGCCTGCCTGGGCGAGGACGGCATCATGACCGTCAACCTGTTCGGCGACCACCCCAGCTACGCCAAGAACATCAAGGCGATGAAGTTCGCTTTTGACCAGGTGATTTGCCTGCCGGAGGTGCATGATGGTAACGTAGTGGCGATCGCCTTCAAGACCCGCCGTGGCGCGCTCGACTTCGCCGCCCTCGACGCGCGCGCCGCGCAGATCGTCGCCGACACCAAGCTGCCGGCCAAGTCCTGGGTCAAAGGCCTGAAGACCCTGCCCGCAGGGAAGTAGGCAAGCTCGTCGCCGGCGCCGGCCGCAAGGCCGCGCCGCGCCAGAAGGAAGGTGGCCGTGCGCATGTCCACACCCAAAGTGCTCGATCTGCAACTGATTTTCAGCTGGCTGCTGGCCGACGGCATGGTCGAGAAGGCCAACGTCAAGGCCAACTACGCCCAGGCCCAGGGCATCCTGAAGAACGCCATCGGCAACATGCACCCGCTGTGCGCGGTGGCCCACTGCAAGCTGGCGTCGGCCGCCGCGCCGCACAAGCAGCTCACGCTCGACCTGCTCAGCGCCTGGCTGGCCGGCCGCGTCGAGCTGCCCTTCATCCACATCGACCCGCTGAAGATCGACTTCACCAAGGTGGCCGACGTGATGTCGGCCAGCTACGCGGCGCGCTTCAACATATTGCCCGTCGAGCTGAGCCAGGACACCCTGGTGGTGGCCACCGCCGACCCCTACGCCCACGAGTGGGAGGCCGAGATCGCCAAGGTGTCGCGCCGCACGATCCGCCGCGTGATCGCCAACCCGCTCGACATCGCCCAATACATATCGCAGTTCTTCAGCCTGGCCAAGTCGATCAAGAAAGCCAACAAGAGCAACGGCCAGGACCTGGCGCTGCGCAACAACTTCGAGCAGCTCGTCGAACTGGGCAAGAACAACCGCCAGGTCGACGCCAACGACCAGCACGTCATCAACATCGTCGACTGGCTGTGGCAGTACGCCTTCGAGCAGCGCGCCTCCGACATCCACCTCGAGCCCAAGCGCGAGCTGGGCACCATCCGCTTCCGCATCGACGGCGTGCTGCACCAGGTCTACCAAGTGCCGGCGGTGGTGATGATCGCCATGACGGCGCGCATCAAGCTGCTCGGCCGCATGGACGTGATCGAGAAGCGCCGGCCGCAGGACGGCCGCATCAAGACCCGCACCGGCGGCGGCCAGGAGATCGAGCTGCGCCTGTCGACCCTGCCGACGGCCTTCGGCGAGAAGCTGGTGATGCGCATCTTCGACCCCGAGGTGGTGGTCAAGACCCTGCCCGAGCTGGGCTTCCCGCCCGACGACGCGGCGCGCTGGGACGCGCTGACCAAGCGCGCCCACGGCATCATCCTGGTCACCGGGCCGACCGGCTCGGGCAAGACCACCACCCTGTACACCACCCTGAAGGCGCTGGCCACCTCGGAGGTCAACGTCTGCACGGTGGAAGTACCCGATCGAGATGGTCGAGCCGGCCTTCAACCAGATGCAGGTGCAGCCCGGCATCGACCTGTCCTTCGCCGACGGCGTGCGCGCGCTGATGCGGCAGGACCCGGACATCATCATGGTCGGCGAGATCCGCGACCTGGCCACCGCCGAGATGGCGATCCAGGCGGCGCTGACCGGCCACCTGGTGCTGTCGACGCTGCACACCAACGACGCGCCGTCGGCGGTGATGCGCCTGCTCGAACTGGGCGTGCCCTACTACCTGCTGGAGGCGACCCTGGTCGGCATCATGGCGCAGCGCCTGGTGCGCACCCTGTGCCCGGACTGCAAGACGGCCGACGGCAGCATCGCCGACGACATCTGGCAGGGCATAGGCGGCGCCTGGCAACTGGCCAAGCCGGCCGCCGTCTACCGCCCGGTCGGCTGCCCGGAGTGCCGCCAGACCGGCTACCGCGGCCGCACCGGCATCTACGAGCTGCTGACGGTGAGCGAGGCGTTCAGCAAGCTGATCCAGGAGGACAGCGACATCCACGCGCTGCGCCGGCAAAGCATGGCCGACGGCATGAAGCCGCTGCGCATCGCCGGCGCGATGAAGATCATCGAGGGCGTCACCAGCGCCGAGGAAGTGCTGAAGGTGACGGCGGCGCTGAACTGACGCCCGGCCGAGAAAACGGGCGAAGAAAACCCTTGGCGGATGGCAAAGGGCTGTATATAATACGGCCTCTTTCGGGTCGTTAGCTCAGCTGGTAGAGCAGCGGACTTTTAATCCGTTGGTCGCAGGTTCGAATCCCGCACGGCCTACCACGAATAAGCAGTAGTCAAATCAAGCAGTTACGAGTGATCGTAACTGCTTTTTTTGTTTCTGCAGTCGCATTTCACAAATTCCCGTATTGACGCTGTAGTTACAGTGGAGGATACTGAATTTATGCCAAAATCGCGCGCCGCATCACCGGATCATGCGGGTTCAGCCACAGTTGCTGTTGCTGAACGACCTGCTGCGAACCAAACAAAAGGCAGCATAAACCTGCGCATTGATGCCAGTACCCGACAGTTGATTGACGAAGCAGCTGCGATTCTCGGCAAGACCCGCACGGAATTCATGGTTGAAAGTGCAAGGCGGCAAGCAGTCGATGTACTTCTTGATCAACGCCTGTTCGTACTAAACTCCGAGTATTTCGACGCCTTCATACAGGCGCTCGACAATCCCCCAGCGCCAGGATCGAAATTGCAGTCACTACTGCGCCGAGTTCCGTCATGGAAGAGCTAGAGGGTTCGACGCAACCACAATCTCGTCTATCACCACCGGTTTCTTTGACTGCCGAACATGAGCTTTCGGGATTCGATTGTGGCGAACCAGCGTTAAACGATTGGTTGCAACAAAGAGCATTGAAAAACCAAAGCCGCTTCTCACGCACCTATGTCGTTTGCATGGGCAAACAGGTAGTAGCGTATTACGCCATTTTGGCTGGCGCTGTTGAACGTGACTCAACGCCCAGCAAGATCCGGCGCAACGCGCCCCAAACCATTCCAGTATCGATCATCGGGCGGCTGGCCGTCAGCCGCGATCATGCGGGTAAAGGACTCGGCGCCGACATTCTCGCGGATGCACTGCGCCGTATCGCCATCGCCTCGCAAAGTATTGGTATCGGTGCAGTACTCGTCCATGCTAAAGATGAGAGCGCGAAACGTTTCTATTTGAGATGTGCGGAATTCATAGAATACCCGGTGGATAGCCGCACCATGTTCTTGCCGATTGAAACCGTGCTTGCCGCGTTTAGCTAGGATTCGCCGCGCAACAGGCCGTAGACCCTGCCAGTCTCAAATTGATCGTCAGCAAGCACGCCTGCCGAAACAAGTCCCAGATCGCATTCAGCAGTTTTGCCCAACCGCATGAAAAATTCCACCGCGCGATTTGCCCGCGCGGAAGCTTGCGGCGCGGCGATTTGAGTTAGTATCACATTGGCAATCCTGCCCGCCGCGGCAACCTTCCATTCACCCACTCACTCTGGAGCACATCATGGGAATTCTTGATCAATTGGCCGGCCAGGTTATGGGATCGCTGGGCGCGCAACAGCAGGACCCGGTGCCGCAAGGCGAACTGTTGAACGGCGTGATGGCCATGCTGAACAACGCCGGCGGCCTGTCCGGCCTGGTGCAAAAGCTGCAGGCCAGCGGCCTGGGCGACCAGGTCGCCTCGTGGATAGGCACGGGCGACAACCACACCGTGTCGGGCAACCAGATCGCCGACGCGCTCGGCGGCGAACACATCGCGCAACTCGCCCAGCAGGCCGGACTGGAACCTGAGCACGCCGCCACCGGCCTGGCCCAGTTGCTGCCGCAGATCATCGACAGCCTGACGCCGAACGGCCAAATCCCCGAGGACGGCGCGCTCGACCAGGCCCTCGATTTCCTCAAAGGCAAGCTGTTCGGCTGAGCGGCCGCGCAAAGTTCTTCTGTGCGGCGGGCGGCTATAGTATAGTTTCTTGCCGCACAGGCAAGCCCTAGCCACCATGACAACCTACACGGACCGACCATGAAAAAAATCCTCGCCGTATGCGCCCTCGCCTGCTTCGCCAGCACCGCCTTCGCCGCCGCGCCGGAAGCCGCCTCGGCGCCGAAGACCGCGCAGCAGTCCAAGATGGCCACCTGCAACGCCGACGCCGCCGGTAAAAAGGGCGACGAGCGCAAGGCCTTCATGAAGGAATGCCTGACCGCCAAGCCGGCCGCCGCCTCGGCGCCGGCCACCCAGCAAAGCAAAATGAAAACCTGCAACGCCGATGCCGCCGGCAAAAAAGGCGACGAGCGCAAGGCCTTCATGAAGGAGTGCCTGAGCGCACCGAAGTAAGCTCTCCCCGCTTCCCCCAAAAACCGCCGGCCGGCAACGCCCGGCGGTTTTTTCATGCGCGGCGCCGCCACCTCACAGCCTGCCGTTGAGCGAGAAGAACAATTGGCGCGGCGCGCCCGACAACAAGGTGGCGAAGCTGCCGTCGGGGTCGCTGCTCTTGAAGCCGTTGCTGCCGATCGAGGACAGATAGCGCCGGTCGAACAGGTTGTGCACGTTGAGCTGCAGGCCGAGCTCCTTGAACGGCCCCCGGCCGGCCATGCGGTAGCCGGCGCCCAGGCTGGCCAGCCAGTAGGCCGGCACCTGGGCGTCGTTCAGATAGGTGTAGTAGCGCTTGTCGGTGAACTTGGCGCCGAGCTTGGCGAACCAAGCGCCGCGCTCGAAGCTCAACTCGCTGTGCAACAGGCGGCGCGCGTTGTCGACCACCTGCTTGCCGGCGGCCCGCACCACGCCCTGGCCGGCGGCGTCCTTCACCGGGCTGTCGTGGTCGGCGTAATCCGACTGGTAGCGCGTGTCGTTGTAGGACAGCGAGTTGAACCACGACCAGTCCGGCGCCAGCTGCCAGCTGGCCGCCGCCTCCACGCCGCGCCCCTTGACCCGGCCGACGTTGACGAAGCTGCCGGGACAGCCGGCGATGCCGGTGCAGGTGGCCACGCTGAGCAGACGGTCGCGGAAGTCGCTGCGGTACAGCGACACGCTGCCCTGCAGGCCGGCGCGGCGCCAGCGGTAGCCCAGCTCGAGCGAGTCGGAGCGCTCCGGCTTGAGCGCGGCCGCGCTGGCGTCGAAGGCGGCCTGGCTGGCCGAGAACGGCCCGGCCGTGCCCGGCTGGAAGGCGCGCAGATTGCGCGCGAAGGCGGCGAACAGCTCGGCGCCGGCGCCGAGCCGGTAGTTGAGGCCGGCCTGCGGCAGGAAGTTGCTGGCACTCTCCAAGGTGCCGGCGGCGCGCCCGGCCACCAGGTTGCGGCCGACGATGCGCATGCGCGGCGCCTTGAAGCCGGCGTCGACGGTGAGCGCGCCGTCGGCCAGCGCGACGCTGTCGGACAAGTACCACTGCCGCGTGGTGCTGTGGAAGTCCTGGCTGAAGGCGGTCAGGAAGGGGCCGGACAGGTAGCGGTCGGTGTCCCGCGGGCCGCCGACGTCGTAGTAGTTGCGGCTGACCTGGTGGCGGCTGCGCTCGCCCCAGACCCCGGCGGCGATGTTGTGGCGGCCCAGCGCGTAGCGCCAGTCGGCCAGCAGGCCGTTGCGCTGCAGCGCGTACTCGGTGGTGCGCAGCGACAGCGGCAGGCCCGACGGCGAGGCCTGGTTCGGCGTGTACCAGTGGCCCTGGCCCAGGTTGTCGTGGTGGTAGACGGTGGCCGTCAGCGCCGCCGCGCCCAGCTCCAGCTCCGCCTTGGCGCCGGCCAGCATGTCGCGGCGCAGGCCGCGCGCCAGGAAATAGGCGTCGTCGGCGCTGGCCACGCCACCGCTGTAGCGGCCGCGCGCGGCGTCGACGGCGCGCTGGAAGTCGGGCGCGTAGTTGTCCCAGCCGTAGCCGAAACGGTCCAGCAGCGCCAGCGACAGGTCGGCGTCGTCGACCTCGTGGCGCTGCGAGGTGTGGATGAAGGCCGACCAGCGCTGCGCGCCCCAGCGCTGGGCCACGCCGGCGTCGAGCTGGTCCTGGCTGCGCCCGCCCCAGCCCTTGCTCTTGTCGGCGCGCTGGCGCGCCGCGCTGAGGTAGGCCTTGGCGCCGCCGTCGGACAGGCCGCTGTCGAGCCGGACGAAGCTGCGCCGTGCGCGGCCGCTGCCGACGCTCTGGCCGACGTTGACGCCGGCCGCGTCGGACGGCGCCAGCGAGTAGAACTGCACGGTGCCGCCGAGATTGCTGGTCGAGGCGGTGGCCAGCGCGCCGGCGCCCTGCGACACCACGGCCCGGCCCAGGTTCTCCGCCGCGACCGCCCGGCTGATGTGCAGGCCGTTGTTGGGGCCGTAGCTCATGTCGCCCAGCGGCACGCCGTCGAGGGTGAAGCCGAGCTGGTTCTGGTTGAAGCCGCGAATGCTCAAACGGGTCGACCACTCATAGGCGCCCTGGGCGTCGGACGACTGGAAGCTGACGCCGGGCAAGCGGTCCAAGGTCTGCAAGGGGCTGGCGCCGGGTGGCGCGCGGCCCAGCTCGACGCGGCCCAAGGTCTGCACCTGGCGGCTCTGGCCCTGGCCGTAGATGATGACAAGCTCGGGCGCGCCGGCCGGGGCGCCCTCGTCGCCGGCCCGCGCGGCCGGGGCGGCCAGCAGGCAAAGCAACGCGGATAGACCGGCCAGCGCCGATGGCGGACGGGCACGGCGGAGCGGGACGGCGATGGGCACGGTACGGCTCCTATTTCATCGCATCAAGGATGCCTCATGCTAGTTTGTTTGTTAGGTGAAGTAAAATTGAACAGCAATTTGTGTTGCGGCACGGCCCACGCTGGAGATCGAGTATGCGCAAGCGGAGCACCTTGACGCTGTTGCTGTCCCTGCCCTGCGGCGCCCTGTGGGGCCGGCCGGCGGAGCGCGAGCGCGTCCGCGTCGTGCTCGGCGAATGGGCGCCGATGCTGGGCGCCGGCCTGCCGCGCTACGGCGTGGTGGCGCAGTTGATCGAGGAGGTCTTCGCCAGCGCCGACATCGCCGTCGACTTCGAGTTCCGCCCCTGGCAGCGCGCCTACGCCCAGGTCCGCAGCGGCCAGTCGCACGCCTCGGCGTTGTGGGGCCGCACGCCGGAACGCGAGGCCGTCTGCGATTTTTCCGATATCATTTTCAGCGACGACCTGGTGTTGTTCTTCCGCAAGGACAAGCCGCTGGCCTGGGACGGCAAGGTCGAGCACCTGGCGGCGCTGCGCGGCATCACCATCGGCCTGCCGCTGGGTTCGGCCAAGGCCGAGCCGCTGGCGCAGGCCGAACGGCGCGGCGAGTTGCGCTTCGAGGCCAGCGGCGACGAGCTGAGCAACCTGCACAAGCTGCTGGTCGGCCGCTTCGACGCGGTCGACCTGTCGCGCACCATCGGCAGCCAGTTGCTGCTGCAGCGCTTCAGCGCCGCCGAGCGCGAGCTGATCGGCCACACGCCCAGCTACCAGCAGTGGCATTACCGGATGATATTCTCGCGCAAGGCGCCGGACCACGCGCGCCACCTGGCGCTGTTCGACCAGGGGCTGAAGCGGCTGAAGGCGAACGGCCGCTACCAGGAATTGATGGCGCGCTTGCCGCGCGACCCAGCACGCTGAGCGCGACCGCGCCGCAGCCGGGCCGGGCAGTGCGGCGACGGCCGGCGGCGGCGCGGCGGCGCGCCTTCGCAGCCAAGCAAGGGGGGGGTGTGCGGGATCGTGGAGCTAATTCGGCAACAAGCTTGCATAAATCGCATTTTGTTGAAATAATAGGCAACAATTTCAACAGCACGGATTCCGCCATGCCACGTTCGCCACGTCCCGCCATCAATTTCCGTGCCATCAGCGACCCCGAACGCATCAAGATCCTCGCCTCGCCGGCACGCCAGGAACTGGTCGACACGCTGGCCGCGATGGGCGGCCAGGCCAGCGCCGCCGCGCTCGCCTCGCAACTGGGGCGCCACGCCGACGGGCTATATTATCACCTGCGCATCCTGTGCAAGGCGGGATTGATCCAGGAACTCGACGGCGAGCGCGGCGAGGAGCGCCGCTACCGCCTGCCGGGCGACCACACGGCGCCGCTGCGCCTGGCCTATCAGACCGGTCCGGACGGCAACACCGAGGCGCTGCACAAGTTCGCCCGCGGCCTGCTGCAGGTGGCCTGCCAGGATTTCGAGCAGGCGCTCGACATGCCGGACGTGGTGGTCGACGGCGCGCAGCGGCAATTGTGGGCCGCGCGCAACAAAGCCTGGTTGTCGGCCGAGGAACTGGCCGAGGCCAACGTGCTGCTCGAACGGCTGTGCGAGCTGATGAGCCGCCCGCGCGCGCCGGGCCGCGACCTGCTGATGAGCTGCGCCTTCGTGCTGGCGCCGGTGACACCGCTGCCGCTGCGCCGCAAGGCCGAGAAATAGACGCGGCGCCCGCCGCGTCGACGCCGGGGCGCCGTGGTGCCTCCACCGAGCCGGCGCCTAGGCCGGCTGCTTGCGGCGGCGCGCCAGCGCGCCCAGCAGGGCCATGCCCGACAGCATCATCGCGTAGGTTTCCGGCTCCGGCACGGCCGTCACCTGGTTGATCCAGGCGATGTGCGAGAAGGTCGCGCTGGAGCCGGACAGGTCGCCGAAGCTCGAACTGTTGCTGGCGCTGGCGTCGCAATTGTTCAGGCCGAAGGCCGGGCACACTTCGCTGCCCTGCCAGCCCCACGAGTGCACCGCCGACAGCAACCACTCCTTGCCGTTCCAGACGAAGTCGCCGCCGCCGGAATCGCCGCCGGCGATCAAGGCCTCGTTGGCGCCCTGCCCCAGGCCGCTGGACCAGGCGTTGCCGGTCGAGCCGGCGATGCGCCCCAGCGTGTTCCGGTTGCTGCCGCCATCGTCGAAGTCGCTCATGTAGGTGGTGCCGGGTGCGTAGTAGGCCGGATCGTAGCCGCCCAGCGCGTCGCCGACGTACTGGCTGGTGACCCGGTTGAAGGTGGCGCTGTCGACGTCGAAGGTGTTGTAGCCGTAGTGGCCGAAACGGCGGTCGCCCCAGCCGGTCTCGGCGTTGCTGCCGCCGACGCTGGTGGTGCCGTAGCCGGCCATCAGGAAGTCCTTGCCGACGTCGTTGGTGGTGCTCAAATGGTAGCCGGCGATGCCGGTCACAGGCGCGCTCAGGCGCAGCAGCGCCATGTCGGCGCCGGTGTCGAGCTGACCCCTCCAATTCGGATTGACGATGGAGTCCTTGACCGCCACCGTGCGGCTGACCTGGGCTTTGCCGTCGGCCCAACCGAAATCGACCTTCATCGAGGTGAAGCTGTCGGCGCAGTGGGCCGCCGTCAGCACGTAGGCGCCGCCGGCCAGCAGCGAACCCGAGCAGGCGTAGCTGGCGCCGGAGGGCTTGGTGAAGCTCAGACGGGCGACGCCGTCGAGGGCACCGACGACGCCGTTGAAACTCTGGCCCGGCAGGAAATGCCAGTCCGACGGCGACGAGGTGTTGCCGGTCAGCGGGGTCTGCGGGCCGGCCTGGGCCGCGCCGGCGGCGAGCAGGGCGAGCGAGAGGGTGGCGAGCTTGAACGGAGTGAAGGAAACGACCATGAAACGCACCTCTATTTTAGGAATTGTTGATGGGTGAATCTACCTTGGAGTACTTGGCTGCCGCCCGCCGGGCGCGTTCCCGGCAAGCCCATCAGTAAGTGGATGCAAATATATCATTGCTTAATGAGAAACAATTGAATTCGGAAAAGAATATATTTTCGACACATTTTCATTGCAAAAACTTATCTTTTACATTAGAAATTTTCATATCGGCGTGGATAATTCGGTCGCGCCGGGCATGCTGGCGCAGCGCATGAAGTGTTCATGTTGTCGTTCCAAGCAAAGACGAACTATGCTCAAATGGACGGGTCGGTTTTCGGCCCGGAGCCTGCCATGCCACTCTCCTTCCTACTGTCGCTGGGCCGGCGCTGCCTGCTGTGCGGCGCCGTGCTGCTGGGGCCGGCCGGCGCGGCGCCGGCCGCGCCGCTGGCGTTGCGCGTCGCCGCCCAGGAGGGCACCGAGCCGAAGTTCATCGGCGCCGAACGCGGCGGCGCCATCGCCGGCCTGTGCATCGACATCTTCCGCGCCATCGAAAAGATCGACCCCGGCCTGGCCTTCGTCGGCGACCAACGCTGGATGCCCTTGATCCGCATCTACAGCGAGCTGGCCAGCGGCGGCCAGGACGCCGCCTGCGCGGTGCAGCACACCGCCGAACGCGACGCCAAGTTCCTCTTCCTCGATCCGCCCCTGTTCCCCATCGCCTACCACCTGCTGGCGCGCGTCGACGACGACGTCGTCGTCAACGACTGGGACGACGTGCGCCGCCTGGGCGGCAACGGCGTGGTGCTGGCCAACCGCGGCTTCGCCACCACCACCGTGCTCGAACAACTGGGCGGCCTGCAGATCGACGCCAGCTCGACCAGCCCGCCGATGAACCTGCACAAGCTGATCGCCGGCCGCGGCCGCCTGTTCCTGCACCGCAGCCCCGGCCTGCGCGCCTTCCTCAAGCGCAACGGCGCCGCCGGCAAGGTCAAGATCCTGCCCGTGGTGATGGAGACGGCGCCGCTGTATCTGGCGGTGGGCAAGCATGTCGACCCCGGCCAGGTCGCGCGGCTGCGCCATGCGCTGCAATTGTTGGAGCGGCGCGGCGAACTGGAACGCCTGCTGCGCAAATGGGATCAATAAGGGGATCAATAGTAGCGGGCGGGGGCAAATGTAATCTTGATTGACAGCAAGAGATGTTTTGGCCAATATCGCCGCTTCCAACACTCTCGCCCCCAGGATAGCCCGATGATCCCGCTCCACCGCCTCCCCCTCGGCCTGCTGCTGGCCGCCGCCCTCGGCTGCGGCGCCAGCCACGCCGCCGCGCCGGCCGCCGCCACCGCCACCGCCACCGCCAAGCACGCCATCAGCCACGAGGACGTTTGGCTGATGAAGCGGGTCGGCGCGCCGGTGCCCAGCCCGGACGGCAAATGGGCCGTGTTCTCGGTCACCGAGCCGGCCTACGACAGCAAGGAGCAGTGGTCCGACCTGTGGATCAAGTCGCTGCTCGACGACGGCGCGCCGCGCCGCCTGACCTTCTCCAAGGGCGGCGAAAGCGCCGCCGCCTGGTCGCCCGACAGCCGCCAGCTGGTCTTCGTCGCCAAGCGCGACGGCGACGAGGCCGCCCAGCTGTACCGCATCGACGTCGCCGCCGGCGGCGAGGCGCAGCGCCTGACCACGCTGACCCTGGGCGCGCGCCAGCCGAAGTGGAGTCCGGACGGCAAGCAGTTGCTGTTCGTCAGCGACATCTTCCCCGGCAACGCCGGCGAGGACGAGGTCAAGAAGAGTTTCAAGGAGCGCAAGGAGCGCAAGACCAGCGCCCGCGCCTACGAGAGCTTCCCGCCGCGCTTCTTCGACAAGTGGCTCGACGACAAGCAGGTGCGCCTGTTCGTCATGGACGCCCAGGCCGGCGCCACGGCGCGCAGCCTGCTGGCCACCAGCAAGGTGGCGGCCATGCCGGGCTTCGGCGGCGGCCAGGGCGACGAGGGCCAGTCGCTCGGCGCGATCTGGGCGCCGGACGGCAAGAGCGTGGTGTTCGCCGCCTCGACCAACCGCGACCAGCAGGCGCGCGCCTCGGCCACCACGCAGATCTTCGCCGTCTCGGCCAAGGGCGGCGAGGCCTGGAAGCTGACCGCCGACGAGCACAGCTATAGCGAGCTGAAGTTCTCGCCCGACGGCAACACGCTGTTCTGCCTGACCCAGGCCGAGGAGGCCGGCAAGGTCTACGACCTGGAGCGCCTGGCCGCCTTCGCCTGGCCGATGCGCAGCCCCCAGCCGCAGATCCTGACGGCCAAGCTGGACCGCTCGATCTCGCGCTACGCCCTGCCCGAGGGCGGAAAGAGGGTCTACTTCAGCTACGAGCACGCCGGCCTGGAGCAGCTGCACTCGATCGCCTACGACGGCGGCGACCTGCGCGACGAGGCCTCGGCGCCGAGCGGCGCGATCAACTCGCTCAACGCCGGCGGCAAGGCCCTGGTCGGCGTGTGGGAGTCCGCGGTCAACCCGCCCGAGGTGTACGCCTTCAACGGCGCGCCCAAGCGCCTGACCGCCTTCAACACCGAGCAGGCCGCCGCCATCGACTGGCTGCCGGCCGAGCACTTCTGGTTCAAGGCGGCCGACGGCCGGCAGGTCCACAACATGATCGTCAAGCCGGCCAACTTCGACCCGAGCAAGAAGTATCCGCTGTTCGCCGTCATGCACGGCGGCGCCGCCAACATGTGGCGCGACCAGTTCGTGCTGCGCTGGAACTACCACCTGCTGGCCCGGCCCGGCTACGTGGTGCTGTTGACCGACTACAAGGGTTCCACCGGCTACGGCGAGGAGTTCGCCCGCGCCATCCAGTTCGATCCGCTGAAGGGGCCGGGCGAACACATCAACCAGGCCGTCGACGAGGCCGTCAAGAAATACGCCTTCATCGACGGCGGCAAGCTGGCCGCCGGCGGCGCCAGCTACGGCGGCCACCTGGCCAACTGGCTACAGGCCACCACCACGCGCTACAAGGCCTTCGTCTCGCACGCCGGCGAGATGGACCTGGTGATGCAGTGGGGCACCAGCGACAGCATCCACGGCCGCGAGGTCAACAGCGGCGGCCCGGTCTGGGGCGGGCTGCCGGTGTGGCGCGAGCAGAGTCCGGTAATGCAGGCCGGCAACCACGACAAGGGCACCGGCTTCCTCACGCCGATTTTGATCTCCGTCGGCGAGCTGGACTACCGCGTGCCGGCCAACAACGCGCTGATGAACTTCGCCACCCAGCAACGCCTGAACGTGCCGAGCAAGCTGCTGGTGTTCCCCGACGAGAACCATTGGATCTTGAAGGGCGAGAACAGCCGCTACTTCTACAGCGAGGTGCACGGCTGGCTGGCCAAGTATCTGAAGTAGGCCGTGTTGATTTTGAAGTAACACGCGGGGTCGCCGGCATGCAGCAAACCCCGCCGGCTCGCGCTGCTGGCGATGGCCTAAAAAAAACCACCCTGCGGCAACACTGCGCCGCAGGGTGGATCAACATCGACGGGGGGCGCCAACGCGGCCCCCCGGCATATCCACCATCTACTTCTTGATCTGCAAGCCGTTCTGCACCTCGGTCACGCCCTTCACGCCGCGCGCCAGTTGCACCGCCTTGTCGGCCTCCGCCTGGGACGGCACGAAGCCGCTCAGCATCACCACGCCGTTGACGGTCTCCACGTGCACATCCATCGCCTTCAGGTCCGGTTCCTTGATCAGGTCGGCTTTCACCTTGGTGGTGATGACGGTGTCGGCCACCGCTTCGCCGGCCGAGGCGCTCTTGCCGCGCGCCAAGCAGGCCGCCTTGTCGCTGCCGCTCAGCCGGTCGCAATCGGCGTTGGCCTGGGCGGTGGTGGCGGCGCGCTGCTCGGCCTTGGCGTCGTTGACGGCCGCCGTGTGGGTCACCTTGGCCTCGCGCATGCAGTTGCCCTTGCTGTCGCCCATGTCGGCACACTTGGCCTTGGCCACGTCGTAGTCGGCGTCGGCCACGGCGATGCGGGATTTGCGCACATCCTTGGTATCGTTCTTGAACTGCGCCACGGCGTCGGCGTCGGCGCGTGCCCGGGCCGCCTTGGCCTCCTGCACACACAGGTCCTTGGCGTTGCCGCTGCGCTCGTCGCATTTCGCCTTGGTCATCTTGTAGTCGTCGGCGGCCTTGCTGGTCGCCTGCTTGTAGGCGGCCGTGTCGCGCGTCTGCGCCATCGCCGGGCTGGCCATGAAGCCGACGCTGGTGGCGCCTGCCAGGGCAAGGAGGAGTAGTTTGTTCATGATGTGTCCCTTTTGTGTGGTTGACATGGAGATTTAATCCCCACGCAGAACGACGCTCTGTGCGGGACCACACACAATCGGGGAAATCAGATCAAAAAGGCAATCGAACAGCGCACGCCTTGTGGCGCATCAATCCTCGCCCAACAAGCCTTTGCTCCACAGCATAGTGACTTGCTCGAAAGGTGAGGCGGCGGGGCCGAACGCCGTCTGCTCGCGCGCCAGTTGCAGCCAGGCGCTGGTGTCGTGCGAGGCGCCGGCGGCACCGGCGCCGCGCCGCAAGCGGCTCAGCCACTGGTGCACCTGGGCGTACTCGGCCGGATGGCGCTGCGCCGTCCAGGCCAGCGCCAGCAGGTCGGAAAAGCCCTCCTCGCGCTGGGTCAGGCGCATCTCCTTCGACATCTCCAGCAGCTCGGGCCGCTCGGCCTGCTGGTGGCCGACTTCGACGAAGCCGGTCGGCAGCACATGCCAGGCGCCCTGGGCGTAGCGCCAGCAATGGCCGACCTCGTGCGCGGTGATGGCCTCGATCAGCACGCCGCGCTGCTCGGCCGGCACACTGTCGAGCACGCTCTCGGCCTGCGGGTTGCCGCGCATCGACAGCACCAGCTTGCAGCGGCCGTGGTCGAAACCCATCGCCAGCGGCACATCGTTGGGGCCGGACTGCGGCTGGACGATGATGTCGATCGGCAGTTGCAGTTGCTTGGCGTAGGCCAGCACGGGGGCGCCGGCCGACAGCCAGCGGGTTTCGACGTCGGTCAACGACGCGGCCGAGGCCGCCACGCTGGCGCCGCCGAGGAGAAGGGATAGGATGAGCTTGTGCATGGTGGATTCCGTGCATCAACTCTAGCATGCTCAGCGCAAAGAAAATTGCTCTAGAGCAGTAACTTCCACAGTATTTTTCTACGTAGAAAAAGTGGAATGGTTGAGGCCGAGGCAAGGCCGGCGGGCCAGATTGGAAGGGACGAGCGCAGCTAAGCGAAGAAAACCCGCGCCACAGATCGAGGGTCAGACCCTAGGGTCTGACCCTGGCTTGCGCCGTTGGGTGGTGTTGTAGCCGCCGGCACCTTGAGCAAGCAAAGGCCGGACGGCAAGCGCTTACTTGGCCAACAAGGCCTTGGCCGTGCTGAAGGCCGGACGGATGTCGTTCGGCACCATCTTCATCTTGTCGAGCGCCTTCTGCACGTCGGGGCGGATCACCACGTACTTGACCATCATCTCCTTGGCGCGGGCATAGTCGCCGGTCGCCTCGATGGTGAGGAACTCGCGGTCCAGGTCGATCACCGCCTGCTTGATCTTCTTGAAGTCGACCGCGAAGGTGCCGTCGCCGTGCGAGATGAAGCCGCCCTTGTCGAGCAGGTAGTTCATCTGGATCGCCATGCCGCGCGCATGCGAGTCGGTCAGGCCGAAATGCAGCGTGCGGAAGCCCGACGCCAGGAAGGTGGTGTAGAGCTTGCGCTCGGCCGCCTCGCCCTGCCCCAGCGTGCCCTTCAGCTGGCCCTTGTCCATCATGTAGCCCAGCGCGAACAGGCCGGTGATGTCGGCCTTGGCCTCCTCGATGGTCGAGTAGGCCTCCTTCAGGCTCTGCCGTGGCGTCGACTCCTTGCCGCCGTTCTTGGTCAGGTGCGGACCGAGGCCGTGGGTGATCTCGTGCGCCAGGATGTGGGTGAAGAAGGAATCGAAGTCGAGGTCCTTCTGGTCGGCCGGCTTGAGCACCAGCTTGGAGATCGGCGTCAGCGTCGACTTGAACTTCGCCTCCTGCACGTTCTTCAGCATCACGCGCTTGGAGCCGCGCTGGCTGATGATGCGCTCGTCGTTGGGCAGGTTGTAGGCGGCCGTCTGCACGCCCATGTTGCCGTCGCCGGCGCCGTACACCTGGTTGACCACCACCATCGGCGCCAGCGCGCCGACCTTGGCGTTGCGGTATTGCGCGTCGAGCGGCAGATTGTCCTCCAGCTCCTGCATGTGCTTGGCGAAGAAGTCCAGCTTCTGCGTCTCCTTCTGGTCGCGGATGTTGACGTAGGCCTCGAAGGCGGCCTTGTAGCCGAACAGCTCGTCGTTGTAGGTCTCGTAGGGGCCGATGGTGATGTCGACCGGCGCGTCCAGGTCCATCCAGGCGAAGTCGGAGGCCAGGTAGTCGTTGGACAGGAAGGCGTCGGCGCGCAGGGCGAGGAATTTCTTCAGCGAGGCGTTGTCGGTGGCGGCGGCCGCTTCGCGCAGCAGCGCGGCCAGCTTCTCCAGCTCGGCCTTGTATTCGTCCGAATACTTGACGATCTTGAACTTGCCCTCGGCGTCGTTGCGGATGGTGGTGAAGAACCACTGCGCCTGCTCCTTGTCGGCCGCCGGCAGCGCGTTCATCCACGCCTCCAGCGCCTCCTTGCCGGCGCCGGCCGGGTAGAAGTTGCCGGCCTCCGGCTTCTTGGCCGGGATGGCGATGCCGGCCAACTGCGCCGGCAGGAAGGCGTCGTGGCCGTCGAGGATGGACCACGGCCCCTTGTTGAGCCAGAAGTAGTTCAGTCGCGCCTTGCCCAGCGGCGTCGTATCCTTTTGCAGCGCGGCCCACAGCGCCTCGTTGTGCGACCAGCGCTGGCGCAGTTGCAGCACGTCGACGATCTTGGCCGCCTCGATCAGTTTGGCGATGGCCTTCTTGTCGCCGGCCGACAGCTTGGACGTGTCGGCCTTCAGCTCGACCGGCGCGTAGCGCGCGGCCATCTTGTTCAATTCGGCGACAGTGGCCGGCGCGGCGGCGGCGCTGCCGACAGCGGCCAACAGCAAGGGAAGCAGGAGTTTTTTCATGGGAACCTTTGGGGGTGGATGGAATAGAAAAAGGCGGGTTCGTGGCCCGCCTCTGCGCCATGGGCGCTTATTGTAATCCAGGTCCATCTGCAAAAACCCACCAGCGAAAATCGAGGGTCAGACCCTAAGGGTCTGACCCTGGCTCTTTGCCTGTGGGTGGTGTGGGAGCCGCCTGCGCCTTGGCTCAGCGGCATCTACCTCTGCTTACCAGACGCGGAAGGTCTGGCCGGTCTGCGGCCCGTCGACGCTGCGGCTGTAGGCCAGCGCGACGCGGCTGCCCTTGGCCGGCTCGAAGCCGATGAAGAAGGGGCCGTAGGTGTCGAGCGCCTCCTCCAGCACCGTCGGGCTGACCACGTTGATGCGCAGGCCGCGCTGCAGGTCGATGGCGGCGCCGCGCACGAAACCCTCCAGCGCCGAGTTGACCATGCTGGCGCTGCTGCCGCCACGGATCGGCTGCTCGCTGACGATGCCGCTGGTGAGGGTGATCGAGCCGCCGTCGTTCAAATGCTCCTGCGCCACCAGGGCGACGTTGACCTGCCCCATCAGTTTGCTGTCGAGGCCGATGCGGTACTGCTCCGGTGTGAACTCGGCCAACGGCGCGAAGTGCAGCACGCCGGCGGTGACCACCACGGCGTCGAACTTGCCGCTCTTGCCGGCCTCGGTGAACAGGCGGCGCACCTGGTCGATGTCGGCCATGTCGACCTGGTACTGGCCGCCCTTGCCGCCGACGGTGACGATCTGGTGGCGTTTGCCCAGTTCCTCGGTGACGGCCGAGCCGACGGTGCCGGTGGCGCCAATGACGAGTACTTTCATGATGGTGCTCCTCTGAGTTGTGATAAGTGCAATCAGTATGGACTCATTCGCTTGAGGAATAAATGCGCTACCATGAACAACATTACTAACCTACAGTGTGCAATCGATGGACAAGCTACGCAGCATGGAAGTCTTCGTCGCCGTGGTCGACGCCGGCAGCTTCACCGGCGCGGCGAGCGCCCGCGCCATCTCGCCCGTCATGGTGGGCAAGCACATCGCGCAGCTGGAGGAGCGCCTGGGCGCGCGCCTGCTGACGCGCACCACGCGACGCCAGAGCCTGACCGAGATCGGCCAGCAGTACGCCGAGCAGTGCCGCGCCATCCTGGCGCAGATCGCCGCCGCCGAGAGCGGCGCCGAGGCGATGCGCGCCACCCCGCGCGGCCGCCTGAAGATCACCGCGCCGGTTTCCTTCGGCAGCGAGTGGCTGGGGCCGGCCATGACCGATTACCTGGCGCTGCACCCGGAGGTGAGCCTGGATTTGAACTTGAACGACCGCACGGTCGATCTGGTCGACGAGGGCTACGACGCGGCGATCCGCATCGGCAGGCTGGAGGACTCGAGCATGGTGGCGCGCGCCCTGTTCCCGTATGCGATGGTGATCTGCGCTTCGCCGGACTATCTGGCGCGGCGCGGCCGACCACGGCGGCCGAGCGAACTGGCCGAGCACGAATGCCTCGACTTCACGCCGTGGCAGCACAGCCTGCGCTGGCGCCTGGACGGCAGCGACGGCGCGCAGATGATCCCGCCGGGCCGCTTCCGCTCCAACAACGGCCAGGCGCTGCGCATGGCGGCGCTGTGCGGTTTTGGGATTGTGATGCAGGCGGAGGTGCTGCTGGCGCAGGATATCGCGGCGGGCCGGCTGCTGCCGATACTGGAGGAGTATTTGCCGGCGCCCAAGCCGATGCATCTGGTGTATCCGCGCGACCGCCAGGCGACGCCCAAGCTGACCACCTTCATCGACTTCATGCTGGAACGCTTCGGGCCAGCGGCACGTTTGCCGCTGGCCTCTTCCGCGTAGGGAGCGGGCGGCGAACGCCGCCCGAAGAGGGTTGGTGCCCGGCGGAGCAGCTTCAGCAGCTCCAGGGTCAGACCCTAGCGCCAAGGCGGGGAGTCTGACCCTGCTTGTGGCGCCGCCGGCGCGCTACTTGCTGCTTCTTACTGCGCCTTGGCGGCGCCCTGCGTGGCCGACGCCAGCGCCGGCGAGGCCTGCCAGCCGGCGCCGATCGAGCGCGCCACGGCCACCGCGGCCAGCAGGCGCTGGGTGTTGATCTGCGCGGCGGCGCGGTCGGCCGACAGCGCGCTGCGCTGGGCGTCGGTGACGTCGAGGTAGCTCGACACGCCGCGCTCGTAGCGCGCCCGCGCCACCAGGTAGGCGCGCGCCGAGGCCACCTGCGAGGCCGCCTGGGCCTGGCCCTGGCGCTGGCGCTGTTCAACGTCGGACAGCGCGTCCTCCACCTCGCGCAGCGCGGTCAGCAGCTTGCCCTCGTGGTTGGCCACGGCCTCCTCGTAGCGCGCCTTGGCCACGGCCAGGTTGGCGCGGTTGCGGCCGCCGTCGAAGATCGGCAGCGACAACGCCAGCGGGCCAATGCTGAACTGGCGCGAGCCGCCCTTGGCCAGCTCGCGCAGGTTCTCCGAGGCGAAGCCGAAATTGCTGGTCAGGCTGAGCGTGGGGTAGAACGCGCCCTCGGCAACGCCGATCTGCGCGTTGGCGGCGCGCAGGCCGGCCACGCTGCCGGCCAGGTCGGGACGCTGGGCCAGCAGGCTGGCCGGCAGGCCGACCGGAATGGCCGGCGGCGGCGGCAAGGCGCTGCCGGCCGCAGCCGGCAGTTGCAGCGTGGACGGCGAGGCACCCACCAGGGTCGCCAGGCTGTGTTCGAGCAGCTTGCGCTGGCGTTGGATCTCGTGCAGATCGGCTTGGGCGTTGGCGCTCTCGATGCGGGCGCGCGACACGTCCAACTCGTTCGACAGGCCGGCGTCGAAGCGCGCCGTGACCAGCTGCTCGGTCTCGTGGCGGGTGTCCAGCGCGCCGCGCAGGATGGCCAGCTCGGCGTCCATGCCGCGCAACTGCCAGTAGGTGCTGGCCACCTGCGAGGACAACAGCAGCAGCACGCCGTCGCGGTCGGCCTCGGCCGCCAGCGCCTGGGCGTCGGAGGCCTCGACCATGCGGCGCACGCGGCCCAGCAGGTCCAGCTCGTAGGACATCGAGGCGCCCACCGCGTACTGGTTGCCCTCGATGGAACGGTTGCCCAGCGCCAGCCCCTGCGAGGTGTTGGCCGAGGTGCGCGAATTGGCCACCGAGGTGCTGACGTTGGCCTGCACGCCCTGGTCGGCGCGGGTCACGCCCGCCTGCGCCCGCGCCTGCAGCAGCCGCTGCGCGGCCGCCTTGACGCCGGGGTTGTCGCGCAGCGCGCTCTGCTCCAGCCGGTTCAGCGAGTCGTCGCCGAACACCGTCCACCATTGCGCCGGCAGGCGGGCCGATTCGGCCGACGCTGCGGCGGCCTGGTGGCGGAAGCCGGTCTCGGCGCCCGCCTGCGGCGCGGCGAAGTCGGAACCGACGGTGGCGCAGCCGCCCACTGCCAGCGCGACGGCTGCGGCCAGTGTCATGCGTTTAAAACCTGTCAACATGGTGTTTACCTCAGAATATTGTATAAATCGTTTTCGCTTGGTGTGGTTCGCGCCTAATGCGCGCCGCCGCCACCACCGCTGGAAGGAGCTTTCACCTTGTCCGAGAACCACAGGACGAAGATGCAGCCGAACAGCACCGCCGCCGTCAGGAAGAAGCCGTCGTTGTAGGCCATCACATAGGCCTCGCGGCGGACGATGCCGTCGACCGCCTTGAGCGCCATGTCGGCGGCGCTGGTGGCGTCGAAGCCCCTGCCCACGAAGGACTGGGTCAGCGCGTCGAGCCGCTCCTGGGTGGCGCCGGCGAAGCCGGTGACCGCCTCGCCCAGGCGCTGCGAGTGGAAGTGCTCGCGGGTGCTCTGCGCGGTGGCCAGCAGGGCGATGCCGATCGAGCCGCCCAGGTTGCGCGTCATGTTGATCAGGCTCGAGGCCGACGGCATGTCCTTCGGCGTGATGCCGTTCATGGCGAAGTTCGACAGCGTCAGCATGACGAAGGGCTGGCCGATGGCGCGCACCACCTGCGACAGCAGCAGCTGGTCGTAGCCGGTGCTGGCGTCCATGTAGGCGTTCATCAGGCAGGAGCCGCCGAACAGCAGCAGGCCGAAGGTGCACAGGATGCGGTTGTCGACCTTGGACGAGAGCTTGGCCACGAAGGGCATGATGAACAGCTGCGGCAGGCCGGCCCACATGATGACCTCGCCGATCTGCATCGGCGAGTAGCCGGCGATCTGGCCCAGGTACAGCGGCAGCAGGAAGGAGGAGCCGTACAGGCCCATGCCCATCGCCGCCGACAGCGCGGTGGCGGCGAGGAAGTTGCGCTGGCCGTACAGGCCCAGGTTGACGAAGGGCTGGCTGCGCGTGGTGCTGGTGACGGTCCAACCGAGCAGGCCGATGACGGCCAGCGCGGCGAAGGTGATGATGAACAGCGAGTCGAACCAGTCCTTCGAATTGCCCTCCTCGAGGAACACGGTCAGGCTGCCCAGGCCGACGGCCATGAAGGCGATGCCCAGCCAGTCGGCCTTGAACAGCTGGTCGAGCTGGACCTTTTCGCGGTCCAGGCCGTAGGCGATGCCGCCGATCAGCAGCAGACCCGGCACCCAGTTGATGTAGAAGATCGACGGCCAGCCATACAGCTCGCTCAGGTAGCCGCCGAAGGTCGGCCCCATCGACGGCGCCAGCGTGGCGGTCAGGCCGAAGATGGCCATGCCGGTGGCGCGCTTGGACGGCGGCAGCTTGGCCATCACCAGGGTCATCGCCATCGGGATCAGCGCGCCGCCGGTGAAGCCCTGCATCATGCGGAAGGCGATCATGCTCGGCAGGTTCCAGGCGAAGCCGCACAGGGTCGAGAACAGCAGGAACAGGGCGGTGGTGCCGATCATGTAGCCGCGCATGGTGAACACGCGGGTCAGCAGCGCCGTCATCGGGATGACGACGATCTCGGCCACCAGGTAGGCGGTGGCGATCCAGGAGCCCTCCTCCTGCGTCGCCGAGAGCGAGCCGAGGATGTCCTTCAGCGAGGAGTTGGTGATCTGGATGTCGAGCACCGCCATGAAGGCGCCCAACATGCCGGCGGCGACCGCCAGCCAGGTGCGCATCGAGACATGCTCGCCCACCATCGGCGGGCCGAGCGGCTTGGCGCCGGGCGGCAGGGTCTGCGTGGTGCTGGTCATCGCAGCTTCCCTTAGTGTGCCGTGGCTGCCGCGGGTGCCGCCGCCGTCGCGGCCGCTTTAGCGTGTTCGGTTTGGTTCACTTCCACTTCGGCCAGCGCCGACATGCCCGGCACCAGGCGGCCGTTCATGGCCTTGATGTCCTCGGGCTTGAAGACGATCTTGACCGGCACGCGCTGGACGATCTTGGTGAAGTTGCCGGTGGCGTTGTCGGCCGGCAGCAGGGCGAACTGGGCGCCGGAGGCCGGCGCGAAGCTGTCGACGGTGCCGACCAGGGTCTTGCCCGGCATGGCGTCGATCTTCACGCTGACGTGCTGGCCCGGCTGCAGCTCGGCCAGCTGGGTTTCCTTGAAGTTGGCGGTCAGCCAAACGTTCTGCTGCACGATGGCGGTCAGCGACTGGCCCGGCTGGACGCGCTGGCCCACCTCGATCGAACGCTTGCCGATGCGGCCGGTGACCGGCGCGACGATGCGGTTGTAGCCGAGCTGCTGCTGGGCGTCCTTGAGCTGCACGCGCAGCACGTTGACCTGGGCCTTGAACACCTCGCGCGAGGCGCCGGCCGAGGCGATCTGCGCCTTGGCGGCGCCGGCGTTGTCGCGCTTGGCGGCCAGGTCGGCCATGGCGCTGGAGCGGCCGGCGTTGGCGGCGTCCAGTTCGGCCTTGGAAACGGCCTTCATCTGGCTGTTGTACAACTGGCCGTAGCGCTCGGCGTCCTGCTTGGCGCGCAGCAGCTGGGCCTCCGACTGCGCCACCTGGGCGCCGGCGGCGCTGGCCTGCGCCTGCACCTGGGCGATCTGCGCCTCGGCCTGCACCACCTGCTGCTCGGCGCTGGCGATCTGCGCCTGGATCTGCTCGACCTTGACCTGCTGGTCGACCGGGTCCAGCTCGGCGATGACGTCGCCCTGCTTGACCAGCTGGTTGTCCTCGATCAGCACGCGGGTGACCACGCCGGCCACGCGCGACGACACCGGATGGACGTGGCCGGAAATATAGGCGTTCTCCGTCTCGACGAAGTAATGGCTGCGGTACCACATGCGGCCGCCGGCCAGCAGGGCGGCCACGGCGATGACGCCGGCCACCACCAGCACGCGGCGGTTCGGCGCGGCGGCGGCCGGCGCGTTGGCGGCCGGCGTGCCGGCCTGAATCGATGCGGACGCCGGGTGTACGGCGCTGAGCACTTGTTGTTCTGCTTGGTTGTGCTGGGTGGACATGCGGCGCTCCAGAAATGAAATGGGATAGGTTCATTATTCGCCAAAAATTGCGCCACGTCAAGAAATGAAACGATTGCATTTCATTTTGAACTGGACTACATTATCGCCATCCACTACCATTGCACCCGATGAACACAACCGCCCCCTCAAAACCAGCCGACCAGACGGCCGAGCACGCCTCCGGCGCCCTCTCCGAGCTGGTCGCCAACGACCTGGAACTGGCCTGCTGCGGCAAGGTCGCCGGCCGCCCGCGCGCCGCCGACAAGGAGGCCCGGCTGGAGAGCCTGCTGCACACGGCCGCCTGCCTGTTCCTGGAAAAGGGCTACGGCAAGGTCAGCCTGGAGATGATCGCCCGCGAGGCCCACGTCGCCGTGCGCACCATCTACGTCAAGTTCGGCGGCAAGGCCGGCCTGCTCAACGCCGTCATCGCCAAGGGCCGGGCGCGCTACTTCTCCGGCATGAGCAGCATGGAGACCGACACCCGGCCGATCGAGGAGATCCTGATGGACTTCTCGATCCGCTTCGTCGACCTGGTCTCGGTGCCCTCCTTCGTCAGCCTGCACCGCATGGTCATCGCCGAGGCCAAGAGCACGCCCGAGCTGGCCACCACCTTCAACCAGGCCGGCCCGGTGCAGACGCGCGAACTGCTGTCGCGCCTGTTCTCCCGGCCCGACATCAAGGCCCAACTGCGCAGCGAATTGCCGCCGGAGATGCTGGCCGTGCACCTGATCAACTGCATCCTCGGCGACCAGCTGACCCGCCTGCTGTTCCCGCCCGAGCAGCAGCCGACGACGGAGGAAAAGTTGCGCCGCGTCAAAGACGGGCTGGATTTGTTCTTCAACGGCGTTCTGCGCTGAGAAACAATGTAATTTATGCCATACTAGTCCTTTAACAAAAAGGAGGCCGTATGAGCACCATCAACCGTCTCGAATGGAGCAGGCAAGTCGCCCTGCTCAACGAAACCATCAAGACCTTCCAGGCCGACCCCAGCCCCGACCAGCTGGCGGCGGCGATCCGCCAGATGCAATCCTACGCCGAGGCGGCCCGCCTGGGCGGCATCGAGATCCCGCAGCGCTTCACCGTCAACTAGCGCAGCCGCAAGCGGGGGCCGCAAGCGGGGGCCGCAAGCGGGCGCCGCAAGCGGGGGCCGCCGGCCGCGCGACACACAGCGCCGGGGGAAAAGTCACATTCCGTTAGATAGTTTCCACAGAAATATTGCTTTAGACAAAATCATTGCCTAAAGTAATATTTAATATGTCAATATTGTTGCTTGCGTTGATGGACGCCTATTTCCCTTGAGGAAACGGGCGGCCCGGCGCGAGCACATTCCGACTATCCAATGGAAACCACATGTCCGACAAAAACCTCAGGAAATATGCCGTCGCCGCCGTCGCCGGCGCCACGCTGATCGCCGGTTGCGGCAACAATCCCAACGACCATGGCGACAACAAGGCCGCCCCCACCATCACCCTGCTGTCGTCCAAGGCGGAGTACGTCACCGGCGGCGACGCCCTGGTCGAGATCGGCCTGCCCGAGATCGTCGGCGGCGCCACGCCAACCCTGCACGTGCTGCTCAACGGCGCCGAGGTCGGCGACGCCTTCCGCCCCGACCCGGCCAAGCCGCGCCACCTGGTCGGCCTGGTGGCCAACATGAAAGTCGGCGCCAACACCCTGAGCAGCAGCTACGGCGGCGACAGCGCCACCGTCCAACTGAGCAACTACCCGCTGAGCGGGCCGGTGCTGTCCGGCCCGCAGACCACGCCCTACAACTGCCAGACGCAGGACTTCGCGCTGCCCGACGGCAGCAAGCTGGGCGCGGCGACGGACGCCGCCTGCTCGGCGCCGACCAAGGTGCACTACCTGTACCGCTCGACGGCGGGCGGCGCGCTCAAGCCGCTGCCGGCCGGCGCCGCCCTGCCGGCCGACGTCGCCACCACCACCACCAGCGCCGGCGCCAACGTGCCCTTCGTGGTGCGGGTCGAAACCGGCACCATGAACCGCGGCGTCTACCAGAACGCCATCCTGTTCAACCCGGCCAAGGACGCCGCGCCGACGCCGCTGGCGCCGCCGGCCGGCTGGAACAGGCGGCTGATCGCCGTGCACGGCAGCGGCTGCTCGTCCGGCTGGTACGTGCAGGGCGCGGCGATGGGCGTCAGCCCCTACACCGGCACCTACCTGACCCGTCTTGGCGAGGGTTACGCCGTGTTCACCAACACCCTGAACCATCCGACCAACAGCTGCAACGCCACCGTCGCCGGCGAGACCACCATGATGGGCAAGGAGCGCTTCATCGAGACCTTCGGCGTGCCGGCCTTCACCGTCAGCGTCGGCAGCTCGGGCGGCGCCTACACCAGCGAACAGGTGGCCGACGCTTTCCCCGGCCTGTTCGACGGCGTCTTCATCGACGCCACCTTCCCCGACGCGCTGGCCATCGCCCTGTCCTCGATGGACGACAAGCTGCTCAACCACTATTACACCTCCAGCCAGTCCGGCCTGGTCGGCGAGGCGCAGATGGTCGGCGTGTCCGGCCACAAGTCGGCCCGTGCCTGGTACGACATGGCGGTGCAGTCGGGCCGCACCGACCCGGTCTCGGGCCGGGTCGAGACCATCCCCACCGCCGGCTCCTTCGGCGGCCCCTACCTGGCCGGCGCCTTCAACGCCGCCGTGCCGGCGGCGCAGCGCTGGGACGCGCTGACCAACCCGCGCGGCGCCCGCGCCACCGTGTTCGACATCAACCGCAACGTCTACGGCGTCGACGCCAAGGGCTACGCCCTGCGCCCCTTCGACAACGTCGGCGTGCAGTACGGCCTGGCCCAACTCAACGACGGCAGCATCACGCCCGACCAGTTCCTCGACCTGAACGAGAAGATCGGCGGCTACGACGGCGACGGCAACTACACCACCGCCCGCACCGTCGGCGACGCCGGCGCCATCAAGCGCGCCTACCAGTCCGGCCTGCAGCTGGGCGGTGGCGGCGGCCTGGCGGCGATCCCCGTGTTCGACCTGTCCTACATCTACGACGAGGACAACTTCTTCCACTACCAGTGGTTCCACTTCGCCGTGCGCGAGCGCCTGCTCAAGGCCAACGGCGACAGCAAGAACCATGTGATGTGGCGCGGCGGGATCAGCTTCGCCGACCTGTTCGGCCAGAGCACGCCGGGCATGGCCGAACGCGCCGCCGTCAACGCCAAGGCGCAGGCCGACGGCTGGGCCGCCTTCATCAAATGGGTGGCCGCCTACAAGGCCGACAAGGGCGCCGGCACGCAGCGCGACAAGATGATCGCGCAAAAACCGGCCGAGGCGGTCGACGGCTGCTTCAGCAACTCGAGCAACCCGCAGTTCATCGCACAGACGCAAACGTTGGGCAGCGGCGGCGCGGCCGGCAGCTGCAACGCGTTGTGGCCGTCGTGGAGCTTCGCCCGCGCCCAGGCCGGCGGCCCGCTCGCGGCGGACAAGCTGAAGTGCGAGCTGAAGCCGGTCGCCGCCGCCGACTACAAGGTGGCCTTCGACGCCGCCCGCCTGGCGCGCCTGAACGCCATCTTCCCCAACGGCGTGTGCGACTGGAGCAAGCCGGGCGTCAACCAGACGGCCGTGCTGCCGTACGCCTCGTTCGGGCCGTCGCCGGTCAACCCGGTGTTCGACGCCAGCAAGCCCTAGGGTGGCGGCGGCCGGCGCGCTGTCGCCGGCCGCCCGTCCTCAGGCGCGCGCCCGCGCGGCGCGCGGACGCAGGCGGCGCCAGGCCAGCACGATGCCGCTGACGCTGACCAGCAGACCGCCGGCGTTGATCGCCACCATCCACAAGTCCCACCAGGGGCGCCGCTCGATCAGCGGCGCCCAGTCCCAGCTGTGCAGCAGGCCGAACAACCAGCGTTTGGCGCGCTGCCTGCCGTCGACCTGTTTGACCACGGCGCCAGTGGCCGGGTCCAGGTACAACCAGCTGTCATAGGGATCGTCGAACTTCAGGCGCAGCACCGGCAGGTGGCGCGGACCGCCCGTCATGGTGTGCGCCTCGCGGCTGTAGTAGTAGCTGTCGTACTGCCGCAGCACGTCGGCCGCGACGATGCGGTGCGGCGCCAGCAGCGTGCTGCCCAGCTGGCGCAGCCGCGCCATGTCGAACGCGGCGAAGGGCGGCGCCGTGTTGACATCGACATCGGCCCGCGCGCCGGCGGCCAACAGCCGCGTGCCGCCCTGCCCGTCCAAGGCCAGGTAGTAGCCGGCGCCGTCCACCACGCGCCATTCCAGTTCGCGCGTGGCGAAGCCGCCGGCGGCCAGACGGCGCAAGGCCTCGCCGGCCGGCAGCGCGAACTGGGCGGCGCCCAAGCGGCCCGCCTGGGCCGCCTTCGGCGCGCCCGAGTCGAACACCTTGAACGGATTCATCGACAGCAGGCCGCTGAGGATGAAACCCAGCGCCAGGGTGCCGAACACCAGCCCCAGCACGTGGTGCCAGCGCATCCACGGCTCGCGGTAGGGCGAGTGCGAGCCGCTGCGGAAGGTGCCGGAAAAGCGCCAGCGCCACACCCCCACCAGCATGCCCAGCAGCGCCAGCACGGTGGCCGCCAGCGCGGTGTAGGTGACGATGCCGTTCCACAGCGGATCGGTGGCGCCGCCACGGAACGGGTACAGCCAATGTATCCAGCTGCCCACCCAGTTCCAGTCGCGCTCCACCGCGCTGGCGTCGCGCACCACCTCGCCGGTGCGCGCCGAAACGTACAGCCGCGTCCCCGCCTCGTCGTCCATCTGCACGCGGTGCAGCGGGCGCAAGCCGTCCAGCGCCTTCGACAGGGTGTAGGGTCCGTCGGCGACCAGGTCCTGGTAGCTCGTCGCGACGCCCGGCATGAAGGCGCGCGCCGCCGCCAACGCCGCCGCCGGCGTGGCGCCGTCGACGCGGCCGCCCTCGGCGCCGTCCAGCGCCACCAGCTCGGTCCGGCCGCCGCCCTTGCCGTGGCCGGCGCCGTTGGCGTAGCCGAGCAGCGCGCGCGGCTGCCCCGCCACCGTGGTCAGGCGCAGCGCGGTCGGCGCCTCGCTGCGGCCGGCGCTGTCCAGCCAGCGCTGCAACGAGGCGCAGCAGGCGGCGCCGTCCAGCTCGGGCAGCGCGGCCAGCCGCTCGGCCTGGGTCAGTTTCGGATAGCCGACGTACATCATCACCACGCCGGAGAAGAACCACATCGCCATGAACAGGCACAAGGCGATGCCCAGCCAGCGGTGCAGCAGATAGATTTGACGCTTCATGCGCACACCTCCATCAGTACCAGGACTGCAGCGTCAGGTCCAGCGAACGGGGCGCGCCCAGATAGAAGCTGCTGGCGCCGACGTTGGCCGCGTAGATCTTGTCGGTGAGGTTCTTGACGCGGACGGTGAGCTGGGTGTTGCGCCGCAGCTGGTAGCTCAGGCTGGCGCCGAACAGGGTGTAGCCGGCGTCGCCGACGCTGTTGGCCGTGTTGCCGTAGCGGCGCGACACGCGCCGCGCGTCCAGGCCCAGTTGCAGCGCCGCGCTGGGCTTCCAGCTCAGCCACAGGTTCGACACCCAGGTTGGAATGTTGGCCGGCGTCTTGCCGGCGCGCGACACGGCCACGCCGCCGACGCTCTCGACGAAGGCGTCGTACTGCGCGTCGGTGTAGGCCAGGTTGCCCTGCACCTGCCAGCTCGGGCTCAGCTTGAACGAGGTGGCCGCCTCGACGCCGCGCGACGATTGCTGGCCGACCGGCAGCGTGGCGCCGGGATGGTCCGGGTCGGCGATGGCCAGGTTCTTGCGCTCGATGCGGTAGGCCGCCAGCGTGGCGCTGCCGCGCCCGTCGAGGTAGTCGAATTTGCTGCCCAGCTCGAACTGGCGGCCGGTGGTCAGTTCGGAGTCGCGCGCCTGGCTGTACGAAACCGAGCTGAGGATGCCGGCCGGCGGATCGGCCGCCGTGCTGTACTGGACGTAGACGTTGGCGTGCGGCGTCAGATCGTACATCAAGCCGAGGCGGCCCGTGGTCGGCCGGTAGTCATGTTCGAAATACGCCGGGTTGCTGGCGCTGGCGGCCTTGTGGTTGCGCAGCGCGATGTCGATGCGGTCGTGCCGCAGCGCCGTCACCAGCGCCAGGTCGGGTCGCAGGCGCAGGCGGTTCTCCAGGAACAGCGCCAGCGTGTTGACCTGGTTGGTGCGGTCCGGTGTGAAGCCCGGCGTCATGCCGGGCACGTCGAAGAAGCGCTCGGTGCTGAACCACAGCGGATCGACGCTGCCGAACGGGCCGGACACCGACAGCGGGAAGCGCGTCTGCGTGTTGCGGCTGTAGTCCAGGCCGGCCGACCAGTCGGCCGCCATGCCGCCCAGCGCGCCCTTGTGCGCCCACTCGATGCGCTCGCCGCGCAGCTGCTGGTCGTGGCGCTGCAACAGGGCGCCCGAGCGCAGCACCGCCGTGTTGGCGGCGTTGAAGGCGTAGGTCTCGACGTTGCGGTAGTCGCGCAGCGCGTCGTAGTGGTAGACGGTGTTCTTCAGCGTGGTGTTGGGCGACAGGCGGTATTCAAGCAGGGAGCGGGCCCAGCGCACCGTTTGTTCGTACACGCCGTCGGCCGAGTTGTAGTTCTTGAAGCGGGTCGCCGGGTCGATGCCGGCGTCGCCGACGGCCGGCTTGAGCAGCGGCGTGCCCCAGTAGGGCCGGTCGACATGCTCGTGCTGGTATTCCAGCGCCAGCGTGTGGCTCAGGCTGGGGCCGAAGTCGCTCAACAGCGAGGCGGCCGCGTTCAGCGCGTCGCGCCGCTGGCCGTCGACATAGCCGTCGCTGTGGCTGCGGTTGACGTCCAAGCGCACGGCGTGGCGCGCGCCGGCGGCCTCGCCCAGGCGCCGGTTCAGGCCCAGCGCCAGGTCGGCGTTGGCGAAGGAGCCGTAGCGGACGCGCCATTCGAACAGGTCGGCGTCGCGCTGCGCCAGCTTGCTCACATAGTTGATCGAGCCGCCGACGGCGCCGGCGCCGAACAGGTAGGTCGACGGCCCGCCGATCACCTCGACCCGCTCGATGATCCAGCTGTCGATGGGGCGCGCGGCGATGGCGTCGTACTGCGGCGTGATGCCGTTGAACAGCTGGCTCAGGCTGGACGCGCCGAAGCCGCGGTAGTAGACCGTGCCGGCCGAGCCGGGCGGCGCGGCGGCGGTCACGCCGGGCACGCTCGACAGCACCTCCTGGGTGTTGTCGGCGCCGCGCAACTCGATGGTGGCGCGGTCGACGACGGCCACCGAGGCCGGCGTCTCGCGCGCGGTCAGGCCCAGACGCGAGCCGGTGCCGTTGGCCTGGTCGAGCGCCAGGGCGTCGCGGCTGGCGTTGACGGTGACGGTGGCCAGGGTCGGCTCGACGGCGGCGGGCGACGCGGCCAGGGCCTGCGCGCACAGCACGGCGGCGGCGCTGGCGAAGACGGTCTTGCGGATGGTTTTACCGACGCTGTTGTTGATGTTTTTGTTGACGTTCTTGTTGATGTTTTTGTTGGTGTTCATGCTGGGTTACCTCGAAACTAGACAATGCTCTGCCGGCGTCGGCGTGGACCGACGTGGCAAGAAGGCGCGCGAGCGCGCATACGCCACCGGCCGCTGCGTGGCTGCGGCGTCGATGGTCGGAATGGCGAAACGGTCTAGTGGAGGCGCGGCGGGCCGCGCGGATGCGCGACCGACCACCAGCGCAGCGTGCGCGGGGCGTCGAGGAAGAGTTGCGGATAGCGCGCCGGCTGCGTCTGCGGCAGGGCCAGCGTGTGGGAGGCTTGTGGCGTCGGCAGCAGCGCCGCGTGCAGCGCGCAGAACGGACAATGCTCCAGCTGGGGCTGGGCCGGCGCGGCCGGCCGCTGCTGGGCCAGGTCGGCGGCGGCCACCAGGCGGCTGCCCTGCGCCGAACAAATCTGCATCCACTGCTGCGCGTCCGGCCGCGCCAGCAGGCGCGCCAGCGTCGGTGCCGCCGCGAAGCCAAGGATGGCGGCGAGCGCGAGCCAGGACAACAGGCGGCGAAGGAAGTGGGAGCGCAACATGGCGGCGATTCTACCCAGCGGCCGGCGGCAACGTCAATACGCCGTATGGCTAGGTGGGTCGAGGACTAAGGCGAATCGAAGACCTTCGACGGGCTCATACGAGCTCCGGCGCTTTCTGCCGCAACGTCTGCTCGGCAATCGGACCGAAAAACTGGCGTGTCAGACTAAAAAATCGACTCAGTCGTCTATTCACCGGCACAAGATCTATGGCGGCCAAATCATTCAGGCTCCAGCCTTTCTCTTCGTGTTCCTGGAAGAGTTCGTCAAGCTCATCCCACCATTGGCGTCGCCGAGTGACCAAGTATGGACTGTTGAGATTGAGTATATCGACAGTGTATTGCGCCCGGTCCCGCTCTAGCGCATCCAAGTCCTTGGCCGGCAGAACGCGACCATCGGACACGTAGGCAAAAAAACGATAGCAGTCCTTACTATGGCAAGAAACAAATCGTGCCATGTCACAGGCCTTTTGTTTTCCGGGTGCGTGCCCACCAAAGACTTCATGGCCCTGCGCCTTAAAAACTTGAAGATCGTTGGCGCTTTCGAGGGCACTAGCAGCGAGATTGCCATATTCAAAGGTCCGCTGCGGAGTCTGGTTCTTGTTCTCGACATGCTCGATATGATAACCAAGCCCCTCTTGATCTGCGCGTAGTTCGCTGTAACAACACAGGTGATATTGTTCCTCCAGCAGCGCGTCCATCAAGGCCTGTTTATTGCTGCCAAAGCTGCGCCAGCGGCTCGTCGCCTCATCCGCTGTCTGAGGCGGACGAGCATGCGATTGGTTCAGGTTGTAGCCACCCTTACCCTGTTTGACAATGGCTCTCACCCCTTCAACACCTCTTGCCGATGAATGCTGCGCTTCAATCGCTGCAATTGAGGGTGCTGCTCGCCCAACACGGTGTTTAGATTTTGCATGAGCTGAACCGCCTCGGAACTCTGATATGCCCCCTGGTCAACCCACTCGGTCAGGCGCAGCAGGTCTGCCTTTTCCTTCACCGGCGGCTGCGGGTCAACCAACATCACGCTTTGAAGCACATCGCCGCTGGGTTCGCCATACGTCATCGCCATAGGCGGAGCAGCGATGACCTTGCCCTCGGCATCCGGCCCGACAACGCGAATTTGTTCTCGCTTGACGGTGCTCAGCACCTGGGGGCTGTGGGTCGTGACGATGAATTGCGTGTTGGGGAAGGTTCGCATCAAGTCCGGCAGCACCTGTTGTTGCCAGGACGGGTGCAGATGCAGGTCCACCTCGTCGATCAGCGCAATGGCGGGGAGATTCAAAGCGCTGAGGTTCTGCATCCCGTCGCGGACAACGCGGCTGTTCGCTTGCGCCATGCGCCTGGCTAGATCCATGACCAAGCCCAACACGACACGATACCCGTCACTCAATTGGTTGACGCGCAAGGTGCGCGTGGCGCCATCGATCCTGCGGTCGATGACAAACCGCAGCGGACGGATCTCGGTGCGGGGATTGCTAAAGCCCGCTGGCAGCATACGCACGATGGCACTACGCACGGCCGTCAACTCGACATGCTGATAATCGAAATCGCGCCGCGATTCCCGCTCGCGGCGCTCGACGTCCTCCATCGCGTTGAACCATTCAAACGCCGCACGAAAACGCGAGTCGGGCTCCAACGCATCCGCCAAGGCATCGAAGCGCGAGAAGTTCTTCTTGAATCCGCGACGACGCTGCACCTCCTCGCGGATGGCGCGATTGGTGCCGTAGTATGCGATGACGGGCAGGAAATAGGCTTGTCCGTCGTTCTCGGCCTGAACCAACTTGAGCGTGAAGTCATCCAACTCCTTCAGGCCGCGGCTCATCAACGCCTCGTGTTCGTCGGATAGAAGCTGCTTGATGGTCGAGGCGGTGACAGCGCCATCGCGCTTGCGCCCGGTCGCCCATACAATTGGAGAACCCTCACGGCTCGACGCCTCCCAAGCGAGCAGCATATAGGGCTCGCGCCGCTCGCCCTCGGCGACACGCAGGTCGGTGTCCTTCACGGCACGGCCGGCTATTCCTGGCAGTTTGGTGAGATAGCGGCCAAAGCCGATGGCAATGGCATCGAGGATCGCCGTTTTGCCGGCGCCGTTTTCCGCGATGATGACCGTCAGCTTGGGATCAAAATCAACCACCAACTCCTCGAAACAACGAAAGTTGCGCAGATGGATACGATTTAGTTTCATAAGAGTTCTTCACGCCGCTTGGTCATTTTGACTATTGTAACTGCTGGTGAACTGCACAACAAAAGCGAAACAGTAAGGCCTACGACGGCACCGCATCGACAAGCGTCGATGCCGGCGCTGCGCCGGTGGAGGGGAGGGATGGGGACTAGTCGGCCTCGAAGCGGCCGACGTAGCGGGCGCGCGGACGGATCATCGCGCCGTCGGCGCGCTGCTCGGCGACGTGGGCGATCCAGCCGGCCGAGCGGGCCAGCGCGAACAACACCGGGCCGGCGCTGGACGACAGGTCGTAGGCCGACTCCAGCGCGGCCAGCGCGAAGTCGGCGTTCGGCTCGACACCCAGCTGGCGCCGGACGATCTCGCCCGCCGCAAGGATCGCCTGCACCCGTGGCCGCTCGGCGGGCATGCGCCGCAACAGGTAGCTGGCGCGCGGATCGCCGGCCGGATACAGCGGATGGGAAAAGCCGGGCACCTCGTTGCCCAGCGCGCCGCAGTGCGCCACCAGATAGGCCTCCATGTCGGGCGCCGACAGCGCCGCCTCGATCATGCGCCGCGCCAGCACGCTGTGGCCGCCGTGCTCGCGGCCGGACAGCGCGCCCAGGCCGGCGCTCAGCGCGCTGATCAGGCTCGCGCCGGTCGAGGCGACGCAGCGCACGGTGAAGGTCGAGGTGTTCAGGTCGTGGTCGGCCAGCAGCACCAGCGCGGCCCGGATCAACTCGGCGCCGCCGCTGTCCACCTCCCAGGCCCGCGCCAGTTGCAGATGCAGCGGCGCCAAGGACTGCTCGCCGCGCAACAGCAGCGCGGCCAGCAAACGCATCAGCTGGGCGCCGGTTTGATAGACGCCGGACGCGTCGGCCGTCGCCGCGCCGTCGGCAACCGCGCCGTCGTCCGCTTGCCACATCGATTCGGCGCAGCCGGCCAGGGTGGTATTGGCCAGCAGGGGCAGCAGCGCCTGGGCGCGCTCCAGCGGCGCCATGCCCTCCGCCAGCGCGTCCAGGCTGCGCATCAATTCGGCCGGCGCCGTCGGACACGCGACGGCGAAATAGTCGCGCCCGTCCTCGCCCCACAATACGCTGGCGACGGCTTCCAGGCTGGCCTGTTCGGCCAGCGCCAACACGTCGTGGCCGCGATAGTGCAGCTGGCCGTCGTCGATGCGCGAGATGCGCGTCTCCAGCACCGGCACGCCCCAGTTGATGGCGCCCGCCACGGTGTGGCCGGCGCGCTTGCCGTCGGCCCGCCGCGCCGCCAGGCGCAGCACCGCCTCGCGCGCGTAGCGCTTGCTGCGCGTGGGGCCGCTCGCCGCGCTCGACGCCAACAGGCCCCGGCTGACGTAGGAATACAAGGTCGGCAGGCTGACGTTCAGCAGTTTCGCCGCCTCGGCGGCTGACAGATCTTTCTTCATGCAGCGATTGTAGACCCATCGACATTGATTGCCGCAATCGAGATTGACCCTACCGTGCGGCCGCTTTTATGCTCGCCTCCATGCTGAGATTCTCAGCCAACGCTCGGCGCCGAGCAAGCTCCCCCCACCATCGTTTTCAGGACCACACCATGCACGAGAAAACACGAGCAACCGCCCCCTCGCCGGCCCGCCGCCGCGCCCTGCCGGCCCTGTTGGAACCCCTGCGCCACCGGCGCTTTCGCCAGCTCTGGCTGGCCAACCTGGCCGCCAACCTGGGCCGCTGGGTGCAGGCCTTCGCCGCCGCCTGGCTGGTCGCTTCCATGTCCAACTCGACCCTGCTGACCACCCTGGTGCAAACGGCCAGCTACGCGCCGATGCTGCTGTTCGCCCTGCCGGCCGGCGTGCTGGCCGACGCCGTCGACCGCCCCCGCCTGCTGTTCGTCATCAACGCCGGCATGGCGCTGGCCGCCGGCCTGATGGCGCTGGCCACCATGGGCGGCCAGGCGACGGCGTTCACGCTGCTGGCGCTGACCTTTGCGATGGGCTGCTGCGCGGCCTTCCTGTGGCCGGCCTGGCAGGCCTCGATGTCGACCCTGCTCGAGCCGGAGCTGGTGCCGACCGCCGCCATCCTCAACAACCTGAGCTACAACCTGGCGGCCCTGCTCGGCCCCTGGCTGGGCGGCCTGCTGTTCCAGCACATCGGCGCGGCGCCGCTGTTCATGGCCAACGCGCTGTCCTATCTCGGCATGATGCTGGTCTACTGGCGTTGGATTCGCGACGACGGCACCGCGCACCCGCGCGTGCCGCTGCCGCTGTCGCCCGCGCCGTCGTCCACCGCCAAGGACGGCGCCTGGGCCGCCTTCAAGCACGGCATCGCCAGCGCCTGGCGGCAGCGCGCCTTCCGCGCCCTGCTGGCGCAGGTGGCGGCGATCTTCTTCGTCGCCATCGCCTTCGCCGCCCTGCTGCCGCTGTATGTGCGCGACGTGCTGCATCTGCAGGCCAGCACCTTCGGCAGCCTGATGGGCGCCTCGGGCGCGGGCGCGGTGCTGGCCGCCTTCTCGCTGCCGGCGCTGCGCGCGCGCCTCGGCCCGCGCCGCCTGCTCGCCGCCGCCCTGCTGGTGTTCGGCGCCATGCTGGCGGCGCTGCCGCTGACCGGCGCCTGGCCGCTGGCGCTGGCCCTGGTGCTGGCCGGCGGCATGGCCTGGGCGGCCATCGTCAGCACGCTCAACGGCCGCGCGCAGACCGCCTTCCCGCCCGCGCTGCGCGCCAGGACGATCTCGATCTACATGCTGGCGATGGGCGCCGGGCAGAGCGCCGGCGCGCTGTTCTGGGGCATGCTGGCGGAACGGATGGGCGTGGCGGCGGCGCTGCTGTGCGCCGCCGTGGCGATGTGCGCCTGCGTCGGCCACGTGCTGACGCAGGCGCACACGCCGGCCGCCGCTACATGCTGAGGCGCAGCTCGACGCCGACGCGGCGCGGGTCGGAGACGATGGCGAACGGCGTGCCGAGGATGCCGGTCGAGGTGTTGTCGATGCGGGTCACGTAGCGCTTGTCGAAGGCGTTGTTGACGAACAGCGCCACGCCCCAGCGGCCGCTGCCGGCGTCCCAGCCCAGCCGCAGGTCGGTGTGCTGCTTGGCCGTGCCGGCGCGGAAGGCCGGCGTGTTCAGGCAGGCACCCTGCAGCGCGTCGGCGTTGCAGCGGGTGGCGCCGGTGTAGGCGTGCTGCAGGCTGACGTTGAGCTTGCCGTCGAGGACGGCGCGCCAGGTGTAGTCGACGCCGGCGGCGGCCGACCACAGCGGCGTGCCGACCGCCTGCTCGCTCAGGTCGACGCCGTCGCCGGTGACGAAGTGCTGGTACTTCTGGCTGATGAACTCGGACGAGAAGAACAGCCGCAGGTCGCGCGTCGGCTGCCAGCGCGCCTCGAAGTCCATGCCGCTGGCCACCTGGTTGCTGCTGCTGACCTGGTAGCTGGGCACGGCCGCGCCGGTGTTGCCGATCAGGCTGAGCGACTGCAGGTTGGAGAACTTGTAGTGGAACAGCGAGGCGTTGACCAGCAGGTGCTGTTCGCGGAAGTAGCTCTTCAAGCCGGCCTCGTAGTTCCAGATCGTCTCCGGCTCGTACTTGCCGGCCACCGCCAGCGCGTTGAAGCCGCCCGACTGGTAGCCCTTGCTGACCGAGCCGTAGGCCATCACGTCGGGCAGCAGTTTGTAGTCGAGCACCAGACGCGGGCTGACGTCGGTCCAGCTCTTCTGCGCCTCGATCTTGCGCGCGGCGGCGGCGGGATTGTCGAAGGCGATGTTCTGCCCCAGCGCGCCCTGCGCCATCGCCGCCTGCTCCGGCGTCAGCGCGCCGGCCGCCACCAAGCCGGGGAAGAAGCCGGCCTGGTCGAGCTGGGCCAGGGTGGCGTCCAAACCGGGCGCGCTGCGGTTCGGGCTGAACCAGGAGAACCGCTTGTCGTCGTGGGTCAGGCGCACGCCGGCCGTCAGGTTGATCTTCGGCGTGACATGCCAGATGGTGTCGGCGAACAGCGCGTAGGCTTTGGCCGTGCTGCGGTTGACCATGTTCTCCTGCCAGCTGTTGCCGAAGAATTTGACCGGCAGGCCGAACTGCTGCGCCGCCTCGTCGAGCAGGCTGTAGACCGGCAGGCCGGCCAGGTTGTTCAACACCGTGTTGTGGGTGTCGGTGTACATGTTCATCCGGCTGTTCTGGTTGGCCCGCTCGTAGAACAGGCTGGCGCCGGCGACCCAGTCGACACTGTCGTTCTTGCCGGAGAATTTGAACTCCTGCTGCCAGCTGCTGTTGCTCTCGTAGTTGACCGTGTCCAGGTGGGAGTTGATGCGATTGGTGCCGTCGCTGTCCTCCAGGTTGCGCGAGGCGAAGTGGCGGTAGGCGGTGGTGGAGTTGAAAGTGCCCCAGCCGAACGGCCGTTCCAGGCGCAGGGTCAGGCCGTCGAAGTCGCGCGCCTCGGCGTTGTCGATTGCGTCGTTGTAGACCGGCGCCGTGAACGGATTCAGGTAGCCGGCCGGATTTGCCGGCACCGTCGGCGCGCCGGGCGCCGGCGGCAGCGCCACCAGGCCGATGGCCGGCCGCGCCTTCTGCGCCAGTTTCTCGTGCTCCCACGACAGCAGCACGCGGGTCTGCTGCGGCGCGTCCCAGCGCAGCGTGGCGCGCAGGCCCCAGTCGCCGGTGTTGTTCAGGCGCTCGCCGCTGGCGGCGTCCTTCAACCAGCCGTCGCTGCGCTGGTCGACCACCGTCATGCGCAGCGCCATGCTGTCGTTGAGCGGCACGTTGAGCAGGCCGTCCAGGTAGCGCGCGCCGTGGTTGCCGGCGCGCAGATGCACCTCGCCCTCGCGCTCCTGCGACGGCTCCTTGGTGATGATGGAGATCGCGCCGGCCGCGCTGTTGCGGCCGAACAGCGTGCCCTGCGGCCCCTTCAACACCTCGATGCGCTGGGTGTCGTTGAAGTTCATCAGCGCGCCGCCGGTCTTGCCGGTGTAGACGCCGTCGACGTAGACGCCGACCGGGCCGTCGGTGCCGATGCCGAAATCGGCGGTGCCGATGCCGCGCATCGAAAACTTGGGCTGGGTCGGCTGCTCGGCGTCCACATTCAGGCCGGGGATGTAGCCGTTCATGGCCGACAGGTTGGCGGCGGCCAGCTTGCTGATCTGGTCGGCGCTGACCAGCTGCATGGCGATCGGCACCGACTGCGCCGCCTGCGTGCGGCTCTGCGCGGTGATGGTGACCACGCCGATGGCGGCGTCCTCGGCGGCGGCGGGCTTGGCGGCGGGCTTGGCCGGCGGCCGGGCCTGGGTCTGGGCCTGGTCCTGTGCCGCCTGCGGTGCGGCCTCGGGCGCCGCCTCGGCGGCGCCGGCCGGCTCCAGCAGCGCGCCGGCCGCCAGCGTGCCGCCCAGCAGGGCGCGCGAGATCGCCAGCGCCAGCGGGCGCCGGCGCGGCGCTTGCGGCGCCTGTCGATTGTTGATGTTTGCTGCCAGCTGATCGCGATCTTGCATACCCACCTCTCCGTTGTGTTATCGATTATTGTTATCGCCACGAGTGCCTAAGCCAGGGTCAGACCCTCAGGGTCTGACCCTATGTCCGCGCCTCGTGGTTACGCCGCAAAACCCGCAATCCCCCGCCTACCTCCCCGCCTGCAGCACCGGCCAGCGCTCGACGATCTTGTCGCCGCGCAGCGCCACCAGGTCGCCGAACTGCAGCAGCACCGCCTCGCTCTGCAGCGGCCGCAGGAAGACGAAATCGTCGACCTCGATCGGCACCGCCGGCGACGCGTTCAGCCCCTGCTGGTTCGAGCTGACGTAGGCGAAGTTGGGCCGCATGCCGGGCGGCGCCTCCGGCTCGGCCAGCCAGTTGCCGCTGTAGATGAAGTAGGTCTGCGCCATGTTCGGGTCCCAGCCCTCCAGCAGCGGCGCGCTCCACTCCAGCGCCGGCAGGCGCGTGTGCGCCAGCCGCTTGAGCACCGGCGCGGCGATGTAGGCCGCCGGCTCGTACTCGGCCAGCGACGCCAGGTCGTAGTGGCTCGGCTTCATCAGGCAGGTGCCGGCCGAAATCTCGTTGAGCATGGCGTCGCCCTCGTAGCGCTGGAAGGTCGGGCTGCCGGCGCCGTTGAAGCACAGCGGCCTGGCGGCCATGGCCGGATGGTTGGCCTTGAGCAGGTCGATATAGCCCTGGTAGCGTTCCCGCACGCGGGGGAACTCGCGCTCGGCGAGGAAGCCGGGCAGTCCCATCAAGTGCGCGTCGTAGCCCATGAAGCCGGAGAATTCGAGGAACCGCGGATCGGCGGCGATGGTGGCCAGCGCCTTCGCCATCTCCTCGTGGCTGGCGAAGCCCCCCCGGTGCAGGCCGACGTCGATCTCGCAGTTGATGCGCATCTTGACGCCCAGCTCGCGCGCCAGGCGCTGGTACTGCAGCAGCCGGGCGTGGCTGTCGATCAACCATTGCAGCTGCGTCTCCGGGCGGAAGCCGCCCTGGTTCTCGGCGTAGAACTGGCGCGCCGCGTCGACCGGCATCGGCTTGCCGAGCAGGATGTCGGCGTCCGGCCGCAGCGCCGCCAGCGCGTTCAGGAAGGGCCGGTGGAAGGCCATGAACAAGTTGGTGCCGGCGGCCTTGGCGACGTAGTCGATCAGGCCCGGGCTGGGCAGCGACTTGACGACGATGCGGTAGCCCTTGGCCGGCGCCACGCCGACCGATTTCTTCAGCCGGGCGATGTTGCGGTCGAGCCGGTCGAGGTCGACCAGCAGCACCGGGTGGTCGATATGCTGGGCGCGCAGCGCGATGTTGAGCGCGGCGAAATAGGCCGGGTACGGGCCGCCGGCGTCGCGCGGTTTGGCGGCGACGGCCGCGACGGCGGCGGCGCCGGCACCGGCCGCCAGGAAGGTTCGACGTGTGACCATTCAGACTCCGAAAATATGCTTCAAATGCGCATTCATCATGCGGCCCTGGGGATCGAGGCTGCGCCTCACCTCGTGGAAGTCCTTCCAGTGGCGCGGGTACAGCGCGGCCAGCCGCGCCGCGTCGAGCGTGTGCAGCTTGCCCCAGTGCGGCCGGCCCTGGTACTTCCAGAAGATCGGCTCGATCTCGGCGAAGTAGGCGCGGTGGTCGGTGTCGCCGTACTGGTGCACCGAGATCGAGCAGCCGTCGCGGCCCTCGAACATCGACAGCCAGATGTCGTCGGCCTTGACGTAGCGGTACTCCAGCGGGAAGGCGATCGGCAGCTTGCGCTCGCGGATGGTGCGCAGGATCTCGCGCACGCAGTCCGGCCCCGACTCGGCCGGCACGGTGTACTCCATCTCGCGGAAGCGCACCACGCGCACGTGGGGGAACACGTCGAATGAATGGCCGACGCGCACCTGCGCGGCGCCGCCGGCGAGGAAGGTGGTGAGCAGCTTGTCGTAGGCCGCCTCGCCGATGCCGGGCATCCAGCCGACCGTCCGCAGCAGGGTGCGCAGCGAGTTGACGGCCTCCGGGTCGTCCTCGCCGGACGGCGTGTCGTTCGGCCCGGCGAGGTCGGTGGCCACGGTCACCGCCAGGGTCGAATGGGGCAGCGGCAGGAACTCGAAGTTGCGGTGCGCGGCGCAGCGTTGGGCCAGCTCGGCCAGCACGTCCTCGGTCTTTTCGATGCGCGTGGTCTCGACCAGGCGGAACGGCCTCTCGTTCTGCAGCGTCATGCGCGAGACGATGCCGAGCGCGCCGACCGAAGTGCGGGCGGCGTGGAAGATCTCGCTGCGCTTGGTGGCGCTGCAGTCGATCAACTCGCCGGACGGCGTGGCCAGGGTCAGCGCCGTCACGCACGACGACATGGAGCCGTAGCGCTGGCCGGTGCCGTGCACCGAGTTGACGATGGCGCCGCCCATGGCCGGGTAGTCCATGTCGGGCATGTTGGGCACCGCCTGGCCGACGCCGTGCAGCAGCGGGCCGAGCGCGTGCATGCGCGTGCCGGCCCAGATCTCGGCCTGCAGGCTGGCGGCGTCGTGGCCGACCATGCCGCTGAGCAGGTCGGTGGCGATCAGCGTGCCGTCGGTCGGCACCACCGCGCTGAACGAGTGGCTGGCGCCGACGGCGCGCACCACGCCGCCGGCGCGCTTGAGCGCGTCGACCAGCTCGGCCTCGCTGGCCGGCGCCAGCCGCAGCGCCGGCGTGCAGCTCTGGTTGCCCGACCAGTTGATCCACGGCAGCGGTTTGCCGGCGACGAAGTCGACCGGGCTTTGCGGCACCGCGTCGCTGCGGCCGCAGGCCGGCAGCACGCTGACGGCGGCGCCGGCGGCGGCCGCGCGCAGGAAGTCGCGGCGTATCATTTGGCCGCTCCGGCCGGCGCGGGCAGCTTGGCCATGAAGCGGATCAGCGCCCGGAAGTCCTGCTCGGTGCAGGCGCTGCAATAGCCCAGCGGCGGCATGCCGCCCAGGCCTGCACGGCGCTGGCCAGCAGCGCCGCCTCGCCCTTGCCGGCCAGCTTCTGCCAGGCCGGGGCGTCGCCGATCTGCGGCGCCGGCACGCCGGCGCGGGCGTGGCATTGCAGGCAGTTATTGGCCAACAACATCGACTGGCGCCCGCTCAGCTCGGCCGCGGCGGCCCCGCCGACGCCAGCGGCCATCAAGACAAACAGGACCAGCCCGCTTACGCTACGCATCTGCATCGGCACTCCCTACGAAGGAAAGAATCATATTTGGACGACCGTCCAATACTTACACTGTTTGACAACAGTGTCAACATAGGTGTTACCGCACAGCCACAAGCTCAGGGGGCGGCGCGGCGCGGGGCGCGAACGGACGCGCCGCCGCCAGCGGCGGAAAAAAATCGGCAGGTGGGCGCGGCGGGCGCCGCGAAAAGGAAGGCCGCCGCTCAGGCCGGCGGCATGCTGTCGCCTGCCATCAACAGGCCCAGCAACAAGCGGAACAGGGTCAGCCGCAGCGTGTCGACGGAGGCCGCCTCGCCGGTCGAGACCTGGGTGAATTCGAGCTGGCGGATGCAGGCCAGCAGCAGTCCGCTGTCGACCTCGGCGCTGCGGCTGCCGATGCGGCTGAACACCTGCGCCGCCAACTGCACCAGCTCGCGGCTGTGCGCGTCGACCTTGGCGCGCAGGGTCGGCGGCAGGTTCCAGGCGAACAGGAAGCTGCACTCGACGGCCAGGTCGGTGCGGTGCTCGACGACGCCGGCGCGCACGTAGCGGGCCAGCGTGTCGGCCAGCGCGGCGGCGAAGGCCGGCAGCTTGTCCGCGCCGGGCGGCATGGCGAGGAAGTGCGCGATGTGCGACTCGGCCGCCGCCAGCAGCGCCTCGCGGCGCGCCTGGGTGTGGCCGCGGTAGGCGTCGAAGCTGGCCTCGAGCAACTTCCTCCGAGCGAGCCGAAGTGGTAGCTGGTCAGCGACAGCCGCACCTGCGCCCGGGCGGCGATGGCGCGGTGGCTGACGCCGGACAGGCCGTGGGCGGCGATGATCTCCTGCGTCGCCCGCAGGATCAGCTCGCGGGTGCGGCCGCCCCGGTCGGAGCCGCCGCCGGCGCGCCCGGCCGCCGCGCGCGCGCGCGGCGCGGCGGCGGGCGCAACCGGTTCGGTGGAGAGGGGCTTGTTCATCGTCGTCATGTCGGCAGGCGGGGCAAGGTCGCGGCGCGTCCCCGCCAGTATATGCGAAGCGGGACTGCTATGGCGGGGTAACAAGGGGATGTGACGCCCTCCCAATTACCCTGACTCTGCGTCAAATCAGGTAAAGCTAAGTCTTGTACGGGAAATATCGCAATGCTAGTATTACCTGGCATGACAAGGAGGCTGCAATGGAAATCACATCGGTCACCAGCAAGGGACAGGTCACTATCCCCAAGCAGGTAAGGCAACAACTGGGTATACGGGAAGGCAGCCGCATTGAATTCACACTGGTCGGTGACCATGTCGAAATGCGGGTAAAAAACTCTCCGGCAGACGGCAGCGAAAGCGGATTCGGCATGCTGAAAAGCGTGCGTCCGGCCGTCCCGGTGGATTTGGATCCGGCTACACTGCTCAAGTCATGATCGGCCTCGACACCAATATTTTGGCGCGCTACTACATCGAAGACAGGAGCGACGCCGAGGCGGAGCGACAGCGCATCGCGGCATGTCGTCTGATGGAATCCGGCCAGACACTAATGGTATGCAAGACGGTCATTCTTGAGCTTGAATGGCTCATGCGGGGCTACTACGCATTCGGCCGACAAGAAGCAATTGCTGTCGTTAAACATCTGCTGGGACAGATGCACATTGTCGTTGAAGACCGCGCGGCAGTTGAGCGGGCTCTCGCGGCCTGCGAGGCCGGCCTGGACTTCGCCGACGCGTTGCATCACGCCTGTTTTTATGAATGTGATAGCGTCGCCTCGTTCGATGATCGGAAATTTGCACGTCGCGCAAAAAGGCTAGGTCTATCACCCAGCGTATTCATTCCCAGATAATTCTCACTACCTAGTCGCCGAAAAATAGTTGAGCTGCCGGGCGATTCATGGCAGGATGCCTGCTTCTTTAAACGAAGGTGTGGCTCATGAGCGAAAAAACTGAAAACGACAGGCACTACTGGCAACTGGTCGACACCTTCATCGGCATCGCCAACGAAAAGGCGCAGACCATCGACCGCAGCATCATCGGTCCCAGCCTGCTGTATTCGGCCAGCCGCTTCAACGCCTACATGCTGTCGGCCGTGAGTCCGACGGTGGAGGCGTTCAACGAGAACAAGGAAGCCGCCATCAAGTACTACCTGGCGCAGCACGAGGAAATGATGCGCGAGAATTTCGACGACTTCGCCGCCAATTTCGACAAGTACCGCAACGCCAATTCCTGATCCGCGCCAAGCACGGCACTGGACAACAGAAAGCCGCCCGCGTCGACGACGCCGGGCGGCTTTTTCGCATCCGACGTGACGCCGCAGGCGCGCCAGCTGTTCGAGCAAGCCGGCCGCCGGCCACGCCGGAGCGGCCAACTCACAGCCGGTGCGCCAGCAGTTCCAGCGTGCGCTTCATCGCCGCGCAGCCCTGCGCGACCATGCCTTCGATGGCCGGGGCCAGCTCGTTGGGCAGCAGGTCGGCGATCCACACCACGCGGCTGTGCGCGGTGCCCTCGCCGAACACCTGCGCCGAGGCGTTGTGGTGGCTCAGTTGGCCGCCCGTGGCGCTCCACGCCACGCGGTGCCATTCCTCGTTGATGTCGACGATCAGCTCGCGCGCCACCATGCCGTTGGCGAAGGTGACCACGCGGGCCCGGCCGTCGGCCTCCAGCACGCAGTTGTTGACGAAACCCACCACCAGCCGGGTGTGCAGGGCGCCGACGTCGCGCAGCGCGTCCCATACCTGTTCGGGCGCCACCTCGATGACGACCTCTTTGTGTATCGATGCCATGAGCGAACTCCATTCTGCGGGAAGTGGAAGGTTGCAAACACGATAATCCAGCCAGATTACCTGCCGTCCTTGCCGCTGTCCAGTGGCGCACATACAACTCGCGCGCGAAAAAAACCGGGAACAAGTCCCGGTTTTTTGTGCTGCGAATGTCGCTTGGCGCCTAGCGCTTGCGCGGCGGCGGCAGATCGGTGCACTTGCCTTCGTAGACCTCGGCGGCCATGCCGATCGACTCGCCCAGGGTCGGGTGCGGGTGGATGGTCTTGCCGATGTCGACGCCGTCGGCGCCCATCTCGATGGCCAGCGCGATTTCGCCGATCATGTCGCCGGCGTGCGTGCCGACGATGGTGCCGCCGATGATGCGGTGGGTCTCAGCGTCGAACAGCAGCTTGGTGAAGCCCTCGTCGCGGCCATTGGCCACGGCGCGGCCGCTCGCCGCCCAAGGGAACACGCCCTTCTCGACCTTGATGCCCTTGGCCTTGGCCTCGTCCTCGGTGATGCCGGCCCATGCCACTTCCGGATCGGTGTAGGCCACCGATGGAATGACCTTGACGTCGAAGTGCGACTTCTGGCCCAGCGCGGCTTCCGCCGCGACGTGCGCCTCGTGCACCGCCTTGTGCGCCAGCATGGGCTGGCCGACCAGATCGCCGATGGCGAAGATGTTCGGCACGTTGGTGCGCATTTGGCTGTCGACGTTGATGAAGCCGCGATCGGTCACCGCCACGCCGGCCTTGTCGGCCGCCAGCTTCTTACCGTTCGGGCTGCGCCCAACGGCCACCAGCACCATGTCGTAGATCTGCGGGGCCGGCGCGGTGGCGCCTGCCTCGGCCGCCTCGAAGGTGACCTTGATCCCCTCCGGCAGCGCCTCGACCGCGACCGTTTTGGTCTTGGTCATGATGTTGTCGAAGCGTTTCTCGTTGAACTTCTGCCAGACCTTGACCGCGTCGCGGTCGGCGCCCTGCATCAGGCCGTCCATCATTTCGACCACGTCGATGCGCGCGCCGAAGGTCGAGTACACCGTGGCCATTTCCAGGCCGATGATGCCGCCGCCGATGACCAGCATGCGTTTCGGGATGGCGCGCAGTTCCAGCGCGCCGGTCGAGTCGACGATGCGCGGATCAACCGGCACGAAGGGCAGATTCACCACCGAGGAGCCGGCGGCGATGATCGCCTGCTTGAACTGCACGACCTTCTTGCTGCCGTCGGTCGCCGTCACTTCGATGTGGTTGGCGCTGAGGAACTGGCCGACGCCCTGCACCACGCTGACCTTGCGCGCCTTGGCCATGCCGGCCAGGCCGCCGGTCATCTTGGTGATGACGCCTTCCTTGTACTTGCGCACTTCGTCGATGTCGATCTGCGGCTTGGCGAAGCTGACGCCGTGCTTGCCCATGGTGGCCGTCTCGTCGATCACGGCGGCCAGGTGCAGCAGCGCTTTCGACGGGATGCAACCGACGTTCAGGCACACACCGCCCAGGGTCGGGAAGCGTTCGACGATGACCACGTTCTGGCCCAGATCGGCCGAACGGAAGGCGGCCGAGTAGCCGCCGGGGCCGCCACCGAGCACCATCATGTCGCAATCGACGTCGACCTGGCCGCTGTAGCTGCCACCAACCGGCGCAACCACCGGCGCGGCCGCAGCCGCAGCCGCAACCGCAGCAGGAACGGCGGCAGCCGGTGCAGCGGCGGCGGGAGCTGCCGCTGGCGCTGCGGCGGCGCCGTCGGCCTCCACCAGCAACAGCAGGCTGCCTTCCTTGACCTTGTCGCCGACCTTGATCTTGAGTTCCTTGACCACGCCGGCGTGGGTCGAAGGAATCTCCATGCTGGCCTTGTCCGATTCAACGGTGAGCAGGGACTGGTCGACCTTGATCGTGTCGCCGACTTTGACCATCAGCTCGATCACTTCGACTTCCTTGAAATCGCCGATGTTCGGTACCTTCACTTCTACTGTGCTCATAGTCGCTCCTTACAGCAGAATTTTGCGCATGTCGGCCAGCACTTCGCCCAGATACACGGCGAAACGCGCACCCATCGCGCCGTCGACCACGCGGTGGTCGTAGGACAGCGAGGTCCCCATCATCAGGCGCGGCTGGAAGGCCTTGCCGTCCCAGACCGGCTTCATCGACGCCTTGGACAGGCCGAGGATGGCCACTTCCGGTGCGTTGACGATAGGCGTGAAGTGCGTGCCACCAATGCCGCCCAGGGACGAAATGGTGAAGCTGGCGCCCTGCATGTCGGTCGGTTTGAGCTTGCCTTCGCGCGCCTGGGCCGACAGCTCGCCCATTTCCTTGGCGATCTGCGCGACGCCTTTCTTGTCGGCGTCCTTGATGACCGGGACCACCAGACCGTTCGGCGTGTCGGCGGCGAAGCCGATGTTGTAGTACTGCTTGAGGATCAGGTTTTCGCCGTTGGCGTCGAGCGATGCGTTAAACGCCGGGAATTTCTTCAGCGCGGCGACCGATGCCTTGATGACGAAGGCCAGCATGGTCAGCTTGATGGCGTCCTTGTTCTTGGCGTTGGCCGCGTTCGACGACACGCGGAAGGCTTCCAGCTCGGTGATGTCGGCTTCGTCGAATTGCGTGACGTGCGGGATCATCACCCAGTTGCGGTGCAGGTTGGGGCCGGAGATCTTCTTGATGCGCGACAGCGGCAGCAGTTCGGTCGGACCGAATTTGCTGAAGTCGAGCGAAGGCCACGGCAGCACGTCCATGCCGGAACCCGAACCACCTTTGGAGGCGACCGGCGCGGCCAGGCTGGCGGCGACGGCACCCTTGACGTAGTTCTGCACGTCCTGCTGGGTGATGCGGCCTTTCGGACCGGTGCCGGCGACGCGGCCCAGGTCGACGCCGAGTTCGCGGGCGAACTTGCGAATCGACGGCGAGGCGTGCGCCAGCTTGCCGGTGACGACCGAGCCGACCGAGGCGGTGGCTGCCGCGGCAACAGGCGCGGCGGCAGCCGGCGCCGCAGCGGTGGCGGCAGCTGCGGCCGGAGCAGCAGCGGCAGCGGCGGCGGCAGGCGCGGCGGCGGGACCGCCGGTCGCTTCCACCACCAGCACGATCGAGCCTTCGGCGACCTTGTCGCCGACCTTGACGCGCAGTTCCTTGACCACGCCGGCGTGGCTGGACGGGATCTCCATGCTGGCCTTGTCCGACTCGACGGTCAGCAGCGACTGGTCGACCTTGACCGTGTCGCCGACCTTGACCATCAGTTCGATCACTTCCACTTCCTTGAAGTCGCCGATGTCGGGCACCTTGACTTCGACCGGGCCGCTGGCGGCGGCCGGCGCGGCGGCTGCCACGGCGGCAACCGGCGCAGGCGCGGCGGCAGCGGCGACGGCCGGAGCGGCCGCCGCTGGCGCGGCGGCGGGAGCGGCGGCGGCGCCGTCGGCTTCGACCATCAACAACAGCGAGCCTTCCTTGACCTTGTCGCCGACCTTGACCTTGATCTCCTTGATGACGCCGGCGTGGGTCGACGGAATCTCCATGCTGGCCTTGTCCGACTCGACCGTGATGAGGGACTGGTCGACCTTGATCGTGTCGCCAACCTTGACCATCAACTCGATCACTTCAACTTCCTTGAAATCGCCGATATCCGGGACTTTAACTTCCACAATGCTCATAGCGTTTGCTCCGTATTCTAGTTATTGGGTCACCGGATTTGGCTTGTTGGCGTCGAGGCCGTACTTGACGATCGCCTGCTCAACCACGGACACCGCGACCTTGCCTTCTTCGGCCAGCGACTTCAGCGCGGCGACGGTGATGTAGTAACGGTTCACCTCGAAGAATTCGCGCAGCTTGGCGCGGCTGTCCGAACGACCGAAGCCGTCGGTGCCCAGCACGCGGTAGGTGCGGTCCTTCGGCACGAAGGCGCGGATCTGTTCCGCAAACGCGCGGATGTAATCGGTGGTGGCGATGATCGGACCTTCGGTGCCCTGCAGGCAGGCGGTGGCGTAGGGCACGCGCTGTTCCTTGCCCGGGTTGACCAGGTTCCAACGCTCGGCGTCCTGGCCTTCGCGCGCCACCAGGGTCAGCGACGGTGCGGACCAGATGTCGGCGGCGATGTTCCAGTCGTTCTTCAGCAGTTCGGCGGCGAAGATGGACTCGCGCAGAATGGTGCCCGAACCGATCAGCTGAACGCGCTGCTTGGCCTTCTTGTCGCCTTCCTGCAGCAGGTACATGCCCTTCAGGATGCCCTCTTCCTGGCCGGCCTTGAGGCCCGGATGCGCGTAGTTCTCGTTCATGATGGTGATGTAGTAGAACACGTCTTCCTGTTCCGTCACCATGCGGCGCAGGCCGTCCTGCACGATCACCGCCAGCTCGTGGCCGAACGACGGATCGTAAGGCACGCAGTTCGGGATGGTGGCGGCGACGATGTGGCTATGGCCGTCCTCGTGCTGCAGGCCTTCGCCGTTCAGCGTGGTGCGGCCGGCGGTGCCCGCCATCAGGAAGCCACGGGCGCGCATGTCGCCGGCAGCCCAGGCCAGATCGCCGATGCGCTGCATGCCGAACATCGAGTAGAAGGTGTAGAACGGGATCATCACGCGGTTGTTGGTCGAGTACGAGGTCGCGGCGGCGATCCACGAGCTCATACCGCCGGCTTCGTTGATACCCTCTTGCAGGATCTGGCCGGCCTTGTCTTCGCGGTAGTACATCACCTGGTCCTTGTCGACCGGCTCGTACAACTGACCTTGTTGGTTGAAGATGCCGATCTGACGGAACAGGCCTTCCATACCGAAGGTGCGCGACTCGTCGACCAGGATCGGGACGATGCGCTGGCCCAGGCTAGGGTCGCGCAGCAGCGTCGAGATGATGCGCACGAAGGACTGGGTGGTGGAGATTTCGCGGCCTTCCGGGGTCGCGTCGAGCACGTTCTGGAAGGCGGTCAGCGGCGGCACCACCAGTTTTTCGTCCGCTTGCATGCGGCGCTGCGGCAGGTAGCCGCCCAGCGCGGCGCGGCGCTCGTGCAGGTACTTCATTTCCGGCGAGTCGTCGGCCGGCTTGAAGAACGGGATCTCGGCCAGCTTGTCGTCCGGGATAGGCAGGGCGAAGCGGTCGCGCATTTCGCGGATCGCCTCGTCGTCGAGTTTTTTGGTCTGGTGGGCGGTGTTGCGCGCCTCGCCCGACTTGCCCATGCCGAAGCCCTTGACGGTCTTCACCAGCAGCACGGTCGGCTGGCCCTTGTGTTCCTGGGCGATCTTGAAGGCGGCGTAAATTTTGTGTGGATCGTGGCCGCCACGGGTCAGGCGCCAGATGTCGTCGTCGGTCATGTTGGCGACCATTTCGAGCAGCTTGGGGTGCTTGCCGAAGAAGTTCTTGCGCACGAAGGCGCCGTCCTTGGCCTTGTAGTTCTGGTATTCGCCGTCGACGGTTTCCATCATCACGCGTTGCAGAATGCCTTCCTTGTCCTTGGCCAGCAGCTCGTCCCAACCCGGGCCCCAGATGACCTTGACCACGTTCCAGCCGGCGCCGCGGAAGTCCGCTTCCAGTTCCTGGATGATCTTGCCGTTGCCGCGCACCGGACCGTCCAGGCGTTGCAGGTTGCAGTTGACGACGATGACCAGGTTGTCCAGGCGTTCGCGCGCGGCCATGCCGATGGCGCCCATCGATTCCGGCTCGTCCATCTCGCCGTCGCCGCAGAAGGCCCAGACCTTGCGGTTTTCGGTGTCGGCGATCGAGCGGGCGTGCAGGTACTTCAGGAAACGGGCCTGGTAGATCGCCATCAGCGGTCCCAGGCCCATCGACACGGTGGGGAACTGCCAGAACGTCGGCATCAGTTTCGGGTGCGGGTAGGACGACAGGCCCTTGCCGTCGACTTCGCGGCGGAAGTTGATCAGCTGGTCTTCGCTCAGGCGGCCTTCGAGGAAGGCGCGGGCGTAGATGCCGGGCGAGGAGTGGCCCTGGATGTACAGCAGGTCGCCGCCGTGGTTGTCGCTAGGGGCGCGCCAGAAGTGGTTGAAGCCGATGCCCAGCATGTTGGCCAGCGAGGCGAAGCTCGACAGGTGGCCGCCCAGGTCGCCGTCGGCGCGGTTGGCCTTGACCACCATCGCCATCGCGTTCCAACGCATATACGAGCGCAGGCGCTCTTCCAGCTCCAGGTTGCCGGGGCAGTGCACTTCCTGGTGGGTGGGGATGGTGTTGACGTAGGCGGTGTTGCTGGAGAACGGGATATGGGCACCGCGACGGCGTGCCAGGTCAACCAGACGTTCCATCAGGAAATGCGCGCGTTCCGGACCTTCTTGTTCGAGCACCGCTTCCAGTGCGTCCAACCATTCTTTGGTTTCTTGCGAATCAGGGTCGGTGGCGGTGAGCGCCGTTACCTGGTCAAGTTGAGCTGACATGTATTAAGTCTCCTGTGTGAGTGCCCGAATCCGGTACGCTGTCGGACGGTGGAACGCTGATTATTTACCAATACTTCTATGACGTGTGCCAATTCTAACAGCAGTTTTTCAGTTTTTCAAATTACGATATGACTTTTCATAATGTGGGATTCGCTACATTTTCCCGAATGGAACATTGGTGCGCCGCAGCACAAATCCTTGCCGGCGGGTGCACAACCGGCCGCACAGAATGGGGCGCGGGGGGCGCGGCGGCTTTATAATCTTGCTTTTCCCTCCCACCTGCCAAAATCATGCCTGCACAACTGATCGACGGAATCGCCCTCTCCCAAAAATTGCGTGGTGAAATAGCCTCACGCGCCGCCGCCCTCACCGCCAAGGGCAAGCAACCCGGCCTGGCCGTGATCCTGGTCGGCGAAGACCCGGCCAGCCAGGTCTACGTGCGCAACAAGGTCAAGGCCTGCGGCGACGTCGGCTTCCACTCGGTGCTGGAAAAGTACGAGGCCGACCTGTCGGAGGCGGCCCTGCTGGCGCGCATCGACTCGCTCAACAACGATCCGGCCATCCACGGCATCCTGGTGCAGATGCCGCTGCCCAAGCACATCAACCCGCACAAGGTCATCGAGGCGATCTCGACGGCCAAGGACGTCGACGGCTACTCGGTGCTCAGCGCCGGCGAGCTGCTCACCGGCCTGGAGGGCTTCCGCCCGTGCACGCCCTACGGCTGCATGAAGCTGATCGAAAGCACCGGCGTCGACCTGCGCGGCAAGCACGCCGTCGTCATCGGCCGCAGCAACACCGTCGGCAAGCCGATGGCCCTGCTGCTCTTGCAAGCCAACGCCACCGTCACCATCTGCCATAGCGCGACGCCGGACCTGGGCCTGTACACCCGCCAGGCCGACGTGGTGGTGGCCGCCGTCGGCCGCCGCAACACGCTGACGGCCGATATGCTCAAGCCGGGCGCCATCGTCATCGACGTCGGCATGAACCGCGACGACGCCGGCAAGCTGTGCGGCGACGTCGACTTCGCCAACGTCAAGGAAGTCGCCTCGCACATCACCCCGGTGCCGGGCGGCGTCGGCCCGATGACCATCACCATGCTGTTGATGAACACGGTAGAAGCGGCTGAACGTAATTAATTAGTGGGCGCGGCCCGGCCGCGCCGACCACCTATTGGACAAAAGATGACCACCGACGCAATCAATCCCCTGCTGGACTTTTCCGGCCTGCCGCGCTTCGACGCGATCAAGGCCGAGCACGTCACCCCGGCCATAGCCACGCTGCTGGAACAAAGCCGCGCCGTCGTCGCCACGCTGGAAGCGCCGAGCGAGCAAGTGAGCTGGGACAATTTCGTCACCCCGCTGGAAGACGCCACCGAGCTGCTGGGCCGCGCCTGGGGCATCGTCAGCCACCTGAACAATGTGGTCGACACGCCCGAGCTGCGCGCCACCTACAACGACAACCAAGCGAAGGTGACCGAGTTTTGGACCGCGCTGGCGCAGAACGAGGCGCTGTTCGCCAAATACAAGGCGCTGCAGGCCGGCGCCGGCTTCGCCGCGCTGGCGCCGGCGCGCCGCCGCATCATCGACAACGCCGTGCGCGACTTCCGCATGGGCGGCGCCGAGCTGCCGGAAGATAAAAAGGAACGCTTCGCCGACATCCAGGAGGAGCACGCGTCCGTCTCGACCCGCTTCTCCGAGAACGTGCTCGACGCCACCAACGACTACAAGCTGCTGGTGGCCGACGAGGCCGACCTGGCCGGCCTGCCGGACGACGTCAAGCAGGCGGCCCGCGCCGCCGCCGACAAGGAAGGCAAGGCCGGCTGGGAGTTCTCGCTGCACTTCCCGTCCTACTACCCGATCCTGCAATTCGCCGACCAACGCGCGCTGCGCGAGACGGTGTACCGCGCCAACGCCACCAAGGCCTCCGAGCAGGGCGAGGTGTTCAGCGAGCGCGACAAGTGGGACAACACGCAAAACATCGTCACCCTGCTCAAGCTGCGCGACGAGGAGGCCAAGCTGCTCGGCTACAAGAACTTCGCCGAGGTGTCGCTGGTGCCGAAGATGGCGCAGAGCCCCGAACACGTCATCCAGTTCCTCGACGAACCTGGCCAAGCGCGCCCGCCCCTACGCCGAGCAGGACTTCGCCGAGCTGCAACAGTTCGCCAAGGACGAGCTGGGCCTGGACCAGCTGAAGGCCTGGGACATCCCCTACGCCTCGGAAAAGCTGCAGGAGCGCCGCTACGCCTTCTCCGCCCAGGAAGTGAAACAATACTTCCCCGAACACAAGGTCATCGACGGCCTGTTCCGTCTGGTGCAAAACCTGTTCTCCGTCAGCATCCTGCCGGACACCGCCAGCGTCTGGCACAAGGACGTGCGCTTCTACCGCATCGAGCGCGACGGCCGCCTGGTCGGCCAGTTCTACCTCGACCTGTACGCGCGCGCCGGCAAGAGCGGCGGCGCCTGGATGGACGACGCCCGTGGCCGCCGCCTGGACACCAACGGCGCGCTGCAAACGCCGGTCGCCTACCTGACCTGCAACTTCACCGAGCCTGCCGTGCAAGACGGCGTGGCGCAGCCGTCGCTGTTCACCCACGACGAAGTGATCACCCTGTTCCACGAGTTCGGCCACGGCCTGCACCACATGCTGACCTTGGTCGACGAGATCGGCGTGTCCGGCATCTCCGGCGTCGAATGGGACGCGGTCGAGCTGCCGTCGCAGTTCATGGAAAACTTCTGCTGGGAATGGGAAGTGCTGCAACACATGACCGCCCACGTGACAACGGGCGAGGCGCTGCCGCGCGCGCTGTACGACAAGATGCTGGCCGCCAAGAACTTCCAGTCCGGCCTGCAAACGCTGCGCCAGGTCGAGTTCTCGCTGCTCGACATGCATTTGCACTACGACTACGAGCCGACCGGCGAGAAGTCGGTGCAGCAGCTCATCGACGAGGTGCGCGGCCGCTTCGCCGTCATCGTGCCGCCCGCCTTCAACCGCTTCCAGAACTCCTTCGGCCACATCTTCGCCGGCGGCTACGCGGCCGGCTACTACAGCTACAAGTGGGCCGAGGTGCTGTCGGCCGACGCCTACGCGGCATTTGAAGAGGCGGCGGCCTTGGGTGGCGGCACCTTGTCCAGCGAGACGGGCAAGCGCTTCCAGCAGGAGATTCTGGCCGTCGGCGGATCGCGTCCGGCGCTCGAATCGTTCACCGCCTTCCGTGGCCGCGAGCCGAGCATCGACGCGCTGCTGCGCCACAGCGGCATGGCGGCCTAAGGGCAATTCACGACGGACGCAGCGGAGGCGGAGATGGGATTCAAGCTGGCAGCAATACTGTTGTTGTGTGCCGGCGCCGCCGGCGGCGTCCACGCCCAGGTCTACAAATGGGTCGATGAGAAGGGCGTGACGCATTACAGCGACGCGCCGCCGCCACCAAGCGGCAAGGCGGCCAAGGCCAAGGTGGAGTTGAAGTCCTTCTCGGGCGGCGGCGCCGCCGTCGAACTGCCGGCCGAGCTGGCGGCGGCGGTGCGCAACCGTCCCGTCACCCTGTACAGCACGGCCCAGTGCGAGGCCTGCGACCAGGCCCGCGCCATGCTCTTGGCGCGCGGCATTCCCTTCCGCGAAAAAACCGTCAACACGGCGGACGACCAGGCCGCCTTGAAGAAGGCCGGCAGCAACGGCCAGTTGCCGCTGCTGCTGGTCGGCCGTGGCAAGCAGATCGGCTTCTCGCAGGATAGCTGGGAGGTGCTGCTCAGCGATGCCGGCTACCCCGTGCAAAAGATCCTTCCCCCCAACTACCAGAATCCACCGCCGGTGGCCGCCGCGCCGGCGCCGCAGCCGGACGCCACCGAGCAGACGCGCGCGGCGGCGCGGGACGGGGCACGCGCCGCCGCCGCCGAGGAGGAGGCGCGCCGGCGCAAACAACAGCAGGCCGAGGCGCCACCCGGCTTCCAGTTCTAGGATGGGCCGCGAGCGGGTAAAATGCTTGCATCGCTAGCACTCAGCAATTCCCGGAACCGACAGCCCATGACCCGTATCGACTTTCACAGCAACGTGCCCGACAAGATCGCCTATGCCTGCCGGCTGGTGCGCAAAGCCTGGGCGGCCAACACCCGCCTGGTGCTGATGACCGACGATGCGGCGCAACTGGCGCAACTTAACGCGGCGATGTGGACGTTTTCCGCCACCGACTTCCTGCCCCACGTGCTCGCCGACGACCCGCTGGCGGCGCAAACCCCGATCATCCTGACCGACAACGACGCGGCCGCCCTGCCCCACTACGAACTGTTGGTCAACCTGTCGCAGCGGGCGCCGGCCAATCTGGCGCAGTTCGCCCGGATGATCGAGGTGATCTCGTCGGACGAGGTCGACGCCGCCGCCGGCCGCAAACGCTATGTGGCCTACAAGCAGCAGGAGTATCCGCTCACCCACTTCGTCGCAGGCAAAACATGAGCTCCTCTTTCGACGCCAGCATCCCCGTCCTGACCGAAGTGTTGGTGGACGAGCCGGCGTCGATGCCGGCCAGCATGTCTTCCGCCGCGCCGGCCACCGGCGACGCCGCCGAGGCGGCAGGCGACGGCGCCCCGCCCGCCATGCCGGCCGCACAGGCCACGCAGGCCACGCAGGCCACGCAGGCCAATCATGCGCCACAGCTGTCGCCGGCGGCGCTGAGCAGCGCCAGCGCGGCGCCAAGCGGCCCGGGCGGCCTGGACGAGGCCGCGCTGGCCGCCTTGGAACAACGCCTGGCCGAACGCATCCTGCAGCAACTGCAGGGAAGAATCGACTTCGTGCTGGAACAGCGTATCAAGGACAGCCTGGCCGAGGTGCTCGACCACGCCCTGCGCGACCTGACCGGCGAGATCCGCGCAGGCCTCCAGCTGACGCTGGAGAAAGTGGTCGCCCGCGCCGTGTCGCAGGAGCTGGCGCACTTGCAGGTCCACAAGAAGTAAAGCCGGACGGCAAGCCGGCGCCAATGGCATCCTCTGCTGCCGAAAACATACAGCTGCCGGCAATTATGACAAAAAGGCTAAATACCTCGCGTTCGCGCTTTGCTAACCATTTATTTTGTTGTACCTTCTGGCCTTGGACAAACTAATGAACGGCGTTCACGAGACGCTGCTGTTTTCAATTACTTGGAGAATGTTTATGTTGTTTAAGACTAAGTTGATTCCATTCGCCATCGCCCTGGCCTTCGCCGGCAGCGCCAACGCGCAGGAAGTGATCAAGATCGGCCACGTCGCGCCCGTCTCCGGCGCCTCCTCCCACCTGGGCAAAGACAATGAAAACGGCGCCAAGATGGCGGTCGAGGACTTGAACGCCAAAGGCTTCAAGATCAACGGCAAACCGGTCAAGTTCGTACTGGTGCTGGAAGACGACGCGGCCGATCCGAAACAGGGCACCGCCGTCGCGCAGAAGCTGGTCGACGCCAAGGTCAACGGCGTGATCGGCCACCTGAACTCGGGCACCACCGTGCCCGCCTCGAAGATCTACTTCGACGCCGGCATCCCGCAAATCTCGCCGGCCGCCACCACGCCGCAGTACACCAAGCAGCGCTTCAACACCGCCTTCCGCGTCGTCGCCAACGACAACAAGCTGGGCGGCACGCTGGGCGCCTACGCGGTGCAGAAGCTGGCCGCCAAGAAGATCGCCGTGATCGACGACCGCACCGCCTATGGCCAGGGCGTCGCCGAGGAGTTCGTCAAGGGCGCGAAGAAATCGCTGCCGGCCGTGCAAATCGTCGGCAAGGAGTTCACCAACGCCAACGCCACCGACTTCAACGCCATCCTGACCACCATCAAGGCCAAGAACCCCGACCTGATCTTCTTCGGCGGCATGGACTCGGTGGCCGGCCCGATGCTGCGCCAGATGAAGGCGCTGGGCATCAAGGCCAAGTTCATGGGCGGCGACGGCGCCTGCACCGAGATGCTGCCCAAGCTGGCCAGCGACTCGATCGGCGACGACCTGGTCACCTGCGCCGAAGCCGGCGGCGTGACGCCGGACCAGCAGAAGAACCTGGACGATTTCCAGGCGCGCTACCAGAAGAAGTACAACTCGCCGGTGCTGCTGTACGCGCCGTACGTGTATGACGCCGTGATGACCATGGCCGCCGCCATGGCCGAGGCCAAGTCGGCCGAGCCGGCCAAGTACCTGCCCTTCCTGGCCAAGATCAAGTACCAGGGCGTGACCGGCCCGATCGCCTTCGACGCCAACGGCGACATCAAGGACGGCTCGCTGACCCTGTTCACCTACAAGGGCGGCAAGAAGACCAAGATGGAAGTGGTCAAGTAAAGCAAAAAAGTCGGCCGCGATGGCCTGACGACAAAGGCGCGCCGTGCGAACGGCGCGCCTTTTTTCATGGCCGCTCTGCACCAAATTGCATCCCCCCACCCCGCAAGGAAGGGGGCTGACCCCGTACGGGGTCAGACCCCGGCGGATCGCATTGCGGGGTGAATGCTCGCGATGAAAAAACAGCCCCAAAAAAACGCGCCGAAGTCGGCGCGTTCGCTTTTGGGCCGAGCAGAATTACTTCTGCGCCAGCACCCATTTGACCAGGGTCTTGGCTTCCGCCTCGGTCACCTGTGGATTGGCTGGCATTGGGATCGCGCCCCAGGCGCCGGAGCCGCCCTTCAAGACCTTTGCCACCAGCTTGGCTTCGGCGTCTTTTTGACCGGCGTATTTTGCCGCCACGTCTTTGTAGGCAGGGCCCACCAGTTTGCTACCGACTGCGTGGCAAGCCATGCAATTCTTGGCTTTCGCCAAATCGGCACTGGCCATCGCAGCCTGCGAAGCGAATGCGGACACTGCCAACATACCAACCATCATCAAAGTGCGTTTCATTGTGTTCTCCATAGTAAACCTCTCGCAATTCTACCCCGTTTTGCCGCGCAGCACGAAGACCGAATACATACAAAACGCGCTTCGTCCGCCCGTGGTTGACGGGCGTATCACAATTTAGCCGCCAGATAGTTGTAATTGTTTGTAAGATGGAGGCTCACCTGGGAGTCCGCCATGCCGCTCATCCTGCTCATCCTGGCCCTGTGCGGCCTGCGCTATTTCGAAGTCTGGCGTTTCGCCGCCGTCTCGTGGTGGTGGATTGTCGGTTTGATGGTGTTCGCCTTCGTTTGGTTCGAGTTCCTTGAACCGATGTTGGGGCTGGACAAGCGCAAAGCCCACAACGTCGACGAGAAGCGGCGCCAGCAGCGCGTCAAGGACAACTTCGACAAGCGCAAGTAGGCGGCGCCGGGGGGAATCTCGGCGTGCCAGCGGCTACCAGAGCACGCAAAGGCGGAGAGCGAGGGTCAGACCCTAGGGTCTGACCCTAGTTTTACGCCGCTGGGGTTTGCTGGCGCGCCGCAGGACTAGCGCTTCAGCTGCGACAGGTCGCGCACGGCGCCGCGGTCGGCCGATGTGGTCAGCGCGGCGTAGGCTTGCAGCGCCTGCGACACCACGCGGTCGCGGTTGGTCGGCAGCCAGGCGCCGGCGCCCTTGGCCTCCATGGCGGCGCGGCGCGCGGCCAGCGCGGCGGCGTCGATGCGCAGGTTGATCGTGCGCTCGGGAATGTCGATGTCGATCATGTCGCCCTCCTCCACCAGGCCGATGGCGCCGCCCTCGGCCGCCTCCGGCGAGGCGTGGCCGATCACCAGGCCGGACGAGCCGCCGGAGAAGCGGCCGTCGGTGAACAGGGCGCAGGCCTTGCCCAGGCCCTTGGACTTGATGTACGAGGTCGGGTACAGCATCTCCTGCATGCCCGGGCCGCCCTTCGGTCCCTCGTAGCGGATGATGACGACGTCGCCCTCGTGCACGGTGTCGCCGAGGATGGCCTCGACGGCCGCGTCCTGGCTCTCGAAGACGCGGGCCTTGCCGCTGAACTTCAAAATGCTCTCGTCGACGCCGGCGGTCTTGACGATGCAACCCTTCTCGGCCAGGTTGCCGTACAACACGGCCAGGCCGCCGTCCTGCGAGTAGGCGTGCGCCTTGTCGCGGATGCAGCCGTTGCTGCGGTCGGTGTCGACGGCGGCGTAGCGTTCGGACTGCGAGAACGCCACCTGGGTCGGCACGCCGCCCGGCGCGGCGCGGAACAGCTGGTGCACCGCCGGGTCGTCGCTGACCTTGACGTCGTTGCGGGCGATGGCCTCGGCCATGGTCGGCGCGTGGATGGTCGGCAGCGTGGTGTCGAGCAGGCCGGCGCGGGCCAGCTCGCCGAGGATGGCCGAAATGCCGCCGGCGCGGTGGACGTCCTCGATGTGGTATTTGTCGGTCATCGGCGCGACCTTGCACAGGCAGGGCACCTTGCGCGAGATGCGGTCGATGTCGGCCATGTTGAAGTCGACGCCGGCCTCGTGGGCGGCGGCCAGCAGGTGCAGCACTGTGTTGGTCGAGCCGCCCATGGAGACGTCGAGCGCCATGGCGTTCTCGAAGGCGGCCTTGCTGGCGATGGCGCGCGGCAGCACCGAGGCGTCGTCCTGTTCGTAGTAGCGCTTGGCCAGCTCGACCACCAGGCGGCCGGCGCGCAGGAACAGCTCCTTGCGGTCGGAGTGGGTGGCGACGATGGTGCCGTTGCCCGGCAGGGCCAGGCCGAGCGCCTCGGTCAGGCAGTTCATCGAGTTGGCGGTGAACATGCCGGAGCAGGAGCCGCAGGTCGGGCAGGCCGAGCGTTCGATCTCGGCCACGTCGGCGTCGCTGACCGAGCTGTCGCCGGCCTTGATCATGGCGTCGACCAGGTCGAGCTTGATGATCTTCTGCGCGCCGTCGACCACCTTGATGACCTTGCCGGCCTCCATCGGGCCGCCGGAGATGAACACCACCGGGATGTTCAGGCGCATGGCGGCCATCAGCATGCCGGGGGTGATCTTGTCGCAGTTGGAGATGCAGACCATGGCGTCGGCGCAGTGGGCGTTGACCATGTATTCGACCGAGTCGGCGATCAGGTCGCGCGAGGGCAGCGAGTACAGCATGCCGCCGTGGCCCATGGCGATGCCGTCGTCGACGGCGATGGTGTTGAACTCCTTGGCGACGCCGCCGGCCGCCTCGATCTCGCGGGCGACCAGCTGGCCCAGGCCCTTCAGGTGGACGTGGCCCGGCACGAACTGGGTGAAGGAGTTGACCACGGCGATGATCGGCTTGTCGAAATCGCCGTCCTTCATGCCGGTGGCGCGCCACAGGGCGCGGGCGCCGGCCATGTTGCGGCCGTGGGTGGTGGTGCGGGAACGGTATTGCGGCATGATGAAGTCTCCAGGAGGGGCGCGCCCGGCGCGGCTGGCGCGGGCGGCGCGGTGTTGGGGTATTGGGGTGTTGGGGCGCAGCGTAATGACCACCAGATTGCCTTGCGCGGGGGCGGGTGTCAAATATATCATTTGCCTGTCTGTGAGTCGCAAAAGATATCGAACTCGCCAATTTGAATGGAAATGCATATCGATGAACCTGGAACTGCGCCAACTGCGCTACTTCGTCACGGTCGCCGAGGAGCTGCACTTCGGCAAGGCCGCGCTGCGCCTGCACATGACCCAGCCGCCGCTGTCGCAGACCATCCTGGCGCTCGAGGAGCTGCTCGGCGCCGCCCTGTTCGAGCGCAACCGGCGCGGCGTGGCGCTGACGGCGGCCGGCGCCGCCCTGTTGCCGGAGGCGCGCCGCCTGCTGGCCCAGGCGCAGGAGTTGCCGCAGTTGGTGCAGCGGGCCGCCGCCGGCGAGGTCGGCCGGCTGACGCTGGCCTTCGTCTCCTCGGCCGACTACAGCGTGCTGCCGCCCTTCCTGCGCGCCTACCGGGCGGCCTATCCGCAGGTGCAGATCACGCTGCTGGAGGCCACCTCCGACCTGCAACTGGACGACCTGCTGCACAACCGCATCGACGCCGGCCTGCTGATCCCGCCGCTGCCCGACCGCGCCAGGGTCGAGCTGGACTACCTGCCGGTGCTCAAGGAGCCGCTGGTGCTGGCCGCGCCGAGCGGGCTGGAGGCGTTGAAGAAGCCGGGGCCGGTGGCGCTGGCCAGCCTGCCGCCGCTGCCGCTGATCATCTTCCCACGCGCCATCTCGCCGGCCCTGCACGACGCCATCTTGTCGGTGTTCCGCGGCGCCGGCGTCACGCCGCCCATCGGCCAGGAGGCGATCCAGATGCAGACCATCGTCAGCCTGGTGTCGGCCGGCATGGGCATCGCCCTTGTGCCACAATCGGTGTCGAAGCTGATGCGCCCCGGAGTAGAATACCGCTCGCTGTCCGATCCCACGCCACAAGTGGAGACCGGGCTGGCCTGGCGCCGCGACAACGACTCGCCGGTGCTGCAGGGCTTTTTGGAATTACTACGAAAGAACACACAATGCTGATACACCCGATGCCCGACCCGATCGCCCTCTCGCTGGGGCCGGTGCAGATCCACTGGTACGGCCTGATGTACGTGCTGGCCTTCGCCCTGTTCATCGCCCTGGGCCGGGTGCGCATCCGCCAGCCGCACATCGCCGCGCTGGCCTGGAAGAACGTCGACCTGGACGACATGCTGTTCTACGGCATGCTCGGCGTGGTGCTCGGCGGCCGCCTGGGCGAGGTGCTGTTCTACCGCCCCGGCTACTTCTTCGCCCACCCGCTGGAGATCCTGCAGGTGTGGCACGGCGGCATGTCCTTCCACGGCGGCTTCATCGGCGTGATGCTGGCGATGGCCTTCTGGGCGCGCAAGTCCGGCCGCAACCTGCTCGACGTCTACGACTTCATCGCCCCGCTGGTGCCGCTGGGCTACGCCTGCGGCCGCCTGGGCAACTTCATCAACGCCGAGCTGCCCGGCCGCGTGGCCGACGCCAGCCTGCCGTGGGCGATGATCTGGCCCAACGTCGACGCGCTGCCGCGCCACCCGTCGCCGATCTACCAGCTGCTGGTCGACGGCCTGCTGGTGTTCGTGCTGCTGTGGCTGTACGCGCGCAAGGAGCGGCCACGGCTGGCCGTGGGCGCCATGTACACCCTGCTGTACGGCTGCGCGCGCTTCTTCACCGAATACTTCCGCACGCCGGACTGGGAGGTCGAGTTCGCCGGCTTCAACATCTCGTCTGGGCAGGTGCTGTCGCTGCCGATGATCGTCGGCGCGCTGGTGCTGCTGGCCTGGGCCTACCGCGACAAGGGCACGCGCACGGCGCGGGCCTTGGCGTGAGCACCGGCGTGAGCGTGCGCGAAACGCCACGCTTGCCGCCCACGCGGCAGGAGACGGAGGGCGACTCGCCCGAGGCGGTCGCCGCCAGAAGGCTGGCGCGCGAGCAAAGGGACGCGCTGGTGCGCGGCGTCAGCTCGATCGACGACATGCGCGAGGCGATCAAGCGCGCCGCGCGCGCGCTGCCGACCATTGCCGCCGTGCCGCGTCTGGGTTCGCTCGACGCCAAGGCCTTCCGCGCCCGCGCCGCCCAGGGCCTGCCGTTCCTGACCAGCGGGCTGGTCAACCGTTGGCCGCTGACCGCCCTGACGCCGCAAACGCTGCGCGAGCACTATAGCCACCTGCCCGTGCGGGCGCGGGTGGGCGACTACATCAACACGGCGTTCGCGACCGACCGGGCGATGCAGGACATGTCGATGCTCGAGTATCTCGAGCTGGTCGCCAGCGGCGCGCACGAGCTGCCGCCCTACCTGGGCAACCTGGAACTGCGCGAATTGAATCGCCTGTGCCACTGGCCCACCTACTTCGACAAAATGGGTCCGCCGCGCTTTTGGCTCGGCCCGGCGGGAACGGTGACGCCGCTGCATTGCGACTACGACGACAACATCTTCGCGCAGATCTGGGGGACCAAACGGATCTTCCTGTCGCCGCCGCACCACGACGAGTTCCTCTACCCGCGCGAGGCGAACGCCATCCTGTTCGGTTCGCCGGTCGACCCCGAGGCGCCGGACTTCGAGAAGTTCCCCCTGGCCCGCCAAGCGTTGATGATCGAGGTCATCGTCAATCCGGGCGACCTGCTGTACGTGCCCGCCGGCTGGTATCACCAGGTGCGCGCGCTGACGTTTTCGCTCTCCTCCAACCGCTGGGCCAGGGCGCTGCCGTTCGCACTGACCGGCGACACCTCCCTGCAACGCCCTGCAGACTAGAAAAAACCACCGGCGACAAAGCACCTTTTGCTACGCGCCCACAATTATCTGATCGGACGCGATCCGATGTAAAATTGTTGCACCAGCGAGCACCTACCAAGGAGCAAATTCATGCAAGTGGAAATGACGCAGCGGGCGACTATTGCGCTCCAAAAGGCGGAAGGTGAATTGAAGCAAGGGCTGGCGGAAGTACTTCGTGCCTTTGAGTCCGGCAAGGCCTGCCCGTCGAACAGGTCAGATCTTCCAACTCGCGCCCCGGCGTTCTTGTCGCGAGAATCAAGGACTTCCGCTTGTTCTACCAGCCGGGCGAAGGAGTGATTCAGGTACTCGACATCGTGCCGCGCTCGGAAGCTTAGCAATGATCGATGCCAGCCTGAAAGAGCAATTCATGACAGCCGCCAAGGACCGCGACCGTACCGGCGCCCAGCTGCTGCGCGACTTCATGCGTGACTTCGTTCGGCAGCAGCAGGAAGCGGTAGAACATGACGCTTGGTTTCGTCGCCAAGTGCAGATCGGTCTGGACTCGGCCAATGCCGGCAAGCTGATCCCGGCCGCTGAGGTTGAAGCCAAGTTCGCCGCCAAGCGCGCCGCCACACGTCGGCGGCTGGAAGCCGCCAAATGATGGAGTTGTTTTGAACACCTGAGGCGATTCAAGACTGCGGCAGAATGCAGGTTCATTTGCTCATGCTGGTTTGAGAGGCGTGTCAGTTGCAGTTGTTCCTGACCGAGAATCTCGTCAAATGCAGGTCGGAGCGGTTTCAAACGCAGCTCGCTACAGCTAGTGGAAGGCCTTCCACAGCATGTACGCGGCCAGGCAGTACAGCACCACGGCGAACACCTTCTTCAGCGTCGCCACCGGCAGGCGGTGCGCGGTGCGCGCGCCGAGCGGGGCGAACAGCACGCTGGCGGTGGCGATCACCGCCAGCGCCGGCAGGTAGATGAAACCCAGCGAGTACGGCGGCAAATCGGCCACTCCCCAACCATAGAAAATGTTCGACAAGGTGCCGGCCAGCGCGATCGGGAAGCCGAGCGCGGCGCTGGTGGCGACGGCGTTGTGGATCTTCACATTGCACCAGCCCATGAAGGGGATGGAGATGAAGCCGCCGCCCGCCCCCACCAGCCCGGCCAGCAGGCCGATCAGGCCGCCGGCGGCGAACATGCCGACAGTGCCGGGCAGCTCGCGCCCGCCGCTGGGCTTTTTCCCCAGCAGCATCTGTGCCGCCGAGAAGGAGATGAACAGGCCGAAGAACAGCGCCAGCACGGTCGACGACATCTGCTTGCCTATCCACGGCCCGATCCACGAGCCGAGCAGGATGCCCGGCGACAGCAGCGCGACGATGCGCCAGCGCACCGCGCCGTGCAGGTGGTGGGCGCGCACCGAGGACATCGAGGTGAACAAGATCGTGCCGAGCGAGGTGGCGATGGCCATGTGGACGATCACCTCGGGCGCGAAGCCGCGCGCGCTGAAGATCATGGTGATGAAGGGCACCAGGATCATGCCGCCGCCTATGCCCAGCAGACCGGCAGAGAAGCCGCCGAAGGCCCCCATCAACAACAACACCAGCACCAGTCCCCAATCCATCAACGGCCCCGTGGCGCGCGGGCCGGCGCGGCGCCACGCGGGCCGGGCGCAACAACAAGGGCCGGCATTGCGGCGGCGAAGGACGGCGAAGACGAAGGCGAGGACATGGCGATAGTGGACCGACGAGGTTGTCTTGCGGACGCCGCGCTGCAAGGCGCGGCAACATTGCCCGATGGTACACCATGAGCGCGGGCCCGTCGCATATTGGCAACAGGGCAATATATTGCAAAATTGAAAGCCACTATTGCTTTCTTTGTGGAATTTTTTGCGATACTGTTGACGCCACGCATTGCGCGCGCCTTCACTCCTTAAACAATTCGCGCCTTCGCCGGCGCCGCCCTATCATGAAGAATTTGAATATTGGTACCCGCCTCGCCGCCGGCTTCGCCCTGCTGCTGGCCTTGATGATGCTGATGACGGTGATCGGCATCCGCAACCTGCAAACCGTCGCCGAGGGCACGCAAGCGATGATGCATCAGCCGCTGGCCAAGGAGCGCATGGTGGCCGACTGGTACACGCTGATCCACACCAGCGTGCGCCGCACCGGCGCCATGGCCAAGAGCAGCGACGCCTCGCTGGTGGCCTTCTTCACCGAGGACGTGGCCAACTCGGCGCGCGACGTCAACGCGCTGCAGCAGAAGGTCGAGGCGCTGCTCGAGACGGCGCAGGAGAAGGAAAAATTCGAAGAAATGAAGGTGGCGCGCAAGAACTACCTGGCGATCCGCGACAACATCGGCAAGCTGAAGGCCGAGGGCCAGTCGGAGCAGGCCAACGCGCTGCTGGACCAGCAGTTCGTGCCGGCCGGCAAGCAGTACCTGGGCAGCCTGCAGACCCTGCTCAACATGCAGCGCGCCAGCATCGACGCGACGGCGGCCGAGATCAACTCGGTCTACAAGCACAGCCGCAACTTCATGCTCGGCTTCGGCACGTTGGTGCTGCTGTGCGGCGTGGCCTGCGCCTGGTGGCTGACGCGCGGCATCATCGTGCCGCTGCACCACGCCGTCGACATCGCCGTCGCCGTCGCCAACAAGGACCTGCGCAGCGAGATCACGGTCGACTCGGCCGACGAGACGGGCCGCCTGCTGCAGGCGCTCAAGACGATGAACGACAGCCTGCTGCACATCGTCATCGACGTGCGCAACGGCACCGGCAACATCGCCAGCGGCAGCAGCGAGATCGCCGCCGGCAATATGGACTTGTCGGCGCGCACCGAGCACCAGGCCAGCAGCCTGGAGCAGACCGCCTCGTCGATGGAGGAGCTGACCTCGACGGTGCGGCAGAACGCCGACAACGCGCGCCAGGCCAACACGCTGGCGCAGACCGCCTCCTCGGTGGCGCAGGGCGGCGGCGCCGCCGTGGCCGAGGTGATCGCGACGATGGCGGCGATCCACGAGTCGGCGCGCAAGATCGGCGACATCATCAGCGTGATCGACGGCATCGCCTTCCAGACCAATATTCTGGCGCTGAACGCGGCGGTCGAGGCGGCGCGGGCCGGCGAGCAGGGCCGTGGCTTCGCCGTGGTCGCCAGCGAGGTGCGCAACCTGGCCCAGCGCAGCGCCGCCGCCGCGCGCGAGATCAAGGAGCTGATCAACGACTCGACCAGCAAGGTCGACGCCGGCAGCGCCCAGGTGACCAAGGCCGGCGCGACCATGCGCGAGGTGGTCGACAGCATCCAGCGCGTCACCGACATCATGGGCGAGATCACCACCGCCAGCGCCGAGCAGAGCGTCGGCATCGAGCAGGTCAACGAGGCCATCACGCAGATGGACGAGGTGACCCAGCAAAACGCCTCGCTGGTCGAGCAGGCGGCGGCGGCGGCGGCCTCGCTGCAGGAGCAGGCGGCCGCGCTGGCCGAGGTGGTCAGCGTGTTCAAGCTCAACGAGGGCGGCGTGGCGGCGCTGCCGCGTTGAGCGCCGTCCGGGCGCGGAGTCGAGCGCCCATGCCGATCAAGGTCGGGGGCTGCGCAACAGGCAAAGCGCCAGGGTCAGACCCTAGGGTCTGACCCTTCTAGGGACGCGGCGCCGGCCTCGAGCAGCTTGACGATGGCGTTCCACTGGCCGGCGCTAACCGGCGTGATCGACAGGCGGCTGCCCTTTTGCAGCAGCAGCATGTCCTCCAGCGCGGCAATGCCGCGCATCTCGGCCAGCGGCAGCAGCCGGGTCTTCTTCAGCGCGCGCACGTCGACCGCGCTCCAGCGCGGCTGCTCCGGCGTGGCCTTGGGGTCGTGGTATTTTCCGCCGGCCTCGAACTGGGTGGCGTCGGGATAGGCGGCGCTGGCCACCTCGGCCAGGCCGGCCACGCCGGGCTGGGCGCAGCTGGAGTGGTAGAACAACACGCCGTCGCCGGGCCGCATGGCGTCGCGCATGAAGTTGCGCGCCTGGTAGTTGCGCACGCCGAACCAGGAGACGGTGTGGCCGGGCGCGGCCAGCACGTCGTCGATGCTGACCTCGTCGGGCTCGGATTTCATCAACCAGTATTGCATCGCGCTCGCTCCAGACGGACAAACCTAGACACTAGGGACGTAAAAAAGCGGCTGCGCACTCGATGTTCGCAACCGCTCTTTTGGAATAGTACCCCGCCTGTGCCGCTATGCCGGCATCCCGAACCAAACGGTTCAAGGTGGTCACAGTTAGTTCAACTTCGGGTTCATCGAACTAGCGACGCTCACTCCCATCAAACAAAATCCCGCGACCGGTGCACATAAATGGTTCAAGGAATATATGACAATCGCGAACACTGCAGGGTGGACGAAGTTTACTCTTTTGTGCCGACCAGGGGAAGGCTTTTCTCGAATTAAAACAAGGCTTCCTGCGGCGTCAGCGCGCCGTCCAACACCTTGTGCATGGCGCTGATCTTCTGCTGCACCTCGAGGATCGACAGGTCCGACAACGGTCCCTGCGGCGATTTCACCGAGAGGAATTCGGCCGCCATGCCCAGCGCCGCCATGACGGCGATGCGGTCGTTGCCCTTGACCTTGCCGGCGTCGCGGATCGAGCACATCTTCTTGTCGAGGAAGGCGGCCGCCTCGCGCAGCGCCCTCTCCTCGTCGGCCTTGCAGACCAGGCGGTAGGGTTGGCCCATGATGGCCACGTCGAGCTGGATCATTGCGCGTCCTCGGTGTCGGCCGAGGCCATGGATTCGGCCACCAGCGCGGGGATCTGCTCGAGCAGCGCCTCGACGCGGCCGGCGGCCTCGCTCAGGCGGGCCTGGTAGCCGAGGTTCTCCACCACCAGGGCGGAGTTGGCTTGGCGCAATTGGGCGTTCTCCCGGCGCAAGGCCTGGGTCATCGCGGCCAGCTGGTCGATTTTGTCGGATAGTTCTTGGAATTCGGAAATCATCCCGTCACTATAGGGCGGCAAGCGAAGCGCCGTCAATCGAATCACCGGCTTGCGGCACAATTTTCCACCTCGGCGGCGGGATTTCGGCCACGCGCCGCGCCGCCCAGGTTTGCGGCCGCGCCGGCCGCGTGTTTGCGGCAGGTCAACAGTGGGCGACATCGATCAGACAAACGGCCGTGTTGATATGAAATAAATGCGGACGCGCCTTGAAATACCGCATAAGCGTCCCTATAATTGGCACTCGTTAGTAGAGAGTGCTAACAACTCTTGATGGCTGTGTCAACATTGTTGATGTGGCAACCCTACTGGGAACGGGGCCAGGCACACGCCGGCGCCGGACTCACACGCACTACAACCATTGAACTAAAGGAGTTTTGTATGAACCTTCGCCCTTTGAACGATCGCGTCATCGTCAAACGTCTCGACCAGGAAACCAAAACCGCGTCCGGCCTGATCATCCCTGATGCAGCCGCTGAAAAACCGGACCAAGGCGAAGTGCTCGCCGTAGGCAATGGCAAGATCCTGGAAGACGGCAAAGTCCGTCCGCTGGATGTCAAAGTAGGCGACCGCGTCCTGTTCGGCAAATACGCCGGCCAGACCGTCAAAGTTGACGGCCAGGAACTGATGGTCATGCGCGAAGAAGACATCATGGCGATCGTCGTCAAGTAATTTCTTACTCAGACGTAGCAATCCCCTACTCACAAAATTCTGGAGAAACAACATGGCAGCTAAAGAAGTAATTTTCGGCGACGCAGCGCGCGCCAAAATGGTTGAAGGCGTCAACATCCTGGCCAACGCGGTCAAAGTCACCCTGGGTCCTAAGGGCCGCAACGTGGTGCTGGAGCGCTCGTTTGGCGCCCCTACCGTCACCAAGGACGGCGTGTCGGTCGCTAAAGAGATCGAACTGAAAGACAAGCTGCAGAACATGGGCGCGCAAATGGTCAAGGAAGTTGCTTCCCGCACCAGCGACAACGCCGGCGACGGCACCACCACCGCCACCGTTCTGGCCCAGGCAATCGTGCGCGAAGGCATGAAGTTCGTTGCCGCCGGCATGAACCCAATGGACCTGAAGCGCGGCATCGACAAGGCAGTCGCTGCCACCGTCGAAGAGCTGGCCAAGATCGCCCGTCCTTGCACCACCACCAAAGAAATCGCCCAAGTCGGCGCCATCTCGGCCAACTCGGACTACTCGATCGGCGAGCGCATCGCCGAGGCGATGGAAAAAGTCGGTAAAGAAGGCGTCATCACCGTGGAAGACGGCAAGTCGCTGAACGACGAGCTGGACATCGTTGAAGGTATGCAGTTCGACCGCGGCTACCTGTCGCCATACTTCATCAACAACCAAGAGAAGCAAGTCGCGATCCTGGACAATCCATTCGTCCTGCTGTGCGACAAGAAAATCTCCAACATCCGTGACCTGCTGCCGGTACTGGAACAAGTCGCCAAGGCCGGTCGTCCACTGCTGATCATCGCAGAAGACATCGAAGGCGAAGCACTGGCGACCCTGGTCGTCAACAACATCCGTGGCATCCTGAAAACCTGCGCCGTCAAGGCTCCAGGCTTCGGCGACCGTCGCAAAGCCATGCTGGAAGACATCGCTGTCCTGACCGGCGGCCAGGTTATTGCTGAAGAAGTCGGCTTGACCCTGGAAAAAATCACCCTGGAAGAACTGGGCCAGGCCAAGCGTATCGAAATCGGCAAAGAAAACACCATCGTCATCGACGGCGCCGGCCAAGCTGCCAACATCGAAGCCCGCGTCAAGCAAGTGCGCGTGCAGATCGAAGAAGCGACCTCGGACTACGACCGTGAAAAACTGCAAGAGCGCGTGGCCAAGCTGGCCGGCGGCGTTGCCGTGATCAAGGTTGGCGCTGCCACCGAAGTCGAAATGAAAGAGAAAAAAGCCCGCGTTGAAGATGCACTGCACGCCACCCGCGCTGCCGTGGAGGAAGGCATTGTTCCTGGCGGCGGCGTTGCCCTGCTGCGCGCACGTGCCAACATCACCGTCAAAGGCGACAACCCGGACCAGGACGCAGGTATCAAGATCGTTCTGCGCGCCATGGAAGAACCACTGCGCATGATCGTGCAAAACGCCGGCGAAGAATCGTCGGTCGTGGTCGCGGCTGTCCTGGCCGGCAAAGGTAACTACGGTTACAACGCCGCCAACGGCACCTACGGCGACATGGTCGAAATGGGCGTGCTGGATCCAGCCAAGGTCACCCGTTCGGCACTGCAAAACGCAGCGTCGATCGCCGGCCTGATGCTGACCACCGATTGCATGGTTGCCGAAGTCGCAGAAGACAAAGCATCCGGCGGCATGGGCGGCATGGGTGGTATGGGCGGCATGGGCGGCATGGACGGCATGATGTAATTGCCGGCCGGTCGGGCGCGGACCGCTTCGGCGGCGCGCGCCAGCCAGCCAATCAAAAAGGGCCAGTTCCTCGCGGAGCTGGCCCTTTTTTTGTGCGCCGAAGCAAATTGCGCCGAACCAGGGTCAGACCCTAGGGTCTGACCCTAGATTGACGCCGCGCTGTTTTCGCGGAGTTGGTTTGCGTCAGCGCGGATAGGTGTCGGCGGCGACGCCGCGCACGGCGTCGAGCAGCATGCGGGCGCCGGGCGAAAGCAGCTGGTTCTGCCGCGTGATGATGCCGAAGGCGTCCATCTGGCAGGGCAGCTCGACCGGCACGATGGCGAACAGCTTGAGCCGGGCGTAGTTGTGCGCCAGCTCGCGCGGGAAGGCGTGCAGCAGGTCGGACTGGCGCAGCAGCTCGCTGATGACGGCCAGCTCGCTGGTGTCGATGACGTTGGCCGGCGGCTCGATGCCGACGCGGCGGAACATCATGTCGAACTTGTGGCGCAGCACGCTGCCCGGCGGCGACAGCACCCAGCCGTAGCCGGCGATGCGCGCCAGGTCCAGCTTGGGCTCGCCGAGCAGCGGGTGGCCGACCCGCGCCACCACGCACAGCGGCTCGCTGGCCAGCTCCTCGTAGTGGAACTGGGCCTTGTCCTGGCGTTCGAGCAGGCGGCCGATCATGAAGTCGAGCGCGCCGGCCTGCAGCTGCTCGATCAGGCTGTTGCTCATGTCGACCTGGATGCCGATGCGCAGCAGCGGCGAATGCCGCTTGACGCTGAGCACGGCGGCCGGCAGCAGGCTGACGCTGGGCGTCATGATGGCGCCGACGTTGACCTGGCCGACCAGGCCGGCCTTCAGCGCGGCGATGTCGTCGTGGGCGTTGTTCAGGTTGGCCAGCGCCATGCGGGCGTGGCGTATCATCGCCTCGCCGAAGATGGTCGGTTCGACGCCGCGCGTGGTGCGCTCGAACAGCTGCACGTCGAGCAGCTCCTCGAGCTCCTTGAGCTGCTTGGAGGCGGCCGGCTGGGTCATCGCCATGTCCTCGGCGGCGCGGTGGATGTTGCGCTGCTCGTCCAGCGCGACCAGCAACAGCAGCTGGCGCGTCTTCAGGCGGGTGTGCGGCGCGCGCCGTGGCGGTGCCTGGCTCATGGCGCCGAGGCGCCGAAGCGCGCCACCGGCACGCCGGCCACCTCGACCCGCACGGCGAAAAGGCCGCCGGACAGCGGCGCGGCGGCCAGCTGTTCGACGCTGTTGCCCTCGCGCGCGGTGGTGATGTACAGCGTTTTCAAATCGGCGCCGCCCAGGGTGCAGGAGGCCGGGTTGCGCACCGGCAGACGCACCGTCGCCAGCAGCTCGCCGCCCTCGCTGTAGCGGCACACGCGGGCGCCGCCCCACTGGGCGATCCACAGGCAGCCCTCGCTGTCGACGGTCATGCCGTCCGGGCCGCCCTCGGCCGCCTGGTCGAACTGGCGCCACAGCGTCGGCTCGCCCAGGTCGCCCCGGACGTCGATCGGATAGGCGTACACGCGGCCCAGGTAGCTGTCGGTGTGGTACAGGGTGGTGCCCTCGCGGTTGAAGGCCGGGCCGTTGCAGATGTGGTAGCCGCCGGCCTGCACCTGCCAGCTGAAGTCGTGGTCGAGGCGGATCAACTGGCCGTCGGTGCGGTGGTAGTCGCCGTTGTGCATCGAGCCGGCCCAGATGTGGCCGGAGGCGTCGGCCTTGGCGTCGTTCAGGCGGATGCCGGCGGCGGCGTCGAAGGGCCGCGCCACGTAATCGAGGCGCAGCTCCGGCTCCAGCCACAGGTGGGCGATGCCGTCGCGCAGGCCGGCCATGAAGCCGTCGCCGTCACGCCGCGGAATCAGCCAGCACAGGTACTCGGGCAGGGTCCAGCTGTGGCGCGCGCCGGCGCTGCCGGCGGCGGGGCCGAGGTCGGGGGCGAGGTCGAGCGCGTGCAGGCGGCGGCCCTTCAGGTCGACCAGGTACAGCCGGTTCTGCTCGGCCAGCCACAGCGGCGCCTCGCCCAGTTCGGCGCCCAGCGCCCAGATGCATTCCGCTTCCAGCTCAACCATCCAGTCCACCCCGTATCGACATTGAATTCCCGAGCCGTCATCATACGGCCATACCGGGCCGCCAGCTAGCGCGCACGCGCGCGCGCGCATGGCGGCGCTTGGCGCTTGGCGGTCGCCGGCCGCCGGCCGCCAAGCGCCAAGCCTAGTGCGACTCGCGCGGCACGGCGTCGCCACGGCAGCCGACCAGGAAGTCGAGGTCGACGCCCTGGTCGGCCTGCAGCACGTGGTCGAAGTACAGCTTGGCGTAGCCGGACTTGGGCGCGACCGGCGCCACCCAGGCGGCGCGGCGGCGCGCGATCTCGTCCTCGGCCACCAGCAGCTCGAGCCGGCGGCCGGCCACGTCGACCTCGATCATGTCGCCGTCCTGCACCAGCGCCAGCAGGCCGCCGGCCATCGCCTCGGGCGCCACGTGCAGGATCACCGAGCCGTAGGCGGTGCCGCTCATGCGCGCGTCGGACAGGCGCACCATATCTGTCACGCCGGCCGCCAGCAGCTTGGCCGGCAGGCCCATGTTGCCCACCTCGGCCATGCCGGGATAGCCCTTCGGCCCGCAGTTCTTCAGCACCATGATGCAGTCGGCGTCGATGTCGAGCGCCGGGTCGTCGACGCGCGCCTTGTAGTGCTCGATGTCCTCGAACACCACGGCGCGGCCGGTGTGTTGCAGCAGCGCTGGCGTCGCCGCCGACGGCTTGATGACGGCGCCCAGCGGCGCCAGGTTGCCGCGCAGGACGGCGATGCCGCCGCTGGCCAGCAAGGGCTTGGCCAGCGGGCGGATCACGGCGTCGTTGAAGCACTCGGCGTCGCGGTTGTTCTCCCACGCGGTCTGGCCGGTGACGGTCAGCGCGTCTTTGTGCAGCAGGCCGGCCTCGGCCAGGCGGCGCAGGATCACCGGCAGGCCGCCGGCGTAGTAGAAGTCCTCCATCAGGAACTCGCCCGACGGCATCAGGTTCAAAATGGTCGGCACCTCACGGCCCAGGCGGTCCCAGTCGTCCAGGCTGAGATCGACGCCGACGCGGCCGGCGATGGCCAGCAGATGCAGCACGGCGTTGGTGGAGCCGCCGATGGCGGCGTTGGCGCGGATCGCGTTCTCGAAGGCGGCGCGGGTCAGGATGGCCGAGGGGCGCAGGTCGGCCTCGACCATCTCGACGATGCGGCGGCCGGCCATCACCGCCAGCGCGTGGCGGCGCGAATCGACGGCGGGAATGGCCGCGTTCTCCGGCAGCGCGATGCCGAGCGCCTCGACCATGCTGGCCATGGTCGAGGCGGTGCCCATGGTCATGCAGTGGCCGGCGCTGCGCGACATGCAGCTCTCGGCCTTCATGAATTCGCCCTGGCTCATCTGGCCGCCGCGCACCGCCTCGGAGAACTTCCAGACGTGGGTGCCGGAGCCGATGGTCTCGCCGCGATAACGGCCGTTGAGCATCGGCCCGCCGGACAGCACCAAGGTCGGCAGGTCGACGCTGGCGGCGCCCATCAGCAGCGCCGGCGTGGTCTTGTCGCAGCCGACCAGCAGGATCACGCCGTCGAGCGGATGGGCGCGGATCGACTCCTCGACCTCCATCGCCGCCAGGTTGCGGAACAACATGGCGGTCGGCCGCATATTGGTCTCGCCCAGCGACATCGCCGGGAACTCCAGCGGCAGGCCGCCGGCCTGCAGCACGCCCTGCTTGACCTTGTCGGCCAGCTGGCGGAAGTGGGCGTTGCAGGGGGTCAGCTCGGACCAGGTGTTGCAGATGCCGATCACCGGGCGGCCGTCGAAGCTGTCGTCGGGCAGGCCCTGGTTCTTCATCCACGAGCGGTGGATGAAGGCGTCCTTGCTGCTGCCGCCGAACCAGTGCTGCGAGCGGCGCATCTTCTTGCCGTCAGGAGTGTCGCCGTGGTTGCCGTTGTCGCCGTCGTTGTTGTTGTTGCCGCCGTTATGCTCTTCTTGCTTGCTCATCTCTGGGTATCCTTATTGGGTAAGCGGCGTGGCCGCCTGGGTTCGGTGCCAAGCCGCGACGTAGGCGGTGGCGCGTTGCGCCAAGGCGTCCAGGCCGGCGCCGGGGGTGTAGAGCTGGCCGCCGATGCCGAAGCCGCTGGCGCCGGCGCCGACCCAGCCGGCCATGTTGTCGGGCGTGATGCCGCCGACCGGCCATAGCGGCATCGAGGCCGGCAGCACGCTCTTGAAGGCCTTCAGGCCGGCGTGGCCGAGCATATCGGCCGGGAACAACTTGAGCGCGTGGGCACCGGCGTCGAGCGCGGCGAAGGCCTCGGTCGGCGTGGCCACGCCGGGCGCGCAGTACATGTCCAGCGCGGCGGCGCGGCGGATCACCGCCGGATTGCAGTTGGGCGAAACCAGCAGGCGGCCGCCGGCGCGGTGCACCGCCTCGACGTCGGCCACGCTGAGCATGGTGCCGCCGCCGATCAGCGTGTCGGCCGGCGCGCTGGCCGCCAGCAGGGCGATGCATTCCAGCGCGCCGGGCCGGTTCAGCGGCACTTCGAGCGCGCGGAAGCCGGCCTGGTGCAGCACGTCGGCGACGGCCAGCGCCTCGGCCGGCGCCAGTCCGCGCAGGATGGCGACCAGGGGAAGTTTTGGTGGAGTGGGTGTCATGGGCTATGCCTGGTTGAGGAATCGGGACAGCGCGGCGCAGTAGACCTGGTGCGGGTCGAGCACCGCGCATTCCAGGCCGAAGTGGGCGGCGGCGACGGCGTAGCGCTCGGCCAACGCCGGCGAGCCGATCACGTCGATGCGGGCGTGGGCCGGGACCAGCGCGGTGGCGGATATCACGCCGGATGCGGCGCTCTTGGAGGACGCGGAGCCGGCGGCGGCGGCCGGGCCGGCGCCGAACTCGGCGGCGGCGCTCGCGGCGGCGGCGAACTCGGCGCCGATCAGCAGGCCGCTGACGAAGCCGGCCGCCTGCGCCTGCGGCATGGCGCCGGCGACAACGCGGGCGCGCACGCGGAACAGCGAGTTGGACAGCGGCCCGCCCAAGCCGGCCTGGCGCAGTCCGGCGGCGAAGGCTTGCGGCTCGGCGCTGTCGCCCTCCATCAGCGCGGCCAGGGTGCCGCCGGCGGCCAGCATGGCGTACAGCTCGCCGGTCATGTAGGTGGCGATGCTGGCGACGGCGCCGTCGCGCAGCAGCACCCATTTGCTGTGGGTGCCGGGCAGCACCAGCCAGCCGTCGCGGCGGCCGAGGGCGACGGCGCCGAGCAGCTGGGTCTCCTCGCCGCGCATGACGTCGACGGCCGCATCGGCCACGGCGTCGGCCACGGCGTCGGCGCGGTAGCAGTAGCCGGGCACGATGTGGCCGCGACCGGCCCAGGCCGGATCGGCCAGCGGCGCCAGATGGGCCGGCAAGCGCTCCAGCGGCAGCGCGCAGTCGGCGTAGGCCACCTCCTGCCAGCCGGAGGCGCTGCCGACCATGCCGGACAACAGCAGCGGCACGTCGGCGCCGATGTCCAGCGCGGCGAGCAGCCCGGCCAGCGACTCGCCGAAGCGGCCGCGCACTGCCAGCATGCCCTGCGTGTCCTCGTGGCGCGCCAGGCAGTTGCCCTGCCGGTCGACCAGGTAGGCGCGGCGGTTGCTCGTGCCCCAATCTATACCAAGTAGTGTGTGATTCATGAAGGTGGTCGGAAGACGTACTGGACGAAACTGCTGGAACCCTGGCAAGGAGTGTATGAAAACCAGGAATAACATTCCAATGAATTAAATATGAAAAGTGATAACCAATTCGAATCACTCTGCCGCAGCAGAGCCATGCCGCTTGCGCCGGCGCAAGCGGTGTTGCAGCCGGCGCCCCTATAGTGAAAGGCCAACCGCCCGTTCCAACCCCGTCGAGGAGCCGTCATGGACACCGTCAGCCCGCACCGCCCCATCGTCAATTCACAGCAGAAACAACAGGCCTTCGACGCACAGGCGCACAAGCTGGGCCTGAAACCGCGCGACCCGTGGGTCGGCGGCTACGTCGACTACGAGTGGGACCACCTGCGGCTGGTGCTCGACGCCATGCCCTTGCAACTGGAGGGCGTGCCGGTGCTGGAGTTCGGCTGCAACGTCGGCGCCTCGGCGATCTTGTTCTCGCACCTGGGCGCGCACGTCAGCGCCACCGACATCTCGGCGGAGTGGGTCAGCCTGGCGCGGCTCAACGCCGAACGCTACGGCATCGACAACATCGACTTCCGCCACGTGCCCGACTCGCGCCAGCTGCCCTTCGCCGACGGCCAGTTCCAGCTGATCGCCTGCAACAGCGTGCTCGAGTACGTCGCGGCGGAGCAGATCGCCGCCGTGCAGCGCGAACTGGACCGGGTGCTGGCGCCCGGCGGCATGATCCTGCTGACCGGCACCAGCAACCGCCTGTGGCCGCAGGAGGCCCATTCCGGCCTGTGGCTGGTCAACTACCTGCCGCGCTGGCTCGACCGGCTGTGGGGCAAGCCGCTGCAGCGCGGCATGTGGCCCTGGCGGGCGGTGCACGGCTTCGGCCCCGGCTACGTCAACCTCGACACCGCCGCCCCCGACAACTTCTTCGCCCGCTCGCGGCTCAGCATGGGTGCGCCGAAGGCCAAGCTCAAGCCGCTGCTGTGGGTGGCGCGGCGGCTCGGCGTCGGCCCGGGTCTGCTGGCGCACAACATTTCCTGCCTGCTGCAGAAACCCGGCGGCTGAACGCCCGGAGCAAATTGTTGCTGGGGGGATTTCTTTGGTTTAGTATGGCCGACTCTTACTATTCCACTGCAAGGCAGCTGTCATGGCGCAACGCCGCTCGAACAAACACTCCGCCGCCGACAAGGCCGCAATGGCACTGGCCGCCGTGCTGGTGGTCGCCCTGGGTGGAGCCTTTTCCTACCTGAAACCCGTGTCCGCCCTGCCCGCGCCGCTTGAGGCGGGTGGCGCGGCGCAGCCAGCGGCCGCGCAGCAGCCCGCGCCGACGACGGCCCAACCGGTCGACACCGCCAGCGAGGCCGCCGCGCCGGGCAAGCGCCGCAGCAAAGAACAGGCCGCCGCCGCGCTGATGGCGCTGCCCGAGTTGCGCGCCTGGTCGGCCCAGCTGGACAAGGAATCCGGCGGCAAGGTCCACGGCGCCGTCATCGAGTACGACACGGCGCAGCGCACCGTGAAGGGCAAGCGCTACTACCAGTTCAGCTTTGTCGAGAACAGCGCCGAGGCCGCGCTGCGGCGCGACAGCTTCCTCGTCTCCGACAGCGACGACGAGATCCTGGTCGAGGACGTCGTCAACGACGAGCTGATCAGCCTGGCCCGCTGGCGCAAGAGCCACTAGGCAACTCCGTCCAAGCAGACGCAAAAAAGCGGCGCCCCGACCTTCGTCGCGGCGCCGCCTTCACATCGAATGCCGGAGCGCCGGAACGCCGGGCTCAGGGAACGCCGGGGGCAGGAACGCCGGGGTCAGTGCCGACATTCGGACACGAGCTGAGCCTTGCAGCCGTCGCAAACGCCGGAATTTCAACACAGCGGCTGAGGCCGTGTCCAAATGTCGGCACTGACCCCGCCGGCTGCTGACCCCGCCGGGAGTTGATATCAGGCGGCTGCGCGCGCGGCCGGGGCCGGCGCGGCCGCTACGCCGTTGACGCGGCCGACCCACCACACCGTGAACAAGGTCAGGCCGGCGGCGAGGTAACCGTTGCTGCCGTAGCCGACGATGTGGCCGCTGCTGTCGCTGTGCAGGCTCATGCCGCCGATCAGGGCGCCGACGCCGCTGCCCAGCTGCTGCAGCGCGGAGTTGGCGCTGAGGAAGGCGCCGCGCCTGGCCGGATCGGGAATCGTCGTCATCAGCGCCTGCAAGGGAATGTTGCGGCCGGCGACCGAGGTCATGAAGAAGGGGAAGAACAGTATGATCGCGAGCAAGGGCATCTGCGGCATGTGCGTCATGAACAGCATCGGCAGTATCGAGAACAGGGCCATGTAGCGGTACACCTGGTGCTTGCCGACGCGGTCGGCCCAGCGGCCGATCAACCGCGAACTGAACAAGGTGGCGCAGCCGCCGGCCAGGTAGACGTAGGTGATCTCGGCCGGCTGCACGCCGAGGTTGTTGACCAGCACCGGCGAGATGAAGGGGATCACCAGCATGCCGGTCAGCATGTTGACGCCCGACAGCAGGAAGGCGCTCAGGTGGCGCGGCACGCGGAACAGGCCGATCAAATTCGGCACCACCGCGGACATGGGCACGCGCTTGCTCAGGTGGCCGTCCAGCTTGGGCAGCACGCGGGCGGCCAGCGCCCAAATGATCAGCGAGAACACCACCAGCAGATAGAACGGCGACTGCCAGCCGAACTTGGCCGCCAGCACCACGCCGACCGGCACGCCGGCCACGGCGGCCATGCTGAACGAGGTCATGACGATGCCGGTGGCGGCGCCGCGCCGCTGCGGCGGGATCAGGTCGCCGATGATGGCCATGACGATCGAGGCCATCACGCCGCCGGTCAGGCCGGCGAAGGCGCGCGACCACACCAGCAGGTGGAAGGTGGGCGCCAGCGCGCAGGCCAGGTTGGACAGGTTGAACAGGAAGAACATCGTCAGCAGCAGGCGCTTGCGCGAGAAGCGGTCGATGTAGGTGGCCGCCAGCAGACCGGACAGGCCGGCGCACCAGGCGTAGACGGAGACGGCGCCGGACACGGTGCTGGCTTCGATGTTGAAGGCGCGCATCAACTGCGGCGCCAGCGGCATCATCACCATGAAGTCCATGACGACGGTGAACTGGGTCAGCGCGAGCAGCCACAGCAGGATGCGCTCGCGCGCCGGGGACAAGGGGACAGTGCTCATATTGTTATTGGTAGAGGTTTGTGAGTGAGCGCTTACAACTGCTCGATCTCGGCGGTGGCGCGGCGCAGGATGGCCTGGATCTGGGCCAGCTTGGCCTCGTCCGGGTTGTTCTCGCGCACTTGCTGGATCACCGCCGCTTTCAACGCGTGCATGCTGCCGCGCACGTCGCCGTGGCCGCCGGCCGGCTCGTTCATGCGCGCCATGATGGCGTCGACGAACTGGCGGTTCTCGGCCAGGAAGGCGGCGCCCTCGGGCGTGATGGTGTGCAGCTTCTTGTTGCCGTCCGGCGTGGCCGAGACGTGGCCCATGTCGAGCAGCATCGACAGCAGCGGGTAGATCGCGCCCGGGCTGGGGGTGTAGCTGCCGCCGGCGCGCTGTTCGAGCTCCTTGATGATTTCATAGCCGTGGCGCGGCTTTTCGCTGATCAGCTGCAACACGATGTAGCGCATGGCGCCGGCGTCGAACATCTTCGGGCCACGGCCGCCGCCGCCGTGGTGACGACCATGCATGTGGTGGAAACGATGGGCTGCGTGAAGAAAACGGAACATGGTGAACTCCTTAAGATATATCGCAATAAGATATATCTTAAACTGTTTTTTGCGGAGTTCAAGGAGTTTTTTTGTAACAAGGATGTATCGGCGGGAGTTCCGAAATGCAATAAAGTGACGCGCATGTTGTACACTTTCTGGCATGAAACCGTCCGCCCTGCAATTCCGCCAGCTGTCCATCGACGACGTCGACGCCTTCCGCGCGCTGCGCCTGTGCGGCATGCTGGAGAAACCGGAAACCTTCCGCACCAGCTACGCCGAGGAAGCCGCCCTGCCCCTGATCCGCCTGCAACAACGGCTGCTCCACACGCCGCACCAGCGCATGTTCGGCGCCTGGGATGGCGACGCCTTGGTGGGCATGGCGGGCTTGAAACGCGAACCGATCGCCGTGGTGCACGAGCGCGCCAACATCTGGGGCGTGTATGTGGCGCCGCAGGCGCGCGGCGCCGGCGTGGCGCGCGGGCTGATCGAGGCGGCGCTGGACTACGCGCGCGCGGTGCCGGAACTGCGCCGGGTAACCTTGATGGTGAACGTGGACAATGCGGCGGCCCGCGCCCTGTACCGCAAGCTGGGTTTCACATTGGTGGCGGGAACGCTGGACGCGCAGCGGGACGAGCAGATGCTGTTGCTGCTGTCGGGAATGCCGGTCAGTTGAGAAAACCCACAGGCACAATTTTGGGTCGCTGTCGCCGGCGACATTCGCCCCCAACCCGGAACGCATAAGCCGGGGTCGGACCCCGTACGGGGTCCGCCCCCTCCTTTCCGGGTTTCCGGTCGGCTGCATACGCCCTCCCCTGAAGCCCCTTAAAACAGGTGCGCGCCCCGCTGGCGGAAAATGAAACTCAGCTGTCGAGGTGGGAGATCAACAGGCGCCGGCTTTCCGCCTCGACACCCTTGCTGGCCTTGCGCTCCAGCACCAGCTCGGAGTTCTGCGCGTCGAGTGAGATGCCGACCGACAAAATGTCGATCAGCAGCAGTTGCAGGATGCGCGAAATCATCGACAGGAAGGTGGTGCTGTCCTCGCTGTGGTCGACCGCCAGGCAGACGGTGGCCTTCTTGGCCAGCGGCGAATTGCTGCTGGTGATGGCGATGACGTCGGCGCCGGCCGCGCGCGCCGCGTCGACCGCCTGCAGCAGCTCCGGCAGCTTGCCCGAGTTGGAGATGGCGATCACCACGTCGCCCGCCGTCAACAACTCGGCCGCCAGGGTGAACAAATGCGAGTCGCCGTACACCGAGGTGGGGATGCGGAAGCGGAAGAACTTGTGCTGGCCGTCCAGCGCCACCACGCGCGAATTGCCCATGGCGTAGAACTCGACCCGCTTCGCCTTGCTGACCAGGGCGATGGCGCGGTCCAGCGAGCGCACGTCCAGCTGGTCGCGGAATTTCAAAATCGCCGAAACGGTGTTGTCGATCACCTTGGCACTCAGGTCGTGGGTGGAGTCGCTGATGCGCACCTGGCTGTGGCGCACCGGAATCGCGCCGGTCAGGCTGCTGGCGAACTTCAACTTGAAATCGGCCAGGCCGAGGAAGCCGAGCGAGCGGCAGAAGCGGATCACGGTCGGCTGGCTCACCTCGGCCATGCGGGCGATGTCGGCGATCGGCTCGTTGAGCACCAGGCGCGGCTGCTCCAGCACCAGGCTGGCGACGCGCTGCTCGGCCGGCGTCAGCTCGTGCTGCAGATGCTGCACGCGCTCCATCAGGGTGTTGGCGCCGCTGCGGCCGCGCAGGTGCTCGGACAAAATCGTCGCCACGCCGTAGAAGGCCGGGTTGGGCGTGGTGATGACGTAGGTTGGGATCTCCGACAGATAGCTGGTGAAGCGCCCTTTTGCCTCGAAGCGCGAGCGGAACGGCGACGATGCGAACCATTCGCCCATGCGCGGCACGATGCCGCCGCCGATGAACACGCCGCCGAAGGCGCCCAGGGTGACGGCCAGGTTGGCGCTGGCGCCGCCCAGCATGGCGCAGAAGCATTCCAACACTTCCAGGCACAGCGGGTCCTTGTCGCTCAGCGCGCCGGACATGATTTCCTGCGAGCTCAGGTCGCGCACCTGGCGGCCGTTGCGCTTGGCGATGGCGCGGTAGATGATCTCCATGCCGGGGCCGGAGATCAAGCGCTCGGTGGACACGTGCGACCAGGTTTGCCAGGCGTATTGCAAGATCGAATATTCGCGCTCGTCGGCCGGCGCGAAGTTGGTGTGGCCGCCCTCGCTGCCCAGGGTGACGAAGCCGTCGACCGTGGGGATGACGCCGGACACGCCCAGGCCGGTGCCCGGCCCCAACACGCCGATGACGGAGTTGCTGGCCGGCGCGCCGCCGCCCACCTGCATCAGGTCGGCCGGTTTGAGGCCAGGCAGCGACATCGCCAGCGCGGTGAAGTCGTTGACCACCAGCAGGGTGTGCAGGCCGAGGGCGCGGCGCACCTCGTCGGTGGAGAACTCCCAGTCGCGGTTGGTCATGCGCACCTGGTCGCCGCTCACCGGGTTGGCAACCGCGAGGGCGGCGTGGTTCAGGGTGATGTCGGCGTGGTCGGCCAGATAGGAGCGCAATAGCGGCACGATGCCGGTGAAATCGTCGCATTTGAGCACGCGCACGGCGCGGAACTCGCCCGGCGCCGTTTGCAGCGCGAAGCGGGCGTGGGTGGCGCCAATATCGGCCAGCAGTCGCGGCCCGTCGGCAAAGGCGGTGCGGTTGAGTTTTTGGTCCACTTCAGCTTGTTTCATCGTCGATTCAGTCAAAACAGATGGGCAACGGGTTTTGTTGGGAATACTTTAACGCCCCGAGAGGCGGCAAGGATAACCGAAATACGCGATGTTAAGAAGGAACTGCCTGCAAACAGTGATCGCGGCGCTACGTCCAAGATGTCGGCGCAACTAGCATAGGGTCAGACCCTAGGGTCTGACCCTGACATCCGCCCGTTGATCGCCCCGCCCAAGACGTTCCCGAACAAAGCGTCGCATATCACCCTATGAAGATGCGCTTATTTGAGCAGGCCGAACCAGGCGCCAAAGGCCGGCAGTTGCAGCACGCCGTCGACCAGCTCGCCCGGCAGCCCGTAGCCGGCCATTTTCTCGGCGCCGGCCGCCTGCGGCAGCGCCATGCTCTGCGCCGCGCCGCCCAGGTTGAACACGGCGACGATGCTGCGCTCGCCGTCCAGGTCGCGGCGCAGGGCCAGCAGCGGCTCGGGCGCGTCGAAGAAGACGATCTCGCCGCGCGTCAACTGCGGCAGATGGCGGCGCCAGGCGATGATCTTGCGGGCGAAGGCCAGCGCCGACTCCGGGTCCTTCTCCTGCAGCGAGGCGGCCTTGGCCAGGTGCGGCGCGGCCACCGGCAGCCAAGGCTTGCCGCTGGTGAAGCCGCCGGCCGGCGCCTGGTCGTCCCAGGCGATCGGCGTGCGGCAGCCGTCGCGGCCCTTGAACTCCGGCCAGAAGGTGATGCCATACGGGTCTTGCAGCAGCTCGAAGGGAACGTCGGCCTCGCCGAAGGCCAGCTCGTCGCCCTGGTACAAGCAGGGCGTGCCCTTCAGCGACAGCTGCATCGCCAGGATCATCTTGGCGAAGGCGACCGGCGCCTCGGCGCCGCCCCAACGGCTGGCGACGCGCTGCACGTCGTGGTTGCCGACCGACCAGGAGGCCCAGCCGCCCTTGACGCGCGCCTCGAACTGCTCGACCTGGGTGCGGATGTACTGGGCCGAGCATTGCGGCACCAGCAGGTTGAAGCTGTAGGCCAGGTGCAGCTTGTCGCCGTCGGCGGTGTACTCGGCCATGACGGCCAGCGAATCGTCGGCGCCCACTTCACCGATGGCCACGGCGCCGTATTCGTTGAGCAGGCTGCGCAGCTTTTGCAGGAAGGCCAGGTTTTCCGGCCGGCTCTTGTCGTAGACGTGGGCCTGCATGCCGTAGGGATTGACGTCGGACACGGTGGCGGTGTCGCGGTTGACGGCCGGCGGATTGCTGCGCAGCTCGGTGTCGTGGAAGTGGAAGTTGCAGGCGTCCAGGCGCACGCCGTCGACGCCGCGTTCCAGCCAGAAGCGCAGGCAGTCCAAATGGGCCTGCTGCACCTCGGGGTTGTGGAAGTTCATGTCCGGCTGGCTGACCAGGAAATTGTGCATATAGTACTGGCGGCGCCGGCTGTCCCACTGCCACGACGAGCCGCCGAACACCGACATCCAGTTGTTCGGTGGATTGCCATCCGGCAGCGGATCGGCCCAGACGTACCAGTCGGCCTTGGGATTGTCGCGGCTGGCGCGGCTTTCCTTGAACCAGGCGTGCTCGTCGGCGGTGTGCGACATCACCTGGTCGATCATGATCTTCAGGCCCAGGCCGTGGGCGCGGGCGACCAACTGGTCGAAGTCGGCCAGGGTGCCGAACATCGGATCGACGTCGCAGTAGTCCGACACGTCGTAGCCGAAGTCCTTCATCGGCGACTTGAAGTAGGGCGAGATCCAGACGATGTCCACGCCCAGCGAGGCGATGTAGTCCAGTTTGGCGGTGATGCCGGGCAGGTCGCCGATGCCGTCGCCGTTGGTGTCGAGGAAGCTGCGCGGATACACCTGGTAGATGATCGCGTCGCGATACCACGTGGACTGGGCGGAGGGCTGGGGTGTTGGCATCGTCATATCGTTATCCTGGGGAAGGCGGCGCCGGCGGGCATTTCGCCAATATTGAGTTTGTAGATAATATACATCATGAAATTGAATTTTTCAATCAGCACAGCGCCTTGGCAATCCAAGTAAATACCCTTTAAAATCAATATGATAGCAAAAATTAAAGGAATCGACACTCAATAAGATAGTAGTCAAACTACACAAATATTGAACAACAAGGCCTTACCACCCCAACTTTCATCAACGTTCCCTGCTTGCCAAGCCCTGCCGTTCCACTTAGCATCCCGAACAGTTAAAAATAAGGGGACACACAATGTCACTGGACACATTACAAACGGGCAACGGACCGATGCCCAAACAGATTCCGTACATCATCGCCAACGAGGGCTGCGAACGCTTCAGCTTCTACGGCATGCGCAACATCCTGACGCCCTTCCTGATCAGCACCTTGCTGCTGTTCATCCCGCTGGGCGACCGTCCGAGCGAGGCAAAGCACATCTTCCACACCTTCGTCATCGGCGTGTACTTCTTCCCGCTGCTGGGCGGCTGGCTGGCCGACCGCTTCTTCGGCAAGTACAACACCATCTTCTGGATGAGTTTGATCTACGTGGCCGGCCACGCCTGCTTGGCGATCTTCGAGGACAACCTGAAGGGCTTCTACTTCGGCCTGTTCCTAATCGCCTTCGGCTCGGGCGGCATCAAGCCGCTGGTGGTCTCCTTCGTTGGCGACCAGTTCGACCAGACCAACAAGAACCGCGCCAAGGTGGTGTTCGACACCTTCTATTGGATGATCAACTTCGGCTCCTTCTTCGCCTCGCTGTTGATGCCGCTGTTCCTGCGCGACTACGGTCCCGGCGTCGCCTTCGGCATCCCCGGCATCCTGATGTTCATCGCGACGATGGTGTTCTGGCTCGGCAACAAGAAATACGTCCACGTGCCGCCGGCACCGCCGAATCCCGACTCGGTGATGAACGTGGCGCGCACCGCGCTGCTGGCCAAGCGCGACGGCCAGGGCAACCCCGGCCTGGTGATGGCCGGTGTTGGCGTGCTCGGCGCCATCGGCTCGCTGGCCATGGCGCCGCAGTGGGGCTTCGTCATCGCCGCCTGCACCGCCGTGGTGCTGTTGCTGGCCTTCGGCGGCATGGGCACCGCGCTGCAACTGGAGCGCGCCCGTGGCGCCCACCCGGACGAGGCGGTCGAGGGCGTGCGCGCCGTGCTGCGCATCCTGATCGTGTTCGCGCTGGCCACGCCGTTCTGGTCGCTGTTCGACCAAAAGGCCTCGACCTGGATCATCCAGGCCAACGACATGAACAAGCCCGACTGGTTCCTGCCGGCGCAGATGCAGGCGCTGAACCCGGCGCTGGTGATGCTGCTGATCCCGTTCAACAACCTGGTGCTGTTCCCGCTGCTGCGCCGCCTGGGCTGGGAGCCGAGCTCGCTGCGCCGCATGACGGTCGGCATCGCCTTCAGCTCGCTGGCCTGGATCGTCATCGGCGGCATCCAGGTCTACATGGACGGCGGCACCAGCATGTCGATCGCCTGGCAGATCCTGCCCTACGCCCTGCTGACCTTCGGCGAGGTGCTGGTGTCGGCCTCCGGCCTGGAATTCGCCTACAGCCAGGCGCCCGCGTCGATGAAGGGCACCATCATGAGCCTGTGGTATCTGGGCACGACCATCGGCAGCCTGTGGGTGCTGATCGCCAACGCCAGCGTGAAGAACAATGCCGTCAACAGTTATATCGCCTCGACCGGCATGAGCGTGATCTCCTTCCAGATGTTCTTCTTCGCGGCGTTCGCGATGGTCGCCGCCGCCGTCTTCGGCTGGTACGCCAAGAGCTACCGCATGGTCGACAACTACCGCAGCGCCAAGGCCGCCTGAGGCCAAGCGCGCGCCCGGACGCGACACGAAAGGGCCGAACCGCAGGGTTCGGCCCTTTTTTCGGTTCCACCCCGTACGTCGATACGCAACGGGGTCTGACCCCACCCGGGGTCAGACCCCTTCGGTTGCGGGGTAAGGCTGGCATACCACTCATCCACGAAAAGAACCTCGCTTATTGCGCGGAAATCCGCACGAACACCCCGCCGCATTGCGGATTTCCGCCCGGAACGCCCGCCGCGCCGCCGCCGGCCGCGCGCCCCTTCCTTACAAATCAATAGCTTAGCCCCGCCCCGCCGGCTGGCACGGAACCTGCAATTGCTTTTGGCATACAAACCAGAAGGAGACCCGCATGTCCACATTCCACCGCAGCACCCTCGCCGTCGTCGCCACCGCCTTCGCCGCCAGCTTCGCCGGCGCCGCCCAGGCCGAGGACGTGGTCCGCCTCGGCAACCTCAAGTTCGCCCACTACGGCGCCGTCTCCTACATCAAGGAAATCGCACCAAAATGCGGCATCCGCGTCGAGGAGCACATCTTCGCCAAGGGGCCGGACGTGATGCAGGCCATCCTGGCCGGCGAGCTCGACGTTGGCGCCACCGCCTCCGAGGCGGCCATCTCCGGCCGCGCCAACGGCGCGCCCATCTACATCGTGGCCGGCTTCGCCAAGGGCGGCGCGCGCCTGGTCGCCCGTCCCGATGGCAACATCAAATCGGTCAAGGATCTGAAAGGCAAGAAGGTCGGCGTCACGCGCGGCGGCATCCACGAGGTGCTGCTGATCGCCGAACTGGCCCAGCACGGCCTGAGCGCCTCCGACCAGCCGGGCAAGGACGTGCAACTGGTGTTCCTCGCCTTCGCCGACCTGAACCAGGCGCTGCTGGGCAAGAACATCGACGCCATCATGCAGTCCGAGCCGCAATCGTCGCAGGCCATCAACAAGGGCTACGGCGTCGAGGTGATGAAGCCCTACGACACGCCGATCGGCGCGCCGGTGCGCACCATGGTGATGAGCGAGAAGTTCTACAAGGAACGCCGCGCCGTCGCCGCCAAGTTCATGAGCTGCTTCGTCCAGGCCACCAAGCTGTTCATCGACAACAAGGCCGTCGCCGAGAAATACGTGCGCGAGACCATCTTCAAGAACCAGATCACCAAGGACGACTTCGAGGACGCCATCAGCAACTCGCCGTACAGCTACGACATCACCGCCGAGCACATCCAAACCACCACCGACGTGATGGCCAAGTTCGGCACCGGCAAGATGCGCAATCCGCCCGTGGCCAAGGACTGGGTCAAGACCGACCTGCTCGACGCCGCCAAGAAAAGCCTGAACATCCAATAAGCGGGAGACGACATGACACAGCAAAAATGGCGCGACATCGCCGCCGGCACCGTGGTGCCGGTCCTCATCGTCGCGCTCTGGCAAGCCAGCGCGATGCTCGGCTGGATCAATCCGCAGGTGCTGCCCTCGCCCGTGGCGGTGGTGGCCAAGTGGTTCGAATACCTGCTGCCGTTGACGGCCTACGACCCGGCCGGCGGCTCCTGGCTGGCCTGGGCCGTGTCCGGCGAGCTGCTCGGCGACACGCTGAGCAGCATGTACCGCGTGGTGGTCGGCTTCGCCGTCGGCGCCGGCCTGGCCCTGCCGCTGGGCCTGGTGATGGGTTCCAGCAAGCGCGCCTACGCCTGGCTCAATCCGCTGATGCAGGTGTTGCGGCCGATTCCGCCGATCGCCTACATTCCGCTGGCCATCCTGTGGTTCGGCCTGGGCAACGCGCCGGCCGTGTTCCTGATCGCCCTGGGCGCCTTCTTCCCCGTGCTGGTCAACACCATCGCCGGCGTGCGCCAGGTCGACGGCATCTACATCCGCGCCGCCCGCAACCTGGGCGTGAGCCAGCGCACCATGTTCGTCCGCGTCATGCTGCCGGCCGCCGTGCCGTACATCCTGTCGGGGGTGCGCATCGGCATCGGCACCGCCTTCATCGTGGTGATCGTCTCGGAAATGATCGCCGTCAATAACGGCCTGGGCTTCCGCATCCTCGAGGCGCGCGAGTACTTCTGGTCGGACAAGATTATCGCCGGCATGATCAGCATCGGCCTGCTGGGCCTGGTGATCGACCTCGGCATGAACAAACTGAACAATTATCTGCTGCGCTGGCACCGCGGTCTGGAGAACTAAGATGAGCGCAACCCACATCACCGTCCGCGGCGTCAACAAGGTCTTCAAGACCGACAGCCGCGAAGTCGTCGCCCTCAAGGACATCAACCTGGAGATCCCGCAGGGCCAGTTCGTCTGCCTGCTGGGACCGTCCGGCTGCGGCAAGTCGACCCTGCTCAACGCCATCGCCGGCTTCGCCCTGCCCTCCTCGGGCGAGATCCACGCCGACGGCAAGCTGGTCACCGGCCCCGGTCCGGAGCGCGGCATGGTGTTCCAGGAGTACGCCCTGTTCCCCTGGATGACGGTGGAGAAGAACATCGCCTTCGGTCTGGAGATCAAGGGCATGGCGCAGGCGCAGATCGACCAGAAGGTGGACCAGTTGCTGGCCATGCTGTCGCTGGGCGACTTCAAGCACCGCTTCCCGAAAGACCTGTCGGGCGGCATGCGCCAGCGCGTCGCCATCGCCCGCGTGCTGGCGCTGGACTCGCCGATCATGTTGATGGACGAGCCCTTCGGCGCCTTGGACGCGCTGACCCGGCGCAATCTGCAGGACGAGCTGCTGCGCATCTGGGCCGAGCTGAAGAAGACGATTATCTTTGTGACCCACTCGATCGAGGAGGCGATTTATCTGGCCGACCGCATCGTCGTCATGACCTACCGTCCCGGCACCGTCAAGCGCGACATCGTGGTCGACCTACCGCGCCTGCGCGATCCGGCTTCCGCCGAGTTCAACAGCCTCAAACGCGAGCTGGGACAACTGGTGATGGAGGAGCAGCAGCGCCACCACAACGACGAGATCCGCTTGGCGGCCGTCGACTAAACGCGGCGGGCCGGTCTTGTGCGCCTTTAGGCCAAGGCGCAGGGGACGCCAGCAGACCCCTACGGCAGAGAGCCAGGGTCAGACCCTAGGGTCTGACCCTAGATTTGCGCCGTTGGGTTCCATTGCGCTCACTGCACTTCACTGTGAACCTAGAACACCACGCCCGCCACCAAAATCACGTTGGCATACGGCGTGTGCTCGCCCGTGCGCACGATGGCGCGCGCGCCACGGCTGATCTGCTTGAACTCCTCGTGGCTGACGCCGACGCGCTGCGGCAGTTTCACCGAGTCCAGCGCCGCCGCGATGGCCGGGCTGCGCAACGCCATCTCCTGCGCCACGATGTGGCGCTCCACCTGCATCTCGCTGAGCACCGTCTCCACCGTCTGCACAAAGCCCGGCACGCCGGCCGTCAAGGCCAGGTCGATCAGCGGCACGCCCGGCGGCACCGGCAGGCCGGCGTCGCCGATCACCACCATGTCGCCATGGCCCAGCGAGGCGATCAGCTGCGACAAGGCGATGTTAAGCAAGGGAGTCTTTTTCATGCGGCGTCCAGTTCGTGCAAATAGGGGATGGAGGTCTGCGCGCCACGGCGCGTGACGCTGATGGCGGCGGCGCGCTGGCCCAGCGCGATGGCCTGCTCCAGCGTGGCGCCGGTGGCCAAGGCGGCCACCAGGCCGCCGATGAAGGTGTCGCCGGCGGCGGTGCTGTCGACCGCCTTCACCTGGCGCGCCGGATGGAACCGGCCGCCGTTGGCGTCGGCCGCGTAGACGCCTTCGGCGCCCAGCGTGACCAGCACGTTGCGGCAGCCCAGCGCCAGCAGCTGTGCGGCCTGCGCGGCGGCGACGGCGCCGCCCTGCGCGTCGGCGCCCAGCAGCATGGCCGCCTCGATCTCGTTGGGCACCAGGTAGTCGACCTGGGCCAGCAGCTCGGCCGGCAGGCTGCGCGCCGGCGCCGGATTCAGCAGCACGGTCTTGCCCAGGCTGTGCGCCAGCTTGATCGCGTGGCCGACCGTCTCCAGCGGCACCTCCAACTGCAACACGACGATGCTGGCCGCCGCGATCAGCTCGCGGGCGGCGTCGATGTGGGCCGGCGACAGCAGCGCGTTGGCGCCGGCCGCCAGCACGATGCTGTTCTGCCCCGCCGCGTCGACCAGGATGGAGGCGACGCCGGTGGCGGTGGCGGTGATGGTGCTGACGTGGCTGTCGTCGATGCCCTCGTCCTGCAGGGCGGCGCGCAGGGTGTCGCCAAAGCCGTCGTCGCCGACGCAGCCGATCATGGCCACCGGCACGCGGCCGGCCGCCAGGCGGGCGCAGGCCACGGCCTGGTTGGCGCCCTTGCCGCCGGCGATGGTGGCGAACGGGCCGCCGCTGATGGTCTCGCCCGGCATGGGCATGCGCGGCACGCCCAGCACCAGGTCCATATTGATACTGCCGATGACGACGATCATATTCCGGTTCCTATTGTTTCATTGATTGAGGCGGCGGCGTTAGTGTCCTGAGTTGCAGATTCGTTGACCAAATATGGCGAGAATCGCCCCGATACTGCGTCGCAAATGCGCGCAAGGCCCCGGCCTTGCTGTGCTTTGCTCCTTGTCTCGGATCGATTTCGCCACATTTGTTTGTCAACGAACTAGCAACTCAGGACACTAGTGCCGCGCACGTGGAGTTCGGGCGCGATGATGCGGCGCTGCGGCGCCATGTGCGGCTCGGCGATGCGCGCCAGCAGGCATTGCGCGGTGATGCGCCCCATCTCGCGGGTGTTCTGCGCCACGCTGGTCAGCGGCGGGTGGACGAAGCTGGCCAGGTCGATATCGTCGAAGCCGACCACGGCCAGCTCCTGCGGCACGCGCAGGCCGCTCTCGGCGGCGGCGCGCAGCGCGCCGATGGCCATCAGGTCGTTACAGCAGAACAGCGCGTCCGGCCGGCTGGCGGCCGGCTGGCGCAGCAGGGCCTGCGCCGCCTGGTAGCCGCCGGCGCTGGTGAAGTCGGCGTGGCGGCAGGCCGCCGGCGCGGCGCCGGCGGCGGCCAGCACGCGCTGCACGCCGTCGATGCGCTGGGTCGAGATGGCGATGTCGGCCGGGCCGGCGATGCAGGCGATGCGGCGGCGGCCCTGCGCCAGCAGGTGCGTGGCGGCGAGCGCGCCGCCGCCCTCGTTGTCGACGCCGACCACGTCGATCACCATGTCCTTGGGCGCGCGGTCGAGCAGCACGGCCGGCACCTTCATCTTGCGCAGCAGCTCGCCGTCGGTCTGCGACAGCGCCGCCAGGATCAAGCCGTCGCAGCGCTTCGACAGCAGCACGTTGACGTAGTCGCGCTGCTTGGCCGGGTCGTCGTCCGAATTGCACAGGATGACGCTGTAGCCGGCGGCGTAGCAGCTGTCCTCGATGCCGCGCGCCACTTCCGAGAAGTAGGGGTTGGTGTTGTTGGGGATGATCAGGCCGATGGTGCCGGTGGTGCGGCTCTTCATCGAGCGCGCCAGCGCGCTCGGCACGTACTGCAGCCGCTCGGCGGCGGCCAGCACGCGCTCGCGCGCCTCGGCGCTGACCGGCCGCGTGTTGTTGAGCACATGCGACACGGTGGTGAAGGACACCCCTGCCTCTTGTGCGACCTGCTTGATGGTGGCCATGGCGAGCCCTCCCCTAGGCGCGTTCGCCGCGCCGGCGGTAGGTGTCGAGCACCACGGCGGCGACGATCACCAGGCCGGTGACGATGCGCTTCATCGGCTCGCTGACGCCGACCTGGGCCAGGCCGGCCTCCAGCACGGAGATGATCAGCACGCCGATGAAGGTGCTGATGACCGAGCCGCGCCCGCCCATCAAGCTGGTGCCGCCGATGACCACGGCGGCGATCACCTGCAGTTCCATGCCGACGCCGCCGTTGGGGTCGGCCGCCTCCAGGCGCGACACCTGGAACAGCGCGCCGACGCCGGACAACAGGCCCATCATGGCGTACACCAGCACCTTGCGCGGACGCGGCGCGATGCCCGACAGGCGCACCGCCTCCTCGTTGGTGCCGATGGCGATCCACTGGCGGCCGATGACGGTGCGGGTCAGCACCAGCTGGCCGGCGACCACGATGGCCAGCGCCGCCAGGATGGCCGGCGACAGGCCGAAGATGATCGGCGCGCTGATCGCCTCGACGGCGCTGCCGATGTACTCGGTGCGCGAGTTGGTGACCTGGTAGGCCATGCCGCGCGCGATCTCCAGCACGCCGAGCGAGACGATGAACGAGGGGATGCGCCAGCCGACCGAGATGGCGCCGGTGGCGGCGCCGCACAGGGCGGCGCAGGCCACGCCGAGCAGGCTGGCGGTCCACACCGGCCAGCCCCAGCGCACCACCGCCATCGACAGGATGGAGGCGGCCAGCGCCATCACCGAGCCGACCGACAGGTCGATGCCGCCGATGATCAGCACAAAGGTCATGCCGACCGCCATCACCACCAGCGTGGGGATGTCGTTCGACAGCGTGCCGAGGGTGCTGAGGGTGAGGAAGTGGTCGCTGGCGAAGCCGAACAGCACGCACATGGCGAGCAGCGCGCCGGTCAGGCCGGCATAGGTCTTGACGCCGCCGACAAGGCCGCGTTGGAAGGAGGAAGTGGTCATGTGGGGTCCGAAATTCAGGCGGCGGCCAGGGGCGCGGCCTTGTTGGTTTGCTTGTCGTTGCTGTCGCCGGTGCTGCCGGTGCCGCCGCCGTTGCCGCCGCCGTTGGGCGACAGGTAGCCGCTGAAGGCGGCGGCCAGCAGCGCGTCCTGGCTCCAGGCGCCGCGCTCGAATGTGTCGACGATGCGGCCGGCGCTCATCACGGCGATGCGGTCGCAGATCAGCATCAGCTCGCGCAGGTCGCTGGAGACGATCAGCAGGCCCTTGCCCTGGCGCGCCAGGTCGGCCAGCACGTTGTAGATGTCGAACTTGGCGCCGATGTCGATGCCACGGGTCGGCTCGTCGAACAGCATCACCGCGCAGTCGCGGTACAGCCAGCGGCCGATGACCACCTTCTGCTGGTTGCCGCCGGAGAGCTCGGCCACCTTTTGCTCGCCGTTGCGGCTGCGGATGCCCAGCTGGTCGATGTAGCGGTCCGCCACCTCGGCCTCGGCGGCGCCGTCGAGCCAGCCGGCGCGGCTGACGCCGTCGAGCCGCGCCAGGCTGGCGTTGACGGCGATCGATTGCGTCAGCAGCAGGCCCTGGCCCTTGCGGTCCTCGGTGATCATGGCGATGCCGGCGGCCACGGCGGCCCGTGGCGAGTCGATCGCCGCCGGCGCGTCGCCGTGGCCGAGGAAGATGTCGCCGCTGTCGGCGCGGTCGGCGCCGAAGATCAGGCGCAGCAGCTCGGTGCGGCCGGAGCCGATCAGGCCGGCGATGCCGACGATCTCGCCGGCCTTCACCTCCAAGTCGGTCGGCTGCACCACGCCCGTGCGGCCGAGGCCGCGCAGACGCAGCAGCGGCCCGCCGATGTCGCGCCCGCTCAGGTCGATCTCGGCGTCGGCGGCGCGGCCGACCATCAGCTGCACCAGGTCGGCGCTGCTGTAGCCGGCGATGTCGTCGTCGCAGACCAGCTCACCGTCGCGCAGCACGGCGATGCGGTCGGCCACCCGCTTGAGTTCCTCCAGCCGGTGCGAAATGTAGACGATGGCCACGCCCTGCGCCGTCAAGCGGGCGATCTGGGCGAACAGCAGCTCCACCTCGCGGTGGGTCAGCATGGCGGTCGGCTCGTCGAGCACCAGCAGGCGGCAGTCGCCGATCAGGTTGCGGGCGATCTCGATCATCTGCTGGTGGCCGATGCCGAGCTGGCCCACCGGCGTCCACGGGTCGATCTCGTCGAGGCCGACCTGCGCCATCAGCGCGCGCGCGTCGCGCTCCAGGCGGGCGCGGTCGATCCAGCCGAAGCGGTGCGGCAGCTGGTTCAAATACAAGTTTTCCGCCACCGACAGCGTCGGCAGCAGGTTCAATTCCTGCATCACCATGCGGATGCCGAGCTGCTCGGCATGGCCGCGCGAGGCCGGCTGGTAGGGCCGGCCGTCGAGCAGCATGGCGCCGGTGGTGGCCGGCTCCAGTCCGCAGATGATCTTCGACAGCGTGCTCTTGCCGGCGCCGTTCTCGCCCGTCAGCGCCAGCACCTGGCCGGCGTGCAGTTGCAGGGCGACGCCGCCGAGCACCGGCTCGACATAGGTCTTGCCGATGTCGGTCAGGCTCAGCAAGGGGCTGGCTTGGGGGGCGAGGGTCATGGCGTACTCCGGCTGAACTCAGATGCGCTTAAGGCTTGGTGACCAGGGCGACCTTGGTCTCGATCACGCCGCCCATGGTGGCCTGGGTCTTCTTCTCGGCCAGCGCCTTGAGCAGGCTCTCGATGCCGAACACCGCCTGCTGCGAGCCGAACTGGTCGACCGTGGCCAACACGCGGCCGTCCTTCAACATAGGCTTGATGGCCTGGATGTTGTCGTAGCCGATGACCTTGACCTTGCCCGCCTTGCCGGCGGTGCGGATGGCCGAGATGGCGCCGATGGCCATGTTGTCGTTACCGCACAGCAGAGCCGTGATGTTCGGATGCGCGTTCAGCATGGCCGAGGCGACCGTGTTGGCGCTGGCGATCTCCCACTGGCCCGACTGCACGCCGACGACCTTGACGCCGGCCGCCGTCATGGCGTCCTGGAAGCCCAGCGTGCGCTGCTGCGCGTTGAAGGTGGTCGAGACGCCTTCGATGATGCCGACCTGCTCGCCCTTCTTCAGCTGCTTGCCGAGGAAGTCGCCGACCAGCTTGGCGCCCTTGCGGTTGTCCGGGCCGACGAAGGGCACCAGGAAGCCCTTCTCCTTGAGCGCGGCGTCGTCCAGCTTGTTGTCGATGTTGACCACCAAAATACCGGCGTCGACGGCCTTCTTCAGCACCGGCACCAGGGCCTTCGAGTCGGCCGGCGCGATCACCAGCGCGTTGACCTTGGAGACGATCATCTGTTCGACCAGCTTGATCTGGGCGGCCGTGTCCTGCTCGTCCTTGATGCCGTTGGCGACCAGGTCGTACTGGGCGGCGTGGGCCTTCTGGTGCTCCTTGGCGCCGTTCTCCATGGTCAGGAAGAACTCGTTGGCGAGCGACTTCATCACCAGCGCCACCTTCGGCTTGGCGTCGGCGGCGTTGGCGGTGGCTGCGAACGGCAGCAGGGACATCAGGGCGGCGGATGCGAGCAGTTTCAATGGGGTGCGACGAGTCATCTGTGTCTCCATATATTGATTTTAAGCATCTTTTCGACGCCATTTGGTGCGCGCAAACGTTTGCGCGCTCGAAATCATAGCGCAATTTTTCACGCCTGGCACATCGGAAACAAAAAAATGGGACACCGGCAAAGCCCAGCGGAAAATAAGCAGGGTCAGACCCTAGGGTCTGACCCTATGGTTGCGCCGCTGGGTTTTGCAAGCGTCCCGCCCATCCATAAGAAGGGCAAATGTCCAACGCCCACAACCACACCGCCCTGTCCCATGTTGCCCACGTGCAGTAGAATCCCCCTTGCTGACCGTGGAAGCCTATGCGCGCTAAAAAATCACTGCTGATATTGCTGGGCCTGCTGGTGGCGGGCGGCCTGATCGCGGCCGCCGGCCTGCTCGGCGCGCAGCGCGCCCGCGCCGAGCTGATGGCCCAGGGCCAGCGCCAGCTGCAGCTGATGGCGCCCGACCTTCAGTCGGTGCTGCAAAAATTCGAAACCCTGCCCTTCGTGCTGGGCTTCCAGCCCGACCTGATCGAGGCGCTGGCCCACCCCATCGACGCGCGTGCCATCGCCCGCCTCAACAGCACGCTGCAAACCATCCAGCAGCAGGCCAAGGTGGGCGCCATCTACGTGATGGACCGCGACGGCATGACCCTGGGCGCCAGCAACTGGGACCAGCCGCTCGGCTTCGTCGGCAAGAACTTCTCCTACCGCCCCTACTTCCACACCGCGCTGCTCGGCAAGGCCGGCCTGTTCTACGGCATCGGCACCAGCACCAGCGAGGCCGGCTACTTCATCGCCCAGCCGGTCTACCGCGACGGCAGCAAGCGCGGCGCCGTGGCCGGCGTGGTCGCCGTCAAAATCAGTTTGTCCGAGTTCGAGCGCACCTGGCGCAGCAGCGACGATCCCATCGTGCTGGCCGACCGCCGTGGCGTCATCTTCCTCAGCAACCGGCCGGACTGGATCTACCACAGCCTGGCCAAGCTGGACGCCGCCGCCGAGCGCGAGCTGGCCAGCACCCAGCAGTACATGGGCCAGACCGTGCGCCCGCTGGCCGGCCACTCGCCCTACTTCGTCACCCAGCCGGTGGGCCAGCTGGGTTGGCAGTTGATGCTGTTCCCCGGCCAGACGCGGGTGCTGCGCGTCGGCCTGCTGTGGGCGCTGGCGGCGGCGCTGCTGCTGGTGTGCGCCGCCGTTTCCAGCTGGGCGCTGTACCAACGCCGCCGCCGCTTGGAGGAAGGCCTGGCCTCGCGCGTCGCCCTGCAACGCGCCGCGCTGGAGTTGGACGACAAGATCGTCGAACGCACGCAGCAGCTGCGCCTGACCAACCAGAACCTCGAACACAAGTACACCAAGCTGCAGGAGGCCGAACACCTGCTGCGCTCGACGCAGGACCAGATGGTCCAAGCCGGCAAGCTGGCCATGCTGGGGCAAATGGCGGCCGGCGTCACCCACGAGTTGAACCAGCCGCTGGCGGCCATCCGCGCCTTCGCCGACAACGCGCGCACCTATCTGGAGCGCGACCAGCCGGCGCAGGCCAGCGCCAACCTGGGCCATATCGCCGCCGCCAGCGCGCGCATGGGCGCCATCATCAGCCAGTTGAAGGGTTTCGCCCGCAAGGACGAGACCATCGCGCCGGTCGACCTGGCCGCCTCGATCCGCGCCTCGACCTTTTTGCTCGACAGCGAATTCCGCCGCCACGAGGTGGCGCTGACGTTCGAGGCCACGGCCGACGCCGTGCAGCCGCCGCTGCAGGTGACCGGCAACACGGTGCGCATCGAGCAGGTGCTCATCAACCTGCTGCGCAACGCCCTCGACGCCGTCGAGGAGGCCGAGCAGCGGCGCGTCGCCATCACCCTGGCGCGCGACGGCGACGAGGCGCTGGTCTGCATCAGCGACAGCGGCGCCGGCATCCCCGAGCAGGTCGCGGCGCACCTGTTCGAACCCTTCTTCACCACCAAGCCGTCGGGCAAGGGGCTGGGCCTGGGCCTGGCGATCTCCTCGTCCATCGTGCAGGCCATGAACGGCCGGCTCAGCGCGCACAACCCGGCCGGCGGCGGCGCCCGCTTCGAGCTGCGCCTGCCGCTCTCACACCAAGGAGTCACCGTTGCAAGCCATCCTGATTGAAGACGAGGCGCCGCTGCGCCTGGCCACCACGCAAACGCTGGAGCTGGGCGGCTTTGCCGTGCAGGCCTGCGCCAGCGCCGAGGAGGCGCTGGCATTGCTGCGCGCCGACTTCGCCGGCGTCGTCGTCACCGACGTGCGCCTGCCCGGCCGCTCCGGCCTGGAGCTGCTGGCCGACGCCGCCGCGCTCGACGCCGAGCTGCCGGTGATCGTCGTCACCGGCCACGGCGACGTCGGCATGGCGGTGGCGGCGATGCGCGGCGGCGCCTACGACTTCATCGAAAAACCCTTCGCCGCCGAACGCCTGCTCGACGCCGTGCGGCGCGCCCAGGAACGGCGCACCCTGGTGCTGGAGAACCGCCAGCTGCGCGCGGCGCGCGCCCAGCATCCCGACATGCCGGACTTGATCGGCCGCTCGCCGGCCATCGAGGAATTGAAACTGGTGATCCGCAACGTCGCCCCGGCGGCGGTCGACATCCTGATCCACGGCCAAACCGGCAGCGGCAAGGAGGTGGTGGCGCGCCTGCTGCACGCCGCCAGCGGCCGCAAGGGCAACTTCGTCGCCATCAACTGCGGCGCCCTGCCCGAGTCGGTGTTCGAAAGCGAGATCTTCGGCCACGAGGCCGGCGCCTTCACCGGCGCCCACAAGCGGCGCATCGGCAAGCTCGAATACGCCCAGGGCGGCACGGTCTTCCTCGACGAGATCGAAAGCATGCCGATGGCCCTGCAGGTCAAGTTGCTGCGCGTGCTGCAGGAACGCCGGCTGGAGCGCCTGGGCGGCAACGAGGGCGTGGCGCTGGACTGCCGCATCGTCGCCGCCACCAAGGTCGACCTGCTGCAACTGGCCGCCCAGGGCCTTCCGCGAGGGCCAGTGTACTACCGCATCGGCGTGGTCAGCCTGGAGCTGCCGCGCCTGCGCGACCGGCGCGACGACATCCCGCTGCTGCTGGCCGACTTCGTGCGCGACGCCGCGCTGCGCTACCAACGCCCGATTCCCGCCTGGACCGCGCAGCAGATGGCGCAGTGGCAGGCCGGCGACTGGCCCGGCAACGTGCGCGAGCTGCGCAACTTCGCCGAGCGGCTGGTGCTGGGCGTGGCCGGCGCCGTGCCGGCGGCGGCCAGCGCGCCAAGCGCCACAGCCGCCCCGACCTCGACCTCGGCCTCGGCCACCGCTGCGCGCAATCTACCGCACCAATCCGACGCCCCGCCCAACCAGGAGCACGGCGCCGAAGCGCTGCCGCTGCCGCAGCAGGTCGACCACTACGAACGCGAGCTGATCACCCAGGCGCTGGCCAGCGTGGACGGCAACGTCGCCCAGGCGGCCGACAACCTGATGGTGCCGCGCAAAACGCTGTACGACAAACTCAAAAAGTACCAGATCGGCACCGGCCGCAAGTAAGCGTACAAGCCCCCCGCATGGACGACACAAGAAGCCCGGCCGCGCCCGCCGTGCCCGAAACGGTTGATGCTGGGAACGGTTGATGTAAGAACATAATCAGGTCCCTTCATGTGTTTGACGCCAATGGCTCCCGCCTAACGGATTGCACTTAAACCATTTGCACGGACTTCTTCTTTTCCTGAATCTTCTGTTTATAATCGCACCGTGGGAATCGAGTACAGCCAAAGAAATCCGAATACGGGCCGGTTTTTTTCGTCAGCGTTCCTTGACCACATTTCGGACACGGGACTGTCTTAGACTTTTTGCCATCAATGCCTTGTACTTCAAGCTTGATGTCGTTAATCAGCTCCACGACGAACGGCGACATGCGGCCTTCAACAGTGAAGATGGTCGCAGAACGCCGCGCGCGAGTCAGAGCCACATAGAACAGCCTACGCTCTTCACCGAAGGCATAGGTATCCTCTGATGGCATCGCAAGTTGAAGAACAGGGTCATCTTCAATGGTGCTTGGGAAAGAGTAGTAGCCGCTGACCACACGCGGCAAAATCACGTAATCAGCTTCCAATCCTTTAGATCCATGCACACTTGAGAATTTCAGTTCAAGGTGAGCACCGTATTTCTTCTCCCAATCGTCGGGGATGTACTTCTTATCCACCTTGTAGCGCCCCAAGATGAATACTGAAATCTTCTTGCCTTTTTTGGGCGGCACCACATCACCATGGACTATTTTCTTGTGCAGGCCAGCCAAAAACTTGTCGATGCTATCCTGTAGCTTCTCATCATCATCCACTTGGAACAGTTCAACTGCAGGAGGATGTTCAGCTTCCAGCGAGTGCACCTTTTTAGAAATCTGCGAAGGATTCTTGAGAACGAACTTGCTGGACACATCACACAGGGACTGAGGGCAACGGAAGGTACGCTCAAGCCGAACAGTGATAGCACGCCCAAACCATTCCTCAAACTTCGTCATCACCGAAATGTCAGAGCCAGCAAATCGATTGATGCTCTGCCAGTCATCACCAACAGCGAACAGGAAGCGCCCGGGCTTACAGACAAGCGCCCGTGTGAGCCTTGCGCGAGCCCATGAAGCATCTTGGAATTCATCGACCATCACCAGCGTATAAGGGGATTGCCAGCGGCCCGCGTCCATGTGATCCGAGGCCAGATTCAACATGTCCTCAAAGTCAATGCAGCGACCATCAGCCAAGCTGTTTTCCCAAGCTTTGCGAACCTCCACAAAGATATCCAAGAACAGTTCATGACGATAAACGAAGTTGCCCACTGTCTGGCTGTGAAGTCGCTGGCGCAAATCAGCATCGGTAAGCCGGTTGCTCTTAGCATGGGTCAGGAACGTCCTGAACACCTTCACCAGGTCTTCATGGCCAATGGGCTTACGGCCTTCTGCTGGACGTTCAGGATTGGGATCAAGCACAATACCACGCTTCGTCAGTTCAGCCTCAAGGATGGCAAAGGCTTTACCAGTTCGGAGCTGGACCGAAGTCGTTTCAATGAGTGCTGTCTTGTGCTGCTTGTGCAGCCCCCGCTTCCACTTCACACCATCCATGTAGCCTTTGAACTGTGGTGGAGGATTCCCATTGTGATCAAAAGCGAAATGCTCATGGTAGAGATCCACATCGGGGTAGTAGAAATCAGGGTTGTACTGCCGGTGCGATTCTGTGGCCGTATCGTGTTCATATGGCTGTTCATAGCGATAGTCCACACCGTTATAGAAAAGCCAGTCCGCAATCATGCGCTCACCGTGGCTCTTCACCACTTCATTGCGAAGCGTGCGGAAGCCATACTTCTTCGTATTGCGATCCCTATCTTCTGTGTCCTCTTCCTCTTTTCCGAATTGGGGCAAGTCCCGACTCAGGACGATGCGAAACAGATCCCACTTCGTCCTAAATAAGGAATCCTTGTCCTTCAAGTCATCAATCAAATCTGCCAGGTGTTCAATGTCTTTGCCATTATCCAGCCATGCGGCCAAGCTGGGCCTACGTCCAGTCGCCTTGCCGATGACATCCAAGCCGAAGGCATGGAAGGTACGGGCAACCACAGCATCAGCGGGGAAGCCGAGAGGCGTTAAGCGATCATAAACCCTCTGTTGAAGTTCTTCGGCTGCGTCTTTATTGAAGGCTAGCAGAAGAATTTTGTCGGCGCTGACAAACTTACGGAGCAAAGCATATGCAGCCTTGGCCACCATCGTTGAAGTCTTGCCAGATCCCGCCGACGCGATAGTTAGAACACGGTTATCAAAGCAGACCACAGACCTGACCTGCTCTTCGGTTAGGGGAGACTTTTCGACTTTATTGAAGAAGTCTTTGCAGGCGATCAGTTCAGCCTGGAAGTGCTCTTCATTGCGCTTAATGACCGTGGGGCGCAGGTCAGCCTTCCATAAATCCACAGCATATTTTGTGCCTTGATCCTTTCCACTGAAGTACTCGGCTACCTCCACATCCCTCAACAGGGCTGAGAATCGTTCAGCATCTTTACCAACCACAGCAGGCCGAACCGCGTCCCACCCCTGCAAAGTTTCCTCAGCAATCCAACGATGGTTTGACTTGTGGTTCTCAAAATCTTGAACCACGATTTGGCGCCATGACACCAGCGGGGCAAGCAGCCGGTCAAATTCATCAAGCTTGCTTCGCTTCTTCTCGCCAGCCGTGAATTGGGAATATGCTGTCTTAATGGCCGCAGTCATTGCAACGGCACGCTCATTGGGGATACCGTCCAATAAAATAAACTTACCGTCGAGGGTCTTGAAATCCACAGACGACCAGAAGAACCCAGGCGTGGCGCTAACCGCCTCTTCGTCCGTAAGGCTGGCCTTGTACTTGCGTCCTTCCCGATGAACGATCAGCTCAGGACCATTGATCAAAAGCGTCCATTCCGAGGTTCTGGTGAACCGCTCGCCCATCCTGCTCGAACTCCACATATTCACAATAGCCGTTCCTTTTACTCTAAAGAAACTATATGTTAGCAAACCCATGGCCTCTCTCGCCATAGAACGGCCGATGATGACGGCGACGGCTCTGCTACAGCGCAAAATGATTTTACGTCAGGCACTCTTTTTCCTGCATAAAATATATCGGTTGAGGTTGCAACCCATGAGCCTTCTCGCGGCCGGGGATGCCGTAGCCGGGGTAGCCCGCGACTACGGCACACCCATCAGTTAATCATGCGGGTACGCAAAAGACTCAACTCAGTCGATGCAGCCGCCCCCTGACATGTGAGCAGTCGGCTTCTGAAACGCCAACAGCCTTGGCCATTCACCATCAATGCAATTTAGTATGAAAACTACATAAATTGAATTACCATATGCCGCATAACAACGGGCTGTCAGAACAATTTTGTAACCCGACTACTAACGCACCGGTAATGGAGACAAGTTTATGAGCGGCAACGAAAACGCAGTTTGGAAGCGCGCGCTGGCGCTGTCGCTGGGCGGCACGCTGGCAATCGGCGGCGCGGCCGCGCAGGCCGGCAATGCCGCCAACGCCAGCACCATAGTCGCGCCCGGTCTGGACGGCTGCACCGCCCCCTTCGCCACCGTGCTGCAGGCCAGCAGCGCCAGCGACGCGCGCGGCCACTGGCTCAACCGCCAACTGATCCGCTGGCCCGGCGCGGATGCCGCCGGCAGCTTCAAACTCTACTACTCGGCCACGGGCCAGCTCAAGGCCACGGTTGGCGCGCCGGTCGGCGGCGCCGACGGCGCGCTGGCGCTGAGCGCCTTCAACGGCACCCTGCCCGCCGACGTCGCCCAGCGCTTCAAGTTCGTCGGCAGCGGCCCGACGCTGGCCCTGCCTACCGAAGCGCTGCCCCGTCTGGGCGCGCTGCACACGCAACAGCTGCTGCTGGTGCTGGAGGCGGCCGACGGCAACGTGCTTGACGCCACCTCGCTGCAAAGCGCCGGCGCGCTCGACGACCTGTACGCGGCCGCCGCCAATGCGGCCGATCTCGGCGTCAGCGTCGGCAAGGCCGGCACCGCCTTCAAGCTGTGGGCGCCCACCGCGCAGCAAGTCGCCGTCTGCACCTACGACAGCGGCTCCGGCAAGGCCGCCGCCATCACGCCGATGACCTTCGACGCCGCCACCGGCATCTGGTCGGCCGCCACCGGCGCCGACCTGTCCGGCCACTACTACCAGTACGTCGTCGACGTCTTCGCCCGCAACAGCGGCCTGGTGCGCAACCTGGTCACCGACCCGTACTCCATCAGCCTGACCACCGACTCCAAACGCAGCTACATCGCCGACCTCGGCTCGGCCAAGCTGAAACCGGCCGGCTGGGACCAAACGCCGCTGCCGCGCAAGGTCGCCGCCCAGCCCGACATGACGGTCTACGAACTGCACGTGCGCGACTTCTCGATCAACGACAGCACGGTCAGCGCGGCGCATCGCGGCAAGTACGCCGCCTTCACCGAGGCAGGCTCGAACGGCATGCAACACCTGGCCGCGCTGAGCCGCGCCGGCATGACCGACATCCACCTGCTGCCCGTCTACGACATCGGCAGCGTGCCCGAACAAGGCTGCGTGACGCCGGCGCCGAGCGGCGCCGCCGACAGCGACGCGCAACAGGCGCTGGTGGCCTCCAGCCAGGCGCGCGACTGCTACAACTGGGGCTACGACCCCTACCACTACAGCGCGCCCGAGGGCAGCTACGCCAGCGACCCGGCCGACGGCGCCCGCCGCATCGTCGAGTTCCGCCAGATGGTGCAGGCGCTGCACCGCACCGGCCTGCGGGTCGGCATGGACGTGGTCTACAACCACACCTACATCGCCGGCCAGAACGAGAAGTCGGTGCTCGACCGCGTGGTGCCCGGCTACTACCACCGCCTCAACGCCAAGGGCGAGATCGAACGCTCGACCTGCTGCGACAACACCGCCACCGAGCACCGCATGATGGGCAAGCTGATGATCGACTCGGCGGCGCTGTGGGCCAAGCAGTACAAGATCGACTCCTTCCGCTTCGACCTGATGGGCCACCAGCCGCGCGCCGCCATGGAGCAGTTGCAGGCGCGCGTAGACGGCGACACCGGCCGCCACGTCAACCTGATCGGCGAGGGCTGGAACTTCGGCGAGGTGGCCGACGGCGCCCGCTTCGTGCAGGCCTCGCAGTTGTCGCTCAACGGCAGCGGCATCGGAACCTTCAGCGACCGCGCGCGCGACTTCGTGCGTGGCGGCGGCGCCGGCGACTCCGGCGCGGAGCTGTTCAGCAAACAGGGCTACACCAACGGCCTGGTCTACGCGCCCAACGCCTACGCCGGCCAGCGTCCGGCCGGCGAGCTGCTGCACGCCGCCGACATGGTGCGCGCCGGCCTGGCCGGTTCGCTGCGCACCTATAAGATGACCACCGCCGACGGCGCCAGCAAGGCGCTGCGGGACATCGACTACGGCGGCCAGCCGACCGGCTACGCCAGCGAGCCGGGCGAGGTGGTCAACTACGTCGAGAACCACGACAACCAGACCCTGTTCGACATCAACGTCTTCAAGCTGCCGCTGGCCACCAGCGGCGCCGAGCGCGCCCGCGTGCAGACGCTGGCCGCCGCCATCAACGCCTTCAGCCAGGGCGTGGCCTACTTCCACGCCGGCTTCGACATCCTGCGTTCCAAGTCGCTCGACCGCAACAGCTTCGAGTCGGGCGACTGGTTCAACCGGCTCGACTGGACCTACCGCGACAACTACTACGGTGTCGGCCTGCCGCCGGCCGCCGACAACGGCAAGGACTACGCGCTGCTGCGCCCGCTGCTGGCCAACGCCGCCATCAAGCCGGCGCCGGCCGACATCGCCTTCGCCCGCGACGCCTTCCGCGACCTGCTGGCGATCCGTTCCAGCAGCACCCTGTTCCGCCTGCGCAGCGCGGCCGACGTGCAGCGCCGCCTGAGCTTCTCCAACACCGGGCCGCAGCAGGTGCCGACGGTGATCGTCGCCCACCTCGACGGCGTGGGCTATCCGGGCGCGCGCTACAAGGGCATCACCTACCTGATCAACGTCGGCCTGGACGCGCAGCGCATCAGCGTGCCGGCGCAGGCGCACAAGGGCTGGCGCCTGCATCCGGTGCACAGCCGCGCCGGCGCCGCCGATCCGCGTCCGGCGCGGTCGGCGCGCTACGACGCGGCCAGCGGCAGCTTCACCGTGCCGGCCCGCAGCGCTGTTGTTTTTGTGGATTAATTGGCAAGATTAGAGGGCGTCCTCGGGAAGCTGTCCGCTACACTGGGCAGCTCTTTTCCGCAAAGGACACCGATGAAATTTTCCGCAGCTTGGCTGGCCCTGCCGGCACTCGCGCTGGCACTCGCCGCCTGTGGCGGCGGCGAGTATCAGCCGCCGGTCAACGTCGCGCCGGTGGCCAAGGTCGGCCCTGCGCAGACGCTGGACGCCGGCAGCAAGGTGACGCTGGACGGCGTCGGCACCGACGCCAACTCCGACCTGCTCAACTACGTCTGGACGCTGACCAAGCCGGCCGGCAGCAACGCCACGCTGCTCAATCCCAAGGTGACCAATCCGGTCTTCATCGTCGATGTCGCCGGCAGCTACACGGCCACGCTGGTGGTCGACGACGGCAAGCTCTACAGCGCGCCGCAGACCATCAACCTCACCGTCGTGGTGCCGACGGCGAGTTTTACCAAACTGTGGGACGGCGACCAGTGCAGCACGCGGCGCCGCGTGGTGCTCATCGACCAGCGCCTGGTCTATACCGAGAGCCATTCGAACAGCTGCTCGGACTCCGACAACTACGGCTTGTACGACAGCACGTTGGCGGTGCGCCTGTGCACGGCCGGCGGCGTCTCCGGCGCGCTTTCCTGCACCAACAACACGGCGCTGGAGCTGATGAAGACCATCCTGGCCAATCCGGCCAAGGCCGATCTGGGGCTGGGTGGCGCGCACACCGTTCAGCAGACTTACGCGGTCGGATTCTGATCGCGCCGGGATTTTCCGGATCCCAGTGGCGTAGAGCAGGGTCAGACCCTAGGGTCTGACCCTCAATTTACGCGATTCGCGGCACGGGCATCTACTGCCCGATCAGCACGATCGACGAGCCGGCCGGGAAGCGCGCCTTGCCGTGCTTGACCACGGCGCGCGCGCCGGAGTAGCCGTCGCGCACACGCTGGCCGTCGGCGAACACGCCGCCCACGTCGATGACGTGGGCTTCGCCCACCGGCAGGTCGAGCGCCACCACCACCTTGTCGCTGACGCCGTTGCGCTCATACGTGCGCTTGAACACGTAGGGTTGCGCCTGCAACTGCTGGTGCACGCCCGCGCCGACGGCCACGTGGGCCTGGCGGAACAGCCCCAGCTTGGCCCAGTGGCGCTGCACGTCGGCGACGCGGTAGCCGTCGCGCGCGGCGTTGCGCGCCAGCTCGTCCCAGTTCATATAGGAGCGCAGGCGGGCGTCGCCCACTGCGTCGGCCACGTCGAGCCGGCGCGCCGTCTCGTCGCCGTAGTAGATCTGCGCGGCGCCGGGCGCCAGCAGCAGCTTGGTGGCGCTCTCGAAGGGCTTGCCGCGGGCGGCGTCGAAGGGCTGTTCGTCGTCGTGCGAAGACAGGTAGTTGAGCACCGAGCGGCCCTTGAGCGCGCCCTGCAACAGGCCCGAGTAATTGCTGAACAAGGTCTCGTAGTCCTGCCGCGCGTCGTACTTCAGGCCGAAGTTGATCATGCTGTCGAAGCCGTTGTCGAAGTAGTTCACCTGCTGGCCGCCGTCGTAGGTGAACAGCGGGCCGCCGGCGATGTTGTAGCCGAAGGCCTCGGCCGTCATGAAGAAGGCCTGCGCGCCGGGCAGCTTGCCCGGATTGGCGCGCTTCCATTCCTCGTAGGCGGCGCTGGCCTCGGTCTTCAGCGCCTTCCAGCTGGCCGGCTCGACGTGCTTGACGGTGTCGGCGCGGAAGCCGTCGACGCCGTACTTGCGGATCCAGTCGGTGTGCCATTTGACCAGGTGGTAGCGCGGCGTGCGCGGGTGGCCGGTGCGGGCGAAGAAGGCGTCCAGCTCGGCCACCTCGCGCTCGTAGCGGCCCTCGGCCTTCCACTGCTCCACCAGCGCGGGTGGCAGCGCCACCGCCGTGTCGCTTTCGGTGCGCACGTCGGGCAGGTTCTTCACCAGCGTGCATTCGACCGTTGTCGCCACGTCCTTGTAGCTGCATTGCGGCGCGCTGCGCACCCAGTCGGCCGGCCACACCGGGTCCAGCGCGGTGACCGGGCCGGTCTGGTTCATCACCACGTCGAGCAGCACGCGGATGCCGTGGGCGTGCGCGCTGGCGACGAAGTCGCGCATGTCCTGCTCGGTGCCGAGGTTGGCGTCGACCTTGCTCCAGTCGCGCGCCCAGTAGCCGTGGAAGCCGTAGGACAGGCCGGTGCCCTCGTCGGTGCCGGCGTGGATCTGCTCGACCGGCGGCGTCAGCCAGATGACGTTGACGCCGAGCCGGTCGAAGTAGCCGTCGCGGATCTTGGCCGTGATGCCGGCCAGGTCGCCGCCCATGTAGCCGCGCTGCGGCGCGGCGTCGGCGCGGCGGCCGTAGGCCAGGTCGTTGGCCGGGTTGGCGTTGTTGAAGCGGTCGGTCAGCAGGAAGTAGACGGTGGCGTTCTCCCACAGGAATGGCTTGGCGGCGGCACGCGCCGTGGGCGCCTTGACGGCGGCCTTGACGGCGGCCTTGACGGCGGCCGAGCTGGCGGCGGGCGCCAGGGTCGTGCCGGCCAAGGCCAGCGCCAGTGTCATCGTCATTGCGAGTGGGGTCTGCTTCATGCGTCTGCTTCCTGTTGGTGGGGGGTTAGGTGATCACGCTCGGGCTGGCGCGCCCGGTGCGCGCGGCGATGCCGGCCAGCTGCTCGGCGACGGCCACCAGGCCGGCCAGCGCCTGCTGGGTGGGCAGGTGGTGCTGCGCCGGGTCGGCCTCGTAGCGCTCCAGGTAGACGCGCAGGGTGGCGCCGTCGGTGCCGGTGCCGGACAGGCGGAACACCACGCGCGAGCCGTCGCGCATGACCACGCGCACGCCCTGCTGGGTGGAAACGGCGCCGTCGACCGGGTCGGTGTAGGCGAAGTCGTCGGCGAAGTCGACCGTGTACGCGCCCAGGGTCTGCCCGGCCAGGCCGGCCAGGCGTTCGCGCAGCGCCGCCATCAAGGCGTTGGCGGCGGCGCTGTCGATCGCCTCGTAGTCGTGGCGCGAGTAGTAGTTGCGGCCGAAGCGGGCCCAGTGTTCCTCGACCAACTGGCGCACCGGCTTGCCGCTCGCGGCCAGCAGGTTGAGCCAGAACAGCACGGCCCACAGGCCGTCCTTCTCGCGGATATGGTCGGAGCCGGTGCCGTAGCTCTCCTCGCCGCACAGCGTGGCCTTGCCGGCGTCGAGCAGGGTGCCGAAGAACTTCCAGCCGGTCGGCGTCTCGTAGCAGGGCACGCCCAGCGCGGCGGCGACGCGGTCGGCCGCGCGCGAGGTCGGCATCGAACGGGCGATGCCCTTCAGGCCGGCGCGGTAGCCCGGCGCCACGGTGGCGTTGGCGGCCAGGATGGCCAGGCTGTCGGACGGCGTGACGTCGAAGCGGCGGCCGACGATCATGTTGCGGTCGCCGTCGCCGTCGGAGGCGGCGCCGAAGTCGGGCGCGTCGGCGCCGGCCATCAGGGCGATCAGCTCGGCGGCGTTGACCGGGTTGGGGTCGGGATGGTGGCCGCCGAAGTCCTCCAGCGGCACGCCGTTGATGACGCTGCCGGCCGGCGCGCCCAGCATACCTTCAAGGATGGTCGTGGCGTAGGGGCCGGAGACGGCGCCCATGCCGTCGAAGCACAGGCGGAAGCCGCCGGCGAACAAGGCGCGGATGGCGTCGAAGTCGAACAGGTCTTGCATCAGGCTGGCGTAGTCGGCCACCGGGTCGATCACTTCGACCTGCATCTGCTCGATGCGGTCGGCGCCGAGCCGGTTCAGGTTGACGTCGGCGCCGTCGCTGATGCGGTAGCACGTGATGCTTTCGGTGTGGCGGTAGATCGCCTCGGTGACCTGCTCCGGCGCCGGGCCGCCGTTGCCGATGTTGTATTTGATGCCGAAGTCGCCGTCCGGCCCGCCCGGGTTGTGGCTGGCCGACAGCACGATGCCGCCCAGCGCGCCGTGCTTGCGGATCACGCAGCTGACGGCCGGCGTCGACAGGATGCCGCCCTGCCCCACCAGCGTCTTGGCGAAGCCGTGCGCGGCCGCCATGCGCAGGATGGTGTGCACCGCCGCGCGGTTGTGGAAGCGGCCATCGCCGCCCAGCACCAGGGTCTTGCCGCTGCAGTCGCCGAGCGTGTCGAACACGCTCTGCACGAAATTCTCCAGATAGCCGACCTGCTGGAACACGGTGACTTTTTTCCGCAGGCCGGAAGTGCCAGGCCGCTGGCCTGGGAAGGGGGTGCTTGCTACCGTCAAAACCGTCATATTCGCTCCGCGTGTTTAGGCCGGCGGCCAAGGCGGCCGCCAATTCGTCGCCATGCTTTTGGGGGGCGGGGAAAGTCAAGGTGCCGGGGTCGCCGGCAAACCCCACAGGCGTGAAGCCGGGGTCAGACCCCCAGGGGTCTGACCCCAGGTTGCGCCGTTGGGTCTGGTCGGCGTCCCGGAAATCCGTGAAGAACCTGCCGGTATCCCTTCCGGGGAAACATGGCGTACGAATGCATTGTCAGGGGAGCAATTTTACCCCATCTGCTCGGGCAAATGCGGATTCAGGCGGCAACCGGCACGGCCGCGGACTTCGCCGCAGGCACGGCCTCGTCCTTGACCAACAGGGTCAACAGGCCGGCCAGCACCATGCACACGCCGCCCAGCACCAGGGTCATGACGGCGTGGCCGGCGAGGAAGTTCTTGGTGATGTAGCCGAGCAGGAAGCCGCTGGCGATCTGCGGGATGACGATGAAGAAGTTGAACACGCCCATGTAGTAGCCCATCCGGTTGGCCGGCAGCGCGCCGGCCAGGATGGCGTACGGCATGGTCAAAATGCTGGCCCAGGCGATGCCGACGCCGACCATCGGCAGGTACAGGTAGTCGATGTTGTGGATCATGAAGATGCTGATCAGGCTCAGGCCGCCGATGAGCAGGCAGCTCATGTGGACGAACTTGCGGCTGGTCTTGCGGGCGAAGATAGGCAGCACGAAGGCGGCCAGCGCCGACACGCCACCGTAGACGGCGAACATCACGCCGACCCGGTTGCCGGCCTCCTGGAAGGCGGCCGACTGCGCGTCGACGGTGCCGAACACGTTGTCGGCGATGGCCGAGGTGGTGTAGATCCACATGGCGAACAGGGCGATCCAGGTGAAGAACTGCACCACCGCCAGTTGCACCATGGTCTTGGGCATTTTGCCGAAGCCGCCCAGGATCTCGCGCAGCGCGTGGCCCATGCCCTTCGACTTGGCGCGCTCGGCCTCGAACACGGCCATGTTTTCCGGTGGCGCCTCCTGCGACGAGAACACCGTCCACATCACCGACAGCAGGAACACCGCGCCGCCGAAGTAGAAGGAGTAGCGCACCGTGTCGGGAATGGCGCCGTTGACGGGCACATTGCTCACACCCATGATGTCGGCGAAGAAGGTCGGCAGCAGCGAGGCGATCACGCCGCCGCAGCCGATGAAGAAGGTCTGCATGGCGAAACCGGCGGTCTGCTGCGAGGGGTCGAGCTTGTCGCCGACGAAGGCGCGGAACGGCTCCATCGAGACGTTGATCGCCGCGTCCATCATCCACAGCACGGCGACGGCCATCCACAGCATGCTGGAGTTGGGCATCAGGAACAGCGCGATCGAGGCGAGGATGGCGCCGATGAAGAAGAAGGGTCGGCGGCGGCCCCAGAACGGGTGCCAGGTGTTGTCGCTCAGGTAGCCGATGATCGGTTGCACCAGCAGGCCGGTGACGGGCGCGGCCAGCCAGCACAGCGCCAGGTCGTCCTGGTTGGCGCCCAGGGTCGAGAAGATGCGGCTGGTGTTGGCGTTTTGCAGCGCGAAGCCGAATTGGATGCCGAAAAAGCCAAAGCTCATGTTCCAGAGCTGCCAAAACGACAGTCTGGGCTTGAAGGATGAAGGTTGCATGCCGCGTGTCCCCGATTAGGTGTCCGAACTTGGTGCCGGATTGAGCAAAAAATACAGAATTTGTAGCAAAATAACACGCGAAAACATGAGTGTCAATGGAAACAACTTCATAGTAGAATAAAGCGAATTAGCGGCTTTGCGGCCTGTCGCCGTGCAGTCAAATGTAGTCAAAGAACAAAAAACAGAGACCTTTGAATATGACAAGAAACCATCTGCTCGCCGCCGCCTGCGCGCTCGCCTGCGGCACCACCCTCAGTCCCCTCGCCTCGGCCCAGAACGCCGGCCGCAACGTGCAGGACGTGGTGCAGCGCGCCGACCGCCTGGAAATCACCACCAACGACGGCCTGTACCTGATCAAACCCTATTCCAGCAGCATTGTCGAGACCTCCTTCGTGCCGCGCGGCGAGCGCTTCGAGCCGGCCTCGCACGCGGTGGTGCTGGCGCCGGCCGCGCCGGCAGTTACCTTCAAGCAGGACGCCAACAGCATCGAGTACGCCACCGCCGGCCTGGTGGTGACGATCACCAAGTCGCCCTTCCAGATCGCCTACAGCTACAAGGGCAAGGCGCTGGTGGCGGAAAAAGCCGGCTACCTGAAACAAGGCGCCACCGAGAGCATCGAGTTCGCGCTCGACCAGGGCGAGGCGCTGTACGGCGCCGGCGCGCGCGCGGTCGGCATGAACCGGCGCGGCAACCGCTTCACGCTGTACAACAAGGCGCACTACGGCTACTCGACGCGCTCCGAGCTGCTCAACTACACGATGCCGCTGGCCATGTCGTCCAAGCTGTACGCGCTGCACTTCGACAACGGCCAGATCGGCACGCTGGACTTCGACAGCAAGAAAAACAACAGCCTGGCCTACGAGACCATCGGCGGCCGCAAGACCTACCAGGTGATCGCCGGCGACACCTGGCAGGACGTGGTGGGCAACTACACCAGCCTGACCGGCAAGCAGCCGATGCCGCCGCGCTGGGCCTTCGGCAACTTCGCCAGCCGCTTCGGCTACCACAGCGAGCAGGAAGCGCGCGCCACCATCGCCAAGTACCGCGCCGAGCAGGTGCCGGTGGACGCCATCATTTTCGACCTGTACTGGTTCGGCAAGGAGGTCAAGGGGACGATGGGCAACCTGGCCTTCGACCAGGACACCTTCCCCACCGCCAAAAAGATGATCGCCGACTTCCAGGCCGACGGCGTGAAGACCATCCTGATCACCGAGCCCTTCGTGCTGACCACCTCGTCGAAGTGGCAGGACGCCGTCGACCAGAAGGTGCTGGGCACGGACGCGGCCGGCAAGCCGCTGACCTACGACTTCTACTTCGGCAACACCGGCCTGATCGACGTGTTCAGCCCGGCCGGGCGCGACTGGTTCTGGAACATCTACAAGGGCCTGCAACAACAGGGCGTGGCCGGCTGGTGGGGCGACCTGGGCGAGCCGGAAGTGCATCCGGCCGGCATGCGGCACGCCACCGGCACGGCCGACCAGGTGCACAATCTGTACGGCCACGAGTGGGCCAAGCTGATCTTCGACGGCTACCGCAAGGACATCCCCGGCCAGCGCCCCTTCATCCTGATGCGCGCCGGCTACTCCGGCTCGCAGCGCTTCGGCATGATCCCGTGGTCGGGCGACGTCGAGCGCAGCTGGGGCGGCCTGCAGTCGCAACCGGAGATCGCGCTGCAGATGGGCATGCAGGGCGCCGGCTATATGCACTCGGACCTGGGCGGCTTCGCCGGCGCCATGCTGGACGACGAGCTCTACACGCGCTGGCTGCAATACGGCGTGTTCCAGCCGATCTTCCGCCCGCACGCGCAGGACGACGTGGCCTCCGAGCCGGTGTTCCGCGAGGACGCCACCAAGCGCCTGGCGCGCGAGGCCGTGCGCCTGCGCTACAGCCTGCTGCCCTACAACTACACCCTGGCCTTCGACAACAACCAGCTGGGCCTGCCGCTGATGCGGCCGATGCTGTACGAGGAGCCGGACAACGAGGCGATGCGCACGGTGGCCTCGGCCTACCTGTGGGGCAACGAGCTGCTGGTGGCGCCGATCACCGAGCCCGGCGCGCGCCGCAAGGAAGTCTACCTGCCCAAGCGCAGCGCCTGGTTCGACTTCAACAGCGGGCGCCGCTACCACGGCGGCATCACCGCCGTGGTGCCGGTGGCGCTCGACCACATTCCCGTGTTTGTGCGCGCCGGCGCCTTCCTGCCGATGGTCGAGCCGGTGCAGACCACGCGCGACTACAGCACCGCCAAGCTGGCGCTGCACTACTACCACGACCGTTCGGTGGCCGCCGGCAGCGGCAAGCTGTACGACGACGACGGCGCCACGCCGCAGGCCTACGAGCAGGGCAAGTACGAGCTGCTGACCTTCGCCAGCAAGCTGGCCGGCAAGGAGCTGGCGATCAGCGTCAACAGCGAGCTGGGCAAGCAGTACGCCGGCAAGGCGCGCAGCATCGCCCTGCAGGTGCACAACATCAACGTCAAGCCGGCCGCCGTGCGGGTCGACGGCAAGCCGGCCGGCTTCAAGTGGGACGGCGCGCGGCAGCTGCTGACGGTGCCCGTGGCCGCCAAGGCGGGCGCCGCCAGCGGCGTCGCCATCACCCTGGCCGGCAGCGACGCCGGCTAATATTGCTACGACTTCATGGCGCCGGCGGCTGCAATATCCCCCAAAGTCAAAGAGCCAGGGTCAGACCCTAGGGTCTGACCCTAGATTTACGCCGCTGGGATTTTCCAACGCCCCGCCCGCCGACAAACAACCTAGGTCTTTTAGCAATATTAATGTTCCAACGGTGTATATTACTGGCCATCGAATCAACCGATTCGGTGGCCAGATCACTTCAGGAGACAACAGTGTCATCAAAAATTCTTAGTGCATTGCTGGCGGCATCCGCCATAAGCGTTGCCATCAGTCCAGTCCAAGCCCACGCCGCCGCCAAGGGCAAGCCCAGCGTCGCCGAAGCCGAGCAATTCCTCGCCGACGCCGAACAGCGCCTCAACAAACTCAACAACGAACAAGCCCGTGGCGCCTGGGTCGGCGCCAACTTCATCACCGACGACACCGAGGCCATCAGCTCCTTCTTCGCCGAGCGCTTCCTGACCGCCTCGGGCGAGGTGGCGATCGCCGCGCGCCGCTACAACGGCCTGAAGCTGAAACCCGAATCGGCGCGCAAGCTCAAGCTGCTGCAACAGACGCTGGTGTTCGCCGACGCCAAGGAACGCGAGGCCTACACCACCATCCAGGCCGCCATGACGGGCGCCTACGGCAAGGGCAAGTACTGCCCGAAAAACGCCGACGGCACGGTCGGCACCTGCCTGGCCCTGGGCGAGATGGAAAAAGTGCTGGCCGAGAGCCGCGACCCGGCCAAGCTGAAGGAGATGTGGGTCGGCTGGCACGCCCAGTCGCCCGCCTACAAGGACCGCTACGCCGAGTACGTCGCGCTGTCCAACAAGGGCGCCAAACAGATGGGCTTCGCCGACACCGGCCTGATGTGGCGCGCCCAGTACGACATGCCGCCCGAGGCCTTCGAGGCCGAGATGGAACGGCTGTGGCAGCAGGTCAAGCCGCTGTACGACTCGCTGCACACCTACACCCGCCACAAGCTGCGCCAGACCTACGGCCCCGACGTGGTGCCGGCCAGCGGCCCGATCCCCGCCCACCTGTTCGGCAATATGTGGAGCCAGACCTGGGACAACCTGTATCCCATCCTCAAGCCGGCCAGCGGCGCCAGCAACTACGACCTGAGCAAGGTGCTCGAGACGCGCGGCACCAGCGCCAAGGACATGACCGCCTACGCCGAGCGCTTCTACACCTCGCTGGGCATGCAGAAGCTGCCGGAGAGCTTCTGGGAACGCTCGCTGCTGACCAAGCCGAAGGACCGCGACGTGGTCTGCCACGCCTCGGCCTGGCCGATCGACGAGAAGGACGACGTGCGCATCAAGATGTGCATCACGCCGACCGCCGAGAACTTCACCACCATCCACCACGAGCTGGGCCACATCTACTACTTCCTCGGCTACAACAAGCAGCCGCTGCTGTTCCGCACCGGCGCCAACGACGGCTTCCACGAGGCCATCGGCGACACCGTCGCCCTGTCGATCACGCCGGACTACCTGCAAAAGGTCGGCCTGATGGAGGCCAGCCAGGCCGACAATGGCGGCGCCGACGCCGAAGTGGGCCAGCTGCTGCGCCGCGCGCTGAGCAAGGTGGCGATCCTGCCGTTCGCCTACTCGGTCGACAAGTGGCGCTGGGACGTCTACTCCGGCAAGACCAAGCCGGCCGACTACGACGCCAGCTGGTGGAAGCTGCGCGAGCAGATGATGGGCATGCAGCGCCCGGCGGCGATGTCTGCCGGCGGCTTCGACGCCGGCGCCAAGTACCACGTCGCCGCCGACGTGCCGTACGCCCGCTACTTCCTGGCCGACATGTTGCAGTTCCAGTTCCACCGCGCGCTGTGCCGCGAGGCCGGCTACACCGGCCCGCTGCACCGCTGCTCGGTGTACGGCAACGCCAAGGCCGGCGCCAAGCTGCAGGCGATGCTGGCGATGGGTTCGAGCAAGCCGTGGCCGGAGGCGCTGAAGGCGATCTCGGGCGAGGAGAAGATCGACGGCGGCGCGCTGCTCGACTACTTCGCCCCGCTGAAAACCTGGCTCGACGCGCAGAACCGCCAGTTCGCCGCCGCTGACAAGAAGTAAGCTGCAACAAACGGGGCGGCCGCGCGCCGCCCCACTCCCCTCCTTACCGCAAGCTATCTTGCACTCCTCAATACGCAATCAAACCGCCGATTGTGTCGATGTAAAAATTCTATATACTCGAACCGTGAACACCCTCCCCCCAAAAGACACTGGAGTTGGAGAAATGAGCAGCCAGGAATTTTCCAGCGTTTGGGACGCTATCGAAGATAGCCCTGCGGAAGCGGAGAACATGAAGCTTCGTTCAGTGTTGATGATGGCGTTAAATGACCACATCCGGCGCACTGGGATGAGTCAGCTAGATGCGGCCAAGTTGCTTAACGTTACGCAGCCCCGCATTTCTGACCTGATGCGCGGCAAAATCAATCTGTTCGCCCTTGACGCCTTGGTGAACATGGCAGCAGCGGCCGGCTTGCACATCGAGATGCGCGTGCAGCGCGCGGCCTAGTCAGTCGCAGCCCCCTTCCCTCTTACTTTGGGCATGCCATGGACGACCTCAAGGTGATTTCATTCGGCTTCCAAAACGAGTAAATATTCTCCTTGCCCGCTTCCACCAGCACGTCGACGCAACTGCCGACTTGCACCTCGGCAAAGGCAGGCACCTCGAGGAACTGGCCGTCCAGCATGCGGATCTTGTAGATATGGAACGGCCCCGTGCTCCCCGAGGCGACAATGTAGCCGACCATGGCAGCACCCACCGCGCCGCCGTATCCCGGCGGCACCAGCGGGGCCGTCCCGCGCGTCGCCCCGGCCTCGCGCACGCTGTCCACCGTGCCACTCAACGCAACCTTGTCGTGCGGTACGGAGGCGCAAGCCGAAAGCAGTACCGCAAAAACAGCAACACCACATACATGCATCATTGGAATCTTTCAAAAAATGAATGATTAATTTAAAAGAAATAGAAGGACAGAATAGCATCTAGTGCCATGGGGAAATGCGCGCTTTGTCACACTTGCCGACCGGCGCTAACCACTTGCCGCAATCGCACTTACCTCCCCATCCATGTTCAAATGATCCAAGTGCATTGATATCCTGCGGCAGCGAGGTGGGATGTGAAAAAGCCCCGTCGCGCGAGCGCCGGGGCTTTTGTGTTTCCGCTACCTGGACGGCTTAGAACTTGTAGCTCGCGCCCATCAGGATGGTGCGGCCGTATTTCTGGTACTCCAGCTGCTGGCTGCGCACGCCGGTGTAGGTCTCGTAGGCGCTGTTGGTCAGGTTGTTGACCTGCACCAGCAGGCCGAAGTCCTTCATGCTGCCCTCGTTGAAGGTGTAGCCGACCTGGAAGTCGATGACGTTCTCGCCGACCACGTAGCGCAGCGCGCGGTCGTTGGAGAAGTTGCCGATCTCGCCGACGAAGTCGGAACGCTTGCGCTGGCTGACGCGGGTCTCGAAGCCGTCCTTCTCGTAGTAGGCGGTCAGGTTGGTGACGCGCTTGGACAGGCCCGGCAGCGTGATGTTGGTGCCCAGGCTGCTGGTCGGGTCGTTGATCTTGATGTCGCTGCTGCTGAAAGTGGCGCTGGCTTGCACGCCGAAGCCACTCAGCGATTTCGACAGCAGTTCCAGCGGCATCGAACCGGAGAACTCCAGACCCTTCAAGGTGCCGCCCTGGCCGTTGTACGGCGCGGTGTAGTTGCCGGTCACCTGCTTGGCGATGGTGCCCGAGGTGAAGGCCGAGAAGTCGTAGTCCTTCGACTGGGTGAAGATGTAGCTGGTCAGCTTTTTGTAGAAGCCGGCGACGGCGACGTAGGCCTTCTTGTCGAAGTATTTTTCATACGAGACGTCGAAGGCGTTGGCGCGCCACGGGTCCAGCTTGGCGTTGCCGCCGGTCGCGCTCGGCTTGAAGGAGGTCTTGTCGATGTCGAACTCGAAGGCCGAACGCAGCTGGTCGACGCGCGGACGGGCCAGTTGCTTGGCCAGGGCGAAGCGCAGGGTCTGCTGGTGGTCGAAGCCGAACGCCAGGTTCATGCTAGGCAGCACGTCTGTGTAGCTCTTGCCATCGTCGACGTCCTTGAACTGCTTGCCGGCGACGGCCGACTTGTCGACGTAGCGCGACTGCGACGACTGATCGGTGCGCTGTACCTGCACGCCGACGTTGCCGCGCACGCTGACGCTGCCCAGTTCGGCCTCGATGTTGGCCTTGACGAAGCTGGTGCTGATCTTTTCCTTGACGTCCCAGGCCTTGGTGATCAGGTAGTCCAGATCGTCGACCGGCTTGAAGCTCATGTACTTGGCGACCACGCCGGGCACGTTCCACGCCGGGATCATGCCGACGCCGGCGAAGCCCAGGTCGACCGGGGCGTATTGCAGGTCGCTGGAGATGGTGGTCGGGTTGGCGATCAGGGTCGGGCCTTCCGGCTGGCGCTTCTTCTTCGAGCGGTCGGTGTAGTTGAAGCCGATGTCGACGCCGGAGAAGACCTTCTCGAACATGTCGGGCACGGGCAGGCTGGCCACCAGCTTGAAGCCGGTCAGCTCGTCCTCGACCTTCGGCACCTTGCCGTAGCCGGAACCGTAGATGGTGTCGCGCACCAACAGGGTGTTCGGATCGCTGTAGTTCAGGCCGGTCTTGATGCTCGGGTAGCCGCCGCTGGCGTAGCGCAGGTTGACCGAGTCGAGGAAGGCCGAGCCGCCCAGCGGGTTGAGCTGGGTGTTGTTCTCCAGGCTCAGCTCGTCACGCTTGGCGTGCGAGTAGTTGAGGTCGGCGAACAGCGACCAGTTGGCGAACTTGAAGGTGTTGCTCCAACCGGCGGCGCGGATCTCGTCCTTGCGCTTGTTGTACATGCCGCGCACCAGCGGGTAGACGCTGGTGACCGTGCCGCCGCTCAACGAACCGTCGACGACGACCGGGTTGACGTAGTTCACCTCCGGCTTGAAGCCGCCGTTCCAGCCGTTCAGGTTGATTTCCAGCTGGTTGGCCGTGTCCTCGCTCTTGAACTGGGAGGCGTAGACGTCGACGATGCTGGTCCACTGCTTGGTCGGACGATATTGCAGCACGCCCATGAAGCCGTCGCGCTTGGTGACGCCGCTCTTGGCCACGGCCTTGATGCCGTCGGCGGCGTAGCTGCCGCTTGGAAGGCCGGAACGTGCGTCGGTCTTCCACGGCTCGTACATGCCGGTCTGCTGCTCCAGCACGGGCGCTTCCATGTGGGCGAAGCCGAGCGCGATACCGATCGTGCGGTTGGCGAACTGGTCGATGTAGCTGGCGCTGAAGCGGTTGCCGGTCGACTTGGCGTTGGCGATGCTGCCCAGCGAGTTCTTCTCGCCGCGCACGTTGACCGACATGGTGCGGCCGGGGAAGGACAGCGGACGCACGGTCTGCATGTCGATGGTGCCGGACAGGCCCTGGCCGACCAGGCCGGCGTCCGGGGTTTTGTAGACGGTGACGCCGCTCATCAGTTCGGACGGGTACTGGTCGAACTCGACGCTGCGGTTGTCGCCGGTGCTGACCTGCTCGCGGCCGTTCAGCAAGGTGGTCGAGAAGTCGGGCGACAGGCCGCGCACGCTGATCACCTGGGCGCGGCCGGCGACGCGCTGGGCGGCCAGACCGGGCAGGCGGGAAATCGATTCGGCGATGCTGATGTCCGGCAGTTTGCCGATGTCCTCGGCGGAAATCGCCTCGACGATGGAGCTGGCGTCTTTTTTGACCGAGATGGCGTCCTCGATGCCGCGGCGGATGCCCGACACGGTAACGCGGGCCATGGGCGCGGCCTCGGCCGCCGGCGCGGTTTGCGCGTAGACCGGATTGGCCAGGGCGGCGACGAATACGGCACAGCCTGCGGCGACCGGACTCAGTTGGAAAGCTGCGCTATTGCGCTTGTTTGCGAAAATACTCATGAAATGTCCCCTCACAACGACACCAAAATAATTCCCGCCACCATCGGCCGCTCTGCTTGCGCAGCTCGCTTCAACTACACGGGATCCAAGGAAATGCAACGCTCTACATGACGTTATGCAAGAATTTTGTACTAAAACTAGATTGGGTGTCAATGAAAGTTCAGTTTACCTACGGATTTGCTATCGTGGCTGGGAGGCGCTCCCCCAGCGCCCGGCCCAATCTCGTTGTATTCAAGCTACAGAAGTCCGATACGCGAGTTGTAGTAGAACTACATAAACACGTAAAGCATTAGCTGGAACACAACACAATTAATGGCGACGGCAAGCCATCACGCCGGCCAAGGCGGGAAATACCGGCGATTCAGGCCAATTTTGCCTGCGCGCGCCACACATTTATGTAATTTCACTAGATTCCTATCATAATGAAATCAAGCATGTTTTTGATAAGCCACTGTTTTCATAGTAATCTTCCCGGCATGCAGGGAAAATGAGGCATTCACACCACAAGCGATGCCGCCATCAATTTTGTAGTACGGCTACCAAAAGAATTCACCACGGAGACCCCATGAGAAGATTCCTCGCCGCCGCCCTGCTGGCGGCCTGTCACGCGCTGGCCGGCGCCCAGGACTACCGCATCGAGCAGGTCGAGCCGCCCTTCTGGTGGACCGGCATGGCGCACAAGCGGGTGCAGTTGATGGTCCACGGCCGCCAGATCGCCGAGCTGGAGCCCAGCCTGAGCTACCCCGGCGCGCGCATCGTCGACGTGGCGCGGGTGGCCAACCAGAACTATTTATTCATCACGCTGGAGTTGGCGGCGGACGTCGCGCCCGGCACGGCCACGCTGCGCTTCCAACGCGGCGCCCGCGTGCTGGCCTACGACTACCGCTTGCGGGCGCGCGCCGAGGGCTCGGCGCAGCGGCCCGGCTTTTCCGCCGCCGACGTGATCTACCAGCTGATGCCGGACCGCTTCGCCAACGGCGATCCGGCCAACGACAACATGCCGGACATGCGCGAGCGGGCCGACCGCAAGGGCGGCTCCGGCCGCCACGGCGGCGACATCGCCGGCATCATCAAGCACCTCGACTACATCGCCGCGCAGGGCTACACCATGCTGTGGCCGACGCCGCTGCTGGAGTCCAACATGCCGCAGGGCTCCTACCACGGCTACGCCACCACCAACCATTACCGCGTCGACCCGCGCTACGGCAGCAACGACGACTACCTGCGGCTGGTGGCGCAGGCGCGCGCGCGCGGCATCGGCGTGATCCAGGACGTGGTGTTGAACCACATCGGCAGCGCGCACTGGTGGATGGCCGACCTGCCGACGCCGGACTGGACCAACTACCAGGGCCGCTTCGTGCCGACCCAACACCACCGCGTCGCCGTGCAGGCCCCGTACGCGGCGGCCGAGGACAAGCGCAACTTCACCGCCGGCTGGTTCGTCGAGGGCATGCCGGACCTGAACCAGCGCAATCCCTACGTCGCCAACTACCTGATCCAGAACGCCATCTGGTGGATCGAGTACGCCGGCCTGGCCGGCCTGCGGGTCGACACCTACAGCTATTCGGACACGGCCTTCCTGGGCGAATGGTCGCGCCGGCTGATGCGGGAGTATCCCAAGCTGAACCTGGTGGGCGAGGAGTGGAGTCCGCACGCGGCGGTGGTGGCGCACTGGCAGGCCGGCACCCGCAACGCCGACGGCTACGTCTCGCACATGCCGAGCATGATGGACTTTCCGCTGGCCGACAGCCTGCGCCGCGCGCTGGCCGCCAAGGAAGGCGACGAGGTCGGCCTGACCGAGCTGTACGAGACGCTGTCGCAGGACCACCTGTACGGCGACGCCGGCAAGCTGGTGCTGTTCGAGGGCAACCACGACATGGCCCGCCTGTTCAGCGTGTTGCACGAGGACCAGCAGCTGTACCGCATGGCGCTGGCCTACGTGTTGACGGCGCCGCGCATCCCGCAGATCTACGCCGGCACGGAGATCCAGATGAGCAGCACCGTCAAGGGCCGCGACGACGCCTCCTACCGGCGCGACTTCCCCGGCGGCTGGGCCGGCGACAAGGTCGACGCCTTCGGCGGCGCCGGCCTGAGCGCGGCGCAGCTGTCGGCGCAGGCCTACCTGCGCAAGCTGCTGAACTGGCGCAGGCAGCAGCCGGTGATCCACCACGGCAAGACCATGCACTTCGGCCCCGAGCACAACACCTATGTCTACTTCCGCTACGACGACAGCAAGAAGGTGATGGTGGCCATCAACAAGAACCGCAGCGAGACGGCGCTGCCGACGGCGCGCTTCGCCGAGATGCTGGACGGCGTGGCCGCCGGCGTCGACGTCGTCAGCGGCAAGCGTTATCCGCTGGCCGGTGAACTGCGTCTGCCGCCGCGCTCGGTGCTGGTGCTGGAGTTGCAGCCTTGAGCTGCCAGGCCGGAGCGCCGGCGCGGATTGCCGCGACCAGCGCCTCGGCCGAGACGGCGGCGCCGACCGCGTCGCCATAGGCCTGGTCGCAACCGAGCGCGGCGAGCCGGGCCAGCTGCGCCGGCGTCGCCACCGGGCCGGCGACGACACGCCGGCCGAGCGCGTGCGCCAACTCGATGGCGGCGCGCAGCGGCGCCTGGGCCCCGGCCTCGGCCGCCTCGGTCTCGGCCGCCGCCATCTGCGCCTGCGCGGCGTCGAGCCACAACGCGTCGACGGCGAAGCGGCGCAGGTAGTTGAAAGCCCCCCGGCAGCTGGCGTCGCGGATCGCCAGCCCCATGCCGCACTGGCGCAGGCGGCCCAGGATCGCCTCGCAGTCCTGCCGCTTGTCGATCAACATGGCGAGATCGAGCGCCAACTCGATGTGGCAGGCCGGCAGCCCCGCTTGGCGCAGCAGGGCGGCGAAGTCGACGGCCAGGTCCGGCTGGAAGAACTGGCGCGCCGACAAGGGCAGCGACACCGTCAGCGAGCAACCCTGCTCGATCCAGCGCGCGGCTTGGGCGGCGGCCGTTGCCAGCGCCCAGGCGCCGACCGGCAGCGTCAATCCGCTTTGCTCGAACTCGTCGATGAACTCGGCCGGCGCCAGCAGCCCCAGCTCGGGATGCCGCCAGCGCAACAGCGCCCTGGCGCCAACCACGCGTCCCAAGCGCAGGTCCAGCATGGGCTGGTAGCACAGCGCGAACTCCTGTTGTGCCAGGGCGCGCAGCGCGGCGCGGCGCAAGGGCGCGGCCTGGCGCTGTGGCGGCAAGGGAGGGATGGCGCGCCGGTCGGGGACGTCCGACTGGTCGAGTTCGCCGCGCCGGTCGAACGCTCCGCGCCGCGCCTGCTTGTCCTCGATCGGCAGCGGGCCGTCCATCCGGCGGCCGCGCGCGCGCCACCTCAGCAAGCAGTGCAGAACCGGGCGGCGGGCCGCGGCGACGAGGATCAGCGCGGCGACGGCGACGGCGATGTTGAGAATGGCGGCGAGACGCATGCTTCCCCTTCCGTCCTGACTGGCCGCGCGGCGCCGGCGCCGGCGGGGATCGAGGGACCCGGGGCAGGAGCAAGCATGGTAGCCGATCGTGCGGGCCGCACGGCAGCGTTCACTCAGCAGTTTGCGGGGAGTCAAAAATGCCGCGTCGGAGTTCGAATCGGACACGCCGGAGCTGAACTCCGGTGGATAAAAGCGGTCTAAGCTGCGGGTGTCCACGGCAGAGGACGCCGGCCGCCGCCAGCGCCGGCGGCCGTGTTCGGTCACATCGCGTCACGGCACGGCACGCCGTCCCGCTGCGCTCAGCCCCGCGCCAGCGCCCGCTGTGGACGGCCCGCCGCCGGCAGGCGCGCCGGCGCGCCGCCGCCGTGCTCGTGCTCGTGCTCGTGCAGCTTGAAGACGCTGACCGCCTCGGCCAGGCTGGCGGCCTGTTGCTGCAGCGCGTCGGCGGCGGCGGCGGCCTGTTCGACCAGCGCGGCGTTCTGCTGGGTCACGCTGTCCATCTGGCTGATGGCGATGCTGATCTGCTCGATGCCGTCGCGCTGCTCGCCGCTGGCGATGGAGATCTCGCCGATGATGGCGGTGACCCGCTGCACGCTGCTGACCACCTCGTCCATCGTCTGGCCGGCCTGGCCGACCAGCCGGCTGCCGGCCTCGACCCGCAGCACCGAGTCGCCGATCAGCTCCTTGATCTCCTTGGCGGCGGCGGCCGAGCGTTGCGCCAGGTTGCGCACCTCGGAGGCGACCACGGCGAAGCCCCTGCCCTGCTCGCCGGCGCGCGCCGCCTCGACCGCCGCGTTGAGCGCCAGAATATTGGTTTGGAAGGCGATGCCGTCGATGACGCTGATGATGTCGACGATCTTGCGCGAGGACTCGTTGATCGCGCCCATGGTCAGCACCATCTGGTCGACCGCCGCGCCGCCGCGCTGCGCCACGCTGGAGGCGGTGTCGGCCAGCTTGCAGGCCTGCTCGGCGTTCTCGTTGTTCTGCTTGACGGTGGTGGTCAGCTCGATCATCGAGGCGGCCGTCTCCTCCAGCGAGCTGGCCTGCTGCTCGGTGCGCGAGGACAGGTCCAGGTTGCCGGTGGCGATCTCGCTGGTGGCGGTGGCGATGGTGTCGGTGCCCAGCCGCACCCGGCCGACGATGCCGGCCAGGTTGCCCCGCATGAGCTGCAAGGCGCGCAGCAGGTCGCCGATCTCGTCGAGGCCGCCGGCCTTGACCTCGCTGCGCAGGTCGCCGGCGGCCACCGTCTGCGCCATGCCCACCGCCGCGCCCAGCGGCACGGTGATGCTGCGGATCAGCCAGACCACGGTCAGCGCGCCGACCACCAGGGTCAACAGCACGGTGGCGGCCATGGTCATGGTCGCCTTGCTGTGCTCGGCGGCGTTGGCCGCGCCCATCTCCAGCGTGACGCGGCGCGACTCCTTGTTGATGAAGGCGACGATGTCGTCGATCTTCTTGGTCGGCTCGCGGTCCATGCCCTTGACCAGGTTGTCGACGACATGGGCACTAGCCGGGTTGGCGCTGTCGTACTGCTTGAGCGCCTCGAGGTACTTGCTCATCAGCGTGCTCTGGGTCTGCAGCGCCTGGTCCACCAGCGGCGTGGCCAGTTGCAGCTTGGCCAGGATGGCGGCCAGCTTCTGCAGCTCGGCCCGGGTGCTCTCGCCGGTCTTGACGAAGGCCTTCGAGTACTTGTCGAAGTTGGCCGGGTCGTTGCCGCGCAACAGGGTGTTCTTCCACTCCTGCACCTCGATCTTGAATTCGACCTGGGCGCCGCGCGCCGTGTCGACGGCCTCGCCGAGCAGGTCGGCGCGGGCCATGGCGGCGGCGCTGCGGGCGTTGCTGCTGCTCAGCGCGCTCCAGCCGCCGGCGGCGACCACCATCAGCGCGGCGAAAAAGAAGCCGCCCAACAGCCCCAGGCGTACGCCGATTTTGAGATTGGCGAGTTGCATGACATCCCCCTTGTTCCAGCATTCATCCGAGAAAAATGCGATCAGAACTGTTCCGCCGCGCGTGCTGGGGCGGCGGTCGAACCGGGCTTTGTGCATGCGTCTTTTGGGCGCCGGCGGCGCGACAGGACAAAGCGATGAAAAACAACGACTTGAAAAACATCATGCGCTTGCACGTGGAAAAAGTCAGCAATTTCCACGAAGAAATCTATCCAATTCCCACCTCTGCAACATTCACATTCACATTCAGGCCGGCGCGGCGGCGAACTCCAGCCGGTAAAGGTTGGTCGGCCGTTGCTCCGCACCCAAGATGGTCGTTTCGACCAGCGCCAGGCCGAGCTTTTGCAGCAGCCGGTTCGAGACGATATTGTCCGGATTGACGATGCCGAGCAGGCGCTTCAGGCCGACCCGGTCGCGGCCGTAGGCCAGCACGGCGGCGGCCGCCTCGTAGGCGAAGCCACGGCCCCACCAGGCCGGCCGGATGGCGTAGCCGATGTCGACGTCGGGCAGGGTGTCGCGCTTGATCAGGCCGCACATGCCGATCGCCGCGCCGCCCTCCTTCAGCTCGATCACGTACATCGAGTGGCCCAGCTCGCGCTGCATGGCGCAGGGCACTTGTTCGATGTAGGCGCGCGACTGCTCCAGCGTGCGGATGTTGCGGTCGCCGATGTAGCGCAGCCAGCTGGGGTCGTTGACCAGCTCCAGGTAGAAGGCGGCGTCGTCCACCTCGATGGTGCGCAGGGTCAGTCGTTCGGTGTCGAGTATGTGCATGAATAAGCGGGGAAATAAGCAGAAAAAAGGCGGATCAGTCGGCGCGGCGCAAGCGGAAGTCGACCTGCGCCGGGCGGCCCGGCAGACTCAGCGTGGCGGCCGCGCGCGGCGCCGCGCTGACCACCTCGCCACGGCGCAGCACCAGGCGGCGCGCGGCGCGCAGGCGGATCGCCTCGACCGGGTCGGCGGCGTCGAGCAGCACCAGGTCGGCGTGGCAGCCGACGGCCACGCCGTAGCCGTCCAGGCCGAGGATGCGGGCCGGCGTCGTGGTCACCGCCGCGAAGCAGTCGAGCATGGCCTGCTGGCCGGTCATCTGCGCCACGTGCAGGCCCATCTGCGCCACCTCCAGCATGTCGCCCGAGCCCAGGCTGTACCAGGGGTCCATCACGCAGTCGTGGCCGAAGGCGACGTCGACGCCGGCGGCCAGCAGCTCGGGCACGCGGGTCATGCCGCGCCGCTTCGGATACGTGTCGTGGCGGCCCTGCAGGGTGATGTTGATGAGCGGATTGGCCACCGCCGCCACGCCGGCCTCGCGGATCAGCGGCAGCAGCTTGCTGACGTAGTAGTTGTCCATCGAATGCATCGAGGTCAGGTGCGAGCCGGTGACGCGGCCGTGCAGGCCCAGCCGGTTGCTATGGTAGGCCAGCGTTTCGATGTGGCGCGACATGGGGTCGTCCGATTCGTCGCAGTGCATGTCGACGCGCAGGCCGCGCTCGGCGGCGAACTCGCACAGGATGCGCACCGACTCGGCGCCGTCGGCCATGGTGCGCTCGAAGTGCGGGATGCCGCCGACCACCTCGACCCCCATGCCGATGGCGCGCTTCAAATTGGCCAGCGCGCTCGGGCTGCGCAGCAGGCCGTCCTGCGGGAAGGCGACCAGTTGCAGATCGAGATAGGGGGCGACGCGGCGCTTGACCTCGAGCAGCGCCTCGACGGCCAGCAGGCGGTCGTCGCAGATGTCGACGTGGGAGCGGATCGCCAGCAGGCCGCGCGCCACCGCCCAGTCGCAGTACTGCAGGGCGCGGGCGATCAGCGCGTCCTGGGTCAATTGCGGCTTGAGCTCGCCCCACAGCGCGATGCCCTCGAGCAGGGTGCCGGACTGGTTGACGCGCGGCAGGCCGTAGCTCAGCGTGGCGTCCATGTGGAAGTGGGCGTCGACGAACGGCGCCGTGACCAGGTCGCCGGCGGCGTCGATCTCGCGCCCGCCGCGCACCGGCAGCGCGGCGCCGACGGCGGCGATGCGGCCGGCGGCGATGGCGATGTCGACGCCACGGCGGCCGTCCGCCAGGTTGGCGTTGCGAATGACTACATCCATGCCGGACTCCCCAGTGATCGCCCGCCTACTTTTTCCAGTAGGCGAATTCGGTTTCGTAGCAAACGTGTTCGATTTCGGCGATCTTGTCCTGCATCGCGGCTTGCGCATCGAGAATGGCTTGATTGTAGACAGAAGGGCCGATTTCGCGCAAACAATAATCGAGCAGCAACTTGGCCTTCAGTTCGCCCACCTCCTCGTCCAGGTTGGCGGCGCAATAGCGTTGGATCGAGCCGAGCAGGCGCTGTTCGACTTCTTTGTTGAGTTTGATGGACATGGTGGATGGCTTCGTCAGATTAATATTGTTGGGATTTATGTTGCATCGCATTAATTCAGCGCCGATTCCGCCGCCGGACCGCGTCGCGCCGCGGCAACGTTTGCGCCGTCCGATCCGCCGCCGCGACGGCCCGTGCCATTGCGGGGCATGGCTTGCAAGCTGGAATTGACTGTTCGGCGTGGCTCAAAAAATAACTTTCCAAGGCGGCGAATCGCCGCTAGAATGGGTTTATTGCAGCGCATCATAAACTTACTTCGCCCGCATTTGGGCGCCGCGACCGACCTCGGCGCAGGGCGCTGGATGCGGCGCCAGCCAGCATTTTAATCGTCCCAGGAGAAACCATGTTTTCGATCACCGAACAGTTTTCCGCAGCCACGAAATCGCAGTTGGAAGCACAGCTCAACCTCATCAACAACTTCGCCAGCAAGGCCGTCGAAAGCGCCGAGAAGGTCATCGCCCTGAATCTGAGCACCACCAAGGCGACGGTGGAAAAGTCGTCCAGCGCCGCGCAACAACTGCTGAGCGCCAAGGATGGCCAGGAGTTCTTCCGCCTGAGCGCCAGCCAGACGCCTAGCCTGGACCACCTGCTGGCCTACGGCCGCCAGTTGTTCACCATCGCCTCGGACGCCCAGGCGATCCTGCTGCAAAGCGCGCGCGAACAGATCAAGGACGCCAAGCCGGTGTTGTTGCTCGCCGCCTTGAGCGAAACCGTCGTCGTGCCGGCCGCCAAGGCCGAGGCCAAGACCGAGGCCAAGGCCGAGGTCAAGACCGTGGCCGAGGTGAAGGCCGCGCCGGTGCTCGAAGCCAAGCCGGTGGCAAAAGTTGAAGCCAAGGTCGAGGCCAAGGCCATTGCCGAGCCCAAGCTGGAAGACAACTTGGACGAAGAGGAAGACGAGGACGAGTACGAGGAAGTGCAACCGGAAGTTGTCGCCAAGCCGGTGGTCGCCGCCGCGCCGAAGCCGGCCGCCCCGGCGGTGGCCGACGCCAAACCGGCCGCGCCGGCCAAGAGCGCCGCCAAGCCTGCCTCGACCAAGAAGTAGGCTTCCCGCCGCGCACCAGCGGCTCGGCCGAGGGCCGAGCGGCGCCGCCAATAGCAAAAAAACCAACGGGCCTCGGCCCGTTTTGCGTTTCCGCGCGTTTTTACGCGATGTGTTCGCTTGTTGTATCCTAGCGAGCTTCACGCCCGCCGCGACCGCGCCGGCAGGCATCGTTTGCAAGGATATTCCATGAGTCTTTCCCGGCTGGTTATCGGCTTCGTGCGCCAGCACAGCCGAGCCTACCTGCTGGCCGGCGCCATGCTGGCCGGCGTTGCCGCGCTCAGCGTCTGGGTGCCGCGCAAGGTCGGCGCCATGATCGACGGCCTGGCCGCGCACCGCCTGGGCGGCGGCGAGCTGCTGCTCGAACTGGGCACGCTGCTGCTGATCGGCGTCGCCATCTACCTGCTGCGCGTCGGTTGGCGCCAAACCCTGTTCGCCGCCGCCTACCAGCTCGGCGTGTCGCTGCGCACCCGCCTGTACCAGCGGCTGGCGCGCCAGGCCCCGGCTTCTACCAGCGCCAGCGCACCGGCGACCTGATGGCGCTGGCCACCAACGACATCGACGCCATCGAAATGGCCGCCGGCGAGGCGATGCTGGCTGGCTTCGACGGCACGCTGACCCTGCTGATGGTGCTCGGCATCATGCTGCTCGGCGTCGACTGGCGCCTGGCGCTGATCGCCCTGCTGCCCTTCCCGCTGATGGGCCTGGCCTTCTGGCGCATCTCCAGCCACATCCACACCGCCTCGACCGACTCGCTGCAGCGCTTCAGCGCCCTCAACGACCACGTGCAGGAAACCCTGGCCGGCGTGCGCACCCTGCGCGCGCTGGGCCTGGAGCAGCGCAGCGGCGCCCAGTTCGCCGAGCTGGCCGGCCACGCCGCCAAGGCCAGCCTGAGCGCGCAGGTGTGGGAGGCCGCCTACGAGCCGGCCGTCGGCCTGACCCTGGCCACCGCCAGCGCGCTGACCCTGGGCCTGGGCGGCTACCTGGTCTGGCAGGACCAGCTGACCATCGGCGCGCTGACCAGCTTCACCATGTACCTGGGCCAGTTGATCTGGCCGATGTTCGCCGCCGGCTGGGTGCTGTCGCTGATCGAGCGCGGCCGCGCCGCCTGGGCGCGCGTGCAGCCGATGCTCGAGATGCCGCTGGCCATCGAGGACGACGGCACGCTGGAACAGCTGGCGCCCGGCGCCATCGAGCTGCGCGGCGTCGGCTACCGCTACCCCGGCCAGGGCGTGGCGGCGCTCGGCGAGATCACGCTGACGCTGCGGCCGGGCCAGACGCTGGGCCTGGTCGGCCCCACCGGCAGCGGCAAGTCGACCCTGCTGCGCCTGCTGCTGCGCCAGTTGACGCCGCAGTCCGGCCAGCTGCTGTGGAGCGGCGCCGCGCTGGCCGACTACCGCCTGGCCACCCTGCGCGCGGCGATCAGCTGGGTGCCGCAGGAGTCCTTCCTGTTCTCGGCCAGCATCGCCGACAACATCGCCCTGGCGCGGCCCGGCGCCAGCCAGGCCGAGATCGAGCGCGCCGCCGACCTGGCGGCGATCCACGACGACATCCTGCTGTTCCCGCAGGGCTACCAGACCGCCGTCGGCGAGCGCGGCATCACCCTCTCCGGCGGCCAGCGCCAGCGCGTGGCGATCGCCCGCGCCCTGCTGGCCGACAACGACCTGCTGCTGCTCGACGACGCCCTGTCGGCGGTCGACACCGGCACCGAGACGCAGATCCTGCGCCACCTGGAACAACTGCGCGTCGCCCGCCCCGGGCGCAGCGCCATCATCGCCAGCCACCGCCTCAGCGCGGTGGTCGGCGCCGACCTGATCGTGGTGCTGCGCGAGGGCCGCGTCAGCGAGAGCGGCAGCCACGAGGCGCTGCTGGCGCAGGACGGCTGGTACGCCAGCCAGTGGCGCTACCAACAACTGGAGGCCAGCCTGAATGCTGACTAACCCCGACGACACCTCGGCCCGCCGGCAGACCTGGCAGGCCTTCGCCCTGCTGCGCCGCGCCGCCCGGCCCGACCTGCGCCAGCTGTACTGGGCCCTGCTGTGGCTGCTGCTGGCGGCCGCGCTGGAGGTCACCGGCCCGATCATGGGCAAGGCGCTGATCGACCAGCACCTGCTGCCGCGCCACCTCGACTGGCCGCGCATGGCGCTGCTGCTGGGCGGCCTGCTGCTCAGCGGCTGGATCGCCAGCGGCCTGCGCTACCTGCAACTGGTGCGCCTGTCCGGCCTGGCCATGCGCTCGGTGCAGCGCCTGCGCGAACAGGTCTACAACCACGTGCTGCGCCTGCCGATGGCCTTCTTCGACCGCGCCATCACCGGCCAGCTGGTGTCGCGCGTGACCAACGACACCGAGGCCGTCAAGACGCTGTACGTGCAGGTGCTGTTCGTCATGCTCGACAGCTCCATCGTCCTCATCGGCACGGTCTGCGCCATGGCCTGGCTGGACTGGCACCTGATGGTCATCGTGCTGGCGCTGCTGCCGGCGGTGCTGGCCATCGTCTGGCTGTACCAACGCCTGAGCGCGCCGGCGGTGACGCGCGCGCGCGCCCTGCGCAGCGACATCAACGGCCAGATGGCCGAGTCGATCGGCGGCATGAGCGTGCTGCAGGCCTGCAACGCCGAGGCGCGCTTCGGCGCCCGCTTCGGCGCCACCAACGGACAGCACTACGACGCCCGCATGGCCGAGCTGCGCGCCAACGCCTGGCTGCTGCGGCCGGCGCTCGACATGCTCAACATCGTGCTGCTGGCGGCCGTCATCTTCGTCTTCGGCCAGCGCGACATGACCGCCACCGAGGTCGGCGTGCTGTACGCCTTCATCAGCTACATCGCCCGGGTGATCGAGCCGCTGATCCAGATCACCATGCAGTTCAGCCAGCTGCAGCAGTCGGTGGTGGCCAGCGCCCGCGTCGCCGCCCTGCTGGCCGAGCCGGGCGCCGCCGAGCACCTGGCCGGCCGCGCCGAGCTGGCCGCGCCCGCCGCCGGCCGCGCCGGCGCCGACGCCGGCCTGCCGGCGGTGGCCATCCGCCACCTCGACTTCGCCTACAAGCCGGGCCATCCGGTGCTGCACGACCTGTCGCTGGAGATCGCCCAGGGCGACTTCGTCGGCATCGTCGGCCACACCGGCAGCGGCAAGTCGACCCTGCTGTCGCTGCTGCTGCGCTTCTACCCGGTGGCGGCCGGCGCCATCACGCTGCACGGCGCGGCGCTGGCCGAGATTCCCAACGAGCGCTTCCGCGCCGACGTCGGCCTGGTGCCGCAGGACCCTTCCTGCTGGCCGCCTCGGCGCGCGAGAACATCGACATGGGCCGTGGCCTGTCGCAGGCCGAGGTGGAGACGGCGGCGCGCGCCGCCCACGCCCACGACTTCATCGCCGCCCTCGAGCAGGGCTACGACACGCCGCTCGGCGAGGGCGGCTCGCGCCTGTCGGTGGGCCAGAAGCAGCTGATCGCCATCGCCCGCGCGCTGGCCGGCAGCCCGCGCATCCTGCTGCTCGACGAGGCCACCTCGCACATCGACAGCGCCACCGAGCAGATCGTCCAGGGCGCGCTCGACGAGCTGCGCGGCCGCGTCACCATCATCGCCATCGCCCACCGCCTGTCGACCATCCGCGCGGCCGACCGCATCGTCGTGCTCAACCACGGCCGCATCGCCGAGTCGGGCGGCCACGAGCAACTGATGCGCATAGCCGGCGGCCTGTACCAGCGGCTCTACCTGCTGCAGCAACTGGCGGCGTGACAGCCGGCGGCGCCGGCCGCGCGGCCCCTTGCTTGTTAAAAACGCACATTCGATTGCGCTTTTTTTGTGGAAAAAAAACCCGCGGCGGCGGGATTTCTCGCCTGCAACAAGAATATAATTGTCTAGACACTTTGCGCAAAAATTGTGCAGTGCGGGACAAGGGGCGGCGCATTGGCAGGCATACGGGATTCTTCGGTATCACTAGGACTGCGCCGGCTGGCGGCGGCATGCGTGCTGCTGCCGGCGCTGGCCGGCGCGCAGACGGCGGTGGACAGCCAGCTGGCCGAGATCCGCGAACAGAGCCGCTTCGTGCCCGACAAGGCGCTGGCCCAGCTGCTCAAGCTGCAGGGCGAGGCGCAGAACGAGTCGGCCGCCACCCGCGCCGAGCTGATCAACCAACTCAGCCTGGCGCGCATGCGCCTGGGCCAGAACGAGGCGGCGCTGCCGCTGGCCGACGAGCTGATCGCCTTCGGCCGCCAGCAGCGCAGCGACGCCATCGTCGCCAAGGCTGCTGGCCAAGGCCTATGTGCTGTTCGCCATGACCGACGTCAAGGGCGCCCACCAGTTCGCCTTCGAGGCGGACCGCCTGGCGCAGACCACCAGCGACCTGGCGCTGCGCGTGCAGGCCGCGCTGTCGGCCGGCCAGGCCTACGCCGAGCAGGGCAACTTCCCGCCGGCGCTGGGCAAGATGCAGGGCGCCGTCGAGCTGGCGCGCCGGCTCGACGACCTGGTGCCGCTGGCCGCCGCGCTCAACTCGCAGGCCCGCCTGTACACCCAGATGAAGGAATACGGGCAGGGCTTCGCCGCGCTCGACGAGCTCGTCGCGGTGGCCGGCAAGCTGCAGTCGCCCGGCCGCCTGGCCATGGCCAAGAGCACCGAGTACGGCCTGGCGATCGAGTCGCGGCAGACCCGCCGCGCCCTGCGCGCGCTGCAGGACGGCCTGGAGCTGGAGCGCCGGCTGGGGGCGCAGCGCATGATCGCGGTGACCCTGGTCAACCTGTCGGACAGCTACCTGAAGGAGCAGGACTACGCGCGCACCCTGCAGTACGCCAACGAGTCGCTGCAGGTCTCGCGCCGCAGCAACGACTCGGCCACCGAGGCCACCGCCCTGGTCAACATCGGCCAGGCCTACCTCGGCATGGGCCGCCTGGCCGACGGCAAGCGCAGCTTCGAGGCCGGCCTGGCCTTCTACGAGCGGGCCAACAGCCAGCCCGACCTGCAGGCCGTGCTGATCGAGTACGGCATGGCCTTGGAGCGCGCCGGCGACCTGCGCGGCGCCGTCGCCGCCTACCACCGCGAGCGCGCCATCTCCAACCAGCTGTTCGAGCGCCAGCGCCAACAGGCCGTGCTCGAGCTGCAGGAGAAGTACGAGACCGAGAAGAAGCAGCGCCAGATCGAGCTGCTGCGGCGCGAGAACCAGGTCAAGGGCGCCGAGCTGGACAACCGGCGCCTGCAGCAGCGCGTCTGGTGGCTGCTGGCGCTGGTGTTCGCGCTGGCCGCCGTGATCGTCGGCCTGTTGTACCGCAAGGTGCGCCACGCCAACGCCCAGCTCGAGGTGAAGAACCTGGAGCTGAAGGCGCAGAGCGCGCTCGACCCGCTCACCTCGCTGTACAACCGGCGCCACTTCCAGGACTTCATGCGCAGCCAGCACCTGCCGGCGGCGCACCAGCCGGAGCTGCGCAAGGCGCACGGCGACGACATCGTCGGCGCCCTGTTCCTGCTCGACGTCGACCACTTCAAGCACGTCAACGACACCTACGGCCACGCCGCCGGCGACGCCGTGCTGCGCATGATCGCCGAGCACCTGCGCATCGCCCTGCGCGAGACCGACATGATCGTGCGCTGGGGCGGCGAGGAGTTCCTCGCCTTCCTGCCGGCCATCCCGCGGCACGGCATCGACGAGGTGGCGCGGCGCATCCTGAGCAGCATTTCGAGCCAGGCCGTGCTCTACCAGGGGCGCAGCATCTCGGTCAAGGTCTCGCTCGGCTTCTCCCCCTTCCCGCTGGTGCCGGGCGAGGACGGCGCCGCGCTGCCGTGGGAGCGCGCCGTCAACCTGGTCGACATGGCGCTGTACCTGGCCAAGGCGCACGGCCGCAACCGCGCCTATGGCGTGCGCGGCTTCCACAACTTCGCGCAGACCTCGATGGAGGCCATCGAGCAGGACCTCGAGCGCGCCTGGCGCGCCGGCTTCGTCGACTTGACCGTGGTGCTCGGCGCCAGCGCCGACGGCGCGCCGGGCGAACCGGCGGCCGAGCAGCCGGCGCCGGCCGACAAGGTGTCGCCGGCCGGGGCGCCGGCGGCGCTGCGCAGCGGCGCCGGCTGAGCCGGCCCGCGCCCGCACGCTTCGAGGACGCCGCCAAGCCGCAACGGCGCAACTTAGGGTCAGACCCTAGGGTCTGACCCTGGCCCTGCCCCGTGGGCTTCGCCGCCGGCTACTTGTCGGCCTTGCCGGCGGCGTCCTTCTCGCGCGCCTCCTGCGCCTTGGTCTGCAGCTTCTCGCCGGCCTGCTCGAGCTTCTTGCCGGCCGCCTCGGTGGCCTTGTTGAGCTCCTCGCCGGCGGCGCCGGTGGCCTTGTTGATCTTGTCGCTGGTCTCCTTGGCGGCGTCCTGGATCTGCTGGTTGGCCTGCTTGGCCGCCTCGGTCAGCTCGTGGCCGGCCTTGTCGGTGGCCTCGTCGAGCTTGCGGCCGGCCTGCTCGGCCGGGCCGGCGCCGATGGTGTCCTCCTTCTTCTGGCAGCCGGCCAGCCCGGCCAAACCGAGGGCCAGGGTGACGGCCAGGGCCGCCGGCAATACCGCTTGCGAAATGGTGCGCATGGTGTTCTCCTATGGGTTGGCACGACGATAACTTTCCGCCCACAGCATACACCGCCGCCGCCCGCTGCGACCGCACAACAGCATGGAAAATGTCGATTGACAGCGGGCCGGCGAATCCCGACAATCGCACGACCGTTCACTTTTCGACAAGGCCAGGCCATGACCCAGCACACCGCCGCCGACAGCCGCAGCGCGCACCGCATCTGCCCCTTCTGCGAGGCCGCCTGCGGCCTGCTGGTCGAACACGACGGCACCCGTGCGCTGCGCGTGCGCGGCGACGAGGCCGACGTCTTCAGCGCCGGCTTCCTCTGCCCCAAGGCGGTGGCGCTGAAGGAGCTGCACGAGGACGCCGACCGCCTGCGCACCCCGCTGATCAAGCGCGACGGCGTGTTCGTCGAGGCCAGCTGGGACGAGGCCTACGCCGAGATCGAACGGCGCCTGCTGCCCATCATCGCGCGCGACGGCGCCGACGCCGTCGCCACCGTGCTGGGCAACCCGGTGTCGCACAAGATGGGCCTGGCGCTGGCCTTCCCGCGCCTGGCGCGCGCCCTCGGCACGCGCAATATGTACTCGGCCTCCAGCGTCGACCAGGTGCCGAAGATGCTCTCGGTCGGCCTGATGTTCGGCAGCTGGCTGTCGGTGCCGGTGCCCGACATCGAGCGCTGCGACTTCCTGCTGATCCTCGGCGCCAATCCGATGGTGTCGAACGGCAGCCTGTGGACCGTGCCGGACTACCGCGGCAAGGCCAAGGCGCTGCGCGCGCGCGGCGGCAAGATCGTCGTGGTCGACCCGCGCCGCAGCGAGACGGCGCAGGCGGCCGACGCCCACCACTTCATCCGCCCCGGCGCCGACGTGTTCTTCCTGCTCGGCCTGGCCCACACCCTGTGCGACGAGGGCCTGGCGCGGCCCGGCCGGCTGGCCGGGCACCTGGCCGGCCTGGACCAGCTGCGCGCCGCCCTGCTGCCCTACGCGCCGGAAAAAATGGCGGCGCGCTGCGGCATCGCCGCCGCCACCATGCGCGAGCTGGCGCGCAGCCTGGCCGGCACCGAACGGGCCGCCGTGTACGGCCGCATCGGCACCTGCACCCAGCAGTACGGCACGCTGTGCTCCTGGCTGATCGACGTCGTCAACATCCTCAGCGGCCACCTCGACAGCGAAGGCGGCGCCATGTTCCCGCGCGCCGCCGCCTTCGCCGCCAACACCCGTGGCAAGCCGGGCACGGGACGCGGCGTGGTCAGCGGCCGCCACCACAGCCGCGTCTCGGCCGCGCCCGAGGTGGCCGGCGAGCTGCCGCTGACCTGCCTGTCCGAGGAGATCGACACGCCCGGCCCCGGCCAGATCAAGGCGCTGATCGCCATCGCCGCCAACCCGGTGCTGTCGGCGCCCAACGGCGCCCGCCTGGCCGCCGCGCTCGACGGCCTCGACTTCATGCTCAGCCTGGACATCTACCTCAACGAGACCTCGCGCCACGCCGACGTCATCCTGCCCGGCGTGTCGCCGCTGGAGGACCGCCACTACGACGTCAGCTTCACCCAGTTCTCCTACCGCAACCACGCCCGCTACAGCGCGCCCGTGCTGGCGCGGCCGGCCGGCCAGCCGGACGAGTGGGACAGCATGCTGCGCCTGGCCGCCATCGTCCAGGGCCACGGCCGCCACGCCGACATCGCCGCGCTCGACCAGGCCGCGCTGGAGCAGGAGGTGGCCAAGGCGGCCGGCGCCGCCGCGCCGCAGGTGCTGGCCGCGCTGGCGCCGCTGTCCGGCGTCGAGCGGGTGCTCGACCTGGCGCTGCGCAGCGGACCGTACGGCGACCAGTTCGGCGCCAAGCCGGGCGGGCTGACGCTGGCCAAAATCAAGGCGGCGCCGTCCGGCATCGACCTGGGCGCGCTGGCGCCGCGCATCCCCGAGCTGCTGCGCACGCCGTCGGGCAAGATCGAGCTGGCGCCGGCCGCGCTGCTGGCCGACCTGGCCCGCGTCGCCGCCGACCTGGCCGCGCCGGCGCCGCTGGCGCCGCTGGTCATCATCGGGCGCCGCCAGCTGCGCTCGAACAACAGCTGGATGCACAACCTGCCGGTGCTGGCCAAGGGCGCCTTCCGCTGCACCGCGCTGCTGCACCCGGCCGACGCGCAGCGCCTCGGCCTGGCCGACGGCGCGCGCGCCGAGATCCGCAACGGCGCGCGGCGCATCGAGGCGCAGGTCGAGCTGAGCGAGGAGATGATGCCCGGCGTGGTCAGCCTGCCGCACGGCTGGGGCCACGACCTGCCCGGCGCGAAGCTGGGCGTGGCGGCCGAGCGGCCCGGCGCCAACCTCAACGCCCTGCTCGACGAAACGCTGCGCGACCCGCTGTCGGGCAACGCCGTGCTGTCCGGCGTGGCGGTGCAGATGCGGCCCCTGTAGTTGACGCGGTTGACATGGGTTCTCGGCGGTGTAAACTCTGTTGTATCGATTGGAGTCCATCATGTCTGCAGCGAGTGTAAAAAAAAGTCCTACAGTCCAGCGGAAGAAACGTGCTCCGCAAGAGCTTAGCGCAGCCGAAAAATCCTTTGCGGCGCATCGGGCCGGAGAACACTCGGTTTTTTCAGCCGCAGACGTGGAGCGATCCGCCGACCTCGGCGGAGGTTACGTGATTGTCAAGTTTCGTGACTCGCGGCCCGCCAAGCTGCGCAGCCAAAGCATGCCGGGGACTCCGATAGCGCTTCTTGACACGAGTTTCCCGAAAATCCCGCGCAGCAAGGTCAAAGGCTTGCTGGAACGCTATGCCGTCCCCGCGAAGGTCTTGCGCCTCGCTGACAATCGTGAAAACGATGAATTCACCGCCAAGCTCAATAGTCAGAGCCTGCTATCCAGGCAGAAGCACCTGGAAGAAGGTAACTTGTTGACCTCGTCCGATATTTGCCAGCGTCTCGCATTCAGCCGCCAAGCGCTGAGTAAAGCTGTTAAGGAATTCCGCATCTTCTCGATCGAGGGACCGTCGAACTCCCAGCTGTATCCGGCTTTTTTTGCGAGCGATAAACCGGAGCGCCGCGAATTGGAAAAAGTTTCCCAAGCCTTGGGCGATATGCCCGGTCCGAGCAAGTGGGAGTTCTTCATCACTCCAAAGACTTCCTTGGGCGGCCGCAGTCCGGTCGCGGCGGTGGCAGAAGGCGATTTACAGCGCGTCCTCGCTGCGGCTTCCGGTTTCAAGGGGCGCTAACTTGACGGCGAAACCTCTTGGCTTACCGCCAGCGGTTCTTTCCACAGACAAGCAGCCTGTAACATACCTCTCGCCCGACAAGCTCTTTAGGATCAGTGCCTATACGGATGGTGAACCTTACTTTGGCCATTCAGGAACCAACCGATTCGATGCGCCAGGGTGCCTCGCCGGCGCCCCTCCCTGCTCCGCGCCGCCCCGCCCGGGCCCTCAATCGAAGCTGATCTCCTTGCGGTTGTCGCGCGAGACGCGGTCGATCATCTTGTTGTAGGGGTCGACGCCGACGTCGAAGGGCTTGTCCTTGACCGTCACCGTGACGCTCGGCTCGGCGCCCGACAGCAGGCGCTTGTCGCTGAACAGCACGCGCTCGTCCTTCTCCTTGCCGCCGGCCGGGCGGGCGAAGACGGCGATCTCGACCGGCTCGTCGTAGGCGCGCGGCGTCTCCCTGCCCTTGCCGTCGGCCTCCATTTTCGCCAGGTGCAGCTTCATCGTCACGTCCCACTGGCCGTCGGCGCGCTTGACCGCCTTCGCCTCGACCACCCGGTTGTCGTAGAAGACGATCTTCTCGAACAGGTCGGTGATCAAGGCCTGCTTGTCGGCCGGCGCCTCGGCGCGGATGTAGGCCAGCAGCTCCTTGGAGGTGGTGAACGGCGCCTGCTGGAAGCCCTTGTCCTGCAGGTAGCGCTTGAGGGCGCGGTTGAGCGGCGCCTCGCCGATCTCGTCGCGCAGGCGGTAGAACACCAGGCTGCCCTTGCGGTAGTGGAGGTACTGCTGGCCCTCCACCTTGTACAGCGGCAGCTCCTCGACCAGCTCGCCGCCACGGTCGCGCAGATAGCGGTCCAGCTCGAAGCGCAGGAAGCGGCGCAGCTTCTCGCGGCCGTACTCCTTCTCCATCACCATCATGGCCGAATACTGCGCCAGCGATTCCATCAGCATGGTCGAGCCCTGCACCGGGGCGCCGATCACCTGGTGGCCCCACCACTGGTGCGCCATCTCGTGCGCGGTGACGTAGAAGACGTAGTCGATGTCGTCCTTGTCGCGCAGGTCGGCGATGAAGCCTATGCCCTCGGAGAACGGGATGGTGTTGGCGAACGACTGGGCGAACTGGGCGTAGGTCGGGAACTCCAGGATGCGCACCTGCTTGTGCTGGTAGGGCGTGAACTGGGTGGAGAAATAGTCGAGCGACTTCTGCACCGACTCGACCATGCGGCCGGTGTTGTAGCCGTGCTTGCTGTCGTGGTAGATCTCGATCGGCAGCCCCTTCCACTCGGCCTTGCGGATCTCCCACTTGGCCGACAGGTAGGCGAAGAAGGGCATCATCGGCTGGTCCATCTTGTAGTGGAAGTAGCGGCGGCCGTCGCGCTCCCAGCTCTTTTGCAGGTAGCCGGGCGCCATGGCGATCTGCTCGGCGCTGGTCGAGACGGTGGTGTCGAAGTTGATCCAGTCGGCCTCGCCGCCGAACACCGCGTTGACGTAGGCGGCCGTGTCCTCCAGCTTGCGCATGCGCTCCGGTTCGCCCAGGCCGCGCTTGCGCCGCTCGTTGCGGTCGACCAGCTCACGGCCACGGTCGTAGCCGAAGTGCGGGAAGAACTCCTGGTTGTTGAAGAAGCTGCCGTTCAGGTTCAACGTGTCGGGCGCGCCGCTGTTGGTGAAGCCGGCGCGGCGCACGTCGACGCTGAAGTCGAGCGCCAGCCGCTGGCCGGGCGCCAACGGCTGCGCCAGCTTGACGATCTTGAAGCCGAGCTGCTTGTCGTCCAAGGTCAACTGGTGCGCCGGCAGGTTCTCCCAGCGGGTCCGCTCGTCCGGGTTCTCCTGGATGCGCAGGGTGTCGAGCGGCGCGTTGGTCTTGTTCTCCAACACGTAGTGGCCGCGCACGGCGACGCGCCGCTCTGCCGGGAAGATGTCGACGTCGGCGCGCACGTCGGTGATCTTCGGCTGCGGCAGGTCGACATATTGGCGGTACAGCTTCTCGTAGCGCGCCTGCAGGTCCATCTGGGCGTCGGAGGCGCGGTAGTTGTTGAGCACGTTGGTGTTGTAGAAGATCCAGCCGCCGGTGGCGGCGAAGGCGGCCAGGCTGAGCGCCAGCGCCGCGCCGGCGCCGCCGCGCAGGCGGCGGCCGGCCAGGCGGACGCGCGAGCGCCAGTCGACCGACAGGCCGCGCACCCAGAACGCCTGGGCGACGATCAGCAAGGCCAGCGTGAACAGGCCCCAGTACAGGGCGAACCAGGACCAGCCGGCGAGGAAGTGGCCGTAGCCGTTCATCTCCGAATACGGGCTGGCCGGCAGCGCGCCGATGCTGTACAGGTTGTGGTCGAAGTGCATCACGCCCATGACGATCTGCGCCACCATCAGCACGATCATCAGCAGGTAGCCGATGAACTTGTTGTTGGTCAGCACCTGCAGGCAGACGGCGAGCAGGCCCATCAGGATGAACGGCGTCGCGCTCAGCAGGCTGCCTTGCAGGTACAGCAGCGGCTCGACCGGGGCGCCGCCCTTGAACAGCTGGAAGGCCATCGCCGCCAGCACGCCGGCCAGCAGGAAGCCGAGCACCACGCCGACCATGGCCAGGCTCTTGGCCAGCAGCGGCGCCCAGTTCGGCACCGGCATGGCGTCGCTGACGTCGGCGATCTTGGCCTGGCGCTCCTTGAAGATCAGCTCGCCGGCGTAGAAGGTGACGACGATGATCAACATGAAATTGAAGCTGTTGTTCATCGCCCGCAGCATCAGGTAGCTCCTCGGGTAGAGCGCCGTGCCGAACATCGCGTCGGCGGCGCTGGCGCTGCCGATCAGGTTGGCCACGCCGAGCAGCAACAGCACCAGGAAGGGCACGCTTTTGAACACGGCGCCGGCGTCGAAGCAGAAGATGCGCCAGCACTGCGCCCAGCCGGTGGCGGCGCCGAAGCGCGGTTCGATGCGCGGCAGCAGCAGCGGCGCGGCAGCGGCAGCGGCGGGCGCTGCGGCGGCCGGCTTGGCCTGGCCGAACAGGCGGCGGCCGGTGCCGGCGCGCTGCGGCTTGAACAGCGCCACGGTGGCGCCGAACATCAGCAGCGCGACGCAGCTCCACAGCGCGCGGTTGGCCAGCAGGTAGCCGCCCAGCGCGGGCAGGCCGCTGTTGGCCTCGGCGGCGGAATAGTAGCGCGTCATGCGGCCGAAGGCGCGCACGCCGAACGGGTCGATCAGCACGGCGATCCACTCGTTGTTGATGTCGCGGGTGAACACGCCGGCCACCACCCACAGCACGAACAGGGCCAGCACGCCGACGTAGACCAGCATCATCGAGCGGGTGGTGGCGGCCAGCAGCATCAGCAGCGCGCCGATGAACAACAGGTTGGGCAGCACCAGCACGGCGAAGGTCCACAGGTAGGCGGCGCCGGGGAAGGGGCCGACGCGGGCCTGGTCGACCCAGGGCATCAGCGGGCCGAGCATGGCGCCGGCGGCGATCACCACGAAGATCAACAGGCAGGCCACCAGGCCGGCGGCGAAGCGGCCGAACAGGTAGTCGAGCTTGCGCATCGGCGTGGCGAACAGCATGTCGGAGATGCCGACCTCGCTGTCGCGCAGCACGGCGCCGGCGATGAAGATGGTGACGATGAACATCGAGATCACGCTGAAGCTGCCCAGCAGCTGCGCCACCACGGTGGGCGCGTTGCGGTTGACGTTGCCGATGGCGCCGCCGACCTGGATCGCATCGCTGGTGGTGGCGCCGAAGGCCATCGCGGCGAGCAGCAGCGCGCTGACCCACAGCAGCGGCTGGCGCAGCTGGTAGTCCAGGTCAAACTTGAAAAATTCCCTCCACATGGCGCGCTCCTTAAACCGACACAATGTCGGCGGCGGCGGCGCGCGCGGCGGCCGGCGCGGCGGCGCGGCCGCTGCCGCCCGCTGCGGCGGCGTGGCGCACCTGCAGGAAGTAGACGTCCTCCAGGTCCGGCTCGACCATGACGAAGCCGTCGTCCGGCTGGCTCTCGGCGTAGACGTTGATCTGCGGCTTGCCGCCGACCAGGCGGCTCGACAGCACGTTGAAGCGGCTCTGGTAGCCGGCCAGCTGCTCGGCCGCCACGCTGCGGCGCCAGACGCGGCCCTTGAGCGTGTCGATGGCGGCCTGCGGCTCGCCCTGGATCAGCACCTCGCCCTTGACGATCAGCGCCATGCGCGGGCACAGGTCGGTGACGTCGTCGACGATGTGGGTCGACAGGATCACCACCACCTGCTCGCCGATCTTGGCCAGCAGGTTGAGGAAGCGGTTGCGCTCGTCCGGGTCGAGGCCGGCGGTCGGCTCGTCGACGATCACCAGGCGCGGCGCGCCCAGCAGCGCCTGGGCGATGCCGAAGCGCTGGCGCATGCCGCCCGAGTAGGTGCCCAGGCCGCGCTTGCGCGCCTCCCACAGGTTGGTCTGCTGCAGCAGCGCCTCGACCGCCTCCTTGCGCTCGCCCCGGCCGGCCAGGCCCTTGAGCACGGCGAAGTGGTGCAGCAGCTTCTCGGCGCTGACCTTGGGATACACGCCGAAGTCCTGCGGCAGGTAGCCCAACTGGCGGCGCAGGCCCGTCCTTGTCGGCCAACACGTCGAGGCCGTTGAAGTGGATGCTGCCGCTGTCCGGGTCCTGCAGGGTGGCGATGGTGCGCATCAGCGAGGACTTGCCGGCGCCGTTGGGGCCGAGCAGGCCGAACATGCCGTTCGGGATCTCCAGGCTCACGTTGTTGATCGCCTTGACGCCGTTGGCGTAGGTCTTGTTCAGCTGTCGAATGGTTAGCATGCGGGCACTCTCCTGATGGTCCTGGGACGCGGTGGTCGACCGCCTGGTTGGCGGTTCCTTATGGGCGCGGCGGCGTACACCGCGCGCTGGCGACACTGTAGCCCGCCATGCGAAATTGGCATTGTTTTTGCGACAAGCGGTCGCTTTGGCGGAATGGACGGCGGATTTGTGGCGGAGAGTGGCGGACGCCGGCCCGCCGACGGCCGCTTGGCAGGCGGGTTGGCGGAGCGGCCGACGAGGGGAGACGGGGCGACTAGACTACTGGCAGTGGTCGTCGACCCAGTCGGCGCCGCTGGCCAGGCAGCGTTGCAGCTCGCGTTGCAGGCGCTCGGCCTTCTGCCGCAGCGCCTGGCAATCGCGGTTGCCGGTTTCCGCCAGCGCCAGGCACTTGTCGGCCTTGTCCAGCGCCGCCTTGTAGTTGTTTTGCCCCATGTCGCGCTCGGCCTCGGCGAGGAAGCGGCGCGCCGTCTGCGCGTTCTGCGCCACCGCCGGCGAGGTCGTCAACAGCGTTGAGCGGGGCGCCTCGGCGCGGGCCGGCGCGGCGGTCTTCAGTGCCGCCGCGTGGCCGGCGGCCGCGCCGCCCTGCCCCGATTCCTGCGCCGACGGCTGGCCCAGCAAGGTCGCCTCCAACAGGCGCGACAAGGCGTCGCGCAGCGTTTTGATGCGCGCCTCGGCCTCCGGCCGCTTGAGCTTTTCGGCCGCCAGCAGCTTGCTCTCCAGGCAGACGCGGTCGCTGCGGTTCAGGCAGGCCTGCGCCTCGTCGAGCAGCTGGGTGACGCGCTGGCCGTCGATGCGCTCCTCGCGCTCGCGCGTGTCGGCGTCGTCGCCCCACTTCTTGCGGAAGGCGGCCAGGCGGGCGGCGGCCTTGTCCAGCTGGCCGGCGCGCACGGCGTCGTCGATCTGCGGGCGGGCGTCGTTCCAGGCCTTGACGCGCAGGCGCTTCTTCTCGCACGTGGCCGCCGCGCCGAAGATGGCGTCCTGCAGCGGCTTGAGCTCGCTGGCGCTGGCCTTGCTGGCCTTGAGCGTGACCAAGGCGGCGCGGGCGTCGTCCAGCTTGCATTCCTGCGCCAGCGCGGTGGCCGCCTCGATGCGCGCCGCCAGCTTCTTGTGCGGATCGGTCGGCTTGGCGACGATCCAGATTCCCAACAGCGACAGCATCACCGCCAGCCAGGTGCCCTTGCCGATCGGCTTGCGCAACGGCGGCCCGACACGCCGCTCGCCAGAGCCGGGGGCGGCGGGCGGAATGCGCATCGGCTTGGGCCAGATCGACCTTCGGCCGCGATGCCGGCGCGGGTATCGGTGCTGGTACAGGTGCGGGCGCCGCCGCTGGTGTCGGCGCGGGAGTCGGCGCCGGGCTTGGCGCGGGCGCGGGTGCCGGTGCCGGTGCCGGCGCAGGTGCAGGTGCGGCAACTGGCGCGGCCAGCGGAACCGGAGCAGGCACAGGCGCGGCTACCGGAACTGGAGCAGGCGCCGGCGCCGGCGCCGGCGCGCGCGCCGCCTCGACGGCCTGGCGCGTGCCGCAATACGGGCAGAACGCCACCGCGCGCGGGAAGCCCTTGCCGCAGCCCTGGTTGATACAACGATAAATCACTTCAGCCACTCTTCTTCACCTTGCTGTTATTCCGGATCGGGAATGTCGTCTTCCGGGTCGGGAATGACGGCGTCGAACAGGGCGGCCAGTTCGGCCATGTCGCCGGCGGCCTTCCACTGGTCCACGCGCGGCACCCACAACATGTTCCACACCTTGGTGGCGGCGTCGATCTCGCCGTGGACGATGCGCTGGCCGATCTCCTCCAGCGAGTACGGGCCGTGCTGCACCTTGTTGAGGAACACCTTGTAGCTGGCCGGCCGCTTGGTCACCGGCTGATGGTATTGCATCGCCTGGGCGGCCTGCTCCACCGCCGCCTTGTGCAGCGACGGCCCCGGCGCCTGGGTGGCGCCGAACACGCCGGCAGCCTGCGTCTCGCTGACCAGGTATTCGGGCTTGAGCACGCGCTTGTCCACCGTCTGTTGCACCTCCCAGCTGTAGGCATCGCTGGCCGAGTCGGCCACCTGCTCGCTCCCACTGCGCCAGCTGCGCCGTCGCCGTCTCGATGGCCTGCGCCGACACCGCCGGATTCAAGCCCTGGGCGCGGCGCAGCCAGGCGTCGTACAGGCGCTTGGCGGTGATGTTGGGCAGCGACGGCGAGGGCAGCTCGGCGCCGGTCTCGTCGACGTCGAGCTTGGGCTGGTAGACCTTCAGCTGGTAATGGCGCATCAGCGCCGCCAACAGCAGCAGCTGGCTGGCGCCGGCGCGGGCCAGGCGGTGCTGCACCGCCGCCACCACCTGCTCGCGGTAGTAGGCCGGCAGGCCGTTGGAGCGGATGGCGAACTCGTTGCCGATCTGGAGCCACTCGCCGGAGCCGGCCTCCACCTCGAACAGGTACTGGCCGCGCGGCTGGAAGCTGGCCTCGCGGTCGGACAGGTCGGGCTTGCGCTTGACCACGCCCAGCGCGATCGCCTGCAGGAACCATTCGTAGTCGTCTGCCAGGCGGTTCAACTCGTCCATCGACGGCGCGATCGGATGGCGGAAACGGGTCGAGTCGAAATGCAAATGGGTCGGGATCTTCGGGTTCTCGATCTGGTAGGAGGTGCGCCAGGTCGGCAGGCCGCGCAGCACCGTCATCGGGAAGCCGGACAGCTCGATGTAGCAGACCGCCTTGCCGACGATGCCGGTGTTGACGATGCTGACCAGGTCGCCGTGGAAGAAGCCGGTCGGCACGGCGGCCTTGATCTCGGCCTCCATCTTGCGCCAGGCGTTGGCGTCGCCGACGCCGATGAAGCATTTGAACTGGTCGGCCTTGGGCGTGAACTCGGCCGAGAAGCGCGCGTTCACCCACGGCATGGCGCTCTTGATCCACTCGTTGAAGGTGCGCTGGCGCTCCGGCGCCGACATGGCCGCCAGGCGCTCCAGCAGCGGATCGACGGGTTCGCCGTCGACCGCCTGCTCGCGGCTCAGCTGCGTCTGCGCGCGGCGGAACAGCTTGAGCAGCAGCGAGGCGCGCAGGCGCTCGTCGCCCAGCTGCGGGAACAGCCGCGCCGAGCCGCCGAATTCGAGCAGCACTTCCTCGCTCCAGCTGCTGATGTCGCCGGTCAGCTTGACCGGCTCGGGCAGCGTGTCGCTGGCCAGCTTCATGTAGGTGGCGTGTTCGTGCTGGGCGTCGGCGCGCAGCTGCTCGATGCGCTGGTCGACCGCGCCCAGCATCGCCTCGACGCAGCGGCGGCCGTCCTGGAACTCGCCGGCGATGCCGCTCCACACGGGCTGGCCCTGCTCGTCGACCGAGGTGGCGTCGCCCAGCCAGGTGGACATGGCGCGCAGCACCTCCATCGCCTGCCCCGCCGCCACGGCCAGCAGGTGGAAGCGCAGGTAGTCGGCGATGTCGCGCTTGAGGTGGCTCATCACCTCGCGCGCCTGGGCGTCGCGGCCGAACATTTTGCCGGCCGCCTGCGACAGGTTGTTGAGCGACTCCTCGACCTGGCGGGTGCGCAGCGCGTCGCGCATGTCGCGGTAGCGCTTGCCGTTGCGTTCGGCGCAGGCCAGGTCGCGCTGGGCGACGCGCGACTTGATCTGCTCGAGCAGCGACAGGACGAACTCCAGGCCGCCCTGCTTGCGGTCGTCCAGCAGCGCGTACAGCTGCTCGCGGCAGCGCCCCTTCAGGCGCAGCAGCAGCTCGGCGGTGTGGCGCTTGATGCGGTCCTCGCTGGTCTCGGCGGTGGCGCCGGCCTCGCGGATGGCGTCGCGCTCCAGCTGCGGCAGCAGCTCGGCGACCTTCTCGCGCCACACGTTGAGTTCGTAGGCGCCCATGATGCGGTCGATCTCCAGCTGCACCTTGCTCTCGACCCGCTCCAGCAGCGAGCGCTCGTCCTTGTCCATCAACAGGCGGTCGGTCAGCGCGTACTCCTGGAAGGGCGTGACGTCGACCGTGCCCTTTTTGAAGTCGGGGAAGGTGTCGAAGGGGTGCTCGGCCATCGCCATCTGCTCGCGCATGAAGATGTCGCGCTCCTGGTCGCCGGCGCGGCGGGCCGGCGCGCCGTCGCTGCCGACGATGCCGAAGAAGGCCTTGACCATCAAGGCGGCCAGCTCGTAGGCGCGGATGTCCTCGCGCAGGCTTTGCTGGGTGTCCAGCACGGCCTGGCCGAAGGCCGAGTAGACCTTCGAGTAGGACAGGCGCATGTCGCCGAAGCGCTGCTCCGGCACGCGCGGATTGAACGGCCCCAGCTTGTGCTGCTGCTGGTTGACCGCCACCGAGCGCTTGCGGTTGGCGAAGTCGGCCGAGGCGAAGTCCTCGAACAGCGAGTCGGCCACCATCTGGTAGACGTCCTTGACGTCCTGCGTCGCCTTGTTGGCCAGGTTGGCGGTGTCGACGAAGTAGACGTCGTCGAACGGCGCGCCCTTGCCGACCAGGCTGTCCGGCTCGGCCCAGCGCACCTGCGCGTTCATGTCGCGCATCGCCGTCTCCAGCTCCATCATGGTGGCGTAGGCGTTGGCCTCGGTGCGCTCCTTGTTGGCCTTGGCGTAACCGGAGGGCATGAACATCACCAGGTCGACCTGGCTGTCGGACACCTCCTGGCGGGCGATGGCCTTGGCGATCCAGCCCAGGTCCATCAGGCTGCCGGCGCCGGTGCCGCCGGCGTTGGAGCCGATGACGACGATGCGGAACTTGGAGGTGTCCACCGTCAGGCCGAGGCGCTGGTAGTTCTCCTTGCGCTCGTTGCCGGCGTTGCTACTCAAGTAGTTCAGCGCGCCCTTGATGCGGCCGCGCAGCTTGGGGTATTTGTCGAACAGGTAGAGGCGCGCCACGGCGCGGATCTGGCCGGCGCCCTTGGACGGGTCGATGCCCAGCGAGCGCAGCTTCTTCGGCCGCAGCGGCATCCACTGCTCGATCAGCGGAAAGCGCGCCAGGCTGTCGTCGGACTCGTGGTACTGCTGCAGGTCGATGTGCTCGACAAGGCGTTCCTCGTCGCTCAGTTTGACCAGCTCGTACCAGGGGTCGCTGCGCTGCGACTTGCCCTCGTCGATGACGGCGCCGCTGTCCAGATCGAAGTGGAGGAAGCGCGCCACAGGAAACTGGCCGATCGACTCGACGCGGGCCGGGTTGTGGCGGTTCCACACAGCCGACAGGATGCGCCGGCGGATGCGCATCATCACTTCCATGCCGGTGCCGCCGGCGCCGATGAACAGGGTCGGCCGCAGGTCGACCTTCAGTTCGGCCTTCTTGTCGGCGCCGCCGAGGATGCTGCTGGAGCTGGGGAATTCTGCCATGGCGTTCTCTCGAAAAGGTTAGCGGCGGCCGGTCAGCCAGGCGCCGACCAGGGCGGCCACGCCGAGCAGCAGCAGGGTGCCGGTGATGGCGCCGCTGAGGAATTTACTCGCGTTCATCACCGCCAGCACGACGGCGGCGCTGACGAAGCCGAGGCCGCAGAACAGCAGCCAGCCGGAGGTGTCGGCCGAGGACGGCGCCACGCGGCGGCGCACCAGGTGGTTGCTGAAGGCGTTGCGGGCGAAGAAGAACACCAGCAGCAGCACCAGGAACACGGCGCCGGCGATCAACTGGTCGCGCGCCGAGGTGTCGGTGGCGGGGGCGCCCTGCACCGGCGCCACCTCGATGGCGTTGGCGCCGGTGCCGCTCGTGTCATTCGTGCCATTGCTGCCGGCGGCCGGCGACGGCGTGGTGATGTCGACCGGTTTGCCGGCCGCCGACGAAGCCGACGAGGCCGAGGCCGGCGCGCTGGCGCCGGGCACCTTGAAGCCGGGGTCGGTGTTGGCCTGCGCCAGAAGGATCGGTTGTACGCTGCTGCCTTGCTGAGTGTTTTGCATGTTCTTTTCCTGATGTGTTCAATGGCCCAGGCGCACCTGCGCGCCGTCGCGCAACTGCGTCAATGTGTGGCCGAATAGGGTCGTGCGCAACTCGGCCACCTTGTTGCCGGCCTTGTCGAAAATCGGTGTCTGCATGCCCGCCTTGCTGTGCATGGTGCGCGGCTCGCCCTCCACCGTCAGGGCCACCTTGCGCATGCGCGTCAGGCCCAGCACGGCGGCCGTCACGCCGGCCAGCAGCGCCAGCATGGCGCCGCCCAGCGCCAGCAGCGGGCCGAGGCCGAAGTGGACGCGCACGTCCAGCGGCAGCACGGCGCGCGAGCCCTGCACCTGGCTGGGCGGGGTGAAGATGTCGGGCAGCGGGTCGCCGGGGAACAGCGCGGCCATGCGCTGGCGGAAGGCCTGCGACAGTTCCAGTTTCTGCTCGCTGAGCTGCACCTCGATCTGGCCCGGCATCACATACGCCGAGCCGGCCGACTTGAAGGCGGCCAGCGACCAGCTGCCCGGCAGCTGGGCCACAGGCAGTTGCATCTCGGACGCCAGCGGCTGGCCCTGGCCGGGCGCCAGCGCGCGCACGCTGTCCGTGCCCAGGCTGATCGGCTTGTCCTCGCCGGCCAGGCGCGAGCGCGCCGCCAGCGTGGCGCTGCTGATCGTGTAGGGGTAGATGGTGTTCTCCAGCCGCCAGGCGATCTTGGCGCGCGGCGCGGTGGCGCCGGCGTCGATGTCGGCGCGCAGCGAGCCGTCCGGCGTCATCGAGAAGGCCACGCCGGGCGCGTTGTCGACCTTGACCGGGGCCAGGCGCACGGTGTCGCGGTCGAGCGGCTTGAGGCGCGCCGGCGGCTCGGTGACGACCCGTTGCAGCCGGCCCGAGCGCAGCAGCGCGTCGAGCTGGCGCGCGCCCTGCTCGTGGATGGCGAACACGTAGACCATCAGGCCGTTGGCGCTGTAGCGGCCGGCGTGGACCGGCATCTTCAGCGGGAAGGCCAGCGCCGTGCGGATCGCCGCGCCGTGGTGGATCAGCTGGTAGAACTCGCGGTTGCGCTGCGCCGTGGCCTGGTCGTTGTTCGGGCTGTTCTTGTTGTTGGTGAACAGCCAGACCAGGCCGGGCTGGCGCGCCAGGGCGGTGTCGATGGCGGCGCCGACGGCCTCGCCCAGGTCGGTGTCGGCCAGCGCGGCGCTGCCCGGCTTGTGCGCCGTCTGCAGCGCGGCCAGCGCCTGCGCCACCTGGCGCCGGGGCGGCTCGGCCTCGACCTTGGCGGCCAGCAGCGCGCGCGGCGACGGCGCGCCGGGCAGGCTCTGGTTGAAGGCGGCCAGCACCAGCGCGTCGCCCGGCTGGGTGACGGCCAGCACCACCTCGGCCACCAGCGCCTTGTACTGCGATGCCGGGTCGCTGTAGAACGGGTCCATCCAGCCGGAGTTCTGCACCAGGAAGACGTGAGAGGTCGGTGCGTGCGAGGTCGGCGCCGGCGCGGCCAGCGCGGCGGACGCGGGCAACGCCAGCAGCGCCAGCGCGAACAGCGAGCGCGAACGCGAGGCGCGGCCGGCGGCGGCGCGCGGCGGCGTGCGCTCCAACAGGGAGCGCGTCACGCCGGCGCCTTCAAGTGCCAGCCGCGCATCTCGTTCCACTTCGGATGGTGCAACCACAGGCAGCCGTCGTAGACGAAGGGTACGCAGTCGCCCGGATGGCTCAGGCGCGCCACCTCGTCGAGGATGACGTTGCGCTGGCCGACCCATTCGATGAAGGTGCGCGGCAGCACGTCGCCGTCGAGCGCCGCCTCGGCCGTGCCGGGGTAGTGCTCGATGCGCAGCACCAGGCCGCAGGGCTGGCTGCGCGTGCTGCTGACGTTCTCCAGCAGCGGCAGCACCAGCGCCTCGCCCTTGGTCTGGTCCTCGACATGCTCCGGCTCCCAGGGCTCGTCCTTGACCTGGTGGCCACGGCGGAACAGCAGCGTGCCGAAGCCGAGGCGGGCGCCGCCGATGCGCTCGATCTGCCCGCCGGCGCGGCCCAGTTCGAGGAAGCAGTAGCTGTGGCCGTCGTGGCCGATCAGCCACAGCAGGCCGTGGCGGCTCTTCACCGGGCCGCCGAACTGCAGGCGCGGCTGCCAGCCCTGCGGCCAGACCAGCCACTGCGGATCGGTGCCGGGCAGCCAGACCAGGTGGCCTTCGGCATGCAGCCAGATTAGTTTGCCGTCGTAGCTGAAGGGGCGCGACCAGCCGGCCAGCGGCACGGCGCCGCCGGCGCAGTCCTGCAACTCCGGGTCGGCGCCGTCCGGCAGCGCGCTCCACAGCTGCACGCCGGCCGGCCCCTCGACCAGGCAGGCGATCTGCCGGCCCACCGCGCCGGGCGCCGCGACCAGGGTGGCGGCGTATAGCAGCTCGGTGGCATAGCTCTCGTTGAACGGGTTGATGCGCAGGCGCAGCAGGCCCTGCGCCGACGGCACCACGGCGACGTCGCCACGGCGCGCCGGCGCGGCGGCGCTCGACGAGACCGGCAGCCAGGCGTAGTCGGAACGGGTGAAGGACAGGTCGGCGGCGTCCTGCTGCGGTGCCAGCACCAGCCAGCGCGCCGCCAGCGGGGCCCAGTATTGCAGCACGTTGCGGCTGTAGGCCAGCGCCAGCAGGCGCGGTGCGGCGAAGCCGAAATGGGCGGCGGCGAACACGCACAGCGCGTTCGGCGGCGTCGGCAGCTTGCGCTCGGCCTGGCCGACGGCCGGCTCGGCCGGCCGCGTCTCCAGGCTGGCGGCCAGCGGCAACGCGCTGATCGGCAGGCCGTGCGGCACGTGGCGCGGCAGCGGAGAGTCGGCGGCCGGCAGCGCCTTGCTGCTGGCGCCCCACCAGGCCGGCTGGCGCGCGCCGGCACCGGCCGGCGCGGCCGGGCGCAGGGCCTGGCCGCACTCCGGGCAGAAGGCGAAGCCCTCGGGGTAGACGGCGGCGTGGGCGCAGGCCGCCGGCAGCGCGGCGCCGAGCAGCTGCGCCAGATCGGCCAGGCGGCCGGGCGCCTGCGCGCTCCAGTCGAGCGGCCCCAGGTCCCTGCTGTCGGCCGGTTCAAACTGGCCGTCCTGCCGTTCCAGCCAGACGCTGTCCGCCGTTTCCCATCGATATGCCATGTCGCTACTCAATCCGGAGCCACTCCGTTGTCGGATGATTACAAAGTTTTCGTGCCGGCACTGTCGCTGCGCACGGGGGCCGGCGGCAGTTGCCCATCGAATAATAGCGCAAGTGGCCAAGGGGACGGGACAAAAAAGCGGGGTTCTTTGCGATCCGGCGCAATGCCGGCTTTGCCCCCGGCTGCGGCGTGGCGGCCGGGGGCGAAGGCTTGAGCGGCTGCTAGCGTTGCACGAGCAGCAGCTTGATCCCCAGGCCGATGAAGGCGGCGGCGAAACCGCGCCGCAACCAGGTCAGGACATGGGCGCGGGACAGGACGTGCTCGCGCACGCGCGCCGCGAACACGCCATAGCCGGCGAAGACGACCAAGGTCATCGCCATGAAGACGGCCGACAGCTCCAACATGAGCTCGGTGGGCCGCGCCGCGCCGTCGGGGACGAATTGCGGCAGGAAGGCGAGGAAGAAGATCGACAGCTTGGGGTTGAGCATGTTCACCCAGATCGCCTGCCACACCACCGCGCCGGCGGAGCGCGCCGGACCGTCCGCCTCGATGCTCAGGGGGCCGTGCGCCTTGAGCGTGCTCCAGGCCAGGTAGAGCAGATACACCGCGCCGGCGTATTTGATCGCCGCGAAGGCGCTGTGCTTGCTGTGCAGGAGCACGGCCAGCCCGGTGATCGCCGCCAGCATGTGCGGCAGGATGCCGAGCGTGCAGCCGACGGCCGCGAACAGGGCCGCGCGCGCGCCCGACGACAGGCCGGTGGCCACGGTGACCAGCACGCCGGCGCCGGGCGAGGCGACGACGACGAGCGAGGTAAGCAGGAACTCGAGGGTCATCGGGCCGGCCCTCCGGCGATCTTGCCGGCTCGCGGCGGTTGCGCCGCGCCGGGCGGGCCGCCGGCGCGGCCGGGGGCGGGGCGCGCGCTGTCGGTGGGGGCGATGCGGATGCTGTCGCTGCGGGTGTTGGGGGATCTCAAGGCGGCTCCTTCGGTTGGGGGAATGTGCCCCATCGTCGCCGCCCGGGATGCCGCCGTCTTGAATGAAATTGCAGGCGCGCGCCTCAGGCTAGTCTAGCGCCTTGGCGTAGCTGCCCGGCGCCATGCCGAAGCTGCGCACGAACAGCCGCGTCATGTGGCTCTGGTCGGCGAAGCCGCTGGCGGCGGCCGCGTCGGCCAGCCGCACGCCGCTGCCGATCAACTGGCGCGCCCGGTGGATGCGCCGCTGCACCAGGTAGGCGTGCGGCGTCAGGCCGGTGGCGCGGGCGAAGCCGCGCAGGAATTGAAAGCGGCTCAGGCCGGCCTCCCTGGCCAGCTGGGCCAGCGTCGGCGCGGCGAGGGGATCGTCGTCGATCATCGCGCGGGCCGAGGCGATGCCGGCCGGCACCGCCGGCAGGCATCCACGGCGGGGCTGCAGCAGCGCGCCCAGCATGAGCAGCAGCGCCTGCTCGGTGGCCAAGCCGTCGAAGCCGGTGTCGGGCGCGGTGACGGCGCGGAACAGGCGGCCGAACAGCGGCACCATGCGGCGGTCGCTGAAGGTGGGCGCGGTGAATTCGCAATTGGGGGGAAGGCCGATGTCGGCGGCCAGCTCGGCGACGATGGCCGGCGCCAGGTAGAGCATGCGCCAGGCCCGGCCGGCGTCGCCGATCGGCACGCCGTCGTGCACCTCGGCGGGGTTGACGGTGACGATGTCGCCGGCGCCGGCCTCGACGACGCCACGGCCGCTGGCCGATTTCTGCGCGCCGCGCAGGATCAGGCCGACGCCGAACTGCTCGTGGGTGTGGCGGCCGAAGGTGAGCGTGGTGTCCGCCGCCACCGCTTCGATGCCCGGGGTTTGGCTGCGCAACAAGCTGACTCGTTTGCCGTCCATCGCGCCGCCGGCCGCCGGGGTTTTTCGCTTATTTGTAGATGCCGACGCCGATCACGTACTCGCCGACCTTTTCGACGTAGGTGTTCTTCTCTTCCAGCTTCTTGCTGATCGAGTTGGGCCAGACGTAGGTGACCCAGCCCTTGCCGGCCGGGCTGTTGCCGAGCTTGAGGAACTCCTTGATCGGGAAGACGCCGCCGGCGCTCAGCTCCATCAGGTTCTTGTTGACCATCTTGGCGTTCTGGCCGTGCGCCAGCGCCACGCCCTCCTTGTCGAACATGAAGACGTACAGGTCGCCGGCGATGAACTCGCCCTTCGGATCGTTGAAGGCGGCCACCGCCTTGTCCTTGCCGTTCTTTTGCAGGAAGGCGCCGGCCTTCTTGACCATCGCCACGGCCTCGTCGGCGGAGCCGCGCTTTGGCGCGTCCTCGGCCATGGCGGCGCCGCCGCCAAGGCTCAGTGCGAACAGGGTCAGGCCGAGGAATCGAATCAGGTTTTTCATGGTGCGTGTCTCCAGGATGAAATGGGGGCGCTCCGGTCTGCTGACCGTGTGGTCGCCGCGAGGCGGCGCGTGGCGCGCCGCTGCGTTCCACCTTACCATGGCGGAGGCGGGGTTTTCATTTCTCTGGAAAAATATTACTTTTCGACACAACAGCGCCGCGGCCGCGCGGCGCGCGCCGGCCGGTCAGCCGATCTTTTTCGGCGGCGGCGGCGGCGTCCACAGCACCACCTCCTCGGTCGGCGCGCTGTCGAGCGCGTCGGAGTACTCCAGCCAGCGCAGCAGCGAGGGCATGCGGCGCACGTTGATCGACTTGCCGTTGATGTAGCCGACCTGCTCGAAGTTCTCCGGGTCGCACACCATCTTCGACACCGTCGGCAGGTTCTCGGCCAGGCGGTCGTAGGCCTTGCGCGCCTTTTGCGCCCAGCTGGCCAGCGCCGGATCGTTGAAGCGGTTGCTCTCGAAGTAGATCGTCAGCGTGCGGTCGTGGTTGCCGAAGCCGACCACGGCGGCGCCCTTGCGGATGGTCTGCAGCAGCTCTTCCTTGATACTCTGGCTGGGGACGAACAGCGCCGAACGGCTGCTGTCGGCATCGGGCCGGCCCAGTGGTAAATCCTGTCCGAGCATTAAACTCATCGAAGCATCCCATTCTTATCGGTTTTTGACGTCAACGCGCCTCGGCGTGCCCCGGCGACGGGGCCGCGTGGGCGCGCGGCGGAATTGCTTTGGTCCAAGGTGGCGGCCGGGCGTCCGGCCCGGGTCGAGTTGCCCTTAGGCTATATTTGATTGAATTCTACATCGCACCCCTGCCCTGTACAAGGAGAAAGCACAGACATGGAAGCCGTCTGTTGCGGGCCGTATAATGGCGGGCTGGTCCGGCGCCCCTTGCGGCGCCGGCCGCGCCGCCATTTTGCCGCCCTTTTTTGCCCGAATCCGCCCATGAGCCAGACCGCCACCGCCGCCGCCCTTTCCGCCGAATCTTCCGCCGTCCCGCCGGCCGGCCGCTACGGCGCCATCGCCGAGAGCGAGGTCGCGCGCGCCGCGCGCCACGTCGCCGACCTGCTGGCGCTGGCCGTCGAGCACGGCCCCGGCCATGCCGCGCTGATCGTCTACGACACCCGCTGCGACCTCAACCTGGCGCTGACCGAGGCCTACCGCCGCGCCGCGCCGGAGGCCACCTTCGTCGACTTCGACAGCGTCACGCCGGAGGCGGTGCTGGCCGCCTTCGCCGCCATGGCGCCGTCCGACCTGGTGGTGCTGATCCAGTCGACCAGCTTCCGGCTGGAGGCCTTCCGCATCCGCATCGAACTGTTCAAGCGCGGCCTGAAGGTGATCGAGCACGTCCACCTGTCGCGCATGCCGGGCGCCCAGGGCGAGTACTACATCGACTCGCTGGCCTACGACCCGGCCTACTACCGCGGCGTCGGCCACGCGCTGAAGGCGCGCATCGACCGCGCCCGGTCGGGCCGGGTCGACAGCGGCGGCGAGCAGTTGGTGTTCGGCTCGCCGTTCGAGTCGGCCAAGCTGAACATCGGCGACTACAGCGGCATGAACAACGTCGGCGGCCAGTTCCCGCTGGGCGAGGTGTTCACCGAGGCGCAGGACCTGGAGGCCGTCAACGGCCGCGTGCGCATCTTCATCTTCGGCGACACCTCCTTCCACGTCAACCGGCCGGCCGCGCCGATCACCCTGATCGTCGAGAAGGGCCGCGTCGCCGGCGCCGAGAACAGCACGGCGGAGTTCGACAACATGCTGGCCATCATCCGCGCCCACGAGGGCGAGGTCTGGTTGCGCGAGCTGGGCTTCGGCATGAACCGCGCGTTCTCGCGCAGCCGCCTGGTCGACGATATCGGCACCTACGAGCGCATGTGCGGCATCCACCTGTCGCTCGGCGCCAAGCACGGCATCTACGCCAAGCCGCAGTTCAAGCGCAAGGACACCCGCTACCACGTCGACGTGTTCGCCGTCACCGAGGCGGTCTACCTGGACGACGAGCGGGTCTACCAGGACGGCGCCTGGCAGGTCGCGCAGTAGCCTACAAGCCGGCGGCCTGCAGGGCGCGCTCCCACGGCGGCAGCGGCTGGTACTCGGCGACCAGGAAGTCGATCAGCGCGCGCACCTTGGGCGAGGGCTGGCGGCTGGCCGGATACAGCGCGCTCAAATGGTTCAGCGGCAGCTGCCAGTCGCCCAGCACCGGCACCAGCGTGCCGTCGAGCAGGGCGCGCCAGGCCAGGAAGCTGGTGTTGTAGACGATACCCAGGCCGCGCTCGGCGGCCTGCTGCAGCACCAGGCCGTTGTTGGCGGTGAAGGCCGGCGTGACACGCACGGTGTGCTTCTCCTCGCCGCGCGTAAAGTGCCAGCGCGGGCCGTCGGTCAGGTGGCTGAAGTGCAGGCAGCGGTGGCGCTGCAACTCCTGCGGCGTCTGTGGATGGCCCCACTTGGCCAGGTAGGCCGGGCTGGCGCACAACACCGCGCGGCACGGCGCCAGCGTGCGCATCGACAGCGCCCGGCTGTTGGGGATGCCGCCGACGCGGATGGTCAGGTCGAAGCCGTGCTCGATCGGGTCGAGCAGGGCGTCGTCGACGCACAGCTGCGGCGTCAACTGCGGATGCGGCAGGCTGAAGCGGGCCAGCGCGTCGGCCAGCCAGGCGCTGCCGAAGCTGGACGGCGCCTGGATGCGCAGCGGCCCGGCCAGCTCGGTGCCGGCGTGCGTCAGCACCCGCGCCGCCTCCTGCGCCTGCGCCACCGTCGCCATGCACGGCTCCAGATAGGCCAGGCCGGCGTCGGTCAGGCTGACCTCGCGGGTCGAGCGGTGCAGCAGGCGCGCCTGCAGTTTCTCCTCCAGCTGCATCACCTGCTTGCTGACCATGGCGCGGGTCAGCCCCAGGCGGCGGCCGGCCGCGCTGAAGCTGCGCAAGCGCGCCACCTCGACGAAGATCTCCATTGCGCGTAGTTGGTCCATGCGGTAATTGTCACCACTTTGACGACAATGTGTCAACCGTTTGGCGATTGTCCGGTCCCGCGCGGCGCCTTACAATGGCCGCTTGCCCCTTCCCCACCCCGTCCCCTGGAGCCGCCATGCTGACCGACCAACAAAAACAAGACTATCAACGCGACGGCTACCTGGTGCTGCCCGGCTTCAAGAGCCTCGACGAGATCGCCCTGCTGCGCGCCCGCGCCGCGCAGATTGTCAACCAATTCGATCCGACCGAGGCGGCCGGCATCTTCACCACGCGCGAGCAGGAAAAAAGCACCGACGACTACTTCCTCGGCTCCGACAACACCATCCGCTGCTTCTTCGAGGAGGAGGCCTTCGGCGCCGACGGCCAGCTGAAGCAGGACAAGTCGCTGTCGATCAACAAGATCGGCCACGCCATGCACGACCTCGACCCGGTGTTCCGCGCCTTCTCGGCCGACGCCCGGCTGGCCGCCGTGGCGCGCGACTTGGGCCTGGCCGACGCCCGCGTCTGGCAGTCGATGTACATCTTCAAGCAGCCCGGCATCGGCGGCGAGGTGCGCTGGCACCAGGACGCCACCTACTTCGAGACCACGCCGATCAGCGTCACCACCTTCTGGTTCGCGCTGGAGGACGCCACCCTGGACAACGGCTGCCTGTGGGCCGAGCCGGGCGGCCATCGCGGCCCGCTGCGCGAGCGCTTCGTGCGCCACGGCGACCAGGTGGCGGTGGAAAAGCTCGACGGCACGCCCTGGCCGGACGACAGCACCGCCGTGCCGCTCGAATGCAAGGCCGGCAGCCTGGTCTGCTTCCACGGCCTGCTGCCGCACTACAGCGCGCCGAACCGCTCGCCGGTCTCGCGCCACGCCTACACGCTGCACGCCACCGACGGCGCCAGCGCCTACTCGGCGCGCAACTGGATCCAGCGCGACGCCGCCTTCCCGGCGCGCGGCTTCATCTAAGGCCGCCATGGAAATCCTGATCTTCGCCCCGCACTGGGGCAGCAACGAGCTGGCGCCGCAGGCCTTCATCGAACGCGTGCTGGAGGCGGGCTTCGACGGCATCGAGATGTCGCTGCCGCAGGAGCCGGTGGCGCGCGCCGACTGGCTGCGGCGCATCGCCGGCGCCGGCCTGGGCCTGATCGCCCAACAGTGGGAGACCGTGTTCCACCCCGGCTTCGAGGCGCAGCGCGGCGCGCTGGCCGAGCTGCTGCACAACGCCTGCTCGGCGCGGCCGCTGCTGGTCAACTCGCACACCGGCAAGGACTACTTCACGCCGGCGCAGAACCGCGAGCTGATCGAGCTGGCCGACGCCATCGGCGCCCAGTACGGCGTGGCGGTGCTGCACGAGATCCACCGCAGCCGCTTCAGCGGCCACCCGATGCTGCTGCTGCCCTACCTGGAGCGGCTGCCCGGGCTGCGCCTGACGGCCGACCTGTCGCACTGGTGCTGCGCCTGCGAGTCGCTGCTGGAGGACCAGCCGGAGACGCTGGCGGCGGTGCTGCCACGGGTGCGCCACATCCACGCCCGCGTCGGCCACGCGCAGGGGCCGCAGGTGGCCGACTTCCGCGCGCCCGAGGCGCAGCAGGCGCTGGCGCGGCACCTGCACTGGTGGGACGAGGTGGTGGCGCTGCGCCACGCCGCCGGCGCCGAGCGGATCACGCTGACGCCCGAGTTCGGCCCGGTGCCCTACACCCAGACGCTGCCCTACAACGGCCAGGAGGTCTCCAACGCCTGGGAGCTCAACGTGGCTATGCTGCAACTGCTGCGCGCCCGCTACGGCCGCGACCGCGCCTGAGCAAGCGCAAGCGGGGGGGCGGCTGGACGGCGGCCGGCAGCGCCAGCGGCAGGGTCAGCACCACGGTGGTGCCCTCGCCGGGCGCCGAGTCGATGCTGATCTTCCCCTTCAACACGGCGCCGACGATGTTGTAGACGATGTTCATGCCCAGCCCCGAGCCGCCCTGCCCCATCTTGGTGGTGAAGAAGGGGTCGAAGACGCGGCGCAACGTGGCCGGCGCCATGCCGCTGCCGTCGTCGCGCAGCGCCAGCCGCACCATGCCGTCGTCCTCGCGCCGCGCGCTGATCGTGATGGTGCCGCTGTCGCGTCCCTCGAAGCCGTGCAGCAGCGCGTTGTTGAGCAGGTTGCTGAGCACCTGCCCCAGGCTGCCCGGATACGAGTCGAATTCCAGGTCCGCCGCCACGTCGAGCCGCACCGTGCAGTTGGCGCGGCGCAGCTGCACCGCGTAGGTGGCCAGGGTGTCGTGCAGCAGCTCGTCGAGGCGGAAGCGGCGCCGCTGGCCGCTGGCCTGGTCGACCGCCACCTGCTTGAACGAGGTGATCAGCTCGGCCGCGCGGGCCAGCGAGCCGGCCATGATGGCGCAGGCCTGGCGCACGTCGCCCAGGTGGGCCTGCAGCACCGAGCGCTTGACGCCGCCCTCGCCGCTCAGCTTGCGCTCGAACTCGACGGCCATGTCGCTCAGCGCGGTGGCGGTCAGCAGGCTGTTGCCGATCGGCGTGTTCAACTCGTGCGCGATGCCGGCCACCAGCGCCCCCAGCGAGGCCATCTTCTCGGCCGTGATCAGGCTCTCCTGCAGGGCGCGCTGCTCCTCCAGCGCCTGCCCCAGCTGGCCGCTCAGCTCGCGCCGGCGCTGCCAGGCCACCAGCAGCGCGGCGATCAGGGTGCTGATGATGAAGCCGGCGACGGCGATCAGGCCGACGGCGGCCGGGTCGCGGCTGTAGCGCGGCCCGCCGCGCCCCTCGAAGCGCAGCACCCAGCGCCGCTCGCCCATGCTCAGCTCGAGCCGCGTGCTCAGGCCCGGCGCGGCCGGCGCCGACGCCGCCGCCTTCGCGCCCAGCTGGCCGGCGCTGTCGAACATCAGGTTGTCCTGGTTGGCCGGGGCGGCGCCGCCGTCGCGCAGGTAGCCGGCGTCGTTGACGCGCACCCGCAGGTTTTGCAGCAGCGCCGGCTCGACCACCTCGCGCATCAGCGTGTTGACGCGGAAGACGATGGCGACGAAGCCGACCAGCGCGGCGCGGCGCTGCTCGACCGTGTGCAGCGCCGCGCCGTTGCGGTAGACCGGCGCGCGGGCGACGAAGCCGGGCTGGCCGCTGGCGTCCTGCACCAGGGTGATGCGCTCGGTGGCGACGATGGCGCCGCTGTCGGCGCCCAGCCGCAGGGCGCGCAGGTGCGGCGGCAGCGCCGCCAGGTCGAGGCCGAAGGCGTTCTCGTTGCCCTTCAGCGGCTCGGTGTATTCGATCACGTAGTGCTCGCCGCGCGCGTTGGCCGGGTGGACGCGGAACTGCGGAAAACCGTCGCCGCCGTCGCTGCGGTCCTGCCGCACCGCCTCGGCGAAGCCGGCCAGGCCGTCCGGCGCCACGCGGCGGACGAACTGGATGGCCTGGAAGCCGGGGTAGCGCTGGGCCAGGTCGAGCTGGCCGATGAAGCGCCGGAACTGGCCGCGCTCGATGCGGTCCTCCAGCGCGTACATGCCCTTGATGCTGAGCAGCATGTCGAAATAGGTCTGCAGGCGCACCTCGGTGTCGCGCTGCACCTTGTCGCAGTCGCGCTGGAAGCGCAGGGCGATCTGCTGCTGCTGCGCGTCGGCCACGTACAGGCAGACCCAGACGGTGAGGCAGAGGCCGACGATGAAGGCCAGGTAGCCGTAGGCGCGCATGGCCGGCGCGTGCTTGCCGGGGCTGGGGGCCGCTGCGTCCGCCATGCCGCGCCGCCTAGTGGACCGGCTCGGCGAAGCGCGCCGCGATGGCCATGAACTCCTCCTCCACGGTGAGCATGGCGTCGACCACGTCGGGGTCGAAGTGCTCGCCGCTGCCCTGGCGGATCAGCTCGAGCGCCGTCTCGTGGGTGAAGGCCGGCTTGTAGACGCGCTTGGAGATCAGCGCGTCGTAGACGTCGGCCACCGCCATCAACCGCGCCGAGACGGGGATGGCGTCGCCGCTCAGGCCCTGCGGATAGCCCGAGCCGTCGAACTTCTCCTGGTGCGAGTAGGCGATCTCGCGGGCGTAGCGCAGGAAGGTGTTGCTGTGGCCGAGGTGCTGTTCGACGCCGGCGATGGCGTCGCGGCCGTACACGGTGTGCAGCTTCATGACGGCGAACTCCTCGTCGCTGAGGCGGCCCGGCTTGAGCAGGATGGCGTCGGGGATGGCCACCTTGCCGATGTCGTGCAGCGGCGCGGCCTTGTACAGCAGCGCGATGTTGGCGTCGCTGAGCTCCCCGGCGAAGCGGCGCTGCCCCTGCAGCTGGCGCGCCAGCGCGGCGACGTAGTGCTGCACCCGGCGGATGTGGTTGGCCGTCTCGTAGTCGCGCGTCTCGGCCAGCGAGGCCATGGCCCAGACCACCGCGTCGAGCGTCTGCCCCAGCTCGCGCGTGCGCTCCTCGACCAGGTGCTCGAGCAGCGTGCCCTGGTGGCGCAGCAGGCGGCGCGCCTGGGCCAGCTCGAGCTGGCCGGCGACGCGCGCCCGCAGCGTCTCGGCCAGCAGCGGGCGGCGGACCACGTCGGCGGCGCCGGCGGCGAAGCTGGCGCGCTCGGCGTCCTCCTGGCCGGCGGCGTGCAGCACCAGCAACGGGATGGCGGCGGTGTCCGGGCTGGCCTTGAGCTGGCGGCACAGCGCGGCGCCGTCGGCGCCGGCCGCGCCGGCGTCGAGCAGCGCCAGGTCGGGCCGGGGCAGCTGGCCGGCCAGGCGCAGGCCGTCGGCGCCGTTGTCGGCCAGGCGCACGTCGTAGCGCTCCTGCAACAGCGCGCCCAGCCGCACCAGTTGTTCGGGCAGCGCGTCGACGATCAGGATCAAGGCCTTGCTGGGGGGATTCATAGACGACTTCTCCGGGCGGTGCGGTGCTGGGCTGTGCGAGTTTCCGACAATCATCATACGCTAGCGTTCTTGCACGCAAAACATTTTTCGTGGAAATAGCTTGCAACTCAATAGCGCGCTACCTATACTGCGGAAAATGAACCCCGCCCAACCCACGCCCGCCATGTCCCCCTCGTCCCCAAGCAATCCCGCGCCCGCCCTCGATACCGCCCACCCGCTGCGCCAGGTGCCCCAGCTCGACGGCCAGTTGTGCTTCGCGCTGTATTCGACCTCGCTGGCGATGAGCAAGCTGTACCGCAAGCTGCTGCGCCCGCTGGGCCTGACCTATTCGCAGTACCTGGTGATGATGGTGCTGTGGCAGCGCGACGGCCTGACCGTGTCCGAGGTCGGCGAGCGCCTGTTCCTCGACTCGGCCACCCTGACGCCGCTGCTCAAGCGCATGGAGGCGGCCGAGCTGATCACCCGCGCCCGCGCCGCCAGCGACGAGCGCCAGGTGATCATCTCGCTGAGCGCGCAGGGCGACGCCATGCGCGCCGAGGCGGCCAAGCTGCCCGAGGCGATCATCGGCGCCACCAAGTGCAGCCTGCCGCAGGTGGTGGCGCTGCGCGAAGAGCTCAACGCGCTGCGCGCCAGCCTGGTGCAGGCGGTCTGACCGGGCGCCGCCGCGTGGCGGGCTCGGCAAAGATGGCCGCCGCGTCGTAGAATAGCCGGACCACCCACGCACCCCGGCCACGATGAGCACCTCCGCACCGATCTTCACCTCCCCCGACCACGTCAGCGCGGCCCTGCGCGGCGACGGCTACGCGCTGCTGCGCCCGCACGACCTGGCCGCGCTGGCCGGCTGCCCGGCCGCCGCGCTGGCCGCGCTCGAGCCCAGCTGGGAGCAGCTGGCGCCGGACAACTACCTGAAGGACGGCGGCCGCTACCGCCGCCGCCGCCACGCCTGCTTCGTCCAGGACGAAACGGGCGCGCTGCGCCAGGTGGCCCACCGCGCCCACTGGCAGCCGCTCGAATACAACGCCCTGCACGGCGGCATGCACCGGCTGTTCGAGCCGGTGCTGGCCGAGACGCTGGCGCGGCCGGCCTGGAACGCCCTGCTGGCCGGCGTCGGCGCGCTGTGCACGGCGGCGCGCGGCGGCGCCGCCCGCCCCTGGTACATCGAGGCGCACCAGTTCCGCATCGACACCACCGACGGCATCGGCCGGCCCACGCCGGAGGGCGCGCACCGCGACGGCGTCGACTTCGTCGCCGTGCTGCTGGTCGGCCGCCACGCCGTCAAGGGCGGCGAGACGCGCATCTTCGAGGCGGCCGGGCCGAACGGCAAGCGTTTCACCCTGACCGAGCCGTGGAGTCTGTTGCTGCTCGACGACGCCAGCGTGATCCACGAATCGACGCCGATCCAGCCGCTGGGCGCGCACGGCCACCGCGACACGCTGGTGCTGACCTACCGCGCCGGCGCCTTCCAGGGCGAGGACGAGCCGCCCCGGTAGAATCCGCACGGCAACAAATACCCACCCGCCGGCGGGCAAATCCGCTATAGTCACTGGACTCATTGAGCAAGACGCGGGGGGGTGTTGGCGGCGCACGGCCGCGGCCCGCCGGCTTTCCAGGAGACGGCCCGTGGACAGCAGTTACGACATCCGACCCGACGAGATCGAAATCCTCATCGTCGAAGACAGCCCGACCCAGGCCGAACGCCTGCGCCGCCTGCTCCAGTCGATGCGCTACGGCGCCCGGGTGGCCGGCAACGGCCGCCTGGCGCTCGAGGCGATCCGCGCCCGCCCGCCGCAGCTGGTGCTGTCGGACATCGTCATGCCGGAGATGGACGGCTACGAGTTGTGCCGCTCGATCAAGGCCGACGCCGCGCTGCGCCACATCCCGGTGATCCTGGTCACCTCGCTCAACGACCCGAAGGACATCATCCGCGGCATCGAGTGCGGCGCCGACAACTTCATCCGCAAGCCCTACGCCGAGGACTACCTGCTCAACCGCATCGGCCACATGCTGATGAACCAAAAGCTGCGCCAGGGGACCAACATGGAGGTCGGCATCGCCCTGGTGCTGGGCGAGCAGAAGCACTTCATCAACGCCGAGCGCCAACAGATCCTCGACCTGCTGATCTCCACCTACGAGCAGGCGGTGCAGGTCAACAGCGAGCTGCAGGCGCGCGAGCGCCAGGTGATCGAACTGAACATGCGGCTGGCCCACCACGCCGGCGAGCTCGAGACCATCAACCGCGAGATCGCCCTGAAGAACCTCGAGCTGGCCGAGGCCAGCCGGATGAAGTCGGCCTTCATCGCCAACATGTCGCACGAGCTGCGCACCCCGCTCAACGCCATCATCGGCTTCACCGGCGCGCTGCTGATGAAGCTGCCCGGCCCGCTCACCGGCGAGCAGGACAAGCAGCTCAACACCATCCGCGGCAGCGCCCGCCATTTGCTCTCGCTGATCAACGACATCCTCGACGTGGCCCGCATCGAGGCCGGCAAGGTGACCCTGCTGGTCGAGCCGGTGCGCTGCCAGGAGCTGGTGGCCGAGGTGGTCGACACGCTGCGCCCGCTGGCGGCGCAGAAGGGCCTGGCGCTCGAGGTCGAGCTGGCGGCGCAGCCCATCAGCGTCGACAGCGACCGCCGCGCGCTGACCCAGATCCTGATCAACCTGGCCAACAACGCCATCAAGTTCACCGAGCGCGGCACGGTGCGCCTGAGCCTGAGCCAGCGCGAGGAGGAGGGCCAGCTGGTCACCGAGTTCGCCGTCGCCGACAGCGGCGCCGGCATCCGCGAGGAGGACCAGGCCAAGCTGTTCCAGGCCTTCTCCCAGCTCGACTCGACCTCGACCCGGCATGTCGAGGGCGCCGGCCTGGGCCTGTACCTGTGCCAGAACCTGGCCAACCTGATCGGCGGCACGCTGTTCTTCCGCAGCGACTTCGGCCACGGCAGCACCTTCACCCTGGCGCTCAAGAGCCGCCGCTAGGCACTAAGCAAGCGAACACGCGCGCCGGCACACCGGCGGCGCGGAGGAGCAAGAGCATGGCACGCATCCTGATCATCGAGGACAACCAGCCCAACCGCGAGCTGTTGGTCTACCTGCTGGAGGCCTTCGGCCACCAGCCGCTGGCGGCGGTCGACGGCGAACAGGGCCTGGCGCTGGCGCGCGCCGAGCTGCCCGACCTGATCCTGTGCGACATCCAACTGCCCGGGCTGGACGGCTACGGCGTGCTGCTGGCCCTGCGCGCCCATCCGGCCACGCGCGCCATCCCGGTGCTGGCCTCGAGCGCGCTGGCGCCCGGCGAACTGGGCGAGACCACCCGGCTGGCCGGCTTCGACGGCTGCCTGAGCAAGAGCTGCGAGCCGGAGGCGCTGCTGGCGGCGCTGCAAGCCCACCTGCCGCAGGAGCTGCGCACCGCCGCGCCGGCCACCCCGCCGCCGCCGCCGGCGGGCATGGCGCCGGCCGTGGCGGCGCCCGCGCCGGCCGCCGCCACCGCCCGCCTGCTGCTGCTCGACACGGCGCCGCTCAACCACGGCCTGCTGGCCACCATCCTCGGCCATGTCGGCCACACGCTGACGGTGGTCGACTCCACCGCCACGGCGGCGGCGGCGCGCGGCCCCTTCGACCTGCTGCTGTGCGACTACGACCCGCTCGACGCCGCCGCCCGCCCCTTCCTGGCGCCGCTGCTGCGCGCCCACGCCGCGCTGCCGCTGATCGTGCTGCGGCCGGACGCAGGCCAGGGCATCGCGGCGCTGCTGGAACACCATCCGGCGCCGGCCCACCTGCTCAACCATCCGCTCGACCCGCCGCAGCTGATCGAGGCGGTCGCCGCCTGCCTGGCGGCCGGCGGCCCGGGCGCCGGCGCCGGCGAGGCGAAAGAATAAGTTTGCAATCCCGCCATCATGGCCGCTTCGTCATAGTAGTTTTACCGTATTGCGGTGCAATATAAATCGGCCTATATTGAACCTGTCTCCTCCAAACGTTCCCCGAACATTGGATTCAGCCCGCGCCGCAAGGTACGCGGGCATTTTTTTGTCCCGGACGAAGTTAAACAAACGATTCACTTATACCGCTTGTTTGAGATATGTGTTTAAATCCCCGCATGATTGACAAAATAACCCCGGATTTACCCAGGCCGCCCGACGACGCCCGCAAGCCGCGCGCCGACGGCGAGCAGTCGCGCGAGCGCCTGCTGCTGGCCGCCATGCGCCTGTTCGCCGAGCAGGGCTACGCCAAGACCTCGACCCGCGAGATCGCGCTGGCGGCCGGCGCCAACGTGGCGGCGATCAGCTACTACTTCGGCGACAAGGCCGGCCTGTACAGCGCCACCTTCGCCGAGGCCTGCACCGACCCGGGCGACAGCATCGCCATGTTCGACCAGCCGCACTTCACGCTGACCGAGTCGCTGCAGGGCTTCTACCGGCAGATGCTGGCGCCGCTGCAGCAGGGCGTCGAGGCCGAGCTGATGCTGCGCCTGTGGTGCCGCGAAATGATCGAGCCGACCGGCCTGTGGCTGGCCGAGATCGACAACAGCATCAAGCCGGAGCACCTGGCCCTGGTCGGCGTGCTGTGCCGCCACCTCGGCCTGGCCGCGCCCGACGACGACACGCACCGCCTGGCCCACGCCATCGCCGCGCTGGCGATCCAGCTGATGGTCGGGCGCGACATCATCGAGCGCGTCACGCCGCGCCTGCTGGCCGGCGCCGACGCCATCGAGCAGTGGGAGCGGCGCCTGGTGCGCTACGCCCGCGCGATGGTCGAGGCCGAACGCGAGCTGCTCCACCCCACCCCCGCAATCCGCCCATCCAAGCAAGGACTAACATGACACGACCCCGCACCGCCGGGCTGCGCAGCAGCGGCCTGCGCGCCACCGCCCTGCTGGCCGCCGCCGGCGCCCTCAGCGCCTGCGCCAGCCAGGCCACGCCGCCGCAGGTCGCGGCGCTCGCGCCGCCACAGTGGCAGGCGCCGCTGCCGCACAACGGCAGCGTGGCCGACCTGAACGACTGGTGGCGGCGCCAGGACGACGCCCTGCTGGTGCAGCTGATCGACGCCGCCCAACAGGTCAGCCCGACGCTGGCCACCGCCGCCGCCCGCATCGCCCAGGCGCGCGCCGAGCGCGCCGCCAGCGGCGCCGCGCTGGCGCCCACGCTGGACGGCGCCGCCAGCGTCGGCCGCAGCAGCCAGCAGTCGGCCGTCCCGCTCGGCACCACCTCGCAGGCGGCGTTGCAGGCCTCGTGGGAGATCGACCTGTTCGGCGCCGGCCGCGCCGCGCGCGACGCCGCCCAGGCCCGCCTCGACGGCGCCGGCGCCGGCTGGCACGACGCCCGCGTCTCGGTCGCCGCCGAGGTGGCCAACCAATACTACGGCCAGCGCGCCTGCGAGCAGCTGCTGGCCGTGGCGCGCCAGGACGCCGCCTCGCGCGCCGACACGGCGCGCCTGACCGGGCTGTCGGCCAAGGCCGGCTTCCAGTCGCCCGCCAGCGCCGCGCTGGCGCGCGCCAGCGCGGCCGACGGCAGCAGCCGCGCCACCGCCCAGCGCGCCAGTTGCGACCTGGGCGTCAAGGCCCTGGTGGCGCTGAGCGGCATCGCCGAGCCCGAGCTGCGCCAGCGCCTGGCCGACGGCGCGCCGCGCTGGGCCGCCGCCTCGGCCGCCGCCAACGCCGCCACGCCAGGCGGCGGCGCCGGCCCGGCGCTGGCCATCACCGCGCTGCCGGCGCAAACGCTGGCGCAGCGGCCCGACGTGTTCAACGCCGAGCGCGAGGTGGCCGCCGCCAGCGCCGAGGTCGACGGCGCCCAGGCGCAGCGCTATCCGCGCCTGAGCTTGAGCGGCGCCGTCGGCGTCGCCAACTTCCGCAGCGACGGCCAGAACACCAAGGGCGACACCTGGAGCATCGGCCCGCTGGCGCTGAGCCTGCCGATCTTCGACGGCGGCCGCCGCCGCGCCAACGTGGTGGCCGCCGCCGCCCGCTACGACAGCGCGGTGGCCGCCTACCGCGCCAGCGTGCGCCAGGCCGTGCGCGAGGTCGAGGAGGCGCTGGTCAAGCTCGACAGCAGCGGCGCCCGCGCCGGCGACGCCAAGACCGCGCTGGACGGCTACCGCGCCAACTTCGCCGCCGTCGAGGAGCGCTACAAGAACGGCCTGGCCAGCCTGTTCGAACTGGAGGACGCGCGGCGCAGCCGCCTGGCCGCCGAGGACACCGTGGTCAGCCTGCAGCGCGAGCGCAGCAGCGCCTGGGTGGCGCTGTACCGCGCCGCCGGCGGCGGCTGGAACCCCGCCCAGACCCCCATCCCAACCAGCAGCACGGCCGCCGCCACCGCCGCCGCCCGATAACCGACTGCCGCACCAAACCCGACGGATACCCCATGAAAAGCTACCCAATCAAACCCCTGGCCGGCGCCCTGCTGGCCGTCTGCGGCGCCGCCGGCATCGGCTTCGCCCTGTTCCCGCCCGCCTCCAACGCCGCCGACGACAAGACGGCCGCGCCGCAAAAGGCCGCGCTGACCGTCACCACCGCGCGGCCGCAGGCTTCGCGCCTGCCGATCAAGCTGGCCGCCAACGGCAACGTCGCCGCCTGGCAGGAGGCCAGCGTCGGCAGCGAGTCGAACGGCCTGCGCCTGACCGAGGTCAAGGTCAACGTCGGCGACCAGGTCAAGGCCGGCCAGGTGCTGGCCGTGTTCTCGGCCGACGCCGTCAACGCCGACCTGGCCCAGGCCCGCGCCGGCCTGCAGGAGGCCGAGGCCAACGCCGCCGAGGCGGCCGCCAACGCGGTGCGCGCCCGCTCGCTGCAAAGCAGCGGCGCGCTCAGCGCCCAGCAGATCAGCCAGTATTTGACCGCCGAGCAGACCGCCAACGCCCGCATCGCCTCGGCCAAGGCGGCGCTGGCCACCCAGCAGCTGCGCCTGCGCTACACCCAGGTGCTGGCGCCGGACGCCGGCGTCATCTCGGCGCGCAGCGCCACCGTCGGCGCCGTGGTCGGCGCCGGCACCGAGTTGTTCCGCATGATCCGCCAGGGCCGCCTGGAGTGGCGCGCCGAGGTGGTCGCCGCCGACCTGCGGCAGATCCACGCCGGCACCGGCGCCGTGGTCACCGCCGCCAACGGCGCCGTCCTGAGCGGCAAGGTGCGCATGATCGCGCCCACCGTCGACCCGCAGACCCGCTCGGCGCTGGTCTATGTCGACCTGCCGGCCGGCGCGCTCACTGACGCCGCGCCGTTCAAGGCCGGCATGTTCGCCAGCGGCCAGTTCGAGCTGGGCACCTCCGACGCGCTGACCGTGCCGCAGCAGGCCATCGTCGTGCGCGACGGCTTTTCCTATGTGTTCCGCCTCAACGCCGACCAGCACGTCAGCCAGCTGAAGGTCAAGGCGGGCCGCCGCCTGGCCGAGCGCATCGAGGTGCTCGACGGCGTCAAGCCGGACATGGCCGTGGTGGTCAGCGGCGCCGGCTTCCTCAACGACGGCGACCTGGTGCGCAACGTCGCCGCGCCGCAGACCGTCGCGGCCGCCGCCGCCACCGCCACCGTCAAGCCGGCCAAGTAAGGAACGGTCATGAACTTCTCCTCCCTCTCGATCAAGAACCCGATCCCGGCGATCATGCTGTTCGCCCTGCTGACCCTGGCCGGCCTGATGGCCTACCGCAGCAACCCGGTGCAGGACTTCCCCGACATCGAACTCCCCATCGTCACCGTCACCGCCGTGCTCGAGGGCACCGCCCCGGCCCAGCTGGAGACCGAGGTGGCGCGCAAGATCGAGGACTCGGTCGCCACCCTGCAGGGCATCAAGAACATCTACACCAACGTGCTCGACGGCGTGGCCACCATCACCGTCGAATTCATCCTCGAGAAGCCGATCGCCGAGGCGGTCAACGACGTGCGCGACGCCGTCGCCCGCGTCAAGGCCGACATGCCGGCCGAGCTGCGCGACCCGACCGTGACCAAGGCCTCCACCGCCGGCCGCGTCATCCTGACCTTCACGGCGGCCGCCGCGCAGGGCCACGGCCGCCCGCTCGACCAGCAGGAACTGAGCTGGTTCGTCGACAACAGCGTCGCCAAGCGGCTGCTGTCGGTGCCCGGCGTGGGCGCCGTGAAACGGGTCGGCGGCGTGTTCCGCGAGATCCGCGTCGAGCTCGACGACGCCCGCATGGCGGCGCTCAAGGTGTCGGCGCTGGACGTCTCGCGCCAGCTGCGCCAGGTGCAGAAGGAGGCGCCCGGCGGGCGCGGCGACGTCAGCGGCGCCGAGCAGTCGGTGCGCACCATCGCCACCGTCAAGACGGCCGCCGAGCTGGCGCGGATCGACCTGCCGCTGCCGGACGGCCGCCACGTCCGCCTCGACCAGGTGGCCACGGTGAGCGACACGGTCTCCGAGCCGCGCTCGCTGGCCGAGCAGGACGGCAAGAACGTGGTCGGCTTCGAGATCTTCCGCACCAAGGGCGCCAGCGAGGTGGCCGTGGCCGAAGGGGCGCGCGCCGCCATCGCCGAGCTGCAGCAGGCCCACCCCAACGTGGTGCTCAAGCAGAGCATCGACAACGCCTTCCCCGTCGAGGAGAACTTCCACGGCTCGATGGAGCTGCTGTACGAGGGCGCGCTGCTGGCCGTGCTGGTGGTCTGGTGGTTCCTGCGCGACTGGCGCGCCACGCTGGTGGCGGCCGCCGCGCTGCCGCTGTCGGTGATGCCGGCCTTCCTCGGCATCTACTGGTTCGGCTACACGCTCAACACCGTCACCCTGCTGTCGCTGGCGCTGGTGGTGGGCGTGCTGGTCGACGACGCCATCGTCGAGATCGAAAACATCTCGCGCCACCTGCGCATGGGCAAGACGCCGATGGAGGCGGCGATGGAGGCGGCCGACGAGATCGGCATGGCCGTCATCGCCACCACCTTCGCCCTGGTCGCCGTGTTCCTGCCCACCGCCTTCATGGGCGGCGTGCCCGGCCTGTTCTTCAAGCAGTTCGGCTGGACCGCCGTGCTGGCCGTGCTGGCCTCGCTGGTGGTGGCCCGCCTGCTGACGCCGATGATGGCCGCCTACATCCTCAAGCCGGCCAAGCACGGCGAGGAGGAGGACGGCTGGATGATGCAGCGCTATATCCGCGTGATGCGCTGGTGCCTGACGCACCGGCTGGTCACCGGCATCGCCTCGGCCTGCTTCTTCGTCGGCTCGATCCTGCTGGTGCCGCTGCTGCCGACCGGCTTCGTGCCGGCCGCCGACCGCAGCCAGACGCAGATCAACCTGGAGCTGCCGCCCGGCTCGACGCTGGCCGAAACGCGCGTCGTGGCCGAGCGCGCCCGCGTCGCGGCGATGCAGGTGAAGGGCATCACCGGCGTGTTCAGCTCGATCGGCGGCGGCTCCAGCGGCGACGCCTTCGCCCCCGGCGCGGCGGCCGAGGCGCGCCGCGCCGTGCTGACCCTGACCACGGTGCACCGCACCGAGCGCAAGGAGTCGATGGCCGACCTGGAGGCGCAGATCCGCCACAAGCTCGACGACGTGCCGGGCGCCCGCTTCACCGTCGGCGCCGCCGACAACGGCGTCAAGATGCAACTGGTGCTGCGCAGCGAGGACCCGGTCGCCCTGGTCGAGGCGGCGCAGAAGGTCGAGCGCGAGATGCGCGGCATGAAGGGCATCGGCAACGTCAGCTCGAGCGCCTCGCTGGTGCGCCCGGAGATCATCGTGCGGCCCGACTTCGCCAAGGCGGCCGACCTGGGCGTGACGGCGGCGGCCATCGGCCAGACCGTGCGCGTGGCCACCGCCGGCGACTACGACACCGACCTGACCAAGATGAACCTGCCCGAGCGCCAGGTGCCGATCCGCGTCAAGCTGCCCGACGCCGTGCGCGCCGACCTCGACGCCATCGGCCGCCTCACCGTGCCGGGCAAGAACGGCCCGGTCATGCTGGCCAACGTCGCTACCATCACGATGGAGAGCGGCCCGGCGCAGATCGACCGGCTCAACCGCAGCCGCAACGTCACCCTCAGCGTCGAGCTGGGCAAGCGCACGCTGGGCGAGGTCAACGACGAGGCGCGCGCGCTGCCGGCCATGAAGGCGCTGCCGCCGTCGGTCAAGATCGCCGAGCTGGGCGACGCCCAGGAGATGGTGGCGTTGTTCGCCAGCTTCGGCCTGGCCATGCTGATCGGCGTGATCTGCATCTACTGCGTGCTGGTGCTGCTGTTCAAGGACTTCATGCAGCCGGTGACGATTTTGGCGGCGCTGCCGCTGTCGATCGGCGGCGCCTTCGTGGCGCTGCTGATCACCGGCCGCGCCCTGTCGATGCCGTCGATGATCGGCCTGATCATGCTGATGGGGATCGTCACCAAGAACTCGATCCTGCTGGTCGACTACGCCATCCTGGCGCGCCAGGCCGGCATGAGCCGCTTCGACGCCCTGGTCGACGCCTGCCACAAGCGCAGCCGGCCGATTTTGATGACCACCATCGCCATGGGCGCCGGCATGATGCCGCTGGCGCTGGGCTGGGGTGCCGACCCGAGCTTCCGCTCGCCGATGGCGATCACCGTGATCGGCGGCCTGATCACCTCGACGTTGCTCAGCCTGCTGGTGGTGCCGGCCGTGTTCACCTACATCGACGACCTCGAGCACCTGCTCAAGCGTTTGCGCGACAAGCTGCGCCGCCATCCGCACGCGGCGCCCGGCACGCCGCACCCGGCGCCGCACATCGTCGCCACGACGGCGCATCCGGCGCCGGCCAAGCCGGCCGCCGTCGCCAACCTCGACCAACCTTGAACCCCAACCTGAAAGGAGCAGTAGTATGGACGTCAACGTAATCGATATGCCGGCGGTGCCGGTGGCCTACCTGCGTTACAAGGGGCCATTCGGTGCCGCCATCGGCGACTTCTGGATGGAGGTGTTCGCGCCGTGGCAGCAGGCCGCCGGCCTGCAGGGCCGCACCACCTACGGCGTCGCCGTCGACGACCCGGCCACCACGGCGCCGGAGGAGTGCCGCTACGACGCCTGCGTCGAGATCGAGCCGGGCTACCTGCCGCAGGCGCCGGCCCGCCTGGCCGAACTGCCCGGCGGACGCTGCGCGGTGGCCGCCTTCAAAGGCACCGGCGACCAGATCCCCGCCGCCTGGGGCGAGCTCTTCGGCCAGTGGCTGCCGGCCAGCGGCATGCAGATGGACGCCCGCCCCTGCTTCGAGCGCTATCCGGCCGACTACGCGATGGACCCGGCCAGCGGCGTCTTCGAGTGCGAGCTGTGCATCCCGGTCAAGTAGGCTGAAGCGCGCCGCGCCGGGACCGAACCCCGAGGCAAAAATCAAGGGTCAGACCCTAGGGTCTGACCCTAGGCGCTGCCGGCCGCTGAATCCCAGCAAGCAAAACAGAAACGCCGCGATCATCGCGGCGTTTTCACATCTCGGTCTCAACGCGTCGCTACGGCGCCCAGCCGCCGCCCATGGCGCGGTACAGGTCGACCGAGGCCACCAGTATCCGCGTGCGCAACTGCAACCGGCCGACGTCGGCGCTGTACAGCGTGCGCTGCGCGTCGAGCTCCTCAAGATAAGAAGCATAGCCGTTGCGGTAGCGGTTGTGCGCGATGCGCAGCGTCTCGGCCGCCGTGGCGCGGCGCGCGTCGTTCTCCAGCGCCTGCTCGCGCAAACGCCGCACCGCGCCCAGCCCGTTCTCCGTCTCGGCGAAGGCGGCGCGCACCGCGTTCTCGTAGGCGTAGACGGCCTGGTCGCGCTGCGCCGCCGCCGCGTCGGTCTGCGCCTGCACGCGGCCGCCGTCGAACAGCGGCGCCGCCACCAAGCCCGTCAAATGCCACAGCGCCGTCGGCGCGTTGAGGAAATCGTGCAGCTTGAGCGACTGCACGCCACCCACCGCCGTCAGCTTGAACGAGGGCAGCAGCTGGTCGCGCGTGGCGGCCAGGCTGGCGTTGAGCGCCACCAGGTTGCGCTCGGCGCGGGCGATGTCCGGCCGGCGCCGCAGCAGGTCGGACGGCAGCCCGGCCGGCACCGGCGGCGGGTTCAACTCGGCCAGCGCGGCGCCGCGCGCCACCGCGCCGGGATTGCCGCCGCTCAGAATCGACAGCGCGTTCTCCAACTCGAATATCTGCCGCTTCAGCTGCGGCACCTGTTCGGCCGCCGCCTGGTACTCGGCCTGCGCCTGCAACCACTCCAGCCGCGAGCTGTAGCCCACCTCGAACTGGCGCTGCGCCAGCGCGCGCGACTGCTCGCGCAGCTTGAGCGTGGCCTCGGTCAGCTCGAGCTGGGCGTCCAGGCCGCGCAGGTTGAGGTAGCCGCTGGCCACGCTGGCGGCCACGGCCAGCGCCGCCGCGTCGGCGTTGGCCTGCTCGGCGCGGTAGCCGGCGGCGGCGGCGGCGGTCTGCGCCGCCAGGCGGCCCCAGACGTCGATCTCGTAGCTGGCCTGGAACTCGGCCTGGTAGACGTTGGTCACATACGGCACGCCGTTGTAGGCCAACTGGCGCACGCGGGTCGGCGCGCTGTCGACGCTGACGGCCGGACGCTGGGCGGCGCCGGCCACGCCGACGCGGGCGCGGTACTCGGCCACGCGGGCGCGGGCGACGCGCAGGTCGCCGTTGTGCGCCAGCGCCGTCTCCACCAGCGCGCTCAGCGCCGGATCGCCGAAGCTCTGCCACCACTGCCGCTCGGGTGCCGGCGCGGTGGCCAGCGGACCGACCGTGCCGCGCCAGGCGGCCGGCGTTTGCAGGCTGGCCGGCGGTGGCGGCGCCACCGTGGCGGCGCAGCCGGACAGCAGCGCCAGCGCCGCCAGCACGCTGGCCGGCCGCCGCGTCAACGCCATGCCGGCGGTCGACAGCTGCGGCGTGGACGCCATGCTGGCGCCGCTCGCCGGTCGCGTGGCGAGCGACTTGCTCGCCTTAACCATGGGCCGCATTGAAAATTCCTTGCTCGCTACTGGCGTCGGCGGCTGCACGCACCACAGCGCCGTTCGCAGTGCCGACCAGCGGGAGCCAACCATCAGCTCGCGCATGATGCCGCGCGCGCTCACGGCTTGGCTCCGCCCTGCGCGGCCGGCGCGGGCGCGGAGGCGCGCGCCCGCGCGGACGCCGGCGCAGGCGCCGGCGCGCCGCTGGCGACGTCGTCGGGATCGGCGTCGTTCAGCACGGCCGAGGTGTCGATGCTGACCACCACCGACATGCCCGGCCGCAGCCGGCGCGCCGGCGCCTGGCCGGCGTCGATGCGGATGCGCACCGGGATGCGCTGGGCGATCTTGACGTAGTTGCCGGTGGCGTTGTCGGCCGGCAGCACGGCGAACTCGGAGCCGGTGGCCGGCGAGATGCGTTCGACCTGGCCGGTCAGCGTGGCGCCGTCGAGGGCGTCGACCTTGAAGGTGGCGCCCTGCCCCACCTGCACATTGGCCATCTGGGTCTCCTTCAAATTGGCGATGATCCACAGCTGGCGCGGCACCAGGCCCATCAACTGGGCGCCGGTGTTGACATAGGCGCCCTGGCGCACCATCACCTGGCCCAGCTGGCCGTCGGCCGGCGCGCTGATGCGGGTGTTGTCCAGGTCGACCTTGGCCGCCTTCAGCGCGGCCTGGGCGTTGGCCACCGCCGCCTCCAGCGACAGCTTGTTGACCGTCACCGTCTGCACCGATTGGCGGGCGATGTCCAGGCTGGCGCGCGCCTGCGCCACCGCCGCCACGCTTTGCGCGCCGGCCGCCTTCGAGCCGTCCTGCTCGCGCAGCGACAGCGAACCGTCGGCCGCCAGCTGGTTGACCCGGCCCAGGTCGGCCGCCGCCTTGCGCGCCTGCGCCTCGGCGTTGGCCAGCGTGGCCTGGTTCAACGCCACGCCCGCCTCGGCGCTGCGGCGCGCCTGCTCCCAGTTGGCCAGCGCGGCCTGCTGCGCCGCCAATTGGGCCTGCGCCTGCTCGTAGCGCTGCTGGTAGATGCGGTCGTCCAGCCGCACCAGCAGCTCGCCCTGTTTGACCTGCTGGAAGTCCTGCACCTTGACCTCGACCACGTAGCCGGACAGCTGGGTGCCGACCAGCGTGACCTGGCCGCGCACCAGCGCGTTCTCGGTCGAGACGACGGCGCTGCTGAACGGCGGCAGGCGCCAGGCGTACAGCACCACCAGCACGCCGATCAGCGCCACCGCCGCGAAGGCGATGGCGCTGATGATCTGGTTGCGCCGCTCCGGCTGCGCCGGCGCCGCAGCGGCGGCGGTGGCAGCAGGAGCGGCCTGAGCGGCGGCAGGTGCTGCGGCCGGGGCGGCGGCGGACGGCGTCGGGGCGGCGGCCGCTGTCGGGGCGGCGGCCGGTGTTGGGCTGGCGGACGTGTCGGGGGTGTTGTTGCTCATGTGGCTCCAGAATTGTTAAGCGAAACGTTGGCCATGCCGGTCTGCGCGTTTTGCGCCGGCGGCACCGCCTTGCAAACGGTGCAGATGTGCCACAGGTAGCGCGCCGCCAGCCAGGCCATGGTCAGCAGCGCCAGCACGGCAATGGCCATGAAGACGTCGTTGTAGGCCAGGATGTTGGCCTCGCGGCTGGCCGCCGCGCCCAGCGCCGCCACGCCCTTGGCGTTGCGCGCGGCCGGGTCGCCGAGGACGCCGCCGAGCGCGGCGCCGCCGGCCTGGATGCGCGCCGCCACCTGCGGGTCGAGCAGGGTCAGGTGCTCGACCAGCTGGCTCGAGTGGTACTTCTCGCGCAGCACCTGGAAGGTGCCGACCAGGGCCGAACCGAGCAGGCCGCCGATGTTCTGCGAGATGGTGAACATCAGCGAGAAGCTGATCAGGTTGCGCGGCGCGGCGATCACCGCGCCGAAGCCGGAGACGAAGGTGGGGCCGAGGAAGAAGGCGCCGCCGAAGGCCAGCAGGAACTGGCTGAGGTACATCTGCGCCGGCCGCGTCAGGTTGCTGGCGCGCGAGTCCATCGCCGCGCCGACGGCCATCAACAGTAGCGAGAACATCAGCGAGGCGGGGATGCGCGCCGGCGTGATGGTCAGCGCGCTGGCGGCCAGGCCGGCCACGCTGCCGAGCAGCACCCACAGCCACAGGGTCTGCATCTGGTCGTTGTTCAGGCCCAGCGCCTGCAGGAAGCCGACGGTGCCGGTGGCCTCGGACAGCACGATGCGGATCAGCAGCACCGACAGCGCCAGCCGCAGCATGTTGCCGTTGCTAAGCCAGCGCGTGTTGAGCAGCGGCGCGGCGCGGTTGTGCTCGACCAGCAGCGCGGCGCAGATCAACACGATGGAGCCGGCCAGGCTGTAGCCCAGCCACGGCGCCTCCAGCCACCAGACGCTGCGGCCCAGCGCCAGCACGGCCGACAGCAGGGCCACGCCGGGGGCGAACAGGGCGAAGGTGAGGAAGTCGAGTTTTTCAAAGGCCTTGACGCGGTCGCCCGGCGGCAGCTTGAGCAGCAGCACGCAGCCCAGCGCCAGCAGGGCCAGGCCCAGTTCGAAGAAGTACAGGCCGCGCCACTCGCCCAGCTCGAGCAGCTCGGACGAGAACAGCCGCGCCAGCGGCATGGTCAACTGGGCGAAGCCGACCCCCAGCACCACCGCCTTGAGCCGGTGCCGCGCCGGGAAGGCCTGCAGCGTGTAGTACAGGCCGAGCACCGTCAGCGCCGCGCCGCTCATGCCGCTGGCGGCGCGCACGGCGATGGCCGAGCCCAGGCCGTGGACGAACAGGTGGGCCAGCGTGGCCAGCGCGTACAGCACCAGGAACAGCTCGGTGAACAGGCGCAGGCCGTACTGCTGGCGGAACTTCACCAGCAGCAGGTTCATCGACACGTTGGCCATCACGTAGGCGGCCGGCAGCCAGGCGATCTCGGTCGAGTAGACGCCCAGCGAGCCTTGGAGATACGGCAGGTTGACCGTCACCAGCGCGTTGCCCAGGCCGCCGGTGAGGGCGACGATCAGGCCGACGACCAGGTAGGCGTAGCGGCGCCGGTCCGAGTGCAGCGGCGTCGATGGCGAGCCCGGCAGCATAGGCCGTTCATGCGGAAGCCAGGTTCGTTAGGGGCGTACTCGTTCATGCGTGGTGGTGTAGGTTAGCGCTAACGGCGCCAGCATAGCACGCCGGTGCTGCTAAAAACACCACTAAGCGGGGCGCCCGGCGCCGCCTTATTTGCGCGGACCGAACAGCTTGGACAGGCCGTAGCCGGCCGCCGCCGCCAGCAGCACCGAGGCGACCGGACTGCTGCGCACGTAGCCGCGGCCGCTCTCGGCGAAGCGCTTGTACGAGTCGGCCAGCTGGCGGCTGCGCGCGGCCACCGCGTCGGCCGCGCCGTCGGCCCGGTCGGCCACCGCGTCGACGCCGCCGTGGGCGCGCTCGGCCAGGCGGTTGGTCAGCGGCGGCACCTGCTCGGCCACCTTGTCGATGGCGCTGTGGGCGTCCGCCCGCAGGTCCTTGCCGATTTGCGTGACGCCGTCGCGGCTAGCGCCGATTTTGTTTTCCAGATGGTTGTCCATGGTGGTTTCCTAATGTGGTTGAACGGAATAGGGCGAACTGCACGGTCTACAATAGACCCGCCGCCGCCGGCCTACTGTGCGCCAGCGAACCCAATGGCGCGGGCGGCGCGCCGCCGCGCCGAATTCTGCAATAATCGAGGCACCGCCCCCTTTTCGCCGGAGACCGCCGCACATGCCAGACCAGACCCGTCGCGCCCTGCTGCTGGCCGCGCTGGCCGGCGCGCTGCCGGCCGTCGGCGCTGCCGCCAGCGCCGCCAAAGCCAGCGCTGCGGCGGCCAGCCCGGCCGCGCCGATGCCGACGCCGACGCCAACCTTGACGCTGCTGCGCGGCGAGTCGCTCGACGAGCACGGCCAGCAACGGCCGCCCAGCCCGGCGCAGCGCCAGCTGTTCGGCGCCCTCGAGCGCGAGCTCGGCGTCGTCTTCGCCATCCAGACCTACCCGTGGCCGCGCGCCGAGCGCAAGGCGCTGGCCGGCGCCGGCCTGATCTTCGGCCTGCCACCCACGCCGGAACGGCTGCGCCGGCTGCGCTACTCGGCGCCGGCCGCCAGCAACCGGCTGTGGCTGGTCACCCGCAGCGACGCCACCTTCCCCTTCGCCGGCCTGGCCGACCTGACCGGCAAGACCGTCGGCGCGGTGCGCGGCTACAGCTACGGCGCCGCCTTCGAGCAGGCCCGCGGCAAGGCCTTCCGGGTCGACGACGACATCGCCTCGCGCGCCACCCGGCTGGCCCGGCTGATGCTGCGCCGGGTCGACGTGGTGCTGCTCTACCAGCCCAGCTCGGAGAGCGCGGCCGAGGTCGAGGCCAAGGTGCGCGCCTACATGGCGCCGCGCCTGCGCGACATGGGGGTGCCGGCCACGGCCGAGCTGAGCGTGCTGCCGCAGCCGATGGCCAGCGAACCGCTGTACTTCGCCATCGCCCGTGGCCGCGACGACGCCATCATCGGGCGCATCGACGCCGCGCTGGCGCGCCTGCGCCGCCAGGGCGAGCCGGTGCCGCCGCCGCCACCGCCGCCCGCCGGCGGCCGGCCCTAGCCCGGCACGCGGGGGCGCCGGCGCGAAACCGAATATTATTCCGCCGCGCCGCCGTTTGCGGCCCGAAGGGGCGAAAAATACACCCCGTCGCGGCCCAAGTCACACATTAATATTTTTCATTTTTAGCGATAATTCAGGGCACGCCCCGCCACGCACGGCCGGGGCGGCCACCACATATCGGAGACCGAATGACTCTCAAGCCCATCCTCAAGCACATCGTCAAGCACAGCGCCGCCGCCCTGGCGCTGCTGGGCGCGGCCGGCGCCGCCGGCGCGCAGGACCTGCTCGTCAAGATCGGCCACAGCGGCCCGCTGTCCGGCGCCCAGGCCTTCTCCGGCAAGGACAACGAGAACGGCGTGCGGCTGGCCGTCGAGGAGCTCAACGCCAAGCCGATCACCGTCGGCGGCAAGAAGCTGCGCTTCGAGCTGCTCTCCGAGGACGACCAGGGCGACCCCAAGAGCGGCATGGCGGCGGCGCAGAAGCTGATCGACAAGGGCGTCAAGTTCGTCGTCGGGCCGTACAACTCGGGCGTGGCCATTCCCGCCTCGCGCGCCTACAACGACGCCGGCGTTCTGCTCGCCACCGTGGCCACCAACCCCAAGGTGACCCAGCAGGGCTACGCCGGCCTGTTCCGCATCAACGCCAGCGACACCCAGCTCGGCTCGAAGATGGCGCTGTACGCCGCCAAGGAGCTCAAGTTCAAGAACGTCGCCGTGATCGACGACCGCACCGCCTTCGGCCAGGGCGTGGCCGAGGAGTTCAAGAAGCAGGCCAAGGCCTCCGGCATGCAGATCGCCGGCCACGAGTTCACCACCGACAAGGCGTTCGACTTCAGCGCCATCCTCACCAAGCTCAAGACCAAGCAGCCCGACGCCATCTTCTTCGGCGGCTACGCGCCGCAGGCCGCGCCGATGGCGCGCCAGATGCGCCAGCTGGGCATCCACGCCAAGCTGCTCGGCGGCGACACCATCTGCACCGCCGAGATGGGCAAGCTGGCCGGCGACGCCGCCGGCGACAACGTGCTGTGCTCGCAGGGCGGCGCCCTGCTCGACAAGGCCAGCGCCGGCCCGGCCTTCAAGGCCAAGTTCAAGGCCCGCTTCAAGCAGGACGCCGACGTCTACGCCGCCTCCTACTACGACGCCACGCTGATGTACGCCCAAGCCATGCAGAAGGCCAACTCGACCGACCCGGCCAAGGTCGGCCCGGCCGTCAGCGCCGGCGCCTACCAGGGCGTGGCCGGCACCTACTCCTTCGACGCCAAGGGCGACATGAAGCAGTCGCCGGTGACCATCTTCACCTTCAAGAACGGCCAGCCACTGCCGCTGAGCAGCTACTAGGCGCGGACCGCGCTATCCGGCAAGCGCAGGCGTCCGTCGGTCAGTCCTAAACGGACGCTGCGCGTACAGTTGGTACGCGCGATGGCACGACGGGGCCATCCATTGGTGGGGGCGCGTTCATTTCCTGGAAAACTCCTTCTTCGGATCAACAACGCGACAGTGATGGCACGGTATCGCTTTGGCGCGATGGGGATTTGGAACACGACGATGAACTCTAACTGTCCGGTCAAGTCACAATCACTACACATTCGGCAGGTTATCATGGACCTGACAGTGCCGTTGGGTCCATGATCTGCTAATTTGCCTTCACAAATACATGGCTTGGTAATCCTGAAGGTGCCGCAATATTGCCCGCCATGGTAATCAAGTTCCGCGCCTGTTCTGACACACTGCTCCCAAAGTCAAACCGGTTGAAGTATCCACCTCTAGGAATGACCCAGTAGGAGACGCCCTGATCCAATCTGAGGCTAATGAGCCTGCCGGATGCAAAGCGTAGTGTCAGCACGCGAGAGTGCTCGATTGCACCAGGCTCAGCACTCTCGACCGTCGATTCGAGCCCACATTCATCAAGTGCTCGGTTGACTGCTACGTCGCGGAAAGCGTCGTTCCTCCAGTCATCCCAGAGGCGCCCCAAGGATTCACGTTGGGCCAAGAACTTCAGTGTCTGCATACGCACTGCAAAACCAGCATCGCCTGGAGCAGTGCCCTTTAGTGCGTAAACCAGCGAGATGAATAGTGCCGCAGCTAGAGGGCTTCTGATATAGCGATCACAGTACTCCACTGCGATCAACCTGTCGTTGCTTTGACTAAGCAACGTGGCGACTGCTGGAACTTGTACAGATACATGCTTCCAAAAGCGATTTCCAAAGCCATCGATAGTGCCATCTAACTCGCCATTTAGTTCAAGATCTCTATCGCTGCTGGAATGAAGGCTGATGTCAGCAGAGGAAATAGGCGCCCCCAGGTCATACAATTCGACCTGGCCCCGAACCAGTACATCTCCTGCCGCCAACTCTCCCCATTCCGAGTTCGCTACAAAAGCAGAATTACTGTTGCTAGCCCACGCAGTCCATCCATTGCTTGTTCTAACGGCGGCCAAGAAGGGTAGACAATCCGTCCCAACTGATAATTGATTAGATGCCGCTTCGAAATATTGAGCGCCGGCACCGGTCCACTCAGACAGCTTTCGCTGATTCGCTTCATCCATTGATGCTAAGGTGCCCATCGCCGCATAGAGTTCAATCGGCAAGGATTGAGCGTACCATCCATAGAGCAAACGCTGTAGTCGATGCGCGCTAGGGAGATCCCACTGCGCGGAATCTTCATGAAGGTATATCCTTACACGTTGAACGCCTCCCGATTCGCACTGCATGCTAAGAGATTCCCAGAGGGTTACTGACTCTGGCAGAGTCATTTCTCCGAAAACTTGCAGGTTCTCAGGCAACGCTAGACTTGTGATCCAGGCCTCATCAAGCACTTCAAGTGCACGATGGCGATTAAGACGGTCCGCTGCAAATCGGGTATCGAATGTTAGCAGGCAATGCTGGCAGGCCGATTCGCAGCTAACCGAACAAAAGAGAGCATTGCGTACCTTCGTCCAAAATTCTGCTGTCTGTAGCTGAGGGGCCACTAACGTCGTGTAGCCACCGCTGCGTTGATCGAACACTTGAATTGTTCGGACGGTTTTCCCGTCTTGAAGGATAGGCGCAGTTGCGCATCCGAGCTCATCTTCAAGAATTCCAAGAATCTTTGCAATCGCCGCACGCATCGCGATTGCAATGGAAAATGCCGCGACATCATCGTTTAACCAACTAGTTCCACCAACATTGGATAGCATCACTTCAAGTGCGTCGCCGATGCTATCGTGTCCTAGGTGGACATACTGTTTGATCTTCCATGAACTATCGCTGCCGGCACAAGTTCGTGTGTTGTCCTGTCCCTTATTGCCTCTGAGGCGACGATGTAAAGACTTGGCCCGAAATATCGTTGGAAGTGAGCGCTCATTGGGGCTCGCCTTCGGATCTTCATGCTCCAGCATCGCCTCCGCCCTACCACACTCAAGGCAAACCGCGTAACCAAGTCCTGACTCGCCACTCGAATGGCTGAAGAGATGAGCGTGATTACTTGTTCGGAAACGTCCTGCTCCGGCGTTGGCCAATGCGATCCAGGGTGCATTGACGCTAAGCCAAGGCTGCTCCACCGGCATATAACGTTGTACTGTGACGTCCGTATGCGGCTCATCAAAGAAATCCACTGCGAAGCCGGATGGTACCAAGTAGAGCGGGATATCTCGTGCCTCTAAGGTGAATCCGCACTCTTGGCAGCACTCAGGCCGCACTGACATGCTGTTTCCACTTGCGCCGCAACGACGGCACCGCCATGCATACTTGAAAAGCTGCGCTTCCCTGGCGTCAGCCTCGCTTGCTGGAACATGCCAATTTAGCGTGATCCCACGCGAACGATATATGAGCCCATCCATAACCAAATCTGCGCCAGGTGCGTACTCACGCAGAGCGGTTACACGGTCTCGTGATGGTAGGTCTTGATATCGACCACGATTGTCCTCGCGAGTTGCCCCACCGTCTACTACCGCACTTCGCGTACGGTTGTCCAAGGAGACCACATCGGTTGGAAAGCCGTATCCGGGCAGGAAGCGACGGTTCGCTAATTCAGAAAGGAGATACTCATCTTCGATTCGCCTTATTTGAATCTCAAGAGCTTTTAGTGCTGAATTTTTGCTGGTTTCTCCCTCGAATATCTTCAACTGCTGTACAACGCCTTCGTACACCGCAGTCCACTGCTCGCTTGACTGCCTCATTGAAGTTCCTGCGTCCGCCGCGAGCCGCGACGCTTGGACGGATTGCAAAGATGTCCCTGTTACGAGAGCCTCTAGGCCAGCCCGCAACACTGCATTTAGGTTCTTTTCCCCATGTTCGCACCAGAGCATGAACCTCTCGGCGACACTATATTCGCCTTGCCGACGAAAGAAGGCTGCGCAATTTACCCCCTTAAGCTCTTCGTTTCGTGCGACGTTTCTAAACCAATGCGATAGTAGCCAAGCGTTGATATGTCGCTGTACTAAATCACGACTCCTGAGAGATACGTCTGGAACTGGTATCGTCACTGCAAAAGGCCAGTCTGGCCGGGAAAAAACGCCTTGATCGTGTGGTGTGTTTTTGCAGACGGTCAGCGCGACAGCCCGGCCCTCGCTACGCCGGCCCGCTCGCCCAGCACGCTGAAGATAATTGGCAGGATGTGGTGGTACATTGTTCATTGCGACAACGCTTATGCCGCCGATATCCACTCCCATTTCCATCGTCGTTGAGCAGCTCATTACGTTTATACGCCCGCTCTTAAAAAGATCTTCATAGCGTTTTAAGCGGCTTCTCGGCTGCTGCGCTGAATGCTCAACACATCTCAACCACGCGCCGCCTTCAATGGTCCGATCATGCAGATCGGACCACAGTCCTTGCTCTCTAAGCGCGTGAACTTGCGGCTCACTTTCAAGCCAGTTTCGTGCTTCAGTCAATTTACTTTCGAAGTCATCCCCTTTGCCGAACGCGTCGGGATATACAGGAATATCCGTCATCTCTACCTTGCATACAGCATCAGGCGCTTTAGCTGATGCATAGGGGGTCATGCCCATGAAGGGTGTATCAATGAATCGACGACTTATCGGGCATATTCCTGCTCGAACTATCGTACGCAAAGCGACTTTCGTAAAGTCAAGGCGATAACCATCCTCAGACTTGATCAGAATTACTGCGCGCTCAGTCAGATCAACCCAAGCAGCCCTCAGTAGCGCGTCAATTTGATCTTGTTTTCTATCAACTTCCCAACCAGTGCTCTTCAATAATAATTTTATCGGACGGGGCTGCCTTGAGCTATTAGGCCTTACTTGGACCCAGTGCGTATGTCTGTTGTCAGCAACCTCTTTTGAGGTTGGGGCTAGTAGCCATTTCGGACTTATGCGAATCCCCACAAAGCGCTGTAAGTTTATGTCTAACTCAACAAATGAATTTTCGCGAACATAAAAATCGAGCAGTACCTTCAGATAACTGCGCCATGCTTCGAGCCCGTGGGGCCATCCGGCCGGAGCCTTTGACAATGTTTCGAGCTGTGGGTAGTGAAGGGCGACCAGCCCCATACTTTCGAGACTATTTCGATTTTTTGGACGGCGGGCAAACTCGCGATACATCAACATGAGAGCAAGCATGCTCGCCCCCGCTCCGGCTTGAAATACCGATGGGGCGATGCCAGCGTAGTAGTCGAGCATACCAGCTTCAATGTCATTACTTCCTGCCAACTTAGCTCGCAGCTCGTTCCATCCAAGCTCTGCCATCGGTGTACTATGCTGCTTGGCCGTCAGTCTATCGAGTGCTGATGCCTGATCCACTGTGATTGTGCCGGCAGCTTTCATTTGAAGAAGTACAGTCAGCAGCATTTGCTCGTTGCTACTAAGACCTTCTGAAGCGCCAGCGCTTTGCAACAGTAAATGGTAGATGAGCCCGCGAACCCGATTGCGTTCAGAGTCCTGTTGCAATTTCAGCGCAAGGCGGGCCGTACCTTGCCTGCTATCCGTGAAAGAGATCATCTTGCGCCCTCGGAATGGCTTCGACAAAGGCGCATCTTTATCGTCGGGGCAAAATTCAAGAAGAGTGCCGGTTACCAGACCCATGGTCAGTGGAGAGCCGAAAGCCAACCGACGCATAATTGAAACTTTTCCACCTTGACTGTCGCATGCTGGGCAGTATTCTGGATCATCTTGTTCGCGCAAGTGAAGAAGAATGGTCTGCGTTTCACCAGGATTTATGCGCAGTGTATGGTCAGCCGTGTCTAGCAAAGATGGAGGGCAGCGTCCCTCGAAAAGTCGATTACTCACGAGCACGCTTGATCGAGAAAGAGGCGACGACGCGTCACTGTTGTCTTCCCTCGTTTCCTCGGAGTCCTCGTCGGCATCCAGAGCAAATTCATCACCACTGTCCCGCTGCGGAGCTGTCAATCTATGATTCGCGGTGACCATACCTTGCAAATGCAGTGCATTGCACTCTTTGCAGCTTACCAATGGCAGCACGGGGGCGGAGCACGCGCAAGTTAAGCGTTCAGATGTGTAGACACTTCCGAACGCCCAATCTTCGCCGGATAGAATTTCAGGTTTTGCAGGACAGTTTCTATCCACACATGCAAATAGGCCGTTCAGGACGTTATGGAATAGATGAATCCGCAGCGGCAAATAAGACTGCCCGTTCGCTTCGCGGCGAGTACCGGATAACAGGTCCAGCCATCGTGTCAGCTCGGATTGACTGAGTTCTAGCGATTCAAATTGTTTCATCAATGACGACAGTTTGTGGACCTTCGTCTTCCCATCTGGCGCAAACGTCGCACGAATCGCTCGGGCGGTGGAATGAGATGCCAAGGCATCGAAACGCTCCGAGCTAATCTCAGATTCACCGTCAATTTCCTGCAATGATTCAAGTGATATTATCGGGGCCTAACAGCAGGCAATGACAATGGAGGAACATGACGTTTACCATGAATTACGTAAATTTGATTTGGCTCTACGCCTGCCATTGCGGCAAGAAACGCTTTAAGTTTTCGCGTCGCTTCCTCATCATCTCCGAATGTAGCCGAAGTCGCAACAAATCGCACGTTTTTTGGTAGAACTCCAAACGCCAGCATTACACGCCGTAATAGAAGCGCCATCTCGGCGGCCTGCGATCCAATGTGCGTGTGTGCCTCATCGAGCACAATCCATTCAAGTTTCCCCTGTGACTTCGAAAGTATTGGCGCGTCTTCCTTTCTGACCAACATATACTCAAGCATCGTGGCGTTTGTAACCAACATTGGAGGCGGATCGCTTCTTAGCGTGCGCCGATCGATTACCTGTCCCCGGTACTCTTTTTGAATCCCCTTGGCCTCATCAGGAAGATTGCCTGTGTACAGGCAATAGCGCAATCGACCGTTGAATCCATCCGTCCAAGCGTCCAGACGATTTTGTTGACTAGCGATCAGTGCATTGAGAGGATAGATGAATAGCGCACGCACGCCTTGAAGTGCGCCCTCGGCCTCCGCCTGTCGCGTCAGGCGGTCAAGGATTGGAACCAGAAAACATTCAGTTTTCCCGGAACCTGTTCCACTGGTGACTACCAATGATCTCGGATCTTTCATCGAGAGTGTTTTCCAAGCCTGGAGCTGATGCGCAAACGGAGATCTGGAGATTGGAAAGGTATAGTCTTCTGCCAGTGCTATGGGAGGATTTGCCATGCATGCCACTAAATCGGCGTGCAGCAGCTCTCCCGAAAGCTTTGCCATGTTCGTATCGCTCTCGGTCCAACCAAACGTCGGTTCGAACACTGGATCCGCGAGCATGCTAGCATGGCTACCTGGCTGTCCGGACAACTGTTCAGAAAGATAGCCTCGCAAACTCGGCTGTGCAATACCCATAACACTAAGGGCTGCGCGCTTACTCCGGGTAGTAAGTTCGTTGATCAGCGGTTGGATAAACGGTCGATATTTGTACATGCTCATACCTCAGTCTTAATCTGCCCGTCGCATAGCGCGCATTGCATAGCGCACTGGTATGCTTCATCGAACCAATAAGGGTCGAAGTCGCGATATCCGCGCAGTGCTGCAAGATGATTCGGTGACTCCCGCCAGTGATTTGTCTCGCCGGCAGCGGCTTCATACGCTAGCAAGAATGGCAAAGCGATGACGGAGAACTTGCGATCATCATGCAGCGATTGAATTTCTTGGAAAAGGCGTTTCCCGCTCGGCGTTAGAGAAAATCTTTGCACCTGTGTGTTGAGTTCGCTTGGCCAAAGATCTTGATCTGTCTCGGGGCGGCGGATTAGGCGTTGTAGCGCTGCGCTATCACCTTCATATAGACTATGCAGTAAGCCAGCGGCCAAGATCGCCAATTGTTGGGGATTACGATCAAGTTCCGACATGCGCTTTCCGTCCAATTCATGTTGAGCTAAGGTCAGTGACATGCTCAACACAGACGGCAACCTTTTTGCTAGCTGTAGTCGCCCCTGCAACAGCAGGTCATCCAATAAACGTTCGACTTCGCTCTTGGTTGCGCTCACTGCCTTCAGCCGTCTAATTGCACGCTGCCAATGAATTGGTGAGGTGAAGGCCCACTCAAAAGGCAGTTCTTGATCTGCACGTTGACTGATCCGCTCGGCAAAGCCATCTACTCTAAGATGGGCCATTATCATCGATTGTGGAACCCTTGCCATGGCGATCCATAAATCAAGGCTAGATAAAGGTAGATGGCCGATACGTAGAGATAGTCCCTCAACCCAGGACCAGTCCTGGTGACCTGGATGCTCGGCCATTTCGGCCAGCGCCAAGGCTAGAGCATTCAGCCGCTGTCGTTTGTCTCGAACACTTAGTGCCAATTTGAGTGGTGTTCCGCCTACTGAGTCGCTCGGATCCCCGATTTTCCATGCAAGGGGACGAAGTGGTAGTGGCGAATCAAAGGTAGGATAAATTAGCCAATTGCCGGACGCACGATTTTCTGGATTGAATGCCCAAGCTCCTGAGTGGATATCGTCGACCTCGACTGGGAGTAGCTGAACGTCTTGGTCTGGGTGTTGCAGAGGCAGGGCACGAATAGACGTATCTCGGAGCGACTCTTGTGCCAGCATCCGAACGCAGCGATCAGAAACGCAATAGGTTCCGATCTCTTTGTCGGGAACCACATCATAGGCGTAGCGCGCCACGCGGAATCCATCATAGTGTTTGCCGTCAGAGTCGAATCGTGCCTCAACACACACATCCAACGCTTCGACACTCGCTAGCATCTGCGCGATCGTTGGCATCAATTCAAACAGTCTAATCTCACGGAGAGCAGATTCTCCACTTGCCCGATGATACGCAAAGCGTCGCTCGATCCTACTATTCCCTTCGATACCTCGAAGGCTTAATGTAAGTAGCCACCGAGCATTAGGATTACTCGATAATAGGCGGGCACGTGCGCCGAGCAAATCCTGAACGCGAATTTGCCCCCCAAGCTGAAGACTCTTTCCAGCTTGATCGCTCAAGACAACCCCTTGTGAAGGGAACGGTAAGACAAGCCGTTGAAAGCCTTGGCCATGCCATCCTATTTGCAGTGTGATATCCGCAGGCACCTGCGTACCCACTGCATCAAGACTGATAGTCCAATTTTCACCGTCGTCCTTACGCACCACTGCGCTATGATTGTCCGAAGCTTCGACGGCGACAGAACTGGCTGGCCAAGCGTCAAGTTTGATAGAACCGTTATGCGGCGTAGTGCCAGCACAGTATCGTATTCTGGCGCCTTCCGGAAGGCATACCGCTTTGAGCCGACTTTGGAGTTTTCCACTTTCAACCCATCGTAGTAGTCCAAGGCCGGTCGGCGGGGGAGTTTGCGCTAACGAGCGGTCGTTCCCCACCCCTTGTTGCCGCCAGAACACCTGGCTTAGGGAGACACCGGCCATTTCGCCAGTTGGTCCAACACGAACTAGCCTGGGCTTTGCAACGAATACAAAGGAAGGATCAGAATCAAGGTACAGCCGCTTTCCCTGCCAGAGAAAATTCTCCTGAGCCGAATCGCTCGCTCCGGTGCGAATGTCAAAGTAATCTCCGTCCTGAGCGACCCTGCATTCACCTTTGAATAGGCGGTATACATTTCGATCACCGTCGCTACCTAGCAGTTCAATCAGACATTCGGATCCTGCTATTCGTGCTGATGACGGAACGGACAGAAGTACCGTGTCGTTGCGAACGCAGGAGCTGCCTGTTCTGATCACCTGTGCCATTGGCGCAGTATCAATTAGAATCCAGGGCAAAGTTGTGTCAGGAGCATCGCTGCCGGGAACATCGCAAGCATGCAGTAGGCCGCCATACCTACTTAGTTCCAAACTTACGCTCCCGCTGAACCAACATCCCGGCAACTGAGTTCGCTCGATTCGCAATGCTACTTCGTCACCGATGACGACACCCCGACCAATGGACACAACAGATCCTTCAGATCTCATTGCAATATCGAATGACTGCGGAAGGTCATGCGGGGCTATACCTATACTCTCAACGAATGCTTCGGCTTTCATTCTGGGAACTACGTCAACCTGACAATAGCGCTCGCGCAGGTTGGTTGATTCAATACCGACACCACGGTGTATGAAAAACGGAGTCCGAGTCCCGCGCGTGGCAGCGACGGCGTCATTCACAAGACCTGTCAACAAGCTTTGTGCGACGTGACCATCAAGCCGCAAGGGAAAGCGCAGTTTCCAGTCCGGGCAACGCGCCTCTAAACGAGCCAACGGATCCGCTGCCTCTGCCAATTGGAACTCGTTGCGTAATGCAAGTATCGTCTCGACGACCGCCGCGAATAAAGAGAATATGCTTTCTTCACGATAGGTTCGCGGAAGAAGATGCTGCTGTTCGCGAACTGCATCGAGAAGCTCGTCCTGACGCAACATTGGCAACCGTCCTAACCTGAGCAGAACAAGTCGAAGCAAGGCAGCAATTCGACCCTGAGCTTCTTCAAGGAGACGTTCGGGAATGCCACCATTTAGGATTACCTGTCCAAGGTACGGTCGTGCATTGGGCAGAGTTCCTACCAAGCGCCAGAACTCGCGAGCATTCATAACCCAGGCTTGCTTGACCACCTGCCCAGGTTCGGCTAACGGTATCGCATCGAAGAGACCTGACCATCCCCACGCTCCACCTGCGTAGCATCGTTTCCACCATTCAGCGGCAAAAAGAAACCAAGCAGCTTTAAAGCTTCTCGCATCGCAAAGGGCACCTAAGGAGGCAGCGCTAACTGCACGTAGCGCTTGCTTCAGGTCCGCATACTCAACATCACTTAGGTGGTATGCGAACAACTGACGGCCATCTGGCCTCGACAAGTTACGACTTGAAAAAAAACCTGCCAGCCAATGCGTAAATATGGCTTCGATCTGTCCCTGTGTCATCGCATTGCCTCAATGGAATGTGCTAATCTGTTCTTTGAACCGTGGCCATGTATTTTCATTTTAAACAATTATATGCATGCAATACTTTCCTGTAGCCATATTCTTTCTCTTCAAAATCTAGAAATCCAATAGGTACCACCACAAGCCGATCTGTCAGGCTGGTTTTACGCCGAGAAGGATGTCCTGATCCTGACGCTGTTGGCGCGACTGGACGTGTTGGCTTCGAAGGTGAACAAGTCCGGCTATATGCCGAGGCCATCATGCGTTTCACCGCCGAACCGGCCGTTCCGTTCACCAACAACGTGGCTGAGCTGGCCGTGCGCATCTTCAAGATTAAACCAGCTACTTCCGCACCGTTGAAGGCGCCCACAATTTCTGTGTCATCAGCTCCCGCTTAGATTCTCTTCGCATGCAAGGCCACAGCATGCTGGAAGTACTCCGCAGGGCTTTCAGCGGCAATTCTTTTCTTCCAACCGCGTAGCGGCTGAATAGTCACGCTCAAAGTTTGGAGCGCCCCAAAAGAAGCCTATGTACCGAATCCGGCTGTGTCCAACTGACAACATCAATTGCCGGACCGTCCAGCCGGCGGGCTGCCGCCGGCGCCGGTTCTGCGCTATATTGACAGCGCCCGCCGCCCGCCCGCCGCACCCGCGACGCCAGCAGACGGCAAGCTTGTCAATCAGGAAACCCGTCCGATGTACCGTCCCGTCGTGGCCGCCCCGCCCCTGCCCCAGCTGCTGCAGTTCCTCCCCCTGTACTTCCTGCTGGCAGGGATGGCCGTGTGGCTGGAGCGCCAGCCGGGCCAGATCGGCACGCTGTGGTTCGCCGCCGCGCTGGGCGCCGCCTGGCTGCTGCGCCAGCCGCCGGCCCAGGCGCCGCTGCTGCTGCTGGGCGCCCTGTGCGCCGAGCTGCTGGCCCGCCTGGCGCTGGGCGACAACGCCGGCCACGCCGCGCTGGCCGCCCTGCCCGCCACGCTGGAGATGGCGCTGGCGGCGGCCCTGCTGCGCCGCGTGCCGGCCCGCTACCAGTTCGACGCCAGCCCGCAGGGCTTCCTGCTGCTGCTCTTGCTGGGCTGCTGCGCGCCGCCGCTGCTGGGCGCCACGCTGGCCGCCTGGTGGCGCCAGCCGGCCCTGTTCGAATCCTTCGGCAACGCCTGGGGCCTGCACTACATGGGCGCCACCATCGGCGCGCTGGCCATGCTGCCGCTGGCCCGGCTGGCGCTGCGCCCCGGCCCCTCGCTGGCGCAGCGGCTCGGCGCGCTGCACATCGGCCTGCTGGCCCTGCTGGCCCTGGCCACCTGCGGCGGCGCCCTGCTGTACATGCCCTTCCCCTTCATGGCCATCGTCGTGCCGCTCACCTGCGTCGCGCTGGCGCTCAGCTTCGAGCACCTGGCGCTGCTGTCGTGGATGTGCGCCGCCGTCTGCGGCGCCATGCTGTCCTGCGGCTTGTTCCTGCCGCCGCCGATCTACGGCCGCTGGCAGGAGGCGATGATCTACGTGCCGCTGCTGGCCGTGCTGGTGCCGCCGCTCATGCTGGCCGTCAGCATCAACCAGGTGCGCCGCAAGGACGCCCAGCGCATCAAGGTGGAACGCGAGCTGGAACGCAACCACCAGAAGCTGCAAACCATCATCGACCACATGCCGGCCCTGGTCGGCTACTGGGACCGCAGCCTGATGAACGGCTTCGGCAACCGCGCCTACCTGGAATGGTTCGGCAAGACGCCCGAGCAGATGCGCGGCCGCCACATCCGCGAGGTGATCGGCGAGGAGCGCTACCGCCTCAACCTGCCGCACATGGAGGCGGCGCTGCGCGGCGAGAGCCCGCTGTTCGAGCGCACCATCGTCGGCGCCGACGGCGCCACCCGCTACAGCCTGGCCTCCTACGTGCCCGACGTGGTCGACGGCAAGGTGATCGGCTTCTACGCCTTCGTCACCGACATCAGCCCGCTCAAGCAGGCGCAGCGCCAGCAGCAGGAGGCGCGCACCCAGTTGCAGGCGGTGATCGACTCGGCCAGCGAGTTCTCCATCATCACCACCGACCGGGCCGGCCTGATCACCCTGTTCAGCCGTGGCGCCCAGCGCATGCTCGGCTACAGCGCCGAGGAGCTGGTCGGCCTGCACACCCCGCTGCTGCTGCACCTGGCCGACGAGATGGCCGTCCACGGCGCCGCGCTGGCCGCCGAGCTGGGCCACCCGGTCGAGGGCATGGAGATCTTCGTGGCCCGCGCCCGCCTGGGCCAGGCCGACCTGAACGAGTGGCACTACCGCCGCAAGGACGGCTCGCGCGTGCCGGTGCGCCTGGTGGTGACGGCGATGCGCGACGCCGACGGCGCCATCGTCGGCTTCCTCGGCATCGCCAGCGACATCACCGAGCAGCGCCAGCTGCAGGACTCGCTGGTGATGTCGAAGGAGCTGGCCGAGGCGGCCAGCCTGGCCAAGAGCGAGTTCGTCGCCAACATGAGCCACGAGATCCGCACCCCGCTCAACGCCGTGCTGGGCATGGCCTACCTGCTCGACACGCCGGCCCTGGCGCCCGAGCAGCGCCGCTACGTGGCGATGATCCGCGCCTCCGGCCGCTCGCTGCTGAGCATCCTCAACGACATCCTCGACTTCGAGAAGGTCGAGGCCGGCCGCATGGAGCTGTCGCCGCTGCCGTTCCGCCTCGACGAGGTGCTCGGCACGCTGGCCAACATCATGACCGTCAACGCCGCCGGCAAGCCGCTCGACCTGGCGCTGGGCCTGGCGCCGGACGTGCCGCGCGCCCTGGTCGGCGACGGCGGCCGGCTGCAGCAGGTGCTGGTCAACCTGGTCGGCAACGCCATCAAGTTCACCGCCGAGGGCGAGGTGGCGCTGTGGATCGAGCGGGTGGCGCAGCGCGCGACCACGCCGGGCCGGGTGCTGCTGCGCTTCTCGGTGCACGACACCGGCATCGGCATCGACGCCGCCCAGCAGCAGCGCCTGTTCGGCGCCTTCGCCCAGGGCGACTCGTCGATCTCGCGGCGCTACGGCGGCACCGGCCTGGGCCTGGTGATCTCGCGCCGCCTGGTCGAGCTGATGGGCGGCCACCTGGAGCTGCACAGCGCCGCCGGCCAGGGCAGCGAGTTTTCCGTCACGCTGCCGTTCCGCCTCGGCAGCGACGAGGCGCTGGCCGAGGCCGGCCCGGTCTGGCCGGCGCTGCGCCTGCTGCTGGTGGGCCCGCCGCGCACCAGCCGCGACTACCTCGACAAGACGCTGCGCGCCTGGCAGGCGCAGGTCGACACGGCCGACAGCGGCCCCGAGGCGGTGGCCCGGCTGCACGCCCGGCTGGCCGGCGGCGGCGGCTACGACGCCGTGCTGATGGACTGGCAGATGGCCGACATGGACGGCGTCGCCACCATGCAGGCGCTGCGCGCCCTGCTGCCGGGCGGCGCCCTGCCGGTGCTGCTGCTGGTCGACGCCGCCGCCCACGGCGGCCTGATCGGCCAGCCCGGCGCCGCCGAGGCCGACGCCGTGCTGGTCAAGCCGCTCACCGGCAGCGCGCTGCACGAGCTGCTGCGCCGCCTGCTGGCCGGCGAGGCCGCGGCGGCGCCGGCGGCCGGCGCCGAGCCGACGCCGGCCGCGCCGCTGGCCGGCGTGCGCCTGCTGCTGGTCGAGGACAACGCGCTCAACCAGATCGTCGCGCGCGGCATGCTGCAGCAGGTCGGCGCCAGCGTCACCCTGGCCGAGGACGGCGCGGTGGCGCTGGAGCGCCTGCGCGCCGGCCCGGCCGACTTCGACCTGGTGCTGATGGACATCCAGATGCCGCAGATGGACGGCTACAGCGCCACCCGCGCCATCCGCGCCCAGCTGGGGCTGGACCTGCCGATCCTGGCGATGACGGCCGGCGTGACGCAGAACGAGCAGCGCCAGTGCCTGGCGGCCGGCATGAACGACGTGGTGGCCAAGCCGATCGAGCTGGAGCGGCTGCTGGCCGCCATCGGCCGCCAGCTGGGCGGACGCGGCGCGGCCGGCCAGCCGGCGGGGACGGCGCGGAGCGCCGGGGTGGCGGCGCGGACCACTGGGGCGGCGACGGCACGGACCACTGGGGCGGTGGCAGCACAGACCGCCGGGGCGGCGGTGCGGACCGCCGGGGCGGTGCCGGCGGCGGGCGCGCCAGTGCCGACACCGCCGGCACCGCCGGCGGCCGCGCCGAGCGCCGACGGCGCCACCGCCGACGGCCTCGACCAGCTGTTCCAACTGGGCGGCGGCGACACGGCCTACGCCGACAAGATGCTCAGCCTGATCGAGCAGACCGTCGAGCGCGCCGGCGCCGAGCTGGCCCAGGCGCGCGACGCCTGGCGCGACGAGCGGCGCGACGACAGCATGCGCCAGCTGCATTCGCTGCGCGGTTCGGTCGGCATGTTGGGGGCCAAGCAGTTCGCCGCGCTGTCGCTGCTGCTCGAGCAGGCCATCGCGGCGGGCGACCGCGACCAGGCCGAGCGGCACTTCGGCGCCGCCGAGGCGGCGCTGCGGCCGACCTTGGCGGCGGCGCGCCGGTGGATCGAGCGCCAGCGCTAGGCCGGCGGGCGATCAGCCGCCGGACTTGCCGCGCAGCAGGGTGCGGAAGGCATTCGACATGTCCTCGGCGTCGAGCAGCGTGGCGGCCACGTCGTTGACCTTGCGCCGGTTCGAGCGCGAGTAGGAGCGCAGCGCGTCGAAGGCGCTGTCGCGGTCGGTGTGGAACTTGGCCATCAACATGCCCACCGCCATGCTGGTCTCGCGCCCGGCCGCCAGCGCGCTGGTCAGGCTCGACTCGCGCCCGCGCAGGCGCTTGATCTCGTCGGCGCGGCCCAGCGCCGTCTCCACCGCCGGCACGATCTGGCTGATGTCGAAGGGCTTGACCAGGTAGCCGACGGCGCCGTGCTCGGTGGCCTGGCGCACGATCTCCGCCTCGCCGCGCGCCGAGATGAACATGAACGGCGTCGCCGTGGCGGCCTGGAAGTGCTGCGCCAGCTCGATGCCGGACATGCCCTCCATGACCACGTCGAGGATCGCCAGGTCGGGGCTGAACTCCAGCTCGACCTGCAGCGCCTCGGCGCCGGAGCTGGCCTCGGCCGTCTCGTAGCCGGCCTGGCGCAGCACCTGGCCGATGGTCGTCAGGGTCAGCATATCGTCGTCAACCAGCAAGATGCGGCGCTTGGGAATCGGGTTCGTAGTCATGGATATGTTTCCTGGATGGGGATCGAAGCGGGCTTGGGCGGATTGCTTAGGCTTATTATAAGGGCCGCCGCCGCCGGCCGGATTTGTCTTATACAAAAGCGTAACAAATCCGCGACGGCGGCCGTCAATCCTCCGGCGCGCGGAAGTAGATGGTCTCCAGCGAGCCCTTGCCGAAGTAGCGCTCGTACTCCTGCGCGGCGAAGGAGTCCATCATGCCGGCGATGTAGTCGACCACCAGGCGCGCCTGCGGCGCGTCGACCCGGCGCAGCTCGGCCGGCAGCAGGATGTTGTCCTTGTTGTAGCGGGTGTCGGTCAACACCTCGTACAGGCCACGGATGATCTTCTCGCCGCGCTTCTCGTACAGCTGCACGTCCTTCTTGCGCAAAATGGCCTGGAACAGCAGCGTCTTCAGCCCCACCGCCAGCGCCTTCTTCGAGCGGTAGCCCAACTCGACACCGTGGCCGTGGCCGTGGTCGACCAGGCCGATATCGCGGCACAGCTCGTTGACGATGGTCGAGGTCAGCTCCTTGCGCAGCACGATCGCGTACTCCTCCGAGGTCTGGTGGGTGATCGACTTGAGCGCCTCCTGGTGCGCCTGCTCGGCGATGCGCGAAAAATCGTCGTAGGCGGCGTTGAACTTGGCGCTGATCTTGAACTCGTGGCCGATCTCGCCGATGGTGATGATGCGCGCGCTCAGCGCGTCCTCCAGGTCGTGCGCGGCGTAGGCGATCTCGTCGGACAGGTCCATGATCTGCGCGTCGATGCTCTTGCGCACCGTCACGCCGTGGCGGGCCAGCTCGCCGCTGAGGAAGGCGTGGTCGTCGTCGAACAGGAACTTGGTCGAGTTTTCCTCGCGCGTGTGGAAGTACTTGGTGATGCCGAACAGCGTGCGCACCGTCAGGTTCAGGCCCTCGTAGGAGTGGTGCTTCTTCTCCAGCGTGCGCAGGATGCGGAAGGCCTGGGCGTTGCCCTCGTAGCCGCCGTAGCCCTCGCTCAGGCTGTCGAGGATCTTCTCGCCGTAGTGGCCGAACGGCGGGTTGCCGATGTCGTGCGCCAGCGAGCAGGTCTCCGACACCACGCTCTGTTCGAGTTCCAGGTCGGCGGCGATGCTGCGCGCCAGCTGCGCCACCTCCAGGCTGTGGGTCAGGCGGTTGCGGTTGAAGCGGCTGGCGTCGATGCCGAGCAGCTGCATCTTGCCCTGCAGGCGGCGGAACGAGGACGAGTACAACACCCGCGCGTAGTCGCGCATGGTCTCGTCGCGGCCGACGGCGCGGCGGTCCGATTGCGCGGTGACGCGGTACTCCAACTTGCGCACCAGCCCCTCCTGCTCCTTGGCGTAGGCGATGGTGTCCTGGTGGTATATCTTTTCGTCCATGTCTGCTCCAGTAAGGCGGTCTGCTCTTTGCTGGGCTGATTGTAACTCCTTCCAAGGCCATCCCGGGCCGCCGTCGGCGCCCGCGTCGGCGGCCACTACAGCGGCAGAAATTCTCTTATGAATTGTCTGTTTTTTGTCAATTGGCTGCTTTTGGCCCAGCGCATGCGGCACAATACGCCATGCCATTACGGCATGCCTGTTCAATGTCGTAGCCGCCTCCGGACGTTTTTATGCAACGCAAGATCCTCGCACCACTGTTGGGCCTGCTGCTGGGCCTGCCCCTCGCCGATTGCCGGGCGCAGCAAGTGGTGATCGGCGCCGAGGACGACTGGGCGCCCTACTCGTCCAACGTCGACGGCCAGGCGCGCGGCTTCGCCGTCGACGTGGTGCGCGAGGCCTACGCGGCGGCCGGCGTGAACGTGGCGTTCCGGGTGCTGCCGTATGTGCGCTGCATGGCCATGGCGCGGCTGGGCGAGCTCGCCGGCTGCTTCGACGCCGTGCCCAACCACTTGATCGCCGAGCGCTACCTGTGGCCCGACAAGCCGCTGTTCAGCACGCGGATGAACGTCTACGCGCTGGCCGGCTCGACCGAGCACGGCCTGCACGCCCACGACTTCGAGGGCAAGACCGTGGGCGTCACCCGCGACTACGAGTACGGCGACGAGTTCGACCTGAACCAGAAGATCGTGCGCGAGGTCGGCACCAAGAACGAGCAGGGCTTCCGCAAGCTGCTGGCCGGCCGCATGCAGTACATGGCGGCCGAGGAGCGCATCGCCAGGGCGCTGTTCGTGCGCTACCCGGCCCAGTTCTGCGGCAAGTTCAAGGAGGTCGGCACGGTGGCCACACCGGGCCTGTACATCGCCTTCAGCAAACACGATCCGGCCGCCGCCGGCCACCTGCACAAGTTCAACGAGGGCTTCGCGCTGCTGCACAAGAGCGGCCGCTACAAGGCGCTCGAAGCGCGCTGGTTCGCCGCGCCGCCGTCGCCCTGCCGCTGAGGGCGGCGGTTCAGGCCAAGGTCAAGCCAACCTTACAGCCAACGCGTGTGGCCAAGGTGACCAAGATGTCCAGACTAAAACTATCGCGCGTGCCGCCCATCAACTCGGCGAGCTGAGGCTGGGCAATTCCAAGCGCCGTTGCGGCCTGCACAGGATTCCAATTCTTGTCCGCAATCACCTGGCGCAGACACGCGATCAACTCGGCGCGCAGCGCCAACAACGCCGCCTCTTCGGGCGGAAAGCCCAAGTCGGAAAAAACGTTGCCGCTCGAATCAATAATCTTGTTTTTCATCACACACACTCCGTTTTGGTTTAAGCGCTGCGGCTACATCACCCGCAGCCAATTGCCCTTGTAGAGGATGGGGCCGGTCGGGCCGCCGGCGTCGGGCGAGCCGCCCTTCGGCTCCAGGCTGACCGCCAGCAGCGCGACGTCGGCGCCGATGGCGCCGGGCGGCAGCGCCAGCCGGTTGTCGGCGCCGGCCAGCACGCCCAGCGAACGCGGCGCGCCCTGCTTCGGCACGGCCCACAGCTGCAGCGTCTTGTCGGCGGCCACCGGGGCCGCCGACAGCACCCGCACGGTGAGCGCGCGCCGGCTGCTGTCGGCCGTCAGCAGCAGCGCCGTGCGGGCCTGCTCGTCGCTCAGCGTGGCGATGTAGTTGATGCGCGGCGCCTCCGGCAGCCGCAGCACCAGCACCAGCACCAGCACCAGCAGGGCCGCCACGGCGCTCGACGCCAAGCCCAGCCCGCGCCAGAAGACCAGCGAATCGTTGCGCCAGAACTGCCACCACGCCGCCGCCGGCGGCAAGTTCAGCCGCTGTTCGATGCCGCACCAGACGCGCGCGTCCGGCGCCCGCGCCGGAGCGAACTCGGCCAGCGGCGCCAGCTTCTCCTGCCACTCGACGACCAGCCGGCGCAACGCGGCGTCGTCGTGCATCCAGCCCTCGAAGCGGCGGCGCGCGCCGCCCTTCAGCGTGCCCAGCGCGTATTCGGCGGCCAGCTTGTCGCGCAGCGGGGCGTTGTCGCGGATGTTCATGCGCGCTCCAGTTTGGCCAGGCAGTTGCGCAGCTTGTCCAGGCCACGGCGTATCCACGTTTTGACGGTGCCCAGCGGCAGCGCCAGTTGCGCCGCCACCTCGCTGTGCGACAGGTCGTGGAAGTAGGCCAGGCCGATGGCCTGCCGTTGCAGGCCCTTCCAGCGCCGCCATGCAGTGCGCCAAGGCCTTGGCATCGCCGCTCAGTTGCAGCGCCTCGATCGGCGTGGCGCGGGGGTCTTGTAGGGCGTTCATGACTTCGCCATCAAATTGTTCACTGTCGATTTCCACGTTGGCGTCGCTGCGGCGCAGCAGGTCGAAGGCCTTGTTGCGCACGATGGTGGCCATCCAGGTCATGGGCGCGGCCAGCTGGCTTTGGTAGCCGCCGGCGTTGTGCCAGATGGCGACGAAGCTCTCTTGCAGCGCCTCCTCGGCCAGCTCGCGCTTATGCAATATACGCAGCGCGAAGCCGAACAGTTTCGCCGAAGTAGCGTCGTACAGCGCGCGGAAGGCCGCCGCGTCGCGTCGCGCCGCGCCCAGCAGCCAGGCGCGCAGCTGTTGCGGATCTTGCGGATGGGAATGTGGATTCATCACGGTTCGCCTGCTCGAGTGTGCATTAAAAAAGTACCACATCCACCGCACCGCAGGGCGGCCAATCCGTTTGAATCCGATGCGCGTCAAGCCGCGTATATGCCCCTACAGCAGATCGCTGGTCAACCGAATCGGGAGGATTGAAATGTCCACATTCACACTACGGGCGCTCGCCACGGCGCTCATCGGCAGCCTGGCCGGCGGCGTCGGCACGGCCGCCCTCGCCTCCAGCCACCGCGAGGCGCCCTTCATCACGCAGAGCCCCAAGGTCGACGGCACCGACTTCTACCTGTTCCGCAGCTACGAGCCGGGCCGCGCCAACTTCGTCACCTTGATCGCCGACTACGTGCCGCTGCAGGACGCCTACGGCGGCCCGAACTACTTCAGCATGGACCCGAACGCGCTCTACGAGATCCACATCGACAACAACGGCGACGCCAAGGAGGGACCTGACGTTCCAGTTCCGCTTCACCAACACCAACAAGGACGGCAAGTTCAACGTCGGCGGCAAGCAGGTGTCGATTCCCCTGGTGATCAACGGCGGGCCCATCGACAGCGTCAACCCGGCCGGCCTGAACGTGCGCGAGACCTACGCCGTGACGCTGGTGCGCGGCGACCGCCGGGGCGGCCAACGCGCCGCCGTCGTCAACACCGACAGCGGCAGCGCCGTCTTCGACAAGCCGGTCGACAACATCGGCAACAAGGCTATCCCCAACTACGCCGCCTATGCCGCCAAGCACGTCTACAACATCAACATCCCCGGCTGCGCCACGCCGGCGCGCATGTTCGTCGGCCAACGCAAGGGCCCGTTCGTGGTCAACCTGGGCGAGACCTTCGACCTGATCAACATCAAGGCGCCGGCCACCGAGTTCGCCGCCAACGCCGAGCGCGCCGCCCGCGACGACCTGGACGACAAGAACGTCACCGCGATCGCACTGGAGGTGGCCGCCGCCTGCCTGACCGGCGGCGCCGATCCGGTGATCGGCGGCTGGACCACGGCCAGCCTGCGCCAGGGCCGCCTGCTCAATCCGCTGCCCAAGGGCGGCCCGGCCGCCTTCGAGGGCGGCGCCTGGAGCCAGGTGTCGCGCCTCGGCATGCCGCTGGTGAACGAGCTGGTGATCGGCCTGAAGGACAAGGACCACTTCAACAGCAGCAAGCCGTCGGCCGACGCGCAGTTCGCCACCTACGTCACCAATCCGACGGTGCCGGCGCTGGTCGAGCTCCTGTTCGGCAAGGCGGGCGCCAAGGCGCCGACCAACTTCCCGCGCAACGACCTGGTGACGGCCTTCCTCACCGGCGTGAAGGGCTTGAACCAGCCGGCCAAGGTGACGCCGGCCGAGATGCTGCGCCTGAACACGGCGGTCGCGCCGCTGGCGATGGGCGCGCAGAACCGCCTCGGCGTCATCGAGGGCGACAACGCCGGCTTCCCCAACGGCCGCCGGCCCGGCGACGACATCGTCGACATCACGCTGCGCGTGGCGATGGGCAAGCTGTGCATGCTCAACATCGGCTGCGCGCCGGCCGACGCGCCGGCCGGCGGCCTGCACTTCACCGACGGCGCCTACCTCGACGACGGCGCCTTCGGCGCCGCCTTCCCCTATCTGAAAACGCCGATCGCCGGCTCGCCGCAGCAGTGAGCCGGCGGTCTGATCTGAACAGGAGAGCACCATGAAAACACACAGCTTGATAGTGGCGCTGGCCGTGGCCACGGTCTTGGCCGCCTGCGGCGGCGGAGCAGGCAACGGACAGGCGGACATGAAGCCGCCCGCCACCGATCCCGGCATACCCGTCCCGCCTGTGCTGGACGCCTTCTTCGCCGCCGTGCAGGCGCTGGTCGGCGACAGCAGCGACACCGCCGAGCCGGCGGCAGTCGATACCGTCGCCGTCACCATGCCGGAAGACGGCGAACCGAGGCCGCTGAAGTAGCGCGAAGCACGACGGCACCCACCGCGCCGGCATCGATCCGCGTCGACGCCGGCGCCGGCGGGCGCAAAGCAAAGCAACGCAACGCAACGCATTTCATCAGGACCGACCATGGCACATTCAACCATTCACGCTCTGGCGACCTTGCTGGCATTGGCGGCATTGGCGCCAGCGCCGGCATCCCAAGCCGCGCCCTACATTCCGGCCAACGGCAGCCAAGTCGTCGAGCTGCTGCCTCGCCGCGCCGACGCCACCCAGCGCGAGCTGCGCGAGTTGCGCGACTCGCTCAGCGCGCATCCCGCCAACCTGGCGCTGGCCACCGACCTGGCCCAACGCTACATCGCGCTGGGCCGCGCCAGCAGCGATCCGCGCTTCCTCGGCTACGCGCAGGCGGCGCTGGCGCCGTGGTGGCGCCTGGCCGCGCCGCCGCCCGAGGTGCGCCTGCTGCGCGCCACGCTGCTGCAAAGCGCCCACCATTTCGACGCCGCGCTGGCCGACCTCGACCAAGTGGTCGCGGCGCGGCCCAAGCTGGCCCAGGCCTGGCTGACGCGCGCCACCGTGCAGACGGTGCGCGGCGACTACGACGGCGCCACCGCCAGCTGCGCCCGCGTCTCCGCGCTGGCCAACGAACTGGTCGCCGTGACCTGCCTCGCCAACGTCGGCGCCGTCACCGGCCGCGCCCAGCACAGCGAGCAGCTGCTGGACTTGACGCTGCAACGCAGCGCCGGCGCGCCGCCCGAGGTGGCGGTGTGGTCGCTCACGCTGCTGGCCGAAATGGCCGCCCGGCGCGGCGCCGCCGACGTGGCCGAGACGCGCTTCCGCCGCGCGCTGGCGCTGGCCCCGCGCGACGGCTACCTGCTGGGCGCCTACGCCGACTTCCTGCTCGACCAACAGCGGCCGGCCGATGTGCTCGCCCTGCTGCGCGAGCACACCCGCGTCGACGCCCTGCTGCTGCGCCGCGCCCTCGCCCTGGCCTTGGCCCTCACCTCGCAGCAGACGCCGAACATGGCCGCCGCGCTGGCCGCCGACGTGAGCGAGCTGGCCGCGCGCTTCGACGCCGCGATGCGGCGCGGCGACAACTTCCACCAGCGCGAGCAGGCGCGCTTCGAGTTATCCCTGCGACGCAATGCCAGCGCGGCCCTGGCACTGGCGCGGCAGAACTGGCAGGTGCAAAAGGAACCGGCCGACATCCGCATCTACCTCGACGCGGCGCTGCATGCGCACAATGCCGGCGCGGCGCGGCCGGTGCTCGACTGGATCGCCGCCCACGGCAGCGAGGACGTCGCCATCGCCCGACTGGTGCGGCAATTGAAAGGCGGTGTGTGATGGGCTATTCGCACAGAGGATGGGCGCAGCCGACATCGACGGCGGTTGACGAATACCGTGCGGCGAGCGGCCCGCACAGGCTGCCGTCGCCGTCGCCGTCGCCGCCGGCGCTGCACGCTCGGCAGCGTTTTCTACACTTGCCTCGCTTGCCGCAGTTGCCGCAGTTGCTGCACTTACTGCTCCTGCTGCTTCTGCTGTGCTGCCTCGCCCCGCCCGCCCACGCCCACAAGCCCAGCGACAGCTACCTGTCGCTGACCGTTGACGGCGCGCGCATCGACGGCCAGTGGGACATCGCGCTGCGCGACCTGGACTTCGCCATCGGCCTGGACGGCGACGGCGACGGCCGCCTGACCTGGGACGAGGTCCGCGCCCGCCAGCAAGCCATCGCCGCCTACGCGCTGCGGCACCTGACGCTGGCCAGCGCGCAGGGCGCCTGCACCGTCGCCGTGGTCGAGCAGCTGATCGACCAGCACACCGACGGCGCCTACAGCGTGCTGCGGCTGCGTGCCGACTGCCCCGGCGCCATCACCGCGCTGAGCGTCGGCTACCGCCTGTTCGCCGAGCTCGACCCGCAGCACAAGGGCCTGCTGCGCCTGGTCCACGACGGCCGCACCAGCAGCGCCATCCTCGATCCGGAACACGCGCGCCAAACCTTGTCGCTGGCCGCACCCGACCGTCTGGGCCAGTTCACCGCCTACGTCAAGAACGGCGTCTGGCATATCTGGATAGGCTACGACCACATCCTGTTCCTGCTGTCGCTGCTGCTGCCGGCCGTGCTGGCGGCGCCGGGCGCGCCGGCGGCCAGCCTGCGCGCCGCCTTTGTCGACGTGCTCAAGGTGGTCAGCGCCTTCACGCTGGCGCACTCGCTGACACTGACCTTGGCCGGCCTGCAACTGGTGGCGCTGCCGTCGCGCTGGGTCGAGTCGGCCATCGCCGCCTCGGTACTGCTGGCCGCGCTGAACAACCTGCTGCCGCTGTTCCGTGGCCGCCGGCCGCTGGCCGCCTTCGCCTTCGGCCTGATCCACGGCTTCGGCTTCGCCAGCGTGCTTGGCGACCTGGGCCTGGCGCGGGCGTCGCTGCTGAGCAGTCTGTTGGGATTCAATCTGGGGGTGGAGGCGGGCCAGCTGTGCATCGTCGCGCTGTTCCTGCCGCTGGCCTTCGCGCTGCGCGCGACACGCCTGTATCGCGGCGTGTTCAGCGGCGGCTCGGCGGCCATCGCACTGCTGGCCACGGTGTGGCTGGTCGAGCGCGCCTTCGACCTGCGCCTGCTCGGCGTTTGAAGATAAACAACTGCAATCAGCGGCGGATACGATCCATTACTTCAGCGCTTGCCGGAGTTCGGGGAGGTCGATCGCAGAAGGGCCAAACAATGCATCCAGTTCGCTGCGCGCGATCGGTCTTCCTTTCAAGACCAGTCGTATTCTGCCGCCAGAGGGAAGGACTTCGTGTTCGATGGCGAGCTTGTTCGCGGCAACCTTGGCGCGCATCTCAGCAGCGGCAAGTTTGTAGGCCGCACTTGGCTCTTCCTGCGGTTTCTTTGCGGTAGTCATGGCTGCCTCTCCACCAAGGTCTCATACAAATAGTGTAGCAGTCGGAAACGCCTAGGGGGACGAGAGCGCCACACCGCCTGCATCGACGTCTTGATTACGCCAGCCAGCAATTGTTTGCGTTGACGCAATGTTTTGTTTGGTGTGCCCTCTACAGTGCAATTTTGCCTTCTGCTTTCCTCAGAATAAGGAACACTCACCATGAACCTGTTTCAAGGCACCGCCGAGGGCCGATCTGCATTGAACAAGGCCCTGCAAGGCCAGCGCCCGCTGCTTCTGAACCTTCCCGGCAGGAATGAACCGCTAATGTCCGCCGCCTGGTGATCCGCGATGGCCAACGAAACCGTCACCAAGTCCAAGCGCTTCTATTGCGTCAGCCTGACCCCGGATATTTGCAAGACGCCGATAGGGGCGAGCACGCCGCCCATCCCCTATTCCATCATCGGCGAGTTCGCCGACGCCGTCGGCGCCTCGCCCAACGTCAAGTCGCAAAGCGAGCCGGTGATCTTGCACCAGCGCAGCTTCATCCCCACCGTCAAGGGCGACGAGCCGGGCACCGCCGGCGGCATCAAGAGCGGCACCACCGGCAAGCGGGTCGAGACCAAGACCGCCAGCAGCAGCTACCGCGCCAACGGCAGCTACCTCGTGCAGGTGGGCCGCGAGGTCTGGATGAACGACAGGAACACCGTCGGCAAGATCTATGAGCGGGGCGGCCAGTTGCCGCGCAGCCGGTTGCAGCAAATCAACCCTGTGCCGGCGGGAAAGGTCGATGAGCTGAACATTGAGAGGGCGGCGGGGGCGGCGGTCGAGTCCGTCGAGTCGGTGTTGGACATGGCCGCCGATTTCATTCTGACCGGCAAGATCCCGGACGTCGCGCCCGCAACGGTTGAGGTGGGTAAAAGTATGCCCGAGGCGGTTGCGCCCGACAAACTCGGCGCGGCGGGCGGATGGCTGGAGAAGAAATTCCCGTCGTTGGGCAAATTCTTCATGGAGAAACCCGTTCCCGGCAAGAAATCCGACAAGCCGCCGTCGCCGCGCCCGCCGGACAAGCGCGACGGCGGCAAGACTGCGAAGAAGAAAGACGAGAAGTCCGATCCGCCGTCCAATTGCGGCCCTAAGAACGCCGCGCCCGGCAAGAAAAAGGTGCGCAGCAAGTACCCGGTCCACTTCGGCACCGGCGAGGAGATACTGTCCCTAACCGACTTCGTGCTGGAAGGGCCCGAGCCGCTGATATGGACGCGCTGCTACCGCTCCAGCGCGGCGACGCAGGACTGGGGCCTGCTGGGCGCGCGCTGGTCGACGCCGTTCACCACCAGCCTGTCGGTGTGCGCCACCGGCGTCGTCTACCACGACGAGGCCGGCCGTGCGCTGCGCCTGCCGGCCGTCGCCATCGGCCAGCCGCACGACAACCGCAAGGAGGGCTTCGTCCTGGCCCGCGCCAGCGCCACCGAGTTCACCCTCACCTGGCGCGACGGCAGCGTCGACACCTTCGCGCGGGGCACCGACGGCTGGCTTCCGCACGGCTACCAGGGCGTCAACGCGATGCGGCCGGCGTCGGCGCCGCTGCCGGTCGAGCGCTACCTGCTGCGCCGCAGCGCCGGCCGCGACGGGCGCGGATTCAGCGTCGAGCACATCGCCGACGCCGAACCGGGCGCCGTGCTGCTGCGCGTGCGCGTCGACGACGGCCATGTCGTCGAGGCCATGCGCGTGGCGATGCCGGGCCGCCAGCCCGCGTCGGCGAAGGCCGTGGAGGCCGAGCGGGCGCGGCCGGCACGCATCGGCCGGGTCGAGGAGGTGCGCGCCGACGGCACGCGCATCTGCCACGTGCAATATCACTACGAGGTCGAGGAAGGCGACGCCCCGGCCGGCGCGACCGCGACAGCAACCGCAACCGCGACAACGCCGCCCCAGCGGCACAACCTGGCGCGCCAAACCGACGTGACCGGGGCCAGCCGGCAATACGAGTACCGCCACCATCTGCTGACCCGCTACACGACCTACTCCGGCTTCGCCCACGGCCTGCGCTGGATCAGCCAACAAGCCCTGCTGGAGCGCTGGAGCGGCAACCCGCTCGACGAGCCAAGCCTGCTGGCCCGCTTCCCTATCACCTTGGACAACAGCCACCGCGCGCGCGCCGTCGCCACCACCACCGCCGACGGCCGCGACCAGGTCCAGATCGCCTACCTCGACGCCGACACCAGCCGCGTCGTCGAGGCCAACGGCGGCATCCTCGACTACCGCTTCGACGCCAACTGGCTGGCCACCGAGGTGCGCCGCGTCAACGCCGCCACCGGCGCCGCCAAGTCGCTCGGCCGGCGCGAATGGGACCGCGACGGCATGCTGCTGGCCGAGGTCGACGGCGCCGGCAACACCTCGCGCTACGCCTACGACGCCGCCGGCAACGTCACCACGGTGACCGACGCGCGCGGCCACCGCAGCACGATAGACTACGACGCCGGCAACCAGCCCGTCGCCGTCGTCGACGCGCTGGGCAACACCACCCGGCACAGCTACGACGCGCAGGGCCGCCTGCTGTCGACCACCGACGCGCTGGGGCACACCACCCGCTACAGCTACGACCAGCGCGGCCGGCTGGCCCAACTGATCGACGCCAAGGGCGGCAGCAAGTCCTTCAGCTATGACCGCGCCGGGCGCCTGACCAGCCACACCGACTGCTCCGGCTACGAGACCCGCTACAACTACGACGCCAACAACCGCCTGGGCGCCGTCACCGACGCGCTAGGCAACGAGGTGGGCTACCAGTACGACCGGCTGGGCCGGCTGCAAACGCTGACCCGCGAGGACGGCACGCAAGAACACTTCGCCTACGACATCGAAGGCAAGCTGCTCGCCCACACCGACGCCAACGGCGCCCGCACGCGCTACGCCTACAACGGCCACGGCATGCCCGTCGAGCGCGTCGACGCCCTGGGCGGGACGCTGCGCTACGGCTACGACCTGGCGTTGCAACTGGTCGAGCTGGTCAACGCCAACGGCGACAGCTACCGCTTCGCCTACCACGAGGAGGGCTGGCTGACGGCCGAGACCGGCTTCGACGGCAAGACCACCAGCTACACCTACGACCGCGCCGGCCAACTGGCGGCGGCCGACAGCGCCGGCCAGCGCACCGAGCTGCTGCGCGACGGCCTCGGCCAGCTGCTGGTGAAGGTCACCGCAGACGGCCCGGTGCGCTACGCCTACGACGCGCTGGGCCGGCTGGTCGCCGTGACGGCGCCGCACGCCGAGCAGCGCTACCGCTACGACGCGCTGGGGCAACTGCTGGAGGAGCGCGGCGCCTACTATTTGACGCCGGTCGCCGACACGGTGGCCGTCGACGTGGGGGCCGCCGCCGAGCGCGTCGCCGACCACGTGTTCGCCACGACGCACGCCTACGACGAACTCGGCAACCGGGTCCAAACCGTGCTGCCCAACGGCCGCCAGATCGACACGCTGCGCTACGGGGCGGGCCACTGGCACGGCGTGCTGTGGCAGGGAAGCTCCGTCGTCGACGTGGTGCGCGACCGGCTGCACCGGGAAAAACGACGGAAACTGGGCACCGGCAAGCAGCGGATGGACGGCCGCCGCGGCTACGATCCCCAGTCGAGGCTGGTCGAAATGACGCTGCGCATGGCCCCGTCGCCTCCGACGTGTACGCCCTGCGCGAACGCAGCTTCGAGTACGACCGCGCCGGCAACCTGACGCATATGCGCCACGGCTGGCACAGCCGCGACGAGACGCTGGGCACCTTCACCTACACCTACGATCCGCTGGGGCAACTGCTGTCGGCGGGGCAGCGCGACCTGGACGAGGTCTTCGCCTTCGATCCGGCCGGCAACCTGCTCGATCCGGGGCCGGAGCGCAGCGTATGGGAGCAACAGGCCCGGGTATGGGAGAAGCCGCCGGCCGCGCCGATGGCGCCCGTCACCCACAACCTGCTCAAGCGCTATCAGGACAGCAGCTACGAGTACGACGGGCAAGGCAACACAATAAGGAAGGTCTACGACCGGGCCAGCAACCCCAACGCCAAGGTTGAACTCGAACTGGGCTACGACGCGGAGAACCGGCTGGTTCGCGCGGTGAAAACCAGCTACCAGGCGCGCCACAGCGCGCAATACATCTACGACGCATTCTCGCGCCGCATCGCCAAGCGCGTGACCGAGGAGCGCTGGGGCAACAACCAGGTCTGCTACGAGGAGCCGGCCGCCAAAACCACCCACCACATGGCGCTGTTCGTCTGGGATGGCGACGCGATGGTGCAGGAACTACGGCAAGGCGACACGGTCACATACTTGTACGAGCCGGACAGCTTCGTGCCGCTGGCGCGGATCGCCTCGGCAGGCGGCTTCGCCCTGGACGAGGACGCGGCGCGGGCCGAGGCCTTAGCACCCGGCGCCGGCGGGAGCGCGGCTTTCCATCTAGCGCGCATCGCCTCGTGGCATCTGCCGAGCATCAACGGCGACAAGGAGAAACAGGCGGCGACGGCAACGGCGGAGGCCGCCGCCGAGGAGCTGCACTTGGCCGCCCGGCGACAGCTCGAAGCGGCCGCCAACGACGCGGCGCCACGGGACCGCATCGATTTGTACAGCTGCGACCACCTGGGCACGCCGCACGAGCTGTTCGACGGGCAAGGCCGGCTGGTCTGGAGCGCGAAGTACAAGGCCTGGGGCAAGGTTTTCGATGAGAAAAGTCAAGAAATCGAGCAACCACTGCGCTTCCAAGGACAGTACCATGATGCCGAAACCGGGCTGCATTTCAATCGCTTTAGATATTTCAATTCTGACATCGGACGTTTTATTTCTCAAGACCCGATTGGATTGTTGGGCGGAATAAATACCTACATCTACGGCGACGCCAATCCGATCAATAAAACTGACCCACTCGGGCTAGCAACGTTTATGTGTACCAAGCCGTTACATGCACTGGGTGGAGATGGTGCAAAAAGCGGCGCAGATACTTGGGGCAATCCGCTGTATCACCAGTACTTGTGCGTTAGCGACGGAAAAGGCGAGCACATATGCGGTGGCCAAGATCAACGCGGAAAAAAATGGTATGACCCACTTAATGGCCCAGGCAAACCGAGCAACGACTCATACGACAAAATCACCTGCAAACAGGAAGAGCCAGATAATAACTGTATTGAGAAATGCCTGCTCACGAAATTTAACGGGCCACGCCCCCGTTATGGAATTCCCTTCGGTACTGATTGCCAAGAGTGGTCGAACGACGCTCTAAAGCAATGCCAAAAACAGTGCAAGGGAAAATGATGCAAAGCGTGAAGTTGAAGAATATATTGAAAGCCATATGGGTGTCGTGCTGTGTATTTGTTCTCGGTGTAACACTTTATCGATATGAATCCAACTATGAAAGTGATATTGGAATTTTTTTAGTATACGGGATGTTGTTTTTTTCCTTCCCTGCAAGTCTGCCTATGGCCGCAATATTCGCTCTACTGGCGATGCTTCAAGATAACTTGGGCATACCGTTGCTTGATCTCATCGGATCTAACTATGTAGGCTTCTGCGTGATGTGGTTAGCCTTCTTTGGAGCCGGCTACTGGCAGTGGTTTGTGCTGGTGCCACGACTGTGGGGGAAGTGGAAAGCACGGCGTTCTGGTACAGCAGGGCTGTAAGCCGGGAAAGCACAAGCAGAGCTGAGTCCGTAAATGGGGTGAGTCAGCTGGTGCATGACCACGCCGATACGCCCGATTTAGACCAGATGCTTGTTGTACACTTCGCCTTGCTTGGAACTCCTGCTGTATCGACTCCTCCGGGCGGTTTCGTCAAGCCGGCTAGCCGCCCTGCCCCAGCCCCAGCTTCTCGGCCAGGCCGATGCGCTGCAGCTTGCCGGTGGCGCCCTTGGGGATCTCGTCGAGGAAGACGATCTTGCGCGGCACCTTGAAGTCGGCCAGGCGGATCGCGGCGAACTCGCGCAGCTCCTTCTCGCTGGCGCTGTGGCCCTCGTGCAGCACCACCGCCGCGCCGACGTCCTCGCCCAGCTTGTCGTGCGGGATGCCGAAGGTGACCACCTGCTGCACCGCCGGATGGTCCATCAGGATCTCGTCGACCTCGCGCGGCGAGATCTTCTCGCCGCCACGGCTGATGATCTCCTTGAGCCGGCCGGTGATGCGCACATAGCCCTGCTCGTCCATCACGCCCTGGTCGCCGGTGCGGAACCACTGGCCGACATAGGCCTCGGCGTTGGCCTTCGGGTTGTTCTCGTAGCCGGCCGTGACGTTGGCACCGTGGATGACGATCTCGCCGGTCTCGCCGGCCGCCAGCAGGCGGCCCTGCTGGTCCATGATGGCCACCTCGGGGCCGGCCGCCAGGCCCACCGAGCCGGGCACGCGCACGGCCGGCGGCAGCGGGTTGCAGGCCATCTGGTGGGCCGCCTCGGTCATGCCGTAGGCCTCGATCAGCGGCGCGCCGAAGGCCGCCTCCAGCTCGGCGATCACCTGCGGCGGCATCGACGCCGACGACGAGCGCAGGAAGCGCAGCGGGTTGGCCAGGATCACCGCGCTGTTCTGCGGCGCGCGCGCCAGGATGGTCTGGTGCATGGTCGGCACCGCCGTGTACCAGCTCGGCTTGGCCTCCTGCATCCAGCCGAAGAACTTCAGCGCGTTGAAGCCGGGCGTGCAGAACACCGCGCCGCCGGCCGCCAGCGGCGCCAGCAGGCCGGCGATCAGGCCGTGGATGTGGAACAGCGGCATGATGTTCAGGCCGGTGTCGGCCGCCTCCAGCCGCAGCGAGGCGCCGACGTTGCGCGCCGAGGCGCACACGTTGGCCTGGGTCAGCGGCACGATCTTCGGCCGCGAGGTGGTGCCGGAGGTGTGCAGGATCAGCGCCAGGTCGCCGGCGGCCGCCTCGCTGGCCGCCACCGCCACCAGGCCGGCCGGATCGGCCTTGAGCGGGCGCAGGCGGAAGGCGCCGGCGCCCTCGTCGGCCGGCAGCAGCTCGAGCACCAGGATGCCCAGCTTGTCGGCCACGGCCAGCGCCGCCGACTCGCTGCCCTGTTCGACGATCAGCGCCTTGGCGTTCAGGTCGCCCAGGTAGAACTCGAACTCCTCGGCGCGGTAGCCCGGATTGAGCGGCGCGGCGCAGGCGGCGGCGGCGACGCCGACGAAGGCGCTGGCCATCTGCGGCCCGTTCGGCAGCACGATGGCGACGCGGTCGCGGCGGCCGACGCCGAAGGCGTTGAGCGCGGCGACGGCGGCCGCCGTGTTGCGCCGCAGCGCGGCGTAGCTGAGCGGCGGCGCCAGCGGGGCGCGGATGGCGACGGCGTCGTCGGCGCCGCTGTGCAGCAGCTCGGGGATGGTGGTGTAGGCGGACATGGCGGCTTTCTAGGTAGGGGAATTCGGGATGGCGGCCGGGCTAGCTTAGCTCAACGGTCGGCGGGGGCGATGCGCAGGCTGCCGTGCTGCCCCTGCACGCTTTGTGCCAGCAGCGCGGCGAGGGCGTGCACGGCGGCGATGGTCGGCGTCGGCGTGCCGGTCAGGCGGCCCATTTCGAGCACGCCGCCGACCAGCGCGGCCAGCTCCATCGGCCGGCCGGCCTCCAGGTCCTGCAACATCGAGGTCTTGTGCTGGCCGACCGCCGCCGCGCCGTCGATGCGCCGCTCCAGCGACACCTTGAAGACCACGCCGAGCTGCTCGCCGACGCGCTGCGCCTCGCGCATCATGTCGGCGGCCAGCGCGCGGGTCGGCGCGTAGGCGCAGATGTCGGCCAGCGTGGCGTGGCTCAGCGCGCTGATCGGATTGAAGCTCAGGTTGCCCCACAGCTTGACCCACAGCTCGCTGCGGATGTCGGCGCTGATCGGCGTCTTGAAGCCCACCGCGCGCATCGCCTCGGCCAGCGCCTGGATGCGCGGCGTGCTTTGGCCGTCCAGCTCGCCGAGCGAGAAGCGGTTGCCCTCGATGTGCTGGACCACGCCGGGCGCCGCCATCTCGCAGGCCGGGTAGACGACGCAGCCGACGACGCGCTCGACGTCGAGCGCGGCCGAGACCACGCCGCCCGGATCGACCGCCTCGACGCGCTGGCCCTCGTGCGGCCCGCCGTGCTTGCGGAAGTACCACCAGGGCACGCCGTTCTGCGCCGTGACGATCAGCGTGTCCGGCCCCAGCAGCGCCGGGATCCGCGCCGCCACCGGCGCCAGCTGGTGCGCCTTCATGGCCAGGATCACCACGTCCTGCGGCCCCAGCTCGGCGATGTTGTCGCTGGCGCGCAGCGCGGCGCGCGACTCGCCGCCGTCCGCCTGGCGCAGCACCATGCCGTGCCGGCGCACCGCGTCCAGGTTGGCGCCGCGTACCACCACGCTCACCTCGTGCCCGCCCTGCGCCAGCTTGACGGCCAACAGGCCGCCGATGGCGCCGGCCCCCACCACACATATCTTCATATTTCCTGGCATTCCCATTGATCGACGGCACGCGGTCGCGGCCGGCATAGCACAGGGATTCTAGCGCGCCGGCCGCTTCTTTGCTTGCATTAAAAGCAAAGTGGCCTACAAGCAACAATTTACAGCGAAATGAATTATTTGCAATTAATTTCCATTGTTAAACATTGCTTTTTATACTATCGTTGACTGGCTCGCCCCGTTCGCGCGGGGCCGGGTCGACGCGGCGCCACCAGCCCGCGTCGCGCCGTCCGCCACTCCATTCAAGGATACACAGCATGACTACACTGACTCAAGTGCGGCAAGCCGACGCCGGCGCGCCCGCGCCACGCCGCTGGCTGCAGCTCATCATGGGCATCGTCTGCATGGCCATGATCGCCAACCTGCAATACGGCTGGACCCTGTTCGTGCTGCCGCTGGAACAGAAATACCACTGGGGCAAGGCGGCGATCCAGGTCGCCTTCACCATCTTCGTCGTCACCGAGACCTGGCTGGTGCCGGTCGAGGGCTACCTGGTCGACCGCTTCGGCCCGCGCATCGTGGTGATGGTCGGCGGCGTGCTGGTCGGCATCGGCTGGGTGATGAACTCGATGGCCGACAGCCTGCCGCTGCTCTACGCGGCGGCCGCCGTCGGCGGCGTCGGCGCCGGCGCCGTCTACGGCACCTGCATCGGCAACGCCCTCAAATGGTTCCCCGACCGCCGCGGCCTGGCCGCCGGCCTGACGGCGGCCGGCTTCGGCATGGGCTCGGCGCTGACCATCATCCCGATCTCGGCGGTGATCAAGGAAAGCGGCTACGAGACGGCCTTCTTCTACTTCGGCCTGGCCCAGGGCGCGGTGGTGTTCGCCATCGCCTTCTTCCTCAAGGCGCCCGCCGGCGAGGCGCTGCGCGGCGCCGCCAAGGTGGTGCAGAGCGCGGTGAGCATGAAGTGGAGCGAGATGATACGCACCCCGGTGTTCTGGGTGCTGTACCTGATGTTCGTGCTGATGGCCGTCGGCGGCCTGGTCGCCACCGCCCAGCTGGCGCCGATCGCCAAGGACTTCGCCATCGCCGACGTGCCCGTCTCCATCCTCGGCCTGACCCTGCCGGCGCTGACCTTCGCGCTGTCGCTCGACCGCATCCTCAACGGCCTGACGCGGCCCTTCTTCGGCTGGGTGTCCGACCAGATCGGCCGCGAGAACACCATGTTCATCGCCTTCGGCCTGGAGGCGGTCGGCATCGTCCTGCTGAGCCAGTTCGGCCACGACCCGTTCTGGTTCGTCGTGCTGACCGGCCTGGTGTTCTTCGGCTGGGGCGAGATCTACAGCCTGTTCCCGTCGACCTGCGGCGACACCTTCGGCAGCCGCTACGCCACCACCAACGCCGGCCTGCTGTACACGGCCAAGGGCACGGCGGCGCTGCTGGTGCCGTTCAGCAGCCTGATCACCGCCGCCACCGGCAGCTGGCACACGGTGTTCTACGTCGCCGCCGGCATGAACGCGCTGGCCGCCGTGATGGCGCTGCTGGTGCTCAAACCGCTGCGCGCGCGCATGCGCAACCTGCGCCCGGTCAAGCCGGAAATGATGGTGGTGCACGGCGCCAGGGCCAACGGCTAAAGCACCGCCCGGCCCGCTTCGCCACGCCGCATTGGATCGCAAGAAACGGGGTGCCGCCATCGCTCTTCGCCGCTAATCTACTTCCTCTTTTAATGACATCGAAGGAGTGGAGATGAATGCATTGAGCGACAAGGTGGCGATCATTACCGGCGCCAGTTCGGGCATCGGCCTGGCCACGGCGCGGCTGTTCGCGCAGCACGGCGCCAGGCTGGTGCTGGTGGCGCGGCGCCGGGCCGAACTCGACGCGCTGGTCGAGCAGCTCGGCGCCGAGCGTGCCGTGGCCTACGTCGGCGACGTCGCCGAGGAGGACTGCGCGCGTGGCGCCGTGGCGCTCGCCGTGGCGCGCTTCGGCGGCCTCGACATCGCCTTCAACAACGCCGGCACGCTCGGCGCGATGGGGCCCACGCCCGGCCTCGACGCCGACGACTGGCGCCGCACGCTGGAGACCAACCTCACCGGCGCCTTCCTCGGCGCCAAGCACCAGTTGCCGGCGATGCTGGCGCGCGGCGGCGGCTCGCTCATCTTCACCTCGTCCTTCGTCGGCCACACGGTCGGCATGCCCGGCATGGCCGCCTACGCCGCCACCAAGGCCGGCCTGGTCGGCCTGACGCAGAGCCTGGCGGCCGAGTTCGGCGCCCGGGGCGTGCGCGTCAACGCCATCCTGCCCGGCGGCACCGACACGCCGATGGGCCGCGCCTCGGCCAACAGCCCCGAGGCGCTGGCCTTCGCCGCCGGCCTGCACGCCCTCAAGCGCCTGGCCGCGCCGGAGGAGATCGCCCGTTCCGTGCTCTACCTGGCCTCGGACGCGTCCAGCTTCACCACCGGCGCGGCGATGCTGGTCGACGGCGGCGTGTCGATCAACCGCACCTGAGCTTGACGGCGCTCAAGCGCGCGCCGGCCGGACGCAACGCCGGCGCCGCCCGCCTGTCCAACCCGGTGGAAGGGGAACGGCATGCGCCTGGCGGAATTCATCACCAACAACATCGACGCCCTGCTCGAGGAGTGGCAGAACTACGCCCGCACCATCAGCGCGGCCGAGAAGATGGACCCGGCCGCGCTGCGCGACCACGCCCGCCAAATGCTCGAATGGATCGCCGCCGACCTGGCCTCGCCGCAGACCGAGGAACAGCAAATCGGCAAGTCGCGCGGCGTGGCGGCGTCCGCCGGCGCGGCGTCCGGCCGGCCCGACACCTCGGGCCGGCAACACGGCGCCGGCCGCTTCGGCTCGGGCTTCAGCATCGAGGACGTGGTGGCCGAGCTGCGCGCGCTGCGCGCCAGCGTGTTGCGCCTGTGGAAGCGGGCCTCGCCGCCGACCATCGCCACCGAGCTCGACGACATGACCCGCTTCAACGAGGCGCTGGACCAGGAGCTGACCGAGTCGGTGGCCAGCTACACGGCGCACAAGGACCAGCAGGTGACGCTGCTGCAGACCATTTTGTCGGCCTCGCCCGACCACAGCTGCGTGCTGGACCGCGACGGCCGCTTCCTGTTCGTCAACAAGTCGCTGGCCGAGCAGTACGGCCTGCCGCCGCGGCGGCTGATCGGCAAGAGCCTGTTCGAGCTCGGCCTGGACGGCGCGGCCGACCTGCGCCACAAGATCGACCAACTGGTGCGCAACCGCGCGCCGCTGCGCGGCGAGCTGAGCTACCCCGCCGACAACGGCAAGGCGCAATGCTACGAATACATCCTCACCCCGGTGCTCGACCGCGAGGGCGAGGTGGAGGCGATCGCCAGCACGGCGCGCAACATCACCGAACGCAAGGCCTGGGACGAGCGGATCTGGCGCAAGGCCAACTTCGACGCGCTCACCGGCCTGCCCAACCGCAGCCTGTTCCGCGACCGCCTGGAGCAGGAGCTCAAGCACTCCGAGCGCAACGGCGTGCCGGTCGCCCTGCTGTTCATCGACCTCGACCATTTCAAGGAGGCCAACGACAAGCTGGGCCACGACGCCGGCGACACCCTGCTGCAACACGCCGCCGAGCGCATCCGCAGCTGCCTGCGCGAGAAGGACACCGTGGCCCGGCTGGGCGGCGACGAGTTCACCGCCATCCTCACCGACATCGGCGGCGCCGACCATGTGCAGAACATCTGCAACAAGATCCTCGGCGAGCTGGCCCGCCCCTTCGCCATCGGCCCGGAGCGCATCGGCGTGTCCGGCAGCATCGGCGTGACCTTGTTTCCGCAGGACGCCACCAGCGCCAGCCACCTGCTGCGCGGCGCCGACCGGGCCATGTACGCGGCCAAGAACAACGGCGGCAACCAGAGCCGCTTCTTCGCGCGCAACATGCACAAGGCCTCCCAGTTGCGCTACCGCCTGATCGCCGACCTGCGCCAGGCCCTGCCCGCCGGCCAGCTCAGGCTGTACTACCAGCCCATCGTCGAGCTCGTCGACGGCGGCATCCGCAAGGCCGAGGCGCTGCTGCGCTGGTCGCACCCGCAGCGCGGCCTGCTGCCGCCGGCCGAGTTCATCGGCCTGGCCGAGGAGATCGGCCTGATCAACCAGATCGGCGACTGGGTGTTCACCGAGGCGGCGGCGCAGGCAAGGCGATGGGGCGAGCTGCTCGGCGGCAGCTTCCAGGTCAGCGTCAACAAGTCGTCGGCGCAGTTCGCCGCCCACGCCCAGCGCCTGAGCTGGGCGGCCCACATGCGCCAGCTGGGACAGGCCGGCAACAGCGTCTCGGTCGAGTTCATGGAGGGCGTGCTGACCAACGTCTCCGAGGCGGCCGGCGACGAGCTGGCCAGCCTGCACCAGGCCGGCATCGAGCTGGCGGTCGACCACTTCGGCGCCGGCGCCTCGTCGATCGCCACGCTGAAAAAGTTCGACGTCGACTACCTGAAGATCGACCGCTCCTTCCTCCACGACATGGCCGCCGACGCCGGCAAGCAGACCATCCTGGAAACCATGATCGCCATGGCCCACAGGCTGGGGCTGAGGGTGATCGCCGAGGGGGTGGAGACGGCCAAGCAGCGCGACTGGCTCAGGGAGGCCGGCGCCGACTACGCGCAGGGCTTCCTGTTCTCCGAGCCGGTGCCGGCCGAGCAGTTCAGCGCGCTGCTGGGCGGCGGGCAGGCGCGGCATTGATGTTCGGTTCGGACCTCGACAAGCAAGTTCTGCGGGCTTCCAATTCCGGGTTCCGCCGCCGGCGCCTCGGCGCGCTGGATGCCGTCACTCGTCCGCTATATCGGTGCCTACCTCAAGCACCTTCGGCCCATTGCCTGCATTGCCTACCTTTGCGACGGCAGGCCGAGCACGCTCTACCTGTACTTTGGCGGCTTGGAGAAGGCGCAAGCCCTCCGCCTGCATCACAGCAGGGTCAATGCCTTCCAGCACTTGGTCATCGGACATCGCGAGTAGTTCATCCACCACCGTGTCGATGAAGCTGTCGAATTCGTTTGTCGCTTTGATCGTCATGTTTTTCGCCGGTCAGGGTCCAGCTCGGATTCTGGAATAGCAGACATAGATAGGGCTTCCTCTCTAGTACTCTCCAACAGCTGACCGTGGACACTACTGCCGTAAGATTTTTTCGCTCATGTGTTATCAAAATCTAGACAATTCGAAAGATCGCCTCGCATATACTTCCACTGTACCGTGCCGGAGAGTCATCTGCCATGTCATTCCGCATTTCGAAGACACCAACCTGCTATCACTGCGACGCCGAAGGCACTGGGCGAGAACACGTGCCGCCTAAATGCCTGTTTCCGAAGGGCGGCGACTGGTCGGGCTTGATGACCGTGCCGTCCTGCGTGGCGCACAACAACGCCCACTCGAAGGCAGACGATTATTTGAAGTTTTTGTTGGGTGCAATCGCCTTGAACATCCCAGGCGCCATCACGAGCAGCGCGGCTAGAAGCGTTGTAAGGCTTGCGCAGATGGGCAGCGGCAACCTGCATAAGTATGGATTTCATCGGAACGGCGACGTTCTGGTGATCGACAACGTTTTTTCGCTCGACTTCGAACTCTTGAGCGCGTGCCTAGAAAAGATGGCGCGCGCAATTTATTTCTATCACCTCAGCGGTCGACGAAAGCTCTTGGGCGACCTGCAGGTCTGGCCACTATTCATTCCTATCGATCCTCGGATTGCCCCCGAACTCGCATCGGCGGTGGCCACAGTTCAAGCCTCGACAGCCCAGGATTTCGAGCAGCATGCAAAGCTTGGGTTGCACCAGGATATTTTTGCGTACCAAGTCTTCGAAGGACCGGGGAGCGTTGCCATCAACATGGAGTTCTACAGAGGGCATCGGGTCTCGGTCATGGGCGTGGCGGAGCAAGCTGTGACGCGCATAGGCGCGGGTAACGCCCGCTAGCGCCCCCATTGACCCGCCGAATTCAGCACAGCGTTGTGTGGGTGCCAAAGGCTCCGGCCCCCGGTCACTCCCGAACATTCAGGACTAATGCAGGAAATCCCATATCGCTGCCGGTGCTCTCCGCTGCTGAGGCTACATGCGGGATTTTCCCGCATGTACTGGAATCGACCGCGCATACGATGGCTGGGCGGCATATCATCCAAAAGCTGGGTAGTTCAGACAGACAGTGGACCTAGCCAATCGCTGCCGTGACGCGCTCAAACTTGAGCGCATCTCCTCGGGCTTTAGCTGGTTACGCGCTGGCCGCTTGAGTGCGGCGATGAGCCACTTACCTTGCTACAGGGCGTGGCGTAAGTAAGGTTGGGCAGGCGGTACGCAATTCATCCGCATATGAATAGAGACAGGCTAGGGCGTGCTCTTCTGTCCGCCCTGGGCCAAAAGCATTCCGGAGAACGCCATCACATGCGCTGCCGGCAGTTAGCTTTATCGATAATTCCGAAAAATCGCTGTTATGCATCAAACCAATGACGAGCTCTTCAAAACAGAGGACTCGTCCAGCTAGCGCGGATTTTATCGGTCCATCCGCCATCGTATTTAGTGCTCTAACGGCCCGCTTATCTCCAGTAATAAGATAAGCGCCGGGTGTCATAGCCACCGTTGCCGCAAGGATAGCCTCGCCGGCGTCAGCACCAGTTTCCATTATGGCTTCGAGGACATCGATATCCACTTCGTCATGAGTGATAATAGTTACTAACTGGCAAAACCTTTCCAATCTAACCAGAACCTCAGGATTGTTCCTTAGCGTCTTCCTCATCTTAAAAATGCAGGTATGAAGAATTGCAATTGATTTCACTGGAAGCTGTATGTATGCCAGGAACTCGTCAAAAAGGTCGCAGTGGGCAAGCTTAAAGAGAATATCGTTATCTGACAAAACAATCATTTTGTCTCGATATTCAAGCGTGTGCCGCAGGGGCTTAGTCAGCAAAGATGCTTGGTCATCAGACAGGGAATCTTGGTCTATATGTGCGAGCAAATTATTATTGACTACGCTGGTGTCCGTCGCAGTGGCGGGGAGCAGCTTAAGAGCAGCGTTCGCCAGCGCGAAAATTTCTGCGGCATGAGCGAAATTTAGAATGATATGACCGGGATCAATCTTGTTTTTCTGGCCATAAGTGATGGCTGCGTTGGCCAACTTAGCCGCAGTGACATATTTTTCGCCAGACGAGTAGCGAATGTCACTTCCATTTAATAGCTGAACAGCAAAGGAATCCGCCGCACGCTCATCAGCGTCTGCCGTATTGCTAGTAATAGCAGCATCTATAAGCGTGCCATCGTCACTTCCCAAATGTCCTAATGCAATATGTCCGATTTCATGCGCAAGATGAAACAGTAAATATGGAGCCGCTTTTTTAGTGCAAAGAACAATGGCACTGCGCCCATGATGCCGAATTGCTACGGCATCCATTTTTTTTCCCGGTAACTCAGGCATGTGAAGTACTGGAACACCTATGCGGTTGCAATAATCCAACAACGCGGACAAATCAATACACTTATGATTCAGCAACAGCGCATTTCGAATATCCAATGCGCTTGGTGGCGGTGGGATATAGGCGGATGGAACTGCTTGAACGGCCAACTTGGCAATGCCAGTGGCATACTCAGCGCTAAGTTGAATGCTGGGCTCATCAACGGCCTTGCTGAATTTAAACTTGCGCCGCGCTGCCTTAAACTCAATTTGAGCAGATGCATCCCGCAGCGAGCGCAGTTCGAAATTCATCCCTGAGGAGATGATAAGCTGGGCTTGTAGTAAGGCACTAGGGGTGGCCGCCAGAGAGTCGTCCCACCAATCAGGAAGCAGGCGACGAGCAAACGCTTTCGTCACGCCTTTTCTGCCCAAACGTGCGTACAGGGAGTCCATTGGATTAGTCATCACGGTCTCCTTTCTGTCTTCGAACGCCGTTCCCGCGCCGAACTAGCGCATTACATCATACCAAATATCCAACTTGTAGTGTCAGTTTCGATTCTGCCAGCGGTACATGCAGCACTCGTTTTGCAGCAGCAAAAGATGCTCACCTACCAGCGTGCCCAGGGACAGATTTCCAATCTAAAACAGGGGCTGTTCTGGATGCGAACGACTAAATTGACAAGCATAAGACCCAAGGTTGCAACAACCATCAAGCCCTGGGGCGTTCGGAAGCATACCGAGCAGAAAAATTTCTCCCAGAAAAGACAAAAGGGCTACACGCCGAAGCATGTAACCCTTTGATCCTACTGCAAATTCCTGGTGCCGCTTGCCGGAATCGAACTGGCGACCTTTTCATTACGAATGAACTGCTCTACCAACTGAGCTAAAGCGGCGAAGTCGCATATTCTAACAAACAAATCCCAAAACTGGCTAGTCCGGACGCAATTATTTTTCGTCAAGCTGACAAAATGTCATTGCATTCGGACGTGGCCGGGCTTGCCTCAAGCCTGGTGGTAGCCGGTCACCACCGCCACCTCGTCGCGCGAGCCGAGGAACACCGGCACGCGCTGGTGCAGCTTGTGCGGTTGGATGTCCATGATGCGGTTGACGCCGTCGGTGGCGGCGCCGCCGGCCTGCTCGACGATGAAGGCCATCGGGTTGGCCTCGTACATCAACCGCAGCTTGCCCGGCATGCTGGTGTCGCGCGTGTCGGCCGGGTACATGAAGATGCCGCCACGGTTCAGGATGCGGTGCACGTCGGCCACCATCGAGGCGATCCAGCGCATGTTGAAGTTGGTGCCGCGCGGGCCGGTGTCGCCGGCCAGCAGCTCGTTGACGTAGCGCGTGACCGGCGGGTGCCAGTGGCGCGCGTTCGACATGTTGATGGCGAACTCCTTGGTGGTGGCCGGGATCTTGATGTCGCGCTGGGTCAGCACCCAGGAGCCCATCTCGCGGTCCAGCGTGAAGCAGTTGACGCCGTTGCCGGTGGTCAGCACCAGCATGGTCTGCGGGCCGTACACGGCGTAGCCGGCGGCGACCTGCTTGGTGCCGGCCTGCATGAAGTCGGCCTCGGTCGGCTGGCCCATGCCGTCCGGCGCCTTCAGCACCGAGAAGATGGTGCCGATGGAGACGTTGACGTCGATGTTGGAGGAGCCGTCCAATGGGTCGAACAGCAACATGTATTCGCCTTTTGGATAGCGGTTCGGGATCGGATGGATCGATTCCATCTCTTCCGACGCCATGGCCGCCAGGTGGCCGCCCCATTCGTTGGCCTCGAGCAGGATCTCGTTGGAGATCACGTCCAGCTTCTTCTGCACTTCGCCCTGGATGTTTTCCGTGTGGGCGCTGCCGAGGATGTCGCCCAGCGCGCCCTTGCCCACCGAGTGGCTGATGGTTTTGCAGGCGCGCGCCACCACTTCGATCAACAGGCGCAGTTCGGCCGGGATCGTGTTGTTGGTGCGTTGTTCTTCGACCAGATATTGCGTGAGGCTGATGCGTTTCATGAATTCCCTTGGTTGATTGGGGTTGCTGAATGGACGTAGTTTACCCTACCGGGCGCCGGCCAGCGCCTTGCTGACCACTTCCAGCACGTCGTTGGACAGCCGGGCGTGCGCGGCGACGCGCTCCAAGGCGCGCTGCATGTGCGCCTGCAGGGCCGGCGTGTAGCGGCGCCAGCGGTCCATGCTGCGCGCCAAACGGGCCGCCACCTGCGGGTTCAGCGCGTCCAATTTGATGACGTGCTCGGCCCAGAACTCGTAGGCGCTGCCGTCGGCGGCGTGGAACTGCGACGGGTTGCCGTTGGTGAAGTTGAAGATCAGGCTGCGCGCCCGGTTCGGGTTCTTCAAGGTGAAGGCGGGGTGCTCCATCAACTTGCGCACGGCGGCCACGTCGGTGCCCGGCGCGGCGGCCTGCATGGCGAACCACTTGTCGACCACCAGCGCCTCGTGCTCGAAGTCCTGGTAGAAGCTGTGCAGGTGTTCGCCGACCTCGGCGCCGCTGTGGATCAGCGCGACCAGCGCGGCGGCGCGGTCGGTCATGTTGCCGGCCTCGGCGAACTGCTGCCGCGCCAGCGCCAGCTCGGCCTCCTGCGGCGCGATCAGCAGGTAGGACAGGGCCAGGTTCTTCAGCGCGCGCTTGCCGGCCGACAGGGCGTCCGGGCTGTAGGCGCCGGGCGTCTGGTTGGCGTGGTACTGCGCCAGCAGCTCGGGCTTGAGGGCGGCGGCCAGGGTGCGGCGCATGAACTGGCGCGCGGTGTGGATGGCCTGCGGCTCGACCACCTCCATCTGCTCGGCGATGATGGTCTCGGACGGCAGAATCAGCGCCAGCTCGCGGAAGGCCGGGTCGAGCGTTTCGTCGACCAGCAGCGCGCGCTGGGCGGCGATGAAGGTGTGGTCCAGCGCCAGCGGCTTGCCGGTGGCGACGGCGGTGGTCAGCTTGAGCAGGCGTTCCATGGCCAGGCGCTGGCCGGCCTCCCAGCGGTTGACCGGGTCGCTGTCGTGGCTGAACAGGTGCAGCAGCTCGGCGTCGGTGTAGTCGTACTCCAGCACCACCGGGGCGGAGAAGTCGCGCAGGATGGACGGCGTCGGCCGCTCGGCGATGTCGTGGAAGCGGAAGGTCTGCTCCTCGCCGGTCAGCTCCAGCACCACCGTGGCCTGGCCCTGGCGGTCCTTGGCGTCGGTGCTCAGCGGCAGGTCGCGCCCGTCGGCGCCGAGCAGGCCGACGGCCACCGGGATGTGGAAGGGCAGCTTGTGCTCCTGGCCGGCCGAGGCCGGACAGTGCTGGCGCAGCGTGATGTCGAAGGTGCGGGCGATGGCGTCGTAGTTGGTCTCGGCGCGCACCACCGGCGTGCCGGCCTGGCTGTACCAGCGCTCGAACTGGCCCAGGTCGCGGCCGTTGGCGTCGGCCATGGCGGCGCGGAAGTCGTCGCATTCGACGGCCTGGCCGTCGTGGCGCTCGAAGTACAGGTCCATGCCCTTGCGGAAGCCGTCGCGGCCCAGCAGGGTCTGGTACATGCGCACCACCTCGGCGCCCTTTTCATAGATCGTCACGGTGTAGAAGTTGTTGATCTCGACGAAGGAGTCGGGCCGCACCGGGTGCGCCATCGGGCCGGCGTCCTCGGGGAACTGGGCCTGGCGCAGGGTGCGCACCTGGTCGATGCGGGTGACGGCGCGGCCGCTGTCGGTGCCGATCATGTCGGCGGAAAACTCCTGGTCGCGGAACACCGTCAGGCCTTCCTTCAGCGACAGCTGGAACCAGTCGCGGCAGGTGACGCGGTTGCCGGTCCAGTTGTGGAAGTACTCGTGGCCGACCACCGCCTCGATGCCGGCGTAGTCGATGTCGGTGGCGACGCGCGAATTGGCCAGCACGAACTTGGTGTTGAAGATGTTCAGGCCCTTGTTCTCCATCGCGCCCATGTTGAAGTCGCCGACGGCGACGATCATGAAGCGGTCCAGGTCCAGCTCCAGGCCGAAGCGCTGCTCGTCCCAGCGGATGCTGTTTTTGAGCGACTGCATGGCGTAGTCGGTCTTGTCGAGGTTGCCCTCCTCCACCCACACCTGCAGCAACACCTCGCGGCCCGACTGCAGCGTGTAGCGCTCCTCCTGGCAGACCAGGCGCGCCGCCACCAGGGCGAACAGGTAGGACGGCTTTTTGAACGGGTCCTCCCACTTGGCGTAGTGGCGGCCGTCGTCCAGCTCGCCCTGTTCGATCAGGTTGCCGTTGGACAACAGCACCGGGTACAGCGCCTTGTCGGCGCGCAGCATCACGGTGTACTTGGCCATCACGTCGGGACGGTCGGGGAAGTAGGTGATGCGGCGGAAGCCCTCGGCCTCGCACTGGGTGAAGAAGTTGCCGTTCGATACGTACAGGCCCGACAGGGTGGTGTTCTTCACCGGCGCGGTCAGCGTCTCGATCTCCAGCACCACCGCCGGCGGCGCCTTGCGGATGGTCAGCGTGCTGCCGGTCAGCTCGTACTGGCCGGGCCGCAGCGTCTTGCCGTTCAGGCGCAGCTGGACCAGCTCGAGCTCCTCGCCGTGCAGCACGATGTCGCGGCTCTTGCTGGCCGGGTTGTGGCGCAGCGTGACGCGGCTGGCGACGATGGTGCGGGCCGGATCGAGGTCGAAGCCGAGCTCGACGGTGTCGACCAGGTAGCTGGGCGGAAGGTAGTCTTTGCGGAAAATCGTCTGGGGGCTGCTGTCGGTGCGCATAGGGGCTCGGGAGGGGGACGAAGACAAAGGGCTATTTTACCAACTTCAAGGGCCGGCGACGGGCGTTTTGCGCCGCACGCGGCGGCGAAGTTGTGGCGAAGTTGCCGCGAGCTTGCCGCCAGGTTTCCGGTTTCCCGTCCGCCGTAACAATCTGTAATAATCAGGCGGGCGCCTATGCATCGTCGTAAACTAGGTTTTAGCCATTATCGTCACTGATTCGTCACTGATCGGAGAGCAATATCATGAAATATCTGGCCATCCTGGTGGCCGCCGCCAGCCTCCTGTTGAGCGGCTGCGCCACCACCATCCGCAGCAACGTCACCGCCTTCAACGACTGGCCGGCCGCGCCACAGGACAAATCCTATGTGTTCGAGACGCCGCCGGCGGCCGAGGACACCCTCGAATACCACAGCTATCAAGTGCTCGTGAGCAACGAGATGGCCAAGCTAGGCTTCCGCCAGACCAACGACCCGGCCAGCGCCGGCCTGCGCGTCGGCATGCACTTCTCCACCACCGACGTGCCGGTGCGCGTGTTGCAGGCCAACGACCCGTTCTGGGCCGGCCCGGCCTGGCCGTACAGCCGCTACGGCTTCTACCGCTACGGCTACCGGCCGTTCTACTACGACCCGTGGCGCTACAACGCCTACGAGGTGGAGGAAGTGGTCAAGCACAACTACGAGCGCCTGCTGCGCGTGACCATCAACAGCCGCGACGGCCGCAAGCTGTACGACGTCACCGTCACCAACTCCAGCCGCGTGCAGGCCACGCCGCACGTCATGCCGGCGCTGGTGCAGAGCGCCTTCACCGGTTTCCCCGGCCAGAGCGGCGTGCCGCGCCGGGTCGACCTGAAGATCGCACCACAGGCCAGCGACGACGGCGCCGCCGCGCCGGCCAGCCCAAGCGCACCGGTGCCGGCGGCTTAAACCCCCACCCCGCAACCCAAGGGGACGGACCCGTACGGGGTCCGTCCCCGGCCGCCGCGCTTTGCGGGGTAACAAAAAAACGCGCCTCGGCGCGTTTTTTCATGTCCGCGGCCGTCGGCTAGGAGTAGTAGGCCTCGGCCGTCAGCGTGATCACGCCGATCAGCGCCACCGCCAGCACCAGCACGATCAGCAGGCGGCCGAACTTGGGCGAGCCGTCGTCGGGCGCCGCCGGCTTGGCGGATGGGGTGCTGCTGTCGGTGTGGTCGGTCATGGCGATGGCGGTTTCTCTGGTGGGCGGATCAAGGCAGCAAAATGGACGAGCCGGTGGTCTTGCGCGCCTCCAGTTCGGTATGGGCGAGCGCCACCTGGTCCAGATTATAGCGCTGGCGCACCTCGATCTTGACTTCGCCGCTGGCCACCACGCCGAACAGCGACTTGGCCGACGCCTCCAGGTTCGTTCGCGCTTGGCCATATAGCTCATCAAGGAAGGCCGGGTGATGAACAGCGAGCCGCGCGAGGCCAGCTCCTGCAGGCTGAACTCGGGCACCGGGCCGGAGGCGTTGCCGAAGCTGACCATCATGCCCAGCGGCGCCAGGCAGTCCAGCGAGCCGGTGAAGGTGTCCTTGCCGATCGAGTCGTAGACCACCGAGACGCCCTTGCCGCCGGTGAGCTCGCGCACCCGCTCGACGAAGTTCTCCTTGTTGTAGTTGATGACGTGGCTGGCGCCGTGCGCCAGCGCCAGCGCGCCCTTCTCGTCCGAACCGACCGTGCCGATCAAGGTCACGCCCATCACCTTGGCCCACTGGCAGGCGATCAGGCCGACACCGCCGGCGGCGGCGTGGAACAGCACCGTGTCGCCGGCCTTCAGCGCCACCGTGCGGTGGAACAGATACTGCACCGTCAGCCCTTGCAGCATCATCGCCGCGCCGGTCTCGAAGCCGATCGAGTCGGGCAGCACCAGCAGCACGTCGGCCGGCATGTTGCGCGCCTGCGCGTAGGCGCCGTTGGGCCGGCCGGCGTAGGCGACGCGGTCGCCCACCTTGACGTGGGTCACGCCCTCGCCCACCGCCTCGACCACGCCGGCGCCCTCCAGGCCCAGGCCGGCCGGCAGCGGCTGCGGATACAGGCCTGTGCGGAAGTAGACGTCGATGTAGTTGAGGCCGATGGCCTCGTGGCGCACCTGCGCCTCGCCCGGCCCCGGCGCGCCCAGCGCCACCTCGACCAGTTCCATCACCTCGGGACCGCCGACGCGGTTCATGCGGACTACTTTTGTCATGTTCACTCCTGTGTGGCGATCTGCGTGGGCGGCGCGGCCGCCGCACAAAGTCTAACCCGCTTTACAGCGGCGCGACGGCCTGCTGGGCGGCGCGCAACTGCAGCTGCGACAGCACCAGGTGGGCCGAGGTCATGTTGGTGGCGCAGGGGATGTTGTGCACGTCGCAGGCGCGCACCAGGGCGTTGATGTCCGGCTCGTGCGGCTGCGGCGTCATCGGGTCGCGCAGGAAGATCACGCAGTCGATGCGGCCCTCGACCAGCAGCGAGCCGATCTGCAAATCGCCGCCGAAGGGGCCGGAGTGCTTGCGCTCGACCTTCAGGCCCAGCTCGTTGGCGAGGCGGCCGCCGGTGGTGCCGGTGGCGGTCAGGCTGCAGCTGCGCAGGAAATCGAGGTACTCGCCGGCCAGGGCGATCATGTCGTCTTTTTTCTTATCGTGGGCGATCAGGGCTATGCGGGTGGTCATGGCGGCTTCCGTGGTGATGGGTGAAAAGAAAACGAGCTAAACTATTTATTCTTCGACAACTGGTAGATCCCCGCCAGCACCAGCGTGGTGCCGGCCAGCTGCCACGGCGTGATGCTCTCGCCGAGGACCAGCGCGCCGAGGAACAGGGTCGAGACCGGGCCGATCATGCCGGCCTGCGAGGCGGTGCCGGCGCCGATGCGGGCCACGGCGATCATGGTCATGAACACCGGCATCACCGTGCAGAGGATGCCGTTGACCAGCGACAGCCAGTACACCGGCGCCGGCTGGATCAGCAGGGAGGCCGGGCGCAGCAGGAAGAACTGGGCGATGCAGGCGACGCTGGAGACGCACATGGCGTAGGCCACCAGGCGCAGCGCGCCGAGGCGCTTGACCATTTCGCCCGACAGCAGCAGGTAGACGGCGTAGGAGGCGGCCGAGCCGAGCACCAGCATCGAGCCGAGCGCGACGTTGCTGGCGCCGCCCTTCAGGTCGTGCAGGAACACCAGCACGATGCCGCAGTAGGAGATCAGCAGCGCCAGCCACTGCTTGCGGCTGATGTGGCGGCGCAGGAAGACGGTGGTCATCAGCAGCACGAAGGTGGGCGTGAGGAACAGGATCAGCCGCTCCAGGCCGACCGAGATGTATTGCAGGCCGAGGAAGTCGAGGAAGCTCGACAGGTAGTAGCCGATCAGGCCCATGCCGACCAGGCGCCAGCGGTCGGACACGCTGAGCGGCGGCCCGCTGCGCATCTGCCAAACGGCGACGGCGGCGAACACCGGCAGCGAGAACAGCATGCGGAAGGCGATCAGGGTGACCGCGTCGATGTGGTAACGGTACAGCAGCTTGGCCACCACCGCCTTGGTGGAGAACAGCACGGCTCCGCCAATGGCCAGCAGCAGCCCGCCGAGATAGGCGCGGCGCGCGTGGGCGCCCTGCGGGGCGTGCGATAAGCTTTTTTCCATGCCCAGATTGTAAGGGCAAACGGCGCAGGCCGCTCGGGACGGGCTTGCAATGCGGAAAGGCCGGCCGTGGCGGTGGAACCAGGGCCGGCCATTGGACGCCAAGTTTAGGCGCAGGCGGATACAACAACACCAGCGGCAGAGAGCCAGGGTCAGCCAGGGTCAGACAGGGTCAGACCCTAGGGTCTGACCCTCAATGCGCACCGCTGGGTTTTCTCCGGCCGGCCTACGTCTTAGGCGACAGTTACCGCCGCCTTGCCAGCCTCGACGGTGGCGGTGGTGACACGGGCCACCACGTTGCTCGGCGCGTTGCCGCCGACCAGCTTGTTGACCTGCTTGAACTGCGCCACCAGCTTGCCCGGGGTCAGCGTGACCACGGTGTAGCCCTGGGCGTCGGTGTTCAGGTGCTTGAGCCACGGGTTGTTGCCCAGCGACGCCAACTGCTGCGCCAGACCCAGCAGGGTGACGCTGAAGGCGCTGTTGGCCTTCAAGCCGGCCAGCACGGCGGCCACGGTCGGGTCGAGCTGCGCCTCCGGCAGACCGGCCGCGCCCAGCATGCCGCGCAACTGCACGCGGATCTGTTCGGCCAGCGTGTCGACGGTCGGCGCCGCCTTGCCCATGGTGTAGTCGAGCAGGTTGAGCGGCAGGGTCAAGGTGCCCACGCCCGGCACCGGGATCGGCAGCGGGTAGGTGACCAGGGCGGCGATGTCGCCCAGGCTGTCGGCGGCCGACTTGATGTAGGTGTAGAAGGAGTCCGAGCTGACGCCGGCCGAGACCAGGTCGACCATCACCGGCGTGCCGCCGCCGGCGGCGTCGAAGTCGTCGTTGACGGTGCCGGCGAAGAAGGAGTGGATGTCGCCGGTCAGCGCCACCACGTTGGCCACGTTGTTGCTCTTCAGGTGGGCCATCAAGTCCTTGCGCTCGGCGTTGAAGCCGTCCCACTGGTCGCAGTTGAGCAGGAAGCGGGTGAAGAACGGCGCCAGCGCGGCCTGCTTGCCGGAGGCCACGACGAAGGCCGAGGCGGCCTTGTTGGCCTGCACGTCCGGCTTGATCCAGCCGAAGGCGATGGTCTGCGCGGCGGCGGTGGCCTGCGCCTCGGCGCCGGTGGCGGCGGCGGCCGCGCCGAAGGTGGCGGCGGCGATGCCGGCCTGGGCCGCGCTCAAACCGGCGCCGACCGCCGCGGCGGCACGCGCGGCGGTGGTGGCGGCGGCGCCGGCGATGGCGCCGGCGGCGGCCTGCGCCACGGTGTTGCTGGCGCCGGCGGTGACGGCGGCGACCAGGGCGGCGGCCACCGGCACGTTGCCGCCGACGGCGGCGGCGGTGGTGCCGACCTTGCCGGCCAGGGTGGCGATGGAGTTCAGCGCCAGCAGCGTGGCGATGGCGTCGGAACCGTTCAGGCCCATGCGCAGCAGCGAGACCTCGTTACCCCACAGCTTCCAGGTGCTGGTGGCGGACTTCATCTTGTCCTTCCACCAGCCGCGCTGGGTGGTGCCGAGGATGCCGACAATGCTCAGCGGGTCGGCGCCGATGCTGACACCGCCGGCCATCTTCTTCGCCTCGGCGCCGGCCAGCACATCCTGCGGCACCATGTAGCGCGCGCCCAGGCTGCCCAGCGGCTTGCCGGTGGCCGGGTTGATCGCCGCCTCGGGGATGGCGTGGTCGGAGCGGTACAGGCGCTCGTCGGTCATCACCAGCTGCATCAGCTTGCCGAACTGGAAGTCGCGGTAGATCTTGATGTTCTGCACGCTGTCGCTGGCAGCGTCGAAGCTGACGTCGGCCGGCATGTATTCGAACCAGGCCTGGTTGGCGCTGCGCCGGCGCTGCGGCTGGCGCAGGTCGCTGCCGTCGGCGTTGAAGCTGCCCTCGTAGGTCTCGGCGTCCTGCCAGCAGTCGTCGGAGAACTCGTGGTCGTCCCAGATGGCGATGAAGGCGAAGCGCTCGTGCACCGCCTGCAGGCGGCTGTCGGTGCGGTATTTCTTGTACAGGTAGCGGTAGTCGGCCAGCGTGGTGGCGTAGCGCGCGCCGGAGCTGCCGTGCTTGAAGGTGCCGTCGGGCAGCTTGAGCTTGTCGTGGCGGCTCTCCACGGCGCCGCTCTGGAAGTCCTCGCCGACCGTCTCGTAGATGTAGTCGCCCAGGTGGACGATGAAGTCGAGCTTTTCGGTGGCGGCGATGTTGGCCAGCGCGCCCCAGTGGTTGACGCTCCAGTCCTGGCAGGTCAGGTAGGCGAACTGCAGCTGGGCGACGTCGGCGTCGGCCGCCGGCGCGGTCTTGCAGCGGCCGACGTTGGAACGCACGTCGCCGGCGACGAACTGGTAGTAGTAGACGGTGTTGGCGTTCAGGCCGGTGACCTTGTGGCGCACCGTGTTGTCGAAGGCGGACTTGAGGGCCAGCGTGGTGTCGACCACCATGGTGCCGCTCAGCGCGGCGTTGCTACCCAGCGCGGCGGCGTTGTCGGCGGCGGTGACCAGCACGCGCAGGCCGACGTCGGCGGCGCTAGGCGCCGGGCCGACCGGGTCGGCGCCGGCCGGCAGCGCGCGCGTCCACAGCATCACGCTGTCGGCGCGCGGGTCGCCCGAGGCGATACTCTGCGGGAAGGTCCAGTTGGCGCCAGCGGCCGGCGGCAACGCCGGGTCGGCCTGGGTGCTGCCGCCGCCACAGCCGGCCAGGCCGGTGGTGGCGGTCGACACGGTGATGAAGCCGCTGTACTTCAAAAACTGCCTTCTGTCCATCTTGCTGTCTCCCGAGGAAATATTGCCAAAAGGTGATCCTAGCACCGCCAGATGACAGCTTGCCTACAAGAAATTGAGGGTTTCCTCTATTGGTGCGGCGCAGCGCGGCCTTTGCTGCGGCGCAGCGCGGCCGTTGCCGCGGCGCGGCGAAAGAGGCCGAAAGAGGCCGGCGGGCGCGGCTCCGCCCCTGCCGGTATGCTAAAATACCGGCCTCACCGACACACCGCCGAAGGAAGATCGAACATGGCTGGACACAGCAAATGGGCCAATATCAAGCACAAAAAGGCCGCAACGGACGCTAAACGTGGAAAAATCTGGACGCGTCTGATCAAGGAGATCACCGTGGCCGCGCGCATGGGTGGCGGCGACATCGCCACCAATCCGCGCCTGCGCCTGGCGGTCGACAAGGCGGCCGACGCCAACATGCCGAAGGACAACGTGTCGCGCGCGGTCAGCCGCGGCACCGGCGGCGAGGACGGCGCCGCCTACGAGGAGGTGCGCTACGAGGGCTACGGCATCGGCGGCGCCGCCATCATCGTCGACTGCATGACCGACAACCGGGTGCGCACGGTGGCCGAGGTGCGCCACGCCTTCAACAAGCACGGCGGCAACATGGGCGCGGAGAACTCGGTGTCCTTCATGTTCAAACACTGCGGCCAGCTGCTGTTCGCGCCCGGCGTCAACGAGGACGCGCTGATGGAAGCGGCGCTCGAGGCCGGCGCCGAGGACGTGGTGGCCGACGACGAGGGCGGCTTCGAGGTGTTGTGCCCGCCCAACGACTTCGCCAGCGTCAAGGACGCGCTCGACGCGGCCGGCTTCAAGGCCGAGGTGGCCGAGATCATCATGAAGCCCGCCACCGAGACCGTGTTCACCGGCGACGACGCCGTCAAGATGCAAAAGCTGCTGGACGCCCTGGAAAACCTCGACGACGTGCAGGAAATCTATTCGAACGCGCTGATCGAAGACTGATCGGCCCTAGCTCTCCCCTGGACGGCGGCCGCGAGGCCGCCGTTTTCCGCTCTCCTTTTGAACGAACGGTCCTATGAAAATTTTGGTAGTCGGCTCCGGCGGCCGCGAACACGCGCTGGCATGGAAATTGGCGCAGTCCGAGCGCATCCAGATGGTGTATGTCGCCCCAGGCAACGGCGGCACCGCGCGCGATTCGCGCCTGGTCAACGTCAACATCACCGACCTGCACGAGCTGGCCACCTTCGTCGAGCGCGAGCACATCGGCCTGACCGTGGTCGGCCCGGAAACGCCGCTGGCCGGCGGCATCGTCAACCTGTTCCGCTCGCGCGGCCTGAAGGTGTTCGGCCCGACCAAGGAAGCGGCCCAGCTGGAGTCGTCGAAGGACTTCGCCAAGGCCTTCATGCAGCGCCACGGCATTCCGACGGCGCGCTACCAGACCTTCTCCGAGGTGGCCCCGGCGCACGCCTACATAGCCGCGATGGGCGCGCCCATCGTCATCAAGGCCGACGGCCTGGCCGCCGGCAAGGGCGTGGTGGTCGCCATGTCGCTCGACGAGGCGCACCAGGCGGTCGACGACATGTTGGCCGACAACCGCTTCGGCGACGCCGGCGCCCGCATCGTCATCGAGGAATTCCTCGCCGGCGAGGAGGCCAGCTTCATCGTCATGTGCGACGGCAAGAACATCCTGCCGCTGGCCACCAGCCAGGACCACAAGCGCCTGAAGGACCACGACCAGGGACCGAACACCGGCGGCATGGGCGCCTATTCGCCGGCACCGATCGTCACGCCGGCCATGCACGCCCGCGTGATGCGCGAGATCATCGACCCGACCATCGCCGGCATGGCCAAGGACGGCATCCCGTTCACCGGCTTCCTCTACGCCGGCCTGATGATCGACGACAAGGGCACGCCGCGCACGCTGGAGTTCAACTGCCGCATGGGCGACCCGGAGACGCAGCCGATCATGGCGCGCCTGAAGACCGACCTGTTGTCGGTGATGGAGCACGCCGTCAACGGCACGCTCGACGCCGTCGAGCTGGAGTGGGACCGCCGCACCGCCGTCGGCGTGGTGCTGGCCGCCGCCGGCTATCCGGACGCGCCGCAAAAGGGCGCCGTGATCGACGGCATCCCGGCCGAAACGGCCGAGTCGGTCACCTTCCATGCCGGCACCGTCGAGGTCGACGGCCAGTTGCAGGTCAGCGGCGGCCGCGTGCTGTGCGTGGTCGGCCTGGGCGACAGCGTCAAGATGGCGCAGAAGCAGGCCTACGAGACGGTCGACCAGATCGCCTTCGAGGGCATGCAGTGCCGCCGCGACATCGGCTGGCGCGGCCTGAAGCACTAAGTAGTCGCGCCCACGCCGTCGAGCACGGCAACACCGCTGGCGACAATCGAGGGTCAGACCCTAGGGTCTGACCCTGGCTCTGCGCCCTCGGCTGATTTGACGCTCCCGTCAGCCCCCTCCCCCCATTCGCAGCTATCACAAAAACGCGCAACAGGGTACAATCGACCCTTACTTTTTGTTTTGCGCCGCACAATGTCGTTTTCCCCCAATCCTCCCGCCGTCAAAGCCTATCTGCTTGAGCTGCAAAACCGTATCGTCCAGGCGCTCGAGTCGCTGGACGGCAAGGCCTTCCTGCGCGACGAATGGGAGCGCCCGGGCGGCGGCGGCGGCATCACCCGCCTGGTCGAAGAAGGCAACGTGATCGAGCGCGGCGGCGTCAACTTCTCGCACGTCACCGGCCCGGCGCTGCCGCCGTCCGCCTCGGCGCACCGGCCCGAGCTGGCCGGCCGGCCGTGGGAGGCGATGGGCGTGTCGCTGGTGCTGCATCCGCGCAACCCGCACGCGCCGACGGTGCACATGAACGTGCGCTTCTTCTCCACCAGCACGGCCGACGGCACCCCGGTGTGCTGGTTCGGCGGCGGCATGGACCTGACGCCCTACTACGGCTACGCCGAGGACGCCACGCACTTCCACCGCGTCTGCCGCGACGCGCTGGCGCCGTTCGGCGACGAGCTGCACCCGCGCTACAAGAAATGGTGCGACGAGTACTTCTACCTGAAACACCGGCGCGAGGCGCGCGGCATCGGCGGCATCTTCTTCGACGACTACAACGCCGCCGGCTTCGAGCAAAGCTTCGCCATGGTGCGCAGCGTCGGCGACGGCTTCCTCGACGCCTACCTGCCCGTGCTGGCGCGGCGCAAGGACACGCCCTACGGCGAGCGCGAACGCGACTTCCAGGCCTACCGGCGCGGCCGCTACGTCGAGTTCAACCTGATCTTCGACCGCGGCACGCTGTTCGGCCTGCAGTCGGGCGCCGGCCGCACCGAGGCGATCATGATGTCGATGCCGCCGATCGTCAAATGGCGCTACGAATGGCAGCCGGAGGACGGCACGCCCGAGGCGGCGCTGTACACCGACTTCCTGCCGCCGCGCGACTGGCTCACCACGTGAGGCCATGCGTCGTGCTGCTGGGAGGCAGTTTCGATCCGGTCCACCACGGTCATGTCAGCCTCGGCGTCCACTTCGCAGCCTTGCTGCAGGCGACCCAGCTGCGTGTGATCCCGGTCGGCCGCCAATGGCAAAAAGACAGCGTGCAGGCCACGCCGGAACAACGCGCCGAGATGGCGCGCCTGGCCTTCGCCGACTTGGCCGTGCCGGTCGTGATCGACACGCAGGAAATTGAACGCAGCGCCGACGGTGCGCCCAGCTACACCATCGACACGCTGCGCCAGTTGCGCGCCGAACTGGGGCCGCAGGCCTCGCTGGTGTTCGTCGTCGGCGCCGACCAGCTGCAACGGCTCGACACCTGGCACGACTGGCGCCGGCTGTTCGACTACGCGCACATCGGCGTCGCCGCGCGGCCCGGTTTCGAGCTGGCCAAGGCCGGCCTGCCGGCCGCCGTGGCCGCCGAGTTTTCCACCCGACTAAACAGTATTGAACAAATCCGCAACACGCCGCACGGTCTGACTTATCTGGCACAAGACTTCGCGGTGGATATCTCCGCCACCCAAATACGTGCGGCATTACAACGGGGGGATAAGGCAAACTCGCTTATCGCGCCGCTAGTGCTAGACTATATTGAACAACATAATCTATACAAAAGCTAAATGGACATCAAAAAACTGCAAACCCTCGTCGTTGACGCCCTCGAAGACGTCAAAGCGCAAGACATCGTCGTATTCGACACCGTCCACCTGACCAGCCTGTTCGACCGGATCGCCATCGCCTCCGGCACCTCGAACCGCCAAACCAAGGCGCTGGCCGCCTCCGTCCGCGACAAGATCAAGGCCGCCGGCGGCGAAGTCTACGGCATGGAAGGCGAGGACACCGGTGAATGGGTGCTGGTCGACTTGGGCGACATGATCGTCCACATCATGCAAGCACCAATCCGCGCCTACTACCGCCTGGAAGAAATCTGGGGCGACAAGCCGGTCAAACTGGGCGCCGAGAAGCGTGCCAAAAAGGCCGACGGCGACGTGGAACCGAAGAAGACCAGCGGCCACTTGGCTGCGTCGAAGGCGGCAGTGTCGGCCAGCCCGGTGATCGAGAAGAAAGAGAAGAAAGCGCCGGCCAAGAAAGCCGCCACCAGCGCCGCCAAGAAGCCGGCCGCCAAAAAAGCCGCCACCCCGGTCGGCAAGGTCGTCAAGGTCGCCTCGACCAAGAGCGCCACCGCCGCCGCGGCCGCCTTGAAGGCGCTGCCACCGAAGCCGAAAGCACCGAAGGCGCCGAAAGTCGCCGCCGAGGCACCGGCCAAGACGGTCATCAAGCGCATCAAAAAAGTCGCCGAGTAAGGCTCGATGCAGCTCCTTATCGTCGCGGTCGGCCACAAAATGCCGGCCTGGATAGAGACGGGCTTCGCCGAGTATGCCAAGCGCATGCCGCCGGAACTACGCATCGTGCTGAAGGAAATCAAGCCGGTCGACCGTTCCGGCAGCAAGACCGCCGCCACCGCCATGGCGCTCGAACGTGAGCGCATCGAGGCGGCGCTGCCCAAGTCGGTGCGCATCATCGCGCTCGACGAGCGCGGCAAGGACCTGACCTCGGTCGGCCTGTCGCAGCAGCTGGAAAGCTGGCAGCAGGACGGCCGCGACACGGCCTTCCTGATCGGCGGCGCCGACGGCCTCGACCCCGAGCTGAAGGCGCGCGCCGAGGGCTTGATCCGCATCTCCAGCATGACCCTGCCGCACGGCATGGTGCGGGTGATGCTGGCCGAGCAGCTCTACCGCGCCTGGTCGATCACCCAGAACCACCCCTACCACCGCGTCTAAGGCGCGGGCCGAATACAGGGTCAGACCCTCAGGGTCTGACCCTACGGTGCGCCGCTGGGGTTTCTCCGCGACACGGGAGGCCCCGCACCCCGTCCGACTTGCCCTAGCGGCAACTTGGCACTACACTCCTACGATGAAACCCATCGACAAGACGATCTACCTCGCCTCCAAAAGCCCGCGCCGGCGCGAACTGCTGCGCCAGATCGGCATCGATTTCGAACTCCTGCTGTTGCGCAGCGACGGTCCGCGCGGCGCCGACGTCACCGAGGAGGTGCTGGCCGCCGAGGCGCCGGCCGCCTATGTCGAGCGGGTCGCGCGCGAAAAGGCCGCCTTCGCCTGGAACCTGGTGCAGCGCCGCCACCTGCGCCCGCGCACCGTGCTCACCGCCGACACCACCGTCACCATCGACGGCGCCATCCTCGGCAAGCCGGCCGACCGCGCCGAGGCCGTCGCCATGCTCGAGCAGCTGTCCGGCCGCACCCACCAGGTGCTGACCGCCGTCGCCGTCCACCACGCCGAGTTCAGCGGCCAGGTCACCCAGGTCTCCAACGTGCGCTTCGGCGTGCTGTCGGCGGCCGCCATCGCCGCCTACTGCGCCACCCTGGAGCCCTACGACAAAGCCGGCGGCTACGGCATCCAGGGGCCGGCGGCGGCCTTCATCGAGCACATCGAGGGCAGCCATTCCGGCATCATGGGCCTGCCGCTGTACGAAACGGCGCAATTGCTGCGCCAAGCCGGTTTGCCATTGCCATAAGCCCGTGTATGATCGTCGTTCGCCTCCCCCACCCACCAGCAGGCAAACGAGACACATGAACGAAGACATACTGATCAACATCACCCCGCAGGAAACCCGGGTCGCCCTCATCATGCAGGGCGCGGTGCAGGAGCTGCACATCGAGCGCACCCTGACGCGCGGCCTGGCCGGCAACGTCTACTCCGGCAAGGTCGTGCGCGTGCTGCCCGGCATGCAGTCGGCCTTCATCGACATCGGCCTCGAGCGCGCCGCCTTCCTGCACGTCGCCGACATCTGGGAAGCCCGCCCGCACGACGGCCAGAACACCGCCCCCACGCCGATCGAGAAGATCCTGTTCGACGGCCAGGTGCTGACCGTGCAGGTGATCAAGGGCCCCGATCGGCACCAAGGGCGCGCGCCTGTCGACGCAGATCTCGATCGCCGGCCGCATGCTGGTCTACCTGCCGCAGGATTCGCACATCGGCATCTCGCAAAAGATCGAGAAGGAGTCCGAGCGCGAGGCGCTGCGCACCCGCCTGCAAGGGCTGCTGCCGGCCGACGAGAAGGGTGGCTACATCGTGCGCACCCAGGCCGAGGAGGCCTCCGACTCGGACATCGGCGCCGACGTCGAGTACCTGCGCAAGACCTGGGCGACCATCGGCAACGGCGCCCGCACCAAGCCGGCCACCACCCTGCTGCACCAGGACCTGAGCCTGGCGCAGCGCGTGCTGCGCGACTTCGTGCATGAAGAAACGGCGAGCATCCAGGTCGACTCGCGCGAGAACTTCATCAACCTGTCCGAGTTCGCCAAGACCTACACGCCGAGCGTGCTGCCGCGCCTGCAGCACTACACCGGCGAGCGGCCGCTGTTCGACCTGTACGGCGTCGAGGAGGAGATTTTGCGCGCGCTGGGCCGGCGCGTCGACCTCAAGTCGGGCGGCTATTTGATCGTCGACCAGACCGAGGCGATGACCACCATCGACGTCAACACCGGCGGCTTCGTCGGCGGGCGCAACTTCGCCGACACCATCTTCAAGACCAACCTGGAGGCGGCCCACGCCATCGCCCGCCAGCTGCGCCTGCGCAACCTGGGCGGCATCATCATCCTCGACTTCATCGACATGGACAACGCCGAGCACCGCAACGCCGTGCTGCTCGAGCTGAAGAAGACGCTGTCGCGCGACCGCACCAAGGTCTCGGTGAGCAACTTCTCGGCGCTCGGCCTGGTCGAGATGACGCGCAAGCGCACCCGCGAGTCGCTCGCCCACATCCTGTGCGAACCCTGCCCGGCCTGCGCCGGCAAGGGCCAGGTCAAAACCTCGCGCACCATCTGCTACGAGATCCTGCGCGAGCTGCTGCGCGAGGCCAAGCAGTTCAACCCGCGCGAGTTCCGCATCCTCGCCTCGCAGGAGGTGGTCGACATGTTCCTCGAGGAGGAGTCGCAGCACCTGGCGATGCTGGGCGACTTCATCGGCAAGAAGATCTCGCTGCAGGTCGAGACCGCCTACCACCAGGAGCAGTACGACGTCATTTTGATGTAGGCAATCCAGTACAACTGCTCGCGAACCAAAGAACACATGCAGGACAGTAATATGCTGACAAAGGCCACATTCCAGAATTTCACCACCGTACCCAATACGGAATGGAAGTTCGCCCCCGGACTGAACGTGATCGTGGGGGAGAATGGCCTTGGCAAGTCGCACGTCCTGAAAGCGATTTACTCCTTGCTGAAGGTGCAGTCCGGCAAAGAAATGTCCAAGGGCGCGCTCGAAAAGGCCTATGCCGAGAAGCTTCTTGGCGTGATGCGGCCCGAATCGATAGGCCGTCTGGTCAAGCGCAAGCAAGGCCGGGACCGTTGTGAGATCGCGCTGGCGATGCAGGACGTCGAAAAAAGCAGCACCATCGCATTCGCCACCAACGCCAAGTCGCAGGTGGAAGTGGTCAAGGCGCCCAAGGGAACCCTGCCCTTGTCGCCGGTGTACCTGCCGACGCGCGAACTGGCCACGCTTTGTCCCTGGTTCGTCCCCCTGTACGACAACTACCATGTCGAATTTGAGGAGGCCTGGCGCGACACCGTCTCGCTGCTGGGCGCGCCGTCGCTCAAAGGGCCGCGCGGCGCCGACGCTACAGGCAGGCGTTCCACCATTGGAAATCTGCTGAGTCCGTCCGTGGCCTGAAGCGTGCCAGCGCGGTGATCCTGCGAACCACCTCGACCAGCCGCGCCGCGTTGTGCGGATCCAGCTGCGCCCAGGCCCGCAGCACCTCCGGCGTCGACGTCGTTGGCACGGCGACGTCGGCACGGCGGGCCACACTCATTGCCTTCCGGTCGTCGCTCAGCAGCACGAAACCCCGGTGTTTTGCGATGGAAAGAGCCTGGGCCTCGCCATCGTCGAGTTCGCATGCAAAATTGACGTAGTCCTGCATCTCGGCGTCTGTCGCTATACACGCCGGCAACAGGACGGCGTCGCGATTCACTTCAGACATCCGCAGCGGCACCAGGACAGCTGTGCCGTCGGCGCCATATTCGCGCGTGTACTCGGCCTCCTCAAGCACCGCTTCGCACACATACCAAGTCCGCTTCAAGGCGCGCAACTCGAGCAATCGCCCCCACCCGGTGTACAGATTGAGCAGCGAACAGCAATCGATGATATGGCCAGCCATCCCCGGCTCACCCGGTCGTGTTGGACAACAGCGAACGGGTGAACAACAGGGGCGACATCCCGGCCATTCCGTCGCCGTCGTCGCCCCCGGCAGAACACCGCTCAACGATCTCACGCGCCTCGATCCGCGTGCAACGCAACAGCCTCGCCAACTGGCCCTCGGTAATTTTATCGTCGACGAAGGCCTGGACCGCCAGCATCTTGTAGCGTTGCGGGTAGGCTTCCACCGCATCGTCGTGCGCCAGCCCGCCGCCGGCTTCCTGCTTCAGTTCGCCGAGCGGAAGGCCTGAGCCGCTGATGCGATCCCAACGGCTGCGCGGGATCAGCCCAATGGACTCGAGACGCAAGGTCATCGCCATTGGCGAAACAGCAAAATAATCGGCCATGTGGCAAAGATCGCCGACCTTGAAGTCCCCGCTACGCTCAAGCGCCTCGTAGAAACGGCGTTGGACGCCTGCCTCCGGCATCAGCAAGGCCGCCGCGAACGCGTCGGCGAAGCGCTCCCCCTCCGGCTTGCGCCGCGTCTGCTGCAGATAGTCCACCCCCGGTCGGCCGCGATCACTGAGAAAATGGGCGTACTCATGCGCGATGGTCCAGCGCCGGCGCTCCCTTGGATGCAGCCGATTGACCAAAATACAGAAGCCGAAGTCGGGGACGAACATGTACAGACCAGCGAGTGTCGAATCGAGCTTGTCGATAAACACGTGCAAACCGGCTTCCTCCAATACCTTCCGCAAAGCATAGATAGCTTGGTGTGCGCCGAGGTTCAATCTGGCCCGCTCCTCCTGCGCGCAGTGCTCGGCAAATCGCTCGACCGGGCCGGCCGCCATGCGCACCGCTGGCGGGAAATGTGTGCTTCGTCGCGCCGCCACGAGGCGTTCGAGATACTGATAGTCGTCGATGTACGCCGAAAGCGCCGCAATCGCCGACTCCAACGGCGCTTCAGCACCCAAGGCAGGATCGAGTATTGAGCGCAAATGCGGGCGTAGCCCGTCGGCCGGACGGGGAGCATTGCGCAGGAGTCTGTTGAGCGGCTCTTTGTACAGTCCCGCCAACTTGACCAACTCTTCCGGCTTGGGGCGCCGGACGGCCTTCTCAATCGCAATGAACGTTGGACGGCTCAGGTTCAAATGGTTTGCTGCCGCCTCTTGCGTTAGATTTGCCGCCTTTCTGGCGGCAACCAGTCGTTCAGCAAGAGCGGCCAAATCAACGCTGTCATATTTCATGGTGAGGCACCACTTCCATAAGCCGAATGACTCAGACGGGCCGGATTGCCCACGTCCCAAACCTCGCTCCCCGCCATGCGGGGCTCCCGCCTCGCAGCTGCTGCATGTCACTTTACAATCTAGCCCAACAAACCATTGAGGTCAAACCGGAAAACGCCTAATAGTTTACTTTGTAAAAAAAATTATGTCCGAGCTTGCTCGAACAGAGAGAGACGGCGGCCAATGCGGCTACCGATCCTCGGCCTGGCCAGTCCGCCAATGCCCCAGTTGCGGTTCTGGCTGCGCGGCGCGTCCCCGCCGACCTCCAAACAGGCGCACCGCGATGCGGAACGTGGTTCCATCGCAACGCGACAAAGCGTGAGTTTGTGGGCAGGCGATGGTGCTAGAGTCGTCAGGTTGATGTAGATCAGACCGGCTTTCAAACCGCACTCAAGGAGTCACGGCATGCGCTTCTCCGACCTGGGCATCCGCCCCAAACTCTACCTGGCCTTCGGCGCCGTGGTCGCCATCATGGCGGCGCTGATGGGCAGCGCCTATCTGAACTTTTCCAGCATGTCGCAGGCCAACGGCTGGAACATCCACACCTACCAGGTGATGGCCGAGACGCAGGACGTGCTGGAAAGCCTGATGAACATCGAAACGGGCGAGCGCGGCTTCGCGCTGACCGGCGACGAGGCCGCGCTGGCGCCGCTCAAGCAGGGCCAGGCGGACTTCAAGACCCACCTCGACAAGACCCGCGCGCTGACCGCCGACAACCCGGCCCAGCAGGACCGCCTGCGCCAGCTGGAACAGGCCCAGGCCGACTGGCTGGTCCAGGCGATCGAACCGGTGCTGATGCTGCGCCGCCAGGCCGGCGACGTCAACAGCATCGAACGGGTGCTCGACTTCGTCAAGGCCGGCCGGGGCCGCGCCGGCATGGACAAGATGCACGCGCTGCTGGAGCAGATCAGCCAGGCCGAGGAACGGCCTGCTGGCGGCGCGCGCCAGGCAGGCGGCGGCGCTGCACGGCCGCACCGCCAACACCATGATCTTCGGCGGCGCCGCCGCAATGGCCCTGGCCGGCGTGCTGGCCTGGCTGTTGAGCGGCAACATCGTCACGCCGCTGGCGAACGCCGTGCGCATCGCCCAGACCGTCGCCGGCGGCGACCTGAGCGGGCACATCGAGGCCCACTCGCGCGACGAGACGGGCCAGCTGCTGGCCGCGCTGGGGGCGATGAACGCCAGCCTGGTGGGCATCGTCGGCGAGGTGCGGCGCGGCACCGACACCATCGCCACGGCCAGCGGCGAGATCGCGCGCGGCAACGCCGACCTGTCGGCGCGCACCGAGCAGCAGGCCAGCTCGCTGGAGCAGACCGCCTCGTCGATGGAGCAGCTGACCGGCACCGTCAAGCAGAACGCCGACAACGCGCGCCAGGCCAACACCCTGGCGGCGACCGCCTCGGCGGTGGCGCTGCGCGGCGGCGAGGTGGTGGCCCAGGTGGTCGACACGATGAGCTCGATCAACGCCTCGTCGCGCAACATCGTCGACATCATCGCCGTCATCGACGGCATCGCCTTCCAGACCAACATCTTGGCGCTGAACGCGGCGGTGGAGGCGGCCAGGGCCGGCGAGCAGGGCCGCGGCTTCGCCGTCGTCGCCACCGAGGTGCGCAACCTGGCGCAGCGCTCGGCGGCGGCGGCCAAGGAGATCAAGGGCTTGATCGACGACTCGGTCGACAAGGTCGAGGTCGGCAGCAGGCTGGTCGGGCAGGCCGGCACGACGATGAGCGAGATCGTCGACAGCGTGCGCCGCGTCACCGACATCATGCAGGAGATCTCCTCGGCCAGCGCCGAGCAGATCGCCGGCATCGAGCAGATCAACCAGGCCATCGGCCAGATGGACGCGGTGACCCAGCAGAACGCCGCGCTGGTCGAGCAGGCCGCCGCCGCCGCCGAGGCGCTGCAGGAGCAGGCCGCCCACCAGGCGCAGGTGGTCAGCGTGTTCCGCCTCGAGCAGTCGGCGGCGCCGGCCGCCGTGGCCGCGCCGGCGCGCCGCGCCGCCATCGCGCCGCCGGCGCCGCCACGGGCGCGGGCGCCGGTGACGGCGCTGGCGCTCACGCGCAAGGCGGCGCCGCCGCGAACCGCCGCGCCGGCGCCGGCGCGGGCGCGGGCGGCGGCGAAACAGGTCAGCAACGAGGAGTGGGAGGAGTTCTGATCAAGCGCAGTTTCTGCAGCCGGGTATGGTTGATTTGCCCATTGTGCGCCGAATTCAGGCGTCGAGTTTGAGGAACACCTCGGGATCGGGGGCGAAGTTGACGTACAGCGGCAGCAGGGCGCCGCCCAGCGCGCGGGCGTCGGCGCCGATGGTGCCGGCCAGCACCTGCGGGCAGCGCGCGCCCTCCCAGTTGTAGCGCCGCAGCGCGGCCGTCACCGCCTCGAGCAGCAGCTCGAGCAGGGCGCGGCTGCAAGAGCCGTCGACGATGGCGCCGTCCAGGTCGAGCAGGCAGTTGGCGCTGGCCAGCGCCATGGCGATGGCGCCGCCGCCCTGCTCGGCCCACACCGCGCTGTGCGCCAACCAGGGCGCCTGCATGGCGCGCTCGTCGGTGGCGGCGGTGGGGTCCAGGCCGGCTTGGGTGAAGCGCTGTTCCAGGCCGAGCAGCGAGGCCACGCTGAGCAGCTGCGCCGGCTGCGCGGCGGCGGCGCCGGCAGCAGCACCAACAGCATCGGGGCCGATGGCCCCGGCGGCGGAACCGGCGCCGTCGGCAAGGCCGGTGCCAGCGCCGACGCCATCACCCGCGCCGCCGGCCACCGCCACCGCCAGCGGCAGCGAGCCGACCGCGCCGGCGTTGCCGTGCAGGCCGGCGTAGAGTTGGCTGTCGAGCACCAGGCCGCCGCCGATGAAGGTGTCGACGAACAAGTACAGGAAGCTCTTGACGCTGCGCCCGCGCCCGGCCACCAGTTCGGCGACGCAGGCCGCCGCCGTGTCCTTGGCGAAGCGCACCGGCAGGCCGGTGTCGGCGGCGATGCGGGCGGCGATGTCCTGCCGCTCCCAGCAGCCGGCCTGGCCCGGCGGCGTGCCCATCAGCGCGTGCCAACGGTCCAGCTGCAGCGGCGCGGCCACGCCGACGCCCTGCAGGCGGGCGCGCAGCGCGGCCGGCAGCGCGGCGCGCATGCGCGCCACCTCGGCGGCGATGGCGGGGAACACCACCTCCTGCTCGGGGAAGCGGTAGGCCAGCGAGGCGCGCTGGCGCACCACGCCGGTGAAGTCGATCAGCAGCACGTCGAGGCGGCGCCGGCCGATGTTGACGCCGAAGGAGAAGGCGCCGTCCGGATTCAGGGCGATCGGCACCGAGGGCTGGCCGATCTTGCCGCGCAGCGGGGCGTGCTTGTGCACCAGCGCGTCCTGTTCCAGGCGGGCGACGATCAGCGCCACCGTCTGCGTGCTCAGCGCGGTCAGCCGCGCCAGCTCGGCCTTGGGCAACGCGCCGTGCAGGCGCATGGCCTGCAGCACCACGCGCTCGTTGAACTGGCGCAGGCCGGTCTGGTTGGAGCCGCGCGGACGCAGATGGTCGGCGGCGCCCGCTTCGGGGTCTACTGCGGCCGATGGTGGTGTGTGCTGCATGTGTCCTGCTCCCGGGCCGCGCCGGGCGCGCCCCTGTGTGATGGTTGCAACAAAAGCGCGAGTCTGCACCATCGCGCCGGCCTTGGCAACCGCTCAGGCCGCGTGGCGCCGGTCCGTCCCCGCCGGGGAGTCAGCGCAAGACCAGGTCGGCACGGGCGCGGCCCTGCTCGATCAGGCGCGCGTTGGGCTCGTCGGTGGACTCGATCCAGGCGCGGGCGTCGGCCTCGGCGCGGCCGAAGCGCATGTGGCGCTCCAGCAGCCGGCGGCGGCGCAACTCCGGCTCGATGTCGATGTAGCAGACGGCGTCGAGCAGCGGCCGCACGCCGCCCCAGTGGTCCTGCTCGAGCAGCAGATAATTGCCCTCGGTGACGACCAGCTCGACCGAGTCGGCCACCGCGATGGCGCCGGCCACGCCCTCCTCCAGCTCGCGCCGGTACTGCGGCGCGTACACCGTCTCGCCCGGCGCGTGTTGGCGCAGCCGGGCCAGCAGGGCGACGTAGCCGGCGCTGTCGAAGGTGTCGGGCGCGCCCTTGCGGCCGGCCCGGCCCAGCCGCGCCAGCTCGCTGTTGGCCAGGTGGTAGCCGTCCATCGGCACCACCACGGCGCGGCCGGGCAGGCTCTGCGCCAAGCGCTCGGCGACGGTCGATTTGCCGGCGCCGGGCGCGCCGACCAGGCCGAGCAGGAAGCGGCGGCCGGGCACGGCGCGCGCGGCCAGCAGCGCCAGCAGAGGGGCCAACTGGGGATCGGACTGCGGGTCCGGCGAACGGGATATGGTCAAGGGCGCTCCGCTGAAAATGGGGTTGGGAAGCGGCCCTGCGGCCGGCTTGCGGTCCAGCTTAGCGCGCCGCGGCGGGCGCCGTCAATCGCCGCACAGGCCGCTGTTTCCCTGCCGCACGATTAAATAAAATAACTTGATTTATTAATTATTCGAGCCTATATTTCCAATCAGCGTCGGCAGCATGATCGGCCTAGACGACAACCATAATAATTTTTGGAGACAAGTATGAACGCAAGGCACCACCTCGCCCTCGGTTTGCTCGCATCCCTCGCCGCCGCCGGCGCCATCGCCGCCGACCAGCCCGTCGTCGGCCTGATCACCAAGACCGAAACCAACCCCTTCTTCGTCAAGATGAAGGAAGGCGCCCAGCGCGCCGCCACCCTGCAGGGCGCCAAGCTGCTGACGGCGGCCGGCAAGGCCGACGGCGACAACGCCGGCCAGGTCGGCGCCATCGAGAACATGATCTCGGCCGGCGCCAAGGCCATCCTGATCACCCCCAACGACTCGAAGGCCATCGTGCCGGCCATCAAGAAGGCGCGCGCCCAGGGCGTGATGGTGATCGCCCTCGACAGCCCGGCCGACCCGGTCGACGCCACCGACGCGCTGTTCGCCACCGACAACTTCCAGGCCGGCCTGCTGATCGGCAAGTACGCCAAGGCGGCGCTGGGCGGCAAGCCGGCCAAGATCGCCACGCTCGACCTGTTCCCCGGCCACCCGGTCGGCGTGTCGCGCCACAACGGTTTCCTGGCCGGCTTCGGCGCGGCCGACATCACGGCCAAGACCGTCGGCCTGGCCAAGACGGCCGAGGTGGTCTGCATGGCCGACAGCTTCGGCGACCAGGGCAAGGGCCAGACGGCGATGGAGAACTGCCTGCAGAAGAATCCCGACATCAACCTGGTCTACACCATCAACGAACCGGCGGCGGCCGGCGCCTACAAGGCGCTGAAGGCGGCCGGCAAGGAAAAGGGCGTGATGATCGTCTCGGTCGACGGCGGCTGCGCCGGCGTGCGCGACCTGAAGGCCGGCGTGATCGCCGCCACCGCGCAGCAGTACCCGCTGAAGATGGCCGGGCTGGGCGTGGACGCCGGCGTGGTCTACGCCAAGACCGGCAAGAAGGCCAGCGGCTACCTCGACACCGGCGTGACGCTGATCAGCGACAAGCCGATGGCCGGCGTCGACAGCAAGGACAGCGCCTTCGGCCTGAGCGCCTGCTGGGGCAAATAGGCTAGCCAAGCAAGGTAGGCAAGTAAGGTAGCAAACAAGCAAGCCAGGTCCGGGCCGGCGCGCGCCGGCCCCCACACTGAAAGGACGTCCATGAACTCCACGCTCCACCCCGCCGCCGGCCAAGCGCCCGCGCCCTCCCCCGCCGCGCCGGCCGCGCCGCTGGCGCAGCGCCTGAAACAGCTGCTGCCGCCGGTCAACGTGCTCGGCCCCGTGCTGGCCCTGCTGGCGGCGAGCATCTTCTTCGCCAGCCAGTCCGACCGCTTCCTCAGCGGCCAAAATTTCTCGCTGATCCTGCAGCAGGTGATGGTGGTGGGCGTGATCGCCATCGGCCAGACCCTGATCATTCTGACCGCCGGCATCGACCTGTCCTGCGGCATGGCGATGGCGCTCGGTTCCGTCGTCGCCACCAAGTTCGCCGTCGACTACGGCCTGCACCCCTTCCTGGCGGTGCCCTGCGGCATGGCCGCCTGCGTGCTGATCGGCTACATCAACGGTTCCCTGGTCACCGCCATCAAGCTGCCGCCCTTCATCGTCACGCTGGGCACCATGAACATCGCCTTCGCCGTCACGCAGATCTACTCGCAGGCGCAGACCGTCACCGGCCTGCCCGAGGCGATGACCTTCTTCGGCAACACCTTCCAGCTGGGCCAGACCAGCGTCACCTACGGCAGCGTGCTGATGCTGGCGCTGTACCTGCTGACCTGGCTGTTCCTGCGCGAGACGGCGCCCGGCCGCCACCTCTACGCGGTGGGCAACAACCCCGAGGCGGCGCGCCTGACCGGCATCGCCACCAAGCGCGTGCTGCTCGGCGTCTACATGACGGCCGGCCTGTTCTACGGCATCGCGGCCATGCTGTCGGTGGCGCGCATGGGCGTGGGCGACCCGCAGGGCGGCCAGACCGACAACCTCGACAGCATCACCGCCGTGGTGCTGGGCGGCACCAGCCTGTTCGGCGGGCGCGGCTCCATCCTCGGCACCCTGGTCGGCGTGCTCATCGTCGGCGTGTTCCGCAACGGCCTGACCCTGATGGGCGTGCCCTCGGTGGTGCAGATCCTGGTCACCGGCGTGCTGGTGATCCTGGCCGTGGCCACCGACCAACTGACCCACAAGAAAGGCTGAGCATGGACACGACGACAGACATCTTCCAGGCGCGCGGCCTGGTCAAGCGCTACGGCGGCGTCACCGCCCTCGACGGCACCGACTTCAACCTGCGCGCCGGCGAAATCCTCGCCGTGATCGGCGACAACGGCGCCGGCAAGTCCTCGCTGATCAAGGCGCTGTCCGGCGCCATCGTGCCCGACGAGGGCGAGATGCGGCTCGACGGCCAGCTGGTGCGCTTCAAGACGCCGATCGACGCGCGCCGCCACGGCATCGAAACGGTCTACCAGGACCTGGCCGTGGCGCCGGCCATGACCATCGCCGAGAACCTGTTCCTCGGCCGCGAGCTGCTGCGTCCCGGCCTGCTGGGCAAGTGCCTGCGGCTGATCGACAAGAAGCGCATGCTGGCCGAGGCGGCCGGCCACATGGCCGACCTGAAGATCGGCATCCGCTCGATGAAGCAGGCGGTCGGCACCCTGTCCGGCGGCCAGCGCCAGGGCGTCGCCGTGGCGCGCAGCACCGCCTTCGCGCGCCACGTGGTGATCCTCGACGAGCCCACCGCCGCGCTCGGCGTCAAGGAGGGCAACATGGTGCTCGAACTGATACGCCGGGTGCGCGAGCGCGGCCTGCCGGTGATCCTGATCAGCCACAACATGCCGCACGTGTTCGAGATCGCCGACCGCATCCACATCCAGCGCCTGGGCAAGCGGGTGGCGGTGGTCGATCCCAAGCACATCAGCATGTCCGACACGGTGGCCGTGATGACCGGCGCCGAGGACCCGCGCGACTTGGCGGAGGCGGCCCATGCTTAAGGGCGTCGATCCGCTGCTCAGCCCGGAACTGCTGAAGGTGTTGGCCGAGATGGGCCACGGCGACACGGTCGCCCTGGTCGACGCCAACTTCACCGCCACCACGCTGGGCCGGGGCAAGCCGGTGCTGCGCCTGCCCGGCGTCGGCCTGGCGCGCGCCGGCGCCGCCCTGCTGTCGGTGCTGCCGCTCGACGTGGCCGAGCGGCCGGTGGCCTTCATGGCCGTCGGCGGCGAGCCGGACGGTTACCGCTCGGCGCTGCAGCGCCAGCTGATCGCGCTGTGCGTGGACAGCGGCGGCGCCGCCGCCGAGCAATGCGAGGCGGTCGAACGCTACGCCTTCTACGAGCGGGTGCGCGGCGCCTACGCCATCGTGCAAACGGGCGAGCTGCAACCCTACGCCAACTTCCTGTTCAGCAAGGGCGTGCTGACCGGCGATGGCGAAGCCGGGACGGCGCCCCGCACTGCGGCCGAAAGGGGTCAGACCCCGTACGGCGCCAAGGCGGGGGGCTGACCCCGGCGTCCGGTTTGCGGGGTCAACGCCCGGGCGGCCGCCAAACCAGGCAGAACAACAAACTTTTAGCGCCGGCACCGCCGGCCGCTGCTACATATCAAGGAGTGGAACATGGTGGTAACGTATGGCGAAGCACTGGTCGACATGATTGAAATGCCGGACGGGCGCTTCGCCGCCGTGCTGGGCGGCTCGGTGTGCAACTTCACCCAGGCGATGGCGCGCCAGGGCCTGGCGGTCAGCTATTTGAACCCGCTGTCGCGCGACGAGTTCGGCCGCCGCTTCGCCCGCCTGCTGGGCGGCGCCGGCGTGCGCCTGGCCAGCCCGGCGCCGAGCGCGCAGCCGACCTCGCTGGCGGTGATCACCCTCGACGCCGACAAGACACCGTCCTACGTCTTCCACCGCCACGGCGTGGCCGACCGCGACATCACGGCGGCGCAGGCCTGCGCCCTGCTGCCGGCGGCGCCGCGGCTGTTCCACAGCGGCGGCCTGGCGCTGGTGACCGAGGACGTGGCGGCGGCGCGCGCCATCGCCGCGCAGGCCAAGGCGCGCGGCGCGCTGGTGTCGATCGACGCCAACATGCGGCCGCTGGTCTGCCCCGACGTGGACGGCTACGCCGCCGGCGTGCGGCAGATGCTGGCCGAGGCCGACCTGGTCAAGGTCAGCGAGGAGGATTTGGAACACCTGGGCTACGCCGGCCAGGCGCCGCTGGAGGCGGCGCGCGCGCTGCTGCACGCCAGCGGCGCCAAGCTGCTGGCGCTGACCCTGGGCGCCGACGGCGCCGTGCTGCTGACGCCGCACGCCGCCGTGGCGCTGGCCGCGCCGGCCGGGCTGGCGGTGGTCGACAGCGTCGGCTGCGGCGACAGCTTCTGGGCCGGCCTGCTGTCCAGCCTGGACGAGGGCGGCCAGCTGGACGGCGCCGCGCTGGCGGCGCTCGGCCCGGCCGCGCTGGAGCGCGCCCTGCGCGCCGCCGTCGCCTGCGCCAGCCTGAACCTGATGCGCGAGGGCTGCCAGCCGCCCGACCGCGCCGAGCGCGACGCCTTCCTGCGCGGCGGCCACCTGGGCGCCGCGCGCGCCGTCTAAGCCGCCGGTTTTACGCGGACCCGGGCCCCGGCCCGCTGACCCCGCTGACCCCGGCTCGGCTGCTGCTGCCCCCGGCTGCCGGTGGCGGTGGCCTTCAGGTGGTGCGCGGCGGCGGCGCCGGCTCGGTCGCCAGGCGCGCCAGCACGGGCGCGCGCGCCACCCGGTTGCGGCCGTCCGACTTGGCGGCGTACAGCGCCTGGTCGGCGGCGTCGACCAGCATGCCGGCCAGGTGCACGTCGCGCTGCGGCATCAGCGTCGCCACGCCGGCGCTGATGGTCACCACGCCCAACGGGCTGGCCGCGTGCGGCAGTTGCAGCGCCTCGACGGCGGCGCGCACCCGCTCGGCCACGGCGTGGGCGCCGGCCAGGTCGGTGTCGGGCAGCAGGATGGCCAGCTCCTCGCCGCCGTAGCGCGCCGTCAGGTCGCCCGGCCGCTTCGGCGTCAGCGCGCGGATCTGCGCGCAGACGGCGCGCAGGCAGTCGTCGCCCTTGCTGTGGCCGTACTCGTCGTTGTACTGCTTGAAGTAGTCGACGTCGACCATGACGAAGGCCAGCAGGTGCTGGTAGCGCATGGCGCGGCTGAACTCGTTGCCCAGCGTGACGTCGAACTGGCGCCGGTTGGCCAGCCCGGTCAGGCCGTCCTGCATGGCCTGCCGCTCCAGCGTGCGGTTGACCTGCTCGAGCGCGTCGCGGGCGGCGCGCAGCTCGCCCTCGGCGTGCTCGCGCAGCCCGATCTGGCGCACCAGGCGCTGGCCGAACAGGCCCAGCATGGCCGCCAGCAGCACCACGCCGAGCGAGTGCAGGAAGGTGTCGCGGCGCCACTGCGCCAGCATCTCGTCGCGCGACAGCGCCGCCGTGACGAACAGGGGATAGTGCTGCAGCGGCCGGTAGCTGTTGAGCCGCACCTGGCCGTCCAGCGGCGACAGCAACGTGGCGCTGCCGGCCAGGCGCTGCGGCATGAAGGCGGCGTACAGGTTCGAGCCGCGCAGGCCCTGGCCGATGGTGGCGTCGTCGAAGGGCCGGCGCAGCAGCAGCACGCCGGCGTTGTTGAACAGCGCCACGGCGCCGTGGCGGCCGACGTCGAGGCTCTGGTAGAAGCGGCGGAAGTGGTCCAAGTCGACGGTGGCCAGCACCACGCCGCCGAAGCCGCCGTCCGGCTTGTCGATGCGGCGCGACACCGGGATGATCCACTGCCCGGTCGAGCGGCTCACCACCGGCAGGCCGACGTAGGCGGCGCGGCCGGGATGGCTGCGGTGGTGGCGGAAGTACTCGCGGTCGGCGTTGTTGAGGGTGGCGTTGAGCAGCGGGCGCGAGTTGACCAGCCAGCGGCCCTGCTCGTCGTAGGCGAACAGGCCGCCCAGCTGCGGCAGGTTGGCCACCTGCGCCACCATGCGCGTGTGCAGGCGCGCCAGCGCGGCCTCGCCCAGGCCGTCGGCCTCGATGCGCTCGACCAGCTCGGCGACGCTGGTGTCGGCCGCCTTGATGCTGTCGTCGGCCTGCTGCGCCATGGCGCGCGCCAGGTTGAAGGTGGCGCGCTCCATCTCGAGCAGGCGCTCGGCGCGCGCGTTCCAGCTGCGCCAGCCGTCGATCGCCACCAGCGCCAGGCAGACCACGCCGACGAACACGCGGGCCCAGAAGACGATGGGGAAGCGTCTGTGCATGGCCGCCCCGCTCAGCCGGCCGGCGCCGACAGCAGCTCGCCCAGGCGGCGCCAGACCAGCGCCGGCTCGATGCCGCGCATGCAGTTCTGGTGCCCCAGCGGACATTCGCGCTGGCGGCACGGCGCGCAGTCCAGGCGCAGCGAGATGGCCGCCGAGCGGTCGGAGAACGGCGGCGCGTGGTCCGGGTCGGTCGGGCCGTACAGCGCCGCCACCGGCCGGTTCAGCGCCGAGGCGATGTGCAGCAGGCCCGAGTCGTTGGCCACCACCGCCTCGGCCTTGGCGATCAGCGCGATGGCCTCGGCCAGGCTGGTGCGCCCGGCCAGGTTGTGCACGGCGGCCAGGCCGCCGGCGGCGGCCGCCACCTCGGCGCACACCGCCTCGTCCTTGGGCGAGCCGAGCAGCGCCACCTGGCGGCGCGGCTCGGCCAGCAGCGCCAGCCGGGCCAGCGCGGCGAAGTGGGCCGCCGGCCAGCGCTTGGCGGCGCCGAACTCGGCGCCCGGCGCGAACACCAGCAGCGGGCGCCCGGCGTCGAGGCCGGCGCCGGCGCAGGCGCCGGCGATCTGCGCCGGCGCCACCGCCAGCGCCGGCCGTGGCGGCGCCGCGCCCAGCGGGCCGGGCGCGCCGGCCAGCGCGGCGTAGAAGGCCACCATCGGCCGCGGCGGCGTGTCGTCGCGGTGCATCACGTTGATCAGGCCGTGCCGGCTCTCGCCCTTGTAGCCGACCCGCCTGGGGATGCCGGCCAGCCAGGGGATCAGCGCGTACTTGAGGGTGTTGGGCAGCACGTAGGCGGCGTCGTAGCCGCGCGCGCGCAGCAGCCTGGCGTAGCGCCAGCGCTCGCGCAGCTGCAGCGCGCCGTGGCGGAACGGCGTCTGCAGCACCTCGTCGACCTCGGCCATCTGGCGCCACACCGGCGCCACCGGCGGCGGCGCCAGCACGTCGATCGGCGTGTCCGGCCGCGCCGCGCGCAGCAGTTGCAGCAGCGGCTGGGCCATGACGGCGTCGCCGATCCAGTTCGGCGAGACCACCAGGATGCGCGGCGCCGCGGCGGCGCTCATGCCGCCGCCTTGTCGGCCGGCGCGGCGGCGGCCGCCGCCGCCTCGTCCTGCGCGTTCAGGCACAGGCCCATCAGCAGGAACAGCATCAGCGCGTAGAACATCGTGCTGCGCACCGACCAGAAGATCACCTCGGTCAGGCCGAAGCTGAAATAGCACACCACCAGCAGCGCGCCGGCCAGCGCCGGCGCCAGCAGGCCGGCGGCGGCGTCCGGCCGGCGCCGCAGGATGCGCAGGAAGAACAGCAGCGGCAGCAGCAGCGTGGCGCCCCACACCAGCAGGCCCAGCACGCCGCCGTAGACCAGCGCCTGCACGATGTCGTTGTGGAAGTGGTCGAACTGCAGCACGAAGGGGTCGAGCTTGCCGCCGGCGGCCAGCTCGACCAGCTCGGCCTTGACCTGGGGCGCCGCCGCGCCGCTCAGCGGGTGGCGCTCGATCAGCATCGCCGCGCCGCGCCACAGCTCGAGCCGCACGCCCATGTTGCTGTAGGCGTTGCCGCCGCCGAAATAGGTCTGCACGTCGGCGACGCCCTGTTCGAGCCGCTGGCGGGCACCGGTCTGCGGCACGAAGTAGCTGGCCGCCAGCAGCGCCAGCGCGGCCAGCGCGGCGCACTGGCGCGGCCGGCCGCGCAGCACGTGGCCGTAGCTCACCATCAGCACGCCGGCGAACAGCACCGCCACCCAGCCGCCGCGGGTGCCGGTGGCGATCGAGCCGACCAGGCCGGCCAGCGCGCCCAGCGCCGGCCACAGCGCCTGGCGGCCCTTGAAGTCGCTGCCGGCGGCCAGGCACATCAGGCCCATGCACAGGACGATGTCGCCGAAGGTGATCGAGTTGATCAGGCCGCCCGGGCGCTGCATGCCCATGCCCCAGCGCTGGTAGACCGAGAAGGCGGCGCCGGCCACGGCACCGGCGATCAGGCCCCACCACAGCGCGCGCCGGCTGGGCCGGCAGGCCAGCACGGCCAGCATGACGGTGGCGGCGGCCAGCATGCGGCCGGGCTTTTCCAGCGCGCGCAGGTGCACGCCGTGGCGCAGCACCATCAGCAGCACGGCGAAGGCCAGGCCCAGGCCGAAGGCCAGCAGCACGCCGCGCACCTGCGGCCAATGGCGCCGCAGCGCCGCCATGCCCTCGCGCCGGGTCAGCACGGCCGCCAGCAGGAAGGCGAAGCTGCACAGGCCGACGCCGAAACTGCTGATCAGCGTCAGGAAGGGCAGGCAGAACAGCAGCAGGTGGATCAGCAGGGAGTTGCCGCGCGCCGGCCCGGATAAAGTATGATTCATTCTTGTTCTTGTCGGTTCTATTTGCAATCTATCAACACAGGCAGCGGACTTCATGCACCAGGCACCAACCATCTCGGTCATCATCACCACCTACAACCGTCCCGACGCGCTGCGCGCCGTGGTCGAGGCGTGTTTCGCCCAGGACGACCAGGATTTCGAAATCATTATCGCTGATGACGGCTCGGGCGACAACACGCGCGCCTGCGTCGCCGCGCTTCAAGCGGCCGCGCCGCTGCCGCTGCGCCATGTCTGGCAGGACCAACCTGGGCTTCCGCGCCGCCCGCGCCCGCAACCTCGGCACGCTGGCCGCGCGCGGCGACTATATCATCTTCCTCGACGGCGACTGCGTGCCGCAACGCGACTTCGTGCGCCGCCACCGCCGCCTGGCCCAGCCCGGCCACGTCGTCTGCGGCAGCCGCATCCTGCTCAGCGAGGCCGGCACCGGCCGCGTGCTCGGCGAGCACATCGACCTGCAGCGCCTCGGCCTGGGCCGCGTGCTGCGCTGGCGCCTGGCCGGCCACCTGAACAAGCTGCTGCAGCTGCTGGTCGGCTGGCCCGACCTGGGCCGCACCACGCGGCGCTTCTCCTGGCGCCGCATCAAAAGCTGCAACATGGCGGCCTGGCGCAGCGACCTGGAGCTGGTCAACGGCTTCGACGAGAGCTTCCTCGGCTGGGGCCACGAGGACTCCGACCTGGTGGTGCGCCTGTTCAACGCCGGCGTGATGCGCAAGGACGGCGCCTTCGCCACCGAGGTGTTCCACCTGTGGCACCGCGAGAACCAGCGCGACCAGGAGTCGAGCAACCGCCAACTGGTGCTGCGCCGCGCCGCCGAGCGCACCACCCTGGCGGTGCGCGGCCTGCGCGAGGAGGCTGCCGGCGGCTAGCCGCCGCACCCGCGCCGCGCCCGCTGGCGGGCGCGCTACTCGTCGAGCATGCTCAGGCGCACCAGGTCGGCCACGTTGTCGACCCCCAGCTTGCCCATCAGGCGCGCCTTGTGCACCTCCACCGTGCGCACGCTGATGCCCAGCGCCGGCCCGATGTCGCGGTTGTGCTGGCCCGTCACCACCAGTTGCATCACCTCGCGCTCGCGCGGCGTCAGCTCGGCCAGCAAGGCCAGGCCGCCGGCGCGGCGCCGCTCGGCGCCGCGCTGCTGGCGCTCGCGCGCGTAGGCCTCCTCGATGGCGCCGAGCAGCTTGACGTCGTCGAACGGCTTCTCGAGGAAGTCGATGGCGTTGGCCTTGAAGGCGGCGCGCGCCAGCGCCACGTCGCCGTGGCCGCTGACGATCACCACCGGGATGGCGCAACCGAGCTCGGTCAGCCTGGCCTGCAGGCTCAGGCCGTCCATGCCGTTCATGCGGATGTCGGCCAGCAGGCAGCCGGCCCAGTCGCAGCGGCGCGCCGCCAGGAAGTCCTCGGCGCCGGCGAACATCGCGGTGCGGTAGCCGCGCAGGCCCAGCAGCAGGCCGAGGGCGTCGCGCACGGCGGGGTCGTCGTCGACGATGAAGACGGTCAAATCATGGGGCAAGGTGGTCTCCGGGGCATGGTTGTTTATTGTTGTGTGTGCTTGTGTGTGCTGGTGTCGGCGGCCGGCGCGCCCAGCGGCAGCACCAGGCGGAACACGCCGTGGCCGCCCGCGTCGAAGCGCAGGCTGCCGCCGTGCGCCTCGGCGATGGCGCGGCTGAGCACCAGGCCCAGGCCCATGCCGCTGGCCTTGGACGTGACGAAGGGTTCGAACAGGCGCCCGGCCAGCGGCTCGGAGACGCCGCCGCCGCTGTCGACCACGCTCAGCTGCAGGCGCGCGCCGGCCAGCTGCTCGACGCTGACGCGGATGCGGCGCTGGCCGGCCGGCCGCGCCAGCACGGCGTCGAGCGCGTTGCCCAGCAGGTTGCGCAGCACCAGCTCGATCTGCAGGCGGTCGGCCTGCACCGCCAGCGGCGCCGCCGCGTCGACGCTCAGCTCGACGCCGTGCTGGCGCAGCGCCGCGCCCTGCTGGGCGCAGACGGCGCCGAGCAGGGCGCCGATCTCGAGCGCCTCGAGGCGCATCGCGCCGGTGCGGAAGAAGTCGCGCAGGCGCACCACCACCTCGGCGGCGCGGCCCGACTCGACGATCATGCGGCCGATGGCGTCCTTCAACACCGGCCCCGTCTCGCCGCGCCCGAGCAGGTATTCGCAGGCCTTGCCGTAGGCCGACAGCGCCGTCATCGGCTGGTTCAGCTCGTGCGCCAGCGCGGCCGCCATCTCGCCGGCGGCGGCCAGGCGCAGCGTCTGCTTGAGCTCGGCCGAGACCTGGCGCAGCTCGTCGACCACCGCGCCGATGAAGAAGCCGACCAGCGCCAGCATGGCGTCGAGCGTCTGCAGCTCGCTGCCGGCGATCGCCACGGCGGTGGTCCACTTGACCAGGCCGATGATGCCGGCCTGCAGCACGAAGACCATCAGCGCGGCGCCGTACAGGCCCTGGCGCGAGGCCGCCCAGATCACCGGCAGGAACAGGAAGTACAGGTACTTGAACTCGGCGTTGGCGACCGCGCCGAACACCGCGTACAGCACGCCCACGCCCAGCGCCAGGTAGGCCAGCGTCTCGCCGCGCCAGAGGATGGCGCGCAGGCCGGCGCGGCCGGCGGCGCTGGCCAGCATCCAGATCAGCGGCATCGACACCAGCACGCCGACCATGTCGCCGACGCCGAAGCGCAGCAGCGCCAGGCCCCACTGCGCCGGCGGCACCAGGCCGGCGGCGCACAGCAGGCTGATGTAGACCAGGGCGTTGAACAGGCAGCCGGCGGCGACGATGCCGCCCCAGCGGAACAGGCGGCGGCGGCGGTCGAACAAGGCGGCGCTGGAGAAGCGGCGGCGCAGCGCGGCGCCGATCAGGCCGTAGCCGGCGGTCAGCCAGAGCGCGCCGAGCAGGGTGACCCAGGGGCCGGCCGGCATGCCGCGCACCAGCACCTCGCCGCCCAGCAGCGCGCAGAACAGCGGCAGCGCGGCGCGGCGGCCGTGCAGCAGCCAGAACACCAGGCCGAGCGCCGGATCGGGGTTCCACGGGGTGATGTTCAGGCCGTACAGGGGCTCGATGTAGGTGGCCCAGTCGAACAGCAGATACAGCGCGACGAAGGCGGGGTACTGCAGCGGACGGAGGAAGGCGGGACGCATAGGCTGGGGTTTGTATCGTTATGTTGCATTATGCACCGGCCGCGGCGTTGGCGCATCGCCAATTCCACGTACGGGTTCCACGTAGTTTTGCGCGCATCGCACGCTATTTTGCGCGCAAACGGCGGCCGGCCGCCATCCCCGCCACTACGGGTATGCCGTAAGCCAATCCGCCAATTTACAGTACGTTACATAAGGAGTTACCATTCCACTATTGCTCATTGCGTCCAGGCATCCCCGCCCGGCGCCTGCGCCCGATTTTCCGCCCACCGGCCTACCCGAGATACCATACGATGTCGCCACTGATCACCCTACGCTCCGCTCTGAGCGGCACCGACGGCCTGTCGCACGTGCGCGAGACCATCAAGCTGTCGCTGCGCGCCTTCCTCAACCGCCAGGCCACCTACGGCTGGCTGCAGCTGCTCAACTCGCACCCGCTGTTCCACGAGCTGGTCAAGGCGCGGCCGCGGCTGGTCTACAAGATCTACCGCCCCTACCTGAGCAACAAATTCGACTGCGCCGAGCGGCTGGCGCTGCTGCAGGCGCACTACCGCTTCATCTTCCGCCACGGCCTGGGCGCGCTGGTGCTGCGCGCGGCGCAGCAGCCGGTGCTGCTGGGCCGGGTCGAGGGCAAGGGCGGCACACCCTACGGCATCGAACTGTGCGCCGTCGAGCCGCTCGAGCGCGAGGGCGAGCTGGTGCTGCGCCTGGTGCGGGGGACCGACCTGGTCTACTCGGTCGCCTTCTCCTTCTTCCGCGACGGCCCGCACATGGCGCTGGGCATCGGCTGCCTGCAGGGGCCGCAGGGCGAGCACGGCCTGGGCCTGATCCGCGAGGCCACCCGCGAGCTGCACGGCCTGCGGCCGAAGAACCTGATGGTGCGCCTGCTGGCCCAGCTGGGCCACGACCACGGCTGCCGCCACATGCTGCTGGTGGGCAACCCGAACCGCGCCGTGCGCGCCGCCGCCCGCAAGGGCCGCGTGTTCGCCGACTACGACGCGCTGTGGCAGGAGATGGAGGCGCGGCCGCGTCTGGACGGCGACTACCAGCTGCCGTGCGAGCCGCTGTGCCCGCCCGACATGGCCGGGATCGCCTCGAAGAAGCGCTCCGAGGCGCGCAAGCGCTTCGACACCCTGCTGGCGCTGGCCGCCACCGTGCGCGCCGGCCTGCAGGCGCCGCACATCGAAGCGGTGGCCAGCGGCGTGGACGCGGCGCTCCGGCCGCGCGCTTGACGCGCCGCGCGCCGTGCCGGCGCGCAAGGCGTAGAATCGGCATTGGCGCCGCCGCCGGCGGCGCCGCCCACCCCGGTGGGCCGACGTTGCCACAAGGGAGCAAGCACGATGCGCATGGACATCTACCGCAGGGCCGAGCACGACGGCATCTTTTCCTACCTGGCCGTACCCGAGGGCAAGCCGATCCCCGAGGAGGCCATCAACACCGACTGGCAGCGCGAGACCAGCGCGCTGGAGGTCGACGAGCAGGCCGCCGGCCTGCCCGGCTACCACATCGACCAGCCGCTCGAACAAATCCGCGCCAAGGGCTACGCCATCACGGCGCTGAAAGACATGGGCTGATACCTTGTCCCCGCGTCACTTTAGATAGGCGGCGCGCAGCGCCGCCGCCTTGGCCAGCACGTCGGCCACGGCGAAGCCGTCCAGGCTGTCGGGGCAGTCCGACAGCACGCGCGCGCTCAGGCGCGAGCGCGGCCCCCACTCCACCTCCTTGACGCCGTTGTTCTGGTAGATGCCGACCACCGCCGTGTCGTAGGCCGAGGCGATGTGGATCAGCGCCGTGTCCGGGCTGATCACCAGGTCGGCGCGCTGGCACAAGCGCAGCAGGCGCGGCAGGTTGCCCTGGCAGTTGACCACCCGCCCGGCCGCCGCGCCGCCGGCCTCGGCCAGCACGGCCCCGGCCGCCGCCGCGGTCGCGTCGGTGCAGACCAGGCACAGCGCCGCCCGCGGCGCCAGCGCGCCCAGGCCGCGCAGCAGCTCGGCCGCCTGCGCCGCGCCGATGTTGCGCCAGGCGTCGGCGGCGAACAGGTTGACCGCCACCACCTCGCGCCCCGGCGCGAACATCCGGTCGATCTCCGGACAGCAGGGCGGCATGCCGATGTCGTAGGCCAGTTCGGCCTCGCCGGGCAGGCCCATCTGCTCGAGCGCGGCGGCGCAGGCCGCCACCTTGTGCGTCGGCGGCCCGCCGTTGAGGCCGCGCAGGTCGATCACCCGGCCCGGCCGCGCCAGCCACAGCAGCAGCTTGCTCTTCTCCTTGCGCAGCCGCTGCCAGGTGACGATGTAGTCGTAGCGCTCGCGGCGCAGCGCCAGCGCGGTGCGCACCGTCTCGAGCCAGCCCGGCCGCTGCACGCTCCACAGCCGCGCCAGGCGCGCGTCCTGGCCCCAGAAGAGCGCCGTCGCGCCGGCCACGGTGGCGTGGATCTCGCAGTCGGGCGCGCGCGCGCGCAGGGCGGCGACGAAGGCGGTGTTGACCACCGCGTCGCCCAGCTTGCCGTCCTGCGAAAAGAACAGCACCTTGCGCGGCGCCCGCGCGGCGCCGGCCACCGGCGCGGCGGCGGCCGGCGGCGCCGGGGTCGGCCTAGTACTCAATGGCCACCTCGGTGGCGCCCAGCTGCTGCTGCAGCGCCAGGGTCAGCTCGTCGGACGGCGCCACGCACCAGGCCTCGCCCAGCTGCAGCACGCAGGCCACGCCCTGGGTGTTGATGCGCGCCTGCACCGGCAGGCCGGACTCGGAGCGGTGCGGCGCCAACACCTCGGCGATCTTGCGGCTGTCCAGCGTGGCCGGCAGCGCCAGGCCGAGCTGGCGGCCGTACTGGATGCGCGCGGCGACGATGTCGAACACCTTCTCGGCCGAGATGCGCAGGCCGCCTGAGAAGCGGTCCTCCGACACCTTGCCGACCACGGCGAGGAACTCGTCCTCCTTGATGATCTTCTTGTTCTCCTCGTACACCTCGGAATAGATGGTCACCTCGACCACCGCGCTCTTGTCGTCCAGGGTGACGATGAGCAGCTTGCCGCGTTGCGTCATCTGCGGCCGGATGCCGGTGATCACGCCGCACAGCATGCGCGGCTCGCGCGACGGCTCCAGCTCGGCCAGCTTGGTGCGGGCGAAGCGGCGCGCCTCCGGCGCGAACGAGTCGAACATGTGGCCCGACAGGTAGAAGCCGAGCGCGATTTTCTCCTCGGCCAGCTTCTGCCGGTCGCTGAAGGGCGCGCACTTGACGTACTCGGGCGGCGCCACCAGATCGCTGTCGTCGCCGCCGAACAGGCTGACCTGGTTGGCCGCCTTCAGCTCCTGGTCGGCGCACTCCATGGCGAAGGCCACGCTGGCCAGCAGGATGGCGCGGTCGATGCCGAGGCAGTCGAAGGCGCCGCTGCGGATCAGCGACTCGATGGTGCGGCGGTTGATCTGCTTCTTGTCGACCCGCTTGCAGAAGTCGAACAGGCTGGTGAACGGCCCGCCGGCGCTGCGCGCGGCGATGATCGCCTCGATCGCGCTCTGCCCCGAACCCTTCACCGCGCCGAGGCCGTAGCGGATCTGCGTGACCTTCTTGCCCGTCACCGAGGGCGGCGGGCCGTCCGGCATGAAGCGGTAGTCGGACTTGTTGATGTCCGGCGGCAGCAGCGTCAGGCCGCAGATGTCGATGCAGTCCTCGACCAGGATCTTCACCTTGTCGGTGTCGTCCATCGCCAGCGACATGTTGGCCGCCATGAACGCGGCCGGGTGGTGCGCCTTCAAATACGCCGTGTGGTAGGACAGCAGCGCGTAGGCGGCGGCGTGCGATTTGTTGAAGCCGTAGCCGGCGAACTTCTCCATCAAGTCGAAGATCTCGTCGGCCTTGGCGGTGCTCAAACCGTCCTTGGCGGCGCCGTCGCGGAAGATCTGGCGGTGCTCGGCCATTTCCTCGGCCTTCTTCTTGCCCATCGCGCGGCGCAGCATGTCGGCGCCGCCCAGCGAGTAGCCGCCGACGATCTGCGCCATCTGCATCACCTGCTCCTGGTAGACCATGATGCCGTAGGTCTCGGACAGAATGGACTCGGTGCGCGGATCGGGATAGTCGAACTTTTCGCCGTGCTTGCGCTTGCAGAAGTCGGGGATCAGGTCCATCGGGCCCGGACGGTACAGCGCCACCAGGGCGATGATGTCCTCGAAGCGGTCGGGCCGGGCGTCCTTCAACATGCCCTGCATGCCGCGCGACTCCAGCTGGAACACGGCCACGGTCTTGGCCTTGGTCAGCAGGTCGTAGGAGGGACGGTCGTTGAGCGGCAGCTTGGCCAGGTCGAACTCGGACTCCTTCGGATCGAGCAGCTTGATGTAGCGCACCGCGCGGTCGAGGATGGTCAGCGTGGTCAAACCCAAAAAGTCGAACTTGACCAGGCCGACGGCCTCCACGTCGTCCTTGTCGTACTGCGACACCACGCCGCCGTCGCCGCCCTGGGTGTACAGCGGGCAGAAGTCGGTCAGCTTGCCCGGCGCGATCAACACGCCGCCGGCGTGCATGCCGATGTTGCGGGTGATGCCCTCGACCTGCTGCGCCAGTTCGAGCAGCTGGGCCACCTCCTCCTCGTTCTCCTGGCGCTCCTTGAGCATCGGCTCCTCTTCGATGGCGTCGGCGATGGTCACCGGCTTGCCCGGCTTGAACGGGATCAGCTTGGAGACGCCGTCGCAGAAGTTGTAGCCGAAGTCCATCACGCGGCCGACGTCGCGGATCGCGCCCTTGGCCGCCATGGTGCCGAAGGTGGCGATCTGCGACACCGCCTCCTTGCCGTACAGGTCCTTGACGTGCTGGATGACGCGGTCGCGCCCCTCCTGGCAGAAGTCGATATCGAAGTCGGGCATGGAGACCCGCTCGGGGTTGAGGAAACGCTCGAACAGCAGGTTGTACTTGAGCGGGTCCAGGTCGGTGATCAGCAGCGAGTAGGCCACCAGCGAGCCGGCGCCGGAACCCCGGCCCGGTCCGACCGGCACGCCGTTCTCCTTGGCCCACTGGATGAACTCGGCCACGATCAGGAAGTAGCCGGGGAACTTCATGTTGCAGATGGTGTCGGTCTCGAACTTCAGGCGCGCCTCGTAGCGCGGCCGCTCCTTCTCGCGCCGCTCCGGGTCGGCGTACAGCTCGAGCAGGCGCTTCTCCAGGCCGGCCTTGGACTCGGCGACGAGGAACTCGTCGATGCTCATGCCGTCCGGCGTGGGGAAGTTGGGCAGCTGCGGCTTGCCCAGCGTGAGCGTGAGGTTGCAGCGCTTGGCGATCTCCACCGAGTTGGCCAGCGCCGCCGGCAGGTCGGCGAAGCGCTCGGCCATTTCGGCCTGGGTCTGGAAGCGCATCGACTCGTTGAAGCGGCGCACCCGCTTGGCGTTGGCCAGCATCTCGCCCTCGGCGATGCAGGTGCGCGCCTCGTGGGCGATGTATTCGTCGGGCGAGATGAACTGCACCGGATGGGTCGCCACCACCGGCAGGCCCAGCTTGGCCGCCAGCGCCACGGCGTGGCGCACCTGGGCCTCCTGGTTGGCCTGGCCGGCGCGCTGGATCTCCAGGTAGAAGTGGCCGGGGAAGATCGCCGCCCACTTCTGCGCGTGGCGCTCGGCCAGCGCCAGGTTGCCGTTCTCGATGGCGATGCCGACGTCGCCGAAGTGGGCGCCGGACAGCGCGATCAGGCCGTCGGCCGGGTTCTCGCCGGGCAGCAGCTCGTAGGTGTTGGTGGTCAGCGCCTGCAGCCACTCCATGCGCACCTCGGCGCGGCCCTTGTACTGGTTGGTCAGGAAGGCCGACGACAGCAGCTCGCACAGCTGCAGATAGCCCATGCGGTTCTTGGCCAGCAGCAGCAGGCGGCTGGGCTTGTCGCGGTTGTCGTCGTTGCTGATCCAGACGTCGACGCCGACCACCGGCTTGATGCCCTTGCCGCGCGCCGACTTGTAGAACTTGACCATGCCGAACAGGTTGGACAGGTCGGTCATCGCCAGCGCCGCCTGTTTGTCCTTGGCGGCGGCCGAGATCAGGTCGTCGATGCGCACCAGGCCGTCGACGATCGAGTACTCGGAGTGCACCCGCAGGTGGACGAAGGCCGGGCCGCCGGCCACGGCCGCAGGGGCGGAGGCCGCGTTGTCTTGTTCGTTTGCTACCATGTTCATTCGCTGCTACCCGCTGGATTCATATCGCGCTATTTTACCGTGTTCAACGCTCCAGCCGGGTTTGAATGATGGGGCGCGGCGATGGCGGGACTGGCTTGCGGGGCGCTCTCGAAAGTGTAAGCTGTAGATACATGCGACTTGCCCTCCATCCGGTCCATCGGAGGTAAGAATGAAATACCCAGTTGCGATCGAGCCAGGCGACGAGCGGCGGGCGTTCGGTGTGGTGGTGCCGGACTTGCCCGGCTGTTTTTCCGCCGGCGACACCTTGGACGAGGCGATCGACAACGCCCGCGAGGCCATCGATCTTTGGCTGGAGACTGTGATCGACGGCGGCGGCCCGGTGCCCGACGCGCGCCCATTTGCCGAGCACTACAACGATCCCGAATTCGCCGGCTGGATTTGGGCGGTGGTGGAGATCGATTTGTCCGGTACAGTGGGGAAGTCGTCGGTGTAGTTACAAGTTTGGTGCAAGGGAGGAGGTTATATCGATATGTCGACAAGTACATCTATAAGGATTAGCCAGGAACTGTATGAGATTGCGAGGCGGCATGCGGCGCTGGAACATCGCACTATCGCCGGACAGATCGAATTCTGGGCCAGATAAGGGCGGGCGATACTGGAGAATCCCGACTTGCCGGTGAACTTTGTGGCGGAGTCGCTGACATCGCTTGCTGAACCTCGCGAGCAGACCGAGCCGTTCTTGCCGCGCGGCGGGAGAGGTTGACGGAGCGCGACTCGATGGGCAACAAAAGTACAATGACAAGCTTGTAATACCCATTCATGCCAGGCAAAGGCGCAGATCAGTTACAGGCTGAGGAACCGGCATCGTCTGCATCTGCAGCGATAGTAGTTCGTATGTGGCAAGGTTCACCTCTTTTACTAGATCATCCATTGACGTCGCTTCGCAGACCAGCCCCCGCAGATCGTCGCTGGTTGCCACAAATACGCCAGCCTCGTCATCGCGGACCACATTGACTCTCAGCTTCAGGGGCACGCCCAGACGGGCCATCTGCTTCCAAAACGGAAAACCGATTCTGTACATATTGTGCGCCCTAAAGCTTGTTGAATAGTAAGGTGTTTCGCGTGTTACTTTGGCATGGCTGTGATACGACCATGGAATCCGATTCATAGTACATGAAAAAAATGGCACATTTCCTTGCTGGGACAGCAGGCAATGTTCTCGCTCAAGCAGTGCTGTGCGGTTCCGGCTCGATGGTTGAGAATGACATTGCTCCTACCTGGCAATGATGGGGCGCGGCGACGGCGGCGGGATGGGCTTGCACATCCCCCCCTAACCGATCAAGCTGCTTGACATACTTTAGGCCAGATATATAATAAAACTTATATAGAAGGGGGGCCTTATGATCGCAATCAAAGTCACTACCGTAGGCGCATCAGAGGGGCTGATCTTGAACAAGGAGGTCAGGCGCATCCTGAACGTGCGGAAAGGCGATACCCTGTATCTGACCGAGGCCCCCGGACGGCGCGATGCGCATCACACCGTACAACCCGGAGTTTGAGCGCCAGATGGCCTTGGCCGAGTCGATCATGCACGACGACCGCGAGATCCTGCGGGTGCTCGCCAAATGAGCTGGCAATGGGTGCGGCGAGATACCGTTTTTGCGGTGCACGACAAACAACTGGCAGTGCACGGTGGATTGGCCGGCGTACGCGACCTCAACACCGTGGAGTCGGCGCTGAATCGGGCGCAGAACCTCGCCGCCGACGGCGATCCACCGCCGGACGTGGCCGACCTTGCGGCGGCCTATATCTACGGCATCGCCACCAGCCACGGCTTCAGCGACGGCAACAAGCGTACCGCCTGGGTGACCGGCCGCCTGTTCCTGGCGATCAACGGCGAGTCGCTTGCGTTCAGCGAGTTCGACGCCATCAACTTCATGCTTGCGGTCGCCGCCGGCAACATGACGGAGCTGCAGGCAGCCGACTGGATACGCCAGCGCCTTGTCACAGCAGAATCCCCCTGCCCTCTTCTACAGGCGAAGTCAGCGAAGATTTGCTGAGGCCAATTGGGCGCGCGCATGCCACTCCCCCATGCGCGCCGCAATTTCCGCCGCCTTGCGCTCCACCCCGGGCTCGTCCAAGTAATAGCTGGGGTCGCTGGCCAACAGCTCCATGTCGTCGGTATAGGAATCGAGGACGGCAAAAAGCTCATCAAGCAGGAGGAACAGCGGTTCATCGAGCACCAGAGACTCCGCCTTGAACCGTGCGATGAAAATACGTTGAAAGTCCGGCAGAGACAATTCATGGTTCAGATAGCTCGCCAGCAACTTGCTTGAAATGGCGTAAGCGTCAATCATCATCCACCTCCCAATCTTCCCGTGTTTAGCACATGCCACAAAACTGTGCATCGGCAGCCAACGACCATGATACGCCGCAAAAGCCGAGCGCCACCTGGCGGCGCCCACAATTTGCCCATTAAACAGGCAGCGGCGGCGCCCGCCACCGCGTTAGCGCTTATAATGTCGCCTGTCCCGCTTTTTACCGATACGCACCATGCAAGAGCACACCTCCAGCGCCGCCGACCAGGCCGGCGCAGCCGCAGCGGCGGCCGCCGCCGCGCCGCACGTCAACATCTCCGCCTACAAGTTCATCACCTTCGACGACACCGAGGAAATGCGCCCGCAATACCAGGCCATTTGCGCCGAGCTGGGCCTCAAGGGCACCATCCTGCTCACCCCCGAGGGCATCAACATGTTCCTGTCCGGCCCGCGCGGCCAGATCGACCGCTACCTGGCCTGGGTGCGCAGCGACGCCCGCTTCGCCGACCTCGAGGTCAAGGAGAGCTACTCGGCCGAGCAGTCGCACAAGCGCATGCTGGTGAAGATCAAAAAGGAGATCATCACCATGCGCATGCCGCTGATCAAGCCGGAGGACGGCCGCGCCCCCTTCGTCGAGGCCAAGACGCTCAAGCGCTGGCTCGACAACGGCGTCGACGACGCCGGCAAGCCGGTGGTGATGGTCGACACGCGCAACGACTTCGAGGTCGACGTCGGCACCTTCGACAACACGGTCGACTACCGCATCGCCAAGTTCACCGAGTTCCCCGAGGTGATCGCCGCCCACCAGGGCGACTTCGCCGGCAAGACCGTGGTGACCTTCTGCACCGGCGGCATCCGCTGCGAGAAGGCGGCGATCCACATGCAGAACATCGGCTACGACAGCGTCTACCAGCTCGAGGGCGGCATCCTCAAGTACTTCGAGGAGGTCGGCGGCGCCCACTACACGGGCGACTGCTTCGTGTTCGACTACCGCACCGCGCTCGACCCGCAGTTGCAGCCGACCGAGACGGTGCAGTGCTTCGTCTGCCGCGCCGTGGTCACGCCGCGCCAGCAGCTCTCGCCCGAGTACGTCTACGAGGTGTCCTGCCCGCACTGCCACGGCAAGCAGCAGCCGGCGGCGGCTGGCCAAAGGGAGTAAAGCGTAGTACCATGAAATATTGGAATTTAGCAAACCTCCTATGACCTCGCTCTCCCAACGCTCGCCCTTCCGCCAATTCGCCCGCGCCTACGGCAGCCTGCTGTCGCTCGCCGGCAGCAGCCAGGAGATCAGCCAAACGCTGGCGCGGATCGCCGCCACGCTGGCCGAACAGGCGGCCGCCACGCCGCCGGCGCCACCGCCGCCGGCGCCGGCCGGGAAGATGGACATCGACGTGCACCGCCGCTTCGGCTTCGACCTGATGCTCGACAAGTCCTCGCTGGTCGACCGCACCGTGATCGAGACCGGCCAGTGGGAGCCGCAGCAGCTGCACTTCCTCGGCCAGCTGGCCGAGCATTTCCGCGGCCAGCGCAACACCGTCTTCCTCGACATCGGCAGCTACTGGGGCCTGTACTCGTTCATGATGCTCAAGACCCGCATTTTCGACCAGATCCTCGCCTTCGAGGCGGACGGGCACAACTTCGCCCAGCTGCAAACCAACGTCTTCCTGAATCGGGCGGCGCGCGAGATCAAGGCGGCCAACCTGGCCGTCACCGACCGCGACCACACCCTGCACGTGTGGGACAGCCTGGCCCACCCGGATGGCAACCGCGGCGGCGTCGGCATCGCCGAACCGGGGGTCCACTTCCCGATCACGGCGGTGCAGGCGGTGGCGATCGATTCCTACCTGCCGCTGTCGGGCGCCAACCTGCTGATCAAGATCGACGTCGAGGGCCACGAGAAGGAGGTCATCGCCGGCCTGGCGCGCACCGTGCGCGACAACAAGGTGATCATGCAGGTCGAGATCTACGAGCCGCAGATGGCCGTCGCCATCCCCCTGCTGGACGGGCTGGGCCTGCGCCGCCTGCAGCAGATCGAGCACGACTTCTACTACACCAACATCGCCCCGTCCGAGCTGGGACGCTAGGCCGCGCCGGCGCCGAAACCGGCGCGGCAAACGACAACGGCCGCCGCCGCCGCGCAGCACGTCAACATCTCCGCCCACAAGTTCACCAGCTTCGACGACAGCGGGGAAATGCGCCCGCAGCACCAGGTCATTTGCGCCGAGCTGGGCCTGAAGGGCACCATCCTGCTCGCGCCCGAGGGCATCTACATGTTGCTGTCCGGTGCGCGCGCACACGGTCGGCAGCTGTCGCCCGAGCACGTCTACGAGCTGTCCTGCCCGCACTGCCACGGCAAGCACCGGGACGCCGCTTCAGGCGCCGGGCCGACGCTGCGCCGGCGCCGGCTCGGCGGCCGGCGCCGGCCCGAGCGGCACCGCGCCGTAGCTGCCGCGCAGGCGCAGGAAGGGTTCCTCGATGGCCCGGTAGCTGAGCGTGGCCAGCCCCCAGGTGGCGGCGTAGACCACGGCCAGCATCAAGGCGGCGTCGAGCAGCACCACGCCAGTGGGGGCCACCAGGCCGACCTTGCCGGCCAGCGTGTGGATCACGCCCATGTGCAGCAGATAGAAGGAATAGCTGATCTTGCCGCCATGGTTGAGCAGGCGCTCCAGCAGCGCCGGCAGGCGGCCCTGCCAGGCCACCCAGCAGACGATGAACACGGCCCAGCCGCCGCTCTCGAGCAGCGACCAGCCGATCCAGAAGGCCGACTTGGCGGTGGCGTTGAACGGCGCGCGGGCGGCCTGCAGCGCGCTGTCACACACCACCAGCAGCAGCGCCAGCGGCAACAGCCAACCGGCCAGGCGGCGCAGCAACGCCTCGTGGCGCCGGTACAGCACGGCGCCGAGCATGCCGATCAAGAACTGGTCGAAGCGGCCGACCAGGGTGCTAAAGAACATCAGCGTGCTGTGCGCGCTCTCGCCGTACACCATCAGCTTGAAGAACAGCATCAGGCCGAGCAGCTGCAGCAGGTAGCCGGCGCCGCGCTGCAGGGCGAAGCGGCTGAGGAAGGGGAACAACAGGTAGAAGGCTAACTCGAGCGGAATGCACCAGGCCGCCCCGGTGACCACGCTGAGCGAGGTCGGCGAACTGCCCAGGTTGCCGGAAAACAGGTACAGGAAGGTCCTGCGGCTGGAAACGGTCGCGCCCGATCGACACGGCGATGGCGAACACCACCAGGTACAAGGGCGCGATGCGCAGCAGGCGGTTGCGCAGGAAGGGCCGATAGGCGATGTGCTGCTGCTGCTGGGCGATGCGCATGAACAGGAAGCCCGACAGCGTGAGGAACAGGGCGACGCCGGTGTGGCCCTCGGTCAACAAGCCCCACCAGGGGCTGGCCAGGCCGGCGCCGCCGGCGCCGCGGTACTCGTAATAGAAGTGGAACAGGAAGACGATGCTGGCGGCGAACCAGCGTAGCTGGTCGATCCGTGGGCTGTAGGGCAGGTTGACGGACTTCATAGGCGGGCATGTTCCTTGCGCGCGGTGGCGCGCGACAGTCCATCATCGCACAGCGGGTGGGGAACGGCCATCCCGCTAGTCTATAAGCGCGCGCCGCATTGGTGCAAAAACCACGCTCCGCCCTCCCCCGCCAGGCGTCCATGAGTGAATTCATGTTCGCCAAGCAACTGCGCGGCACCGGCGCCGGCCGGCTGAAACAAAGGCGCCCCCCCCCCCGCCTGGGGCCGCCTTTGTTTCGTCGTCGCCGCCTAGCGGAAGTAGGTCGCCATCTGGCGCACGTCGTCCATGCCCAGCAGGCCGGCCGCCGCGCGCAGGCGCAGCGTCGACAGCAGGTAGTTGTAGCGGGCCTGGGCCTGGTCGCGCAGGCTGCTGCTCAGCTGCTGCTGGGCGTTGAGCAGGTCGAGGTTGATGCGCACACCGCCCTTGATGCTCTGGCCGGTGGCCTTGACCAGCAGCTCGCCGGACTCGACCGCCCGGTCCAGCGCCTGGATGCGCGCCACGCCGCTGACCACCGAGGTGTACTGCTTGCGCAGGTCGAGCAGCACCTTGTCGGTCTTGGCCTGCAGCTCGGTGCGCGCCTTCTCCAAGCCGGCCCGCGCCTGGCGCGACACGGCGTTGACGTAGCCGCCCGAGTACAGCGGCACGTTGATCTGCACGCCGACGGCGCGCGCCGTCGACTCCTGCGTGTAGGTGTTGAGGGTCTCGCCGTTGGCCTTGGTGTAGCTGGCGAACACGTCGATGCGCGGGGCGTGGCCGGCCATGCTCTTGTTGAACTCCTGCTTGGCCGACTCGATGGCGTAGACCTGGGCGCGCAGGTCCGGGTTGCTGTCGAGCGCCAGCTTGCGCCAGGCCTCGAAGCCGCCCTCGGGCAGCGCGGCGACGCGGAAGTTCGGCGCCAGCTCGTCGAGCTCGCCCACCTCCTGGCCGACCAGGGTGGCCAGCGTGGCGCGCTGCACCGCCTGGTTGTCCAACGCCTCGAGCATCTGCGCCTCGGCCAGGTCCAGCTTGGACTGGGTCTCGAGCATGTCGGTGCGGGGCCCCTCGCCCTTGTCGAACAGGCGGTCGTTGACCCGCTTCTGCTCCAGGTAGGTGGCGCGCTGGGCGCCGATGATGCGCACCTGCTCGCTGGCGAACAGGGCGTCGACGTAGGCCGAGGTGACGCGCAGGATCATCTCCTGGGTGCGCGAGTCGAAGGCGGCGGCGTTGTAGTCGCTCTGCGCCAGGCCCTGCTTGTAGCGCGCCAGCGCCTCCAGGTTGAACAGGGGCTGGCGCAGCGTCACGCTGGAGCTGCGGCTGGTGTAGCGCGGATGGGTCAGCGTGGCGCGGCCCAGCAGCCCTCGCCGCGCAGGTCGGAGCGGTTCTGGCTGGCCGAGTAGCTGGCCGACAGGTTGGGCAGCAGCGCCGAGCGGCCGATGTTGCGGTACTCCTCGCCGGCGGCGGCGTCCTGCACCGCGCCCTGGTAGGTCGGGTCGTTGAGCAGCGCCGCCTGGTAGGCCTGCATCAGGGTCAGCGCCGAGGCGGCGCCGGCCTGCAGCAGGCCGCCCAGCACGGCGGCGCGCACCAGGGCGCGCAGCAGCGGACGGCGCGATTGTGCTTGCATGCTCATCGCTCAGTCCTCCGTCATGGTCGAATGGGCGCGGTCGAACAGCGGCTTCATCAGGTAGCTCATCATGGTGCGCTCGCCGGTCTTGACGAACAGCTCGACCGGCATGCCGGAGCGGATGTCGAGCTTCTTCTGGTTGATCAGCGCCTGGCCGGCCTTGGTGACGCGGGCCCGCACCTTGTAGTAGGGCATGCCGCTGCGCTCCTCGACGCTGCGGTCGGCCGACACCGCGATCACCTCGCCGGGGATGTGCGGCGTGCTGTTGGCGTTGAAGGCGGAGAACATCAGCTCGACCGGCAGGCCGACGTGGACGCGGTCGATCAGGTTGACCGGCAGCTGGCCCTCGACCACCAGCGCGTCGTCGCTCGGCACCAGGTCCATCATGTGGACGCCGGGGGCGACCACGCCGCCACGGGTGAAGATGGCCAGGTTGACCACGGTGCCGTCGACCGGCGCCTTGACGTCGGCGTTGGCCAGCTCGTAGTCCTGGCCGTCGAGGCGGCTGTCGAGCGCCTCGGCCTCGCGCTGGGCGTCGGACAGCTGGCTGCGCACCTCCTTCTGGTAGTCCTGGCTGCGCTGCAGGCGGCGCAGCGTGAGCTCCTGCACCTGGCGCTGGGTGCGGCCGATGTTGCCGCTATCCTCGGCCATGGCGCCGACCAGCTGGGCGTGGGCGCGCTCGACGTCGAGCAGGCGGCTGCGCGCCACGTAGCCGTCCTTGGCCAGGTCGCGCAGGTTGTCGACCTGCTCCTTGACGATGTCGAGCTGGATCTTCTTGCTCTCGCGCGACTCCTGCACGCCGCGCAACTGGGCGCGCAGGCCGGCGATGTTCTCGTCGAAGGCGCCGAGTTCGCTGGTGAGCGCCATCCGGCGCGAGCTGAACAGCTGGCTCTGCAGGCCGAAGCCGGCCACCACGCGCGGATCGTCCTTGAACTTCTCCAGCGTCGGCGGGAAGGCCATCGCCGGCCGGCCGTCGCGCTCGGCCAGCAGGCGCGCCTCGGTGGTGCGGGCGGTGATGTACTGGGTGCGCGAGGTCTCGGCCTGCGACTTGGCGATGGTGTTGTTCATGCGCATCAGAACCTGGCCGGCCTTGACCACGTCGCCGTCCTTGACCAGGATCTCCTTCACCACGCCGCCGGTCTGGTGCTGGATCGCCTTGCGGCTGCTCTCCTTGGCCACCGTGCCGCTCATCGGCACGCCCTTGTCGAGTGGCGCCAGGCTGGCCCAGGCCAGGAAGCCGACCACGCCCAGCAGGACGATGATCCAGCCCATGCGGCTGTAGGCGCGGGTGTCGGTGTTGACGGTCAACGGCGTGACGTCGTGGGTGATGACCTCGGTGGCGGCCGTGGTGTCGGTGCTTAGTTTCCGCATGATTACTCCTGTTCGGCGGCGGCCGCTGCGGCCGCCGCTTGTGCTTGTGCTTGTGCTTGTGCTTGCGCGTGGGCGTGGGCCTGCGCCTGTTGTGCTTGCTGGGCCTGCTGCGCCTCGGCCTGGGCCTGGGCCTGCGCCTGGGCCGACTGCTGGGCCTGCAACTGCTTCTGGTTGGCCTCGTTGAGGGCGTTGAGCACGTCCTGGGTCGGGCCGAACATGCCGACGGCGCCGTCGCGCAGCAGCAGCAGCTTGTTGGTCACGCCGATGGCGCTGGTGCGGTGGGTGATCAGCACGATGGTCTTGCCGCGCTGGCGCAGGTCGCGGATGGCCTGCAGCAGGGCCGCCTCGCCGACGTCGTCGAGGTTCGAGTTGGGTTCGTCGAGCACGATCAGCGAGGGGTCGCCGTACATCGCGCGGGCCAGGCCGAGACGCTGCTTCTGGCCGCCGGACAGGCCGGCGCCGCCGTCGCCCAGCTTGGTGTCGTAGCCCTGCGGGAAGTGCAGGATCATCTCGTGCACACCGGCCCGCTTGGCCGCCAGCACCACCTTCTCGGCGTCGATCTCGCCGAAGCGGGCGATGTTCTCGCTGACGGTGCCGCCGAACAGCTCGATCTCCTGCGGCAGGTAGCCGATGTGCGGGCCCAGTTCGGCCTTGTTCCATTGGTAGATGTCGGCGCCGTCCAGGCGCACCTTGCCCACCGCGCTGGGCCAGACGCCGACCATCAGGCGTGCCAGCGTCGACTTGCCGCAGCCGCTGGCGCCGATCACGCCGAGCACGTCGCCGGGGGCGATGGCGAAGGTGACGCCCTTCAACACGGCCATGGTGGCGGTCGGCGGCGCGGCGGTGACGCCCTCGATGGCCAGGGCGCCGAGCGGCTTGGGCAGCTCCATGCCGGCCGAGCGCTGGGGATTGCTTTCCAACAGGGCGGTCAGGCGCTCATAGGCGCTGCGCGTGCTGCTGTAGGTCTTCCACACGCCGATCACCTGCTGCACCGGGGCCAGCGCGCGGCCGACCAGGATCGAGGCGGCGATCATCATGCCGGGGGTGATCTTGCCCTCGACGGCGAGCAGCGCGCCGAAGCCCAGCACCAGCGACTGCAGCGAAACCTGGACGAACTTGGTGGCGGCGGCGATCATGGCCGCCTTCTCGCTGGCCTCGGCCTGCAGGTGGAGGAAGCGGCCGTGCATCTTGTACCAGCGGCCCAGCAGGCTGGGCAGCATGCCCATCGACTCGATCACCTCGGCGTTGCGCAGGTTGTTGGTGGCCAGCGTGCCGGCGGCGATGGCCATCGAGTTGGCCTCGGCCAGCGGCTTGTGGGTGACCCGCTCGTTGAGGTAGGCCAGCAGCACCAGCACGGCGGTGCCGCCCAGCGCGAACAGGCCGAGCGAGGGCTCGAAGAAGAAGATGACGACCAGGTAGATGGGGAACCAGGGCGCGTCGAAGAAGGCGAACAGCGCGTTGCCGGTGAGGAACTGGCGGACGTTGGTCAGGTCCATCAGGGCCTGGCCGGCGTTGCCGCCGGCGCGCTTGAGGTTCTGCTCGAAGGCGGCGGTGTAGACCCGCTTGTTGAGCTCGGTGTCGAAGCGCGCGCCGACGCGCACCAGCACGAAGCTGCGCACCAGTTCCAGCAGGCTCATCAGGGCGAAGGCGCCCAGCATCAGCAAGGTCAACATCAACAGGGTCAGCTCGCTGCGGCTGGCCAGCACGCGGTCGTAGACCTGCAACATGTAGATCGACGGCACCAGCATCAGCATGTTGGTGACGGCGCTGAAGGTGCCGACGGTGACGAAGGTCCGCTTGAAGGAGAACAGCACCTGCGCGATCTCGTTTTTCGGCTTTAAGTAATTTTTCATGGTGTGCATCACAGAGCAATGTTGAAACGCATGGGACCGCTGGGGAAAGGGAAGGCGGGCTCGCTCCCGCCTGGTCTACCGTTCCCGGGAAATACCCACAGGAAACTATTAACGAACGAGAAGGCGTATTATGGCCCAAAACACCGCTCAAATGTGATGCCCATCACAATTCTTACACTTTTCCGCCGCCACCGGGCAACGCTGTCGATTGCCCCTAGGGCGAACGGCCGGCGCCGGGGCGGCGCCGGCCGGCCCGGGCACAGGCGGCCCGGGCGCGGGTGGATCAGGACACCACGCCCATCGCCTTGAGGATGGGCAGCTGCTTGTCGGCGAACACCAGCGCCTGCGCGGTCAGCTCGTCGACCACCTCGTCGCGCGGCTCGATCATCACACCGCCCTTGAGGATGCGCTGGCCCTGGCTGAACAGCACGTCGGCGGCGTACAAGGCCCAGTCCGCCGGGGTCTTGCGGCCGAGGCCGCGCGCCAGCAGGAACAGCTGGTTGATGCGGTTGACCTGGCTGGCGCCGCCCGTCACCGGGCTGGCCAGGTAGTTGATGTCGGTACGGCCGCGCGCCAGCGTGCAGATGCGCAGGTTGAGCTTGTCGGTCTGCTTGCGGGCGCGGCTGATCACTGCGTCGTCCTGCACCGCCTGCAGGGTGTTGACGCCGACCAGCACGAACACCGCCTGCACCACCTGGGCGAACTGCAGGCCGTGCTCGGCCATCGCCTTCTCGATCTGGCCGATGCTGCGCACCTTGTGGTCGGCCAGGTAGTCGAGGATGGGCAGGTAGACCGCGTCGTGCAGGCTGGCCTCGCCGGAGGCGGTGTTGATTTTCAGCGAGACGTCGGCGCGCGGCGTGACCAACAGCACGCGCTGCTCGCGCAGCCCCTCGGCGCGCTCCAGCGGCGACAACTCGCGCGCGCCGCGCACCCAGTAGTCGCGGCGGAACTGCTGGTTGACCATGAAGTCGCGCACCGTCTCCTTGAACATGGGGTCGGTCACCCCCTGCAGGAAGGCGAGCTGCTCGGCCGACAGGTTGATGGCCTCGATCTGCTCCGTGTAATGGGTGGAGCAGGCGAAGTTCAGCTTGGCCGGCTCCAGCCAGTCGGCCATGGCGGTGAAGGACATGGGCAGCCAGTCGCGGTTGAAGTACTCGTGGGCCAGGTAGTTGCGGTTCTGCTCCTTCATGCGCTTGATGCGATCGACCACCTGCGGGTTGGCCTTGCAGAAGTTGGGATTGGTGTCGAACATCTTGCCGACGAACTCCAGCGAATCCTCGATGCGCGGCACGATGCCGCGGCCGGGCGCGCCCATCACCTCGTTGTGTTCGGTCAGCAGGTCGCGCACCGGCACCATCTGCGCCCAGCCCGGCTGGGTGTTGTAGCTGATGTAGAGCACGCCGCCGACCTTCAGCTTGCGGCGGATGAAGTCGACGATGATGGCGCGGTTCTCGTTGGAGATCCAGCTCCAGATGCCGTGCAGGCCGATGCTGTCGAAGTCGGGCAGTGGCCCTCGCGCTGGCAGAACTCGGCGAAGGATTGGTCGCGCAGGTGGACGTTGGCGCCGGAGGCGGCGGCCAGCTCTTGTGCAAAGCCGGCCTGGGCCGGATTGAAGTCGGTGCCGTGCCACTCGACCACCGAGGCGGCGGCGTGGATGTTGGCGCTCAAGCCCTGGCCGAAGCCCAGCTCGCAGGCGTGGCCGACCTCGGGGAAAACCTTACCCGCGTGCAAAAAACCCAGCTTGATCCGCATGGGATTGAGCTCGGTGTAATAACCAAAGGTGTAACCGATATCGGAAACGTAACCAGCTGACCACTCAGACATTCCTATTCCTTTTTCGTTGGCAAATCGGGGGAAGAAAATTCGTGCAGCTGTATTATATTTTTCCTAAGCGCACGCGCAGCGTGCGCTTAGGAAAAAACCCCGCTTCCTGCAACAGGAAACGGGGTTTTCGCTACTTCACCGGGTCAGCAAGGCGGCGTTGACGCCGACCGCCTTGCTGCGCCCAGGGAATTAACCGAACGAAACGTCGGTCAGGACGAACGTTGGAGCGCCAGCCAGCTTGACGACTGCGTCGGTGCCAGCGGTGTAGTTGCCGTCGCCGTTAGCATCGATGAACAGGTAGCTTGCGCCGCCGCCGGTGATCACGCTCAGGGCGCGGTTGGCGATGCCGTCGTGGAAGAAGCCGGTGCCGGTGCCGATAGCGGCTTGCAGGCCAGCAGCCGAATCAGCGCCCAGGGTATGCAGGGTGATCGAACCGCGAGCAGCACCGGTAGCGATGTTCATCGACGAGATGTCGATCTTGTCGGCTGCGGTGGTGAAGTTGGCGATCGTATCGAAGCCGGTAGCCGTGTCCGAAATGCCATCAGCTGGGGTGCTGGTGTCTTTCAGGGTCAGGATCGAGTCCGAAGCCTTGGTCAGCGAGATGGTGTCTTTGCCAGCACCCAGGGTGATGACGTCGGCACCAGCGCCGCCGGAGATCACGTCGCCTTTAGCGGTAGCGGTGTAGGTATCAACACCGGAACCACCCAGGTAGGTCACTGCGCCAACAGCTGCGCCGCCGGCGGTGGCCAGCACTGCGTTGGTGACGGTGACGTTGCCGGTTGCGGCCGACGCGTCGATCTTGGTCAGGGTGTCGGAGTGGATCGTGGTGATCACGGTGCTAGCAGCACCGGTGATGACCAGCGATTTAGCCGAATCAACAACCAGGTCGGACACGGTGTTGACATACTTAACAGCGGCAACTGCGTCGGTAGGAGCGTCAGCGTCAGCAACGTCAGCGGTAGCAGCCGAAGCGATGGTGACGGTTTCGATGCCAGCAGCGGTGAACTTGCCCAGGGTAACGTTACCGTTGGCGACGCCGTTGTTGTTGCCGTCGACCGAGGTCAGCGACAGGGTAACAGCGTCAGCCTTGCCGGTTGCGTCTTTCAGGGTGTAGGTCAGGTTGTTGGCGCCGGTCAGGTCGGTGCTGGCTGCAGCCAATACGCCAACGGTGGTGCCAGCGGCTGCGTTGATGATTGCAGCGTCAGCAGCCAGGCTGGTGCCGGTGTAGGTCACAGCGGTCAGGCCCAGGACGGACATGTCGTAGTTGCCTTGGCCGTTGCCGATTTCCAGAACTTCGAAGCCCGAGTACACCTTGGCAGCAGCGGCGTCCAGCAGGGCGCCGTTGGCAACTGCCAGGGTGTCGGTGCCGTCGCCGCCGGTAACCAGCGCGCCAGCAGCAGCAGCAGCGCCGAAGCTGTAGGTGTCGTTGCCAGCGCCCAGGGCGATGGTGCTCTTCGCGTCCAGGATACCGGTGGTGGTGATTTTATCAACGCCCGAACCGCCCTTGATGGTGGCGGCAGCGATGGCGCCGTCCAGCGTCAGGGTGTGCTTGCCCGAAGCAGCCGACATGTCGACCGAAGTCAGAGTCGAAACGCTGCTCAGGTTGGCGCTCAGGGAACCAGCGCCCTTGACGGTCAGGGTTTTCAGGCTGTCAACACCGCCGCCCAGACCGGTTGGGGTCAGGGTCAGTGCTGCTGCGGTGTCAACATTCAGCGTGGTCAGAGCGGCGCCGACCAGGTTGATGTCCGAAGCGGTGGTTGCCTTGACGCCGGTCACGGTCAGGTTGACCGTGGTTGCAGCGTTGTCGGTGATGGTGGCGCCACCGGTGACAGCGTTCACGCCCAGTGCCAGGGTGTGCTTGGCGGTGGCGTTGGCGATGTTGGTTGCCGACGAGGTGTGAGCGATCGAAACCGTGGTCAGCTTGTCGCCGGTCAGGTTGGCGGTGCCGCTGTTGCCGTCCAGGGAGACGGTGGTCAGGGTGCCAGCGGCGCTGTCGCCGATGTCAACGGTCGTGCCGCCAACAACGGTGGCGCTTACCAGCGCGGCGTTGGTGATGGCGATGACTGCGCCAGCGGTGTCAGGAGCGGCAGCGGCAGCGGCGGCAGCGGCGGTAGCAGCGGTAGCAGCGGCGGTAGCAGCGGCGGCAGCGGTAGCAGCAGTGGTAGCAGCGGTAGCAGCGGCGGTAGTCGCGGTGGTGAGCGAGGTAGCGGCGGTGGCTGCGGCGGTGGTGTTGGTGGTGAGCGTGGTAGCGGCGGTAGCGGCGGCCGTGGTGTACGCAGTGACCAAAGCAGCAACAGCGGCCAGCAGGCCAGCGTCGGTGGTAGTTGCATTGATAGCGGTGATGTCAGCTGGGGCCAGGCCGGCGCCAACGAACGCGGCTTTCATTGCGGCCAAGTCGTCGGTCACGGCACCACCGTTGACTGGGTTCGCATCGGCGGCGGTAACGGCGTTGGAGGCGGTGATGGTAGCGGCAATCAGCGCATCAGCAGCGGTTTTCGCAGTGGTGGCGGTGACAACTGCGGCGTCAGCGGTGGTTTTCGTCGTGGTGGCGGTTACAACTGCGGTGTCAGCGGTGGCTTTCGCGGTATCAGCGGCGATTTTGGCATTGTCGGCGACGATTTTTGCAGCATCGGCAGCGAGCTTGGTAGCGTTGGCAGTACCGGCAGCGTTCGCAGCGGCACCACCTTTGGCAACAGCAGCGGCGCCGGAAGTGATGGTCACTTTCGATGCGCCGACGACGGTCGCGCCGCCAGCGGTGTTGGCCACGGTCACAGCGGTGGTGTCAGCAGCGGTGATCACTTGCGCAGCCACGCCTTTGACGTTGAAGGTTGCCTGGGTCAGGCCGGTCCATGCGGACACGTCAGCTTTGTCGCCGGTCAGCGCGCTGGTGGTCGAGGTGACGACCAGGTTTTCGATGTTCTTGACCGAGGTAGGCTGGGACAGGTCCAGCGAAGCTCCTTTGCCGTCTTTGTCGACGCTGAACAGGGCCAGGGTGTCGCTACCCTTGCCGCCGTCCAGTTGGTCCAGAGCGGACAGGGTGGTGGCGTTGCCCGAGAAGGTGTCGTTACCTGCGCCGCCAACGAAGGCGGTGCCGGCGTCAACGCCTGCGGTCAGGACGAAGCTTTGTGGGCTGTTCAGGGTGCCTTCGTGAGCGATGACGACGTTGGCCGACACGGTAGCCAGGGCAGCAGGAGCGGTGCCGGCGGTGAACGAAGCGGCGTCGGTGATGGTCGACAGCCAGTCTTTAGCAACAACGTTGGCTTCTTTGCCATCGTAGCCACGGATGGCTTCGGCGGTTTTCAGCGAGTCGGTGAAGATGCCGGCGGCAGCAACTTTATTGTTGATGGCGACTTTATCTTCGTTTTGCGCGTTGGCGGCGATGGTGTAAGCGATTTGACCGAAGGTCTGTTCGCCGTTTTGCAGTTTCAGTGCCCAGTGGGTCAGGCCTTCTGGTTCAGCGTGACGGCCGAACAGGTTCAGGTAGATCTGGTCAACGATGGCCAGTGGCGATTTGCCAGCGTAGGCATCGGTGTACTCTTTCGAGTTAGCCAGTTCGCTGACGGTGCTTGCCAGACCGTTGGCGTTGGCGCGTGCCAGCCAAAAAATCAGGCCGGTAGGCTCGGCAGGACGGTTGAAGTAGGCAACATAGATGGTTTGGATGTCGAGTGCGGTTACGGTAGCCATTGAAAAACTCCTGGAAATCATTGATAGGATTCTGCTTTGCGTCAAGTAGCTTGCAGTACTACGGCAGCCATGATGGCAGAAGAGCCCGGGGACTTTTGTGACAGCCGTCACATAAATCTCCGAAATATCTTCTTTTTTATAAGTTTTAGCCCATAAAAATAGTCCGACGGCCATTATGGGAGATGCTTGTGGGGAAATCAATAGTGCCGGCGCTCCAAGCCGCGCCAAACCCACGCCGGCGACCCGCGCATATTCTTATACTATTTACATGCTATTCACTTCGACTTGAATAAGGAATTTACCGCCTCAATATATGCGCGGCTTTTAAACGGCCCGGCTGACGCATAAAAAAATGCCGCAACAGCGGCATTTTTCATGGGGACGGACGGCGCCGCCGGGGCGGCGGGCGGCGCGGCTACTTGGCCGGCTCCTTGCCCCACACGGTAATGCCGCCGCCGCTGCGCTTTTCATCCAGGCGCGAGGAGAATATATACGCGGCGCTATTGTTCGGACCGACCACGCCGTTCACCGTCATATTGTTCGGTTGCATAAACCAGGCGCCGCCGGACAATTCCCCGCCAGCGCCGACCGTGCCGGTCGACTGCTGCTTGAAGGTTTCTTTTCCGGTCAGCAAATCGAAACCGGTGCTGAAGGTGCGCTTGCCGAAGTCGATCTGCAACTGGCCGTTTTGCACGCTGGCCGGCGACTGCGCCAGGGTGGCGTTGTCGATCACCACGGCCTCGCTGGCGCGCAGGACGAAACCGATGTTGCCCTGCTGCGGCACCTCCCAGTCGCCGCCCTTGGTGCGGCCGATCACATAGTAGGCGTTCGACACCAGGCGCTTGCTGCCGTTGCTGCCTAGGGCGAGCATGTCGACGGCGGGCGCCTGGTCCAGCACGGCCACCCAGCGGCCCCAGACCATCTCGGCCGGCGGCGGCACCACGGGGGCCACCACCACCGGATTGGCCGGCGCCACGTTGGGCGGCTCCGGCGTGGGCGCGACCTCGTTGCTGCGCACGTTCTTGGCCTGCTGCAACAGCGAGTTGCTCTTCTGCGCGTCCAGCCCCGGCTCGCCGAGCGCCTGGCCGCCCTTGCCGGACGGCTCGTCGCCGCGCGGCGGCGCCAGCGTGTCGGGCGCGCCGACGCCGCCGCTGAGCAGCTGCGGCGTGGCCTGGCCGCGGCGCACCTGCAGCATCTGGCCGTTCTGGCCGCCGGCCAGCTCGCGGCTGGACGGGTGCTCGCAGGGGCCGATGCCGCTGGCCTGGCAGCCGCCGCTGAAGCCGCTGACCACGATGGCGCCCGACAGCACCGTCACGTTCGAGGTCTCCTGGTCGGTGAACACGGTGAAGTCGGTGCCGCGCACGCCGATGGCGGCGACCGGCGTGTTGAAGCGGAAATTCTGCCGCGCCTGCTTGACGGCGCTGCCCGAGACGCTGCGCGCCACGCCCGACAGCAGCTCGAGCTTGACGCGGGTGTTGGCCGGGTTGGCGCGGTCGACGTGGTAGGCGGCGATGCGGGCCCGGCTCGACGGGCGCAGGATCAGCAGGCCGTCGTCGGACGTCTTCAGGTAGACGTAGCCGTCCTTGCCGGTGCTCAGCTCCTCGCCCTCCTGCACGGCGTCGCCCACCACGGTGGCGCGGGCGCCGTTGCGCACCTCGCCGCTGACGAAGACGATGCGGCCGGCCTCGTCGGCCAGGGCGGCGCCGGCGCCGGCCAACAGCACGGCGCCCAGGCCGGCGATGGCGGCGCGGCGGACGGACGGGAACAGCGGCGAGTTTTGGGACAACATAATAGGTACTCCTTTTTTTGACATTCTCCGCTTTTGGCGGAAGGCAATCTGTGACGCCCGTCACAAGCCTGTGCGGAACGCCGGGGCCGCGCGGCGCCTTGCCGGCGCGCGGCATGCCTGTTAGCTTGGCACTGTAGCGCGGCGGCGGCCGGCGGCCCAGGCTTGTTACCCTTTCTCACGATTTTGTTGCACTGACGGCGCCGCCGCCCCGGCCGCCGCAGGCGATAGGCCTTTCTGTCGCGGCGACATGGGGTTATACTTGCCGGTTACCAAAACACCATGATGCCCTTGAGCGCGAGATTTTCCTCCCCCATGAAGTTGCCCGATCCGCCAGGCCGCCGCCGCGCGGCGCCGGCCGCCGCGCGCGCGCTGATCGTGCTGGTGGCGGTGCTGCTGGCCGCCTGGGCGCAGTGGCCGCCGGGCGGCCACGGCTTCGGCGCCGCCGACGAGTGGCTGCGCGACCAGCTGCTGCGGCGCGCCGCCTCGGCCGAGCCGGAGCGGCGCGTGGTGGTGGTCGACATCGACGAGTCCAGCCTGGCCCAGGCCGGCCCCTGGCCGTGGCCGCGCGAGCGCATCGCCAGCCTGGTCGAGCTGCTGCTGGGCCAGTACGGCGCGCGCGGCGTGGCGCTCGACCTGGTGCTGCCCGAGCCGGCCGACGCCGGCGGCGACGCCCGCCTGGCCATGCTGGCCCAGCACGGCCCGCTGGTGCTGCCGCAGGCCTTCGACTACAACGGCAACCTGCCGCTGCGGGTCGGCCGCCTGGCCGGCGGCGTGGCCGGCGGCGCCGCCGGGGCCGCCGTGGCCAGCGGCTACATCGCCAACCACGCCGGCCTGGGCCGCGCCGCCCACCTCGGCAACATCGGCTTCATCCCCGACGCCGACGGCGTGATCCGCCGCCTGCCGATGCAGACCTGGTTCGACGGCCGGCGCTACCCGACGCTGTCGCTGGCCCTGCTCGACTGCTGCGCCGGGCCGGCGCCGGCCGGCGCCGGCGCCGCCGGCCCGGACGGCGGCGACGGCCTGCGCCGCCTGGCCTACGGCCGGCGCTGGGAGGCCTACACGGTGATCCCGGCGGCGCTGGTGCTGGCGCAGGGCGCGCCGGCCGAGCTGATCGCCGGACGCCTGGCGCTGGTCGGCTCGTCCTCGCTGGGCCTGTCCGACCGGGTCGCCACGCCGCTGTCGGCCTCGACCAGCGGCCTGCTGGTGCACGCCGCCGCCCTCACCGCCCAGCTCGACGCCCGCGCCGGGCTGGCGCCGGCGCCCTGGCCGGGCCGCGCCGCCGCCCTGCTGTACGCGCTGGCCACCGCCCTGCTGTGCGCCCACACGCTGGCGCGCCGCGCCGCGCTGAGCAACGTCGCCCTGCTGGCCGGCGCCGCCCTGCTGTGGCTGGGCCTGGCCGCGCTGATGGCGCCGCACGACGCCCGGTTCTCGGCCAGCGGCCCGCTGCTGGCCATCCTGTTCCTGCTCGCCGTCGGCGTGCCGTTCGCCTGGCAGCAGTCGCAGCGCCAGTCGCGCCGCCTGCTCGGCACGCTGCGCCAGTACGTCGCCGACGCCGTCGTCGACGAATTGCTGCGCAGCAACCTGGCCGACCCGCTGGCGCCCAGCCACTGCGAGGTGACCACCCTGATCGCCGACATGCAGGGCTACACCGGCCACGTCGAGGCGCTCCCGCTGGAACAGGCCGCCGAGCTGACGCGCGCCTTCCTCGAATGCCTGACGGCGCCGGTGCTGGCCGCCCGCGGCACGCTCGACAAGTTCACCGGCGACGGCCTGGTGGCGTTCTGGGGCGCGCCGCTGCCGGTGGCCGACCACGCCGACCAGGCGCTCGACGCCGCCGCCGCCATCCTGGCGGCGATGGCCGTGTTCAACCGGCGCCGCGCGGCGCTGGGCCAGGCGCCGATCCGCGTGCGCATCGGCATCGAGAGCGGCACGGCGATGGCCGGCGACTTCGGCTCGTCGACGCGCAGCATCTACACCGCCGTCGGCGACAGCGTCAACGTCGCCTCGCGGCTGGAGACGGCGGCGCGCGAGCTGCCCTACGACGTGGTGGTCGGCCCCGGCACGGCGGCGCTGTGCCGGCGCCACCAGCTGCTGCGCATCGGCCAGACCCTGCTGCGCGGCAAGGAACAACTGACCACCCTCTACACACTGGCCGCCGCCGCGCGGCCGCAAGGAGCCCCTTGAACATACGCCCGACCCTGTTGCTGGCAGGCCTGCTGCTGGCCGGCGGCGCCGGCGCCGACGAGGCGCCGGCGGCCGAGGACCTGTACCTGAAGGCGATGCAGTCGATCGCCGACGGCCGCCAGGCCGACGCCAGCGAGATCCTGGCGCGCATGGTGGCGCAGGGCCCGCGCCACGCCGGCGAATGGCTGGACCTGGCGCTGATCCAGTGCGCCCTGGGCCACGACGCCGAGGCCGAGGCGCTGTTCCGCGACATCGAGACGCGCTTCATGCCGCCGCAGGGCATCCGCGACATCATCGCCCAGCAGCGCGCCGCCGGCTGCTACCGCTGGCGCGCGCTGAGCCAGTGGGGGGTGAGCGCGGCGCGCGGCCACGACAGCAACGTCAACCAGGGCGCCAGCGTGCCCTCCTACACCGACGCCAACGGCCTGCCGATCGAGCTGCTGCCGGAGTACCGGCCGCACGCCGACCGCTACAGCGTGCTGACCGGCGACTTCCTGCGCGACCTGAGCGCCGACGGCGACCTCGGCTTCGTCCAGCTGCACCTGCGCCAGTACGACCGGATGTCCGCCTACAACTCCTACTCGGCCTTCGCCGGCGCCGAGCACCCCTGGCGGCTGGCCCGCTGGCGCCTGCGCAGCTCGGCCCTGGTGGGCATGCTCAGCCTGGGCGGCCGGCTCTACCAGGAGCAGGCCCAGGTGCAATTGCGCGCCAGCCCGCCGCTGGCGCTGCCGGCCGGCCTCGAGCTGAGCCTGCTGGCCAGCCTGTCCTACACCAGCTACAAGACGCTGAGCAACTTCGACGCCGGCACCGCCGAGCTGCGCGGCATGCTCGGCTACCACGACGAGCATTCCCAGGCGCAGCTGGCGCTGGGCCTGCAGAGCGACCGCGGCGCCGCGCTGCGCCCGGGCGGCGACCGCGCCGGCTGGTCGGCCCGGCTGTACGGCCGGCGCCTGCTGGGCGGCCAGCTGCAGGGCGAGCTGGACTGGACGCTGCAGCGCTGGCGCGGCGAGCGCGCCTACTCGCCCGGCGTGCTCGAGCTGGCGCGGCGCCAGTCCAACCAGGTGCTGCGCGCCACCCTGGTCTACCCGCTGCGGCGCGACCACGCCCTGCACCTGGAGTGGCGCGCCGTGCGCAACGGCGAGAACATCGAGATCTTCCGCTACCACGGCCAGCAGGTGCAGCTGAGCTGGCACTGGAGCGGCCTGTGACGGCGCCCCCTTACAAACGCTTACCAGGAAGAGCTTGAACCTATGCAATGGGAAGTGATACTGTTCGTCGCCGCCGCGCTGGCCGTGCTGGCCGGCTGCCTGCTGCCGAACGCCTGGCTGCCGCCGCTGCCGAACGACAAGTTGATGCATTTCGCCGCCTTCGGCGGCCTCACCGCGCTGGCCGCCCGCCTGCTGCCGGCGCCGGGCGCCTTCGCCCTGGCCCTGCTGGCGCTGGCGCTGGGCGGTTGGCTGATAGAATGCCTGCAGCAGCTGGTGCCGGGGCGGCACTTCTGCTGGCGCGACCAGGCCGCCAACGTGGCCGGCATCGGCGCCGTCGGCGGCCTGACGCTGCTGGCGCGCGCGCTGGCCTGAGCGGCCCCTTTATAGAAGACACAGATGACCAAGCCCACAGACAAGGCGCACGCCGCCGCCGCGCCCGACGCGGCCGCCGGCCAGGCGGCCGAGCCGAAGAGCGTGCAGGTGCACCTGCGCAAGATCCCGCTGCTCGCCGGCCTGAGCGACGAGGAGATGCTGCGCTTCAAGGGCGAGCTGCGCTTCCGCCAGTACGGCAAGCGCGACATCGTGCTGCAGAAGGGCGGCGCCGGCGACGGCCTGCTGTTCCTGCTGTCGGGCCAGCTGCAGGTGATCGACGTCACCGAGGACGGCCGCGCCATCGGCCTGCGCATGCTGGCGCCGGGCGACTTCTTCGGCGAGATCGCCGTCATCAACGGCTCGCAGCGCACCGCCTCGGTGGTGGCGATGAGCGCGGTGCTGGTGGCCTTCCTGCCGGCGCCGGCGGCGCTGCACCTGTTCTCCCACTCGCCCTCGGTGGCCAGCCAGATGCTGCGCCACCTGGCGGCGAAGATCCAGCGCGACTCGGAGTTCCGCTCGCTGCTGAGCATCAACAACACCAGCCGCCGCCTGTACACCTTCCTGGTGCAGATGAAGACCACCCAGCCGGGCCAGCCCGACGTGGTCGAGAACCTGCCGACCCACCAGGACATCGCCAACATGATCAACACCAGCCGCGAGACGGTGACGCGGGCGCTGACCGCGCTGACCGCCCAGGGCATCGTCCAGAAGGACACCCACCGCCTGCTGATCGTCGACCCGCAGGCGCTGCAAAAGCTGGTCGAGGGCGGCGCGTGAGGGCGCCCGCCGGCGCCGCCGGCGCGCTATAATGGCGCGCTTTTTCCCACCCCCTAGCGAGTTGTCGACCATGACCGTCCCCCCCCGCCGTTCCCCCGCCGCGCCGCCGCGCGCCAGCGCGCCATGATGCTGCTGGCGCGCCTGCGCAACCTGGCCAACTACCGCGGCTTCATCGCCGGCAGCGTGCGCCGCGAGTTCCAGTCGAAGTACCGCAACTCCATCCTCGGCGCCGCCTGGACCGTGCTCAACCCGCTGGCCATGATCGTCGTCTACACGGTGATCTTCTCGCAGGTGATGCACTCGCGCCTGGCCGGCGCCAGCTCGCCCTACGCCTACAGCATCTACCTGTGCGCCGGCGTGCTGACCTGGAACCTGTTCGCCGAGATCACCAGCAAGGCGCAGGCGGTGTTCATCGACAACGCCGGGCTGATCAAGAAGATCAACTTCCCCCGCCTGTGCCTGCCCGTCATCGTGGTCTGCAACGCCGGCCTGAACTTCGCCATCATCTTCGCCCTGTTCACCGCCTTCCTGCTGCTGGCGGGCGACTTCCCCGGCTGGGTCTACTTCGCCGTGTTCCCGCTGCTGGCGCTGCAGGTGCTGCTGGCCATCGGCCTGGGCATGATCCTGGGCGTGCTCAACGTGTTCTTCCGCGACGTCGGCCAGTTCTTCAACATCGCCCTGCAGTTCTGGTTCTGGTTCACCCCGGTGGTCTACCCGGTCGCCGTGCTGCCGGCCGAGGCGCGCGCCCTGCTGGTGTGGAACCCGATGGCGCCGCTGATCCTGGGCTACCAGGAGATCCTGGTCAACGGCCGCGCGCCGGCCTGGGCCGGCCTGCTGCCGACGGCGGCGCTGGCCGTGCTCCTGTGCCTGCTGGGCATGCAACTTTTCCGCCGCCGCGCGGGTGAAATGGTGGACGAACTGTGAACGGCAGCATACAAGTAACGAACCTGGGCAAGGCCTACAAGCGCTACCCCAGCCACCGCGCCCGCCTGCTCGAATGGCTGCTGCCGGGCGGCCGGCCGCGCCACCAGACCATCTGGGTGCTGCGCGACGTCAGCTTCAGCGTCGCCCCCGGCCAGGCGCTGGGCATCATCGGCATCAACGGCGCCGGCAAGAGCACCCTGCTCAAGCTGATCACCGGCACCGCCGCCGCCAGCAGCGGCAGCGTGGCCATCGGCGGCCGGGTCGCCGCCATGCTCGAGCTGGGCATGGGCTTCCACCCCGACTTCAGCGGCCGGCAGAACGCCTACATGGCCGGCCAGCTGCTCGGCCTGTCGCTGGCCGAGATCGACGACCTGATGCCCTCGATCGCCGCCTTCGCCGAGATCGGCGAGTACCTCGACCAGCCGGTGCGGGTCTACTCGAGCGGCATGCAGATGCGCCTGGCCTTCGCCGTCGCCACGGCGCGCCGGCCCGACGTGCTGATCGTCGACGAGGCGCTGTCGGTGGGCGACGCCTACTTCCAGCACAAGAGCTTCGAGCGCATCCGCGCCTTCCGCGCCGAGGGCACCACCCTGCTGATCGTCTCGCACGACAAGGGGGCGATCCAGTCGGTGTGCGACCGCGCCATCCTGCTCGACGGCGGCCGCGTCAGCCAGGAGGGCACGCCCGAGCAGATCATGGACCTGTACAACGCCATGCTGGCCGAGCGCGAGGGCGTGCAGGTGCGCCAGGAGACGCTGGCCGACGGCAAGGTGCGGACCATCTCCGGCACCGGCGAGGCCACGGTGCTGGCGATCGCCCTGCTCAACGCCCGCGGCGAGCCGGCCGAGGTGCACGACGTCGGCAGCGCCGTCACGCTGCGGATCGACGTCGCCGTGCACGCCGACCTGGCCGAGCTGACGCTGGGCTACCGCATCAAGGACCGGCTGGGGCAGAACATCTTCGGCACCAACACCTTCCACAAGCTGCTGCCGCTGGACGGCCTGCGCGCCGGCGCGCGCCTGCGGGTGCGCTGCGCCTTCCCGCTCAACCTGGGGCCGGGCAGCTACTCGGTGGCCACCGCGCTGCACAGCAACGACAACCACCTCGGCCAGAACTACGAGTGGCGCGACCTGGCCCTGGTGTTCGAGGTGATGAACCTGAGCCACGGCTACTTCGAGGGCTGCGCCTGGCTCGACCCCGTCATCGCCATCGACCACGACTTCGGAGCAACCCCGCCATGCGCCTGACCTGCCACGCCCACAACTTCGAGGACGTGCTGCTGTGGCGCGCCCTGCGCCACGTCGAGCACGGCCGCTACATCGAGGTCGGCGGCGCCGCGCCGCCGGCCGTCTCGACCAGCCAGGCCTTCTACGCGCGCGGCTGGAGCGGCGTCAACCTGCAGCCGGCGCCGGCGCCGCTGCGCGCCCTGCGCATCGCCCGCCCGGCCGACACCAGCCTGGCGCTGGGCGCCGGCGCCGGCGCCGGCCAGGCCGACTACTACGAGCTGGCCGGCACGGCCGGCTCGACCTACGACGCCGCGCTGGCCGCCGCCCACGCCGCCGCCGGCGGCGTGGTGCTGCGCCACCGGGTCGAGCTGCAGACGCTCGACCAGGTCTGCGCCGAGCACGTCGACGGGCCGATCCACTTCCTCGCCCTGGCCGGCGGCGCCGAGCGGGCCGCCCTGGCCGGCCTCGACCTGGCGCGCTGGCGGCCCTGGATCATCGTGCTGCGCGCCGCCGGCGGCGCCGCGCTGGCCGAGCTGGCGGCGGCCGACTACCGGCTGGCCCACGTCGACGGCCTCAACCACTACTACGTCGCCGCCGAGCAGGCCGCGCTGGCCGCCGCGCTGGCGCTGCCGCCGCACCCGGCCGACGACTTCGTGCTGGCCGAGGACCACCCCTACAGCCAGCCGCTGGACGGCTGGCGGGCGCGCTGCGCCGCCGCCGAGGCGGCCGCCGTCGAGGCGCGCGAGTGGGCCCAGGCCCACGTGCGCGAGTGGCGCGACAAGCACGCCCTGCTGACCGAGCAGGAACGGCGCGCCGAGCGCGCCCAGGCCGCGCTGGAGCAGGCGGCGGCGCGCGCCGCCGCCGCCGAGGCCGAGCTGCCCGGCCTGCGCGCGCGCGCCGCCCAGGCCGCGCTGGCCGAGGCGGCGCTGGCCGGCACCTACGCCAGCCTGTCGTGGCGCCTGACCCGGCCGCTGCGCGAGGGCAAGCTGCGCCTGCGCCGCGCCGGCCACTGGCTGCGCCGCCTGCCGGCGCGCCTGCGCGGCGCCGTGCTGCGCCGCGCCAAGGGCCTGGCCGGACGGGCGCTGCGCTTCGTCACGGCGCGCCCGGCGCTGTCGTTCCTCCTGCGCCGCGCCGTCTCGCGCCTGCCCTTCCTGGTGCCGGCCATGCGCGCCCTCAAGCTGCGCCTGCAACTGAACCAGAACCACGCCGCCGCCGCCGCCGCGCCGCCGGCCGAGCTGGCCGCGCTGCCCGAGGCGGCGCGGCGGATCTTCGACGACCTGCGCCGCGCCAGCGGCCACGCCCCACCCACCTGACCCGAGCCCCCCCCATGCGTATCGTAATCGACCTGCAAGCCTGCCAGGGTTCCAGCACCAACCGCGGCATCGGCCGCTACTCGATGGCCCTGCTGCAGGCCATGCTGCGCCAGGCCGGCGGCCACGAGCTGCGCGTCGCCCTCAACGGCGCCCTGCCCGACGGCGTCGACCAGCTGCGCGCCAGCCTGGGCCGGCTGATGCCGGCCTCGCAGATCTCCTGCTACAGCCTGCCGGCGCAGATCTGGGAGCACCAGCCGCTCAACAGCTGGCGCCTGCGCGCCGCCGAGCAGCTGCGCGAGCACTACCTGGCCAGCCTGGCGCCGGACGTGGTGCACGTCTCCAGCCTGTTCGATGGCTTCGGCGAGGACGCCTGCGTCTCGCTGCTGCACGGCCGCGGCCAGTTCGACAGCGCCGTCACCCTGTACGACCTGATCCCGCTGCTGCGCAAGGAGACCTACCTGGGCGACCCGCACGTGGCCAACTGGTACTACCGCAAGCTGCAGAGCCTGAAGAACGCCGAGCTGCTGCTGGCCATCTCCGGCCACTCGCGCCAGGAGGCGCTCGACGCGCTGCAGCTGGCGCCCGAGCGGGTGGTCAACATCTCCTCGGCGGTCGACGCCATCTTCGCGCCGCGCCGGCAGGACGCCGCCCAGCGCGCCGCCCTGCGCGCGCGCTACGGCCTGCGCCGCGACTACATCATGTACACCGGCGGCATCGACTACCGCAAGAACATCGAGGCGCTGGTCGAGGCCTACGCCATGCTGCCGGCGCCGCTGCGCGCGCGCTACCAGCTGGCCGTGGTGTGCAGCGTGCAGCCGGCCGACCGCCTGCGCCTGCAGGCGCTGGCGGCGCGGTGCCGCCTGCCCGAGGGCGACCTGGTGCTGACCGGCTTCGTCCCCGACGACGACCTGGTGTCGCTCTACAACGACACCGCGCTGTTCGTCTTCCCCTCGCTGCAGGAGGGCTTCGGCCTGCCGGCGCTGGAGGCGATGTCCTGCGGCGTGCCGGTGATCGGCTCGCACAACAGCAGCATCCCCGAGGTGATCGGCCGCGCCGACGCGCTGTTCGACCCGACCCGGCCGGACGCCATCGCGGCCAAGATGGCGCAGGTGCTCGAGCAGCCCGACTTCGCCGCCGAGCTGGCCGGCCACGGCCTGCGCCAGGCCAGGCTGTTCTCCTGGGACGCCAGCGCGCGGCGCGCGCTCGACGCCTTCGAGCAGCTGCACGCGCGGCGCCAGGCGGCGGCGCGCACCAGCGTGGCGGCGGCGCCGGCGCGGCGGCCGCGCCTGGCCTACGTCTCGCCGCTGCCGCCCGAGCGCACCGGCGTGGCCGACCAGAGCGTCGAGCTGCTGCCCGAGCTGGCGCGCTACTACGACATCGAGGTGGTGGTCAGCCAGCCCGAGGTGCGCGAGCGCTGGGTCGAGGCCAACTTCCCGGTGCGCAGCGCCGACTGGTTCGACCAGAACGCCGAGCGCTACGACCGCATCCTCTACCACTTCGGCAACTCGGCCTTCCACGCCCACATGTTCGCCCTGCTGGCGCGCCACCCCGGCGTGGTGGTGATGCACGACTTCTACCTGAGCGGCGCGGTCAACTACCTGGCCAGCGCCAGCCAGACGCCGAACGCCTACTGCCAGATGCTGTACGCCTCGCACGGCTACCGCGCGCTGGTCGACGAGGCCGAGCGCGGCCGCGAGGCCTCCTACTACGAGTACCCCTGCAACAAGGCGGTGCTCGACCAGGCCGCCGGCGTGATCGTCCATTCGTCCTACTCGCGCACCCTGGCCGAGCGCTGGTACGGCGCCGGCCGCGCCGCCGACTGGCGCTACATCCCGCTGCTGCGCGCCCTGCCCGGCCCGCTCGACCGGGGCGCCGCCCGCGCCGCCCTCGGGCTGGCCGAGGACGACTTCCTGGTGTGCTCCTTCGGCCTGGTCGCCATCACCAAGTGCAACGAGAAGATCCTCGAGGCCTGGCTGGACCGCGCCGAGCTCAACGAGGACACGCGCTGCCACCTGGTGTTCGTCGGCGAAAACCACGTCGGCAAGTTCGGCAACGCGCTGGCCGCGCGCATGGCCGGCCGGCCGCGCGTCAAGATCACCGGCTTCGTCTCGCAGGAGCAGTTCCGCGCCTACCTGGCGGCGGCCGACTGCGCCGTGCAGCTGCGCAGCCGCTCGCGCGGCGAGACCTCGGGCACCATCCTCGACTCGCTGGCCTACCGCCTGCCGACCATCATCAACGCCCACGGCTCGGCCGCCGAGGTGCCCGACGAGGTGGTGCTCAAGCTGCCCGACGACTTCAGCGCCGGCGAGCTCAGCGACGCCATCCTGCGCCTGCGCGACGAGGCCGGCCTGGCCGCCGGCCTGGTGCGGCGCGCCCTGGCGCACATGCACCAGGTGCACCATCCGGCCCACGTCGGCGCGCTGTACCACGAGGCGATCGAACAGATCGCCCGGCACAGCCCGCAGGCCCGCTACGCCGAGCTGCTCGCCGGCCTGGGCGGCATCGCCGCCGCCGCCGCGCCGAGCCAGGCCGACTGGCTGCAGACGGCCGCCTGCATCGCCGCCAACGGCGCCGGCTGGCACGGCCGCCAGCTGCTGGTCGAGGTCGGGGTCGAGACCGGGGACGGGGCCGCGGACGCGGACGCGGACGCGGCCGCGCGCGCCCTGCTGCTGCAGCTGCTGCTGGCGGCGCCGCCCGGCCTGCGCGTCGAGCCGGTGCGCCTGGTCGGCCAGCGCTACCACTACGCGCGCGCCCACGCGCTCGAGCTGATCGGCCGCGCCGACCTGGCGCTGGACGACGCCGTGGCCGACATCCGGCCGGGCGACTGCCTGCTCGGCCTGGCGCCGCCGGGCCCTCCTCCGCCGCCGCCGCCGCGCTGGCGCGGCGCGGCGTGGCGCTGCTGGCGCCGGCCGGGCTGGCCGCGCTGCTGCCGGCCGGCCACGCCGCGCTGGCCCTGCTGGCGGGCGCCGCCGGGGACGCCGATGCGCGCTGAGCCGACGCCCCAGCTGCTGCTCGACCTGTCCGAGCTGATCGGCCACGACGCCCGCTCCGGCGTGCAGCGGGTCAGCCGCGCCGTGCTGCTGGCGCTGCTGGCGGCGCCGCCGCCGGGCCGCCGCGTGCGCCCGGTGTACGACGCCGGCGGCTACTACGCCTACGCCGAGGCCGAGGCCGGCGGCGGCTGGCGCCGCGCCGCGCCCGGCGCCGAGGCGCCGCTGCGGACCCGGCCGGGCGACCTGTTCTTCGGCCTCGACCTGGCGCTCGAGCAGGTGGCGCGCAACCAGGCGCTGCTGGCCGGCCTGCGCCGCCACGGCGTGCGCCTGTACTTCTTCGTCCACGACCTGCTGCCGCTGCGCCACCCGGAATGGTTCGAGGCCGGCGTCTGCGCCGCCTTCGAGCGCTGGCTGGCCGCCTGCGCCGCGCTGGCCGACGGCCTGCTGTGCAATTCGCGCGCCACCGCCGACGACCTGCTCGACTGGCTGGGCCAGGCGCCGCCGGCGCGCGCCGCGCCGCTGCAGGTGGGCTACTGCCACCTCGGCGCCGACCTGGCCGCCAGCGCGCCCAGCGCCGGCCTGGGCGGCGCCGACGAGGCCGTGCTGGCGGCGCTGGCCGCCAGGCCGACCCTGCTGATGGTCGGCACGCTCGAGCCGCGCAAGATGCACGCCCAGGCGCTGCAGGCGCTCGAGCGGCTGTGGCGCGACGGCGTCGAGTGCAACCTGGTGGTGGTCGGCAAGCCGGGCTGGCGCGTCGAGCACGTCGCCCGGCGCCTGCGCGGCCACGCCGAGGCCGGCCGCCGCCTGTTCTGGCTGGAGGCGGCCAGCGACGAGCTGCTGGCCCGCCTGTACCGCGGCAGCAGCGCCCTGCTGGCGGCCTCGGCGGCGGAGGGCTTCGGCCTGCCGCTGGTCGAGGCGGCCCAGCACGGCCTGCCCGTCATCGCCCGCGACCTGGCCGTGTTCCGCGAGGTGGGCGGCGGCCACGCCTGGTATTTCCGCGCCGACGACGGCGCCGCCCTGGCCGCCGCGCTGGCCGACTGGCTGGCCCTGCGCGCCGCCGGCCGGGCGCCGGCCTCGGCGGCGATGCCGCGCCTGAGCTGGGCGGACGCCGCCGGCCAGATGCTGGCCTGCCTGCTGGAACAGCGCTGGTACCGCCAGGCGCCGGTCCGCCTGGCGGCCGACCCCGCTTACACTTTGTCACAATATTGAGCGCCGCCGAGTCCGCCCGGACGGGCGCCGGCCCGGCATCCATGCGCCCTGGCGCGGCGCCGGGCGGCGCCGGGCGGGGCCGCCCGGCACATAGTTGATTTGGCAATGTTGGGCTATAATGTCCCCCTTTTTCCCACCCGCTAGCGAGCCCGCCCCCATGTCCACCCGCCGCCCCGACCACGCCAAGCTGAGCCGCCTCTGGCTGCCGGCCCTGCTCGGCCTGAACCTGCTGCTGCTGGTGTTCTACCTGGCCGTCGACTACCAGTTGAGCTACCACTCCGACTCGGCCGTCAAGAACCTGCTGGCGCAGGAGATCGCCGAGACCGGCCGCTACTTCCCGCCCGACTGGAACTACGCCAACGCCGACCTGTGGGTGCTCAACACGCAAACCTGGATCGTGCCGCTGCTGCGCTGGTTCCCCAACGGCTTCCCGCTGCACGCGGTGTCGGACCTGGCCACCGCCGCGCTGACCCTGCTGGCGGCCTGGGCCGTCTGCCGCGTCATGGGCCTGTCGCGCGCCGCCACCCTGCTCGGCCTGGCCGTGCTGAGCGCCGGCATGTCGCCCATCCTGGCCGAGCACATCTTCGGCCAGGGCGCCTACGGCACCATGTTCTACATGGTCGGCTTCCTGCTGTACGCCTACTGGGCGCAGCGGCGCGCGGCCGGCCGCGCCCGCTGGTTGTGGGCGGCGGCGGCGGCCCTGCTGCTGCTGCTGGTGTTCTGGGGCAGCCCGTCGCGCGGCATGGCCGGCTACGCCCTGCCGCTGCTGGCGGCGCTGCTGGCGCTGCGCTGGCACGAGCGCGGCGCCGCCCGCCGGGCCGGCGCCGCCGCGCCGCCGCCGCGCTACGCCGGCGCCGTCCTGGCCGTGCTGGGCGCGGCCGGCGGCGTGCTGCTGCACCTGTACACCCTGCGCCACGTGCACAACGACCCGGCCGCGCCGCTGCTCTGGCTCAGCCCGGCGGACATGGGGCGCAACGTGCTGGGCGTGCTGGAAGGCCTGCTCAGCCTGTTCGACGGCCTGCCCACCACCGGCGCCAAGGTGCTCGGCGCCTTCAGCGTCTACCAGGCGCTGCGCCTGCTGGCCGCGCTGGCGCTGCTCTACCTGCTGCCCTGGGCGCTGTGGCGCGGCCTGCGCCACGCCAGCGGCGGCATGCTGTTCGTGCTGGTCTTCAGCGCCGCCTCGACCGGCCTGAACCTGTTCGTCACCGCCACCACCACGCTGGCCGACATGCACAGCCCGGAGGCCTCGGCGCGCTACCTGGTGCCCTCGCTGATCCTGCTGCTGCTCGGCCTGGCCGGGGTGGTGCTCGACCGCCGCGGCCTCGGCCTGGCGCCGCGGCTGGCCGGCGGCGCCGTCCTGCTGGTGCTGGCCGGCAGCGCGCCGACCACCTATCTGCGCCCGCTGAGCGAGAACCTGGACCTGCCCTGGCGGGGCGCCCGCCTGGTCACCCGCGACACGCGCATGATCGACTTCCTGGCCGGCCAGGGCCTGCAGTACGGCTACGCCACCTTCTGGAACGCCGGCAAGCTCAGCGTGCTGAGCGGCCAGCGCGTGCGGGTGCGCCAGATCGTCGTCGAGCGCGGCCTGCCGCAGCCGATGCGCAAGCTGGCGTCGAACCGCTGGTACAACGCCAGCGCCTGGCAGGCCCGACCTTCCTGCTGCTGGGCGCCGACGAACTGGCCGCGCTCGACCTGGAGCGCCTGGGCCGGCTGGCCGGCACGCCGCGCCGCCTCGCGTTCGAGGGCGCGCAGATCCTGGTCTTCCCCGGCAACCTGGCGGCCGCCCTGCCGCAGTGGGACACCGAACTGCGCCGGCCGGCCGCCTACCCGGTCGACGCCAGCACGCCGCACGCCGTCGGCACGCTGCAGGGCACGCCGCCGGCCCTGGTGGCCGAGCCGGGCCAGTCCGGCGTGCTCGCCTTCGGCCCCTTCCGCACGCTCGACGAGGGCAGCTTCGAGGTCAGCTTCGAGCTCGAGGCGGCCGGCGCCGGCGTCGACGACTTCGGCCTGGTCGACGTCGCCGTCGACGGCGGCCACAGCATCGCCCACCGCGCCATCACCCGCGCCGGCGCGCAGCGCCTGACGCTGGCCTTCAGCAGCGAGCGCAAGCTCAACGCCGTCGAGTTCCGCGCCATCAGCAGCGGCAAGGGCCGCCTCACCATGCGCGGCGCCGAGATCCGCCGCGCGCCAGCACCATGAACCCGGCCGGGGCCGACCGCCCCGGCGCAGACAAGAGCCCACGATGCACAACACCCCTCCTTTGATATCCGTCGTGGTCCCGGTCTACAAGGCCGAGACCATGCTCGACGAACTGTACCGCCGCCTGTGCGGCGCCCTCGAACCGCTCAGCCCGAACTTCGAGATCGTGCTGGTCGAGGACTGCGGCGGCGACCGCTCCTGGCAGGTGATCGAGCGCCTCGCCGCCGCCGACCCGCGGGTGGTCGGCCTGCAGTTCAGCCGCAACTTCGGCCAGCACTACGGCATCACCGCCGGCCTCGACCACTGCCGCGGCGACTGGGTGGTGGTGATGGACTGCGACCTGCAGGACCAGCCGGAGGAGATCCCGCGCCTGTACGCCAAGGCGCTCGAGGGCTACGACGTGGTGCTGGCGCTGCGCGGCAAGCGGCAGGACCGCTGCTCAAGCGCGCCACCTCGTGGTTGTACTACCGCCTGTTCAGCTACCTGGCCGACTTCGAGCTGGACGGCGACAGCGGCAACTTCCGCATCATGTCGCGCCAGGTGGTGCGCAACTTCGGCCGCATGCGCGAACAGCTGCGCTTCTTCGGCGGCCAGGTGCAATGGATGGGCTTCCCCACCGCCGGCGTCGAGGTGGCGCACGACGAGCGCTTCGACGGCAAGTCGACCTACACCTTCGCCAAGCTGTGGAAGCTGGCCGCCGACACCATCATCGCCTACTCCGACAAGCCGCTGCGCATCGCCGCCCGGCTCGGCCTGACCATGGCGCTGGTGGCGTTCGGCTTCGGCAGCTTCCTGGCCGGCCGCTCGCTGCTGCACAGCTCGCCGATCCCCGGCTGGGCCAGCCTGATCGTCTCGCTGTACTTCATCGGCGGCCTGGTCATCGGCCTGCTCGGCATCCTCGGCGTCTACCTGGGCAAGGCCTTCGACGAGACCAAGAAGCGCCCGCTCTACATCGTGCGCCGCGCCACCGCCAACTGCACCACCGGCGAGGCGCCGCGCTAGCCGCCCCCCACCACGGAGAACCCGATGAAAATAGATTTGTCCCCGATGGACCTGGCCCGCTTCGGCGTGGTCACCGCCAAGGCCGCGCTGGCCGCCGGCGAGCCGCTGGCCGCCGCGCTCGACTGGTGCGCCGCGCGCGGCGTGCAGCTGCTGATCGCCCGCTGCCCGGGCGACGGGCCTGGCCCAGGCGCAGGCGCTCGAGCGCGCCGGCGCCCGGCTGTGCGACACCCTGGTCTACTACCGCAAGGACGGCCTGGACGGCGCCGCCGCCGCGCTGCCCGAGGGCTACACGGCGCGCGCCGCGACGCCGGCCGACGCCGCCGCCGTCGAGGCGCTGGCCGGGCTGACCTTCCGCGGCTACGCCGGCCACTACCACGCCGACCCGCGCCTGGCGGCGGCCGACGCCGACCTGGTGTATTCGAGCTGGGCCGGCCACTCCTGCCGCGACACGGCGGTGGCCGACGCCGTGCTGCTGCTCGAGCACGCCGGCGCGCCGGTCGCCTTCGCCACGCTCAAGCGCCACGACGCCGTCCAGTTCGAGGGTGTGCTGTTCGGCGTCCACCCGGCGCACCAGGGCCGCCGCCTGTACCAGGCGCTGATGCGGCTGGCGCAGGACTGGGCCGGCAGCGGGGCCTGACGCGCATGCTGGTGTCGACCCAGCTGGCCAACCTGGCGGTGCAGAAGGTCTGGTGCCGCCAGGGTTTCGAGCCCTGCGCCAGCAGCTACACCTTCCACCAGTGGTGCTGAGGCGGCCATGAACTACCTCTACATCGCCCTGACCATCGCCCTGACCGTGTACGGCCAGATCGCCATCAAGATGCAGGTGCTGCAGGCCGGCGCCCTGCCGGCCGACGGCGGCGGCAAGCTGGCCTTCCTGCTGCACCTGCTGCTCAACCCGTGGATCGTCAGCGCCTTCGCCGCCGCCTTCCTCGCCTCGGTGGCCTGGATGGGGGCGATGACCAAGTTCCAGCTGAGCCACGCCTACCCCTTCATGAGCCTCAATTTCGTCATCGTGCTGGCGCTGAGCGCCTGGCTGTTCCACGAACCGATGTCGATGACCAGACTCGTCGGCGTCACCCTGATCTGCCTCGGCACCGTCGTCGCCGCCCAGGGCTAACCGGAGAAACCATGCAAACCATCCCCTTCAACAAACCCTTCATGACCGGCCGCGAGCTGTGGTACATCGCCCAGGCGCACACCAACGGCCACCTGTCGGGCGACGGCAGCTTCACCAAGCGCTGCCACGGCTGGCTCGAACAGCACACCGGCACCGCCCGCGCCCTGCTGACCCACTCCTGCACGGCGGCGCTGGAGATGGCCGCGCTGCTGGCCGAGGTCGAGGCCGGCGACGAGGTGATCATGCCGTCCTACACCTTCGTCTCGACCGCCAACGCCTTCGTCATGCGCGGCGCCGTGCCGGTCTTCGTCGACATCCGCGCCGACACGCTCAACATCGACGAGGACAAGATCGAGGCCGCCATCACGCCGCGCACCAAGGTGATCCTGCCGGTGCACTACGCCGGCGTGGCCTGCGAGATGGACACCATCATGGACATCGCCCGCCGCCACAATCTGATCGTCATCGAGGACGCCGCCCAGGGCATCATGTCGACCTACAAGGGGCGCGCGCTGGGCACCATCGGCCACATGGGCGCCTACTCCTTCCACGAGACCAAGAACATCATCGCCGGCGAGGGCGGCGCGCTGCTGGTCAACGACGAGCGCTTCGCCGAGCGCGCCGAGATCATCCGCGAGAAGGGCACCAACCGCAGCCAGTTCTTCCGCGGCCAGGTCGACAAGTACACCTGGGTCGACGTCGGCTCGTCCTACCTGCCGGGCGAGGTGATCGCCGCCTTCCTGTGGGCGCAGATGGAGGAGGCCGACAGCATCACGGCGCGCCGCCTGGCGCTGTGGGACGCCTACCACGCCGCGCTGGCGCCGCTGGAGGCGGCCGGCAAGCTGCGCCGCCCGCTGGTGCCGGACGGCTGCGTCCACAACGCCCACATGTACTACATCCTGCTCGACTCGCTCGAGCAGCGCGGCCGCGTCATCGCCGGGCTCAAGGAGCGCGGCGTCAACAGCGTGTTCCACTACGTGCCGCTGCACAGCGCGCCGGCCGGCCGCCTGCGCAGCCGCTTCCACGGCGACATGGCGCAGACCGACCAGCTGTCCGACCGCCTGCTGCGCCTGCCGCTGTGGGTCGGCCTGGAGCCCGAGCAGGAACGCGTCGTGCGCGCCCTGCGCGAGGTGTTGTAGCCGCGCCGGCCGCCACCGCGCGGCCGCGCCGGCGGACGAAAAAAAAGCAGCCTAGGCTGCTTTTTTCACGTCCGTCGCGGCGCCGCCTACTGCGCCGGGGCCTGTTTCGGCAGGCCGCCCAGCAGGGCCGCCACCTTCTGCTTCGGTTTGACACCGGCGCCGGTGGCGCTGGCCAGCGAGGCGCTGGGCGCCGGCACGGCGCTCTTGGCCGGCTCGTAGGGCTTGAGGAACCACGGGTCGGTCTTGTCGCGGCGCGACGCCGGGCCGCCCGGGCGCGGCCCGCGCTCGAAGCCGCTGCCGCCGCGTTCGAGGTTGCTGCGGTCCGTGCTGCTGCTGCGTTCCGTGCTGCCGCGGTCCGTGCCGCCGCTGCGCTCCGCGCCGCCGCGATCGCCGCCGCTGCGCTCGGCCGAGCGTTCGAACGGCCGCGGCGCCGGCGCGCCGCCCTCGCCGCGCCGCGGACGGCGCTCGCTGGCGCGCTCCTCGCCGCGGCCGACGCCGGGCGTGAAGCCGACCAGCTCGCCGCGCTTGATGCTTTGCTTGATCAGCTTCTCGATGTCGACCAGCAGGCGCTCGTCCTTGTCCGAGTAGATCGAGATGGCGTCGCCGGAGGCGCCGGCGCGGCCGGTGCGGCCGATGCGGTGGACGTAGTCCTCGGCGTTGTAGGGCAGGTCGAAGTTGATCACGCAGGGCAGGTCGGAGATGTCGAGGCCGCGCGCCGCCACGTCGGTGGCCACCAGCACGTCGATCTCGCCCTTCTTGAACGAGTCGAGCGCGGCCATGCGTTCCTGCTGGGTGCGGTCGCCGTGGATGGCGGTGGCCTTCATGCCCTCCTGCTCCAGGCTGCGCGCCAGGCGCGAGGCGCCGATCTTGGTGTTGGAGAAGATGATCACCTGCTTCAGGTCGCGCTGGCGCAGCAGGTGGGCGACCACGTCGCGCTTGTGCTCGTCGGCGACCTTGTAGACCACCTGGCTGACCTTGTCGGCCGTCTGGTTGCTGCGCGCCACCTCGATGGTCAGCGGGTTGTTCAGGAAGGTGTTGGCCAGCTTCTTGATCTCCGGCGAGAACGTCGCCGAGAACATCAGGTTCTGGCGCTGCTTGGGCAGCAGGTTGATGATGCGCTGCAGGTCGGGCAGGAAGCCCATGTCGAGCATGCGGTCGGCCTCGTCCATGACCAGCATCTGCACCTGGCCCAGGCTGATGTTCTTCTGCTCGATGTGGTCGAGCAGGCGGCCCGGCGTGGCGATGACGATCTCGACCCCGCCCTTCAATATCGTGGTCTGGCCCTTCATGTCCATGCCGCCGAACACCACGGTCGAGCGCAGCGGGGTGTGCTGGGCGTAGGCCTTGACGTTTTCGGCCACCTGCACGGCCAGCTCGCGGGTCGGCGTCAGGATCAGCGCGCGCACCGGGTGGCGCGCCGGCGACATGCTGGCGCTGGCGTGGGCCAGCAGCATCTGGATGATCGGCAGGGCGAAGCCGGCGGTCTTGCCGGTGCCGGTCTGCGCCGCGCCCATCACGTCGCGGCCCTGCAGCAGCACGGGGATGGCCTGGGCCTGGATCGGCGTCGGGTGGACGTAGCCCTGGTCGGTCAGCGCGCGCAGGATCAGCGGCGACAGGCCGAAGTCGGCGAACTTGACATCGGCGGCGGGGGCGGCGGCGTCGGCCGGCGCGGCGGCCACGGCCACGGCCACGGCTTCGACTGCTGCGGCTGTTGCGGTTGCTGCGACGGGTGCGGCGGGTGCGGCTGCAACAATTGCCGCTTCGACTGGCGCGGTGTCGACCGGCGCGGCTTCAACAGCGGCGACTTGTTCAATGGCCGCAACGGCGGCGGGGGCGGACTCGGCGCCAGGCAGGGTGTGGATCTGGTTTTCAGACATAGATTTTGGTCGGCTTCCGTCCAGCGGGCAGCCATGCTTTCTTCAATAAACAACAGTTTCTGCGTGCGGCGGCCGGGACTCGCGCCCGGCCGGAACCGGCCCTGGCTAGGCACCTGCGCGCTCCGGGGCGATGGTGGACCGACACTGGGGGAGAGCGAGGCGAAGGCAGGCGGCGGCGCCACACAGGAAGCGCCACGACGGCCTGGCCGTCATCGCGCGCGCAGACATGGATACAATATCAGCGCCGTAAACTATACCCTAAATCGGCGCAACTGCACACGAAAACAGCACTTTTTGTAGGGAAATTATTGCATGATTGGAATGTATAATAGCCACTCTGTTCCAGACAATTACCTTCCCGACATCAGAATTCCCCCGCGAAACCACCCCGCAAGTCCTTTGCGCCACCGGATACCCCCGCCATGCCCGTGCCACCGCCGGTTCCTCCGTCGAACCGTTATTGCCTGACCCGTTACGCGCCGGCGCGCCGGGCGCCGGGCGCCCCGCCGAGGCCGCTGCTGGCACTGCTGGCGCCGCTGCAAGCCCTGCCGGCCCTGCTGCTGGCGCTGCTGCTGGCCCTGCTGGCCCCGCTGGCGCCGGCCGCGCCGCCGGCCGCCTTGGCCACGGCGGCCACGGCGGCCGCGCCGGCGCCGTCGCTGCGCTTCAAAAAGCTCGGCCCGCTGGGCGACGACGAGCCGTCGATGCTGTCGCTGATGCAGGACCGCAAGGGCTACGTTTGGGTCGGCACCCACACCAACGGCCTGTACCGCTACAACGGCTACCACGCCGTCAAGTACAGCAACAAGCCGGCCGATCCGCGCAGCCTGCCGCACGACCGCGTCTCGGCCCTGTTCGAGGACCGCCGCGGCGGCATCTGGGCCGGCACACAGAACGGCCTGGCCCGCTTCAACCCGGCCAGCAACGACTTCACCGTGTTCGCCCCGGCGCAGGCGCCCAACAACCACCGCATCATCAAGAGCATCGTCTCGGACGGCGCCGACGGCATGTGGATCGCCAGCTGGGGCGGCCTGCAGCACTTCGACCCGGCCAGCGGCAGGTTCGCCGTCTACGGCCACGACCCGGCGCGCCCCGACAGCCTGGCCAGCAACGACATCAACGCGTTGGCGCGCGACGCCGCCGGCGGCGTCTGGGCCGCCACCTGGCCCGGCGGGCTGGACTACCTGGCGCCGGGCGCCAGCGGCTTCGTCCACCACCAGGTCGACGCGGCGGCCAAGCCCGACGCCCGCGGCAACATCGTGCGCGCGCTGCAGTTCGACCGCCAGGGCGCGCTGTGGATCGGCACCGAGTCCGGCGTGCTGCGCTGGGACGGCAAGGGCGACTGGGCCGGCCGCCGCGCCGTCGCCGCGCCCTACAGCCGGGTCACCAACTTCTACGTCGACAGCGCCGGCACGCTGTGGTGCACCACGCTGTCGGCAGGCCTGCTGCGCTGGAACGCGGCGGCCGGCAGGTTCGACCAGTTCGTCCACGCCGCCGACGACCCCAACAGCCTGGCCGGCGACAACCTGCGCGCCGTCATGCAGGACCGTGGCGGCATGCTGTGGATCGCCTCCTTCACCGACGGCATCAGCCTGGCCAACCTGAGCAGCGGCGGCTTCACGCGCCACGTGCCGTTCCGCATCGACAGCCGCTCCATGCCGGCCAGCAACGCGCTGCTCAGCCTGGCGCGGGCGCCGGCCGGCCGCGTCTGGCTCGGCGGCAACGTCGGCATGAGCTTGTACGACCCGGCCAGCGGCGCCGTGCTGAAGAACTACCGCGCCGACGAGCGGCGGCCGGGCGCGCTGAGCCACAACATCGTCTACAGCATGTACCAGCGCATCGGCGCCGACGGCAGCGCCGCCGGGCCGCTGTGGGCCGGCACCTCGAACGGCCTGAACCGGCTCGACAAGCCCGACGGCGCCTTCCGGGTGGTCCACTTCGGCAACACCGCCAGCGACTTCATCAACTTCATCGCGCCCGGCGCCGGCGACGTGCTGTGGCTCGCCACCGGCAACAGCCTGATCAGCTACAACCCGCGCAACGACGCCCGCCGCATCTACTACCACGACGCCAAGGAGCCGAGCAGCCGCAGCGTCAACGGCACCTCGGCGGTGCTGGAGGACCGCGCCGGCCGGGTCTGGGCCGGCTCGGAATGGAACGGCGGCGGCCTCGACCTGCTCGACCCGCGCAGCGGCAAGTTCCGCCACTTCCGCCACAGCACCGACAACGCCGCCGGCCTGAGCGACGACAACATCTCCAGCCTGCACCAGGACGCCGCCGGCCGCGTCTGGATCGGCACCGGCAAGGCCTCGACCTGGTGCTCGACGGGCCGGACGGCGCCGTCGCCTTCCGCTCCTACGCGGCGCCCATGCGCGCGGCGAAGATCCTGGCGATCCGCGACGACGCCGCCGGCAACATCTGGTGCAGCACCATCGCCGGCCTGTACCGGCTCGAGCCGCGCAGCGGCAAGGTCAGCCATTTCACCGCCGCCGACGGCCTGAGCGAGGGTTTCACCGTCGGCTCCTCGGCCGCCGACGGCGCCGGCCGCTTGTACTTCGGCGGCGTGCACGGCATGACCGCCGTCGACCCGGCGGCGGTGCGCAGCGACTCGGTGGCGCCGCAGGTGGCGATCACCGACATCAGCGTGTTCAACCGCTCGCTGCAGAACGGCGGCCTGGGCGAGGGCACCACCATCGAGGGGCCGCTGACGGCGCCGACCCGGCTGACCCTGTCGGCCCAGGCCTCGGTGTTCGCCATCGAGTTCGCCGCGCTGCACTACACCGAGCCGGGCGAAAACCGCTACCTGTACCAGCTGCAGGGCTTCGACCGCGACTGGGTGGCGGCCGACGCCGCCCACCGCGTGGCCAGCTACACCAACCTCAACCCGGGCAACTACCTGTTCCGCGTCAAGGCGGCCAACCACCGCGGCGTGTGGAACCCCGAGCCGGCCACGCTGCAGATCACCATCACGCCGCCGTTCTGGCAGCGCTGGTGGTTCCGCCTGCTGGCCGGCCTGCTGGCGGTGGGCGCCCTGCTCGGCGCCCACCTGCTGCGCCTCAAGCGCGTGACGCGCCAGCAGCGCGAGCTGCGCCAGCTGGTCAAGGAACGCACCGGCGAACTGGAGGCGTCGAACCGCAAGCTGGCCGCGCTCAGCACCACCGACGGCCTGACCGGCGTGGCCAACCGGCGCGGCTTCGACCTGGCGCTGGAGCGCGAATGGCGCCGCGCCGAACGCACCGGCCAGACGGTGGCGCTGACCATGCTTGACGTCGACCACTTCAAGAAATACAACGACCATTACGGCCACCTGGCCGGCGACGCCTGCCTGCGCGCCGTCGCCGAGCTGATCACCAGCCACGGCCGCCGCACCACCGACCTGGTGGCGCGCTACGGCGGCGAGGAGTTCGCCCTGCTGGCGGCGGCCACCGACAGCGCCGACGCCTTCGGCGTGGCCGAGGCGATCTGCGCCGAGCTGGTCAAGCTGCAACTGCCGCACGCCGCCTCGCCGTTCGGCGTGGTGACCATCAGCATCGGCGTGGCGGTGCTGCTGCCGGGCGGCGACAACACGCCCGAGCGGCTGCTGCAACAGGCCGACCGCGCCATGTACCGGGCCAAGGAAAAGGGCCGCAACATGGCCCTGCTGGCGCTGCCGGCGCTCGACTAGCCAAAATCAGGAACCAGGAAACAGCATCATGAACACCATGCAACAGAACACCGCCATCCAGGACCAGCCCGCCGTCGCCGAGGCCAAGGCCGAGGCCGACCCGATGCCGCAACCGCCGGCCTCGCCGGAGCCGGACGCCTGCTGCCACAGCGGCTGCACCTACTGCGTCGACGACCTCTACCAGGACGAGCTGGACAACTACCGCGCCGCGCTCGCCGCCTGGCGCGCGCGCCATGGCCTAGGCTAGCAGGCGTCTTTCAAAGACCGGGGTATCCGGTCCTCACCACGCCCCTGATGCGCAGCGACAGCCAGCGCGACCACCGCGTCAGGTTCTAAACACCTTCGGGGTCAGGTCCGACATTCAGACACGAGCTGAGCCATTCGACGAACACCGGCGGGGTCAGGTCCGACATTCAGACACGAGCTGAGCCATTCGACGAACGGTCTATGGCTGAGCACGTGTACGAATGTCGGTATCTGACCCCGCTTGCTGCGAATGTCGGCACTCGACCCCGCTTGCTTGGTGGGCCCGCTTGGCGCGATTAGAAGGTTTCCCACTCGTCGCCGTCGGCCGGCGCGCTGGCCGACTGCCCGGGCTGGGCGCGCGCGGCGGCGGCCTGGGCCGGCTTGGCGGCCTTGGCGGTGAGCCGGCGCGGCGCAGGCGCGGCGGCGCGGGCAGGCACGGCGCGCCGCGCCGGCGCAGCCGCCACGCGGGCGGCGCCGGCCGCCGAGGCGTCCAGCTTGAACACGCCGACCACCTCGCCCAGGCGCGCCGCCTGCTCCTGCATCGCCTCGGCGGCGGCGGCGGCCTGTTCGACCAGCGCGGCGTTCTGCTGCGTCACCTGGTCCATCTGCGCGATCGCCGTGTTGACCTGTTCGATGCCCAGGCTCTGCTCCTGGCTGGCGGCGGTGATCTCGCCCATGATGTCGGTCACCCGGGTGATGCTGGCGACGATCTCGTCCATCGTCGTGCCGGCCTCGCCGACCAGGCGCGAGCCCTGCTCGACCTTCTCCACCGAGTCGCCGATCAGCTCCTTGATGTCCTTGGCGGCGGCGGCCGAGCGCTGCGCCAGGTTGCGCACCTCGGAGGCCACCACGGCGAAGCCACGGCCCTGCTCGCCGGCGCGCGCCGCCTCGACGGCGGCGTTGAGCGCCAGAATATTCGTCTGGAAGGCGATGCCGTCGATGACGCCGATGATGTCGACGATCTTGCGCGAGGAGTCGTTGATCGAGGCCATGGTGCCGACCACCTGGCCGACCACGTCGCCGCCCTTGACGGCGATGCCCGAGGCCGAGCGGGCCAGGGTGTTGGCCTGGCGCGCGTTGTCGGCGTTCTGCTTGACCGTCGAGGTCAACTCCTCCATCGACGAGGCGGTCTCCTCCAGCGAACTGGCCTGCTGCTCGGTGCGCGAGGACAGGTCGGCGTTGCCGCTGGCGATCTCGCCCGAGGCGGTGGTGATGGTGTCGGTGCCGGCGCGCACCTGGCCGACCAGGCTTTGCAGGCTGCCGCTCATGTCCTTCAGCGCCTGCATCAGCTGGCCCGTCTCGCAGCGCGAGCGCACCTCGATGTGGCCGGTCAGGTCGCCATCGGCGACGTCGCGCGCCAGCCGGACGGCCTGGCGCAGCGGCCGCGAGACGATGCCGGCGATCCACATGGCGAGCACCGTGCCGAGCGCGATGTTGAGCACCAGCAGGCCGATCGACAAGTTGCGCGCGCTGGCGTAGGTGGCGCTGGCGGCGGCGCTGGCGGCGTTGCCGCCCTCGACGTTGAGCTTGACCAGCTTGTTGAGCACGGCCGTCAGCTCGCCCAGGTATTTGGCCGAGGCGCCGGCGGCGGCGGCGCGCGCCTCCACCTTCTCGTTCTTGCGCGACAGTTCGATCAGCTTGCCGTGCTCGCCCATGAAGGCGTCGAAGCTTTTGCCGAACTCGTCGTACAGCGCCCTCTCCTCCGGGCTGTTGATCAGCTTCTGGTAGCCGTCGCGGTCGGCCTTGAGCGTGGCCAGGGTCTCGTCCATGCGCTTCTCGTAGCCGGCCATGCCGTCGGGCTGGTCGTTGAGCAGGTGGGCCAGCTCCCAGCGGCGCAGGTCGCTGACGTCGGCGCGCAAGGTCATCACCGACTGCACGCTGGGCATCCAGTCGCCGGCCAGCTCGTCCGAGGCGGCGTCGATGCGCCCCATCGAGACGATACCGGCCACGCCCATCAGCAGCGACAGCAGCAGCACCACGCCGAACGACAACAACAGTTTGGTGGCGATCTTCAAATCATAGAACCAGCTCATGTCTCGTTATCCTTTTGATGCGGCAAACCAGCGGGTGGCGGGCTGGACGCGGTGCGGGAGCGGGGCACCGATTTGCCGTGGTGTACTCCTCCGGCTAGTATGCAGCGGCGCCCCGCCTTGTGCCAGCGGCAACAGTTTTTTGTGTTCTTAAAGCAACAATTCAGCCGCCCGGCGGGCCGCCGATTGGTCGGAAAGCCAAGATTACCGCGCCCGCTTGCCGGCGCCGCCCGCCGCCCGCCGCGCCGGCGCGAAGTCGAACAGGTTCATCAGGTCGCCGATGGCCGGCCGGTTGCTCGGCACATAGGGGTCGTCGGCGCGGTGCCGCGGGTTGGGCAGGTTGTCGCGGCTGCGCGCCGACAGCGGCGGCAGGCCCCAGTTGCGCTCGATGAACTTGGCGATCGAGGCGTGGTCGTAATAGGTGTGGTCGACCGCGCCCGGCCTGGCCCAGGGCGAGATGGCGATCAGCGGCACGCGGGTGCCGTCGCCGAAGAAGTCGATCGGCTGCACATAGCCGGAGTCGTAGTAGCCGCCGCCCTCGTCGAAGGTGACCAGGATGGCCGTGTTGCGCCACAGCGCGGGGTTGCCGCGCACCCGTTCGAGCACGTCGGCCACCAACTGGTCGAAGCTGGGCTGCATGGCGTAGCCGGGGTGGCCGGAGATGCTGTCGTAGGGCGCGATGACGGCCACCGCCGGGAACGTCGCCGGCTCCTTGACGTCGACATAGAACTGCATCAGGTCGACCAGCTTGTCCTTGTCGGGGCCGTTCATGGTCGAGCCGAAGAAGGTCGGCGTGTCGCACATGCCGCAGTATTCCTTGTCGACCTTGAGGCCGTCGTTGCGCCCGCCGCTGTACCACTTCCAGGACACGCCGCCGGCCGTCATGGCGTCGCCGATGTGCGGCATGTTCTGCGGCGGCAGGACGAACTTGTCCGGCCCCAGCGCCAGCGGCCGGCCCAGCGGCGTGAAGGCCGGCTCCAGGTTGTTGACCATGTACCAGGTGTCGGCGGCGCAGTTGCCGTCGTTGAAGGCGCGGTAGGGCAGCGCCTCGAGCAGGCGGCGGATGCCGGCCACGCCGGGCTGGGCGCGGTCGGCGCAGTTGACGTAGGTGCCGCCGCGGTAGCCGTCCTCGGTGTACCAGTTGTTGCTGCCGGGCTGGGCGTCGGGGTTCTCGATCTGCTTGGCCGGCGGCGCGCCGGGCAGGCTGTAGACGCCGACGTCGGCGGTGGCCAGCGCGAAGTAGTTGGCGGTGGTGCCGCCCATCACCGGCTGGTGGTAGTTGTCGGCGATGGCGTAGCGCTCGGCCAGTTGGCGGAACAGCGGCGCGTCGCCGGCCGCCATGTTGTAGAAGCCCATCGCCACGCCGCCCTGCAGCGTCTTGCCCGGCGCCAGCGGGGTCGGCGTCGGGTTGGACGGGCCGGGGCCGGTCTGGTCGGCCACCCAGACGAACAGGTCGTGGCGGCCGCCGTTGACCTGCTGCCACATCTGGAAGAAGCGGTGGGTCGGGTCGCCGGTGTGGGCGCCGTAGCCGACGTGGCGGGTGATCTGGAACGGGCCGTTGGGCAGGTCGGCCGGGAAGCGCGCGTCGGGCACGTCCTGGCGCTGGCCGAAGGCGCCGCCGGCCCAGGGCTGCGGCAGGCGCTCGTAGAAGGCCTGCGGCGCCGGCGTCGGCGTGTAGGCGCCGTCCGAGCGGCCCAGCCGCTGCGCCGCGTCCTGGAAGCGCGGGCCGGGCGTGCCGTCGCGCTTGACGATGCCCTTCGACAGCAGGTTGGCGATGCTCTGCCCCTTGGGCGGCTGGTAGACGCCGTACAGGTTGTCGAAGGTGCGGTTCTCGCCGACGATGACGATCAGGTGCTCGATCGGCGTGGTGGCGGCGCCGGCGCGCGCGGCCGCCGGCGCCAGCAGGAGCGCCAGCGCCAGCAGCGGCGTCCACCGCCGTGGCGCCGGGACGGAGCGGCGGCGCGGCGCCGGCAGGCGTGGCGGCGGGCGCGGCGACCAGCACGGCGCCGGGCGCGGCTCTGGCGACGCTGCCGGGCGCGGCGCGAGTGGGCGCGGCGACGCCAGCGGGCCGGACGTGGCGGTGGAATGGCGGGCGCGGCGGCGCGGCGGGGTCGGGGTCATCGGCGGGTTCTCGGCAAATGGGCGGCGGCGCGGCGCCGCCAAATGAAAAAGGACAGCCCCGTCCCACGCCGGGGCGTGGGGCGGGCGCTGTCGCGGCGGGCCTTACAGCTTGCCGTTGAGGGTGACGAAGACCTGGCGCGGCGCGCCGGTCAGCATGGTGGCGAAGGTGCCGCTCGGGTCGGAGTTGGTGAAGCCGTTCGAGCCGATGGTGCTGAAGTAGGTCTTGTCGGCCAGGTTGCTGACGTTGACCTGCAGCGTCAGGTTGCCTTGACCATGCCGACCGATTTCCACTTGTAGCCGGCCGACAGGTTGGCGATCCAGTAGGACGGCACGGCGCCGTCGTTCAGGTAGGTGTAGTAGCGCTTGCCGGTGTACTTGCCGCCCAGGCGGCCGAACCAGCTGGCGTTCTCATACGACACTTCGGTGTTGAACATGGTGCGCGGCGCGTCGACCACCTGCTTGCCGCTGGCCGCCACCGTCTTGCCCTTCTCCAGGTAGTCGGACTTGTACTTGGAGTCGTTGAAGGTGAAGGAGTTGAACCAGCTCAGCTCGCGGGCGAACTTCCACACGGCGATCGCCTCCAGGCCGCGCGTTTCGACCTTGCCCACGTTGACCAGCTTGGTCGGGCAGCCGGCGATGCCGGCGCAGGTGGCGATGCTGATCTGGCGGTCGGAGAAGTCGGCGCGGTAGACGGCGACCGAACCCTGCAGCTCGGCGCGCTTGAAGCGGTAGCCCAGGTCGACGTTGGTCGAGGTCTCCGGCTTGAGCTGGGCGGCGCCCAGGTTGTAGGCCTCCTGGGTCTGCGAGAACGGGCCGTTGACGCCCGGCTGGAAGGCGCGCATGTTCTGCGAGGCCGAGGCGAAGATCTCGTCGTCGCGGCTCAGGCTGTAGCTCAGGCCGGCCTGCGGCAGGAAGGACTTCGAGGCGCTGATCTTGCCCTCGGCGCGCGAGGCGACGCGGTTGACCGCCTCGATGCTCACTTTCGGGCTCTTGAAGCCGAAGTTGAGCTTGAGCTGGCCGTCCATCGCGCTGACCGTGTCCTGCAGGTAGAACTGGGTGGTGTTGGTGGTGAAGTCCTGCTTGAACAGGGTCTTCATCGGGTTCGACAGGAAGTGGTTGCTGTCCTCCGGCCCCGTCACCGCGTACAGGTTGCGCGTGCCGGTGTGCAGGCTGCGCTCGCCCCAGAAGCCGGCGTTGACGGTGTGGCGGCCGAAGTCCCAGGCCAGGTCGGCGATGACGCCGTCGCGGCCGATCGAGTATTCGGTGGTGCGGATGGCGATCGGCATGGTCGGCGACGAGGCGGCGTACGGCGTGTACCAGTGGCCCTGGCCCTCGTTGTCGTGGTGGTACAGGGTGGTCTTCAGGCTGGTGGCCGGGCCCAGCTTGAGGTCCAGGCTCAGGCCGGCCAGCTTGTCCTTGCGCAGGCCGCGGCCCAGGTAGTAGGCGTCGTCCTGGTTGGTGACGGCGCCGCTGAACTTGTTGTTGGCGGCGTCGACGGCGCGCCGCCAGTCGGGCGCGTAGTTGTCCCAGCCGTGGCCGAGGCGCTTGGCCATCTCCAGCGACAGGTCCTGGTAGTCGACCTCGCTGCGGTCGGAGTAGTTGAAGAAGCCGGTCAGGGTGTGCTCGCCGAACTGGTGCTCGAAGCGCGAGTTGAACTGGTCCTGGTCCTGGGCGCCGGCGCCCTTCCACTTGTCGGCGCGCTGGCGCGTGCCGCTGAGGAACAATTTGGTGCTGCCGCCCAGCAGGCCGCTGTCGTAGCGCACGAAGGTGCGCGAGGTGGAGTCGCTGCCGACGGTCTGCGCCAGGGTGACGCCCTGCTCGTCGGCCGGGCCCAGGGTGACGAACTGGACGGTGCCGCCCAGGTTGCTGGTCGAGGCGGTGCCGAGCGCGCCGGCGCCCTGCGAGACGGCGACGCGGCCGATGTTCTCGGACGAGACGGCGCGGCTGATGTGCAGGCCATTGTTGTTGCCGTAGCTCATGTCGCCGAGCGGGATGTCGTCCAGGGTGAAGCCCAGCTGGCCCTGGCTGAAGCCGCGGATGCTGAAGCGGGTCGACCACTCGTAGGCGCCGAAGGGGTCGGCCGACTGGAAGTTCACGCCGGGCAGTTTTTCCAGGATCTTCAGCGGGCTGGTGCCGGGCAGCGCCTTGACCAGGTCGGCGCGGTTGATGTTCTGCACCTGGCGCGACTGGCCCTGGCCGGTGATTTCGACGGTCTGCACGGGCGCGGCGGCGGCGCCGGCCAGGCCGGCGGCGGCGCCGTCGGTGGCGTCGGCGGGGGCGGCGTAGGCCGAGCAGGCCAGCGCCTGCAACACCAGCAGGCAGATCGGTTTCAAACGGAGACGCTGTGACATGGGTTTCTTTCTTACGGGGTTTGGGGAGAAAGGGGGCGCAGGCCGCCTCGGCGGCATGGCAGATACATAACTTGCAGGATTGTAGGAGGGGGCCGTGACAGGCCGGTGACAGGGCGATGACGCCCGCGTGACAGTTGCGCGGCAACAACAGACATATAAAAAAAACCGCCGCGATGCGCTGCGGCGGTAAGGGGCAAGCGGGACGGCCGCTAGTCGCAGTTGCGGAAGCGGAAGGCGGCGATGCGGCTGCGCCAGGTGAAGCGGCCGCTGTTGGCGATGTATTGCTGGGTGTACCAGAAGGTGCAGTCGTCGACCGGGTCGACCGTCATGCCGCTGTAGTCGCCCCAACGGTTGAAGGTGTTGATCTGCACCCCGGCGCCGGCGACGATGGCGGCCTCGGCCTCGAGCGTGCCGGGCAGCTCGCTGCGCAGCCGGCCGCTGTAGCGCACGCCGGGGAACAGCGCCGCCCCGGCCACGCTGTAGCCGAGCGCGATGTCGCCGGCGCGGTCCATGGCGATGCCGGCCATCCAGCGGCTCAGCGCGTCCGGCGCGTGGGTGCCCTGCTGGTAGACGGCCGGGCCGGCGCCGGCGCCGGGGCCGGCGCGCAGCTCGTACCAGCGCACGCCCAGCGGGCCGTCGGTCGGCGCGCCCGGCTGCTGCACCGAGTGGTTGGCCAGCAGCACCTGGCGGTCGCCGAAGTTGCGGTAGGGCAGGCGGTACATCAGGCGGTCGCCGACCGAGTCGAGCCGCTCGCCGGGCGGCGGCTGGCGCACGCAGGGGCCGCCGAAGGTGCTCGGGCAGGCGATCGTGTAGGGCGCCACGGCCAGCGCCTGCGGCCCGCTCAGGCTGTCGGCGGCGAACGAGTAGCGCCACAGGAACAGGGTGTCGCCGTGGCCGGCGCCGTCGAAGTCCATGGCCAGCAGATAGTTGGCGCTGCCGGCCGGCGGCGGCGTGGTGCCGTCGAGGTCGGCCGGCAGCGCCGGGCCGAAGCTGTCGCCCAGGTCGCGGCAACGGCCCAGCGCGGCGGCGCCGGCCAGCATGGCGGCGCGGTCGTAGCCGCACACCTGCGGGCCGAAGTAGCCGCTGCCGCCGAGCGGTGCGAACAACACATAGGTGAGGTAGTAGGCGTCCGGCCAGATGCCCATCTTGGCGTAGTCGTTGAAGACGATGGCGTTGGCCGCGTCGCGGCTCTCGAACACGTAGCGGTGGTAGCTGCCGGTGGCGTCGGCGCTGGTGGAGACGGCGATGCACTGGTAGTAGGGGCCGCTGTCCTCGTCGGCGTCGAGCCAGGCGAACTGCGACAGCACCCAGCGGCCGGCCAGCTTGTCGTACTGGGCGATCGGGTCGCCCCGGTTGCTCAGGCGGCAGGCGTCGGCGCCCCGGCTGCCGCCGAAGCCGGCGAACAGCAGGTTGCCGTCGACGGGGCCGAGCAGCAGGGCGCCGGCCTTGTCGTAGACGGCCAGCTCGGTGTTGACCCACTGCACGTACTGGCTGGCGCCGACGGCGCCGTTGGCGTCCGACGGCGCGCCGCTGTTGGCGCCGACGCCGTCGATGTTGACCAGGGTGGCGCCGGTGTTGACGCGCGGCGCGCCGGTGGCGGCGGCGGTGCCGGCGGCCGTGCTGGCGACGGTGGGAGTGGCGGAGACGGAGGCGGAGGCGGAGGCGGCACCGGCGGCGGCGCCGTCAGCGGCAACGGTGGCGCTGGTGGCGGCTTCGGCCCCAGCCGCGGCGGCGGCGGCGGCGGACGGGGGACGGACCGGCGCCTGCGGCCGGCCGCGCATGGCCGGCGTCACCAGGCGCAGCGGAAACACCCGCACCTGTTGTGGCGCCGTGCGGGCCGCCGCGCCGCGCGCCAGCTCGGCCAGCGGAGCGCCGGTGTCGTGGGCCTCGTCGCGCTGGACGCTGGCGGCCGGCGCAGCAGCGGCAGCAGCAGCAGCAGCAGCAGCAGCAGCAGCAGCAGCGGCGGCAGCGGCGGCGCCGGGCAACGGCGCGGCGGCCAGCGCACTGGCGCACAGCAGCGCCAGCGCGTACCGGCGGCCGCATGACGGCGATACGGCGGCGCCGCCGCGCAGCGGGTTCACGAGCGCCCCCAAGCGGCCGGCCGGCCGTCGCCGTGACCACCGCCATCGCCGCCGACGTCATCGGCGCGACGGGCGCCGACGCGCCGCCTCAGCAGCAACACCGCCAGGCCGGCGCCCAGCAGCGCCGCCGGGCTCGGCTCCGGCACGACGCCGGTCAACTGGAAGGCGTGCTCGCTGCCGTTGGCGCCCCAACTGGCGCCACCGTTGTAGGACTCGCGCCCGTCCGGCCCGCCGTTGGCCGCCGCCGTGGCCCAGTAGAAATCGTTCGGGTCGCCCATCTGGCCGAAGCCGCCGTTGTGCAGCACCAGCCAGTAGCGGCCGGCCGCCAGCGCCAGCGGCGCGTTCAGGTCCAGGCCGTACTGGTAGCCGTCCAGGCCGGCCTGGACGGCGCCGGTGGCGCTGCGCGCGACGGCGCCCTGCTGGCCGCTGGCCAGCAGGGCGCCGACCGTGCCGCCGGCGTCGGCGGCGATGGCCCAGGCGATGCTGTTGCGGTAGGCGCCGGCCGCCTCGAAGGTCCAGAAATGCAGGTCGCTGAGCACGGCGCCGCCGCCGAGCACGAAATCGTCGGCCTGCCAGGCGATGCCGGCGTTGTTGGCGCCGGCGCCGTCCGGCCCGCCGTTGTCGTACAGCACGCCGGCGGCGGTGGCGCCGCCGGTCCAGCCGGCCAACAGGCAACACAGCGCCGCCAGTCGGCGCCATGGTCGAAGCAAGTGTCGTGGTGTCATCGCAGCCCCCTCGTGCGGTGCCGGCCCGTGCCGGCGTTCGCCGTGCCCGCCGCGCTGCGGCAGGCCCTGCGGCAAGGTGAGCAAGATGAATGCCCGGCGCCGCAATCGCCTTTAATTCAAGCGCTTGCGCGCGGCCGGCCGCCGTCGCCGCGTCCGCTTGTCAATTCCGCCGACAACGGCGGCCCGACGTGCACGCACTCGGTAGACTGTGCACCGGGGCGATGGGCGCGGTGCTCGCGGTGCGGGCGGCGCGGGCCACGCTGGGCGGCTGAGGCCGCCACCGGCCACCACGGCCGGGCCGAAGCGGTGTAAGCTGGCGCCATGCCCACTCTGGAGGACGCCACCATGCGGCGCACTTGCCACCTGGCCGCCGTGCTGGCGGCGCTGGCCCCGACCCTGCCGACCAGCCTGGCGCTGGGCCTGACACTGGCGCTGGCGCCGCCGCTGGCCGCAACGGCCGCCGCCCAGGGCATCGAGCGGCCCTTCCCGCCCGACGCGCTGCGCGGCAAGATGACGCCAGGCTACTTCCCCGACCTCCTGATCGACGGCAAGCCGCGCCGGCTGGCCGCCGGCGCCCGCATCTTCAACCAGGACAATATGATCGCCATGCCGGCCACCTTGCGCGGCAGCGACATCGTGGTCAACTACACGGTCGACGCCGCCGGCATGCTGGAGCGCGTGTGGATACTCAACGACGACGAGGCGGCCCGCCCCGCGCCGGCCGCCGCCAAGTGAGGTGGCCGGGCGGCAAGGCGCGCCGGCCGGGCGGCACCATTGGCGCAGCCGCTGCCGCTGCCGCTGCCGCTGCCGCAGCCGATGCCGGTGCCGTTGCCGGTGCCGGCGCCCGCCGGCGCCGCACCGGCGTCCCGCGCCAGCGCTAGCGCCCGGCCAGCGCCAGCGACGGGCGCGCCGGCGCCGCCGCGCCGGCCCGGCCCTGCGGCGCCGCGCGGCCGCCGGCCGCGCCGCCGAGCTCGCTGGCGTCGAGCCGGAACACGCTCATCGCCGCCACCAGGCTCTGCGCCTGGTCCTGCAGGCTGGCCGAGGCGGCGGCGGTCTGTTCGACCAGGGCCGCGTTCTGCTGCGTCATGTCGTCCATCTGCGTCACGGCCTGGTTGATCTGTTCGATGCCGCTGCCCTGCTCGGCCGAGGCGGTGGCGATCTCGCCCATGATGCCGGTGATGCGCGCCACGCTGCCGACGATCTCCTCCATCGCCTTGCCGGCGCTGTCGGCCAGCCGGTTGCCGGCCTCGACCTTCTCCACGCTCTGCGCGATCAACTCCTTGATCTCCTTGGCCGCCGCCGCCGAACGCTGCGCCAGGTTGCGCACCTCGGAGGCCACCACGGCGAAGCCACGGCCCTGCTCGCCGGCGCGGGCCGCCTCGACCGCCGCGTTCAAGGCCAGGATGTTGGTCTGGAAGGCGATGCCGTCGATCACCCCGATGATGTCGACGATGCGGTGCGAGCTGGCGTTGATCTCGCCCATGGTGCGCACCACCTGCGCCACCACCGCGCCGCCGTGGCTGGCCACGCCGGCGGCGCCGGCCACCAGGGTGTTGGCCTGGCGCGCGTTGTCGGCGTTCTGCTTGACCGTCGAGGTCATCTGCTCCATCGACGAGGCCGTCTGCTCCAGGCTGGAGGCCTGCGCCTCGAGCCGGCGCGAGACGTCGGCGTTGCCGCTGGCGATGTCGCGCGTCGCCGCGCCGATGTTGTCGATGCTGCCGCGCACGTCGCCGACAATGTGGCGCAGGCTGTCGTTCATCTCCTTCAGGGCGCGCAGCATGCGCCCGACCTCGTTGGGCGGGCCGGTGTCGAAGTCGCCCACCAGGTCGCCGCCGGCGACCCGCTCGGCCACCAGCACGGCGTGCCGCAGCGGCCCGGTGACCGAGCGCGAGATCATCGCGGCGACGGCGCCGGCCAGCGCGATCAGGCCCAGCATGCTGGCCAGCATCAGCCAGCGGGTGCGGTGGAAGTCGCCGATCTTCTCGGCCATCAGCTCCTCGAGCACCGCGCCGGACGCGCCGTTGAGCTTGAACTGGGCGTCGATCGCCTGGGTCGCCAGGGTCACGTACTGGTCGGCCGCGTAGCTCAGTTGCTCGGGCTTGACGATCTGCTCGCTGGCGGTGCGCACCAGGCCCTGCGCCAGGCCGGCCGCCTCGCGCATCGCCTCGCCCAGGCGGCTGGCCAGGCGCGGGTTCTCGCTGGCGGCCTTGTTGAAGGCGGCCTGGGTCTGGTCCAGGCGGTCGCCGACGCGGCCGGTGTAGATCGACAGCGCGATGCGCTCCTCGGCCGAGGCCTCCTTGCGCGCCAGCATGCCGGCGCCCTGGGCGCGCGTCTTGCCCAGCTCCTCGGTCAGGTAGGGCAGTTGGTAGAACATGGCCTGGATCAACTGGTAGCTGTCCTTGTCCGGGTCCAGGCTCAGGCCGTAGTGGTCGCCCACCAGGTCGTTCACCCGCAGCAACAGCGGCACCAGCGCCGTGTGGCCGGCGAAGCTCTGCGGCACCGTCAGGCGGCGCGCCACCACGCCCTCGCGCAGCGCGTCCCAGTCGCGCCGGGAGGCGGTCCAGGCCGCCGTCACGCCGTCGTCGCCCATCGCCTTGACGATGGCGTCGACCTCGCCGTAGGCGCGGTCCGCCTCGGCCTGCTTGGCGGCCCGCTTGGCCTCGCCGCCGGCCACGCCGCCCAGGCTGAGCGCGGCCAAGCCGCGATGCTGCTGGGTAAACTGGATGGTTTTCAGCACCGCCGCCACCCTGACCAGACCCTGTTGCTCGGACTGGTAGGCGTCCAGGCTCTTGCCCGCCTCGCGCACATAGAAGAAGGTGGGCACCGCCGCCAGCAGCAGCGCGATCAGACTGAGGATCAGGAATTTATGTGGCAGCCGCAGGCCACCGACGACAGAATAGGCACTCATGGCACGCTCCGCAAAGTGGTGTCGGACAGGCAGGCGACAAACTTGCATCACCGATGTATCTATTTCTCATCATAATCATTATGCGCCGCAAATGCAGCGTTTTCTGACACGTGCGCGACTTTTCCTACAAGCGGGCCGCGCGCTGTTGCCAGATGGCACCGACGGGTGCGCGCGCGTAGCCAAACGGCGGGAAACTAGTCATACTAAGTTGCAAGCTTTCACCGTTGTCGACCGCACCGAACACCACCCGCGGGGCCCGCCATGAGAACACTGTTGACCTGCTTCGCGCTGTCGCTCTGCCTGGCCGGGCGGGCCGCCGCCGCGCCCGCCGCCATCCCGCCGCCGCCGCCGACTGCGCTGGTACTCAACACCTCCTTCTTCGCGCCGGTCACCTCGCCCGAACGCGACGGCGTGCTCGACCTGTTCTACGCCGAGCTGTTCGGCCGGCTCGGCCTGCGCGTCGAAATCCAGGCCTCGTCGGCCGAGCGCGGCCTGCTCAACGCCAACAGCGGCGTCGACGACGGCGACGTCTCGCGCGTCGCCGGCATCGAACGCGACTACCCCAATCTGCTGCGCGTGCCGGAGCCGGTGATGGCCTACCAGATGGTCGCCTTCAGCCGCCGCCACGACTTCGCCGTGGCCGGCGCCGCCAGCCTGGCGCCCTACGACGTCGGCATCCTGACCGGCTGGAAAATTCTCGAACGCAACATCGTCGGCAGCCGCTCGCTGCAGAAGCTCGAAACCGGCCGCCAGTTGTTCGCCATGCTCGACAAGGACCGCATCGACGTCGCCGTGATCGAAAAGCTCGAGGGCCTGCACTTCATCCAGAGCATGGGCTTGCGCGGCGTGCGCCAGTTGCGGCCGGCCTTCGTCGAGGGCGACTGGTTCCTCTACCTGCACCGCCGCCACGCCGCCCTGGTGCCGCTGCTGGCCGCCGAGATCCGCCGCATGAAGGCCGACGGCAGCCACCAGCGCATCTTCGACGGCGTGCTGCGCCGCTACCCGCAGTAGGCGCCCGCATGGAGTCGCTCCGCACCTGGTTGCACAAGTCCGCCGGCAACAGCCTGGGGCGCCGCTTCGCCGTGCTGATCCTGGTGTTCAGCTCGGTGGTGACGCTGGTCTCGACGGTGTTCCAGCTGGCCATGGAGTACCGCCGCGACGTCGACGAGGTCGGCCTGCGCCTGCGCCAGATCGACAGCAGCTACGCCGACAGCCTGGCGTCTAGCCTGTGGATCACCAGCGGCCGCGACCTCGAGCTGCAGCTGCAGGGCATCCTGCGCCTGCCCGACCTGCAGTACGTCGAGGTGAGCAACGAGCACGGCCAGGTGGTGGCGCGCGCCGGCGCGCCGCGCGCCGACGGCGTGCTGGGCCGCGACTTCCCGCTCAGCTACGCCCACCGCGGCCGCCTGCTGCGCATCGGCACGGTGCGCGCCGTGGCCAGCCTGGACGGCGCCCGCCAGCGCCTGCGCGACAAGGTGGTGGCCATCCTGATCTGGCAGACCATCAAGACCTTCCTGGTCTCGCTGTTCATCCTGGTGCTGTTCCAGCTGCTGGTCGGACGCCACCTGAAGCGCATCGCCGCCTACTCCGACCTGCTCTCGGCCGGCCGCATGCAGCAGCCGCTGACGCTGGAGCGGCGCGGCAGCGGGCGCAACGCCCACGACGAGCTGAGCCAGATGGTGGCCGCCCTCAACGCCATGCGCGAGCGCCTGCACCAGGCCTTCCGCGACCTGCAGGACAGCGAGTACCGCTGGAAGCACGCGCTCGAGGGCGCCGGCCACGGCGTCTGGGACTTCCACATCGCCAGCGGCGTGGTGCTGTACTCGCACCGCTGGAAGGAGATGCTGGGCTACCGCGACGACGAGCTGCCCGACCTGCTCGAAACCTACCAGCGGCTGGCCCACCCGGACGACCTGCGGCGCGCCCTCGTCCTGCTCGCCGGCAACTTCGACGGCAGCACCAAGACCTACGCCATCGAGCAGCGCATGCGCTGCAAGGACGGCAGCTGGAAATGGGTCGAGGCGCGCGGCATGGTGGTCGAGCAGGACGCCGCCGGCCGCGCCACCCGCATGATCGGCACCCACACCGACATCAGCGCCCACCGCGCCGCCGCCGAACAGATGGCCGCCCTGCTGGCGCAGGCCGAGCAGGCGCGCGCCGAGTTGCGCAGCGCCAACGAGGGGATGGAGGCCCAGGTGGCCGAGCGCACCGCCGAGCTCGAACGCGCCAACCGCGAGCTGGAGGCCTTCTCCTACTCGGTCTCGCACGACCTGCGCAGCCCGCTGCGCGGCATCGACGGCTGGAGCCTGGCGCTGCAGGAGGACTACGCCGACCGGCTCGACGCCACCGGCCTGGCCTACCTGGCCCGGGTGCGCGGCGAAAGCCAGCGCATGGGCCAGTTGATCGACGGCATGCTCGAATTCTCCCGCCTGGGCCGCGCCGCCCTGGCCTGCCACCCGCTCGACCTGTCGGCGCTGGCGCGCACGGTGGCGGCGCGGGTGGCCGAGGCCAACCCGGCGCGCGCCCTCGAATTCGACATCCAGCCCGGCCTGCGCGCCTGGGGCGACGCCCGCCTGCTCGAGGCGGCCCTGCACAACCTGCTGGAGAACGCCTGCAAGTTCTCCGCCATGCGCGCGCCGGCCCGCATCGCCTTCGGCCGCGCCGACGTCGTCCCGCCCGGCCCGGCCGCGCCGGCCGTGCCGGCCGAGTCTGCCGAGTCTGCCGTGTCTGCCGTGTCTGCCGAGTCTGCCGTGTCTGCCGTGTCTGCCTATTTCGTGCGCGACAACGGCGCCGGCTTCGACATGGCCCACGCGCAACAGCTGTTCGGCGTCTTCCAGCGCCTGCACAAGGCCAGCGAGTTCGCCGGCACCGGCATCGGCCTGGCCACCGTCCAGCGCATCGTGCAACGCCACGGCGGCGCCATCTGGGCCGTCGCCGCGCCCGGCGCCGGCGCCACCTTCTACTTCACCCTCAAGGAACCGCCATGCACGGCAAAGTGATCCTGCTGATCGAAGACAACCCCAGCGACATCGCGCTGACCGAGCGCGCCCTGCAGCGCAACAACATCACCAACACCCTGGTGGTGGCGCAGGACGGCCAGGAGGCGCTCGACTACCTGTTCGGCGAGGGCGCCCACGCCGGCCGCGACCCGGGCAGCCTGCCGGTGCTGGTGCTGCTCGACCTCAAGCTGCCCAAGATCGACGGCCTCGAGGTGTTGCGCCGCGTCCGCGCCGACCCGCGCACCCACCGCGCCCCGGTGGTCATCCTGACCTCCTCGCGCGAGGAGCAGGACATCGCCGCCGGCTACGACCTGGGCGTCAACAGCTACATCCGCAAGCCGGTCGACTTTCTCCAATTCAATGAAACCATCCGCCAGCTCGGGCTATACTGGCTGGTAATCAACGAAGCGCCGTGAGCGACCATGATGACGCCCCTTTCCATCCTGCTGGTTGAGGACTCCGACAGCGACGCCGAGCTGCTGCTGCGCAGCCTGCGCCAGGCCGACTTCGACGTCGCCGCCACCCGCGTCGACGACGAGGCCGGCATGCGGCGGGCGCTGGCCGCGCCGCACTGGGGACCTGGTCATCTCCGACTACAACCTGCCCGGCTTCAGCGCCAGCGCCGCCCTGGCCCTGCTCGGCGAGGCCGGCCTGGACCTGCCCTTCATCGTCGTCTCGAACAACATCGGCGAGGAGACGGCGGTGCTGCTGATGCGCGCCGGCGCCCACGACTACGTAATGAAGGGCAACCTGGCGCGGCTGGCGCCGGCCGTCAAGCGCGAACTCAAGGAGGCCGAGCGGCGCCGCCAGCACCGCGCCGCCGCCCAGGCCCTGCGCGACAGCGAGGAGCGCTGGAAGTTCGCCCTCGAGGGCGCCGGCTACGGCGTGTGGGACTGGGACATTCCCAGCGGCAAGGTCGTCTTCTCCGCCTGCTGCACCGCCATGCACGGCTACGCCGACGGCGAGATCGAGGCCAGCATCGACGGCCGCGACGCCCTGCTCCACCCCGCCGACCGCGAGCGGGTGCAACAGGCCATGCGCGACTACTTCGCCGGCGCCACGCCGCGCTACAAGCAGGAATACCGCGCCCGCTGCCGCGACGGCAGCTGGAAATGGGTGCTCGACAACGGCATGATCGTCGGCCGCGACGAGCACGGCGCGCCGCAGCGCATGATCTGCATCCGCATCGACCTGTCCGAGCGCAAGCGGGTCGAGCAATCCTTGCAGGAACTCAACGAGCAGCTGGAAAGCCGGGTCGAGGCGCGCACCAGCGAGTTGCGCCAGGCCATGGCGCAGATCATCGAATCGGAGAAGCTGGCCTCGCTCGGCGTGCTGGTGGCCGGCGTCTCGCACGAGCTCAACACGCCGATCGGCAACATGGTGCTGGCCGCCACCGCCCTGCACGACAAGCTCAAGGAGCTGAGCGGCGCCATCGAACGCAACCAGCTGACCCGCTCCGGCCTGCAGCACGGTCTGGCCGACTGCCTGGGCGCCAGCGAGATCATCGCCCGCAACGGCCACCGCTCCAACGACCTGATCGAAAGCTTCAAGCGCGTCTCGGTCGACCAGACCAGCCAGCGCCGGCGCACCTTCGACCTGCGCACCACCGTGCAGGACAGCCTGACGGCGCTGGGCGCCATCACCCGCCGCGCCAAGGCCACCGTCGAGCTGAACATTCCCGACGGCATCATGCTCGACAGCTACCCCGGGCACCTGGAACAGATCATCAACAACGTCATCATGAACTCGATCACCCACGGCTTCGACGGCATGCCGGACGGCCACATCGTCATCGAGGCGCGGCGCGACGGCGACATGGTCGAACTGGTCTACAGCGACAACGGCCACGGCATCGCCGCCGAGCTGCAGCACAAGGTGTTCGAGCCCTTCTACACCACCAAGCTGGGCCAGGGCGGCTCCGGCCTCGGCCTGTCCATCGTGCACAACCTGGTGCAGGCCATCTTCAAGGGCCAGTTGCGCCTCGACAGCAGCCCCGGCCAGGGCGTGCGCCTGCAATTCACCTTCCCGGCGCAAACCCCGCTGCCCAACAACGCCGCCGGCGCGGGCGATGGCGGCCAGATCGACGGCGATGGCTTTACCATCCCGCCGTTTGGCACCATGTAGGGGGCCGGGCCGGGCCGGGCCGGGCCGGGCTAGCTGGCCGGCAAGGCCAAGCCCGGCTCGGGCTATACCGGGCTGGGGTTCAGCTCGGCGAAACCGCGCTGGTGCCAGTAGGGATAGGCCGGCGTGACGGCGCTGGCCGCGTCCAGCGCCGCCATCTGCGCCGCCGTCAACTGCCACCCCACCGCGCCCAGGTTCTGCCGTAGCTGCGCCTCGTCGCGCGCGCCGACCACCACCGTCGCCACGCCGGGGCGTTGCAACAACCAGTTCAGCGCGATCTGCGCCACCGTCTTGCCGGTCTCGGCCGCAACCAGGTCGAGCGCATCGACGACGCGGAACAACAACTCGTCGGCCACCGGCGGCCCCATCTCGGCCGTCTTGTGCAAACGGCTCTGCTCGGGCAGCGGCTGGCCACGGCGGATCTTGCCCGTCAGGCGGCCCCAGCCGAGCGGACTCCACACCATCGCGCCGACGCCCTGGTCCAAGCCCAGCGGCATCAACTCCGACTCGTAATCGCGGCCCACCAGCGAGTAATACGCCTGATGGCAAACATAACGCGGATAACCATAGCGCTCGGCCGTCGCCAGCGACTTCATCAAATGCCAGCCGGAGAAATTGGACACGCCGACATAACGGATCTTACCGGCCCGCACCAAATCGTCCAGCGTCGACAACACCTCCTGCACCGGCGTGTGGGCATCGAAACCATGCAATTGAAACAGGTCGATATAATCGGTGCCCAATCGTTTCAATGCCGCGTCGCAAGCCTGGATCAAATGGAAGCGCGACGAGCCGACGGCGTTGGGATCGTCGCCGCTGCGAAAAGTCGCCTTGGTCGAAATTAATACCTTATCGCGCCGGCCCTTGATCGCCTCGCCCAACACGGATTCGGCCACGCCGCCGGAATAGACATCGGCGCTATCGAACATGGTTAATCCGGCGTCCAGACAAACATCCACCAAACGCTTCGCCTCGGCCACATCGGTATGTCCCCACGCGCCGAAAAACTCCCCCTTACCGCCAAACGTGCCCGTGCCGAAACTTAATACCGGCACCTTGAAACCGGACGCACCCAAGTAACGATGTTCCATCATTCACCTCTTCGCTAAGAAATTGTTTCTGAATTGAATGGGCCAGACACGACAAGAGGCCCCGACTGTGCAATATACCGGGGAATGGATTTGCTTGCCGCCGCCTTCCCAGTTTATCCAAAGCGCCGGGGTAGGCGCCCATGAAACAGCCCGTCCCGCCTTGCACTTATGCCAAAATTTAGCACGAATAAACCAGAATTCGGCTTGGCACTTACGCGTAGGCGCCACAGGGCCGATAAAGCCGAACTTCCCCAACTATCCAATCGATAAAATGCTGCTGCTTGAGTTTAGATATCTCCTGCTGTTGCCACACCAACCAATATGGATAGGCGTAAGGCACAGCAATACCGCTTACCTGGATCAAGTCACCTTTTTCCAATGCTCCCGACACCAAACTCCTACGCTCCAGCGCAACGCCTTGCCCCAATAACACGGCACCCAAGACGATATTCGAATCATTGGCGAACAAACCATCGCGGCTATTCGGCTCGGCCACGCCGGCCGCCTGACACCATTCCGTCCATGGCGCATCCGGCGTGCGAACCAACGGACACGCCATGATTTCCCCGGCCGACGTTGGAATATCGCCCTCGCGGAAACGCGGTGAACACACCACGATTAACTCATCCTCGAACAAGGCCTGCTTTTCCATATCCGGCCAATGCCCCTGCCCCATGCGGATACCAATATCGACCAAACCGCTGCGCAAATCCTGCACCGCCAAACTGGTCTGCAAACGCAGCCGATAATACGGATGCAGCGCGCGAAAACTATCCAGCCGGGGAACTAACCAATGCAAGGCAAAGGACGGCAGGGTAGCGATCACCAGCTCGCTATCCTGCGGCCGCCCCTGCGCCAATTGCGTCGCCTGGACAATGCCGCGCAGCGCCGCGCGAATATCCAGCGAATACAGCCGGCCCTCGTCGGTCAGCCGCAGCCCCCGCCCCTCGCGCACGAACAGCGCCAGCCCCATCAACTCCTCCAGCAGCTTGATCTGCTGGCTCACCGCCGAATGCGTGACGTGCAGCTCGCGCGCCGCCAGCGTCACGCCGCCCAGGCGCGCCACCGCCTCGAAGCAACGCAGGGCGGTCAGGGGAGGCAAATGCATCATGTAAGAATTCCTAACGTAATCCGTCGATTATTATCGCTATTCGGATCGGCAGGCGCGACATACACTGTTTCCTCGCGCTTTTACCGCCTTTGACGAGATCGCCGCGCAGAATCGGCCCGATCCGCCATCAAACTGATAGTTATTCTAACGGGGAAACAATGAAACTGATCGGAATGCTGGACTCACCCTACGTCCGCCGCGTCGCCATCTGCCTCAAGCTGCTCAAGCTCGACTTCGAACACCAGTCGATCTCCGTCTTCAGCACCTACGAGCAGTTCAAACAAATCAACCCCGTGGTCAAGGCGCCAACATTGGTGCTCGACAACGGCCAAACGCTGATGGACTCGACGCTGATCATCGACTACCTGGCCCACTTGACGCCGGCCGGCGCCAAACTGCAGCCGGAGGGTGCCGAGGCGCACCTGCGCGCCTGCCGGCTGACCGGCCTGGCGTTGGCCGCCGCCGAAAAAGCCGTGCAGATCGTCTACGAACACAAGCGTCCCGAGGACAAGCAGTACGCGCCCTGGCTGGCGCGCGTCAGCGAGCAACTGCTGGCGGCCTGCGCTGCGCTCGAGGCCGACTTGAGCGCCACGCCCCTGCCGACGCCGGGCCAGCCCTTCGGCAACGCCGAAGTGACCATCGCCGTGGCGTGGAACTTCATCCAGATGATGATGCCGACCTTGGTCACCGCCGACCATTCCCCCCAGCTCAAGGCCTTCTCGGCCCTGGCCGAACAGCGCGAGGAATTCATCGGCACGCCGGCGGAATAGGCCGTCAGGCCATCCGCCCCGCAATTCCAGGGATAAATTTTTTCCCTCCCAGTATTGTGCTTGCCGCCGCGCCACCCCATCTTAGTTGGGCAAGAACACCCGTTCTTGCCCAACCACCCGGGAAAACATGCCGCAAGACGCAACGCCAACGGCGTCCGCCATCCATTGCGCCGACTGCGCCGTGCGCCGACTCTGCCTGCCGATGGAACTCGGCACGGCCGACGTGGACAAGCTCGACCGCATCGTCGCCCGCCGCTTCCCGCTAGCCCAGGGCGAGCGGCTGTACCGCACCGGCGCCCCGTTCGCCAGCCTGTACGCCGTGCGCGCGGGGCAATTCAAGGCCTACCGCATCAACCGCGACGGCAGCGAGCAAGTCACCGGCTTCCACTTCAGCGGACAGCTGCTGGGGCTGGACGCCATCGCCAGCGGCGTGCACAGCTGCGAAGTGGTGGCGTTGGAGGATTGCGCCGTGTGCGAGCTGCCCTTCGCCGACCTGGAGGCGCTGCTGGCCAAGATGCCGGCGCTGCGCCAGCAATTCCACCGCATGGTCGGCGAGGAGATCGCCCGCATGCAGAGCGTCGTGCTGCTGCTGGGCAAAATGAAGGCGCGCCAACGCCTGGCCACGCTGATCGTCCGCGCCGCCTCGGTCTACGAGGCGCGCGGCTATGCGATCGACAAGTTCCAGCTGCGCATGACGCACGAGGGCCTCAGCAACTACCTCGGCGTCACGCGCGAATGCGTCAGCCGGCAGTTGACCAAATTCAAGCAGGAGGGATTGGTGCGGGTGGCGCCGCGCGAGCTGGAGGTGCTCGACTTGCCGGCGATCAAGGAGATCGCGGCGGGCGCGGTCCGCTAGTGTAGTGTTGCGTTCTTGGGGGCGCATATAAAAATGATGCATTTGCCCGCCAAGCTAGGCGCCAACCGGAGCGATAGCGGGCTATCGCGAGGATTGGCAACGACGCATGGCGGGCAAAGGCGCATTTTTATGCGTCAACAAGGACGCAACACTACACTAGCCGGCGGAGCCGGGCGGAGCCGGGCGGAGCCGGGCGGACCCGGCCGCGCCGGCGCGCTCAGTTCGCCGTCGGTTTCCCGCATTCGCCGCAAAAACTCGCGTCGGGTTCCAGGCCGGTGCCGCAGCCGGTGCAAAACTGCCGCGCCCCGAGCGCCGTCGCCAGCGCGCCGGCCGCCACCGGCACCGCCGGCAACAGCCCCGCCGCGCTGGCGCCACCGACCAGTTGCGCCATCACGCCGATCTGTTGCGCACGTTCGAAGTCCTGCGCCGAGCTCGGCGCAACCACCATCGAGCGGGCTTCGCCGAACTGTTTCAACGACGCGGCGATCTCATCGGCCAGGCCGGGCAGGCCGCGCATGCCGATCAACTGACGCTGGGCGTCCTTGCCGAAGATCACGGTGTCGATTTCGGACACCCAGACACGCATCGTCATCGACTCGACATTGATGACACTCTTGCTGGTCTGCACGTTGCCGGACAGCTGGTTGCCGACGCGCACGTCGGCGGACTCGAAACTGCCGCCGATGTCGACCCAGATCAACTCCGAGACGAAGTCGAAGCGGCCCCACAGCACGTGCGCGGCGCGGTAGCAGAACACGCCGATGATGAACTGGCTGAGCGAAAACGCCAGCGTCGTCGAGGCCGGCGCGGCGGCCACGATGTCGCGCGCGGCGACGAAGGCGCCGGCGGTGCCGGCGACCAGATACACCAGCGCCAGCCCGGTCAGGCAGGTCAGCCAAAAGAACTGCGGCTGCGACAAGGCGTGGCCGACGCCGGTGGCGATGCGGTTGGGTAGCGGACGCGGCTGGCTCTCCTCCAGCAACTCGGCCGTGAACTGGCCCTGCCGCCCTTGGATCTGCGGCGAACGGCGCGTGTAGCGCCGGTTTGGAATATTGCTGTACCAACGGCCCATCAGCATGCGGTCGAGCTCCTCGACCAGCTTGTTCGGATGGGCGTTCATGGTCACCGTCTCGGTGACGCGCGCGGCGCCGACGGCCTGCGGCGGCGGCTGCAACTGCCTCCTCAGCGCCAGGCCGAAGACGGCGCAGCCCAGCAGCGTGCACAGCAGCGCGCCGCAGACGACACCGTTGATCGAAATGCCGTCCAGCGCCGGCAGATGCGGCGACAGCAGGCCCAGCAACACCGGCCCCAGCACCGCCAGCACGATCAGGCTGACCAGCCCGCCCATGCCGACGTTGGCGGCCTCGGTGACGCCGCCGCCGTTGCCCCGCTGCACCATCGGCCGCATGATCTGGAAGAACGCGAAGGCGCCGTAGGCCAGGCCGATCCAGCCGTTCAAGGGACCGGCACCGAACATCAACCAGCACAGCAGGAAGCTGAGAAAGGTCGCGCTCAAGGCGAGGAAATTGTTGAACTGGGTTTGCGCCGACGCCTGGATCACCCTGGGCGCGAAGATCAAATGCGGCAACCAGGCGTACAGCAGGCCGTTGAGCGGCCCGGACGGCTCGTTGAAGGTCAGCGCGTTCTGCCGCAGCGTTTCCTTGTAGTAGGCCGCCCGCTGGCTGTCGCCGTCCTGCTCCGGCGCCACCGTGGCGGCCAGGCTGTCGGGCCGGTTGCGGCCGAAGAAATAGCGCAACTGGGTGAACGCGCGCGCCAACAGCGCGATGCCGAAAAACAGCAGGCTGGCGGCGATGCCCAGCACGGCCAAGGCCCGCCCGTCGAGGCCGCGCGCGATGTTGTCGCGGATGCCGAGCATGATGACGATGCCCACCAGGATCATCAAGCCGCCGGACAACAGCAGGGCCAGATTCTCCACCTTGTACGGATTGGGAAATTCGAAGACCTGGTTGTCCGGGTTGAATTCGTAACTCATAGACACTCGTGTGAAATGAAGGTGGTTAACGGAGCGCCGGCGCCGCCCATCAAGGGCGCGCCGGCGCGCACTGCCAAGGCTGGGCGACTACAGCGGGTTCTTGGCCCCGCATTCGCCGCAGAAAACATCGTCCGCCGCCAACGGCGCGTGGCAACTGGCGCAGGCGCGCGCGGCGGCGGCCGGCGTAGCCGCTGTGGCTGGTGCGACCGACGCGGCCGGTGGGGTCGGCGCGGCCTCCTCCGGCGCACGCTGCGCCGCCTTGACCTCCTGCAACTTGGCACTGGCGCGCTCGCGCGCCTCCTGCGCGCGCCGTTTGGCCTCGTCCACATGGCCGCGCAACTGCTCCTCGGCAGCATCGAAGTGCAGACCTTCAATGGTTTGCAGATAGATCAGGCAAGTGCCGTTGATGAAGGTCAGGAAAGGAATGATCATGCCCACGGTGAACAGCAGCCCGGTGGCAAAAGCGAAGGCGCCGAAATAGGAGGTCGCGCCGTCCATGCCGTAGCCGCCCAGGCCACCCATACCGCCCATACCGCCCATACCGCCCATACCGCCCAGCATCATGCTTTGGACCATGCCCATCGCGTTACCGGAGGCATTGATGCCGACCGCCGAGGACAAGCCCAGCGTCGTCATATAGCCGGTCATCAGCACAAAGGTCACCACGCCGGACAGGAACAGCACCAGCATCGAGAGGATGACCAGTTGGGTAATCACCGGCAGCAAACGCTGGCGCACGATCACCAGCATGCGCGCCGCCGTTTCCCAGATCGTGTTGCCGGACCAAATGGCCGGCGCCGCCAGCGGCATCACCACATAGAACATGCCGGCCGTGGTCAGCCCCAGGATCACCGTCAAGATGGGAAAGGCGACGCTGTAGACCAAGGGCCCGAGGCCGGGAATTTTACACACGGCCAACACCAGCAAGGTCGCCAAGGCCAAGCCGACAAAGGCCAGGAACAACAGTACGGCCAGCCCCAACAAGCGGTGAACGGTGAACAGCGCCTGCAGGAAGGCGTCGACCAGGCCGATGTCCTGGCCCTGGGAACGACGCATCAGGACGATGCCAACGGACGAGTAACCGACCAGGCCGAGCACCAGGGACAGCAGGAAAAACAGGCCGCCCAACAACACGCTGCTCTTGGCCAGCCAGCCGCTCAGGGCCAGGAACAGGAAAAAGGCGAGCCCGGCCAGGGCGCTCATCGCCAGTGCGCGCCAATTGGTGACGGCTTCGGCGGCGCGAAGTAGTGCGTAGGAGTTCGATCCGGATGGAGCTGCTGTGGTCATGTTGGTTCCTATGAGAGGTCGAATCGAGTGGCTCAGCGGTCAAGCGAGGCCAGAGTGCGCGCGCCGGACAACTCGGCCACCTGCATATTGGTTTCCTTGGCGATCATCGGACGGCCGTTGAGGAACACCTGGGTCTTCAAGCGGTAGATGCCCTGCGGCGCGCCCTGCGGCAAACGCAGCGTGAAACTGTTGTCGTACTCGCCGCTGCCGGCGCTGTCGTTGACTTTTTTCTCGCCGCGCTTGAACTCCTCGCCCGTCGGCGCGTAGGCGATCAGCACTTCGCGGATTTCCTGCACCGGCTCGTTCGCGCCGGACACGGCGCGGATGGTCGACTGGATCTTGATCGCGTCGCCCGCCTTGACGATGCCGTTGGGGGTCACCAGGGTGGAATAGGAATCGATCTTGGCGTTGGGCGGCAACTGGTTGCGGTTGCTCACCCGGTATTGGCGGTCCACCTCGGCGGAGGACTTGGTCTGGCGCGAGGCGATCTCGACGACGGCGCAGGCGGCCAGGCCGGCCACGGCGCCCTTCACGGCGCCGCTCTTGCCGCCAAGGACGGCGCCCAGCAGCGCGCCGCCAGCGCCGAAGGCGGCGCAACGCATGGCGGTGTCGCTGTTACTCGACCCGCCGGCCGATTCGCCGCCGGTGGTGGCGCAACCGCTGAGCAACAAGCTGCCGGTGCAGACGGCAAGGATGGTTTTCTGGATGTTCATAATGTGTCCTGTGGTTTAGTCGATCGAAGTGCCGGATTTCAATGCTTCCATTTGCTTGCTCTTGGCCCGCTCGATGAGCGCCGTCGCGGCGCCGTTGCGCGGCTCCAGCAGCAAAACGGTCTCCGCCGTGGCGATCGCCTTGTCGTACTGGCGGGCGGAGATATAACCGTCGGCCCGGCTCAGCAAGGCGCCAACCTTGCGCGCCAAACCGTCGGCGGCGGCACCGTCGGCCAGACTCGGCACGACGCGCGCCGGCGCCGCGGGCGGCAAGGGCTTGGCCAAGGCCAGCGGTTTGGGTGCGACGGTCGGTGCCGGCTTGACGACGGGCGCCGGGATGGAAGCCGGGGCCGGCGCAGGTGCCGGGATTTCCTCTTGCACGGCGACAGGTGCCGGGCTGGCGGGTGCTGCCGGAACAGCCGGTGCCGAGCTTTCCGCCGCAGCCGCGCCAGTATCGGCCGGGACGGATGCGGCGGCATCGGTCGGCGCATCCGGCACGGCCACCGTGCCGGCTGCCTTCTGGCCGCTCCACCACAGATAGCCCCCACCTGCGCCGGCCACCGTCACCAGCGCCGCGAGCACGATTGCAGTGACCTTCAGCCTGTTGTCCACTGGGGCACCGGACGATACCGTCTTCGCTACGTATTCTGGCGCGATTTCAGGCTTAGGGGCGGGGGCGGGGGCGGGGGCGGGGGCGGGGGCGGGGGCGGGTGCGGGTGCGGGTGCGGACTGCAGATCGTTCGACTCGGCGGTGGCGGCAACATCGGAGGCGGTCGCAGCGAAGACAACTGCCGCTGGTGGCAAACTCGGCTTGCTTAGTTCTACCGGCTTCGTCGCTGCGTCCACACTCACAGTGGTTCCACACTTCTTGCAAAATTTCGCACCGACGACTAGTGGATGGCCACAACTACGGCAATTCGCCGCGCCCGTGTCAACCGGAGATGCTGCGACGACACTATTCTGATCTGGACCCAGCGGCGCCGGCCAGACCGGAGGGAGGCTGGCCGGAAAACCTCCTGTGACACCGTCGAAAGCGGCGCCGACGGCGCGGCACAACCGCATTTTTTACAAAATTTCGCGCCCGGTGGCAAGCTGCTGGCGCAGTCCGGGCAATTCGCCACCGAGAGGGCATCTTGCGCGGCAAGCACACTGCCGCAGGCCTTGCAGAACTTCGTGCCGTCCTTGTTCGCGGTGCCGCATTTTCCGCAATTCGCCATCAATCACCCCTCTTGTCTAGATTTTATTAAAATTTCCAGGAATCAATATTTCCAGATGATAATAGCACTTATGGCAACGTGTGTCTAACGGGCAATACTAGAAACAATACGGATGAGCATGTTTTCCATGTATTTCGTTAGAAAAGCGTGGAGTTGACGCCAAACGCAGGCGAAGGCCGCACTCCGCACAGTCGGAAGGCTGGTGCTTATTTGAAAAAGAGAGTGAGCAATTAGGCAAAACAATTTGCAGTGTGCCTGTGAGCGCGGTCGACGGCAATGCGGCGCGAGAGGTGTCGGAGCTGCGTTTGTGATGAATCAAGCAGATGTCCAAAGCGGCGGGAGGCGCCGGCCCAAAACGACAAGAGGGAGATGCGTTCGCCTCACGCATCCCCCTCTTGTCTTGTCGCCGCGCGAACCAACGTTGCGTGGCCTTCTCAGGTTGGCCACAACAACATGGTGGCCGCTATCTCGCTATCGCAGATGATTGATTGCTTCCAACGTTTTACCAACCGCATTGTGCGCGGCGATCCACCCCCGAAGCCAGCAGCACGGACTGACACTCGGCACACTCGCTGAATGGAGCGCAATCGTGTTTCAACTCAACATAGTGGGCGCCGACGATTTGTTTGCCGGTGTAGCTGTCCACCTTGCCCGGCTTGGTCGACTTGGCCGACTTGGCGTTCAAGGAACCGATCGCCTTGCCCAGCGTGCCGACCTCCTGCGAGGGGTCGAGCCAACGCTCGAAGGCGCTGGCGTTTTGCCCGTCGGGCACATACCAAGCCTTGCGGTCGGCGTTCCAGCGCGCGCCAAGCGCCTTCGCCTGGTCTTTTTCCGAGAACGGAACTTTTAGAAGAATCATTTTTTCAAGGCCATAAAAGACGGGGTCAACCACGGAACGAGCAACGTTCCGCTTCAGTTGGCATATTTTACGCTGGGAAGCCAAGGAGGATCGCATTCGCCACGCGAATGCGAGAAATACCGGCCGCACATGCACTGCGACGGTCGGCGCCGAAACGTCTGCACCCGCTTGACTGGAGTAGTAACATCACTACCTTATCTAAGCATGCGAGGGTGTCGCCATGACCATTGCCATCATGTCAAGCCGCGAGTTCAACCAAGGGTTGAGCGAGGCAAAACGTGCCGCAAACAACGGGCCGGTGTTCATCATCGAGCGCGGCCGACCGGCCCATGTGCTGATGAGCTTTGAGCACTATCAGCGGCTAACTAAGCCGCGGCGCAACATTGCCGATGTGCTGGCTATGCCGGGTATTGCCGACATCGAATTTGAGTCGCCGCGTGTGCTCGTCGACACGCGACCGGCTGACTTCTCATGATGTTTGTTCTCGACAGCAACGTGGTGTCGAACTGCGCAAGGTGCGGCGTGGTAAGGCCGATACGAACGTGACGGCATGAACGGAAAACGTTGATGCCGCCACCCTCGTCGTTCAGAGACGGCCGTGTGATCAGATCACTTCGCGGCGGCTGGGTATTGCTGGCGCGTGTGCAGGACCGCGACAATCTCAATCACGGTTGGCAGGACGCGATACACGACCACGTAGTTGGCGTGCACCACGATCTCCCGCGTGCCAGCGACACGGCCGGGGCGGTACAGGTAGGGGTGCTGCGGCAGTTGCGATACGGCGCGCTCAATGTCATTCTGCAACTCGGAAGCCGCAACATCATTGCGCTCGGCAATATACGTGATGATGGTAGCCAAGTTGATGTTGGCCTTGGCAAGCCATTGAACAGGGAGCATTCGTTCTCCAGAAAATACAGTACAGGGAAGCTGTATTTATTCTGGCGTCACGACGAGCTATTCGACCCAGCATTTTTCCGTTTTGACGCGATGATGGCCCGCATTTCGGCCATCACCTGATCATGCGGGATGCTGGGGCGCGAGTCATCAATGGACTCCTGCACCTGGGCGCGGAACCAACGATCATACGCCGCAGCCTCTTCGGCGGTGGCGAACTCGGATTCGATTGGGGATAGGACGGTGTTCATGGCTTCAAGATTACACCAGATCGTGCCGCTGCGAGGCCATTTGACTAACTTTTGACCGGACAACGCATCTACGTGCAGCGGCGGCTGCGAATTTTGGTGGGCCTCCCGTGAGTCGAACACGGCACCAACGGATTATGAGTCACGTCCTCTACAAGACCCGAAAACAATGGCGGCTTAGACAAGCACCGCACCAACACCGGCCACGTCACGAGCGCCGGTCGACGTTGGCAGTTTATCAGCATATGCTGCCAAATGACCAGCGGAAAAATGGGCGTACCGCCTGACCATCTGCGCACTCTCCCAGCCCCCCAGTTCCTGCAACACATTCAACGGCGTCCCGTTCTGGACGTGCCAGCTTGCCCACGTATGACGCAAGTCATGCCATCGAAAATCATCAATGCCGCAGCGCTTCAGCGCCTTGTACCACGCGGCTGTAGTCACCTCAGCAACCGCTTCACCCTTGTAGCTAAAGACACGAGCGGGGTGCAAACCCACCTGCAAAGCAATCACCCTCACGGCATCATCGTTCAACGGCACGGGGATCGCCTTGCGCGTCTTAGACTGGTCGGGGTGAATCCACGCCAACCGCCTGGGCAAATCGACCTGCGACCAACACAGCCCTGTAACGTTCGACTTTCGCAGACCTGTAGCCAAGGAGAAGGCGACCATCTGCGCCAAATGAGGTGGCAACTCTCGCAACAAGGAATCGGCCTGCCGCTGGGTGAGGTAGCGAACACGTCGAACAGGTACACGCAGCAACCGAACCTTTGGAACTATTCCCAGCCATTCCCAATCAGCCGACGCCCGGATCAAACACCGACCGCAGCAACGCAAACATTGCCTGTTTATTGCGCATTAGTAACGCCCGTCGAAATTTTCTTTAGTGTGCAACGAGTCAACGAGCGGACCTGGTGAAGGCCCTCAGCGGAACACCTGACAGAAATTTTTCAAGCCATCAAAAAATTCGCTTGTTTGAGTGCAACGAAGCCTTATCAGATTTCTCAATCAGCCAGCCGCTCAACCACCATCATCCCACGTCATCAACAACTGACTATCGCCGGACAATGCCAACTGCAAGGAATCACTAGCACCCATCGACGCACCCTCATAATTGCTACAAATCAACTATACAACATCCGCCAATTTGTAGGTAATACAACGATAGTCACCCTAAATCAAAACGGACATTCTTCATCTAGATCGACTTAATTTTCCGGGCGCCGTTGCTAGGTCAACGACACCGAGCGCGTTGTTACACCAAGTCTGCAAACCTTCCATCGTATGGCCGTGGATAGCCCTAAACGCAGCCTGGACGGCGCCGAGCATGTCAGTGCAAGGTAACCGCCAAGTGGTCACCTCAGGCACGACAATGCCCCGCGAACGAAAATAGCGCTTCTGATCGAGCGCCCGGCATTGCATTTCCTTGCCGCAATACTTGGCGATGTAGGAGGCGAATGTTGCTGCACGCCCTTGACGCCAAAGCCGAAGCGATTCGGATTGCGGACGTTGACCTGTCCCATTTGCTCGCCGTTCGGCCCCTTGCCTAGCACCCGCTACCAGATGGCCAGAAGCGTTACGAAGTCCTGCCGGCCGCGCACGGCGACGTGAAAATGCAGCGCCCCGCGTTCCTGCTCCTCAATCACGGCCACATAGTGAAAATCGGCGACTTGCCCACGCGGCGGCAAAACGCCTTCCAGTGCTTAAGCGCCATGTCCCGATCAACCATGTTCTCGCGGTAGGTCAGCGTTACCATGCGATCCGCCCCGATGGTCTTGCAGCACAGCTTGACGTTCTTCTTCGCCCGGCGGCCGGCATCATCATCATTTGCCTCGCGGTTCTCCGACTCGCCGCGCTTGGTCGTTTTGCGCTGCTTCCCGGGCCTACAAAGAAGCGATCCTTGCAGACCGTCACTTCGCACTGTCCGTCCGGAAAAACGCGCTGGCGGGCCGTATTACGTGTCTTGCCAAGTGCCTCTAACCTTGTCATCGCTCCACCAATCCGGTTTTTGCGACGGCTGTGCATCTACTGGCGTGAAATCAATTGACGACAAAGCATTTTCATAATCTAATTCGGTCATCGGTTTTCCTGTTGTAGCAGGTGAATCGAGGCCCGGAGTGTTCTAGCACTTCCGGGCTTTTTTTTGTCCATCAAAAAGCAAAAACATTTACCGCTGGAAACGTCAACAACTGCCGTTTTACTTCCCGTGTTCTTAAGTGTCCCTAATACAAGTTTAGCGGCGCTGCGCGCCGCTGCCAGTGCTGCGCCCTTGCAGCGTCGCCATCCCCGCAACCTGGGCATGAGCCACCGCAAACCGCTACAACCTCAGCAGAGGAAAATTGACTTGAGGGCGCGGTTCACACACCCCCATAACCCCATACACACCCGCCAACCGGCCTACCGTGCATGAGGTGCCGCGCCCCGCTTCCAGTCGCCGCCAACAGGCCTTCCGGGCTTCCGATTCGATGATGACCCCATCGAACCGGCATGAAGAACCACACGCCGACTGCAGACCAAATTTAATTCCCCGATCGGAGGCGATTTTGCTATGCCTGGCTGGCGAAAACTTCCTGCAGGAGAAAATTAAATTCGGTCAACGTTTGCGCAGCAGCCGATCACGCAAAATCCGGTCGACCGCACTCCCCTTGGCCTCGTCCTTGAACTGCACGAACGCATCGAGGGCGGCAATCACATCAAGCGACACCTCGACCGTAAGAACGCCCTTCCCTTCCTCCTTCAGCCGTTGCCGCCGAGCCTTCTGCCGCTGCGCATCGGTCATCGCCGAACCGGTAGCAGGACGCCCGCGGCCGCGCTTAATCGGGCCGAGCATATCGAGCGTATGAACGTCCTCAACTTGCTTCATTTGGCGCCATCCATTTATCGTGACATGTAGCGCTTATTCCGACCCCGCCACCTTGGCGCTCAGGATCAAAACCAGATCGGTCGAAACAGAACTGTCCGACTTCGAGGACCACGAAGCGGGGAGGAACGGCAGCGACGAAGTAGAGACGGTTTTCTGTGTGTCGTTCAAGCCGCCGATCAGCAGCACCTCGCCATCCGCAACGGTAACCCTTGTCTTGACCTGGCGCTTGATAAGTGTCGGCGAACCGGCAACCCCGGTGGCGGTGGTCTTGAAACTGCTGATCTGACCGTCCACCAGCAGCTGTATACGGCCCGAGCCTAGAACCTTAGGCAGCACGTCCACTATCACGCCTGAGGGCCGGTAGACGACGTTCTGCACGGTGTTGCCGGCATTGTCCTTGCCGGTGCTGGAAATGGTCGGCGTCTCGTCGCCAACGGTGAGCACAAGGTTCTCGTAATCGTCACCGACAATGCGGCTGTTCGACACCTGCTTAAACCGGCTGTCAGTACTGAGCGCATCCACGACCAGCTGGAAGCTAGCACTCTTCAAGCTGATCGCCGAACCGGAATTAACAGAGCCAAGCGACACACCAAGCTTCGCGCCAAGCACGGTGGCCAGCAGCGAAATGCCGCGACCGGAACCGACATTGTTTGTGACCTCCACCCACGACGCCGAGACGTCAACCAGCTTAGGCAACGCATCGACTGCGACGATCAGGGTTTGCATCTTATCCAGCGCGGCCGGCGATCCGGTCAACACCACACTGCCCCCGGCTGCATTGGCGGCGACCTTGCCGAACGACGAGGCGACAACGCCAACCAAGAATTCAGCAGGCCGATTCTGAGGAACGTACACCCGCGTTTCGTCATCGACCTTGCGCACTGGCGGCACCAATTCATCCTGTGGAAACGCAACCGCCCTTGGCACCGACTGGACAACAGCAACGGGAGAGACACCATCGGTGACGAGCGGCGACGGAAGCGGCCGACCTGCCGGCACAAGGTAATACACGCCGTCGCGAACGTTCAAGGCAACGCCCTGCTGCTGCAAAATTCCTTCGACAAACGGAAGAACCTTGTCCGGCTCAATCCCGGAAACACTCAACGTCATCTTGCGATCATTGGCAAGCACCTCCGGCGAAATGACGTAGTTAACACGAAGGAGATTTTTGAAAATCGACTGACTGAACGCAACAAGCGGAACGTCAGCAAAATTGAAGGACACAGGCGAAGCGAACGCCACCAACGGGCCACACAGAAGAATCAAAAGTAACTTTTTCATTTGGTGCCCCGTACCCAAATATGCTCGGCCGTTTCAGCCTCCCAGCCGTCAGGACGAACGACCAACATATCAGACTCAACAGTGTTGCCGTCCGAAAGTGTGACGAAAGACTTGCCCGACGAAAATCGGAAATAACCCACCCCCTTAAGCGAGTCGGAATAGACCCGAGCAGGAGGCTGAGCCGTGGCGCCGATAGCCGGCAATCTCTGCCCAACAATGCGCGAGCCGAAGAGACCCAACACGACGCCGACGAACATCGAACCAATGAGAAATTTAGTCATGTGCTTAGACACAGGTTTTGGTGGAAGAACACGAGCGCGCAGCAACGACAAACCAAGCGGGCCGGGAAGGATGGGGCCGACAAAATCGGCAGAGACGCCAACCTTGGCAGACAGGTGCCATGCCGGCAAAAGACAGTGGACGCCATGGGGGTAATTTTCGGAGAACACCTGTGTGGTGTTGTAGGCGTTGTTTAAGTCGTCGCCACGAAATACCCAGCGATCCGCAACCAATGCATCGGGCATCGCACCGAGGCGCACAACGCCGATATGGACACGCGGCAAATTCCCCTCGGTGGCGCCGGCCGTCAACAGCTTGAGCGCGCCGCTAATGACTGGAACCTTCATACGATCAAGACGATTTAACCGCACCACGTATTCAAGCAGACTATCCCGCAACTGCTTGTCCACCTGCGCGATGTTCTGCATGATGAAGAACACGTCCCAGCCGTACTTGCGCGCATGAATCGCCCACTCCAGCATTTCGGCACGACCCTTGTCTTGAAAATTTCGAGTGTTGAGCCACGAGCCGCACTCGTCCAAAATCAGCGCGCCATTGTGGGATTCATCGAACCCGGGAAGTAGCCGAGGCGACGGCGCCGACGCTTCAAAACCATTTTTTCCCGAGCGCAAAATGGGCTCAAAATCGATGAAGCGATTTCCGCTGCCGACCATGTAGAGATCGGCGGAAGACGGCTTGTCCGGTATCCGGATCACGGACGACCTGTCACGCTCAGGCATTAAGTGCTCTAGGAACACATCGCAGTTTGTTGCGACCCTTTTGCCCTGGCGAAGGTAGCGCCGGATTTGGTCAATTGCGGCCTTCCCTTTGCCGCTGCCGAGCTTACCCGTTATCGCGTAGACGGCCATCGGCTTGATCCTTCAATGTGGATTTTGAACGAGCAGAAGACAGGAAGTCATCGGGCAAATTGGATGCAATATGCACCCACACGAACCAGATGAAGCAGACAAAAACGAGGGCAAGAAATATGACTTCGCGCTGATGCATGTTCATATCGTTTTCGTCCACAGTTGAACAAGATTGACCTTCCACTTGTACAACTCACACGCCGACCAGAACAGCACGTAGCTAGACAGGAGGCCCGCAGTGCGCGGCGAAATGACCATGGCGATACCGGCGCCAAACATCGGCGAGAACGAGTAAGCACCGCCTATCGCGGCCGCAACAAGGGTACGCACAGTCACGTACATACCAACGAAAAGCGCGGTAGCAATAGCGACTATAGCGACTGTAACAGCAATTTTTTGCGTCAAATATTTGGCAAGCCACGCAGCAAAACCAGAAAAGACACTAAGTAAAAAACTTGCAAGTTTTGGCATAAACCCCCCCCTAGAAAAAATTATGCAATTGGCTTAACTGTCGCGCGGGAAACCATACCCATCACCGCATACACAAACAGGAAAGTCCACAGGTACTCGAACATGGGCGCAATCATCGCCACGTAACTGCAAATGTCCACACGCCAGCTACCACCACCACCCGGAAGGCTCACCGAAGGATCAGTACAGGCACCAGCCGGCAGACTCAATCCAAACGACAGCGATGTATCCTTGTTGACGTCATCGGTAGCCAAATGAAGCCCCTCATCCCGCCCCGATCCGATGCCGTCAACGAACTTGTTCAACACATCAAGAATGCCGCCAATTCCAGCCTGCGTATTACCCTCGTCAATGCTACAAGCAGGCTGCCCAGGAGCGCCGCAATTGCCGCCATTGCCACCACCTGTCCCGCCAGTGCCGCCAGTGCCGCCAGTGCCACCGCCTGTCCCGCCAGTGCCGCCAGTGCCGCCAGTGCCACCGCCTGTCCCGCCAGTGCCGCCAGTGCCACCAGTGCCACCGCCTGTCCCGCCAGTGCCACCAGTGCCGCCGCCTGCCCCACCAGTGCCGCCAGTACCACCGCCAGTAGTCGGCGGCGTACAAGTCGGGTAATTAGTAGCGCCATTTGAACAAGTACGGAGACGACCCAGTGTAATCATCAGCAGTCGTCGAAGGCGACGCATCGACACCACCATTGGCACCAGTGATACGGGACTCGTAATAACACGAAGCGGTGTGAATACCGGCTGGCGGATTACCGCCACCACCAGTAACACAACTAATAGGCATCACCTCGGAAGTAATAACCATTTCACAACCCTTACTGGAAAATTTTTCACCGACAGGATCAGTAAACATTTGAACTGTTTTTCCTGTAGCGTCAGAAACATAGCCAGTGGGAATAAGATAAGTAGGCCCAGGCCCAGCAACGCAGGAGCCACTAGAACCGATTGACACATTATAGCGTCGACCATCTTTTGAAACGAACACAAACGAAGAACCGCCTGTTTTCAAAGCCGAATCAAGACCCTCACAAGTGCCGGGCGTTGTTGTGGATACTTTCACAATAGGCATTGAATTAATGGTATCGCAGGAGACAGGATCAAGAAGAATGTTGGAACCCATTATCTGATATTGATTAATACGATACTCTTTAGCAGCCATCGCAGAAGTGGAAGCGAGGGCCAAGCAAATCAGAGACAACATCAAAATTAAAGTACGATTAATCATGGACGAGTGCCCAAAATCCGAAGCGGGAAACAAAGAGATAAAAACGGAGCATGCGAACCTCCGAAACGAAATTTATATGAATAAAAAAGGGGCGCACAAGACGCCCCCAGAAAACGTAGGCAGAAGACAGTTAGCCGGCTTTGGAGAAAGCTTTCTTCATCATGCGAATGCCCCAGAAACCACCAGCCACCAGCACCGCCACGCCGAAGGCGGCAGTGATGTAGGTTTGCGCGGTGCCGCTCAGTGCAGTGATGGCATCGACGCCCGGATCGCCAGCAGCCATTGCGGAACCCGACAGAGCGACGGCAGCAGCGGCCAGACCACGTTTGATATTTTTGTTCATAAAACACTCCAGAAAAATTTGCCGAAAAGTAGAAGGGCAAGGCGGCGACATGCCCAGCGAAACAAAAGCTATTCCAATGTCTCAATAGCCCTGCGCGTTATGCGCTGGATCGACCCGGCGGCGAAGCCGAGGCCAAAGGCCGTGAAACAGTAGGCGATGATTTGCGCGGTCGTCATTTGTGGCTCACGAGGCGATGGATGATGTACTTGGCGAGGTAGACGCCGCCAACAAACAAGGCCAGTAAAAACAGGATTGGCGACAAGCTGGAGAGAAGGCCCATCATCGTTGCGCCCCCGCGATCCAGCCCACAGCGAACAGCACAACAAGCACGGCACCGAAAAACATGTCTGAGGTAACGTTCACATCTGGCCCCGGGGTAGTAGTGGTGTAAGTGTTGAGTCGCTGGTAATCCGCCGGCGACAGCAGCAAGAACGCACAGGAGGGGCTTACCACGGTCGTAACCTGCACGCTAGTATCAACACGCACAACGGTGTTCGTTGACGGCGTAGCGGGCTGGGTAAAGGCGCAGTAAGCCACGATTAGGCGGCGGCCTTCATATCCTTACCGGGCTGGGCCGGACGGTTCGCACCAGCTGGCACGATAGAATAGACCTGGGCACCAATGCGCTTGTCCTGCGAAATGGACACCTCGAACTCAACATCGTAAGTACCGGGCGGCGTGTCCTTGAAACGCTCAGGCAAAACGAGCTCGCCAATCAAAGGCTCAATCACGCCCGTGTCCGGGTTGACCTTCTGAACGATGCACTGAGCCATGCGCATGTCGTAATCGTTGCCGGTCTTTTTGGAACGGCCGGCCACTTTGACGACGTTCAGAATTTGGATGATGCTTTTCATGGTATTTCCTCTCAAGTTTTCGCCCGCTAGAGCGATTAGAAAAACGCTGAATTAGCGTTACATGTCACACAAAATAAAGTTGATGTGGGGTAACATTAACGCCCTACCCCGAAAATCTTGTCCAATTGGCGAAAAATGAAGTATTGAAGTGCGCAATGAACCGCCAGTGCGGCACAAACCTTAGCGAACAAAACAAAGTCATATTCCATGAGCCCAACCGATCCCAAAGCAATTGTTGAAATTTTCACAAACCTAGTCACACACTACGCACTTCCCGGCCTAGCCCTCTTCGCAGTCTTGGCCTACATCGCCACGAAGATTGGCAACCGTGCAGCGAAAAAGGACAAAGATAAAAAATGACGATCCAAGGCGATTAAAGTGAATCACTAAGCCAAGTTAAAAATTTCGATACTTACCCAATCGGGCAACCCCTTGCGCTGCTGAGCGGTAGCGCTGAACAAGGGGGTGACGATTGGGGATACAACTTGCTTCAAACCCATGCTGGAATCGTCGAACAGCGGCAAGGAGAGCGTAACGACGCCTTCCGGGTCGCACTTGCTCAAAATTGCCATGAGCTGGCGGACTTTCATGCGGCCGACAACCGGGCCAGTACGTTGCGAGAAGCCGACAGGGCCGATTCCCACACTTCGGGCTGAGGATCAGCAGCCATGCACTTTTCGAAGCGCGCAATCTGATCGGTCAACGCGGCCTTCAAGGCAAAGACTTCTTCACTTTCTAGGGCAATCGTCAATCCACACATGGCAAAACTCCTCAAGAACTAAGCGAACTCCCCAACTAACATTTGCCTCCCAAACCGTAGTAATGGGCTAACGGGCGGCACGTATACCGGAGACCGAGAGAGCAAGAATTAGCGTGACATGTCACGCTTGTGGTATCGTTTACTCACAACTCATGAGACGAGAGAATCTCTCATCACAAGAGAAATCTTACGTCATACGAGATATGTTTACAAGGGGTAACAGATGAATAGCACGATTGAATTATTAAATCGAGTTCTGGAGAGCTATAAGGGAGTGGCTATCGCCGGAATGTTTAACCTGAGCAGCGGCGCTGTCAGCACATGGAAGAAAAATCAGCATATTTCGGCATACTATGCCGCAAAGCTGGCGGAACTGATCGGAGAAGACCCGGAGAGGGCCGTTGCACTGGCAGGGGCCGAGGCTGAGCACGACCCTGAGAAGAAAGCATATTTGCTGAACATGCTTGCGATGAAAGGGCAGCAACTCGTAATGGAATTGCGCCCCGGCGAAAATGGTGGGCCTCCCGTGAGTCGAACACGGCACCAACGGATTATGAGTCCGCTGCTCTAACCAAGCATGAGCTAGAGGCCCAGTTTTGTACTGCTGCGCTGGGACCGTACCACCCTGCCCTCCGACGCGCTCGTTACTGAAACGAACTCGCGAGGATATAGGCTGGCACGGGCTCTAGTCAAGTCTTAGTTACCTTCCAAGAAGCTTTTCAGCTTGTCGGAGCGCGACGGGTGGCGCAGCTTGCGCAGCGCCTTGGCCTCGATCTGGCGGATCCGCTCGCGCGTCACGTCGAACTGCTTGCCCACCTCTTCCAAGGTGTGGTCGGTCGACATCTCGATGCCGAAGCGCATACGCAGCACCTTGGCCTCGCGCGGCGTCAGCGAGTCCAGCACGTCCTTGACCACGCCGCGCATCGAGGCGTGCAGCGCGGCGTCGGACGGCGCCAGGGTGTTGTTGTCCTCGATGAAGTCGCCCAGGTGCGAATCGTCGTCGTCGCCGATCGGCGTCTCCATCGAAATCGGTTCCTTGGCGATCTTCATGATCTTGCGGATCTTGTCCTCCGGCATCTCCATCTTGATCGCCAGGGTCGCCGGGTCGGGCTCGGCGCCGGTCTCCTGTAGGATCTGGCGCGAGATCCGGTTCATCTTGTTGATCGTCTCGATCATGTGCACCGGAATGCGGATGGTGCGCGCCTGGTCGGCGATCGAGCGGGTGATGGCTTGGCGGATCCACCACGTGGCGTAGGTCGAGAACTTGTAGCCGCGGCGGTATTCGAACTTGTCGACCGCCTTCATCAGGCCGATGTTGCCTTCCTGGATCAGGTCGAGGAACTGCAGGCCGCGATTGGTGTATTTCTTGGCGATCGAGATCACCAGGCGCAGGTTGGCCTCGGTCATTTCGCGTTTGGCCTTGCGCGCCTTCATCTCGCCGGCCGCCATCTGGCGGTTGATGTTGCGCAGGTCCGGCAGCGGCAGCACCACGCGGGCCTGCAGGTCGATCAGGCGCTGCTGCAGTTCCTTGATGGTCGGAATGTTGCGGCCCAGGATGGCGCTGTAGGCGTGGCCGGCGTCGACTTCGCCGTCGACCCAATCCAGATTGGTTTCATTGCCCGGGAACACCTTGATGAAGTGGGCGCGCGGCATGCCGCACTTGTTCACGGCCACGTCGAGGATCTGCTTCTCGATGTGGCGCACCTCGTCGACCTGGCCGCGCAGCGTGTCGCACAGCTTCTCGACCACCTTGGCGGTGAAGCGGATGCCCAGCAGCTCGTGGGAGATCGCCTCCTGCGCCTTGACGTAGGCCTTGGAGTTGTAGCCGTCCTTTTCGAAGGCCTTGCGCATCTTGTCGAACTGCAGGGAGATGACGTCGAACTTCTCCAGCGCGGTGGTGCGCAGCGCCTCCAGTTGTTCGGCCGAGAAACCGGCGGCGCCCGAGGCGCTGGCCGCTTCTTCCTCTTCCTCTTCCTCGGCTTCCTCTTCCTCGGCATCCTCCTCGTCGTCCTCGCTGGCCGCCGGGGCGGCCACCGGGGCGGCCGGCTCGCCTTCGCTCTCGTCGACCAGACCGTCGACAATCTCGTCGATCTTGATCTCTTCGGCGCGGATGCGCTCGGAAGCGGCGATAATTTCGGCGATCGTCACCGGGCAGGCGGAGATCGCCTGGATCATGTCCTTCAGGCCGTCCTCGATGCGTTTGGCGATCTCGATCTCGCCCTCGCGGGTCAGCAGCTCGACCGAACCCATCTCGCGCATATACATGCGCACCGGGTCGGTGGTGCGGCCGAAGTCTGAGTCGACCGTCGACAGCGCCGCCTCGGCGGCGGCCTCGGCCTCGTCGTCGCTGGTGACGGTGGCCACGTTGTCCGACAGCAGCAGCGTCTCGGCGTCGGGCGCGTGTTCGTAGACCGCGATGCCCATGTCGTTGAAGGTGCCGATGATGCCCTCGATCGCTTCAGGATCGACGATGTTCTCGGGTAGATGGTCGTTGATCTCGGCGTAGGTGAGGAAGCCGCGCTCCTTGCCGAACTTGATCAGGGTCTTGAGTTTCTGCCGGCGCCGCTCGAGCTCCTCTTCGGAGGCTTCGGTGTCGGACGAGAAGGCGTCCTTCAGCAGGGCCTTTTCCTTGGCTTTGCGGTCCTTGGCCTTGGCCTTGTCGACCGCCTTCAGCTCGGCGCGCTCGACCGCGTTGAGCGCGGCCACTTCGTCGTTTTCCGGCTGGAATTCCTTCGGCTTGCGCCCGCGCCGGCCCGGCACTTTTACCGACGGCAATACATATCCCGACGTGTCGATCGCAGCCAAGGTGGCCGCGTCGGTGGTCTGGCTGACCGACGGCGGGTTGCTGGCGACACGCGTTTCCGCCTTGTCCGCGGTTTTCGCGGCTTGGCTGGTCACTTTGCTGGGCTTGGCAGCCACATTGGATTCAGGTTTCTTGATTGGCACAGGCGCTTTCGATTACACAACGACTTGCTTATTAGGATAAAGTTTCTTGCGGCCCTTTTGGGGCCTACGTCTTCGAACCTGCCGACTGCGCACGCTCGACATTACTACGACTACTTACACCTCGTTGGGCACGATCCGCGACCGCAACAGATCCCTACCTGGCCCCGTTCGGACCGATTTTGGCAGAAATTCTACTGCATTTGACGCGCGAGTGGGGGCGAGAACCATGAGTGGCTTACAGGCGGACAGAACTGCCACCATCGGCGGCGAGCGGTCCCGCGCCGTCTAAACCAAAGCTGGCCCCAGCCGCCGACGCCGCCTTGCTGCGCCGATCAAGAGCCTAACTTACTGAAAACAAATACAAATTCTGAATTAAAAAACAATGCCAAAAAACACAACACTTAGCGTTTTATTATAGCACGCTGTTTTGCAATTTCCAGGGGGCGAGAGGCGGTGGCGCCGGGCACCATTTTTATCCCGCGCCGGCCGCCCTTGCAAGGGCGGACCGTTGCGCGGGCAGGCAGCGTGCTGCCCGCCCGCCACACTTAGCGGTTGGCCAGCTCGGCCTCGGCCTCGCGCAACAATTGGTCTTGCTGCGATGTGATTTCCCGGTAGCGCACGCCGATCTCGTCGGACGACAGGCCGGCGGCGAACAACTGGCTCAACTCCTGCTTCAGCGCGTCCATCTTGATCTGGCGGATCGCCCCCTTCAACCACAGCCGCACGGCGTCGAAGTCCGACTCCGGCTCCTTGACGATCTCGCTGATGATCTCGTCGTACTCGGCGCCCTGCGACTTCAAATGTTGCGCGAAAGCCGCAAAACCGCCGTGCTGGCCCAGCGACTGGCCGGCCGCCACCAGCTGCGCCAGCCGCTCGGCCGGCTCGGCGCCGAAATAGGCGAAGCTGGCCAGCGCCGCCTCGTCGATGTCCAGCGCCAGCGGCGGATGGGCCACCAGGTGGCGCACGATCTGCAGCTCCAGCCCCACCGGCACCGGCCGGCCGCTGCGCGGCGGCGCCTTGCGCGCCACGGCGACCGGCTTGGCCAGCTCGAACAGCACCTCGATCTCCGACGGCGAGCTCTGCGTCAACTGCGCCAGGCCGCGCACGATCTGCAGGCGCAGCGACGACGGCGTCATCGCCTGCAGCAGCGGCTTGGCGTCGAACTGGGCGCGCGCCCTGCCCTCCGGCCCGTTCAAATCATGCTCGCCGCACACCTCCTTGAGCAGGAACTGCGACAGCGGCATGGCGTCGTGGATCTCCTGTTCGAAGGCCTCGGCGCCGTTGGCGCGCACATAGCTGTCCGGGTCGTGCTCGGTCGGCAGGAACAGGAACTTGATCGTCTTGTTGTCCGACACGTGCGGCAGGCAGGCCTCCAGCGCGCGGCGGGCGGCGCGGCGGCCGGCCTTGTCGCCGTCGAAGCTGAAGATCACCGTGTCGGTTTGGCGCAACAGTTTCTGCACGTGGTTGGTGGTGCAGGCCGTGCCCAGGGTCGCCACCGCCTGCGGGAAACCCATCTGCGCCAGCGCCACCACGTCCATATAGCCCTCCGTCACCAGCACGTAGCCGGCGTCGCGGATCGCCTGGCGCGCCTCGAACAGGCCGTACAGTTCGAAGCCCTTTGAAAATAGCGGCGTTTCCGGGGAATTCAAGTACTTCGGCTCGCCGTGGTCCAAGACCCGGCCGCCGAAGGCGATCACCTGGCCCTTGGTGTTCTTGATCGGGAACATGATGCGTTCGCGGAAACGGTCGTAGCGCTTGCGGTTGCCGCCGTCCTCGTCGACCTTGTCGATCACCAGGCCGGACTCGGCCAGCACCACCGCCTCGTAGTCGGGGAACACCGAGCGCAGGTTGTCCCAGCCGCTAGGCGCGAAGCCCAGGCCGAAGCGGGCGGCGATCTCGCCGGTCAGGCCGCGGTTCTTCAGGTAGGCGATGGCGCCGGCGGCGCCGCGCAACTGGCCGCGATAAAAATCGCAGGCGTGCGTCATGGCCTCGGTCAGCGCCATGCTGTGCGCCTGCATCTGGGCGCGCTGGGCCGGCGGGATCTTGTCGTCCTGCTCGGGCACCACCATGCCGACGTTCTGCGCCAAATCCTTGACGGCGTCGACGAAGCCCATGCCGGAGTATTCGATCAGGAAGCCGATCGAGGTGCCGTGCGCGCCGCAGCCGAAGCAGTGGTAGAACTGCTTGGTCGGGCTGACCGTGAAGCTGGGCGATTTTTCACTGTGGAAGGGGCACAGGCCCATGAAGTTGGCGCCGCCTTTTTTCAGCTGCACATAGCGCCCGACGACGTCGACGATGTCGACGCGGTTCAGCAGGTCGGAGATGAAGGATTGTGGTATCACTTGGCTGGGCGGTCTTGTTATGGATCAGACTATACCGCCGCACCCCGCACCGGACTTGATCCGGCGCAGAGTGCGGCGCGGGGGACGGCAGCAACCCACAAGGGCAAGGACCAGGGTCAGACCCTAGGGTCTGACCCTCGACTCCGCCGCAGCTTGGGCTCGGGCCGCCGGCGCTCTTGCCTTAGGCCGGCGCCAGGGCCTTCTTGATCAGGGCCGAGACGGCGCCCATGTCGGCGCGGCCGGCCAGCTTCGGCTTGACGATGGCCATCACCTTGCCCATGTCCTGCGGACCGGTGGCGCCGGAGGCGGCCACGGCGGCGGCCACCTCGGCGGCCACCTCCTCGTCGGACAGGCCGGCGGGCATGTAGGCCACCAGCACGGCCAGCTCGGCCTTTTCGATGTCGGCCAGGTCGGCGCGGCCGCCGGCCTCGAACTGGGTGATCGAATCCTTGCGCTGCTTGATCATTTTTTCGACGATCGCCACCACCTGGGTGTCGTTGACTTCGATGCGCTCGTCGACTTCCTTGCGCTTGATCTCGGCGATCAGCAGGCGGATCGTGTTGAGCTTGCCGGTTTCCTTGGCGCGCATCGCGGCTTTCATGTCTTCGGTGATTTGTTCTCTCAAGCCCATCGTTTTCTCCTGGAATGACACAATATGAATCACAATATTAATGCGTTATAAATGCGAAAACCCGCTGCGGCGAACCGGAGCGGGCAGGCGACTCATTTGGACGGAACCGCATCCAAACGAAACAGAACACAACCCGTGGCGGCCAATGCGCCGTACTACCGGGGTCGATTCTGAATGAACAGTCTTAGAATAATTTTTTCGGCAGTTGCTGGCTGCGGATGCGCTTGTAGTGGCGCTTGACTGCAGCTGCCAGCTTGCGCTTGCGCTCAGCCGTTGGCTTTTCGTAGAACTCGCGTGCGCGCAGTTCGGTCAGCAGACCGGTTTTTTCGATGGTGCGTTTGAAGCGACGCATTGCGACTTCGAACGGCTCGTTTTCTTTAAGGCGAATAGTGGTCATGTAAAAATTCAAACCGTTGATTTATAGGAAGAGAGAGATAGTAGCAGCTTTTTGCCAGAAATGGAAGAGGTCTGGCAGCCGAACCGGCCTGGAAAGCGCATTTCGTCGTGAAAACAACGTCGCTGGACCAGGCGGAATATCCGCGTCGCCAAGCATGTTTGCGGCGACTGGGTTCGCTCTCCGAAGGGAAATTATAGCAGCAATGCGGGCCGCCGCCGACTCCGTTGGCAAACCAGGCAAACGAAGCGGCGCCGGCGCAACAGTCGGCGCCGCCCGCCGGGCGGTCCGAGGGCCGCCTTGGGCCGCCTTAGACCGCCTGCCCCGCCGCCACGCCCGAGGCCCAGGCCCACTGGAAGTTGTAGCCGCCCAGCCAGCCGGTGACGTCGACGCTCTCGCCGACGAAGTACAGGCCCGGCACCTTGTTGGCCATCATGGTCTGCTGCGACAGCTCGCGCGTGTCGACGCCGCCGCGCGTCACCTCGGCCTTGCGGTAGCCCTCCGAGCCGCTCGGCACGATGGTCCACTGGTTGACGGCCAGGCCCAGCTTGCGCAGCGCGGCGTCCGGCAGGTCGGCCAGGCGGGCGTCCAGCGCCAGCCCGTGGGCCTGCAGCAGACCCTCGGCCAGGCGGGTCGGCAGCCACTGCGACATCACGTTGCCCAGTTGCTTCTTGATGCTGCCCTTGCCCTCGATCAGGGTCTGCGCCAGGTCCATCTCCGGCAGCAGGTTGATGACGATGGGCGTGCCTGGCTGCCAGAAGCTGGAGATCTGCAAAATCGCCGGGCCGGACAGGCCACGGTGGGTGAACAGGCGGCCCTCGCGGAAGCGCGCGCCGCTCGGGTTACGGCCCCTCAACGAGCCGGTCTCGACGTCGACCTCCAGCGCGATGCCCGACAGCGCGGCGAACGGCGCCCAACTGGCGTCGTCGAAGGTCAGCGGCACCAGCGCCGGGCGCGGCTCGACCAGCTTCAGCTCGAACTGTTTGGCGACGCGGTAGCCGAAGTCGGTCGCGCCTATCTTCGGGATCGACAGGCCGCCGGTGGCGATGACCACGCTGTCGGCCTCGATGTCGCCGCTGTCGGTGCGCAGCGTGAAGCCGCCGCCGTCGATGCGCTCGACCGCCTCGACCTTGCACGGCATGCGCCAGTGCACGTCGCCGGCGGCGCACTCGTCCTTGAGCATGTCGATGATCAGCTCGGCCGACTCGTCGCAGAACAGCTGACCCTTGTGCTTCTCGTGGTAGCCGATGCGGTATTTTTTCACCAGCGCGAGGAAGTCCTGCGGCGTGTAGCGCGACAGCGCGCTCTTGCAGAAGTGCGGGTTCTGCGACAGGAAGTTCTGCGGCCCGGCGTTGATATTAGTGAAGTTGCAACGGCCGCCACCGGAGATACGGATCTTCTCGGCCAGCTTGCCGGCGTGGTCGATCAGCACCACGCGCTTGCCCCGCTGCGCGGCCACCGCCGCGCACATCATGCCGGCCGCGCCCGCCCCGATTACCGCCACATCAAACTGTTTTGCCATATTCAACCCCGCACCTGCACTGTTTCAAAGGCGTGATTGTAAACGGCTTTGCCGCCGGGGCCGCCGGCCGGCGCTGTGCAGGCGCCATTCGGAAGGTTTGCGCTCGAAAACGGCCATGCTCGCATTCGACACCGATTTCGGCTCGAATTAATTGCAAACAACTGGGCGCTCGTGTTCACGCTGTCTGCAAATGAGCTTGCAATCGACGGCACCAGCTCGCATTCCATGCACGCATGACTTGCGCCAACGGCAAATGACGGCCCACATCGGCAAACCCGCCGCCAGCATGCGCTCGCGGATCTTGACCATGCGCTTCGGTTCGAGCTGGCCGCTGAACATTGCACGGATCTCCGTCACCGCGATATTGAACGTTTGGTGATGAGATTGAGTCGATAGCCGTGACACGACAGAACCGCCCCACCAATTCCGACCGATGATACTGACATCGAATAGAGCGAGGCAGTTATGACCAACGCAAAGCAAGTACAGGCTGTTCGCATGAAGATGGCGGAACGAGCGCAGCAGAAAATGGATCTGCATTTTCCAGGCTGGCCCGATTTCTGGGTGTGGAGCCGCGAACGTGACGCCGGATACATCAGCATTCCTCGCATCTTGCCTATCGCAATGCAGGCGATTTGCGTTCAAGGCAGCGTGGCAGGCCGAGCGCGATGCCGCAGCCAGCGCCAGCGCCGCCCCAGTCCAGCCAATCAGGGGTAGGAGATGGGGGCAACAAAAATTTGAGGCCAGAATGCGAATGGCCCACCGAAGTGGGCCATTCTAACTCTCTTGTTTCTGGGGGGAGGCTCACGCCAACAAGTCCCAGAACTCACAGCAAAAATTATATACCCTTTCGTGAACATGTACCATTTTTCCAGAAGTAAGGTTTATATGGCACTCTCATCACACCAGATCACGGTCATCACTTCCACCCTCTCTCCGGCGAGGATGGGGACGTATCTCAGTGCCAGAGGTTTTGGGGCTGAAGCGACAGCGCTTGACATCTACGCCTGGAACGCCCTAGTTTCTGGTGCCTTCTTCTCGGCTCTGCACGTTTGTGAAATTGTTGTTAGAAATGCAATCTCACATGCGCTCGAGCTTAAGTATGGCAGCAGCTGGCCTTGGGACGCTGGTTTCGAGCGCACCCTGTCTAAGTGGTACAAGGGCGAACTGCAATTAGCCCGGAAGGGCATTCCCATTGGTTCCACCGGCTGAAAGTGTCGACCGCCCGGAAGATGCTGTACGACGACATGGAGGCGTTGCGAGGTTTCCGCAACCGTATTGCCCACCACGAACCGATCTTCGCGTACCCGCTTGCACAGCACCAGGCACGGATACAGCGGCTCATCAAGCTGCGCTGCGAGCAAACCGAGCAATGGTTGTCACAGTGGGAAATCGTGACCTTCGCCTTGGCTGCGCGGCCGTAATAGGGGCTATTCGAGCGGCTCGCTGACCCGCTGGCGCGACTGCAGCGTGCGCGACACCAGCAGGCACTGCGCCACCTGCTCGGCGATCGACTCCGGCACCGGCACCTCGCCGCGCAGCACGGCGGCGATCCAGGCGGCGGTGGTGGCGGCGTCGCGCTCCTCGGGCAGCGCCGGCAGCGCGCCCACCTGGGTTTGCTTGGGCACCAGCATGCTGCGCAGGCCGCCGTGGAACCAGTCGATCTGCTGCGCCTTGTTGGCGTTGGCCACCGTCTCGCCCTCGGTGCCGCGCATCAGGAAGGCGTCGCCGCGCTCGTGCAGCGCCGCCGTGGTGAAGTACTCGCCCAGCATCTCCAGGTATTCCGGGTGGGTGTAGGAAACCAGCCGCAGCGCCGGCCCGGCGAAGGGCTGCATGATCTTCACCAGGGTGTGGGTCGAGTTGCGCACGCCGAGGATGCGGCGCAGCGACAGCATGTGCGCCAGCGGCGGCGCCAGCTTGTCGATGGTGATGAAGGCGACGTGGCCCTGCGCCAGCGCCTCCTCCGCCTCGGCGTGGTCCTGCGCGGCGGCCACGCCGAGCGCCTCGAACACCTCGGCCGAGGCGACCCGGCCGGCGTCGCGCGCCACGCCGTGCACCAGCACCGGCACGCCCTCGCGCGCCAGCAGCATGGCCAACAGCGGCGTCAGGTTGGCCATCTTGCGGGCGCCGTTGTAGCTGGGGATGCAGACCGGCGCGAACGGGCCCGGCGGCGCCGTCAGCGGCGCGAAGCAGGCCTCGGCGGCGTCGAGGAAGCCGGCGATCTCCTCCACCGACTCGCCCTTGATGCGCATGGCCAGCAGCACGCCGCCCAGCTCGAGGTCGGAGACGCGGCCGGCCAGCATGGCGGCGTACAGGTCGTGGGCGTCGTCGCGCGTCATGCTGCGCGCGCCGTTCTTGCCGCGGCCGATCTCTTTGATCAGGCGGGCGGCCGGGAAGGGGTCGTGGAGTGTCGTCATGCCCGACAGCTTACACGCAAACGGCCCGGCTTTCCCAGCCCCGCCCCGGCGGCGCTTCGCCCGCCGGCGAAAGGCTTTCCGCGTGGAAACGCGCGTGGCCGAAAAGCCGCGCCGCGCCGGCCAAGCGGGCCACTGTCGAGGCCAAAATGCTGCATTTCAGCTACACTATGAATCCCCCGACGCAAACATTGCGCAATCATTGTAGAGAAGCAGAGAACCATGATCTCCCCAGACATCGAAAATATCAACGTCACCTCGTTCGCGCCGATGCCGACGCCGGCCGCGCTGCACGCCAAGCTGCCGTTGACCGAGCGCGCCTCGGCCACCGTGATGAAGGGCCGCGAGGCGCTGCGCAACATCATCGACCGCAAGGACAAGCGCCTGTTCGTGGTGGTCGGGCCGTGCTCGATCCACGACCCGGTCGCCGGCCTGGACTACGCCCGCCGCCTGCTGCAACTGCAGGCCGAGGTGGCCGACACCATGCTGCTGGTGATGCGCGTCTACTTCGAAAAACCGCGCACCACCACCGGCTGGAAGGGCTACATCAACGACCCGGACATGGACGACTCCTTCCGCGTCGACGCCGGCATGGAGAAGGCGCGCCAGTTCCTGCTCGACGTCTGCGAGCTGGGCCTGCCCACCGCCACCGAGGCGCTCGACCCGATCTCGCCGCAGTACCTGGGCGACCTGATCGCCTGGACCGCCATCGGCGCCCGCACCACCGAGTCGCAGACCCACCGCGAGATGTCGTCCGGCCTGTCGACCCCGGTCGGCTTCAAGAACGGCACCGACGGCGACATCAGCATCGCCATCAACGCCATCCTGTCCTCGGCCCACCCGCACTCCTTCCTGGGCATCAACAGCGCCGGCAACGTCGCCGTCGTGCGCACCCGCGGCAACGCCTACGGCCACGTCGTGCTGCGCGGCGGCGACGGCCGGCCCAACTACGACTCGGTCTCGATCGCCATCGCCGAGCAGGCGCTGGACAAGGCCAAGCTGCCGGCCAACCTGGTGGTCGACTGCTCGCACGCCAACAGCTACAAGAAGCCCGAGCTGCAGCCGCTGGTGATGGCCGACGTGGTCAACCAGATCGTCCACGGCAACCGCTCGCTGGTCGGCGTGATGATCGAATCGAACATCGTCGGCGGCAACCAGAAGATCCCGCAGGGCAGCTCAGCGAGCTCAAGTACGGCTGCTCGGTGACCGACGGCTGCATCGACTGGGACACCACCGAGAAGATGCTGCGCGACGCCCACGCCCAGCTCAAGCAGCGCCCCTAGGCCGTCCCGGCGCGCCGGCGCGGCCGGCCGCCGCCTTAGCCGAACACCGGCACGCGCGCGCGCGGCGCGAAGGAACCGGCCAGCGCCGCCTCGGCGCGGCTGGCCGGCTCGTTCAACTCCTCCAGATCCAGATAGATCCTGCCGTCCTCCAGCCGCACCGTGTACGAGCGCGGATAGCCCTCCTGCCCCTGCGGCGCGCAGGCCAGCGCCAGCGCCTTGTGCCAGCGCCGCCGGCCGGCCGCCGGCGTCTCGCTCGGCGGCGCGGCGCGCACCGGCGCGCCGTCCAGGTAAGGCCCGCCCTCCAGCAGCGCGACCACACGCTCGTCCTCGCCGCGCATCAGCAGCACCCCCGGCAGCCCTGCCAGGCCAGGCCGCGCGGCACCTGCCGCGTGCCCAGCGGCGCCAGGTCGCTTGAGCCGGCAGATCAGTTTCCATTGTCCAGACATCGTTCACCTCCCTCGTAAAGCCATCCATTCCCCCACGCAAGAAAGGTGCCACGTGCCGGCCGCGTTTTTTCCTCAACATTGAGAAAAATGCACAGCCATAGTGCGCCGACCTGCGCCAGTTCGGGGAGTCGGGCCCGGCGCTTTCCTTTACAATGGCGGATTACTCCCTCAAATGTGCCCTCTTCATGATCGTTCTCGGCGTCGAATCCTCCTGTGACGAAACCGGCCTTGCGCTGTACGACACGCAACACGGCCTGCTGTCCCATGCCCTCTACTCGCAGGTGGCGATGCACGAGGAGTACGGCGGCGTGGTGCCGGAGCTGGCCTCGCGCGACCACATCCGCCGCGCCATCCCGCTGCTGCAGCAGGCGCTGGCCGACGCCAAGCTGGCGCCCCAGGACATCGACGCCATCGCCTACACCCAGCCCGGCCTGGCCGGCGCGCTGCTGGTGGGCTCCTCGGTGGCCTGCAGCCTGGGCCTGGCGCTGGACAAGCCGGTGCTCGGCATCCACCACCTCGAGGGCCATTTGCTCTCGCCGCTGCTGGCCAAGGAGCCGCCGGAGTTCCCCTTCATCGCGCTGCTGGTCTCGGGCGGCCACACCCAGCTGATGCGGGTCGACGGCGTCGGCCAGTACACCCTGCTCGGCGAGACGCTCGACGACGCCGCCGGCGAGGCCTTCGACAAGTCGGCCAAGCTGCTCGGCCTCGGTTATCCGGGCGGCCCGGCCATCTCGCGCCTGGCCGAGTTCGGCGACCCGCTGGCCTACAAGCTGCCGCGCCCGATGCTGCACTCGAAGGACTTCAATTTCAGCTTCTCCGGCCTGAAGACGGCGGTGCTGACGGTGGTGAAGAACCATGAAGAGAAGGTGATCGCCAACATCTGCGAGCAGGACAAGGCCAACATCGCGCGCGGCTTCGTCGACGCCATCGTCGACGTGCTGACCGCCAAATGCGTCAACGCGCTCAAGCACACCGGCCTGAAGCGGCTGGTCATCGCCGGCGGCGTCGGCGCCAACAGCCAGCTGCGCGCCTCGCTCAACGAGGCCGCCGCCAAGAAGCGCTTCAAGGTCTACTACCCCGAGCTGGAGTTCTGCACCGACAACGGCGCCATGATCGCCTTCGCCGGCGCCATGCGCCTGCAAATCAACCCCGACGCGGCGCAGCGCGACTACTCGTTCAACGTGCGGCCGCGCTGGCCGCTCGACGAGATCAAGGTGGTTTGAGCCGTCCAACCCCGCAACACCAGCCAGCCGACCGAGCCCGCGGCGCGGACTGGGGTCAGACCCCGTACGGGGTCTGACCCCGCCTCACCCGGGGTGCGCCAGCATACCCACAACACCAATCAAGCCGCCTCGCGCTGCGCCGGCCGCGCCTGGCGCTGGTAGAGGAAGTGCAGCACGCTGGTGCGGTACTCGATGTACAGCGGGTCCTGCGCCAGCGCCAGCCGGTCGCGCGGCCGCGCCAGCCGCACCTGCAAGATCTCGCCGATGGTCGCCGCCGGCCCGTTGGTCATCATCACAATGCGATCCGACAGCAGCACCGCCTCGTCCACGTCGTGCGTCACCATCACCACCGTCGACTGGGTCGCCGCGACGATGCGCAACAGCTCGTCCTGCAAATGCGCGCGGGTCAGCGCGTCGAGCGCGCCGAAGGGCTCGTCCAGCAACAGCACCTTCGGTTCCATCGACAGCGCGCGGGCGATGCCGACGCGCTGCTTCATGCCGCCCGAGATCTCGTGCGGCCGCTTGGCCGCCGCCGCCGTCAGCCCGACCATGGCCAGCGCCGCCATCACCCGCTCCTTCAACTGCGCGCCCGACTCCTTGCCACCGAAGACACGCTCGACCGCCAAATGCACGTTCTCGTAGCAGGTCAGCCAGGGCAGCAGCGAATGGTTCTGGAACACCACCGCGCGCTCCGGCGACGGCCCGGCGATTTCGCGCCCGCCGCACAACAGCACGCCCTCGCTGGCCGTGGTCAGCCCGGCGATCAAATTGAGCAGGGTCGACTTGCCGCAGCCGGAGTGGCCGATCAGGGTGATGAACTCGCCCTTCTGCACCGTCAGGTTGACGTCGCTGAGGGCGTGGAAGCTGCCCTTCTTGGTGTTGAAGACCATCTCGGCGTGCGAGATCTCGATGAATTTATTGGCGCCCATGTCAGCCCTCCACTTCTTCGTAGGTGAACGATCTGGCCACGGCGACCAGGATCTGCTCCAGCACCAGCCCGACCACGCCGATGATGACGATGGCGATCAGGATGTGCGGCACGTTCAGGTTGTTCCACTCGTCCCAGACCCAGAAGCCGATGCCCACGCCGCCGGTCAGCATCTCCGCCGCGACGATCACCAGCCAGGCCGTGCCGATGGCCAGGCGCACGCCGGTCAGCATATAGGGCAGCACGGACGGCAGCAGGATCTTGGTGACGATCTTCCACTCCGACAGGTTGAGCACGCGCGCCACGTTCATGTAGTCCTGCGGCACGCGCTGCACGCCGACGGCGGTGTTGATGATCATCGGCCAGATCGAGCAGATGAAGATCGACCAGATGGCGGCCGGGTCGGCCGACTTGAACACCAGCAGGCCGATCGGCAGCCAGGCCAACGGCGACACCGGCTTCAACAGGCTGATGATCGGGTTGAACATCCCGCCGAGGAACTTGAAGCGGCCGATCAGGAAGCCGAGCGGAATGCCGATCACGGCGGCCAGGCCGAAGCCCATGCCGACCCGCTTGAGCGAGGCCAGCACGTTCCAGCCGATGCCCTGGTCGTTCGGCCCGTTGCGGTAGAAGGGATCGGAGAACAGGCGCACGGCCTCCTGCCAGGTGACCAGCGGCGTCGGGATGCCGTTGTTCCCGCTGGCCAGGATCTGCCACACCAGCACCAGCAGGGCCAGGCCGAGCAGCGGCGGCAGGTACTTCATCACGTGGGGACGCAGACGCGACTTGCCGCCGGCCAGCACCACGCCCTTGGCGGCCAGGCGCGCGCTGCGCGGCGGCTTGGCCGGCGCCGCCATCGCGCCGGTCGACGCCGCGTTGCTCGTCGCCGCTGGAAGGGCGGCGGCAGGCGCGCCCGCCTCCACCGCAGGCGCGGCCAGATTGTTGAACACTGCGCTCATATGCGGTCCCTCCTCAGGCTTTGATTTTGAACGAGTCGGCGTAGGCCTTGGGGTTCTTGCCGTCCCAGACCGTGCCGTCCATCAGCTTGGTGCTGCGCATCGGCGACTTCGGCACGCTGACCTTGGCCAGCGCTGCGGCGTCCGTGTAGACGCCGATCTGGTTGATCTGCGTCGCCACCGCCAGGTAGTCCGGCTCGCTCTTCAGCAAGCCCCAGCGCTTCTGCTGCGTGAGGAACCACATGCCGTCGGACAGGTAGGGGAAGTTGACGCTGCCGTCGTTGAAGAACTTCATATAGTTCGGGTCGTCCCAGGTCTTGCCCAGGCCGTTCTGGTAGCGTCCCAGGATGCGCTGGTTGATCACGTCGACCGAGGTGTTGACGTAGGACTTGTCGGCGATGGTCTCGGCCATTTTCTGCTTGTTCGACAGCGAGGCGTCGATCCAGCGGCCGGCGTCGAGGATGGCGGCGGTCAGCGCGCGCGCCGTGTTCGGATACTTCTTGACCCACTCCGCGCTGGTGCCCAGCACCTTCTCCGGGTGGTCGCGCCAGATGTCCTGGGTGGTGGCGGCGGTGATGCCGACGCCGTCGACAATGGCGCGGTGGCCCCACGGCTCGCCGACGCAGAAGCCGTCCATGTTCCCGACCCGCATATTGGCCACCATCTGCGGCGGCGGCACGGTGATGATCTTGGCGTCCTTGAAGGGGTTGACGCCGTGCGCCGCCAGCCAGTAGTACAACCACATGGCGTGGGTGCCGGTCGGGAAGGTCTGGGCGAAGGAGTACTCGCGCTTGTCGGTGGCCATCAGCTTGGCCAGCGAGGTGCCGTCCACCGCGCCCTTGTCGGCGATCTTCTTCGACAACGTGATGGCCTGGCCGTTGTGGTTCAGGTTCATCAGCACCGCCATGTCCTTCTTCGGCCCGCCCACGCCGAGGTGGACGCCATACACCAGGCCATACAGCACATGGGCCGCGTCGAGTTCACCGTTGACCAGCTTGTCGCGCACGCTGGCCCAGGACGACTCCTTGCTCGGTATGATCTTGATGCCGTACTTCTTGTCGAAGCCGAGCACCGAGGCCATCACCACGGAGGCGCAGTCGGTCAGCGGAATGAAGCCGACCTTGACCTCCTCCTTTTCCGGCTTGTCCGAGCCGGCGGCCCAGGCGCCGCCTCCGACCAGGCAGCCCAGCCCTGTGGCGCCGACGGCGGCGCCGGCTTTCAATAGTTGACGGCGGATCGGCTTGAATGGGGTATCGCTGCTCATCGTGTCCTCGTGCTGGTCGCTATGGGCCGCCGGGTGGCGGCCCTTCCACCTCACTACAGCAATTGGTGTGCCAGCAAACGCGGGGAGAATCGCGCCCCGATTCGGGACGTTTGCGCGCCTTGTTGGCGCCAAGGAGGAGCTTGCCGGTTTTTTCGGCACCGTTTTTGTGCACAGCAGCATCGCGCGCGCACCGCCAGCGCGCAGGCGGTGCGCAAAGGCGAACTCTAAGCCCTACCCGAAGCGCTACGGTCGGGGTCTGACCCCGCACGGGGTCAGACCCCTGGCTTACGGGGTTGGCCCTGCGTCCAGCAAAAGCGCGGAGAACCACCGCAAGGCGCGGACGCTAGCCGTTCAGCGTTTGGCCGGCGCGGCGTAGACCATGCGCCGCACCCGGCCCACGCCGATCGCCCGCATGCTCGAATCGGGCAGCTCGCCGATGCGCACGCCGACGTCGAGCCCCTCCTCCAGCAGATTGGCGACGCGGTCGACCAGCAGCGCCGACACCTCCATCGCCGGATAGCGCGCCAGGTAGTCGACGATGCCGGGCATGACGTACAGCTTGCCGCGAAGACGGTCATCAAATGTAGTCGGTCCATGGCGGGCGTCATTCGGCTTGGGTGAGGTGGGCCGCCCGCACCGGCGTGGCGGCGGGCGCCACCTGCCCCAGCACGTGCCGCGGGGCCGGCGGCGCCAGCAGGTCGGCGCGCGGATAGCCCCAGCCGGGCACGTTCTGCGGACAGGCCGCCTGCCGGCTGTCGGCGATGCGCAGCGAGGAGAAGTTGCCGTTCGGCGTGGCGGCGAAGCGGTAGTCCGACAGCTCGCCGTCCACCAGCGCCGGGGCGCGGGCGAAGCGCAGCCAGGCGTCCACATAGCAGCTGTCGCGGCGCAGCCCGCGCAGCGCGGACAGGCTGGCGCTGCGCTCGCCGTATTGGATCAGCGCCGCCGTCAGCGGCTGCGCCGGCGCCTGGTCGAGCAGGCCGCGCGGGCAGGCCTGCGGCGCCAGCCACCGCGGCGCCAGACTGAGCACGCCGCGCCGCATGCGGTAGCGGTCGGCCGCCTCGTCGAGCTCCACCGCGACATAGTTCCAGCACAGCGGCTGGCTGGGGAAGGCCGTCATCGCCACGTCGACCGTGCGCGCGGCCGGATCGATCTGCCGCAGCGCGGCGCGCACGCGCTGCGCGCCCAGCGTCGAGCCGACGCCCTGCGCGCCGACGAAGGCGACGCCAAGCAGCAGCGCCAGCAGCAGGGCGCCGCGTCCGCGCGCGCCGTCGCGCCGTTGCAGCGCGACCATCAGCGCGGCGACCGCCAGCAAGGCGGCCAGCGCGCCCGGCGCCAGATAGCCCTTCCACGTAAAGAACAGCAGCGCCGCCGCCAGCAGGCCGAGGCCGAGCGCGCGCGCCGTGCGCGCCCCCGTCAGCCAGGCCAGCGGCACGCCGAAGGCGACCCAGAACAGCGGCTCGACGATGAACACCATGTCGCCGTAGAACCAGCGCCCGTCGAAGGGATAGAAGGGGTGGATGCCGTAGGAGTTGGTGAAGTCCATCAGCAGATGCAGGCCGAGGCCGAGCAGGATGCTGGCCGCCAGGCCGAGGCGCGCCGCGCCGCTGCGCCGCAGCAGCGCGCGCGCCGCCGGCCACAGTCCCCACAACAGCGCCAGCAGCAGCAAGGCCTGCGGCAGCGCGAACAGCAGCGTGTGGGTGTGGCCCCGGTGGTTCAGCAGATAACCGAGCGGGTCGGGCAGCAGCTTGGTGAGGAACAGGTCGAGGTCGGGGAAGTTGCTGGCCAGCGCGCAGGCGGTCAGCAACAGGCGGTGGCGCGTGCGCTGGCCGGCGCCGTCCGGCTCGGGCGCCAGGCCGCGGTGGATCAATTCGCCGGCGCCCAGGCCGATCAGCGAGTGGGTGATGTTATCCAAAGCTTGTCGTCATCTCCGCAGAGTAGGGTTGAACGCGGCGTCAAAGGCGCCGGGCTCACGACGCGACGCGGTTGCGGCCGCCGTCCTTGGCGCGCCGCAGCGCCTCGTCGGCCTGGCGCAGCAGGCTCTCGGCGTCGGCGATGCCCATGTGGTCGAAGGCGCCCACGCCGATGCTGGCGGTGACCTCCACCACGCGCGCGCCGGCCGTGTGCAGCTGCGCCGCCAGCTTGGCGCGCAGCGTCTCGGCCAGCTTGCCGGCGCCCTCGCGCGGCGTGTTGGGCAGCACCACGCACAGCACCTCGCCGCCGTAGCGGCCGGCGATGTCGATCACCCGCACGCTCTCGCGCAGCAGGCGGCCGACGTTGGCCAGCACCATGTCGCCGGCGGCGTGGCCGTAGCCGTCGTTGACGCCCTTGAAGTCGTCCAGGTCGATCATCAGCGCCGACAGCGGCGTGCGGAAGCGCTTGGCGCGCGCCACCTCGAACTGCAGGCGCTGCAGCAGCGAGCGGCGGTTGTGCAGGCCGGTCAGCTCGTCGCTCAGCGCCAGCTGCTCCAGTTCGCGCTGCGAGCTGTCGAGCGTGCGCTGGTTGGCGCGCAACTCGATCAGGGCCATCACCTGGCGGCCCAGCCGCGCCAGCGTGCGGCGCTGCTCCTCGTCGAGCGCGCCGGGCCGGGTGTCCATCACGCACAGCGAGCCGATCTGGAAGCCGTCCGGCGAGGTCAGCGCCACGCCGCTGTACATGCGCATGTGCGGCGCGCCGACAGTCAGCGGCATGTGGGCGGTGCGGTAGTCCGCGCTCAAATCGGCGATCTCGGTGGCGGCCTCGCCCAGCACCGCCAGCGCGCAATAGCTGTCCTGGCGCGGCACGCTGCCCGGCGGCAGGCCGTGGCCGGCCTTCAGCCAGACCCGCTCGGCGTCGACCAGCGCGACGGCGGCGTAGGGCACGCCGCACAGCTTGGCGGCCAGCTCGGCGAGGAAGTTGAAGTCGTCGCAGGGCGGCGTGTCGAGGATCTTGTAGCGCTGCAGCGCGGCGACGCGGAACTGGTCGGCCGGCGGTCTGGCGACGCCGAGTATGTGGATTTTTTGTGCTGCCGGCATGAGCCTCCCTGGATCGCCGCTGCGGGTACCCGCGCTATGGTTGGCTGAGTGTAGCGCAAAAGCGCGGCGGCGGGAGACTTGGACGCCCCGCCGTGGCCGGCCGTTTAGGCCGCCGCCAGAATCTGCCGCAGCGCCTGCTCGAACACCTCGGCCGGCTGGCCGCCGGAGATCAGGTGGCGGTCGTTGATGATCACCGCCGGCACCGAGTTGATGCCCTGTTGGATGTAGAAGTGCTCGCGCTCGCGCACCTCGTCGGCGTAGCGGTTGGTCGCCAGCACCTCGGCGGCGGCCGCCTCGTCCAGCCCGGCGGCGCCTGCCACCCGCGCCAGCACCTCGCGCGAGCTGGGGTTTTCGCCCTGGGTGAAGTAGGCCTCCAGCAGCGCGTGCTTGAGCTCCTTCTGGCGCCCCTCCAGCTCGGCCCAGTGCAGCAGGCGGTGGGCGTCGAAGGTGTTGTAGATGCGGCTGCGCTGGTCCATCGCGAAGGTGAAGCCGACCTCGGCGCCGCGCGCCCGTATCATCTCGCGCGACTGCGCCTGCTGTTCCGGCGTGGCGCCGTACTTCTCGGCGATGTGCTCGCCGATGTCCTGGCCCTCGGCGCCCATCTTCGGATTCAACTCGAAGGGCTGGAAGTGCAGCTCGGGCTGGGCCGCCGCGCCGATGTTGGCCAGCGCCGCCTCGAGCGACTTCAGGCCGATGGCGCACCAGGGGCAGGAGACGTCGGAGACAAAGTCGATCTTGATGGGTGTGCTCATGGGTGGGCCTTCGCAATGGATGGGCGCCGCCCGGCGGCGCAATGGCAAGCATATGATGGCAGCAAAAGCGAAATCAAGTCGCCGACGGGATCAATTGCAAATATTGAAATGATCTCGTTGAATTCACCCCCACTATTCCGCCGAGAGGAATTCCGCGCCGCATAGCAAAAAACCAGGCCTCGGCCTGGTTCCTGGTATTCCACCCAACTAAAGAAGCGATTACTTCTTCTTGCCCTTGGCCGGGGTGGCCTCCTTGGCGGCGGCGCCCTTGCCGCCGATGCGGCTTTCCTTGCCGGCCAGCAGGTTGGCGATGTTCTGGCTGTGGCGGTAAGCCAACAGTACGCTCATCGCGGTGACGGCGAACAGCTGCGGCTCGACGCCGAACAGCAGGCCGTAGTAGAACGGCGCGAACAGCGCGGCGATCAGCGCGGCCAGCGAGGAATAGCGGAAGGCGAAAGCGACCGCCAGCCAGGTCACCAGGGTGGCCAGGCCCAGCCACGGATTCAGGCCGAGCAGCACGCCCAGCGCGGTGGCCACGCCCTTGCCGCCGACGAAGCGGAAGAACACCGGCCACAGGTGGCCGAGGAAGACGGCGATGGCCACCAGCGCCACGGCCATGTCGCCCACGCCCAGTTGCTCCTGGTAGCGGTAGGCCAGCCAGACCGCCAGCCAGCCCTTGGCGCCGTCGCCCAGCAGGGTCATGATGGCGGCGCCCTTGTTGCCGCTGCGCAGCACGTTGGTGGCGCCCGGGTTCTTCGAGCCGTAGGTGCGCGGGTCGGCGATGCCGAACAACTTGCTCATCACCACGGCGAAGGAGATCGAGCCGATCAGATAGGCGGCCACGGTCATCAGTACTGTATTCATTGTTTCCCTCTAATTATTGTTCCCGGGGCTCTCCGCCGGGGCTGCTGAATATACACCATGCGCGTGTCTCCACGCCAACAAAGTGCGGCGGTATTGACGACGGGCAAGCGGGAGCGGTTCAGTCGGCCAGGGCGCACTGCACCGGCTTGGCCGCCAGCACGTCGAGCAGCACCTGCGGCGCGATGCCGATCAGGAAGCCGCGCCTCCCGCCATTGATATATATCGTTTCCAGCGCCAGGATGCCCTGCTCGACGTACACCGGCATGGCCTTCCTGGTGCCGAACGGCGAGGTGCCGCCTATCATGTAGCCGGAATGGCGCGTCGCCACCTCCGGTTTGCACGGCTCGACCGACTTGCAGCCGATCGCCCGCGCCAGGTTCTTGGTCGACACCTTGCAGTCGCCGTGCATCAGCACGATCAGCGGCTTGGCCGCCTCGTCCTGCATCACCAGCGTCTTGACGACGTGGTGCTCGGCCACGCCCAGCTCGCGCGCCGAGACGCCGGTGCCGCCGTGTTCCTCGTAGGGATAGGGGTGCTCCGAGAAGGCGATCTTGTGCTTGCGCAGCAGCTGCGTCGCCTGGGTTTCGGAAATATGCTCTTTTTTGGCCATGCGTGATACGCTAAAGATTCAATGAGGAGTATCGAATTATGCAGCAAGAACTTCGCTTTGCCACCTTCAACGTGTGCAACCTGGCGCCGGCCGGGGCGAAACTGTATGACAACCTGGCGCCGCTGACGGCGCAGGAGTACGAGGCGAAGGTCGCCTGGACCGCCCACCAGCTCGACCAGCTCGACGCCGACGTGATCGGCCTGCAGGAGATCTTCTCGCTGGCGGCGCTGCGCGACGTGCTGGCGCGCAGCAGCCGCTACCGCGACGCCATGCTGGCCGGCGTCGAAGCCGAGGCCGGCGCCGAGCGCCTGGCGCCGCAGGTGGCGCTGGTCTCGCGCCTGCCGCTGGCGGCCACGCCGGCGGCCTACCCGGCCTTCCCCGACGGCGTCGCCATGCCGGCCGGCAGCCGCGACGCCGACCGCTTCGCCCGCGCCCCGCTGCACGCCCAGATCCTGCTGCCGGACCGGCGCGTGCTCGACGTCATCGTCGTCCATCTGAAATCCAAGCGGCCCGACTACCGCAACGGCGACTGCGGCGACGACCCGCTGCTGTACGCCCAGGCCAACCTGCGCTCGCTGATCCGCCGCGGCACCGAGGCGGTGGCGCTGCGCGTGCTGCTGAGCCAATTGAGCGAGGCGGAACGGGGCGGGCGCCGGCCGCGCATCGTGCTGGGCGACTTCAACGACACCGCCGACGCCGTCACCACCACCATCGTGCTGGGCGCCGGCGCCTGGTGCCAGCCGGGCGACGAGTTGAGCGGCCGCATGTTCGACTGCAACCAGATCCAGCTGCGCCAGGACCGTTTGCGCCACGTCGGCTACACCAACATCCACGAGGGCCACTACATGACCATCGACCACGTGCTGGTGTCGGAGGAGTTCAACCCGGCCTCGCGCTACGCCATCGGCGAGGTGCTCGACGTCAGCTACCTGAACGACCACCTGCTGCAGCAGCGCCCGGAGACCTCGGACCACGGCCAGGTGCTGGTGCGCCTGCGCCTGTACGGCGCGCGCGACCGGGCCGAGGCTTGAGGCCGGCCCAAGAACAGCGACGGCACGAATCGAGGGTCAGACCCTAGGGTCTGACCCTGGCGCTCCGCCCGGCGCCGGCACCCTGCCCTCGGCGGCCTGCGCGGCGACGGCCCCGTCGGCGTCGGCGCCGTTCGCCGCGCCGTTCGCCGCCGCCAGCGCGATGTAGCGCCCCTGGTAGCGGTCGCAGCCGTGCTGGCGCAGGAACGCCAGCTGCTCCGCCGTCTCCACCCCCTCGGCCACCACGGTCAGCTTCAGGCTGCGCGCCACGCCGATGATGGCGGTGACCACGGCGGCGTCGCCCGGCTCGGCGGCCAGGTCGGCCATGAAGGAGCGGTCGATCTTCAGCTTGTCGACCGGGTAGTCGCGCAGGTGGCCCAGGCGCGAGTAGCCGGTGCCGAAGTCGTCGATGGTCAGGCCGACGCCGAGCGCGCGCAGCGCCTGCAGCTTGGCCGGCGCGGCGCCGCCCTGGCGCATGATGATCGCCTCGGTCAGCTCCAGTTCGAGCAGGCCGGGCGCCAGGCCGCTCACCTCGAGCGCCTCGGCCACGCTGTGCGCCAGGTTGTTCTGCATCAGCTGGGCCAGCGAGATGTTGACCGCCACCACCAGCGGCCGGCCCTGCTCCTGCCAGCGGCGCGCCTGGCGGCAGGCCTCGCGCAGCACCCAGTTGCCGATGCCGACCATCAGGCCGCAGTCCTCCGCCACGGCGATGAAGCGCTCCGGCAGCAGCAGGCCCAGTTGCGGGTGGCGCCAGCGGATCAGGGCTCGGCGCCCAGCGTGGCGCCGCTGGCGATGTCGACCTCGGGCTGGAACTCGAGCTCGAACTGGCCCTCGCGCAGCGCGCCGCGCAGGCCGTTCTCGAAGGCGACCCGCTCGACGATCTGGGCGTTCATCTCGGCGCTGAAGAACTGGAAGCGGTTGCGCCCGCCCTCCTTGGCGTGGTACATGGCCAGGTCGGCGTTCTTCACCAGGGTCTCGATGTCGGCGCCGTCGTCGGGGAAGATGCTGATGCCGATCGAGGTGGTGACGTCGAGCCGGTGCTGCTCCAGCTCGTAGGTCTGGGTGATCGCCTGCAGCACGCTGGCGGCGACGTGGGCGGCCTGGTCGATGCCGCCGATGTCGGCCAGGATGATGACGAACTCGTCGCCGCCCTGGCGGCTCACCGTGTCGACCGCGCGCACGCACTTGACCAGCCGCGCCGCCACCTCCTTGAGCAGCAGGTCGCCGACGTGGTGGCCCAGGGTGTCGTTGATGTGCTTGAAACGGTCCAGGTCGAGGAACAGGATGGCCAGCATGCTGTGGTTGCGCCGCGCCGCCGTCAGCGCCAGGCTGAGGCGGTCGAGCAGCAGCACCCGGTTCGGCAGGTCGGTCAGGAAGTCGTGCTCGGCCTGGTGGCGGGTGGTCTCCTCGGAGCGCTTGCGTTCGCTGATGTCCGACAGGATCAGCATATAGTTGGACACCACGCCGTGCTGGTCGGCGATGGCGGCCAGCGACAACCAGGCCGGATAGCGCCCGCCGCCGCGGCGCTGCGCCCAGATCTCGCCCTGCCAGTGGCCCTGGTCCTGCATCGCGCACCAGATCTGGCGGAACAACTCGCCGTCCTCGATGCCGACGCGCTCGCCGTCGAGGGGCCTGGCCGACCATCTCGGCCGGACTGAGCCCGGTGACGGCGGCGTAGGCCTGGTTGACGGCGATCACGCTGGGGCCGCGGTCGGCCAGCAGGATGGCGTCGCGGCTGTTCTCGAACACCTGGGCGGCCAGGTACAGGCGCTGCTCGGCCAGCTTGCGGGCGGAGACGTCGCGCAGCACCGCGTAGAACAGGAACTCGTGGTCCAGGGTGATCGAGGTCAGCAGCACCTCGGCCCAGAACTGGCGCCCGCCGCAGCTGGTGTAGCGCCAGTCGTAGCGCCAGTTGCCCAGGCGGTGGGCCTGCTGCGCCATGGCCAGCCCGGCCTGGGCCGACAGCGCGCCGCCGTCCTGGCGCAGCGGCGAGAAGTCGGCCAGGCTCTTGCCCAGCATGCGGCCGGGGTCGGCGCAGTCGAACAGCGCCAGCGCGGCCGGGTTGAGCTCGGCGATGCGGTCGCGCTCGATGACCAGGATGGCGTCGCTGGACTGCTCGAACATCTGGCGGAAGTTGGCGCCCACCGACAGCAGCGCGCCCTCCTCGCGGCGGCGCGCGGTGACGTCGATGTCCATGCAGAACACCTGTTGCAGCTCGCCGCCGCGGTAGACCGGGAACATGCTCGAGTAGACCCACAACAGGCGTCCGGCGGCGCTGCGCAGCTGCCAGTCGCGCGCCGGGCTGGGCCGGCCGCTGTGCCACACCTGCTCCAGCGCGGCGGCGTGCTCGGCGGCGCGCTGCTGCGGCTGCAGCAGCTGCGCCAGCGGCTGGCCCAGCGCCTGCTCCGCCGCCACGCCGTACAACTGGACGCAGGTCTGGTTCCAGAAGCACACCCGGCCGCCGCGGTCGACGCTGTGCACCGCCACCAGCGGGGTCAGTTCGATCGCCGCGACGATGCGGGCGATCAGGTCCAGCGCCTGCTGGCCCGGCCGGCCGGACTCGCCTTGGGCCGGCGCGGCCACACTACATTCCTGGTCACCCACCTTGGCCTCGCTCGCGTTGCGGTTGCGCCTTTGCAGGCAGACAGCCCATTCTTGCCCGCCACAGGATTGCGCGCTTGACGTGGCGCAAGGAAGGCCGAAGCGCCTGTATCGCGGCGCAAGTGTCGTTGCCGGCGACCAACACCGGGCCGGCGCCGGTCCCGCCGGCGCGCGGCCCGTCGCGCCAAAACGGCCGTTGATCCGCCTTTTCTGCAGTTCAGGCCCGCCTTTTGCCGCCCTGTCGCACGGCGCTGGCGCTACACTTGTCAAATCCATACAGTGTCACCATGCGCACTACCGCGGTTCTCCAGGGAGGACAGGCGTGTCCTCCCACCAACCACCGCCGTGGTGCGCACCCCGCAAGCTCGCACTAGCGCGCCAGCCTGACCGTCCGCGCCGCGCCCGCCGTTTTCGCGCCGCGCCCTTGTTGCGACCTTGCCGACCTTGGCAAACCTTGACCAGAAAACAATATGAAACTTGAGACCCTGCCCCCGTCCCTCCCCACCGCAACGCGCGGCAAACGCTGGCGCGCCCCGCTGATCGGCCTGGTCGTGCTGACCCTGGCCGGCGGCGGCTGGAGCGTCGTGCAGTCGCGCGCCAAACCGGCCGCCGAGGACGCCAAGAAGGCGCCCAAACAGGAGGTCTTCGAGCTGGCCGGCGGCGACGTCGCCGCCGTCGAGGCGCGCGCGCTGGCGCTGAAGCTGCCGCTGTCGGGCTCGCTGCAACCGCTCAGCCAGGCCACCGTCAAGGCCAAGGTGTCGGGCCAGATCGAGGCCACCACGGCGCAGGAGGGCACCGCCGTGGCGGCCGGCCAGCTGCTGCTGCGGCTCGACACGGCCGAACCGCGCGCCCGCCTGAGCCAGCAGCAGGCCGCGCTCGACGAGGCGCAGGCCAAGCTGTCGCTGGCCGGCAAGAACGAGGCCAACAACCAGGCCCTGCTCAAGCAGAACTACATCTCGCAGAACGCCTACGACAGCACGCACAACAGCGTCGAGCTGGCGCGCGCCGGCGTCAAGGCCGCCTCGGCCCAGGTCGAGCTGGCGCGCATCGCGCTGGCCGACGCGGCGATCCGCGCGCCGATCGGCGGCATCGTCAGCAAGCGCCACGTCCAGGCCGGCGAGAAGGTGGCGCCCGACATGGCCGTCTACACCATCGTCGACCTGTCCGAGCTGGTGCTCGAGGCCCAGGTGCCGGCCGCCGAGATCCCGCGCATCAAGATCGGCCAGGAGGTGCAGTTCAAGGTCGACGGCTTCCAGGGCCGCGACTTCGTCGGCAAGGTGGCGCGCGTCAACCCGACCACCGAGGCCGGCTCGCGCGCCATGCTGGTCTACATCGCCGTGCCCAACGCCGACGGCGCCCTGCGCGGCGGCATGTTCGCCAAGGGCTCCATCACCACCGCCCGCTCGGCGGTGATGCCGCTGCTGCCGCTGCAGGCGCTGCGCGAGGAGCAGGGCCGCCAGCTGGTCTACAAGGTGGAGCACGGCAAGATCGTCGCCCAGGCGGTCAAGCTGGGCCTGCGCAACGAGGACGAGGGCTACGCCGAGGTGCTCGACGGCCTGGCGCCCGGCGCCAGCGTGATCGTCTCCAAGCTCGACGGCGTCAAGCCGGGCAGCCAGGTCAAGCTGCCGGCCGCGCCGGCGGCGCCGGCCAAGGACCAAGCGGCCATGCTGGCGCGGAAGGACTAGGCCATGTGGATCACTAAAACCAGCATCCAGAATCCGGTCTTCGCCACCATGGTGATGGTGGCCCTGGTCGTGCTCGGCCTGTTCTCCTACCAGGGCCTGGGCGTCGAGAGCATGCCCAGCGTCACCTTCCCCTTCGCCGCCATCGAGGTCAACTACCCGGGCGCCTCGCCCGAGGCGGTCGAGAACGACATCACCCGGCCGGTCGAGGACGTGGTCAACACGGTCAGCGGCATCAAGACCATCCGCGCCAACTCCTGGGAGGGCAAGGCCGGCATCTACCTCGAGTTCGAGCTGTCGACCAATATGGACAAGGCCATGCAGGAGCTGCGCGACAAGGTCGCGCTGGTGCGCCCGCGCTTCCCCAAGGAGGCCAAGGGCCCTACATCGCCCGCGCCGAGGGCGACAACGAGCGCGCCATCGCCACCCTCAGCCTGACCGCCGGCGCGCACACCCTGCGCGAGCTGTCGACCATCACCGAGCAGATCATCAGCAAGCGCTTCCAGAGCGTGGCCGGGGTCGGCCAGGTCAAGCTGAACGGCACCACCGCGCGGCAGATCCTCATCAGCCTGCGGCCGGACGACATGACGGCGCAGGGCGTCGGCGTCGACGAGGTGATCCGCGCCATCCAGGCCAGCAACACCAACCTGCCGGCCGGCAACATCAGCTTCGGCGCCGCCGAGCAGCTGGTGCGCGTCGAGGGCAAGATGAAGCAGGCGCGCGACTTCAACAAGATCATCGTGGCGCGCCGCGCCAACGGCCCGGTCTACCTCGAGCAGGTCGCCGGCGTGGTCGACGGCGAGCAGGAGGAGCTGTCGATCTCGCGCCTGAACGGCCAGCGCGCCATCAGCATCGAGATCACCAAGGTGCAGGACGCCAACGTGGTCGAGGTCGGCACCGGCATCCAGCGCATCACCCGCGAACTGCAGAAGTCGCTGCCGGCCGACATCAAGCTGCGCCTGCTCGACGACGAGTCCGAGCGCGTGCAGAACCAGCTCAACAACGTCAAGCACACCATCGTCGAGGGCGCCGTGCTGACCATGGTGATCGTCTTCTTCTTCCTGCACTCCTGGCGCAGCACCATCATCACCGGCCTGACCCTGCCGATCTCGGTGATGGCCAGCTTCATCGCCATGAAGTTCTTCGGCTTCACCCTGAACTTCCTCACGCTGATGGCGCTGTCGCTGTGCATCGGCCTGCTGATCGACGACGCCATCGTGGTGCGCGAGAACATCGTGCGCCACCTCGGCATGGGCAAGAGCCACTTCAAGGCGGCCAACGACGGCACCAACGAGATCGGCCTGGCCGTCATGGCCACCACCTTCGCCATCGTCGCCGTGTTCATCCCGGTGGCCTTCATGAAGGGCATCATCGGCCGCTTCTTCCTGCAGTTCGGCATCACCGTCGCCGTCGCCGTGCTGGTCTCGCTGTTCGTCAGCTTCACGCTCGACCCGATGCTCTCCTCGGTCTGGCGCGACCCGGTCAAGGACCGCTTCAAGTACCTGCCGTGGCTGGGCCGCTTCATGGCCTGGATCGAGACCGGCATCGACCGCCTGCACGTCTGGTACGGCCGGGTGCTGGCGCTGGCCCTGCGCTGGCGCAAGAGCACCCTGGCGGCGGCGCTCGGCCTGTTCGTCGGCAGCCTGATGCTGGTGCCGATGATCGGCGGCGAGATGTTCCCCGAGACCGACGAGGGCTGGATCAACCTGACCTTCAAGACCCCGGTCGGCTCCAGCCTGGAATACACCAACAGCAAGGTGCTGCAGGTCGAGGAGGCGCTCAAGGCCTTCCCCGAGATCGACAGCCGGATCGCCGTCGTCGCCCCGCCGGGCGACGTGCGCAACCACGCCCGCATCGACCTCAAGCTGGTCGACCACAAGCTGCACAAGCGGCGCACCCAGAAGGAGCTGGAAAAGCTGATCCGCGAACGCATGTCGACCATCGCCGGCATCACCCTGTCGTTCGGCCAGAAGCCGATCTTCATCGCCATCCTCGGCGTCGACGAGGGCAAGCTCGACGAGGTGGCCCACCGGCTGATGGACAAGATGCGCAAGATCAAGGGCGTCGCCGACCTGGAGTACAGCCAGGAGGGCGCCACCCCCTCGACCACGATCAAGATCAACAACGAGCTGGCCAGCGACCTGGGCCTGTCGGTGCAGCAGATCGGCAGCGCGCTGCGGCCCTTCGTCGCCGGCGACACGGTGAGCCACTGGCTGGCCGGCGACGGCCAGAACTACGACGTCAACGTGCAACTGCCCAAGTCGGGCCGGCAGAAGATCGCCGACCTGGCCGACCTGTCGCTGGCCTCCAGCCGCAACGACGCCAACGGCCGGCCGATCATGGTGCCGCTGCGCCAGGTGGTCGAGTTCGTGCCCTCGTCGAGCCCGCAGGTGTTGAAGCGCCAGGCGCTGCAACGGCGCGTCGCGGTGTACGCCGGCGTCGAGGGCCGTCCCGGCGGCGACGTCGACCAGGACGTCAAGAAGGCGATGGAATCGATCGAACTGCCGGCCGGGGTGCGCTTCGACGTGGCCGGCAACGCCCAGCAGATGGAGGAGACCATGGCGGGCGCCATGATGGCGCTGGGCATCGCGGTGATCTTCATCTACCTGGTGCTGGCCTCGCAGTTCGGCAGCTTCCTGCAGCCGATCGCCATCATGGTGTCGCTGCCGCTGTCGCTGATCGGCGTGCTGCTGGCGCTGCTGGTGACCGGCAGCACGCTGAACATCTTCTCGGTGATCGGCTTCATCATGCTGATGGGCCTGGTGACCAAGAACGCGATTTTGCTGGTCGACTTCACCAACCACGGCCAGCGCGCCGGCAAGGGCCAGTACGAGGCCATCATGGAGGCCGGCCAGGTGCGCCTGCGGCCGATTTTGATGACCACGCTGGCGATGGTGTTCGGCATGCTGCCGATGGCCATCGGCATGGGCGACGGCGGCGAGACGCAGGCGCCGATGGGCCGCGCCGTGATCGGCGGCGTGCTCACCTCGACCCTGCTGACGCTGGTGGTGGTGCCGGTCGCCTACACCTACCTGGACAGCCTGGGCAAGCGCGCCAAGCGCTTCTTCCAGGGCGCCCCGGAGCCGCACGGCGTGGCCGGCGTCGACGAGCACCACGGCGCGCCGCAACAGGAGCGCAACAAGGAGCACAACGCGGCCTGAGCCGCCGCAACGGTCGCTTGACTCGTCCCCGCGCTGGCGGGGACGATGCGGCGGCCACCGGACGTTACGGTGGCGACGGCCTGATGTTGACCACCACGCCGTTGACGATGTCGTAGGGAACCCGTACTGCGGCGCTTGTCCGGCCAAAGTCTCTCGGGTTGCGAGTGACCAGCAGGCGCCCCTCCACCTCGGCAGTTGCCCGAATGATGCAATCAAGCAAATGAATTTTCGGCGGGTTGGCGATGCTGTCGCCGCGAAGGATCGTGGCTCTTTTCATGATGGCATCGTTGATGTGGATGATCTTGATGCCGATACCGTCGAGCAGGGTCTGAAATTGAAGCTGTTCCACCACTCCTAGTTTGCAGGCCACCTCCATCCAACTGATCGAGCTGATTGCCGCGTCGCTATAGTTGGACAGCTCCGCTGTGGCGGCATCGTGCCCGGCGAAAGAATCGATGATGATGTTTGTGTCGAAGAGGGCTATTGTCATTCAGCGCGAACCTCGCGCTGGTACTCCACGCCGTCCTGGGGTTTATCAGGCTTCCCCCGCCAAATCCCATGCATGGTCATGGCGGCGGCAAGCCGTTTGGCACGGGCGAGGTCCGGCTGTGCGGGCGTATCGAATCTCCAGACGGTGAAGGCTCGCTGGCCCTCCCAGCCAACACTTTCAGTAGCGCGGTCTTGGCCAAGCTGGCGGGATCGATTCGTTGCGTCTCGGCGAGCACTTCCAGCGCTGCCATTTCCTGATCGCTCAGTTCCACAATGAGCTGTCGCATGACACGCCTCATATCAGATTGTCTCGCAGCCAGTGTATAACATTTGGGCAGCGGCGGCGCCCCGACACCACGCTAAAAGCAAAAATGCCGTCCAGCATCAACTGAACGGCATTTTAGCCAGTCTCCTCGGCAGCGCTGCTGACAGGCGAAACCCGCCCACGCCGGGGCCGGGGCTGCTCTAGCGCCTTTCGCCGTCCGCCGCAGCGCCGCGGCGCCTTATGCCGCCGGCGTCTCGCCCTCGGCGGCGTCGCCGTCAGCGTCGGCCTCATCCGGCTCCGCTTCGCCCTCGCCGCCCGGCGTGTTCTTCAATTCTGCCTTGCGCTTGGCTTTTTCGTCGGCCTTCTTCTTCTTCTCTAACTCGCGTTGCCGCTTCTCGTACTGGAAATTTGTCTTTGCCATTTGCTACCTCTATATTCACGATGTTGACTTACTTAGGTCACATTATGACGCAGATATGACCGACACAAGTAATCCAGAACAGCAAAACCCCCGCTCAGCCACGCGGATGGTGCTCGGCGTGCAGGCGTTTCAGTCGTTCCCGCGCCACATGGGTGTAGATCTGCGTGGTCGAGATGTCGGAGTGTCCCAGAAGCAACTGCACGACGCGCAGGTCGGCGCCGTGGTTCAACAGGTGGGTGGCGAAGGCGTGGCGCAGGGTGTGCGGCGACAGCGGCGCCGTGATGCCGGCCTTCTGCGCGTGCTTTTTGATCAACACCCAGAACATCTGCCGCGTCATCGCCCCGCCGCGCCGGGTGACGAACAGGGCGTCGTCGACCTGGCCGTCGAGGATCACGCCGCGCGCCTCCTTCATGTAGCGCTCCAGCCACAGGCGCGCCTGCGCGCCGAACGGCACCAGCCGCGTCTTGGCGCCCTTGCCGGTGATGCGCAGCACGCCGTCGTTCAGGCTCAGCTCCAGGGTCTTCAAGGTGGTCAGCTCGGACACCCGCAGCCCGCTGGCGTACATCAACTCCAGCATGGTGCGCTCGCGCAGGCCGAGCGGCGTGGCCACGTCGGGCGCCGCCAGCAGCGCCTCCACCTGCGCCTCGCTGAGCGTGTGGACGAAGCGCGTCGCCTGCTTGGCCGAGGCCAGGTTCAGGCAGGGGTCGGCGGCGATGTGGCGCTGCCGCAGCGCCAGCTGGTAGAAGCGCTTGAGCACCGACAGGCGCCGGTTCGACGAGCTGGCCTTGGTCTCCTCGTGGCGCGCGGCGAAGTAGGCGTCGATGTCGGGCGTGGTCACGGCGTGCAGGTTGGCCAGCCCGGGCCGCTTGACCTCGAGCCAGCGGACGAACAGGCGCAGGTCGCGCCGGTAGGCCTCCAGGGTGTTCTTCGACAGGCCGTCCTCCAGCCACAGGCTGTCGCAAAACTCGTCGATCAGAGCAGGGTTGTCTGTTGCCATGCGTACTCGCTCGCCCCCTCGTGTGCCAGCAGCCAGCGCTTGACGCCGAGCAGGAAGCCGTTCTGGTCGTCGCTGTGGGCGAAGCCGCCCAGGCCGGACGCCGAGGTGACGCGGTGGCAGGGCACCACCAGCGGGAACCAGTTGGCGCCGCAGGCCTGGCCCACCGCGCGCGGCGCCGAGCCGATGTGGCGCGCCAGCTCGCCGTAGGTGCGCACGCTGCCGCGCGGGATCGCGGCGATGCTGCCCCACACCTTGCGCTGGAAATCGCTGCCGACCCGCGCCAGCGGCAGGTCGAAGACGAAGTCCGGGTCGGCGCAGTAGGCCGCCAGCTGGGCGGCGGCCAGCTCGGCCACCGCGTCCTGCGCCGGCTTGGCCTCGAAGTGCGGCGCCAGGTAGCACAATTCCGTCACCAGCTTGCCCGCCGTGCGGATCCCGATCTTGCCGAACGGCAGGTCCACGATGGCAGAAAAAAGCTCGCTACCCTGTTGTTTTTTCATCACGCAAGTTGTCCTTTTGTCTCATCCAAACTACAGCAGTTGTGGCAGTTCTGCACACATTGTAGAACCTCTGGACGAAAAAAAGCGCACCTTGCGGTGCGCCCCGAAATCCTGCTTCACGTTTCCGGCCGTTTGACTCTGGCTGTAGCGCGCTTGTGGCGCGCTTGCAGCGATGATGCCAACAGCATTCTGTAAAACGTGTGTCTCCTCGATATATGGCCGGCTTTGAAGCCGTTTTTATACACACTCCCCACCAACTAATACTGCGTGTCCTTTGCTCGTCGGGAACATATCCTTATGAGTTATATGTCCGACAGCGACGCCATCATAACGTACCTGAATGGCTTTTTCCCAGCTTTTTTTGAGCGCCGGAACACGCCTGGTTTAAGAGTAAATTAAATTTGGCAACCACAGCGAAATCTGTGGTACGTAAGTGATCAACACCAGGAAGCCGAGCATCGTCAGCAGCCACGGCAGCACGGCGACGGTCAACTCGGAGATGCCCATCTTGGTGATGCCGGAGGCCACGTACAGGTTCAGGCCGACCGGAGGATGGCACATGCCGACCTCCATGTTGACCACGATCAGGATGCCGAAGTGCACCGGATCGATCCCCAGCTTCATCGCCACCGGGAACAGGATGGGCGCCATAATCAGCACGATCGACGACGGTTCCATGACGTTGCCGGCCAATAGCAGCAAAATATTGACAACCAGAAGGAACGTGACGACCCCCAGGCCCTGGCCGGTGATCCATTCCGCCATGGCCTGCGGGATGTTTTCGCTGGTCATCAGGAAGGAGAACAGCACGGCGTTGGTGATGATGTAGAGCAGCATCGCCGACATCGCCGCCGAGTCCAGCAGCACCTTGCCGACCTGTTTGATCTTCAAGTCCTTGTAGACGAACACGGCGATGACGAAGGCGTAGACGGCGGCCATCGCGGCGGCCTCGGTCGGCGTGAAGGCGCCGGTGTAGATGCCGCCCATGACGATGACGATCAGCAACAGGCCCCAGGCGCTCTTCTTGAAGGCGGCGAAACGCTCGCCCCAGCTGGCCTTGCGCAGGCGCGGATAGTTGTGCTTGCGCGCCAGGAACCAGGTGGTCAGGCCGAGCAGGAAGGCCAGCATGATGCCGGGGATGACGCCGGCCATGAACAGCTTGCCCACCGAGGTGTTGGTGGTGACCGAGTACATCACCATCACGATCGACGGCGGGATCAAAATGCCCAGCGCGCCCGAGGTGGTGATGACGCCGGCGCCGAAGCCCTTCGGATAGCCCTGCTTGACCATGGCCGGCAGGATGATCGAACCGATCGCCACCACCGTCGCCGGGCTCGAGCCCGAGACGGCGGCGAACAACGCGCAGGCCAGCACGCCGGCCAGCGCCAGGCCGCCGTGCCAGTGGCCGACCATCGAGCTGGCGAAGTTGATCATGCGCCGCGCCACCCCGCCATGGGTGAGGAAGTTGCCGGCAAGGATGAAGAACGGGATCGCCATGATCTCGAACTTCTCGATGCCGGTGAAGATCTTCAGCGCCACCGATTCGATCGGCACGCTGGTCATGGTGAACAGGAAGGTCAGCACGGTCAGGCCGAGCGAGATGGAGATCGGCATGCCGGTCAGCATCAGCGCCAACAGCAGGACGAAAATGATCATGGCGTTCATGCTTTGGCTCCCGGCGCGTCGTGCGCGAGTTCTTCTTCCAGTCCCTCGACGTGGGAATGGTCATGTTTGGGCAGCGCCCCGGTGCGGGCGTAGGACACCACCACCTGCAGGAAGCGGAAGCACATCAGGTAGGAGCCGAGCGGCACGGCCAGGTAGACGATCCACATCGGCACTTCCAGGTCGGACGAGGTCTGGTCGGTGTGGCCGATTTCCCACACGAAGCTGGCGCCCAGGGTGCCGACGATGCCGGTGAAGACGGCGCCGGCGAGCAGGCCGAAGAACACGAAGCGGCGGTGCCAGAGCGGGTTCATGCGGTTGATCAGCACGTCCACGCCGACGTGGATGCCGGTGCGCACGCCGTAGGCGGCGCCAAACTTGGCCATCCAGACGAACATATAGATGCACAGCTCTTGCGCCCAGCTGGTGTTGATTTGAATCAGGTAGTCCTGCAGGCCGGGGATGGGCAGGCCGGCCAGGTAGCGGTGCAGCACCGCGATGAAGACGATGATGGTGGCCGCGCCCATCAGGGACGCGATCAACCACTCTTCCAGGTGGTCCAGGAATTTCATGGTGCTCTTTCAGAGAAGGGAAACAAGGCGGGACGGCGCTGCCGTCCCGCACGCGCGCCGGATTACTTGGCCGCTTCCTTGTTGATGGCCGAGATCAGGTCTTTCCCGATGCGGCCTTCCATGTCCTTCTGCACCGGCAGCAGGACGCGGCGCCATTCGGCCTGCTCCTTCACGCTGAGGGTGTAGATCGCGGTCTTGCCGGTCTTCTTGATGGCGTCCAGGGCCAGGTCGTTGTCGCGCTGGGCGATGGCTTTTTCGAAGGTGGTGGCTTCCTTCATCGCCTTGTCGAGGGCGGCGCGGATGTCGGCCGGCAGGCCGTCCCAGAACTTCTTGTTGACGATGACGGCGTAGCCCAGGTAGCCGTGGTTGGACACGGTGACGTGCTTTTGCACCTCGTGCATCTTCTGCGTGTACATGTTCGACGGCGGGTTCTCGGTGCCGTCGACCACGCCGGTCTGCAGCGCCTGGTAGACCTCGGAGAAGGCCAGCACCTGCGGGTTGGCGCCCAGCGCGCGCATCTGCGCGTCGAGCACCTTGGACGATTGGATGCGCATCTTCAGGCCCTTGAAGTCGGCCGGCGCGCGCAGCGGCTTGTTGGCCGACATGACCTTGAAGCCGTTGTCCCAGAAGGCCAGGCCGGTGATGCCCTTGCCTTCGAGTTTTTTCAGCAGGCCTTGCCGATCTCGCCCTCGGTCACGTTGTACAGCGCGGTCTTGCTGGGGAAGATGAACGGCAGGTCGAAGGCCTCGAACTCCTTGACGCCCAGCGGGCCGAATTTGGCCAGCGACGGCGCCAGCATCTGCACGGCGCCCAGTTGCAGCGCCTCGAGCTCCTCCTTGTCCTTGTACAGCTGGCTGTTCGGATACAGCTCGACCTTGACGCGGCCGTTGGTGCCCTTCTCGGCCAGCTGCTTGAAGCGCTCGGCGGCCTGGCCCTTCGGCGTGTCGATGGCGACCACGTGGCTGAACTTGATGACGATGGGCGCTTGCGCGGAGGCGTTGAGGCAGAAGGCGGCGCACAGCGCGGCCAGGGTGGCTTGCAATTTCATAGTGTCTCCAAGGTGGATAAATACTTTATTATTGTGCCCAGGCCCAATAACGAATTGGCCGGATTATCGCCGATATTCACCGAATGCGTTCTGCGGCGCAACTGTGGAAAACCACAATACCGCCACAAGCGCCAGCCGCTACCCTGACCGGCCCATGCCCATGCCCCCCACCCTAGCCCGCCGCCTCCAGTTCAGCACCCCGCTGCGCTGGCTGCTGCCCGTCGTTTTACTGTTGTTTTTTCTGGCGATTCTGATCTGGCTGCCCTGGCAGGCGCGCCAGATGGAGAGCAACGAGCGGCAGGAGCAGCTGATCGCCGACACCCTGTGGGTCGAGCAGACCATCCGCTTCCAGCTCGGCCGCGACGAGGACAGCCTGCGCGGCCTGGCCGGCGAGATCGCCGCCGGCCAGCTGTCGGGCGAGCACCTGCGCGAGCGCATGGCGCGCCTGCTGAAGAACGGCCACGAGCTGAAAAAGATCGTCTGGATCGACCCGCAGGGCCGCGTCCAGGCCGCCAGCGACGGCGAGCCGGCGCCGGGCGCCCCGGCCGCCCTGTCCGAGGCTTCGCGCACCACCGCCGACCAGGCGCGCCGCACGCGCAACGGCCGCTACGTGCAGCCGGAGGCGCAGACGGCCGCGCCGCGCGCCGCCCCGGCCGCCGTGATGATGGACTACCACCAGCCGATCTACCGCGGCGAGACCTACCTGGGCAGCCTGGTGGCGACCTACCAGACCGCCGACCTGCTCGAGGAGATGGTGCCCTGGTGGTTCGCCCAGGACAACCAGGTGACCCTGATCGACCGCGACGACAAGGTGCTGGCGCGGCGCGCCGCCGCCGGCCCCGGCCACGGCGTCTACACCCACAAGCGCGCGCTCGACCTGCCCGGCGCCAGCATCACCCTGGTCACCGACAGCGTCAAGAGCGCGCCCAAGCTGCTGCCCAACCTGCTGGTCGGCTCGGTCATCGTGCTGTCGCTGGGGCTGCTGTGGAGCCTGCTCGCGCTGTGGGGCCACATCTCGCGCCGGCTGGCCGCCGAGGGCGCGCTGCGCCAGCAGATGTCGTTCCGCACGGCGATGGAGAACTCGCTGGTGACCGGCCTGCGCGCGCGCGACCTGGAGGGCCGCGTCACCTACGTCAACCCGGCCTTCTGCCAGATCGTCGGCTACCCGCCGGAGGAGCTGGTGGGCAAGCTGCCGCCCATGCCCTACTGGGCGCCGGAGGCCATGGCCGAGTACCAGCAGCGCTTCGCCGGCGTGCTGGCCGGCACCATCACGCCGCAGTTCGAGACCATCTTCCAGCGCGCCGACGGCGAGCGGGTGCCGGTGCTGATCTTCGAGGCGCCGCTGGTCGACAAGGACGGCCGCCAGACCGGCTGGATGGGCTCGATCCTCGACATCTCCGACCGCAAGCGCATCGAGGAGCTCAACCGCCAGCAGCAGGAAAAGCTGCAGGCCAGCGCCCGCCTGGCCACCATGGGCGAGATCTCGTCGATGCTGGCGCACGAGCTGAACCAGCCGCTGGCGGCCATCTCCAGCTACACCACCGGCGCCCTCAACGTGCTGGCGCGCGCCGAGCAGTCCGGCGCGGCGGTCGACGGCGCCATGCTGCGCCCGGCGCTCGAGCAGGCCGGCGCCCAGGCCCAGCGCGCCGGCCAGATCATCCGCAGCGTGCACGAGTTCGTCAAAAAGCGCGAGCCGGAGCGGCAGGCGGTGGCCATCGCCGGGCTGCTCGACGGCATCCGCGCGCTGATCGAGCTGCAGGCGCGCCAATACTACGTCGCCTTCCAGACCAGTCTGCCGGCCGGGCTGCCGCCGGTGCTGGCCGACCGCATGCTGATCGAGCAGGTGCTGCTCAACCTGACCCGCAACGCCATCGAGGCGATGGCCCACATTCCGCCGCAGCGCCGCGTGCTCAGCGTGCTGGCCGAGTATGACGCCGGCGCCGGCCAGGTGGTGGTGTCGGTGGTCGACCAGGGCCACGGCATTCCGCGCGAGGTGGCCGAGCGGCTGTTCTCGCCCTTCTTCTCGACCAAGGCCGAGGGCATGGGCATGGGCCTGAACATCTGCCGCACCGCCATCGAGTTCCACGGCGGCACGCTGAACCACCGCGCCAACCCGAACGGCGGTACCATATTCACATTCGCGCTGCCGGCCGCCCCGGACCGGACGGCGCCAGAAGGAGACAAATAACATGCTGCATATCGTCGACGATGAAGCGGTGGTGCGCGATTCGCTGTCCTGGCTGGCCGCCTCGCGCGCCATCCCGGCGCGCGCCTACGACTGCGCCGCCCAGTTCCTGGACTACGTCAAGGAGGGCCAGTTCGACCCCGAGGGCGACTGCGTGCTGCTCGACGTGCGCATGCCGGACATGAACGGCGTCGCCCTGTTCGACCTGCTGGCCGGGCGCGGCCTGGCGCAGCGCCTGCCGGTGATCTTCCTGACCGGCCACGGCGACGTGCCGATGGCGGTCGACACGCTCAAGCGCGGCGCCTTCGACTTCTTCGAGAAGCCCTTCAACGACAACCAGCTGATGGACCGCGTGCAGGAGGCCTGGCCGGCTCGCGCCAGGCCAGCGCGCTGGCGGCGGTGCACGCCCGCCTGGCCACGCTGTCGGGCCGCGAGCGCGAGGTGCTCGACCTGATCCTGGCCGGCAAAATGAACAAGGTGGTGGCCGACCAGCTGGGCATCAGCATGCGCACCGTCGAGGTCCACCGCGCCCACATCTTCGACAAGATGCAGGTCAAGACGGCGGTCGAGCTGGCCGGTTTGCTGAAGTAGGAAAGCGCCCGTTCCGTTACCTGCGAACCAAGGCTGCGAGCGCTTGATTCGGGTCATACAAAGGCATACCATGGCCTGAATATCCGCCCCCACGGTATAACATCGGCTGATGATTACCTGGGACGACAACAAACGGCGCCGCAACCTTCGAGTACACGGTATCGACCTGGCCGATCTGGAATGCGTGTTTGATTCCTTTATGCTGACGGTTGAGGACACTGCGCTGGCTTATGGGGAGACGCGCCTGCAAAGCCTGTGTTGGTTTCATGGCAGCGTGGTCTTCATGGTGTGGACCGAGCGAGCAGATGGCGCGCGGATAATCTCATGCCGAAAAGGAAGCGGACATGAAAAACGAACATATATTCAAGCCCTACCACATTAGTGCCCAAGAAATTGAGGCTGCGCTTGCTGAGGCCCCGGTGCATGTTGACGACCCACAATGCCCCTACGACCCAAACGATCCTGCGGCAGTGGAAGCATATTGGGCCAACGCCCGCCCCACTTTACCCGGACAACACCGGTTCCAACAACAAAGTGCGCTAATGACAGAAAAGACCGTTGTCGAGAAAATGTACGTGAAGAACGCGACGGCGATCGTCGTGCTGAACGCGGACGCGCGCCACGCGGCGCTGCTGGCGCAACTGCCGGCCGGGCTGTTCGACAACGGCGCCGAACTGGCCGACTTCGTGCTCGTATTCGTCAACAGCCGGGGCGAGCTGGAGGCGTTGCTGCCGCAGGCGAAGGCGCGCCTGGCCGCCAAAGGCGCGTTGTGGGTCGCCTACGTCAAGGGGACGTCGAAGCACAAGTCGGACGTCCACCGCGACACCATCCGCGACCACGCCGCCACGCTCGGCCTGGACAGCGTGGCCATGATCTCCATCGACGACGACTGGTCGGCGCTGCGCCTGAAACACCTTTCCTGAACAGTCCGCTTCAAACGGCCGGCGCCTATTGGTGACAAGCCAGCGCCCACTCGACGTGCTCGCGCACCAGTTCCGACTCGTGCGCGCGGCGCGACAGCAGCGCCGCGACGATGGCGGCGTCGCCCTTGGCGCCGGCCGCCGCCGCGTTGCCCATGCCGACCGCCAGGTTGCGCAACCAGCTGACATGGCCGATGCGGCGGATCGGGCTGCCCTCCATCTTGCGGTTGAACTCCTCCTCGCTCCAGGCGAACAACTCGACCATCGAGGCGCTGCCCAGGCCGTGGCGCTCGTCGAAGTCGGGCAGCACGGCGCGCTGGGCGAACTTGTTCCACGGGCAGACGCTCTGGCAGTCGTCGCAGCCGTAGACGCGGTTGCCGATCAGCGGCCGCAGCTCGACCGGAATGGCGCTCTTCGATTCGATGGTCAGGTAGGAGATGCAGCGCCGCGCGTCGAGCCGCCCCGGGCCGAGGATGGCCTGGGTCGGGCAGGCCGTGATGCAAGCGTTGCAGCCGCCGCAGTGGGCGCCCACCGGCTCGTCCACCGGCAGCGGGATGTCGACCAGGATCTCGCCCATGAAGAACAGCGAGCCGCCGTCGCGGTTGATCAGCAGGGTGTGCTTGCCGCGCCAGCCCAGGCCGGCCTTCTGCGCCAGCGGCAGCTCCATCACCGGCGCCGAGTCGGTGAAGACGCGGTAGCCGAACTCGCCGCACTCGGCGCGGATGCGGTCGGCCAGCTGCTGCAAACGGGCGCGCAGCACCTTGTGGTAGTCGCGACCCCGGGCGTAGACCGAGATCACCGCCGCGCCCGGGTCGGCCAGCCGCGCCGCCTCGGCCGCGCGCCAGTCGCCGACCATCGCCGCATCGGTGGCGGTGGCGGCTTTCGCGCCGCCCCCCGCTACGTCCTTCGGCAGGTAGTTCATGCGCGCGCAGATGACCCGCACCGTGCCCGGCACCAGCTCGTCCGGACGGGCCCGCTTCATGCCGTGGCTGGCCATGTAGTCCATTTCGCCGTGCATGCCGGCGTCCAGCCAGGCCTGCAGGCCGGCCTCCTGGGCGCTCAGGTCGATGTCGGCGACGCGCAGCTCGGCGAAGCCCAGCTCGACGCCCCATTGCTTGATGCGGACGGCAAGTTCGGCTAATTTGGATTCAGACAGGGACATCGGCGTAGACAGGCTTTACAATGCAGGCAGGCGGGCCGGCGCGGCCCGCGAACGATCTTCAGACCCACATTCTATTCCATGCCGTATTTTAAAGCCCACCTCCACGACGAAGAAGCCACCGCCGCCCTGGGCGCCGCGCTGGCGCGCGCCCTGGCGCCCGGCCTGGCGATCCACCTGCACGGCGACCTTGGCGCCGGCAAGACCGCGCTCACCCGCGCCCTGCTGCACGCCGCCGGCCACGTCGGCCACGTCAAGAGCCCGACCTACACCCTGTCCGAGCCCTACCAGGTACAGATCGGCGGGCGCGCCGTCGGCGTCATCCACTTCGACTTGTACCGCATGGGCAGCGCGGAGGAGTTCCTCGACGCCGGCTTCCGCGAGGACTTCAACGGCGACAACATCTGCATCGTCGAGTGGCCGGAAAAGGCCGACCCGGTGCTGCCGCCGCCGGACCTGAATATTTTCCTGGCCGTTGCCGGCCAGGGCCGTGATGTAGAATTGCAGGCGTCGACCGCCCTGGGTATCTCATGTCTTCAACGCCTCAAATTCGCCCCCAACCTGTGAGCGAGCGCACCGTCACGCGCCGCACCGTGCTCAAGGCCGGCGGCACGCTGCTGCTGTCGGTTCTGTCGCCGCTGCCCGCCCTCGCCGCGCAGATCCTGGCGGTGCGGGTCTGGCCGGCCGACGACTACACCCGCGTCACGCTGGAGAACGACGCCAGCCTGAAGGCCACCCACTTCGTGGTCAAGGACCCGGAACGGCTGGTGGTCGACATCGAGGGCCTGGAGCTGAACCCCACGCTGAAAAGCCTGGTCGCCAAGATCCAATCCAACGACCCCTACATCAAACAAGTGCGCGTCGGCCAGAACCGGCCCAACGTGGTGCGCCTGGTGTTCGACCTGAAGGAGGAGATCACGCCGCAGGTGTTCACGCTGGCCCCGGCCGGCAACTACAAACACCGCCTGATCTTCGACCTGTACCCGGTCAAGCCGGTCGATCCGCTGACGGCGATGATCGAAAAACGCGACTGGTCGAGCGACACGCCGACGGCCAAGGCGCCGGCCGCCAAAGCCGAGCCGACACCGCCCAAAACCGCCGAAGCCCCCGCCCACCTGCCGGAAGTGCACAAGGGCGAGCTGACCAAGCCGGACATCGCCGCCATCATGCGCGGCGACGGCAAGGTTGATGGCAAGGCCGACGGCAAGCCAGGCACCAAGGCCAAGGCCGAGGCCAAGGCCGAGGCCAAGGCCGAGGCGGAGGCCAAGGCCGAAGAGAGGGCCGAAGCCAGGGCCGAGGCGAAAGCCGAAGCCAAGCTGGAGGCCAAGCAGGAAGCCCGCGCCGAAGCCAAGGGCGGCCCGGCGCAGAAGATGGTGCGCATGCTGACCATCGCCCTCGACCCCGGCCACGGCGGCGAGGACCCCGGCGCCTCCGGCAAGAACGGCAGCCGCGAGAAGGACATCGTGCTGTCCATCGCCAAGCGGCTCAAGGCCAAGCTGGAGGAGCATCCCAACATGCGCGTCATGCTGACCCGCGACGGCGACTACTTCGTCCCGCTCGGCACCCGCGTCGACAAGGCGCGCAAGGTGCAGGCCGACCTGTTCGTCTCGATCCACGCCGACGCCTTCGTCGAGCCGAGCGCGCGCGGCTCGTCGGTGTTCGTGCTGTCGGAAAAAGGCGCCAGCTCGGGCGCCGCGCGCTGGCTGGCCAACAAGGAAAACCTGGCCGACGCCATCGGCGGCGTCAACGCCTCCGGCCACGACAAGCAGCTCGCCAGCGTGCTGTTCGACCTGTCCACCACGGCGCAGATCAACGACAGCCTCAAGCTGGGCAAGGCGGTGTTGGGCGAGATCGGCGGCATCAACCGCCTGCACAAGGGCTCGGTCGAGCAGGCCGGCTTCGCCGTGCTGAAGGCGCCGGACATCCCGTCCATCCTGATCGAGACGGCCTTCATCTCCAACCCGGAGGAGGAGGCCAAGCTGCTCGACAACGGCTACCAGGACCAGATCGCCGACGCCATCGTCAAGGGCATCCGCCGCTACTTCGCCAAGAATCCGCCGCTGTCGAAGAACCGCCTGACCTGAGCCCGGACCGACACACCGATCCACCGACCCACAAAGGAAGCAGACGATGGCAGTAGTGACGATGGTTGAATACGGCAGCCTGCCGGCGGTGCGCATTTGCGCCGCCGACGGCGCCCAGGCCACGGTGGCGCTGTTCGGCGCCCACCTGCTGTCCTGGCAAACGGCCGACGGCAAGGAGCGCCTGTTCTGCAGCAGCCAGTCGGCGCTCGACGGCGGCAAGGCCATCCGTGGCGGCGTGCCGGTCATCTTCCCCCAGTTTAATGTGCGCGGCGACGGCCAGCGCCACGGCTTCGCCCGCGTCAGCACCTGGCGCCTGGCCGACAGCGGCAGCGACGGCGCGCTGGCCTGGGCCGAGTTCGCGCTGACGCCGGACGACCTGGCGCCAGCCACGGCGCAGGCTTGGCCGCACGCCTTCGCGCTGCGCCTGCGCTGCGCGCTGCAGGGCGACACGCTGGCGATCGACTTCACCGTCCGCAACACCGGCGCCGAGGGCTTCCCCTTCGGCGTGGCGCTGCACACCTACTTCGACGTCGGCCAGCTGGCCGCCGTCCGCATCGACGGCCTGCAAGGCGCCCGCTACACCGACCACCAGTTGAACACCAGCGTGCAGGAGCCGGCCTCCTTGCGCTTCGAGCAGAAGCTCGACCGCCTCTACCAGGCCCCGCCGGCGCTGACGCTGCACACGGCCGACGCCGCGCTGCGCCTGGAGCAGCAGGGCTTCAGCGAATGGGTGGTGTGGAATCCGGGCGCGGCCGACGCGGCGGCGCTGGCCGACCTGGCCGACGACGAGTATCTGCGCTTCGTCTGCATCGAGCCGGCGCGGGTCGACCAGCAGACGCTGGCCGCCGGCGCCGAATGGAGCGGCCGCCACCGCATCGTCTGCGCGCCGCGCGGCTAGCAGGCCCTGGCAGAGGCGCGTCGCAAGTCGGGAATAGTCTGCGGCGCAACCATAGGGTCAGACCCTAGGGTCTGACCCTTCAACGCGCCAGCGGGACCCTGCAACGGCGCCCGAGGCATCCTGCGAGCCGCCTTGCCGCCTAATTCGACTCCTTGATCATCCGCCCCGAACCGGGCTGGATAGGCCGCGAGTTGAGCGGATACAGGCGGCTGAACAGCGCCATCTGCGCCGGCGAGGCCTGCAGCGGCTCCTTCATCACCAGCCACAACACGCCCTCGCTGCACGGCGGCGTGGTCAACGAGCCCATATAGGTGAAGTAGTCGCGCCGCTGCGGGATCAGGTCGGCCGGGTCGAGCACGATGGACGGCGTGCTGGTCTCGAGCTTCTCCAGCGGCAGGTTGTTCCACACCGTCTGGATGGTCGGCTGCGGCCGGCCCCGTTCCAGCATCAGCGCCACCACGGCCAGGCGGCCCTCGGCGTCCTTGTGCACCAGGTGCAGCACCATCTCGTAACCCTTGCCGTTGATGCGCTCCTCCGACGGCCGGTGGAAGTGGAACTGCACCAGCTCGTACATGCGGTTCTGGATGGTGATGAAATTGCCGCCACTGAGCATCACCTGCACGGTGTGGCCGTTGTCGATCACGCTGAACGAGGACGGCTTGTAGTCGAAGGCGATCTGCTCCAGCTCGACCTTCATGCCGTCGCGGATGTCGATCGGCGACTGGCGGTTGCCGCTGCCGCACTTGGCCCAGTCCGGATTGATGCGGCCCCAGTTGGCCGGCCCCGTCTCGCCCTCGTAGGACCAGTGGTTGCTGCGGAACTGAGGCGGCGGCGTGGCGGCGACCACGGCGGCGGCCTTCCTGGCGCGGGCCTGGGCGGCGACGCGGGCGGCCTGGTTGGCGCGCATCACGGCCAGCCGGGCGGCGATCTTGGCCGACAGCTCGGCCTCGGCCTGGGCCTCGCGTTCGCGCTCGCTCATGCGCGGGCTGGACGCCGAGGAAGACGAGGACGAGGAGGACGACGCGGACGCCGACGCGGACGAGGACGAGCCGCCCGTCTTGGCGCCCTGGTTGCCGGTGCCGGGATAATGGGGACGGACCGGTTCGATGCCCTTGGCGGGCGCCGCCTTGATGGGTGGAGGATCGTTCGCGCTTGCCGTCGCGGTGACGAAACAGCAGGCTATCAGGGCGATCAGAGTACGCATGGGGATCCAGGTAGTAAAAGAGAATTACATACTGGTTTACGGATGCACTAGGGCAAAACTTGAGCCATGCGGGCCTTGCACTAGAGAATATATATGCTTTGGGGAAAAACCGGGCGCCAACGAAAACGCCACGGCGGGGGCCGTGGCGTCGGATTCAAGCGTTCGGTCCGGCGCCGGGCCGGACGGTCCATCGGGCGCTCAGCGGCCCAGCATGCGGCGCGACAGCTTCCACATGCCGCCCAGCGCCATCGGCACGACGGCGATGCCGACACCGAACAACACGATCTCGGTCAGGTGCTCGCGCACGATGGCGATGTTGCCGAAGAAGTAGCCGGCCGTGGTCAGCGCCACCACCCACAGCAGGGCGCCGGTGATGTTGTAGAGCTGGAAGCGGGCATGGGTCATGTCGGACACGCCGGCGACGAAGGGGGCGAAGGTGCGCACCACCGGCACGAAGCGGGCCAGGATGATGGTCTTGCCGCCGTGCTTCTCGAAGAAGTCGTGGGTGCGGCGCAGCGCGTCCTTGTTGAGCCAGCGGTAGTCGTGGGTGAACACCTTCTGCCCGATCTTCTCGCCGATCCAATAGTTCAGCGTGTTGCCCGTGATGGCCGCCGTCACCAGCAGGAACATCAGCAGCGCCAGGTTCATCTCGCCCACCGCGCACAGCGCGCCGGCGATGAACAGCAGCGTGTCGCCGGGGAAGAAGAACAGCACCACCAGGCCGGTCTCGCAAAAGATGATGGCGAACAACACGGCGTACACCAGCGTGCCGTATTGCTGAATCAGCAGTTCGAGCGTCTTGTCGACATGAAGGATCATGTCCAGAAATTGCATCAAATCCATATTCTTCCCATTGAGGTTGCGGCGGAATCATACACCACCGGCGGGCCCGGCGGCCGGCCGGCGGGGGATATTTGCAGGGGAAATTGTAAGTTTCCATTTCGGCCATATTGCGGATTACAATTGGCGACGGATCGTCCCGCCGCGCGCCGCGTCGCGGCCGGCCCCGCCACCATTCCCACCAGGAGACCCGGATGCAAGTTTCGACCGCCCAAACCCGCCCACGCGCCGCCCCGGCGCCGACCCTGTTGCCGCTGCGCATGCTGGCGCTGACGCTGGGCGCGCTGGTGCTGGCGCCGGCCGGCGCCGCCCGCGCCAACGCCGCCAGCGAGGCCAAGTCGGCCCCGGCGCCCGTGCCGGCCGCCAAGGCCACCGTGGCCGACGTCGTCAAGGCCTCCAAGCCGGGCGACTGGCGCCCGCTCGACCCGAACAACACCCTGTACATGGAGTTGCCGGGCGGCCGCGTGGTGATCGAACTGGCGCCCGACTTCGCCCCCAACAACATCGCCAACATCAAGGCGCTGGCGCAGGAGCGCTACTACGACGGCCTGGCCGTGCTGCGCTCGCAGGACAACTTCGTCGCCCAGTGGGGCGACCCGGACGAGAAGAACCCCAGGCCGTTCAAGAACGCCAAGGCCAAGGTGGCCGGCGAGTTCACCGTGCCGATGTCCAGCGACAAGCACTTCGTGCGCCTGCCCGACCACGACGGCTACGCCCCGCTGGTGGGCCACTCGAACGGCTTCCCGGTCGGCCGCGACCCGAAAATGCGCAGCACCTGGCTGGCCCACTGCTACGGCATGGTCGGCGTCGGCCGCGACAACGACAGCGACAGCGGCAACGGCGCCGAGCTGTACGCGGTGACCGGCCACGCGCCGCGCCAGCTCGACCGCAACATCACCGTGGTCGGCCGCGTGGTGGCCGGCATGCCGCTGCTGTCGGCGCTGCCGCGCGGCGCCGCGCCGATGGGCTACTACGACAAGCCGGAGCAGCGCACGCCGATCAAGTCGCTGCGCCTGGCCGCCGAGCTGCCCGAGGCCGAGCGCAGCCGGCTCGAGGTGATGCGCAGCGACTCGCCCACCTACCAGGCCGCCGTCGAGGCGCAGCGCAACCGTGGCGGGCCGTGGAACAAGTACGCGGCCGGCCACATCGAGCTGTGCAACGCCCCCATCCCGGTGCGCGAGCAGGCCGCCAAATAGCCGCCCGCTACCCGGTATAATCGCGGCATGAACGCGCCCGACACCCCCACCCGCCCCCCCCGCCCCATCCAGGCCCTGCCCGACCAGCTGATTTCCCAGATCGCCGCCGGCGAGGTGGTCGAGCGGCCCTCCGCCGTGGTCAAGGAGCTGCTGGAGAACGCGCTCGACTCCGGCGCCACCCAGGTCACCGTGCGCATCGAGGAGGGCGGCGTCAAGCGCATCGCCATCACCGACAACGGCCGCGGCATCGCCCCCGAGCAGCTGCCGCTGGCGCTGGCGCGCCACGCCACCTCGAAGATCGCCTCGCTCGACGACCTGGAAAACGTCGGCACGCTGGGCTTCCGTGGCGAGGCGCTGGCCTCGATCGCCTCGGTGGCCTCGGTCACGCTGACCTCGCGCACCGCCGACGCCGCCCACGCCTGGGAGATCGTCGGCTCGCACCACGGCACCGTGGCGCCCTCATCCGGCGCGCACGGCACCACCGTCGACGTGCAGGACCTGTACTTCAACACGCCGGCGCGGCGCAAGTTCCTCAAGTCCGAGCAGACCGAGTTCGGCCACTGCGCCGAGGTGGTGCGCCGCATCGCCCTTGCGCGGCCCGACGTGTCGTTCTCGCTCAGCCACAACGGCCGCACCGTCGACCACTGGAACGTCAGCGAGATGGCCAAGCGCAGCGCCCACATCCTCGGCGACGGCTTCGCCGAGGCCCGCCTGGCCATCGACGAGCAGGCCGGCCCGCTGCGCGTGCACGGCTACGTCGGCCTGCCGACCGCCTCCAAGGCGCGCGCCGACGCCCAGTTCTTCTACGTGAACGGCCGCTTCGTGCGCGACAAGCTGCTGGTCCACGCCGTCAAGGCGGCCTACCAGGACGTGCTGCACGGCGACCGCTTCCCGTCCTACGTGCTGGCGCTCGAGCTCGACCCGGTGCTGGTCGACGTCAACGTCCACCCTTCCAAGATCGAGGTGCGCTTCCGCGACAGCCGCGCGGTGCACCAGTTCGTCTTCCACGCCGTGCAGCGCGCGCTGGCGCAAACCTCGGCCACCGCCAACGGCACCGTGCCGGCGCCGCAGGCGGCCGGCGCCGGGCTGGGCGGCGCACCCGCCCCGGCCATGCGCGAACAGGAGCAGACCAGCTTCGGCGCCCTGCTCTCGCCGCACTACACGCCGACCTTCTCGCCGTCGCCGTTCGGCGCGCGCGGCGGCGCCGGCAGCGGCGGCGGCGTGGCGCAGAGCAGCGAGCGCTACGGCGCGCTGTTCGCCGACTCCGGCTCGGCCGCGCGCTCCGGCGGCGGGTCTGGCGGCTCCGGCGGCGGTTCGGCCGGCTCCGGCGGCTCCGCCGGCTTCGTTGGCGGCTTCGGCGCCGAACGTGGCACGTCTTCCGGCGCGGGCTTCGGCGCCGGCAGCGGCTTCGACCTGGACAAGACGCTGCCGCAGGCCTCGGCCTACACCGCCACGCCCGAGGCCATGGCGCAGGAGGAGTTCCCGCTCGGCTTCGCCCTGGCCCAGCTGCACGGCATCTACATCCTGGCGCAGAACGGCAAGGGCCTGGTGCTGGTGGACATGCACGCCGCCCACGAGCGCATCCTCTATGAACAACTGAAGAGCGCCCTCGACGGCCAGGTGGCCGGCCACGACATGCAGATCCAGCCGCTGCTGATCCCCATCACCTTCTACGCCGACGCGCTGGAGGTGGCCACGGTGCAGGAGAACCAGGACACGCTGCACGCGCTCGGCTTCGACATCGCCGCGCTGTCGCCGACCACGCTGGCGGTGCGCGCCGTGCCGGTGCTGCTGAAGAACGCCGACGCGCAAACCCTGGCGCGCGACGTGCTGCGCGACGTGCGCGAATTCGGCGGCTCGCGCGTGCTCATCGAGCGACGCAACGAGCTGCTCGGCACCCTGGCCTGCCACACGGCGGTGCGCGCCAACCGCATCCTGTCGACCCAGGAGATGAACGCCCTGCTGCGCCAGATGGAGGCGACCGAACGCGCCGACCAGTGCAACCACGGCCGCCCGACCTGGGTGCAGGTGGAAATCGCCGCGCTCGACAAGCTGTTCCTGCGCGGCCAATAAAGAAACGATTCATGACTACTCAAGCACACCGTCCGTTGGCCGTCGCCATCATGGGGCCCACCGCCTCCGGCAAGACCGCCGCCGCCCTCGCCATCGCCGCGCGCATCCCCTCCGAGATCATCTCGGTCGACTCGGCGCTGGTGTACCGGGGCATGGACATCGGCACCGCCAAGCCGACCCGCGCCGAGCGCGCCGCCGCGCCGCACCACCTGATCGACATCATCGACCCGCTGGACGCCTACTCGGTGGCGCAGTTCCGCAACGACACGCTGCGCCTGGTCGACGACATCGTCGGGCGCGGCAAGCTGCCGCTGCTGGTGGGCGGCACCATGTTGTACTTCAAGGGACTGGCCGACGGCCTCGACGAGCTGCCCGGCGCCGACCCGGCGCTGCGCGCCCAACTGGAGGACGAGGCGGCGCGCCACGGCTGGCCGGCCATGCACACCCGCCTGGCCGCGCTCGACCCGGTGACGGCGGCGCGGCTGGCGCCCAACGACGCCCAGCGCATCCAGCGCGCGCTGGAGATCTGCGCGCTGAGCGGCAAGCCGATGTCCGAGCTGTTGGCGCTGCGCGAAAAGACCGAGCTGCCGTTCGAGCTGCTGTCGTTCGCGCTGGAGCCGTCCGACCGCGCCGTGCTGCACGAGCGCATCGCGCGCCGCTTCGACATCATGCTCGACGAGAGCAGCGACGACAATCTGATCCGCGAGGTGGAGGTGCTGCGCCGCCGGGGCGACCTGCATCCGGGCCTGCCCTCGATGCGCTGCGTCGGCTACCGCCAGGCGTGGGAGTATTTGGATGGGGAGATCGACTACAAGACCATGCGCGAGACCGGCATCATCGCCACGCGCCAGCTGGCCAAGCGCCAGCTGACCTGGCTGCGCTCGATGCCGCAGCGAGTCGTCATCGATTGCCTGGGAAGCGATCCGGCCGCGACGATGCTGGCGCAGATCGCGGCGCACGGCCGCCAGGCCGGCGCCGGTGTTACGCCAACTTAGAGGGCCGGCTTCGGAGCTTCGATCGCATAGGTCGCAATCTCGGGCTCGCCTGCGATCAGCGACGGCAGGCGCTCCTCCAGGGTTTTGAAGTACGCCATGGCGAAGTGGGCGTCCAGATCGGCGCGGCTCTTCCACAGCTCGAAGAAGACGAAGCGCTGTGGATTGAGCGGCTCCTGGAGGAAGTCGTAGCGCACGCAGCCCGGCTCGGCGCGCGACAGCGGCACCAGCATGGCGGCGAGGTCGAGCACGGCGGGGATGGCGTCGGGTTTGGTGGTGAATGTGACGGAATGAACCAGCATGGATGAATCCTGACTTGAAGAGCGGAGCTTGGAACTCGGCGCCGCCCGCAGGCGGCGCCGAAACAGATGCGGAATGCCCGGCCGGCAAAAAGCGGCATCCCTGGATTGAAACGTTCACAATCTTGCCCAAATTTTAACAGCTCAAGCGATTCCGTGTGCGCCGCCGGCCAAAGCGCGCCTCAAGCCGGCGCGCCGACCCCATCCATGTAAATGATTTCCCAAATATGCCCGTCGAGGTCCTGGAAGCCGTGGCCGTACATGAAGCCGTGGTCCTGCGCCGCCTTGTACAGCGCGCCGCCGGCCGCCAGCGCCTTGCCGACCAGGGCGTCGACCTGCTCGCGGCTGTCGACCTGCAGGCAGATCAACACCTCGGTGCTGGTGTGGGCGTCGCAGATCGGCTTCGGCGTGAAGCTGCGGAACTTCTCCTCGCTCAGCAGCATGACGAAGATGTTCCCGGCGACCACCATGCAGGTGGCCGTCTCGTCGGTGAAGCGCTGGTTGAAGTGGTAGCCCAGGCTGGTGAAGAAGGCGATCGACTTGCCCAGGTCCCGCACCGGCAGGTTGACGAAGATGTTGGTGGCCATGCTCTCTCCCGTAAAAGACGGCCGTCGCGCGCGGCCACGCCCCAGCATACCAATTTGCCAATTTTCCGGCGCAGCGCTGGCGAAAAATGCCTGCGGGACGGAAAATCGCGCAAATTTCTCAGGGCCAGCCTTGACAGCTTTTCGCCCACGCCCGATAATGCTGGGCGTTGCAGGTGATATAGCTCAGTTGGTTAGAGCACAGCATTCATAATGCTGGGGTCGGTGGTTCAAGTCCACCTATCACCACCAAGAACACATCAAAACTGGTCCGAGCCTACACCGTTCGGGCCATTTTTGTTTCGGTGATATAGCTCAGTTGGTTAGAGCACAGCATTCATAATGCTGGGGTCGGTGGTTCAAGTCCACCTATCACCACCAATACGAGAAGCCGCCGCCCCGCAAGGGTCGGCGGTTTTTTCATTTGTGCTTTCGCATATAGCCGTCACAAGGAAGCGCGGCCGCAAAGCGACAGACAAATGCAGATACGCTAAACTATCCCTACTCGACAAAATGATGGGAGCTAGCTCATGCCCACGTCAAAGCACCCCAGTTACGCTGCGCCTTCACCGGTTCCGACAATACGCAACCCTATCGTGGGAAGCGTGCCGCAAATTGGCACCCAAGCGAGCCACGAGACGGCGGCCCTGGCAGCAAATCAACGGCAAGTGGATATGCTGCGTAGCATATTGCTGTCGGCACACTCCGCGCCATCCATTCCGAGCGTTGAACGGGCGTCAAATGGAGTGCTTGTCAAGCCCGACGAACCGGACGACACACTCAAGCGTACTCGTCGCGCCAAGAGAGAGGCGGCCTTAAACAAGGTGTTTGGGATCTGGAAGGTTCGTCCCGACGAACCAGAAGATAGCGTTGAATACCAGCGCCAGATACGTGCGGAATGGCGCTAGCTCTCTTCGATTCCAACATTCTCATCGACGCCCTCAAAGGCTACGAAGTAGCTCGCAGGGAGTTGATGCACTACGACGACGGTGCCATTAGTGCCATTACCTGGATAGAGGTTGTCTCCGGCACCCATCCCGCCGCACGGCCAGAAGTGATGACATTTCTAGCCGATTTCGAACTTCAGGTTATCCAAACCAATGAAACCATCATGCTGGAGGCCGCAAATTTGCGGGGAGCGAGTCTGTTCACTCCGCCGAAAATCGCCTTGCCGGACGCCATCATCATTGCCACCGGCAACGTGACCGGTCGCTTGATTATCACAAGGAACTGGAAGGACTTTCGCGGAACAAATATTCGTATTCCATACGAACTTCAAACCGACAATGGCGCGACAACTGCAGTCAATGTCCTTCCCTTCCCCGACTGAACAAGCCCAACCAACAGGGACGAGGTGGACTATACGCCACCTCGCGATCAAACTCCTCAGTGCGGAATCATGCCGGTCAGGAAGTAGGCCTGCACGGTGGTGATGATGCCGACGATGGTGGCGAACATCAGGCTGTGCTTGAGCGTGAAGCGGAACAGCTCCGACTCCTTGCCCACCAGGCCGGTGGCGGCGCAGGCCACGGCGATCGACTGCGGCGAGATCATCTTGCCGGTCACGCCGCCGGTGGTGTTGGCCGTCACCATCAGCGTGTCCGACAGGCCGAGCTGGTGCGCGGTGGTGTTTTGCAGCGAGCAGAACAGCGCGTTCGACGAGGTGTCCGAACCGGTCAGGAACACGCCCAGCCAGCCGAGGAAGGGCGAGAAGAACGGGAAGGCGACGCCGGTGCCGGCCAGCACCAGCGCCAGGGTCGACGACATGCCCGAGTAGTTGGCGACGAAGGCGAAGGCCAGCACCAGGCCGATCGACAGGATGGGACGCTTGAGTTCGACGATGGTCTGGACGAAGGCCTTGACGGCGGCGGCCGGCTTCATCTTCAACAGCACCACGGCGATGAGCGCCGTCAGCAGGATGGCGGTGCCGACGGCCGACAGGAAGTCGAGCTTGAGCACGGCGTCGTAGGCCTTCGGCGAGGCGACGATGGGGGCGGTCTTGATGACCAGCTTGTCGAGGAAGGGCACGTGGAACTTGAGCACGGTGTCGGCCAGCGCGCCCTTGGCGGCGAACAGCCCTCGAACCACGGCAGACTCCAGACGGTGACGACGGCGGTCAGGATCAGGAACGGCGACCAGGCGCGCACGGTCTGCGCCGGCGTGAACGGCGAAGCCTTGCGGCCGTCCGGCTTGGCGCCACCGCTGAAGCCACCTGCGCCGCCGGTACCACCGAAGCCACCCAGCGCGGCGGCGCCGCCGCCGACCGAGACGCTAGCGCGCGCGGCGGCCTTGGCGCTGGCCGGCTGCCAGACTTTCAGGAAGCCGGTCAGCGAGACCAGGCAGACCAGGGCCGAGGTGATGTCCGGCAGTTCCGGGCCGATGAAGTTGGAGGTGACGTACTGGGTCACGGCGAAGCTGGCGCCGGCCACCAGGGCGGCGGGCCACACCTCGCGGATGCCGCGGAAGCCGTCCATCATGAACACCAGCCAGAACGGCACCAGCAGCGACAGCAGCGGCAGCTGGCGGCCGGCCATGGCGCCGATCAGCATCGGGTCGATGCCGGTCACTTGGCCGGCGACGATGATGGGGATGCCCATGGCGCCGAAGGCCACCGGCGCGGTGTTGGCGATCAGGCACAGGCCGGCCGCGTACAGCGGGTTGAAGCCCAGGCCGACCAGCAGCGCGGCGGTGATCGCCACCGGCGCGCCGAAGCCGGCCGCGCCCTCGAGGAAGGCGCCGAAGGCGAAGCCGATCAGCAGCATCTGCAGGCGCTGGTCGTCGGTGATCGCCACCACCGAGGCGCGGATCACGTCGAGCTGGCCGGTCTGCTCGACCACCTTGTAGAGGAACACCGCCGTGACGATGATCCAGGCCACCGGCCACAGGCCGTAGGCGAAACCGTAGCCGGCCGCCGCCAGCGCCTGCGACACCGGCATGCCGTAGGCGAAAATGGCCACCACCAGCGCCAGCGTCAGCGTGACGGCGGCGGCGATGTGGCCCTTGATGCGCCAAACGGCCAGCGCGAGGAAGAAGAAGATGATGGGTACGGCGGCCACGAACGCCGACAGCCCTAGGCTGCCGAGCGGTGTGTATATTTGACTCCAGGCTTGCATGGTGACTCCTCCAAGGATGCTTGTTGAACTATTTTTATGTGGGACGACGGGACAGGCAAAACAACAAAATCTGCGGACGCGGGAGGCCGGGCCGGCGGGCGGCGCGGCGGCTTGCGGGTGCTACGGGGGCGACGCTTTCGGGCTCAGGGAAGGCGCCGCAAGTACTTTTACTCGACGGCCTACTCGGGCTGGTCGCGCTCGCGCAGCAGGTCGGCCAGGCTGCGCGCGGCCGGTTTGAGCGGGGCGCGGTGCGCGGTCCAGCCCAGCTGCTGCTTGGGCGCGAAGGCGCGCAGGCGCGTGGCGGCCCAGCGGAACAGGCGGTACACATTGGGCCGGGCGAAGGCGCCGCTCCAGAAGCGCCACACCAGCTTGTCGGCGCGCGAGAACTGGGCGCCCTGGCCGCGCAGCGGGTTGTCGACCTGCTGGGCCGGATCGCGGTTGGCCTCGGTGCGCAGGCGGATCAGCAACTGCGGAATCGGGATGCGCACCGGGCACACCTCGCCGCAGGCGCCGCACAGGCTAGACGCGGTGGCCAGGTCGGCGGTGGCGGCCAGTCCCAGCAGGTGCGGCGAGATGATCTTGCCGATCGGGCCGGGATAGGTGGTGCCGTAGGCGTGGCCGCCGACGCGGGCGTACACCGGGCAGTGGTTCATGCAGGCGCCGCAGCGGATGCACTGCAGGGTCGAACGCAGCTGCTCGTCGGCGTAGGCCTGGCTGCGGCCGTTGTCGAGCAGGACCAGGTGGACGGCGCGCGGGCCGTCGCGCTCGTCGCCCCGGCGCGGACCGGAGATCAGGTTGAAATAGGTGGTGATCGCCTGGCCGGTGGCCGAGCGGGTCAGCAGGCTGGCCAGCGGCACGATGTGCTCCAGCTTGGCCACCACCTTCTCCATACCCATGATAGCGATATGGGTATCCGGCACCGTGGTGCTCAAACGGCCGTTGCCCTCGTTCTCGACCAGCCACAGCGTGCCGGTGTCGGCCGCCGCGAAGTTCACGCCGGACAAGCCGATGTCGGCGTCGACAAAGGCCTGGCGCAGCGCGCGCCGGCCGGTCTGGATCAGGCTGTCGACGTCCTCGGTGTAGGGCGTGTCGGGGATGTTCTGCTCGAACAGGGCGCCGATGTCGGCCTTGGTCTTGTGGATCGCCGGCATGACGATGTGCGAGGGCTTCTCGCCGGCCATCTGCACGATGTACTCGCCCATGTCCGACTCCAGGCAGGTGACGCCGTGCCCCTCGAGGAAGTGGTTCAGCTCGATCTCCTCGCTGGCCATCGACTTGCCCTTGATGACCTTGCGCGCGTCGGCCTGGCGGGCGATGGCCAAGATGATGGCGTTGGCCTGGTCGGCGTCGGCGGCCCAGTGCACCTGCACGCCGGCGGCGGAAAGATTGGTCTCCAGCTGCACCAGCAGGTCGGGCAGGTTGGCCAGCGCGTGCTGGCGGATCGCCTCGCCCAGGTCGCGCATCTGTTCCAGCTCGGCGCCGTCGGGGAACTGCACGACGCGCTTGGCCTGCAAGAAGTCCATCGCGCCACGGAAGCTCTTGCGCAGCTTGGGGTCGTCCAGCGCGGCGCGGGCGCGGCTGCGGAAGTCCGCCGCCGGCACGAAGTGCAGCGGGGCGGCGCTCATTGCAGGCCTCCTTGCGAGGCCAGCGACAGGCTGGCGGCGGTGCCGGCCAGTTCGCCGTCGAGCACGATCACCACCCACATCCAGCGCGGGCCGTGGGCGCCGTAGGCCAGCGTCTGCTGGATGTCCGAGGTCTTCGACGGGCCGGAGGCCAGCACCAGGTTGCTCGGCATGCCCTCGCCCCAGCGCTCGGCCTGCGCGGCGGCGTACAAGTCGCGGTGCAGCGTGCTGGCGTAGACCAGGGCGACGTGCAGCGGCGGCACCAGCGAGACGGTGCGCGGCGTGCCACGGTCCGGCGCCAGCACCAGCGTGCCGGTGGCGGCGATGCCGGAGCGGGCCACGGTGAAGCCGGCGCCGACGCTGTCGAACAGCTCGGCCTTCCACTGCTCCAGCGGCAGGTTGAATGCCAGCGGCTGCACCGAGTCCGGCAGGGCCTGCGCCAACGCGGCGCCCTCGGCGCTGGCCGGGTCGAGCAGCAGGCGGCGCACGCCCTTGGCGGCGAGCTTGTCGGCCAGCAGCCGCGGCCAGTCCGCGCCGTTGGCCAGCCAAACGTCGGCGTGCGAGGCGCTCATCGCCTCCTGCATGGAGCGCACCAGGTCCAGCGGCGCGAGCGGCTGGGCGGCGTGGCGGCCGGCGTAGTAGTCGTCGATGCGCCGCTGCAGCTGCGCCACGTCGCCGCCGTCGGCCGGCGCGGCGGCGCGCAGGCGGCCGAGCATTTGTTCGCGCGCGCCCGGGCCGCTCATTTGGCGCTCCCGGCGGCCTTGCCGTTGACGCGGCGCCAGAGGAAGCTGGCCATGTGCTCGACCTCCAGCGGCGCCTCCTGGAAGCGGGCGGCGTGGCCGATGTTGAGCAGGCAGCCGCAGTCGGCCGAGACCAGCCGGCCGGCGCCGGTGGCGCAGGCGGCGGCCACCTTGTCCTTGACCATGGCGCCGGAGATGTCGGCGTGCTTGAGCGCGAAGGTGCCGCCGAAGCCGCAGCATTCCGATTCGTGTTCGTGTTCGATGCGGCGCACGCCGGGCAGCGCGTCGACCAGCGCCACGCCGTGGGCGCGGGTGCCCATCTCGCGGCGCGCGCCGCAGGAGGTGTGCAGCACCACGTCCTCGGCCGGCGCGCCGACGGCGGCGCGGTAGTCCACCTTCAGCACGTGCAGCAGGAATTCGCTCAGTTCGTAGACGCGGCCGGCCAGCTCCTGCGCCTTGGCGGCGTTGGCCGGGTCGTCGGCGAACAGCTGCGGCCAGTGGTGGCGCATCATGCCGGCGCAGGAGCCGGACGGCACCACCACCGGCCAGGCTTGGGCAAACAGGTCGAGCTGGGCCAGCGCCACGGCGCGCGCCTCGTCGGGATTGCCGCTGCTGTAGGCCGGCTGGCCGCAGCAGCTCTGGCCGCGCGGGAAGTGCACCGTCATGCCCTCGCGTTCGAGCAGGCGCACGGCGTCCAGCCCGGCTTCGGGCATGAACAGGTCGATCACGCAGGTGCCGAACAGGTAGACCTGCTTGGGGGCGGTGGGATAGTCTCGGTCCTGCATGGTGTCTCCTCGATGGGGGCGGTTTGCGTATTGTTTTTATAGCGTCCATAATCCCAGCGTATGCGGCGGGCCACAAATTGGTTGGACCAGTCGCACATTAGACGGATTATTGGACGTCAAGGCGCCGGGAATGCCGGCAAACCCCAGCGGCGAAGATCCAGGGTCAGACCCTAGGGTCTGACCCTAGGTTTGCGCCGTTGGGTTTTGTCGGCGTCCCGGTGTGCGTGAACCAGAAAAAGGGGATGGCGATGCGCGGCAGGCAGGCGGTTGGACGGGTGGCGGAGGTGATACAGCGGCTGGAGGCGGCCATGCTGGACGGCTCGCTGCCGGCCAACGCCAAGCTGCCGGCCGAGCGCGTGCTGGCCGAGCAGTACCAAGTGTCGCGCAACACGGTGCGCGAGGCGATCCAGCGCTTGGGCGCGCGCGGCCTGCTGCGCAGCCGGCCCGGCGCCGGCGTCTACGTCACCGACCAGCTGCGCACCGGCATCAGCACGCCGTGGGGCGAGCTGGTGGCCGACCACCCCGGCGTGCGCGAGGACATCCTCGAGTTCCGCCGCGTGCTGGAGGGCGCCACCGCCTACTTCGCGGCGCAGCGCGCCACCAGCGAGGAGCGCGCCAACATCAAGGGCCTGATGCAGGAGCTGGAGCAGGCGCGCCGCGACGACAACCGGCCGGCCGAGGCCAACGCCGACACCCGCCTGCACGAGGCGATCGCGCTGGCCTCGCACAACTCGATGTTCCTGCACCTGCACACCAGCATACTGAGCATGCTGCGCGAGCACATCACCCTGAACGGCAACGGCCTGCGCGAGATCGACGCCAGCGTCGCCGAGCAGCTGCTGCAACAGCACCGCAGCGTGGCCGAATCGATCTATTCGAACCGGCCGGAGGAGGCGCGCACCGCCATGCAGACGCATATCGACTTCGTGCGCAGCCGCTTCGGGCCGGAGCTGGACTAGCCCGGCTGGTCGCGCGTGCCGGCGGAATTGGTCCTACCAACGCTCGACAAGGTGGCTCGACGGCCGCGAAACGGCCTTGGCCGCCGGTCCAACTGATAAAAAAACAGGCAATCTGTCTCACCCCCGCAACATCAAGCGGTACTGGCTGGGCGTTACACCCACCGTCGCCTTGAACTGCCGGGTGAAGGCGCTGTGGTCGCCGTAGCCGCAGGCCTGGGCGATCTCGGCCACGCTGGCCGGCCCCATCAACAGGCGCGAGGCGGCGTCCAGGCGGGCCTTGATGATCATCTGGCGCGGCGTCAGGTGGAAGATGCGCAGGAAGTAGCGCTCGATCTGCGCCACCGACATGTTCGCCGTGCGCGCCAGCTGGGTCAGCGGCAGCGGCTGGTCGAAGCGCTCCTGGATCATGCGCGCGGCGGCGGCCACCCTGGCGTAGGCCGGATTCTTCTGGTCGGCCATCGCCAGGTCGCGCGACACGCCGCTCAGGCCGACGATGGCGCCGGCCGCGTCGCGCAGCGCCACCTTGCGCGTCAGGCACCAGCCGGGGTCGCGGTTCGGGTACAGGTGCAGCTCCAGCTGGTCGTCGATGTCGGCGCCGCCGGCCAGCACCGCCAAATCCTGCGCCAGATAGGTCTGGCCGAAGGGATGGGCGAACACCTCGGCCGGCGTGCGGCCGATCAGCGCCGCCTTCTGCTTGACGCCGCAGCGCTTGACCAGCGCCTGGTTGACCACCACGTAGCGGCCCTCGACGTCCTTGACGAAAAAGACCACGTCGGGCAGCGCGTCGAACAGGTGCTCGGCGAAGAAGGCGTCGGCGATGCGGGCGCCGAGCGCGTCGCGGGCGTCGGCGGCTTGCGCTCGGTCTTGCTGCTGTGCTTGGGCCATCTGACTCCTTGCTGTGTGTTCGCCACTGCGCTGGCCTTCGATTAAACCACCGTTTGGCCTTTCTGTCACATCGAGATTGTGCCGATTTCGTCATCTTTGATGGCGGGCGCGTGCAAGACAGCGGGGCGCGGCGGGCATATGATTTAGCCATGAAACTCATCTCCATCATCGACTCCCACACCGGCGGCGAACCGACCCGCCTGGTCACCGCCGGCGGCCCCGACCTGGGCAACGGCCCCCTCTCCGAACGCCTGGCCACGCTGCGCCGCGAGCACGACCGGTTCCGCTCGGCGGTGGTGTGCGAACCGCGCGGCTCGGACGTGCTGGTCGGCGCCCTGCTGTGCGAAGCGCACGCCGCCGACTGCGTCGCCGGCGTCATCTTCTTCAACAACGTCGGCTATCTCGGCATGTGCGGCCACGGCACCATCGGCCTGGTTGCCTCGCTGGCCTATATGGGACGCATCGGCGTCGGCCGCCACCGCATCGACACGCCGGTCGGCGTGGTCGAGGCCGAACTGCACGCCGACGGCAGCGTCACCGTCGACAACGTCGCCTCCTACCGCAGCCAACAGCAGGTCAGCGTGAACGTGCCCGGCCACGGCGCGGTGGTCGGCGACGTCGCCTGGGGCGGCAACTGGTTCTTCCTGGTCGCCGAGCACGGCCTCGAACTGCGCGTCGACAACGTCGAGGCGCTGACCGCCTTCGCCGCCCGCGTCGGCGCGGCGCTGGCGCAGGCCGGCATCACCGGCGCCGACGGCGCCGAGATCGACCACATCGAACTGTTCGGCCCCTCGCGCAGCGGCGCCGACAGCCAGAACTTCGTGCTCTGCCCCGGCAAGGCCTACGACCGCTCGCCCTGCGGCACCGGCACCAGCGCCAAGCTGGCCTGCCTGGCGGCCGACGGCAAGCTGGCCGAGCACGCGCTGTGGCGCCAGGAGAGCGTCATCGGCAGCGTCTTCAGCGCCTCCTACCGCTACCGCGACGGCCAACTGATTCCCAGCATCCGTGGCCAGGCCTGGGTCAACGCCCAGGGCCAGCTGATCCTCGACACCAGCGACCCCTTCGTCTGGGGCATCCGCTGATGGCCCTGCTGTTAGGTTTCCGCCGGCCGCATGGGGGAGTCCGCGCGGCTGGTCTTTTCCACCGGAGCGCGCCATGACGGCGGACGTGATCGTGGTCGGCGCCGGCATCGTCGGCGCCGCCTGCGCCGACGCGCTGAGCATGCGCGGCCTGCGCGTCACCCTGGTCGAACAGGACGGCGTGGGCGGTGGCGCCACGGCGGCCGGCATGGGCCACCTGGTGGTGATGGACGACAGCGCCGCCGAGCTGGCCCTGTCGGCATATTCGATCCGGCTGTGGAACGAGCTGGTCGAGGCGGTGCCGCTGCGCCACGAGTACAGCCGCTGCGGCACCATCTGGATCGCCGCCGACGAGGAGGAGATGGCCGCCGCCCGCGCCAAGGCGGAGACCCTCGCCGGCCACGGCCTGGCCTGCGAACTGCTCGGCGCCGAGGCGCTGTATGCGCACGAACCGCAGCTGCGCGCCGGCCTGGCCGGCGGCCTGCTGGTGGGCGGCGACGCGCTGGTGTATCCGCCCAAGAGCGCCCGCATCCTGCTCGACAAGGCGCTGGCCCGTGGCGCCAAGCTGCTCTGCGCCGAAGTGGCCGCCATCGAGGACCATGGCGTGCTGCTGGCCGACGGCGGCCGCCTGCAAGCGCCGCACGTGGTGCTGGCCGCCGGCACGCGCGCCAGCGCGCTGCTGCCGGAATTGCCGATCCAGCCGAAGAAGGGCCACGTCGCCATCACCGACCGCTACCCCGGCTTCGTGCGCCATCAACTGGTGGAACTGGGCTACATCAAGAGCGCGCACGCCGCCAGCGGCGACTCGGTGGCCTTCAACCTGCAACCGCGTCCGACCGGACAAATATTGATCGGCTCGTCGCGCCAGTTCGGCAGCAGCGACCTGGCCGTCGACCCGGCGATGCTGACGCGCATGCTGCGCCACGCCACCGGCTTCACACCGGCGCTGGGCAAGATGAACCTGCTGCGCTGCTGGACCGGCCTGCGCGCCGCCAGCCCGGACGGCCTACCGCTGATCGGCCCCAGCGCGCTGCGCCACGGCCTGTGGCTGGCCACCGGCCACGAGGGCCTGGGCATCACCACCTCGCTGGCCACGGCCCAACTGCTGGCCGCGCAGATCTGCGGCGAGCGATCGGCGATCCCCTGCCAGCCGTATCTGCCGCAGCGCTTCGAAGCGCAAAGCGCTCCTGTCATGGCGGCCGGCCATGCGTAGCGCCGGCATGGACAGCGCCAGCATGGTTGGCGCCGAGGTCAGCCTGCGCATCGACGGCCGCGAGGTCAGCGTCGCCGCCGGCACCAGCGTGGCCGCCGCCATCGCCATGAGCGGCAGCCCGGTGACGCGCCGCTCGGTCGGCGGCATGCCGCGCGCGCCCTTGTGCGGCATGGGCGTGTGCCACGAGTGCCGCGTCTGCATCGACGACCTGCCGCACCAGCTGGCCTGCCAGACGCCGTGCGCGGCCGGCATGCGGGTGCTGACGGCGCAATCGCAGGAGGCGCGATGAGCAGTGCTACAAAGCTAGAAACAACGCAGGCGACAACGCCGACCACGGCGCGCGGCACGACGCGCGCCGTCGACCTGCTGGTGGTCGGCGCCGGCCCGGCCGGCTTGGCCGCCGCCCACGCCGCCGCGTCCAGCGGCACGCAGGTGCTGGTGGTCGACGACAACCCGCAGGCCGGCGGCCAGATCTGGCGCGGCGGCCCGCAACACCAGCCGGACCCGCGCGCGCGCGCGCTGTGGGACGCGCTGCAGGCCAACCCCAAGGTCGGCTTCCTGCACCAGGCGCGGGTGCTGTACGCGCCGGCGCCGGGCCAGTTGCTGGTGCAAACGCCGGACGGCGCCACAACGCTGGCCTACCAAAAACTGATACTCGCCACCGGCGCGCGCGAGCGCCTGCTGCCCTTCACCGGCTGGACCCTGCCCGGCGTGACCGGCGCCGGCGGCCTGCAGGCGCTGGCCAAGGGCGGCTATCCGCTGGCCGGCAAGCGCGTGGTGGTGGCCGGCTCCGGCCCGCTGCTGCTGGCGGTCGCCGCCACGCTGGGCGAGCGCGGCGCGCAGGTCGTCGCCATTGTCGAGCAGGCCGCCCCGCCCCGGCTGGCGCGCTTCGCGCTCGGCCTGCTGGCCACGCCGTCCAAGCTGACGCAAGCCTGGCAGCTGATGCGCCGCCTGCGCCGCGTGCCGTATTGGCGCGACAGTTTCGTGCGCTCGGTGAGCAGCCTGCTGGACGACGAACAAGCGGCGTTGTCGCAGGCGCCGGCCCTGCGCGTCACCGTGCAACGCGGCGGCGCCAGCGAAACGCTGGACTGCGACTATCTGGCCTGCGGCTACGGCCTGCTGCCCAATCTGGAACTGGCGCTGGCGCTCGGCTGCGCCAGCGAAGCCGGCGCGGTGCGCGTCGACCAGTGGCAGAAAAGCTCCGTGGCCGGCATCTACTGCGCCGGCGAGGGCACCGGCGTCGGCGGCGTCGACCTGGCGCTGGCCGAAGGGCGCATCGCCGGCCTGTCCGCCGCCGGCCGGCCCGAGCAGGCGCGCGGCCACTTCGCCGAACGGGCGCGCTGGCAGGCCTTCGCCGGCCGCCTGGCGCGCGCCTTCATCCTACGCCCCGAATTAATCTCGCTGGCCGACGACGACACCATCGTCTGCCGCTGCGAGGACGTTTGCCATGGCGAGCTGCGGCAGCACAACAGCTGGCGCAGCGCCAAGCTACACAGCAGATGCGGCATGGGCCCTGCCAGGGCCGCATCTGCGGCGGCGCCACCGAGCTGCTGTACGGCTGGCGTCCCGACTCCGTGCGTCTGCCGATTTCGCCGGCGCGCATCGACAGCATCACCGCTTCATAACCGCAGTCACAACAACCAGGAGAACAGCATGGCCGCAGCAAAATGGGAAGGCGTATTCCCCGCAGTCACCACCAAGTTTAAGCCGAACGAGGATCTCGACCACGACGCCATGGAGCGCCACTTCGCCTTCCAGATCGACAGCGGCGTGCACGCCCTGCTCACCTGCGGCTCGCTCGGCGAAGCCAGCACGCTGTCCTTCGACGAGAAGCTGGCCGTCACCCAGACCGCGCTGCGCGTCGCCGCCGGCCGCGTGCCGGTGCTGGTCAACGTGAGCGAGACACGCACGCTGAACGCCTGCCGCTTCGCCGCCCAGGCGCACGAGATGGGCGTGCAGGGCCTGATGGTGATGCCGTCGGTGCTGTACGCGGCCGATGCGCGCGAGGCCAAGGAGAACCTGCGCACCATCGCCGACGCGGCGCAACTGCCGATCATGGTGTATAACAATCCGGTCACCTACAAGGTCGACCTGACGCCGGAGGACTTCCAGGACCTGGCCGACTGCGAGTGGATCGTCGCCATCAAGGAGTCGACCGACAACGTGCGCCGCATCACCGACCTGCGCAACGCCGTCGGCCAGCGCTACCAGCTGTTCATGGGCGTCGACGACCTGTCCTTCGAGGGCCTGGCGGTGGGCGCCGACGGCCTGTTGGCCGGCCTGGTGGTGGCCTTCCCCAAGGAGACCGTGGCGCTGTACAAGCTGATGAAGGCCAAGCGCTGGGACGAGGCGCTCAAGCTGTACCAGTGGTTCATGCCGCTGATGCACCTCGACGTGTCGACCAAGCTGGTGCAAAACCTGAAGCTGGTCGAGACCCTGGCCGGCGTCGGCAACGAGAACGTGCGCCGGCCGCGCCAGCCGCTGCAGGGCGCCGAGCGCGAGCGCGTCAGCGCCATCGTCAACCAGGCGCTGGCCACCCGGCCCGACCTGAGCCGCCTGTTCTAATCTAGTCCAGCCCTTCCGGGCCGGCCATCCGCCGGTCCAAGCCCGAGCGCCAGCCGTCCGCCACCCCGTCGGCGGCGCGCTCCGGGCCGGCGGCCAGCCTTATCCGGCCGGGCCGCCGCCTGCCTCCCCGCCGCCGTCGCGCCGCAACCACAAGTCCAGCGAATCCTTAATTAATATCAATAAACAAGTGACTCGGCCTTGTGCCGTGTCAACAGTCCGGCGATAATTTGAATGGTAATGATTCTCATTTAAGCCAGCAAAGCGTGTGACGGCGTGGTAGCCAGCGAATCCCCATATTTAACCAGGACTATTCATGGCACTCAACAAAACCCCGCTCGCGCTGCTCGTCGCACTGGCCGTTCAATCGCTCTACGCCACCGCCCAGGCGGCCGAGGCCGGCCCAACGCCGGCCGCCGCCGCCGAGCAAACCATGACGGTGGTGACCGTCAGCGGCAGCCAGGACAGCGGCTACAACACCACCAGCGCCAGCAGCGCGACCAAGACCGAGGCGCCGCTGCGCGACATTCCGCAGACCGTCAACGTGGTGCCGCAGGAGCTGCTGCGCGACCAGGCGGCACGCTCGATGCAGGACGTGCTGAAGGCGGTGCCGGGCATCGGCCTGTCGACCGGCGACGGCCAGCGCGACCAGGTGACCATCCGTGGCTTCTCCGCCATCGCCGACCAGTTCATCGACGGCATGCGCGACGATTCGATGTACTTCCGCGACCTCTCCAACATCGAACAGGTCGAGGTGGTCAAGGGGCCGGCCTCGGTGCTGTACGGGCGCGGCTCGTCGGGCGGCTTGATCAACCGGGTCAGCAAAAAACCCGGCGTCGAGCGCAGCGAGGTGAGCGTGCAGGCCGGCAGCAACGCGCAAAAACGCGCCGAGTTCGACCTGGCGCGCAAGCTGCCGGAGCAGGCCATGGCGCTGCGCGTCACCGGCGCGGTGGAGGATTCGGGCAGCTACCGCGAGCAGCAGTTCCTGCAGCGCGAGGCGCTGGCGCCGTCGCTGCAGTTCAAGCTGGGCGCCGCCACCACGCTGCTGCTGCAGGCCGAGTACCTGCACGACAAGCGCCTGACCGACTTCGGCGTGCCGTCCTACCAGGGCCGCGTGGTCGACGTGGCGCCGGGCACCTACTACGGCGCCGCCAACGCCAAGGACAAGGACTACAGCGAGACGCGGGTGCACTCGCTCGGCTTCACGCTGGAGCACCGCCTCAACCAGGACTGGTCGCTGCGCAACGCCTTCCGCCACTACGACTACTCGCTCGACCGCAACAACACCCTGGTCGGCTCGGTCAACGAGGCGGCCAAGACCGCCTCGCTCACGCGCGGCAACGTCAAGCGCGACGAGCACGGCTACTTCAACCAGACCGAGTTGACGCAAAAGGCCACGCTGGACGGCATGCCGCACCAGCTGCTGTACGGCCTGGAACTCGGCCAACAGACCAAGGACATCCTGAACCGCTCGCAGACCAACGTCGCCACCGTGTCGCTGTTCAACCCGGTCAATCCGGTGGTGCCGTTCACCGCCGGCGGCGCACCGGGCAGCGACAACCGCGGCACCTTCAAGGTCGCCGCCGCCTATGTGCAGGACCTGGTCAGCTTGACGAGCCAATGGAAGGCGCTGGCCGGGCTGCGCTACGACCGGTTCGAACAGCGGACCGAGGACCACCGCGCCGGCCAGCCCAACCTGGGCCGCACCGACCGCAGTTGGAGTCCGCGCGCCGGCCTGGTCTACCAGCCCAGCGCGACGCAGTCCTACTACGCCTCGTTCAGCCGCTCCTTCCAGCCGTCGGCGGAGAACGCGGCGCTGGCCGCCAACAACGCCGAGCTCGATCCTGAAATCACCAAGAACAAGGAGGTCGGCGCCAAGCTCGATCTGTTCGGCGGCAAGGCCACGGCCGGCATCTCGCTGTTCCGCCTCGAACGCACCAACATGAAGCTGACCGACGCGGTCACCAACAAGCTGGTGCAGATGGGCACCCAGCGCACCGACGGCATCGAGCTGACCTTCAGCGGCGAGTTGGGCGAGGGCTGGAAAACCTGGGCCGGCTACGCCCTGCTCGACGCCAGCATGGTCGCCTCGCTGGCCAAGGACGACGGCCAGCTGGTGCAGGGCAAACGGCCGACGCTGACGCCGCGCCACAGCGCCAACCTGTGGCTCAGCAAGGCGCTGGGCGGCGGCTACGGCGTCGGCGCCGGTGTCAACTACGTCGGCGACCGCTTCGCCAATCCGGGCAACACGGTGACCCTGCCCAGCTTTGTCACCGCCGACGCGATGGCCTACTACCGCAGCGGCAAGGTCGAGCTGCAGCTCAACGCGCAGAACCTGTTCGACCGCCAGTACATCGTCGCCGGCCACGGCAGCAGCAAGAACCTGAACCTGCCGGGCGCGCCGCGCTCGCTGCAACTGACGGCGCGCTACCGCTTCTAACACCGGCGCTAGCTTAGGGTCAGACCCTGAGGGTCTGACCCTGGGTGGCTGCGGGGTTCGCCGGCGCCACCTCAACCCCAGTCGTGCTCCTTGGTCTTGCCGGTCGCCACCAGCGCGGCCAGGCTGAGCAGCGCGGCGGCGGTCAGGTAGTAGCCGACGTACTGCAGGCCGTGGTTGGTCGCCAGCCAGGTGGCGATGTAGGGCGCCAACGAGGCGCCCAAAATACCGGCCAGGTTGAAGGTCAGCGAGGCGCCGGTGTAGCGCACCTCGGCCGGGAACAGCTCGGACAGCATGGTGCCCAACGGGCCGTAGGTCATGCCCATCAATCCCAATCCCAGCGACATGAACAGGGTCACCTCCCAGGCGCTGCCGGAGCCGAACATCGGCGCCAGCACCAGGCCGAACAGGGCGATCGCCGCCGACACGGCGATCAAGGTCTGGCGCCGGCCGTGGCGGTCGGCCAGCACGGCGGCGAGCGGAATGGTCAGGCCGAAGAACAGCACCGAGAACAGCTGCAAGATCAGGAAGTCCTTGCGCGAGAAGCCCAGCGCCGTGGTTCCCCAGCTCAACGCGAACACCGTCATCAGGTAGAACAGCACGAAGGTGGCCATGGCGATCAGGGTGCCCAGCACCAGCACGCGGCCGTGGTCGCGGAACACCGCCACCACCGGGATCTTGACGCGCTCGTTCTTGTCGAGCACCTGCTGGAAGGCCGGCGTCTCGGTGATCTTCAGGCGCACGTACAGGCCCACCAGCACCAGCAGCGCGCTGGCCAGGAAGGGGATGCGCCAGCCGAAGCTGAAGAACTCGGCGTCGCTCAGGGTCTGGCTGAGCAGCAGGAATATGCCGCCCGAAAGGAAGAAGCCGATCGGCGCGCCCAGCTGCGGGAACATGCCGTACCAGGCGCGTTTGCCGGGCGGCGCGTTCTCGGTGGCCAGCAGCACGGCGCCGCCCCACTCGCCACCCAAACCCAGACCCTGGCCGAAGCGGCACAGCGCCAGCAGCAGCGGCGCGGTGGTGCCGATCGCCGCGTAGGTCGGCAGCAGGCCGATCGCCACCGTCGACAGGCCCATCGTCAGCAGCGCCGCCACCAGGGTGGCCTTGCGGCCGACGCGGTCGCCGAAGTGGCCGAACACGGCCGAGCCGACCGGGCGGGCGAAGAAGGCGATGGCGAAGGTGGCCAGCGATTGCAGCGTGGCGGCGGCGGCGTCGCCGGCCGGGAAGAACAGCGTGGGGAACACCAGCACGGCGGCGGTGGCGTAGATGTAGAAGTCGAAGAACTCGATGGTGGTGCCGATCAGGCTGGCGAACAGCACGGTGGCCGGCGAATTGGTCTTGGCGGCGGCCGCCGCGGACGGCGGCTTCGGTTGAGGCAAGGACATGGGTAGCGCTCCAATTGGGGAGGGTGCGTGAACACTGCGGGTGGCTCGGATGGGCGACGGGAGACACAGTGCGGGCGCGCGGCGGCGCCGCCGATTGGCGGCACGGCGGCACGGCGGCAGGTGCCGGTCGCGGCAGCGGGACGGTGGCAAACGGGCGCAAGGGTGGTCGGCCGGTTTGCCGCGAGCGCCGCAGTCGGGCGCTACGCTTGCGGGGCGCCCGGGGTCGGTGACGGGGGGCGCTGTCCTGCTGAAACGAGGCATGATACGCGGCGCCGGCGGCAACTGCCAAGCGCCGCGAGGGGGGCTGCGTAATACTACGCAGACTGCGCGGACGGCGTTTCCTGCCGCCGCGCGGGGGCAGGAATGGGCGCGGCGGCGGCCCGGCGCGGCACGCGCGAAGGCGGCGCCGCGCGAGCGCGCCCGCACCGCCGGCGCCTAGGAGGCTAGGCGGCCGCTTCGATACGGCTGAAGGCGGCGTCGATCTGCGCGGCCTCGAGCGGCCGCACCAGGCGCGCCAGCTCGACGCCGTCGCGCAGGAAGATCAAGGTCGGCCACAGCTTGACGCGGAAGGAGCGGCCCAGCGCGCGGCCCGGGCCGTCCTCCACCTTGATGTGGCGCACGCCGCCGTGGCCGGCGTAGGCCTCGGCCAGCGGCGCCTGGGTGGCGCGGCAGTGGCCGCACCAGTTGGCGCCAAACTCCAGCAGCACGGCGCCGGCCAGGGTGTCGATCTCGGCGCGTTCGGGCGCGTCGGCTTGATAGATGGTTTCCATGCTGTTCTCCACGAGGTGCTGCCGTGGCCCGGCCGCGCGGCGGCGCGGCGGGTCGACGGCGAAAATTGGGGGTCTACGATTTCGGCTTGACACCGGCGCACGGGTCGGGACGGCTCTGCGGCGCCAAGGGATGGCTGGCGTCGTAGCGGCCGGCCGTCTCCCTGCCCTCGCCCTTGCCTTCGACGAAGCCCTCGCTGCGCAGCGTCAGCTTGGGTTCGATGCGGTCCAGCCAATACGGCACGCCGACGTCCTTGCGCACATGGCCGTTGCCGGCGATGAGGACGACGTCGCGCGGGCGCTGGTCGCGGATCAGTTTGGCCATCCAGATGTCGCGCGCCACCTGGGCGTCGACCATGCCGCCGACCATCGCCTCGGGCAGCATATTGCAGTGGCCGGCGACGATCTCCTCTTGCTGCGCGGCGCGCAGGGCGGCCGGCAGCGGCTCGCCCAGGCGGTACTCGGCCACCACCAGCGGATTGAAGGACGAGGCGACGCCGTCGCGCACCACGCGCGAGGCGTCGGCGCGCGACAGGTTGACCGCCACCAGCGGCAGTTGGTACTCCAGCGCCAGCTCGATCAGCGGACGGTACTGCTGCCAGTCCCAGCGCGGCCCGCCGATCACGCGGATCAGGCACTCGGCGTCCAGGCAGCCGGCCTGCGCCTTGCTCAGCAAGTCCTGCCGCTCGCGGTCGAACTGCTCCATGGCGATGGCCGGCCGCCAGCCCGCCTCGACGCGCCGGCGCAGCAGCTCGTAGCGCTGGCGGTGGCCCTGGGCGTTGTCGTGCACCTCGCCGAGCAGCAGCACCTGCGGCTGCCCGGCCGCTGCGGCGGCGGCCGGCGCGGACGGCGCGGCGGCCGTCCTGGCGGCGCCGGCGCCGCCGGACTTGAACAGGCCGCAGCCGCCCGCGCCCAGCAGCAGGGCCAGCGCGGCGGCCAAGGCGGCGGCCCGGGCGGGAACGGCGCGGCGGCCGGTGGAATTCGGTGTCGTCATGGTTCTGCTTCTTCCGCAACATGCATCCCGGAGTGGATGCGCAAACGCCTGCGCAGTATGCCACGCGCCAAATTTATCGCGCAAGCGGCGCCTGCCGCGCGGCGCCGGCCGGCACGCTCCACCAGGCCAGCGCGGCGCCGGCCAGCAGCAGCGCGCCGGCGCAGTACAGCGCGGCGCGCATGCCGTCCATCGCGGCGGCCGGCGTGGCGCCGGCCGCCAGCGCGCCCAACAGCGCCACGCCGACGGCCCCGCCGACCTGGCGCGCCGTGTTGAGCACGGCCGAGGCGACGCCGGCCCGGCCCGGCCCGACGCCGGCCAGGATGGCGCCGGTCATGGCCGGCACCGCCAGCCCCATGCCGGCCGGGATCAGCAGCAGGCCGGGCAGCATGTCGAGGAAGCCGGCGCCGGCCGACACGCCCAGCAGCGCCAGCAGCGCATAGCCGGCGCCGCCGACCAGGGCGCCCAGCAGCATCGGCGCGCGCGGCCCGGTGCGCGCGGCCAGCGCGCCGCTGGCCAGGTTGGCGAGGATGAAGGTGGCCGTCAGCGGCAGGAAGGTCAAGCCGGCCTGCCACGGCGTCATGCCGCGCACGCCCTGCAGGTACAGGCTGAGCACGAACACCACGCCGTAGTAGCTGAGATTGACCAGCGCGCCGAACAGCACCGGCCCGCTGAAACCGCGCCGGGCGAACAGGGCCGGCGGCAGCATCGGCGCGGCGGCGCGCCGCTCGACCCGGACGAAGGCGGCGCCGGCCAGCACGGCGGCGGCCAGGCCGGCCAGCACCGCCGGTGCGGCCCAGCCCAGCTGCGGCGCCTCGATCACCGCGCCCACCAGGGCGCCCAGCGCGACGATCGCCAACAGCTGGCCGGCCAGGTCGAAGCCGCGCCCCGGCGCGCGCGGCGGCGTGGCCGGCAGCACACGCCAGGCCAGCCAGAAGCCAGCCAGGCACAGCGGCAGGTTGATCCAAAAGACCGCGCGCCAGCCGGCCAGCGCCAGCAGCAGGCCGCCCAGCGGCGGCCCGGCGGCGATCGACACGCCGCCGGCGGCGGTCCAGCAGCCCACCGCCCAGGCCAGGCCGGCGCGGTCGTCGGCGTAGGCGGCGTGCAGGATGGCCAGCGAGTTCGGCAGCAGCAGCGCCGCGCCGGCGCCCTGCGCCAGCCGCGCCAGGTTCAGCGCCGCCACCCCGGGCGCCAGCGCGCAGCCCAGCGAGGCCAGCGCGAACAGCAGCAGGCCGGCGAGGAAGACGGCGCGCGCGCCGAGCCGTTCGCCGAGCGCGCCCCCCGACAGCAGCAGCGCGGCGAAGCCCAGCGTGTAGGCGTCGACCACCCACTGCAGCGCGGCCAGGCCGGCGCCCAGCTGCCGCCCCATCTGCGGCAGCGCCACGTTGACGATGCTGACGTCGAGCTGGACCAGGACGAAGGCGACGCTGCTGGCCAGCAGGATCGCCGCCGGCGCCGGCGGCGAAGGCAGCGACGGCGGCGAGGACGGAAGCGGGGACGGGGACGGGAACATGGCGCGGGCCTGGACGGTGGACGGGTGCTGAAACTATAGCGCCGCCCACACATCCTGAAAAATGAATAATAATGTCGACACCCATCATATTTACAGAAGGAACAACCATGGACCTGTCGGCGCTGAGGATCTTCAAGGCGGTGGCCGAGGAAGGCAGCGTGACCCAGGCCGCGCTGCGCCTGCACCGCGTGCAGTCGAACGTGTCGGCGCGCCTGACCCAGCTCGAGGAGTCGCTCGGCGTCGCGCTGTTCCACCGCGCCGGCCGGCGCCTGCTGATCTCGGCCGAGGGCGAGCGCCTGCTCGACTACGCCGGCCGCCTGCTGGCCCTGGCCGGCGAGGCCGAGGCCTCGGTGCGCGGCGAGCAGACGCCGTCCGGCGTGCTGCGCATCGGCGCCATGGAGACCACGGCGGCGGCCCGCCTGCCGCGCCTGCTGGCCGCCTTCCACCGCGACCATCCGCAGGTCGAGCTGCAGCTCGAGACCGGCCCCACCGACGAGCTGCTGCAGGCGGTGTTGCAGCACCGCCTGGACCTGGCGCTGGTGGCCGCGCCGGTCGGCCACGCCGAGCTGGCCCAGCAGGAGGTGTTCGACGAGGAGCTGGTGCTGCTGACCGACGCCGGCCACGCCCCGGTGGCCACGCCGCGGGACGTCGCCAAGCGCACCCTGCTGGTGTTCCGCGCCGGCTGCGCCTACCGCCGCCGGCTCGAGGCCTGGTTCGCCGAGGCCGACGTCGGCATCGCCCGGGTCTGCGAGTTCGGCACCTTCGAGGCCATCCTCGGCTGCGTCGCCGCCGGCATGGGTGTGGCGTTGATGCCACGCGAGGTGCTGCGCCAGCGCGGCCTGGCCGACAGCATCGCCTGCCACACGCTGCCGGCGCGCACGGCGCGCGTCAAGACCGTGCTGGTCTGGCGCGCCGACGTGCTGCGCCAGCCGGCCCGCCAAGCCTTCGCCGCCAGCCTGCTGGCCTGAACCGGCGGCGCAACGGCGCCTCCGAGAAGCCGGCCGGCACCGGCGAATAAGTTGCATGTTGGCAAAAATAAATTACTATATGCAAATATAGATATCAATTTTGAATCGAATGTGCTCTAATCACGTTGTGGAACAAGTTTGCGTTTCACCAAAGTAAGTCGCGTGATGGTCGATCGGGCCGGCAGTGCGCAGTGCCCCAACACCGGAAAGAAAACATATGTTCAAGCTCACCAGCCCCCGCATGGCCGCAGCCCTGCTGCTCGCCCTGGCCGGCGCCGCCCAAGCGGCCCCCGCCCCCGCCCCCGCCGCAAGCCGCGTCGCCACCTTCGACAACAGCAGCTGCGCGCAGGCCGCGCCGAACGACGCCTGCGGCTTCGCCGGCTCGACGGAGGAGGAGCCCGGCGCCCCGGCGGCCAACCCGGCGGTCTACGACGAGGCGGCGGCGCCGGTGCCGGAACCGGTCACCGTGCTGATGCTGCTGCTCGGCCTGGCGCTGCTCGGCCTGACGGGCGGACGCCGCCAAGCCTCGGAAAAATTCGCCGACTAGGCGCCGCCGCCGCAAAAAAAATCCCGCCTCGTCGGCGGGATTTTTTTATGCGCGGGAGCCGCGCGCCGCTACAAGCCGCAGACGGCATGCACATTGCTCAACGCAATGCCGTGCGACAAGGCGCGGAAGACGCAGCCGAGCTTGTCGACGCCGTGGTCGGTCGCCGCCACGGCGCCAACAAACAGGGCCAGCACCACGCCGGCCAATATCAGGGTTCCCTTGATCAGATCTTTATTCATGCTGCGCCATGGGCGGAAGTCGATTGGTCCCCATTCTAGCCCGCCGCGCTGGCGCCAGGCAATCGGCGCAGCGCGCCGGCCGGCTCAGGCGGTGACCTTGGCGTCCGCCGTGGCGACGTCGGCATGGCCGGCCTCGACCGGCGTGACGAGCGGCATGCGCAGCATGAAACTGGCGCCCTGGCCGAGCGTGCTGCTCACCGTGATGGTGCCGGCAAACTGCTTGACGATCAAGTTGAACACGATGTTCAATCCCAGGCCGGTGCCGCCCTGGCCGCGCCGGGTGGTGACGAAGGGGTCGAACACCTTGTCGAGCATGTCGGGCGGGATGCCCTTGCCGTCGTCGACCACCTGCATCTCGATCCAGTCGCCGTCGCGCTTGACGTTGATGCCGATGCGGCCCTCGGCCTCGGGCTCGAAGGCGTGCTCGAGGCAGTTCAACGTCAGGTTGGTGATCACCTGGGCCAGCGCGCCGGGGTAGCTGTCGAGCACGATGTCGGCCGGGCAGGCTATGGCCACCGCGATCCGCGTCTTCTTCAGCTTCGGCTGCAGGCTCGAGACCACCTCGCCGATGTAGTCGCGCAGCTCGAAGCGGCGGCGCGCCTCGCTGACCTGGTCGACGGCGATCTGCTTGAAGCTGTGGATCAGGTGGGCGGCGCGGTAGGCGTTGTTCATGATCAGGCGGGCGCTTTCGCCGGCCGTCTCCAGGTAGCGCAGGATGTCGGACTTCTTGATGTTGCCCTCGGCCACGTCCTGGCGCACCTTGTCGGTCGCCTCCATCAGCACCGAGGCGCTGGTCAGGGCGATGCCGACCGGCGTGTTGATCTCGTGGGCGACGCCGGCCACCAGGCCGCCCAGCGAGGCCAGCCGCTCGGCCTGCAGCAGCGACTCCTGGGTGCGCTGCAGGTCGTCCATGGCGCGCGCCGTCGCCTGCGCCGACTTGCGCGCCTCGTCCTCGGCCTCGCGGATGCGGGCGATGATCGACTTGATCTTGCGCTGGATGGCGTTGAAGCCGCGGATCACCTCGCCGAGCTCGTCGCGCCGGTTGTCGGCCAGCTCCTCGACCTCGTCGCTGCCGCGGGTGGCCAGGTCGAACAGGCCGTCGCGCAGCTGTTTCAGGGGGTCGAACACGATGCGCAGGCTCAGCGCCAGCGCCGCCACCAGGATCGAGTCGAGCAGCAGCACCTCGATGACCTTGCGGCGCACCTCGGCGGCCAGGGTGGCGTCGATCTGGGCGCGGCTGAAGTTGACCACCACGCGGCCGACGATCACCGGCTTCAAGGCGGCGCCGGCGGCGCCCGAGTCGCGGTAGGCCAGCTCGGCCACCACCGCCGAGCCGGGCACCGGCGAGTCGGTGTCGAGGCTGGCGACGCCGCCGTTGTCGCGCCGCAGCTTGCCGGAGAACAGGCCGACCGAGGTGTCGTAGACGCGGATCGCCACCAGCTCGGGCGGCAGCATCTCGGCGGCGACGATGTTGTCGACCTTGGCCTTGTCCAGGTCCCACAGCGCCGACGGCAGGCTGGTCTGCAGGCGCGTCAGCACCCCCTGGCGCAGGCGCTGGTTGCCGACCTCGAGCTCGTGGCCCAGGCTGTACTGGGCGTAGGTGCCGGAAATGCCCAGCACCACCGTGACGATCAACACGAACAGCAGTGTCAGCCGACCTTGGATTCCAAACATCTCCCCCCCCTCCTCGCCCGCGCGGGACGACCGCTGTTTTCGACGGCAACGCCCCAATGTACGGGAAGCCCCGCGACTTGGCAAGAAGTTGCCGCCGCGCGCCGCCGCGCGCGCGGCGGCGCGCCGGGGCGCCGCCTGACGCAGCGCAACGTTGCGAAGCGTCAATGCAGGGCGCGGCAGACATGGCCGGCCGGCAATGGTAAGATCGGACAAAGCGATCAGGGAGGATGTATGACCACCAACTACCAGCAGCTGCCGTTGGCGCAAGTGCTACCGGGCATGAGCTTGTCGGACGAGCTGCTCGACGTGCAGGGCCACGTGCTGCTGCCGCAGGGCACGGTGCTGAGCGAGGCGATGATCGCGCTGATGCCGCGCCACGGCATCGCCGTGCTGCCGATCGCCCTGCAGCCCGTCTCGGCCGGGCAACTGGCCGCCGAACGCGAACAACGGCTCGAGCGCATCGCCCACCTGTTCCGCAAGAACGACCCGGAGGCGGAGCAGGACTGGGCCACCGCCCTGCTGCGCAGCCACGTCAGCCACTTCCGCGCCGGCGCGCCGGGGGAGCCGGCATGAGCGCCGCCGCCGCCCCCGCCCCGCTGCCGCTGAGCTACGACGACGTCGTCAAGAATTTGGACGGGCCTGCCGTCGCTGCCGGCGGTGGTCATGGAGCTGCTCAACAGCATCGACCAGGAGGATGTCGACATCTCGGTGCTGGCCAAGAAGGTGTCGAACGACCAGGCGCTGACGGCCAAGACCTTGCGCCTGGCCAACTCCTCGCTGTACGGCCTGCAGATCAAGGTGACCACCATCCAGCAGGCGATCACCTACCTGGGCTTCCAGACCACGCGCAACCTGATCACGGCGGCGGCCGTCACCGGCTGCTTCGCCGAGGGCCGCTGCCACGGCTTCGACCACCGCGCCTTCTGGCGCCACTCGATCGCCACCGCCGCCTGCGCCAAGGTGCTGGCGCGGCAGATGCGCTTCAACCAGGACTACGCCTTCACCGCCGGCCTGCTGCACGACATCGGCCGGCTGGTGCTGGTGGCCAGCTTCCCCGAGCGCTACGAGCAGGCGCTGGCCTACCGCGCCGAGCACGACTGCTTCATGCTCGACGCCGAACGGGCCGTGCTGGGCATCGACCACGTCGAGGCCGGCATGGCGCTGGCCGAGCACTGGAACTTCTCCGACACCATGCGGCTGGCCATCGGCGGCCACCACGACCCGGAAAAGCCGGGCGCCGGCTTCCTCGCCGCCATCATCCACGTGGCCGACGCGGTGGTCCACGCGCTCGACCTGGCGCAGGCGCCCGACGGCCTGGTGCCGCCGGTCTCGCCGGTGGCCTGGAACGCCCTCGGCCTCGACGAGGCCGTCTACCTGCAGCTGTTCCGCGAAACCGAGCTGCAGTACGAGGAGATCACCATGGCCCTGCTCTCCTGAGCAAGGCCGGCCGCGCGCCGCCGGGGCGCCGGCCCGGCCCGCCTCAGTGGTGGGCGTAGTTGCCGCCGGCTTCCTTCTTGTCGCCACGGTCTTCCTGCTTGGGCCGGCCCTGGGCGTCGGACAGGCGGTACTTGGTGCGCCGGTCGCCCATCAAGTCGCGCAGGTCGCGGATGCTCATGCCGGTCACCTCGTGCATGCGGATCAGCAGCGAGGCGCCGACCGGCAGGCGGTGGTGGCGGATCTTGCTGATCACCGGCGGCGCCACTTCGAGCAGGCGCGACAGGGCGGCGTCGTTCTTCAGCTGCATCTTGCCGAGCAGGATGTCGAGCAGATGGTTGGGGTTGTAGCTCTCTTGGGATGCAAGCGCGTGATGTGCCATGATTTTCCTCGTCTGTGTTGGTGAATCAAATAGTGCGGTTCCGAACTTAAGGGCGACTTAGAGACCCCCGCCAGGGTTGTTGCCTACCTCCCCGCCCGCGCCTGGCGCGCCGGCGGCGATTCCAGCCACTCTCGCCCTCCTTTTTTGCATTGTAATTTAAACAATATTCTATACCTAAATTGCTAGTTTCCCCCTTGGCGGGCACCAGCGAAGATTGTGTAAGATCAATCATTGGCTGGAAAGCTTGACAACTTTGATGCCATTTCAACACATGGCGGCGATGGGTGGCGCACGCAAGAACCTGTAGGAAATTGTTACAAAATGGCAGGCAGGCCGGCCGGCGGCCCCGCCGCCGCCCGGACAACTGTGAAATGTCGGGCGCGGCGGCCGCGACGCGGCGGCGCAAAGGAGGGAAAAGCGGGGCGGGGGACGGCGGGACGCGCGGCGGGGCGCCGGCCGGCCGGCTAGCGTCGCGCAAGTGGAACCGGGGGGCTCAGGCGGTGGTGTCGATATGCCGGCCCAGGGTGGCGCGCTCCTGCTGCGCCTTGACCTGCCGCTGCGCCACCTCGACCCGGGCGCCGGCCTGGCGCTGCTGCTCGGCCTTGGCGGCCTGCTCGCGCTCGCCCAGCCTGGCGGCCGACTCGGCCGCCTTGCCGCCGGCGCGCGCCTGCTGGCTGCGCTCGGCCTGCTGGCTGTCGTCGGCGCGCCGCTCGCCGCGGCGCTGGGCGGTCTGCTGCAGATTGGCGGCCGGCGTGGCGGGACCGGCGGGGGCGGCGGGACGAACGGACATGGCGGGCTCCAATCGAGGGGGGACGGCGCCGGACATTGCCGGCGGGCTACATCTTTACTGTAGAGCGCGGCGGCGGGAATGCAAGCAAAAAACCGCGCCGGCGCCGCCGGACAGGCTATCCGCCACGGCAATTTACGTTACACTTACGCCTATCCGGCCGGCGCGCCGCCGCGCCACCGCCACCCTGCGGCCGCAGTGCCCGGCCCGGCCGCCGCGCCCCGCCCGGCGCGCCGCGGCCCCGCCACCGCGCCCTCACACAAGAAGCACACGCCCCATTGAAAACCAAGACCCCAGTCCAGCCGCACTACTTCATCCCCGAGCCGCTCGACAACACGCGCCTGGCCCACCTGTGCGGCCCGCTCGACGAGAACCTGCGGCAGATCTCCGCCGCGCTCGACGTCACCATCTTCCGCCGTGGCGAAAAGTTCATCGTCAGCGGCAGCAACGCCGAGCGCGCCGTCGAGATCCTCGAGCAGTTCTACCAGATCGCCAACAAGGTGGTGCCGATCGAGGAGGTGCAACTGGCCCTGGTCGAGCAGCGCGCCGGCCTGTCGGCCGCCAGCGAGCACCACGCCCCGACCGCCTTCGTCGAACCCGACATCGCCAGCCCGGTGCTCAAGACGCGCCGCACCGACCTGCGCGGCCGCACGCCGCACCAGATCAAGTACCTGCGCCACATCCTCGAGCACGACATCAGCTTCGGCGTCGGCCCGGCCGGCACCGGCAAGACCTACCTGGCGGTGGCCTGCGCCGTCGACGCCCTCGAGCGCGACGCCGTCAAGCGCATCATCCTGACCCGTCCCGCCGTCGAGGCCGGCGAACGGCTCGGCTTCCTGCCCGGCGACCTGGCGCAGAAGGTCGACCCCTACCTGCGCCCGCTGTACGACGCGCTGTACGACCTGCTCGGCTTCGACCGCACGCAGAAGATGTTCGAGAAGCAGATCATCGAGGTGGCCCCGCTGGCCTACATGCGCGGGCGCACCCTGAACCACGCCTTCGTCATCCTCGACGAGGCGCAGAACACCACCGTCGAGCAGATGAAGATGTTCCTGACCCGCATCGGCTTCGGCAGCAAGGCCGTGGTCACCGGCGACGTCACCCAGATCGACCTGCACAAGAGCCAGAAGAGCGGCCTGGTCGACGCCATCGCCGTGCTGCGCGAGGTGCGCGGCATCGCCTTCACCCAGTTCGGCAGCGAGGACGTGGTGCGCCACCCGCTGGTGGCGCGCATCGTCGACGCCTACGAGGCGGCGCAGGAAGCCAACGCCGACATCACCCATTTGATCAAACCCACCGCCGTCAAAAATGTCCGAAAAAAATAAACTCTCGCTGTCGGTGCAATACCCCGACGCCCGCCTGCAGGCGAGCATCACCCGCGCCAAGGTGCGCCGCTGGGTCCAGGCCGCGCTGCTGGCGCCGGCCGAGCTGACCATCCGCTTCGTCGCCGCCGCCGAGGGCCAGGCGCTGAACCGCGACTACCGCGGCAAGGACTACGCCACCAACGTGCTGACCTTCGCCTACAACGAGGGCGAGCAGATGGCCGACGACGCGCCGACCCAGGCCGACATCATCCTCTGCACCGACGTGCTCGAGCGCGAGGCGGCCGAGCAGCACAAGACGGTCGAGCAGCACACCGCCCACCTGATCGTCCACGGCGTGCTGCACGCCCAGGGCTACGACCACATGGACGACGCCGAGGCCGCCGAGATGGATGGCTGGAGACCGAGATCCTGGCCGCGCTGGGCATCGCCGATCCCTACGCCGACGCGGCCGGCTAAGTCCACCGATGGCGGCGCAGGCGGACATGTCCTTTTGACAAAATCCGTTTGTCCCGTCCATTTGGTGTATCCTATACCCCTTCGAAACAACGGCTCACGCCTCCTATGCAAGAGCACCCTAGTGGCGTCAAGACTGACGCCAAGCCCCACCGGTCACTGTTTGAACGCCTGACCGCACTGATTTCCCCCGAGCCCGAGAACCGCGCGGAACTGCTCGAAGTCCTGCATGACGCCCACGAACGCAACCTGATCGACGCCGACGCCCTGTCGATGATCGAAGGCGTGTTCCAGGTGTCGGACCTGTCCGCCCGCGACATCATGATCCCCCGCTCGCAAATGGACGTGATCGACATCTCCAAGCCGATCGAGGAATGGATGCCGACCGTGCTGCAGACGGCGCACTCGCGCTTCCCCGCCATCGAGGGCGAGCGCGACAAGGTGATCGGCATCCTGCTGGCCAAGGACCTGCTGCGCTACTACGCCGAGGAGTCCTTCGACGTGCGCGACATGCTGCGCCCGGCCATCTTCATCCCCGAGTCGAAACGCCTGAACGTGCTGCTGCGCGACTTCCGCGCCAACCACAACCACATGGCCATCGTGGTCGACGAGTACAGCGGCGTGGCCGGCCTGATCACCATCGAGGACGTGCTCGAGCAGATCGTCGGCGACATCGAGGACGAGTACGACTTCGACGAGGAGGAGGACAACATCCTCTCGATCAAGGAGGGCGTGCACGGCCCGCGCTGGCGCATCAAGGCGCTGACCGAGATCGAGCAGTTCAACGAGGAGCTCGACACCGCCCTGCCCGACGACGACGTCGACACCATCGGCGGCCTGGTCGCCAAGCACCTGGCGCGCATGCCGCACAAGGGCGACGTGTTCGACTTCGAGCACCTGCGCTTCGAGGTGCTGCGCGCCGACGCCCGGCAGATCCACGTGCTGCTGGTGGAAAAACTGCCGACCGCGCCAGGCGACGACGCCTGACATGCGTTTTCGCTCCGCCCGCCCCGACGCCCCTCCCCCGCCCCAACGCAGCACCCGTGGCCGCATGGCCATCGCCGCGCTGGCCGGCGCCGGCTGCGTGTTCTCCTTCGCCCCCTTCGGCTGGTGGCCGCTGCAGATCCTCGGCCTGGCCGTGCTGTTCTACCAGGTGCTGCGCAGCGCCGCGCCGAAAAGCGCGGCGCTGGTCGGCTGGGCCTTCGGCTTCGGCTGGACCGCCGCCGGCACCCACTGGCTCTACGTCTCCCTGCACAACTTCGGCGGCATGGCCGCGCCGCTGGCGGCCGCCGCCGTCGCCCTGCTGGCCTTCGGCATGGGCGCCTACGTCGCCCTGGCGATGGGCGCCGCCGCCTGGCTGCGCCGGCGCTGGGCGCTGCCGCTGCCGGCCGCCAACCTGCTGCTGCTGCCGGCCATGTGGGCGCTGTTCGAATGGATCCGTGGCTGGCTGTTCACCGGCTTCCCCTGGCTGTCGGCCGGCTACGCCCACAACCACGGCCCGCTGGCCGGCTACGCCGCCATCGTCGGCGTCTACGGTCTAGGCTGGCTGGCCGCCGTCTGCGCCGGCGCCCTGCTGCTGCTGGCGCACCGCACGCGCTGGCGCGCCGCCGGCCTGGCCGCCGGCATCATGCTGGCCGGCCTGGGCCTGGGCCGGCTGCACTGGACCCACGCCGAGGGCAAACCGATCAGCGTCCGCCTCTTGCAGGGCAACGTCCCGCAGGACGAGAAGTTCAACGGCGCCCACGTCATGGCCACGCTGCGCCAGTACCAGGAGGCCATCATGGCCGCCCCGGCCGACCTGATCGCCACGCCGGAGACGGCGGTGGTGCTGCTGCCGCAGCAGCTGCCGCCCGACTACCTGCCGACGCTGGCCCAGTTCACCCAGAAGACCGGCAGCAGCCTGGTGCTCGGCATCCCGCTGGCCGACAGCCCCAGCGTCTACCACAACAGCGTGATCGGCATCGCGCCGCGCGCCGGCGCCGCCGCCTACCGCTACGACAAGCACCACCTGGTGCCGTTCGGCGAGTTCATCCCGCTCGGCTTCCGCTGGTTCGTCGACCTGATGTCGATCCCGCTGGGCGACCAGACCCGTGGCGCCGCCGTGCAGCCGGCGCTGGCCGTCAAGGACCAGCGCGTGCTGCCCAACATCTGCTACGAGGACTTGTTCGGCGAGGAGATCGCCGAGCAGCTGAACCACCCGGCCGCCGGCCAGCCGCCGGCCACCATGCTGCTCAACGTCTCCAACCTGGCCTGGTTCGGCGCCACCATCGCCATCCCGCAACACCTGCAGATCTCGCAGATGCGCACGCTGGAGACGGGCCGGCCGATGCTGCGCGCGACCAACACCGGCGCCACCGCCGTCATCGACGGCCGTGGCGTGGTGCAGGCCCAGCTGGCGCCCGACACCCGTGGCACCCTGGCGGCGACGGTGCAGGGCATGGCCGGCAGCACGCCGTACATTCTCTGGGGCAACAAACTATTCCTCGCCCTGGCCGCCCTGGCCCTGGGCGGCGCCTGGCTGGCGGCGCGGCGAAATGCCGCGTCGCGGGCGAAAAACCCGGCGCAAGCCGCTTGAACTCTGCTTAAACTCACCAGCCGCCCGCTAAAACCCGCTAAAATTAGCCGCTTTAGCGAACCTGCAACCGCTCGCGCACCGCTGCGCACTACCGACCAAACAAGATGCTCACATTTCAACAAATCATTCTGACCTTGCAAACCTACTGGGACAAGCAAGGCTGCGCCCTGCTCCAGCCCTACGACATGGAGGTCGGCGCCGGCACCTTCCACACCGGCACCTTCCTGCGCGCGATCGGACCGGAGCCTTGGCGCGCCGCCTACGTGCAGCCCTCGCGCCGCCCCAAGGACGGCCGCTACGGCGAGAACCCGAACCGCATGCAGCACTACTACCAGTACCAGGTGGTGCTCAAGCCGGCGCCGGAAAACATCCTCGACCTGTACCTCGGTTCGCTGGCCGCGCTCGGCCTGGACCTGCAGCAGAACGACGTGCGCTTCGTCGAGGACGACTGGGAAAGCCCGACCCTGGGCGCCTGGGGCCTGGGTTGGGAAGTCTGGTTGAACGGCATGGAGGTGACCCAGTTCACCTACTTCCAGCAGGTCGGCGGCCTCGATTGCAAGCCGGTGCTGGGCGAGATCACCTACGGCATCGAGCGTTTGGCCATGTACCTGCAGGGCGTCGAGAACGTCTACGACCTGGTCTGGACCGAGTGGGAAGAAAACGGTATCAGCAAGAAGCTGACCTACGGCGACGTGTTCCACCAGAACGAGGTCGAGCAGTCGACCTACAACTTCGAGCACGCCAACACCGATCTGCTGTTCGCCCAGTTCGCCAACCACGAGTCCGAGGCCAAGCGCCTGATCGAGTTGCAGCTGACCCTGCCGGCCTACGAGCAGATCATGAAGGCCTCGCACAGCTTCAACATGCTCGACGCCCGCGGCGCCATCTCCGTCACCGAGCGCGCCGCCTACATCGGCCGCGTGCGCACCTTGTCGCGCCTGGTCGCGCAAGCCTACTACGACTCGCGCGAACGCCTGGGCTTCCCCATGCTCGGCACCGCAGCGGCAGCAGCCTAAGCCCCACAGAATATGAACAATATGAACCAGACCCTCCTCATCGAACTGCTGACCGAAGAGCTGCCGCCGAAGGCGCTGGCCAAACTGGGCGCCGCCTTCGCCGCCGGCATCGTCAACGGCCTGAAAGCGCGCGACTTCCTCGAGGCCGACAGCGTCGCCACCTCGTTCGCCTCGCCGCGCCGCCTGGCCGTGTCCATCACCAAGGTGCGCGCCACCTCGCCGGACAAGGCGATCCGTGAAAAAGTCCTGCCGGTCAGCGTCGCCCTCGACGCCAACGGCAACGCCACCGCGCCGCTGGCCAAGAAACTGGCCGCGCTGGGCTTTCCCGAACTCACCGTGGCCGAGCTGGAACGCGCCGTCGACGGCAAGGCCGAGAGCTTCTTCTACACCCACACCGCCGCCGGCAGCGCGCTGCACACTGGCCTGCAGGCCGCGCTGGAGGAGTCCGCCGCCAAGCTGCCGATTCCAAAACTGATGAGCTACCAGCGCCCCGACGGCACCACCGTGCAGTTCGTCCGCCCGGCGCACAGCCTGGTGGCCCTGCACGGCGCCGCCGTGCTGCCGCTGACCCTGCTCGGCCTGGCCGCCTCCAACACCAGCCTGGGCCACCGCTTCCTGATGGCCGCCGGCAGCCAACAAATCGTCATCGCCGACGCCGACAGCTACGCCGCCACCCTGGCCTCCGAAGGCAAGGTCATCGCCGGCATCGAGCAGCGCAAGGAGAAGATCCGCGCCGCCCTGCTGGAGAAGGCCGGCGCCGACCAGGTGCTGATGCCCGAGGCCCTGCTCGACGAGGTCACCGCGCTGGTCGAATGGCCGGTGGTCTACGAGTGCCGCTTCGAGGACGAGTTCCTCGCCGTGCCGCAGGAATGCCTGATCCTGACCATGCAGACCAACCAGAAGTACTTCGCCCTGACCGACACGGCCGGCAAGCTGCGCTCGCGCTTCCTGATCGTCTCCAACATCGAGACGGCGACGCCGGCCGCCATCGTCGGCGGCAACGAGCGCGTGGTGCGTCCGCGCCTGGCCGACGCCAAGTTCTTCTTCGAGCAGGACAAGAAGAAGACGCTGGAATCGCGCCTGCCGCTGCTCGACAAGATCGTCTACCACAACAAGCTGGGCACCCAGGCCGCGCGCGGCGAGCGCGTCGCCGCGCTGGCCGGCCACATCGCCACCCTGATCGGCGGCGACGCCACGCTGGCGATCCGCGCCGCCAAACTGTCCAAGGCCGACCTGGTCACCGACATGGTCGGCGAGTTCCCCGAGCTGCAAGGCATCATGGGCACCTACTACGCCCGCAACGACGGCGAACACGAGGACGTGGCGCTGGCCGCCTCCGAGCACTACCAGCCGCGCTTCGCCGGCGACAGCCTGCCGAGCACCGTCACCGGCACCGCCGTGGCGCTGGCCGACAAGCTCGAAACCCTGGTCGGCATCTGGGCCATCGGCCTGGCGCCGACCGGCGACAAGGACCCGTTCGCGCTGCGCCGCCACGCCCTCGGCGTGCTGCGCATGCTGATCGAGAAGCGCCTGGCGATCTCGATCGGCGCGCTGCTGTCGACCGCCGCGAAAATGTTCGACTTCGTCGCCGGCTTCAAGGACCCGTCGGCCGATATCTACACCTTCATGATCGACCGCCTGCGCGGCATCCTGCGCGAGCGCGGCTTCTCGCCCAACGAGATCGAGGCCGTGGTGGCGCAGAACCCGGACCGCCTGGACGACATCGTGCAGCGCCTGGAGGCCGTGCAGGCCTTCGCCGCGCTGCCGGAGAGCGCCTCGCTGGCCGCCGCCAACAAGCGCATCACCAACATCCTGAAGAAGAACGAGGAGGCGCTGAGCGCCTCCGGCAACACCGGCGTCAACGCCGCGCTGCTGGTCGACACGGCCGAGAAGAACCTGGCCGCCGCCGTGCTGCGCGTGCAGCCGCTGGTCGACGCCGCCTTCGCCGCCGGCGACTTCGCCGACACGCTGAAAACGCTGGCCCAGCTGCGCGACGACGTCGACGCCTTCTTCAACGACGTCATGGTGATGGCCGAGGATGTCGCCCTGCGCAACAACCGCCTGGCCCTGCTGTCCTCGCTGCACGGCATGATGAACCGCGTCGCCGACATCTCGAAACTGGCGGCATAAATGGGAGCGCCGGCCATGAAACTGATCATTCTGGATCGCGACGGCGTGATCAACCATGACTCGCCGGACTTCATCAAGTCGCCCGGCGAGTGGCAACCCATCCCCGGCTCGCTCGAAGCGATCGCCCGCCTGAACCAGGCGGGCTACCGGGTGGTGGTGGCGTCGAATCAGTCGGGCATCGCCCGCGAGTACTTCGACATGAGCATCCTCAACGCCATCCATCAGAAGATGCACCTGCTGGCGCAGCAGGTCGGCGCCACCATCGACGCCATCTTCTTCTGCCCGCACGCGGCGGCCGACAGCTGCGACTGCCGCAAGCCCAAGCCCGGCATGTTCGCCGAGATCTCCAAGCGCTACCAGGTCAGCCTGAAGGGCGTGCCCACCGTCGGCGACTCGCTGCGCGACCTGCAGGCCGGCTTCGTCAGCGGCTGCGTGCCCTACCTGGTGTTGACCGGCAAGGGCGAGAAGACCCACAGCACCGGCGGCCTGCCGCCCGGCACCATGGTCTTCCCCGACCTGGCGGCGATGGTCAACCACCTACTCAAGACCGGCGCGGCGCCCGCGCTGCACGTCGTCAACTGAACCAACCATAAAAATAATTCCGGAGTCCGCATTGCGCCATACCTTCCTGTTCCTGCGTTCCCTGCTGTTCATGACCATCATGACGGTGGCCACCATCGTCTGGGCCTGCGTCTGCTTCCTGGTCGCGCCGCTGCCGTACAACCAGCGCTTCTACGTCACCTCGCGCTGGAACGTGTTCATCATCTGGTGCGCCAAGGTCATTTGCGGCATCCGCTACGAAGTCAAGGGCGCCGAGAACTTCCCCGACGCGCCGGCCGTCGTGCTGTCGAAGCACCAGTCGGCCTGGGAGACCATCTTCCTGCTGCCCAGCATGCCGCGCCCGCTGGTGTTCGTCTTCAAGAAGGAGATCCTGTACATTCCCTTCTTCGGCTGGGCCATGGCGCTGCTGCGCATGATCCCGATCGACCGCAAGCAGGGCAAGAACGCCTTCAAACACGTGGTCAACCACGGTAAACGTCGCCTCGCCGACGGCCAATGGATTATCATGTTCCCCGAGGGCACCCGCATCCCGGTCGGACAAAAGGGCAAGTACAAGAGCGGCGGCACGCGCCTGGCCATCGAGACCGGCGCGGTGGTCGTGCCGATCGCCCACAACTCCGGCGAATGCTGGCCCAAGAATTCGTTTATTAAGCGTCCCGGCCTGATCACGGTATCGATCGGCAAACCGATTCCGTCGGCCGGGCACACACCGGACAGCTTGATGCAACAGGTGGAAAATTGGATAGAATCAGAAATGCACGTCATTTCGCCCCACGCCTACAACGCTGGCTAGATGACATCGCGAGCGTAGTCCGGCCGGCGCCCGCCACGGCGCCGGACGGCGCTTCGCAGCTCGACCTGTTCGGGCAGAACGGCGCGGCCGCGCCGGCCGCCGCATTGCCGGCCCAGACGTCGCCGGCCCATGCCCCGCAGGGCCAAGCGTGGCCGGGCCAGGCCTGCCGGCCCATGGCTTACCGGTCCATCCCGCACCGGCCCAGCTGCTGCGCGAACCCGACTCCGGCTTTCCCGCCAGCCCGCGCGCCACCGCGCCGACCGCAACACCCTTCCCCCAAACACCGCCCCCCGTCCTGCGCAAGCCGCCCGCCGCGCCGCCGCCGGCACCCGACGCCGCGCCCAAGCGCCAGCTGCTGGTCGGCCAGTTCGTCCTTGAATACACCTTGCGCCGCTCGACGCGCCGCTCGATCGGCTTCATGATCGACGACGACGGCCTGCGCGTCACCGCGCCCAAGCGCATCAGCATCGCCGAGGTCGACAACGCCATCCGCATCAAGCAGGCCTGGATCCTCGGCAAGCTGCACGAGCGGCGCGAACGGCGCGCGGCGCGGCTGGAGAAGCCGCCGGTGGAATGGATCGACGGCGCCACCCTGCCCTACCTGGGCGGCGAGATCGTGCTGCGCCTGCTGGTGGGCGGACGCAACCGCAGCAGCTACAACCCGGCCACGCGCGAGCTGTCGATGGTGTTGGTGCCCGGCGCCACCGAGCTGCTGCTCAAGGAGCGCGTGCGCGCCTGGCTGCAGCTGGAGGCGCGCCAGCTGTTCGAGCAGCGCCTCGACCTGTACGCGGCGCGGCTGGGCGTGCGCTACCACTCGTTCGCGCTGTCCTCGGCCGGCACGCGCTGGGGCTCCTGCACGGTCGACCGCAAGATCCGGCTGAACTGGCGCCTGGTGCACTTCTCGCTGCCGCTGATCGACTACGTGGTGGCGCACGAGCTGTCGCACCTGCTGGAGATGAACCACAGCGCCCGCTTCTGGGACACCGTCGGCACCATCTACCCCGAATACGAGGAGGCCAAGCAGCTGCTGCGCAAACGCGCGCAGGAGCTGCCGGTGCTGTTCGGCTAGCTGGAACGGGGGCGGCGCGCCGCGCAGGCCGCCGCCGCCGCGCCGATGGCCAGCAGGGGCAGGCTGGCCGGCTCCGGCACCGCCGCCGTGACGTCGAGCGACACCGCGTCGAGCAGAAAACCGGCCGGGCCGGCGAAGTTCTCCGGCACGATGGTGCTGAAGGCGATGTTCAGATTCTCGCCGACATGCGCCGCCAGCAGCGCGCTCAGGTCCAGGCTGTGCGCGGTCAAGCCGAAGCCGGTACTCGCCCCGGCGGCGAACGCCTCGTTGTACAGGTTGGCGATCAACACATTGCCGGCGTCGCGCAAGTCGATCGAAAACTCCCTCGGCAGGCTGCCGAAATTGTCCACCTGGGCCGCCTCCGACCAGGCCAGGGTCGCCGCCGACAACCCGGCCAGGACGAAGGATTGGCTGATGGTGCGGGTCAGCGGACCGCTGCCGTCAAGCGAGGTGTAGGCGCCGAAGCCGCCCACCGGCGCGCCCAGCGGCTGGCACTCCGAACCGCTGGCGGCGACGGTCCAAGGCTGGTCGCAGCCTCCCGCCCCGGGATTGGGGCCGACGTTCCAGCCGCTGAAGTCGCCCGTTTCAAAGCCGCCGTTCAACAGAATCTCAGTCGCCTGCAGCGGCGCCGCCAAGGGCAGACCCAGCAGCAGCGCCGACAAACTGCGTAGCCATCGCGTTTTCATTTTTTTCTCCTTTGAACTCCATCGTTGGTCCCGTCCCGCCGGGCCGGAACGGCGGCGGCGGCGGACAGCACAGACGAGCATAAAGGGTGCCAATCGGCCGCGCGCCTGTCGCGGCGCGGCGGCGCAGGCCTGCGTGGGGCCACCGCATGGCGCCGTGTGTAAGAACGGGCGACAGGCCGGCCGCCGGACTCGGCGGGAGGAATAGAATAGTATGCGGCGGAGGGACCGGGGAGCGCTCCCAAGCGGACTCAGCCTAGCCGCCCGGGGAAACGGACTCAGCGCGGCAGCAGCAAAGCGGGCGGGCGGCGGACCAGCTTAATGAAGGATCATGCCGATTTCACGCAGGCACCAGGGTCCAACGTCAACTTGTGCATTTGCTGGCCAAACCAAGTTTCGTATTCTGCAGGAGTATTGAACTGAGGCACGCCTGAACGCGCCAGTAAGCGATACAGCGGCGCGTCCACGACTCCCGCATCGACCGCCAATATGGCCAAATCGCCGTAAGCTTCGGCTAGCGCCGACAGCGCCAACATCCCGCCCACCCGCTCGTCGGTGTGTTCGAGCGACTGCACGGCAAGCCTCAGATACTCGACAGCCAGCTCCCGATCAGCCCGCAACTCCGCGACTTCACGTTCGTGGTGGGAAACGTGCGCAGGGAATGCGTTCATGTGTGCCTCCTTTTCCAATCGCTCCAAAAACGCCTGGCGTTTTAAAACTTGGAGGCGATATCCAGCTTAGGATCTAAAAAAGGCAATTGCAAGCCCAGCAAGCACTTGCTGTTGGCTGGAACGTTCGTATGTTTAGCCAGACGGCAATAACGTCCGCAGCAAGGCCAGCGTGCGCGCGGTGGCGCCACGGTGCTGGTTGGCGAAGGCCAGTGCGCGCCGGCCCATGTCGGCGCGGGCGGCGGCGTCGCCGAGCAGGCGCGCCGTCCCGGCCATCAGCTCGGCGGCGTCGGCCACGCGCAGGGCGCCGCCGGCGGCCAGCGCGTCCTCCGTCACCACGGCGAAATTGAAGGTGTGCGGGCCGATCAGCACCGGCTTGCCCAGCGCCGCCGGCTCGATCAGGTTCTGTCCGCCCAGCGGCAGCAGGCTGCCGCCGACGAAGGCGCAGTCGCAGGCGGCGTAGTAGGCGAACATCTCGCCCATCGAGTCGCCCAGCAGCACCGCCACGCGGGCCGGCAGCGCGGCGCCGTCCAGCGCCAGCGTGCTGCGCCGCTCGAGCGCCAGGCCGCGCTCGGCGACCATTTTCTCGACCTCGTCGAAGCGCTGCGGATGGCGCGGCACGAGCAGCAGCAGCACGTCGGCCGGCATGGCCTCGCGGGCCTGTTGGAAGGCGTCCAGTATCAGCGCCTCCTCGCCCTCGCGCGTGCTGGCGCACAGCAGCACCGGACGGTTGCCGATGTGCGCGCGCAGCGCGGCGCCGGTGGCCAGCGCGGCGGCCGGCACCACCACGTCGAACTTGATGCTGCCGGTGACCTCGACACGCGGCGCGCCCAGCGTGGCCACGCGCGCGGCGTCGGCCTCGGTCTGCGCCGCCACCAGGGTGATGCCGCGCGCGGCGTCGAGCAGCAGGCGGCCGAAGCGGCCGGCCTTGCGCAGCGAGCGCTCGGACAGGCGGGCGTTGGCCAGCACCACCGGCACGCCGCCCCGGCCGCACTCGGCGATCAGGTTGGGCCACACCTCGGTTTCCATCAGGATGCAGATCTGCGGCGCGAAGTGGCGCAGGAAGCGGCGCACCATGGTCGCCGTGTCGTATGGCAGGTAGGACTGCAGCAGCCGCGCGCCGTGGCGGCCGAACAGCGCGGCGCCGGTGGCGCGGCCGGTCGGCGTCATGTGGGTCAACACGATGCGGTGTTGCGGATAGGCGGCCAGCAGGGCGTCGACCAGCGGCTCGGCGGCGCGCGTCTCGCCGACCGAGACGGCGTGCAGCCAGATCGTCGGCATGTTCGCGCCAGCGGCACGGCTAGCGGCGTCGGGCTCGCCATAGCAGCCCAGCCGCTCGCCCCAGTGGGCGCGGTAGCCCGGCTCCTTGCGGCCGCGCAGCCACAGCCGGCCCAACACCAGCGGCAGGGCCAGCCACCACATCACGGAATAGAAGGTGCGCATGCTCAGGCCAGCAGACTCTTGGCGGCGGCGGCCACCTCGGCCACGCCGGGCGGCGTGCCCTGGTCGCCCAGGTTGATGATCTTCGGCGACCAGTTGCCCTCGGTCTTCCAGCGCGGCGAGTCGACGTAGATCTCCACCGTCGGCACCGTGAAGGCGGCGGCGATGTGGGTCAGGCCGGTGTCGACGCCGACCGCCAGCGCGGCGTGGCGCGCCAGCAGCACCGCGTCGGCCATGCTCAGCTTGGGCAGCAGGCGGGCATTGGGCAGGCCGGCGGCCAGTTGTTCGGCCTCGGCCTTTTCCTTGGCCGAGCCCCAGGGCAGCAGGATGGGCATGGGCGCCAGCTGGCGGCCCAGTTCTATCCAGCTCTGCGCCGGCCACTTCTTGGCGTCGCGGGCGGTGCCGTGGAAGTAGACGGCGTAGGCTTCGGCCGGCATCCAGTCCGGCCGTGGCGCCTTGACATCCAGCGCCGGCAGGCCGAAGTCGGCCGGCGTATCGACCGAGTAGCCGAGCGCGGCGCCGGCCACCAGACGGCCGCGCGCGACCGCGTGGGTGCGCGGATCGGTCGGCACGCTCTCGCTGTGGAAGACGCGCGAGACGCCCTCGTAACCCGAGCCCTCGCTGCCGTTGGCCAGGCCGACCTTGCGGCCGCCCTTGACCACCCGCGCCATGCCCATGATGGCGCCGGTCTTCAACAGCCCCTGGGTGTCGAACACGTAGTCGTACTGCTGCTCGCGCAGGCGGCGCCAGAAGGCCTTCATTTCGGCGCGCGTCTCGGGCTTGCCCAGGCTCTTGCGCCAGCGCCGCAGCGCGAAGGGGATGATGTTGCGCACCCGGCCGTTCTGCCGCACCAGGCTGACAAAGCCCTCCTCCACCACCCAGTCGATGTTGGCGTCGGGGCAGTGGCGGGCGATGTCGGCCACCATCGGCAGGTTGTGCAGCACGTCGCCCAGCGAGGAGACGCGCACCAGCAGGATGTTCAGCGGCCGTTGGCCGCCCGCGCGCGCGGCCGGGGAAACCATGGCGCTTAGAACGGCAGCACCGCGTCCGGCTTGGCGGCCAGGATCACGCTCTTGAACTGGCCCTGGATGCGCGCCAGCGCGGCCGGCGTCTCGGCCTCGAAACGCATCACGATCACCGGCGTGGTGTTCGACGAGCGCGCCAGGCCGAAGCCGTCGGCGTACTCGACGCGCAGGCCGTCGATGGTGATGATCTGTTCGTGGCCGGGGAACACGGCGTCGCTGCGCAGCTTGTCCATCAGGGCGACGTTCTCGCCCTCCTTGAGCTCCAGGTGCAGCTCGGGCGTGCTGTCGGACTGCGGCAGGCCGTTCAGCAGGGCCGACGGGTCGCTCTCGCGGGTCAGGATCTCGAGCAGGCGGGCGCCGGCGTACAGGCCGTCGTCGAAGCCGTACCAACGGTCCTTGAAGAAGATGTGGCCGCTCATCTCGCCGCCCAGCGGGGCGCCGGTCTCGCGCAGCTTGGCCTTGACCAGCGAGTGGCCGGTCTTGTACATCAGCGGACGGCCGCCGTGCCGGCTGATCCACGGCGCCAGGTGGCGCGTGCACTTGACGTCGTAGAGGATCTGCTCGCCCGGATGGCGCGTCAGCACGTCGGCGGCGAACAACATCATCTGGCGGTCCGGATAGATGATCTGGCCGTCCTTGGTGACCACGCCGAGGCGGTCGCCGTCGCCGTCGAAGGCGATGCCGATCTCCGCGTCGGTCTCGGCCAGGCAGCGGATCAGGTCCTGCAGGTTCTCCGGGTGGGCCGGGTCGGGGTGGTGGTTGGGGAAGTTGCCGTCGACCTCGCAGAACAGCTCGACGACCTCGCAACCCATGCCACGGAACAGGTCGCCGGCGAAGGCGCCGGCCACGCCGTTGCCGCAGTCGACGGCGAGCTTGATCGGCCGCGCCAGCTTGACGTCGCCGATGATGCGCTGCAGGTAGGCGGCGCGGATGTCGTGGGTGCTGTAGCCGCCCGGCCGGGCCGCCTCGTCGCCGCCGTGCTCGACGATGCGCTGGTGCAGCGAGGTGATCGCCTCGCCGTGGATGGCCTCGCCGGCCAGCACCATCTTGAAGCCGTTGTAGTTGGGCGGGTTGTGGCTGCCGGTGACCATGATGCCGGACTGGGCGTCGAGCACGTTGGTGCCGAAGTAGACCATCGGCGTGGCCACCACGCCCAGGTCGACCACGTCGACGCCGGCGGCCTGCAGGCCCTGGGCCAGCGCGGCGGCCAGCTCGGGGCCGGACAGGCGGCCGTCGCGGCCGATCACCACCTTGGTTTGTCCCTTGGCCAGGGCGGCCTGGCCGAAGGCCAGGCCGATCTGCCGGGCCACGCCGGCGTCCAGCGTCTGGTCGATGATGCCGCGGATGTCGTAAGCTTTAAAGATCGTTTTTGACAGGGAAACCATGGTGTTTGAATTCACGTGATGCGGCAGACGCGCGGCGGCGGGGCCGCCGGCGCGGGTCCGGCCCGCTGGATGGATGGGGAAAAGAGTGGCGGCCCACGAAGTTCGCGGGCACAACATTGACATAGTAAGTGCGATGCCAGCGGCAGGCAAGCCCCGCCGCCTCATCGACGCGCGGGGAACGCGCTCAGAGGCGCAGCAAATCGATCGCCTTGCCGGCGTCGACCCAGTCCTTGACCCACTTCGGCTGGCGGCCGCGGCCGGTCCACTGCTGGCTGGCGTCGGCCGGATTGCGGTAGCGCGGCGCCACCGTGCCGGTCTTGGCGCGCACGCCGGCGCCGATCAGTGTCCTTCAGCGGGACGCCGACGCTTTGGGCGATGGCGAATATCTTCTCGCGCGCCTCGGCCTGCTCCTGCGATTCACGTTTTTTTAATTCGCGTTTGATTTGTTCCTGCAGATTGCGCAAATCGGCCGCCGACAAATTGGATAGATCCATCTTCGCTTCCTTTTAAAAGGTGGTGAAACCATTAAAACCGCTGACGATAGAAATATACTACAAAGCGCGCCGGATACTAGTTTCTCTTGTGTCGTATCATCCAGCGCGGCGCCTTGAAACGGACAATGCGCACATACAGCCAGATATAACTGACGATAAACAACAGGCAGAACACCATTAACACCCAGGTGTGGCGCCAGAATACCGTGGCCGGAATCACCGCCATCAGCGAAAACATCCACAAATAGGGCGAGGTCAGCGAATTGCGCCGCATCAGGGCGCGCGCCTCCTTGCGCCCGACCGCCCATTGCACGATGCGGCGGAAGATCAGGCTGTGCAAATGTATGCCGTCGGGCATGGCCGGCGATTTGCCGCGCACAAACATGCGCCGGTACACCGAAAACAGGGTTTCGAAGGTCGGGTAGAGCAGCAGCAGCGCGGCGTACCAGGTCGACACCTGCGGGTTGCGCATCACCAGCAGCAGGGCCAGCTCGCCCAGCATGAAGCCGATGAAATAGGCGCCGCCGTCGCCGAGGAAGATCAGGCCGACCGGGTAGTTCCACACCAGGAAGCCGGCGGTGGCGCCGGCCACCATCAGCGCGGCCACCAGCACGAACATGTCGTTGACCTGCAGCGCGACATAGCCGAGCGAGAGCAGCATGCAGATGGTGACCACGCTGGCCAGGCCGTTGAAGCCGTCGATGATGTTGACGGCGTTGGCGATGCCGGCCACCGCCAGCACCGTCAACGGCAGGGTCAGCCACATGTAGCGCAGCTGCCAGGCGGAGAAGGCCCAGTCGATGCGGTCGACGCGGGCGTCGAGCAGGAAATAGCCCATCAGCGCGGCGAGCATGGTCAGCACCAGGCGCCGCGTCGCGCTGACGCGGCCGGTGTAGTCCTCGACGATGCCGCCGACGAAGGCCACGCTGGCGCAGCCGAGCAGGGGGATCAACAGGCCGGTCATGGCCGGCACGCGCCAGGCCGAAATGGCGCAGCTGAGCGCCACGGCGAGGAAGATCGACAGGCCGCCGATCCGCGCCACCGAATGCGAATGGACCTTCTGCACCGCCTGGAAGTCGTCGTCCAGCGCCGGGCCGTGCAGGCGCGACTCCTTGATGACCAACAGCGTCAGCAGCGCGGAGGCGACAAAGCTCAGTAAAAAAGAAAACATTATTTTTATCAGTACAAAAATACCGGCCGCGCTGACGCCCCGGCAACACCATGCGATGTGGCGATTATCCCGTGCCTTGACACTTTATTATCGGCACGCCAAGCCGCGATTGTACCGGATTCGGCAATCGACAATTCCTCATTCGGGGGAAGGCGGTGGGGGCGGTGTCGGTGTATGCGCGGATTCTAACAAAAGGCGCCGGCCGCGCGGCCGACGCTTACCAATCGATACAACTGGGCGCGCCGGCCCGCTACTTCAGGCACAGGCGCAGCGCCTCGCGCCAGTGCGGCAGGCGGCAGAACCGGCTCATCAGCAGCTCGGACGAGAGCACCGAGTGCTGCGGGCGGGGCGCCGGCAGCGGATACTCGGCGGTGCCGATGGGCAGCAGGCGGCAGTCGATCTGCGCCTCGGCCAGGATGGCCTGGGTGAACTCGAACCAGGTGGTCTGGCCCTGGCTGCTCAGGTGGTAGGTGCCGCCGTGGCGCTGCCACCAGTCGGCGCCGCCGGCCTGGGCCTGGGCCAGGATCAACGCCGTGCCGTCGGCGATGCTGCGGCTCCAGGTCGGCGCGCCGTGTTGGTCGGCGACCACGCGCAGCTCGTCGCGCTCGCGCGCCAGGCGCAGCATGGTCAGCAGGAAGTTCTTGCCGCGCATGCCGTAGACCCAGCTGGTGCGCAGGATCAGATGGCGGATGCCGGCCGCCGCGATGGCCTGCTCGCCGGCCAGCTTGCTGCGGCCGTAGACGTTGATCGGGCCGGTGGCGTCGGTCTCGACGCGGGGGCCGGCCTGGGTGCCGTCGAACACGTAGTCGGTCGAGTAGTGCACCAGCGCCGCGCCCAGCCGCTTGCACTCCTCGGCCATCACGGCCGGCGCCTCGGCGTTGACGCGGAACGCCAGCTCGGGCTCGCGCTCGGCCTGGTCGACCGCCGTGTAGGCGGCCGGGTTGACGATCAGGTCGGGCCGCACCTCGCGGATGACGGCGCGCACCTGGTCCAGCTCGGCCAGGTCCATGCGCGCGCGGTCGACCGCGACCACCTCGCCGAGGCCCTGCAGGCTGCGCTCGAGCTCGTAGCCGACCTGGCCGCTGCATCCGGTCAGCAGGATTTTCATGCGAACACCTCGGCCGCGGCCAGCGCCACGGCGGCCTGGTCCTTGGCCGACAGCAGCGGCGCGCCGTCCAGCGGCCAGTCGATGCCGATCGCCGGGTCGTTCCACAACACGGCGCGCTCGTGCTCGGGGCCCAGTAGTCGGTGGTCTTGTAGAGGAACTCGGCGTGCTCGCTGGTGACCATGAAGCCGTGGGCGAAGCCGGGCGGGATCCACAGCTGGCGCTTGTTGTCGGCCGACAGCTCGACGCCGTACCACTGGCCGAAGGTGGCCGAGCTGCGGCGCAGGTCCACCACGGCGTCGAACACCGCGCCGCTGGTCACCCGCACCAGCTTGCCCTGCGACTGCTGGATCTGGTAGTGCAGGCCGCGCAGCACGTTCTTGGCCGAGCGCGAATGGTTGTCCTGCACGAAGGTGGCGGCCACGCCGGTCAGCTCGGCGAAGGCGCGGGCGTTGTAGCTTTCGAAGAAGAAGCCGCGCTCGTCGCCGAACACCCGCGGTTCGAGCAACAACAGGCCGGCCAGCGGGGTGGTGGTGACGTTCATCGCGGAATGACCTTGTCTTCAAGGATTTGCAACAGATACTGGCCGTAGTTGTTTTTCTTCAGGGGCTCGGCCAGGCGGCGCAGCTGGGCCGCGTCGATATAGCCCTTGCGGTAGGCGATCTCCTCCGGACAGGCGACCTTCAGGCCCTGGCGTTTCTCGATGGTGGCGATGAACTGCGAGGCCTCGAGCAGCGACTCGTGGGTGCCGGTGTCGAGCCAGGCCATGCCGCGCCCCATCAGCTCGACGTTCAATTGCTGGCGCTCCAGGTAGACCCGGTTGACGTCGGTGATCTCCAGCTCGCCACGGGCCGAGGGCTGGATGCCGGCGGCGATGTCGCACACCTGGCGGTCGTAGAAGTACAGGCCGGTGACGGCGTAGTTGGACTTCGGCTTGAGCGGCTTCTCCTCGATGCTGACGGCCTGGTGCTCGGCGTTGAAGTCGACCACGCCGTAGCGCTCCGGCCTGCACGTGGTAGGCGAAGACGGTGGCGCCCTCGGTGCGCTCGGCGGCGCTGCGCAGCAGCTCGTTGAGGTCGTTGCCGTAGTAGATGTTGTCGCCCAGGATCAGCGCCGACGGCGAGTCGCCGACGAACTCCCTGCCGATGATGAAGGCCTGCGCCAGGCCGTCCGGCGAGGGCTGCACCGCGTAGCTCAGTTGCAGGCCCCACTGGCTGCCGTCGCCCAGCAGGTCCTGGAAGCGCGGCGTGTCCTGCGGCGTCGAGATGATCAGGATCTCGCGCATGCCGGCCAGCATCAGCGTGGTCAGCGGGTGGTAGATCATCGGCTTGTCGTAGATCGGCAGCAGCTGCTTGGACACGCTCATCGTCACCGGATACAGCCGGGTGCCGGAGCCGCCGGCCAGGATGATGCCCTTGCGGGTGTGGACGGCGTTGGTGGCCTGCGTCATTGTGGGTTCTCCCGGTTGAAATAGTTGGCGGCGACCCAGTTGGCGTAGCCGCCCGACTGCACGTCGGCGACCCATTCCTGGTTGTCCAGATACCACTGGACGGTCTTGGCGATGCCGCTCTGGAAGGTCTCGGCCGGCTTCCAGCCCAGTTCGCGCTCCAGCTTGCGCGCGTCGATGGCGTAGCGGCGGTCGTGGCCGGGACGGTCCTTCACATAGCTGATCTGGGCGCGGTAGCTGGCGCCGTCGGCGCGCGGCTTGAGCTGGTCGAGCAGGTCGCACAGGGTGTGCACCACGTCGAGGTTGGCCATCTCGTTCCAGCCGCCCACGTTGTAGGTCTCGCCCAGGCGGCCCTCCGCCAGCACCCGGCGGATCGCCGCGCAGTGGTCGCTCACATACAGCCAGTCGCGCACCTGCTGGCCGTCGCCGTAGATGGGCAGCGGTTTGCCGGCCTGGGCGTTGGCGATGATCAGCGGGATCAGCTTTTCCGGGAAGTGGTAGGGGCCGTAGTTGTTCGAGCAGTTGGTCGTCACCGTCGGCAGGCCGTAGGTGTGGTGGTAGGAGCGCACCAGGTGGTCGGAGGCCGCCTTCGAGGCCGAGTACGGGCTGTTCGGCGCGAACGCGGTGGTCTCGCTGAACGGCGCGTCGTCCGGCCCCAGCGTGCCGTACACCTCGTCGGTGGAGACGTGCAGGAAGCGGAACGCCGCCTGCTCCGCCTCGGCCAGGCCGCCCCAGTAGGCGCGGGCCGCCTCGAGCAGGCTGAAGGTGCCGTTGATGTTGGTGTTGATGAACTCGCCCGGCCCGAGGATGGAGCGGTCGACGTGGCTCTCCGCCGCGAAGTGGACGATGGCGCGCGGCCGGTGCTCCAGCAACAGGGCCAGCACCGTGTCCTTGTCGCAGATGTCGCCGCGCACGAACAAGTGGCGCTCGTCGCGCTTCAGCGAGGCAAGATTGTTCAGATTGCCCGCGTACGTCAATTTATCGAAATTCAGCACCGCCTCGTCGGACTGCGCCAGCCAGTCGAGCACGAAATTCGAACCGATGAAACCAGCCCCGCCTGTCACAAAAATCATTTAGTATCCCGTCCGGCATGTTAAATCAGTTGTATGCATGATTTTAGGTGAAACTGGAGCATTGCCGCAAAAAAATATCGGTCTTTTTACCAGACTATTCCTTAATTCACACAGCGGGGAAACATGATGCAACGCAGCACCTACGTGATCGGCGACCTGCAGGGCTGCCATGCGCAGACCGTGGCCCTGCTCGAGCGCATCGCCAGCGCCGAGGCCGGCACGGCCGGATCCCCCGCCGCGCCGCGCATCCTGTTCGCCGGCGACCTGATGAACCGAGGCCCCGACTCGCTGGCCACGCTGCGCCACGTGCGCGCCTTGGCCGAGGCCGGCGGCGGGCGGGTCGACAGCGTGCTGGGCAACCACGACCTGCACCTGCTGGCGGTGGCCCACGGCATCCGTCCGCCGCACCCGTCCGACACCCTGGACGCCATCCTCGCCGCGCCCGACCGCGACGAGCTGATCGACTGGCTGCGCCGGCGCCCGCTGGCCATCGAGGCCGACGGCCACCTGCTGGTGCACGCCGGCGTGCTGCCGCAGTGGAGCAAGGCGCAGGCCTTGGCGCTGGCCGGCGAGGTCGAGGCGCGGCTGCGCGGCGCCGACCTGGCCGGCTTCCTCGGCGGCATGTACGGCAACGCGCCGGCCGCCTGGGACGAGGCGCTGGAGGGCGCGGCGCGGCTGCGCGTCGTCGTCAACGCGATGACGCGGCTGCGCTTTTGCGACGCCGCCGGCGTGATGGATTTCAAGATGAAGGAGAGCGGCACGGCGCCCGAGGGCTCGGGCCTGATGCCGTGGTTCGAGGTGCCCGGCCGGCGGACCGAGAACGACACGGTGGCCTTCGGCCACTGGTCGGCGCTGGGCCTGCTGCTGCGGCCGAATTTGATCGGCCTCGACAGCGGCTGCGTCTGGGGCGGCCAGCTGACGGCGGTGCGCCTGCACGACCGCGCGCTGTTGCAGGTGCCCTGCCCGTCCTACCAGGAGCCGGGCGGCAAGAACTAGGCCGGCGGCGTGTGCGCGGCGGCCGGGGCGATGCCGAGCGCGCCGGCGACGGCGCCGTGGGCCGTCTCGGCCAGCTCGCGGCGGTGGGCGCCGTCGCTGGGGATGCCGGCCAGGCAGCTCAGCCGCGCCGTCACCGGGGCGCCGTCGAGGATCTGCAGCAGGCTCTCGGCGAACGTCATCTCGCCGACGAAGTCGATCGAACCGTGCGGCCGGCCGGCCGGGTCGACATAGGCCAGCGCCAGCGGCTGCACCAGGGCCTTGGCGTCGATGGCGGCCTCGAACAGGTTGGCGTGGAAGGGCAGCAGGCTGCCCTGCACCGCCGTGGTGCCCTCGGGGAAGAAGGCGACCCGCTCGCCGGCCTGCAGGCTGTGCACCAGGCCTTGAAGATGTGGCGCAGGTCGCGCCGGCTGCCGCGCGAGATGAACACGGTGCCGGCCTGCTGCGCCAGCCAGCCGAGCAGCGGCCAGGCGCGGATCTCGGCCTTGGCGACGAAGCGGCAGGGGTAGAGGGAGTTGATGACGAAGATGTCCAACCAGGAGACGTGGTTGGCCACCATCATCGCGCGCGGCAGGATGGCCTGGCCGTTGGCCGCCTGCTCGACCGTCACATTGCACATCGCCATCAACCGGCGCGACCAGCGGCGGATGTGGCCGTTGCGCTTGTCGGCGCCTATCCAGGGGAACACCACGGCGCAGGTGGCCATGCCGGCGAAGACGTGGCACATCACCCGCGCCAGGCGGAACATCAGCTTAATTTTCAAATCACACCACACAAAAAGCGCCGGGGCCGCGGGCCGGCGCCGCCCTCCGCCATGGCGGAAGGCGCCGGCCCGCGGCCCGGGGTTGAGCCCGGGAGGGCTTAGCGCGCGGCTGCGCGTTCGAAGGCGACGTGGCCGGCGACGATGGTGGCGCGCACCTGGCCGCTCAGCTCGTAGCCGAGGAAGGGCGTGTGCTTGCCCTGGCTGGCCAGGGCCGAGGCCGCCACGGTCCAGCGCGCGGCCGGGTCGAACAGGCAGACGTCGGCCACCGCGCCGACCGACAGCGTGCCGCCGGCCAGGCCGGCGACGCGGGCGGCGTCGGCGCTGATCTTGCCGACGGCGCGGGCCAGCGGCCGCACGCCGCCGTCGGGCTGGCCGGCGGCGTAGTCGTCGGCCCACTTCAGCGCCAGCGACAGCAGCAGCTCGAGGCCGGTGGCGCCGGGCGAGGCCTCGCCGAAGGGCAGCAGCTTCTCGTCGTCGTCGACCGGGGTGTGGTCCGAGCAGAGCGCGTCGACGGTGCCGTCGAGCAGGCCGGCGCGGATCGCGTCGCGGTCGCGCTGGCTGCGGAACGGCGGCGTGACGCGGGCGTTCGAGTCGAAGAAGCCGATGTCGGCGTCGGTCAGGTGGATGTGGTGGGCGCCGACGTCGCAGGTGACCGGCAGGCCCTCGCGCTTGGCGGCGCGCACCAGCTCGAGGCCGGCGGCCGAGGACATGCGGCACAGGTGGACCCGCGCGCCGGTCGAGCGCATCAGCTCGAAGATGGTGTGCAGGGCGATGGTCTCGGACATCACCGGCACGCCCGACAGGCCCAGGCGCGAGGCCAGCGGGCCGGCGTGGGCGATGCCGCCACGGCCGATGTGGGCGTCCTGCGGGCGCAGCCAGACGGTGTATTCGAAGGTCTTGGCGTACTGCATGGCGCGCAGCAGCACGGTGGTGTCCTCGATCGGCTCCTCGGCCTGGGCGAAGCCGATGCAGCCGGCCTCGGTCAGCTCGGCCATCTCGGTCAACGCCTGGCCCTTCAGGCCGACGGTCAGCGCGCCCAGCGGGTGGACGTTGGCCAGGTTGAGCGTCTTGGCGCGGTGCTTGAGCATCTCCACCAGGCCGGGCTCGTCGAGCACCGGGTCGGTGTCGGGCGGGCAGACCAGGCTGGTGACGCCGCCCTGCATGGCCGCCTGCAGCTCGGATTCGAGCGTGGCCTTGTATTCGTAGCCCGGCTCGCGCAGCCGCGCCGACAGGTCGACGAAGCCGGGCGCGACCACCAGGCCGGCGGCGTCGATGGTGCGCTCGGCGCTGAAGCCGGCCGGCGCGGCGCCCACCGCGACGATCTTGCCGTCGGCGATGAACAGGTCGTGGGGGGCGTCGATGCCGTTGGCCGGGTCGACCAGGTGGCCGTTCTTGATATGTAGTTTCATCCTTGGTTTCCTGCCAAAATGCTCATTACCGCCATCCGCACCGCGATGCCGAAGGTGACCTGCGGCAGGATCACTGCCTGCGGGCCGTCCGCCACCGCCGAGTCGATCTCGACGCCGCGGTTCATCGGGCCCGGGTGCATGACGATGGCGTCCGGCTTGGCCAGCGCCAGCCGCTCCGGCGTCAGGCCGTAGCTCTTGAAGTATTCCTGCGCCGACGGCAGCAGCGCGCCGCTCATGCGCTCGTTCTGCAGGCGCAGCATGATGATCACGTCGACGCCCTTCAGGCCCTCGTCCATATTGGTGAAGGTGCGCACGCCCATCTGCTCGAGGCCGCCCGGCAGCAGGGTGTGCGGGCCGATCGCCCGCACCTCCGGCACGCCCAGGGTGGTCAGGGCGTGGATGTCGGAACGCGCCACCCGGCTGTGCAGGATGTCGCCGACGATCGCCACCGTCAGGTTGGTGAAGTCCTTCTTGTAGTGGCGGATGGTGTACATGTCCAGCAGACCCTGGGTCGGGTGGGCGTGGCGGCCGTCGCCGGCGTTGACCACGTGGACGTGCGGCTGCTTGGTGTCGATCAGGTGCTTGGCGATCAGGTAAGGCGCGCCGGACTGGGCGTGGCGCACCACGAACATGTCGGCGTGCATGGCCGACAGGTTGTCGATGGTGTCGAGCAGCGACTCGCCCTTGCTGGCCGAGGAGGCCTGGATGTTCAGGTTGATGACGTCGGCCGACAGGCGCTTGGAGGCGATCTCGAAGGTGGTGCGGGTGCGCGTCGAGTTCTCGAAGAACAGGTTGAAGACGCTCTTGCCGCGCATCAGCGGCACCTTCTTGACGTCGCGGTCGGAGATGCCGACGAAGGAGGAGGCGGTGTCCAGGATGTGGTTGACGATGGCCTTGGGCAGGCCATCGATGGTCAACAGGTGCTGGAGTTCGCCGTGTTTATTCAGTTGCGGATTAAGCATGGTCGTCGTCTATGGTTAGCGTGAAAGTTCCGTCGGCGGCGCGGCCCAACACCAGCGCCTGGCCCTCGGCCACGGCGACGGTGGCGGCGACGAAGTCGGCGGCCACCGGCAGCTGGCGGCCGCCACGGTCGACCAGGGCGGCCAGCATGATGCGCGCCGGGCGGCCGTAGTCGAACAGCTCGTTGATGGCGGCGCGGGTGGTGCGGCCGGTGTAGAGCACGTCGTCGACCAGCACCAGGGTGGCGGCGTTGACGTCGAAGCCGATCTGGGTCGGCTTGATGTCGGCGTGCAGGCCCTTCTCGGCGAAGTCGTCGCGGTAGAAGGAGACGTCGATGACGCCGAAGCGGGCGGTCAGGCCGAGGTCGGCGGCGAGCCGCTCGGCCAGCCAGGCGCCGCCGGAGTGGATGCCGACGATGGCGACGTCGCTGGCGCCGGCCAGGCCGGTCTTCAGTTGCGCCAGCAGGGTGGCGTACAGCGCCTCGGCGTCGAGCGCGGTGGTGGGGCTTGAGTTGGACATGGGTGGTGGCGCTCTCAGGGGGTGGTCAATTCGGGAATGGTGGTTCTTGTCTCGGTGTGCTCGCTGGGCGGCCCTCAGCCCTGCGAGTCGAAGTATTGTTGCAGGATGATGGCGGCGGCGCGGTCGTCGATCACCTCGCCGCGCTTGGCCGAGATCACCGCCGACGAGTAGCGCTCGTCGACCAGCTCGACGGGCAGGTTGAAGCGGCCGTTGAGCTGGTTGGCGAAGCGGCGGCAGCGCGCCGTCATCTCGTGCTCGGCGCCGTCCGGGTGGGTCGGCAGGCCGACGATCAGGCGCGCCGGCGCCCACTCGGCGATCAGCGCGGCGATGGCGCTGAAGCGGGCGGCGTTGTCGATGGCGGCGATCACCTTGAGCGGCTGGGCCTGGCAAATCATCGTGTTGCCCATCGCCACGCCGATGCGTTTGACGCCGAAATCGAAGCCGAATACCGTTTCCAGACTCACCGCGCGCACCCCGCCGGGGTGTGGGCGGGGTGCGCGCGGTTTGCGGCGTTGGCGGCGTTGGCGCGGCTGGCAAGCTCAAGCTCAAGCTCAAGCATGGCCGACCTCGGTGGTCAACATCAGCGGGTCGAAGCCGAGCAGCTTGATGGCGGCCGTGTAGCGCTCCTCGATCGGCAGGTCGAAGACGACGCGCGGGTCGGCGGCGACGGTGAGCCAGCCGTTGCGGCTGATCTCGTCCTCCAGCTGGCCCGGGCTCCAGCCGGCGTAGCCGATCGACACCAGCAGGCGGGTCGGGCCGGTGCCGGCGGCGACCGCCTCGAGCACGTCGATCGAGGTGGTGAAGGCGACCTGGTCGGTCACCGTCAGCGACGAGGAGTAGTGCGCGCCGGGGGTGTGCAGCACGAAGCCGCGGTCGTCCTGCACCGGGCCGCCGAACATGATGGGCTCGTCGACGACGGCGCGGTCCAGGCCGGCCTGCAGGGGCAGGTCGATGCGCTCGAACAAGACCTGCATGGTCATGTCGGTGGGCTTGTTGATGACCACGCCGAGCACGCCGTTGTCGTTGTGTTCGCAGACGTAGACGACGGTGCCGCCGAAGATCGGTCTGCATCGATGGCATTGCAATCAAGAAATGATTAGCCAGGTTCAAGGCCGGCGGCTTCGCCACGTGCAGCGACGCCAGCGGGTCAATCGGCTCCGGCGGCAGGCCGGGCACAGCCAGAGACTGGTCGATTTTGCTTTTCTTCATACACGTTGCTCTCTCTGCAGGGCTGCTGTTCTGGTGCGGCAAGTCCGCCGTTTGCTGTAGGATACGATCGGCGGAGCGCTATGGTAATTTCGATAGTTTACACTGAATTGACGCCGCCACCACCCGGAGCGCCTGTCGGACGGCCTTCCAGCCCGATGGTAGGCGGTAAATTCCGCCCCGACCTTGACCTCCGACACGAGATGGACACCCCCGACATGGCCTTCAACACCTCGCTGCTGTGGTTCCGGCGCGACCTGCGCGCCTTCGACCACGCCGCCCTGCACCACGCCCTGCGTCTGAGCAAGAGCGTGTATTGTGTCTTCGTCTACGACAGCGCGATCCTGGCCGGCCTGCCGCGCGCCGACCGCCGCGTCGACTTCATCCACGCCAGCCTGGCCGAGCTGGCCGCCGAGCTCGAGCAGCTGGGCGGCCACCTGATCGTGCGCCACGCCGACGCCGCCGAGGCGATCCCGCGCCTGGCCGCCGAGCTGGGCGCCGACGCCGTCTTCGCCAACCACGACTACGAGCCGCAGGCGATAGCCCGCGACGGCGCCGTCGCCGCCGCGCTGCAAGCCGCCGGGCGGCACTGGTCCAGCCACAAGGACCAGGTGGTGTTCGAGCGCGCCGAGGTGCTGTCGCAGACCGGCGGCGTGTTCTCCATCTACACGCCATACAAGAACGCCTGGTTGAAAAAACTGCTGGCCGACCCGACGGTGTTGATTCCATACAACATCGAGCCCTTGAAGGCGGCCCTGGCGCCCGGCCGCAGCGCCCTGCCCCCGCTGGCCGAGCTCGGCTTCGAGCCCAGCAACCTGGGGCAACTGGCGATTCCCACCGGCATGTCCGGCGCCGCCGGCCTGTTCGAGCAGTTCCTGCCGCGCCTCGCCAACTACGCCGTGGCGCGCGACTTCCCGGCCGTCAAGGGGCCGTCCTACCTGTCGCTGCACCTGCGCTTCGGCACGCTGTCGATCCGCCACCTGGTGCGCACGGTGCTCGACCTGATGGCGCGCGGCGCCGGCGGCGACGGCGCCCAGGTCTGGCTCAACGAGCTGGTCTGGCGCGAGTTCTACGCCATGATCCTGTTCCACCATCCGCACGTGGTGGCCAGCGCCTTCAAGCCGGCCTACGACGCCATCGAATGGGAGGTCGGCGGCGGAGCCGACGCCGCCTTCGCCGCCTGGTGCGAGGGCCGCACCGGCTACCCGCTGGTCGACGCCGCCATGGCCCAGCTGAACCAGACCGGCTATATGCACAACCGCCTGCGCATGGTCGCCGCCTGCTTCCTGATCAAGTGACCTGGGCATAGACTGGCGCCGCGGCGAGGCCTATTTCGCCCTGCACCTGAACGACTTCGAGCTGGCCTCCAACAACGGCGGCTGGCAGTGGGCCTCCTCGTCCGGCTGCGACGCCCAGCCCTACTTCCGCATCTTCAACCCGATCACCCAGTCGGAGAAGTTCGACGGCGCCGGCCGCTTCATCCGCCGCTACCTGCCGCAGTTGGCGGCGCTGGGCGACAAGGAGATCCACGCGCCCTGGCTGGTGCCGCGCATGCTGCTCGAGCAAAGGAACATCGTGCTCGGGCGCGACTACCCGCAGCCCATCGTGATGCACGACGAGGCGCGCAAGCGCACGCTGGAGCGCTACGCGGTGGTGAAAAAACCGGGCTGAGCCTTACCCAAACTAAACATTTGTTGTTTTGGTAATTGCGCCTAAGATAGCAGTTCGTCATGCAAAATGACTTCTGGAGTCGCTATCATGCGCTCACTCGCCAAAACCTCGCGCCCGGCGGCGCGCCTGATCGGCCGCCGCCGCGCGGTGCAGGCCATGCTGGCGGCGCCGGCCACGCTGACCTGGATCGCCGCCCCGGCCGGCGCCGGCAAGACCAGCCTGGGCCTGGAGTTCTGCCAGGCCAGCCAGGCCCCGGTGGCCTGGCTGCGGCTCGACGAGGGCGACACCGACCCGGCCAGCTTCCTGCTGTACTTCGAACAAGCCATCGTCAACGGCGCCCTGCTGCCCGGCTGGCGCGCGCCGCCCCTGCTGCGCGAGCACCTGCCGGCGCCGCTGGGTTATCTGCGCCTGCTGGTGCGCTCGCTGGCCGGCGCGCCGGCGGCCGGCGCCGGCGCAGCCTCGGACTCGGCATTGGCCTTGGCGGCAACCCCGCCGGCCGCGCCCTGCCACATCGTGCTCGACGACGCCCACCGCTGCCAGGACGCGCCCTTCTTCAAGCAACTGCTCGACGTGCTGGCGGCCGAACTGCCGCCCACGCTGCGCGTGCTGGTGCTCAGCCGCGCGCCGGCGCCGGCCGCCTGCGCGCGCCTGCTGGCGCACGGCGACATGCGCCAGCTCGACCCGGCCGAGCTGGCCTTCTCGCCCGACGAGACCGGGCTGTTGCTGCAGGCGCTGGGCGTGCCGCGCGCCGCCGAGCAGGCCGCGCCGGTCTACCAGCTCACCCGTGGCTGGGCGGCCGGCGTGGCGCTGGTGGCGGCCTGGCTGCGGCGCCGGCCCGACGCCGCGCCGGCCGGCGACGAGGTGCTCGGCGAGGCGCTGCTGGGCTACCTGGCCGAGGAGGTGTTCGGCGCCTTCGACGCCGAACAGCAGGACATCCTGCTGGCGGTGTGCTGGCTGCCGCATTTCAGCGGCGCCTGGGCGGCAACGCTGTCCGGCTCGCCCCACGCCGCCGACTTCGTCGCCCGCCTGGCCGCCGAGGGCGCGCTGATCTACGCCTACCCGGACGGCCAGTACGCCCTGCACCCGCTGCTGCGGGGCTTCCTGCGCAAGTGGTCGGCGCTGCACCAGGCCGAGGCCTGGCGCCGCCGCATGGTGGCCGCCTGCGTCGACCTGTTGCGCGACAGCGACAACGCCGAGCTGGCCATCACCCTGGCGCTGCAGCACGCCATGCCCGAGCGCGCCGCCGGCATGATCGAGGCCGGCGCCGAGGCGATGTTCGCCAGCGCCCGCCACGCCACGCTGACGCGCTGGATCGAGGCCCTGCCCGAGGCGCTGCGCAGCGCCTGGCACCACTACTGGCTGGGCCTGGCCGTGTTCATGAGCGACACGGCGCGCGCCCGCGCCGAGCTGTTGCTGGCGCTGCCGGCCTTCGGCGCGCAGCAACAGCCGCGCTACCGCTTCCTGGCCGTCAGCGCCATCATCAGCTCCTACTTCTTCAACGGCGCCGCCGAGCAGCCCCTGCGCGCCTTCCTGCGCCAGCACATCGAGCCCGAGGCCGACTACCACAGCCTGGCCAACCCCGCCCTGCAGGCGCACCTGACCCACAGCGTGTGGAGCGCCCTGTTGATGACCGATCCCGGCCACCGCGACATGGCCTTGTGGGAGGGCCGCGCGCTCGAGGCGCTGCGCCGGCCGGCCGAGGCCACGGTGAAGGCGCGGCTGGCGTCGATGCTGGCGCAGCACTACTTCCACAGCGGCCGCTACGCCGCGCTGCGCGCCCTGTGCGCGCTGATGGCGGCGCTGCCGGAGGCGGCCACGGCGCCGCCCTGCGCGCGCTACATGTCCTTCCTGCCGACGCTGTACGCCGAGCTGGCCGGCGCCGAGCCGGCCCGCTTCGACGCCAGCTACGCGGCGGCGCGCCGGTGCGCCGAGGACAGCGGCATCCATATCATGGACTGCCACTACGCGCTGATCGAGGCCAGCGCGCGCATGCTGCGCGGCGAGCTCGGCAAGGCGCGCGCCGTGCTGGCCGAGGTGGCGGCGCAGATCCCGCCGGGACACTACAAGCTGCTCGCCCAGCTGCAACTGGGCCGGTCCTGGCTGGCCAGCTGGAGCGGCGCCGGCCGCGCCGCGCTGGAGCACGCGCTGCTGGCCCGCGCGGCGGCGGCCAGCCTGGGCAGCGTGCCCGACGAGCTGTGCGCGCAGATCGCCGCCTGCCTGGCCTGGTCGCTGTTCGACCGGCCGCGCTGCGCCGTCGAGACGGCCGCGCTGCGCACCTTGGCCGAGGCCGGCGACTCGCCGCTGGCGCGGCGCCACGCCGACCTGCTGGAAGCCTGGCTGAGCCTGTGCGACGCGGCCGGCGAGGCGCTGGCGCCGGGGGCCTTGCGCCAGACGCTGACAGCGGCCCAGCTGCGCCGCGCGCACGACTGCCTGGGCCGCGCCCTGGCCGCCGTGCTGGCCGAGGGCGGCGGCTATCTGAGCTTCGCCACACCGCACATCCTGCGGCCGCTGTGCGTGCAGGCGCTGGCCGCCGGCATCGCCGTCGAACAGGCCGGCGCGCTGATCCGCACCTACCGCCTGGCGCCGCCGGCCGAGGCCGGCGACAACTGGCCGTGGCCGCTGCGGTTGCGCTGCTTCGGCGGCTTCGAACTGCGCCTGGACGACGCGCCGCTGCCCTCGCAGGGCAAGTCGAAACACCGCCAGCTGGACCTGCTCAAGCTGCTGGCCGCGCACGCGCCGGCCAGCGTGGCGCTGGAGCGCGCCGCCGAGCTGCTGTGGCCCGACGCCGAAGGCGACGGCGCCCGCAAGGCGCTCGAGACCACGCTGTCGCGCCTGCGCGCCACCGTCGGCGCGGCCGGCGTGCTGCTGGAACAGGGCCTGCTGTCGCTGGCGCCGCAGCACTGCTGGTGCGACACCGCCGCGCTGGAGCAGGCGCTGGCGCGGCTGCAGGCGCTGGGCGGCGACGGCCAGCGCCAGGCCGCGCCGGGCTGGCAGCGGCGGCGGCAAAAAAGCGGCGCGGCGGGCGCGGGCACGGGCACGGGCATGGCCACGACGGCATTGGCCACAACGGCGGCGGCGACAGGCGGCGAGAGTATGCCGCGAACAGCGGCCGCGAACGCCGCCTGCGCGACGGAGGCAGCGGTGCTGGCCGGGCGAGCCGGCATGGCGGTCGTCGCCGTGCCCGAGCCGGCCACGGCGGCCGAACAGAACGACTGGCTCGACGCCGTGGCGGCGGCGGCCGGCCGGGTAATGGCGCTGTACCGGGGCGAACTGCTGGCGGGGGATGGCGCCAGCTGGTTGCTGGCGCGGCGGGAGTATTGGCGCGCCCGGGTGGCGCGCGCCTTGGGCGCGGCGGGCCGGGCGCTGGCCAAGGCCGGGCGGCCTGCCGCGGCCGCCCAGGTGCTCGAACGCGCGCTGGAGGCCGACCCGTACTGCAAGGCCTTGAGCAGCACGCTGATGCACCTGCACCTGGACAGCGGCCACTACGAGGAGGGCCTGGCGGCGTACCGGCGCTACCAGCGCATGGCGCTCGGCGCGCTGGGCGCGCCGGTGGCGGCGGACATCGAGGCGCTGGCGCAGCAGCTGCTGGCCGGCGCCGGCGGCGCGGCGGCCAAGGCCGCCGGCAAGCCGCCGGCCGTACCGAAACGCTGAGCGGACGGCACGGCGGCACGGCGGCGGGCGGCGGCGCCTACATCACGTGCTTCAGATGCGCGGCGGGGACCCGGAACACCTCGGCCAGCTCGGGCTGCGCGCGCAGCTGCTCGACCAGGCCCTCGGCGTTCGGCACCACCTGCGCGTCGAGCCGTTCGGCACGCTGCTCAGGCCCGCCGATTTCGCTGCGCTTCGCCCCCTTGACGAGATGCGTCGCCAGGCGCAGCATCGCGGCGCCACCATCGCGGGTGCCGCTGAGCGTGGTGCCGGCGTCGTCCCGGTGTACCGTCACGCCGACATAGCCGGCGCCGCGCAGCAGGGTGGCGATATCTTCAACCAATTTTTGATCCTTGTTCATTTTTATCTTCCTTTTATGCTGGGATTAGGCCGAGACCGGTGTTGAAACTGGCGTTTTGCACCTGGATTGCGGGCGTCTTGCTGCCGTTTCCCGGCAGGTAGTACATGGTGCTGAACTTCACATCCTTGGTGACCGCCAGCAATCCGGGCAGCATACTCAAGACCTTCTCTTTGACGATCGGCATGGCCGCCTTGATGCCGGCCACGCCGGCGTCGTGGCAGCCGAAGGGATAGCCGCCGTCCAAGGTAAACCAGACGCCGTCGAGCTTCACCTGCAGCTTCTTGTTCGCGTCGATGAACAGGAACAGGAACACCGAGATGGTGCCGTCGATGTCGGTACAGATGATCGGCGTTTCGATTTGGTAATCGAAGCTCACCTTGAGCAGCATGTCCGTGGGCAAGTGCGCGCCCGCCGACTGCAGGAAATAGGGCACGTTCATCCACGGCACGGCCTGCACCCGCAAATCGCTCCTCATCATGGCCTTGGCCGACATCAGCAGTTTGGAGACCAGGCCGACGTGCTCGTTGGTGTTGATCAGCCTACCGAGATCGATCGTGTGTTCGTTGTCCGGGCGGTGGTGCATGACCATGGTGGAGCTGTTCGGAAACGACTTGGAGAAGCCGGGGTTCCCCGCTTCGGCGACATTGTGCACGGTGCACAGACCGTTGAAGAAGCCCTGAAAAAATGTGTATGTACTTGTGACTGACATGATGCGTTTTTCCTGTAGAGATAGACTTGAGGGATTGCGCCGAACAGAAGAGGCCGCGCCCGCTCAACACGAGCGCGCCGCCGCTGCCGGCATGGAACTACCGTTACCGCAGTACAAATGGAAACCGGCGCCGCGTGTCGCAAACTGCAGCGGTCGCGCCGTATCCACAGACGCTAAGTTACAGACCGGCCACCCACAAATGACTTGCAAATGTTCAATCATCGGCGGGAGAAAAACGCGCGCACAAATGCAAACCGGGCCTGGCGCCGGTTGCTTCATTGCTGCGTTGTGGTAGTACTGGAAGTGTCAGCCGGCCAGCAGGCTGGCGATGGTGCCGAGCAGCACCGGCTCCTGGAAGGGTTTGCCGAAGTAGGCGTTGACGCCCAGCCCCAGCGCGACGTTGCGGTGCTTGTCGGCGCTGCGCGAGGTGATCATGATGATCGGCACGGCCGCCGTGCGCTCGTCGCCGCGCACGTTGCGGGTCAGGTCGAAGCCGTCCATGCGCGGCATCTCGATATCGACCAGCATCAGGTCGGGCACCCGGCCCTGCAGCTGTTCGAGCGCATCGACGCCGTCCTTGGCCAGCAGCACCTGGTAGCCCTCGCGCTCGAGCAGGCGCTGGGTGACGCGGCGCACCGTCAGCGAATCGTCGACCACCATGATGGTCTTGCCCTGCGCCGGCGGCAGCGCCGGGCTGTCGCCGGCCGCCGCCGCGTACTGCGCCTGCAGTTCCGGATGCTGGGCCAAATGCTGGGCCAGCGCCACCGGGTTGAGGATCAGCACGATGTCGCCCGAGCCGAGCACGGTGGCGCCGGCGATGCCGACCATGCGCGCCAGCTGCGGGCCGACGTTCTTGATCACCACCTCGCGGTTGCCGAGCACCTCGTCGACCTGCAGCGCCAGCCGCTCGCTGCCGCTCTTGAGCAGCAGCACGGGACTGGAGCGCTGGCCGGCCGGGCGTGCCCGGCCCTCGCCCAGCAGCACCGGCAGGTAGTGCAGCGCGGCCTGCTGGCCGTGGCTGGCGATGTGGCCCTGCCGCCAGGCCTCGGCCAGCGCCGCCTCCTTCAGCTGCAGCACCTGCTCGACCAGCACCGAGGGCAGCGCGTAGGTCTTGCCGCCGGCGCCCAGCAGCACCACCTGGGCCACCGCCAGGGTCAGCGGCAGGTGGATGGTGAAACGGGCGCCCTTGCCCGGCTCGGAGAACAGGTCGACGCGGCCGCCCAGGGCCTGCGCCTCGGACTGCACCACGTCCATGCCGACGCCACGGCCGGACAGCTCGGTGAGCGCCTCGGCGGTGGAGAAGCCCGGCGCGAAGATCAGGTTGGCGGCCTGCACGTCGCCGATCTCCTCGCCGGCGGCCAACAGGCCGAGGCTGGCCGCCTTGGCGCGGATGCGCGCCAGGTCCAGGCCGCCGCCGTCGTCGGAGAAGTCGATCACCACCTCGTTGCCCTGCTGGCTGACCTGCACCAGCAGCTCGCCGGTTTCGTTCTTGCCGGCGGCGGCGCGCGCGGCGCGCGTCTCGACGCCGTGGGCGATGGCGTTGCGCAGCAGGTGCTCGAAGGGCGCGGCCATGCGTTCGAGCACGCTGCGGTCGATCTCGACGGCGCCGCCGCGAATGTCCAGGTTGACGCGCTTGTCGACCTCCTTGGCGCTCTGCCGGGCGACGCGGAACAGCCGCTCGGCGATGCTGGCGAAGGGCACCATGCGCACCCGCATCAGGTCGCGCTGCAGGTCGCGCGTCAGGCGCGCCTGCCGCACCAGTTCGTCGCCGGCGCTGTCGACGCTGCGGCTCAGGCTCTCGTGGAAGGAGGCGACGTCGTTGACGCTCTCGGCCATCATGCGGGTCAGTTCCTGCAGGCGGGTGAAACGGTCGAACTCGAGCGGGTCGAACTCGCGCTCGCTCGACACCGCCATGCGCGAGGCGATCTGCGATTCGGCCTGCATCTCCACCTCGCGCAGCTGGCGGCGCAGGCGGGCCAGGTTGTCGGAGAAGTCGAACAGCGAACCGCGCAGCGAGGCGACCTCGCTCTCCAGCCGCGAGCGCGAGATCGACACCTCGCCGGCCTGGTTGACCAGGCGGTCGAGGATGTCGGCGCGCACCCGCACCAGCGCCGTCTTGGCGGCCGGCGCCTCGTCCGGCGCGTGGGGCTGGGCGGAGGCCGGCTCGGCCATGCTGTCCACCGTGGCCGCCGTGGCCGCCGTGGCGCGGCCGTCGGCGCCGCCGGACGGGCTTGGCGCGGCGTCCGCCGGCGCCTGCTGCAACTGCTCGAACAACAGCATGGCGTGGTCGTAGTGGGCCAGCAGCTCGTCGAAGGCCTGCGGCGTGGCGCTGCCGGCGTGGACCATGTTCTCGATGTGGGTTTCGATCTCGTGGGCGTGCTGGCCGAGGCGCATCGCGCCGGCCATGCGCGCGCTGCCCTTGAGCGTGTGCAGGATGCGCAGCAGCGACTGGGCCGGGGCGGCGTCGGCCGGGGCGGCGTGCCAGGCGCGCAGCAGTTGGCCCACTTGCGGCAGCAGGTCGGCGCCCTCCTCCAGGAACACCGGCAGCAGGTCGGCGTCGATCTCGTCGTGGAACAGCGCCGGCGCGACGGCCAGCAACTCCGACGCGGCCGCCAGCGGCAGGATGGTGGCGGCGAAGGACAGCGCGGCATCGGTTTGCAGCGGCGACGCGGTGGCGACTTCGGCCGGGCCTCCAGCTCGGCCAGCGGTTCGGGTTCGGGTTCCGGCTCCGCCACGAGCTCGGGTGTTGGTTCGGCCTCGGCTCCGGCCTCGGCCCCAACGTCGGTTTCGGCTTCGGGTTCCGCGTCCACTTCGGATTCCGACTGCGCCACCGGCGCTGGCTCGGCGTCCGGCACGCTTGGCGCGGCGATCTGGGTCAGCGCCGGCTCGTCGAAGGCGTCGTCGAAGGCGGAGTTGAACAGGTCGTCGATGTCGTCGGCGGTGCTGACGGGCTTCGGTTTTTGCACCACCGGCGCCGGCTCCTCCAGCGGAATCGTGCCGCTAATGCTGTTGAAGCACTGGCGAAACAGCGCGTCCAGCGGCGTCGCGTCGACCTCGTCGGCTGCGGGAGCGGCCGGCTGGACGGGCGGCGCCGTGATGCTTTCCATCGTCTCGGCCAGCAAGCTGTCCAGGCGGGCCTCGATGTCGTCGCTGGCCGCCGGCGCGGTCGCCGCCAGTTGGGCGCGCAGGGCCAGCAGCGCGGCAACCAGCTCCGGCTGCGCGGCGGGCATGTCGCCCTGGGCGAAGCTTTGCAGCATCTGGCGTATCCGCTCGATGGTGAAGTCGAGCAGATCGTGCTGCGCCGGGTCCAGATGCGGCGCCGGCGGCAGCAAGGCCTCCAACGTCATCTCCAGCGCGTGGGCCAGCTCGCGCAGCGCCATGAAGCCGACCGTGGCGGAGGTGCCGGCCAGCGTGTGCGCCGCCTGCAGCGCCTCGCCGCTGACGGGACGGCGCGGCTCGTGGCGCCATTCGCCGAAGTCGCGCGCCAGCAGGCGCACCAGCTCGTCGGTCTCGGCCAGATAGATGTTGAACAGCGGCAGAGGGATGTCCAGCTCGCCGATGTGCTTCAGATTGTCGTCGCGGGCGGGGCGCGGCGCGCTGATGCTCGGGAACTCGATCACATTGCCGGCCGGCGTGGCGCTTGGCGCGGGCGCCGGGACGGCGGCCTCAACGAGCGGCTCGGGCGCGTCGTCCGGTGGCGGCGCGAGCGCCTCGAGCTGCTCGCCGACCTGCTCGTCGGCCTGCGTTTCGGCCTGCGTTTCGACCGGCGTTTCGGCCGGCGCCATGGCGAAGGCGCCGCCCTGCTGCACCACGGCGGCGGCGGCGACCAGCGCGGCGCCGTCGCGCGCCGAGCGGCCGCCGGCGGCCAGCTCGGCCACCCACAAGCCCAGCTCCTGCGCGGCGTGCTCCAGCAGCGCGAACAAGGCGTCGTTGGCCGGCCAGGCCTCGGCCAGCCAGACGTTCATCACCCGCTCGACGCTGGCGGCGGCGTCGGCGAAGTGGCCCAGGCCGACCATGCGGCCGCTGCCCTTGAGCGTGTGGAAGGAACGGCGCAGCATGCTCAGGTTGTCGACGCCGCCGGCCAGTTGGCGCGGCTGCGCCAGCGTGCGGTCGACGAACAACAGCACCTCGCGCGCCTCGTTGATGAAGATGTCGAGCAGCTCGGCCTCGACGGCGGCGTCGCTGGCCGGCGCCGGCGGCGCGACCTGCGGTCCGGCCGGCGGCGGCGCCGCCGGCATGGCCTCGTCGAGCAGCGGCACGGCGCCGGCCGCCGCGATCTTCTTGAACGGCAGCGAGCGGAAGGTGCCGCGCTCGGCGTCGAAGGCGAAGCGCTCGCGCGCGCCGGCGACGTTCTGCGCCAGCATGTCGACAAAGAAGCCGAGCGCGCCGACGTTCTGCGCGATCTCGTCGAGCGCGCGGGCCTGCTGCGCCGCCTCGCCCTGCCCCTCGGCCAGCTGGCGCACCGCCTCCCTCACCTGCAGCACGGCGCGCATGGCCTCGTCCTGGTCGAGCATGGCCAGGGCGCCGTGCAGCTGGTGCAGGGTCGGATCGAGCGCGCCCAGCGCCGGCCGCGTGGCGGCGTCGACGTGGTATTCGTCGAGCACCTTTTCGACCTGGCGCAGGCCGTTTTTCATTTCGGCCGACAAGGCGGCCACCGTGTCGTCCTGGCGCATGCGCTGGGCCAGGCCGCCCTGCCACTGGGCCGGCTGCGGCGGCGTCTCGCCGGCCACCAGCGCCAGCAGGCGCGCGCCGATGGTGTCGGCGTGGGCGCTGAAGTCGTCGGGCAGGTGGCGGATCTGCTCCAGGCCGTGTTCGGCGAACAGCAGCGCGGTGGCCATCTCCAGCGCCAGCTCCTCGCCGCGGCCGGCGCTGACGGCGCGGGCGGCGACGTCGGCCAGCTGGCGCAGCAGCGTGCTCAGCGCGGCCAGCCCCAGCGTGTCGCAGTGCTGCGCGCCCTGGCGCAGGGCGGCGTCGAAGGCGGCGCCCTGCGCCGGGTCGATCGGCGCCTCGGCCAGGCCGTCCCAGCTGGCCTTGGCCTGCGCCATGCCGGCGCGTGCGCCGGCCAGCGCCTGCTGGTCGATCTGGCCGTAGCGGCGCGCCTCGTAGTCGGCCGGCAGCAGGCCGTCGAGCGCGAAGGCGCGGCGCAGCTGGCGCGCCACCGGCGCGGCGGCGGCGGAGTCGGAACGGGAGTCGGCATCGTCCTCGGCGTCGAGGTCGGCGGCGGCGATAAAGAACAGCGCGTCGCGCAGCATGCCCTCGGGCTGGGCGGCGCTGCCCTGGCTGAGGCGGCGCATTTGCAGATTGATCAGGCCGAACAGCTGCTTGACGTACAGGCCGCCGGCCACGCGGCCGGCCGCCACCAGCTCGGCGAAGCCCTGCTGCGCCAGCCAGAAGGCGCGCGCGGCCGGTTCGCGCTGGGCGCCGGCCACCAGGGCCACGGCGTCGCGCAGCGCGGCGGCGTGCTCGCGCTGCCGCGCCGCGTCGGCGCTTTTCAGGTAGGGCAGCAGCGCCTTCTCGAAGCGCTGGCGCCAGGCCGCGTAGTCGGCAATCCCATCGGCCGTGCCGGCGGCGGCCGGCGCCAGGGCCGCCGTGGCGGCCGCCGACAGGTCGGGGAAGAACAGGTCGGCCGGGTGGATGCGCTCGGCGCCGAGCATCTCCAGCGCCGCGCGGTAGTAGGGGAACAGGCGCGCCGGCTGCGGCGCGGCGCCGTCGAGCAGCTCCTCGAGGTATTCGACCAGCGCCTGGTACGACTGGGCGACGACGTGGACGTGGTCGGCGCTGCATTTGAGGCTGCCGTCCTTGAAGCGTTCGAGCGCCTGCTCGGCCGCCGCCGTCAGCAGGGCGACGCCGTCGACGTCGACCATCTGCAGCGCGCCGTGGGCCTGGTGCAGGTGCGACTTGGCGTGCCGCAGCTGGGTCGCCTGGTCTTCCGCCGCCCGCCCGCCCGCCTCGAACAGCGCGGTGCGCGAGCGCGCCAGCGCCTCGCGGATCTCCACCATCACCCAGGACAGGGGTCCGGTGTCGAATTGCGCCTGCGCTGGGTTCGGAACATCAGTCTTCATGCTTGCTCGGCCTTTCAATGGATGCGCGCGGGCGGTTGCCGGCCGCCCGCGCGTGGGGTGGTGCCGCTCAGGCCGCGATGCGGAAGCGCGACACCGAGTTTTTCAATTCCTGCGCCAGCTGCGACAGCAGCTGGATCGACTGCGCGGTCTGCTGGGTGCCGCCCTGGGTCTGCTCGGTCACCGTCAGGATGTGCTGGATGTTGCGCGCCACGCCGTTGGCCGAGGTGGCCTGCAGCCCGGTGGCGAAGGAGATCCCGGAGATCAGCTCGGCCAGCCGGTTCGACACCTGGCTGATGTCGTTGAGGGCGGCGCCGGCCGCGTCGGACAGGCGCGCGCCCTCGACCACGCCCTGGGTCGAGCGCTCCATCGCCGCCACCGCGTCGTGGGTGTCGGTCTGGATGGTGCGCACCAGCGCGCCGATCTGCTTGGCCGCCGCCGCCGAGCGCTCGGCCAGGCGCTGCACCTCCTCGGCCACCACCGAGAAGCCGCGCCCGGCCTCGCCGGCCGAGGCGGCCTGGATCGCCGCGTTCAGCGCCAGCACGTTGGTCTGCTCGGTGATGTCGGAGATCAGCTCGGTGATCTCGCCGATCTCCTGCGACGACTCGCCCAGCCGCTTGATGCGCTTCGAGGTCTCCTGGATCTGCTCGCGGATCTCGTGCATGCCCTTGATGGCGTTCTCCACCGCCGTCGAGCCCTGCCGCGCCGCCGCCACCGACTGGCGCGCCACGTCGGCCGACTCGCTGGCCGAGCGCGACACGTCGGTGATCTCGCCGGCCATCTTGACCACGGTGGCGCTGGCGTCCTCGATCTCGCGCGACTGCCGCTGCGAGGCCAGCAGCAGGTCGCTGGCGATGCCCTGCGCCCGGCCGGAGGCCTCGGTGACCTGCTCGGCGGTGCTGGTGACGCGGCCGACCAGGCCGCGCAGCTCCTCGACCGTGTAGTTGACCGAGTCGGCGATGGCGCCGGTGATGTCCTCCGACACCGTGGCCTGCACCGTCAGGTCGCCGTCGGCCACCTCCTGCAGCTCGTTCATCAGGCGCAGGATGGCCGCCTGGTTCTGGTCGTTCATCGCCTTGGCCTCCTCCTCCTGGCGCTGCGACTGCTGGCGCATCGCCTCGGCCTCGCGGCGGCGCCGCTCGGCGCCGCGGGCGCGGTTGTGCGAGTCCTGCAGCAGCACGCGGCCGATGGCGGCGGCCGCCGTCAGCGTCAGCAGGCCGCCGGCCACCATCAGCCAGAAGGTCAGGTCGAGCGAGTCCTGGTCGGCGCGGTAGGCCTGCTGCAGGGTGGCCAGGTGCTGGCGCAGCGTCTCGTTCTGGCCAAAGATGAGCTGCTCGGCGTTCTTCGCGGCGCTGAACTTGTCGAGGTTGTCGAGGATGGCGCCGACCTGCTTCTGGTAGTGTTCGAAGGCGCCCTTGACGGCCTCGAAGCGGCCGCGCAGCTCGCCGTCGCGGCTGGCCGGCAGTTGCAGCGCGGCGCTGCCGTTGAGGAAGCCGTCGATGGTGGCGCGGAACACCGTGGTGTCGCGCCCCAGCTGGAAGGCGGTCTCCGAGCTGATGCCGCCGGAGGTGAGGAACTCGCCGGCGCTGCGGCTCATGCGCTGGGTCAGCATGGTCAGCCGGCCGATCGCCGCCAGCTCGTGGCCGCTGCCGCCGCGCGCCAGCTTCAGCGCCGAGATCTCCTCGCACATCGCCAGCAGGCGCGGCGAGGCGGCGTTGATCTCGCGCAGGGCGTGGTCGAAGCCGCCCAGGTCGGCCTTCAGCAGCAGTATGGTGGCGGCCGCCTGGTCTGAGTTGTTCCACTGCTGGCGCGCCGCCGCCACCACCGGCGCCAGGGCGGCGCGCGGCGCGGCGATGCCGCGCCCCTGGTAGTTGCCGCCGCCGGCCATCAGGCGGAAGTCGTCGTTGAGCTCCTTGCGGCTCTCCTCCAATTGGCGGAAGGCCTCGGCGTTGCCCTGCACGGCGTTGGGCGCGGCCTTGCCGATGCGCTGCGAGTGCATCAGCGCGTCGCTGGCCACCTGGGTCTGGGTCGAGCGGCCGGCGCTGCGCACCGTGTTGAGCGCGACGAACAGCACCGACAGGCCGAGGCTGACGGCCAGCGTGCTCGACAGGATGCTCAGTTGGCGCTGCGGCGGCAGGTGGCCAATCAGCGGCAGCTTCAGGCCGGGGCCGGCGTCGGCCGGCGCGGCGGCGCCGCCACGGCGGCGGATGACGTCGCGCAGGCGCAGCGGCGCGTCGGCGTCGGCCGCGCCGGCGGCCGGCGCGGCCACCGGCGGCGCGGCCACCGGCGGCGCGGCGGCGCCGAGGAACTGCGAGTCGCCGGCGTCGGCAAAGGCCGAGTCGGGGCCGTGGCCGTGCCCGGCCCGGTCGCGCGAGAATAAACCCTTCATGAATCCCATTCCACCGTCTCCCATTCGTGCGGCCAGGCCGACTACAAACCGACTTGCAAAAAGCGCGGCTCGCGCAGCAGCAGCGCCAGGTCGAGCCGGGTCCAGTGGGCGCCGTCGCGCTCGCGGAAATACTGTTCGCACCAGGGCGCGGCCGGCGCCGCCGCGGCCGGCGCGGCGGCCGGCTCGAGTTCGTCGAGCCGGCGCAGGCCCAGCACCTGCTCGACCAGCAGCGCGCAGGGGCAGCCCAGGCCGGGCGCGAAGCTGACCAGGCGCGCCTGCGGCCCGCCGGCCACGCCGCCCAAGTCGAGGTAGCGGGCCAGGTCGACCACGCCGCACAGCGCGCCGCGCAGCTTGGCCAGGCCCAGATACCAGGGCTGCGCCAGCGGCACCGTGGTCAGCGCCTGCGGCGGCGCGATCTCGCCGATCTGCGTCAGGTCGAGCAGGAAGCGGCGCCCGCCCAGCTGCACGCCGAGCTCGCGGCCGCCGGCCACCGGGCCGCTGGCGGCCGCCTGCACCCGCTCGAGCAGCTGCACCTGGTACTGGCGCAGACGGCTGCGCCGCTCGGCGCCGTCGGGCGCCGTCACGGGATCGCGGCCGCTGGCGCCCATCGCCTAGCTGGACTCGCCGGGGGCGGCGCTGCGCTTGAGCTCCGCCAGGTCGAGCGCGGCGATGCAGGCCAGCAGCGCCGCCGCGTCGACCGGCTTGACCAGGTAGTCCTTGGCGCCCTGGCGCAGGCCCCAGATGCGGTCGGTCTCCTGGCTCTTGCTCGAGCAGATGATCACCGGCACGTCCTGCAGCGTCGTGTCGCGCGCGATGGCGCGGGTCACCTGGAAGCCGTTCGGGCCGGGCATGACCACGTCCATCAGGATCAGCTCGGGCTTGTCGGCGCGGATCTTCAGCAGCGCCGCCTCGCCCGTTTCGGCGCTGCTGACGGCGTAGCCGTTGCGCTCGAGGATGTCGGTCAGGTAGTAGCGTTCGGTCGCCGAGTCGTCGACGATCAGGATGCGGTGGATGGGCATGGGGTGCCTGCGGCTTTCTTATGCATGGGGGGGCGGGACGGCCGCGCCGGCGGTGTGCTCGCGCACCGCCGCCAGCAGGCTGTCCTTGCTGAAGGGCTTGGTCAGGTAGGCGGCCGAGCCGACCATGGCGCCACGGGCGCGGTCGAACAGGCCGTCCTTGGACGACAACATCAACACCGGCGTGGCGTGGAAGCGCGCGCTCTTCTTGATCAGCGCGCAGGTCTGGTAGCCGTCCAGGCGCGGCATCAAAATGTCGCAGAACACCAGCGCCGGGTGGTGGTCGTTGATCTTGGCGAGCGCGTCGAAGCCGTCCTCGGCCAGCACCACCCGGTAGCCGGCCTGGCTCAGGAAGATCTCGGCGGAGCGACGGATCGTGCTGCTGTCGTCGATCACCATGATGGTCAAACCTGTCGATTGCGGCGTCGTCGTCATAGTCGGTTCACTGGGATGAGGCTACACGATAGCATAGCGCGGTGCCGCCGCGCGCCGGCGACGGCCCGGCCGGGCGGATATTAGAACGCCACCATCTCGAAATCGTCCTTGCGGGCGCCGCATTCCGGGCAGGCCCAGTTCATCGGCACGTCGGCCCAACGGGTGCCCGGGGCGATGCCCTCGTCGGGCAAACCGGCCGCCTCGTCGTAGACCCAGCCGCAGATCAGGCACATCCAGGTCTGGAACTGCTGCGTTGTTTCGTTGCTACTCACGTTCGCCCATCCTTCTATCTAGTAAAATGCTGAATTAGGTATCTTAATCTACCCGCCGTGCAAAACCAAACTTCTCCTCTCATATTCAGCTTCGGCGTCGCCGATCCGGTCGGCGCCATCGGCGTCCAGGCCGACCTGGCGGTGTTCGCCGCCCACTCCTGCAACGGCATCTCGGTGACCACCGCCCTGCTGATCGGCGACAGCGCGCGCATCGAGGACCAGCAGCAGATCGACCCCGACTGGGTCAGCGACCAGGCCCGCGTGCTGCTCGAGGACATGCCGGTGGCCGCCTTCAAGGTCGGCGCGCTGGACAACGTCGAGCACGTCTCGGCGATCGCCGAGATCCTCTCCGACTACCCGGACGCGCCGCTGATCCTCGACCCGTTCAGCTCGCGCATGCCCGAGCAGCCCGACGACGGCGAGCACGAGGAGCTGCTGACGGCGCTGCGCCAGCTGCTGATCCCCCAGGCCACCCTGCTGATGCTGTCGCAGGTCGAGCTGGGCCGCCTGGCCGAGACCTGGCGCGAAAGCGCCGACGAGACCATGGAGTCCGACGTCGAGCACCTGCTGGCGCTGGGCTGCGAATTCGTGCTGGTGACCGGCACCCCGGCCGGCGTGGGCGGCGAGGCGGCCCAGGCGGCCACCCTGGCCAACACCCTGTTCGGCGCCGACGGCATGATCAGCCACGACACCTGGCAGCACCTGCCCGGCCCCTTCATCGGCGCCGGCGGAACGCTGTCGGCGGCGATCACCGCCAACATGGCGCGCGGCGCCGACGCCATCGAGGCGGTGCTGGCGGCGCAGGAATACACCGTCGGCGCGCTGGCCAACGCCCAGCGCTACGGCATGGGCAAGCTGGTGCCGAACCGCTTCTTCATGCTCAACGCCGCCGCCGCCGCGCCGGCCGCCGGCAGCCAATGAGCGTCGACGGGCGCCGCCGGCCTGACGCGGCCCGGCCTGACGTGGCCCGGCCGAACGCGGCCCGGCCTGACGTGGCGCGGCCGAACGCGGCCCGACCGATCCACCGGCGCGGCGCCGGGCCGCCGCCCGGCGGCTAGCCCGCCCGGACCGCCGGCGCCGCAGTTCCCCCTACAACCTTGTGAAGAACCGACCATGACCACGATCTCCAACAACGACACGCTGTTCGCCCGCGCCCAAAAAACCACCCCCGGCGGCGTCAACTCGCCGGTGCGCGCCTTCCGCTCGGTGGGCGGCACGCCGCGCTTCATCACCCGCGCCGACGGCCCCTACTTCTGGGACGCCGACGACAAGCGCTACATCGACTACATCGGCTCCTGGGGCCCGGCCATCGTCGGCCACGCCCACCCGCAGGTGGTCAAGGCGGTGCAGGAGGCGGCCACGCGCGGCCTGTCGTTCGGCGCGCCGACCGAGGGCGAGGTGCTGATGGCCGAGGAGATCTGCCGCCTGGTGCCGTCGATCGAGCAGGTGCGCCTGGTCTCGTCGGGCACCGAGGCGACCATGAGCGCGCTGCGCCTGGCGCGCGGCGCCACCGGCCGCGACAAGATCGTCAAGTTCGAGGGCTGCTACCACGGCCACGCCGACTCGCTGCTGGTCAAGGCCGGCAGCGGCCTGCTCACCTTCGGCAACCCCACCTCGGCCGGCGTGCCGGAGGACTTCGTCAAGCACACCCTGGTGCTCGACTATAACAACGTGCAGCAGCTCGAGGACGCCTTCGCCAACATGGGCGGCGAGATCGCCTGCGTCATCGTCGAGCCGGTGGCCGGCAATATGAACCTGATCAAGGCCAGCCCCGAGTTCCTGCAGGCCATGCGCCGCCTGTGCACGGCGCACGGCGCCATCCTGATCTTCGACGAGGTGATGTGCGGCTTCCGCGTCGCCCTCGGCGGCGCCCAGCAGGTCTACGGCATCGTGCCCGACCTGACGGCGCTGGGCAAGGTGATCGGCGGCGGCCTGCCGGTGGCGGCCTTCGGCGGCAGCGCCAAGCTGATGAGCCACATGGCGCCGCTGGGCGCCGTCTACCAGGCCGGCACCCTGTCGGGCAACCCGGTGGCGGTGGCGGCCGGCATGACCACCCTCAAGCTGATCCAGGAAGAGGGTTTCTACGAGCGCCTGGGCGCCAGCGCGCGCCGCCTGGCCGACGGCCTGACCGCCGCCGCCAAGGAGGCCGGCGTGGTGTTCTGCGCCGACGCCATCGGCGGCATGTTCGGCCTGTACTTCAGCGCCACCCCGCCCAACAACTACGCCGAGATGATGGCCGGCGACCGCGAGCGCTTCAACGTCTTCTTCCACCACATGCTCGACGAGGGCGTCTACTTCGCGCCGGCCGCCTACGAGGCCGGCTTCGTCTCGGCCCAGCACGACGACGCCGTGATCGACGCCACCATCGAGGCGGCGCGCCGCGTCTTCAAGAAGCTGGCCGCCTAGTCCAACCCCGCCCCCCCCGTCTGTGGCGCCGCCCGCGCCCCGGGTTTGGGGACTCGGCGTCCCCGTCTGACCCCGTACGGGGTCAGACCCCTGGCTTCTGCGGGGTCAAATCCCTGGTTTCCGGGGCCAGTCCCCCGGCCTTGCGGCCCGCTCCGCTCCCGCCCGATTGAAAGAATATTTCATTTTTTGCTAAAATTTGAAATATTTATCAATGTGTGAATGTTGGTGAATATTTAAGCAGTGCAAACGCGGCATAATCAGACTCTTGATTTGATAGCGACACCGGCATGAAACTGATAGCGGAAAAACGGTCCAGGACGGACAAATACGACGTGCTGCGCTTCGTGCGCAACAACGGCAGCTGCGGCGACACCCTGATGCCGCGCCAAGGCATCCTGCCGCACGACCTGGTGCACTACGTGGTCGAGTCGGCGCTGCCGCTGCGCTTCGGCTTTCTCAGCCTGCTGGCGCGCGGCGCCGAGGTGCAGGCGGTGATGGACGAGGTGCACGACAAGGGCAACCCCCACGTCGCCCAGGAGGCGGTGCAGGCCGAGGCCATCGTCGAGGGATTGCAGACCCAGTTGTGGGCCGGCGCCTTCGACCTCGACGCCTTCCTGGCCGGCGCCGCCAGCGCCTGCACGGCGCGCGAGCGCAAGCCCTTCGACTTCGGCCAACTCGACGTCAAGAGCGCCTTGTTCGACCGCGCCGTCGCCCTGCACCAGCAATGGCAGGCGGCACCCTACTACAGCACCCTGTCGCTGGAGTTCAGCCCGCGCGCCCTGTAAGCCGCACTGAGCCAGATCAAACCGCGCGCAAGGCGCCGGAACCGCCCCGCCAGCACACCGGTCTAAACCATGAAACCCCTCGGGAGCACATCATGGTTCTGGCCGACATCCTCCATACCGCCTTCCCCGTCTGCGCCGACCCGGCCGGCTGGGCCGAGGCGCTGGCCGCGCCGCTGGCGCGCTTCGACATCGGCCAACACCGGCTGTGCCACTTCCTCGCCCAGGTCGGCTACGAGTCGGGCCAGTTCGAACCACACGCTGGAGAACCTGATGTACAGCTCGCCGGCGCGGCTGGTGCAGGTGTGGCCGCGGCGCTTCCCCAGCGAGGAGGCGGCGCGGCCCTACGTGGGCCAGGATCAGCTGCTGGGCAATTTCGTCTACGCGGGCAAGCTGGGCAACGGCGACCCGGCCAGCGGCGACGGCTACCGCTTTCGCGGCCGCGGCCTGATCCAGATCACCGGCCGCAGCAACTACGCCGAGGCCGGCCGCGCGCTCGACCTGGACCTGCTGGCCAGGCCGGAATTGTTGGAACAAAAGGGGAATGCGGCACTCAGCGCCGCCTGGTTCTGGTTCAGCCGCGAGCTCAACCCGCTGGCCGACCAGCCGGCCGACGAGCGGCACATGGAGAACTTCAGCCGCATCAGCGAGCGCATCAACGGCTCGACGCGCAGCGTGCCGGAGCGCTACCAGCTGTACCGCCGGCTGGCGCCGCTGCTGGCCTGAGCCCGCGCAGCAGCCCCACCCCGCGACGCGAGCGTCGGGGTCTGACCCCGTACGGGGTCAGACCCCTGGCTTGCGGGGCTGCCCTCCGCTGCGCCACCTACCGGCCCTTCGCCGCCTACTTGAGCCAGCCGCGCCGGCGGAAGTACCAGAACGGCGCGATGGCGCTGGTGAGCATCAGCGCCAGCGCGAAGGGGTAGCCGAGCGTCCAATCGAGTTCGGGGAACCAGCCGTGGAAGTTCATGCCGTAGATCGAGGCGATCAAGGTCGGCGGCAGGAAGGCCACGCTGGCCACCGAGAAGATCTTGATGATCTTGTTCTGGTTGATGTTGATGAAGCCGACCGTGGCGTCCATCAGGAAGTTGATCTTGTCGAACAGGAAGGAGGTGTGGCCGTCCAGCGATTCGATGTCACGCAGAATCTGCCGCGCCTCCTCGAACTGCTCCGCGTTGAGCAGGCGGCCGCGCATCAAAAAGCTGACGGCGCGGCGGGTGTCCATCATGTTGCGGCGGATGCGGCCGTTCAAGTCCTCCTCGTGGGCGATGGCGTTCAGCGCGGCGGCCGCGTCCTGGTCGGTGAACTCCTCCTGCAGCACGCGGCCGGAGACCTCTTCCAGGTTCTGGTAGATGCCCTCGAGGGCGTCGGCCGAGTATTCGGCGTCGGTGGCGTACAGGTCGAGCAGCACGTCCATGTAGTCGGCGATCGAGCCGGGCCGCGAGCGGGCGCGCATGCGCACCAGGCGGAACACCGGCAGGTCGTCGGTGTGCACCGAGAACAGCATCTTGCGCGCCAGGATGAAGGCCACGGTGACGATGCGCGACGGGCCGTCGTCCTCCTCCAGCAGGAAGTCGGTGCGCAGGTGCAGGTCGCCGTTCTCCGCCTCGTAGTAGCGGGCCGAGGCCTCGATGTCCTTGACTTCGTCCTCGCCCGGCAGGGTCACGCCATAAATCGTCTTGACCCAGGCCCGCTCGTCGTCGTTCGGATCGGTCAGGTCTACCCAGACCGGTTCCACGTTTTCCAGGTCTTCGCGCGAGTCGATGGGAACCTGGTTGAGCCGGCCATTTTGCAGGACAAAAACATTAATCATGGGCACTCTCAGCCGACGGTTGGTATGGGCGGCGACCCCGCGCGGCAGGGTGCGGGCGGGCGGGGGTGACGCGGCTTGGCGGGCGCGGCCCCGTTCAGGTGCGCCAAATTCGAAACAGCGCAAGTGTACCCGCAAAGCCCTTTTGCCGACCACCCCGGCGTGCTATTTTTTACACGGCCATGCGCGCCGGCGCGCTCAGCGCGTTGCCTTTTCGATCATCTTATCCTGCATGCTAGCCGGCCCCGCCTCGGCCGGCTCGGCCTTGGGCGCCCGGGGTGGCTCGATGCCGCGCGTGTCCAGCGGCTTGACCACGCGGCTGCTCGGATTGGCCGCCGTGCAATCGACGTCCGACAGCACGGTCTTGCCGTCGATGAGGCACTTGCGCAGCACGCCGGCCGGCGCGGGGGCCGGCGCAGCCACGGGCGCGCCGCCCTGCCCTGCCCGCTGTTGTTGATGCTCCACCGTCTGGCCGCGCAGCCGCGCCAGCGCGTCGGCGAACAGGTTGCGCTCCTGGCGCATCGACATCAGCGCCGCCATGGCGACGGCCGCCAGCGCCGCCATCACGATCGCCACCTGGATCAGACCGATACCGCGCTGCCGCTCCATCGCACCCTCCTTGGCGCCACCTAGTTGATCAAGGCAATTCGGCCGAGCCCATGCGGCGCAGGATCACCCCGGTGCGCCGCGCCAGGTAGCCGGAGTCGCGGTGCTTGTCGAAAAAGCGTGGATTGGGCAGCATCACCGCCAGCTTGGCGGCCTGCGCCGCGCCCAGCTTGGCCGCGCTGACGCCGTAGTAGTGCCGCGCCGCCGCCTCGGCGCCGAACACGCCGGTGCCGAACTCGACCACGTTCAGATAGATCTCAAAGATACGCTCTTTGTCCATCATCGTCTCGAGCATATAGGCGATGGCCAGCTCCTGCCCCTTGCGCAGATAGCTGCGCGAACCGGACAGGAACAAATTCTTGGCCAGCTGCTGGGTGATGGTCGAGCCACCCGACACCACCTTGTGCTTCCTGTTGTTCTTTTCATACGCCTTTTGCAGCGCCTCCCAGTCCACCCCCTCGTGCTCGGAGAAGTTGGCGTCCTCCGAGGCGATGATGGCCCGCTTCAGATTGTTGGAGATGCGCGCGTAGGGCACCCACATCTGCTGGATGTTGGCGTTCGGGTTCTTCTGCTGCAACGCGCTCTGCTGCTCGCGCATGAAGCTGCTCATGGCCGGGTTGTGGTCGACCCACCAGCAGATATGCAGGAAGTAATACAGCTGCACGAACAGCACCAGCAGCACGGGGATGATGAAGATCCACTTCAACCAGCCGCCGCGCCGTGGCGCCTTGCCGCCGCGCGCGGCAGCCCGGCTCACAGGGCGGCCCGCAGCTGCGCCAGCACGGCGGCCGTGTCCGGCCGCACGCCGCGCCAAACGGCGAAGGCCTCGGCGGCCTGCTGCACCAACATGCCCAGGCCGTCGCGCGTGCGCGCGCCGTGGGCGGCGGCGAACCGCATGAAGACGGTCGGCTCCTTGCCATACATCATGTCCAGCGCCAAGGTGGCGGGGCCGAACACGCCGGCCGGAATCGGCGGCAGCTCGGCGCTCAGGCTGGCCGAGGTGGCGTTGATGACGATGTCGAATTCGCCCTCGATGCCGGCGAAGCCGCAGGCCGACACCACGCCGGCGCCGCCCAGCGCGGCGAACTGCTGCACCAGCGCCTCGGCCGTGGCCACGGTGCGGTTGGCGATCAGCAGCTTGGCCGGGCAGTGTTCCAGGATCGGCAGCACGACGCCGCGCGCGGCGCCGCCGGCGCCCAGCAGCAGCACGCGCTTGCCGGCGATGGCCGTGCCGGCGTTGTCGACGATGTCGGCCACCAGGCCGGCGCCGTCGGTGTTGTCGCCGATGATGCCGTCGGCCGTGAAGTGCAGCGTGTTGACCGCGCCGGCCGCCTGCGCCCGCATGGTCAGCGCCTGCGCCACCTTGCAGGCCTCCAGCTTGAAGGGCACGGTGACGTTGGCGCCCTTGCCGCCCTCGGCCATGAAGCCGCGCACGGCGGTGAAGAAGCCGTCGAGCGGCGCCAGCCGTTTCTCGTACAGCAGTTGCTGGCCGGTCTGGGCCGCGAAGGCGGCGTGGATGTCGGGTGATTTACTATGGGCAATCGGGTTGCCAAACACGCAGTAGCGGTCCATCTGGTCCATGGTTTAGTGTCCTCCAGCGTTCATGTCGGCCTGCAGCCGGTCTTCGCGGGTGAATTTGAAGGTGGTGATGATGACCCACAGGTCGTCTTTTTCGTTCGACAGCATATTGGGCGGGAACTTGCCGAACGGCGCGGAGCGGCGCACGATGTTCAGCGCCGCAGCGTCGAGCGCGGCGTTGCCCGAGCTGCGGTCGATCTTGGCGCCGCCGTCGCGCTGGTAGATGGTGCCGTCCTGGAACACCGGGATCGAGATCACCAGCTGTCCGTACAGCTTGCGGCCGTTCTGCTGCGGGAAGTTCAGCGTGCCGACGTCCTCGATGCGCTTTTGCATCGTCTTGTAGTAGATCGCGTAGCCGACCCCGCGCGTGCTCGGCGTGACGAAGGTCTTCTTGGGCCGCTTGTTCTGGTCCTCGATGGTCTCGCTGATCTCGGCGCTCATGCGGGCGATGGCCTTGCTGGTTTCCAGCAGGTCGGCGCCGCTGGGCGCCGGGTCGGGCTTGTTCTTCTCCGTCACCGGCGCGGCGGCGAAGGGCTTGGGCCTGGCCTGGGTCAGCAGCTCGCTCTGCTTTTGCTCCAGCTCGCTGATGCGGCGCTTGACCGCCTTCACGCTGTCGCCGGTCTCGACCTTGCGCATGTCCGGCAGCGGCGACTTGCTGCGGCCCTTGTCGACCGTGCCGCCGCCGTCCAGGTTGGCCTGGGCCAGCGCGTCGGCCTTCAAGGGCGCCTTGTTGTGCTTGGCGTTGACCAGGATGACCTCGAGGCCGGGGTCGGTCGGCTGCAGGCGGAACGCCGTCGGCGCGACGAAATGCACCGCCAGCAAGGCCCCATGGACCAGCAGGGAAATGCCGATGGCGGTGTAGAGGAAGCGGTTTTCTTGGAAGGACTTCACGCGATGCCGGGCGGATGGTTGGAACGAAAGATGGCCTGATTCTACGTCATGGCACCGGACGGCTGCGATATTTTTGTGTGCGGCGGGAAGTTTTGCTTGTTGGCGCGGCAAGCCAGAGTCAGACCCTAGGGTCAGACCCTAGGGTCTGACCCTCGATTCGCCGGAGTTAGCCAGCCGGCGGCGTGGCGCCGGCCTCGCCGTCCGCCTCGACCACTTCGACCTCGATGTCGGCGGCGCCCTCCAGCGTGGCCGCGTCGGCCCCGGCTTCCGGCGTGCCGTCGGCACCTTCCTCGTCCTCGTAGTCCAGTTCGGCGTCGGCGGCCACCGTGGCGGCCGCCGGAATCTCCAGCAGGCGCGCCTCGATCGACAGGTCGACCTCGTCCCAGCGCAGGATGTCGAGCTTGACCTGGGCGCCGCGCGCCACCTGCGGCATGCCCGGCAGCTTGATGATCAGCGGAATGTCCACCAGGCGCAACACTTCATCCTTCAGCACCACCGCCTCGACCTGGCGCGCGTTCTCCTGGCCCAGCCAGCGCAGGCACCAGTAGCGCTCCATGTTCGACTGGAAGTCGCCGTAGGCGGCGTAGGCGGCGTCGAAGGCCGAGACGATGGCGAACAGGTTGGCGTCCTTCGGCTTGAACGGCGCCACCAGCGGCGCCGTCACGCCGTGCTCGGCGCAGGCCAGGATCTGCCACTGGTTGACCAGGTCGGTGTAGCGGCGCAGCGGCGAGGTGCTCCAGGCGTACTGGTCGACGCCCAGGCCCTGGTGCGGCGCGGCGTGGGTGACCATGCGCACCTGCATCTTGGCGGCCCAGCCGCCGCTGCCGCCGCCCTGGGCGCGGTAGATGCCGGGCACGCCGTGCTCGTGCATCAGCTTGCCCCAGGTGCTGTTGGCGAAGATCATCAGCTCGGCGACGATCTTGTCGAGCGGCGCGCCGCGCTTGCGGCGGCTGACGGTGACCACGTCGTCCTCGACGTAGAAGTTGAAGTCGACGCGGTTGTTCTGTTCCGGCTTCAGGCCGAAGCCCTCGCGCTTGGCCATGCGGCCCTGCTCGAGCTGCTGGGCCCATTGCCACAGCAGCGCCAGCTCGGCCTTGTGGGCGTATTCGCCCACGCCGCTGGCCAGGGTTTCCTCGTTGACCAGCTCGTCGAGGTCGTTGTGGCGCAGGTTGTTGGCGATCGGCACCATCTCGGCGCGCGTCTCGGTCTTGACCACGCTCCAGTCGGCCGGGTCCAGCGTGGCGTACAGCGACAGCGCCGGGCAGGTCTTGCCCTCGGCCAGGGTGAAGGCGTTGACGATGGCATCGGGCAGCATGGTGATCTTGTCGCCCGGCATGTAGACGGTGGACATGCGGCCGCGCGCCATCTTGTCGACCACGTCGTCGGGCTTGATGCCCAGCGCCGGCGCGGCGATGTGGATGCCGACCTTGACCTTGCCGTCGGCCAGGTGGGTGATCGAAAAGGCGTCGTCGATCTCGGTGGTGGTCACGTCGTCGATCGAGAAGGCCCGCACCCCGGCCAGCGGCAGCTTGCTCGGCGCCTGCGGCACCGGCACGTCGGGGAAGCCGGCGCCACGGGGGAAGTTCTCGAACAGGAACTTGGACATGTGCAGGTCCCTTCGGCGAGGCGATGCCGCCGGTGGCCAGCATCAGCCGCTGCGGATTGCTGTGCAGCTCGTTGCAGGCCGCCTCCATCGCCTTGTACTCGATGGAGTTCTTGTCCGGCTTGAACAGCAGTTGCAGCACGATGTTCTGCATCGATTCCGGCAACTGGTTGGCCTTCAGCTGCTCGACATACTCGGCCTGGACCAGCGCCTGCTGCTTCTTCTTCTCGATGCCGGCCTGGGCCGCGCGCAAGGATTGCTCCGGCGCCGCCTTGTAGCGGCCCCGGCCTTTTTTATAGAAGTAGATCGGCGCCGTGTGCAGGCTCAGGATCAGGCCGGCCGCCTCGAAGGGCAGCGGGGCGTGGCCGAAGTACTCCACGCCCAGCTCGGCGAAGCCGAACTCCTCCTCGCCGGCCACTTCCCACAGGAAGTCCAGGTCGATCTCGGCGGCCACTTTCTTGGCCTGCTCGTGCAGCTCGGCCGGCGCCGGCTTCTCGTACTGCAACAGCACGTCCTTGACCTTGACCTTGGTGCGCTTGCCGCTGGCCATCTCCACCTGATAGGCCTCGCCCGCTTGGGAGAGCACGGTGCCGACCTTGAAATCGCCGGATTCTTCAAAAAATAGGTTCATTGCTAGCTTCGATTCATCATTATTGTTGTGTTGTTCTGCAATACCAGGTCCAGCACGCTAGGCAGGAAGACCTCGGTAACCAGCAGCAATCCTTGGTGGCGCCGATACAAACAGCGCCGGGCATACAGTATCTGTTCGGGCGGCACCGGCCCGCCCGCTCCGTTCAAGCCGCCCAGCGCCAGCCGGGCCCGCTCGTGCAATGGGTGGCCGCCGCGCAGGCGGGCGAACTCCAATTCGCCGCGCCGCACCTGCGGGTCGCCGAACAGCGTCGAGCCGAGCGAGCGTTCGCCCAGCGCGCTGAACAGCGGCCAGTCGCTGGCCGTGGCCGCCACCGGCACCGCCGTGTGGGCGTACACCACCGGCGTATTATCACACCGCAGCAGCACTTCGCGTTCCCAAACCCGGCCGGCGCGCGGCAAACCGATCGCCGCCGCCTCGTCGCTCAGGCAGCGGCCGCTGCGCTGGCGCAGGCGCTGCACGCGGAAGGCCAGGCTGTGCGCCTTCAATTTGGCCGTCAGCGAGGCGCCGGTGGTGAGCCAGTGGCGCAGCGCGGCCGGCGCGTTGACGCCGCCCACATGTTCTATCCAACGTGCCTGGCGCAGCGACGATGGCCGTGCCGGCCCCGTCACCGCCCCGCCCCGACGCCGCAAAAGGCCAGCACCGGCGCCACGTGCCCGGCGAACTCGCCGATGGCGTGGTCGCTGCCTTCGATCAGGTGCTGGCGCGCGCCCGCATAGTGCGCCAGCATGTCGCGATAGTCCAGCACTTCGTCGCCGGTCGCGGCGATCAGGAAATAGCGCTCGGGCCGGCTGATTTCTGCCACCGCCAGCGCGTCCAGCTCGGCGATATATTCCTGTTTGAACTCGAACGGTTCGTCCGAGTGGAACTGGGTGGTGACGCCGACATGCTGGTCCAGGTTGCGCAGCGGCGTCACCGCCGGGTTCAGCACCACGGCGCGGCAGCCGACGCGCTCGGCCAGCCAGGTGACGTAATAGCCGCCCAGCGAGGAGCCGATCAAGCACAACTGGTCGGCCGGCACGCCTTCGATCAATTCAAGCGCCAGCGCCATCGCCGCCGCCGGCGAGGCCGGCAGTTGCGGGCAGACGAAGTCGGCGGCCAGGCCCAGCTCGGCCATGCGCTCGCCCACCAGACGCGCCTTCATCGAGCTGGGCGAGGAACGGAAACCGTGCAGGTACAGGATCATCGCGCCAGCGCCTCGAGGATCTTCTGGTGCACGCCGCCGAAGCCGCCGTTGCTCATCACCACGATCTGGTCGCCCGGGCGGGCGGCGGCGGCGATGGCCGCCACCAGCGCGTCGATCTGCTCGTAGGCCGAGGCCTTGGCGCCCAGCGGCGCCAGCGCGTCGGCCAGGCTCCAGCCCAGCGCCTCGCGGCTGCCGAAGCCGAACACCAGGTCGGCCTCGGCCAGGCTGCCCGGCAGCGCGTCCTTCATGGCGCCCAGCTTCATGGTGTTCGAGCGCGGCTCGAGCACGGCCAGGATGCGCGTCGCCGCGCCGACCTTCTGGCGCAGGCCGCCGACGGTGGTGGCGATGGCGGTCGGATGGTGGGCGAAGTCGTCGAACACGGTGACGTCCTTGACCACGCCGCGCACCTCCATGCGCCGCTTGACGTTCTCGAAGCGGGCCAGCGACTGCGCCGCCTGGGCGATCGGCACGCCGACGTGGCGCGCCGCCGCGATGGCGGCCAGCGCGTTGGCGCGGTTGTGCTTGCCGGTCAACTGCCACTCGACGCGGCCCGCCGTCTCGCCGCGGAACAGCACGTCGAAGCTGCCGTCGGCGTGCTCGTTGAGGGTCCAGTCGGCGCCGGCGCCGTGGCCGAAGCCCTCGTGCTCGCTCCAGCAGCCGCGCGCGACGACGCGCCGCAGCGATTCCTCGTCGGCGTTGACCACCAGCCGGCCGATGCCGGGCACGGTGCGCACCAGGTGGTGGAACTGGGTCTCGATGGCGGCCAGGTCGGGGAAGATGTCGGCGTGGTCGTATTCCAGGTTGTTCAGCACCGCCGTCTTGGCGTGGTAGTGGACGAACTTGCTGCGCTTGTCGAAGAAGGCGGTGTCGTACTCGTCGGCCTCGATGACGAAGAAGGCCGTCTCGGCGCGCTTGCCGTCGGCGTGGCCGGACAGGCGCGCCGAAATGCCGAAGTTCATCGGCACGCCGCCGATCAGGAAGCCCGGCGCGTAGCCGGCGTCCTCCAGGATCCAGGCCAGCATGGCCGAGGTGGTGGTCTTGCCGTGGGTGCCGGCGACGGCCAGCACCCATTTGTCGCGTAATATATGTTCGCCCATCCACTGCGGCCCGGACACATAGGGCAGGCTGCGGTTGAGGATGGCCTCGACCAGCGGATTGCCGCGCGAGACAACATTGCCAATCACATAAAGGTCGGGATTGAGTTCGATCTGCTCGGGACCGAAGCCCTGGATCAATTCGATGCCCTGGGCTTCCAGCTGGGTGCTCATCGGCGGATAAACGTTGGCGTCGCAGCCGGTGACGCGGTGGCCGGCCTCTTTCGCCAGTACGGCAAGGCCGCCCATGAAGGTGCCGCAGATGCCGAGTATATGAATATGCATGTTGTGAGTTGCGTTAGGCGAATGGTCAAGTATGGGATTTTACCTGACGCAGTGACTTTTACCGGTTGAGAGTATGATCTCGTCCATGATGCCCAAGCCCCACGATGATGCCCAGCTGTTGCGCGCCGAGATCGCCGCCGCCGCCGCGCGCCTGATCGCCCAGGACGGCGCCGACTACGCCAGCGCCAAACGCAAGGCGGCGCGGCAGATCCTCGGCGAGGCCCAGGCACCCGCCAACGTGCTTCCCGACAACGCCCAGATCGAGCTCGAGCTGCGCCTCTACCACGCCCTGTTCCAGGCCGACAGCCAGCCGGCCCGCCTGTTCCGCCTGCGCACCATGGCGCTGCAGGTGATGGAGTCGCTGGCCCAGTTCAAGCCCTTCCTGACCGGCGCCGTGCTGAACGGCACCGCCGGGCCGCACGACGACATCCACCTGCAGTTGTTCGCCGACAGCGCCAAGGAGGTCGAGATCTTCCTGCTCAACCGCAACGTCAACATCGACATCAGCGAGACGCCCCACTTCAAGGGCGCCCGCCACGATCCGGTCGAGACCGTCAGCTTCCTGTGGCACAAGGAGGGCGTGCACGCCGCCTTGTACGAACTCGACGACCTGCGCGGCGCCCTCAAGGCGCGCGCCGACGGCAAGACCATCCGCACCGACATCGCCGGCCTGCGCGCCCTCCTAGTTAGTAGCGGCCAGGGCGGCGGCGCCGGCGACACCGAAATTTCCACCACCGACCTGCCATCATGACCAAAAAGAACCTGATTGCCTACACCGTCATCGCCCTGATGTTCGGCGCCATGGGCGCCTATGTGGGCACCCACCGCAAGGAGGCGGCGGGGCCGCTCACCACCACCGTCGCGCCCGGCGTCACCGGCCCGGTCGACGCGCTATATAAGCAGTCGCTGCCCGACGCCGCCGGCACCACCCGGGCGCTGGCCCAGTTCAAGGGCAAGGCCCTGCTGGTCAACTTCTGGGCGCCATGGTGCGGCCCCTGCGTGCAGGAAATGCCGGAATTGTCCGCGCTGCAGGCCGAAGGGGTCGCTAAGAACGTGCAAATCATCGGCATCGGCATCGATTCCCCATCGAACATCGCCGAATTCGCCGGGAAATTCAAGATCGCCTACCCCGTCTACGTGGCCGGCATGGGCGGCACCGACCTGTCCCGCCAATTCGGCAACAGCGCCGGCGGATTGCCATACACGGTATTGATCGGCGCCGATGGACAAGTCAAGAAGACTTATCTAGGGCGCCTGAAGTTTGACCAGCTGCGTGCGGACTTGGCAACACTGTAAATAGTTTTGCAAGATATTTTTGTCTTGCCAAGGCCGGCGGTTGGCGGCAAAATGCGGAACTTTCGCGGAAAACGGTCTCGACTACATGGCAAAAAACCTCCTACTGCTCAACGGCCCCAACCTGAATTTGCTGGGGACGCGCGAGCCCGAGGTGTACGGCGCAAGCACTTTGGCCGATGTTGAACACGCTGCCCAGGCGCAAGCCACGGCGGCCGGGGCGCAGTTGTCTTGTTTTCAGAGCAACCACGAAGGCGCCTTGATCGACCGCATCCACGCCGCCAAGGCGGAGGGCGTCGACGCCATCGTCATCAATCCGGGCGGGCTCACCCACACCAGCGTGGCCCTACGCGATGCCTTGGCCGGTGTCGCCATCCCGTTTGTCGAGGTGCATATTTCGAATATTTACTCGCGCGAGGCGTTTCGCCACCATTCTTTTCTCAGCGCGATCGCGCAAGGGACGATCTGCGGCCTGGGTATCGAGGGATATCGCTTTGCCATCGACTTTGCGCTTAAAAACCGTTAATCTACGCGATCTGCGCGCATTCTAGCGCGGCGACGCCCATAAGGCGGCACCGCACTCACTCACAAAACAAGATAATTCCAAGGGGTTTCAGATGGATCTACGCAAGCTCAAGACCTTGATTGACTTGGTCGCCGAATCGGACATCGCCGAGCTCGAAGTGACCGAGGGCGAAAGCAAGGTACGCATCGTCAAGTCCTCCGCCATGCCGCAAAACCAAGTTGTGATGATGCAGCCGCAGGGCATGCAGCAGCATTACCAGCAGGGCGCGCCGATGGCCGCCGCACCGGCCGCCGCCGTCGTCGCCGCCGTGGTCGAACCGACCGGCTACGTGGTCAAATCGCCGATGGTCGGCACCTTCTACCGCTCGTCGGCCCCCGGCTCGCCTGCCTTCGTGGAAATCGGCAGCGCCGTCAAGGAAGGCGACACCCTGTGCATCATCGAAGCGATGAAGCTGTTGAATGAAATCGACTCCGACAAAGCCGGCGTCGTGACCCAGATTCTGGTCGAAAACGGCCAACCCGTCGAATTCGGTCAACCCCTGTTTGTGATAGGCTAAGTCCGCCGCGCGCACCGGCCAGGCTCCCGCCGGCCGGTGTCCCGGACTTCGTACCGCATTCTCCCTCCAGATGTTTTGCCGGCTTGCCGGCGCTCACAGACATACGCGAACCTATCATGTTTGAAAAAATCCTCATTGCCAACCGTGGCGAAATTGCCCTCCGTATCCAACGCGCCTGCCGCGAAATGGGCATCAAGACGGTCGTGGTCCACTCGGAAGCGGATAAAGACGCCAAGTACGTGAAGTTGGCCGACGAATCGGTGTGCATCGGCCCGGCGCAGTCCTCGCTGAGCTATCTGAACATGCCGGCCATCATCAGCGCGGCCGAAGTGACCGACGCCGAAGCGATCCACCCCGGCTACGGCTTCCTGTCGGAGAACGCCGACTTCGCCGAACGGGTGGAAAAATCCGGCTTCGTCTTCATCGGCCCCCGCTCCGAATCGATCCGCCTGATGGGCGACAAGGTCTCGGCCAAGCAAACCATGATCAAGGCCGGCGTGCCCTGCGTGCCCGGCTCCGAGGGCGCGCTGCCCGACGATCCGAAGGCCATCGTGCAGATCGCCCGCAAGGTCGGCTACCCGGTCATCATCAAGGCGGCCGGCGGCGGCGGCGGACGCGGCATGCGCGTGGTCCACACCGAGGCGGCCCTGATCAACGCCGTGGCGATGACCAAGACCGAGGCCGGTTCGGCCTTCGGCAACCCCGAGGTCTACATGGAGAAGTATCTGGAGAATCCGCGCCACGTGGAAATCCAGATCCTCGCCGACGAGCACAAGAACGCCGTCTGGCTGGGCGAACGCGACTGCTCGATGCAGCGCCGCCACCAGAAGGTCATCGAGGAGGCGCCGGCGCCGGGCATCCCGCGCAAGCTGATCGAAAAGATCGGCGACCGCTGCGCCGAGGCCTGCCGCAAGATCGGCTACCGTGGCGCCGGCACCTTCGAGTTCCTGTATGAAAACGGCGAGTTCTACTTCATCGAGATGAACACCCGCGTCCAGGTCGAGCACCCGGTCACCGAAATGATCACCGGCATCGACATCGTGCAGGAGCAGATCCGCATCGCCGCCGGCGAGAAGCTGCGCTTCCGCCAGCGCGACGTGATGCTGGCCGGCCACGCCATCGAGTGCCGCATCAACGCCGAGGACCCGTTCAAGTTCACGCCTTCCCCGGGCCGCATCGCCTCCTGGCACACGCCGGGCGGCCCCGGCATCCGCGTCGACTCGCACGCCTACGCCGGCTACTACGTGCCGCCGCACTACGATTCGATGATCGGCAAGGTCATCGCCTACGGCGCCACGCGCGAGCAGGCCATCAAGCGCATGCAGATCGCGCTGTCGGAAATGGTGGTCGAGGGCATCCAGACCAACATCCCGCTGCACCGCGAGCTGATGATCGACGCCCGCTTCATCGAAGGCGGCACCAACATCCATTACCTGGAACAGAAACTGGCCGATATGCCGGATCTGCACAAGCTGAGCTTGAGCAACAAACCCGACCTGAAGGCGGCATCATGAGCTGGACCGAAATCGTTATTGAAATTGCCCGCGAACACGCCGAGGCATTGTCCGACGCGCTGATGGAGACCGGCGCCCTGTCGGTTTCCGTCGAGGACGCCGACGAGGGCACCGACGCCGAGCAGCCGCTGTTCGGCGAGCCCGGCATGGAACCGAAGGAAGCGGCCTGGGAACACAGCCGCGTCGTCGCGCTGACCGACGAGGCGGCCGACCAGGCCGCCATCGTCGCCGCCGCCGCCGGCCGGATCAAGCTGGCGGCGCTGCCCAAGTACACGCTGCGCAAGGTCGAGGAGCAGGACTGGGTGCGTTTGACCCAGTCGCAGTTCGCCCCCATCCACATCGGCAAGAACATCTGGGTGGTGCCGAGCTGGCACGAGGCGCCGGACCCGTCCGCGCTCATCCTCGAGCTCGACCCCGGCCTGGCCTTCGGCACCGGCAGCCATCCGACCACCCGCCTGTGCATGGAGTGGCTGGAAGCCCATCCGGCGCCGGCCAAGACGGTGCTCGACTACGGCTGCGGCTCCGGCATCCTGGCCATGGTGGCCAAGAAGCTCGGCGCGGCCGAGGTGGTCGGCGTCGACATCGATCCGCAGGCGATCGAGTCGGCGCATGACAACGCCGAACGCAACACGTGCGCCGTCGACTACTACCTGCCGGACACCTTCGCCACCACCAAGCACGCCGAGCAGAAGTTCGACATCGTCGTCGCCAACATCCTGTCGAGCCCGCTCAAGGTGATGGCGCCGATGTTGTCCGGCCGCGTCGCCCCCGGCGGCGCGCTGATCCTGTCGGGCGTGCTGGCACGCCAGGCCGAGGAAGTGGCCGCCGCCTACGCACCGTTCATCAAGCTGGGCGTGTGGGCCGAGCTCGAAGGCTGGGTCGCCCTGCATGGCCGCCTCGGCAGCGATGTGGTGCCGCCAGCACGCGAAGGCGCGTAACCACCGCGATGGCGCTCGCCACCAAATGCCCCCACTGCAACACGATATTTCGGGTCGCCCTCGACCAGTTGAAATTACGTGGGGGCATAGTGCGCTGCGGCGCCTGCAACCAAGTCTTTGACGGCAACGCGGCGCTGATCGAGCCGCCCGCCAGGGGCGCGGCGGAAACGCCGCCGCCCTCCTCCTCCTCCTACTCCGCTTCAAGCCCAGCCCCGGCTGCCAATCCGGCCCCGGCCCCCGCTCCGATACCTTCCGCCGCATCCGCTTTGACGGCCGCGCCGACCAGCTACGCCCCGGCGCCGTTCGACGCCGCCATGGCCGCGCTCGACACCCGCGCCGCCGAGGTGCTGCCGCCGCCGACCGAACAGCCGTATGCGCTCGATCTGGGCGGCCACGACGGCGCCGACGACGCGCCGGCCACCCCGGCGCGGGAAATCGACGCCGAGGCCGTCCAGGCGCCGGATATCGTGCCGGATATCGTGCCGGATGCGCCGCCGCGCGCGCCGACGACGACGGCCGACCTGGCGCCGGCGCCGGCACCGGCGCCAACCGCGTTCGAGCAGGCGCTGGAGCTGGACCTGGATATCGAGGCGGAAGCGCCGGCCGAACCGGCCGAGGCGGAAGCGCCGGCCGAACCGGCCGCCGCCATGCCCGCCGCCGACCTCAGCGACGCGCCGGCGGCACCAGCCGAAACCGCAGTGCCGGCCAAGGCCGCCGTCTGGCGCAAGGCGGCACCACCACCGGCCGAAGCCGAACCGCAAGCCGAGTCAGCGCCCGAACAGCAGCCGCTGCCCGAGCGCGAAGAATCCGCGCCCTGGCCCGAAGCCGAGCCCGAGCCAGAACACCAACCGTTGCCCGAGCGCGAATCCGCGCCCTGGCCCGAGCGGCAAATCGCGCCGCAAGCCGAGCCGGCCGCCGCGCCGTCGGCGCGCCAGGAACCCGAGCTGGGCGAGCCGGCCGACGACATCGTCGAACTCCAGCCGCCCGCCACACCGGCGCCGGCGGGCGCCGAGCCGGCCGACGCCGGCGCCGACGAGGAACCCGGCTTCGTCAAACGCGACCGCAGGAACCAGCGCGTCGGCAAGGCCGCGCGCATCGTCATGGCGCTCGGCTCCGTGCTGCTGCTGGCGGCGCTGGCGGCACAGACGGTGGCCAGCTTCCGCAACCCGCTGGCCGCGCATGTGCCGGCGCTCAAGCCGGCGCTGCTGGCGATCTGCGCGCGCGCCGGCTGCAAGGTCGAGCTGCCGTCGCAGATCGACGAGCTGAGCATCGAGCCGGGCGAGCTGCTGACGGTGAGCGAGACCACCTTCTCCTTCGCCACCCAGCTGCGCAACCAGGGCCGGGTCGGCCAGAGCTGGCCGCACATCGAGCTGACCCTGAACGACGCCAACGACAAGCCGGTGTTGCGCCGCGTCTTCACGCCGCGCGAATATCTGGCCAGCCAGGCCGAAGTCGACAAAGGCTTCTCGCCGCGTAGCGAACAATCTGTCAAACTGTACTTCGAATTAGCCCACGTCAAGGCGTCCGGCTATCATATCGCCGTCTTCTACCCCTAAAAAACTATCATGAACAAGACCTCCCTGATCTGCGGATCGCTCGCCATCGACACCATCATGCAATTCCCCGGCCGCTTCGGTGACACCCTGCTGGCCGATCAGCTGCACAAGGTCAACGTCTCCTTCCTGGTGCCGACCATGCGCACCGAATACGGCGGCTGCGCCGGCAACATCGCCTACAACCTGGCGCTGCTGGGCGGCGAGCCGCGCATCGTCGGCGTGATCGGCCTCGACGGCGGCCCCTACCTGGAGCGCCTGAACAAGCTCAACATCCCGACCGCCAACATCCTGCTCAAGGACGACAGCTACACCGCGCAGTGCTTCGTCACCGCCGACGCCGACAACAACCAGATCAACGCCTTCCACCCGGGCGCCATGTCCTTCGCCCACGAGAACCCGATCGCCAAGGCCGGCGCCGCGCGCGTCGCCATCATCTCGCCGGACGGCCACCTGGGCATGCTCCAGCACGCCGCCGACCTGGCCGAGCTGAACATCCCCTTCATGTTCGATCCGGGCCAGCAGCTGCCGATGTTCAGCGGCGAGCAGTTGATCGACTTCATCAACAAGGCCACCTACCTCACCGCCAACGACTACGAGATCGAGCTGCTGATGGACCGCACCGGCCTGACCCTGCCGCAGATCGCCGAGCGCCTCGAAGCGCTGATCGTCACGCGCGGCGAGAACGGTTCGGAGATCTACACCAAGGGCCAGCGCATCGAGATCCCGGCCGTCAAGGCCGAGGCCGAGCTGGACCCGACCGGCTGCGGCGACGCCTACCGCGCCGGCCTGCTGTTCGGCATCACCAACGACTGGAGCTGGGAAACCACCGGCCGCCTGGCCAGCCTGCTGGGCTCGATCAAGATCGCCCACAAGGGCGGCCAGAACCACAAGCCGAGCACGGCGCAGATCGCCGACCGCTTCGAGGCGGCCTTCGGTTACCGCTACTAACAGCGCGTTCTCCGGGACGCCGACAAACCCCAAGGGCGCAATCGAGGGTCAGACCCTAGGGTCTGACCCTGGCTCTTCGCCCGTGGGGTTTGCCGGCACCACCAAACAAAAAAGCCCCGGCCGCAGCGATGCGGTCGGGGCTTTCGTGTTTCGGCGCGGGCGCGCTGCGCGCGCCGCGCGAGGTGCTAGCGCGCCGCTGCCGGCGCGGCGGGCGCCGCGTCCGGGCCGAACAACGATTGCTCGTACTTGCCCCACTCGTAAGTCGGCTGGCTGGCGCAGCCGCTCAGCACCAACAAGGCCACGCCACAAAATAGGATAGTTCGTTTCATCATGCCACCTCCAGGTTATCAACAAAATGGACGCCGCCGACTCGCTTATGGCTCGCCCAGCAGCAGTTTCGCCACGCTCTCCGGCGTGAGTTTGCTGCTGGACAGCTCCAGCAGCTTGCGTTTGTTCGTTTGTCCGTGCGTCAGCGCGATCGCGCTCTTCGGCACGGACAGGGCATCGGCCAGGAAGCGGATCAACGCCTCGTTGGCCTTGCCTTCGATCGGCTGCGCGTGCAGCTTGATCTTCAGCGCGTCTTCCAACACGCCGATCACCTCGGTCTTCTTGGCGTTGGCCTGAATTTGCACCGCCAGGCGGACTCCACCCGGCAGCTGCGAACACCAACCTGGCTTCATAGACCGCTAAACAGCATCCCCAGCACCAGCTGGGCGATCTGCAACAGGATCAGCGCCACCAGCAGCGACAGGTCCAGATTGCCGACCAGCGGCACAACGCGGCGCAGCGGGCTGAGCAGCGGCTCGTTGAGCGCGCGCACGAACGGCGCCAGCGGCGCGTGCGGATTGACCCAGCTGAAGATGGCCTCGACCACCAACAGCGCCATGAAGCCGTAGAGTATCCACTGCAGGAAGCGTTGCAGCGCCTGCATCAGCACGGCGTGCACGGTCCAGCCGGCGATGAACAACACCGAGGTGGCCAGCAGCACGATGAGGAAGGCGCCGATCAGGCTGGCCCAGTCGTAGCCGCCGACGCCCGGCACGACGCGGCGCAACGGGCGCACCAGCCAGTCCGACAATTGGAAAGTGAATTGGGCGACCGACGACGGCGGCCTAACGCGGATAGCCTGCATCCAGAAGCGCAACAACAATGCCCCGCCCAACAGGGTGGCGATGGCATCAACAATCAACATAACAATACTAAGCACGAGGCCCCTCCAAAAAAAAGCCGCTGTGTGATTGTCTCACACAGCGGCAGCTTGCCTCAGCAGGCACCCAAGTATTTGCTTAGGATGGGCGCGTGCTGGTTGGGAAAGGCCAAGCGGCGGCCGGCGCCAGCACGGTCTTCGCGGCTGGCGTTGCGGCGACTGCGGGTGCCGGTTTGGCGACTGCGGCCTTCTTCGGCGCGGCGGCTTTTTTCACCGCTGGCTTGGCTGCTGCGACCGGTGCCGCTGCCGCAGGTGCGGCTGCTGCCGGTGCTGCTACCACTGGCGCCGGAGCGGCTACCGGTTTAGCGGCGGCTTTCTTGGCGACCGGCTTGGCTGCTGCCGGCTTGGCCGCTGCTACTGGCTTGGCTACGGCTGCTGGCTTGGCTGCTGCTGGCTTGGCTGCTGGAGTAGCGGCTGGCTTGGCGGCGGCCTTAACTACCGGCTTTTTTGCCGCTGGCTTAGCCGCAGCCTTTGCAGCCGGCTTGGCTGCTGCAACTTTGACGGCTGGTTTAGCTGCTGGCTTGGCGCCCGCCTTGGCGCCAGCCTTGGCGACCGCTTTGGCGACCGGTTTTTTCGCTGCCGGTTTGGCGGCGGCTTTGGCGGCTGGCTTGGCGGCGGCTTTGGCTACCGGTTTCGCGGCGACCTTGGCGGCAGGTTTGGCGACGGCTTTTTTGGCGACCGGCTTGGCGGCGACCTTGGCTTTGGCGACCGGCTTGGCGGCGGCTTTGGCTTTAGCTGCTGGCTTGGCGGCGGCTTTCTTGGCGACCGGCTTGGCGGCGACCTTGGCTTTGGCGACCGGCTTGGCGGCGGCTTTGGCTTTGGCTGCTGGTTTGGCGGCGGCTTTTTTCGCGACCGGCTTGGCCGCGACTTTGGCTTTGGCGACCGGCTTGGCGGCGGCTTTGGCTTTCACCGCAGGTTTGGCTGCCGCTTTTTTGGCGACTGGCTTGGCTGCGGCTTTTTTGGCGACCGGCTTGGCCGCTGCCTTGGCTTTCACTGCTGGCTTGGCTGCTGCCTTGGCCTTGACGGCTGGCTTGGCGGCGGCGGCTTTTTTGGCCACCGGTTTGGCGGCTGCCTTGGCTTTGACGGCCGGCTTCGCTGCGGCTTTCACCGCTGGTTTAGCGGCGACTTTCGCTGCTGGCTTGGCTTTTGCCGCCGGCTTGGCAACGGCTTTCACCGCTGCTTTTGCGGCTGGCTTGGCGGCTGCTTTGACTGCTACTTTCACTGCTGGTTTTGCGGCTGGTTTTGCTGCGGCTTTCGCGGCTGGCTTGGCAGCGGCCTTGGCTGCGACTACCGGCTTTTTAGCGGCAGGGGCGGCCTTGGCGGCTGGTTTCTTTACTTCGGATTTCTTAGCGGCTGTAGCCATTTTTGTCTCTCCTTCATCTGGGATGGGAAAAAATCACGCACAAGATTAAAACCCGTCCAGCCCAGGATTGGGCCAGGCGAATTATTCATCGGCGCAAACGATAGGTTTGCGCTAATGAATTCGGCACCAGCTGAACTGCTGCAATTGCTCACGTATTGCAGCGCTTCAGCCATCGACTTGGGCCGCCGCCCTGTTGCGGGCTGGCGGCCTTGTCTGAATCTTGTCGCGACGTCTCGCGGTTTTTCGGGCGTGCGCTCAGCACCGTCACCGACGTCGTTGTCACTGCACCGTTTTAATTTTCAAAGAAAAAACCGCCCGGCCTGAACTCAATCAGGCAAGGCGGCCGAAAAAAAACGGTGTGGACTTGTGCATATCTGTGCGAATCTCGTTCCCATTTTTTCGATCTTCCAGCGTGCTGCGCGGTTCGTACTACGCCGCTTTCACAAACACACTATTACAATCTCGTAAAGTACACGAAAACCTTACTTGTACGCAACCAGCACGACAACTATTCAACGCTTTTTTGCAGCATACGTCCGCCGGCCGCGGCGCCCGGCGCGCCGCGTCGTCGTCGCCGCCGCCGCCGCGACGCGTGGTTGCGCCGCCAACGGCGCCGATTTCTGCGCCGCCGAGCGCGGCGAAAAAAACCGCCGCGTCAAAGCGCGCCAATTGCCGCCTGGGTGTATGCGATCGCGCCCGCTTCGGCGCGGGCCGCAGCGCCGATCACGGCGCGCTGTCCGACGCGGCACACGCCACGTCCTTCCCTACTCTGCTCTGTTTTCAAATTCGTCGCGATTATGAGACACGGGGAAGGTATTGGCAAGCGGATTGCCGCAGCGGTGCGCGCGGACGGCGCATGAACACTGGCGCGCGGCGGCGCGCGCGCGGAAAAAGCGCCGCAATCAAGGCGCCGGTGACGCGGGCAAAATCCAAGGCCGAAGAGCCAGGGTCAGACCCTGAGGGTCTGACCCTCGATGTCTGCCGCCGGTTTTCTTCGACGTGTCGGCGCGCCGCGCGGGCATAAAAAAAAACCCGGCGCCGAGGCGCCGGGTTGGCAGTGTGGCCGGCCGCCGCGCGCGGCGGCGCTGGCCGATGTTTAATCCCAGTTCAGCGCGCCGCCGGTCTGGTATTCGGTGACGCGGGTCTCGAAGAAGTTGCGCTCCTTCTTCAGGTCGATCATCTCGCTCATCCACGGGAACGGGTTCTCTTCCTGGTCGAACAAGGTCTCCAGGCCGATCTGTTGGGCGCGGCGGTTGGCGATGAAGCGCAGGTAGCCCTTGAACATCGGCGCGTTCAGACCCAGCACGCCACGCGGCATGGTGTCTTCGGCGTAGGCGTATTCCAGGTCGACGGCCTTGAGGAACAGCACCTTGATCTCCTCGCGGAAGGCCGGCGTCCACAGCAGCGGGTTCTCCATCTTGATCGTGTTGATCAGGTCGATGCCGAAATTGCAATGCATCGACTCGTCGCGCAGGATGTACTGGTACTGCTCGGCGGCGCCCATCATCTTGTTCTGCCGGCCCAGCGCCAGGATCTGGGTGAAGCCGACGTAGAAGAACAGGCCTTCCATCAGGCAGGCGAAGACGATCAGCGACTTCAGCAGCTTCTGGTCGTTTTCCACGGTGCCGGTGGCGAAGGCCGGGTCGGTCAGCGTGTTGATGAAGGGGATCAGGAACTCGTCCTTGTCGCGGATCGACTTGACCTCGTTGTAGGCGTTGAAGATCTCGCCCTCGTCCAGGCCCAGCGATTCGACGATGTACTGGTAGGCGTGGGTGTGGATGGCCTCCTCGAAGGCCTGGCGCAGCAGGTACTGGCGGCATTCCGGCGCCGTGATGTGGCGGTAGGTGCCCAGCACGATGTTGTTGGCGGCCAGCGAGTCGGCGGTGACGAAGAAGCCCAGGTTGCGTTTGACCAGGCGGCGCTCGTCGTCGGTCAGGCCGTTCGGGTTCTTCCACAGCTCGATGTCGCGCTGCATGTTGACCTCTTGCGGCATCCAGTGGTTGGCGCAGCCGGCCAGGTATTTGTCCCAGGCCCATTTGTACTTGAAGGGCACCAGCTGGTTGACGTCGGTCTTGCCGTTGATGATGCGCTTGTCGTCGGCGTTGACGCGCAGCGCGACTTGTTCGGCGTTGGCCTCGCCGGCGATGCCGAGGCCGGTGGTCGGCTCGGCGCTGCCGAGCGGCGTTTGGTTGGCTGGACGCGGCGCGGCGGCCGACGTGGCTTCATCATCCCAAGACAACATGGTGGTGTTCCTTCCTATGGCCGGCGGGGCGCCGGCGTGTTCTGTAAAAAGAAGCGCCCGGCGGGGCCGGGTCGGTTCTAGGTCTATATTTTAGCGCCGCCGGCCGGGGCCGGGCGGCGGCGCTGTACTGTCGATTTACTTCATTACTGGCAGGCTTCGCATTCCTCGAAACCGTCGTCGCCCGGACGCAGGTAGCAGGCGGCGCCGTCGGCTTCGGCCTGGGCCGCGGCGGCGGCGGCCACGCCGGCCGCCTGGGTCGCCAGCGCGCTGGCCGACATGCCGCCGTCGACCGACACGGCGTTCAACGCGCCGGTCTTGGAGGTCGACTTCTCCATGTGGGTGGCGGCGATGGTGCGCAGGTAGTAGGTGGTCTTCAGACCGCGCAGCCAGGCCAGCTTGTAGGTCTCGTCGAGTTTTTTACCGGAGGCGCCGGCCATGTAGATGTTCAGCGACTGGGCCTGGTCGATCCATTTCTGGCGGCGCGAGGCGGCTTCCACCAGCCAGCTCGGCGACACTTCGAAGGCGGTGGCGTAGATGTCGCGCAGGTCTTGCGGAATGCGGTCGATCTTGGCCAGCGAACCGTCGAAGTACTTCAGGTCGGAGATCATCACCTCGTCCCACAGGTCGCGCGCCTTCAGGTCGCGCACCAGGTAGGCGTTGATTTCGGTGAACTCGCCCGACAGGTTGGACTTGACGTACAGGTTCTGGAAGGTCGGTTCGATGCAGGCCGACACGCCGATGATGTTCGAGATGGTCGCCGTCGGGGCGATCGCCACGCAGTTCGAGTTGCGCATGCCGAACTTCTTGATGCGGTCGCGCACCGGCGTCCAGTCCATCGCCGACGAGCCGTCGACCTCCAGGTAGCCGCCGCGCTCCTCGGCCAGCAGCTTGACCGAGTCCTGCGGCAGGATGCCGCGGTCCCACAGCGAGCCCTTGTACGAGGCGTAGTGGCCGCGTTCCTCGGCCAGTTCGGTCGAGGACAGGTAGGCGTAGTAGCACACCGCCTCCATCGAGGTGTCGGCGAAGGCCACCGCCGTGTCCGACGAGAACGGCACGCGCATCATGTGCAGGCAGTCCTGGAAGCCCATCACGCCCATGCCGACCGGACGGTGGCGCATGTTCGAGTTGCGCGCCTTGTCGACGGCGTAGTAGTTGATGTCGATGACGTTGTCGAGCATGCGCATGGCGGTGCGGACGGTCTTTTGCAGCTTGACGTGGTCCAGCTTGCCTTCCTTCATGTGGGCCGGCAGGTTGACCGAGCCCAGGTTGCAGACGGCGATCTCGTCCGGACCGGTGTTGAGGGTGATCTCGGTGCACAGGTTGGAGCTGTGCACCATGCCGACGTGCGACTGCGGCGAGCGGATGTTGCACGGGCCCTTGAAGGTGATCCACGGGTGGCCGGTCTCGAACAGCATCGACAGCATCTTGCGCCACAGGTCGAGCGCGGCGATCTTCTTGCTGACGCGGATCTCGCCGGCGGCGGCCTTGGCCTCGTAGCCCAGGTAGGCCTTCTCGAAGGCCTTGCCGACCAGGTCGTGCAGGTCCGGCGCGTCGCTCGGCGAGAACAGGGTCCAGTCGGCCTTTTCCATCACGCGCTTCATGAACAGGTCGGGAATCCAGTTGGCCGTGTTCATGTCGTGGGTGCGGCGGCGGTCGTCGCCGGTGTTCTTGCGCAGGTCGAGGAACTCCTCGATGTCCATGTGCCAGGTTTCCAGGTAGGCGCAGACGGCGCCCTTGCGCTTGCCGCCCTGGTTGACCGCGACGGCGGTGTCGTTGACCACCTTCAGGAAGGGCACCACGCCCTGCGATTTGCCGTTGGTGCCCTTGATGTGGGCGCCCAGCGCGCGCACCGGGGTCCAGTCGTTGCCCAGGCCGCCGGCGAACTTGGCCAGCAGCGCGTTTTCCTTGATGGCGTCGTAGATGCCTTCCAGGTCGTCCGAGACGGTGGTCAGGTAGCACGACGACAGCTGCGAGCGCAGGGTGCCGGAGTTGAACAGGGTCGGGGTCGAGCTCATGAAGTCGAACGACGACAGCAGGTGGTAGAACTCGATGGCGCGCGCCTCGCGGTCGCTCTCGTTGAGGGCCAGGCCCATCGCCACGCGCATGTAGAAGGCCTGCGGCATTTCGATGCGGACGTCGCGCACGTGCAGGAAGTAGCGGTCGTACAGGGTCTGCAGGCCGATGTAGCCGAACTGCAGGTCGCGGTCGGCGACCAGGGCCTTGGCCAGACGGGCCAGGTCGAACTCGGCCAGTTTGGCGTCGAGCAGCTCTTCCTTGATGCCCTTGGCGATGTAGCTGCCGAAGTATTCGACGTAGGCGGCGGCGGCGGCGGCCTGCGGCACCTCTTTGCCGAACACTTCCTTGCGGATGGTGTGCAGCAGAATGCGGGCGGTCACCTGCGAGTAGGCCGGGTCTTCTCCATCAGCGCGCGGGCGGCCAGGATGGCGGACTTGTGCAGCTCTTCGACGGGCACGCCGTCGTACAGGTTCTTGACGGTTTCGGCCAGGATGGCGTCGGCGTCGACGTGCTTCTCCAGACCGACGCAGGCGGCGGCGATCAGGTCGCGCACCAGTTGCATGTCGAGCACGCGGCGTTCGCCGTTTTCGATGACGTGGATCTGCGGCGCGTCGATCTGCGCGGCGGCGCCCAGCGCCTCCTTCTGCGCGCGGCGCTCTTCCATGTGCTTGGCGCGGTACAACACGTAGGCGCGCGCGACGTCGTGCTCGCCGGAGCGCATCAAGGACAATTCCACCTGGTCCTGCACATCCTCGATGTGGAAGGTGCCGCCGCCCGGCTGGCGGCGCACCAACGCCGCGACCACGCCGGCGGTCAGCTGTTCCACCAGCTCGCGCACGCGGGCCGAGGCGGCGCCCTGGCCGCCGGTGACGGCGAGGAAGGCCTTGGTCATGGCGATGGCGATCTTCGACGGCTCGAAAGCGACGACGGCGCCGTTGCGGCGCAGGATGCGGTAATCGCCGAGCAGGCTCGCCGCCGTGGTGTGGCCGCTTGCCGCGCTCGCAGACGCTGGCGATACCGGCGCTGGATGGATGGAAGTGTCTTGTGTAGATTGCATTTAAGCTCCCCGGGATAACAGCGTGCAGTCGTACTGCGCGGCTAGTTGTTGTGTAAAAAAGGCCAAGATGAAGCGCCCAGCCTAGCTGCGGGCTGGGGTGACAGCGACAAAAAGGGTTAGAGATCGGTTCGGTGGGCTAGTTGCGGACAGCTGAGCGTTTGGTGAACCTTTGACATGTTTGACCACTACATTTAGTGAATTGCGTGAATCGATACACTGATTGTAGTGTTCAAAAATGCCCAAGACAAGCGGAAATTTTGTTCAAAGCGGGAATATTCCTATTGACTTTCCGGCAGGCCAACCGGGAAGCGCAGCTCCCGGTTAGCGCATACTAACGCATCGGCCCCGCTTGCCTTTTTATTAAGCAGATGCATCCATGAAACAATGTATTTTTCCCAACTAAAACACGGTCCCGGGTCGGTTTTGCGACCCGGCGCGATGTGTTCGTGGCCCTGCACGTCGCGCAGCGGATAGCGCTCCTGCAGCGCCAGGGTCAGCGCCGCCAGGGTCGCGTACTGGGCCGGCTCGAAGGGCAGATCGTCCGTCCCCTCCAGCTCGACGCCGATGGAAAACTCGTTGCAACGCTCGCGGCCGTGGAACATCGAGACGCCGGCGTGCCACGCCTTGTCGTTGCAAGAAACATATTGCACGAGGCGGCCGTCGCGCCGGATGAAGAAGTGGCTGGACACCCGCAAGCCGCGCAGGCCGGCCAGGGAGGGATCGGCATTATAGTCTAAGCGGCCGGAAAACAAGTCGGACACGTGCGGCCCGCCGAAGCGCCCGGCCGGCAAACTGATGTTGTGCACCACCAGCAGGCTGATGCCGGCGCCGGCCGGACGGGCGTCGAAATACGGCGAATCGTAGCGGCGCGCGCCGGCGCACCAGCCGTCGGCGCCGAGCAGCAGCGGCGCGGACGGCGGCGGATTGCTTGTCGAATTGTTCATCGAATTGCTCGTCGAATTGGGCGTTGGATTGGGCCTTGGATTGGGCCTTGGATGGTTCATTGAATGGCTCAGGTCTCCGGCTCCTGGATGCCCAGCTTTTGCATCTGGTAGCGCAGCTGGCGGAAGCTGATGCCGAGCAGCTGGGCCGCCTGGGTGCGGTTGTACTGGGTCTGCGCCAGGGCGCGCATGATGATGTCGCGTTCGATCTGGTGCAGGTAGTCGGGCAGGCTGGCCGGCAGCGCCTCCAGCGGAGGCAGCGGCGGCGCGGCCGGTTCGGCGGCGCACGGCGGCGCGCCCAGCTGGGCCGATTGGGCGGATTGGGCCGTCTGGACGGCTTGGACTTGGGTGTGCGCGGCGGCGGGGCCGGCGGGCGGCGCGCCGGCGGTGGCGGCCTGGGCGCCGCCCTCGGCCGGCCGCGCGCCCTTCAGCGCCAGGTCGGCCACCTCGATGACGCCGTCGTCGGAGAAGGCCAGCGCGCGCTCGAGGATGTTCTCCAGCTCGCGCACGTTGCCGGGGAAGGCGTAGCCGCGCAGCGCCTCGAGCACCTGCGGCGCCAGCACCACGCGCTGGGCGAAGCTGCCCAGGCGGGCCAGGATGGCGTCGGTCAGCGGCCCCAGGTCGTCGAGCCGCTCGCGCAGCGGCGGCAGTTGCAGCTCGATGACGTTGAGGCGGTAGAACAGGCCCTGGCGGAAGCGCCCGCTCTCGACGCACTGCGCCAGGTCCTGGTGGGTGGCGCTGATGATGCGCACGTCGACCGGCTCCTCGGCGGTGGCGCCGAGCTTGCGCACGCGCCGCTCCTGGATGGCGCGCAGCAGCTTGACCTGCATCGCCAGCGGCAGGTCGGCCACCTCGTCGAGCAGCAGGGTGCCGCCGTTGGCGGCCTGGAAGAAGCCGTCGCGCTCCTCGGCGGCGCCGGTGAAGGCGCCCTTGCGGTAGCCGAAGAACTCGGCCTCCATCAGCGCCTCGGGGATGGCGCCGCAGTTGACGGCGACGAAGGGCTTGCCGGCGCGCGAGCTTTGCGCGTGGATCTCGCGCGCGGCCAGCTCCTTGCCGCTGCCGGACTCGCCGTGGATGGCGATCGGCGCCATCGAGCGGGCCAGCCGGGCGATCTGCGCGCGCAGCGCCTGGATCACCGCCGAGTCGCCCTTCAGCCGACTGGCGGCCGGCGGCGCCGGCGCCTCGGCGGCCGGCGCGTTCAGGCGCAGCGCCGACTGCACCATCAGGCGCAGCTGGTCCAGCGCCACCGGCTTGGAGACGTAGTCGAAGGCGCCGGCCTTGAGGGCGACGACGGCGTTGTCGGCGCTGCCGAAGGCGGTGACGACGGCGATCGGGGTGTTCTTGTAGGCGGCCACCACCTCGCGCACCAGCTCCAGGCCGAGGCCGTCGGGCAGGCGCATGTCGGTCAGCACCAGCGCGTAGTCGTGCTCGGGCAGCAGGGCGCGCGCCTGCGCCAGGGTGGCGGCGCTGTCGACGTCGAGGCCCATGCGCACCAGGGTGATCTCGAGCAGCTCGCGCAGGTCCGCCTCGTCGTCGACAACCAGGACGCGGGGACAGGCACGGACAGCGGTCATGGCACTTCCTTTACTGTGGCGCGCTCAGGCGACCGGCATGGCCGCCGCCGGCGAAGGTGACGACGAAGCGGCCGCTGGAACGGCGGCCGTCGATCCCGGCCGCCGCGCCCGCCCCGTCCCCGTTGCCGTCCCCGGCGTCGAAGCGGTACTCGTAGTCGAGCATCGCTTCGTTATTCAAGCACAGTTCGCGCGCCAGATACAAGCCCAGTCCGGTGCCCTTGCTCGAGGTGGTGTAGAACGGTTCGAACAAATGCGCCCTCACCTCGGGCGTGATGCCCGGACCGTCGTCCTGCACGTGCAATTCGAGGCGGCGGCCGTTGTCGCAAATCAGATACACGCGGATGCTGGCCGGGCCGCCGCTGGCGTAGCGCACCGCGTTGTTGAGCAGGTTCAGCACCACCTCGCGCAGGTGCAGCGGGTCGAAGCGCACCGCCGCGCCGGCGGCCACGTCGAGCCGCAGCAGTTCGGCCGCCAGGCCGTGGCCGGCGTCGAACTCGGCCTTGAGCTCGGCCAGGAAGGCGGCCAGCGCCAGCGGCTCGCCGTGCGGCTGCACCTTGCGCGACAGCTGCAGGATGTCCTCGACCATGCGGTTGACGCGGGCCACGTTGTCGCCGACGATCTGCAGCAGGCGCTGCTGGCCGGCGCCGGCCAGGGCCCTCGGCGAGCAGCGCGGTGGCGTGGCCGATGGCCGACAGCGGGTTGCGCACCTCGTGGGCGATGCTGGCGGTGAGCCGGCCCATCGAGGCCAGCTTGAGCTCCTGGGCGCGGTTCTCGATGCCGCCGACGTCCTGCAGGAAGATCACGCTGCGTTCGGTGTCCAGGCCGCCGGTGTCGACCGCCGCGAAGCGCAGCTTGAGGTGGGCCAGCAGGTCGCGCCGCGCGCGCCAGGCCGCCGTCACGCCCTGCAGCGCGCTGTCGTGGTAGGGCTTGATGGTGACGAAGGCGCTGTCCTGCGCCGGCGCGGCGCGCCAGCGGGCGTAGGCCTGGGCCAGCGGCTGCAGCGCCGCCGCGTCGGCCAGGCGCGGCCGGGCGGGGCCGTCGAGCCCCTCGAGCGCGGCCAGGCCGAGCATCTGCTGGGCCGCCGGGTTGCCGGCCAAGACCTCGCCGTCCGGCCCGATGACCAGGATGCCGTCGCCCACCGTGGCCATCACCAGGCGGTTGACGGCCTGCTGCACGTCGATCTCGACGCCGCGTTGCAGCGCCAGCGCCTCCTGGCCGATCAGGCGGGCCGCCATGCGGTTGACCACCAGCACGGCGGCGAAGAAGGCGGCGCAGTACAGGCCGGCCTGCAGCAGCGCCGTCTCGCCGTCGAGCAGCACGGTGCGGTAGATGCTCTCGCCCAGCACGAACAGGGTGACCAGGGCGGCGCAGAACAGCGCCAGCAGCAGCGGCGCCAGGATCGCCACGCCGGCCAGGGGAAACAGGTAGAGGATGGCCAGGCCGCTGCGGGCGCCGCCGGCGGCCAGGTAGAGCAGCGAGATCAGCGCCAGGTCGCAGACGATCTGCGCCATCAACTGCAGCAGGAAGCGGCGCCGGACATACAGCGTGGTCAGGGCGAAGCCGAGCGCCAGCAGCAGGTAGGCGACGCAAACGCGGCCGTACAGCGGGTCGGCGCCGGCGCGCGCGCCGTGGCCGGCCTGGTCGACGCTGAGGTAGACCAGCAGCACCAGGGCGATCACCACCCGCGTGCCGTTGAGCGTTTGCAGGGAGCGCCAGAAGGTCTCGCGCGTTGCCGCCGACAAGGCCTGCAGGCGCGCGACCACCGTCAGGCGGCCGGCAGGCGGGCGTGGGCGGCGCTGCAGTAGTCCAGGCCCTTGGCCTGCACCGTCTCCGAGGCCGGGTAGTAGATGCCGCAGTGGGCGCAGCACAGCATGGTTTCGATCTCGGCGGCGGCGGCGGCGGCGCGGCGGCCGCCGCGCTCCGCGTCCGGCGGCGGCGCCTGGCGGCGCGGCTGCGGCGGACGGCCGCCCTGCAATTTGGTGCGGATGGCGAACATGACCAGGAAAACCAGGCCCAGCCAGAACAAGATGCGCGTCATGCCAATCCCCGATGCAAGACCACTTCAAACACGAACCGGCTGCCGACATAGGCCAGCAGCAGGGTGGCGAAACCGGCCAGGGTGAAGCTGAGCGCGGTCTTGCCGCGCCAGCCACGGAAGCGGCGGCCGGCCAGCAGGGCCGCGAACAGCAGCCAGGACAGCATGGTGAAGACCGACTTGTGGTCCCATTTCAGGGCCTGGCCGAACAATTGTTCCGAAAACACGATGCCCGACAGGACGGTCAGGCTGAGCAGCACGAAGCCGAAGCCGATCAGGCGGAACAGCAGCTTCTCCATCGTCAGCAGGGCCGGCAGCTGGTCCAGCGCGCCGGCCAGGAAGCCGCCGCCCTCGGTGCGGGTGTGCAGGCGCGACTCCTGCAGCGCCATCAGCACGGCGTGGAAGGCGGCGATGGTCAGGCTGCTGTAGGCCATGATGGCGATGGCGATGTGCCAGCCGAACATGCCGGACTTGCCCTCCAGCGTCACCAGCACGCCGGGGAACAGCGCCTGCAGCGCCACCGACAGGGCAGCGCTGGGCATGACCAGGCGGCGCAGGCCGTCCAGGCTGAAGTTGCGGTTCTCCACCCAGTAGGCGCACACCGAGACCCACAGCGCCGACGACAGCATGGTGGCGAAGCCGATGCGCAGGCTGCCGGGCGCCAGCACGTCGAACCACAGGGCGACGCCGTGCACCAGCCAGGCCAGGCCGGTGACGGCGGTGATCAGGGCGCCCTGGCGCGCGGGCAACAGGGCACAAACGAGGTACAGCGCGGCGGCTGCGATGAGGAGGATGGTCTGCATAGGCGAAGTTTACACCACAAGGGCGGGCGTGTGCGCTCCGCCGCGCTTTTCGCGGCGGGCCGGCCGCCACCCCGCAAGGCGGCAAAAGGGTCAGACCCTAGGGTCTGACCCTGGGGTGCGGGGTGCGGGGTGCGGGGTGCGGGGTGCGGGGTGCGGGGTGCGGGGTGCGGGGTCAACGTGCCAGCGCCTAGTCGACGGCGGCGACGCGGATCTCGTCGTTGTGGTGGCGCTGCTGCTCCTCCATCACCAACTGGCCCAGCTCGCGCTTGAGGGCGTTGAACTCGGCCGAGGCCGGGTCGCGCAGGCGCGGCAGCCCGACCAGGATGTCGCGCTTGACGGTGCCGGGGCGGTAGGTCATGACGACGATGCGGTCGGCCAGGTAGATCGCCTCCTCGATCGAGTGGGTGACGAAGATGATGGTCTTTTTCAGCTCGGACCAGATGCGCAGCAGCTCGTCCTGCAGGTTGCGCCGGGTCAGCGCGTCGAGCGCGCCGAACGGTTCGTCCATCAGCATGATCGGCGAGTCGAGCGCCAGCACGCGGGCGATGGCGACGCGCTGGCGCATGCCGCCCGACAGGTCCTTGGGGAAGCGCGTCTTGAAGTCGCCCAGCGACAGCATCTGCAGCAGCTGGTCGACCTTGGCGTCGATCTGCGCCTGCGCCATGCCCTTGATCTCCAGGCCGAAGGCGATGTTCTTCTCCACCGTCATCCAGGGGAACAGCGCGTACTCCTGGAACACCATGCCGCGCTCGGGGCCGGGGCCGCTGACCAGCTTGCCGTCGGCGCGGATCTGGCCGGACGAGGGCGGCGCGAAGCCGGCCACCGCGTTGAGCAGGGTCGACTTGCCGCAGCCGGACGGCCCCAGCAGGCAGACGAACTGGCCCTGCGGGATGTCGAGGTTGATATCCTGCAGGGCGACGACTTCGCGGCTGTCGGTCTGGAAGACCTTGTTGACGCCGGCGATGGTGATGTGGGCTGCGCTCATTGGTTCTCCAGGCCGCGGTGCCAGCGCAGCAAGTGGTTGTTGAGTTTGTTCATGGCGACGTCGATGGCCAGGCCGATCATGCCGATGCTGATCATGCCGGCGATGATCTTGTCCGACCAGAAATATTCGCGCGCCTCGAGGATGCGGAAGCCCAGGCCGTTGTTGACGGCGATCATCTCGGAGACGATGACGACGATGAAGGCGGTGCCGATGCCGATGCGCACGCCCGACAGGATGTACGGCACGGCGGCCGGCAGGATCACCCGCAGGAACATGGTCGAGCCGGAGGCGCCCAGGTTGCGCGCGGCGCGCAGGTAGATGCCGTCGACCTGGCGCACCCCGGCGATGGTGTTCATCAGCACCGGGAAGAAGGCGCCCAGGGCGATCAGGAACACGGCCGGCGGATTGCCCAGGCCGAACCACAGGATCGACAGGGGGATGTAGGCGATGGGCGGAATCGGCCGCAGCAGTTGCACCAGCGGGTTGAGCCAGGCGTAGACGCGCGGCTGGGCGCCCATCGCCAAGCCGAGCGGCAGGGCCAGGCCGGCGCCGATGACGAAGCCGAGCACCACGCGGTACAGGCTGCCGATGGAGTCGGTGATCAGCTCGCCGGAGACGGCCCACAGCAGCCAGGAGCCGGCCGCCGGGGCGCCGGCCGCCGGGTCGTACGGCTGCATCGGCAGCAGATAGGCGATCCACTTCTCCAGCACCGCCAGCGGCGACGGCAGCACCTGCGGATTGACCAGGCCGGCCATCGCCGCCGCCTGCCACAGGGCCACCACCACCACCGGCACGACCAGGCCGACGCCGACCTCGCGCCACTTCGAATTTGCCATCTCCACTCCCCCTGCCGCCGCGCGGCGGCCCGTGATAAGCGTGTGATAAGCGGCGCTTACCGCGCCGCCCTTCTTATTAGTGCTACTTATATAGTAGTGCTACTTATGCCGCCGGCCCGCCTACTTGACGTTCAGACTCTTCTTGGCGGCGTCGAGCAGGTCGGTCTTGACCCAGTCCTTGGCCACTGGCGGCTTGCTCATCTTGCCGACGCCGGTCTTGACCATCACGTCGGTGGTGGTCTGGATGTGCTCGGGGCTGATGTCGTAGGAGTACGGCGAGTTGCCGATGGCGTCGTCGAAGTCGTCCTTGGTCAGCTGGCCCTTGAACACCGTCTCGCGCACGTACTTCTCGGCCACCGCCTTGTTGTCGATGAAGGTCTTGGTCGCCTCGACGAAGCAGCGCATGAACTTCTCGGCCACCGGCCGCTTGTCCTTGTAGAACTTCTCGGTCATCACCATGGTGCGCACCGGCTCGCCGATCGGCGTGTCGTAGGGCTTGACGATCTCGTTGCCGAAGCCCTTGTTGATGGCCTGCGACGATTGCGGCTCGGACTGCATCATGGCGTCGATGTTCTTGCCCAGCAGCGCCTGGTTCAAATCGGCGTAGGCGAGGAACACCAGTTGCACGTCCTTGCCCGGCTGGTCCGACACCGTCAGGCCGTTCTGCTGCAGCTCGGCCAGCAGCAGCACCTCCTGGATGCCGCCGCGCGTCACGCCGACCCGCTTGCCCTTCAGTTCGCTTGATGCTCTTGAGCTTGAGGTCGGCGCGGCCGACCAGCCGCGCGCCGCCCTTGGCGAAGCCGGCCACGATGAAGATCGGCGCGCCGCCGGCGCGGCCGGAGATGGCCGCCTCGGAGGCGGTGGTGCCGACGTCGAGCTCGCCGGCGATGATCGCCTGCATCACGTCGAGCCCCTTGGCGAAGATGTGCTCCTCGACCTTGATGCCGCACTTGGGGGCGATCTCCTTGATGTAGGCGACGGCGCCGTAGTGGGCGAACTTCAGGTTGCCGAGGCGGACCACGTCCTGCGCGCGCGCCGCGCCGGCGGCCAACAACGCAGTCGACAACGCTGCCAGGGTCAGGGTCTTGCCTATCGATACGAGTTTCATCCGCGGTCTCTTTCCATGTGGGTGGTGCAAAGGTGCACCGATCATACCAAGCCCGCACGCGCTTGCCTATCGCCGGCTGCGCCGCCGCGCGTGCGGCCGGGTCGCAGCGCCCGGGCGGGGCCGGCTTGCCGGCGGAGCTGCGGAAAACGGGCCGCCGCCCCAGCGGCGGCGGCCGGGCCGGCTCAGCGCCGGCCGGCGGCGCGCAGGCGGGCGATGCGCTCGGCGCTGGACGGATGGCTGGACAGGTAGTCGGCGCCGGGCGGGGCCGCCGCCGCGTGCGCCGGCGCGTCGGCGGCGGCCTGCTCGAGCTTGGCGAAGACGGCGGCCAGGTGCTCGAGGCCGATGCCGTTGCGGCGCAACATGGCGGCCGCGTAGTCGTCCGCCTCGCGCTCGGCGTCGCGCGAATACTTGGCGTCGAGCGCCAGCGCCGGCAGCGCCGCCAGCACCGACGAGACGTCGCCCAGCAGCAGCGAGGTGGTGGCGGTGAGGGCGGCGCCCTGGATGACGCGGCGCATCAAATGGCGCTGGTGCAGGTGGCCCAGCTCGTGCGCCAGCACGCCCATCAGCGCCGCCTCGTCGTCGAGCAGCTCGACCATCTGGTCGGTCAGCACGATGTCGCCGGACGGCAGGGCGAAGGCGTTCGGGCCGATCCGGCTGGCGCGGAACTGCAACTGCCACGGCGGCACGCCGGGACGCGGCGGCGCCAGCGCGGCAAAGGACGCCTGCAGCGCCCGCCGGCGCGCCGCCGGCAGTTGCGACGGCGCGAACATTCTGGCGTCGAGCACGGCCAGCACGCCGTCGCCGAGGCGGCGCTCGACGGCCGGCGGCAGCGCGGCGGCGATCGCCCCGGCCGCCAGCGGCAGCAGGTATTGGTAGCCGGCCAGCAGCGCCAGCACGCAGGCGCCCAATGCCAGCAAGGCGCCGCGCCAGCTCTGCTGCAGGCGCACCACCCAGCTGTCGCGCTGGCCGCTGGCGCCCAGCAGGCGCTCGAAGGCGGCGTTGTCGTCGATTTCCAGATAGGCGCCGTCGGGAAAGGTGACGCGGCGCACGGCGTGGCGGCTGCGCTCGGACAGGCGCAGCTGGTGCAGCGGACAGCTGCGGCTGGCCTCGCCGTCGAACTCGGCGGCGTCGCCGCGCAGCCGCAGGCCGACCCGCCACGGCCGCGAACTGAGGCCGTCGAAGTAGCGCGCCGCCACCGCCGGCGCGGCCGGCGTGGGCGCGGCGTCCGGCCCGGCCGGATCGGGCACGCCGGCCGTCATAGCGACAGGTCGAAGTCCATCAGGTCGGCGGCGCCCTCGCCCAGCGCCGCCACCGGCGCGCCGGCGGCGGCGGCGATGTCGTCCAGGCCGCCGTCGGGCCGCAGCGAGATCGACTCAAGCCGGTAGCGCAGCGCGCGCACCTGGGCGAAGGGGATGAACAGGCCCAGCGTGCAGACCACCGCCACGTAGTTGCTGACGGTGATGAACAACAGACGGCCCCAGCGCATGTCGGAGCGGAACTGGTGGCCTTCGAGCCGGGTGTGGTTCCAGACCAGGTTCTGCAGCATGTTCATGAACAGCGGGAACAGCAGGAACAGCCAGGCGTACAGGTAGAAAATCATCCAGACGCTTTCCGCCGCGCGTGCCTCGGCGGCGCCGGCAGCGCCGTCCGGCGCCGCGCCGCCGGAGAAGATCAGCCAGCCGAGCAGGCCGGCGCCGCCGCCGCCGACCAGCACGAAGCCGGCGTACAGCTTATAGAAGCTGGCGGCGCTGGCGTCGAACGAGAAGCGCGCCGCGCCGTAGCGCGACTCGTTGTGCTGGTAGGCCTTGGCGCGCTGGTGGATATAGGGTGTGGCCAGGCCGACGGTGATGGCGTTGAGCATGGGCCGCAGCAAATAGGCCCGGTAGGCATCGCGCAGCTCGCCGACGAAATGGAAGCGCAGGCCGCGATAGCTGGTGTTGTACAGGCGGAACTGCAGGCTTTTCCAGATGAACCAGGGCGAGGCGGCGGCGAAGGCCAGCGCCATCAACACGCCGGTCAGCGGCGAAAACTGCAGCGCCACGTTGTAGGCGGCGAACAGCAACACGGCCAGCACGCGGCCCTTGAGGATGGCCTTGGCGTTGCCGTGGTAGGCGAAGCGGGCGCCGGCCAGTTCGGTGCAGGAGTAGAAGTACTGGTTGCGCCTGACCTTGGCCCAGGCCGTGTAGACGCCCAGCGTGACGATGCTCAGCAGCAGGTTGACGATCCAGATGCGGAAGTACTCTGCGCCGCTGGCGTGCAGGCGCAGCCGCTCGGCGGCGGCGGGCGCCGACGGCGCCTCGGGACGGGATGGCAGGGGTTCCACGCGAGGGTCTCTCTTCTGTTGGGCAGGGGAGCCATGACGATGCCGCCCGCGCCGGATATTGTCAAGAAGAAATTGTAGGTATTTGATAATACGCAAACGCTGCGCCGCGCCCTACCCGCCCAGGTACTTGGCGTAGATGGCGCGGTAGCGCCCGCTCCTGCGCAGCTGCGCCAGGCCGGCGTCGAAGTCGTCGCGCAGTTGCGCGTCGCGGAATACCGGGCGGTAGTCGCGCGGGTCGGCGCGGGTGAAGGGGTGCTCGTCGACGGCCGGCATGGCGAAGGCCGGGTCGAGCTTGCGCCGCTGCCACACATGGTATTGGAAGATGGTGCGGTCGCTCAGCACCACGTCGTAGCGGCCCAGCGCCAGCAGCAGCGGCTGGGCCGCCTGGTTGTTGCGCTCGACGTAGTCGGGCGAGCGGCTCAGCGCGCCCAGCCAGTCCGGGTAGCGCCTGGCGGCGCCGACGAAGGCCATGATGCTGCGCCCGCGCAGCTGCTCGGGCCGCTCGATGCGCAGCCGGCGCGCGCGCAGGGTGTAGAACACGTTGTCGTACAGCACCGGCGGCTCGCCGTAGTGGCCGCGCCCGGCCATGTCCTCGCCGACGTCCATCATGATGGCGTCGACCCGGCCGGTCCGGTAGGCCAGCGGCAGGCGCCCCATCGGCAGGTACTCGGCGCGCAGCGTGTGGCCGCGCAGCGCCAGCGCCTCGCGCACCACCTCGACCTCGATGCCGCCGTCCTGCTCGACCAGGATATAGGGCGGCAGGTTGTCGCCGAAGCCCATGCGCAGGGTGGCCGCCGGCGCGGCGCCACCGACCAGCGCGGCGCACCACGCCAGCAAGCGCCAACGCCAACTTGTTTTCATGCGCACTCCCGGGAAACCGCAACGGCCAAAGGCGAAATGATAACAGGACTGGCGCCGCCGGCCCCTGCCCGATGGGGTAAAATGGCGGCCATCGTCCGGCCCGCCGCCGGCACCCACCCAGACAGATTGCAGGTTTCCCCATGCTAGATAATCTTACCCAACGCCTCGCCAAGGTCGTCAAGACCATGCGCGGCGAGGCGCGCCTGACCGAGGCCAACACCGCAGAGATGCTGCGCGAAGTGCGCCTGGCCCTGCTCGAGGCCGACGTCGCCCTGCCGGCCGTGCGCGAGTTCATCGCCAAGGTCAAGGAAAAATCCATGGGCGAGGAGGTGATCTCCTCGCTGACGCCGGGCCAGGCCCTGGTCGGCGTGGTGCAGCGCGAGCTGGCCGCCATCATGGGCGCCGACCTCGGCCCCGAGGCCTCCCAGCTCAGCTTCGCCCAGCAGCCGCCGGCGATCATCCTGATGGCCGGCCTGCAGGGCGTCGGCAAGACCACCACCGTCGGCAAGCTGGCCAAGTACCTGAGGGAGGAAAAGAAGAAGAAGGTGCTGACCGTCTCGGCCGACGTCTACCGTCCCGCCGCGATCGCCCAGCTGCAATCGGTGACCGCCCAGGTCGGCGCCGACTTCTTCCCCTCCACCGCCGCCGACAAGCCGGTCGACATCGCCCTGGCCGCGCTGGACTGGGCCAAAAAGCACTACCACGACGTGCTGATCATCGACACCGCCGGCCGCCTCGGCATCGACGAGGAGATGATGCGCGAGATCGCCGCCGTGCACGCCGCCGTCAAGCCGATCGAGACCCTGTTCGTGGTCGACGCCATGCTCGGCCAGGACGCCATCAACACCGCCAAGGCCTTCAACGACGCGCTGCCGCTGACCGGCATCGTGCTCACCAAGTTGGACGGCGACGCCCGCGGCGGCGCCGCCCTGTCGGTGCGCCACATCACCGGCAAGCCGATCAAGTTCGCCGGCGTGTCGGAAAAACTCGACGGCCTGGAGGCCTTCGATCCGCAGCGCATGGCCAACCGCATCCTCGGCATGGGCGACATCATGGCCCTGGTCGAGGAGGCGCGCAAAGGCGTCGACACCAAGGCGGCCGCCGAGCTGGCACAGAAGATCAAGGTCGGCGGCAAGTTCGACATGAACGACTTCAAGGCCCAGCTGGGCCAGATGAAGAAGATGGGCGGCATGGCCAGCCTGGTCGACAAGCTGCCGGCCCAGTTCCAGCAGGCCGCCGGCGGCGCCAACATGGACCAGGCCGACAAGCAGGTGCGCCGCATGGTCGGCATCATCGATTCGATGACGCCGCAGGAGCGCGCCAAGCCGGAACTGATCAAGGCCACCCGCAAGCGCCGCATCGCCGCCGGCGCCGGCGTCCAGGTGCAGGAGGTCAACCGCATGCTGACCCAGTTCGAGCAGATGCAGACGATGATGAAAAAGCTCTCCGGCGGCGGCATGATGAAGATGATGCGCTCGATGAAGGGCATGATGCCGGGCATGCGCTAGGCGCCTCGCGCCCGCTGTTCGCCCTCTATATTAGTACGGCGACAAGACCGGCGACACCGCCCCGCAGCCCCTGCGCGGCGGTGTTTTTTCTGGCAAAAGCCAGTGTCCACGCCCTTTCGCGGTGCACGGGCGCGCCGCGGCCCCCATTTACGTGGCGTTTGCGGGAAAAATAACGAAAAACACTTGCATCCACGGTAAATCCCCACCAATATTAGCCGTGCGATCAATTGCGCAATTTTCCATGTGTTCGTTAAGGAGGCTCGAAGATGGCAACAGCCAAAAAAACCCCAGCAGCAGAACCAGCTAAAAAGGCCGCGGCCGCCAAACCCGCAGCCGTGAAAAAAGCAGCACCCGCCAAACCAGCCGCAGCCAAAAAAGCCGCCCCTGCGACGCCGCGCAAGCCGAACGCCGCTTTCATGAAAGAGATGACGCCTTCCGCCGTGTTGGCCGCCGTCGTTGGCGCCACGCCGCTGCCGCGTACCGAAGTGACCAAGAAGGTCTGGGACTACATCAAAAAGCTCGACCTGCAAGATCCGGCCAACCGCCGCATGATCAATGCCGACGACAAGCTCAAAGCAGTATTCGGCGGCAAAGCCCAAGTGTCCATGTTCGAAATGACCAAGCTCATTTCCGACCATCTGAAATAAGCGCAGCGGCCCGACGGCCGCGCCGAAGTGCCCCCGCTCGCGTCGCGACCGGGGGCATTTTTTTTGTTCGAGCGAAAGCCGGAGGGGCGCCCTGGTCCGGACCAAGTGCCGCACAAATGTTATACACTAGCCACTAGGATAACTGTCATGAGGTGTGCCATGGCCCGACTTACCGTGGAACTGGAAGAGCGCGAGCTGGCGCGGCTACGCTCGGCCGCGCGCGCGCGCCAGATCGATCCCAGCCACATGACAACCATGCAGCTGGTGCAGGTGTTGACCGATGCGCAGCCGAAGAAAAAGACCTCGTGGCTGGCCGGCGCCGCCGCGCGCATGCGGCCTCATAACACCGCGCTGTATCAGGCCATTCCGGCCGGTGTCGGCAAGCACCCCGTCGAGATTCTGGAGCAACAACACCGAACGGCGGTTGCGGTATCGGGCATTGCAGCTGCGCCGGCCGCCGCGCGTGCGCAACGCCTGGCTGCTGTAATGAGTATGCACGGCATCTGGAAGGATGATCCGACCAAGCCGCAGGATGGCGCTGAATACCAGCGAGAGGTGCGGGCCGAATGGCGATAGTCCTGTTCGACACCGGCATCCTGATCGACAACTTCGCGGGCTTTCCCGCCGCAGTCGTGGAGTTGACCAGCTACGACGATGCCATCGTCAGCTCTATCACCTGGATGGAAGTGGCGTGCAAGATGGACCAATCCGGCAGGCAAACCTTCAATGCCCTATTAGCGGCCGCCGGCATCCGGGTGGTGCATCCGAACGACGACATTATGGAGCGCGCGGCGACAATACGCGGCCACAGCCTTACGACCCCGCCGAAGCTCAAACTTCCCGATTGCATCATTCGTGCCACGGCGGAATCCCAGGGCCGCCTCGTGATCACCCGCAACCCTGCCGACTTCGGCGGAGAAGGGCCGCTGGTGCGCGTGCCGTACCAGATCGTGGCTGGCGCAGCGGTCAACATCAAAGCACCGCCGCCATGACCGGTGCGGGCATGCTGTCGCTGCCTCGGCAAGTAAGCAAGCACGAGGTTCGATGTTTTGTGGCGGCGCAGGCGCCCTGGCGGGCGCGCCTACAGCGGCGCCGCGGGCTTCCAGTTGTTCCAGGCCGCCAGCACGGCGTTGGGGTACTCCGGCCGGCCACGGCTGCCGTTGTAGCGGCCCAGGGCAAGGAACAGGTTTCCCGCCTCCATGTCGATGTACATGCGCAGGATGGCGCAGCCGTAGCGCAGGTTGGTTTGCATGTCGAACAGGGCGCGCCGGTCGCGGTCGCCGATCACGTTGGTCCAGAACGGCATCACCTGCATGTAGCCGCGCGCGCCGACCATCGAGACGGCGTACTTGCGGTAGGCCGACTCGACCTGGATCAGGCCGAGCACCATGGCCGGATCGAGGCCGGCGCGCTTGGCCTCGTACCAGGCGGTGGCGAGGAACTCCTCGCGCACCTGCTGGTCCGGCAGCTTGCGCCGCAGCCGCTGCGACATCTGCGCCAGCCAGTCCTGGTAGCGCAGCCGCTCGGCCTCGCTGGCGAAGGCCGGCCGTGGCGGCCGGCTGTCGCGGATCGAATTGGCCAGCGCCAGCCGCACCGCGTCGGCCAGCGCCTCCTCCTTCTGGTTGCCGGCCCGCGCCGGCGCGCACAGCAGGACGCCGGCCAGCGCCAGCGCCAACAGCGCCGACCAAGGCGCCGGCGCGCGGACGGCGGGGACCGCGCGCGGCATCACTTCTGCATCTTGCCCTGGACGAAGGCGATGATCTCGGCCAGCGGCACGGCGCTGGCCTCGGTGTCGCGGCGGCCCTGGTATTCCAGGTTGCCTTCCTTCAGGCCGCGCTCGCCGATGACGACGCGGTGCGGCACGCCGATCAGCTCCCAGTCGGCGAACATGGCGCCCGGACGCTGGCCGCGGTCGTCGACGATGACGTCGATGCCGGCCGCCTGCGCGTCGGCGTACAACTGCTCGGTGGCCTCTTTGACCATCTCGCTGCGGTCCATGCCCATCGGGCACAGCACCAGCTCGAACGGCGCCAGCGCGGTCGGCCAGATGATGCCCTTGTCGTCGAAGTTCTGCTCGATCGCCGCGCCCAGGATGCGGGTGATGCCGATGCCGTAGCAACCCATCTGCAGTGGCGCCGGTTTGCCGTTCTCGTCGAGGAAGGTGGCCTTCATGCTCTCCGAGTAGGCGGTGCCGAGCTGGAACACGTGGCCCACCTCGATGCCGCGCTCGATGGCCAGCACGCCCTTGCCGTCCGGCGAGGCGTCACCCTCGACGACGTTGCGCAGGTCGGCCACCAGGGCCGGCTCGGCCACGTCGCGGCCCCAGTTGGCGCCGGTGTAGTGGAAGCCGGCGTCGTTGGCGCCGCAGACGAAGTCGGCCATGTTGGCGACGCTGCGGTCGGCCACCACGGTGACCGCCGACTTGGTGCCGATCGGGCCCAGGTAGCCCGGCACGCAGCCGTACACGTCGAGGATCTCCGCCTCGGTCGAGAAGCGGTGGTTGGCCAGGCCGGCGACCTTGCCGGCCTTGATCTCGTTGAGCTCGTGGTCGCCGCGCAGCAGCAGCATGAAGTGCTGTTGCGTGGTCTTGCCGTCGGCCTCGAGGTCGACGGTCAGCGCCAGCGTCTTGACGGTGCGGCTCAACGGCAGGCCCAACTGGGCGGCCACCTGCTCGCACTTGGTGGCGTCCGGCGTGGCGGTCTTGACCAGGGCGGCGCCGGCGGCGGCGCGCGGCGCGGCCGGGGCGACCGCCTCGGCCGCCTCCATGTTGGCGGCGTAGTCGGAGTCGGGGCAGTAGACCAGCGCGTCCTCGCCGGTGCTGGCGATGACGTGGAACTCGTGCGAGCCGGAGCCGCCGATGGCGCCGTTGTCGGCCGCCACGGCGCGGAACTGCAGGCCGAAGCGGTTGAAGATGCGCGTGTAGGCGTCGAACATCACCTGGTAGGAGGCCTGCATGCCGGCCGCGTCGCGGTCGAAGGAGTAGGCGTCCTTCATGGTGAACTCGCGGCCGCGCATCAGGCCGAAGCGCGGACGGCGCTCGTCGCGGAACTTGGTTTGGATGTGGTAGAAGTTCAGCGGCAGCTGGCGGTAGGACTTGATCTCGCTGCGCACCACGTCGGTGATGACCTCCTCGGAGGTCGGCTGGAAGGCGAATTCGCGGCCATGGCGGTCCTTCAGGCGCAGCAGTTCGGCGCCCATCTTGTCCCAGCGGCCGGTCTCCTGCCACAGTTCGGCGGGTTGGACCAGGGGCATCAGCAGCTCGATGCCGGCGGCGCGGTTCATCTCCTCGCGCACGATGGCCTCGACCTTGCGGATCACCCGCAGGCCCATCGGCATATAGGTGTAGATGCCGGAACCGAGGCGTTTGATCATGCCGGCGCGCATCATCAACTGGTGGCTGACGATTTCGGCGTCGGACGGCGCTTCTTTAAGCGTGGAAATAAAAAATCGGGAGGCGCGCATAACGGTGAATTCTTTTTAAAAAGAGAGGGTTATAATCAACCTAATTTTAAAGGATTAGCTGGCTGATGCGTCCATACTTTATACAAATGCGATCAATTGATGGCGTTCCGGCCGTTTTCGTACCCCGAAAACCCAGCCGGCGCGCGGATTTGTGGGCAAAAATATAAGAGGGACGCGCTGTCGCAGAAAGTTTGAGGTGCAATATGCTCGACCGTGAAGGGTTTCGGCCCAACGTCGGCATCATCCTGCTCAACGCCCAAAACGAGGTGTGGTGGGGCAAGCGGGTGCGCGAGCACTCATGGCAATTTCCGCAGGGCGGCATCAAATACGGGGAAACGCCGGAGCAGGCGATGTACCGCGAGCTGGAGGAGGAGATCGGATTACGACAGGAGCACGTCAAAATCGTCGGCCGCACGCGCGACTGGCTGCGCTATGAGGTGCCCGACCACTTCATCAAGCGCGAGATCCGCGGCCACTACCGCGGCCAGAAGCAGATTTGGTTCCTGTTGCGCATGTGCGCGCGCGACAACGACGTCAACCTGCGGCTGACCGACCATCCCGAGTTCGACGCCTGGCGCTGGCACGACTACTGGGTGCCGCTCGACGTGGTGATCGAGTTCAAGCGCGAGGTCTACCAGCGCGCGCTGCAGGAGCTGTCGCGCTTCCTGACCTGGCCGGCGCACGGCGGCGGCGGCGGCAACGGCCACCACCGCCACACCGCGCGCTACCTGCGCCAGCCGCACGGCCCCAAGCAGGCCGCCGAGGGCGAGGCCCAGCCGGCGACCGAGGCCTGCGCCGCCGAGGCCGAGCCGCAACTGGCGCTGCCGGCCAAGAGCGGCGGCTGAGCCAGCGGCAACAGAATGAACAAGGGCCGGATCGCCAGATCCGGCCCTTTTCTTTTGCACTGCACAACCGGGGTTACGGACTTAGACGATGCGGCAGGCCTCGGCGAAGCTCAGCCGGGGGGCGCGCGGGCGCACCTTGCCCGGCTCGCCGTAGCCCAGGCTGCAGACGAAGTTGGCGCGCACCGGCGTGCCGGCGAAGAAGGCGGCGTTGAGCTTGTCGGCGTCGAAGCCGGACATCGGCCCGCAATCGAGGCCGATGGCGCGCGCCGCCATGATCAGGTAGGCGCCCTGCAGCGAGGAGTTGCGCAAGGCGGTGTCGGCGATCGCTTTGGCGTTGCCGACGAACCAGCTGCGGGCGTCGACGGCCGGCGACAGCTGCGGCAGCTTGTCGTAGAACTCCATGTCCATGCCGACGATCACCGTCACCGGCGCCTGCTCGACCTTGGCCTGGTTGCCCGGCGCCATGCACGGCAGCAGCCTGGCCTTGGCCTCGGCGCCCTTGACGAAGACCAGCCGCGCCGGCGAGGAGTTGGCCGCCGTCGGCGCCCACTTGAGCAGGTCGAACAGATGCTCCAGTTGGGCGTCGCTGACCTCGCGCGGCTGCCAGCCGTTGTGCGTGCGGGCGGCGTAGAACAGGGTGTCGAGGGCGGTGTCGTTGAGCATGTCGGCTCCAGCAAAGGTTGGTTGGGGAACGGAAACACCCTGTCAGCCTACACATTTTGTCCAGGGGGTACAATGGCGCCTGCCTTTTCCTCACCTGCACACGACCATGTTCACACCCTCCTCCGACGACGTGCGCCGCTTCTTCTGCGACGCCCACCGCAAGCACCACGCCAAGGAAATCCTCAGCCCGATCGAGGCCATGGCGGCCGACTGGATCGTCCAGCACCCCGAATACGACGAGGCGCTGCGCGACGTCGAGGCGGCGCTGGCGCGCGACTACTCGGTCGAGGGCGGCCAGGCCAACCCCTTCCTGCACCTGGCTATGCACCTGTCGATCAGCGAGCAGTTGTCGATCGACCAGCCGCGCGGCATCCGCGCCGCCTGCCAGGAGCTGGCGCGCCGGCTCGGCTCCGAACACGCCGCCCACCACGAGGTGATGGAGTGCCTGGGCCAGATGGTCTGGACCTCGCAGCGCGCCGGCCTGCCGCCGGACACCGAGAGCTATGTCGAGGCGGTGCGGCGGCGCGCGCGCGGCTAGGCCGCGACGCGAAAACGCACCACGAAAAAAAGCCACGCTAGCGTGGCTTTTTGTTCACAAGCGAGCGCCGTGCGTGTCAGCGGTGGGTCACCAGCGTGGTCGGCAGGCTGTGCAGATAGGCCGCCAGGTCCTTGATGTCCTGCTGGCTCAGCGCCTTGACCTGCAGCGTCATGGTGCCGTCGTTGCGGCCGTTGGCGCCGTCGCCGCGCTTGTAGGCGGTCAGCGCGTGCTCCAGGTAGTCCTTGTGCTGGCCGGCCAGCTTCGGATAGTCGGGCGAGATCGGCGTGTTGAAGTCCTTGCCGTGGCAGGTGAAGCAGGTGTACTTGTCGGCCAGTTGCTTGCCTTTTTCGATACTGCCGCCGGCCATGGCGGACAGCGACACGGCGGACAGGAACAGCGCGGTCATCAGTTTCTTCATCGTGGTCTCCTTCATTTCGCCGCGGTGTGTTGGGCAGGCTGCTGCGAATAGTAGGCGGCGATGTCGGCCATGTCCTGGTCGGACAGGCTGGCGGCGATGCCCTTCATCGACGGATGCTTGCGGTCGCCTTTTTGATAGGCCTTCAAGGCCTTCTCGATATACTTGGCCGACTGGCCACCGATCATCGGCACCTGGAACACTTCGGGGAAGGTCGCCTTGTAGCCCGGAATGCCGTGGCAACCGATGCACATTTCAATCTTTGCCGGGGCGGCCTTGGCGTCCCCAACGATGTCAGCCGCGGAGGCGGCATTGGCGACGCCGGCGAGCACGAGAAGTGCGTAGATTTTTTTCATGGTGGTGGCAAGCTAATCAATGGGGAATCGGAGACCGCAATTGCGAAATAATTGATGTATGCCCTATCAAAAATCGCAAAAACATGCTTGTTGTACTATCAGAGTCCGATTCTAACTCAATAACATTCTCAGAGTCCACATGGATTCTGGCCGCCGCCGCACGGCCGCCGCACTGCGCGCCGGGCCGGTTCTGGCATATACTCGGCGCTACTTCAACACTCTGCGAGACCGTCCCTATGCACGCACAACCGGCCCAGGCCCAACGCTTCCAAGGCTCCGACAACTACGTCGCCACCAACGACCTGAAACTGGCCGTGAATGCGGCTTTGACGCTACAACGGCCGCTGCTCATCAAGGGCGAGCCGGGCACCGGCAAGACCATGCTGGCCGAGGAGGTGGCGGCGGCGCTGAACATGCCGCTGATGCAGTGGCACATCAAGTCGACCACCAAGGCGCAGCAGGGCCTGTACGAGTACGACGCGGTGTCGCGTTTGCGCGACTCCCAGCTGGGCGACGAGCGCGTGCGCGACATCCACAACTACATCGTCAAGGGCGTGCTGTGGCAGGCCTTCACCGCGCCCGAGCCGGTGGTGCTGCTGATCGACGAGATCGACAAGGCCGACATCGAGTTCCCCAACGACCTGCTGCGCGAGCTCGACCGCATGGAGTTCTACGTCTACGAGACGCGCGAGATGGTCGTCGCCAGGCACCGCCCGCTGGTCATCATCACCTCCAACAACGAGAAGGAGCTGCCCGACGCCTTCCTGCGCCGCTGCTTCTTCCACTACATCAAATTCCCCGACAAGGACACGATGGAGCAGATCGTCGCGGTGCACTACCCGAACCTGAAGAAGGAGCTGCTGGCCACCGCGCTGCAGACCTTCTACGAGGTGCGCGACGTGGCCGGCCTGAAAAAAAAGCCGTCGACCTCCGAGTTCCTCGACTGGCTCAAGCTGCTGCTGGCCGAGGACATTCCGGCCGAGGCGCTGCGCAGCCAGGACAGCAAGGCCGTGGTGCCGCCGCTGCACGGCGCGCTGCTCAAGAACGAGCAGGACGTGCACCTGTTCGAGCGCCTGGTCTACATGTCGCGCACCAACCGCTGACGCCATGCTGATCGATTTTTTCTTCACCCTGAAGGACGCCAAGATCCCGGTGTCGATCAAGGAGTTCCTGACCCTGCTCGAGGCGATGCAGAAGAACGTCATCGCGCCGTCGATGGACGACTTCTATTACCTGTCGCGGCTGACCATGGTCAAGGACGAGGCCCACTACGACAAGTTCGACCGCGCCTTCGCCCAGTACTTCAAGGGCATCAACGCCGCCTTCGACACGAACGGCGCGATCCCGCTCGACTGGCTGGTCAAGCGCATGCAGCGCGAGCTGAGCGAGGAGCAGAAGGCGCAGCTGGAGAAGTTCGGCTACGACAAGCTGATGGACCGCCTGGCCGAGCTGCTCAAGGAGCAGAAGGAGCGCCACGAGGGCGGCAGCAAGTGGATAGGCACCGGCGGCACCTCGCCCTTCGGCAACGGCGGCACCAACCCGGAGGGTGTGCGCATCGGCGGCAAGGGTGGCAACCGCACGGCGGTCAAGGTGTGGGAGGCGCGCGCCTACAAGGACTACGACACCGAGCGCGAGCTGGGCACACGCAACATCAAGGTGGCGCTGCGGCGCCTGCGCAAGTTCGCCCGCGAGGGCGCCGAGGACGAGCTGGCGCTCGACGCGACCATCCGCGCCACGGCCAACAACGCCGGCTTCCTCGACATCAAGATGCGGCCGGAGCGGCGCAACAAGGTCAAGGTGTTGATGCTGTTCGACGTCGGCGGCACCATGGACGACCACATCGAGCGCACCGAGGAGCTGTTCTCGGCGTCCAAGACCGAGTTCAAGAACATGGAGTTCTTCTACTTCCACAACTGCGTCTACGACTACATGTGGAAGAACAACCGGCGGCGCAACTCGGAGCGTTTTCCGACCTGGGACATCCTGCGCAAGTACCCGCCGGACACCAAGCTGATCTTCGTCGGCGACGCCACCATGAGCCCGTATGAGATTTTGCAGCCGGGCGGCTCGGTCGAGTACAACAACGAGGAGGCCGGCGCCGCCTGGCTGGCGCGCTTCACCGCCGCCTTCCCCAAGTTCGTCTGGCTCAACCCGGAGCCGGAGCAGCTGTGGCAGTACCGCCAATCGGTCGCCATCATCCGCCAGTTGATGAACAACCGCATGTACGGGCTGACCATCAGCGGGCTGGAACAGGCCATGCGCACGCTGAGCAAGTAGCGCGTCGGCGCCCCACCCCGCAATGCGGCCGACAGGGGTGCGGGGTCAACGCTCAATCAGCCCACCGCCCCGCCCCACCAGGCCAGCAGCACATGCAGCGACATGCCGGCCACCACCATGGTCACCACCAGACAGGCGATGCCACGGCTGGCGCGGCGCGCCCGCGCCAGCCGCGCGCAGCGGTCCGGTTCGCGCCACGCCTTGGCGGCGTCGCGCTCGAAAGAAGAATGTCCACTCATATGCCCTCGCCCCTGTTTGATTTCGGTATCGATCAGCTTAGCCAGGCGCGTCTAAAATTGGTGTAAAGAGTTGCACCCGGCACGCATACGCGGCATAAAAATCCCCCCCCACAAACCGGCCGCCAACCTTGACGGCGCCCGCAGCGACTCAAGCGCGAACAATATTTACGCCGCGTATACAAAAGCGCGCCCATTGTTTATGACGTTTTTACGTCCGGACCGCTAACATTCCAAGTGACGCACAAAGCGCATGTCCACGCCGCCACGATCCGGCCGCACCGGGCGGCGGCGTCATCGCTGTCTTCCTTCCCGACCGTGGAGCCCAACGCCATGCTGCAAATGAACGAGGAACGCTACCATCGACACAACCGCGGCCGGGTTCGCCGCGTCCGCCACGACAACGCGGCGGGCCAGGACAGGCACGGCCTGAACGGCTACACCGTGTTTTGGACGGCCATGATCGCCGCCGTGGTCCTGCTTTGGTACACCGTGATCTCCCTGCTGCTCGCCGAAGGCGCGCCTAGCATACCGCCGCCGCCTGCCGTCATCGGCGCCGCGCCGTCGGCGCACGCCGGCCGCAGCACCAACCCATCCCTTTCGCCCGCCCCCGCTTATGCATTCCACCTTCAATCTCACCGCCAAGCGCGTCAGGCTGCGCCTGCTGGAGGACCGCGACGCCAAGGCCTTGCTTGAGCTGTACGCCGACCCCGAGGTCATGCGCTACTGGAACCACGCGCCATGGACCACGCTCGAGCAGGCCAAGGCGGCCATCGCCGAGGCCCGGTCGGACTACGCCAGCGGCGCCGCCCTGCACTGCGCGATCGAGCACAGCGCCAGCGGCGTACTGATCGGCAGCTGCGCCCTCTACGCCTTCGTGCCGCAGCACGGCTGCGCCAGCCTCGGCTACCTGCTGGCCAAACCCTACTGGGGCCAAGGCTATCTGTCGGAGGCGATGCGGGCGCTGCTGGAGCACGCCTTCGCCGAGCTCGGCCTCAACCGCATCGAGGCCGACGTCAACTGTGGCAACACCGGCTCCTTGGTGGCGCTGGAAAGACTGGGCTTCCGCCACGAGGGCTGCCTGCGCGAACGCTGGATCGTCGACGGCAAAAAGCACGACACGCAGTTGTACGGCCTGCTGCGCAGCGACTGGCGCGGCGGCGCCCCGGCGCCCGAATTGGTTGCATAGCCCGGACGGCGTTTTTACGTGTCCGATACGCCCGGCGCGCAACTCTTTACAAAATATTTAGCCGCGTCCCGCTAAGCTTTCCCCCACTAACAGCCGACACGGGGGCGGGACATGAAGACTCATCGTTGCGACAGCGGCACTTCGGCACCGGCGAGGCGCCGCGCGCCGCCGTCGCTGGCGCGGCGCACCGGCCAGCGCCTGCTGTGCCTGCTGTGCCTGGCCGCCGCGCTATGGGCCGCGAGCGCCGTCGTCCAGCGCACGCGGGCCGACGCGCCGGCGCCGGCGCGCCAGCGCAGCCAGCGCGAACTACCGCCGCCGCCGCGCGTGGCCCAGCTGTACTTCCAGCCGGGCCGCAACGGCGCGCCGCCGCCCGGCCACACCGCCGGCCTCGAGCTGAGCGCCGCGCACGAACAAGTGGCGCGCGTGGCCGCGACGCGGCGCGCCAGCCCGGCCGCCGTGGCCGGCCTGCTGGCGGCCAGCGTCGCGCCGCATCCGGCCGGCCGGGTCGGCGAGCCGCGCGTCAGCCTGCTGGCGCTGAACCTGGCGCTCGACCTGCAACTGCCGGCGCCGCACTGACACCATCGAAGAACGGGAACCAACTTGATCCACCTCGCCACCGCCCAGGACATCACCGCCCTGCTGAGCATCGAGAACGCCAGCTTCGCCGGCGACCGCATCAGCCGCCGCAACTTCCGCCACCTGCTCGGCCACGGCAACACGCTGACCCTGCTCGACGCCCGCGTCGGCGCGCCGCGCGGCTACCTCATGCTGCTGTTCCGCGCCAACAGCTCGGTGGCGCGGCTGTACACCATCGCCACCCATCCCGACTTCCTCGGCCGGGGCGTGGCGGCGGCGCTGCTGCGGCGCGCCGAACTGGCCGCGCTGGAGCGCGGCTGCGACCGCCTGCGGCTGGAGATCCGCCACGACAACCAGGCCTCGCTGCGCCTGTTCCAAAACCGCGACTACCGCATCTTCGGCCAGTACGCCGGTTACTACGAGGACGGCATGCACGCCCACCGGCTCGAGAAGCCGCTCGCCGGCGCGCGCTAGCGGCGCCCGCCGCCGCAGGCGCGCCGCGCCGCCCGCCACGGCCGCGCTTACTCAATTTTTATGAAACCGGGCGCTTTCTTTGCACGGTTTTTACAGCCGTCCCGGTACAGTTACGAAACACAACGACGCACCATACCGACGCTTCAACCCAGGCCGCCCGTGCCGCTAACAGGGCGTTCGCGCGCTAGCGCATCCACCGGTCCACTCATGACTACCAGCAAACTATCCGCCGCACCCGCGCCGCTCCAAGCGGTCCAACAACCTTGCAAGGGCGACGACGAACCGCCCGCCAACCCGCCCCCCATGCCGCGCCCGCGCGCCGGCAGCCGCCGCCTGCTGCTGGTCGAAAGCCCGCAGGACGGTGAGGCGCTGGCGCCGGGCGCCGCCTGCATGACCGCCGCCGACTTCCTCGACGCCGCCGCGCCGACACTGGCGCCGGGCACCACCATCGTCAACCTGTGCCGCAGCTACAAGTACCTGTCGCTCGGCTACTACTGCTCGCTGCTGGCCGAGGCGCGCGGACACCGCGTCTACCCCTCGGTGAAGACCATCAACGACCTGTCGCGCAAGGCCGCCTACAGCCACGAGATCGACGACCTCGACCATGCCTTGAACCGCGCCCTGGGCGGCCCCGACTGCCGGCCCATGCCGTCCGAGTTCGCCATGGACATCCACTTCGGCAGCGCCGACTTCGCCCCGCTGGACGCTCTGGCGCGGCGCATCTTCGCCACCTTCCCGGCGCCGGCCATGCGCGTCGAATTCGAGCGCGGCGGCGAGCACGGCGGCGACTGGCACATCCGCGCGCTGCGCGTGCTCAACGTGGCGGCGCTGGAGCCGCACCGCCACGCCCTGTTCGACGCCGCCCTGCGCGCCTTCCAGCCGGACGCGCCGGCCCTGTCGGCCAGCGCGCGGCGCGGCGCGCGCCACCACGTCGCCATCCTGCACGACCCGGCCGAGGCGCTGCCGCCCAGCAACCGCGCCGCGCTCGACAACTTCATCCGCGTCGGCCGCGAGCTCGACATCCACGTCGCGCTGATCGAAAAGCGCGACCTCGCCGGCCTGGCCCGCCACGACGCGCTGCTGATCCGCGAGACCACCGCCATCAACCACCACACCTATCTGTTCGCCAAGCAGGCCGAGAGCGATGGCCTGGCGGTGATCGACGACGCCGCCTCCATCCTGCGCTGCACCAACAAGATCTTCCTGGCCGACCTGCTGCGCCTGAACGGCATCCCCACCCCGCGCACCTACGTGCTGCAGGCCGGCCAGCTGGCCGACACGCAATGGCTGGAGCGGGAGATCGGCTATCCGATGGTGATGAAGGTGCCCGACGGCGCCTTCTCGCGCGGCGTCTCGAAGGTGGCCGACCGCGCCGGTTTCGAGCGCACCGCGCGCGAGCTGCTGGCGCAATCGTCGCTGATCCTGGTGCAGGAATACCTGTACACCGAGTTCGACTGGCGCATCGGCGTGCTCAACGGCGAGGCCATCTTCGCCAGCCAATACTACATGTCCAAGGGCCACTGGCAGGTCGCCAAGCGCGGCATGGACGGCAAGGCGGAGTTCGGCCTGAGCCGCGCCGTGCCGCTCGAGGCGGTGCCGGCCGAGATCCTCGACCACGCCGTGCGCGCCGCGCGCCTGATCGGCGACAGCCTGTACGGTGTCGACATGAAGATGAGCTCCAGGGGGCCGGTGGTGATCGAGGTCAACGACAATCCGAACATCGACGCCAGCAACGAGGACGGCGTGCTCGGCGACGAGCTGTACCGTCTGGTGCTGCGCGACCTGACCCGCCGCGCCGACCTGCTGGCGCGGCGCCATTGACGGCTGTGGCGCGGCGCCTGCGCGCGCCGCAAGCCACGCCTGCCTGGGCGGGCTGCGCGGCCGCGCCGGGCGGCGGCGGACTTCGCGGCCGCGCCCGGCGCCGGCGCCTCAGGCCGGCAGTTGCAGCCGGTAGCCCACCGCCGTCTCGGTCAGCAGATAGCGCGGCTGGGTCGGGTCGTCCTCCAGCTTGTGGCGCAGGTGGCCCATGTAGATGCGCAGGTAGTGGCCGTTCTCGCCCTGCGACGGCCCCCACACGGCGCGCAGCAGCTGCGGGTTGGTCATCACCCGGCCGGCGTTGGCCACCAACACGGCCAGCAGGCGGTACTCGGTCGGCGTCAAATGCACGCTCTCGCCGTTGCGCGTGACGCGGCGGTTCTGCAGGTCCACCGCCACCGCGCCGAACTGCACCAGGCCGGCCTGGTCGGCCGCCGGTTGGCGCTGCCGGCGCAGGGTGGCGCGCACCCGCGCCAGCAGCTCGCCGACGCCGAAGGGCTTGGTCAAATAGTCGTCGGCGCCGGCATCCAAGGCGCGGATCTTGTCGGCCTCGTTGACGCGGGCCGACAGCACGATCACCGGCACCGCCGACCACTTGCGCAGGTCGGCGATGAAGTCGATGCCGTCGCCGTCGGGCAGGCCGAGGTCGAGCACCACCAGGTCGGGCTTGCGGGTGCCGGCGTCGATCAGGCCGCGCTGCAGGTTGGCGGCCTCGAAGATCTGCCAGCCCTCCTCCTCCAAGGCGCTGCGCACGAAGCGGCGGATTTGCGGTTCGTCCTCCACCAACAAGGCGGTGGGCATGGTTTCATTCATCGTTGTTTCCTATACGTTCGGCGTCCAGATCCGGCATGGCCGGCGGCGTGCCCAGCGGCAGTGTGAAGACGAAGGCGGCGCCGCCGGCCGGCGACTCGGCGGCCTGGATGCTGCCGCCGTGCGCCTCGACGATGGCGCGGCAGATCGCCAGCCCCAGGCCGACGCCCGGCTTGGCCGATTCGCGCTCGCCACGGGTGAATTTTTCGAAGATGGCCTCCTCGCGGCCGTGCGGCAGGCCCGGGCCGTTATCATAAACCATCACGTTGAGCCAGACGCCGTGCAGCGCCGCCGTGACGACGATGCGCGAGCCGGCCGGCGTGTACTTGGCGGCGTTCTCCAGCAGGTTGCACAGCACGCGCTCGATCAGCACGGCGTCGAAGCGCACCAGCGGCAGCCCGGCCGGCAGTTCGGTGCCGACGTGGTGGCCCTTGAGCTGCGAGCCGCTGGCACGCAGCGCGCTGCCGACCACCTCCTCCAGCGCGTGCCACTGCAGGTTGAACTTGATCTCGCCGCTCTGGATGCGCGCCATGTCGAGCAGGTTGGACACCAGCGCGCTCATGCGCAACGCCTCGTCGTGCAGCGCGGCGGCCACGTCGAGCTGGGCCTCGGACAGCGCTGGCTTCGAGCCGGCCAGCGACTCGGACAGGCCGACCAGCGAGGTCAGCGGCGTGCGCAGGTCGTGCGACAGCGCCGCCAGCAGCGAGTTGCGCAGCCGCTCGGACTCCATGTTGACCAGCGCGTTCTGCGCCACCTCGATGTAGTGCACCCGTTCGAGCGCGATGGCGGCCAGGGCGGCGAAGGTGTCGAGCTGCTGGCGCTGCTCCGGGATCAGGATCCAGCGGCGCTGCTCCGGCTCGATCGCCAGCACGCCGCGGGTGCGCATCGGCGCCACCAGCGGCAGGTAGAAGATGCGGCTGGCCGGCAGCGTGTCGGTGCCCAGGCCGGCCACCTCGGCGCGGTCGAAGGACCACTGGGCGATGCCGGTGTCGAGCACCGACAGCTGAGCCTTGGCGCCGCCCGGCGCGGTCGGCGGCGGCAACAGCCGGCCGTCGTCGTCGGGCAGCAGCAGTACCGAGCGGGCGCGGAAGGCGCGCTGGATGAAGCCCTGGGTGGTCTCGTAGATCTGTTCGGTCTGCAGCGCGCCGGACAGCTCGCGGGCGAACTCGTACAGCGCGCGCGAGCGGGCCTCGCGGTGCGAGGCGACGCGCGCCTGGAAGCGCAGGCCGGCCGTCAGGTGGCCGGTGATCAGGCCCACCGCCAGCATCACCACGAAGGTGATCACGTACTGGAAGTCGGAGACGGCGAAGGTGAAGCGCGGCGGCACGAAGAAGAAGTCGAAGCAGGCCACGCAAACGCAGGTGGCCAGCACCGACGGGCCGCGGCCGAAGCGCACCGCCACCAGCACCACCACCAGCAGGAACAGCATGGCGATGTTGGCCAGGTCGAGGTAGGCCAGCAGCGGCGTGGCGGCCAGCGCGGTGGCCACGCTGGCGCCGACGGCGCCGGCGTAGCCGAGCAGGCGGCGCTTGTTGCGGCCGCTGTCGATGTCGCCGTCCGGCTCCTCGGCCACGGCCGGCTTGGCGGCGGCCGGCTCGGTGCTGGCCTCGCCGATCTCGATCAGGTCGATGTCGGGCGCCAGCTTGGCCATTCCCTTGATGTGCGGCGTGCGCCACGGCCAGGTGGGGTGGCCGCGCGCCATGACGATCTTCGACAGGTTGTGGCCGCGCGCGTAGGCGACGGCGGCGGCGGCGATGTCGGCGCCGGAGACCACGGCGGTGGTGGCGCCCAGGTCGCGCGCCAGCTTCAGGGTGTTCAAAATCTGCTCGCGCTGCGCCGCCGGCAGCCGCTGCAGGGTCGGCGTTTCGACATAGATGGCGTGCCACTCGGTGCCCAACTGGCCGGCCAGGCGCGCCGCGCTGCGCACCGTGTGCTCGCAGCCGGGGCGCGGGCCGACGCAGGCCAGCAGCGCCGCGCCGGTCTTCCAGATGCCGTTGATCGACTGCTCGACGCGGTAGGCGCGCACGTCGTCTTCGACGCGGTCGGCGGTGCGGCGCAGCGCCAGCTCGCGCAGCGCGATCAAATTCCCCTTGCGGAAGAAGTTCTTGGCGGCCCGCTCGGCCTGCTGCTCCTGGTAGACCTTGCCGGCCTTGAGGCGGGACAGCAGCTCGTCGGCGGGGATGTCGACCAGCACCACCTCGTCGGCTTGGTCGAACACGGTGTCGGGCACGGTCTCGCCGACGCGGATGCCGGTGATGCCGCCGACCACGTCGTTCAGGCTCTCCAGGTGCTGCACGTTGACGGTGCTGAGCACGTCGATGCCGGCGTCGAGCAGCTCGTCGACGTCCTGCCAGCGCTTGGGGTGGCGCGAGCCGGGCGCGTTGGTGTGGGCCAGCTCGTCCATCAGGATCAGCGGCGGGCGGCGCGCCAGCGCCGCGTCGATGTCGAACTCGGCGATGGACTTGCCGCGGTATTCGACCAGCTTGGGCGGCAGCAGCTCCAGCCCGGCCAGCATGGCCGCCGTCTCGCTGCGGCCGTGCGTCTCGACCACGCCGACCAGCACGCGCTGGCCGTCGGCCTCCAGCTTGCGCGCCGCCGCCAGCATGGCGTAGGTCTTGCCGACGCCGGCCGAGGCGCCGAAGTAGATGCGCAGCTTGCCGCGCACGGCGCGGCGCTCCTGCGCCTGTACCTGGGCCAGCAGGGTGTCCGGATCGGGGCGCTGCTTATCGGTGGGGAACATGGGTCATGGTTCGGTTTCGTTCAGTACAAAAAGGGCGCCGGGCGCCGCGAAAACCACCCAACGGCAAAAATCTAGGGTCAGACCCTAGGGTCTGACCCTGGCTTTGCGCCGTTGGGTCTTGCTCGCTTCACCGGCACGCGCGCCTCAGTGCCGGCGGCACAGCGCGATCATACCGCGTCCGGATTAGCGCGTGCGGCCGGTTTCGGCGTCCAGCGCCAGATTCAGCGCCAGCACGTTGACGCGCGGCTCGCCGAAGAAGCCGAGCACCTGGCCGCTGCGCTTGGCCTCGATCAGGCCGCGCACCTTGGCCGGGTCGAGCTTGCGGGCGGCGGCGACGCGCCCCGCCTGGTACTGCGCGGCGGCGACGCTGATGTCCGGGTCCAAGCCGCTGCCCGAGGCCGTCACCAGGTCGACCGGGATCGGCGCCGTGTTGGACGGATCGGCGGCGCGCAGCGCCTCGACGCGGCCCTTGACGGCGTCGGTCAGTGCCGGGTTGGACGGACCGAGGTTCGAGCCGCTCGAGCCGCCGCCGTTGTTGGGCATCGGCCCGGTGGCCGACGGACGGCCCCAGAAGTAGTGCGGCGACGTGAACGACTGGCCGATCAGCGAGGAGCCGACCGGCTTGCCGCCGACCTCGACGATGCTGCCGCCGGCCTGGTCGGGGAAGGCGACGGCGCCGATGCCGGTCACGGCGAAGGGATAGATGACGCCGCAGATCAGGGTCAATGCGCCGAACAGGACGACGGCGGGACGGATGGTGGAAGACATGGTGGCTCCTGGTTTAAATGAGGTTCAGCGCCGACAACAGCATGTCGATCAGCTTGATGCCGACGAAGGGCAGGATCAAACCGCCGACGCCGTAGATCCAGATATTGCGGCGCAGCAGCGCGGCGGCGCCGATGGCGCGGTACTGCACGCCCTTCAAGGCCAGCGGGATCAGGAACATGATGATCAGCGCGTTGAAGATCACCGCCGACATGATCGCCGAGTTCGGACTCGACAAATGCATCACGTCGAGCGCCTTCAGGCTCGGATAGGTGCCGACAAACGCCGCCGGGATGATGGCGAAGTACTTGGCGATGTCGTTCGAGATCGAGAAGGTGGTCAGCGAACCGCGCGTCATCAGCATCTGCTTGCCGATCTCGACGATCTCGAGCAGCTTGGTCGGGTTCGAATCCAAATCGACCATGTTGCCGGCCTCCTTGGCGGCCTGGGTGCCCGAGTTCATCGCCACGGCGACGTCGGCCTGGGCCAGCGCCGGCGCGTCGTTGGTGCCGTCGCCGGTCATCGCCACCAGACGGCCTTCGGCCTGGTAGCTGCGGATCAGCTTGAGCTTGTCCTCCGGCGTGGCCTCGGCCAGGAAGTCGTCGACGCCGGCCTCGGCGGCGATGGCGGCGGCGGTCAGCTTGTTGTCGCCGGTGATCATCACGGTCTTGATGCCCATGCGGCGCAGCTCGGCGAAGCGCTCCTTGATGCCGCCCTTGACGATGTCCTTCAGCTCGACCACGCCCATGATGCGGCCGTCGTCGACCACCACCAGCGGCGTGCTGCCGCGGCGCGACACGTCGTCGACGGCGCGCGCCACCTCGGCCGGATACGGCTGGCCCAGCGCCTCGACATACTTCTTGACCGAGTCGGCCGCGCCCTTGCGGACGTGGCGTTCGCCGATGTCGACGCCGCTCATGCGGGTGTTGGCCGAGAACGGCACGAACACCGCGTTCAGGCTGGCCATCTCGCGTTCGCGGATGTTGAAGCGCTGCTTGGCCAGCACCACGATGCTGCGGCCTTCCGGCGTTTCGTCGGCCAGCGAGGCCAGCTGGGCCACGTCGGCCAGCTGCTGTTCGGTCACGCCGGGGGCGGCGACGAAGGACGAGGCCTGGCGGTTGCCCAGCGTGATGGTGCCGGTTTTATCCAGCAGCAGCACGTCGACGTCGCCGGCCGCCTCGACGGCGCGGCCGGAGGTGGCGATCACGTTGGCCTGCATCATGCGGCTCATGCCGGCCACGCCGATGGCCGACAACAGGCCGCCGATGGTGGTCGGGATCAGGCAGACCAGCAGCGCGATCAACACGGTGATGGAGATCGGCATGCCGGCCTTGGCCGCCTCGACCGAGAACAGCGAGAACGGCAGCAGGGTCACGGTGACGATCAGGAAGACGATGGTCAGCGCCACCAACAGGATGGTCAGGGCGATCTCGTTCGGCGTCTTCTGGCGCTTGGCGCCTTCGACCATCGAGATCATGCGGTCGAGGAAGGTCTCGCCCGGGTTGGCGGTGACCTTCACCACCAGCCAGTCCGACAGCACGCGGGTGCCGCCGGTGACGGAGGAGAAGTCGCCGCCGGACTCGCGGATCACCGGCGCCGATTCGCCGGTGATGGCGCTCTCGTCGACCGAGGCGACGCCTTCGATGACCTCGCCGTCGATGGGGATCACGTCGCCGGCCTCGACTAGGATGAAGTGGCCCTTGCGCAGGTCGGTGGCGGTGGCCGGCAGCCAGGTGGTGCCGTGGCGCGGGCTGGCCAGCTTCTTGGCCATCACGCTCTGCTTCAGGCTGCGCAGCGAGGCCGCCTGGGCCTTGCTGCGGCCCTCGGCCAGCGCCTCGGCGAAGTTGGCGAACAACACGGTGAACCACAACCAGACGCTGGTGGCGAGGATGAAGCCGGGGTTGGCCTCGCCCTGGCCGAACAGCGCCTGGAAGTACAGCAGCGTGGTGATGATGCTGCCGACATAGACGACGAACATCACCGGGCTGCGCAGCTGGGTGCGCGGGCTGAGTTTCTTGAACGATTCAATGATCGCCGGGACCAGCAGCACCGAGTCGAACAGCTTGAGCGACTTGGCGGGCGGGTTGGTAAAAATCGTCATCTCTTTCTGAGATGGTTGGGCGTTTGGCATCTTGTGCTCCTGGGTTTATCGGCGGCGGAGGCGCCTTGCGCGCTCCGCCCCGTCAAAGGGTTTTACTTGGCGAACAGCTGGAGGTGTTCGACCACCGGACCGAGCGCGACGGCCGGCACATAATTCAGCACGCCGACCAGCACGACCACGCCGATCAGCAGGCCGACGAACATGCCGCCGTGGGTCGGCAGGGTGCCGGAGTTAGCTTCCAGACGCTTCTTGCCGGCCAGCGAACCGGCGATGGCCAGCACCGGCACGATCACGCCGAAGCGGCCGAACCACATGGCGATGGCCAGCATGGTGTTGTAGAACGGCGTGTTGGCGGACAGGCCGGCGAAGGCGCTGCCGTTGTTGTTGGCGGCCGAGGTGAAGGCGTACAGCACCTCGGAGAAGCCGTGCGCGCCGGGGTTGAGGATGCCGGCCTTGCCGACGTCGGTCATCACGGCGATGGCGGTGCCGGCCAACACCAGGGTCGGCGTGACCAGGATGGCGATCGAGGTCATCTTCATTTCATAGGCCTGGATCTTCTTGCCCAGGTATTCCGGGGTGCGGCCGATCATCAGGCCGGCGATGAACACCGTCATGATGGCGAAGATCAGCATGCCGTACAAGCCGGTGCCGACGCCGCCGAAGACCACTTCGCCCAGCTGCATCAGCAGCATCGGCACGGCGCCGCCCAGCGGCGTGTAGGAGTCGTGCATGGAGTTGACCGCGCCGCAGGAGGCCGAGGTGGTCACCGCCGCGAACAGGCCGGAGGCGCTGATGCCGAAGCGGGTCTCCTTGCCCTCCATGTTGCCGCCCGATTGCAGCGCCGTCGCGCTCTGGTCGACGCCCATCGCCTGCAGCGCCGGCAGCGACTGCTGTTCGGTGATGAACAGCGCCGAGGTGGCCACGACGAACAGGAAGGTCATCGCCGCCAGCACCGCCCAGCCCTGGCGCCGGTCGCCGACCATGCGGCCGAAGGCGAAGCACAGGCCGGCCGGGATGATGAAGATGGCCAGCATCTGGATGAAATTGGTGGCCGCCGTCGGGTTCTCGTAAGGGTGGGCCGAGTTGGCGTTGAAGAAGCCGCCGCCGTTGGTGCCCAGCATCTTGATCGCTTCCTGCGAGGCGACCGGGCCCATCGGCAGGGTCTGGGTGGTGGCGGTCAGCGTTTCGGTGACGACCTGGCCGGCGGCGTCCTTCAGCGGCTGGCCGTCGGCGCCGACCTTCGGCTGGGTGTAGCTGACCGGTTCGATCAGGCTCACTTCTTTATAGGCGGAGAAGTTCTGGATCACGCCCTGGCCCATCAGGAACACCGACATGATCAGCGACAGCGGCAGCAGCACGTACAGGGTGGAGCGGGTGACGTCGACCCAGAAGTTACCGATCGACTTGGCCGAGCGCGACGAGAAGCCACGGATCAGCGCATAGGCGACGGCGATGCCGGTGGCGCCGGAGAAGAAGTTCTGCCCGGCCAGCACCAGCATCTGCGTCAGATAGCTCATGGTCTGTTCGCCGCCGTAGCCCTGCCAGTTGGTGTTGGCGACGAAGCTGACGGCGGTGTTGAACGAGGAGTCGGGGCTGACGTTGGCCATGCCCTGCGGGTTGAGCGGCAGCCAGGTCTGCAGGCGCTGCACGGCGTAGACGGCCAGCGTGCCGACGGCGTTGAACAGCAGCAGCGCGACGGCGTAGGATTTCCAGCCCATGCCCTGCTCGGGCGAGACGCCGGCCAGGCGGTAAAGCAGCTTTTCCAGCCTGGCGATCCAGCCCATGCCGGGCACGGCCGAGCCGTCGCCGACGCGGCTCAGCAGGATGCCGAGCGGGTAGGACAGCGCCAGCAGCACCACCAGGAATGCCGCCAGCAGCATAAACGATTGCATAGTCATTACAGATCCTCCGCTTTCAGCAAGGCCAGCACCAGATACACCAGCAAGCCGGCCGAGGCCAGCGCTCCAATCAGATAGAAGGTGTTCATTCCTGATCCCCCAGCTTGGCGCAGCCAATGGCGAAAGCCCAGCAGATTGCCGTAAAGACGACGATTGCACCGATAAACACGATGTCCATTTTTTCCACCCTCACAGGTCTTGTTTTGATACGGAGAAGCTTAGCCAAGAGGGTCTAAAAGTTTTGTAAAGACTTGGAGAGGGGGTGTAAACAAGGTGTAAAAATTGACGAAATGGCAGGCGGCCTGGCCAGTGCTGCCAAGGTCTCCGCCTTGATCAGGTTTACGCCTTGTTTACGTCCCGGGACCGAGTATTTAGAATTTTTTTACAACGGAAGGGCTACTCTTTTCACATCCTCACAGCTGAAAGACTGTATGTACCGTTCGCGTTTCCCCCATCGCCGCACGGCGCCGCATCGCCTCCGTTCGTTCAAGGCGGAGGCCATATGATCGTCGCGCTCACCGGCATGACGGACAATCCGGCCGCCTCCGACCTGGCCCAACAACTGGCCCTGCTACGCGCCTCGGCCGGCAGCAAGGTGCTGCTGCTGACGCAGCAGCACGGCCCGGCGCAGGTCGACCTGCGTCAACCGTATGACGACGTGGTGATCGATACTGCCGGCAACTGCGACAGCGAGGCTGTGTTGGCCGCCGCCGGCGTGATCGTCGTGCTGATCCAGCCCGACGAGCTGGAGATGCACGACCACGGCGCGCTGCTGCTGCGGGTCCGGCATGCGCAGGAGGCCAATCCGCAGGCCCAGGTGCTGGTGGCGGTCGGCCACGCGGCGCAGGCGCTGACGCCGCACGAGGTCGGCTGCGTGCTAGTGTTCGTCGCGCAGATCGCCTCGGCGCGGCTGGTCGACACTCTGGTGCTGGGCGCCGGCGGTGCCTACGGCACCCGCCACAGCGCGCTGGAGATGGATGATTTCAAGTGGGAGAACGCCTTATGCGCGACCGAGGTGCGCCACCTGTACCGGCAGGTGTTCCAGCCGGCGTTCCAAGCGCATTGAAATCACCTGGCTTGGCGGGGCCGGTGGCTGTCAAGCTAGTTGTCGCCTGAGTTGGTCCATCATGCTGCTTTCTTGAGTGTCTTGCCGTCTTCCTTTCGATTGCCATTGCCGGCCACTTGATCCGGATTGAGGTGGACAACCGCGACCGGCTCCCAGTTGCGCGTGTCGCCGCTCCAGCGGCCCGGATGCCTGGCCTTCGCCGCGCGATACACCTCGTCCCGTTTGGTCAGCAACAGCGCGTCCTGGCCGGCGTGGCGCTGTGCCGGCGTGACGAACCGAATCGCGCTGTGCCGGTGTTCATGGTTGTACCAATTGACGAATCCGCCGACCCACTGGCGTGCCGCCAGCAGGCTGTCGAAGGGGCGGCGGGGGTATGCTGGCCGGTACTTCAACGTTCTGAACAACGATTCCGAATAGGGGTTGTCGTTGCTCACGGCCGGCCGGCTGAACGACGGCATCACGCCCAGGGCCTGCAGGGTGGCCAGCATGGTCGCCCCCTTCATCGGGCTGCCGTTGTCGGAGTGGAGCACGACCTGGTCCGGGACGATGCGCTCGCGCTCGCAAATATCGCGCACCACCTCGCCGGCCAGTTCGCTGCTCTCCGCGTCGTAGATCTGCCAGCCGACGATTTTCCGGCTGTAAATATCCATGAACAAATAGAGGTAGAAATAGATGCCCTTCACCGGCGTGGGCAGGTAGGTGATATCCCAACTGTACAACTGCCCCGGCGCCGTCGCCATCAACGCGCGCGGCTTGTGGCGGGCCTGCGCGGGGCGTTCGGCGCCACGGTGGGCCAACTGCTTTTCCGCCTTCAGCACCCGGTAGAACGTCGACTCCGACGCCAGGTAGCGCCCCTGGTCCACCAACCGCGGCACGATCTGGCTGGGTGGCAGGTGGGCGAACTCGGCGCAGTTGGCGACGGCGAGCAACTGGCGCCGCTCGAGCGCGCTGAGCCGGTTCGCCGGCGCCTGCACGCGTGCCGGCCGTTGGTCGCCGCGCAGGGCGTCGCGCTGCCAGCGTTGCAGCGTGCGCTCGCTGAAGGAGATGGCGGCGCAGGCCCGGTCCTGGCGCGCGCCGGCACCGATCGCCTCGGCGACCAGCGCCATCACTTCGATGCGCTCCGGCAGCGTGGTCATTTGACCTCGTCCTCCCAAAGCGCCCGGAACTTTTTTTGCAGGATCAGTAGCGCTGCCGCCTCCGCCAGCGCCTTGTCCTTGCGCAGCAGCTCGCGTTGCAGCCGGTCGTTGTCGTCCTTGAGCGAACGCAGCGCCTTGGAATCGGCCTGGCCGGCTCTTTTGTCACCGCAGAAGGCCGCTTGCCACTCGGTCAAATGATGGGGGAATATGCCGCGCTCGCGGCACCAGACGCTCGACGCCTCGCCGTCCATGCCGTGCGTCTCGTGCAATGCGACGAGCTGCTCCTGGGCGCTCCAGTCCTGCGGGCGCTTCTCTTTCGCTGCCGGCGTGTCCGATTTCTTCACTGCTTTCCTTGCCATCCAATTTTTAAGCGTGTGGTAATTGACGTTGATCTCGTCCGCGACTGCCTGCACGCTCCTGTCGCCACGGGAGAATACCTTGACCAACGCCTGCTCGACAAACGCCGGTGAATTTCTTGCTGCCATCGTACACCTCTATCTTTGGGTAAAATCTAGAGGCGACAACTAGTCTGACACCGGGGGGGGCAGAGTCTGCACAGCCCCGCCCTTGGTGCCGCGATGTCCGTGCGCACGATGTCGGGTACTGGCGTAGCTTTTGAGCGAGGGGGCTCGAAAACGTATGGAGCCCATAACCAAAATTGCTGATAAAAGCGTCGGTGGAACCATTCGCTGAATCTTGTGTCTTAACCACATGAGGTCATCAATGGAAAAAACGGGTCCACATAGTGAGCACGTTCGGCTTTGCCTTCAAGTCATTCTGCAGTCGCACCTTCACCAATTTGACGTTGGGTTCACAGAACAAAAGATACAGGCCCTTTGCTCTACGCTAGACATGCAGAACATACCAAAAACGCACGAAAAACGCCTTGCGGCCTTGCAGATACTGGCCGCGAAGCTTCTCCCTCAATTCAATTAACGTGTTCAGCCCCCAGAAATAACAGGAGGGCATGCGTCAATAAGTCAACAAAAGCCTGTCGGCTACGTGATGATCTTCGGCTGTTTGGTCCTTCAGCTGATAGCGCTTTAACATTGAGGAACCTAGGTGCACCATTACTTCACGTTCAAACAGCCCTTCAGGGATGGGGAGGTCCACGGTGTGGTCCCCACTCTTCTTAGTACCGTCCAGACTCACTGCAACGTAGACGCCGCGCGCCTTAAGATCCGCGACCACTTTGAACAGCCGCTCGACACTAAACGACTGCGCGCCGTAAATTATTCCTTGGCTATCGACATATGGGCTGTCGAAATATGCCAAGTCACCAGGCATGGCAAGCTTCATTGTCTCTTCGAAATCGGCGTGTAAGAAGCGGGCACCACGCGTGCGCGCAGCCCAGATTAGTGCACGCTCAGCAAAATTTTCGACTGGCATAGGCCGGTGTGGGCCGCATGGTGTACTCATGTGTCCATCTGACTTTCGGAACCGCACCACGCCGCCGTAGCAGACGCGGCTTAAGAAGAGCAGATCGGCGCCATTTGGCCCCGCGTTATAGTCGGCCAGCACCTTTGCATAGGCATCTTTCTTCCCCATGACGTCAATCAATGCATGTCGCTGCGCGTACCAATCAATCAAGCCAGTAGTGTCGTCGTGTAGCTTCTGCCAAATCTGAACCAACGGGCCGAACACGTCGCCGGCTATCGCCACTCTAGGTCCCAACGTCGCCAACACAGCGCCACTACCGATAAACGGCTCGAAGTACGTGCCATATGTATCCGGGAAGTAGCTGCAAATCTCCGCCGCGAACTTCTGTTTATTGCCGATCCACTTCAGCAGTTGTCCTTTTAGCTTTGGTAGGCTTGGCTGTTGCCCATCTGCACAAGCAATATCAAACAGGGTAGACTGCGTTTCGTAAAGCGATTTCGACATATGGGAGACACGTTTTGAGAGCAGACTGGAGATTCATCGGCTTGGATAAGGGTTTCTGGGCGCACGTCCGCAGCATTTCGGAGGCACAAAAATACACTGACCGCCGAACTGGTGGGATCAAGAGCTTGGATGCAGTCGCAATTGTAGCAGCGTTCAAAAAACTGAGACTGTCTAGTGATCATCTAGTCCATCTGGGACAACTAACGCAGCTAGGATACAAACTGTGCGAGTACTTTCATTACCGCGCGGACGTGCTCGACAACTTTGTTCGGCCTCGTTTGATGGATGCCAAACAAGCAGAGACTGTTTACAATGAATTGAAAGTGCAGCTTCAGCCCCAGCTTACCGCCACGATGAATAAGCAGTCTGGCGAAATGAAGAAAGTGGCTTACCTGACAGGCATTGTCAACATGATTGTCGAGAGCATTGTCGGTGTCGACGGTTTCAATTCGAACCCAGGCCAGTTGACCACCTTCACTCACAACGCAATGCCACTCAGGGCCCTTTCACGTCGGGTGGACGGAGCCCTCCCAGGGGTCGTGAACCCTGTGGCTATCTGGGAAATCAAGGAATACTATTACACAACTACCTTCGGCAGTCGCGTAGCTGACGGCGTTTACGAGACTCTGCTTGATGGTATGGAACTTGAGGAGATGAGAGAGCACGAGAATAGACACGTCGAACACATGCTCGCGCTTGATGCCCACTTCACATGGTGGGTACAAGGACGCAGTTACCTCTGCCGCATCATCGACATGCTTCACATGGGCTATGTCAACGAGGTATTGTTCGGCTATGAGGTAGTAGAGCGACTTCCAAGCCTCGTCCAGGAATGGGTCACACTATTGCAAGCGAAAACTGATTACGAACCGCAAATTCGCGGAGACGATGAGGCTGCGAAGATGCTGCCGTAGCATCGGTGCGCGCGATTTGATACCTTCAAATTCGAAGCGGGAGCAAGGGCATCGCCTCTGCTCCCGTTTTGCTGTGTAGCCGCCGTCGGCGCCGTCGGCTTAGAAGGTTTTGCTGATGCTCAGGACCAGCGCGGTCTTGCCGAGGAACTTGCCGTTGACCGGCGAGCTGTAGGCTTCTTCGCGGGCGTTGGTGCCGACCACGGCCAGCGCGCCGCTGACCACGCCGAAGTCCTTGGTGGCGCCGACCTTCCAGTCGGTGTAGTTGGCCACGTCGCTGCCCTTGACCTTCTGGTGGCCGGCGTGCAGGTTGATGGTGAAACCCTTGCCGGCGTCGATGTTGGCGCCCAGGTCGACGTAGCCGCTGTTTTTGCTGTCGGCGTAGCCGAACAGGTTGGTCAGCGAGTGCGAGTACTTCAGGTAGGCCGGGCCGTAGCCGACCTGGCCGTAGACCTCGGTGGTGTTGGCGTTGGTGGCCAGGCCGTTCGACGGGTACACATAGCTCAGCACGCCGACGTCGTAGGACACCTCGCTGCTGATCTGGCCGCGCTTGCCGGCGTACAGGTCGACTTCGATCTGGCCGCTGCCGCCGGCGTCCTTGGTCCACTTGATGTTCGACGCCCACGCGCCCACGTACAGGCCGGTCGGGTTGTTGACGTAGTCGACGCCGCCCTGCACGGCCGGCTTGACGCGGGTCTGCGAGATGCCGCGGAAGCGGTAGTCCGACACGACGCTGGCGTTGAAGCTGACTTCATTGTCCGGCTTGATGTCCTCGGCATGGGCGTAGCTGCCGGCGAATGCTGCCATCACAGCTGTGGCGAGTATCAATTTCTTCATGATGCGGTCTTTCTTTTGGTGGGTGAAAAAACATGGCCGCCGGCGCGAACCGGCGGCCTGGAAAACGGTGCGACATAAAACTAGGGGATGAACACTTCCTTGTACAGCGCGCTCATCTCGGCGGCGGCGCGCACGTGGCAGTCGGCGGCGTCGCAGACGCAGCGGCCGCGGCCGCAAGCCTGGTGCGCCGTCTGGTGGGCGTGGATCACGGTGCTGGCCAGGCTGGCCGACATGACGCGGGCGACGTAGGCGCGGATCGCCGCCGTCTCCTCCTCGTTCGGGTCGTGTTCGCCGCCGACGGTGACGAACAGCACGCGCAGGCCGGGGTTGAACATGCGCGCCGAATTGAGCCGGGCGATCAGCTTGTACTGGCTGGCCAGGTCGACCTGGTCGGCCGACACCGGCACCACCACCAGGCGCGCGGCGATCAGCGCGGCGCGGCTCTCGGGCGTGTCGCGGCCCTCGGTGTCGATCAAAATATCGTTGTAGTGCAGGCGCAGCGTCTCCAGCTCGTTGGCCAGGCCACGCCCGCTGATGGCGCGCGCCGCCAGCTTGGGTTGCAGGCCGGCGGCGGCCCGTTCGCCGCTCCAGGTGATCGAGGTCTTCTTCGGGTCGGTGTCGATCAGCATCACCTTGCGGCCGCTGCGCGCGCGCAGCAGCGCCAGGTTGTTGGCGACCACGGTCTTGCCGCTGCCGCCGTTCTGGTTGGCGATGGCGATGATCATTGCAGCCCCTGCCCCGCCAGGCGCCGGCTGCCCGGGGTGGAGAAGCGGCCGAACTCGGCGCCGGGCAGCAGGCGCATCACCGCCTCCATCACCTGGCTCACCAGGGCGCTGCCGAGGCACAACCACACCTTCATGCGGGTGCCGTGCTCGCAGGCCTCGATGCGCATGAACTGCAGGGCGTCGCCGCACAGGCGGGTGACGGTTTGGCGCAGGGCGGTGACGGCGTCCGCGTCGACGGTCAGCTGCATCAGGCACACCGGCTGCGCCGCGGCGGGCGCCTTGGCGGCCTGCTCCTTCAGCCAAAACGAACGGCGCTGCGCCGGCTGCGTGTAGAAGAATGCGTGCATCGTCCACCTCCTGTTTCGATCAATTCGATATGAAGAAGCTTACCGATCCGGCCGTAAAAACAGTCTAAAAAGACGGTGGCGGGGTGTAAACGCGGTGTATAAATCGCGCCACGGACGGCGCCGCCCCGACGCCGGCGGCAGCCATCAAGCGAACACGACTGTACGCACATACAGTACAATTCCCGTCGCGGCCGGCAGCTTGTGGGGAAAACCCCGCAGGTATTTGCAGTTTCGCCATGAATTCCGCCCGTTTCCCGCCAAGGGATTGCCGCCGATCCGCCCTGTTGAGGATAGAATGCGCAGGCGTCCGCATAAACCAAGTATCGCTTTTACCCAGCTTGATCACGTATGGCCACTAAAAAACCAGCATCCGACTACAGCGAATCATCCATCCGCGTCTTTGAAGGCTCGAGCCCGTCAAGCAGCGCCCGGGCATGTATACCCGCACCGAAAATCCGCTGCACATCATCCAGGAAGTGATCGATAACGCCTCCGACGAGGCGCTTGGCGGCCATTGCAAGAACATCGCGGTGACCCAGAACGTCGACGGCTCCATCACCGTGGAGGACGACGGCCGTGGCATCCCGGTCGGCATCCACCCGGAAGAAGGCGTGCCGACCGTGGAGATCGTGTTCACCCGGCTGCACGCCGGCGGCAAGTTCGACAAGGGCTCCGGCGGCGCCTACGCCTTCTCCGGCGGCCTGCACGGCGTCGGCGTGTCGGTCACCAACGCGCTGTCGACGCGCCTGGAGATCACCGTCTGGCGCAAGGAAAACGACGGCAACGGCCTGCACCAGATGGCCTTCTCCGCCGGCGACGTGGTCGAGCCGCTGACCTCGCGCCCCGCCCCGCGCGACGGCAAGAAGTCCGGCACCCGCGTCACCGCCTGGCCCGACCCCAAATACTTCGATTCGCCCGTCATCTCGCAGACCGAGCTGCAGCGCCTGCTGCGCTCGAAGGCGGTGCTGCTGCCCGGCGTGACCGTCACGCTGACCAACGCCAAGACCGGCGACGTGCAGACCTGGCAGTACAACGAGGGCCTGCGCGGCTACCTGACCGAGGCGCTGGCGCAAAGCTCGAGCGGCGAGACGCTGATCCCGCTGTTCGAGGGCGCCGGCTACGCCAGCGCCGAGACCGAGGGCTTCGCCGAGGGCGAGGGCGCGGCCTGGGTGGTGGCCTGGACCGAGGACGGCGGCGTGGTGCGCGAGTCCTACGTCAACCTGATCCCCACCTCCAACGGCGGCACCCACGAGTCCGGCCTGCGCGACGGCCTGTACGGCGCCGTCAAGAGCTTCGTCGAGATGCACTCGCTGCTGCCCAAGGGCGTCAAGCTGCTGCCCGAGGACGTGTTCGCGCGCGTCTCCTTCGTGCTGTCGGCCAAGGTGCTCGATCCGCAGTTCCAGGGCCAGATCAAGGAGCGCCTGAACTCGCGCGACGCGGTGCGCCTGGTGTCGAGCGTGGCCAAGCCGCCGCTCGAGCTGTGGCTGAACCAGCACGTCGAATACGGCAAGAAGCTGGCCGAGCTGGTCATCAAGCAGGCCCAGTCGCGCCTGCGCTCGCTGCAAAAGGTCGAGAAGAAGAAGTCCTCCGGCGTCGCCGTTTTGCCCGGCAAGCTGACCGACTGCGAATCGTCCGACATCCAGCGCAACGAACTGTTCCTGGTCGAGGGCGACTCGGCCGGCGGCTCGGCCAAGATGGGCCGCGACAAGGAGTTCCAGGCCATCCTGCCGCTGCGCGGCAAGGTGTTGAACTCCTGGGAGACCGACCGCGACCGCCTGTTCGCCAACAACGAGATCCACGACATCTCCGTGGCCATCGGCGTCGACCCGCACAGCTTCGCCGACTCGCCCGACCTGTCCGGTCTGCGCTACGGCAAAATCTGCATCCTGTCGGATGCGGACGTCGACGGCTCGCACATCCAGGTGCTGCTGTTGACGCTGTTCTTCAAGCACTTCCCGGCGCTGATCGCGCACGGCCACATCTGCATCGCCCGGCCGCCGCTGTTCCGCGTCGACGCGCCGGCGCGCGGCAAGAAGCCGATCCAGAAGCTGTACGCGCTCGATTCGGGCGAGCTGGTGGCGATCGAGGACAAGCTGCGCAAGGACGGCGTCAAGGACGGCGCCTGGTCGATCTCCCGCTTCGAGAGGTCTGGGCGAGATGAACGCCGAGCAGCTGTGGGAAACCACCATGAACCCCGACACCCGCCGCCTGCTGCCGGTGTCGCTGGGCGAGTTCGCCCACACCGAGTCGGCCGCCCGCTTCAACATGCTGATGGGGAAAGGCGAAGCCGCCGCCCGCCGCGCCTGGATCGAGGAACACGGCAACGAGGCCGAGGCCGACATCTAAGCCACGCCATCGCACACTAGAATCCGCACACCGAATACACCATGACACAAGCAAACCTCTTTGAAGAACAGCTGCCCGACCCGGACGACTCCGGCCTGCCGGGCGGCCCCAACGGCGGCGACGGCGGCGAAACGCTGACCCTGTCGACCTTCGCCGAACGCGCCTACCTCGACTACGCCATCTCGGTGGTCAAGGGCCGCGCCCTGCCCGACGTCTGCGACGGCCAGAAGCCGGTGCAGCGCCGCATCCTGTTCTCGATGAACGAACTGGGCCTGACCGCCACCGCCAAGCCGCGCAAATCGGCGACGGTGGTCGGCGACGTGCTGGGCAAATTGCACCCGCACGGCGACCAGTCGGTCTACGACGCGCTGGTGCGCATGGCGCAGGACTTCTCGCTGCGCTATCCGCTGATCGACGGCCAGGGCAACTTCGGCTCGCGCGACGGCGACGGCGCGGCGGCGATGCGTTACACGGAAGCCCGTTTGACGCCGATCGCCCGCCTGCTGATGGACGAGATCAACCTCGGCACGGTCGACTTCCAGGCCAACTACGACGGCTCCTCCGAGGAGCCATGCCTGCTGCCGGCGCGCCTGCCGATGGTGCTGCTGAACGGCGCCTCCGGCATCGCCGTCGGCCTGGCCACCGAGATCCCCTCGCACAACTTGGTCGAGGTGGCGCAGGCGGCGGTGGCGTTGATCCGCAATCCGAAGATGAGCCACGCCGAATTGATGGCGATGGTGCCCGGCCCGGACTTCCCCGGCGGCGGCCAGATCATCACCCCGCCGGCGCAGATCGCCGACATGTACGCCAACGGCCGCGGCAGCATGAAGGTGCGGGCGCGCTGGAAGATCGAAGAGCTGGCCCGCGGCCAGTGGCAGGCGGTGGTCACCGAACTGCCGCCGGGCACCTCGTCGCAGAAGGTGCTCGAGGAGATCGAGGAGCTGACCAATCCGAAGATCAAGCTGGGCAAGAAGGCGCTGTCGCCGGAGCAAGTGGCGCTGAAATCGCTGATCCTCAACTCGCTCGACACCATCCGCGACGAGTCCGGCCGCGCCGCCCCGGTGCGCCTGGTGTTCGAGCCGAAGTCGAAGAACCAGGACCAGACCGAGTTCATGCTGATGCTGCTGGCGCACACCTCGCTCGAATCGTCCGCCTCGATCAACCTGGTGATGATCGGCGGCGACGGCCGGCCGCGCCAAAAGTGCCGGGCGACATCCTGCAGGAGTGGATCGACTTCCGCTTCGAGACGGTGACCCGGCGCACCCGCTACAAGCTGGGCAAGGTCGACGACCGCATCCATATTCTGGAGGGCCGCGAGACCATCCTGTTGAATATCGACGAGGTGATCCAGATCATCCGCAACTCGGACGAGCCGAAGGCCGCGCTGATGGCGCGCTTCAAGCTGTCCGACCGCCAGGCCGAGGATATTCTTGAGATCCGCCTGCGCCAACTGGCGCGTTTGGAAGCCATCAAGATCCAGCAGGAGCTGGCCGATCTGCGCAAGGAGCGCCAGTCGCTGCAAGACCTGCTGGAGAACCCCGGTTCGATGAAGCGCGCCATCATCCGCGAGATCGAAGCCGACACCAAGACCTTCGGCGACCCGCGCCGCACCCTGATCGAAGAGGCGCAGAAGGCCGTGGCGGAGCAGAAGGTGGTGGACGAACCGGTCACCGTCATCATCTCCGAAAAAGGCTGGATCCGCGCCCGCACCGGCATCGGCCACGACGCCGCCCTGTTCACCTTCAAGGCGGGCGACTCGCTGTACGGCGCCTTCGAGTGCCGCACGGTCGACACCCTGCTCGGCTTCGGCAGCAACGGCAAGGTGTATTCCGTGCCGGTGGCCGCCCTGCCCAACGCGCGCGGCGACGGCGTGCCGATCACCACGCTGGTCGATTTGACCGGCGGCGCGCGCATCCTGCACTTCTACGCCGGCCCGGCCGACACGCAACTGCTGCTGGCCTCCAGCGCGGGCTACGGCTTCATCGCCAAGGCCGGCGACATGGTCAGCCGGCTCAAGGGCGGCAAGTCCTTCATCACGCTCGACGAGGGCGCCGTGCCGCTGCCGCCGACCGTGGTGGAAGACAAGGCCAGCGCCGTCGCCGTGGTCTCCGAGCAGGCCCGCCTGCTGGTGTTCGGCCTCGACGAGATGAAGGTGCTGACCAACGGCGGCCGTGGCGTGATCCTGATGGAGCTGGAGGACAAGGAAAGCCTGGTCGCCGCCCGCGCCATCAGCCAGAAGGGTGTGATCGTCTCCGGCATGGGGCGCGGCGCCAAGCCGCAGGACCTGAGCCTGTCGGCCTCCACGCTGGCGGTCCACATCGGCAAGCGCGCCCGCAAGGGCAAGGCGCTGGCCTCGAAGATCAAGCCGGAGAAGCTGACCGCGATCGTCTGATCGCGCCTGGCCGCAGCGCGGCCAGCATAAAAAAGACCGGCGCGCCAGTGATGGCGTGCCGGTCTTTTTTTTGGGGTCGTCAAGGCGCCGGGGATGCCGGCAAAACCACAGGCGAAGATCTAGGGTCAGACCCTAGGGTCTGACCCTGGGTTGCGCCGTTGGGTTTTGTCGGCGTCCCGGCGCTCCTTGAAGAACCCCGAAGCTTAGTGCTTGGCTGCGGCTTCCTTGACTTCGGCGGCGCCCTTGGCCTTGGTGGCTTCGGTTTTGTTGGCCGCTTCTACCTTGTCGGCGGTGGCGTCGACATGGGCCTTGATCGCTTTGGCATCAGCCTTGACGATCTTCTTGTTGGCCTTCTCGTCGGCCTTGGCGGCGGTGTGCTCGGCCTTGGCCGCTTCCGTCATCTTGTCCTCGGGGTCCGCCTTGACCACCTTGGCGTGGGCCTTGGCCTTGGTTTTTTTGGCGTCGTGGACCGCGTCGGAGGCTTTCTCGTCGGCTTTGGCGACGGCCTTGTTGGACTTCTCGTCGGCCTTGGCGTCGACCTTCATTTCAGAGGCTGCCGCTTTGGCGTTGGCCTTGTTGGCGCTGGCTTCGGCTTTCACCACGGCCGGCGTTTGCGGTGCCGGGGTTTGGGCCATAACGGCGGTGGCAAACAGAGTGCCGATCAGGGTAGCGAGTAATTTGTTCATGGTGTGTCCTTTTAGTTCGATGTGGTATCGGGAGTGATCAATAGCGGGCGGCTTCAATCCACCGCCTCGCGCTGCGCCCCGTGGTAAAGGAACGCCACAGCACAAGGCCAGAATAGGCCCATGCCGGGATACGCTCTGTTCGCTAGCGAACCCACGACCGAAATAAGCAGGGCCGGGAAAATCCCGGCCCCGCCTTGTTCCACACCGCGCCGCGCCGCTGCGCCTACTTCGCCGGTCCGGCGTACAAGTCGATGATGGTGCCGATGCCGTCCTGGCACACCGGGCAGAAGGCGTCGCTGCGGTCGAACATCAGGCACTGCATGGCCGGCCGGTAGTAGCCGGTGGCCTCGTAGTTGGCGCCCTCGAAGGCGCCGACCTTGCGCCGCTCGGGCGCAGGCGAGAACAGCTGCTCGGTGTAGGCCAGGTCCCTTGCGGAACAGCGCGTTCATCTCCGCCTCGGGGCGGTTGGCGGCGCGCAGCGCGGCGCGCTGCTTCTGGTACTCGCGCGAGTGGGTCTCGTACTCCGCCTTGGGCCACGCGGTCGGCAGCGCCGTGCCGGCCTTGACGAACTTGCTCCACTTCAGATGCGCCGGGTCCTGCAGCGCGGTGGCGTTGGGCTCCCACGGCTCGATGCGCGCGCCGCCGGTCTGGTAGGCCACCGGCGAGGTGTAGTACTCGTCGGCCAGGCCGGCGAAGTGGTGGCCGAACTCGTGGACGAACAGGTAGTTGGCCCAGTCGTTGTTGGCCGCCGCCGTGCTGAACTGGCCGAAGATGCCGCCGCCGCCGTAGGTGTCGTTGTTGACCAGGATCTCGATGAACTCATACGGCGCGTACTGCGCCAGCTCGCGCAAGGCGCGGTTGTCGGTGGTGAGCACATAGCGCTCGCTGCCGAAGATGTCGTAGCGGGTGCCCAGCGGCGAGGCGTGGTGCACGCCGGTCGACGGCCGCGACACGCCCGACTCCTGGGTCGGCAGCGCCAGCGCCCACACGTTGAAGTCGCGCGCCCGCTCGCGGAACGGCGACACCTTGAACAGGTGCTCGGCCAGGCGGCGCGCGCTGGCCTCGAACTTGCGCATCTCGGCCTTGGTGTAGCCGTCGCCGACGATCAGCAGGTCGACCTTGTCCGGCGAGGCGCCGCTGACGCGGATGGGAATCGGCTTGGCCGGTGCCGGCCCCTGCTTGCGCACCACGTCGAGCGCGTCGGTGTCGACCAGCGTGCTCCACGCCTCGACGAAGGCGTTCTGCGCGTCGCGCTTGAGGATGCGCACCTTGACCGGGCGGTCCGGCTTGGGGAAGCGCACCGACTCCTGGAAACCGCGATTGCCGCGCTGCGCCTCGTCGGTGCTGCTCCACTCGCCGAAGATGGTGGAGAAGCCGCGCGAGTACAGCAGCTTGCCGCTGGCGGCGTCCGTCACCTCGACCAGGTTCATGCCCCGGTTGCTCTGGTCGATGGTGCGCGCCATGTCGCCCGGCCACGGCAACGGCTCGATGACGACACGGTCGACGGCGTACTGCTCGCTCTTGGCATTACCGCTGTGCAGATAGTCGAGCCGCACGGTGGCCGGCTGGGCGGCCGTGGCCAGCGCCGGCGCCAGCGAGGCGCTCAGCGCCAGCGCGCCGGCCAGCCGGCGCAGGGAAAATAATGGTCGGAACGAAGGGACGGGCATGGCGCTTCCTTGTAGGCGGACGTGGCGGAAAAATGAAACGTATTGTAATCTGCCGCATTGCGTCGGTTCGGACTTTAGCGAACAACAATGACAGGATGAAGTCAAGCATCAATCGTCTGACGCGAGCGGCCGTCGACAACACAACATTTTCCGAGTGGAGAGCAAGAGCAATGAGTACGATTTTCAAATTGACCATCGAGTGCGTCGGCGGCAGGTATCTAAATGCCCCCTATCATTTTGTGATGGAGGCCCGGTCGAATTGGCGCTGGGAGGATTGGCAAGCTACATTCTCGACACGATAGACTTCGAGGGGGGCGATCACCTCGACGAGTTCTACCTCGCCAACAACAATCGAGGTAGGAAGACTTTTCTCACGCCGGACGGCGAATGGAGCGGGGACGACGACACGCATGTGATGGAAATGCCTTTGTCCGCAGTCTTCCCGACGCCCAAGAACAAGAAGCTGTACTACCTTTACGATTTCGGGGCGTCATGGTGCTTCCAGATCAGCAAACAGGGCAAGCAAAAGGACGCGCTGGTCTCCACCGAGTATCCGCGCCTCGTTTCCGAGCATGGCGTCAAGCCGCAGGAGTACGGCGACGACGACATGTAGCAACGGCAGGGTCAGATACCGTCTTGATTTGCAAGCCCTTTCGATAGATAGTTTGCGTCGAAGGGTTTGCCGGTGTGGATGACCCCGTAGATGAGGTGCGTCAGCTTGTGCATGACCGCGCCGATCACGGCCTTCTTCGCCATGCCGGTTGCCAGCAGTCGCTCGGCAAATTGGGCCAGTATCGGGTTGTGTCGGCGCGCGACCAGGCTGGGCATGTAGAGTGCCGCGCGCAGCGCGGTACTGCCCGTTCTGCTGATCATGGTTCGCCCTCGCACCGAGGTTCCCGAACTGCGCTGCTTCGGCGTCACGCCAAGAAACGCCGCGAACGCCTTCGCGCTCTCGAAGCGCCGAATGTCGCCCAGGTGGCCTAGAATCCTCGCCACCGTGGTCGCACCGACACCGGGGATGCTGGCGATGAGGTCGGCGTCGTGCTTGAGGCCGGGGTGGCGGTCGATATGGTCGTCGATCTCGTCCTCCAGCTTCGCGATCTCGGCGCTCAGCCAGGCGATGTGCCCCCTCACATGCTCGGCCACCTCGTCCATTCCCGTGACGGTGTGGGCCTCGAGCCGGTTCTCCTCCTGTTGGCGGATGTCCTTCAGGGCCTGCACGCGCATCGACCAGGCGCGCAACTGGCGCTGCTCGATCGGTGGCGGCGTCCAGGGCGCCGGAGCCATCGCGACGCAGTATCGGGCGATGAGCCCGGCGTCGACCGCGTCGTTTTTGTTGCGGATATTCTCGCTGTACCCGAACCCCTTGATGCACGCCGGATTGACCACGCTGACACGCAAACCGGCCGCGTGCAGGGCCAGCGCCACCGGCTCGTAGTAGACGCCGGTCGCCTCCATGCAAACGTGCAGCTCGGCCATCGGAGCCTTCGACTTGCCCAACCATTCCAACAAAGCCCGATGTCCCGAAGCGGAGTTGTCGACCACCTTCGACTTCGTCTTGCCGTTGACCAGCAACGCCACGTCGAGCTTCTTCTTACTCACATCAATGCCTACAACAGCGTGTACCGTATCCATTTTTGACCTCTCTCGTATGCGGGCTTACGCGCCATGGCGATGGCCCAAGATACCGTTCGGACTTGTAAAATGAAACGGGCGAAGGCACCTATCTGACCCACGTGCTCAATGGCACTCGTGCCGATCAATGTCACTTCGCCCGGCCGCTTCAACGCCATCATTATCCAACGCCGTTGCGGTACGTTCAATATACGAGTGCCGACATTCGGACACGGACTCAACAGAATAACGAAGCGTTTTTTTCAGGCTCCTCACTTGGAAGGGATGGTGCCAGACATACGGTTCAGGTCGTGTCCGAATGTCGGCACTGACCCCGGTTTCTCGCAGTAGCCGTTTTAGCGCGGGCAGCTGGTGACCTTGGTGCGCACGCCGTCCTTGAACGGGTCGCGGCCACCGGTGACGGCGTTCGATTCCTTGTAGGCGCAGTAGGTGCCGCTCGGCGTGTGCACCTTGCTCATGCGGCTGCCGTCGGCCATCAGGACTTCTTCGACCGTTGTGGCCTGCCGCTTGAAGGCGCTGGCGATATTGCTGGCCAGCGCGGTCTGCTCGGCCATCGGCTTGCGGTCGGTCATGTTCAGGCTCTTGGCGCGCAGGTCGCGGTCGATGGCGCCGACGCTCTTCTTGGCGCGCTCGGCCAGGCTGTCCGCGCCCGGCTTGGCGGCCGGCTGCGTCCAGTCCGGCTCGGCGGCGGCCGGCGCGTTGGCCAGGGGCGGCGCCACGGCGGCGGGTGTTGGCAGCGTTATCGGCTGCGGCAGGCGCTGGGCGGGCTCGCGCGCCGGTGACAGGGTGACGGCACGCCGCTCGCGCGCGCTGGCCGAAGTCGGCACCGGCACCGGCGCGGCGACGCGGCGTGGCGCGGGCGGCGCCAGGAAGACGATGTTGGTGCTGCGCGCGGCGAGCATCTGCGCGGTCTGCGTGCGCGGCCGGGTGACGAGGTAGATGGTCAACAAATGCAAGGCCGCGACGACGAGCAGGCCGATACCGCGCGATGACACCACTGGTTTTCTCATCGCGTCCTTAACCTGGCTCGCGCTGCTCGCGCGCCGCCTCGTGCAGCCCGGCGATGGCCTGCGCGTCCTCGCGCACCGCCTCCAGGAACAGCCGCGCGCCCTTGCCCAGCCGGGGCGAGGCGGACACCGCGTGCATGCTCGGGTCCTGCCATTTGGACGAGGCCAGCCGGTAGGCCGGGCAGACCCGCAGCAGCCGGCCGGCCGCCACCTCGGGCTCGGCCAGCCAGCCGGCCAGGCGGGCGATGCCGGCGCCCTCCAGCGCGGCCTGGAAGGTGGCGATGCCGGAGCTGAAGCGGTGGCGCGGCCGTGCCGTGTAGCGCAGCGTGCGCGCGCTGGAGACGAAGTACCAGTCGCGCAGGATGCGCGGCGCGGTGTGCACCACCATGTCGTGCTCCTCCAGCTGCTCGGGCTCCTGCGGCGTGCCGCCGCCCATGCGCGCCAGGTAGGCCGGCGCGGCGTACAAATGGCGGCGGTAGTCCCACAGCCGGTAGCCGATCAACTCGCTGGACTGCGGGAAGGCGCCACGGATCGAAAAGTCGAGCTGGTCCTCGACCGGGTCCAGGCTCTTGTCGGAGAAGCGGATGTCGACCATCACCTCGGGGTACTGGCTGGAGAAGCGCGCCACCGTCTTCGGCAAGAAGCCCAGCGCCAGAATCTCCGGCGCCGAGATGCGCACCCAGCCCTGCGGCGCGGCGCCCAGCTCGGCCAGCTGGTCGAGCGCCTCGGCCTGGGTGGCCAGCAAGCGCTGGGCGAACAGGTGGTAGCACTCGCCGGCCGGGGTCAACGTCAGCTGCTTCTGCGCCCGCAGGATCAGCTCGGTGCCGATCTCCTCCTCCAGGTGCTGCACGGCGCGCGTCATGGCGCTGGGCGAGCAGCCCAGCTGGCGGGCGGCGTGGATGAAGCTGCCCTTGTCGACCACGGTGCAAAAGGCGCGGATTTCCCACATCAGTTTGAGCGACATGCGGCGGCGGCTCCGATCATTGGTAAAAAAGCAAAGTGTCCTACCGATGGACAAGAAACGCAAGGGGCAGATTGCGTTTTCCGCAATGGCCGGTTGCAACCACTCGCTTTCCCGCTACCTATAATCGGCCGCAGCAGTTCTCCGCCGGCGCCGCCGGCCTGCCACTGGACACCACCACCATGACCACATCCCCGTCGACCCGCGCGAGCCGCCCATGCTGACCACCACTGTCGCCCTGCTCTGCCTGTTCGCCTTCTTCGCCGGCCTGATCGACGCGGCCGTCGGCGGCGGCGGCCTGATCCAAATTCCGGCCCTTTTCAACCTGCTGCCGAGCACCGCCTCGGCCGCCCTGCTGGGCACCAACAAGGTGGCCTCGGCCTGCGGCACGGCGTTCGCCGCACGCTCCTATGTCGGCCGGGTCAGCGTGCCCTGGCTGCTGGTGCTGCCGGCCGCCGTGGCCGCCTTCGCCATGGCCTTCCTCGGCGCCGCCGCCGTGTCCTATGTGCCGCAGCAGGTGGCGCGGCCGGTGGTGTTGGTGCTGATCGTGCTGATCGCCATCTACACCTTCATCAAGAAGGACTTCGGCCAGATGCAGACGGCGCGGGTGATCGGCCGCCGCGAGCGTTTGCTGGCGGTGGCCATCGGCGGCGCCATCGGTTTCTACGACGGGCTGTTCGGGCCGGGCGCGGGGAGTTTTTTGATCTTCCTGTTCATCCGCTTCTTCGGCTTCGACTTTATCCTGGCTTCGGCTTGCTCGAAGCTGGTCAACCTGTCGACGAATATCGCGGCGTTGGCGTTCTTCATTCCAGCGGGGAAGGTGTTGTATGCGGTGGCCGCGCCTATGGCGGTGTGCAATGTGCTCGGCGCGCTGACCGGCGCCTGGGTGGCGATGCGGCACGGCGCCGGCTTCGTGCGCGTGCTGTTTTTGCTGTTGTTGGTGATCTTGATCGTTAAGCTGAGCTACGACGTGTTCTTGCACTGAGGTGCGCCGGGGCGAAAGTCGAGGGTCAGTCGAGGGCCAGTCGAGGGTCAGACCCTAGGGTCTGACCCTGGGGTCTGCCCCCGGGGCGGCGCCAACGGCGGCTTATTTGTAGCGGTACAGCGGTTGCTGCAGCTGGATCGGTCGGATGTCCAGGCGCAGCTTGAGCACCGAGTAGGCCTCGGCCTCGGTCGAGCTGTAGCCGACGCTGTTGACGGTTTTGCTGAAGCGGAACTCGAAGCCGAGGTCCGGGTAGGGGTCGCGCGGGTTGCCGAAGGCGATGCCGATGGCCTCCTGCTGGGCGTTGTCGATCAGGTTGCCCATCAGGTCGAGCACGGCGTTGTTGCCCAGGATGTCGTTGGTGAACACCGGCTCGCGCATGTCGGGCTGGTTCGGGTCGAGCTTGTTGTCGGCCTTGTCCTGCGAGGGGTAGAAGGTGCGCGAGACCAGGTTGAACTTGTCGCCCCGGTCCAGGTAGCTGATCGCCGCGTTGCTGATGTTGAAGCCCTTGACGCCACGGTCGGTGATGGCGCGCGACAGGTCGATCAGCAGCGCGCCGCTGTAGCCGATGATCTCGACGTCGCGGTTGGCGCTGACCACCATGGCGCTGTTCTCGTCGATGCCCAGGCCGATCTGGTAGCCCTTCTTGAGCATCACCGGGATCATGCGGGCGAAGCGGCCGCGCACCAGCAGGTGCTGGTCGACGAAGACGTCGCCGCCGATGAAGCCGAGGCCGGGGGCGATCTCGCGGCCGTCGGTGACGCCGAGCTTGAGCATGTCGAGCACCGGCTTGGCGTCGTAGAACATGGTGGTGCTCATGATGGCGGCGCCGGCGCTGGAGCCGGCGATCACGCCGCCGCCACGGTACACCGCCCACACCGCCTCGAGCGCGGCGGTGCGGTTGCCGTCCTCGCGCACCAGCGCCTGGGTGATGCGCGACTGGTCGCCGCCGGCGAAGTAGATGCCGCTGGCCGAGCGGATGTCGGCGACGATGGTCGGGTTCTCGGCCGCCTGGCGGTAGTCGCTGCCGGCCAGCTTGACGCCGATCGGCACGAAGAAGGCGTCGGCGCCGTACTGGGCCAGCTTGGCGATCACGCCCTGCGCCGACTTCTCCGGGTTGATCGAGGCGGCGCCGAACACGGCGATGCGCGCGCCCTTGCCGCCGGACAGCTTGACGATGCGCTGCCAGACCTCGGCGTTGTCGGCGCGCAGGCCGCCGCCGATGATCACCAGCGTGCCCTGCGGCGCCGGCACGGCGGCGCGCGAGGCGGCCGGCGAGGCGTTGGCGGCCTGCGCGCCGACGACGGCAAGGCAGGCCAGGAAGGCGACGCACAGGCGCCGGATCGATGATGCAACTGGTTTCATACTCATTCTCCTACGAACAAAAGTTTCTTACGGCTTGCCGGGGGGCCGGCGTTCGGCCCCGCTGCTCAATCAAGGCGCCAGCGCCCCCCCCCCCAGAGGCAACGAGCCAGGGTCAGACCCTAGGGTCTGACCCTTGGTTTGCGCCGGTGGGGTTGCCCGGCTCAGACTACAGGCCCATCCTTAAGGCTTACTTGAAGGCATAGCTGGCCGCCAAATAATAGCGGCGGCCGCGCGGGTCGGTGTAGCTCGGATCGTAGCCCGACAGGAAATGATAGGCCTGGTTCGAGTACGGCGGGCTGGTGTCGAACAAATTCTGCACGCCGGCGCGCAGTTTGAACTGCTTGCTGACGGCGTAGGAGCCGGTCAAGTCCCACAGCGAGTAGGCTTTGACCTTGTTCGGCGCCACCACGCTGCCGTCGTCGATGTTGATCGCCGAGTTCTGGTCGGTGTAGCCGCTCGAATAGCTGTTGAGCAGGCTCAGCGACAACGGCCCCTGGTCCCAGTCCAGGCTGATGCTGTGGCGCCAGCGCTGCACCACGCCGTCGGTGACGAAGGCGTTCAGGTTGCTGATGTAGGCGTCGCCCGGGTTGGTCTGCAGCTTGGACTGCAGCACGTAGGTGCCGTTCAGGCGGGCGCCGAAGGTGCCCCAGGCGCTGCGCAGGCCGTGCAGGTCGAGCGCCAGGTCGAGGCCGCTGGCCAGCTGGGCGCCGCGGTTCTCCTTGCGCAGCTCGATGTAGTCGATGGCGCCGTCCTCGTCGCGGTGCACCAGGCTGCCGTACTTGGCCAGGTTGCCGAGGATGACGTCGTCGCCGATCTCGCTGATCAGGTCGCTGCGCTTGATGTTCCAGTAGTCCAGGCTGGCGCTCCACAGCTTGCTCGGCTCGAACACCGCGCCCAGCGACAATTGTCGGCTGTGCTCGGGCTTGAGTTCGACGTTGCTGTAACGCCGGGTCGCCCAGTTGTCGGCGCAGTCGGCGTAGTTGTTGCCCTCGGCGGCGCACTTGACCGGGTCGGGCAGGGTCGCCGTCTGGCTGTAGACGGTGGGGCGGAACAGGTCGGACATGGACGGCGCGCGGAAGCCCTTGCCGGCCGAGGCGCGCAGCAGCAGCGTGTTGCTCGGCGTGTAGGTCAGGCCCAGCTTGGGGCTGAAGGCGCCGCCGACCACCTGGTAGTGGTCGTAGCGCGACGACAGCTGCGCCTGCCACTGCTTGGAGAACGGCAGCAGCAGCTCGCCGAACACGCCGGCCACCCGGCGCGAGTCGCTGGTGGCGCGGCCGCCCTCGGGGGCGTCGTCGTTGTTGATGTTGTTGCTCATCAGCAGGGCCGACGGCGTGAAGTCGGTGCGCTCGCGGCGCAGCTCGCCGCCCAGCGCCAGCGCCAGGTCGCCGCCACCCATGGCCAGCAGCGCGCGCGAGGCCTTGAAGTCGAGCGCGTCCATGGTGCCGCGGGCGTGGCGCACGTCGTCGTTGACCTGGATGCTGTCGAGCAGGGCCACGCCGGCAGGGCCGGACGGGCCGAAGGGGTTGATGCGGCCGTCGGCGATGCCCTCCTTGAGCTTGTCGTACAGCAGGTAGCCGTGGGTGTCCTTGTCGGAAATGGTGCTGACGCTGTGGTTCAGGCCGACGTCGTAGTCCCAGCCGCCCAGCACGCCGTTGAGGCCGACCACGACGCGGCTGCTGCTGCTGGTCAGTTCGCTGGTGCGGCGGCCGGCCTCGTTGAGGCGGATGCGCAGCTCGAGTTGCTCGGGGTCGTCGTCGTCGACGTTGATCAGGCCGCTGTTGGCCAGCCCCGGCACCTTGCGGTAGTCGATGCTGGCGTTGACCCGCGCCGCCGAGCCGACGTACCAGGTGCGCGCCCGGCTCAGCGCCACTTCGGCGTAGAGCTGGTGGTCGGCGCCGAGCTTGAAGACGCCACGGCTGAGCAGGTTCTGCTTCTCCGACTTGGGATACAGCTCGGTGTCGCCCATGTAGTCGTAGGTGCAGGCGTCGACGCCGCCGGTGCCGGCCGGCAGGTACAGATTGGCCGGCGCGGCGCAGCCGGGAATCGACAGGTTGATCATGCGGTTGGTGATCGGCTTGCCGTTCAGGAGGAAGTTGTTCTCCTGCAGATAGTCGCGCTGGGCGCTGGTGAGGCGGATGTTGGCCGGGCCGGTGTAGCTCGACAGCAGGTGGCCGAGCCGCTGCGGCACCTGCAGCTCGCCGACGAACTTGCGCTGCGAGGTGCTGAGGCGCTCGGTGTTCTGCACGTCGAGCACGGCGAAGACGTTGTAGCCGTCGCTGTCGATATTGCCGTGGCCGGCGCTGACGCTGGCGGTGCGCTTGCCGGCGCCGCCCTCGCGGGTGTTCATGGCCGAGGCGTTCAGCTCGACGCCCTGGAAGTCCTTGCGGGTGATGAAGTTGATGACGCCGCCGATGGCGTCGGTGCCGTACAGCGAGGAGGCGCCGTCGAGCAGCACCTCGACACGCTGCAGCGCGGCGGCCGGGATGTTGTTCAGGTCGACGCCGCTGTCGTCGCCGGGCGAGGCGAAGTTGGCCATGCGCCGGCCGTTCAGCAGCACCAGCGTGGACGAGGTGCCGATGCCGCGCAGGTTGGCGCTGTTGAAGCCGCGCTGGTCGCCGCCGACGTTGATGCTGGCGCCGTCGCTCAGGCCGCCGACGTTGGCGGCCAGGCGCGCCATCAGCTCGGCGGCGGTGGTCACGCCGGCCTTGTCGATGTCGGCGCGGGTGATCACCTGCACCGGCAGCGCCGTCTCCGTCTCAAGCCGCTTGATGGCCGAGCCGGTGATCTCGATGCGCTGGATCTTTTCCGCCACCTCGGACTGCGCCCAGGCCGGCTGGGCCAGCGCGCCGGCGGCGGCCGTCAGGCCCAGCGCCAGGCGCAGCGCGCGCGCCAGCGGCAGCTGCCGTGGCAAAGGACGATGCTGTTGTTCCTGCGGTTCTTGGTGTTCTTGGTATGCCATTCAAACGCTCCCCAGTGTGTGTTGGTGCCAACACGGTTTTTTTATTGGCCGGGTCCGACCTTGCGGTCGGCCCGGCGGCTTTTTTTCACGACTGCCACTGCTTGCGGAGCCGGCTTGCGCGGCCCCGTTTTTCTTTGCGCGCCATGCGCCGCCAGCTGGGCAGGATCGCTGCCGTACAGGTAGGCGGCGATGGCCTCGGTCAATCGGCTGGCCTTGTCGACATTGTCGGCGTTCGACACCATCAACGCCACCGCCAGCGCCTCGATGATCGCCAGCGCCGTGCTGGCGCTGCTCGGCAGCACCGGGTGGGTGCTCTGCGCGTACAGCGTGTGGTCGGCCAGTTCGGCCAGCGGCGAGGCCGGCGAGTCGGTCAGCGCGACCAGGCAGGCGCCCCGGTCGCGCACGAAGTTGGCCAGGCGGATGCAGTCGAGCGTGTAGCGCGGCAGCGAGATGGCCACCAGCACGTCGCGCCCGGTGATGTGCACCAGGTGGCCGGCCGCCACCTCGGAGCCGCCGATGCCGACCACCTCCACCACGTGCGGGCAGAAGGAGTGCAAATGCTGCGCCAGCATGCCGGCCAGGTGCGAGGACAGGCCGAAGCCCATCACGTAGACGGTCTTGGCGGCCTTCAGCTTGCGCACCACGGCGTCCAGCTCGGCCAGCGACAGCGCCGCGCCGGTGGCGGCGATGTTGGCCGCCGCGTACTCCAGGCTCTCGCTGACCGGCGACGGCGCACCATCGCGGCGCTCGATCGAGTTGCGCAGCTTGTCGACCGGCTGCAGCACCGCCTGTAGCGTTCCCGCCACAGCGGCGCGCATGGCGGCGTAGTTTTTGTAGCCGATGTCGCGCGCGAAGCGGCTGATGGTGGCGCTCGACACCTGGCACGATTCGGCCAGTTCGCCGATGCCCAGCGCCGTCACGCGCATCTGGTTGCGCAGCAGGTAGTCGGCGATGCGCTTGTGCGACACCGAGCCGCCGCCCAGCGCCCGCAGCAGCGCCTGGCCCAGCACCGACTGCGCGAAGGCGGCGTCGGGCGAGGACGGTGGGGCGGATCTGGCTGGCGTCATGGACTCTCCGGGCGGCGTGCTGGGCAGGTAAAATGGCTGGCAAAAATGGAACTGTTGAGGCCACTCTACGCATATCAAAAAATAAACTCAACCATTTTTTGCATATTTTTTTTCATCGATTTACTTGATGAAAATATTGCTACATAATCGCCCACACAACGACAACCACGCCCCACAACGGGGCACGCCCGCCATGCGCACACACAAGCACGCCATCTCCGCCCCGCACGCCAACGCCGCCTACCAGTTGAGCAGCTTCCACTTCGGCACGCCCGGCGCCGGCAAGAAGGTCTACATCCAGGCCGCCCTGCACGCCGACGAGGTGCCCGGCATGCTGGTGGCGCAGTTCCTGCGCCGCCGCCTGCTCGAGCTGGAGGCGGCCGGCAAGCGTCCTCGGCGAGGTGGTGCTGGTGCCGGCGGCCAATCCGATCGGCCTGGCCCAGGCCATCCACGGCGCCCCCTTCGGCCGCTTCGACCTGACCACCGGCACCAACTTCAACCGCGCCTACAAGCACGTCGCCGACGAGTTGAAGCTGTCGCTGGCCGGCCTGCTGAACGACGACGCGGCCCACAACGTGGCCACCATCCGCGCCCACGCGCTGGCCTCGGTGGCGCGCTGGCAGCCCAACACCGACGCCGAGGCGCTGAAGAAGATCCTGCTCGGCATGGCCATCGACGCCGACATCGTGCTCGATCTGCACTGCGACAACGAGGCGGTGCTGCACATCTACGCCGGCACGCCGCTGGCGGCGGCGGTGGCGCCGCTGTCGGCGCTGATGGGCGCGCACGCCGTGCTGCTGGCCCTGGCGGCCGGCGAGGAACCCTTCGACGAGGCCTGCAGCCGCCTGTGGTGGGGCCTCGACGCCCACTTCGCGGGGCGCCACCCGATCCCGCCGGCCTGCCTGTCGACCACCGTCGAGCTGCGCGGCGAGATGGAGGTCGGCTACGCCCTGGCCGAACGCGACGCCGAGGCGCTGCTGGCCTTCCTGGCGCACAGCGGCGTGCTGGCGGCCGACGCGTCGAGCCTGCCGGCCGCGCTGCCGGCGCCGCTGTGCCAGCCGACGCCGCTGGAGGGCGTCGAACCGATCCTGGCGCCGCACGCCGGCGTGCTGGTCTACACCCGCGACATGGGCGAGCGCTTGGAGGCCGGCGACGCCTTCGGCGACCTGATCGACCCGGTCACGGGCGCCACCACCACCCTGCGCTGCACGGTGCCGGGCGTGTTCTTCGCCCGCAGCGGCCACCGCCACGTGCTGCGCGGCATGAACGTGGGTAAAATCGCCGGCGCCACCGCCTTCCGCGCCGGCAAACTGCTGAGCCAATAACCAGAAACCCCATGAAAAAATTCAAACTCCCGCACACCTTCGTCCTGCTGTTCGGCATATTGGCGCTGATCGCGCTGGCCACCTGGCTGGTCCCGGGCGGCAAATACGAGACCCACCTGGTCAACGGCAAGCAGATGATCGACCCGGACTCCTTCCACCTGGTCGCCAGCGCGCCGCAGGGCCTGGCCGCGCTGATGATGGCGCCGATCAAGGGCTTCGTCGACGCCGGCCTGATCATCGGCTTCGTGCTGATCGTCGGCGGCGCCTTCGCCGTGCTGCAAAAGACCGAGGCGATCGACTCGATGATCAAGGCCATCGCCAAGGCCCACAGCACGTCCAAGTTCGTGCGCGCCGCGTTGATCCCGGTGTTCATCACCCTGTTCTCGATCGGCGGCGCCACCTTCGGCATGAACGAGGAGGCCATCCCCTTCATCCTGATCTTCGTGCCGCTGGCGCTGGCGCTGGGCTACGACACCATCGTCGGCGTCTCCATCCCCTTCCTCGGCTCGCAGGTCGGCTTCGGCGCCGCCTTCCTGAACCCCTTCAACGTCGGCATCGCCCAGGGCATCGCCGGCCTGCCGGTGTTCTCCGGCATGGCCTACCGCGTGCTGGTGTGGGCCATCGCCACCGCCATCACCGCGCTGTTCCTGATGTGGTACGCGGCGCGCGTCAAGCGCACGCCTGAGAAGAGCCCGACCTGGGCGCTCGACTGCGAGAAACGGCGCGAGGCGCCCGACGGCCTGGGCGAGTTCCACGGCATGACGCGCACCCACAGCCTGGTGCTGTGGATCTTCGTCGCCACGCTGGGCACCATGGTCTGCGGCGTCATCATGTACGACTGGTACATCGAGCAGATCGCCGCGCTGTTCCTGACCATGGCCATCGTGGTCGGCCTGGTCGGCCGGCTCGACTCGGACCAGCTGGTCGACGCCTTCATGCAGGGCGCGCGCGACCTGGTCGGCACCGCGCTGGTCATCGCGCTGGCGCGCGGCACCATGATCCTGGCGCGCGACGCCCACATCATCGACTCCATGCTGCACGCGCTGATGCCGCTGGTGCAGTCGTCCAGCCCGATCTTCGCGGCGCAGAAGATGTACCTGATCCAGTCGGTGATCAACTTCTTCATCCACTCCGGCACCGGCCAGGCCGCGCTGACCATGCCGATCATGGCGCCGCTGGCCGACCTGGTCGGGGTGACCCGGCAGACCGCCATCCTGGCCTTCCAGATGGGCGAGTTCAACACGCCGATGCTGCCCACCTCCGGCATCACCGTCGGCGTGCTGGCGCTGGCGCGGGTGCCCTGGATCACCTGGGCCAAGTGGATGGTGCCGCTGCAGCTGATCTACGCCGTGATGGCCTTGCTGCTGCTGATTCCGCCCTGCCTGATGAATTGGCAGTAGCGGCGCCAAGTCGCGACTGCTGTATAAGAAAGCGCTGGCACAAAACCTATATTGCGATACAATCGACCTAACAACTAATCCGCAACGCCGGTGTGGCTAGACCATCTGGGGTGCGGGGGAAAGAGCCGGCGCAAGCCGGTTTTTTCGTTTCAGGGAGAGAAAATGGCAGCTCCTGCTCCACCGCCGTTGCGCACGCGCGTGTACATCGACGGCTACAATCTCTACTATGGCTGTTTGAAAGGCACTCCGTATAAGTGGCTGGATCTGCTGAGCCTGTTCGAGAAACACATACTCCCGACCAGCACGGCCCCCGGCACTCGTAGCGAATTGCTGCCACTGGGCATCAAGTTCTTCACCGCAAAAATCCTCGAATCAGCCGCCAAGGCGCTCGATTCGGTGTCGTCGCAGGCCCGCTACCATACTGCGCTACGTAAGCTGTACGATGGGCGCATCCAGCTGATCGAGGGCTACTATTCGCAAACCGAGTCGAAGGCCAAAGTAATCGATCCTGGCGCACCGAGGACGTGGCCGCGCGATTGCAAGGAAGTCTTGGTGTGGAAGCTGGAGGAAAAACAATCGGACGTAAATCTGGCGCTGCAGGCATACCACGATGCGATCACCTGCGCGGTTGACCAAATTGTGATCGTGACCAACGATACCGATATCGCACCGGCGCTCGCCATGATCCGCGCCCACACGAATGTCACCATAGGTTTGGTGGTGCCGACCTGGCCACACGTGCGGCAGCCAAATACCGAATTGAGCGAACTGGCACACTGGGTCCGCTCACACATCACACCAACCGAATTGGCCGATTCTCAACTGCCGCGTGTCATACCAGGCCGCCATCCGACGATCAAACCGGAATCTTGGTATGCGCGCCCGGACTTGCTGGAGCAGGTTCTCAAGTTGGCGATGCCCGTCGTGGGCAGCCGCAAGAAGGCATTCAAATGGATGTCGGAAGTGAATCCCTATCTCGGCGGCCAAGCGCCAATTGATCTGGTGGAAACAAGCGAGGGCGCGGCCAAGGTCATTCATTACATCGAGCAATTTCTCGCCAAGCCGTAAACATTGCAGCTCGATGAAATGCACAAGCAACTCAAAGAGCGGCCCGATACCGGCCTTCCTGCGACTCGAATGCGCTCGGTTTTTCGGCAGTCTGAATACCCGGCCGCTCACCCGCAATCACTGAGCGCGACTCATTCTGGTTGGTGGCACACTGCTTCAATGTTGTTGCCTTCCAAATCAATGACAAAGGCACCGTAGTAGTGAGGGTGATAGTCTGGGCGGAGGCCGGGGGCGCCATTGTCTTTTCCTCCGGCGCTGATCGCCGCGAGGTAAAAAGCATCCACTTGCGCACGAGTTTCTGCCCGCCATGCCAGGTGGCAGCCGGTAGTCGCCGATGGGCCCCCGTATGGTGATGGGCCATCGATGAACCATACATCGGCTTTTTTGCCGTCAGGCTCAGAGGCGTCAGGGTAAGCAAACCCCAGCATGTTCGCGCCGTAGTTGCCTTCGAAGCATACGCTGTAGCCCAATGGCGCAAGTGCCGCGCTGTAAAACGCTTTGGCACGAGCTATATCGGTCACGCGGAAAGTCATGTGGTCAAGCATGGTGTTTACTCCTGGGGTAGATTGTTGTGCGCGATTGACGCATGCAAACTGTACATGCATACAGTATTAATGGCAAGACATTAACACTGCAATTACATCAAGCCTTACGGCAGACATAGCTGGTCCGGCACGTCGCATTGCTCATAACTCCCCCTCGCGCCAAGTCCCCTACCCCCGCACCTGATAGATATCGGGGAAGTAGCGCTCCATTAGGCTGGCCGGGCGCAGCGGCGCGGTGAAGCCGAACTGGGCGTACAGGCCGTGCGCGTCGCCGGTGGCCAGCATGAAGCGGCGCAGGCCCTGCAGCTCCGGATGCGCCAGCACCGCCGCCATCAAGGCCTTGCTGTAGCCGTGGCCACGGTACGCCGGCAGCACGAACACGTCGACCAGGTTGGCGAAGGTGGCGCGGTCGCTGACCACGCGGGCGAAGGCGATCTGCCGCCCGTCCAGGTAGCCGCCGAAGCACAGCGAGTTGGCGACGGCGCGCTCCAGCAGCGCGCGCGGCATGCCGACGGCCCAAGTCGACTGCTCGCTCAGGTAGCCGTGCACCACGGCCATGTCGAGCCGGGACGGCTCGCTGCTGATCTCGAATTGGCTCATGCTCGTCTAGCCTTTTTGACAAAGTTGAATGACAGAAACCACAATAATCGCCGATTTTCGAGCCGCTGTCACCACGCGGCGGCCTAAATGTCCTGCACCCAGCCAACCTTGTTTATAATCGTCCCAGACAAAACCGCAGCAAAACCGCAGCTCCTAACTCCAATACCATGACAGCACAACTCTCCAAAAAAGGCGAGGCCTGGTCGGCCCGCTTCTCCGAACCCGTCTCGGACCTCGTCAAACGCTACACCGCCTCCGTCTTCTTCGACAACCGCCTGGCCAAGGCCGACATCCAGGGCTCGCTGGCGCACGCCGAAATGCTGGCCGCGCAGGGCATCATCAGCGCGGCAGACCACGCCGAGATCGTGCGCGGCATGACGCAGATCGGCCAGGAGATCGAGGCCGGCAAGTTCGAATGGCTGCTCGACCTGGAGGACGTGCACCTGAACATCGAGAAGCGCCTGACCGAGCTGGTCGGCGACGCCGGCAAGCGTCTGCACACCGGCCGCTCGCGCAACGACCAGGTGGCCACCGACATCCGCCTCTACGTGCGCTCGGCCATCGACGACATCGGCGTGCTGCTGGCGGCGCTGCGCGGCGCCCTGACCGACCTGGCCGAACAGCATGCCGACACCATCATGCCCGGCTTCACCCACATGCAGGTGGCCCAGCCGATCACCTTCGGCCACCACATGCTGGCCTACGTCGAAATGTTCGGCCGCGATAGCGAACGCATGGCCGACTGCCGCAAGCGCGTCAACCGCCTGCCGCTGGGCGCCGCCGCGCTGGCCGGCACCACCTTCCCGATCGACCGCCTGCGCGTGGCCAAGACGCTGGGCTTCGACGACGTCTGCCACAACTCGCTCGACGCCGTCTCCGACCGCGACTTCGCCATCGAGTTCTGCGCCGCCGCCGCGCTGGTGATGACCCACATCTCGCGCATGTCGGAGGAGCTGGTGATCTGGATGAGCCCGCGCGTCGGCTTCATCGACATCGCCGACCGCTTCTGCACCGGCTCGTCGATCATGCCGCAAAAGAAAAACCCCGACGTGCCGGAACTGGCGCGCGGCAAGACCGGCCGCGTCTACGGCCACCTGATGGGCCTGCTGACCCTGATGAAGGGCCAGCCGCTGGCCTACAACAAGGACAACCAGGAGGACAAGGAGCCGCTGTTCGACACCGTCGACACGCTGGTCGACACGCTGCGCATCTTCGCCGACATGGCCGGCGGCATCAGCGTCAAGCCCGAGGCGATGCGCGCCGCCGCCTTGCAGGGCTACGCCACCGCCACCGACCTGGCCGACTACCTGGTCAAGAAGGGCCTGCCCTTCCGCGACGCCCACGAGGCGGTGGCCCGCGCCGTGCGCGCCTGCGTCGACGCCGGCTGCGACCTGGCCGACCTGTCGCTCGAGCAGCTGCAGGCGTTCTCGCCGCTGACCGGGGCCGACGTCTTCGAGGTGCTCACGCTGGAGGGCTCGGTGGCCGCGCGCGACCACGTCGGCGGCACCGCGCCGCGCCAGGTGCGCGCCGCCATCGCCCGCGTGCGCACCCAGCTGGCCGGCTAGCCGGCCGGCCCGGCGCGGCGAACCGGGCGCCATATTAGCGACACACTAGCGACACACTTAGCATTTCCCCAAAAGCCGGGCGCCAAAGCAGCGTCCGGCATCGTCTGCAACAGAGGATAGAGGAGACACCCATGTTTATGTCAGTTTCGCGGGCCATCGACACGCTCAACGAGAAAATCGCCGGCGTGGTCGGCTGGGCCTGCTGGCCGCCGTCATCATCTGCACCGTCAACGCCCTGATACGCTACACCTTCAACGCCAGCTCCAACGCCTGGCTGGAGATCCAGTGGTATTTGTTCGCCGCCATGTTCATGCTGGCCTCGAGCCACACGCTCAAGCGCGACGAGCACGTGCGCATCGACGTCATCGCCGGCCGCTTCTCCAAGCGCACCCAGGTCTGGATCGACCTGTTCGGCTTCCTGCTGTTCCTCATGCCCATTTCGCTGCTGATCGTCTACTACGGCGTGCCCTTCGCCCTGCTGTCGATCCAGAGCGCCGAAATGTCGAGCAACGCCGGCGGCCTGATCGTCTGGCCGGCCAAGCTGCTGGTGCCGCTGGGCTTCCTCCTCATGCTGCTGCAGGGCGTCTCCGAGATCATCAAGCGCATCGCCTTCCTGGCCGGGAAAATCGACGGCCACGAGTTCGCCAAGCACGTCGCCACGCCCGAGGAAGAGATCGAGGCGATCAAGGCGGCCAACAAGCTGTAATCTCAAAACACGACAAGAAGAGAGCGAACGAGACATGGAATTATTCTTAACAGCGAATCTGGCGCCGATCATGTTCGGCGCCCTGGTGGTCTTCCTGCTGTCGGGCTTCCCGGTGGCGTTTTCCCTGGCCGCCAACGGCCTGTTCTTCGGCCTGGTCGGCATCGAGCTGGGCCTGCTCAAACCGGAGCTGCTGCAGGCCCTGCCCAACCGCATCTTCGGCATCATGGCCAACGACACCCTGTTGGCCATCCCCTTCTTCACCTTCATGGGCCTGATCCTGGAGCGCTCCGGCATGGCCGAGGACCTGCTCGACACCATCGGCCAGCTGTTCGGGCCGGTGCGCGGCGGCGTCGCCTACGCGGTGATCTTCGTCGGCGCCCTGCTGGCGGCGACCACCGGCGTGGTGGCCGCCTCGGTCATCTCGATGGGCCTGATCTCGCTGCCGGTGATGCTGCGCTACGGCTACGACAAGAAGCTCGCCTCCGGCGTCATCGCCGCCTCCGGCACGCTGGCGCAGATCATCCCGCCGTCGCTGGTGCTGATCGTCATGGCCGACCAGCTCGGCCGCTCGGTCGGCGACATGTACAAGGCCGCCTTCGTGCCGGGCCTGCTGCTGACCGCGATGTACGCCGGCTACGTGTTGGCGGTGTCGATCTTCAAGCCGTCGCACGTGCCGGCGCTGCCGCTGGAGGCGCGCAACCTGCGCGAGGCCAACGGCAACAGCGGCGCCGTCTCGCTGCTGTTCCTGGTGCTCGGCGCGGTGGCCGCCTCGTTCGCCTTCGCCAAGGTGTACGGCGCCAGCCATCCGCTGCTGGCGGCCGACGAGCTGGGCATCTTCTCGGCCGGCGTCGGCATCGTCGGCTCCTTCGTCTTCGCGCTGGCCAACCGCCACCTGAAGATCGGCCTGCTGTCGCGCATGGCCGAGCGCGTGGTGTTCGTCATGATCCCGCCGCTGGCCCTGATCTTCCTGGTGCTGGGCACCATCTTCATCGGCCTGGCCACCCCCACCGAGGGCGGCGGCATGGGCGCGATGGGCGCCATCATCCTGGCCATGGCCAACGGCCGCCTGTCGTGGAGCCTGATGAAGCAGGCGATGAACTCGACCACCCGGCTGTCCTGCTTCGTCATCTTCATCCTGATCGGCTCGACCGTGTTCTCGCTGGTGTTCCGCGGCGTCAACGGCGACCTGTGGGTCGAGCACCTGCTGTCGTCGCTGCCGGGCGGCACCACCGGCTTCCTCATCGTCGTCAACGTCATGTTCTTCCTGCTGGCCTTCTTCCTCGACTTCTTCGAGCTGGCCTTCATCCTGGTGCCGCTGGTGGGCCCGGTGGCCGAGAAGCTGGGCATCGACCTGATCTGGTTCGGCGTGCTGCTCGGCGTGAACATGCAGACCTCGTTCATGCACCCGCCGTTCGGCTTCGCCCTGTTCTACCTGCGTTCGGTGGCGCCGAAGGAGGTCAAGACCTCGGACATCTACTGGGGCGCGATCCCCTTCGTGCTGATCCAGATCATCATGGTCGTCCTGATCATCGCCTTCCCGCACCTGGTGTCGGTGGAGAAGAAGGTCGACATGAAGGAGCAGATCGAGCTGAAGATCGAGGCGCCGGCCGACTACGGCACGCCGGCCGAGGAGGAGAAGAAGGACGACGAGGCGCCGGCGCTGAACTTCTCGACCGACACGGACAAGAAGTAAGGGCGCGGCCGTCCCCCGCCGCCGGCACAGCCCGGCGCGGGGACGGCGCCCGCCGCCGGCTAGCTGGCGACGATGCGCGACAACACCGAAAAGGCCGCCCCGGTCTGGTTCTTCTCGAGCAGGATGGTCAGCTCGGTGTAGGTGCAGATCATGTTGATCAGGTTGATCTTGTCCCAGGCCAGCTGCTTGAGGATGGCGTGGTAGATGCCCGGCGTGCGGCAGGTCTCCGGATTCAAATGCAGGGTCACCGCGTTCAGGTTCTCCAGCCGCGCCATCTCGCGCTCGCCGGCGAACACGTGCTCGACCACCCCGGTCAGCGATTTGCTACACACCACCATCACCTCCTTGACGCCGCGCGTGACCGTGACGAAGGCGCCGCGGTGCGGCTCGGCCAGCGCCAACAGCTGGCGGTGGCACTCGTAGGTGTTCTCGGAATAGCGGTAGGTGAACTCGGTGAGCTCGGTGCGGGTGGTCAGCTCGCCGGTCTTCTGCGGCAGCACGATCTCGCTGCCGCGCTGCGGCGGCAGCCGCTCGGCGACGCGGCGCAGCGCCATCACCACGGCGGCCTGGCCGACCGGCTTCCACAGGTCGGTCTCGAGCTGCGGCTGCAACTGGCGCGCCAGCTCGGACAGGTTGATCAGGCCCTTCCCAGCCCCTCGGTGAGGAAGGACGACTCGAGCACGATCCGCTCGACTTTGGTGGATATCGACAGCATGGTTTCTCCCCTTGCCCCAACCGGGCGTGACTAGCCCGCATCACGCGCCGCGTCGGCGAGCAATTTCCTGGAGCGACAATCAAAATGACGGCGGATGCCAGGCGGCGGAACGCTGTCCACTCCGCGCGCGGCGACGCTGTGCGCCGGGAGCGGCGGCTATGGCGGTGGCGGCAAGGCCGTGTGCGAGGCGGCGGCGGACATGCGGTGGCGAGGCGCCAGTGCTGTGAATGGAGTCATGTTTTCCTTCCTGTGGTTCCCGAATGCGCTGTGTTTTTTGCGGGTTGTGCCCTGCGCTTTTTATGTGCCGGCGAAACAGTATTCCGGCCGGTATTGGCTAGTGTAAATCGCAATATTAAAATTTCGCAACTGTCATTTGCCGAAGACCCGGCCATTGTGTCGCATTGTTGACGAATTTAGAGTGTTAATTCTATTCCGTGGCGGATTTAACACATTCCCGGCCTATCGTGCGCGCCTTGCCGGCCGTTTCGCGCTAGATGGGCGGCGAAGGGCGCCGAAGCGGGCCCGTGGCGCGTCCCGGCGGCCGCCCCCATCCTCCCCCATGCCGGCAAGAATGTCCAATTTTTAACATTCCACACCCCGTCCGACCAATTTCCGAAGTTTTTTGACTTGCCACCGGCGATGGGAATAGTGTCGCCCCTGCCCGCCGTTTTCATGCCGTCGCGCCGCCGCCCGCTACCCGCGAAGCGGCGGCGGAAGGCGCCGGGCCGGCCGCGCACGCACAGGCCGGGTCGCCCATCCAACATACCCACACCACACGGAGAAGAGATGAATTTACGTATGACCCTAATCGCCGCTTCCATCGCCGCGCTGCCGCTGATGGCCCACAACCCAGCCCAGGCCAACGGCCAGTTGATGGCGGCGCCGGCCGGACTGGCCTCTCCACAAGAGAACGCCGGCCTGGTGGCCCGACTCAAGGCGCGCGGCGGCGCCCTCGGCCTCGACGCCGCCCACGGCTTCGCCATCGCGGCGCAGCACCCGGGCGTGGTCGGCACGCGCATCACGCGCGCCCAGCACACCTACAACGGCCTGCGCATCTACGGCTCGGAGTCGGTGATCGTCACCAACGACGCCGGCGAGATCGTCAGCGAGTCGGTGGCCGACCGCCGCGCCGGCCTGTCCGCCAAGGACGGCGCGCGCGGCACGGCGGCCGCGCCGCTGGCCGACCTGGCGCCGGCCTTCGGCGCCGCCGAGGCGATCGACAAGGTGGTCAAGGCGGTGGCGCCACGCGGCCTGCACCGCTGGGAGCCGCAGGCCGAACTGATGATCTATCCGGTGATGAAGACGGTGCGCGCGGCCGGCGCCGAGAACAAGGCCGAGGCGGCCCTCAACGCGATGGACCTGGAGCAGGTGCTCGACCACTACGAGCTGGCCTACCTGGTCAAGACGCGCATGGCCGACAAGCGCAAGCTGGTCTACCGCGACACCATCCTGAACGCCAGGACCGGCGCCGTGCTCAAGCAGTGGGAGGCGCTGCAAACCGTGGTCGGCACCGGCAACAGCCAGTACAACGGCGCCGTGCCGATCAACACCACGCTGTCGGGCAGCACCTATTCGATGAAGGACCCCAGCCGCGGCGTGGGCGGCAAGTTCGGCGCGATGGCCATCACCAACGCCAACCACAGCCCGGAATCGAACCCCAACCCGGGCAGCATCTACACCAACAGCAGCAACGTCTGGGGCGACGGCCAGCAGTACATCAGCGGCGGCAGCACCACCAACGCCAACGGCCAGACCGCCGCCGTCAACGCCATGTGGGGCCTGATGAACACCTACGACGCGCTGAAGAACGTGCTGGGCTGGCAGAGCCTGGACGGCGCCAACACCTCGACCTACATCGCCGCCCACGTCGACAACAACTACGACAACGCCTTCTTCGACCCCGGCTGCAAATGCATGTACATCGGCGACGGCAGCAGCTTCAAGAGCCTGGGCTCGCTCGACGTGATCGGCCACGAGATGTCGCACGGCGTCACCGACGCCACCTCCAACCTGGAGTACTCCGGCGAGTCGGGCGGCCTGAACGAGTCGAGCTCGGACATCGGCGGCGACATGGTCGAGGCCTACGCGCGCGCCGGCGGCACCGGCACCACCATCCCCGGCGGCAACGACTGGATGATGGGCGTGGAGATCAGCAAGACCGGCCAGCCGCTGCGCTGGATGTACAAGCCGAGCAAGGACGGCAAGAGCCCGAACGCCTGGAGCAGCTCGATCGGCAACCTGAACGTCCACTACAGCAGCGGCCCGAACAACCGCATGTTCTACTTCCTGTCGCAGGGTTCCAACTCCAGTTCGAGCAGCGACTACTACAGCTCCTACCTGAACAAGAGTCCGGCGGCGATGACCGGCATCGGCAACGACAAGGCCTTCCGCATCTGGTTCAAGGCCAACACCACCAAGTTCACCCAGCTGACCAACTACGCCGACGCGCGCAACAAGGTGCTGCAGGCGGCCGAGGAGCTGTACGGCGTGGGCAGCAAGGAGGCCACCGCCGTCAAGCGCGCCTACGCGGCGATCAACGTCGGCGCCGACGTCGACGAGTCCGGCGTGCCGGGCGGCGTGTCGATCTCGACCCAGCCGAGCAGCGTGACGGTGGCGCCGGGCGGGTCCGCCTCGTTCACCGTCGGCGCCAGCGGCGGCACCGCGCCCTACAGCTACAAGTGGCTGCGCAACGGCGCCGTGATCAGCGGCGCCACCGCGCCGACCTACACGCTGACGGCGCAGACGGCCGACAGCGGCGCGGTGTTCAGCGCCACCGTCACCGACTCGGCCTCGCCGGCCAGCAGCGCCACCTCGAGCGGCGCCACGCTGACCGTCACCGGCGGCGGCAGCACCGAGCGCGTGGCCAACGGCGGCTTCGAGTCGGGCGCCACCGGCTGGGGCGGCAGCACCGGCGTGATCGGCAGCTACGCCGGCCAGACGGCCTACGAGGGCACGAAGTTCGCCTGGCTGGGCGGCAACGGCAACAGCGCCACCGAAACGCTGACGCAGAGCGTGGCGATCCCGGCGGCGGCCACCTCGGCCACGCTGAGCTTCGCGCTGCACATCGACACGGCCGAAACCGAGGCGGTGGTCTACGACAAGCTGGTCGTCACCGTGAAGAGCAGCAGCGGCGCCGTGCTCGGCACCCTGGCCACCTACTCCAACAAGAACGCGGCCAGCGGCTATCAAATGCGCAGCTTCAACCTGTTGGCCTACAAGGGCCAGACCGTGCAGCTGTCCTTCGCCATGACCGAGGACGCCTCGCTGCAAACCTCCTTCGTGGTCGACAAGGTCAGCCTGCTGACCCAGTAAGCCGGTAGCCGAACGGCCCCGCCGCGCCGGCGGGGCCGTTTTACAACAGGACTTCGAACAACGTTGATTTTTTTACACCAGCGGTCTAAGGTAGCTCAGCCTACCCGACTGTTCTGCATTTTTTCCGATTGCGATCGACCGATGCGTACACAGATTTCGTCCCAGCCCGCCGCCCGCCCCGCCACCCAAACGCGCGCGGGGTGGCGCGCCTGAGGCCGCGATGCGCTTCCATCTGCAGGTACAGGGCGGCGCCGGCGCGCGCAGCGTGGCGGTCGACGCCGCCAGCGAGGCCGAGGCGATCCGCCAGGCCGCGCGCAACGGCTGGCGCGTGCTCTCCATCGCCGGCGCGCCGGCCGGCACCGGCACCGGCACCGGCACCGCTGCCGGCACGGCCGGCGTCGCCGCCGCCGCGCGCGGCCGCCAACCCTTCCCGCTGCTGCAATTCAGCCAGGAGCTGCTGGCCCTGCTCGAGGCCGGCCTGAACCTGGGCGAGGCCATGGCCACGCTGCACAACAAGGAGGGCCGCGCCGGCGCCCGCGCCACCTTGGCGGCGATCCGCCTGGCGCTGCAGCAGGGCCAGAGCTTCTCCGACACGCTGGCCGGCTTCCCGGCCGTGTTCCCCGACCTCTACGTCGCCACCGTGCATGCCGCCGAACGCTCCGGCAACCTGCCCGAGGCGCTGGCCCGCTTCGTCGCCTACCAGTTGCAGTTCGACGCGATCCGCAAGAAGCTGGTGTCGGCGGCGATCTACCCGACCATGCTGCTGGCCGTCGGCACCCTGGTCACCCTGTTCCTGCTCGGCTACGTGGTGCCCAAGTTCAGCGTGGTCTACGAAAGCTCGGGCCGCGAGATCCCCTGGCTGTCGCAGATGCTGCTGGCCTTCGGCCAGTCGCTGGCGGCGCACCCCTGGCTGTGCCTGGCCGCGCTGGGCGGCGCGGTCGCCGCGCTGGTGCTCGGCCTGGGCAACGCCGCGCTGCGCGCCCGCCTGGTGCTGGCCGTGCTGCGCCTGCCGCTGCTGGCGGCCAAGGCCGCCGAGTTCCGCCTGGCGCGGCTGTACCGCGCCCTCAGCCTGCTGCTGCACGCCGGCATACCGCTGTCGAAGGCGCTGGCGATGAGCGGCGCCATGCTGCTGCCGCAGCAGCGCGAGCAGCTGCTGCGCGCCCGCCGCGCCGTCGAGCAGGGCCTGCCCTTCTCCGCCGCGCTGGAGCAGAACGGCCTGGCCACGCCGGTGGCGCAGTCGCTGCTCCGGGTCGGCGAGAACACCGGCCGGCTGGGCGACATGCTGGAGCGCTCGGCCAAGTTCCACGACGAGGAGTTCGCCCGCTGGGTCGACTGGGCCTCGCGCCTGCTCGAGCCGTTGCTGATGACCTTGATCGGCGTGGTGATCGGCGGCGTCGTGGTATTGATGTACATGCCGATCTTCGAGCTGGCCGGGAGCCTGTCGTGAACGCGCGCGAACCGGCCGTGCTCGGCGCCGGGCTGCTGCACGCGGCGCGCGCCGCCGCCCAGGCGCAGGGCCGGCCGCAGCTGACCATTTTGCAGGAGCTGGCCGGCCTGACGCCGGAGGAGTTCACCCGCCAGTTGGCCGCGCTGTTCTGCTACCCGGCCTGGAACATGGCGCGCCTGCAGGCGGCCCGTCCGGCCTTCGAGCTGCTGCCCTACACCGACTGCGCCCAGCACGACTGCGTGCTGCTGCACTGCCCGCAAGCGGGCGCCCCGGTGCTGGTGGTCGCCGACCCCTTCGCCGACGACCTGCTGCAATGGGCCGACTACGCCGCCGGCACCGCCGGCGCCACCTTTAGCGTGGCGCTGGCCCACGCCGACGACCTGGCCGCCTACCTGGCGCAGCTGGAGAGCGTGCAGCAGGCCATGCAGGACATGGCCGACGACGACGGCGCGGCGGGCGCCAACGCAGAGCAGAACGTCGAGGACATCTCGTTGATCCGCATCAGCGAGGACAGCAGCCCGGTGGTCAAGCTGGTCAACTCGACCATCTACGACGCGCTCAAGTTCCAGGCCTCCGACATCCACCTCGAATGCGACGTCGCCAGCCTGGTCATCAAGTACCGCGTCGACGGCGTGCTGGTGCAGGCCGGCCAGGTGCAGGGCCTGCAAATGGCCGAGCAGGTCATCTCGCGCATCAAGGTGCTGGCCGACCTCGACATCGCCGAGCGCCGCGTGCCCCAGGACGGCCGCTTCAAGGTGCGCGTCAAGGGCAGCGAGATCGACTTCCGCGTCTCCATCATGCCCAACATCTTCGGCGAGGACGCCGTGCTGCGCCTGCTCGACCGGCGCGCCCTGACCGAGGCGGCCGCCGCGCTGCGGCTGGAGAGCCTGGGCCTGAACGCCGACGCCATCGTGCACATCCGCCGGCTGGCCGCCAAGCCGCACGGCATGCTGCTGGTGACCGGGCCGACCGGCTCGGGCAAGACCACCACGCTGTACGCCGCCATCACCGAGATCAACACCGGCCGCGACAAGATCGTCACCATCGACGGACCGGTCGAATACCGCCTGCCGCGCGTGCTGCAGATCCCCGTCAACGAGAAGAAGGGGCTGACCTTCGCCCGTGGCCTGCGCTCGATCCTGCGGCACGACCCGGACAAGATCATGATCGGCGAGATCCGCGACGACGAGACGGCGCAGATCGCCGTGCAGGCCTCGCTGACCGGCCACCTGGTGTTCACCACCGTGCACGCCAACAACGTGTTCGACGTGGTCGGCCGCTTCCTGCACATGGGCGTGGACCCGTACAGCTTCGCGGCGGCGCTCAACGGCATCGTCGCGCAGCGCCTGCTGCGGCTCAACTGCGAACACTGCGCCATGGACGTGGCGCCGGACGCGCAGGAGCTGCGCGACAGCGGCCTGACGGCGCCGCAGGTGGCCGGCTGGCGCTTCATGGCCGGCGCCGGCTGCGGCCACTGCCGGGGCACCGGCTACAAGGGCCGCAAGGCGGTGGCCGAGGTGTTGATCCTGAACGACGCCATGCGCGAGATGATCTGCACCCGCGCGCCGGTCAGCCGCATGAAGGAGGAGGCCGCCGGCATGGGCTTCCGCCTGGCGCGCGAGGCCGCGCTGGACCTGGTGCGGCTGGGCGAAACCACCTTGACGGAGCTGAACCGTGTCACTTATTGATCATTTTGCCCACCTCGCGCCGACCACCCTGTGCCTGCACCTGGGGCCGCAACAGCTGCTGGCGCTGCCGCGCCGGGGCCGCCGGCCCGACCCGGCCGGCGCGCAGCGCCTGGCCTACGCCAGGCCGGACGGCCACTGGCAGAGCGCGCTCGACGCGCTGCGCGAATATCTCGCCCGGCCGCACCTGAGCGGCACGGCTGCGGAAGCGGCCGCGCCTTCGATTCCGTCCGGGACTGCGGGGTCGGCTGCGGCTGTGGCCGCCGGTTCGGCTTCGACCGGGGCCACCGGCGGCACTCGGGCTGCGGCTGCGGCCGACGCGCGCTTGGCCAAGGCGCCGTTGGAGATCAGCCTGGCCGGACGCTGGTGCCAGATGACGCTGGCGCCGTGGAGCGAGGCCCTGCTGGCCGAACCCGGCGCGGCGCGCTTCCTGCAAAACCAGTTGGCCGCCGTGTACGGCGACGCCGCGCGCGGCTGGAGCCTGTGCGCCGACGACGCCCCCTACGGCCAACCGCGCCTGGTCTGCGGCATCGACGCGGCGCTGCTGCAAGGCCTGCGCCAATTGGCCGAGGAACAGGGCCGGCGCTGCCGCGTGGTCGAACCGCTGCTGGGCGCCGTGTGGCGCGCGCTGGCGCCGGCCAAGCCGCAGGCCTTCGCCGTGGTCGAAGCGGGCCGCATGACGCTGGCCGCGCTGGCGCGCGGCGGCATCGCGGCGATCCAAACGCAGCCCTGCGGCGCCGGCTGGCACGCCGAGCTGGCGCAGGCATGGCAGCGCTGGACGCTGCGCGCGCCCGAGCTGGCCGGCATCGCCGAGGTGCTGGTGGTCGACATGAGCGGTACGGCGCAAGCGCAGGAGCTGTTGGCGCCGCAGTTCAAGCTGGTGGCCGGCCCCTACGGCTCGCTCGCCGGCCCGCCTGCCACGCTGCTGGAGGCGGCATGAGCGAGCTGAGCGAACTGAACAAACTGGGCGGCAGCACCGGGCGGCGCGGCGACAGCCGGCTCAACTTCATCCGCCGGCCCGGCGGCGCGGCCACGCGCGGCTGGCGCCTGGCGCTGCTGGCGCTGGGCCTGGCCGCGCTGCTGCCGGCCGGCGCCAACTGGCTGGCCCAGTGGCAGGACGTGCGGCGGCTGGAGGCGCAACTGGCGCAGGCACAACCGCGCCCGGTCGTGCGCGCCGCGCTCGACCCTGCCCGCCAACGCGAGCTGGACCTGCAACTGAAAGCCATCGCCGAGGCGGTGCGCCAACTCAACCTGCCGGTGGCGCGCCTGATCAAAACGCTGCAGGCGCCGCGCGACATCCGCGTCGCCCTGCTGTCGCTGGACCTGAACGGCCAACCCGAGCTGGAGCAGACCGAGGCCGGCGGCACCGTCGCCAAGGGCACGGCGGACAAGCCGGCCGGCGCACTGAAAATAGGCGCCGAGGCGGAGACGGCGCAGGACATGATCAACTACCTGGCCTTCCTCAACGAGCAGCCGCTGTTCAAATCGGTCTATCTGGTCAAGCACGAGATGAGCGCGACGACGGTGGAGCACGCCTATCGATTCCAACTGGAGGCCCAATGGCGGCAATGAACCCGCGCCCGGCGCCATCCCTGCGCCTGCCCGCCAACCTGGCGCCGCGCCTGCTGTGGCAGGCCAAACGCATGGCGCGCCAACTCGGCGCCGGAGTGCTGGCCGGCACCACCGCGCTGGCGCTGGCGGCGCTGGCGCTGTGGCACGGCGCCGCTCTGGAACAGCACAAACTGACGCTGGCGCGGCAACTGGAGCGGGCCGCGCGCGCCGCCGCCCAACCGGCCGCGCCGGCATCGCTGGTCGCCGACGACGCCGGCGCCGTGGCCGCCTTCCAAGCCTATCTGCCGGCGCACGACATGATCCCCGACCAGTTGAAGGAGCTGGTCGACCTGGCCCGGGCCAACGGCGTCACCCTGGCCAAGGCCGACTACAAGGCGCAGGCCGAGCCGCGCGGCGGCTTCACCCGCTACCAGATCACGCTGCCGATCAAGGCAGACTACGCCAGGGTGCAGGCCTTCATCCTGGCCGCGCTGCAGACGCTGCCGACGCTGACGCTGGACTCGGTGGCCTTGCGCCGCGAGCAGATCGAGGCCGGCGAGGTCGAGGCGCGCATCCAGTTCCAGCTGCTGGTGCGCCAGCGCGGCGGGCGGCCATGAGAAAGCTGCTGATCGCCGCAGCCGGCGCCACGCTGCTGGCCGCCTACTTCGCGCCCGACCAGGACGGCGGCGTGGTCGGCCCGGCCGGCGCCAGCACGCGCGAGCGCCCCGCCGTCGCGCCGGCCGCCGCGCCGGTGCTGCCGGCCACGCCGCTGATTCCGGCGGCCCAGGCTGACGCCGCCAACACGCTGCGCATCCAGCCGCGCCAGCACAACGGCAACGGCGACGGCGACGGCGACGACGAGCTCGGCAACGTCTTCGCCAAACAAAGCTGGCAGCCGGAGGCACCGAGGAAACCCATGCCGGCGCAGCAGGAGCCGGCACCAGCCACAGCGCCGTCCAAGTCGGCCGGGCCGGCCGGCGCGCCGCCGCTGCCCTTCCTGTTCATGGGCCGCTTCGTCGACGATGGCAAGGCCGCCTTCTTCCTACAACTGGACGGCCGCAACATCGTCGCCCACGCCGGCGACAAGATCGACGACAGCTATGTGCTCGACAGCGTCGGCGCCGACGCCCTGCACTTCATCTATTTGCCACTCAATCAAAAACAATCACTGGTCGTAGGGGACACGAATTGAACAACACCACCACCGGCCTGCCGAAATTCCTGCCGACGTTGCGCGCAACGCTGCTGCCCACGCTGCTACTGACACTGCTGCTGGCGGCCTGCGCCGGCAGCCAGACCTTCAAGGAGGGCAACGCCCTGCTCGACGCCGGCCAGATCGAGCCGGGCCTGGCCAAGCTGGAGCAGGCGGCGCGCGACGATCCGCACAACGCCGAGTTCCGCATCGTTCTGCTGAACCGCAAGCTGCGCCTGGTCCACGCGATGAACACGCGCGCCGACGCGCTGCGCATGAAGGGCGACCTGGCCGCCGCCGAGCAGGCCTATAACCAGGCGCTGACCATCGACGCCAACAACGCCGTGGCGCGCCAGGGGCTGGAGGCGCTGGCGCAGGACCGCCGCCACCAGCAGGCGCTGGCCGCCGCCGAGGCCCTGCTCGGGCGGGGCGGCGAGGCCAACCTCGGCCAGGCGCAGGAGCTGCTGCGGCCGGTGCTGCTGGAACGCCCCGACCAGCGCGACGCGCTGCGCCTGAAGACGCGGCTGAACGACGCCATGGGTCGGCTGCGCCCGGCCGGCGGCCGGCTTGCGGCGGCCTACCGCAAGCCGGTCACGCTGGAGTTCCGCGACGCGCCGCTGCGCGCCGTGTTCGACTTCATCAGCAAGGTGTCGGGCCTGAACTTCGTCTTCGACCGCGAGGTCGATCCCAACATCCGCGCCACCATCTCAGTGCGCGACACCAGCATCGAGGATGCCATCGGCATGCTGCTGGGCGCCAACCAGCTGGAGCAGACCGTCACCGGCGAACGCTCGGTCACCATCTACCCCAACACGCCGCAGAAGGTGAAGGACTACCAGCAGCTGCTGGTGCGCAGCTTCTTCCTCACCAACGGCGACGTCAAGACCGTGGCCTTCTCGTTGAAGACCCTGCTCAAGGCGCGCGACCTGGTGACGGACGAGCGCACCGGCATCATCATCATGCGCGACACGCCGGCGATGATCCGCATGGCCGAGCGCATCATCGCCGTGCAGGGACCTGGCCGACCCGGAGGTGATGCTGGAGGTCGAGGTGCTGGAGGTGAAGCGCTCGCGCATCCAGGAGGTCGGCATAGAGTGGCCGGACAGCGCCACCCTGAGCCTGGGCGGCGCCGCCAACTCGCAGAACGGCCTGTACGTGAACGACCTGCGCCACATCAACGGCCAAAACATCAAGCTGGGCCTGGGGCCGGTGGTGCTGAAGGCCGGCCTGACCGACAGCGACAGCAAACTGTTGGCCAATCCGCGCATCCGCGTGCGCAACAAGGACAAGGCCAAGGTGCTGATCGGCGACCGGGTGCCGGTCATCACCGTCACCACCAACAACGGCGTCAGCTCGGACAGCGTCAACTACGTCGACGTCGGCCTCAAGCTCGACGTCGAACCGAACGTCTACCTGGACGACGAGGTGGCCATCAAAATCAACCTGGAGGTCAGCAATGTGATCAAGGTGGTGACCAGCAAATCCGGCACCCAGGCCTACCAGATCGGCACGCGCAGCGCCACCACCACGCTGCGCCTGAAGGACGGCGAGACCCAGGTGCTGGCCGGCCTGATCAGCGACGAGGACCGCGCCTCCGGCAACCGCGTGCCCGGCGTCGGCGAGCTGCCGGTGCTGGACCGCCTGTTCGGCAGCCACAAGGACGACAGCCTGCGCAGCGAGATCGTGCTGTCGATCACGCCGCGCGTGCTGCGCGCCATCCGCCGCCCCGAGCTGAGCGCCGCCGAGTTCAACTCCGGCACCGAGAGCGACATCGGCGGGCGCGGTCCGCTGCTGGCCGGCGTCGGCCCCGCCGCGCCGGCCCTGCCCGAGGCGCCGCAGGAAAGCGGTGGATCGCCGATGACCGGCGGCGGCAACGCCATGACCGGCGGCGACGCCGACGGCGCGCCCGTCGCGCCGCCCGCCCCCGCCCCCGCGCAGGCGGCCGAGCCGCCGCCGACCACCAGCCGGACCAAGCCTGGCGCCACGCCCAACAACACGCCGAAGAAGGGCCAGTGACCATGGCCAGCCCGAGCCGGCGCCGGCGCGCCTCCGGCTTCACCTTCATCGAGCTGATGATCACCCTGGCAATCATGGGCACGCTGGCGATGGTGGCCGTGCCGATGACCCAGGTGGCGCTGCAGCGCGCCAAGGAGCACCAGCTGCGCGACGCGCTGATCGAGCTGCGCGAGGCGATCGACGCCTACAAGCGGGCCGCCGACGCCGGCCGCATCAAGCTGGCCATCGGCGACTCCGGCTTTCCCAAGAAGCTCGACGACCTGGTGCGCGGCGTGCCGGACGAGCGCAGCCCGCGCAAGCAAAACATCTACTTCCTGCGCCGCCTGCCGCGCGACCCCTTCGCCAGCAATAACGCCACCAGCGCCGACGGCGACGGCGCGGCGGCCGGCTGGGCGCTGCGCAGCTACAACTCGCCGCCCGACAATCCCAGCGAGGGCGACGACGTGTTCGACATCGCCTCGCGCTCGCCCAAGGTGGGCTTGAACGGCGTGCCGCTGCGGCTATGGTGAATGCATGGTGAATCCAACTCACAAGCGCGGCGGCTTCACGCTGATCGAGCTGCTGGTGGTGCTGGCCATCATTTCGCTGCTGCTGACCATCGCGCTGCCGCGCTACTTCGGCTCGGTGGAAAAGTCCAAGGAGGTTGCGCTGCGCGAGAACCTGCAGGTGCTGCGCAGCGGTATCGACAAATACTACGCCGACAAGGGCGAGTACCCGGCAGCGCTGGCCGACCTGGTGACGCAGCGCTACTTCCGCAGCGTACCGCTGGACCCTGTGACGGAATCGGCCGCCACCTGGCAGCTGCTGCCCTCGCAGGACGCCGACAAACCCGGCGTGGCCGACATCCGCAGCGGCGCCAAGGGCCGCACGCGCGAGGGCGTGCCCTTCGGCCAGCTATGAGCGGCCTGCCCGTGCGCGTGCGCGTGCCCGCGCGGCGGCGCGCGGCGGCGCGGCCGGCCGCGCGCGGCTTCGCCTACCTGTGGACGCTGCTGCTGGTGGCCTTCATGGGCGTCGGCCTGGTGGTCACCTCCGGCCTGTTCGCCACGGCGGCGCGGCGCGACAAGGAGCGCGAGCTGATCTTCATCGGCCACGAGTTCCGCGCCGCCATCGAGCGCTACCACAACGCCGGCGGCAACGGCGCCATCAACGGCCAGAACCAATACCCGCTGCGGCTGGAGGGCCTGCTCAAGGACCCGCGCTTCGCCAACCCACGGCGCCACCTGCGCCGCCTGTACGCCGACCCGATCAGCGGCAAGGCCGAATGGGGCCTGGTGCTGCAGCAGGGCCGCATCGTCGGCGTGCATTCGCTGTCGGCGAAGACCCCGCTAAAGCAGGACAACTTCGACCAGGACGACGCCGCCCTGCGCCGCAAGGCGCGCTACGCCGACTGGTTGTTCACCTACCCGGCCGACCTGTTCACGCCGGCCAAGGACGGCGAAAAAATCACCCTGGGCGGCGCGCCGGCCGCCGTGCCGGCGCGACAAAACTGATATCATCGGCGGCGGCGCGGACGTGGAGCCGCGCCGCCACGCAAACCATCAGGAGACAATATGAGCATAGGCGGCAGCAGCATCGAACAAGCATTGGCCACCCTGTCCGACATGACCGCCGGCGCGGTCGCCATCGGCAAGGCGGAACACCTGCAACGCATCGGGAAGGCCCAGGCCTTCATGCGCGACCAGGGCATCGCGGCGATCTACCTGAACGCCGGCTCCAACCTGCTGTACTTCACCGGCACGCGCTGGTATCCGAGCGAGCGCATGGTCGGCGCCATCCTGCCGGCCAGCGGCGCGGTGGAATACATCGCCCCGGCCTTCGAGGAAAGCACGCTGAAGGACTTCATGCTGGTCGAGGGCGCGGTCAACTGCTGGAACGAGCACGAGAGCCCCTACCAGTTGTTCGTCGATGTGCTGGGCCGCATGGGCGTGGCGCCGGACGCGGCGCGGCCGCCGCGCGTCGGCATCTGCGAGAGCGCCGCCTTCTTCATCTACGACGGCATCCGCCCGCTGGCGGCCGGCTACGCGCTGGAGAACGCGCGCGGCGTGACGGCGCACTGCCGCACGCGCAAATCGGCCGCCGAGATCGCGCTGATGCAGCGCGCCAAGGACATGACGCTGGCCGTCCACGTCGCCACCGCGTCCATGCTGCGCGAGGGGATCAGCACCACCGAGGTGGAGGAGTTCATCGCCCGCGCCCACCGCAAGGTCGGCGCGCCGGGCTCCTACTTCGTCATCGTGCTGTTCGGCGAGGCCACCGCCTACCCGCACGGCGTCAGCTACGTGCAGACCCTCAAGCCGGGCGACACGGTGTTGATCGACACCGGCTGCAAGCTGCACAACTACATCTCCGACATCACCCGCACCTACGTCTTCGGCACGCCGAGCGAGCGCCAGCGCAGCGTGTGGAACAGCGAGAAGGCGGCGCAGGCGGCGGCCTTCGCGGCGGCCCAGCTGGGCGTGCCCTGCGAGGAGGTCGACCGCGCCGCGCGCCGCTCGCTCGAGGCCGACGGCTTCGGCCCCGGCTACAAGCTGCCCGGCCTGCCGCACCGCACCGGCCACGGCATCGGCCTCGACATCCACGAGTGGCCCTACCTGGTCGGCGGCGACACGACCCCGCTGGCGCCCGGCATGTGCTTCTCCAACGAGCCGATGATCTGCATCCCCGGCGAGTTCGGCGTGCGCCACGAGGACCACTTCTACATGACCGAGAGCGGCCCACGGTGGTTCACCGAGCCGGCCCACAGCATCGACGATCCCTTCGGCCTGCGCAAATAATTCGGCACCGCCTGCCGCGGCCGGCTTCTCCGTATCAAATCGCAAGCGGCGCGGCGGCCCGCCGCGCCGTTGCAAAAAGCCGCGCGCCGGGATGAAATTGCCCTTGCGCACTAGCACGGGAGGGCGCAACGCGCTAGTATCCAAGGTGTCGGCCGCGCGCATGGCCGACACACCCAACGGGTATGCATGCTCCGTCCAAGCCCGGGTGTCCCTGCCAATTTGAAAGAGACCTCATCATGCACAAGATGTTTTCCCTCGCCGGCCGCAGCATCGCCCTGACCGCCCTCTCCGCCACCCTGCTGCTGCCCGCCGCCTTCGCGGCGGACGGCGGCGCCTCCCGCACCGACGCCGAAGCCATGGTCAAGAAGGGCGTGGCCTTCATCAAGGCCAGCGGCGACCAGGCCGGCTACGCCGCCATCACCGGCAAGGACGCCAAGTTCATCGACCGCGACCTGTACCTGGTGGTGTACAAGCTCGACGGCACCGTCGCCGCCCACGGCGCCAACCCCAAGATGGTCGGCAAGAACCTGATCGAGCTGAAGGACATCGACGGCAAGGCCTTCGTCAAGGAGCGCGTCGATATGGGCAAGGCCAAGCCGCACTTCTGGCAGGACTACAAGTTCACCAATCCGGAAACCAAGAAGATCGAACCGAAGCAGATGTACTGCGAGCGGCTCAACGAAACCGTGGTCTGCGGCGGCATCTACCTGTAAGCGCCGGCGGCGCGCCGAGCGGCGCGCATCCCGCCCGCAGACAGACCGGCGGTCCCTCCAATTCACGGTCATCATATGAAAATAGCCCACAAGATCCTCATCGTCCCGGCGGCGGCCTTCGGCTGCCTGCTGTTGATGGGGCTGCTCTCCTTCTTCTCCATGCGGCAGAACGAGGCGCGCATGCACGACCTCAAGGAGAACACCTTCGCCGCCTTCCGCGCCGCCAGCCAGCAAACCATCGCCATCGGCCAGTTGCACGCCGAGGTGTACGCCAAGATGGCCATCGCCGCCAGCCTGTCGGAGCAGGACATGAAGGCCTTCGGCGAGAAGGTCAACCAGGAGGTCGCCCAGGTCAACAAGGAGGTGCAGCGCCTGCAGTCCAACCCGGAGGCGGCCGAACTGGCGCGCCAGGTGCCGCCGCTGCTGGAGAAGTACCGCAGCGGCGTGGCGCAGGCGCTCGACCTGGCCTCGATGGACCCGAACACCGGCGTCGCCGCCATGCAGGGCGCCGGCGACAGCTACAAGCAGCTGCGCGCCCTGCTGGCCGGCGTGCTGGCCCGGCTCGACGCCCACACCAACGAGTCGCTGCTCGACACCAAGAGCGCCAACGGCCGCGCCATGTGGGCCAGCCTGTTCACCATGCTGGCCGGCGTGGCGGTGCTGTCGGCCATTTCGCTGTGGTTGGCGCGCGCCGTGGTCACGCCGATCGGCGCGGCCTGCGCGGCGGCCGAGCAGCTCGCCTCGGGCGACCTGACCACCCGCATCGAGGTGCGCAACGACGACGAGATCGGCAAGCTGTCGGCCGCGCTGGCCACGCTGGTGGCCAACTGGCGCGCCCTGCTGGGCGACATCCGCGTCGCCGGCAGCACCATCACCGCCGAGGCGCGCGACATCGCCCAGGGCAACGCCGACCTGTCGGCGCGCACCGAGTCGCAGGCCAGCTCGCTGGAGCAGACCGCCGCCTCGATGCATGAGCCTGACCAACACCGTGCGCGAGAACGCCGACCACGCGCGCCAGGCCAACCAGCTGGTGCTGTCGGCCTCCGACGTGGCGCTCAAGGGCGGCCAGGTGGTCAGCCAGGTGGTGCACACCATGGCCTCGATCAAGGAGAGCTCGAACCGCATCGTCGACATCATCGGGGTGATCGACTCGATCGCCTTCCAGACGAATATTCTGGCCTTGAACGCGGCGGTGGAGGCGGCCCGCGCCGGCGAACAGGGACGCGGCTTCGCCGTGGTCGCCACCGAGGTGCGCAACCTGGCGCAGCGCTCGGCCACGGCGGCGCGCGAGATCAAGGGGCTGATCGCCGATTCGGTGGAGAAGGTGGAAACCGGCAGCCGGCTGGCCGACGACGCCGGCCAGACCATGGGCCACATCGTCGAGTCGGTCAAGCGCGTCACCGACATCATGGGCGACATCACGCTGGCCAGCCAGAAGCAGAGCGCCGGCATCGACGAGGTCAACTCGGCGATCACCGAGATGGACGACATGACGCAGCGCAACGCGGCGCTGGTGGAGCAGTCGGCGGCGGCGGCGCAGAGCATGCAGGACCAGGCGGTCGAGCTGCTGCGCGCGGTCAGCAATTTCCGTCTGGACGAGCATGCGGCGCAGGCCCCGGCCGCGCCGACCAGCCTGGCCGGCCTGCCCGCCGGGCGGCGCAAGGTGGCAACCGCCGCGCCGGAACGCCTGACGGCGAACCAACACGGCTAGCCTGCCAGGTGCGGTCGGCGCGCTTAGGCGGCTTGGCGCGCCGGGCGCGCCGGCCCAGCCCAGTTCTGCCGGGCGCCGACGGCGAAACCCAGCCCGGCGACAAACCAAACCAGCGAGCCGACCACGTCGAAGGTGTCCAACAACTGCGGCATGTTCCAGGCGTAGGGCAGCAGCGCCAAGCCGCGCAGCAGGCCGATCGCGGCGATCGCCACCAGCGCGGTCCGCAGCAGCGGCAGGCGCGCCATCCGGCCCATGGCGGACCAGGCGTACAGCGCGCAGATGAACATCAGGCCGCCGATAAGCACGGCGCAGGTCGGCGCCGGCCAGGTGCCGGCGCGGGCCGACTCCACCACGAACTTGGGCGCGCGCAGCCAGGCGTACCAGTCCGGGCCGAGCAGCGGCGAGATCCAGTGGATGACGGCGCCGAACAGCGAAATGGCGGCGCCGGTCAACAGCGCGGTTTGTTTGGCTTGCTCGTTCAAATATAGTCTTTCCAGAGGAGGGGGAAAAGCGCCTTGAACGCCCGCCGCTGCCCCAAGGCGCATGCACCGGGGTCTGACCCCGTACGGGGTCAGACCCCTTCGCACTTGGGGTAGGCCTTTGTGCCGGCGCGCGGCTAGCTTAGCACGCCCCGCGCGGCCGCATCAGCCGCGCTTCATCACCAGGGTCAGGATGTCGTAGCTGGCCACCAGCTCGTCGTTCTGGTTGGTCACCTGCACGTCCCACGCCACCACGCCCTGGCCGACGCCCTTGTCGTCGACGCGGTTGCGGTCGACCTTGCGCTTGCAGGTCAGGCGGGCGCGGATGGTGTCGCCGATCGCCACCGGCGTGATGAAGCGCAGGTTGTCCAGACCGTAGTTGGCCAGCACCGGACCCGGCGCCGGCGAAACGAACAGCCCGGCCGCCGCCGACAACACGAAGTAGCCGTGCGCGATGCGCTTGCCGAACTGGGTGTCCTTGGCGGCGATGTCGTCGAAGTGCATGTAGAAGTAGTCGCCGGAGACGCCGCCGAAGTTGACGATGTCGGCCTCGGTCACGGTGCGGCGGTGGGTCAACAGCGAGTCGCCCATCTTCAGCTCCTCGAAGTACTTGCGGAACGGGTGCAGCGGGCTTTCCTGCACGGCGGCGCCGCGCACGTATTCGCCGGTGACGGCGGCCAGCATGGTCGGCGAGCCCTGGATGGCGGCGCGCTGCAGGAAATGGCGCACCGCGCGGATGCCGCCCAGCTCCTCGCCGCCGCCGGCGCGGCCCGGGCCGCCGTGCTTGAGCTGCGGCAGCGGCGAGCCGTGGCCGGTCGAGTCGACCGAGGCCTCGCGCTCGAGGATCAGCACGCGGCCGTGCGAGGCGGCGGCGATCGGCACGGCGCGCGCGGCGATCAGCGGGTCCTTGGTCACCAAGGTGCTGACCAGGCTGCCCTTGCCGCGCGCGGCCAGGGCCAGCGCCTCGTCCATGTCGCCGTAGCTGATGATGGTGCTGACCGGGCCGAAGGCCTCGACGTCGTGCACGGCGTCGTTGCGCATGCCGTCGCGGCACAGCAGCAGCGTCGGCGCGAAGAAGCAGCCGTCGGCCACGCCCTCGCCGACCGGCTTGAAGCCGTCGGCCGCGCCGAACAGCACCTCGTTGCCGCGCGACAGAAGCGCCACGCGCTCGGCCACGTCGCGCTGCTGGTCCTTGGAGGCCAGCGCGCCCATGCGCACGCCCTCGACCGACGGGTCGCCCACGCTGACCTTGGCCAGGCGCTCGCGCAGGCGCGTGCCGACCGCGTCGACATGCTGCTGCGGCACGATGATGCGGCGGATCGCCGTGCACTTCTGGCCGGCCTTGCCGGTCATCTCGCGCGCCACCTCCTTGATGAACAGCTCGAACTCGACGTCGTCGGGCGACACGTCCGGCGCCAAAATGGCGCAGTTGAGCGAGTCCGCCTCGGCCGTGAAGGGCACCGAGTTGGCGATCAGGTTGCGGTTGGTGCGCAGCTTGGCGGCGGTGTCGGCCGAGCCGGTGAAGGTGACCACGTCGGCGCCCGTCAGGCGGTCGAGCAGGTCGCCGGTGGAGCCGATCACCAGTTGCAGGCTGCCCTCGGGCAGCAGGCCGGACTCGTGCATCATGCGCACCACCGCCTCGGTCAGGTAGCTGGTGGCGGTGGCCGGCTTGCCGATGCAGGGCATGGCGGCCAGGAAGCTGGGGGCGAACTTCTCCAGCAGGCCCCAGATGGGGAAGTTGAAGGCGTTGATGTGCACCGCCAGGCCGCCGCGCGGCACCAGGATGTGGGTGCCGGAGAAGCCGCCGTTTTTACCCAGCGCGATGGCCGGGCCCTCGTGCAGCACGTTCGACGAGGGCAGCTCGCGGCTGCCCATGCTGGCGTAGGCGAACAGGGTGCCGGTGCCGCCCTCGATGTCGACCCAGCTGTCGGCGCGGGTGGCGCCGCTCAGGTGCGAAATGGCGTACAGCTCCTCCTTGCGGCTGGCCAGGTACAGCGCCAGCGCCTTCAAGCGCGCCGCGCGCTGCTGGAAGTCGAGCGCCATCAGGCCGGGCACGCCGGTCTTGCGGGCGTAGGTGACGGCCTCGTCGAAGTCGATCTTCTCGGCGTGGGTGTGGTAGATCAGCGAGTTGTTCAGCGCGCTGTGCAGCGGCACGGACGCCTCGGCGCCGAGCCAGCGGCCGCCGATCCAGCTTTGCAGGGTTGCTACTGTAGCCATCTGATGTTCTCCGGAATAGGGATTGAATAAGTTGATAATGTCGGGGGTCAGGCGGACGCGTTTTTGTGCAGGTGCAGCGGCAGCGCGCTGTCCCAGTCGATGCGCTTGCGGTCCGACTCCACTTCGCTCAGGGCCTCGACCAGGCGCATGGTTTGCATCGAGCGGATCGCCAGCTCCTGGTATTGGCCGGTGCCGGCGCTCTTCCATTTGATCTCTTCGTCGCTCAGCGCGCGCAGCACGCGGGCCGGCGAGCCGACCGCCATGCTGCGCGGCGGGATCACCATGCCGGCCTTGACGAAGCTCATCGCGGCGACGATGCTGTTTTCGCCGACGACGGCGTTGTCCATCACCACCGCGTTCATGCCGACCAGGGCGTTGCGGCCGATGCGGCAGCCGTGCAGCACGGCGCCGTGGCCGATGTGGCCGTCCACCTCGACCACCGTGTCGCAGCCGGGGAAGCCGTGCATGACGCAGGTGTCCTGCAGGTTCGAGCCCTCCTCCATGATCAGGCGGCCGAAGTCGCCGCGCAGCGCGGCCAGCGGGCCGATGTAGCAGCGCGGGCCGACGATGACGTCGCCGATCAGCACCGCGCTCGGGTGCACGTAGGCGCTGGGGTGGACGACCGGCGTGACGCCGTTGATCTCATAAACTTTTACCATGCTCGTTTCCTCGTTTTCGCTCACATGCCCAGGTAGGCGCTCTGCACTTGTTCGTTGTCCAGCAGCTCGGGGCCGGGGCCGGACAGCGTGATGGCGCCCGTCTCGATGACGTAGCCGACGTCGGCGATCGACAGCGCGGCGCGGGCGTTCTGCTCGACCAGGAAGATGGTGATGCCCTGGTCGCGCAGGCTTTTGACGATACGGAAAATCTCGGCGATCAGCAAGGGCGCCAGGCCCATGCTCGGCTCGTCGAGCAGCAGCAGCTTGGGCCGGCCCATCAGCGCGCGCGCCATCGCCAACATCTGCTGCTGGCCGCCGGACAGGGTGCCGGCCAACAGCAGGCGCTTCTCCTTGAGGATGGGGAACAGCTGGTACATGCGTTCCATGTCGCCGGCCAGGTTCCTCCTTGGGCCGGGTGAAGGCGCCCAGGCGCAGATTGTCCTCGACCGACATGGGGCCGAACACTTGGCGCCCCTCGGGCACTTGGCAGATGCCGGCGCGCACGCGGCGGTCGGCGCTGACGCGGGCGATCTCTTCGCCGCCGAAGCGGATGCCGCCGCCGCTGATCGGCTGCACGCCGGAGATGGCGCGCAGCAGCGTGGTCTTGCCGGCGCCGTTGGCGCCGACCAGGGCGACCAGCTGGCCCTGGCCGATTTCCAGGTCGATGCCGTGCAGCGCCTGGATGCGGCCGTAGTGGCTGGTCAGTCCTTCAATGGCCAGCAGCGGCCGGATAATCGGGTTCACGTCCATCTTCATGCCGCCACTCCCAAATAGGCCGCCACCACGTCCGGGTTGGCGCGCACTTCGGCGGCGCTCCCTTCGGCCAGCTTTTTGCCGTAGTCCAGCACCAGGATATGGTCGGACAGGTTCATCACCAGTTTCATGTCGTGCTCGACCAGCACCACCGTCACGCCGGACTGCGCCACCTTGCGGATCAGCGCCTCGATCTCGCCGGTCTCGGTGTGGTTCAGGCCGGCGGCCGGTTCGTCCAGCAGCAGCACCTTGGGCCGCGCCGCCAGGGCGCGGGCGATCTCCAGCCGCTTCAGGGCGCCGTAGGGCATCTGGCTGGCCTCGGCGTCGATGTAGCGGCCGACGCCGACGAAATCCATCAACTGCGCCGCCTCGTCGCGGCAGGCCACGTCGGCGCGGCGCAGCGAGGGCAGGCGCAGCATGGCGGCGAACAGGCTCTGGTTCAGCCGCAGGTGGGCGCCGACCATCACGTTGTCGAGCGCCGTCATGTTCATGCACACCTGCAGATTCTGGAAGGTGCGGCTCATGCCTCGGCGCGCCAGCGCGTCCGGCGACAGGCCGGCGACGTTCTCGCCGCGCAGGACGACCTGGCCGGCGCTGGGCGTGTAGACGCCGGTGATCAGGTTGAACAGCGTGGTCTTGCCGGCGCCGTTCGGTCCGATCACCGAGTGGATGGCGCCCTCCTTGATGGAGAAGCTGACGTCCTGCACGGCGTGCACGCCGCCGAAGCTCTTGCTCAGGTTTTGTATGGTCAGCATGTCAGCTCCCTTGCTTGGCGCTGGTTGCGGCCTTGGCCGCGACCTTGTCCACTGCGGCGTGCGCCGGCTCGGCCGCCTTGTGCTTGTGGCGGCGCTGCGCCAGGCTGGGCACCAGGCCGCGCGGCATGAAGATCATGGTGGCCATCAGGATCACGCCGAACACCACCGTCTCCCAACCCTCGAAGCTCGACAGCAGTTGCGGCAGGATGGTCAGCAGCGCGGCGCCGACAATAGAGCCGAACACCGAGGCCATGCCGCCCACCACCACCATGGTCACCAGCTCGATCGAGTGGAAGAAGCCGGCCAGGTTGGGCGTGATGAAGCCGATGTAGTGGGCGCTGATGCTGCCGGCGATGCTGGCCACCACGGCCGACAGCACGAACACCTTGACCTTGAAGCGGGTGGTGTCGATGCCGGCGACGCGCGAGGCGACCTCGGAGCCGTGGATGGCTTGCAGCGCGCGGCCGGCCGGCGAGTCGATCAGGTTCAGAGCGAACCAGGTGAACAGCAGCAGCAGGGCGGCGCAGACGGCGTACCAGGACTTCTCGCCGCCGATCTCCAAGCCCAGCAGCGCGAAGGCGGGAACGGCGATGCCGTCCGGGCCGCCGGTCCACTGCGTCTCGTTGTTGATGACGATGGAGATGATGATGCCCAGCCCCAGCGTGGCCATGGCGAGCGTGTGGCCCTTCAGCTTGAGCACGGGACGCGCCAGCAGCAGCGCCAGCAGGCCGGTGGCGACGGCGCCCGCCGCCAGCGCGGCCAGCGGCGGCCAGTTGTAGTGGGTGGTCAGCACGGCCGAGGCGTAGGCGCCCAGGCCGTAGAAGCCGGCGTGGCCCAGGCTGATCTGGCCGGTGTAGCCCATCAGCAGATTGAGGCCGATCACCACCACGGCGTTCAGCGCGATGCGGATCGCCACGTCGTAGTAGAAGGCGTTGGGCAGCACCAGCGGCAGCGCCGCCAGCACCAGCGCCAACACCAGCAGGCCGCGATTGCGCTCGAACAGCGCTTTCAACACGCCGCTCATACACGCTCCGATACTTTGGCGCCGAACAGGCCGCGCGGTAGGAAGAACAGGATCAGCAGGATCAGCACGAAAGGCACGGCGTCCTTGTAGGCCGACGAGATGTAACCGGCCGTCATGGCCTCGGCGATGCCGAGGATCAGGCCGCCGGCCACCGCGCCCAGGCCGCCGCCAAGGCCGCCCAGCACGGCGGCGACGAAGCCCTTCAGGCCCAGCATGATGCCGGCGTCGTAGGAGGTGTAGGTGATCGGCGCCACCAGGATGCCGCCGACGGCGCCCAGCAGGGCCGCCAGGCCGAAGGAGAACAACAGCACGCGGCGCGTGTTGATGCCGACCAGGCGCGCCGCCAGCTTGTTGTGCGAGGTGGCCAGCATCGCCTTGCCGAGCAAGGTGCGGCCGAAGAACCAGCCGAGCGCGCCGACGATGGCCAGGGTGACGCCGAGCACCCACAGGCTTTGCGGCAGCAGGCTGGCGCCGAAGACGACGATCGGCGTGTCGCCCGAGAAGGCCGGCAGCGAATGGGTCGCCTTGCCCAGCCAGATCTGCACCAGGCCGCGCACCACCAGCGAGGCGCCGATGGTGATGATGATCAGCGTGACCACCTGGGCGTTCTGCGCCGGTTCGATGACCAGCTTTTCCATCAGCAGGCCGACCAGGCCGGTGAGCACGACGGCGACCACGATGGCCAGCGGCAGCGGCACGCCGGCCGAGGCCATGATGGCGGCCAGCATCCCGCCCAGCATGATGAACTCGCCCTGGGCGAAGTTGATCACGCCGCTGGTGTTGTAGATGATGGTGAAGCCGAGCGCGGCCAGCGCGTAGGCCGCGCCGACCGTCATGCCGGAAAAGAGGAACTGCAAAAATTGGGCAAACATGGGTGTCTCCGTCTTAGTTCTGAGGTGCGCGGGTCGGTCGACCCGGGGCGCGCCGGCTGCTCTTGCGGCAACCTGCGGCGCGCCGCGCTAATTACTTGAGCAACTGCCAGTCGCCGCTTTTGACTTCGACCATGCGGAAGGCCGACAGGTCGAGCCCCATATGGTTGGTCGGCGACATATTGAACACGCCGGTGGTGCCGACGAAGCCCTTGGTGGTTTCCAGCGCGGTGCGCACCTTCTCCTTGTCGGTGGAGCCGGCGCGCTTGATTGCGTCGACCGACAGGTTCAGCGCGTCCAGCGCGTAGCCGCCGAAGGTCGACGGGTCGATCTTGTAGCGCTCCTTGTAGGCCTTGTCGTAGCCGACCACGATGGTCTTTTGCGCGTCGGCCGCCGGCAGCATGGCGCCGATCAGCAGCGCCGGCGTCGGCAGGCGCACGCCCTCGGCCGCCTTGCCGGACAGCTTGATGTACTCGTCCGAGGCGACGCCGTGCGACTGGTACATCGGCAGAGCGGTCATGCCCAGCTGGCCGTAGTTCTTGGTCACCACCGCCGGGCCCTGGCCCAGGCCGAAGACGAACACCGCCTGCACGCCGGCGGCGCCCTTGATGCGGGTCAGCTGGGCGGTGATGTCGGTGTCCTTCGGTCCGTAGGTCTCGTCGGCCACCAGGGTGATGCCGTACTTGGCCGCCACCGTCTGCGATTCCTTGCGGCCGGACGAGCCGAAGCCGCTGGTCTCGGACAGCATGCCGACCTTGCTGATGCCGCGCTTCTTCATGTCCTCGAAGACCTTCTCGGCGGCCATGCGGTCGGTGTGCGGCGTCTTGAACACCCATTTTTTCACCGGGTCGATGATCACCACCGCGCCGGCCAGCGAGATGAAGGGCAGGCCGGCCTTGTCGACCAGCGGCGCCATCGCCATGGTCGCGCCGGTGGTGGTGCCGCCGATCAGCACGTCGACCTTGTCGGACTCGATCAAGCGCTTGGTGAAGCCGTTGGCCTTGGCGGCGTCGCTGCCGTCGTCGTAGTGGACCAGTTCGAGCTTGCGGCCCAACACGCCGCCCTCGGCGTTGATCTTCTCGATGTACATCTGCAGCGTTTTCAGCTCCGGGTCGCCCAAAAAGGCGGCCGGGCCGGAGACGGACAAGACCGAACCGATCTTGATGTTCTCGACGGCGAAGGCGGATTGCGCCAGCAGCGCGAGCGCGGCGGCGATGACGGACTTCTTGACGACTTTCGACAGCATGCTTGTCTCCCAGATTGATATCATTTTTATGGATGCTTCTGTTAAGGCGCCAGCGACGCCAACAAACCCCAGCGGCAACGAGCCAGGGTCAGACTCCCCGCCTTGGCGCTAGGGTCTGACCCTAGATTTACGCCGCTGGGTTCGTTCGACCAGCCGGCATGCTACTTCAGACCCGCTCGATGACCAGCGCGATGCCCTGACCGACGCCGATGCACATGGTGCACAGGCCGTAGCGTCCGCCGGTGCGCTCCAACTGGTTGAGCGCGGCCAGCACCAGCCGCGCGCCGGAGGCGCCCAGCGGGTGGCCGATGGCGATGGCGCCGCCGTTCGGGTTGACCTGCGGCGCGTCGTCGGCCAGGCCGAGGTCGCGCGTCACCGCAAGGCCCTGGGCGGCGAAGGCCTCGTTGAGTTCGATCACGTCCATCTGTTCGATGGTCAGGCCGGTCAGCGCCAGCACCTTCTTGCTGGCCGGCGACGGGCCGAAGCCCATGATGCGCGGCGCCAGGCCGGCGGTGGCCATGCCCAGCACGCGGGCGCGCTTCTTCAAACCAAAGCGCTCGGCGGCGGCGGCCGACGCCAGCAGGATGGCGCAGGCGCCGTCGTTGACGCCGGAGGCGTTGCCGGCGGTGACGCTGCCGTCCGGCCGCACCACGCCCTTCAGCTTGGCCAGCATTTCGATGGTGGTGTCGGGACGTGGATGCTCGTCGGTGTCGACGATCTTCGGTTCGCCCTTCTTCTGCGCCAGCACCACCGGCACGATCTCCTGGGCGAACACGCCGGCGGCGTGGGCGGCGGCCCAGCGCTGCTGGCTGCGCACGGCGAAGGCGTCCTGGTCGGCGCGGCTGACGGCGAACTGCTCGGCCACGTTCTCGGCCGTCTCGGGCATGCTGTCGATGCCGTACTTGGCCTTCATCAGCGGGTTGACGAAGCGCCAGCCGATGGTGGTGTCCTCGATCTTGGCGGCGCGCGAGTAGGCGCTGTCGGCCTTGCCCATGACGAAGGGGGCGCGGCTCATGCTCTCGACGCCGCCGGCGATGACCAGCTGCGCCTCGCCCGCCTTGATGGCGCGCGCGGCCATGCCGACCGCGTCCAGGCTGGAGCCGCACAGGCGGTTGACGGTGCTGGCCGGCACCTCGACCGGCAGGCCGGCCAGCAGCGCGGCCATGCGGCCGACGTTGCGGTTGTCCTCGCCGGCCTGGTTGGCGCAGCCGTAGAAGACGTCGTCGACCGTGGTCCAGTCGACGCCGGGGTTGCGCGCGATGAGGGCGGCGATGGGCAGCGCCGCCAGGTCGTCGGCGCGCACGGTGGCCAGCGCGCCGCCGTAGCGGCCGAAGGGGGTGCGTACCGCGTCACAGATAAATGCGTCGTTCACATCAGCTCCTTAGTTCGGGGTTCTTGGTCGCTTGTCGACCACGCGCTTGGCCTTGCCGGTGAGCGTGCGTTCGATGCTGTTGGCCGCCAGCAGGCGCACCTTGGTGGTGACGCCGACGTGGGTCTTGATATGGTGCTCGAGCTCGCGCGCCAGGGCGTCGGTCTCGAAGTCGGTCAGGCGGCCGGAGATGTCGGCGCGCAGTTCGCCGATCACGTCGAGCTTGTCGAGGTGGCCCTCGCGCGAGACCACCAGCTGGTAGTGCGGCGCCAGCTTGGGCATCTTCAGGATCAGCTCCTCGATCTGGCTGGGGAAGACGTTGACGCCACGGATGATCAGCATGTCGTCGGAACGGCCGGTGATCTTGTCGATGCGGCGCATCGAGCGCGAGGTGGCCGGCAGCAGCCGCGTCAGGTCGCGCGTGCGGTAGCGGATGATCGGCAGCGCCTCCTTGGTCAGCGAGGTGAACACCAGCTCGCCCTCGGCGCCGTCGGGCAGCACCTCGCCGGTCTCGGGGTCGATGATCTCGGGGTAGAAATGGTCCTCCCAGATGACCGGGCCGTCCTTGCTCTCGATGCACTCGCTGGCCACGCCGGGGCCCATCACCTCGGACAGGCCGTAGATGTCGACCGCGTCGATGCCGGCGCGGCTCTCGATCTCGCCGCGCATGGCGCCGGTCCACGGCTCGGCGCCGAAGATGCCGACCTTGAGCGAGCTTTCCGCCGGGTCGATGCCCTGGCGCTGGAATTCCTCGATGATGTTCAACATGTACGAGGGCGTGACCATGATGATGTCCGGCTTGAAGTCGCAGATCAGCTGCACCTGCTTCTCGGTCTGGCCGCCCGACATCGGCACCACGGTGCAACCCAGGCGCTCGGCGCCGTAGTGGGCGCCCATGCCGCCGGTGAACAGGCCGTAGCCGTAGGCGATGTGCACCATGTCGCCGGCGCGGCCGCCGGCGGCGCGGATCGAGCGGGCCACCACGTTGGCCCAGGTGTCGATGTCCTTCAGGGTGTAGCCGACCACGGTCGGCTTGCCGGTGGTGCCGCTCGAGGCGTGGATGCGGGCGATGCGCTCGCGCGGCACGGCGAACATGCCGAAGGGGTAGTTCTCGCGCAGCTCCTTCTTGCCGGTGAAGGGGAACTTGGCCAGGTCGGCCAGCGTCTTCAGGTCGTCGGGGTGGACGCCGGCCGCGTCGAAGGCGGCGCGGTAGTGCGGCACGTTGTCGTAGGCGTGCTGCAGCGACCATTTCATCCGTTGCAGTTGCAGCGCTTGCAGCTCGTCCTTGCTGGCGCGCTCGATCGGCTCCAGGTCGGCTGGAGCGGGGGTACGTTGGACCATCGGTGTCTCCTTGATTTTTTGTGCTGGTACTGATACTGGTTCGGGTCGGGGCGCGCGGCCGCGCAGCCGCGCGGTCAGGCCGGCGCGGTGGTCGGCACCACCTCGCCGTTGACGCGGTGCGATTTGCCGCGGAACAGCGCGATGAGGCGGCCGTCCTGGTTGCTGACCCGGATGTCGTAGATGCCGCTCTTGCCGGCCAGCGCCTGCTCCTGCGCTTCCGCGCACAGCGTGTCGTGCTGCCGGCCGGGGGCCAGGTAGTCGATCGTGCAGCCGGCGCCAACCGTGTTTTGGTTGTGGCTGTTGCACGCGAACGCGAAGGCGCTGTCCGCCAACGCGAAGATAAAGCCGCCGTGGCAGGTCTGGTGCCCGTTCAGCATGTCCTCTCGCACCGGCATGCTCATGCGCGCATAGCCGGGGCGTATTTCATCCAATGTCATGCCCAGCGCCTGGCTGGCGCGGTCGCGCGCGAACATGGCGGCGCCGGCCTGCTTGGCCAGCGCCAGGGCCTGCGCATGCGCCTCGGCCTGCGCCTCGAGCGTACTCAGCGCCGGGTGGGCGTCCTTATGCATGGAAGCTCCCTCCCGCCGCCTGTTTGCGGCGCAGCAGCGGCGCGACGCGGTAGCGGTCCTCGCCGTAGGCCGCAGCCAGGTTGTGCAGCACCGTGACGATCTGGTTGATGCCGACGGCGTCGGCCCAGGCCAGCGGGCCGCGCGGGTAGTTGACGCCCTTCTGCATGGCGGTGTCGGCCGCCTGGGCGCTGCAAACGCCCTGGTTGACGGCGTCGGCCGCCTCGTTGGCCAGCATGGCGACGGTGCGCATCACGGCCAGGCCGGGCACGTCGTCCAGGCGGGTGACGGTGAAGCCGGCGGCCTGGAACAGGCCGACCACGGCCTTGTACGCGGCCGGGTCGCATTGGTCGGAGCAGGCCACGGCGATGCGCGTGGCCTTGGCGTAGTCCAGCGCCAGGTCGAACAGCACGGTGTCCGGATGGTGGTTGTCGCGCGCCCGGGCGGTGGCGCTGCGGCCGTCGCTCAGGTAGACGGCGGCGCCGTTGCAGTGGAAGGCCGGCGCCAGGTCCGGCGAGCCGTGGCCCTCGGCCGGCTTGCGCGCGCTGACCTCGATGCCGGCCTGCTTGAGGCGGGCCGCCAGCGCGTCGCAGACGGCGCTGCGGGCGCCGCTGTCGAAGGTGTAGCTGACGAATTCGGGCTTCGGCTGCGCCGCCTCGGCCTGCGCCTGCGGCGCCACGGCACCCTCGCCGTACTGGTAGAAGCCGCGTCCCGATTTGCGGCCGAGGAAGCCGGCGTTGACCATCTCCAGCTGCAGCACGGACGGCGTGAAGCGCGGGTCGCCGTAGTAGGCGTTGAAGACCGACTGCGTCACCGAGTAGTTGACGTCGTGGCCGATCAGGTCCATCAGCTCGAACGGCCCCATGCGGAAGCCGCCGGCCTCGCGCAGCACGGCGTCGATGGTGGCGGCGTCGGCGGCCTGCTCGCCCAGCAGGCGCAGGCCCTCGGCGTAGAACGGCCGCGCCACGCGGTTGACGATGAAGCCGGGGGTGGACTTGGCGTGCACCGGGTTCTTGCCCCAGGCGGCGGCGGTGTCGAACACGCTGGCGGCGACGGCGGCGTCGCTGGCCAGGCCGCTGACCACCTCGACCAGCGCCATCAGCGGCACCGGGTTGAAGAAGTGCATGCCGACCAGGCGCTGCGGCAGGCGCAGCTTGGCGGCGATGGCGGTGACCGAGATCGACGAGGTGTTGGTGGCCAGGATGCAGTCGTCGCCGACCACCGCCTCCAGCTCGGCGAACAGGCCGCGCTTGACGTCGAGGTTCTCGACGATGGCCTCGACCACCAGGGCGGCGTCGGCCAGCTCGGCCAGCGTGGCGGCGGCGCGCAGGCGGGCGTTGGCGGCGGCCGCGTCGGCGGCGCTCATGCGCTCCTTCTCGACCAGCTTGGCGAACACCTTGCCGATGTCGGCCAGGGCCTTGGCGACGGCCTCGGGCCGGGTGTCGTACAGCTTGACGGTGTGGCCGGCCACGGCGGCCACCTGGGCGATGCCGGCGCCCATGGCGCCGCTGCCGACGACGGCGACGATCTTATCTGTGCTCAATGCGCTCATCGCTCACTTCCCCTGGAACCGCGGCGCGCGCTTGGCCATGAAGGCGGCCACGCCCTCGCGGTAGTCCTCGCTGTTGCCCAGCTCGCTCATCATGCCGCACTCCAGCGTGAGCTGCTGCTGCAGGGTGTTCTGCGCGCTGGCGTGCAGCGCCTGCTTGGTGAAGGCCAGGCCCTTGGTGGGCGCGCTGGCGAAGTGGCGCGCCAGCTTGTCGGTCTCGGCCGCCAGCTCCTCGTCGGGCACGCACTTCCAGATCAGGCCCCAGGCCTCGGCCTTTTCGGCCGTGAGTTTTTCGCCCAGCATGGCCATGCCCATGGCGCGCGCGCTGCCGACCAGGCGTGGCAGGAAGTAGGTGCCGCCGGTGTCGGGGATCAGGCCGAGCTTGCAGAACACCTCGACGAAGCTGGCCGATTTGGCCGCCAGCACGATGTCGCAGGCCAGCGCCAGGTTGGCGCCGGCGCCGGCGGCCACGCCGTTGACGGCGCAGATCACCGGCATCGGCAGGGCGCGCAGGGCCAGCACCAGCGGGGCGTAGTTCTGTTCCACCGAGTCGCCCAGGTCGACGCCCTTGGAGCCGGGTTCGACGGCGCGGTCGGACAGGTCCTGGCCGGCGCAGAAGCCGCAGCCGGCGCCGCCCAGCACGAACACGCGCACCGACTTGTCGGCGTTCACCTGGCGCATGGCGTCGCGCACTTCCTCGTGCATCTGCTGGGTGAAGCTGTTGAGTTTGTCGGGACGGTTCAGGGTCAGCTTGGCGATGCCGTCGGCGATCTCGAAGAGGATGGTGTCGTAGGTCATGGCGTCTCGGTTTTAGGTTTGTTTTATGCTGCGGTTGGCGCGGCGATGCAAGGTGCTGCTTTGGCTGGCGAAACCCAGCGGCGTCGAGCTGGGGTCAGACCCTCGGCGCGCCGCCTGGCCGAAGTCGGCGGCGCCAATACAGGGTCTGACCCCGGGTTTGCGCCGCTGGTTTCATCGGCCTTACTCGGCCTGGTCGAAGTCGACCACCACCTTGTCGGTGACGGGGAAGCTTTGGCAGCTGAGCACGAAGCCACGGGCGATCTCGTAGTCCTCCAGCGCGTAGTTGACGTCCATGTCGACCTTGCCGTCGACCAGCTTGCAGCGGCAGGTCGAGCACACGCCGCCCTTGCAGGAGTAGCGCATGTCGATGCCGGCTCGCAGGCCGGCGTCGAGCAGCGACTCCTTGTCCTTGTCCATGGTGAAGGTGGTGTGGTTGCCGTCCATGATGACGGTGACCTCGGTCTCCTGGTGGCCGGCGACGTCGAGCGCGCGCGGCTTGTGCTGGTGCTTGGGGATGCTGGCGGCGAACAGCTCGATCTTGATGTTCGCCTTCGGCATGCCGGCCTCCTGCAGCGCCTCGGAGACGCCCAGCATCATGTCCTCCGGGCCGCAGATGAAGGCCACGTCCATGTCCTTGATGTCGATCCAGTGCTGCAGGAACTGGGCGCACTTGTCCTTGGTGATGCGGCCGTTGAACAGCTCGATGTCCTGCTGCTCGCGGCTCATCACGTAGGCCAGGTTGAGGCGCTGCATGAAGCTGTCCTTCAAATCGGTCAGCTCCTCCTTGAAGATCACCGTCGACGAGGCGCGGTTGCCGTAGAACAGGGTGAACTGGCTGTGCGGCTCGGCCAGCAGGGTGGTCTTGATGATCGACAGGATGGGCGTGATGCCACTGCCGGCGGCGAAGGCCAGGTAGTGCTTGCGGTTGGCGGCGTCGAGCGGCGTGTTGAAGTGGCCCATCGGCGGCATCACGTCGAGCACGATGCCGGCTTTGAGCGTGTCGTTGGCCCAGGTGGAGAACAGGCCGCCCTGGGTGCGCTTGATGGCGACGCGCAGCGCGCCCTCCTGCACCGACGAGCAGATCGAGTAGGAGCGGCGCACGTCCTCGCTGTTGATGTGGGTGCGCAGCGTCAGGTGCTGGCCCTGCTGGAAGGCGAAGCTGTCGCGCAGCTCGGGCGGCACGGCGAAGGTGACGGCGATGGTGTCGCGGGTTTCGTTGCGCACCTGCGAGACGGACAGCGGATAGAATTTGCTCATGGTTTTAGTGGCACTTGAAATAGTCGAAGGGCTCGCGGCAGTCGAGGCACTTGTACAACGCCTTGCAGGGGGTGGAGCCGAACTGGCTGGCCAACTCGGTGTGCAGCGAGCCGCAGCGCGGACAGGCCACGCTGGGCTTGGGCGGCAGCGAGTGGCGCTTGACGCCGGCGGTCAGGCCGCTGATGTCGACCACCTGCTGGGCCGGCGGGGCGATGCCGTAGTCCTTCAGCTTGACCCTGCCGGCCTCGCTCATCCAGTCGGTGGTCCAGGCCGGCGACAGCTGGTTGACCAGCCGCACGTGCTTCAGGCCGTGGCCGCGCAGGGCGTCGCCGACGGCGTCGGCGATGACCTGCATGGCCGGGCAGCCCGAGTAGGTCGGCGTGATGGTGACCACGCATTCCTCGTCGTTCAACACCTCGACGGCGCGCACGATGCCCAGGTCGACCACCGAGATGACCGGGATCTCGGGATCGGACACCTCGCCCAGCCAGGCCCAGATTTGTTCAGGGGTGACGCTGCTTTGCGGGGCGTCCATCTACCACTCCGCACCCGGATAGGCGCGCTGCAGGAACTGCATCTCGGCCAGGATGTAGCCCAGGTGCTCGCTGTGCACGCCCTGCTTGCCGCCCTTTTGCATCCAGGCGTCCGGCGCCGGCATGGCCAGCGTGGCCTCGGCGAAGATCTCGCCGACGTGCTCGAGCCAGTGGGCGCGCAACTCGTCGGCCGGCGGGGCGATGCCGGCGTCGACCATCGCCTGGTCGACCGCGTCGTAGGCGAACACCTCGCCGCTGTACATCCACAGGTCGTCGACGGCGGCCTGGGTCTTGGCGTGGCTGACGGCGCTGCCGTCGCCCAGGCGGACGATCAAGTCGCCGCTGCGGCGCAGGTGGTAGGTGACCTCCTTCAGCGATTTTTCGGCGATGTCGGCGATGCGCTGGTCGGCCGCGCCGCACAGGCCGCGGATGAGGAAGTAGTGCCAAGTGTCGAAGAAGAACTGGCGCGTCATCGTGTCGGCGTAGTTGCCGTTCGGTTGCTCCAGCAGCAGGCAGTTCTTGAACTCGTGCGCGTCGCGGTGGAAGGCGATCTTGTCCTCGTCGCGGCCGGCGCCTTCGAGCTCGCCGGCGTATTCGTACCACAGGCGGGTCTGGCCCAGCAGGTCGAGCGAGACGTTGGTCAGCGCCATGTCCTCCTCCAGCGCCGGGCCCTTGCCGCACCACTGCGACAGCTGCTGGCTGAGGATCAGGGCGTTGTCGCCCAGGCGCAGCAGGTAATTGACTTTGTCATCCACGATTGTGCTCTCCGCGCTTACAGGTTTTTGACTTCTTCCGGCATCGGGAAGAAGGTCGGGTGGCGGTAGACTTTGCTGTTGGACGGCTCGAACAGCGCGCCCTTGTCGGCCGGGCTGCTGGCGACGATGTCGGCGGCGCGCACCACCCAGATGCTGACGCCCTCGTTGCGGCGGGTGTAGACGTCGCGCGCGTTGTTGACGGCCATTTCGGCGTCGGAGGCGTGCAGACTGCCCACGTGTTTGTGCGCCAGCCCGTGCTGGCTGCGGATGAAGACTTCCCACAACGGCCATTCTTTGCTCATCTCGATCTCCTCAGTGTTTTTTTGTATGCTGCCAGCCATGGGCAACGTGCCAGGGTCAGACCCTAGGGTCTGACCCTCGAATCGCTGACCCTCGAACGTCCCTAGGCGGCTTTGCGCGCGGCTTGTTTGTCGGCGTAGGCGACCAGCGCATCGCGGAACCACTCGCCGTCGTCGTAGGCCTTGACGCGGGTGCGCAGGCGCTCGCGGTTGCAGGGGCCGTTGCCCTTCAGGACGTTCTGGAACTCGGACCAGTCGATCGCGCCGAACTCGTAGTGGCCGGTCTCGGCGTTGAACTTCAGGTCGGGGTCGGGCACGGTCAGGCCCAGGTACTCGGCCTGCGGCACGGTCTGGTCGACCATGCGCTGGCGCAGCTCGTCGTTGGAGAACAGCTTGATGCGCCACTGCGCCGACTGCGCGCTGTTGACCGATTCGGCGTCGGACGGGCCGAACATCATCAGCGACGGCCACCACCAGCGGTTCAGCGCGTCCTGCGCCATGGCCTTCTGTTCCGGCGTGCCCTTGGCCAGCGACATCATGATGTCGTAGCCCTGGCGGGCGTGGAAGGATTCCTCCTTGCAGACGCGGATCATGGCGCGCGAATACGGGCCGTAGGAGCAGCGGCACAGCGGGATCTGGTTGATGATGGCCGAGCCGTCGACCAGCCAGCCGATGGCGCCCATGTCGGCCCAGCTCAGCGTGGGGTAGTTGAAGATGCTCGAATACTTGGCCTTGCCCGAGTGCAGCGCGGCGAGCAGGTCGTCGCGCGACACGCCCAGCGTTTCCGCGGCGCTGTACAGATACAGGCCGTGGCCGGCCTCGTCCTGGATCTTGGCCAGCAGAATGGACTTGCGTTTGAGCGTGGGCGCGCGGGTCACCCAGTTGCCCTCGGGCAGCTGGCCGACGATCTCCGAGTGGGCGTGCTGCGAGATCTGCCGGATCAGGGTCTTGCGGTATGCCTCGGGCATCCAGTCCTTGGCCTCGATCTTGACACCGGCGTCGATGCGCGCCTGGAAGGCGCGTTCTTCGGCGCCCATGTCATCGAGGGAACGAACGTTTTTGAGGCCGGTTTCCACCATCTGTGCGTACATGTTTGTCTCCAAGTGCGATGGATCAATAATACGATACATAATTCGCTTTGACTACGGAATTTGTGTGTCAGATTGCGATTCCGTATCTTATTTGGCCTCAAATACCGTGTTTGACGTCGTTTTTTCATCGCCGGACGGGCGCTTCGACCGCGTTTACGCGCCGTTTATTGCCATGAAAATGAAAAATTATGCTGCGCCCATGCCGCGGCAAAGTAAACTCCTGTTTTTTACCCAAGGTTGAGAACCGCCGCGTTTTTTGCCAAAATGAAAATATGACCTGCAACGACTGGATCGCCCACTTCCTCGCCAACGACCCGCCGCGCTCGAAATCGCTGGTGGTGACCATCTTCGGCGACGCCATCGTGCCGCACGGCGGCCTGGTCTGGCTGGGCAGCCTGATCAACCTGCTCGAACCGTTCGGCGTCAACGACCGCCTGCTGCGCACCTCGGTGTTCCGCCTGGCGCAGGAGGGCTGGCTGGGCGCCCAGCGCGACGGCCGGCGCAGCTCCTATTCGATCACGCCGGAGGCGATGGCCCGCTTCAGCCGCGCCTACCGGCGCATCTACGCGCCGCTGACCCTGCATTGGGACGGCACTTGGACCCTGGTGCTCAGCGGCGCCGGCAACATCGGCGCGGCCGAACGGGCGGCGTTGCGCAAGGAGTTGTTGTGGGAGGGGTATAGCGTGGTCGCGCCCGGCGTGTTCAGCCATCCGGCGGCGGACGCCCAGGTGTTGGAGCAATTGCTGACGCGCACGGGCGTCAAGGACAAGCTGTTCGTCTGCCAAGCAAGCGCCCTGCCCGGGGCCGGCGGCCGGCCGCTGCGCGAGCTGGTCGAGGACGGTTGGGACTTGTCCGCCGTGGTGGCCGGCTACGAGGGGTTCACGGCGCAGTTCCAGCCGCTGCTGGCGCTGTTGCAGGGCGCGCCGGCGCTGGAGCCGCAGCAGGCCTTCATCATCCGCAGCCTGCTGGTCCACGCCTACCGCCGGGTCCAGCTGCACGATCCGCAACTGCCGGTCGAGCTGCTGCCCGAGCCGTGGCCGGGCGCCCAGGCCTACGAGCTGGCGCGCGCCGTCTACCAGCTGAGCTACGCGCCGGCCGAGCAATACATCATGGCCACGTTGCACCGCGAGGACGAGCTGGCGGCCGAGGCGGACGCCTCGTTCTACCAGCGCTTCGGCGGCCTGCACTAGTCTAGCGTGGCCATGCGTGGCGCGGCATGCTTGCCGCCGCGCCAGACCTTCTACGAACTATTTTTGCACCACCTGCTTGGCGCCGGCCAGCAGGTCGTTGCCCAGTTTTTCCAACAGCACCACCTGGGTCTGCATCGAGTCGAGGATGGCGACGTTGAAGATGAACTCGGCCGGCGTGGTGTAGCCGGGGAAGCGGATGATTTTCAGTAGTTCCTGCATGCTGGTGCCCTTGCCCAGATGGGCCAGCGCGTCGCTGAGCGCGGAGATTTTTTTCTCCAGCTCTTTGATATGGTTATCGCCCTTGTGATCCATTGCAATCTCCTGGTGAGTGGCGCCGCGCGGGATTGCGCAGCCACTACCAACTTAGCAAAGCCAAGACAACAATGTTAGGGAAAGTTCAATTGTGCGCGACTTTCAAACCGCCCGCGAACTTGACTTTCGTCGCGTTCCGGCGGGCGGCTTGGGCCGTGCCGGCGCCTACTTGCGGCCGATGCTGATCAGGTAGTTCTGCATGGTCGCCTCGGCCACCGAGGCCCATTGGTTCTGGTCGTGGCGGAAGCGTTTCCACGGCTCGTAGATCTTCTTGAACTTGGCGTTCCTGGCGGCCTCCTCCTCCATGACGATGGTCGACATCTTGTAGGCCTCGTCCAGAATATCCTTGGAGAAGTTGTGCAGCTTGACGCCGTTCTTCATCAGGCGCGCCAGCGCGGCCGGATTCTTGGCGTCGTACTCGGCCTGCATCACCACGTGGCACTCGTAGCTGGCCGCCTCGATGGCCGCCTGGTATTCCTTGGGCAGCTTTTCCCACTCCTTGATGTTGATATAAAACGACAGTTGCGGCCCCGCCTCCCACCAACCGGGCGAATAGTAGTGCGGCGCCACCTTGGCCAGGCCCAGCTTTTCGTCGTCGTAGGGGCCGACCCACTCGGCCGCGTCGATGGTGCCCTTCTCCAGCGCGGCGTAGACGTCGCCGGCGGGAATCTGCTGCGGCACCACGCCCATACGTTCCATCACGCGGCCGGCGAAACCGGCGACGCGCATCTTCAGGCCCTTCATGTCGGCGACCGACTTGATCTCCTTGCGATACCAGCCGCCCATCTGGGTGCCCGTGTTGCCGGCCAGGAAGTTGACGATGCCGTAGCCCTTGAAGAACTCGCGGGTCAGCGCGCGGCCGCCGCCCTGGTCCATCCAGGCGGTCTGCTGGCGCGAGGTCAGGCCGAAGGGCACCGCGCAGTCGAAGGCGAAGGTGGGGTTACTTGCCGAAGTAGTAGTAGGACGGCGTGTGGCCCATCTCCACCGTGCCGGCCTGGACGGCGTCGAGCACCTGCAGGCCGGGGACGATCTCGCCGGCGGCGAAGGGACGGATGACGAACTTGCCGCCGGTCAGCTCGGAGACGCGCTTGACGAACTTGTCGCAGGCGCCAAAGATGGTGTCCAGGGTCTTGGGAAAGCTCGAGGCCAGGCGCCAGCTAATGGCGGGTTGGACCTGCGCCAGGGCCGGGGCGGCCAGCGCGGCGGCCGATGCGCCGACGGCGGATTTTTTCAGGAAGGAACGACGTTCCATTAGTAAGTCTCCAAAGAATTATTCGTTTGAAAAACGCTGGCCGGGCCGGGTCGGCCGCCGCCGCCCCAGTGTAGAGGCAGACAGACAAGCTTGCAATGGCCGCATGGCCCGCTGACGGGCTTGCCGAAGTAGTATCATGGCGGCATGCGCCACGAGCGCAAACCATACTATTTACATTGAATTCAACAGGAATCAAGCAATGTCCATCAAAATCAGCCACCAATTCGACGCCGGCGCCATCGACGTGCTGCGCGCGGAAGACCCGTCCGCCATCGAGCTCAACATCCGCAAGGACTCGCACGCCGACATCGTCCAGTGGTTCTACTTCCGCGTGCAGGGCGCCCAGGCGACCCCGCTGAACCTGCGCTTCCTCAACGCCGGTTCCTCCGCCTACCCGGACGGCTGGATCGACTACCAGGCCGTGGCCAGCTACGACCGCGAAACCTGGTTCCGCGTGCCGACCAGCTACGACGGCAAGGTGATGACGATCGAACACACGCCGGAATTCGACAGCGTCTACTACGCCTACTTCGAGCCCTACTCGTGGGAACGCCACCTGGCCCTGCTCGACAGCGCGCAGCTGTCGCCGCTGGTCACGCAGGTCGACCTGGGCAGCACCGTCGAGGGCCGCGACCTGAACATGTTGGTGATCGGCGATCCGGACAGCGAGAAGAAGGTGTGGGTCATCGCGCGCCAGCACCCGGGCGAGACGATGGCCGAGTGGTTCGTCGAAGGCATGGTCGAGGCACTGCTCGACCCGGCCAACCCGTTCGGCCGCCAGTGCCTGAACGAGGCGGTGTTCTACGTGGTGCCGAACATGAACCCGGACGGCTCGGTGCGCGGCAACCTGCGCACCAACGCGGCCGGCGCCAACCTGAACCGCGAGTGGATGACGCCGACCATGGAGCGCAGCCCGGAGGTGTTCCTCGTCAAGCAGAAGATGCACGAAATCGGCTGCGACCTGTTCCTCGACATCCACGGCGACGAGGGTCTGCCGTATGTGTTCGTGGCCGGCAGCGAGTCGCTGGAAACCTTCAGCGCCGCGCAGGCGGCCGAGCAGCAGCGCTTCGTCGACGACTTCAAGGTGGCCAGCCCGGACTTCCAGGACCTGCACGGCTACGGCGTCACGCCGTTCACGCCGGAAACGCTGACCATGGGCTCGCCGCACATCACCCACGCCTTCGGCTGCCTGTCGCTGACCTTGGAGATGCCGTTCAAGGACAACGCCAACGACCCGGACCCGGAAGCGGGCTGGAGCGGCCCGCGCAGCGTCGAGCTGGGCAAGTCGATTCTGCAGCCGGTGCTGCGTTCGCTGCTGGCCTAAGAGCGCACTATACTAAGTTGAGCTGAACCTACGCGGTATGAAAAAACGGCTGACAGGTGCGGCGGAGCACATTAATCTATTTGCAATATGAGCCACGCACTTGTCAACCCCAAGCTGATGTCTTGGTCCCGCCGTCGAGCGGGACTGAGCGAAGCCGACCTTGCGGAAAGCATCACCGTGAAAGCGGACAAGGTGCTGGCGTGGGAATCCGGTGAAAGCAAACCGACGTTTCGACAGGCTCAGCAATGGGCAAGTTTGGCCCGTGTGCCGTTCGGCTATCTGTTCCTGAAGGAGGCTCCCAAAGAGCAGCTTCCCCTTCCCGACCTTCGCACAGTCGGCGGCGCCGCTCCTGCTCAACCAAGCACCGACCTGCTGGACACGGTACGCGAGGTGCTGAGGAAGCACGAATGGTACCTCGACTATTTGAAGGAGCAAGAGCAAACTCCGCTTCCGTTCGTGGGAAAATTTTCCAGCGCGTCCGTGGTCGCCGAGGTTGTAGCGGATATTCGCTCCGTTTTGGGAGTCAATGCCGCACCGCACCGGCAAGGCGGGGAAGAGTACTTCCGACAACTGATAGCAGGGGCCGATGCCGCCGGCATCTTGGTCATGCGCAGTGGGATAGTGGGAACAAATACGCATCGAAAACTGGATGTCGGCGAGTTCCGGGGCTTGGCCATCAGCGACCAGCTTGCCCCAATTGTGTTCATCAATATCGCCGATGCGCCCGCAGCACGACTGTTTACGCTGATTCATGAACTGGCACATATCTGGATTGGAAGCAGCGGTATTTCCAGCGTCACGCCGTCGAGCAATCGACGTGACGAGGTGTTCTGCAACGCCGTGGCAGGTGAGTTCCTGGTGCCGGCTGCGCAGTTCACAGCCTTGTGGCGAGAGACCGGCGACTGGCTCGCGCAGCTTCCCGAGCTGGCCGCTGTGTTTCACGTGAGCGCTCTTGTCGTCGCTCGCCGGGCCTGTGACCTCGGCTTCATTACCAGCGAGGCATACAGCCAGTATTACCTGTCGGAACTGAACGCTTACCGCGCCCACAAAAAAGCCGGACGCGGTGACTTCTACAAAACCGCCAGTTCGAAGAACAGCAAGCGCTTCAGTCGCGCCGTCCTGACCGAAGCCCTCAGCGGACGACTACTTCTGCGCGACGCAGGCAAACTGCTTGGCATCCAACCCGGAAAGATTCGAACCTACGCCGAGAAGGTAGATGAATGAAATATCTTCTCGACGCCAATACCTTCATCGAGGCGAAAAACCGCTACTACAACATGACGGTCTGTCCGGCTTACTGGCTCTGGATACTCCAGAAGTTTGTCGCGCAGGACGTTGCAAGCATCGCCATGGTGGGCGACGAGTTGAGAAAAGGGGATGACGAACTTGCGGCTTGGGCAAAGGACAACGCCGGCTTGTTCATCAGCATCCATGACGAGGACACGCAAATGTGCTTTGCAACAGTAGCGAACTTGGTCATGGCTCAGAGCGGGGGAATGAAGCCTGGGGCGGTGGAGGAGTTTTTGTCGGGTGCGGACCCATGGCTGATCGCCAAAGCCATGGCAACCGGCGCCACCGTCGTTACGCACGAATCCTATAACCCCGAAAAGAAGAAAAAATTCCTCATCCCGAATGTTTGCGAAGCATTTGGCGTAACCTGGATGAATACCTTCGACATGCTTTACAAACTGGAGGCGCGGTTTGTGCTGCCCGCCTGACCTCAGCAGCAGACGTATCTTCGCCCCCACGCGCCGCGCCGTCCAGGCTGCGGCGCCCTCGCCTACCCGGCCCGGCCGCGCCGCGCGCGCAGCTTGCGGCGCACCACCACGACAGCCAGCACGCCGTTGACCAACAGCAGCAACACGCCGCAGGCCAGCTTGATCCGCGTCTGCGATGCGGACTCCAGCGCCAGGAACTGGCGGGCGATCGCGTTGCCGGCGGACGACATCAAAAACAACACCAACAAGGTCAGTGCGCCGGCGACAAGTAATGCGGTGAGTTGTTTGCGCATGGGGATCGCGGCCTTTCGTCGATGAAGTGAGGGCGCATCTTGCCAGAGCCGGCGCCGGAACGCCATCCTGCGCCGGCGGCCGGCCCGCCCGGCCCTAGCCCCGGGCGTGGCCGCTTATGCCACGGCCCACGTCAATTCGACGTCAACTTCCCGCATTTGCCGACAAATACGCAACAATCCGCCCCGGATCATTGCCATGATTACAATCGCAAACTATAATCATTCTCATTCGCGATTAAACCAACCAATTCCAACAGGCAATGCACAACGACAAATACTCCACCGGCCCCGCGCTGGCCCGGCTCGCCGCAGCCGTCTTGACCCTGGCCCTGGCCGCCTGTAGCGGTGGCGGCGGCTCCGCCACCCCGGCTCCGGTCCCGGCGCCGGAAACCGCCGGCCTGAGCCAGGCCGCCCAGCTGGGCGAGAAGATCTTCAAGGACGTGTCGCTGTCGGCCTCCGGCAAGCAGTCCTGCGCCAGCTGCCACAGCCCGGACCAGGCCCACGGCCCGGTCGGCAACTTGTCGGCCGAGCTGGGCGGGCCGAACGGCGACACCCAAGGCTTCCGCGCCTCGCCCTCGCTGCGCTACCTGAACCAGACGCCGGCCTTCTTCTTCGACAAGGAAGGCACGCCGACCGGCGGCATCGACCGCGACGGCCGCGCCCAGTCGCTGGCCGAGCAGGCCGAGCGCCCCTTCCTGGCGCCGCACGAGATGGCCAACGCCAGCAAGGAGGCGGTGGTCGCCAGCCTGCGCAAGACCGGCTACGCCGAGCAGTTCCGCCAGCAGTTCGGCGCCGCCATCTTCGAGCAGCCGGAACAGGCCTTCAGCCGCATCACCTTCGCGCTGCAGCAGTACCAGAAGGAGGACACGGCCTTCCATCCCTTCGACTCGAAGTACGACCAGTTCCTCGCCGGCAAGGTGAAGCTGGCCGACGCCGAGCTGCGCGGCCTGGCCCTGTTCAACGACACCAGCAAGGGCAACTGCATCGGCTGCCACGCCAGCATGCGCGGCGCCGACGGCGCGCCGCCGCTGTTCACCGACTTCACCTACGACAACCTGGGCGTGCCGCGCAATGCGCGCCTGAAGGCGACCGCCGACCCGGCCTACTTCGACCTGGGCCTGTGCGGCCCGGACCGCACCGACCTGGCCGCCCGCGCCGACCTGTGCGGCGCCTTCAAGGTGCCGACGCTGCGCAACGTGGCGACCCGCCACACCTTCTTCCACAACGGCGCCTTCGACAACCTTAAGGACGTGGTGGCCTTCTACGTGCGGCGCGACACCAATCCGGAGGAGTGGTATCCGCTCGGCGCCGACGGCAAGGTGGACAAGTTCAACGACCTGCCGGCGCAGTACCGCCGCAACGTCAACATCAGCGAAGTGCCGTACAACCGCCAGCCCGGCATGGCGCCGGCCCTGTCGCCGGCCGAGATCGACGACGTCGTGCAGTTCCTCGGCACGCTGACCGACGGTTACCGCGCCCCCTAACACCCTACAACTTTCAAGAGAACCGACCATGAACAAGAAACTGATCGCCACGGCACTCGCAGCCGCCTTCCTGAGCGCACCACTGGCGGCCAGCGCCGGCGAGGCCGAACTGCTGCAACGCATCGAGAAGATGGCCGCCGAGCTGGAACAGCTGAAAAGCGAACTGAAGGCCAGCGTGAAGAAGACCGCCGCCGTCGAGCAGCGCCAGCAGGAGATGGCGGCGGCAGCGCCGGCCGTCGCCGCCGCGGCCGCCGCCAGCGCCGTGCAGAGCGCCGGCGCCGCCGCCGTGCAGGCGTCCGCTTCGGCGCCGCGCACCGTGCTGACCGGCTACGGCGAGATCAACTACAACCGCCCGAGCAAGAACGCCAGCGCGGCGCAGACCGACGTGCGCCGCGTCGTGTTCGGCATCACCCACCGCTTCGACGAGAAGACCAAGCTGGTCTCGGAATTCGAGTGGGAGCACGCGGTGGTGTCGGCCGACGACGCCGGCGAGAGCGCGATCGAGCAGGTCTACGTCGAGCGCGAGTTCGGCAACGGCCTGCGCGGCAAGGCCGGCCTGTTCCTGATCCCGTCCGGCCTGATCAACACCAGCCACGAGCCGACCGCCTACTACGGCGTCGAGCGCAACTTCGTCGAGACGGCGATCATCCCGTCGACCTGGCGCGAGGCCGGCCTCGGCCTGTCCGGCGACACCGCCGCCGGCCTGAGCTGGGACGCCGGCATCACCACCGGCTTCGACCTGACCAAATGGGACGCCGCCGGCACCGACGGCCGCGAGTCGCCGCTGGGCAGCATCCACCAGGAAGGCCAGCTGGCCAAGTCGCGCCACCTGAGCGTGCACGGCGCGCTGAACTGGCGCGGCGTGCCGGGCCTGCTGGTGGGCGGCTCCGTCTTCACCGGCAAGGCCGGCCACAAGACCGAGGGCTTCGCCGCGCAGGACGCCCGCGTCACCGTGGTCGACCTGCATACCCGCTACACGCCGGGCCACTGGGCCCTGTCGGCGCTGTACGCGCGCGGCCAGATCAGCAACACCGAGGAGCTCAACGCCACCTTCGTCGGCAACCCCAACCCGGTGCCGCGCAGCTTCGCCGGCTGGTACGCCCAGGCCGCCTACCAGCTGCTCAAGGCGGGCGACTACACGCTCAGCCCCTTCGTGCGCTATGAGCAGTTCAACACGGCGAAGAGCTACGCCGCCGCGCCGCAGGGCCTGGGCGTGGCGCCGGCCGCCGACGAGAAGGTCAGCACCGTCGGCGCCAACCTGCGCGTCGGCGAGGGCGTGGTGCTGAAGGCGGACTACCAGAAATTCCGCGAGGACAAGACGCGCGACCGCCTGAACCTGGGCGTCGGCTTCTCCTACTAGGCGGGGGCCGCCATGCGCTATCTGCAATGGATTCCGCTGGCCGCCGGCGCCGCCTGCGCGCCGGTGTTCGCCACCCAATACCTGAGCGCCGAGCAGGCGCAAAAGCTGATGTTCCCCGAGGCCGGCGCCTTCCGCGAGCAGAACGTGGCGCTCAACGCGGCGCAGATGCAGCAGGTGGAAAAGCTGGCCGGGCTGGCGGCGCGTTCGGTCAACTGGCGCGTGTTCGGCGCCTACAAGGGCGACGCCCTGCTCGGCTGGATGGTGCTCGACGACGTGGTCGGCAAGTTCGAGCTGATCTCCTACGCCGTCGGCGTCAACCCGGACGCCAGCGTGCGCCAGGTCGAGGTGTTGAGCTACCGCGAGAGCCACGGCGGCGAGATCCGCACGCCGGCCTGGCGCCGCCAGTTCGTCGGCAAGACGGCGCAGGGCGGCATCGCCATCGGCGAGGGCATCGCCAACATCAGCGGCGCCACCCTGTCCTGCAGCCACCTGACCGACGGCGTGCGGCGCATCGCCGCCATCGCCCAGGCGGTGCTGAAAAAATGATGCGCCGCGCCCAGCCCTGGCTGGGCACCCTGGTCGAGATCTCGGTGGCCGACGCGCTGCCGGACGAGGCGGTGCAGCAGGCCATCTCGCAGGCCTTCGCCGAGGTGGCGCTGGTGCACCGGCTGATGAGCTTCCACGCCGCCGACAGCGACGTGGCGCGGCTCAACCGCGCCTGGGCCAGCGAGGTGCTGGCCGTCCACCCCCACACCTGGCAGGTGCTGCGATTGGCGCAGCGCGTCGCCGAGCAATCGGACCACATCTTCAACATCGCCTGCGCGCCGCGCCTGGTGGCCTGGGGCTGCCTGCCGGCGCCGCAGGACGAGGCGCCGAGCTACCGGCCCGGCCTGACGGTGCTGCGCTGCCAGGCCGGCGGCACGGTGCGCAAGGCGGCGCCGGGCTGGGTCGACCTGGGCGGCATCGCCAAGGGCTACGCGGTCGATTTGGCGCTGGCGGCCCTGCAACGCGCCGGCGTGGCCAGCGCCTGCGTCAACGCCGGCGGCGACCTGCGCGCCATCGGGCCGGACGCCTGGCCGGTGCGGCTGCGCTCGCCGCGCGACCCGGGCCGGGTCGGCGCCACGCTGGCGCTGCGCGGCGAGGCGCTGGCCACCTCGGCCGGCTACTTCTCGGCGCGCGAGCACAACGGCCAACGGGTCTGCGCGCTAGTCGACGGGCGCGACGGCAGCCCGGCCGGCATGGCGGGCACTGGCGCCGTCGGCGGCGACGACCTTGACGGCGGCGCGGCCGCCGGTCGCCGCGCCGGCGACAAGGCCGGTCGCGGCCACGGCCCCAGCGTTTCGGTGCGCGCCGCCAGCTGCGCCGTGGCCGACGCGCTGACCAAGGTGGTGCTGGCCAGCGGCGACGTGGCGCACCCGGCGCTGCGGGCCTTCCAGGCCACAGCGCTTATAATCTGAGCGATGCATCCTTCCCACCACTCCCGCCACCACATCAATCTGCGCCTGGAACGCTGGCACCGGCGCTGCATCTATCTCGGCTGTTTCGCGCTGCTGGCCAGCGGCGCCGGCTGGCTGCTGGCGCGCTACTTCATGCGCCCGGTCGGCCAGTTCGGCGAGACCATCCACCCGCTCGAACCGTGGGCGATGAAGCTGCACGGCGGCGCCGCGATGGTGATGCTGTTCTTCGTCGGCAGCCTGATGAACGCGCACATCCGCCGCGCCCTGAAGGCCGGCCGCAACCTGGCCACCGGCTGGGGCATGCTGCTCACGCTGTCGCTGCTCACCGCCAGCGGCTACGGCCTGTACTACCTGGCCGGCGAGGCCGACCGGCCGCTCTGGTCGGCGACGCACTGGATCGTCGGCTTGGCGATGGGCCTGCTGATCGTGCTGCACGTGGCGCTGGGACGGCGCGGCAGCCGGCACCGCAGCCACTAGCGGCTCGGCGGCGCGCGCCTTCGCCGCACTGCTGCGTGCCAAGCCGGCGCGGCGGCGCCGGGCCGGTGTGGCAATTCCTCAACGCAATCTCGTGGCATTTACGGCAACTACGTAGTGTTCCGCAGTACAATGCTCCGGCACGCTGGCCACCCACGGCCACCTTCCCCGGAAAGATCCGCCCATGCACGTGTCATCCGCCCCCTCGCGCCGCCGCAGCACCGGCCGGCGCGCCGCCGCCGCGCTGGCCCTGCTGCTGTGGGCCGGCGGCGCCGGCGCGGTGGAGCTGCGCACCGCCGCGCAGGACGCCACGGCGCCGAAATTCGTCGCCCGGCACGGCGCCGCCGGCGCCCAGGTGGTCGGCCTGTGCATCGACATCCTGCAGGCCATCGAGCGGGTCGACCCGGAGCTGCGCTTCGTCGGCACGCAGCACTGGTTGCCGGTGCCCCGGGTCGAGGCCGGGCTGGCGGCGGGCACGCTGGACGTCGCCTGCGCGCTGCTGCGCACGCCCGAGCGCGAGGCGCGCTTCCACTTCATCGAGCCGGCGCTGTTCCCGGCCAACTTCTACCTGGCCGTGCGCGCCGACGACCAGGTGCGCGTCAAGGATTGGGACGACGTGCGCCGGCTCGGCGAGCGGGGCACCGTGCTGGTCATGCACGGCTTCGGCATCGCCCAGCGCCTCAAGCGCATCGGCGGCCTGCGCGTCGACGACGGCGGCAACGACTCGGCCACCAACTTCAACAAGCTGCTGGCCGGGCGCGGCCGCTTCTACCTGCACCGCGCGCCCGGCATCCAGTGGGAGATCAGCCGGGCCGGCATGGACAACCGGATCAAGCTGCTGTCGCCGCCCATCCTCAGCGAAGCCTGCACATGATGGCCTCGCGCCAGCTGGCGCCCGAGCTGGCCGAGCGCCTGCGCGCGGCCATCGTCCAGCTGCGCGCCGACGGCGCGCTCGAGCGCCTGCGCGCCAAGTGGGAGGGCGAGCTGCCCTGAGTACGCGTCCTCGCTGTAACAAGCTCCAAGCGGCGGGCTGTAGCAGCGAGATAAGGGCTTAACTCGGGCTTAACTCGGGCTTAACTCGGTGATTTCGATGGGGTTTTTTTAGCCTTGCCGGCCGCAGTCTTATTGTGGACTGGAGGATAGAGTTTACTTGCGTCGACTGCCACTGGATTTTCTGGCGAACACGGCGGTATCCCAACACCCTTCACGCTCACCAAGCCGGTTGGTATTGGCGTCTCGACCTGAGCGGCGCGTATTGCATTTGTTCGCCCCACATATTCGGAAATGGCCGCCGTCAACAGCTGGTTTATGCCGCAATCCTCCAACTCGGCAAGCTCAGCCACTTGTTGGTGCAAGCTTCGCGGTATTCTGAGGGCGATCTTGCCACTATTCCCGTCAAATGAGATGGGCTCGCGAATCTCACGTCCATGCGCCATCGAAACCAATAGCCATGACTCGGCCGCCTTGTCCAAATTGGCGATAGCTTCCGCCGCAGTGTCCCCTTCCGCAACGCATCCTGGAAATTCCTGAATTGTCGCGGAGAAGCCGCCACCAGCTTCTGGCGTCAATCGTCTAGTGTAGGGTTTGCCAAGAATCTCTGCCACCGTCGACTTATTCTTCATCGATGCGTTCATCACTATCTTTTCCGATCAAAAAAATTTCCCAATCGTCAAGGTCGCTCAGAAGAGTGTCGATGACGCTTCGAGCGGTGCCGGGCGAACGACAGCATCGCTGCGTCAATTATAGGCAATCCAATGGGCATGGCGCCGCCACAATCTGTTCGGTTAAAAAAAACCCGCCGGGAGGCGGGTTCGCTGGCGGCGGGGCGGCTTACTTGCCGCCGCGTCCGGCGCTGATCAGGTAGTTCTGCATGGTCGCCTCGGCCACCGAGGCCCACTGGTTCTGGTCCTGGCGGAAACGCTTCCACGGCTCGTAGATCTTCTTGAACTTGGCGTTCTTCGCCGCTTCCTCGTTCATGACGTCGTTGGCGGCCTTGTAGCAGGCGTCCATCGTGTCCTTGGGGAAGTTGCGCAGCTTGACGCCGTTCTTCAGCAGACGGGCCAGCGCGGCCGGGTTGCGGGCGTCGTACTCGGCCTGCATCACCACGTGGGCCTCGTAGGTGGCCACCTCCAGCGCCGCCTGGTATTCCTTGGGCAGCTTTTCCCACTCCTTGATGCCGACGTAGAAGGAGAACGAGGCGCCCGCCTCCCACCAGCCCGGCGCGTAGTAGTAGGGCGCGACCTTGAAGAAGCCCAGCTTCTCGTCGTCGTAGGGGCCGACCCATTCGGCGGCGTCGATGGTGCCCTTCTCCAGCGCCGGGTAGATGTCGCCGCCGGCCAGCTGTTGCGGCACCAGGCCGAGGCGCTCGAGCACGCGGCCGGCGAAGCCGCCGACGCGCATCTTGGTGCCCTTCAGGTCGGCCACCGACTTGATCTCCTTGCGGAACCAGCCGCCCATCTGGGTGCCCGAGTTGCCGCCGAGGAAGTTGATGATGCCGTAGCCCTTGAAGAACTCGCGCGTCAGCTCGCGTCCGCCGCCCTGGTCGTACCAGGCGGTGTGCTGGCGCGAGGTCAGGCCGAAGGGCACGGCGCAGTCGAAGGCGAAGGTGGCGTCCTTGCCGAAGTAGTAGTACGAGGCGCTGTGGCCCATCTCGACGGTGCCGGCCTGGACCGCGTCCATCACCTGCAGGCCCGGCACGATCTCGCCGGCGGCGAAGGAGCGGATGTTGAACTTGCCGCCGGTCAGCGCGGCGACGCGCTTGGTGAAGGTGTCGGCGGCGCCGAAGATGGTGTCGAGCGACTTGGGGAAGCTCGAGGCCAGCCGCCAATTAATGGTCGGCAATGCGTCGGCCGCCAGGGCGGGTGCTGCGATGGCGCCGGCGCCGGCGCCGACTGCTGCTTTTTTCAGAAAGGAACGACGTTCCATACCTAAAGTCTCCTAGTGTTTTTTGACGTTACGAAAACGTTACAGCATTGCTACATGCTGGCCACAGTGTATGAGCAGTCCCCGAAGCGCGCAACGAAAATATGGCGGCGCAAACGACAATGGCCGCGCAGGGCGGCCATCGGGCGTGGTCAAACAACAGTCGGCGCGCTTAGCCGCCGGCCACCACCATGTTTTCGAGCAGGATCGAGCCGGTCTGCTTGGTGCCGCGCACCAGCACGTCGGCGCCGACGGCGACGATCTGCGCCAGCATGTCCTTCATGTTGCCGGCGATGGTGATCTCCTCGACCGGGTATTGGATGATGCCGTTCTCGACCCAGAAGCCGGAGGCGCCGCGCGAGTAGTCGCCGGTGACGTAGTTGGTGCCCTGGCCCATCAGCTCGGTGACCAGCAGGCCGGTGCCCATCTTCTTGAGCATGGCGACGAAGTCGTCCGACGGCTCGGTCAGGCTGGAGGTGAGCGACAGGTTGTGCGAGCCGCCGGCGTTGCCGGTGGTTTGCATGCCCAGCTTGCGCGCCGAATAGGTCGACAGGAAATAGCCCTGCACCACGCCGTCCTTGACCACGTCGCGCTTGACGGTGCGCACGCCCTCCTCGTCGAACGGCGCCGAGCCGACCGCGCCGACCACGTGCGGGTCTTCCTTGACCTGGATGTGCGAGGGGAACACGGCGGTGCCGAGCGAGTCGAGCAGGAAACTGGACTTGCGGTACAGCGCGCCGCCCGAGGTGGCTTGGACGAAGGCGCCCAGCAGGCCGGCCGCCAACGGCGCCTCGAACAGCACCGGGCAGGTGCGGGTGTCGAGCTTGCGCGCGTTCAGGCGCGACAGGGCGCGCTCGGCGGCGTAGCGGCCGACGGCTTCGGCCGAGCTCATCTTGGCCGGGTCGCGCACCGAGGTGTACCAGTCGTCGCGCTGCATCTTGGCGCCCTTGCCGGCGATCGGCGCGACCGACAGCGTGTGGCGCGAATACGGGTAGCCGCCGATGAAGCCGCGCGAGTTGGCGGCGACGAAGTGCGACTGCTGGACGTGGACGCCGGCGCCCTCGCTGTTGGTGATGCGCGGGTCGACGGCGAAGGCGGCCGCCTCGGCGCGCTGGGCCAGGGCGACCGCCTCCTCGGTGGAGATGGTCCAGGGGTAGAACAGTTCGAGGTCCCGCGGCGCCATTTCCAGCATGTCGGCGTCGGCCAGGCCGGCGCAGTCGTCGTCGGCGGTGAAGCAGGCGATGTTGTAGGCCGCCTCGACGGTGGCGCGCAGCGCCGCCGGCGAGAAGTCGGAGGTGCTGGCGTTGCCGCGCTTCTGGCCGATGAAGACCGTCACGCCCATGCCCTTGTCCTTGTTCTGCTCGATGGTCTCGATCTTGCTCTTGCGCACAGACACCGACAGCCCGCTCCCCTCGCTGATTTCGACGGCGCAATCGGTGCCGCCCTTCTCCCGGGCGAACGTCATGACGTCGCGGGCGAGTTGTTTCAATTGGTCCTGGCTGTGGGTAAATACGGAGTCGTTCATGGGCTGTTTTCTTCGGATGGCCGCTAAAACAGGTATCATAGCAGTCGTTTACAGTTTACAGGGGCGGCCTCGCGCTAAACCTGGAGTTAATAATATGCCAAATCCAAACCGGGGCGCTTGCGGCTTCCAATCATCCGAGTTCGAGCAGGAATACGAACGCCCGTCAAAATCCGAAATGAAGCGCCAGGTCAACGCCCTGCAGGAACTGGGCGCGGCGCTGATCGCCGAGCCGCGCGACCGCGTCAAGCGGGTGCCGATGCCGGAGGACGTGCGCGACGCCATCCTCGAGTGCCAGCTGATCACCAACCACGAAGGCCGCCGCCGCCAGCTGCAATACGTCGGCAAGAAGATGCGCACCCTGGACGAGGCCGAAGTGGCGGCGATCCAACAGGCGATCGACAGCTGGAAGGGTTTGTCCAAGGCCGACACCAACGCCATGCACGCGCTGGAGCGCCGCCGCGAGAAGCTGCTGACCGACGACAAGGTGCTGACAACCTTGCTGGCGGAAAACCCGGAGCTGGACGCGCAACACCTGCGCACGCTGATCCGCAACGCCCGCAAAGAGCAGGCCGAGAGCAAGCCGCCGAAGGCCTACCGCGAAATCTTCCAGATCCTCAAGCAGATCGAGGCGAAGAAGACCAAGGCGAAGGCGGCCGACGCCGCCGCCGAGCTGGACGACGAAGAAGATGACGAGTAACAGCCCGAGCAACGGCCCGGGTAGCGGCCCGAGTCACGGCGCCGGCAACGGCGCCGGCGAGGCGGAACTGGTGATCGGCCTGGTGTCGGTGTCCGACCGCGCCAGCGGCGGCGTCTACCAGGACCAGGGCATCCCGGCCCTGCAGGACTGGCTGGCGGCCGCGCTGACCACCCCGTTCCGCGTCGAGACGCGGCTGATCCCCGACGAGCGCGCGCAGATCGAGGCGACGCTGGTCGAGCTGGTCGACACGGCGCGCTGCCACCTGGTGTTGACCACCGGCGGCACCGGGCCGGCGCGGCGCGACGTCACGCCGGAGGCCACCCTGGCCGTCGGCACCAAGGAAATGCCCGGCTTCGGCGAGCAGATGCGACAAATCAGCCTGCACTTCGTGCCGACGGCGATCCTGTCGCGCCAGCTGGCGGTGATCCGCGAGACGGCCGAGCATGCCGCGCTGATCATGAACCTGCCCGGCCAGCCGAAGGCCATCAAGGAAACCCTCGAGGAGCTGCGCGACGCCGACGGCAAGCTGGTCGTGGGCGGTATTTTCGCCGCCGTGCCGTATTGCGTCGACCTGATCGGCGGCCCCTACATGGAAACCAACCCAGCGGTGAGCAAGACGTTCCGGCCCAAGTCGGCGCTGCGTCCGCCCGCCGCCTGACACACTAGGACATTGATGAGCACTTTGCTGGAAACCATCGACATCGAATCGGCGCCGAATCCGGCCGCCGCCATCATCTGGATGCACGGCCTGGGCGCCGACGCCAACGACTTCGTGCCGATGGTGCGCGAGCTGGACCTGCGCGGCCTGCCGGCCATCCGCTTCGTCTTCCCCAACGCCGACACCATGCCGGTCACCATCAACGGCGGCTACGTGATGCGCTCGTGGTACGACATCGTCGCCAACGACCTGGGTCGGCACGAGGACGAGGCCGGCCTGCGCGCCTCGCAGGCCAAGGTCGAGGCGCTGATCGCGCGCGAAGTGGCGCGCGGCATTCCGCTCGACCGCATCATCCTGGCCGGCTTCTCGCAGGGCTGCGCGATGACCTTGCAGACCGGCCTGCGCCAAACGGAAAAGCTGGCCGGCATGATGTGCCTGTCCGGCTACGTGCCGATCGCCGATTTGGCCATCAAGGAGCACACGGCGGCCAGCCTTGCCACGCCGATCTTCATGGTGCACGGCCGCATGGACCCGGTGATCCCGGTGGAACGCGCAGAGCAGTCGCGCGACCTGCTCAAGCAACTCGGCTACCAGGTCGAATGGCACGAATATCCGATGCAGCACTCGGTGTGCCAGGAGGAAGTGGCGCACATCGGCGCCTGGCTCAAGCGCGTGTTGCTGTAGGCGGAACCGCGCCGGCCAAGGCCGGCATCGAGCTCGAAAAATCCCCGGCCGGTCCGGGGATTTTTGCATCTGGCGCCGTGGCGCCCTACTCCGGCAGCGGCGCGGCGGGCGAGGCCGGCACCGCCGTCTGGGCGACGTTCATCACCATCGCCAGCAGGGTGTAGTAGCCGTTGATGCCGATCAAGTCCATCACGCCGTGCTCGCCGAAGCGCTCCAGCGCCGCCGCGTAGGTGGCGTCGCCGACCCGTTTGTGCTCGTGCAGCTCGACGCAGAAGTCGTGCACCAGCGCCTCGTCGGCGCCCATGATGGCGGGCCGGCGGCGCGCGGCGATGGCGTCGATGACGTCGGCGGCGATGCCCTGCTCGGCGGCGATGGGGGCGTGGATGGCCCACTCGACCTGCTGGCTCCATTGCCGCGCCGTGACCAGGATGGCCAGCTCGCTCAGGCGCAGGCCGATGGCGCTGCGGTAGCGCAAATAGGCGCCCATCTTCTGCGCGCTCTCCATCAGCTCGGGGCTGCGGATCAGCGGCACGAAGGGGCCGTAGAGGGCGCCGCGCGGCCCGTCGATGACGGCCTGGGCGGCCAGTTGTTGCAGCGCGCTCATCTGGGCGAAGGGAATCGGGCCTAGTCTATCCTGCATCATGGACATCCTTTTGGTGGGGAAACTATTTGCCCATAGTCGGGGAAAAATCAACAGAGCACAAGCGCGCCGCGCTTATCGTTTGCGGACACCCCGTCACTTTTTTTCCGCAAGGACACCATGAGCCATCTGATCCACCGCCATCTTGGCCAGCGGCCGCCGCTCGCCGTCGGCGCCAGCGGCGTCTACATCGACGACAGCCAGGGCCGCCGCTACCTCGACGCCAGCGGCGGCGCCGCCGTCTCCTCGCTGGGCCACGGCCATCCCGACGTGCTGGCGGCGATGCACGCGCAGATCGAGCGCGCCGCCTACGCCCACAGCGGCTTTTTCACCACCGAGGCGGCCGAGCAGCTGGCGGCGCTGCTGGCGGCCGAGGCGCCGGGCGACCTCGACCACGTCTACCTGACCTCCGGCGGCTCGGAGGCGATCGAGGCGGCGCTCAAGCTGGCGCGCCAGTACTATGTCGAGCGCGGCGAGGCGCAGCGCGGCATCTTCATCGCGCGGCGGCAGAGCTACCACGGCAACACGCTGGGCGCCCTGGCGCTGGGCGGCAACCCGCAGCGCCGGCGCCACTTCGCCCCGCTGCTGATCGACGTGGCGCGGGTGGCGCCCTGCTACGCCTGGCGCGAACAGGCGCCCGGCCAGAGCGAGGCCGACTACACGGCCGGCCTGCTGGCCGAGCTGGAGGCCTGCATCATCGCCGCCGGGCCGCGCCGGGTGATCGGCTTTTGCGCCGAGCCGGTGGTCGGCGCCACCGGCGGCGCGATCCCGCCGACGGCCGGCTACTTCAAGGGCGTGCGGGCGCTGTGCGACAAGCACGACATCCTGTTCATCGCCGACGAGGTGATGTGCGGCATGGGCCGCACCGGCACCCTGCACGCGCTCGAGCAGGACGGCGTGGTGGCCGACCTGGTGGCGCTGGGCAAGGGGCTGGGCGCCGGCTACCAGCCGATCGGCGCGCTGCTGGCGCGCGCGCCGCTGGTGGCCGCCCTGCGCGAGGGCAGCGGCGCCTTCCAGCACGGCCACACCTACGGCAGCCACCCGGTGGCGGCGGCGGCGGCGCTGGCGGTGCAGCGGGTGCTGCGGCGCGACGGCCTGGTGGCGCAGGCGGCGCGCCGCGGCGCGCAGCTGCGCGCGCTGCTGGACGAGGCCTTCGGCGCGCACCCCCACGTCGGCGACATCCGCGGCCGTGGGCTGCTGCTGGGACTGGAGCTGGTGCGCGAGCGCGCCGGCAAGGCGCCGTTCGCGCCGGCGCTGCAACTGCACGCGCGCATCAAGCGGCAGGCCATGGCGCGCGGCCTGATGGTCTACCCGATGGGCGGCACGGTCGACGGCGAGCGCGGCGACCACATCCTGCTGGCGCCGCCGTTCATCGTCAGCCAGGCCGAGCTGGGCGAGATCGTCGGCCGGCTGGGCGAGGCGCTGGACGCGGCGCTGGCCGAGCTGGGCTGAGGCGGCGCGGCCGGCCAACGGTGTCCCCGTGGACCGCCGGGGCGCCGGCCTTAACCCGGGGGCGAAGGGGTCTGACCCCTTGCGGGGTCAGACCCCGTGGCGTATCGGGCTGCGGGGTAGAAAAAACGGACCCGCGCGGGTCCGTTGCCGTTGCTGCTAGTTAATGCTGGCTAGCCGGCCGGCGGCCGGCGCTGCCTTACTTGGCCTGCCAGGCCAGCACGTCCTGCTGCTGCTCGCCCAGGCCGGCGATGCCGGCGCGCAGGGTGTCGCCCTTCTTCAGGAAGCGCTGCGGCTTGCGGCCGGCGCCCACGCCGGGCGGCGTGCCGGTGGCGATGACGTCGCCCGGCTCCAGCGTCATGAACTGCGACAGGTAGCTGACGATCTGCGCCACCGTGAAGATCATGGTCTCGGTGCTGCCGGTCTGCATGCGCTTGCCGTTCACTTCCAGGTACAGGTCGAGGCGCTGCACGTCGAGCACCTCGTCGCGGGTGACCAGCCAGGGGCCGACCGGGCCGAAGGTGTCGCAACCCTTGCCCTTGTCCCACTGCGGGCCGCGCTCGAGCTGGAAGGAGCGCTCGGACAGGTCGTTGACGACGCAGTAGCCGGCGACATAATTCAGCGCGTCCGCCTCGCTGACGTACTGCGCGCGGGTGCCGATCACCACGCCCAGTTCGACCTCCCAGTCGGTCTTCTTCGAGCCCTTGGGCAGCACGATGGCGTCGTCCGGGCCGTTCAGGCAGCTGATCGCCTTCATGAACACGATCGGCTCCTTGGGCGCCTCGAGGCCGGCCTCGGCGGCGTGGTCGGCGTAGTTCAGGCCGATGCCGATGAACTTGCCGATGCCGGCCACCGGCACGCCGAAGCGCGGCGTGCCGCGCACCAGCGGCAGGCTGGCGGTGGCGACCTTGGCCAGCTTGCGCAGCGCCTTGTCGGACAGCGTGGCGGCGTCGATGTCGGCGAGCACGCCGGACAGGTCGCGCAGCTTGCCTTCATCATCGATCAGGCCTGGTTTTTCTTTGCCGGGACGGCCATAGCGAACGAGTCTCATACGTATCCTTGGTGACGATTGCGGGGGGTGCGCCATTCTAACCGATGGCCCCGCCGGCGGCGGGCCGGCCGCTAGTAGTCGCCGGCGCGCAGCCACTTGTTGGCGATCACCTTGCAGCCGGCCAGCACCGGCGCGCCGGCGTGCAGGGTGCGCGGGTCGGGCCGGCCGGCGGCGTCGGTGTTGAGGAAGAACAGCGCGCTGCCCTTGCGCGGGAAGACCTCCAGGCCCAGCTTGGGGAAGACGGTGGCGCCGCCCTGCTCGACCTCGCTCAGGTAGAGGATGAAGGTGGCCAGGCGCTGGCCGCCGCGCGCCAGGTGGGCGCGGTGGCCGGCGGCGTCCGGGTTGAGCCAGTCGAAGTGGGCGCGGTACTCGTTGCCGATGCCGTAGCGCTGCAGCTGGAACGGTTCGCCGCGCTCGAGCGGCCAGTGCGCCAGCGCGGCCAGGCGGCGTTCGACGCGGTCGGCCACGGCGCAGTCGCCGCGCGCGATGAAGGCCATGTCGCTGGTGCGGCCCTGGTGCACGGCGCTGGCGCCGTCGTCCTCGGCGGTGACGGTGGAGCGGCTGTAGCGGCCGTCGCAGTGCTGCCGCAGGGCGGCGCACTCGGCGTCGTCGAGCACGCCGCCGAGCAACACCACGGCGGGGTCGCGCAGGGCGAACAACAACTCGACGGCGCGCCCGCCCGGGCCGTCCGGGGCGGCGGCGCCGGTGTCGATGTAGGGCTGCGCCGGCGCGGCGGCGAAGGCGCCGGCCGGGCAGCCGGGCGCCTGGGCGATGGCGGCGCGCGCCGCCTCGGCGCTGTACTGGCCGGAGCGCACCATGCTGTCGACCATGTCGGCCGGCAGGCAGGCGCGCGCCAGGTTGTCGCGCACCCAGGCCCGCCAGTCGGGCGGCAGGGCGGTGAAGGCGGAGAAGGCGGAGAGCGGGTCGGTCATGGCGGCTGGTCGAAGGGGGGGGCGGGGCCGCCGGCGCCCGCCCCGCCGCGCCGGCGGCGGCGGGCTCAGAGGGCGGCGCGCGGCGGCCGACAAGCCATTCTACCGGAAGCGGCGGCCCCGCCACGGCGCAGCGCCAGGAAGCGCAGCAGGCCGGGCAGTTGCAGCGCCAGCAGCAGGCCGAAGGCGAGCTGGTAGGCGGCGGCCGGATGGCCCTGGCCGGCGCCGGCCGGCCACCAGTCCAGCACCAGGCCGAAGCCGGCCTGGACGGCGAAGGCGCCGAGGAAGATCAGCAGGTTCAGGCAGGTGGCGGCGCGGCCGGTCAGGCCGGCCGGCATGCGCTGGGCGATGATGGTGTATTCGATGCCGGTGACGGTGCCGACCAGGGTGAACAGCACGGCCAGCGGGCGCTGCAGCGGCGCGTAGTTGCAGGCCAGCCCCAGTTGCACCAGCAGGAACAGGGCGACGCCGGCGGCGGCGACGTCGAGCGGGGCCACGCCGCGCCGCCCGGCCCACTCGGTGAGCAGGCCGACCAGCACGGCGCCGACGACGATGGCGGCCATGCCGTAGTACAGCAGCTGGGCGGTCTCGGCCTCGCTGCAGCGCGCCGCCTCGCTCAGCCAGCGGCCGATCCACAGGCCCTGGACGCCGAAGAACACCATGTGCGGCACCAGCATCAGGGCGGCGGTGTCGCGGAAGGCCGGGTGGCGGTAGACCTGGCCCAGGCCGCGCAGGCCGGGCGCGCGGCGCCGCGGCGGCGGCGCCGGCGCGGCCGGCGTGGCGACATGGATCAGCAGCGCCAGCGCGGCGGCGGCGCCGGCCAGCACGACGAACAGGCCGTGCCAGTCGGTGTGGCGCAGCGCCAGGCGCACCGGCACGGTGGCGGCGGCGGCGCCCAGGCCGCCGACGGCGATCAGGCAGCCGTGCACGGTGGGCAGGCGGGCCGGCGCGACCCAGGTCGAGATGGCCTTGACGGCGGACATGAAGCAGCCGCCCAGGCCCAGGCCGATCAGCGCGCGCGCGCACAGCAGCTCGGCGTAGCCGCCGCCGTGGGCGAAGGCCAGCGCGCCGAGCGCCGCCAGCAGCAGCATCGGCGGCTGCACCCGGCGCGGCCCCCAGCGGTCGAGGGCGACGCCGACCGGCAGCTGGGCCAGCGCGAAGGCGAAGTAGAAGACGCTGCTGAGCAGGCCCAGCTGGGCCGGCGTCAGCGCCAGCTCGGCCGTCAGCTGGGGCACCAGGATGGCGTTGACGGTGCGCATCATGCAGGACAGGAAGTGGCCCAGGGCGTAGGGCAGGAACAGCAGGCCGAACAGGGCCGCCCCCGACATCGGCCGGGGCGCGCGCGCGGGGGCGTCCATGGCTAGGCCGCGTTGCTGTGGCCGGGGCCGGGGCCGGCGCCGGCGGCCGCCTCGCCGTGCGCCTGCAGCGCCGGGGTCAGCGGGATCACCTTGCGCGGCGGCGCCTGGCCGGCCAGCTCGTCGTGCCAGCCGGCCTCGCTCTCGAAGAAGAACTTGTCCTTGCCGAAGGCCGGGCGCAGCTCGTCCATCCAGGTGGCCAGCGGGTCGAACTTGGCGTAGAAGGGCTTGCGCACCCAGTCGGCGTTGCGGGCCTGCAGGAACTGCAGGGCGAAGACCTTCTCGCCGCCCACCGTGGCGATGCCGTCGATCACCACCTTGCCGGGGAAGGCGCTCATCGACGGGCCGCGCACGGTGCGCGCCAGGCCCGACACCATCTGGTAGGCGGCCTGGAAGATCTCGTGGGCGCGCGCCAGCGGCAGGCCGAAGTACTCGCGCGGGCCGGTGTCGCGCTCGACGAACATGTAGTAGGGGATGGCGCCGAGGCGCACGCCGGTGCGCCACAGCTCGGCCCAGCTGGCCGGGGCCCTCGTTGATGTGGCGGATCAAGCGCTGCATGCGCAGCGTGGCGCCGGTGGCGACGATGCGCTTGACGGCCTGCTGGGCCAGCGCGCCGCGCAGCTCGACGGCGTGGTTGTAGTGGCCCATGATGGCCATGTTCTTGCCGGCCGCGACGACCTTCTCGAACAGGCGCAGCAGGTCGTCGGCGTCGCGGTCGCTGACGAAGCGCTGCGGCCAGTAGGCCACCGACTTGGTGCCGATGCGGATGTTCTGGATGTGGCCCAGCTCGGGCGCCAGCAGCGGCTCGATGTAGGCGGCCAGTTGGCGGGTGTTCATGATCAGGGGGTCGCCGCCGGTGATCAGCACGTCGGTGACGTCGGGCTTGCCGCGCAGGTAGGCGGCCAGCTCGTGCGACTCCTTGGCGTCGAACTTCATGTCGTCCATGCCGACGAACTGCGGCCAGCGGAAGCAGAAGGTGCAGTAGGCGTGGCAGGTCTGGCCGGCGCTGGGGAAGAACAGCACGGTCTCCTTGTACTTGTGCTGCAGGCCGCGCAGCGGCGCGTCGTTGACGCGCGGCACGTTGTGGGTCATCTGGCCGGCCGGGTGCGGGTTCATGCGCAGGCGGATCTGCCGCACCAGCTGCTGCAGGCGGGCCTGGTCGCCCTGGCCCGGCCCCAGCACCAGCTCGCGCAGCTGGGCGTACTCGTGGGCCGGCAGCATGTCGCGGTGCGGGAAGGTGAGGCGGAAGATCGGGTCGTCGGGCACCCGCCCCCAGTCGATCAGCTGGTCCATCACGTAGGCGTTGGTGCGGAACGGCAGCACGTGGGAGACCACCTGCACCGCCTCCTGCAACTCGGGCGGAATGCTGTCCCACTGGCGCGACTGCGCGATGGTCTGGCGGATATAGGGCTTGAATTTGTCGGCGGCGGGGGCGGCATGCATCGCGGTTCTCCAATCGGGGTAAAAGCGGCGGGACTTTCATGCTAGAACCGGAGCGGCGCGACGGATTGCCGCATATCAACAGACAGCGAAAAAGTTGCGGAGCGGAACACGTGCGCCGTGCAAACCGAGGCTGGCGCGCCACGCCGGCGCGCCAGCCGGGCGCCCGCTTGCGCTAGCGCAATCCCCGCTTCGCCCGGCGGGGTAGAGTACGTCATGCGCATGAGCAACTTTCCCGCGCCCATCCTCCAACCCACCAAAGGAAATCGAGATGAAACGCTTGTTGACCGGCACCCTGCTGTGCCTGACCCTGGGCCCGGCGGCGGCCGTGATGGAGCCGACCGAGAAGAACGCCATCGCCATGGCCGAGCGCGGCGCCGCCTTCATCAAGGAGCACGGCAAGGACGAGATGATCAAGAAGATCAACGCCAAGGACCCCGACTACCTGCAGGGCGAGCTGTATGTCGACATGCGCGACATCCACAGCGGCATCGTGCTGGCCCACCCGATCAACCCCTCGATCATCGGCAATGACCTGACCGACGTGCCCGACGCCAGCGGCAAGCGCTACCGCCGCGAGATCATCGAGCTGGCCCAGCGCAAGGGCAAGGGCTGGGTCGACTACATGTACAAGAACCCGACCAACGGCAAGATCGAGCCGAAGACCACCTACATCCTGCGGGTCGGCGACGTCGTGCTCGAGGCCGGCATCTACAAGAAATAGCCGCAAGGGGGACGGCGCCGCCGTCCCCGTCCATCGCAACATCGACGTCCCGGCGGGAGTGACCATGCTCAAACGATTACGGATCGGCCCTAAACTATTGCTGGCGCCCGGCCTGGTGCTGCTGCTGCTGGTGCTCACCGCCGGCTGCGCCTACTACGGCATGGTGCGGCAGAACGCCTCGCTGGAGAACCTGGTGCAGGTGCGCGCGGCGCGGCTGAAGACGGCGGCCGACGTCGGCGGCGAGGCCAAGCACGCCCACGCCAACATCTACCAGCTGCTGGCCTGGGTCAACGGCGCCTTCGCCCAGCCCCGGGTCGACGCGCTGGTGCGCCAGATCAAGGCGCGCCACGCCGACATCGAGCTCCAGCTGGCCGGCCTGGCCAAGGTGGCCGAGCCGGCCGAGCGCAAGATCGTCGAGACCGCCGTCGCCGCGCTGGCGGCCTACCACAAGGCGGTGCTCGACACCATCGAGATGGCGGCGATGGACCAGTCGATCGCCACCAACTCGATGACCAAGGCGGAGAAGCAGTTCGTCGTCCTCAACGAGGAGCTGGCGCGCCTGGCGGCGCTCGAGAAGCTGCTCAGCGAGCGCGCCCACGCCGAGGCCAAGGCCGAGTTCCACGCCCTCGGCCTGAGCATGGCCGGCGCCGTGCTGCTGTCGGTGCTGCTGTCGATGGCGCTGACCATGCGGGTGCGCAGCGCCATGCTGGCCGACATCCGCGCCATCGCCGAGAACGTGCTCAGCCTGGCCGACGGCCGCCTGATGCCGGGCCGGCGCGCCGCCGGCCGCGACGAGATCGCCGACACCTCGCGCAGCCTGGACCTGGCGATCGGCAAGCTCAACGCCACCCTGTGCAGCGTGCAGCAGGCGGTGCAGTCGATCGACACGGCGGCCCACGAGATCGCCAGCGGCAACCTCGACCTGTCGAGCCGCACCGAGCTGCAGGCCGGCTCGCTGCAGCAGACCGCCAGCGCGATGGACCACCTGACGGCGGCGGTGCGCGACAACGCCGGCCACGCCCGCCAGGCCTGCCAGCTGGCCGCCAGCGCCTCCGAGCTGGCCGGCCGCGGCGGCCAGGCGGTCGACCAGGCGGTGCTGACGATGGACTCGATCCGCGCCAGCTCGCGCAAGATCGTCGAGATCATCGGGGTGATCGACGGCATCTCCTTCCAGACCAACATCCTGGCCTTGAACGCCGCCGTCGAGGCGGCGCGCGCCGGCGAGCAGGGCCGCGGCTTCGCCGTGGTGGCCTCCGAGGTGCGCACCCTGGCGCAGCGCTCGGCCGCCGCCGCCAAGGAGATCAAGGGCCTGATCGCCGCCTCGGTCAGCACCATCGACAGCGGCAGCGCCTCGGTGCACCAGGCCGGCGAGCGGATGGGCGAGATCGTCGCCTCGGTGCAGCAGGTCAACGACATCATCGGCCGCATCAGCGCCGCCAGCGCCGAGCAGGCCGAGGGCATCGCGGCGGTCAACTCGGCGGTGGCGCGCATCGACGACGTCACCCAGCAAAACGCCGCGCTGGTCGAGCAGGCCGCCGCCGCCGCCGGCAGCCTGCAGGAGCAGTCGGCCCAGCTGAGCGGCGCGGTGGCGGTGTTCCAGCTCGAGCCGGCGGGGCCGGCGGCGCCGGCCCAGGCCCGGGCCCGGGCCGAGGCGGCCAGGGAGGCCAAGGCGGCGGCCGAACGGCGCGCCGGCGCCAGCCCGATGCGGGCGCCGCCGCCGCCGCGGCCGGGCCTGGCCGGCCGGCGCCAGCAGGCCTGAGCCGGCCGGCGGCGGCGCCCCCGGCGCCCCCGGCGCGGCCGGGGCGCCAAGCCAAGGTCAGACTCCAGGCCTGCGCCTGGGCGCATACGCATAGGCAGGGTCAGTGCCGACATTCGGACACAGACTCAGCATTCAAGAGCCTCGGGGGCTTGAGCAATGGTTGAGATCGTGTCCGAATGTCGGCACTGACCCTGGCGGCGCTGGGGTCGCGGGGGCGCAGCCCCCGGGGGCTGCCGGGGCTCGGCGCCCCCGTCGGCCCCTGAGTCCGCGCCGCCGGTTCGCGCCGCCCCCCCCCCGCCCCGAACGGTGCCGGCGCCCCCGCCGGCGCCGTTTTTGTTGCGTCCGCGCGCCAGTCGGCCGGCGCCGGCCGGCCGCAACGGCGAGAATCTCCCGCAACATCCAGCGCACTCGGCTGCCGGGTAAGTTATAGTGCTGTTTTGCCCGGGCCGCCGCGCGCGGCCGCCCATCGAGATCATCCCGGACACCATGACGACAGTAGCAGCCCCAGCTTTGCCAGTTGAAAATGCGGTGGAAGACGCCCTGCTGCGCTCGATCCGCATTCCTCCCCGGCCCAGCCTGCTGGTCGACCTGCAGCGCGAGCTGGCCCAGGCCGACCCGTCGCCGCGGCAGATCGCCCGCATCATCGGCAACGACGTCGGCATGTCCGGCGCCCTGCTCAAGCTGGCCAACTCGCCCTTCTTCGGCGCCGCGCGCAAGGCCAAGTCGGTCGAACAGGGCATCAACTTCCTCGGCATCAACCAGTGCGCCGCCCTGCTCACCGGCCTGCTGGCGCGCCAGGCGATCGAGGGCGACGAGGCCCAGCTGAACCATTTCTGGGAGGTCTCGGCGCGCCGCGCCCAGGCCCTGGTGTTCACCTCGCGCAAGCTGCGCATCGCCCCGCCCGACATCGCCCACACCTTCGGCCTGTTCTGCGACATCGGCGTGCCGCTGCTGATGAACCGCTTCCCCGACTATGTCGACACCTTCGCGGCGGCCAGCAACGATCCGCGGCGCTGCTTCACCAGCGTCGAGGACGAGCGCCACAACACCAACCACGCCGCCATCGGCTGCCTGCTGGCGCGCAACTGGGGGCTGTCGCCCGACGTCTCCTGGGCCATCCTGCTGCACCACGACTACCGCGTGCTCGACGACCCGGCCACCGACGACGCGGTGCGCTCGCTGGTGGCGCTGTCGGTGCTGGCCGAGAAGGGCATCCAGCGCTACCACAGCAACAGCGTGGCGCTGGAGTGGGACAAGGGCGGCGAGCTGGCCTGCCGCCACCTGGCCCTGTCGCCCGACGAGACCGACGAGCCTGCTCGACGAGCTGCACGAGACCTTCCACAACGAACACTGAGCGGCGGCGCCGCCCGCCCCGCCCCACCGAAAGCAAGCATGCCAAAGAATAAACGCCCGGCGCCGCGCAAGAGCGCCGACTCGCCCGAGGAAAAGAACGAACAACACGCCCACACCCTGTGCCAACTGGCGCTGGAGCTGGCCGAACGCGAGGACGGCGAGGCGCTCGACGCCCAGCTGCGCGAGCAGGAGCAGGAGTTCCACAAGCTGGTGCGCAAGCTGGTCAACCAGCACAAGGACGAGGCCCTGTACGGCGCCGTCGAGCTGGCCCGCGACGAGGACATCGGCGCCTACCAGCTGCTGCGCGAGACCATCGAGGAGGCCGCCGCCACCGTGCTGCTGCGCCGCGACGGCGCGCCGACGCTGGAGGTCAACGCCTTCGCCATCCCGCTGTTCGTGCACAGCGACGGCGGACTCGACATGGCGCGCGACTTCCAGGACGCCGACGCCTTCGAGGCGCTGGTGGCCAGCTTCACCAGCGCCGGCCTGGAGGCGCCCAAGGCCAAGGTGGTGCTGATGCGCCACGCCTACGACGCCGAGGAGTTCGACCGTATCACCTACGGCGAGCTGAACGCCATGGTGCGCGAGGCGGCCGCCACCATGAGCGAGAAGAAGCTGCTGCCGGCGCCGGCGCTCGAGCGCAGCCTGAGCGGCTGGAGCCCGAGCGCCTTCGGCCCGGCCGACCGCGCCGTCGAGCTGCGCTTCCTGCTCGGCTTCGCCCTGAAGCGGGCCGACGAGCCCTTCTACCAGGTGCCGGCCGACGAGGACGCGGCCGACGCCCACTTCGCCGCCCGCGCCCGGCGCTACCAGCAGTGGACCGCGCTGGCGGCGCCGCTGCTGCAGCGCTGCATGGGCCAGCAGCAGGCGCTCGACTTCAACTTCCTCTACCAGGACCTGTTCTTCGGCGCCAAGGAGCAGGGTCTGGCCGAGCACGCCACGCTGCGCCTGCTGGCCGCGCTCAACCAGGCGCTGCAGGCGGCCGGCGCCGCGCCGGCGCAGTGCCGCGCCGTGCTCGGCCCGGCCGGGCCGGACCAGCGCCTCGCCCTGCGCGTGCTGCTGCTGGGCGCGGACGGCGCCACGCTGGCCGACGGCGAGCTGCCGCTCGAGCTGGGCGCCGACCTGGAGGGCGCCGTCGACGACGCCGCCGACGCCCTGGCCAGCATCGGCGTCACCCAGCTGTCGCTGACGCCCGGCTTCGACGCCCAGGGCCGGCCGCAGGAGCTGCGCGCGCTGTCCTGACGACCGCCGCCGCCCCCGCCGGCGGCCGCGCAAGCACGGTTTGACAGCGCCGGGCCGACCGGGGGATACTGTTTCGACGCCGGCCCCGCCCGGCGCAGCGGAACGGCGTCCGCCCCGGCGCCGCAAGGAGGCTTGCCATGAAACTTCGTGCCGGAGTGCTCGGCGCCACGTTGTGCGCCATGTTGCTGGCCGGCTGCGCCAGCGCGCCGCCGCCGGCGCCGCCGCGCGAGCTGTTCCACGACGCCCTGTTCGGCAGCGCCGACCCGGCCATCGACGCCGAGCAGATCTTCGCGCTGACGCCGGAAATGCGGCGCTACGCCCGCGACATCGCGCAACAGCGGCGCGGCAAGGGCCTGCAGCAGGCGCTGTTCGACGCCCTCTACCAGAAGGACAAGCTCAAGCTCGAGTACGACTCGGCGCTGACCCGCGACGCCGCCCAGACCTTCGCCGCGCGCGCCGGCAACTGCCTCTCGCTGGTGGTCATGACGGCCGCGCTGGCGCGCGAGATGGGCCTGTCGGTGACCTACCAGAGCATCCCGGTGGACGAGGCGTGGAGCCGCAGCGGCCGGCTGTACATCGCCAGCGGCCACGTCAACCTGACGCTGGGCAAGCCGCGCGGCAACACCCAGATCGGCTACGACCACCAGCAATACTTCACCATCGACTTCATGCCGCCGGCCGACGGCGCCCGCCAGCAGGCCCAGCAGCTCGAGGAGCGCACCATCGTCGCCATGTTCATGAACAACCGCGCCGCCGAGTCGCTGGCGGCCGGGCGCGGCGCCGACGCCTACTGGTGGGTCCGCCGGGCGCTGGCACGGGACCCGGCCTTCCTCAACGCCTACAACACGCTGGGCGTGGTCTACCAGCACGCCGGCCGCCACGCCGAGGCCGAGCGGGCGCTGCGCCACGCCCACCGCCAGGCGCCCGACAACACCGTCTACCTGTCCAACCTGGCGCAGTCGCTGCGCCAGCTGGACCGCGCCGCCGAGGCGGCGCCGCTGGAGGCCCGCCTGGCGCAGCTGGAACCTATCCGCCCTTCCACTTCTTCAACCAGGGCCGACTGGCCATGCAACAGGGCGACTACGCCGGGGCGCGCGAACTGTTCGGCCGCGAGCTGGCGCGCTCGCCCGACTACCACGAGTTCCATTTCTGGATGGCGCTGGCCTGCTTCCAGCTGGGCCAGCTGGGCGAGGCCGACCGCCACATGCGGCTGGCCATGGAGAACAGCACGACGCGCGGCGACCACGACCTGTACACCGCCAAGCTCGACCGCATCAAGGCCTACGAGGCCAGGCCGCGCGGGCGGCCTTGACGGGCCGCCGGCGCGGACGCGGCGCGGCCGGGCGGAGCGGGTATTATTGCTATAATATTGCAATAGCGAAATTAGTTACGTGTTTTGCAAGCCCCGAACCATCGCCCCCTATAAGGAACTCGCAATGTTGAAACAATGGCCCGCCCTCCTATTGATCACATTGCTATCCGCCTGCGGCGGCGGCGGCGGCGGCGCGCCGACCCCGCCCGGCCCGGCGGCCGGCGCGGCGTTGAGCTTCAGCCCGGCCAGCGTCAGCGCCGCGCTGACGGCCGGCGTGTCGAGCACCGTCAGCGTCGCCGCCAGCGTCAACCGGCCGGCCGACTTCGACGGCAAGGTGTTCGCCTTCATCATCGACACCGGCGGCGCCATCCTGCCCGACGCCCAGCTGCAACAGCGTTCGTCCACCGACTACCTGGCCGTGCTGCACACCGCGCCCACCCTGGGCGTCGGCGGCCACAGCGGCAACTTCACCGTCAAGCTGTGCCGCGACAGCGCCTGCGCCGCCCAGTACCCCGGCTCGCCGATGCAACTGCCGTACAACTTCCAGGTGGCGGCGCCCGACCTGCCGCCGTTCTCGGCCGCCAGCGCCGTCGCGCTCAGCGCCAGCTTGGCGCTCGACGGTTTGGCGGCGGCGCCGATCGACGTCGCCATCAAGGCCGAGGGGCGCAGCTGGAGCGCCAGCAGCGACGCCGCCTGGCTCAAGCCGGCCGCCGCCAGCGGCAGCGGCAGCGCCAACCTGGCCGTCACGCTCGATCCGAGCGGCCTGGCCGAGGGCCGCCACACCGCCACCCTGACGCTGGCCGCCAGCGACGGCCAGAAGGCGCTGCTGCCGGCCGTGCTGACGGTGCTGCCGAGCGCCTTCCACGTCGACGCCAACGGGATCGTCTTCAGCGCCATCAACGGCACCTCGATCAACCCGAAAACGATCAAGTTCAGCATCGACGGCAGCGACCTGCGCTGGAGCGCCGCCACCGATGCCGCCTGGCTGCGCGCCAGCCCGAGCGCCGGCCTGGCGCCGGGCCAGACCACGCTGTCGGTCAGCAGCAACGACAACATGGCCAGCGGCAAGTACACGGCCCGCCTGGCGCTGTCGACGGCGAGCAGCTCGCGCAGCGTCCCGGTCGAGCTGAACCTGATCAAACCGACCCTCAAGCTGAACGTGGCCAGCATCGAACTGGGCGGCCCCTACGGCCGCGACTTCAGCCCCCGCTCGCTGGCGATGAACCTCAACACCGGCGCCAACGCCTTCCCGTGGAGCATGTCGCCGCTGCCGGCCTGGGCCAGCGCCAACGTCGCCACCGGCAGCGTCAACCAGGACGCCACCACGCTCACCTTCAGCGCCGTCGGCAACGGCCTGGCGCTGGGCAGCAGCAGCGTGGCGCTGAACCTGGGGGCGCGGGTCAACGGCGACTTCCTGCTCGCCCCGCTGACGCTGAGCGTCAAGCGCGACCAGCGCAAGCTGCTGCCGTCGCAGATCGGCGTGGCGCTGGCGGCCACGCCGGACTGGACGCGCCTGAGCCGCACCCTGACCGTCGCCGACAACTACGCGCTGGACGCGGGGTGGACCGCGCTGTCCGACCAGGGCTGGCTCAGCGCCGTCGCCAGCGGCAACAACCTGGTGCTGACGGCCAACCCGGCCGGCCTGGCGGCCAACTCGATCAACCTGGCCAGCGTCAAGATCGTGCCGGCCGACGCCGCCGTCGGCGCGCCGGAAACCATCACCGTGGCGCTGTGGAACGGCAACACCGCCAAGCAGGGCCACACCGTCAACCAGTTCTACAGCGACCTGCTGGCCGACCCGGTGCGGCCGCTGGTGTACGCCCACAACGGCAGCTCGGCGATCGACATCTACAACGTCTACACCGGTCTGAAGAGCGGCAGCATCAGCGTGCCCTCGACGGCGCTGGGGCAGATGGCCGTCAACGCCGGCGGCGCCAGCCTGTTCGTCTACGACATCCTCAACCGCAGCGTGCTGCAGTACAACCTGGCGACGCTGGCCAAGACGGCCAGCTTCGCCGTCGCCTCGCCGCTCAGCAGCGCCTCGCGCCTGCAGGCGATCCGCCCCAACGGCATCGAGGCGCTGCTGCTGCAGGACGGCGCGGCGGTGCTGACCTCGAACGCCTGGCTGAACGGCATCGCCCTGCCGGCGGGCGAACTGAGCGCCTCGGCCGACGGCAAGCGGCTCTACCTGCAGGACCGCGGCGCCAGCACCAACACCCTGCTGTCGTACAGCCTGGACTACTCGGCCGCCGCGCCCAACAACCTGCTGATCGCGCGGCAATACGGCGGCCCGCGCAGCGGCAACGGCAACGGCCAGGAGCCTCGCCACCAGCCCGGACGGCAGCCGCCTGTACACCGCCAGCACCACGCCGGCGCAGTGCGTGGCGCTCAACACGGCCGACCTGAGCATCGTCAACTACCTGCCCGCCCTGCAGGCCCGCCCCAACAACGTCGAGGTCGGCAGCGACGGCCGCGTCTACTGCGGCGGCGCCGCCAACGGCAGCCCCAGCGACGTCTGGCAATTCGACGCCAACGGCGCGGCGCTCAAGCAGTTCCGCCTGGCGCCGCCGGGCAAGCAGTTGCTGGCGCGCCAGATGGTGGTCTCCGGCGACGGCATGGTGCTGATCGCCCTGGTCGACGACGGCAGCGTGGTCTTCCTGCCGGTCGGGCCGTGAGCGGCGCGGCCTGAACTAGCCGGCGAGCGCCGGGCGCAAGGCGGCCCAGCGTTCCAGCTTCTCGGCATACGGGATGGTGTGGGCAGGACTGCTGGACGGCAGCTCGACTATCCGATAGCCGGCGGCCCGCCCGCCCAACACCTTCAGGCCCAGTCTGCTGGCGGTGCCGCCGTTGAACGCGATGGTCGCGATGCGCGGGAAGCGCAGCAGCAGGGCGGGCAGGTCGTTGTCGTCGCGGTCGCGGATGCGGCTGTCCAAACTGCCGGGGCGCGACGCCTCCGCCACCACATCCCACAGGCCGACGCCGTGCCGGAGCAGCGCCTGCAGGCGCGCCGCGTAGTCGAGCGGCACCAGGGCCTCGCCGACCACCTCGGACATCAGCATCCAAAAACGGTTCTGCCGGTTGCCGTAGTACTCGTTGCGCAGCAGCGACTGGTCGCCCGGCAGGCTGCCCAGGACGAGCAGGCGCGTGCGCTGGTCGAGCACCGGGTCGAAACAGCGTTTGCGCGCCGCCGGCCCGGCCGTGGCGGTGGCGGTGGCGGTGGCGGTGGCGGTGGCGGTGGCGGGGGTTGCGGTGGGTGTGGCCATGGTGTCGGGCGCGACGGGGCGCCGGCTGTTGTGCGGGGATGCGCGTCATTCTACCGCAGCGTGCAGCCCTCCCGCGCCAGCGGCAGGCGGCGCACGCGCCGGAGGAGTCGACCGGCGCCGTGGCGGGCGTGCCGCCCAGAGACTACTTGAACAGCGACTCGCCGGCGGTGTCGAAGCGCAGGCACGGCGGCATGCCCTGGGCGTCCAGGCCGGCCCGCTGGCGCATCGCGGCGGCAGCCAACCCGGCGCACGACGACACCGCTGTCGCGGCGGCCGGCCGGCATCGCCGTCAACATAGGTTGACACGGCGAGTGGCGTCAACTAATATTGACGCATGTTTGAACTCGACTCCCTCCCCTCCCCCGACGACCCCGCCGAGGCGCTGGCCGCCGTGCTGGCCTTGCGCCGGGCGGCCGACAAGCTCGAACGCCTCGCCGTCGCCAGCGCCATCGCGCAGGGCTGGTCCTGGGCCGACGTGGCCGAGGTGCTGGACGTGTCCAAGCAGGCGGCGCACAAGCGCCTAGCCGCCATCCTCCCCAAACCGCCCCGCGCCGACTAGGAGTTGCCATGCTGAGCCGACTGAGACAACGTTTCCGTGACATGCGTACCATCAAGACCCTGTGCCAGGGTGCCGAACGACACGCCAACGCCGACGGCCAGAGCGAGGCCGGCGTGGAGCACTTCATCCTGGCGGCGCTGGAGCTGCCCGACGGCACGGCGCGCCAGGCCTTCGCCCGCGTCGGCGCCGACCCGGAGCGCTTCCGCGACGCCATCGCGCAGCAGTATCGCGACGCCCTGCGGGGCATCGGACTGGCCTCGCCGCAGTTGGACGCGCTGTGCCAGGCCGGCGCTGCCGTGCCGCCCAAGCCGGGGCTCTACCAGGGCAAGCCCTCGGTGCAAAGCCTGATGCGCCAGCTGGCCGATTGGCCCAGGGCCAGCGCCGCCGAGCCGCTGTTGGGCGCCCACGTCATCGCCGTGGGCGCGGCGCAACAGGGCGTGGCGCCGCGCGCGCTGCGCGCCATGGGCATCGACCTGGCGGCGCTCGACGGAGCCGCGCGCGCCGAGATCGCCGCCGTGGCCGCCGCCTAGGGCACCCTCAGGCCCGAATGCCGGTAAGTTAAGGTGCCCGGCAGGCTGCCCAGCACCAGCGGGCGCGTGCGCTGGTCGACGACCGGGTCGAAGCGGCGTTTGCGCGCCGGGGCGCCGGTTGTCGTGCGGGGATGCGCGTCATTCTACCGCAGCGTGTAGCCCTCCCGCGCCAGCGGCAGGCTGCGCACGCGCCGGCCGGTGGCGGCGAACAGGGCGTTCACCAGCGCCGGCGCCAGCGGCCCCACCGCCTCCTCGCCGACACCGCCGGCCTGCTCGCCGCTTTCCAGTATCGCCACCTCGACCGGGGGCATGTCGGCCAGGCCGATCAACGGGTAGTCGTGGAAGTTGGACTGCCGCACGGCGCCGCCGTCCAACGTGATCTCGCCGTGGAAGGCGGCCGACAGCGCGAAGGCGATGCCGCCCTCGACCTGGGCGCGGATATTGCGCGGGTTGACCGCCAGGCCGCAATCGATCGCCGTGCTGACCTTGTGCAGCTTGACGCGCGACTGCCGGTCCACCGCCAGCTCCAGCACATGGGCGACGATGCTGCCGTTGGCCTGGTCCAGCGCCAGCCCGCGGAAGCGGCCGGCGGCGGCCGGCCGCTCCCAGCCCGACAGCGCGGCCACGGCGTCGAGCACGCGCAGGTGGCGCGGCTGGCCCGCCAGCAGGCGGCGGCGGTAGGCCAGCGGGTCGAGCCTGGCGCGCGCGGCCAGCTCGTCGATGAAACCCTCGTAGGCGAAGCAGTTCTGCGAGGCGGCCACCGAGCGCCAATAGCCCACCGGCACGCCGATGTCGACGGTGCTGACCGCCACCAGGCTGGCGGCCATCCGATACCAGGGCTTGCCCAGGGCGCCCACGGCGGAGGAGTCGACCGGCGCCGTGGCGGGCGTGCCGCCCAGAGAATACTTGAACAGCGACTCGCCGGCGGTGTCGAAGCGCAGGCACAGCGGCATGCCCTGGGCGTCCAGGCCGGCCCTCAGGCGCATCGCGGCGGCCGGCCGGTAGAAGCCGTGCGCCATGTCCTCGGCGCGGCTCCAGATCAGTTTGACCGGCCGGCCCACCGCCTTGGCGATGCGCGCCGCCTGCAGGGCGAAGTCGTGCTCGATGCGGCGGCCGAAGCCGCCGCCGGCCAGCGTGGTGTGCAGCGTGACCTGCTCCTCCGCCAAGCCCAGTTCCTTGGCGACGCGGGCGCGGGTGCTGGTCTGGCTCTGGGTCGGCAACCACAGTTCGGCGCGCCCGTCGACCACGTGGGCGGTGCCGTTCATCGGCTCCATCGTGGCGTGGTGCAGGAAGGGCACGGTGTACAAGGCCTCGGCGTGTTGCACCGCCCCGGCCAGCGCGGCCGCGTACTCGGCGTCCAGCCGTTCCGCCGTCTGGCTCTTGCGCGCGAAGGTGGCGCCGCCGGCCTGTACCGCCGCCGCCAGCGCCGCCGCGTAGTCGGCCGAGGACGCCTTGGTCGCCTGGCTGTCGTCCCACACCGGCCGCAGCGCCGCCAGGCCCTTGCTGGCGGCCCAGTAGTGCTCGGCCACCACCGCCACCGCGTCGGCCATGGCCACCACCTGGCGCACGCCGCGCACGGCCAGCGCCGGCGCCGGGTCGACCGAGGCCAGCCGGCCGCCGAAGCGCGGCGCCTGGCGGATGCTGGCGCTCAGCAGGCCCGGCAGCTGGACGTCGACGCCGTAGACCGCGCTGCCGTCGGTCTTGGCCGGCAAGTCCAGCCGGGCCACGTCGCGGCCGATGAATTTCCAGCGCTCCCTGGGCATCAGGGCCGGCTGCTCCGGCAGCGGCAGGCGGGCCGCCGCCACCGCCAGGCTGGCGTAGGACAGGCGCCGCCGCGTCGACGGGTGCAGCACGAAGCCGGCCTCGGTGTCGCACTGCTGCGGCGCGACCCGCCATTGCTGCGCGGCGGCGGCGATCAGCACCGCGCGCGCCTGCGCGCCGGCCTTGCGCAAGGGCGCCAGTTGGCCGGCCACGCCGCCGCTGCCGTAGGTGGCCTGCTCCTCCCAGCGCGGATTCTGGTGCGCCACGTCCAGCGGCGCCATCTCCAGGCCGACGCTGCGCCAATCCAGGTCCAGCTCGTTGGCGAGGATCTGCGCCAGCGCGGTCCCGGTGCCCTGGCCGATCTCGCTGGTGTTGGAGAGGATGCTGACGGCGCCGTCGGCGGCGATGCGCAACCATGCGCCCAACGGCGCCGGGGCGGCGCCGGCCAGCGCCGCCAGCGCGGCGGGCGGGCCGCCCAGCGCGATCATCAAGCCGCCCAGCGCGCCCGATTGCAGCACGCGGCGGCGGCCCGGATTGTCCGGCGCGGCGGCGGCGGCGGCGGTGGCAGGCGAGGGTCTCATGCGGCGCTCCCCGGTTCCATGCCGGCGGCGCGCTTGATCGCGCGCCTGACGCGGTTGTAGGTGCCGCAGCGGCACAGGTTGCTCATGGCCTGGTCGATGTCGGCGTCGCTGGGCTTGGGCTTGGCGGCCAGCAAGGCGGCGGCGGCCATCAGCATGCCCGACTGGCAGTAGCCGCACTGCGGCACCTGCTCCTCTATCCAGGCCTGCTGCAGGGCGTGTGCCTGCGGCGCGCCGCGCGCGTTGCCGCCGAGCGCTTCGATGGTCCGGACCTTGCTCTTGCCGATGGCGCTGACGGGCACGACGCAACTGCGCGCCACCTTGCCGTCCAGATGCACGGTGCAGGCGCCGCACAGGCCGGCGCCGCAGCCGAACTTGGTGCCGGTCAGGCCGAACTGCTCGCGCAGCGCCCACAGCAAGGGCGTGTCGCCGTCCATCTCGGCCGCAAGCCGGCGCCCGTTCACGTTGATTACCGTCATTGTCATCTGTCCCACCCTATCCAGTCGCCGCGCAAAAGTGGCCGAGAAGCCGCCACATCCCATGTCGAAAAGACTAACATGCGGATCGGCTGCGGCGTCCTGCCCGCGCCTGCCTGCGCGCCGGTTTCGTCACATAGTTCGTCACATAGATTGCTGCGGGATTGAACGGCTCCGTCGCCGCCGCCCGCGCCGAAATTCCGGTGTAGAATCGGCAAGCCGCGTCCGCCCACGTCCACCATCCCGCCGGAGACCACCGCCATGTCCGCCCCCCGCACCATCGACACCCTGCTGGCCAAGTACCGCGAAAGCCACCTGAACCCGACCAACGAGATCATCCATTTCGTCTGCGTGCCGGTGATCGTGTTCACCCTGCTGGGGTTGCTGTGGAGCGTGCACGCGCTGCTGGCGCTGGCCGTGGTGCTGGCCGCGCTGGCCTATTACGCGCGCCTGTCGCGACCGTTCGCGCTGGGCATGCTGCTGATGTCGGCGCTGATGCTGGGCCTGCTGGCGGCGCTGCCGCCGGCCGCCGTGCTGCCGCTGTCGCTGAGCATCTTCGTGCTGGCCTGGATCGGCCAGTTCATCGGCCACAAGATCGAAGGCAAGAAGCCGTCCTTCCTCGAGGAGCCTGCGCTTTTTGCTGATCGGCCCGCTGTTCGTGCTCAGCTTCCTGTACCGCCGCCTGCGCCTGGCCTACTGAGCCTGTGGCGCGGTAACAGATGCTTACCACTTTGCGGTTTTGCTAAATCGAAATTACTTTATGCTGGGAATAGTCGCCGCTGGCAAGCCATGCACAGCGGGGCCAACCGCCCTTCCCCCTCAACTTTTGGAGTCCCGCATGAAACCCCTGCTCAGCCTCACCCTCATCGCCGCCTTCGCCGCCACCCTGAGCGGCTGCGTCGTCGCGCCCAATTCCGGCAGCGTCTACTCGGCGCGCCAGGCGCAGAACGAACAAACCGTGCGCATGGCCACGGTCGAATCGGTGCGCGAGGTGACCATCGACAAGGGCAACTCCGGCACCGGCACGCTGAGCGGCGCCGCGCTGGGCGGCCTGGCCGGCGCGGCGGTGGGCGGCGGGCGGGGTTCGATCGCCACCGGCATCGTCGGCGCGGTGGCCGGCGGGATGATCGGCAACAAGGTCGAATCGGACATCAGCAAGGGCAAGGGCGTCGAGATCACCGTGCGCCTCGACAACGGCGACCTGCGCGCCATCGTGCAGGACGCCGACGAACCCTTCCGCGCCGGCGAGCGGGTGCGCCTGCTGTCCGACGGCCGCAAGACCCGCGTCACCCACTAGGCCCCGGCATTGGGCCGCCGCCGCGCGCCGGCTCAATTGTGCACGGCGATCGGAAAGGCCGGCTGCAGCGACGCCGCCGCTCCGTCGGCCAGCAACACCACCAGCGCCGTGCTCATGACCACATGGGCCAACAAGGTGGCGACCCGGATATGTAGTTGGATAGACATCGTACTTGCTCCACGTTTAGATTCATTAGTTTTCCCATAATACTTATTATTCAAATAATTTCCCGGCGATCGCCCGCGCCCCTGCGCGGCGTCAATGGCGGGTGTTGCGCGCACGCCAATACGGATGTCTGCGGGAAACTTCCACGGCGAGCGCCGGGCTAGCGCCGCGAAAGTCGGCGATCTCCCGCGATCTCGCGTATTCCCGTATACTTGCGCGATGTCATCTCCCCTCCTCTTCCTCACCGCCTGCCTGATCTGGGGCTCGACCTTTTTCGCCATCACCTTGCAACTGGGCGAGGTCGCGCCCGCCGTCTCGGTGGCCTACCGCTTCGGCCTGGCCGCCGCCGTGTTGTTCGCCTGGTGCCGCCTGCGCGGCGACCGCCTGTTGCTGCCCTGGCGCGTGCAGCGCTGGCTGCTGCTGCAGGGCGGCGCCACCTTCGCGCTCAGCTATATCTGCACCTACAGCTCCGAGCAATACCTGGTCTCCGGCATGGTCGGCGTGCTGTTCGCGCTGATGGTGTTCTGGAACCCGATCTGCAGCCGGCTGGCCTTCGGCACCGCGCTGACCTGGCGCACCTGGTGCGCCGCCGCGCTGGCGATGTGCGGCGTGGTGCTGCTGTTCCTGCGCGCGCTCGAGTCGGCCTGGCGCGAGCTGGGCAACGGCGGCGGCCACTTCCTGCTGGGACTGGGTCTGGCGTTGCTGGCCACCTTCGCCAGCTCGGTCGGCAACGTGCTGGTGGTCAAGGTGCGCGAGCAATCGGCCAACGTGCTGCTGACCATGGCCTGGGCCATGCTGTGGGGCGCGCTGATGGTGGCCGCCTGGGCGCTGCTGACGGGCCAGCCCTTCGTGCTGCCGAACTCGGCGCGCTACTGGGGCGGCCTGCTGTATCTGGCCGTGTTCGGCTCGGTGATCGCCTTCGCCGCCTATTTCACCTTAATCCACCGCATCGGCGCGCACAAGGCCGTCTACATCGTCGTCGTCACGCCGGTGATCTCGGTGCTGCTGTCGATGCGCCTGGAACACTACCGGCCCGGTCTGGTCGAGCTGGCCGGCATGGTATTGTGCCTGTCCAGCGTGGCCTGGGCCTTGCGGCCCGACCCTCCGACGGCGGCCGCCGAACTCAACCTTGAAAGCGCAGCGTAGACCCATGACAGCATCGCAACTGACTATCCGCCCGGCCCAGCCGGACGACGTGGCCGCCATCTTCGGCATGATCCACGAACTGGCCGTGTTCGAAAAACTCGAGCACATGATGGAGGGCAACGAGGCGATGTTGCGCGACAGCCTGTTCGGCGCCCATCCGGCCTGCGAGGCCCTGGTCGGCGAGGCCGACGGCGCGGTGCGCGTCTTCGCCCTGTTTTTCCACAACTACTCCACCTTCCTGTGCCGCAAGGGCTTGTATCTGGAGGATCTGTACGTGAAGCAGGACAGCCGGGGCAAGGGCTACGGCAAGCAGATGCTGGCCGCGCTGGCGCAACTGGCCTTGCAGCGCGACTGCGGCCGCTTCGAATGGTCGGTGCTGGATTGGAACGCCAACGCCATCAGCTTCTACCAGGGCGTGGGCGCCGAACTGTTGCCGGACTGGCGCATCTGCCGCGTCACCGGCGACGCGCTGGCACAGCTGTCGCGCGCCTGAGGCGACGCTTAGGCACGAGCTGCGGACAAAAAAAACCCCACGGGCGCCGGGCGCCTCGTGGGTGTAAGCCCTTGTCAGTGGGAGGGGAGATGAATCAACGGCCCCACTATAGCGCCGCCGTCGCCGAAATACCCGCCCCCTTACATTTCCTTACGCCCGCTGACAGCTGCTTACATTCGGGCGCAAGGCGCGCGCTAGTGGCGCCGCGCCACCAGGCCGCCATGCATGCCGACCCGCTCCGGCGGACCGGCGCACTCCGCCGCGCGCCGCGCGCGCCGCCGCCATCCCCATGCCGCCAAGACGGCCCCCGATAGTAGTGCGATTGCCAGCATGCGATTACCCTCCTTTGCAAAGCGCCGTCGGCGCGGACCAAAAGAACAGGATGACATCTGGCGCGGCGGGCGCTTTGCGCTGGCACAAAGGTGCGGCGCGCCACTCCGACGATGAATCCCGGCAACTCCGCGTTCGGAACGTCCATTGATTCAGCGCAAAATGAAGCACCGGCGCCCTCGCAGAATGGACGAAGCCAAAACGTCCGGGAGAGCCATCATGGCCAAGCTGTCGCCACTTGCCACCATCGTCTACAAGGCCTATCTGCGCTCGCGGCTGGACCGCTACACGCGCGACCTGCAGGCCATCGCCGCCCAGCGCGAGAACGATTTCCACGCCGAACGCATCCTGCACCGCGAAGTCATCGAGGTGCGCACCAAGCTGCATTCGCTGTGAGCGGAGCGGGCGGGGCAGGCGGCGCGGGCGCTAGGCCCGCCCGGACGGCGCGCGGCCCAGCAGGCGCTCGGCCAGTTCGAACACGCCCTGGGTCAGCAGCGCCAGCACGGCCGCCGGAATGGCGCCGGCCAGCAACATGTCGTTGTCGTTCAGCGCCAGGCCGATGGTGATGCGCTCGCCGTAGCCGCCGGCGCCGATGAAGGCGGCGATGGTGGCGGTGCCCACGCTCATCACGGCGGCGGTCTTGACGCCGGCCAAGATCACCGGCAGCGCCAGCGGCAGCTCGATGCGCAGCAGGCGGTCGCGCGGGCGCAGGCCCAGCGCCATCGCCGCCAGGCGCAGGCCGGACGGCACCTGCAGCAGGCCGGTGCAGGTGTTGCGCACGATGGGCAGCAGCGCGTAGACGAACAGCGCGAGCAGCGCCGGCGCCGTGCCGATCATCCCCAGCAAGGGTATCAACAGGGCCAGCAGGGCCAGCGAGGGCACCGTCTGCAGCACGCCGACCAGCGCCAGCACCGCCTGGCGCAGTCGCGGCCGGTACGCCGCCAGCACGCCCAGCGGCACGCCGACGGCGCAGGCCAGCAGCACCGCCAGCGCGACCAGGGTCAGATGCTGGCGCGTCAGCGGCCACAAATCCCGATCGAACAATTTCGCCAGCAGGCCGGCGCGCGGCGCGGCGGCGCCGACCCCGGACTTAGCCACGGCAGAGCCTATGTCGGTGCCTGACCCCGACACGGTGGCGGCAGTGCCGCCGGCGCTCCCCTTCGCGGAATCGGCCACGGCAGAGCTCGTGTCGGTGCCTGACCCCGACACGGACGCGGCGGTGCCGCCTGCGGTGCCCTTCGCGGACGATGCCACAGCTGAGCCTGTGTCGGTGCCTGACCCCGACACGGGCTCGGCCGCCGGCGGCGCGCCTTGGCCGGGCCGGGCCGGCGGGTGCGCCGCCAGCCAGGCGCGGGCGATGGCGGCGAAGCTTTGGCCGTCGATCTCGGCGGCGGCGTTCATGCCGATCATGTCGGCCGCGCTGATGCGCCCCTCCAGTTGCCGCAGGGCCTGCCAGGCGGCCGGGAAGCGGGTCGCCGCGTCGAGCCGGTACAGCAGCACGGCGTCGTAGCGCGGGAAGTGCTGGCGGTCGTCGTCCAGCACGCGCAGGCCGTATTGGCGGATCTTGGCGTCGGTCGAATAGATGTCGATCACGTCGACCTGGCGCCGCGCCAGCGCCTCGTAGGCGATGCCGTGGTCGAGGCCGGACGGGTGCTGGTGCAGGCCGTAGCGCCGCACCAGGCCGGGCCAGCCGTCGGCGCGGCCGATGAACTCGTGCGACAGGCCGAAGCGCAGCGTCGGCCGCGCCGCCAGTTCGCTCAGCGTGCGCACGTCGGCGTCGGCGCGCATGGCCAGCGCGTAGCTGTTGTTGAAGCCCAGCGGCACCGCCACGCCCAGGCCGAACGGCGCCAGCTCGCGGCGGATCTGCTCGAGCGGGGTGGCGTCCTTGTGCTTGAGGATCTCCAGGTCGATGGTGCCGAGGTATTCGGGGTAGACGTCGATTTTGCCGGCGCGCAGGGCCGCCAGCACGATGGCGGTGTTGCCCAGTCCGGGCAGATGCTCGCTGCGCGCGTGGGGCGCCGCCGTCTGCGTCAACAGCTCGCCGAGGATGTAGGACTCGGTGAAGCGCTTGGAGCCGATGTGCAGCGTGCCGGCCGGGCGCTCGGCGGCAGGCGCGGCTGCTGCGGACGCCGCCGCCGGCGCGGCCACGGCGGCATCCAACGCCAGGCAGAGCAGCGCCAGCAAGGCGGCCTGCGCCAGCCGGGCGTAGCGGCCCGGGCGGAACAACCGGGTCAAGGCCGGCGGCCGGCGCGATAAGACGGCAAAGGGAGAAACAACGGCTGTGGTGCGCACGCACTCTCCGGTTGAGGTGAACAATCCGTCAGCTTACCACCGTCGACATCGCCGCGCCGACGGACGGCACCGCGCCTCAGGCGCCGGCGCGCAGCATGGCCGCCTTCAAGGCCTGGCCCAGCGTCTCGATGCTCTCCGACAGGTGGGCGCGGGTCTCGCGGCTGCCGGCACGGGCCAGCGCGGCGCGCAGCTCGCGCTGCAGCTCGATGGCGTTCTCGCGCTGCAGGCTGCGGGCGTCGGCCGGCGTCTCCAGCGAGGGCCGCAGCAGGATCGCCGTCAGCCGCTTCAAATGCTCGCGCTGCAGGTTGCGGCGCATGGTGGAGATCTCCTTGCCGCCCTTCAGCTCGCTCCACACCGCCGCCTGCACCGAGGCGTACAGTTCGCCCAGGCTCAGGCCCTGCGCCGCGTCGGCCAGCTTCTCCTGCGAGTCGAGCAGACGGGCCGCCACCTGGTCCGACAGCAGCTGGTCGAGCACCGCTTTTTGCAGCGTCAGCACGCGCGCGCCGACCGACACGTCGGGCCGGCCGCGGCCCTCGAACTGGTCGGCGCCCAGGCGGCTGACCAGGGCCGGCGCGAACTTGAAGCTGTCGGCCTTGAACAGGCTGTTGGTCAGCATGGCCAGCGCGGCGCGCTGGCGCGGCAGCGGCACCGGCGTGAAGGTGGCGCGGCCGGTGCCGGCGTGGTCGCGCAGGTAGGTCACGCCGCCGACGTACTTGACCACCACCGGCATGGTGCGCGAGAACTGGGCGAAGCCGAAGTCGAAGCTGCGCCGCAGCGCGGCGTAGCTCTCGCCCGGCTTGGGCTGGCGCGCCTGCACGCGGTCCCACAGCTCGCGCGACATGCTCAGCCGCTTCTGGTAGTAGGCCAGCGGATCGCTGCCCAGGTCGAACACGTTGACGTCGGGGTCGGAGTTGTAGCCGCCCGACTCCTGGTCGGTGCCGTAGGCCAGCTGCGGCTCGTTGGAGCGGCCGGCGATGCGCGCCAGCTCGTCCTTCTCCTGCGCCGGCTCGATCGGTTTGTAGGCGTACTCGATGGCCCAGTAGTCGTAGGGGCCGAGCGCCGAGCTGACGTACTCGCCCTGCGGCTCGCCCTTGAGCGCCAGGTTGAACGGCGTGTAGTCCATCACCGAACCGCTCAGGCCGTGCACCTTGGTGAAGGCCGGGTCCTGCAACTGCTGCATGCTGTAGATGGTCGACGAGCGGAAGTTGTGGCGCAGGCCCAGCGTGTGGCCGACCTCGTGCATGATCACCGAGCGCACGTAGGCCTGCGCCACCGCCTCGGCCTGCGGGCCGTCCATCGCCATCTCGCCGCGCGCCTCCAGCAGGCCCATGGCGAAGCCCAGCTCCTGCTCGGACTCCTGCAGGTAGGCGCACTGCGCCTCGCGCCGGCCGCCGGGCGGGGCCGCCGGCATCGGCGCCGACAGCGCCGGGCCGTCCTCGGCCACCATGCGGCGCACGCGGCGGGCGAAGACGTCGGACATGGCGATGTCGGCGTCGAGGATCTCGCCGCTGCGCGGGTCGACCTGGTGCGGCCCGATGGCGTAGCCGACGTCGCTGCCGACATACCAGCGGATCGAGGCGTGGCGCGCGTCCATGGTGTCGAAGCGGTCCTGCTCGCCCTGCTGGCGCACCTCGACGGCGTTCTTGAAGCCGATCCGCTCGAAGGCGGCGTTCCAGGCCAGCACGCCGTCGCGCACGGCGGCGCGGTACTTCTCGGGGATGTTCTTGTCGAGCCAGTAGACGATCGGCTGCTTGGGTTCGGACAGCGCCAGCGCCGGCTCGCGCTTCTCCAGCCGCCAGCGGTCGACCACGTGCGTGGCCAGGGTCGGCTTGACGTCGTCGGAGAAGTCGTGGCTGGTGCTGACGAAGTGGCCGACGCGGTCGTCGGCCGGACGCGGGTGCATGGGCTCGGCCGGCAGCGGCATGAAGCTGTAGTAGAAGCCGAGGAACATGCTGCGCGGGTCGGGCAAGGTGGTCGGCGCGCCGGGCATGGCCAGCGCCGCCGGTCCCAGCGGCAGCACCGGCAGCTTGGGCACCGCGTAGTGGGCGTTGACGCTCAGGCCGGTCATCGCCTCGTCGGCGCGGATGCTGACGAAGCTGCTGTTGCGCGCGTCCGGCACGAAGGGGATGCGGTAGGCGTATTCGAGCCGGGTGGCGTAGCCGGCGATGTCGCCGAACAGCAGCGCGTTGGCCTCGACCAGCACGGCGTGGCTTTGCGGGTGGGCCGCGCTGGCCACCGGCGCGTTGGCCAGCAGGCTGTCGGAGTAGGCCTGCGCCACCGTCAGCGCCTGCGGCGTGCCGCCGCGCGCGGCGTAGTCGGTGTTCTTGGCGATCAGCTGCACCAGGTTGCCGATGCGGTGGAAGTAGACCACGTGGCTCTCGCCCATCTGGCTGCCGTAGATGCCGCGCTCGCCTATCCCGCTCGGCATGTTGAGCGACATGAACATCGGCCGGTCGAAGTGCTCGGGACGCAGCTCGAGCCATACCTTCTCGTCCTTCTGGTACAGGCCGAGGAAGCCGGGAATATGCGTGGCGCCCCGGCTCACCTCGGCGAAGGGCTTGGGCGCGCCGGCGGCGGCGACGGCGGCCGCCACGATGGCGGCCTGCTGCGCCGGCGTGGCTGGCGCCACCGGTGCCGGCGGGGTCGGCGGGGTCGGCGGGGTCGGTGTCGGTTCCTGCGCCACGGCGCAAGCGCTCAGGGTCAGCAGGACGGCGAGGTGCAGGGACAGGCGGGGGACAGACGACGGCAAGGCGGGCATGGCGATCCGGGTACGAGAGCGTTTTACAAAGAAAACAACCGTAATAATGTACCCGAACGCCCGCGCCTTGGGCGGGTTTTTCGAGGGCCGCCTCTAATTCGCCAGCTGCGGCGCGCGCGCCACGCCGCCGTTGACCACCAGCTGGCAGGGATTGAAGCCGATGGCGTAGGCCAGGTCGGCCGGGCGGGCGATGCGCCACAGCGCGAAGTCGGCCCGCTTGCCCGGCGCCAGGCTGCCGATCTCGCCCTGCAGGCCGAGCGCGCGGGCGGCGTGGACGGTGCAACCGGCCAGCGCCTCGCGCGGCGTCAGGCGCCACAGGGTGCAGACCATGTTCATCGCCAGCAGCAGCGAGCTCATCGGCGAGGTGCCGGGGTTGCAGTCGGTCGCCACCGCCATCGCCACGCCGGCCGCGCGCAGCGCCGCCACCGGCGGCGGCGTGCTGTCGCGCAGGAAGTAGTAGGCGCCCGGCAGCAGCACCGCCACCGTGCCGGCGGCGGCCATGGCGGCCACGCCGGCCTCGCTCAAATGCTCCAGGTGGTCGGCCGACAGGCCGCCGTGGCGCGCCACCAGCTCGGCGCCGCGCTGGTCGGACAGCTGCTCGGCGTGCAGCTTGACCGGCAGGCCGTGGCGCCGCGCCGCCGCGAACACGCGCTCGGCCTGGGTGTTGGAGAAGCCGATGCGTTCGCAGAAGGCGTCGACGGCGTCGACCAGGCCCTCGGCGGCCAGCGGCGCGATCATCTCGCAGACCGCGTCGACGTAGTCGTCGGCGCGGCCGGCGAACTCCGGCGGCAGCGCGTGGGCGCCGAGGAAGGTGGTGGCCACCGCCACCGGCAGCACCTGGCCGAGGCGGCGCGCCACGCGCAGCATCTTCGCCTCGGACTCCAGGGTCAGGCCGTAGCCGGACTTGACCTCGATGGTGGTCACGCCCTCGGCCAGCAGGCTGGCCACGCGCGGCAGGCTTTGCGCCAGCAGCTCCTCCTCCGAGGCGGCGCGGGTGGCGCGCACGGTGGACATGATGCCGCCGCCGGCGCGGGCGATGTCCTCGTAGCTGGCGCCGTTCAGGCGCGCCTCGAACTCGTCGCTGCGGTTGCCGGCGTGGACGATGTGCGTGTGGCAGTCGATCAGGCCGGGCGTCAGCCAGCAGCCGGCGCCGTCGTGCGTGCGCGCGGCCGTGTGCGGCGGCAGCGCCGCGCGCGCGCCCAGCCAGGCGATGCGGCCGTCCTTGACGGCGATGGCGCCGTCAAGGATTTCGCCGTAGCCGTCGGCCGTGGCCATCGTCGCCAGGTGGACATTGGTGAACAGGACGTCCCATGCTGCTGTCATAGTGCTTGCCTTGCGGTGGTGGCGGCCGTTGCTGCGGCCTGCCGTGGGTTGGTTTTGTACTGCCGCCGGAGCCAGGGTCAGACCCTCAGGGTCTGACCCTCGGGTTCGCCGGCATCACCTCAGGCGGCGACGATGTCGACGACGAACACGCTGGCCTGCGCCGCCTCCATGCGCCACTCCCGCTCGCCGCTGAGCAGCACGGCGTCGAAGCGCACCAGGGCGATGCACTCCTGCTCGCTACGCAGGGTCAGGCTCTCGCCGTCGGCCAGGAACAGCAGCGTGGTGCCGCTGCGCCGCGCCAGCGCCTGCTGGCCGCGCACCTCCTGCCGCTCCAGCTTGTGGCGGCAGCGGCCGCGCCGCGTCATCACGTTGAAGTCGGTGGTCGGGCCGCCGGCCACGGTGGCGTGCACCGCGTCCTCGCCGGCGAAGCAGACCACCGGCTCGTCGGCGCCGAGCACGACGCGCTCGCCGCCGAAGTCGAGCAGCACGCCGTCGCCGTCGACCAGCGCCAGCGTGCGGTCGATGCCGGGGAAGAGCGAGAACGGTCCGCTCTGCGCGATGGTCGCCAGGCTGACGCGCCAGTCGAAGCCGTCGAAGCCGGCGCCGGGCGGGAAGACCATGATCTCGGTGGTGCTGCCGCCGCCGTTCTTCCACGGCGCCGGACGCAGGCTGGCGTATTGGATCAATTGGGTCATCGGAACTCCCTCAGTTCGGCCAGGGTTTGCTTGAAGCGCGCGGCGATGGCCTGCTGCGCCACGTGGCGGCCGTCGCGCACCGCCCACCGGCCGCCGACCATGACGTCCTTGACCAGGTTGTCGTTGCCGCTGAAGATGAAGCTGCCGAGCACCTCGTCGAGCGCCAGCCCGAACAAATTCGGATGGGCCTCGTCGAGCACGATCAGGTCGGCCCGCTTGCCCACCGCCAGCGCGCCCAGCGGCCGGCCGGAGGCCTGCGCGCCGCCCTGCAGGGCGCCCTGCCAGAGGAAGTCGCCGACGTTGCGCTGCTCGGCCGAGACGGCGATGTTGCGGCGCAGGTGCTGCAGGCGCTGGCCGTACTCCAACCAGCGCAGTTCCTCGACGGCGCTCTGCGAGATGTGGCTGTCGCTGCCGATGCCGAAGCGGCCGCCGGCGGCGAGGAAGTCCTCCAGCGGGAACAGGCCGTCGCCCAGGTTGGCCTCGGTGGTCGGGCACAGCCCGGCCACGGCGCCGCTGGCGGCGATGTTGTCGACCTCGTCGCGCATCAGGTGGGTGGCGTGGATCAGGCACCAGCGCTCATCGACGTCGACCTGGTCGAGCAGCCACTGCACCGGCCGGCGCCCGCTCCAGTCGACCGATTGCGCCACCTCCTGCTTCTGCTCGGCGATGTGGATGTGCACCGGACGCTCGTCCGGCAGCGCCAGCAGCACCTCGTTGATCTGCGCCACCGAGGCGGCGCGCAGCGAGTGCGGCGCCACGCCGACCTCGGTCTGCTTGTCGCGCAGCGGCTCGAGCGCCTCGACGATGCGCAGCACGTCGTCCGGGCTGGTGCGGAAGCGCTGCTGCTCCGGCTTGAGCGCGCTCTCGCCGAAGCCCGAATAGCTGTACAAGACCGGCAGCATGGTGAGGCCGATGCCGGCCAGGCGCGCCGCCGCCACGACCCGCTCGGCCGTCTCGGCCGGACGCGGATACATGGCGCCGTCCGGCGCGCGCTGGACGTAGTGGAACTCGCAGACCGCCGTGTAGCCGTGGCGCAGGCACTCGGTGAACAGCTGGGCGGCGATCGCCTCGATGTGCTCCGGCGTGATGTTGCGGGCGAAACGGTACATCAGCTCGCGCCAGGTCCAGAAGCTGTCCGGGCCGTCGCCGGCCTTTTCGGTGCGCCCGCCCAGCGCCCGCTGGAAGCTGTGCGAATGCAGGTTGACCATGCCGGGCAGCGCGTACTGCGCCGTCTCCACGCCGGCCGGCTGGGCCACGCCGGCGGTCACGCCGGCCAGGTCGCCGCCGGCGTCCCATTCGAGCAGCACGTCGTGGCGCCAGCCCTCGGGCAGCAAGGCGTGGCGGGCGAACAGGCGGCTCATCGGCGCGCCCAATCGGCGGCGGCGCGCGTCATGGTCGCCAGCAGCGGCTGGACCTGCTGCGCCAGGTCGGCGCGGTAGCCGAACGGCGCGCTCTCGTCCATGTAGGTGGACTGGCACATCTCCAGCTGGATGGCGTGCACGCCCGACTTGGGCCGGCCGTAGTGGCGGGTGATGTGGCCGCCCTTGAAGCGGCCGTTGACGGCCACCGTGTAGCGCTGCTGCGCCAGCGCCGACTCGACGACGGCGGCGCGCAAGCCGTCGTCGCAGCTGCTGCCGTCGGCGGTGCCGAAGTTCAGGTCGGGCAGCTTGCCCTCGAAGAAGCGCGGCACCCGCGAGGCGATCGAATGGGCGTCCCACAGCACCACCGTGCCGTGCAGCGCCAGCAGGCGCTCCAGCTCGGCGCGCAACTGGCGGTGGTAGGGCTCCCAGTACAGCGGCAGGCGGCGCAGGGCCTCCTGCTCATCGGGCTGGTAGCCGCCGGCGTACAGCGGCTGGCGGTGGAAGGTGTCGACCGGGCACAGGCCGGTGGTGTCCTGGCCCGGGTAGAGGTTGGTGTTCTCCGGCGGCCGGTTCAGGTCGATCACATAGCGCGACCAGCGCGCCGCCAGGGTCGACGCGCCCATCTGCCCGAGGAAGCCGTACAACTGCGCCAGGTGCCAGTCGGTGTCGGCCTTGTCGGCGGCGGCCGGCGTCATGCGCGCGGCGAGCTCGTCGGGGATGTCGGTGCCGACGTGGGGCATCGACACCAACAAGGGAATACTGCCTGCTTTGAAATGGAAGTCCATCTGATCGTTCCCTGAATCCGGGCCGCTGCTTACGGGTGCAGCGGCGTGAACAAACTCTTGCACGAGGCGCTCAACTCGCCCTTCAACACCATCTGCTTGGCCGCCTCGATGTCCGGCGCGAAGAAGCGGTCGGCGTCGAAGAAGGGCACGTCCTTGCGCAGCTGGGCGTGCACATACTCCAGTTGCGGCGAGGTCTTCAGCGGACGGTGGAAGTCGATGCCCTGGGCGGCGGCCAGCAACTCGATGCCGACGATGACAGCCGTATTGTGCGCCATATCGTCGAGGCGGCGCGCCGCGAAGGTGGCCATGCTGACATGGTCCTCCTGGTTGGCCGAGGTGGGGATCGAGTCGACGCTGGCCGGGTGGGCCAGCGACTTGTTCTCCGAGGCCAGCGCGGCGGCGGTGACGTGGGCGATCATGAAGCCGGAGTTGACGCCGGGGTCGCGCACCAGGAAGGGCGGCAGGCCCGACAGGGTGGCGTCGATCAGCAGGGCGATGCGGCGCTCGGAGATGCTGCCGATTTCGGCGATGGCCAGCGCCAGCGTGTCGGCGGCGAAGGCCACCGGCTCGGCGTGGAAGTTGCCGCCCGAGACGATCTGCGCCAGGCCGCCGGCGGCGTCCGGGAAGATCAAAGGATTGTCGGTGACGGCGTTGGCCTCGATCAGCAGGGTGCGCGCGGCGTTGGCGATCAGGTCCATGCAGGCCCCATCACCTGCGGCTGGCAGCGCAGGCAGTACGGGTCCTGCACGCGCTCGTCGCCGACCAGGTGCGAGGCGCGGATGGCGCTGCCGCTGACCAGCTGGCGGTAGATGGACGCGGCGGCGATCTGGCCGGGCTGGCCGCGCACCTCGTGGACGCGGGCGTCGAACGGCGAGTCGCTGCCCTTGGCGGCATCGATCGACAGCGCGCCGGTGACCATGCCGGCCTCCAGCAGGCGCTCGGCCATGAACAGGCCGTGCAGCGCCAGCGCGGTCGACACCTGGGTGCCGTTGATCAGCGCCAGGCCCATCCTTGGCGGCCAGCACCACCGGCGCGATGCCGGCGGCCTTGAGCGCGTCGGCCGCCTGCAGCAGCTCGCCGTTGACGCGCACCTCGCCCACGCCCAGCATGGCCAGCGTCATGTGCGACAGCGGCGCCAGGTCGCCCGAGGCGCCCACCGAGCCCTTGGCCGGGATGGCCGGCATGATGCCGGCGTTGTACAGCGCGATCAGGGTGTCGACGATCAGCGGACGCACGCCGGAGAAGCCGCGCGCCAGCGAGCCGATCTTCATCAGCAGGATCAGGCGCACCACGGCGTCCGACACCAGCGCGCCGGTGCCCACCGAGTGCGACAGGATCAGGTTGCGCTGCAGTTGTTCCAGCTTCTCGTCCGGGATGCGGGTCTTGGCCAGCAGGCCGAAGCCGGTGTTGATGCCGTAGGCGGCGTCGCCCTTGGCGACGATGGCCTGCACGGCGGCGGCCGAGGCGGCGATCACCGGATAGGCCTCGGCGGCCAGGCTCAGCTTGCCGGCGCTGGTCCACACGGCGCGCAGGTCGGACAGGGTCATCTTGCCCGGCAGGAGGGTCAGGGTGTTGGTGGCTTGTGTCATTGAATTCGCTTTCGTGTGGATTTACTTGATCATGGGGAGGTTCAGGTGGTTGCGCTTGGCGCACGCCACCGCCGTCTCGTAGCCCGCGTCGGCGTGGCGCATCACGCCCGAGCCGCTGTCGTTGACCAGCACGCGGGCCAGCCGCTTGGCCGCCGCGTCGGTGCCGTCGGCGACGATCACCACGCCGGAGTGCTGCGAGTATCCCATGCCGACGCCGCCGCCGTGGTGCAGCGAGACCCAGGTGGCGCCGCCGGCGGTGTTGAGCAGCGCGTTCAGCAGCGGCCAGTCGGAGACGGCGTCGGTGCCGTCCTTCATGCTCTCGGTTTCGCGGTTAGGGCTGGCCACCGAGCCGGTGTCCAGGTGGTCGCGGCCGATGACGATGGGCGCCTTCAGCTCGCCGCTGCGCACCATCTCGTTGAAGGCCAGGCCGGCGATGTGGCGCTCGCCCAGTCCCAGCCAGCAGATGCGCGCCGGCAGGCCCTGGAAGGCGATGCGCTCGCGCGCCATGTCGAGCCAATGGTGCACCTGCTTGTGGTGCGGGAACAGCTCCTTGATCTTGGCGTCGGTCTTGTAGATGTCCTCCGGATCGCCCGACAGCGCCACCCAGCGGAACGGGCCGCGGCCCTCGCAGAACTGGGGCCGGATGTAGGCCGGCACGAAGCCGGGGAAGTCGAAGGCCTTGGCGACGCCGTGGTCGAAGGCGACCTGGCGGATGTTGTTGCCGTAGTCGACCACCTTGGCGCCCAGCGTCTGGAACTCCAGCATGGCCTGCACGTGCACGGCGCAGGACGCGGTGGCGGCGGCGGTCAGGGCGGCGTGGCGCGTGCTGTCCTGCTGCGCCGCCTTCCACTCGGCCACGCTCCAGCCGAGCGGCAGGTAGCCGTTGATCAGGTCGTGCGCCGAGGTCTGGTCGGTGACCATGTCGGGCACCACGCCGCCGGCCTTGGCGCGCTTGACCAGCTCCGGCAGCACCTCGGCGGCGTTGCCCAGCAGGCCGATGGAGATGGCGTCGCCGGCCGCCTTGTGCTGCTTGATCAGTTCGATGGCCTCGTCGATGCTGGCGGCCTGCTTGTCGAGGTAGCGGGTGCGCAGGCGGAAGTCGATGCTGCTCTGCTGGCACTCGATGGTCAGCGACACGGCGCCGGCCATGGTGGCGGCCAGCGGCTGCGCGCCGCCCATGCCGCCCAGGCCGGCGGTGAGCACCCAGCGGCCCTTGAGGTCGCCGCCGAAGTGCTGGCGGCCGGCCTCGGCGAAGGTCTCGTAGGTGCCCTGGACGATGCCCTGGGTGCCGATGTAGATCCAGCTGCCGGCCGTCATCTGGCCGTACATGAACAGGCCCTTGCGGTCGAGTTCGTTGAAGTGCTCCCAGTTGGCCCACTTCGGCACCAGGTTGGAGTTGGCGATCAGCACGCGCGGCGCGTCGGCGTGGGTCTGGAACACGCCGACCGGCTTGCCCGACTGGATCAGCAGGGTCTGGTCGTCCTCGAGCTCGCGCAGCGAGGCGAGGATCTGGTCGTAGCAGGCCCAGTTGCGGGCGGCGCGGCCGATGCCGCCGTACACCACCAGGTGCTTGGGATTCTCCGCCACCTCCTTGTCCAGGTTGTTCTGGATCATGCGGTAGGCCGCCTCGGCGCCCCAGTTCTTGCAGCTCAGTTCGGGGCCGCGCGGGGCGCGGATGTCGCGGCTGGCGTCAAAACGCGGATCGTTGTCCAGGCTGCTCGAAGGGGTGGTCATGGTGGCTCCTCAGGTTGGTGGGGCGGGCCGCGGCATGGACGCGAAGATCCACGCGCCGCTCCGCGCATCCTTGAAGGATAGGTTGTCTATACAACCAAGTCAACCGGTTTTTTCTAAGGTACGTCAAGACGGCTGCACGACAGTTGGCGACGGGGCTCCGGGTTGGACCAGCACAAGACAGGGATGGCACGTTGAAGCGTAAAATCACTCTGAGTCACATGCTTCGCGGCGACGGTCTCTGGAACATGCAACGATAAGCGCGGCACTGGATAAATTCACAAGGAAAGTGAGTAGCCCAATGCAGATTGATATCGATGAAACAAGCTTGTCCGGGTTCAACGTCCCCGCCAAAGACGAACTGAAGAAGGCGACACTGAAGTTCGCGGACGACCTATTGAAAGAGGCGTACCGGATAGAGGCGTCCCACAATCCTGCGGCAGGGAATCCGCAAGTCACCAGCAGTATGGTAATTGATGCCGCAATTTTGATGCGCCGCGGTTTGGCTCATAGGTTTATACACAAGTCACTCGGCTTCCTCGCGTAGCGCCTTTATCGTTAGCGCGGCCACCCGTACTTCCTGAATCCCCTGCCAGATCGTTTTCACTCCTGGATCGCCGTCGCCTTTTCGCCCCAAGAATCCGCCGACGCGGGCGATCAGTCGCAAGACTTCGTTCAGGGTCGGAGGTCGATTCGGCCGTCGCTCCTTCGTGAGCAGGTAGGCGCCGCGGATTTCGTCAGGATCAAAGAACAGGCTCGCGTCCAGGTCCGGACAGATGCGGCCCAGGCGCATCAAGTGGGCGATGCGCCACGCCACGACCATGAACAGCGCCAACGCGCGCTCGATATTGTCGATGTGGGACAGCTGCATCGCCTCGACCTTGCACGCATTTTTCAACACATGGAAGAAGATCTCGATTTCCCAGCGCGCGCGGTACCAGTCGATCAACTCGATCACCTCCTCGCTGGTGGTGGCCGAGCGGTTGGTGAGCAAACGCCATTCGATCGGCTCGACGCCGGCAGGCGCATCGATTTCGCGCGCGATCACGCAGGTCGCCGCGATCTTGGCGCCGCGCCGCGCCGGCAGCTCCACCCGTTTGGCCCACAGTTGCTGGCGCACCTTGCGCCCCTTCTGTTTGTCGCGCGCGCCGATGGTGAAGCTGATTTCCCCCACCGGCGCGCCGTCGAGCGTGTGCGCCCACAGTTTCTCGCCGTCCGGCAAAGCCCTGTCGGTCTTGGCGCGGACCAGCCAATCAGCCGGCGTGCCGCAGTCCTGGGCGTACTTCATCAACTCGATCATGTCGGCCTCGCGGTCGGCCACGTACACCAGGCGCGTCGCCGGCATATCGGCCGCCATCTCGGCTACCCGTGCGTACCCCTCGATCCAGCGACCGCTCTCCTTGATCCCCGGCCGCACGCCGTCGGCGTCGATCTTCTCGCGTGCCCACATCCAGGCGTCGATGACGCCCAGCGGCAAGCGCTCCGGCGTGACGGCATAGGTCGGATGCACGTACATGCCGCGCTGGGCTTCATAGCTGAGTGGCCCGAGGCCTTCGATCTGCTGTCCATTAAAATTGAGTTCGGTCGTGTCCTGCAAGCACAAGATGACGGGGTGTTCGCCCATGCGCTGCTGCGTCTGGGCCCAGTGCGGCGCCATGATGTCACGCCACTCGACGGCCTCGTTTTCGAGAAACCGGTACGTGGCGATGGTTTCGCCCCAGCCGTTGCACGACTTGGGGATGCTGGCCGCCGGCCTGTCCGAAAAGCGCTCCATGATCTTCCTTGCGCGCCTGTCGAGGCGGGCATCCCCAAGGTAAAGTTCAGCAAATTCCACGTCCGTCCAGTGCGTCGATTCAGTCATAATTGCTTGAGGCAAAAGACAAGAGTAAACCTGAAATTTCAAGGGTTTACAAGCCAATTCGCAAGTGCTTGAATGTTAACGGTTTTTCCCGGCGGCGGTGTTGTTCGTCGGACATTCTTGGCGGACTGGAGATGTGTATAAACCTATGGGTTTGGCTCAGCCAAAGAAAAAACTCGGGATCAAATTGTTCCGCATTGCCGCCGCAGTGTTGGCACTGGTGGTTGGTTTCACTTATGACGCAACGAAGCTTCAATACAAGACGTACATGCTTATCTTCGTAGTGACAGTCGCGTTGGCGATACTTGCGGTGACTGTTTCGATAATTTTGGAGTAACCATGAGCAATTTAGAACAATTGAGCTCTAGCCAGCACGAGCAGGATCTGTGGGAATTTGAGGATCGCCAAAGGTCATCACACTTATTCCAACAAGTATTTCAAATTTACGCAGTCATTGGTGCACTTGTCGGTGTCCTTTCTTCGGCCTATTATTTTGTCCGAAAGCTTCAAATTGACCTGAGTTCTGAGGATAGGCTAATACTGCTCGTTGCAGGAAGCGGATTTGCGATTTCCATAGTCTCCTTTTCCTATCTATTTTTAAGAAGGCAAACCACTCATTCGAGGTTAACTCGTGCTCGCCATGTCAATTCAGCGTCAGATTTCCTCACCCAATGGCTACGCTTCGAAGAGCTTGGAAGAAGGAAACTTGAGGCGGCGGGAACAGTGTTCAATAGAACATCGATTCGGGATATTGTTGCCGGTTTGCTCGACGCGGGAATCCTCAAGGAACCTGATTTAGCACTGGTGGAAGAAGCGCTTCGATTTAGGAACACTTTGGTGCATAGTGGATCAAGCGTCGATCTGGAGTTTCTAACCCGTATGACAGGGGCAGTACGAGATCTGGCGGATCGAGTTGGGGCCGCCAACACTGATGCGCCTTACACGACACTGGCGCAACCTTGACCGCGACCTGTCGCCGGACGATTGCCCCCTCCCCGCCCTACTTCTGGAACACCCGCTTGCCCGCCACCCAGGTCTGCAGCACCTCGATCTTGCCGATCCGCTCGGCCGGCACAGTGAACAAGTCCTGCTCGGTGACGATGAAGTCGGCCCACTTGCCCGGCTCCAGCGATCCGATCACCTTCTCCTGGTGCGCCGCGTAGGCCGCGTCCAGCGTGAAGCAGCGCAGCGCCTCGGTCAGCGTCATGGCCTGCCGCTTGTACCAACCGCCGGCCGGCACGCCGGCGTTGTTCTGCCGCGTGACGGCGGCGTGCATGCCCTCGAAGGGATTGGGCGACTCGATCGGGAAGTCCGAGCCGCAGGCGATGCGCGAGCCCTGCGCCAGGAAAGTGCGCCAGGCGTAGGCGCCCTGGATGCGCTGCGGGCCGACGCGCTGCTCGGCCATGTTCTGGTCCGAGGTGGCGTGGGTCGGCTGCATCGACGGGATCACGCCCAGCGCTTTGAAGCGGGGGATGTCGCCCAGCGCCACCACTTGCGCGTGCTCGACGCGGTGGCGCAGCGCGCCGTTGTGGTACTTGGCGATCAGCGCCTGGTAGCCGTCGAGGATCTGGCGGTTGCCGGCGTCGCCGATGGCGTGCACGTTGACCTGGTAGCCGGCCCGCATCGCCTTCTCCATGCGCGCCCGCATCTCGGCGTCCTTGTGGAACAGCAGGCCGCTGGTCGACGGCATGTCGCTGTACGGCGCCAGCAGCGCGGCGCCACGGCTGCCCAGCGCGCCGTCGGAGACCAGCTTGACGGCGCGCAGCGCGTACATGTCGCCGGCGTAGGAGTTGAGCGGCCCCTTGGCCGACAGGGCGTCGAAGTCGGCGCCGGTGTCGGAGATCATGGCGTAGACGCGGGCGCTCAGCTTGCCCTGGTCGGCATAGCTGCGCAACAGCGCGTCCTCGCCGGCGCCGATGCCGGCGTCGTGCACGCTGGTCAGGCCGACCCGCGCCAGGCTGGCCAGGGCGCCGTCGAGGGCGGCGCGCTGCTCGGCCACGGTGGGCGCCGGCAGCACGCGGTCGACCAGCTCCATGGCGCCGTCGACCAGCACGCCGGTGGCCTCGCCGGCGGCGTCGCGCTCGATCTTGCCGCCGGCCGGGTCGGGCGTGTCGCGCGTGATGCCGGCCAGTTGCAGGGCGCGGCTGTTGGCCCAGCCGGCGTGGCCGTCGACGCGGCGCAGCCAGACCGGCCGCGCCGCCTCGGCGCCGTCCAACTCGGCGGCGGTGGGGAAGCGGCCCAGCCGCCAGATCTCCTGGTTCCAGCCGTTGCCGACCAACCAGCTGCGTTGCGGCTGGGCGCGGCCGAACTCGGCCACGGTTTTCAAGGCGCCGGCCAGCGAGGTGGAGCTGTACAACTCGATGCCGGCGGCGATCTGGCCCAGGCCGAAGACGTGGCCGTGGGCGTCGATCAGGCCGGGCAGCACGCTCTTGCCCTGCAGGTCGATGTGGCGCGCGCCGGGCGCCTTGGCGGCGACCCGCTTGGCGTCGCCGACGGCGATGATCTTGCCGGCGTCGTCGAAGGCCAGCGAGGAGAAGCCGACCAGCTTGCCGGCGGCGTTCAGGGTGTGGCCCCTGGCGTTGTCGATCACGGTGGCGGCGCGCGCCGGCGCGCCGGCGGCGGCGGCGGCAATGGTGGCCAACGCGGCCAGGACGGACATGGAACACTGCAGTTTTTTCAGGCGCATCGGCTCTCTCCGCTGGGAAGCCGCGCCGGCCGGCGCGGCGCTTCACACGGAGCAGAGTGTAGCGAGTTTTGCGTGCCGTTCCAACTGCGGCGTGCTTGGGCCGCTAGGCAGCGAGGGTGCGGTCCGCCTGCAGCTATGCTAAGAGAACCCAACGGCGCACATCGAGGGTCAGACCCTAGGGTCTGACCCTGGCTCGCCGCCGTCGGCCGGTCTTGCGGCCGCTGGCGTCTTGAGTGGTTAGAAGATCCCCTGCAGCGACACGGACAGCAGCTTGGAGTCGCCGAAGAAGGGATAGCTGTAGTGCGACTTGTCCTTGCTGACGTCGTACTGCACCTTGAGCGCGGTGTTCTTGCGGAAGTCCCAGCGCAGCGACAGGTACTGCGTGTTGCGCCCCTCGATCGGCTCGGTCACCGTGCGGTAGCGCGAGAAGGTATACATCGGCGTCCAGGCGCCGTACTGGTAGCCGACGCCGACCAGCGCGTACTTGTAGATGTTGTTGATGCCCTTGGCGGCGTCGACCTGCTCGTAGCGGTCCACCTCCGACTTGATCAGCCAGTTTTTGTAGTCCATATTGGCCGACAGGCCCATGATGCGCGTGCCCTGGCCGTCCACCAGCATGGTGCGGCCGCCGCCGGGCGCGTCCTGCCAGGTGCTGGCCTTGTACCACATGGTCATGGCGCGCACGTCGATCACGCCGTTGTTGGCCGTGACCGAGCCGCCGACGATGTTCTTCCACGACTCGTGGGTCGGCGTGGTGTAGTAGATCAGCGTGTCGTAGGCGTCGTTCTTCTGCGTGTACTCGCCGCCCCAGACGTGGAAGGTGGCGGCCCAGTCGGAGGCGCCGAGCTGGGTGCGGTAGCTGGCGTTGGCGCCCTGGTAGGCGTAGATCGGCCAGCCGTAGACGTCCGGCGCCGGCCGCACCCACGGGTAGGCGTAGCCGATGTACAGGTAGTCGCTGTAGTAGTACAGCGGAATGCGGAACTGGCCGGCCTGGAAGGTCCAGGCCGAGTCGGCCGAGGGCTGCCAGGTCAGGTAGGCCCAGTCCAGCGTCGGCCGCGAGCCGTGGTTCGGGTTGCGCGCGCGCGCCACCAGCTGCGCCGTGGCCGACAGCGTCGGCGAGAACTCCTTCTTGATCTGCACGCCGACCAGCGACTCCTGGTCGACCTGCCAGCCCTCGCTCTTCTGGTAGACCGAGGTGTATTCCCAGCCCTGCATGGTGCACGGGCACTGCCACTGCTGGTAGCTCCACGGCGCGCCGCCGCCCTGCGCCGAGCCGCTCAGCACCTTGCCGGCGGTGAGGTTGTAGAAGCCGGTCAGCTTGAGCGAGCCGTCCTCGGTCAGGTCGATCGCGGCGGCGCTGCCGGCGGCCAGCGAGGCGATCGCCCAGGCCATGATTGTCTTTTTCATCGAGCTGTCTCCAAATGGGGGAAGAATGGGGCCGGGCCAGGTCAGGGGACGGTCGAGACCGCCTTGACGCTGTCGTCGAGCGCCGCCTTTTCGATGTAGCCGATGGCGTTGACATTGGCGCTGACGGCCTTCTTCACCTCGGCGCTGGTCTTGTACTCCTTGGGCGCCTTGCCCTTGGCGGTGAAGACGATCTTCGACCAGATCGCCTCGACCTGGGCCGGCGACTTCTCCAGCACCTTCTGGCAGAACTCGGCGCGGATGGCCGAGCCCTCGGCCTGTTCGACCGGCGTGAACAGCACCGAGCCGCCGAGGAAGAACTGCGCCGCCTGCGAGGGGAACATGCGGGTGGCCGGGTTCTGCGGGTTGACGATGATGACCAGCTCGGCCGAGGCCGGCGCGGCCGGCGCGGCCAAGGCGGCCAACACCAGCAGCGGCACGGCGCGTGGAAGAAGACGTTTCATCTGGACTCCTGTGGGGAACGGGAACGATGCATCACGGGGCCAGTGTATGCCCGCCGGGCGGCGCAATGATTTCACAATGGAAACTTTTAGCGGAATTTTCCGCCGGATGTTTCAGATTCGCAACACAGCCGCCGCGCCTGCGCCCCGGGCAAGGCGGGTACAATGCAGCCTTCCTTGCCCACTCCCCATCCCCCGTGCAAAGTCGTCAACTCTATTTCCGCCTGCTGCGGCAATTCCGCCCCTACGGCCCGATCGTCGGCGCCACGCTGCTGGCCGTGGGCATCGCCTCGGCCACCGACGTGCTGCTGATCCGCCAACTACAAAACGTGGTCGACGCGCTGGCGCCCGGCAGCGCCATGGGCGGCATGGCCGGCGCCCGTGGCGGCGCCGCCGGCGGCCTGCTCGGCATGGTGCAGGGCTGGCTGCACGCGCTGCTGCCGAACGAGCCGTCGAAGGCGGCGCTGTGGGCCATCCCCGCCATCATCTGCGCCCTGGCGCTGGTGCGCATGCTGTCGACCTTCTCCGGCGACTACGGCGCGGCCTGGCTGAGCAGCCGGGTGCAGGCCAACCTGCGCGAGTCGATGTTCTCCCGTGTGCTGCGCCTGCCCAACAAGTTCTACGACAACTCCTCGACCGGCACCACGCTGTCGCAGATCGCCTACGACGCCAGCCAGGTGTCGCAGGCCGGCCTGAACGTGCTCAACGTGCTGGTGCGCGACTCGGTGGCCACGGCCGGCTACCTGCTGTCGCTGTTCGCCATCGACTGGCAGCTGGCGCTGTTCTGCCTCGGCCTGCTGCCGCTGGTGGCCATCATCGTCACCTTCGCCGGACGCCGCATGCGCCACCTGAGCCAGAGCGCGCAGCAGGCCATGGGCGAGCTGACCAACGTGCTCGACGAGAGCATCAGCGGCCAGCGCGTGGTGAAGATCTTCGGCGGCCAGCCCTACGAGCAGCGCCGCTTCGACCGCGTGGTCAAGCTGAACCGCCAGCTGGCCGTCAAGCACGCCGCCACCGCCGCGCTCAACTCCGGCGTCATCATGCTGCTGGTCGGCATCACGCTGTCGTCGGTGATCTACTTCGCGCTGCTGCGCGCCCAGGCCGGCGCGTTGTCGCCGGGCGCCTTCGTCGCCTTCATGGGCTCGCTGATGGCGATGCAGACGCCGATCAAGAACCTGACCAAGGTCAACGAGCCGCTGCAGCGCGGCCTGGCCGCCGCCGAGTCGGTGTTCGGCCTGATCGACATCGCCACCGAGACCGACACCGGCACGCTGGCGCCGGCGCGCACCGAGGGCCGTTTGTCGCTGCAATCGGTCGGCTTCCACTACCAGGCCGGCGACGCCGACAGCCGCCCCGCCCTGCACCAAGTGTCGCTCGACATCGCCGCCGGCGAGACGGTGGCGCTGGTGGGCAGCTCGGGCAGCGGCAAGACCACGCTGGCCAGCCTGCTGCCGCGCTTCTACGACGTCAGCAGCGGCGCCATCCTGCTCGACGGCGTCGACCTGCGCGACTACCAGCTGGCCGCGCTGCGCCGGCAGATCGCCCTGGTCAGCCAAGACGTGGTGCTGTTCAACGACACGCTGGCGGCCAACATCGCCTACGGCGACCCGGAGCCGTCGCTGGCGCGGGTCGAGGCGGCCGCGCGCGCCGCCCACGCCCACGAGTTCATCGAACGCCAGCCGCAGGGCTACCAGACGGCCGTCGGCGAGAACGGCCTGCGCCTGTCCGGCGGCCAGCGCCAGCGCCTGGCCATCGCCCGCGCGCTGTACAAGGACGCGCCCATCCTGATCCTCGACGAGGCCACCAGCGCGCTCGACACCGAGTCGGAACGGCTGGTGCAGGCGGCGCTGGAGGTGCTGATGCAAGGCCGCACCACGGTGGTCATCGCGCACCGCCTGTCGACCATCGAGAACGCCGACCGCATCGTCGTGCTCGACGGCGGCCGCATCGCCGAGATGGGCAGCCACGCCGCGCTGCTGGCCAAGGGCGGCCTGTACGCGCGGCTGTACCAGACGCAGAAGAGTGTGCAGGGCGAGGCGCAGCCGGTCTGAACCCGCGCACGCGGGGGCACGAAAAAAAACGCCGTTCAGTGGCAGCACTGAACGGCGTTTTTGTCATCCGGGGGTGGCTTAGCCGAGGTGGGCCTGCACCGCCAATAGCTGCTCATCGGTCAAAATCCGATACTCCTCATCCAAGTTTGAATTGAGTATGAATCTTCCATCGAAATAACAGGCGTAGACATTTCCCCTTGCAAGGATGGGATCAAAATTATCAATGGATGCGGTGGAGTATTCGTCACCGCACCAGGCCACAATGGCACCTTGATCGGTAAACCATTTCAAGGTTTTTTCGAGGAGGACGGGCCACTCGTCGGCCGAGGGCCAGCGCAATATCGCCACGTCCAATCTGAATACCGGATAATTTTCACCATCCCACCGGACAAGGCTAGCCTCGATGCCTTGCTCTGGCCATGCCTGCAACACGGCGCTCAAACCATGCAAGGAATGGGGGAAGTGAGTCTTCCAATGGCCGAAAAATCTCAGCCCATCGCCTTCCTCCTGACCCAGAAACCGCATTCCGGAGCCGTCGTCTTCCCTGATAGTTCGAATACACAGCAACGATTCTCTAGTGATCATAATCCCGAACGAATAGGTGATTGTGGGACGCTCAGCTGGCGTCGTGGAAGATCAGGCCCAGCGTGTGGCGCCGGCCGGAAAGCAGCCGGCTGACGCCGTGCCGCATGTTGACGCGGTACACGCCGCGCCCGCCCGACACCGGCCGCTGCGCCACAGGGAAGACGACGGCGTCGCCGCGCGTCAGCGGCACCACCTCGGCGCGCGACTGCATGCGTGGGCGCTGCTCGGTCAGCACGAACTGGCCGCCGTCGAAGTCCTCGCCCGGCTGCGACAATAGCACGGCGACCTGCAAGGGGAACACCTCGTCGCCATACAGGCCTGATGCAGGCAGTTGTAGTCGCCGGCACGGTACTGCAACAACAACGGCGTGGGGCGCGGCTGGCCGGCGACGTGGCACCGCGCCAGATAGGCCTCGTGCCCGACCGGGTAGCGCTGCGACAACCCCAGCGCCGCCTGCCAGCGATTGGCGATGGCGGCCAGCGGCCGGTAGAAGGCGCGGCGCAGCGCCGCCACCTGCGCCGGCAGCGGATAGGCGAAGTACTGGTACTCGCCCTTGCCGAAGCCGTGCCGCTCCATCACCACCCGGCTGCGGAACAGCGCCGGCTCGACGTAGCTGGCCGCCAGCCGGGCACACTCGGCTGGCGACAACAGGCCGGGCAGCAGCGCGCAACCGTATTCATTCAACCCCGCCTCGATCGCCGGCCAATCCAGCTCCGCCACCCGCCTCACTTGCCGGCCTCGCGTTCGAGCAGCGCGGCCTTGCGTTCGACGCCCCAGCGGTAGCCGGACAGGGCGCCGTCGTTGCGCACCACGCGGTGGCAGGGAATCGCCACCGCCAGCGCGTTGGCGGCGCAGGCGCCGGCCACGGCGCGCGCGCCCTTGGGCAGGCCGACCAGGGCGGCCAGCTCGGTGTAGCTGACGGTGCGTCCGGGCGGAATCTCGCGCAGCGCCTGCCACACGCGCTGCTGGAAGGCGGTGCCGCGCACGTCGAGCGGCAGGTCGAGGCCGATGCCGGGCGCCTCGACCAGGCCGACCACGCGCGCCACCACCTGCTCGTAGTCGGCCTCGGCGCCGAGCAACTCGGCGCGCGGGAAGCGGTCCTGCAGGTCGCGCGCCAGCGCGTCCGGGTCGTCGCCCAACAGGATGGCGCAGATACCCTTGTCGGTGCTGGCCACCAGGATCGCGCCGAGCGAGCAGGCGGCGATGGCGAAGCGGATCGCCGCGCCGCTGCCGCCGGCGCGGAAGGCCGTCGGCGTCATACCCAGCGCGGCCGGCGAGGCGGCGTAGAAGCGGCCGCTGGAGTTGAAGCCGCTGGCGTAGATCGCCTCGGTGACAGAGGCCTCCTGGTTCAAGCCGTGCTGCATACGGCGGGCGCGCTGCGCCACCGTCCAGGCCTTCGGCGTCATGCCGGTGTGCTGCTTGAAGACGCGGTGGAAGTGGAAGCGGCTCAGGCCGACGGCGGCGGCCAGGCTGTCCAGGTCGGGCGCCTGCTCGGCCTGGTCGATCAGGCGGCAGGCCCGCGCCACCAGCGCGGCCTGCCGCTCGGCCAGCGGCGGCAGGTCCGGCTTGCAGCGCAGGCAGGGGCGGAAGCCGGCCAGCTCGGCGGCGGCGCCGCTGTCGTGGAAGGCGACGTTGCGACGCAGCGCCGGCCGCGCCGCGCAGGACGGCCGGCAGTAGACGCCGGTGCTGCGCACGGAATAGTAGAACAGGCCGTCGGCGGCGGCGTCGCGCGCCTGCACGGCGGCCCAGCGCTGCTCCTCGCTGCGGTAGGCGGCCGTGTCGGCGGCCGGCGTCGCGCTTTTCATCAGGCTGTGCTTCATGCTGCTGCTCCCTTGGATGATGTTCAATGCTGCCATCTTAGCCAGCGGCGCGGCGCCCGCCACCCCGTTGCTTGCTTTCGAATTCGCCCCGCCCGGCCCGGCCCCGGGCCGCCCCGCCACTAGGACGGCCGCGCCGGCGATGCTAAAATGGCCGCAGCCGCCCAGCTCGGGCGCGCCTTCGGAGAAGCCGTTTGGACGACCATACAACGCAAGAGCACACCCCGATCTTCCAACGCATCAAGGACTACCTGCTGGCGCAAATCGCCGCCGGCACCTGGAAGGAGGGCGACGTGATCCCGTCCGAACAGGCACTGGTCAAGCAGTTCGGCGTCTCGCGCATGACCGTCAACCGCGCCGTGCGCGAGCTCACCACCGAGCAGGTGCTGACGCGCCGCCAGGGCGCCGGCACCTACGTGGCGCAGCAAAAATACCAGGCCACGCTGCTCGAGATCAAGAGCATCGCCGACGAGATCCGCGCCCGCGGCCACGCCCACCGCTCCAGCCTGCAACTGCTCGAACGCGGCCGCGCCGGCGAGCTGCTGGCCAAGCAGTTCGACCTGGCGCCGGCGCTGCCGCTGTTCCATTCGATCATCGTACACTACGAAAACGGCGTGCCGATCCAGGTCGAGGACCGCTGGGTCAACCCGCTGTGCGCGCCCGACTACATGCAGCAGGACTTCGCCAGCATCACCCCCAACGAGTACCTGATGGCGGCCGCGCCGCTGCAGGGCGCCACCTACAGCATCGAGGCGCTGGCCGCGCCGCGCGACATCGCCGAGATGCTGGCCATCGACACGCGCCAGGCCTGCCTGGTGCTCAAGCGGCAGACCCGCTCGGCCGGCCAGGTGGCCTCGATCGCCACCATGTGGCACCCCGGCCACCGCTACCAGTTCGCCGGCAGCTTCGCCTGAGGCCGGTGCCGGCGGAGCTGTCGGCGCCTGAAAGAATATTTCATTTACTGGCTTGCGATGAAATATCCTTTCAACGCGGCCGGCGCCCGCCGGCCTAGCATATTTCGGCCGCGCCGAATCTCTCCGTTTGTCACGCCGGGCCCCGCAAAGGCGGCCTTTTCAAGGAAACTTTCAGGCCGAAACCGACCCCGTCGCGGCGCGCGAAAAGTTAACACTATAGGCAATTCTTCAATGCTATAGTGGCCCGGATCGGCCATCGGCCGGCCGCCGCCGTGGCGCGGCGGCGACCACTTCGACGTTGAAAGGGAAGCTCTTGCTGCACCGTATTTTGCCATCTCGCGCGCTGCGCCGGCCGCCGTCCGGACGCGGCCTGGCCGCCTGCGCGGTGGCCTGGGCCGTGTTCTGCCTGGCGCCCGGCGGCGCGCTGGCGGCCGAGAAGGTCAGCGTGCAGCTGCAGTGGCAGCACCAGTTCCAGTTCGCCGGCTACTACGCGGCGCAGGACCAGGGCTACTACCGCGAGGCCGGCCTCGACGTCTCGCTGCACGAGGCGCAGCCCGGCGTCGACGCGGTGCAGAAGGTGGTCGACGGCCATTCCCAGTACGGCACCGGCAGCAGCAGCCTGCTGCTCAGCCGCAGCCTGGGCCAGCCGGTGGTGGTGCTGGCCTCGATCTTCCAGCACTCCGGCGCCGCCCTGCTGCTGCGCCTGGACGCCGACGGCAAGCGGCGGCCCTGGGCCGGCAGCCGCGTCATGCTGGCCAACAACAACGAGGAGCTCACCGCCTACCTGAAGAAGCAGGGCGTGCGCCTCGACAGCCTGTTCCTGGTGCCGCACAGCTACCGCCTCGACGACTTCCTCGAGGGCAAGGTCGACGCCTACGCCGCCTACAGCACCGAGGAGCCCTTCCTGCTGCAGCACGCCAACATCGGCTACGAGCTGGTGTCGCCGCGCGCGGCCGGCGTCGACTTCTACGGCGACAACCTGTACACCACCGAGAGCGAGCTGCGCGAGCATCCGGCGCGCGCCGCCGCGATGCGCGCGGCGACCCTGCGCGGCTGGCGCTACGCCATGGCGCACCAGGGCGAGATCGCCGACCTGATCCGCGCCCGCTACCCCAACCGGCACAGCCGCGAGCACCTGCTGTTCGAGGCCCAGGCCACCGCGCCGCTGCTCGAGCAGGAGCTCATCGAGCTGGGCTACAGCAACCCGGAGCGCTGGCGCTCCATCGCCGCCACCTACGTCGAGCTGGGCATGCTGCCGGCCGGCTTCTCGCTGCAGGGCTTCCTCTACACGCCGGCCGAGCCGCCCACGCTGGCGCGCTGGGGCGGCGCCGCGCTGGCCGTGCTGCTGCTGGGCGGCGGCGTCGGCCTGCTGCGCCAGCGCCGCCTGGCCGGCGCGCTGCGCCTGGCCCGCTCGCGCCTGGACGGCGCCGAGCGCGCCGCCGCCCTGGCGCTGCAGGGCGCCGGCGAGGGCGTGTGGGACTGGCAGGTGCAGCCGCGCCGGCTGAGCCTGTCGCCGCGCTACGGCGAGCTGCTCGGCTACGCCGCCGGCGCCTTCGCCCCCGGCCCGGACGACTGGATCGAGCACGTCCACCCGGACGACCGCGAGCGCGTCGAACGCGACATCGCCGGCTACCTGGGCGCGGCGGCGCGGCCGGACGGCGCCTTCGCCAGCGAGTACCGGATGCGCTGCCGCGACGGCGGCTGGAAGTGGGTGCTCGGCCGCGGCATGGTGGTCGAGCGCGACGCCGGCGGCCGGCCGCTGCGCGCCAGCGGCACGCTGAGCGACATCAGCGAGCGCCGCGCCGCCGAGGCGGCGCGCGTCTGCGCCATCGTCGACGCCACGCCCGGCGCCATGCTGGTGGCCGACAAGGCCGGCCGGGTGCGCCACGCCAACGCCGCCGCGCTGCGCTGCCTGGGCTACGCCGGCGGCGCCCTGGCCGGCCTGTCGCTCGACCAGCTGGTGCCCGACGCCATGCGCAGCAACGGCCGCGGCCGCGAGCTGTTCGCCCGGCCGCAGCTGCCCGGCCGCGTGCTGACGGCGCAGCGCGCCGACGGCAGCCGCTTCCCGGCGATGGTGCACCTGTCGCCGCTGAGCCTGGCCGGCGAGGAGCTGGCCCTGATGGCGCTGCGCGACATGACCCAGCGCAAGCGCGCCGAGGAGGCCCTGCACGCCAGCTCGGAGCGCTACCGGCTGATCGTCCAGACCGCCGCCGAGGGGGTCTGGATGACCGGCGCCGACGACCTGACCAGCTTCGTCAACCCGACCATGGCGCGCATGCTCGGCTACCAGCCCGAGCAGATGGTCGGCCGCGCCATGCGCGAGTTCATGGACGAGGAGGGCCACGCCCTGCTGCAGGAGCACCTGCGGCGGCGCGCCAGCGGCCTGGCCGGGCAGAGCGACGTGCGCTTCTTCCGCCAGGACGGCGCCTCGGTCTGGGGCCTGCTGTCGACCACCGTCGTCAACGCCGACAACGGCGCCTACGCCGGCACCCTGGCGATGGTCACCGACATCACCGCGCGGCGCCTGGCCGAGGTGGCGCTGCGCAACTCGAGCCAGCGCATGGCCTCGATCTTCAACGCCGTCAGCGACGGCCTGGTGGTGCTCAACGCCGACGGCGCCATCCTCGAGAGCAACGCGGCGGCCGTGCGCATGCTGGCCGGCGCCGCCGGCGCCCGCCTGTGGGACGGCGTGCGCGAGGACGGCAGCGCGGTCGAGCCGGCCAGCCACCCGGTGCAGCTGGCGCTGGTGTCGGGCGTCTCGGTGCGCGACGCCGTGATGGGCGTGCGCCGCGCCGACGGCGCGCTGACCTGGCTGTCGGTCAACGCCGAGCCGATCTGCGACGAGACGGCCAGCGTCACCCTGGTGGTGGCCAGCCTGACCGACATCAGCGAGCGCAAACGCAGCGCCGACGCGCTGCGGCGCAGCGAGCAACGGCTGCAGGAGATCATCCAGATGATGCCCAGCGGCCTGTTCATCAAGGACACCGCCGGCCGCTACCTGCTGATGAACCGCGCCTGCGAGCAGCAGTTCGGCTTCGGCTTCGCCGAGCTGGCCGACGGCGACGACAGCGCCATGCACAGCGCCGAGACGCTGGCGCGCTACCGCGCCACCGACCGCAACGCCTTCGCCGGCCGCGTGCTGATCGACTTCGAGGAGCTGATCTGGAACCGCCAGCTGAACCAGCAGCGCCACCTGCGGGTGTTCAAGAAGCCGGTCTACGACGAGCAGGGCGCGCCGGCCTATTTGATCGGCATGTCGATCGACATCACCGACAGCAAGCAGGCCGAGCGCGCGCTGCGCGAACTCAACGAGCATCTGGAGGAGCGCGTGGCGCAGCGCACCGAGCAGCTGGGCCAGGCCAAGCAGCTGGCCGAGGAGGCCAGCCTGGCCAAGGGCCAGTTCCTGGCCAACATGAGCCACGAGATCCGCACGCCGATGAACGGGGTGATCGGCATGGCCTACCTGGCGCTCAAGACCGACCTCGACCCGCGCCAGCGCGACTACCTGGAGAAGATCCGCTTCGCCGGCGAGCACCTGCTGGGCATCATCGACGACATCCTCGACATCTCCAAGATCGAGGCCGGCAAGCTGGAGATCGAGCAGGTCGACTTTTCGCTCGACCACGTCATGCAGACCCTGACCACGGTGGTGGCGCCGAAGGCGGCCAGCCGCGAACTCGAGCTGGTGTTCGAACTGGCGCCGGACCTGCCGGCCATGCTGCGCGGCGACCCGCTGCGGCTGGGCCAGGTGCTGATCAACTACACCAACAACGCCATCAAGTTCAGCGAGAAGGGCCGCATCGAGATCCGCGTGCGCCAGGTGGTGGGCGACGCCGCCAGCTGCCTGCTGCGCTTCGAGGTGAGCGACCACGGCATCGGCCTGTCCGAGGCCGAGATGGACAAGCTGTTCCAGTCCTTCCAGCAGGCCGACACCTCGACCACCCGCGAGTACGGCGGCACCGGCCTGGGCCTGGCCATCTGCAAGCAGCTGGCCCAGCTGATGGGCGGCGACGTCGGCGTCGCCAGCCGGCCCGGCGAGGGCAGCACCTTCTGGTTCACCGCCCGCCTCGGCGTGGCGCACGGCAGCGTGCCGGCGCTGATCCACCAGGTCAACGACGCCGCCGCCGCCCTGCTGGCCAGCGCGCGCAGCGCCGCCGTGATGGACGCGCTGCGCCACGCCCGCATCCTGCTGGTCGAGGACAACACCTTCAACCAGCAGATCGCGTTGGAGATGCTGGAGGAGGTCGGCGCCTCGGTGTGCCTGGCCAACAACGGCGTCGAGGCCCTCGAGCTGCTGCGCCAGACCGCCTTCGACTGCGTGCTGATGGACGTGCAGATGCCGCTGATGGACGGCCTCGAGGCGACCCGCCGCATCCGCGCCGAGCCGCGCCTGGGCGGCCTGCGCGTGCTGGCCATGACCGCCACCGCCACCAGCGAGGACCGGGTGCGCTGCCTGGCCGCCGGCATGGACGACTTCATCTCCAAGCCGATCCAGCCGGCGCTGATGTACCAGACCATCGCCAACTGGCTACCCGAGCGCGCCGCCGGCGCCGAGGCGGCCGCCGCGCCGGCGCCGGGCGCGGCGCGGCCGGCGGCCGCCTTCAAGGCCACCCTGGGCGGCGACCCGGCGGTGATCGACCTGACCATCCTGGCCAAGCTGCTCGGCTACCACCCGCAGAAGGTGCGCAAGTTCGCCTTCAAGTTCCTGCAGACCACCCAGGACGGCCTGGCCGAAATGGACACGGCGCTGGCGCGCGGCGACATCGACGCCATGCGCGCGCTGGGCCACCGCATCAAGGCCTCGGCGCGCACCGTCGGCGCGCTCGGCATGGCCGAGCTGCTGCAGGCGATGGAGGAGCTGCCGCCCGGCCCCGACGAGGCGCTGCGCGGCGGCGCCCTGCTGGCGCGCCTGTGGCCGCTGCTCGAGCAGGTGACCGAGCACGTGATGACCAACACCACCTTCGCCAACGACGACTGAGCCATGCTATCGACCTCCGACACCCCCGCCACGGCGCAGACCGACACCGACGCCGCGCGCACCGTGGCGCCCCCCGGCCTGTGCGTGCTGGTGGTCGACGACGACGCCTTCCAGCGCGCCCTGCTGCGCGAGCTGCTCGCCGAACTGGGCGTGGGCACGGTGCTGCTGGCCGGCGACGGCGCCAGCGGCGTGGCCGCCTACGACGCCGCCCGGCCGCGCCCGGACGCGGTGATCTCCGACCTGTGCATGCCCGGCGAGGACGGCTTCGCCCTGCTCGACGCGCTGGCCGCGCGCCGCTTCGGCGGCGGCCTGATCCTGATGTCCGGCCAGGAGACCCGGCTGCTGCAGTCGGCCCGCCTGATGGCCCAGTTCCACCAGTTGCAGCTGCTGGCGGCGCTGCCCAAGCCGGTCAGCCGGCTGGCGCTGTGCCAGGCGCTCGAGCGGCTGTATTGAGGCCGGCGCGCGCGCCACGGGCAACGACCCAGGGTCAGACCCTAGGGTCTGACCCTATGCCGCCCGGCCGGGGCCATATCAAGCCACGCCACAATAGAAACCAACTATTTATACAATCTGGCACACATTTTCGAAAAATGGGTTATTATTTCAGCCATCCCCGCCTGCCTACCTTCTTGCCACCCCTTCCAGAACATTGAATTTGCACCCATTGCCTCCATCTGCTGCCCGTAGTCCGGCAACGTTGATGGCGATTGCAGACAAGAATGGCATGATCCCCAGGCGTTATTGATCCCACACTGACCCTCATTTGAGGAAAACATGAGCGAAAATATCAAACACATTACCGATGCCTCCTTCGACGCCGACGTGCTCAAGTCCGACCGCCCAGTGCTGGTCGACTTCTGGGCCGAGTGGTGCGGTCCCTGCAAGGCCATCGGCCCGATCCTGGAAGAAGTGGCGAAAGAGTACGACGGCAAGATCCTGATCGCCAAGATGGACGTCGACGCCAACCAGGGCGTGCCGGCCAAGTTCGGCATCCGCGGCATCCCGACCTTGATCCTGTTCAAGAACGGCGTGGCGGCGGCGCAAAAGGTCGGCGCGATGGCGAAAGGCCAGCTGACCTCTTTCATCGACAGCAATATTTAAGTAAGATCGTGGACGCGGCCGGCCGAGCGCACGCCGCGTCCATGATGTAAGGCAGCACCGGCAGCGAAGAATAAGAACACAATCGGCAGCACAGGCAGCAAACTAAGACGGCGCCGCGCCCGCGACGCCATCCGATCGGCAGGGTCGCCACGGCGCCCATATTGATTAACACCACGCAGTTCCCTCCCCTACCTTTACTTCCCGTCACGGGACACTCAACACATATGCATCTATCTGAATTGAAGGCCTTACACGTCTCGGCCCTGCTGGAGATGGCGATCGGTCTGGATATCGACAACGCGGCGCGTCTGCGCAAACAGGAATTGATGTTTGCGATCCTGAAAAAGCGCGCGAAATCCGGCGAACAAATCTTCGGCGACGGCGCCCTCGAGGTGCTGCCCGACGGCTTCGGCTTCCTGCGCTCGCCCGACGCCAGCTACATGGCCTCGACCGACGACATCTACATCTCGCCGTCGCAGATCCGCCGCTTCAACCTGCACACCGGCGACTCCATCGAGGGCGAGGTGCGCACGCCGAAGGACGGCGAGCGCTACTTCGCGCTGGTCAAGGTCGACAAGGTCAACGGCGAATCGCCGGAGATGTCGAAGCACCGCATCCTGTTCGAGAACCTGACGCCGCTGCACCCGAACGAGCCGCTGCGCCTGGAGCGCGAGATGAACGGCCAGGAGAACATCACCGGCCGCATCGTCGACCTGATCTCGCCGATCGGCAAGGGCCAGCGCGGCCTGCTGGTGGCCTCGCCCAAGTCGGGCAAGTCGGTCATGCTGCAGCACATCGCCCACGCCATCACCGCCAACCACCCCGACGTCACCCTGATCGTGCTGCTGATCGACGAGCGCCCGGAGGAAGTGACCGAGATGCAACGCTCGGTGCGCGGCGAAGTGGTCGCCTCGACCTTCGACGAGCCGGCCACCCGCCACGTCCAGGTCGCCGAGATGGTGCTGGAAAAGGCCAAGCGCCTGGTTGAAATGAAAAAAGACGTGGTGATCCTGCTCGACTCGATCACCCGCCTGGCGCGCGCCTACAACACCGTGATCCCGGCCTCGGGCAAGGTGCTGACCGGTGGTGTCGACGCCAACGCGCTGCAACGTCCGAAGCGCTTCTTCGGCGCCGCCCGCAACATCGAGGAGGGCGGCTCGCTGACCATCATCGCCACCGCGCTGATCGAGACCGGCTCGCGCATGGACGACGTGATCTACGAGGAGTTCAAGGGCACCGGCAACATGGAGGTGCACCTGGAGCGCCGCCTGGCCGAGAAGCGGGTCTACCCGGCGATCAACCTGAACAAGTCCGGCACGCGCCGCGAGGAGTTGCTGATCAAGCCGGACCAGCTGCAGAAGATCTGGATCCTGCGCAAGCTGCTGTACTCGATGGACGAGATCGAGGCGATGGAGTTCATCCTCGACAAGATGAAGGCCACCAAGACCAACGGTGAGTTCTTCGACATGATGCGCCGCGGCGGCTAAGCCCCCGGCGGCATCGACAAGGGGCGGCGTCCGCGAGGGCGCCGCCCTTTTTTTATCGTCCCGCCGGCGGCCTGTCCTGAGGGTCAGACCCTGAGGGTCTGACCCTGGCTCGGCGGCCGTGGCGGGCCAGCTTGCCGCCCCCGGCAAAGCGCTGTATAATCCACGGTTGCATTAATTTAAACCCTGGCAAGTGATCGGCAATCGGGTCAAGAAGCAAGACGACCGACGAAGTGCTGTTTGGCTACCTACCCATCTAAGGCATCCCATGAAGACCGATATCCATCCAGAATACCGCGAAGTTGTTTTCCACGACCTGTCGTGCGATTTCAAATTCGTCACCCGTTCGACCATCAACACCCGCGAAAAGATCACCCTCGACGGTAAAGAGTACCCACTGGTCAAGATCGAGGTGTCGGCTGAATCGCACCCGTTCTACACCGGCAAGCACAAGATCGTCGACACCGCCGGCCGCGTCGAGAAGTTCCGTCAGAAATTCGGTTCCGTCGGTTCGAAAACCGCCATCGCAGCAGGCTAATTTCCGCCGCTTCGAACAAAAAGGCAGCCTCGGCTGCCTTTTTTTGTCTGTCGCTGTCCGCGCCCGTGTTTTCCTGCATACTGCCGTCTACCTCCCTATTGCACACTGATCGATGAAGCCAGTCCGACTTCCCGCCGCCGCCACCCTGGCCCTGCCCCGCTGGGCGCTGTTCGCCCTCGGCCTGCTCTACATCCTGCCCGGCCTGATCGGCCGCGACCCGTGGAAGAACGACGACGCCGCCAGCTTCGGCGCGATGTGGACGATGGCCCAGGGCGGCTGGCAGGACTGGCTGTGGCCCAACATCGCCGGCCTCAGCGTGACCGACGAGGGGCCGCTGGCCTTCTGGCTGGGCGCGCTCGGCATCAAGCTGTTCGGCTGGCTGCTGGGCGACGTGCTGGGCGCCCGCGTCGCCACCGGCCTGGTGTTCCTGCTCGGCGTGGCCGCCGTCTGGTACGCCGCCTTCAACCTGGGCCGCCGCCCCGACGCCCAGCCGCTGCGCCTGGCCTTCGGCGGCCAGCCCGAGCCGCGCGACTTCGGCCGCACCCTGGCCGACGCCGCCGTGCTGATCTACCTGGGCAGCCTGGGCCTGCTGCTGCACAGCCACGAGACCACCGCCGAGGCGATGCAGGTGTCGCTGGTGGCGCTGCTGGTCTACCGCGCCGTGCGCTACGTCGAGCTGGCCTCGCTGCGCAACGCCGCCCTGGTCGGCCTGGCGCTCGGCCTGCTGAGCCTGAACCGCGGCTGGCTGACGCCGGCCGCGCTGAGCCTGGCGCTGCTGCTGTGCACCCGCTTCCTCGGCCTGCCGCCGGGCCGCGCCCTGCGCGACCTGGCCGCCGCCGCCGCCGTCGCCGTGGCCATCGCCGCGCTGTGGCTGCTGCCGGCCCATCTGCTGCGGCCCTACCAGCAAACCCCGCTGGCCGGCTGGCTGGCGCTGGGCGGCGCCCAGCTGGCGCTGCCGACGGTGCTGTCGCTGAAGTTCTTCTTCCGCGTCGGCACCTGGTTCTTCTGGCCCGCCTGGCCCTTCGCCGGCTGGGCCGTGTACGCCTGGCGCCGCCAGCGCCACGTGCTGCACATCGTGGTGCCGCTCAGCTTCGTCATCATGGCCGCGCTGCTGACCCTGTTCCACCCGAATCCCGAGCAGGGCCAGCTGCTGGCCCTGCTGCCGCCGCTGGCCATCATGGCCGCCTTCGGCCTGCTGACCATGAAGCGCGGCGCCATCAACGCCATCGACTGGTTCTCGGTGATGGCGCTGACCCTGTGCGCCGCCGTCATCTGGATCTTCTGGATCGCCAAGCTGACCGGCTGGCCGGCCCAGGCCGCCAAGAACGCGCTCAAGCTGGTGCCCGGCTTCAAGCCCGAGCTGGGCCTGCTGGCCTTCCTCGTCGCCGCCGCCGCCACCTGCGGCTGGATCGCCCTGGTGCACTGGCGCCTGTCGCGCCAGCCGGCCGTGCTGTGGCGCGCCGTGGTGCTGTCCTCCGGCGGCCTGATCCTGATCTGGATTTTGCTGATGACGCTGTTCCTGCCGGACATGAACTACAGCAAGAGCTACGCCAGCGTGGCGCGCCAGATCGCCGACAAGCTGCCGCCCGGCGCCGGCTGCATCGAAACCAACGTCGGCCCGGCGCAGCGCGCCTCCTTCGCCTACTACGCCCACCTGCCGTTCACCGGCGTCGAGGGCGGCCGCTGCGAGCTGCTGCTGCTGCAGGACAGCGTGCGCCTGCGCGACGACCGCGAGATCGCGGCGCAGCACCGTGGCAAGCAATGGCAGTTGCTGTGGGAGGGCCGCCGGCCGTCCGACCGCGAGGAACGCTTCCGCCTGTACCGCCGCGCCGACTGAGCGCCGGCGACGGCGGCAAGCCAAAAGGGGCGGCCCATGCCTGGGCCGCCCCTTTTTCACGTCCGGCGCCGTGGCGCCTAGACCTTCATCGGCAGGATCACCATCTGCAAGCCCTCCAGATGCAGGCGGCGCTGCACCGCCAGCGCCGCCTGGTTGTGCAGGATGCGCGTCATCCAGTTGTCGGTCGAGAAGATCAGTTTGCTGGTGAAGAAGATCGCGTGCGGGAACTCCTCGCTGATCTGCTCGCACAGGCGGGTCACCTCGTCCACCGCGTCTGTGCCGAAGCCCAGGTAGGAGGCCGAGGCCATGTGGTGGCTGTGGCAGAAGTCGACGAAATACTCCAGCGTCTCGGCCGCCTCGCTGCGCATCTGTTCGAGCGCGCCCTCGCCGCCGTAGGCGTGCGAATCGACGGTGCGCGCGTTGACGAACAAAAAATTCTTGAAGTGGCCGGGGAACATGCGCTGCACCCACAGCAGCGCGTGCAGCCCGCCGCCGCGCGAGGTGCCGACGATGAACACGGCGGTCTGGTCGTCCGGCTGCGGCTCGACCGGCTCCGGGTTGGGGCCGAAGGGCTGGCTGGCGAACACCTCGTCGACCGAGTGGATGGCCTGCTTGGTCTGCTGGTAGTGCTTGCGCACGACGATGCACAGGCCGGCGATGGCGGCGATGATGACGATGGTGGCCCAGCCGCCGCCGGCGAAGCGCTCGACCAGCAGGATCGCCAGGATGCCGGCGCAGATGCCGAAACCAACCGCCGACAACAGCAGCCGGCGCAGCCAGTGCGTGCCACGGCGGCGGTTGCGCACCCAGTACAGGCACAGGCCGAACAGCGAGATGGCGAAGGTCAGGAACACCGAGATCGAATACAGCACCACCAGCAGGGTCACGCTGCCGCCGGTCCAGAACAGGATGGCCAGCGCGGCCAGGCCCATCACCAGGATGCCGTTCTGCGTCACCAGCCGGGTCGACAGGTAGCGGAACTTGTGCGGCACCCAGGAGTCCGCCGCCATGTTCGACAGCACCGACGGGCCGCCGAGGAAGCCGGTGTTGGCGGCGACAAACAGCAGGCCCGCCTCGAAGGCCAGCACCACCACCAGCAGCACCTGGTTGAGCAGCGGCCCGCCCAGGCCCATGCTGGCGATGATGGTCTTGAAGGTCGAGGCGTTGAGGGTCTCGCCGGCCACCGGCTTGGCGTCCCACAGCAGGTACAGCAGGATGATGCCGCCGGCCGTGAAGGCCAGCGACAGCGCCATGTACAGCATCGTCACCTTGCCGGTGCGCACGCGCGGCTCGGCCAGCAGGTTGACGTTGTTCGACACCGCCTCCAGCCCCGTGTAGGTGCCGCCGCCCTGCGAATAGGCCAGCAGCAGCATGCCGGCCACGCCGGTCCAGCCGATCTGCGTGGCCAGCTGGCCGGTCTCGGCCAGCGTGGTCGGCACCAGCTCGGGCAGGTGCGAGGCGTGGGCGACAATGCCGTAAACGATCAACACCAAATGGGTGGCGACGAAGCCGAGGAAGATCGGCAGCAGGATCTGGATCGCCTCCTTCAGGCCGCGCAGGTTCATCACGATCAGCAGGCCGATGAAGAAGGCCTCGGCCCACAGCTTGTAGGGCTGGAAGCCGAGCGGCAGGAAGGAGGCCAGCGCGTCGACGCCGGAGGCGATCGAGATGGCGATGGTGAGCACGTAGTCGAGGATCAGGGCGCAGCCGGAGATCAGGCCCATGTAGGGGCCGACCAGGCGCGTGGCGACGCGGTAGCCGCCGCCGCCGGTGGGGAACAGCTCGATCACCTGGTTGTAGGCCAGCGCGATGATGAACACCGTGACGGCGGTGGCGATGGCCATGTACAGGCCGAGGTGGGTGTGGGCGCCGAGCGCCTTGAAGGTCTCCTCCGGGCCGTAGGACGAGGAGGACAGGCCGTCCGCGCCGAGGCCGACCCAGGCCAGAAAGGCCACCAGCGCCATCGAGTGGCGGGTTTCGCTCTTCATCGGGTCGAGCGGCTTGCCGAGGATGATCTCGCGGATCTTGCTGTTGTTCATGCGGGAACGCCGGACCTGCCGGCCGTTGCGGGGGGAGCAGAGATGATACCCGCTTCGCCCGGGCCTGGAATGTTTGCACAAATATAAAAATTCCGAACCAGGGTTGCCGGATGCGGCTAAATCAGTGATAATGCCAGTCGCGTTGCCCGAGTGATGGAATTGGTAGACGTAGCGGACTCAAAATCCGCCGCCGCAAGGCGTGCCGGTTCAAGTCCGGCCTCGGGCACCACCAAACACCGACAGACGGCCCTCAGCAATGAGGGCCGTTTTGTTTTGTGGCGCGACTCCGTCACCGCGCCTGCGCTTGGCCGCCCGGCCCCCTTCCATCCCCTGCACTCACTCCCGGCGCAACATCTATACTCTTTGCGGTGCTGCAAACCCTTTCCGGTATGCGAGGAATAGGATCCAGTTCAAGAAAAAAGTGACCGAGGTGACAACATGCGCAGCTTGAGAATTGGCATGGCAACGATTTGCATCGGTATCGGACTAAGTGTCCATGCCCAGGCGCCAGCATTGTCGGGGCGCTTCGCGGGAACTGGCCGCGCGTGTTTCGGCAGCCTGTCGGTTCAAAGCAAAACGATCACGTGGTCGACACCGTTCAGCCAATGCATTCGGCTGCCGTATGAAACGGTTGAGCAAGACACCAGCTCGCACAACGCCCGCTTCACTTTCAGCTTCAAGCGTCAGCCTGCAGGCTGCCGCTATCGGATTATCACGATCACGCACGACGGCGGGCGCGACGACAGCAAGGGCTGGCAGGTGACCGGCTACGGCCAAGAGCACAGCTACTTGGCCGACAAGGCGAACGGCTACACCTCAGATGCGCCCGACATCATGTCGTGCTACTTGATACGCGAGCCGAACAAGAGTTAGCAGGCCACAAAAATACCAATGACGAGCCCTTACTCACGATTTGCGCGGACTAGGTAATTGAAGCGACCAATCTAGGCGAAATCGAGAGAAACATGATCTGCCAGCGCCTCCGGCTTGACGGTACGTCCACGCTTGACCAGCCGGATTAGGCCAAATAGTTCCATCGTATGCAAGGACCTCGAGACATTTGGCGCTTGCTTCCCCATCGCTTGCGCCAGTTGGCTGACCGACTCAGGCTGCTCTTCGCGAATGAACCTCAGCAACGCCATGTTCTCGTCCGACAGTACGCGTAAAGCCGCCGTCGCCGAGGGGAACCAAACGTTAGGTTCATGCTCCGCGCGTTGACGTGTACCCGCAGCTATCGCCAATGAGCGTGCCCTCTGCTCGGCAACGGACGCGATACCGAAATTGAGTTTTCTCATGGCAGCATTTCCTTCAGAACGCGATCCACTTCCAATCACGAGATGATAAGTGTTTTCAACGCCGTTCAGTACCATGTCCCAAACTAGCACTGTATTTCTGCCCGGTTCGATTTGCGCGGCGGCCGGCAGATTTAAGGCATCGCCTCGTCGCGGTAGACCACCTTGCCGCCCACCACCGTCTGCAAGACCTTGATGTTGGCGATGTCCTCGGCCGGGATGGTGAAGAAGTTGCGGTCGAGGACGATCAGGTCGGCCAGCTTGCCCACCTCCAGCGAGCCGGTCTGCGACTCCTGGCGCAGCGAGTAGGCGGCGTTGATCGTGATGGCGCGCAGCGCGGCGGCGCGCGGCAGGCCGGGTTGGGCGCCGAGCCGGCCGGCGAACTCGGCGCCGGCGTCCGGCGCCGCCGTGCGCGTCACGCCGACCTTCAGCGCGAACCACTGGTCGAGCGCGTCGACCGGCCAGTCGCTGCCGAAGGCGACACGGGCGCCGGCGTCGAGCAGCAGCGCCTGCGGCTCGACCAGGGCGTAGCGCTGCGGCCCCATGTACGGTTGCAGCGCGCCCACCGTGTCCGGCGCCGGCTTGGCCCACTGGAAGGACAGCACGGCGGTGGTGTCGAGCGCGGCGAAGCGGGCCAGGTCGGCCGGGTCGACGATCTCGTCGTGCGCCAGCGCCGGCCGCGCGGCGCGGCCCTCGGCCGTGGCGCGCAGCGCGGCGATGGCGTCGAGCGCCTCGCGCACGGCGCCGTCGCCGTCGACGTGGATGTGCGGGTCGATGCGCGCCCGGGCCAGCTCGCCCAGCACGCCGCGCAGCGCGGCCGGCGCGAAGTAGGCGGCCGGCCCGGTGCTGTCGCCCGGCACCCAGTGCGGCTGCTGCGGCGTGCCCTTGTCGACATAGTAGGGCGCCAACATGGTGCCGGTCAGCGCCGGCGCGGCGATCACGCCGTCCATGAACAGCTTGGCGTGGCGCACCTGCATCGACGGCGCGACGCGGGTCGGCCCCTGGTCATAGCGGCGCGCCTGCGCCAGCAGCGCGGCCACCGCCTTGGCCGGCGCGGCGCCGTCCTCCGGCGCGATCAGCACGGCGAAGTGGCCGCGCGCGCTCAGCTCGCCGCGCCGTTGCAGCTGGCGGAAGGCGGTCATGGTTTCCGGGTCGGTGTAGGCGTCGAGGAAGCTGGTCACGCCCTGGCGGCGCATGGCGGCCAGCGCGGCGCGCGAGGCGGCCAGGTTCTCGGCCGGGGTCAGCGGCGGCAGGTGCTGCATCACCAGCTCCTGGGCGGCGTCCTCCAGCAGGCCGCTGGCCTCGCCGCCGGCGTCGCGCACGATCTTGCCGGCCACCGGGTCGGGCGTGTCGCGGCCGATGCCGGCCAGCTCCAGCGCGCGGCGGTTGACCAGCGCCGAGTGGCCGAAGGACGAGCGCACCACCACCGGGCGCGCGGTGTTCAAGGCGTCGAGCGTGGCGGCGCTGGTGGCCACGCCGTCCGGCTGCATGCCCTGCTGGAACCAGTTGACCACCACCAGCCAGCGCTTGGCGTCGGCGCCCTTGTCCCGGTCGAGGCAGGCCTGGATACGCGCCTGGAACTGCGCCACCGTCAGCGCGGCGTAGTTCAGATTGCAGTTGAGCAGACGCGCGCCGCCCGATTGCGGATGCATGTGGCCGTCGACCAGGCCGGGCATCAGCATGCGCCCGCCCAGGTCGACCACCTTGCTGCGCTTGCCGATGTGGGCGGCGGCGCCGGCGTCGTCGCCGACGTAGACGATGCGTCCGCCGCGCACCGCCAGCGCCTGCCGCACGCTGTCCTGCGCGTCGACGGTGTAGACGTAGCCGTTGCGGTAGACCGTGTCGGCGGCCGGCGCGGGAGCGGCGCTGGCGGCGGCGCTGGCGGCGAGCAGCAGGGACAGGGTGGCGGCGTGGCGCAGCGTGCTTGAGGTCATGCGAAATCCCTTCGGGCCGGTGGATGGAATCGGGGCGTACCGCCGTGAGTGTAGCCGGCCGGCGCGGCGCGGTGTTCAACTTTTTCCGGCCGGCGCGCGGCGGCGCCGGCCGGCAACGACGAAGGGCCGCGGCGCTGGCGCGCCGCGGCCCTTCCCCTTGCTGCCGATGGATTGGCGCCGATTTGGCGCCAAATTGGCGCTTACTTGGCCTTGCGGCGGCGGGCGACGGCGCCCACCAGGCCCAGGCCGGCCAGCAGCATGCCGTAGGTTTCCGGTTCCGGCACGGCGGTGGTGATGTTGAAGTTGCCCGAGTAGCTGGCCGAGCTGCCGGCGAAGCCGGAGACCTGCAGCGTCAGCGGGCCGCTCAGCGAGAAGTTGCCCAGCCGCGCCTTGCTCTCGCCGTCCTCGTTGCTCAGCTTGAGTGCCTTGTGGTTCAGCGACACGCTGCTGAACTGGATCTGTTCGGAATCGAAACCGTAGAAGTTGATGACGCCGCCGTTGACCTTGAACTCGCCGTCCAGCACCGGGCTGAAGGTGTAGGTGTCGGAGAAGTAGTTGCCCTCCATCGGCGTCGGCTGGCTCAGGTTGAAGCTGCCGGTCCACTGATGGGGATTGCTCTTCGACTGGTGCAGTTCGACGGTGTAGTCTTTTGCCATCGCCGACGAGGCGAAAACGGTGCTCAGAACAAGTGCGAGTACGCTGGATTTCATTATTTGTTTCCCTAAAAGTAAAAAAGATCTCAGAATGGCATCGGGCCGGCCGACTTGATACTTGCTCGCCGAATAATAGTGATGATAAATTGACACTAGACATTAGGAAATAGTCCATTTGGACTGAATTGCCCCCCACCCCTTGCCGACGCCGCCGCGCCATAGTGAAATGCTTGACATGAACCAGACCATCATTCTGATCGACGACCACTCGCTGTTCCGCGCCGGCCTGCGCCTGATGCTGGCCGAGGCGCTCGGCGGACTCGACGTGCGCGAGGCGGCCTCGCTCGACGAGGCGCTGGCCGGTCCGCGCGACGCCGCCGCGCCGCAACTGGTGCTGCTCGACATCCAGCTGCCCGGCGTGAACGGCCTGGACGGCATGGCGCTGATCCGCCGCCGCTGGCCCGACTGCGCCATCATCGTGCTGTCGGCCGACGCCGCCAGCGAGACCGCCCACGACGCGCTGGCGCGCGGCGCCGCCCGCTTCGTCTCCAAGGCCGAGCCGGCCGGCGCCATCCTGGCCGCCATCAGCGCGGTGCTGCGCGGCGAGGCCGGCGCGCCCCTGCCGCCCGGCGCCGGCGAGCGCGGCGAGCAGCTGCGCCTGACGCCGCGCCAGTGCGAGGTGCTGGCGCTGATCTGCCAGGGCCTGTCGAACAAGCTGATCGCGCGGCGCCTGAACCTGTCGGAGAACACCGTGCGCGGCCACGTCCAGGCGCTGCTGGCGCTGCTGGGCGTGGTCAGCCGTTCCGAGGCCGCCTTCGCCGCGCGCAGCCGGGGGCTGGTTGGCTAGCCCGGCCGGACCGGCGGCCGCCGCCGACACCGAGCGGCTGATCCGCGCCGAGCAGGCGCGCCTGTTGATGGGCAACATGGGCAGCTCGCTGCTGCCGGCCATTGTCGTCGCCCTGCTGCTGGTCTACACGCTGGCCACGCCGGACAACGCCGTCGCGCTGCGCCTGTGGTGCGGCGCCGTGATCGGCTCGAAGGTGTTCGCCAGCTGGGACGCGCGGCGCCTGCTGCGCGCCCCCATCCTGCCCGAGCACGCCGACCGGCTGACGCGCCGGCTGATCGTGCTCAACGCCGTCGACGGCGCCGCCTGGGGCGCGCTGGCCTTCGCCGGGCTGGACCCGGCGTCGGCGGCCAACAGCATCCTGGTGGTGGCGGTGCTGGCCGGCATCGTCGGCAACTCCATGTCGCTGCTCTCGCCGGTGCTGCCGGTGTTCGCCGTGTTCTGCGTGTTCGAGCTGGGCGCCTTGGCGGCCAAGGTGTGGTCGCTGGGCGACCTGGCCTTCCAGGCGCTGGGCATGGCGGTGCTGGTCTACCTGATGAGTTTGCTCAGCCAGGGCCGCAACAGCTCGCGCGCGGCGCGCGCGGCGATCCAGCTGCGCTTCGACAACATCGAGCTGATCGACCAGCTGCGCGTCGAGAGCGGCCGCGCGCAGCGGGCGCTGCGCGCGGCCGAGCAGGCCAACCTGGCCAAGTCGAAGTTCCTCGCCGCCGCCAGCCACGACCTGCGCCAACCGATCCACGCCCAGGGCCTGTTTCTCGAGGTGCTGGCGCGCTCGCCGCTGACGCCGGCCCAGCACGAGGTGCTGGCCAGCGCCCGCTCGGCCTCCGAGGCCTCGGCCAGCATGCTGCACACCCTGCTCGACTTCTCGCGCATCGAGGCCGGCGTGGTCGAGGCGCACCCGGCGCCGTTCCGCCTGCAGCCGCTGCTGGCCAAGATCGAGAGCGAGCTGGCGCCGCAGGCCGACGCCAAGGGCCTGATCTACCGCACCCGCGACAGCGAGCTGGTGCTGCAGTCGGACCCGGCGCTGGTCGAGCTGGTGCTGCGCAACCTGGTGTCGAACGCGGTGCGCTACACCGAGCGCGGCGGCATCCTGGTCGGCTGCCGCCGCCACGCCGGCGCCGCCGTGGTCGAGGTGTGGGACACCGGCATCGGCATCGCCGCCGGCCAGCAGCAGGAGATCTTCCAGGAGTTCCACCAGCTCGGCAACCCCGAGCGCGACCGCCAGAAGGGCCTCGGCCTGGGCCTGTCGATCGCCCGCGGCCTGGCGCGCATCCTCGACGCGCCGCTGGCGCTGGCCTCGCGGCCGGGGCGCGGCAGCGTGTTCCGCCTGACCCTGCCGCTGGCCCTGCGGGCGGCGCCGGCCGAGGCGGACGAGGCGGCGCCGCAGCAGCTGCGCCCGCTGGCGATGCGCGTGCTGCTGATCGACGACGACGCCATCGTCCGCGCCAGCATGCAGGCCCTGCTGCGCGAATGGGGCTGCGACTGCGCCGCCGCCGACGGCGTCGAGCAGGCGCTGGCGCTGGCGCCGGCGCTGCGCCCCGAGCTGATCGTCAGCGACTACCGGCTGCGCGGCCAGCACACCGGCGCCGAGGCGATCGCCGCGCTGCGCCAGCAGGCCGGGCGCGCGCTGCCCGCCCTGCTGATCACCGGCGACACCGCGCCGGTGCGCCTGCGCGAGGCGCGCAACAGCGGCGTGCCGCTGCTGCACAAGCCGGTGGCGCCGGCCCAGCTGCACCGCGAGCTGGCGCGCATCGCCGCCGCGCTGCAGGCGGCGCCGGCCGGCGCCGACACGCCGGCCTGAGCGCCGGCCGGCCGGCCCGGCATGACAAAAGTCACCCGACGGCGCTGATCGGCATCACTACCGGCAAGCGGCGCCGGCGCCGACAATGGCAGCAGTGCATCCAGCACACAACCCACTTGGAGCCAGCCATGTCGCACACCACCCGCCGCACCCGCCCCACCCTGCTCGCCCGCGCCCTCGGCCTGGCTTTCGGCCTGGTTTTCGGCCTAACTCTGGCCATGGCCGGCCCGGCCCGCGCCGCCGCCGCGCACGACTACCAGCCCGACTACCAGCGCATCGAGGCGGCCAGCTGGCAGGCCGACGTCGCCACCCTGGGCGCCGTCAGCGCCGAGTTGAACGCGCTGGCCGGCGACGGCGCCGAGGCCGCGCTGGCCGCCGCCTACGCCGACTACCGCCTGGCCAACGCCGGCCTGGCCGACGCCAAGCGCAACGACGCGGCGATCGGCGCCGCCCTCGAGCGCGCCCGCCTGCGCCTCGAAGGCCTGGCCGGGCGCGCCGAGCCGCAGCAGGCCGAGGCGCTGGCCATGCTGGCCGGCGTCTACGGCCTGCAGATCTCGCGCAGCCCGCTCAAGGGGCCGCTGCTCGGCGTCAAGGCCAACCAGGCCATCGCCGAGGCGCTGCGGCTGGCGCCCGAGCAGCCGCGCGTGCGCCTGTTCGCCGGCATCTCGCGGCTGTACACGCCGGCCCTGTTCGGCGGCGACCGCGCCCTGGCCCTGGCCGACTTCGACAGCGTCGTCGCCCACCTGCCACGGGCCGAGGCCTCGGCCGCCAACTGGGGCTTGAACGACGCCCTGCTGTGGCGCGCCGTCGCCCTGAAGGCGGACGGCCGGCGCGACGAGGCGCGCGCCAGCGTGCAGCAGGTGCTCGACGCCGCGCCGCAGCACGGTTGGGCCAAGCGCCTGCTGGCCGGCCTGCGCTGAGCCGGTCGACGCGGCGGGCGAGCGCGCCGCCGCGTCTTGGCCGGCGCCGCCGCGGTCCGGCCGCTCCGGCATGGCGCGGCGGCGCCGGCGCCGCTACAATGCCCCCATTGCCATCCAAACAAGACGGCCCGCGCGCCGCCGTCGCCATCCCGAAAGCCCGCATGCGCTTGACACTGCTGCCCTCCACGCCGGAAACCGGCCGCACGCCCTACCTCTGGCTGGTCTACCTCGGCCTCTACCTCGCCCCCTATTTCCTGCGGCCGCACAGCGCCTACCAGCTCGGCCTGGCCGCCGCCACGCTGCCGCTGTTCCTGCTGCTGTACTTCCGTGGCTACTGGCTGGACGGCGCGGCGCTGTGGCGCAACTCGCTGCTGATCACCGCGCTGGGCATGCTGTCGGCCGCGCACAACTCCGGCGCGGCGGTGTTCTTCATCTACAGCGCCTGCGCCGGCGCCGGCTTCGAACGGCCGCGCGAGGGCTTCCTGCTGGTCGCCGCCAACGTGCTGCTGGGCGCCCTGACCGCCTGGTTGCTGCAGCCGCAGCAGACCTTCCTGCTCCAGGTGCTGATCCTGCCGGTGTTCATCGCCGGCCCGCTGATCCACTTCCACGAGAGCCGGCGCGCCGCCGGCCGTTTGCTGCGCAAGCAGGAGGAGGTCGAGCACCTGTCGAAGATCGCCGAGCGCGAACGCATCGCGCGCGACATGCACGACGTGCTCGGCCACACCCTGTCGCTGATCGCCCTGAAGAGCGAGCTGGCGCGGCGCCTGGTGGCGGGCCAGCCGCAACGCGCCGAGGCGGAGATGCGCGAGGTCGAGGACAGCGCGCGCGACGCGCTGCGCCAGGTGCGCCAGGCCATCGTCGGCTACCGCAGCGCCGGCCTGCCCTTCGAGCTGGCCCAGGCCGACAAGGCGCTGCAGACGGCCGGCGTGGCGCTGCAAACGCGGATCGAGCCGCTGGCGCTGCCGGCGGCGGTGGAGAACGTGCTGTCGCTGGCGCTGCGCGAGGCGGTCACCAACATCGTGCGCCACGCCGGCGCCAGCACCTGCCACATCGCGCTGCGCCAGGCGGACGGACGGGTGCACTGCGACATCAGCGACGACGGCACGGCGGCCGCCCCGGTCACGCCGGGCAACGGCCTGCGCGGCATGCGCGAGCGCGTCGAGGCGCACGGCGGCGCCATGGCGCTGGCGGCCGGCCCCGGCCTGCGGCTCAGCCTCTCGTTGCCCGCCACGGCGGCGCTGCCATGAGCGGCGCCACGCCGAACCAGGCGCCGCCGGATGCGGCCGAAGCGAACGCGGCCCGACCTGGCGCGGCCCGACCTAACGAGGCCCGACCGAGCGCGGCCCGACCGATCCGCATCCTGATCGCCGAGGACCAGGCGTTGGTGCGCGGCGCCCTGGCCGCCCTGCTGGCGCTGGAACCGGACTTCGTCATCGCCGGCCTGGCCGGCGACGGCGCCGAGGCGCTGCGCCTGATCGCCGAGCTGGCGCCGGACATCGTCCTGTCCGACATCGAGATGCCCGGCATGGGTGGGCTGGAACTGGCCCAGCAAATCCGCGCGCAAAACCGGCGCGCCCGCGTCATCATCGTCACCACCTTCGGCCGCGCCGGCTACCTGCGCCGCGCCCTCGACGCCGGCGTGGCCGGCTACCTGCTCAAGGACGCGCCGGCCGAGGCGCTGGCGCGGGCCATCCGCACGGTGCACGGTGGCGGTCAGGTGGTCGATCCCGAGCTGGCGGTGCAGTCCTGGGGCCAGCGCGACCCGCTCACGGCGCGCGAGCGCCAGGTGCTGCAGTTGGCCGCCGACGGCGCCAGCTCGCTGGAGATCGCCCGCATCGCCTGCCTGTCCGAGGGCACGGTGCGCAACTACCTGTCGGAGGCGATCAGCAAGCTGGGCGCGGCCAACCGCACCGAGGCGGCGCGCATGGCGCGCGACCAGGGCTGGCTGTGAGGCCGGCAGGATGGCGGGGACGAGGATGACTGCGGCGGGCCGCCGGCGGACTGCGGCGGGCCGATTGCGGATGACGGCTGACGGGGTGAACTCCCGCGTCCGGCCATGTCGTTGCGTCACACAGTGGGCCGCCGATAACATTGTTGTTGGCGTTGCTGTGACCACGACCGGGGCCGGGAGTTCGACGCAATATTAGCGTTGTATCAAGATCGCGGTTTGCGCAAAATCAAACCTCGCGCCGATGACCTCAGCGCTTGGCCGGCCGCGCCGCCAGTTCGCGGTACAGCCCGGCGTAGTTCTCGGCCATCTTCTCGGCGGTGAACAGCTCCCAGTAGCGCGCCTCGGCGCGCTCGCCCATGGCGGCGGCCAGCGCCGGCTGCTCCCACAGGGTGCGCATGGCCGCGCCCAGCGCCGCCGGGTCGTCCGGCGGCACCACCAGGCCGGTGTCGTTGTCGATGTTGATGTAGGTGGTGCCGGTGCCGATCTCGCTGGAGATCATCGGCTTGCCGAACATCGCGCCCTCGAGCAGCGAGATGCCGAAGGCCTCCGAGCGCAGGTGCGACGGGAACACCATGGCGTAGCACAACTGCAGCAGGGCGATCTTGTCGACCTCCTCGAGCGCGCCGACGAACATCACGTGGTGCAGGCCGAGCCGCTCGGCGTGGGCCTTGAGCTCGCGCTCGATCGGGCCGGCGCCGACGATCACCACCGGGTAGTCCAGCGCGGCGACGGCGTCGAGCAGGATGTGCAGGCCCTTGTAGTAGCGCAGCACGCCGATGAACAGGAAAAAGCGCCCGCCGCACTGGGCGCGCCACTTGTCGCGCACCGCCTGGCCCGGCTCGGGATAGGTGCTCTTGTCGAGGCCGTAGGTGATGGTGCGGATCTTCTCGCTGTAGCGCGCCAGCACCGGCGACGAGGCCAGGTAGTTGGGCGAGGTCGCCACGATCAGGTCGACGCTGCGCAGGAAGCGCTGCTTGAGCGGCGTGTAGACGCGCAGCAGGTTCTTCTGCCGCACGATGTCGGAGTGGTAGGTCACCACGCTGGGCTTGTCGATGCGCGCCATGAAATGGGCCAGGTCCATGAACGGCCACGGGAAGTGGTAGTGGATCACGTCGGCCTGGCGCGCCAGGCGCGCCAGCTTGCGGATGGCGGCGAAGGAGAAGCCGGTCGAGGCGATCTCGAAGTCGAGCGGCATGCGGTGCACCATGTGGCCCTCGAACTCGAGGTCGGACGGGTCCTTCTCGCGGGTCAGCGTGAGCACCTCGTTGGTCACGCCGAGGCGGCCGGTGCCGACGCACATCTGGCGGATGACCTGCTCGATGCCGCCCCAGCTGTCGGGGTAGTAGGTCTTGTAGAAGTGGAGGACGCGCATGGTAGGGGGCTAGGGGCGGTGGCGGCGGGCGCGCTCAGGATGAAAGGACGGAATGATACACGGCGCGGGTGCGGCGCGCCGTCTCGGCCCAGGTCAGCTCGAGCGCGCGGCGGCGGCCGGCGGCGACGCAGCGGGCGCGCAGCGCCTCGTCGCGCGCCATGGCGGCCATGGCGGCGGCCAGCTCGGCCACCGAGCCCGGATCGACCTCCAGCGCGGCGCCCAGGCACACCTCCGGCATCGAGGTGGCGTTCGAGGCGACCACCGGCACGCCGGCGGCGAAGGCCTCGACGATGGGCAGGCCGAAGCCCTCGTACAGCGAGGGGAAGACGAACACGCCGCTGCCGGCGTACAGATGGCGCAGTTGCGCGTGCTCGGTCAGGGCGCTGAGCCAGACCACGTTCTCGCCGCGCTGGCGGGCCGCCTCGAGGCGGCGGGTCAGCTCGACGCTGCGCCAGCCGGGCGCGCCGACCACCACCAGTTGGCGCGCCGCGCGCAGCACCGGCGGCAGCTGCAGGTAGGCCTCGAGCAGGCGCTCGACGTTCTTGCGCGGCTGCAGCGTGCCGACGAACAGGAAGTAGCCGGGCCGCAGGCCGTATTGCGCCAGCGTGGCGGCCACCGCCTCGGCGGCGGGCGGCTCGAACCATTCCTCGCCGACGCCGTTGTGGACCACGCTGATGCGCGCCGGGTCGACGCCGAAGCACTCGACCAGTTCCGTGACGGAGAAGCGCGAGCCGGTGATGACGTGGTCGGCCTTGCGCGCCGCCTTGGCCTGCAGCCAGTTCTTCAGCCGGCGCAGGCGCGGGTTGCACCACTCCGGATGGGCGATCGGCAGCGCGTCGTGCAGCGTCGCCACCAGCGGGCGGTCCATGCGCACGACGCGGTAGTCGGTGGCGTGGAACAGGTCGGGCACGCGGCCGTCGACGGCGTCGGCCGGCAGGCGCAGCGGCGCCGCCGCCGGCAGCAGGTCGCGCAGCGTGGCGGCGGCGAAGGAGCGCGGCAGCGCGCGGCCCAGGGTCAGCGCGGCGCCGGCGCCGGCCGGCGCGAAGGAGAACGGGCGCACCTCGCAACCGGCCTGCGGCAGCGCGCGCAGCAGCGCCAGGCTGTACACGCCGAGGCCGTCGAGCCGGCCGCCGGTCAGGCCCGGTTCGGCGGTGGTGGTGGACAGCGCGACGCGCGGCGCGCTCACGCCTGGTACATCCAGCGCAGCGTGTCGGCCAGCGGCGGCGCGGCGATGGCGCCGACGGCGGCCTCCAGGCGGCGCTTGTCGCCGACCAGCCGGGCCACCTCGTTGGCGCGCACGAAGGCCGGGTTGACGTGGACCTGGATGCGGTAGCCGGCGATCTCGGCCATCATGTCGAGCGCCTGGCCGAGCGAATAGGCCTGGCCGGAGCAGATGTTGAAGGTCTGGCCGGCCGGCGCGGCGGCCAGCAGGCGGCGGTAGCTGGCGGCCACCATGCGCACGTCGGAGAAGTCGCGCGCCACGTTCAGGTTGCCCAGCTCGATGTCGGTCGCGCCGCGGCGGAAGTGGCCGACGATCTTCGGCAGCAGGAAGTTGTCGTGCTGGCCGACGCCGGTGTAGTTGAACGGCCGGGTGACGACCAGCGGCAGCTTGTCGCGCCACAGGCCGGCCATGTATTCCATCGCCAGCTTGCTGACGGCGTAGTCGTTGGCCGGCGCGGCGCGCACGTCCTCGTCGATGAGCTCGACCTCGGTGTTGCCGTAGATGTTGGCGCTCGACGCCAGCAGCACCGCCGACGGCTTGTGCGGCTGGGCCGCCAGCGCCTCGAGCAGGTTGCGCGTGCCGACCACGTTGACGCGGTAGATTTGCTCGACGTCGGCGTGGCCGACGAAGGCGATGCCGGCCAGGTGGGCCACCACGTCCGGCCGCACCTCGGCCACCATGGCGGCGACGGCGGCGCGGTCGCACAGGTCGACGGCGTAGCAGTCGGCGTCGGCCGCGTGGCCCGGCGTGGTGGTGCCGAACACGCGGTAGCCGGCGGCGGCCAGCTCGGCCGCCATGTAGCGGCCGGTGAAGCCGGCCAGGCCGGTGACCAGGGCGCGCTTGCCGGCGCCCTCGCGCTGCGGCGAGAGGAACTGCGGCTGGGTCGGGCTGGCCACGGCGTCCACCTTAGAAGGAGAAGCCGGCGGTGTTGCGGCGCAGGTCGGCCTCGACCATCATCAGGCACAGCTCCTCGAGCGTGGTCTTGGGCGCCCAGCCCAGTTCGGCCAGCGCCTTGGCCGGATCGCCGATCAACAGCTCGACCTCGGACGGACGGTAGAATTTCGGGCTGACGCGCACCAGCACCTTGCCGCTGCGGCCGCAGGTGCCGACCTCGTGGTCGGCCGCGCCGCTCCACTCGATGGCCACGTCGATCGCCTTGAAGGCCATGCTGACGAAGTCGCGCACGGTCTCGGTGCGGTTGGTGGCCAGCACGTAGGTGTCGGGCTGCTCGGCCTGCAGGATGCGCCACATGCCCTCGACGTACTCCTTGGCGTAGCCCCAGTCGCGCTTGGCGTCGAGGTTGCCCAGTTCGAGCACGTCGAGCTTGCCCAGCTTGATCTTGGCGACCGAGTCGGTGATCTTGCGGGTGACGAACTCGCGCCCGCGCAGCGGCGACTCGTGGTTGAACAGGATGCCGGAGGTGGCGAAGATGCCGTAGGACTCGCGGTAGTTGACGGTCATCCAGTGGGCGTACAGCTTGGCCACGCCGTACGGGCTGCGCGGGTAGAACGGCGTGTCCTCGACCTGCGGGATGGCCTGCACCTTGCCGAACATTTCCGAGGTCGAGGCCTGGTAGAAGCGGATCTTCGGGTTGACGATGCGGATCGCCTCGAGCAGGTTGACCGGGCCCAGGCCGGTGATCTCGGCGGTGGTGATCGGCTGCTCGAAGGAGACGCCGACGAAGCTTTGCGCGGCCAGGTTGTAGACCTCGTCGAAGGCGGCCGACTGCAGCAAACGGATGCTCGAGCTCAGGTCGGTCAGGTCGTACTCGACCAGATTGAGGCGCGGGTGGGCCTCGATGCCGAGCTCCTCGATGCGCCAGAAGTTGACCGAACTGGTGCGGCGGTAGGTGCCGGTGACTTCGTAGCCTTTTTCCAACAACAGTTGCGCCAGATACGCGCCGTCTTGACCGGTGATGCCCGTGATGAGTGCTTTTTTAGTTTTTTGCATGGTGTTCACATTCGAATCCTGGAGTGGCCGGAAGGCGGCGGACCGGCCTTCAATTAACCCGATATTGTAACAGAGCGGCTTGCGCGCCCTTTGGCCGCGCCGTGGCTATTACAACAATTACATCTTGTTACAGGGCAATTCCCGGCGTCGATGCAATATTGTTTGATATGCATCAAGATGGCGCCCCGCGCCGGCGCCGGCGCCAAAAAAAAACCAGCACCCGGACGGGTGCTGGCCTTGGCGCGGCCGCGCTGGCGCGCCGGCGCGGCGGACGGGGTCGCTTAGGCCTTGCGCTGGGCCACCGCGTCGACCACGCACAGCGCGGTCATGTTGACGATGCGGCGCACCGTCGCCGACGGCGTCAGGATGTGCACCGGCTTGGCGCAGCCGAGCAGGATCGGGCCGACCGCGATGCCGTTGCCGGCCGCCGTCTTGACCAGGTTGTAGGCGATGTTGGCGGCGTCGATGTTGGGCATCACCAGCAGGTTGGCGTCGTGCTGCAGGTCCGAGCCGGGCATGATGGAGTTGCGCAGCTTGGAGTCGAGCGCGGTGTCGCCGTGCATCTCGCCGTCCACCTCCAGCTCCGGCGCCTGCTGGCGGATCAGCGCCAGCGCGGCGCGCATCTTCTGCGCCGAGGCGCTGTTGGACGAGCCGAAGTTGGAATGCGACAGCAGGGCGGCGCGCGGCGACAGGCCGAAGCGCTTCATCTCCTCGGCGGCCATGATGGTGATCTCGGCGAGCTGCTCGGCGTCCGGGTTCTCGTTGACGTGGGTGTCGACCACCACCAGCTGGCGCTCCGGCAGGATCAGCACGTTCATCGCCGCGTAGACCTTGGCGCCGGCGCGCTTGCCCAGCACCTGGTCGATGTAGTGCAGGTGCAGCTGGGTGGTGCCGAAGGTGCCGCAGATCATGCCGTCGGCGTCGCCCTTGTGGATCATCATGGCGCCGATCAGCGAATGGCGGCGGCGCATCTCCAGCTTGGCGTACTCCTGGGTCACGCCCTTGCGCGCGGTCATCTCGTAGTAGGCGTGCCAGTATTCGCGGTAGCGCTCGTCGAAGTCCGGGTTGATGACGTCGAAGTCGACGCCCTGCTTGAGGCGCAGGCCGAACTTCTCGATGCGCGTGGCCAGCACGGCCGGACGGCCCACCAGGATCGGCCGCGCCAGCTTCTCGTCGACCACCACCTGCACGGCGCGCAGCACGCGCTCCTCCTCGCCCTCGGCGTAGACGATGCGCTTGAGTTCGGCGGCGGTGCTCTTGGCGACCTGGAACAGCGGCTTCATGAAGGTGCCGCTGCGGTAGACGAACTGCTGCAGGCTGTCGGCGTAGGCCTGCAGGTCCTTGATCGGCCGCGTCGCCACGCCCGACTCGAAGGCCGCCTTGGCCACCGCCGGCGCGATCTTGATCAGCAGGCGCGGGTCGAAGGGCATCGGGATCAGGTACTCGGGGCCGAACGACAGGTTGCTGATGCCGTAGGTGGTGGCGACGATGTCGGACTGCTCGGCGTGGGCCAGCTCGGCGATGGCGTGCACCACCGCGATCTCCATCTCGCGGGTGATGGTGGTGGCGCCGCAGTCGAGCGCGCCGCGGAAGATGTAGGGGAAGCACAGCACGTTGTTGACCTGGTTCGGATAGTCCGAGCGGCCGGTGCAGATGACGGCGTCGCCGCGCACCGCCTTGACGTCCTCCGGCAGGATCTCCGGGCTGGGGTTGGCCAGCGCCAGGATCAGCGGATTGGGCGCCATCTTCATGACCATGTCCTGTTTCAGCACGCCGCCGGCGGAGACGCCGAGGAAGATGTCGGCGCCGGGGATCACCTCGGCCAGGGTGCGCGCGTCGGTCTCGCGGGCGAAGCGTTCCTTGTCCGGGTCCATCAGCTCGACGCGGCCCTTGTAGACCACGCCGGCCAGGTCGGTGACGAAGATGTTCTCCAGCGGGAAGCCGAGGTCGACGATCAGGTCGAGGCAGGCCAGCGCGGCCGCGCCGGCGCCCGACACCACCAGCTTGCAATTCTTGATGTCCTTGTTGACCACCTTGATGCCGTTCAGGATGGCGGCGCCGACGATGATGGCGGTGCCGTGCTGGTCGTCGTGGAAGACCGGGATCTTCATGCGGTCGCGCAGCTGGCGCTCGATGTAGAAGCACTCGGGCGCCTTGATGTCTTCCAGGTTGACGCCGCCGAAGGTCGGTTCGAGCGAGGCGATGATGTCGCACAGCTTGTCCGGATCCATCTCGTTGATCTCGATGTCGAACACGTCGATGCCGGCGAACTTCTTGAACAGCACGCCCTTGCCCTCCATCACCGGCTTGGCGGCCAGCGGACCGATGTTGCCCAGGCCGAGCACGGCGGTGCCGTTGGTGATGACCGCCACCAGGTTGCCGCGCGCCGTGTACTTGTAGGCGTTGGCCGGATCGATGACGATCTCCTCGCAGGGCGCCGCCACGCCCGGCGAATAGGCCAGCGCCAGATCGCGCTGGTTGGTCAGTTGCTTGGTCGGCGTGACGCTGATCTTGCCTGGTCTAGGGCACTCGTGGTATTCCAACGCGGCAAGGCGCAATTGTTGACGAAGTTCCTCTTTTTGATCAGATGACGAATCCATGTGCTGCCTTCCTGTTTGTACGATCGGAAAGCTTACGATTTTATCAGACCAATTCTTTCAATTAGCTAGGTATTTTTACCAAGTCCTGTGACGAAATGGCGCCAAGATTGCGAAAAACCGTGGTTTTGCCGAATGATGAGCGGAAAAAGGCTATTTAATTGATAAATACAATCAATTTCATTAATTGATTTTGTTTGACTATTGACTCCGGAATATCCATTGCACAGACCAATAGGTCCGTCCCGCCTGCCGGGGCCGGCTTTGTTGTATGCTCGTACACATTCCCCTTGCTGTGGAGAGTGTCATGACGGCCCTGATCAATCCGCCCGCCGGCGCGCCGGCCACCCCGCCGGTCCAGCCCTCGGCACAGTCGCCGGCGGTCGCCGGCGCCGACGGCCCGGCCTGGCGCCAGCTGCGCCAGTGGCAGCAGGACGGCAAGGAACTGGCCTTCGTCTACAGCCGCTCGCTCGGCGGCCTGATGCAGACCGGGCGCGGCCGCCTGGCGCGGCTGTCGGTCGAGGCGCTGGCCATCGAGGCGGGCCTGTGCAAGATGTTCGTGGTGCTCACCGGCGCCGGCTACGAGGCCGGCCCGCAGCTGTTCTTCACGCCCGACCTGCTGGGCCGCTTCAACGTCGAGGGGGTGGCGGTGCGGCTGGCCAACCACGACTGGCTGTTCCTGTCGGCCGAGGCGGTGCCGGCCCACCTGACCATCGGCAACACCTAGCCGCGAGCCGGGGCGCGGGCGCGGGTGGCGGCGCGCGCCGGCCGGCGCCGTTTCGGTACAATGGCGGCATGCTCTCCGAATTCGACCTCATCAAGCAATACTTCGTGCGCCCGCGCCACCCGGCCCGCGCCACCCTGGGCATCGGCGACGACTGCGCCCTGCTCACCCCCACGCCCGGCCGGCTGACGGCGATCTCGTCGGACATGCTGGTCGAGGGCCGCCACTTCTTCGCCGGCGCCGACCCCGTGCAACTGGGCCACAAGAGCCTGGCGGTGAACCTGTCGGACCTGGCGGCGATGGGCGCGCGGCCGGTCGGCTTCACGCTGGCGCTGGCGCTGCCGGCCGCCGAGCGCGACTGGCTGGCCGGCTTCTCCCAGGCGCTGTTCGCGCTGGCCGACGCCTTCGACTGCGAGCTGATCGGCGGCGACACCACCAAGGGCCCGCTGACCATCTGCATCACCGTGTTCGGCGAGCTGGCGCCCGGCACGGCGCTGCGGCGCGACGCCGCCCGCGCCGACGACGACATCTGGATCAGCGGCACCCTGGGCGACGCCCGCCTGGCGCTGGCCGGCTACCGCCAGGAGGTGGAGTTGCCGGCCGAGCTGCTGCGCGCCGCCGCGCCGCGCATGCACGCGCCGATCCCGCGCGTCGAGCTGGGCATGCTGCTGGCCGGGCAGCGCCTGGCGCACGCCGCCATCGACATCTCGGACGGCCTGGTCGGCGACCTCGGCCACATATTGGAACGCTCCGGCGTCGGCGCCACGCTCGACGTCGACGCCCTGCCGGCCGGTCCGGCGCTGGGCACCCGGCCGGCGGCGCTGCGGCGCGCCTACACGGCGGCCGGCGGCGACGACTACGAACTGTGCTTCACCGCCCCGGCCGGCGCCCGCGCCGCCATCCTGGCCGCCGCCGCCAGCGTCGCCACGGCGGTGACGCGGGTCGGCCGCATCGAGCCGGCCGCCGGCCTGCGCCTGGTCGACGCCGCCGGCAGCCCGCTCGACCTGCGCCTGGCCGGCTTCGACCACTTCGCCGGCTAGGCCGGCCGCGCCGGCCGCCGCTACAGCGCGGTGGCGTCCTCGCCCGGCTGGCCGACGCGGCGGCCGCTGCCGTGCATCAGCCAGTAGTGGTGGAAGGCCAGGCGGATGTTGTCGCGCAGCTGGGTGTCGTCCCAGGGCTTGGTGTAGAAGCGGTAGATGGCGCCGCGGTTGATCGAGTCGAGCACCGCCTCGAGCCCGGTGTAGCCGGACAGGATGATGCGGATGGTGTCCGGGTACATCTCCTTGACCTTGCTGAGGAACTCGGTGCCGCTCATGATCGGCATGCGCTGGTCGCAGACGATCACCTGCACCGCGTGCAGCGCCAGCAGCTGGAAGCCCTCGGCCGGCGTGGCCGCCGTCAGGATCTGGTAGCCGTCGCGGCGGAACAGGCGGTGCAGCGCGGCCAGCACGTTGATGTCGTCGTCGACGATGAGCAGGGTCTGCGCCGGCTGGGCCGGCGCGTCCGGCCCGGCCGGCAGGCACTTGCCGGCCTCGACCAGCTGGCCCATCTCGCCGGCCGGCAGCGGCCGGCTGAAGTAGTAGCCCTGGATCTCGTCGCAGCGGTTGCGCCGCAGGTACTCGAGCTGCGGCCGGGTCTCCACCCCCTCGGCGATGACGCGCAGCTTGAGGCTGTGCGCCATGCTGATGATGGCCAGCGCGATGGCGGCGTCGTTCGGGTTGGTGGTGATGTCGCGCACGAAGGCGATGTCGATCTTCAGCTTGTCGATCGGGAAGCGCTGCAGGTAGGCCAGGCTGGAGTAGCCGGTGCCGAAGTCGTCGATCGCCACCTTGATGCCGAGCGCCTTCAGGTTGCCCAGCACGACGATGGTGCGCTCGGCGTTCGACATCAGCGCCGTCTCGGTCAGCTCGAGCTCGAGCAGCTCGGCCGGCACCTTGTGCTTGTCGAGCGCCTCGCGCACCTCGCGTTCCAGGTCGCCCTCGACGAACTGGCGGCTCGAGACGTTGACGGCGACGTGCACCGGCCCCACCGGCGAGCGGGCCCAGGCGGCGATCTGGCGGCAGGCGGTGTCGATGATCCAGGCGCCGACCCGCACGATCAGGCCGGTGTCCTCCAGCACCGGCACGAACTCGGCCGGGAAGACCATGCCGTAGCCGGGCCGCTGCCAGCGCAGCAGCGCCTCGGCGCCGCTGACGCGGCCGGTGAGCAGGTTGACCTTGGGCTGGTAGTACAGCAGCAGCTCGTCGTTGTCGAGGGCGCGGCGCAGCGCCATCTCCAGGTCGAGCCGGGCCAGCACCTGCACGTTCATGCCGGCGGTGAAGAAGCGGTAGCCGTCGCGGCCGGCCTGCTTGGCGCGCGCCATCGCCGTGTCGGCGTTGCGCACCAGCGTCTCCGGGTCGGTGGCGTCGTCCGGGTACATGGCGATGCCGATGCTGGCGGTCAGCGCGGCGGCGTGGCCGTGCAGGTCGAACGGCGCGCGCAGCGCCTCGCGCACCTCGTTGGCGACGTAGACGGCGTCCTGCTGGTCGCGCGTCATGGTCAGGATCAGGGCGAACTCGTCGCCGCCCAGCCGGCCCACCGTGTCGCGCAGGCGCACGCACTGCACCAGCCGGTTGCTGAACTGGCGCAGCAGCTCGTCGCCCTGGCCGGGGCCGAGCGAGTCGTTGATGTTCTTGAAGCGGTCCAGCGCGATGAACAGCACCACGATGCGCCAGCCCTTGTCCTGCGCCAGCTCGATCGCCTCGCTCAGGGTCTGGTAGAACAGCGAGCGGTTGGGCAGGCCGGTCAGGCTGTCGTAGCGCGCCATGTGGGCCAGCCGCTCGCGCGCCTGGCGCCGCTCGCTGATGTCGCGCGCCACGCCGAGCAGCACGGCCGCCGCGCCATCGCCCTGCTGCAGCTGCCAGTAGATCTCCACCGGCACCAGGGCCAGGTCCTGGCGGGTCAGCTCGATCTCGACCAGCTCGGGGGCGCGCGCCGGGCCGATGCAGGCGGCGTAGTCGGCCAGCCGGGCGGCCTGCTCGCGCAGCGCCTCGGCCGCGCCCAGGCCGAGGCGCTGCGGCGCCAGCGCCAGCAGCTCGGCGCGGCCGTAGCCGAGCATGCGGCAGGCGCCCTCGTTGGCGTCGAGCAGGGCCAGGCTGGCGGCGTCGAGCAGGAAGATGGCGTCGGCGGTGGCGTCGAGCGCGCTGCGGAAGCGCTGCAGCTCGGCGGTGCGCTGGCGCACCGTCTGCTCCAGGCGGCTGTTGTACTGCACCACCTCGCGGTGCAGCAGGCGCACCTCGAGCATGTTGCGGATGCGGGTGAGCACCTCGACCGGGTCGAAGGGCTTGCTGACGAAGTCGCGCGCGCCGGCCTCGAGCGCGGCCAGCTTCTGCTCCGGCTCGGCCGTCACCACCAGCACCGGCAGGTAGCCGTCGCTCTCGAGCGGCTTGAGCTGCTCCATCACGCCGAAGCCGCTCAGGCCGGGCATGTGCAGGTCGAGGATGATCAGGTCGTAGCGCCGCTCGGCGTGCCAGGGCGCCACCTGGCGCGGGTCGGTGGTGGCGCTGACGGCCGTGTAGCCGCTGCTGGCGAGCAGGTACTCGAGCAGCTCGACGTTGACCGGCTGGTCGTCGACGACGAGGATCCTGGCCTGCAGGATGTCGTGTTGGCTGATCATGGGCGGGCCTCCCGCGCGGCGCCGGCGCGGCCGGCCGCGGCGGCCAGCGCGCGGTCGACGGCGGCGCCGAACTCGTCGATGTTGATCGGCTTGGTCAGGTAGTCGGCGAAGCCCTGCGCCAGGCCGCGCTCGACGTCGCGCGGCATGGCGTTGGCGGTCAGCGCGATGACCGGGATGTGCGCCGTGCGCGGGTCGCCGCGCAGCACGCGCAGGGCGTCGGCGCCGCCGACGCAGGGCAGGTTCAGGTCCATCAGGATGACGTCGGGCAGGTGGGCGCGCGCCATCTCGATGCCCAGGTGGCCGTCGGGCGCGGCCAGCAGGCGCAGGCCGGGGCGGAAGCGGACGATCTCCTCGACCAGGCGCAGGTTGGCCGGGTTGTCCTCGACGTAGAGCAGGGTGGCGCCGCCGCCGCCGGCCGGCGCCGGCGCCGGCGCCGCCGCCGCCACCGCCGCCAGCGCCGGCGCGGCGACGGCGCGCAGCTCGATCCAGAACAGGCTGCCGACGCCGACGCTGCTCGACACGCCGATGGCGCCGCCCATCAGCTCGACCAGGCGCTTGGTCACCACCAGGCCGATGCCGCTGCCCTCCTCGCCGCCGCCCTCCTGGCCGAGGCGGTTGAAGGGCTGGAACAGGCGCTCGAGCTGATCGGCGGCCAGGCCGTGGCCGGTGTCCTGCACCGCCAGGCGCAGCCGGCCGTCCGGACGGGCGGCGACGTCGAGCACCACGGCGCCGCCGGCGCGGTTGTACTTGATGGCGTTCGACAGCAGGTTCAGCAGGATCTGCTTGAGGCGGGTGCGGTCGGCCTCGACGCTGCCCTCGACGCGCTCGGGGAACAGCAGGCGCACGCCGCGCGCGCCGGCCAGCGGCTCGGTCATGTCCCGGCACTCGTGCAGGATCTCGGCCAGCGCCACCGGCTCGAGCGACAGGGCGACGGCGCCCGACTCGATCTTGGCCAGGTCGAGCACCTCGTTGATCAGGGTCAGCAGGTGGCGCCCGGACTTGAGGATGTGGCCGGCGAACTCGCGCTTTTGCTCGGCCGTGGTGGGCAGCTTGTCGCTGCCGAGGATCTGGGCGAAGCCGAGGATGGCGTTGAGCGGGGTGCGCAGCTCGTGGCTCATCGACGACAGGAAGGCGGTCTTGGCCTGGTTGGCGCGGCTGGCCTCGGCCATCGCCAGGGCCAGCTCGCCGTTGGCGCGCTCGAGCTGGCCGGTGCGCTCGTGGACCCGCTGCTCCAGTTCCGCGTTCAGCCGCATCACCTCGTGCTGGGCGTCGGCGCGCTGGCCGGCCTCGCTGGCCAGCGCCCGGTTCGAGCCCTCCAGCGCGCCGGTGCGCGCCTCGATCTCGCCGAGCATGCGGTTGAACGAGTCGACCAGGCGGGCCACCTCGTCGTCGCTCAGGCGCGGCGCGCGGCGCGAGTAGTCGCCGGTGGCCACCACCTCGCCGGCGATGGCGGCGATGGCCAGGATCGGCTGGGTCACCAGGTGGTGCAGGCGGCGCATCGCCAGGTAGGCGATCAGCATGGCCAGCAGCATCGCGCCGAGGGCGATGGCCAGGTAGTCGGCGGCGCGGCCGAGCAGGCCGTCGTCGGCGCGCAGGTAGACGGTGCCGAGCGGCTCGCCGTTGTCGACGATGCGGCGCGACAGCGTCAGCGTGCCGCCGGCGAAGCTGGCGTCGTCGGCGGCGGCGCGGCGCGGGAAGGCGCCGGCCTGGCCGGGCGCGGTGTAGCTGGCGAACAGCGCGCCGGCGGCGGTGTAGATGGCGCCGGCCTGGATGCCCGGGCGCAGCCGCAGCAGCGCCAGGTTCTCGCCGGCCAGGCGGCGGTCGTCGAAGGCCAGCGCGGCGGCGCTGATGTGGCCGATCAGCTCGGCCTGGGTGCGCATGTCGCTGAGCAGGCCGCGCTGGTAGGCGCGCAGGTCGTAGGCGATGACGCAGCCGGTCGCCACCAACAGCGCCGCCAGGGTGGTCAGCAGCACCACCGCCAGCAGCTTCTGGCGCAGCAGGCGCGGCCGCCACCAGCGCGCCACCGCGCTCATGTCGCCCCCTGCACTTTGTAGGCGGCCGAGAGCATGCGCGCGCTGATCTTCAGGCGCGCGCCGGCGGCCGGGCGCAGCGCCACCTCGAAGCGCAGGCGGTCGTCGGCGGTGACGAAGTTGACCATGCTGCCCAGCGCGTGGGCCTCGGCGCTGTCGGAGACGGTCAGCATGGCCTGGTTCTGCGCCGCCGCCAGCAGCTCCTGCGTGGCGCCGCGCTCGAGCGCGCCGAGGAACAGGATGTGGGCCGGGCCGGGCGCCTCGCCGCGGCGCAGCCGGCGCACCAGCAGCGGGTGGCCGTTGGCGCTGCGCCCGGCGACGCTCTGCTCGAGCTGCTCGGCGAGCGCGTCGGCGCCGGCCACGGCGATCACCAGCGGGCTGTCGGCGCGGGCGAAGCTGCCCTCGGGCCACTCGACGAAGCCGGCGAACTTGTACAGGTAGGCGGCCTTGACCTGCAGCGCCAGGCTGGCCGGCGCCGGCGCCTGGGCGCGGGCCGGCGCCGGCCACCAGGCCAGCAGCAGAATCAGCAGACCCGGCAGGACAGGCAGAACCAGCAGCGCCAGCGGCCACGGCGCGGCGGCGCGGCGCGCGGCCTGCATCAGCACAACGGTCGACCTGTTCAACAGCGCCATAGCGGACGAGCCAGAAACCTGCGGTCTAGGGAGGGGCGCGCACGGCGACGCCGGGCGCGCGCTGGGTAGCTAACTGCAAGCGAGCCGGCGCGCGGCGGCGGCCGCGCGGCTGCTCAAACGAGTGTACGCATTTTCAAATCGCTTGGGGATATTTTTTCACAAGCTTGGCGCGGCGACAAGCGCGGCGCCCGCCACGGCGGCGCCGCGCTGGCCGCCGTGGCGGCGCCGTGCTACAGTGGACGGGCACGCCGGCCCGGCCCGGAACCCCGACCCCGTCCACGCGAAGGAGCCCACAAGTGAGCACAGACATACTCGAATTGGCCGCCCAGGTCGGCCGCGCCCTGCACGCCCGCGGCCTGCTGCTGGCCACGGCCGAATCGTGCACCGGCGGCGGCGTGGCCTGCGCCGTCACCGAGATCGCCGGCTCGACCGGCTGGTTCGAGTGCGGCTTCGTCACCTACTCGAACGCCTCGAAGACCGAGCTGCTCGACGTGCCGGCCGCGCTGATGGCCCAGCTGGGCAGCGTCAGCGAGGAGGTGGCGGCGGCCATGGCCACCGGCGCGCTGGCCTCGAGCAACGCCCACGTCGCCGTCTCGACCACCGGCATCGCCGGCCCGAGCGGCGCGGTGCCGGGCAAGCCGGTCGGCACCGTCTGCTTCGGCTGGGCCGACGCCGACAGCGTCCACACCGAGCGCCTGGTGTTCGCCGGCGACCGCGCGGCGGTGCGCGAGCAGACCGTGCGCCACGCCCTGCAGGGCCTGCTGCGCTTCATCGAATAGGCGGCGGCGCCGCCGCCGGGTTGCCTTCCGGTCACAAACCCATTACCCTGAGGGCCGTTGGCCATGCGGCCAAGCGCCCCCGCGCGCCCGGCCGCGCCGCGCCGGCCGCGGCCGGCACGCCGTCATTGAAGGTTTTGATTAGTTCGACTCAGGGAGCAATTCGATGCAAAACACGGTACATTTCATCCTCCAGGGCAAGGGCGGCATCGGCAAGACCCTGGTGTCGACCATCCTCGCGCAATGGCTCGCCGGCAAGGACGAGACGCCGTTGCGCTGCTACGACACCGACCAGGAGAACGCCACCTTCTCGCGCTACAAGGCGATGGGGGTCAAGCATGTGCCGGTGATGACCGACAGCCGCACCATCGACCCGAAGCGCTTCGACGCGCTGATGATCGACATCCTCGAGGAGGACGGCAACTGCGTCGTCGACAACGGCGCCAACACCTTCTCGCCGCTGATGGGCTACCTGATCGAGAACGACTGCTTCGCGCTGTTGCAGGAATCGGGCCGCAAGGTCTACATCCACACCATCGTCGGCGGCGGCGACACGCTGCACGACACGGCGATGGGCTTCGTCTCCACCGCCAAGGCCACCACGGTGCCGCTGGTGCTGTGGGAGAACGAGCACTTCGGCCTGCTGCAGTCGGCCGCCGGCAAGCAGTTCAACGAGTCGCAGACCTACGCCGACAACTCGGCGCGGGTGTGCGGCCGGGTGGTCCTGTCGGCGCGCAACAACGACACCTTCGGCGCCGACATCAAGAAGATGAACACGGCGCGCCTGACCTTCGACGAGGTGCGCGCCAGCGACAAGTTCAACGTGATGGAGAAGCAGCGCGTCAAGGTGGTGTTCCGCGACCTGTTCGAGCAGCTCGACAAGGTGCAGTGGTAAGCCATGGACCAGCTCAAGCTGCGCAGTCTGGTCTTTGAAAAAACCGGCGTGCGGATCGACGTCGACGATCCGATCTTCGCGCTGGTGGCCCTGAACGAGGCGGTGCTGGCCGAGGCGGTCGAGCGCCACATCGCCCTGCTCGACGCCGCCTCGCGCGAGCTGCTGGCGCAAAGCCGGACGGCGGCCGGGCTGGCGCCGGCCGCAGCGGGGGCGCCAGCGGCAACGGCGCCCGACCTTGCGGCGGCGGCAAGCGCCGCCGCCGCCGCCGTCCCGCCGCTCCTGCCGCGCCCGATCGCCACCCGCCCGGGCGCCTTCCAGCCCGGCGAACTGCGCCTGTTGGCGGCGGCGGCCGGCGTGGCCGTGCTCAGCGCCGTGCTGGCGCTGGCCGGCCAGGCGCTGCTGTTCAAGCCGGCGCCGACGCCGGCGCCGCCCGTCGCGGTGCCGGCCCGGGCGCCCGCCCTGACGGCCGAGCAAGCCGGCGCCCTGCGCGACGGCGAAAAGCTGGCCCGCGCCGTCGCCAGGCTCGATCCCAAAACACGCGCCCTGCTCCAGGCCGAGCTGCAAAAACCCTGAACTCCCCCGGCGCCGGCGTTCCCCACCCCGCACTACGCTACGCCACGGGGTCTGACCCCGCACGGGGTCAGACCCCTTCGCTTGCGGGGTAAGGCCGTCGCCCCGGGCCAAACCTTTTTCTTGCGGAAACCCGAAAACATGACTAACATATGAACACCTATTCATATGTTAACTATGACTTCCTATCCCGAATCCGACCCCGCCATCGCCCAACTGGCCGATCTGTTCCACCTGCTGGGCGACCCGACGCGGCTGCGCATCGTGCTGAGCTGCCTGCGCACGCCGATCGCCGTCAGCGACATCGCCGGCGGCCTGCAACTGAGCAGCTCGCTGGTCAGCCACCACCTGCGCCTGCTGCGCGCCGCCCGCATCGTCAAGTCCGAGCGCCACGGCAAGCAGGTCTTCTACAGCGCCGCCGATGCCCACATCAGCGGCGTCCTCAGCGACATGCTCGAGCATATCGCCGAACCCTCCAGCGGAAACGACGCATGAACAAGCAGCCACACGGGCCGGACCACGGCCACGACGACCACGGGCATGAGAGCGAGAACGCCCAACGGCAGGCCCACGGCCAGCCCGGACACGCCGACGAACACGCCCACCCGCACGGCCATGAACACGGCCACCAGCACGGCCAGCCGGCCGCCAAGGCTTGCGGACACGACCACGGCCACGCGCACGGCCACGGCCACCACCACCATGGCGACCCGAACAGCCACGGCCGCGCCTTCGCCATCGCCATCGTGCTCAACACGGTGTTCGTCGGCGTCGAGTTTACCTACGGCTTCATCGCCAACTCCACCGCGCTGATGGCCGACGCCGGCCACAACCTGTCCGACGTGCTGGGCCTGATGCTGGCCTGGGGCGCGGCCATCCTGGCCAAGCGCGCGCCGAACCGGCGCTATACCTACGGCCTGCGCGGCAGCTCGATGCTGGCGGCGCTGTTCAACGGCATGCTGCTGATGGCCGCCTGCGGCGCCATCGCCTGGGAGGCGGTGCAACAACTGCTGCATCCGAACCCGGTGGCCGGCCTGACGGTGTCGCTGGTGGCGGCGGTCGGCATCGCCATCAACGGCTTCTCGGCCTGGCTGTTCCTGGCCGGCAGCAAGGGCGACATCAACATCCGCGGCGCCTACCTGCACATGGCGGCCGACGCCGCCATCTCGCTCGGCGTGCTGGTGGCCGGCCTGGTGGTGATGGCGACCGGCTGGAGCTGGCTCGACCCGTTGGTCAGCATGGCCATCGTCGCGCTGATCGTCTGGGGCACCTGGTCGCTGCTGCGCGAGTCGCTGCGCATGGTGCTGGCGGCCGTGCCGGACAACGTCGACGCGCCCCGCGTCGAGCGGTTCCTGCGCGAACACGCCGGCGTGGCCGGCGTGCACGACCTGCACATCTGGGCGATGAGCACCACCGAGACGGCGCTGACGGCCCACCTGGTGATGCCCGACGGCCATCCCGGCGACGAGATCGTCGACCGCATCGGCCTGCGTTTGAAGGAGGAGTTCGCCATCCACCACAGCACCTTGCAGATCGAGCGCGGCACCACCAGCCACGCCTGCTGCCTGAGCGAGCCGCCGCCGGCCGCGCCGGCCGGCCACGGCCACGCCCACTAGGACGACGCTCAGTCGGCCAGGTTCAGGTACAGCGCGGTGCTCAGGTAGCGCTCGCCGAACGAGGGGATGATGGTGACGATGATCTTGCCCTCGTTCTCGGGCCGCCGCGCCACCTGCAGCGCGGCCCACAGCGCCGCGCCCGACGAAATGCCCACCAGCAGCCCCTCCTGCCGCGCCGCCAGGCGCGCCGTGGCGAAGGCGTCGTCGTTGCTGACGGCGATGATCTCGTTGTAGACCCGGGTGTTGAGCACGGCCGGCACGAAGCCGGCGCCGATGCCTTGGATCTGGTGCGGCCCCTTGGTCCCCTTCGACAACATCGGCGAGCCCTCCGGCTCCACCGCCACCACCTGCAGCGCCGGCTGGTAGGCGCGCAGCACCTCGCCCACGCCGGTGATGGTGCCGCCGGTGCCGACGCCGGCCACCAGGATGTCGACACGGCCGTCGGTGTCGCGCCAGATCTCCTCGGCGGTGGTGCGGCGGTGCACCTCCGGGTTGGCCGGGTTGTTGAACTGTTGCAGCATCAGATAGCGCGGGTCGGACTCGGCCAGCTCCTCGGCCTGGCGGATCGCCCCCAGCATGCCCTCGGCGCCCGGCGTCAGCACCAGTTCGGCGCCGTAGGCGCGCAGCAGCATGCGCCGTTCGCGGCTCATGGTGTCGGGCATCACCAGGGTGCAGCGGTAGCCGCGCGCGGCGCACACCATGGCCACGGCGATGCCGGTGTTGCCGCTGGTCGGCTCGAGGATGATGGTGTCGGGACGGATCTGGCCGGCCGCCTCGGCCGCCTCGATCATGGCCAGGCCGATGCGGTCCTTGACGCTGTGCGCCGGATTGCAGTATTCGAGCTTGGCGAGGATTTGCGCCGGGCTGCCGGCGGCGAGCCGGTTGATGCGCACCAGGGGCGTGTTGCCGATCAGTGCGGTGACGTCGTTGGCGATGTTCATGGTTGTACTCCGCGCGGGAAAGTCGATGGAAGGCTTGCACAGCCAGTCTACCGCGTTTTTCCCTCCCCGCGCAGGGGGCCGCCGCCGGCGTGGCGGCGGCGTGACGGGCTTACTTGACGTCGAGCAATTCCACGTCGAAGATCAGCGCCGAGTTCGGCGGAATCGCGCCGCCGGGCGCGCCGCGCGAGCCGTAGGCCAGCTCGCCGGGGATGATCAGGGTGCGCTTGCCGCCCACCTTCATGCCGGCCACGCCCTGGTCCCAACCCTTGATGACCTTGCCGCCGCCGAGCGGGAAGACGAAGGGCTCGCGGCCCGGGTCGCGCGAGGAGTCGAACTTATTGCCGTGCCAATTCTTGCCCATGGGACGGTACAACCAGCCGGTGTAGTGCACCACCACGTTGCTGCCGGTCAGCGCCTCCTTGCCGCCGCCGACCTTGAGGTCGGTGATGATCAGGCGGTCGGCCTCGGGGCCGGGCGCGGCCGAGCCGGCCAGCGCGGGCGCGGCGGCGGGCGCCGCCTCGGCGGACGCCGCCGGGGCGGCGGCCGCGGCCGACGCGGCCGGCGCGGCTTCAACCACCTTGGCAGGCTTGGCCGGCTTGGCGGCCTTGGCCGGCTGGGCCGCCTTGGCCGGCTGGGCCGCCTTGGCCGGCTGGGCCGCCTTGGCCGGCTGGGCCGCCTTGGCGGGCGGCGCGGACGGGTCGGTCTGGTCGGCCGGGGCGGCCTGGACGGCGTTGGCGGCCAGCGCCAGCAACGCGGCGCATAAAACGGAGCAAGGCTTCATAATGTATTCTTTCGACGAGTTGTAGACTATCTCCGTCCGCCCGTGGCGGACAAAGCGCGGCCCAATCATAGCAAAAGCCCGATACGAAATGAGCCAGACCGACGCCGCCCAGCGGCTTTTTTTCGCCCTCCTGCCCGACGCCGCCACGCGCGCCGCGCTGGCGCGGCTGCAGCCGCTGGCGCCCGGCCGCGCCGTGCCGGTGGAAAACCTGCACCTGACGCTGGCCTTCCTCGGCCGCCAGCCGGGCGCCGCCGTGGCGCCGCTGGAACAGATCCTGGCGCGGCTGACGCTGGCGCCGTTGGCCTTGCGCATCGATAATCTGGGCTATTTCACCGGTCCGCGCATCGCCTGGGCCGGCATGACGCGGCCGCCGGCCGCGCTGCTCGACCTGCAGGCGCGGCTGACGGCGGCGCTGCAACAGGCCGGCTTCGCGCCGGACAGCCACGGCGGCTTCCGCCCCCATGTGACCTTGGCGCGCCAGGCGGCGGCGCCGACGGCGGACGCGGCCTTCGCGCCGCTCGACTGGCGGGTCGGCCGCATCGCACTGCTGGCCTCGGGCGCCGCCGACGGCCTGTACCGCACGCTGGCCGAACGCGCCCTCTGACGCCTCAGCCCTGTTCGGCCCCGGCCACGGCCGGCGCCCCGGCCGGCCGCGGCGCCACCTCGGCGGCCAGCTTGCGCAGCAAATGCCCGGCCGCCACCATGCCGAAGGTGGCGGTGACCACCATCGCCGAGCCGAAGCCGGCGCAATTGAGGCCGGTCACGCCGGTGCTGGCGGCGCCGGCGGCCTCGCCGTCGCCCGCCGCGTCGACGCTGCACACCTCGGCGCTCTCCGGCATCACCAGGCGCTCCATCGAGAACACCGCGTCGACGTTGAACTTGTTCTTCAGCCCGCGCGGGAAGCCGTACTGGGTGCGCATCAGCTTGCGCACCTTCTTCAGCATCGGCTCCTGCTCGGTGCGCGACAGGTCGCGCACCTCGATCTGGGTCGGGTCGGTCTGGCCGCCGGCGCTGCCGATCATGATCAGGGGAATCGACTTGGCGCGGCAATAGGCCAGCAGCGCCGTCTTCGCCTTGACCGAGTCGATCGCGTCGACCACGTAGTCGTAGCCCTGGCCGCCGATCATCTGGTCGAGGTTGTCGGGTTCGACGAAGTCCTCGATCTGGCGCACCCGGCAGGCCGGATTGATCTGCGCGACGCGCTCGGCCAGCGCGGCCACCTTGGCCTGGCCGATGGTGCCGCTCAGGGCCTGGATCTGGCGGTTGATGTTCGACTCGGCCACGTTGTCCAGGTCGATCAGCGTCAGCCGGCCGATGGCGCTGCGCGCCAGCGCCTCGACCACCCAGGAGCCGACCCCGCCGACCCCGACCACGCAGACGTGGGCGCCGCGGAAGCGCGCCAGCGCGGCGGCGCCGTACAGCCGGCCGATGCCGCCGAAGCGGCGTTCGAAGTCGATATCGTCGGCATTGTCTGGCATATTCTTGATGTCCGTTATTTTCATTCCGCCATTTTAACGGACGCGGCGGGGAGATTATTCTACAATGGTTTTTTTGCCGGTTCCGCCGGCCACGGCAGCCCGTCCGCGCCACCCACTTTGTCGAGAACCCCCATGAGCGAATCCCTGATTGACACCGCGCCCGGCTTTGACCAGCCCATCGCCGTCCTCAAACACTGCCACGACCGCATCCGCAAGCAGTTGCTGACCCTGAACAACCTGCTCGGCCACCTGCCCGTGCACGGCTCGGACGCGGCGGCGCAGAAGGCCGCCCAGGCGGTGTTGAAGTATTTCAACCACGCCGCCCACCTGCACCACGCCGACGAGGAGCAGAACCTGATGCCGATGCTGCAGGCCACCGCGCGCGACGCCGACGCCGACCTGCTGGAGGCGCTGGTGCCGGAGATCCTGGCCGACCACGTCCGCATGGACGCCGAATGGGCCGTGCTGCAGGCCCAGCTCAACGACGTCGCCAACGGCATGGAGGGCCGCCTCGAGGCGGCCGACGTGCAACGCTTCGTCGCCGCCTACGAGGGCCACATGGCCAAGGAGGAAGGCAATCTGGCGACTATGGCCAAGCGCATCTTCAGCGCCGAGCAGATGGCCGAGCTGGGCAAGGCGATGCAGGCGCGCCGCGGCCTGGCGCCGGCCAGCGGCGAGGCGCTGGCCAACCTGCGGCTCGACTACAGCCAGGCCACGCTGATGGAGAGCGACGTGCTGGCCGACCCGATCGCCCAGTTCGCCAAGTGGTTCGACGAGGCCATCAAGGCCCAGGTCAACGAGCCCAACGCGATGAGCGTGGCCACCGTCGGCGCCGACGGCAAGCCGAGCTCGCGCATCCTGCTGATCAAGCAATACGACCACCGCGGCTTCACCTGGTACACCAACTACGACAGCCACAAGGGCCACCAACTGGGCGACAACCCGCACGCCGCTCTGCTATTCTTTTGGAGCGAGGTGGAACGCCAGGTGCGCATCGAGGGCCGCGTCGTCAAGACCTCCGACGAGGAAAACGACAAGTACTTCTACAGCCGCCCGGTGCAAAGCCAGCTCGGCGCGATCGCCTCGCACCAGAGCGAGCCGGTCGCCAGCCGCGCCCAGATGGAGGCCAACTTCGACGCCGTCAGCGCCGCCAGCGGCCCGCAGCCGGTCAGGCCGGCGCACTGGGGCGGCTACCGCCTGCTGCCCGAGCGCATCGAGTTCTGGCAGGGCCGCCGCTCGCGCTTCCACGACCGCATCGTCTATGTGCGGCAGGAGGACGGCAGTTGGGTGATCGAACGCCTGCAACCGTAACACCGGGCGGCCGGTCGCATTGATCCACCGGCGGCGCCGCGCGCGCCGCCATGCGGGAGGCCGGCATGTTTCTACAGAACCGACTGAGTAGCTGGATCGCCGGCGTGCGCCGGCAAATCGCGCTGCCGCTGCGCATCGAACTGTGGAACGGCCAGCAGATCGACTTTTCCACCGAGGCGCCGCGCGTCACCATCCGCCTGCCGCGCGCCTCGGCGGCGCGCTACCTGCTCACGCCCTCGCTGGCCAAGCTGGGCGGTGCCTACGTCGAGGGCGACATCGAGGTGCACGGCCGCGCCCACGACATGATCGCCATCGTCAACGCGCTGGCCCGCGCCAGCCTGAAGGCAGAGGGCCGCGTCACCCGCGTGGTGCGCGGCTTCGGCCACAGCCGGACGCGCGACGCCGAGGCGGTCCGCTACCACTACGACGTCTCCAACGAGTTCTACCAACAATTCCTCGACCCAGCGATGGTCTACTCCTGCGCCTATTTCGAGACCGGCGCCGAGGTAACTGGCCGCCGCCCAGACCAAGAAGATCGACCACATCCTGCGCAAGGTCGAGCTGCGCCCCGGCCAGCGCCTGCTCGACATCGGCTGCGGCTGGGGCGCGCTGCTGCTGCGCGCCGCCGAGCAGTACGGCGCGCGCGGCGTCGGCGTCACACTGTCGCAGAACCAGTACCAGCTGGCGCGCCAGCGGGTGCGCCAGGCCGGCCTGGAACACTTGGTCGAGATCCGCCTGCAGGACTACCGCGACGTGCGCGGCGAGTTCGACCGCATCACCAGCGTCGGCATGTTCGAGCACGTCGGCCTGCGCCAGCTGCCCGCCTACTTCGCCGCCATCGGCAAGCTGCTGGCGGCGGACGGCCTGGCGCTCAACCACGGCATCACCTCGACCGATCCGGACAACGGCGCGACGCCCTACGGCGGCGGCGAGTTCATCGAGAAGTACGTGTTTCCGCGCGGCGAGCTGGCGCACCTCGGCCAGGTACTCAAGGCGATGCAGCAGGGCGAACTGGAGGTCTACGACGTGGAGAACCTGCGGCGCCACTACGCCCGCACCTGCGCCATCTGGACCGACAACTTCGAGGCCAACGCCGAGCGCGCGCGCGCCTTGGCCGGCGACAAGCGCTTCCGCATCTGGCACGTCTACCTGGCCGGCTGCAGCTACGCCTTCAAGCACGACCTGATCAGCCTGTACCAGGTGGTGTGCGGCAAGGCCGGGCGCGATCCGGCCGCCCTGCCCTGGTCGCGCCACTACATGTATCCGGCGGCACCGGCCGAGGCGGCGGCGCTCAGCGCGCCGCGTCCGGCTTGAGGCGGTGGGCGAAGACCTTGCGCAGCTTGACCACCTTGGGCGCGACGACGAAGGCGCAATAGCCCTGCAGCGGATGCTGGCGGAAATAGTCCTGGTGGTAGTCCTCGGCGCGGTAGTAGGTCTGCGCCGGCGACAACTCGGTGACGATGGGGGCGTCCCAGACGTTGGCCATCTCGGCGATCACCTGGCGCGCGGTGGCCTCCTGCTCGGGCGACTGGTGGTAGATCACCGAGCGGTACTGGGTGCCGACGTCGTTGCCCTGGCGGTTCAGCGTGGTCGGGTCGTGCAGGGTGAAGAAGATCTCCAGCAGGTCGCGGTAACTGATGACGGCCGGGTCGAAGCTCAGCTTGACCACCTCGGCGTGGCCGGTGGCGCCGGCGCACACCGCTTCGTAGGTCGGGTCCGGCTGCTGGCCGCCGGTGTAGCCGGACTCGACCCGCACGACGCCGTCGACCTCGAGATAGACCGCTTCCAGACACCAGAAGCAGCCGCCGCCCAGCACGGCCGTTTCTAACGCCGAACCCGGCGCGGAATTGCTAGTCATAACTCCCCCTGCGTAAACGATTGCCAATGAATGCACTGTAACGCAAACCGGCAGCGCGCGCACCAGCATTCGACGGCACCGCGGCACCCTCGCGGTAGCGGCCTTGTTTGCAAATTTGCTTCATTTCCTTAGCCTTCCATAACAATTTTACAAATTCAATGAGGCGACTCTCATTCGCAATGAGATAAGCATGAAGACGAACTAAACCATTAATCCTTATCAAACAAAAATTCTTGAGCTTGTCGTAAGTTTCAGCTATTTACACAAATGACGGGAGATTGAAAAATGGAAGAAGAATTGGAGTTTGGCGGAGGAAATGGGGAAATCCGAAAGAAAAACATAAAAATATATTACATATTATTCCTTTTCTTGCTCGTTCCCTCAGCAGCATACCCAAATGAAAAGTTACCAAGAGACATAAGAGTATTTATTTCAAACTCTTTTACGTGCGAGCACTTTGCCGGTGAATTTGGGACAGAACTACCAAAAGAGCAAAAGGAGCAAGTAAGGAGGGATATTGATAAATATTGCGGAGGAGCAAAAAGACAATTTGGAATTCTAAAAGAAAAATACAAGAACAACCCGACACTGCTTAAAAGGATAAAGAATAGTTACAATGACACGGTCGACAGCTACACAAAATAGCCCTCGTGGTGCCGGTCTTTTGGCATCGCGCTGTTTCCAGTTAATTTGATTTGGCAAGGCTCCTCGCCGCAGCACGTTCAGTGCGCGGCACCACCTGCGCCGGGGGACGGCGGCCTCAGCGGCCGGCGGCGACGGCGCGGATGGCGGCCAGCACCGCCTCCGGCCGCTCGAGCGGAATGTCCGGGCCGCTGTCGACCCACTGCAGCTGGGCGCCCGGATACAAGCGGACGATGTCCTTGCGCTTGGCGTTGGCGTCGTCGGCGTAGGCCGAGCGCTCGCCCAGCGGACGGGCGGCGCTGAGCACCATCACCCGCACGCCGGCCGGCGCAGGCAGCGCCAACACCTGCCCGCCGGTGGCCGTGGCGGCCTTGAACTCGCTCATTTCGATGGACGAGCTGAGCAGCTTGAAGCTGGTGCGCACCAAGGTCGGCCACTGCTCATAGGCGCCGGCGCCGAGGTATTGCTGCGGATGGGTGGAGTCGACCAGCACCAGCGCCTTAACCTCGTCCGGATGGCGGCGCGCGTACAACTGCATGTACAGGCCGCCCACCGAATGGCCGACCAGTATGTAGGGCGGGTTCAGCCCCTTGCTGCGCAGCAGCGCGCGCAGCTCCTCGACGATGTGCTCGCCGTCGCGCGCGCTGGCCACTTGCGCGCTCTTGCCGTAGCCGGGGCGGTTGTAGGCGAAGGCGCTACGCTCCTGGCTGACGGCGCGGAACACCTTCTCCCACTGGCCCAGCTTGGCCGCCAGGCCGTTCTCGAACACCACCGGCACGCTGCCGTCGCGGCGCACCAGCTCGTATTCGACCTGGCGCGGCTCGGCCAGGCCGGCCACCAGCTCGACCAGCGGCGCCGCCGCGACGTTGCCGGCGACGCCGGCCAGCGCCAGCGCCAGCAGCAGCGCCGCAGGCCGCCGCCCGGCGGACGCGGCGGGCACAGCGGACACGGCGGGCACGGCCGGCGCGGCGGGCAAGGAATATTGTCGCTCCATTCGGGAGTCCTCCATTGATCATTGCGCGGCGCCGGGGACAGCACCGGACGCCACTGTAACGCAAAGCCGGGCCGACCGCATCAGCGGGCCGCCGCGCCGACCGCCGGCCCGACCGCCGAAGCTGTTGCCGGGCCGGCCGCCGGGCCGGCCGGTTTTTAGCGACGGCCGCCGATCTTTGGCATAATGGCAAAAAGACTCAGGCAGATCATGAACACACGCTCCCCCCGCGCGCCGGCGCCCGCTTTCGATACCGGCCATTTTCGCCAGGCCCTGGCGCAATTTGCCACCGGCGTGACCGTCATCACCACCCGCCTGGCCGACGGCAGCTTTCGCGGCCTGACGGCCAGCTCCTTCAACTCCGTCTCGCTGACGCCGCCGCTGGTGTTGTGGAGCCTGGGCGGCAGCGCCAACAGCCTGCCCATCTTCAGCGGCAACTCGCACTACGTCATCAACGTGCTGGCGGCCGACCAGGCCCATCTGGCCAAGCTGTTCTCCACCCGCAGCGAAGACCCGTTCGGCGCCGTCGAATACGAGCTCTCGCGCACCGGCCAGCCCATCCTCAAGGGCGCCACCGCGTGGTTCGAATGCCACAACCGCAGCCGCTACCCGGAGGGCGACCACGTCATCTTCGTCGGCGAGGTCGAGCATTGCGAAATCACCCCGGCGCAGCCGCTGATCTTCCACGGCGGCCAGTTCCGCGACCTGGCCTAGCCCGAACCAGCGCTGTCATTTTGCCATCGCCGCCGCCGCGACGGCGGGAAAACGGAAATTGGTGTCGCCATTAGAAAAGCCGGGCGGGTGGCGAGGTCTTAGAATAATGGCACCAGCCACTATAACCAGAGACTAGGAAACACCATGAGCCAAGCCCGCGCCCAATTCCACTGGGATGACCCCCTCCTGCTGGACCAGCAGCTGACCGACGAAGAACGCATGGTGCGCGACGCCGCCGCCGCGTATTGCCAGGACAAGCTGGCGCCGCGCATCCTCGAGGCCTTCCGCCACGAAAAAATGGACACCAGCATCTTCCGCGAGATGGGCGAACTGGGCCTGCTCGGCCCGACCATCCCGGAACAGTACGGCGGCCCCGGCCTGAACTACGTCGCCTACGGCCTGATCGCGCGCGAGGTCGAACGCATCGACTCGGGCTACCGCTCGATGATGAGCGTGCAGTCCTCGCTGGTGATGGTGCCGATCTACGAGTTCGGCACCGAGGAGCAAAAGCAAAAATACCTGCCAAAACTGGCCAGCGGCGAATGGATCGGCTGCTTCGGCCTGACCGAGCCGAACCACGGCTCCGACCCCGGCTCGATGATCACCCGCGCCAAGAAGGTGCCGGGCGGCTACTCGCTGAGCGGTGCCAAGATGTGGATCACCAACTCGCCGGTGGCCGACGTGTTCGTCGTCTGGGCCAAGGACGACGAGGGCGCCATCCGCGGCTTCGTGCTGGAGAAGGGCATGGCCGGCCTGTCGGCGCCGGCGATCCACGGCAAGTTCGGCCTGCGCGCCTCGGTCACCGGCGAGATCGTCATGGACAACGTCTTCTGCCCGGAGGAGAACGCCTTCCCCGACGTGCGCGGCCTGAAGGGTCCGTTCACCTGCCTGAACTCGGCGCGCTACGGCATCGCCTGGGGCGCGCTGGGCGCGGCCGAGGCCTGCTGGCACATCGCCCGCCAGTACACCATGGACCGCCTGCAGTTCGGCCGTCCGCTGGCGGCCAACCAGCTGGTGCAGAAGAAGCTGGCCGACATGCAGACCGAGATCACGCTGGGCCTGCAGGGCTGCCTGCAGCTGGGCCGCATGAAGGACGCCGGCACGGCGGCGGTGGAGATCACCTCGATGATGAAGCGCAACTCCTGCGGCAAGTCGCTGGACATCGCCCGCGTCGCCCGCGACATGCTCGGCGGCAACGGCATCTCCGACGAGTTCGGCGTGATCCGCCACATGGTCAACCTCGAGGTGGTCAACACCTACGAGGGCACGCACGACATCCACGCGCTGATCCTGGGCCGCGCCCAGACCGGCATCCAGGCCTTCCAATAGGCCCAAGGGGCGCGCGCCGTTCGGCCCGCGCCCTGCCCGGCAGCGCTCTCACGCCGCCCCCTGACCTGACTCAAGCGCTCAGGGCGGCGTTCCAACAATATGATCCGCTTCGCGATTCGCCGCCTCGACCTGTCGATGGAAGGCCAGCATCGCCGCGCTGACACGCGACGACTCTTTCGCGTCGAGCACGCTTTCGCCGCAAGCGGGACAGTAATCGCCGCAGACGGCGGCAATCATCGTGCTTGCGCCTTTGTAGGCATGGGGCAGATCGCGGCAGTCCCGCACCAGCTCGGCCGCTGCGCAAACAGGACATTTCATGTCACAGCTCCTTGAACGAGACGATCAACACGCCGTCAACGACAGTGAGTTTTAGATAGACCTTGCCGACCGGGGTGCTTGGACGGTACACGTCTTGCCAGATGTGGTGGTCGGCACGCGAGGTCATGCTTTTGTAGAAGTCGCGCCTAGTCAGCGCCTTAACAATAGCGACCATCCCCGCGAAGTCGATACCCAATGCCGCAGCGCCCGTCAACGCGGAAAAGGTCGACGCCACCCGGCCCTCGTCAATGAGGGCCTTCACCTTTGGCAAGCTGTAATGGGGCGAGATCTTCTCCATCGGGATATTAGGCCTGCAAGTCCGACTTGGCAACTTGATCAATTCGATTCCGAACGCATGGGGAAAATCGACAAGACGTAAAAAACCCGCCACGGCAGCGCTGCCATGGCGGGTTTTTTTACCTTCGGGGCCGGCCTAGAACTTGTAGCCGACGCTCACGCTCAGGGCCACCGGGTCGAGCTTGACGTCCTGCGTCTGGCCGGTCGAGAAGTGCACCTTGGTCTTCAGGTAGGTCTTGATGACGGTGGCGTCGGCGAACCAGCGCTCGTTGATCTTGACCGTGCCGCCGAGCTGGAAGCTGGCGGCGAACTTGTTGTCGAGCTTGAAGGTGGTGCCCGGGCCGCCGGTGTTGAGCAGCGCCGTCAGCTGCGACGAGCCGGTCTCCTTCTGGAAATAGGCGTAGGTGATGCCGACGCCGACGTAGGGACGCACGCGCGCATCCGCCGCCAGGAAGCGGTATTGCAGCAGCGCCGTCGGCGGCAGCGCCTCCGAACTGCCGACCTTGCCGGTGCCCTTGATGGCGCCGTCGCCGATCAGGTCGTGCTTGTAGGGCAGGCCCAGGTCGAGCTCGGCCGAAACGTGGTCGGTGAGCATGTAGGCGAAGGCCAGGCGCGGCTTGGTGTCCGAGTTGACGTCGGCCTTGGTGTGCGGCAGCGCCGGCGCCGACACGTCGCCGCTGTCGACCTTGGGCGTGATCTTGTTGATGCCGAGGGTGGCCAGCCAACTGCCGGCGCTCTGCGCCGAGGCGCTCGAGGCGGCGGCCAGCGCGGCGGCCAGCGCCAACACTTTGAGCGCGCGGGGGATTGCTTGATTCATCTTGTCTCCTGATTTTTAATCCGGGGCGCCGTCGCCGGCGCCCGCTGTGTGGGTGCGGCGGCGGCTTACAGCCAGCCCTTGACGACCATCTTCTCGGCCACGTAGCGCGCCAGCAGCAGATAGTTGAACGGCGTCGGGTGGACGTCGTCGGCGAAGGCGTAGTGGCTGACGTCGCCGGCGACCAGGTTGCCGCCGTTGCAGCCCAGCGAGCTGACCAGCGGGTTCTTGGCCGGGTTCAGGTCGCAGGCCATGTCCACGACGTTTTTCAGGCCGTAGGGTTCCGGGTTGACGGCCTGGTCGTGGCTGACGGCGTAGACGTCGACCAGCAGCACCTTGGCCTCGCCGGCCAGGCCGCTGGCCAGTTCGCCGTTGATGGCGTTGACCATGGCGACGATCAGTTGCTGGGTGGCGGTCGACTTGGCCCGGCCGGCCGGCGAGGTGGCCACGTCGGGCACGTTGTTGACGACCACGTAGTTGGCGCCCTTGGCCAGCAGCTGGTTCTTCACCAGCGCGACCAGCTCCCTGCCGGTGGCGGCCATCGGCGCCACCAGCTCGGGACCGTGCAGCGCGGCGTAGTCGGTGCCGGCCTTGACGCCGGCGGCTTCGCCGGCGGCCTTGGCCTTGAGCACCATCGGACCGTAGACGGCCTGCGTGCCCACGGCCGCGTTGCCCGGCTGGCCGGCGGCGGCGGTGACGGCGGCGCCGACCACGCTGTCGTCGGTGTGGCCGGCGCGGGCCGACTCGGCGGCCATGGCCACGCCGATCGCCTGCATGGCGGCAGGAACGTTGCTGGCGCCGGCGGCCAGTTGCGGCACCAGGCTGGCGGCGAAGGCGGCCGCGCCGGCGTCGGTGCCGGCCTTGGCGGCGGCGGCCTGCAGGCCGCTCAGCAGGCCCAGCACGTCGTTGCCGCCGATCATGACGAAGACCATCTCGTCGCCCTTGAACTTGCCGCCGACGGCGGCCAGGTGGTTTTGGATCTGCACCGTCACCGGCACGGTCAGCGCGCCCAGCGCGCTGCCGGTGGCCTTGTTGCCGCCGCCGACGGGGTTGCTGACACGGGCACCGCCCTGGGCGTAGCCGTAGCAGCCGGCGTGGTTGAGCACCGGCACGGCGAAGCCCTTGCTGGCGTCGCCGTCCAGGCCGGTCTGGGCCGGGCAAGGCGCGCCCAGGCCCAACTGGGCGGCCATCAGCTCGGTCCAGTTCTTGCCGGTCAACGCGGGGTTGCTGGCGCTGTTGTCGCCGTTGATGTTGAACTTGCCGCCGCCCAGCTTTTGCACGGTGCCGACGGCGTAGCTGCCGACGTCGGACAGGCTGTCGCCGAACGAGATCTGGCTGGCGTATTTGATTTTTTGGGTGTTGCCGCCGGGGCTGGCACCATTGCCGCCGCAGCCGGCCAAGACGGCCAGAGCGAGCGCCGCGAGGGCGATTTTGGTATGACGCATGCTGTCTCCTGAGGATATTTTTATGATATTTACGAACGCATGTGCTATTCGCAATCCGACCAATATGCCAGCCTAGTTCGCGCTTGCATAGGGTAAAACTTGTAACGTTTGCGCCCCGTCCAACAAAAAAGGCGGCCACACGGGCCGCCTTACAATGTTGTCAATTCAAATAACACATATCCCCGCCGGGGATTTAACGGTTTGCCACCCGGCCGAAGAAATCGCGCGTGGCACGCAGACAGAACGGCGCCACCAGGCCGGCGTGGTAGCTGTCGCGCACGGCCTGGTCGGCCTGGCTGGGGCTCTTGCCTTCGAGAATGGCCGACAGCCGCAAGACGCCCTTGGCCGCGCCGAAGGCCAGCTGGGTGTCGGCATAGTCGCCCAGGCTCGCCGTCGCGTCGACGTTGAGCAGGCCCAGCGTGCCGGCCGGCTTGCCCTGGGCGGCGAAGTAGGCGTGGGCCGCCTCGGCGTTCTTGTACGGCACCACCGGGGCCTGGTCGCCGCCGCACAGCAGCAGCGGCACCGCCGGCACATAGTTGCGCAGGTCGTTCTTCAACAGCCACTTGCGCAAGGGATGGGCCGGCGCGCAGCCGAGCGGATTGGCGTTGCTGGTGTTGCAGGGGGTGGCCCGCAGGTCGGCCAGGTAGCCGTCGCGGTAACTGGTCTTGAACAGGTGGTCGGCGCCGAAGGAGGCGGCGTAGCCGGCCGCCTGCGGCAGCGAGTCCTGGGCGAACAGCACGTCGTTGGGCAGCTTGCCGGCCGCAACCAGGTCGCCGATGCCCAGCGCGCCGGGGAACAGGCTGTCGATGCCGCCGGCGTACTTGGCCTCGTAGACGTCGGCGCTGCTGCTGTACAGGCCGGCGTTGGCGCGCTGGCCGGCGTTGATCAGCATCGGCAGGAAGGCCGCCGCGCCGCTGCTGGGGGCGCCGCCGAAGATGCTGTCGCCGAACAGGCTCAGCGCGTAGGGGCCGGACAGGCCGGCCGCCGCCGTCACGTTGAACTCGCCGGCGTAGCCGCTCTGCATGGCGCGCTGGGTGGCCAGGGCGACGTAGCCGCCCTGCGAGTAGCCGGTCAGCAGCAGGCGGCCGCCGTCCCTGGCGCCGACGGCGGCGAAGGACAGGCGCGCCGCGCGCAGGCCGTCGACCATGTCGCTGGCCTGTTGCACCGCGTCCAGATAGGCGTGGTAGCCCAGGGTCGAACCGGCGTAGCCGGCGTAGTTCGGCGCCACCACGATGTAGCCCTGGGCGGCGAACATGGCGGCGATCAGGCGCGGCTCGGTGGCGCTGAGTTTGCTCATATCGGTCGCCTTCAACACCGAGGTGCCGTGGGCGTACAGCAACACCGGGCGGGCGCCGCCGCACTGGCCGGCCGTGCCGCCGGACGGCACCATGATGGCGGTGCTGGCCTCGGTGTCCTCGCCGGCCGAGCCGACCGTGTGGTACTTGACGGTGTAGGTGGTGACGGCGCAGCTGGGCGTGCCGGTGATGTTGCTGCTGCCGCGTTGCTGGTCGTCGAGGAACTGCTTGAAGACGGCCGGCTCGAGCGTGTCGACGTTGGCGCCGTTGATGCTGACCGGCACCACGCTGGCCGCGCCGATCAGCTTGCCGCGCAGGGACGGCGGGACCACCGGCGGGGTCGGCACCACCACCACGCCGTCGCCGGAACCGCCGCCACCGCCACCGCCGCCGCAGGCGGACAGGACCAGCAGGGGACTGAGCAGCAGCAGGGAAGTCAGCGGCAGCGGGCGGCGGGCCGGGCGGGCCGCATGGGATGGCTGGAATGGATGGACAGGGCGCATGGGCTTTCCTCGACGATGGCAGGGTGCGGCCGGCCCGTGGGCCGCCGCGCAGGAACGACACGACGCGGCCGGGCGCACTATCGAGTCGACCGGCGGCCCGCCAATGCTAGCATATGGGCAACAGGCTACGGCATAGCCTTCAGGAAAAAGTCGCGCGCCGCGCGGACGCAGTACTGCGCCGCCAGCCTGCCGTGGTACATCTCGGCCACCGCCCTGGCCGGGTCGCGGCCCTTGTCGCGCGCCTCGGCGCGGACCCGCTCCTTGGCCCTGGCGAAGCCGGCGCGCGCCGCCAGCCAGGACGCCGGCGCGGCGGCGTCGGCCGCCTCCAGGTCGAGCAGCAGCGGCGCCGCGCCGCGCGCGCTGAAGTAGCGCTGGGCGGCGCTGGCGTTGGCGAAAGGCACCACCGGATCGTCGCCGCCGCCGCACAGCAGCAGCGCGGCGCGCGGCCGGTAGCTGCGCAGGTCGTTGCGCGCCAGCCAACGGCGCAGGCCGTTGCCGGCCCGGCAGGCCGCCGGCTCGACCGGCTCGGCGCCGCAGGGATGGGCCGCCATGTCGGCCAGGTAGGCCTGGCGGTAGCTGCTGCGCACCAGGTTGTGGGCGGCGAAAAAGGCCGCCGCGCCCTGCCCCTGCGGCTGCGAGTCGAGCGCGAACAGGGCGCCGGACGGCAGCCGGCCCTGGCGCACCAGCTCGTCGAAGCGCTGCGCGCCGGGCAGCAGCGCCTCGATGCCGGCGGCGTAGTCCGGCTCGTACAACTCGGCCGGGCTGGCGTACAGGGCGGCGCCGGCGCGCTGGCCGGAGGTGGTCACCAGCGGCAGGTAGGCCGTGCCCCCGAGCAGGGGCTGGCCGCCGAAGATGCCGTCGCCCATCTGCAGCAGCGCGTAGGGGCCGGACATGCCGGCCACCGCCACCAGCGGGAACTCGGCGGCGAAGTCGCGCTCGATCAGGCGCTGGGTCGCCAACGCGACGAAGCCGCCCTGCGAATAGCCGCTCAGGAACAGCCGCGGCGCCGCCCGCACGCCCAGTTGCGCGTACACCTCGCGCGCCGCGCGCAGGGCGTCGAGCATGTCGCCGGCCTGCTGCTCGGCGTTCAGGTAGGGGTGGTAGGGCAAGGAGGAGGCGCCGTAGCCGGCGTAGTCGGGCGCCACGACGATGAAGCCCTGGGCGACGAACATCGCCGCCACCAGGCGCGCCTCGCCGTTCAGCCGGGCCATGCTGAACTGCTTGTCGAGCACGGTGCCGTGGGCGTACAGCAGCACCGGGCGCGGCCCCTGGCAGGCCGGGTCGGCGCCGGACGGCAGCATGACGACGCTGCTGGCGTCGGTCGGCTCGCCGTGGCCGCCCACGGTCTGGTAGCGCAGCGTGTGGATGGTGATGGCGCAGCGCGGCTCGCCGGCGATGTCCATCAAGGCGCCGCCCTGGGCGTGGCGCAGCACGGTGCCGAGGGTGGCGGGATCGAGGGTGTTGATGCTGGCGCTGGAACCCAGGGCGATCGGCACCAGGGTCGGCCCGTCCAGCACCGTGCCGCGCGGCGCCACCGAGACGCTGGCGGCGTTGCTGACGGCGTTGGCGGCGCCGACCGGGCTGGCCGCCGGCGCGTCGTTGGCGACGGCGGGCGCGGCCGCCGCCAGTAGCAAAGCGAACAATAGTGGAAGCATGCCAACCTCCCGTCGCCGGTCACGCCAGCCGCAGGGGAACGGCGTGGATCAGGACCGCAACAACGCTTCCATCATACCCGATGAGCCGAATACCGCGCGCCGCAATCGGTCGTTCACGCCCAACCATGCGGCGTCCTGCGGCGGGGTTTCGACCAGGATCAAATCGGCGCCAGTTTGGTCCATCTCGCGCAGCGCGGCGTACAGGCCGTAGGCGTAGCCGGCCGGGGTGGCCGGCAGCGTCACGTGCGGGCCGGCCGGCGCCGCCAGCGTGTGGACGATCAGGGCGACCCGCTTGCCCTTGGCGCTCAGCCGGGCCAGGCTGTCGGCCAGTTGCGCGCGCTCGAGCATCAACACCGGCGTGTGCGGCGCGTAGTGCGACTCCAGCGTGCCGGAGGCGCGCGGCGCGGCCGCGTCGGGCTGGCCGGGCAGCAGGCCGATGACGTCGGCGATCTGCTGCGCGCTGATGTGGCCGGGACGCAGCAGCACCGGGCCGCGCGTGTCCAGCCGCGACAGGTCGAGGATGGTCGACTCGATGCCGACCTGGCTGGCGCCGCCGTCGAGCACGGCGCCGAGCAGCGGCTCGTCGCCGAACTCGTCGCGCACGTGCTGCGCCGTGGTCGGGCTGACGTTGCCGAACTTGTTGGCCGAGGGCGCGGCGACGCCGCCCTTGCCGCCCTTGAAGGCGCCCAGCAGCGCGATGGCCACCGGGTGCGAGGGGCAGCGCAGGCCGACCGTGTCCTGGCCGCCGGAGACGGCGTCGGGAATGTGGGCGTGGCGTTTCAAAATCAAGGTCAGCGGGCCGGGCCAGAAGGCCGCCACCAGTTGGCGCGCGGCCGGCGGGATGTCGCTGGACCAGTAGTCCAGGTCGGCGCCGGGCGCCAGGTGGACGATCACCGGATGGTCGTTGGGACGGCCCTTGGCCTGGTAGATGCGGGCCACCGCCGCCGGGGCCCTCGGCGTCGGCGCCCAGGCCGTAGACTGTTTCGGTCGGAAAAGCGACCAGGCCGCCGGATGCGAGGATCGCGGCGGCCTGGACGATTTCCGCGGAGGGAGCGGGGCTCCCGGCAGAATGCTTCATGGCGGTCTTACTGGGTCAGCAGGCGCAGCGCCTCGGCGTACTTGGCGGAGGTCTGGTCCAGCACGTCCTGCGGCACGCTCGGCGCCGGCGCCTTCTTGTTCCACGGCTGGGTTTCCAGCCAGTCGCGCACGAACTGCTTGTCGAAGGACTCGGGCGACTTGCCCACCTGGTAGGTCGACATCGGCCAGAAGCGCGAGGAGTCCGGCGTCAGGATCTCGTCGATCAGGTGCACGGTGCCGTTGGCGTCGAGGCCGAATTCGAACTTGGTGTCGGCGATGATGATGCCGCGCGTGGCCGCGTATTCGGCCGCCAGGGTGTACAGCTTGATCGCCGCTTCCTTGACCTGGCGGGCGATGTCGACGCCGACGATGCGCTCGGCTTCGGCGTAGTCGATGTTCTCGTCGTGCGCGCCGGCCGGGGCCTTGGTCGACGGCGTGAACAGCACCTCGGGCAGCTTCTGCGCTTCCTGCAGGCCGGCCGGCAGCGCGATGCCGCAGATGGCGCCGGTCTTCTGGTAGTCCTTCCAGCCGGAACCGATGATGTAGCCGCGCACGATCGCCTCGATGCCCAGCGGGGTGAACTTCTTGACGACGATGGCGCGGCCCGCGACCTGGTCGGCCTCGTCCGGCGAGACCACCGACACCGGGTCGATGCCGGTCTCGTGGTTAGGCATCAGATCGCCGAATTTCTTGAACCAGAAGTTCGACATCTCGGTCAGCATCTTGCCCTTGTTGGGGATCGGATCGTCGAGGATCACGTCGAAGGCCGACAGGCGGTCGGTCTGCACCACCAGCAGCTTGTCGTCGCCGACCGCGTAGATGTCGCGCACTTTGCCGCGATGCAGGAAGGGCAGCGATTTCAGGTTTGTTTCAAGGATTCCAGCCATCATAATTCCTAACGTATTGAAGAACGGCCTATGCGGCCGTGTTACAGGGCGGCCTATGCGGCCGCGCGGGGACTACTGAGGAGACTACTTTACGGGACGACGCGCCGCTTAGCTTACAGCTGCGGCAGCACCGAGCCGCGCACCTTGTCGGCCTGGGTCTTGCGGAATTCGAGCAGCTTGGTTTTCAGGCCGGCGTCGTTCAGCGCCAGCACGGAGACCACGGCCAGCGCCGCGTTGGCCGCGCCCGATTCGCCGATCGCCAGGGTGGCGACGGGAATGCCCTTGGGCATCTGCACGGTCGACAGCAGCGAGTCCAGACCCTTCAGGTATTTCGACGGGATAGGCACGCCGTACACCGGCAGGATGGTCGAGGCGGCCACCACGCCGGCCAGGTGGGCCGCCGCGCCGGCGCCGGCGATGAAGGCCTGGGCGCCGCGCGCTTCCATGTCGGCCAGCCAGGCTTCCAGCTCTTTCGGTGTGCGGTGCGCCGACAGCGCGCGCGCCTCGTAGCTGACGCCGAAGTCTTTGCAGATCTGCGCCGCTTCTTTCATGATGTCCCAGTCGGAGGTGGAGCCCATCACGATGCCAACCAAAGTTTTTTCAGACATTTTTATCACTCGAATTAAAATTTCAGGTTCGCCGAGCAAACCCTGCGGCGTAAAACCAGGGTCAGACCCTAGGGTCTGACCCTCGCTGTCGATCGCGGGTCCGCTCGGCGGATCACGGCGCGCGAACGCGCCAACATACTCGACTTACTTGACGATTTGCGACAGCTCGCCGGCCTTGTAGCGCTCGGCCATTTTTTCCAGCGCGATCGGTTTGATCTTGGCGGCCTGGCCTTCGCAACCGAAGGACAGGAAGCGCGCCTTGCACACCATCGTGGCCGCTTCGCGGGCCGGCTTGAGGAAGTCGCGCGGGTCGAACTTGGACGGGTTCTCGAACAGGTATTTGCGCACGGCGGCGGTCATCGCCAGACGGATGTCGGTGTCGATGTTGATCTTGCGCACGCCGTGGCGGATGCCTTCCTGGATCTCTTCGACCGGCACGCCGTAGGTTTCCTTCATGTCGCCGCCGAATTCGCGGATGATCGCCAGCAGCTCCTGCGGCACCGACGAGGAGCCGTGCATCACCAGGTGGGTGTTGGGGATGCGCGCGTGGATTTCCTTGATGCGGTCGATGGCCAGGATGTCGCCGGTCGGCTGGCGCGAGAACTTGTAGGCGCCGTGCGAGGTGCCGATGGCGATGGCCAGCGCGTCGCACTGGGTGCGGGCGACGAAGTCGGCGGCCTGGGCCACGTCGGTGAGCAGCTGCTCGCGGGTCATGGCGCCGTCGGCGCCGTGGCCGTCTTCCTTGTCGCCCATCATGGTTTCGAGCGAACCGAGCACGCCCAGTTCGGCCTCGACGGTGACGCCGATGGCGTGCGAGAACTTGACCACCTCGCGCGACACTTCAACGTTGTAGTCGTAGGAGGCGACCGACTTGCCGTCCGCCTCCAGCGAGCCGTCCATCATCACCGAGGTGAAGCCGGAGCGGATCGCCGCCTGGCAGACGGCAGGCGACTGGCCGTGGTCCTGGTGCATGACCACCGGGATGTGCGGGTAGGCTTCGACGGCGGCGTCGATCAGGTGGCGCAGGAAGGCCTCGCCGGCGTATTTGCGGGCGCCGGCCGAGGCCTGCATGATGACCGGGCTGCCGACGGCGTCGGCGGCGGCCATGATGGCCTGCACCTGTTCCAGGTTGTTGACGTTGAAAGCCGGCAGGCCATAACCGTTTTCGGCGGCATGGTCCAGCAGTTGACGCATGGATACGAGAGACATGGTATTACTCCAAACAATAGAAAAACTGGGTTGCCGCGCGCACCGCCCACCGCCTGCGCGGCCGGGCCGGTGCGGCGCCGGCGCTTATTCGAATTCCCCGACTTTGACGATTTTCAACGCGTTCGTGCCGCCGACCTGGCCCATCGGCTCGCCCCAGGTGACGACGATCATGTCGCCCTTCTTGGCGATGCCGTGGGCGATCATCAAATCCTCGGCCTGCTTCAGCACCACCTTGCTGTCGGCCTGCTGCAACAGGTGGTAGGCGCGCACGTTGCGGTACAGCGAAGCCTTGCGCTGGGTGGTGACGCTCGGCGTCAGCGCGAAGATCGGCGTATCGATGCTGTGGCGGCTCATCCACAGCGCGGTCGAACCGGACTCGGTCAGCGCGACGATCGCCTTCACCCGCAGGTGGTGGGCGGTGAACAGCGCGCCGTAGGCGATCGACTGGTCGATACGGGTAAATGTCACGTTCAGGAAATCGGCGTCGAGCTTGTTGTATTCGGACTGCTCGGCCTCGACGCAAATGGCCGCCATCATCTCGACCGTCTCGATCGGGTACTTGCCCGAGGCGGTTTCGGCCGAGGTCATCACGGCGTCGGTGCCGTCGAGCACCGCGTTGGCGACGTCGGACACCTCGGCCCGGGTCGGCACGGCGTTGAAGATCATCGACTCCATCATTTGCGTCGCGGTGATCGCCAGTTTGTTCGAGGCGCGCGCCATCTTGATCATACGCTTTTGCAGCGCCGGCACCGCCGCGTTGCCCACTTCCACCGCCAAATCGCCACGGGCGACCATGATGCCGTCGGAGGCGTCGAGGATCTCCTGCAGCACGGGAATGGCCTCGGCCCGTTCGATCTTGGCGATCATCATCGGCTTGTGGTGGAAGGGCTCGCCGGCGATGTTGGCCAGCTGGCGCGCCATCTCCATGTCGGTGGCGCTTTTCGGGAAGGAGATCGCCAGGTAGTCGGCCTGGAAGCTCATCGCCGTCTTGATGTCCTCCATGTCCTTGGCGGTCAGGGCCGGCGCGGTCAGGCCGCCGCCCTGGCGGTTGATGCCCTTGTTGTTGGACAATTCGCCGCCGATCTTGACGGTGGTGAAGATCTCGTGGCCGACGATCTTGTCGACCACCAGCACGATCAGGCCGTCGTTGAGCAGCAGGTGGTCGCCGTTGTGCAGGTCGCGCGGCAGGGCCTTGTAGTCGAGGCCGACGCGCTCCTGGTTGCCCAGTTCGCCGTTCTCGCCCCACTTGGCGTCGAGGATGAACTTGTCGCCGTTGGCCAGCTCGATCTTGTTGTTCTCGAACTTGCCGACGCGGATCTTCGGTCCCTGCATGTCCGCCATGATCGCCACCTCGCGGCCGCACTCGGCGGCCGCCTCGCGCACCAGACGGGCACGGTCGATATGGTCCTGCGCCTTGCCATGGGAGAAATTGAGGCGCACGACGTCGACGCCGGCACGGATCATTTTGACCAGGACGTTGAAGTCGGTGGAGGCGGGGCCGATCGTTGCGACGATTTTGGTACCACGGGACATAGGATTCCTTAGCGTGAGGTCTGGCGGACAAGCCCCCGGCCGGCGGCCGGGGACGGACAAACAAAGACTGGCTACTGCTGGCGCGGCGGAAAAACTGACTGCTGACTGCTGATTGCTACTGCTGATTGCTACTGCTGATTCCTACTATTTATTGCCTACTTGGCGGCGCGTTGCGCCAGGATCTCCACGGCCGGCAGGGTCTTGCCTTCCAGGAACTCCAGGAAGGCGCCGCCGCCGGTCGAGATGTAGCCGATCTTGTCGGTGATCTGGTACTTGGCGATGGCCGCCAGCGTGTCGCCGCCGCCGGCGATCGAGAAGGCCTTCGAGTTGGCGATGGCCAGCGCCAGCGTCTTGGTGCCTTCGCCGAACTGGTCGAACTCGAACACGCCGACCGGGCCGTTCCAGACGATGGTGCCGGCGGCGCCGATCTGCGCGGCCAGGATCTGCGCCGTTTTCGGGCCGATGTCCAAAATCATGTCGTCGTCGGCCACATCGGCCACGTCCTTGACGGTGGCCACGGCGGTGGGCGAGAACTCCTTGGCGCACACCACGTCGACCGGGATCGGCACCTGGGCGCCGCGCGCCGCCATCATCGCGATGATGGCCTTGGCCTCTTCCACCAGCTCGTTCTCGACCAGCGACTTGCCGATGTTCAGGCCGACCGCCTTCATGAAGGTGTTGGCGATGCCGCCGCCGACGATCAGGTTGTCGACCTTGTCGGCCAGCGCCTTCAGGATCGACAGCTTGGACGACACCTTGGAGCCGGCGACGATGGCCAGCAGCGGACGGGCCGGCGCGCCCAGCGCCTTGCCCAGCGCGTCGAGCTCGGCGGCCAGCAGCGGGCCGGCGCAGGCGATCGGGGCGAACTTGGCGATGCCGTGGGTCGAGGCCTCGGCGCGGTGGGCGGTGCCGAAGGCGTCGTTGACGTAGATGTCGCACAGGGCGGCCATCTTCCGCGCCAGCTCGTCGCTGTTCTTCTTCTCGCCCTGGTTGACGCGGACGTTTTCCAGCAGCACCACCTGGCCGGCCTGCAGGCCTTCCAGGCCGGCGCCGTCGATCCAGTTCTGCTTCAGTTCGACCGGCTGGCCGAGCAATTCGGCCAGGCGGGCGGCGACCGGCGCCAGGCTGTCCTCGGGCTTGAACTCGCCCTCGGTCGGACGGCCCAGGTGCGACGTCACCATGACGACGGCGCCGGCGGCGGCGGCGGCGCGGATCGCCGGCACCGAGGCGCGGATGCGGGTGTCCTCGGTGATGTTGCCGGCGTCGTCCTGCGGCACGTTCAGGTCGGCGCGGATGAACACGCGCTTGGCTTGCAGCGCGTTTTGCGCGATCAGGTCTTGCAGACGGATGAAGTTCAGAACAGCTTGCATGGCTAGCCAAAGGATGAGTGGAAGAAAGACCGCTATTTTACCGCAAGCGCGGCGGCAAAACGTTTGTTAAAACAACATCGAATTCGCTCAGGCCAGTGACTACGCCAGCGCCAGCCGCAGCGCGGTGAACACGGCCATGCCGAACACGATGGTTTGCAGCATGTTACGCCGCAGCAGGTAGAAAACGATCGCCGCCAAACCGGCCAGCAGCTTCAAATTCGACAACGACAGGTGCAGCTGCTGGCCCTCGTTGAGCAGCAGGTCGGGCGCGATGATGGCCGCCAGCGCGCAGGCCGGCGCGTAGCGCAGCATCTCCTGGACCCGGCGCGGAATGGTGATGTGGTTGCCGACCAGCCAGAACGAGCTGCGCGTGGCCGCCGTGGCCAGCGCCAGCGCGCCGATGATGACCCAGATTTCCCAATCAGCCATGTTGTTTGATTCTCCATTTTTCCGACAATTCTTCCACCGCCATCGCGGTGACCATGCCCAGCAGCACCGCCGCCAGCAGGCCCAGCTTGTACGGCAGGCCGGCCGCCAGCACCGCCACGGCGGCGGCCACCAGCACGCCGCACAGCATCGGCCGGGTCGACACCAGCGGCACCGTGATGCAGATGATGGCCAGCGTGCCGGCGAAGCCCAGGCCCCACTGCGGCGGCACGGCGCTGCCGAGGAAGATGCCGGCGATCGAGCCGATCTGCCAGGCCGCCCAGTTCGGGTACAGCAGGCCTTCAGGTAGGACAGCTTGCCCACCTGGGGCGCCTCGTCGGGATATTTTTGCAGGAACATGGCGACCGTCATGTCGCCGGCCACGTAGCCGAGCAGGAAGCGCTTGCGCCAGGGCAGGTTGGAGAAGTGCGGCGCCAGCAGCGCCGAGAAGATGACGAAACGCAGGTTGACCACCAGGGCGGTGGCGAAGATGACCCAGATCGGCGCGTGGGCGGTGATCAGCGGCAGCGAGGCCAGCTGGGCCGAGCCGGCGAACACCACCAGCGTCATGGCCAGCGCCTGCGGCACCGTCAGCCCGGTCTTGACCATGGCGATGCCCACCACCAGGCCCCAGGCGCCGATGCCGAACAGGGTCGGCATGCCGTCCTTCAGGCCGGCCTTCCAACCGGCCTCGTCGTGTTCAGCCACATAGGGCTCGGAGGGCGCGCGCATCGGTTCGGTCATGTGGTTTTCCCGCCACAACCCGATTGCTGCGCGCCAACGCGGCGGCCCGCCGGGCCCGCCAACGATGGCGGGGGCGGCAGGGGCACTGCCGGGCGGCCCGGCGCGGGGCGGTAACAGAACAGGGGCTGCGGAGTCATTTTATTGCTATTTGCGCACCATTTCAATAGAAACAATTGCTAGCACCTGAAGAATAATTAAGGCGCCATTTTACCGATGAATTTTGCTCCCTGCGCGAATCCGTTAAAATCGAGGTTTAGCGGACCGTCCCGGCCAGGGCCGGTCCGGCCCATTTTCGATCCACGGAGAACCATCAGATGACCCACGCCACCACGCCAGCCAGCGCCGCAGTTGAGCTCGACGGTAAAGATTTGCCGGCCCACTGCCCCAACCCGGCCATGACGCTGTGGTCCTCGCACCCCCGCGTGTTCCTCGAATTCAACAAGGACGGCATCGCCAAGTGCCCCTACTGCGGCACCGCCTACAAGATGAAGCCGGGCGCCGTGGTGGCCCACCACTAAGCCTCAGCCAGCCGCAGCCAGCCGCAGCACCCGCACACCGATCCCCCGCGTTCCCGGAGCCCGCATGAAACGTCAAAAGCAGTTGAATGGCAGTGCAGTCGAAGTCGAAACCGCTTTTTACGATGCGCTCAACCGGGCCGATGTCGACGCCCTGATGGCCCTGTGGGCCGACGACGAGGAGATCGTCTGCATCCACCCGGGCGGGCCGCGGCTGATCGGCCACGCCGCCATCCGCGCCTCGTGGAGCGCCCTGCTCGAGCACGGCGGCCTGCACATCCTGCCGTCGCAGCTGCACGAGACGCATAACCTGATGAGCTCGGTGCACACCGTCATCGAGGGCACCAGCGCCGCCAGCGGCGAGGCGGCCCACCTGCTGGCCACCAACGTCTACGTCAAGACGCCGCGCGGCTGGCGCATCGTGCTGCACCACGTCTCGGTCGGCCCCGGTCCGGTGCCGCTCGAGTCGCCGGCGCAGATCCTGCACTGAGCGCGCCGGCCACCGGGCAAGCCATGCGCTACCCCGCCCCCCTGTGGCTGCCCAGCGGCCACCTGCAAACCATCTACCCGGCCACCTGCATCGCCAAGCCGGCGGTGGCCTACCGGCGCGAGCGCTGGGAGGCGCCGGACGGCGACTTCGTCGACATCGACTTCGTCGACGGCCGGCCGGGGCAACCCTTCGTGGTGCTGTTCCACGGCCTCGAGGGCTCCTCCGACAGCCACTACGCGCGCGCCCTGATGGCCGCCGCCGCCGCGCGGGGCTGGTCCGGCGCCGTGCCGCACTTCCGCGGCTGCTCCGGCGAGGCCAACCGCGCGCCGCGCTTCTACCACTCCGGCGACGCCGCCGAGATCGACTGGATTTTGCGCCGACTGCGCGGCCGCGGCACCGGCCTGTTCTACGCCACCGGCGTCTCGCTGGGCGGCAACGCCCTGCTGCGCTGGCTGGGCGAGTCGCAGCACCAGGCCGACTTCGTCGACGCCGCCTGCGCCGTCTCGGCGCCGCTCGACCTGGCGCAGGGCGGCGCGGCGCTGGCGCGCGGCTTCAACCGCGTCTACACGCGCATGTTCCTGCAAACGCTGAAGCCGAAGTGCGAGGCCAAGCTGGCGCAATACCCCGGCCTGTTCGACCTGGCCGCGCTGCGCGCCGCGCGCGACCTGTACGCCTTCGACAACGTGGTGACCGCGCCGCTGCACGGCTACCGCGACACCGACGACTACTGGCACCGCGCCAGCGCCAAGCACGTGCTGGGCGACATCACCGTGCCGACCCTGGTGCTGAACGCCCGCAACGACCCCTTCCTGCCCGGCGGCCACCTGCCGCGCCACGCCGCGCCGGCGGTGCAGCTCGACTACCCGGCGCACGGCGGCCACGTCGGCTTCGCCGTCGGCGCGCTGCCGGGACGCATCAACTGGCTGCCGCAGCGTATGATGCACTTTCTACAGGGCGCCACCGACGACGCCCGCGCCCGCAGCCAGGCCGAGGCCTGAGCGGGCGGCACACAACGGGCCGCCGTCGACGCGGCCGGAAAAGCACAACATGGATGAGATCGTCAAACAAGCCATCGCCAAATGGCCCAACGTGCCGCACTGCTACGGCTGGCTGGGGCTGGACGCGCGCGGCCAGTGGCGCATGCGCGACGAGCGCGCGCAGCAACTCAACCTGCCGGGCGACAAGCTGCAGCACACCGCCCTGCTCGCCTTCATCGCCCGCAACTACGACGTCGACGAGCGCGGCTGCTGGTATTTCCAGAACGGCCCGCAGCGCGTCTACCTGAACCTGGAGGCGACGCCCTACATCGCCCGCAGCGAGCCCGGCGAGGGCTGGCGGCTGCACACCGGCGTGGCGATGGGGCCGCTCGACGCGGTCTACCTGAGCGAGGCCGGCGCGCTGATCCTGCACAGCGGCACGGTGGTCGCCCAGCTCGACGACCGCGACTTCGCCCAGGTGCTGCCCATGTTGTGGATGGACGGCGCGGCCGTCGCCGACGAGGCGCTGATGGCCTGGCTGGAGGGCGGCAAGGGCGAGCTGAGCCTGCACCTGCGCGACGCCGAGCTGCCGGTGGCGCGGCTGGCGCAAGACGAGGTCGCCGCGCGCTTCGGCTTCGTGCGGCGGCCGGCGCCCTAGGCGGCGGCAGCGAAAAACAGCTTCTTCACGGATTCGCGGGATGCCGGCCTTACCCCGCAAGCGAAGGGGTCTGACTCCCCGCCTTGGCGCCGTACGGGGTCAGACCCCGGCTTCCGCGTCCCGGGGTAGGGGTAAAAAACAGCCACCAGCGGCACGGCTCGGGCTAGCGGCGCGGAATGCGCGCCGCCGGCGCCGCGATCGCGGCCGAGCCGGCAGGCGCCACCGTCTCCGCCGGCGTGGTCGACAAGCGCAGCGTCGGCCCCGGCGCGGCCGCCGACGGCCCGGCCAAATCCTTCTTGCCCCGCTCGCCCAGCTCCTCGCGGCGGCGCGCCTGCAGCTCGCGCTCGCGGGCGTCGATCACGGCCTGGTCGTAGAAGGTGGCGTCGGGCGCCTTGCGGGCGATGGCCAGCTGGTCCAGCGCGGCCAGCACGCCGCCCTGCAGCACATACGACTCGGTCAGCGCGAGATGCTGCAGGGCCTGCTTGCCCTGCGCCGCGTAGGCCTCGGCCAGCAGGTCGAACACCTCCGGCTCCTCCTTGTACAGCTGCGCCTGGTCGCGCAGGTACAGCGTCGCCTGCTCCAGCCTGCCCGCCGCGATCAGCGCCTCGCCGTACTGGTGGGCGATGCCGCGCGACAACGGAAACTTCAAGCGCGCCGCCTCGGCCTCCTTCAAGGCCAGGGCGATGACGGCGGCGTCCTTCTTCTGCTCCAGCTTGATCTCCAGCGCCGTGCTGACGAAGATCGAACCGCCCGTCTGCGGCCGCGCGCCGCTGAAGGTGCCGGCCGCCGGCGCCTGCTCGGCGGTGGCGCGCGCCTTGTCCAGCCAGCCCTGCGCCTTGGCCATGTCGCCCTTCTTCAGCGCCACCATCGCCAGGCCGTACTGCGCCGCGCAGATCTGCTGCCGGCTTTGCTGCAACATCTGGTTCTCGAAGAACACCTTGGCCTCGGCCAGGCCCTGCGAGCTCTCGTCCTGCAGCACGCGGGCGCGCGAGCGCACCAGGTAGAAGTCCAGGCTGTCGAGGCGCTGCTTGTAGGGCTGCTCGCGGATGCGCGCCTGGATGTCGGCGATGCGCTCGGTGGTCAGGGGGTGGCTTTGCAGATAGGCCGGCGTCAGGTCGCTGTAGGAGCGGCTGGCCGTCTGCATGCGCTGGAAAAAGGCCACCATGCCGCTGCTGTCGAAGCCGGCCTCGCCCATGATCTGGAAGCCGATGCGGTCGGCCTCGCGCTCGGCCTCGCGGCCGAAATTGAGCTGGCGTTGGATCGCCAGGCCCTGGCCGGCGGCGAACACGCCGATGGCCGCGTCGCCGCCGGCGCCGCCCTTCGCCGCCAGCGCCGCCAGGATCATCGCCGCCAGCGGGATCAGCGCGTCCTGCTTCTGCTGGCCCAACTGGCGGGCGATGTGGCGCTGCGCCACGTGGCCGATCTCGTGGCCCAGCACCGAGGCCAACTCCGACTCGCTCTGCGCCGCCAGCAGCAGCGCCGAGTGGACGGCGATGAAGCCGCCCGGCAGGGCGAAGGCGTTCAACTGCGGATCGCGCACGGCGAAGAAGAAATAGTCGAAATTGGTCTCGCCGCGCGCGCCCGGCCGCGCCGCCACCAGCGCGTTGCCGAAGTTGTTCAGGTATTCGAGGATGGGGCCGTCGTCGAGGTAGTCGAGGTTGCGGCGGATGTCGCGCATGATCTCCTCGCCCAGCTTGCGCTCGATCAGCGGCGACAAATCCTGCCGCTCGGCGTCGCCCAAGGTCGGCAGGTTGGGGATGTTGGACGAGGGCAGCACGTTCTGCGCCATCAACAGGGGCGCCGCCAGCAGCGTGGCGGCGGTCAGCAGGCGGCGCAGCGTATGGCCGGATGGGAAACGTTTGGAATTCACGGTGCTATCATACCCGTTTTGCCGCACCCCAGACCACCCGCCACCTTCTAGCGATCCACGCCATGACCACACAGCCCAGCACGCCTCCAGCAGACCACCTGACCCATTTCGACGCCACCGGCCAAGCCCACATGGTCGACGTCGGCGCCAAGGCGGAGACCCACCGCACCGCCGTGGCCGGCGGCACCATCCGCATGAAGGCGGAGACGCTGGCGATCATAGTGGCGGGCACGGCCAAGAAGGGCGACGTGCTGGGCATCGCCCGCATCGCCGCCATCATGGGCGCCAAGCGCACCAGCGACCTGGTGCCGCTGTGCCACCCGCTGGCGCTGACCCGGGTGACGGTCGACTTCGACGTCGACCAGGCCAACCACAGCGTGCACTGCCGCGCCCAGGTCGAAACCTACGGCAAGACCGGCGTCGAGATGGAGGCGCTGACCGCCGTCCAGGTCGGCCTGCTGACCGTCTACGATATGTGCAAAGCCGTTGATCGCGGCATGGTGATGGGCGACATCCGCGTGATGGAAAAGCACGGTGGCAAGAGCGGCGACTGGACAGCGGATCTTGACAAGTAACAACGCTTGAGTAAAGCAGCGAAGGGCAATACGACACCGGCTCGCCAATGCGCTACACTGGTTCAGGACGCCGACAAGCATTCGCAGCCCTCCCAAACGGGGGAGCAGCATGACGAGGCGCATAGTGAAGCCCGTCGTCGGCGCGCTGCCGCGCTGAAGCGCATCGCCGGCTTATGGGCAGATCGCAAGGATATTCCGGCGGACGGTTTGGATTACCAGCGCGAGATGAGGGCCGAATGGCGCTAGTCCTCTTCGACACGAACATACTTATCGACGCCCCGATGCCATCATCATGGCAACCTCGATTGCGCGAGGCTTCATCCTCATTACGCGCAACAAGAGGGACTTCAAAGGGGCCGCATGTACGCATTCCTTACGAGTTGGAAACGACAACGTCAGTGAAGACCAGTCAAGACAGTCAACATCGCCCCACGTCGCACACCGCGCCCCCTTTAGCAAGCTCCATTCTTGTCTGATTGTTACGCCACGTTAGCGCGTATATAATTGCCGCAGCGATAATAGGTGTTTCACAGTCGGGCCTGGATCAGGCATACTTGTCGACTGAACACCGTCTTACAACACCATATCGAGCAGGCGAAAAGGGCGTACGAATGAGCAGCAACACTCCGCCGACCGAAGCGAAGACCCAGGAATACGAATTCGAACAGATGAACTTGCAGGTGGGCGGACGCATCCAGTTCATCACCCACCGCACCATCAAACCGATCCAGCACTTCTCCACGCTGATCGGCTGGGTCAAGGACGAGTACATGATCGTCAAGATCCCGGTCGAGAACGGCGCCCCGATCGCCCTCAACGACGGCGACAAGCTGACCATCCGCGTGTTTTCCGGCGTCAACGTGTGCTCCTTCGCCTGCACCGTGCAGCGCATCTTCCCGCGCCCGCTGTTCTACGTCCACCTGTCCTTCCCCACCACGATCCAGGGCACCAGCCTGCGCGCGGCCATGCGCGTCAAGGTCGACATCCCGGCCCAGGTCAGCTCGCCGGCCGGCACCACCTCGGTGTTCCTGGTCAACCTGAGCGTGTCCGGCGCGTTGATCGAGTCGCCCAAGAAGCTCACCGACGACGACAACATGGTCGGCCTGTCCTTCTACCTGATCGCCCAACCCGGCAACCGCCAGGTGCGCATCAATCCCAACGCCACCATCCGCAACATCAACATGGTCAAGCCGGCCAGCGCCGACAAGGCCGAGGTGTTCACCTACGGCGTGCAGTTCATCGACCTCGACCCGGTGCACTACACCATGCTGCAAAACCTGACCTACGAGGCGCTGATCGCCGACCGCCAGAAGATCGTCTGAGCGCCGTCCGCCCGGCGTAAACCAAAAAAACCAGGTCGCGCGACCTGGTTTTTTTGTGGGGCGACGCGCCCGGCGTCGCCTTTTCGCAACAGTCACGCCATTACATGCTGTTTTTCTCGATCGCCGCCTTGGCCGCCGGATTGGTGACGGTGGTGGTGATTTTCCAGGCCAGCGCGGTACCGCCGGTTGGCAGGCTAGGCGTGAAGGTGATCGTCAAGCCATCGATGCCGCTGCCCAGGCCGGTGGCCAAGGTTTCCTTGATGACGCCATCGGCCGCCGTGGTCACGCTGGCGACTTCCTTGGTGGCGACGAAGGCGGTGTCCAGCGGAACGCCGTTGCTGCCGCTCTTGCAGTCGGTCAATACCCCGCCGGCTTCCTGGCCGCACAGCGCCACGGCGGTCTTCAGCGAGGCCACCCCGGAGATCGCGTTGGCGATCTTGGCCTTGGCGGTGTAGTCGCTGTAGGCAGGAATAGCCACGGCCGCCAGAATGCCGATGATGGCGACGACGATCATCAATTCGATGAGGGTGAAGCCGGCTTGTGCTTGTTTCTTGATCATGGTCATCGATTTCATTTTGCTACTCCTGAGTGAGGTAAAGATGGGGTGCCACACTCAGGTAACAGCAATCGCCGTGCCAGACCACTTCCAGGGTGAAAGTCGGGAGAAAGCGCCGGGGAGCGCCATTTTTTGTCGGCCGAACTGACTTTTTTTGTCAGTTGGAGCGACAAGTGTCGGCCGACTGACAATTTTCGTCAGTGCGGCGGCGCCGCGCGGCCGGCCCGGCTCAGGCCAGGCGGAAGGCCAGCAGGGTGCCGTCCAGCTCGATCACGTCGCCGTGCCGCAGCAGCGTGTCGGCGCCGTCCAGCGCCACGCCGTTGAGCAGCACCGGCAGCGCGCCCTCGCGTTGTTCGATGCGGTAGGCGGCCGGGGTTCGGTGGATCGCCACCACCTGGGCGCCGGGCCGTCCCAGCGAGGTCAGCGGCTTGGTCAGCGCCATGCGCTTGCCGGCGTTGTTGCCGTTCAATATTTCAATATCGGCCAGGGCGTGCGTCGCCAGCGCCGCCATGGCCGCCGTGGCGGCCGCCGCCGAGGGACGCACACCGTCGGCGCGGAACTCCATCTCGACCTTGGCCAGGCGGATGATGTCCTTGTCTTGCAGGAAGTGTTTGCCGACGCGGTGGCCGTTGACGTAGGTGCCGTTGGTGCTGTGCAGGTCTTCCAGGAAGGAGTCGTCGAGGATGGTGACGATGGCGGCGTGGCGGCCGCTGACGGTGGGGTGGGCCAGCACGATGTCGTTTTGGCTGTGGCGGCCCAGGCTGACGCGCTCCTTGCTCAGGGGCACCTGCCGCTCGACCTGCCCATCATGCGAGATGATGATTTTCGCCAATCTGTCCTCCAGCCGGGGGCCGCTGGACGGCCATGGAAACACGCAGCAACAGCGCGCCGCGGAAATGCGCTTCGGAAATGCGCTTCGGAAATGCGCTTCGAAAATGATAACGGAGAGCACTAGGCTCCCCGCTATTATTCACTACTCGACTGCGATCCGGCTAATTACAGCATGGCCTTCAGCAGACGCGCCATTTCGGACGGGTTCTTGGTGACGGTGATGCCGCAAGCTTCCATGATTTCCAGTTTGGCTTGCGCGGTGTCGGCGCCGCCGGAGATCAGCGCGCCGGCGTGGCCCATGCGCTTGCCCGGAGGAGCGGTGACGCCGGCGATGAAGCCGACCACTGGTTTCTTCATGTTGTCTTTGATCCAGTAAGCCGCGTTGGCTTCGTCCGGGCCGCCGATTTCGCCGATCATGATGACCGCGTCGGTATCAGGATCGTCGTTGAACATCTTCATGATGTCGATGTGCTTCAGACCGTTGATCGGGTCGCCGCCGATACCGACCGCGCTCGACTGGCCCAGACCCAGTGCGGTCAGCTGGCCGACCGCTTCGTAGGTCAGGGTGCCCGAACGCGAAACCACGCCGATGCGGCCGCGTTTGTGGATGTGACCTGGCATGATGCCGATCTTGATTTCGTCCGGGGTGATCAGGCCTGGGCAGTTAGGGCCCAGCAGCAGGGTTTTCGAACCCGACTTGGCCATACGGTCCTTCAGCGCCATCATGTCGCGGACAGGAATGCCTTCGGTGATGCAAATGGCCAGGTCCATTTCGGCTTCGACGGCTTCCCAGATCGCTGCGGCCGCGCCTGCTGGCGGGACGTAGATGACCGACACGTTGGCGCCGGTTTCTTTTTTCGCTTCGGTGACGTTAGCGAAAATAGGAATGCCTTCGAAATCTTCGCCGGCCTTCTTCGGGTTCACGCCGGCGACGAAAGCGGCTTTGCCGTTTGCGTAGTCGCGGCACATGCGGGTGTGGAACTGGCCGGTCTTGCCGGTGATCCCTTGGGTGACAACTTTGGTATCTTTATTGATCAGAATGGACATGTTGATTCCTTAATTAAGCTTGACCGGCAGCGGCGGCGACGACGCTCTTCGCTGCATCTTCCATGGTGTCGGCCGCGATGATCGGCAAACCGGACTCGGCCAGCATTTTCTTGCCCAGATCTTCGTTGGTGCCCTTCATGCGCACCACCAGCGGTACCTGCAGCGAAACGGCCTTCGACGCGGCGATGACGCCTTCGGCGATGACGTCGCAACGCATGATGCCGCCGAAGATGTTCACCAGGATGGCTTTCAGGCCAGGGTTCTTCAGCATGATCTTGAACGCTTCGGTGACTTTTTCAGCCGTCGCGCCGCCGCCCACGTCCAGGAAGTTGGCCGGCTCGCCGCCGAACAGCTTGATGGTGTCCATGGTGGCCATGGCCAGGCCGGCGCCGTTGACCAGGCAGCCGATGTTGCCGTCGAGCGAGATGTAGGCCAGGTCGAACTTCGAGGCTTCCACTTCGGCTGGATCTTCTTCGTCCAGGTCGCGGTAGGCGACGATTTCCGGCTGGCGGAACAGGGCGTTGGCGTCGAAGTTGAACTTGGCGTCCAGCGCGATGACCTTGCCGGAACCGGTCAGTATCAGCGGGTTGATTTCGGCCAGCGACGAGTCGGTTTCCCAGTAGGCTTTGTACAGGCCTTGCAGGTTGACGCGGGCGTCGACGATCGACTCGGCGGGCACGCCGATTTTGGTCGAGATGGCATCGGCCTCGGCATCGGTCAGGCCGACGGCTGGATCGATGGCGATCGAGTGCAACAGTTCCGGGTGGGACTCGGCGACTTCCTCGATGTCCATACCGCCTTCGGACGAGGCCATCAGCACGACGCGTTGCGAAACGCGGTCGGTGACCATCGACACGTACAGTTCCTTCTTGATGTCGGCGCCTTCTTCGATCAGCAGGCGGCGAACTTTCTGGCCTTCAGGGCCGGTCTGGTGCGTGACCAGCTGCATGCCCAGGATCTGCTCGGAGAATTCTTTGACTTGTTCCAGCGACTTGGCCACTTTCACGCCGCCGCCCTTGCCGCGACCGCCGGCATGGATCTGTGCTTTTACAACCCAGACTGGGCCGCCCAAGGTTTCGGCGGCTTTGACCGCTTCTTCTACGGACAGGCACGGGATACCGCGCGGAACCGTCACTCCGTATTTTCGGAGGATTTCTTTGCCTTGATACTCATGGATTTTCATGCTGGCTTCCCTTCTGATGCTGATGTGTAAAGATCGGTTGATACTGCGAAATGTGTGAAACGAAAAGCAGATACTGCTACGCGCTAGCCCGGTGCTGCTTTGGCCACCCAGCGCGGGTAAAACTGCGCCACGGCACCACCATCGGTGCGCAGCGCATGGCATTTGTCGAGTTGAAACGGTTTGTCGTGCGGCTGCTCGGCGCTGGCGTTGGCCGAGTCGTGGGTCGACCAGACGTCGTTGGCGAAGGCCTGCAGCGCCGCCGTGGGCAGGATCTGCGCCAGTTCGGTCAGGTGGGTGCAGCCGTGCACGCCGGCCAGGCGGGCCTTGAGCTCGTGGCGGAAACCGCGCATCAGGTTCAGGCCGATCAACTTCTTGTAGTCGGGGCCGATGGTGTTGCAAAAACCGGGATAGGGGACGGCATCGGACACGGCTTCGGCGTCGACGATGGTCAGCTGCAAATCCACGGTGATGCGCAGGGAAAGGTCGTGCAGGGCGTCGCCACCGCTGCGCAGGCCGGAGGCCAGCAGGGTGTCCTTGACTTTGATGTCGGTGATACGGGCGTCAAGATCCCACAGGCCATCGTCGCGGGCGAACGCTTGGATGTCGATTGCGCGCGTGTGCCGCAGCGCACGTCGGGGAACGGGAGTTGACAGGGACATAAGACCGATGCCGCTTGCGCGGCGGAAAATAGTAAGCAGCCATGTGCTGATCGCACGTGTCCGCAGCTTCTACGGACAACTACCGCACCTGCGGCGCTGCAAAAACCGTAAAAGTGTAGCACACCGCGCCGGCTGTTGCGCCAGAACATGTGCTTTGCAGCATAAATGCGACCTGTTAAGCCCGCTTTGCAGTCGGAAACACAAGATTGGGCAGGGCCGCCGGCGGGGATTTTGTCGTTGTTGAAATTATATGCATTTGATATGACGGCGATGCGTCCGGTGAATATCCGGCATGGCAAGGCGAGCCCGTGAGAACCGGGGTCGGACCCCGTACGGGGTCCGACCCCGGTGCCATGCCGCGGGCCGGACCGGACAATCTATCGGCCTGGGGTGGCCTCACTCTTCCGCGTCCGGGTCCACGCCGCGCAGGGCGGCGTACACGGCGCGCTGCGAAAAGCCGCGCTGCATCAGAAAGCGCATCTGTTTGTTGCGCTCCTGCGGGTCGGCCGCCACCGTGCCGAACTTGCGCCGCCACACCTCGCAGGCGCGCGCCGTCTCGCCCTCGACCAGGCCGGCCTTGAGCTCCTGCAAAGCCTCGCCGCCGACGCCGTGGCTTTGCAGCTCGGCGACGATGCGGCTGTTGCCGTAGCGGGCCGCGCGGCGGTGCACCAAAGATTCGGAAAAACGCTCGGTCGACAGCCAGTTGTTCTTCTCGAGGAAGTCGAGCAGCTCGACGTCGTCGCCCTCCTCGGCGTGGCGCGCCAGCTTGCGCCCCAGCTCGAGCCGGCTGTGCTCGCGCATCGACAGGTAGCGCAGCGCGCGTCCCTTCAGGCTAAGTTGCGGTGCTGCCATAAAACCCTTTGCGCAATGAGAAAACCACCGCTCCGCAAAACGCGGCACGGTGGCTGACTGGTGTGGCGGGCCGGTACCCGCCAGCAAACTTCGCCGGGACCGGCGCGCCTGCTGGCCGCGCCCGTCCCGTCCCGCTGTGACTAACTGGTTGCGGCGGGCCTAGTCGACCGCCTTCAGCTTGGCCTCGGCCTTGTCGGCCTTGTCGGCTTTTTCCGGCTTGTCGGCTTTTTCGGCCTTGTCGCCGGTCAGCGCCGGCAGTTCGCGCACGCCCAGCGACAGGCGCACCTTGTTTTCGATCTCCCAGGCCAGCTGCGGACGCTCCTTGAGGAAGGCGCGGGCGTTGTCCTTGCCCTGGCCGATGCGTTCGCCGTTGTAGCTGTACCAGGAACCGGACTTCTCGACGATCTTCGCATCCGAACCCAGATCGAGGATCTCGCCTTCGCGGGAAGTGCCTTCGCCATAAAGAATATCGAAGTGGGCTTCCTTGAACGGCGGCGCGATCTTGTTCTTGACGACCTTGACCTTGGTTTCGTTGCCGATCACCTCGTCGCCCGACTTGATCGAGCCGGTGCGGCGGATGTCCAGGCGCACCGAGGCGTAGAACTTCAGCGCGTTGCCGCCGGTGGTGGTCTCCGGGCTGCCGAACATGACGCCGATCTTCATGCGGATCTGGTTGATGAAGATGACCAGGGTGTTGGTGCGGTTGATCGAGCCGGTCAGCTTGCGCAGCGCCTGCGACATCAAGCGGGCCTGCAGGCCGGGCAGCGAGTCGCCCATGTCGCCCTCGATCTCGGCGCGCGGCGTCAGCGCCGCCACCGAGTCGATCACCACCATGTCGACGCTGCCCGAGCGGACCAGGGCGTCGCAGATTTCCAGCGCCTGTTCGCCCGTGTCCGGCTGCGAGATCAGCAGCTCGTGCAGGTTGACGCCCAGCTTTTGCGCGTAGCCGACGTCGAGCGCGTGCTCGGCGTCGATGAAGGCGCAGGTGCCGCCCAGCTTTTGCATCTCGGCGATGGTCTGCAGGGTCAGCGTGGTCTTGCCGGACGACTCGGGGCCGTAGATTTCCACCACGCGGCCGCGCGGCAGGCCGCCGACGCCGAGCGCGATGTCCAGGCCGAGCGAGCCGGTCGAGACGACCTGGACTTCCTCGATCGGGGTGCTGGAGTCCATGCGCATGACGGAACCCTTGCCGAACTGCTTTTCAATCTGGGCCAGCGCGGCGGCCAGCGCCTTCGCCTTCTCAGATGCGGGTACAACAGCTTTTTTATCGTCCATAATCTTCTTTCAGCCCGGGTAAGCGCGGTGAATGGGGGAATTGCGAGTCGAATTCTTCGTGACAGACGACACTGTATAAAAAAACAGTGCTTATTGCAAGCGGGATTTTGCCGTCGCCTTGAAATAGCGCAAAGCGGCCCTGCGCCGCCCAGCAACGGCGGCGCGACAAAAATTGGCCTCGCCGGGGGAAATGCCACACAATACACACTTACCCCGTCGGATTGCTTGCCATGCGTATTTTACTTGCCGAAGATGATAGTGTGCTGGCCGATGGACTGACGCGCTCGCTGCGCCAGTCCGGCTACGCCATCGATTGCGTGAAGAACGGCCAGGAGGCCGACACCGCCCTGTCGACCCAGGAGTTCGACCTGCTGATCCTCGACCTGGGCCTGCCCAAGATGAGCGGGCTGGAGGTGCTGCGCCGGCTGCGCGCCCGCGCCTCGCTGCTGCCGGTGCTGATCTTGACGGCGGCCGACTCGATCGAGCAGCGCGTCAACGGCCTCGACCTGGGCGCCGACGACTACATGGCCAAGCCCTTCGCCCTGTCCGAGCTGGAGGCGCGGGTGCGCGCGCTGACCCGCCGCGGCGCCGGCGGCGGCGCCACGGTGATCCGCCACGGCCCGCTGTCCTACGACCAGGTCGGCCGCAGCGCCTACATCGGCGAGCAGATGCTCGACCTGTCGGCGCGCGAGCTGGGCCTGCTGGAGATCCTGCTGGCGCGCAGCGGCCGCCTGGTGTCCAAGGAGCAGCTGGTCGACCACCTGTGCGAATGGGGCGAGGAGGTCAGCAACAACGCCATCGAGGTGTATGTGCACCGGCTGCGCAAGAAGATCGAGGTGGGCGGCATCCGCATCGTCACCGTGCGCGGGCTCGGCTACTGCCTGGAGAAATTCAGCGAGGCCGCCAAGGCCGGCGCCGACGCGCCCGAGGCCAAGTGAGCGGGCGCGACGGCGCCCAGGCCGACGAGGCCGGCGCCGAGTTCGGCGGCTACCAGCCGCCCGCCAGCGAGCAGGACGACGACATCCAGCACTCGCTGTTCGGCGAGATCCTCGACTGGATGCTGGCGCCGCTGCTGCTGCTGTGGCCGATGAGCATCGCCATCACCTACCTGGTGGCCAAGGCGATCGCCAACCAGCCCTTCGACCACGCCCTCGAGGACAGCGTCACCGTGCTGGCGCAGCAGGTGCGCGAGGTCGACGGCAAGCTGGTCAAGCGCCTGCCCGGCTCGGCGCGCGACATCCTGCGCGCCGACGACGTCGACAGCGTCTACTTCCAGATCGCCGACGCCGACGGCGGCTATGTCGACGGCGACCGCGACCTGCCGCAGCCGCAGGAGGACGACGACATCCGCGCCGGCGCGGTGCGCTTCCGCAACGACAACATGCACGGCACGCCGGTGCGCGTGGCCTACTCCTACATCGAGCTCGACGAGCGCGGCCTGCCCGAGGCCGGCATGGCCCTGGTGCAGGTGGCCGAAACGCTGGAGAAGCGCGGCAAGCTGGCCAACGCCATCATCAAGGGCGTCATCCTGCCGCAGTTCATCGTCCTGCCGATCGTCCTGGCGCTGGTCTGGTTCGCCCTGGCGCGCGGCCTGTCGCCGCTGGCCCAGCTGCAGGAGCGCATCCGCGCCCGCGGCTCGGACGACCTGTCGCCGATCGACTCGAAGCAGGTGCCCGAGGAGATCTCGCCGCTGGTGCGCTCGCTCAACGAGATGCTGGCCCGGCTCTCGCTGTCGATCGAGATGCAGAAGCGCTTCATCGCCGACGCCGCCCACCAGATGAAGACGCCGCTGGCCGGCATGCGCATGCAGTCCGAGCTGGCGCTGCGCCAGACCGACAGCGGCGAGATCCACCGCTCGCTGGAACAACTGGCCAAGAGCTCGGAGGCGGCCACCCGCCTGGTCAACCAGCTGCTGGCGCTGGCGCGGGCGGAGAACCAGCCGCAGGCCGGCACCGCCTACGTGCCGATCGCGCTGGCCGAGCTGGCGCGCAGCGGCGTGCAGGACTGGGTGCCGAGCTCGTTCAGCCAGCGCATCGACCTCGGCTTCGAGCCGCCGGCCGAGCAGATCGACATCGCCGGCAACCCGACCATGCTGCGCGAGATGCTCTCCAACCTGATCGACAACGCGCTGCGCTACACGCCGGCCGGCGGCAGCGTCACGGTGCGCGTGCGCGGCGACGCCGAGCACGCCATCCTCGAGGTCGAGGACACCGGCCCCGGCATCCCCGCCACCGAGCGGGCCCGCGTCTTCGAACGCTTCTACCGCATCCTCGGCAGCAACGTCGAGGGTTCCGGCCTGGGCCTGGCCATCGTCCGCGAGATCGCCCTGCAGCACGGCGCCGAGGTCGACGTCTACAGCAACCCGCGCTCCCACCAGGCCAAAATGCCCGGCTGCCTGTTCCGCCTCAGCTTCCCGCGGCTGGCGGCCGCGCCGGCCGAAGAAAACGAGCCCGTCTATTATGGATAATCCGACCACCCCCGCCACCCCGCTGCAGGCCGAGCGGCTGCGCCTGGCGCGCCACTGGCGGGCCACGCGGCGCCTGAGCGCCGGCCTGCTGCTGCTGTGGCTGGGCACCGGCTTCGCCGCCGCCTTCTTCGCCCGCGAGCTGGCCGGCCTCAGCCTGTTCGGCTGGCCGCTGTCGTTCTACCTGGCGGCGCAGGGCGCCTCGCTGGTCTACCTGGCCATCATCGGCGGCTACGCCTGGCGCATGCGGCGGCTCGACCGCGACTACCGCGCCGCCCGCTTCCAGGACGGCGCGTGAAGGCCGCCCGCTCCTTCTTCCAGCGCCTGCGCGGCTACTACCTGCTGTTCACCGGCGGCTTCGCCTGCTTCCTGGTGGCGCTCGCCGTGCTCGAGCAGGAGGGCATGCCGCGCGTCTGGATCGGCTACCTGTTCATGTTCGCCACCATCGTGCTGTACGCCACCATCGGCGTGCTGAGCCGCACCTCCAACGTGCTCGAATACTATGTGGCGGGGCGGCGCGTGCCGGCCCTGTTCAACGGCATGGCGACGGCGGCCGACTGGATCTCGGCGGCCAGCTTCATCAGCCTGGCCGGCGGCCTCTACCTGCACGGCTTCGACGGCCTGGCCTACATCATGGGCTGGACCGGCGGCTACTGCCTGGTGGCGCTGCTGATCGCGCCCTACCTGCGCAAGTTCGAGCAGTACACCATCCCCGACTTCCTCGCCGCCCGCTACGGCGGCGAGGGCGGCGGGCGCGCCGTGCGCAGCCTGGCGGTGGCCGCCACCATCGTGGTCTCCTTCACCTACGTGGTGGCGCAGATCTACGCGGTCGGCCTGATCGCCTCGCGCTTCACCGGCGTCGACTTCTCGGTCGGCATCTTCCTCGGCCTGGCCAGCATCCTGGTCTGCTCCTTCCTCGGCGGCATGCGCGCCATCACCTGGACCCAGGTGGCGCAGTACATCATCATCGTGATCGCCTTCCTGATCCCGGCCATCTGGCTGTCGGCCAAGCACGCCGACAACCCGCTGCCCCAGCTCGCCTACGGCCAGCTGCTGCCCAAGCTGGGCGCGCGCGAGGCGGCGCTGGCGGCCGACCCGGGCGAGCGCCAGGTGCGCGCCATCTTCGCCCAGCGCGCCCAGGCCTACGCCGACCAGCTGGCCGGCCTGCCGGCCTCGTGGGACGCCGGCCGCCTGGCCACCCAGCACCAACTGGCCCGGGTCAAGCAGCGCAACGCCTCGCTGCTGGAGATCCGCGGCGCCGAGCGGGCCCTGCTGGCCTACCCGAAGAACCCCGACGAGGCGGCCCGGCTGTGGGACGAGGCGCGCCGCTGGAACCTGGCGCGCGCCGCGCCGCTGACGCCGCACGGCCAGCCCTTCCCCGGCGCCGACCGCGAACAGTCCGACATCAAGCGCAACAACTTCCTCGCCCTGGCGCTGTGCCTGATGCTGGGCACGGCGGCGCTGCCGCACATCCTGATGCGCTCCTACACCACCAGCTCGGTGCACGAGGCCCGCGTCTCGGTGTTCTGGACCCTGTTCTTCATCCTGCTGATCTACCTGACCATCCCGGCGCTGGCGGTGCTGGTCAAGTACGACATCTATTCCGGCCTGGTCGGCAGCGACTTCGCCCGCCTGCCCACCTGGGTGTCGTACTGGGCCAACGTCGACAAGTTGACGCCCTTGATCAGCATCAACGACGTCAACCACGACGGCATCGTCCAACTGGCCGAGATCGCCATCGACGGCGACGTGCTGGTGCTGGCCACGCCGGAGATCGCCGGCCTGCCCTATGTGATCTCCGGCCTGGTCGCCGCCGGCGGCCTGGCGGCGGCGCTGTCGACCGCCGACGGCCTGCTGCTGGCCATCTCCAACGCCCTCTCGCACGACGTCTACTACAAGATGGTCGACCCGGGCGCCTCGACGCAGAAGCGGGTCACCATCTCCAAGCTGCTGCTGCTGGCGGTGGCCTTCATCGCCGCCTACGCCGCCTCGCAGCGGCCGGGCGACATCCTGTCGCTGGTCGGCGCCGCCTTCTCGCTGGCCGCCTCGACCCTGTTCCCGGCGCTGGTGCTGGGCGTCTGGTGGCGCCGCGCCAACGGCCAGGGCGCCATCGCCGGCATGCTGGCCGGCTTCGCCGTCTGCGTCTACTACATGCTGCACAGCCACCCGGTGCTGGGCAGCGGCGCGGCCGGCCAGTGGTTCCACATCGCGCCCATCTCGGCCGGCGTGTTCGGCGTGCCGGCCGGCCTGCTGGCGGCGGCCGTGGTCAGCCTGCTGACGGCGCCGCCGGCGCCGCGCATCCAGGCCATGCTCGCCTACGTGCGGGCGCCCGAGCGCGGGGGCTGAATCCTTCCGCCTTGGCGCCCCGCCTTGGCGCGCCAAGGCGGGGCGGCCGCTTGACGGCCCGGGGCGGGCCGTCGATGCAGCGGGTCGCATTTTCGGCAAGCAAATGTTATCCTGTGGAAATTATCTATTTGGAAAAAATAGTAACTCGATCAACACGGAGCAAACATGTCAGCACACCCCGTCCTGCGCGCCGGCTGCCTGGCCGCCGCCCTGCTGCTCGGCGCCGCCCAGCTGGCCGCGCCGGCCTTGGCGGCGAGCGCGCCGCCAGCGGCGGCCGGCGCCGCGCCGCCGCTGGCCGCCTTCTTCAACAATGCGCAGATGAGCGACGCCAAGCTCTCGCCCGACGGCAAGTTCCTCGCCGTGCGTCTGGCCAGTCCGCCGGCCCGCGACGGCCTGGCGGTCATCGAGCTCGACACGCTGGCCCCCAGGCGCGTGGCCCAGTTCGACAACGCCGACATCGGCGACTTCGACTGGGTCAACGGGCAGCGCCTGATCTTCGACAGCCACGACAGCCTGGTGGCGCCGGGCGACCAGCGCCACGGCTCCGGCCTATTCGCCGTCGACCGCGACGGCGGCAACTTCCGCCAGTTGGCCGAGAGCAGCTTCATGCCGCCGTCGACCACCGGCACCCTCATCAAGCGCAACGTGCTGCCCTGGAACACCTTCCTGCTGGGCCAGGCGGGCGCGCAAAAGTCCAACCTGGTGTACGTGCAACGCGCCGGCTGGAACGACGCCAGCGGCGACGTCACGCACTGGGATCTAGTGCAGCTCGACACCACCAGCGGCTTGGCCAGCACGGTGCAGCGGCCCGGCAAGGTGCAGACCTGGCTGCTCGACCGCGCCGGCGAACCGCGCCTGGCCGTCACCGAGGACGCCGGCAAGAGCGCCGTCCACTATCTTGAAGCGGCCGGCGGAAAATGGCGCAAATTGGCGGAGTTTCCCTCGTTCGGCGAGTCGCCCGGGGCCTTCGTGCCGCTCGGCTTCGGCGCCGACGGCAAGCTCTACGTGGTCACCCGCGCCGGCCGCGACAAGAGCAGCGTCCACCTGTTGGACCTGGCCAGCGGCAAGGTCGCCGCCGAGCCGCTGATCTCGCTGGCCGACTACGACTTCGACGGTTCGCTGGTGTACGGCCAGGGCAAGCTGCTCGGCGTCCGCGTGCTGTCGGACGCCCGTAGCACGGTCTGGTTCGACGCCGGCATGAAGGCGCTCCAGCAGCGCGTCGACGCGCTGCTGCCGGGCAACATCAACCTGGTCTCGACGGCGCGCAACGCCGACTCGCCCTGGTCGCTGGTCCGCTCCTATTCCGACACCCAGCCGTCCATGTTCCTGCTGTTCAACACGGCGACGGGCGCCGTCAAACCGGTCGGCTACGGCCACCCGGACATCGAGGCCGAAAAGATGGGCACCCGGGCCTGGTGCGCTACCCGGCGCGCGACGGCCTGAGCATCCCGGCCTGGCTGACCCTGCCGCGCGGCAAGGACAAGCCGCTGCCGATGGTGCTGCTGGTGCACGGCGGGCCGAACCTGCGCGGCGGCGAGTGGGGCTGGGACGCCGAAGCCCAGTTCCTCGCCTCGCGCGGCTACGCCGTGCTGCAGCCGGAGTTCCGCGGCAGCACCGGCTTCGGCGCCAAGCACTTCCGCGCCGGCTGGAAGCAATGGGGCCTGGCCATGCAGGACGACCTGGCCGACGGCGTCAAGTGGGCCGTCGCCCAGGGCATCGCCGACCCCAAGCGGGTCTGCATCGCCGGCGCCAGCTACGGCGGCTACGCCGCGCTGATGGGGCTGGTCAACGACCCCGGCCTGTACCAGTGCGGCATCGACTGGGCCGGCGTCAGCGACATCGGCAAGATGTTTTCGAACAGCCACAGCGTGCTGTCGGACATGGGCGACGAATGGCGCAACTACGGCATGCCCGAACTGATCGGCGACCCGGTCAAGGACGCCGCCCGCTTCCAGGCCACCTCGCCGCTGGCCCAGGCGGCCCGCATCAAGCAGCCGCTGCTGCTGGCCCACGGCAGCGACGACCGCCGCGTGCCGCTCTACCAGGGCAAGGACTTCTACCACGCCGTCAAGGCCGGCAACCCGCAGGTCGAGTGGGTGGTCTACGACGGCGAGGGCCACGGCTGGTCGCTGGCCAAGAACCGCATCGACTTCTGGGGCCGCGTCGAGCGCTTCCTGGCCAAGCACATCGGCGCCCAGCGCCAGCAACCCTGAACCGGACCACCCCGAGGACACCATGCCCCTCCCCCTGACCGGCCGCCTGCTGCGGCCCCTCGGCACCGCCCTGCTGCTGCTCGCCTGCCACCACGCGGCGGCGGCGGACGCCGCCGCCGCCGCGCCGGACCCTGTGCCGGCCGCCGCCATGCCGCCGCCCGCCGCCTTCTTCGACGCCGCCGCCATGAGCGGCGCCAAGCTCTCGCCCGACGGCCGCTACCTGGCCATGCGCACGGCGGCCCCCGGCGCGCGCGCCCTGCTCGCCGTGGTCGAGCTGGACACGCTGGAACGGCGCGCGGTGGCCCAATTCAGCGACATCGACGTCGCCGAGTTCGAGTGGGTCAATCCGCGCCGCCTGGTCTTCGGCACCGGCGACTGGAGCCGCCCGCCCGGGGAAGCGGCGCTCGACCACGGCCTCTACGCGGTCGACCGCGACGGCGCCAACCTGCGCGTGCTGACCGAGGACCGCCACGCGCCGCCGCCCGGTCCGCTGGTCAAGCGCCACCTGCAGCCGGCCCACACCTACCTGCTCGGCCAGGCCGGCGCCCAGGACTCCGACCGCATCTACGTGAGCCGCGCCGCCTTCAACGACAACACCGGCGACTTCAGCCACTGGGAACTGGTCCAGCTCGACACCGTCAGCGGCGCCGCCAGCCGGGTGCCGCGCCCCGGCCCGGTGCACGCGTGGCTGCTCGACCAGGACGGCGCGCCGCGCCTGGCGCTGACCCGGCGGGACGGCCGCAGCGCCGTCCACTACCTCGACCCGGCCAAGGACAGCTGGCGCCAACTGGCCGAGTTCCCCACCTACGCCTACGCGGCAGACGGCTACGCGCCGCTCGGCTTCGGCAGCGGCGGCAAACTCTATGTGGGCGCCGACGCCGGCGCCGACAAGAGCGCCGTCTACGCGCTCGACCCGGCCAGCGGCAAGCTGGCCGCCGCGCCGCTGCTGAGCCTGCCCGACTACGACTTCCACGGCGCGCTGGTGCACCGCAAGGGCCGCCTGCTGGGCCTGCGCGTGCTGTCCGACGCCCCCTCGATGGTCTGGCTGGACCCGGACATGCAGGCGCAGCAGCGCCGCGTCGACGCCCTGCTGCCCAACACCGTCAACCTGGTGTCGACGGCCGCGCAGGCCGACTCGTCGTGGCTGCTGGTCGAGTCCTACTCCGACACCCAGCCGGCCAGCTTCCTGTTGTTCGACCGCGCCAGCGGCAAGTTGAGCCTGCTCGGCCACAGCCGCCCGGCCATCGCGCCGGCGCGGATGGCGCCGCGGCAACTGCTGCGCTATCCGGCGCGCGACGGCCTGAGCATCCCCGTCTGGCTGACCCTGCCGCCCGGCGCCGCCAAGCCGCTGCCGACGGTGCTGCTGGTGCACGACGGCCCGCAGCGGCGCGGCGCCGACTGGGGCTGGCACGCCGAGGCCCAGTTCCTCGCCTCGCGCGGCTACGCCGTGCTGCAGCCCGAGTACCGTGGCGGCATGGGCTTCGGCACCCGGCACTTCCGCGCCGGCGCTAGGCAATGGGGCCTGGCGATGCAGGACGACCTGGCCGACGGCGCCCGCTGGGCCGTCGCCCAGGGCATCGCCGACCCCGGCCGCATCTGCCTGGCCGGCGCCGGCTACGGCGGCTACGCCACCCTGATGGGGCTGGCCAAGGAGCCGGCGCTGTTCCGCTGCGGCGTGGCCTGGGCCGCCATCACCGACATCGGCCAGCTGTATTCCGCCCGCCACGGCGTGCTGGCCGACACCAGCGACGACTGGCTGCGCCACGGCATGCCCGAGCTGGTCGGCGACCCGGTCAAGGACGCCGCCCAGTTCCAGGCCACCTCGCCGCTGGCCCAGGCGGCCCGCATCAAGCAGCCGCTGCTGCTGGCCTACAGCGCCGCCGACCGCCGCGTGCCGCTCGCCGAGGGCGAGGCTTTCCACGCCGCCGTCAAGGCCGGCAACCCGCAGGTCGACTGGCTGCGCTACGACGGCGAGCAGGACGACTGGGCGCTGGCGCGCACCCGCATCGACTTCTGGGGCCGCGTCGAGCGCTTCCTGGCCAAGCACATCGGGCCGCGCTAGGCGGCGCGAACAAGGCTACGCAGCGGCGCCGAAATGCGCTACGCTAGGGTGGCGCGGGCCGCCCGGCCGGCGCCACCCTAGAGGAGGAGTCGCGCATGTCGTCGGGAAAAATTCTGGTCGCACAGGGGGGCGGGCCGACCGCCGTCATCAACCAGTCGCTGGTCGGCGTGGCGCTCGAGGCGCGCCGCTTCCGCGACGTGAGCCGGGTCTACGGCGCCCGCCACGGCGTGCGCGGCATCGTCGACGAGGACTTCGTCGACCTGACCCAGGAGACCAGCCACAACCTCGAACTGGTCGCCGCCACGCCCTCGTCGGCGCTCGGCTCGACCCGCGACAAGCCCGACATCGCCTACTGCCAGGAGATCTTCCAGGTGCTGCGCGCCCACGAGATCGAGCACTTCTTCTACATCGGCGGCAACGACTCGTCCGACACCGTGCGCATCGTCAGCCAGCAGGCCGCCGCCGCCGGCTACCCGCTGCGTTGCATCCACATCCCCAAGACCATCGACAACGACCTGGTCGGCAGCGACCACACCCCCGGCTTCCCCTCGGCGGCGCGCTTCGTCGCCCAGGCCTTCGCCGGCGCCAACCTGGACAACGCCGCCCTGCCCGGCGTCTACGTCGGCGTGGTGATGGGCCGCCACGCCGGCTTCCTCACCGCCGCCGCCGCGCTGGGCAAGAAGTTCCCCGACGACGGCCCGCATTTGATCTACCTGCCCGAGCGCGTCTTCGTGCTCGAGCAGTTCCTGGCCGACGTCAAGGCCATGTACGCCCGCCACGGCCGCTGCGTGGTCGCCGTCTCCGAGGGCATCCACGACGCCGCCGGCCAGCCCATCGCCGCCCTGCTGGCCAGGGAACTCGAGCGCGACGCCCACGGCAACGTGCAGTTGTCGGGCAACGGCGCGCTGGCCGACCTGCTGTGCGAGGAGATCAAGGCCAGGCTGGGCATCAAGCGGGTGCGCGGCGACACCTTCGGCTACCTGCAGCGCTCCTTCATCGGCTGCGTCTCCGACGTCGACCAGCGCGAGGCGCGCGAGGTCGGCGAGAAGGCCGTGCAGTTCGCCATGTGGGGCCAGCGCGACGGCTCGGTGGCGATCCAGCGCACCGGCTTCTACTCGGTCGACTACGCCCTGCTGCCGCTGGAGGCGGTGGCCGGCAAGACGCGCACCATGGAGGACGAGTTCATCAGCGCCAGCGGCACCGACGTCACCGACGCCTTCCGCCTCTACCTGCGCCCGCTGCTCGGTTCCGGCATGCCGGACGCCTACCGCCTGCGCCCGGCGGCGGTGGAGAAGATCCTCAAACGCTAGCGGCCGGGCCCGGGCTAGGCGGCGTCTTTTTCGCCAAGAAAAATCGGCCGGACCGAGGCCGGATCGAGCGCCGCCTTCGCCAAGGCCAGACTGTGGCTGGTCTGCATGCTCATCCAGGATTCCGCCGAGCGGCCAAAGACCAACTGCAAACGCACGGCCATCTCGGGGGAGAGATCGGATTTACCAGCCAGCAATCTGCTGACGGCGGCGGTGGAGACACCGAGGCTGGCCGCTAAATCCTTCTGTGTCAGCCCGTGCGGTTCCATATAACTGACCTGCAGATACTCGCCTGGATGCATGGTGATCATGGTGCCCCCTTCATTGCGCATTGCGCAACACGTAACAATTGGAGCAAAAAATAACAAAGTCCAGCTTTGTTGTCGTACCTTCCGGCCCTGCCACGCGGTTTGATTTACCTTGGATGAAAAGTACCGCAGATCCCATTCGGCGTCAACCTCTTCCAGGTCCCGGCAACGTCATGACGATCAAGAATCCACACAAGGCCTTCCTGCATCCAGGTTTGCGCCGATTCTGGCTTTCTGGCGCTCAGGATCTGAGCGGCATCTCGCCCACCTGGGCAAAAGCCCTGCGCTTGGCGCTGGTCCATTTGGACAGCGCCAAGAGTCTCGTCGACATCCAAGCCGCCTACGGCCGTATTAAGAACGTGAAGCTGTTGGCTGGCCACAATCGGCGCTATGCAATGGAGATCAACAGCAATTGGCGCCTCACCTTCAACTGCGACGACCCCAGCTCTGGCGAAGTCACACTGCTCGACATTGAGGGCCTGCACCGGCGCGGCGGCGCTAAGCGCCACTAAGCGCCTATGCCGACCGCCGCGCCCGCGCGTCCGCTCAGGGGGTGTAGGCGCCGCAGCTGACCACGTAGCCGTCGACCTTGGTGAAAAACATGGTCTTCGGCTCGATCTTGCCGCTCACCGGGTTGAGGAAGCGGTAATTGATCGAACCCTCGTTCTTGGTCTTGAGCACCTCGTTGCGCTGGCGCGCGATGTAGGTGCCGTCGGCGTCGCGCATCTCGCTGATCCTTGCCGACCAGCTTTTGGTTGGCGCCGTGCGCCAGGTTGATGTTCTTGCCGTCGAGGATGGTCACGTACAGGTCGCGGTCGACGAACTGGCCCTTCGGCTGGTTGACCTCGGCCACCGTCTTGTCGATGCCGTTCTTTTTCAGGTAGGCGGCCGCCTTGCGCACCATGGCCTGCGCCTCGTCCAAGGTAGCGTGCCCCTCGGCCGCGCCGGCGCCGTGCAGGTTGCCGGCGGCCGCCAACAACAGGGCCGCGCGTAGAAATAGTCGTCGCATCATGTTCGTCTCCAAGGTGGTGGGGCGGCCCGGCCGCGCGTGCGCGGCGGGGTCCGCCACCGAGCTTACTCCTTGCCAAAAGGCAACTCCAGCACTGTTCGCGCGGCGTGGCGGCAAAGCAACAAGCGGCGGCCGCGACGCCCGTGTGGTGCGAACTCAACAATATTTTCCCGCCCGCCCGGCCAGCGTGTGCCAGCACACGGAGCCGGCCGCGCCCTATCTCTACAGTGGGATGTGTCGGGGGGCCGCGCAGCGCCCACCCCGGCTCGACCGGCCAAACCTGGCCGGCACACTCACGGGGAAAACATGAAAACCACCACACTCTTTGCGGCATTGGCTCTGGCTTTGGGCAGCGGCGCCGTCTTGGCCAACGACATCCAGATCAACGCCGGCCTGCTGGGCCAGGACGCGGCGGCGCCGTATGGCCACCTGTTCACCCACGACGCAGGCATGTTCAACGACACCATCGACTTCATCGTGCCGACCGGCAGCCTGGGTTCGTCGGCGCACGCGCTCAACCTGGTGCTCGGTTCGGCCTCGATCTTCAACATCAGCGCGCTGAGCTATTCGGTCTGGGGCGGCACCTCGGCCAGCGACACCGTCTGGTACGGCACCTTCCCCGGCAACAACATTTCCTACGACATCGGCCTGGGCACGCCCGGCGCCTACCACATCCGCGTCAGCGGCAACGCCGACGGCGTCTACGGCGGCGCCTACGCCGTCGCGCTGGTGTCCGGCGTGCCCGAGCCGGAAACCTACGGCATGCTGCTGGCCGGCCTGGGCCTGGTCGGCTTCGTCGTCCGCCGCCGCGCCGTCAAAACGGCCTGACGACGCCGCCCGCCCCGCCCCGGGCGCGGACGCAAAAACGGCCCGGACGCTGACGCGCACGGGCCGTTTTTTTATGCGGCGCGCGGCGCGCCGGGCGCGCCGCGCGCCGCCAAACGCTTAGATGACGGTGGTCTGGTGCTCGTCGCCGACGCGGGCGCGGATGCGGCCGATGCGCGAGACGGTCTCGCCGGCGGCCTGCAACTGGGCCACGGCGGCGTCCGCGTTCTCCTGCGCGACGATGACGGTCATGCCGATGCCGCAGTTGAAGACGCGGTGCATCTCGGCGTCGGCCACGCCGCCGTGCTGTTGCAGCCACTGGAACAGCGGCGGCATGGTCCACGCCGTCGAGTCCAGCTCGGCCACCAGGCCGGCCTGCAGCACGCGCGGGATGTTTTCCACCAGGCCGCCGCCGGTGATGTGCACCATGCCCTTGACCTCCATGCTGTCCATCAGCGCCAGCAGCGGCTTGACGTAGATGCGGGTCGGCTCCATCAGCACGTCGGCCAGCTTGCGGCCGTGGAAGTCGCCTTCCAGGTCAGGCTTGGCCACTTCGATGATCTTGCGCACCAGCGAGTAACCGTTCGAGTGCACGCCCGACGAGGCCAGGCCCAGCACCACGTCGCCCGGCACGATCTTGGTGCCGTCGATGATCTTCGATTTTTCCACCGCGCCGACGGCGAAGCCGGCCAGGTCGTACTCGCCGGCCGGGTACATGCTCGGCATTTCCGCCGTTTCGCCGCCGATCAGCGCGCAGCCGGCCAGCTCGCAGCCCTTGGCCACGCCCTTGATGACGTCGGTCGCGGTCGGCACGTCGAGCTTGCCGCAGGCGAAGTAGTCGAGGAAGAACAGCGGCTCGGCGCCCTGCACCAGGATGTCGTTGACGCTCATGGCGACCAGGTCGATGCCGACCGTGTCGTGGCGGTTCAGCTCGAAAGCGAGCTTGAGCTTGGTGCCGACGCCGTCGGTGCCGGACACCAGCACCGGCTCCTTGTACTTCTTGCTGATCTCGAACATGGCGCCGAAACCGCCCAGACCGCCCATCACGCCCTCGCGCATGGTGCGCTTGGCAAACGGCTTGATCGCTTCGACTAGGGCGTCACCGGCGTCGATATCGACGCCGGCGTCACGGTAGGACAGGGAAACATTAGATGGTTGGCTCATGGTGTATTTGGCAGCGGAGGCGGTAAAATAGAAGGCGGAGACCGGAATTGCGCACATGCGGCGGGCGCAGACTCAAATCCGTTCAATCCGCTATTTTATCAAACTGCCCCGTCCATCAGCCTTTTTATTCCTCTTTTTAACCAGCCGAACTCTGAATCCATGCCATTTCCCCTCTCGCTAGAGCAAAAGCAAACGGCATTTTGGATCGCGGTATGGGGCGCCTTCCTGCTCCTGCTGCTCGCTTTGGGCCCCGTGCTGACCCCTTTCCTGGCCGCCGCCATCCTCGCCTACGCCCTCAACCCGGGCGTCGACCGGCTCGACCACCTGCGCTTCCGCCGCTTCGACGTGCCGCGCCCGCTGGCCGTGGTGGTCGTCGTCGTGCTGTTCTTCTGCGCCATCGCCGCCCTGGTGTTGATCGTGGTGCCGGTGCTGCAGAAGGAGATTCCGCTGCTGCAGGCGCAGATTCCGGCCTTTTTGGCCAAGCTCAACGACCTGCTCGGCCCCCGTTTGCAGGAGCTCGGCCTCAAGGTGCGCCTCGACAGCGCCGGCATCAAGAAGATCGTCAGCCAGCAGATGGCCAGCAGCGGCGAGGCGATCTGGAGCGCCGTGCTGGCCTCGGCCCGCGTCGGCGGCACCGCCGTGCTGGGCTGGATCGCCACCGTGGTCTTGATCCCGGTGGTGCTGTTCTACCTGCTGCTCGACTGGCACCCCATGCTGGCGCGCGTCGCCGCCGCCGTGCCGCGCCGCTACATCGGCCGCACCCTGGCCATGGCCAACGAGGTCGACACCCTGCTGGCCCAGTACCTGCGCGGCCAGCTGCTGGTGATGCTGGTGCTGGCGGTGTACTACTCGGTCGGCCTGATGATCGCCGGCTTCGACGTCGCCCTGCCGGTCGGCATCATCACCGGCCTGCTGGTGTTCATCCCCTACCTCGGCTTCGGCCTGGGCCTGGTGCTGGCGCTGATCGCCGCCGTGCTGCAGTTCGCCGACTGGAGCGGCGTCATCGCCGTGGCCGCCATCTACGGCCTGGGCCAGGTCATCGAGGGCTTCTTCCTCACCCCGCGCCTGGTCGGCGAGCGCATCGGCCTCAATCCGCTGGCGGTGATCTTCGCCCTGCTGGCCTTCGGCCAGCTGTTCGGCTTCGTCGGCGTGCTGCTGGCTTTGCCCGCCTCGGCCATCTTAATGGTCGCTTTTAAGCACCTGCGCCGCCACTACCTGAGCAGCAGCTTCTATAATGCGTAACGTTACACAGAAAACGCATATGCAAACTATCAGGACAGGGCGAACGCCATGAAACAACTGGTGCTCGATTTAGGCGCAGACCAGGCGCACAGCCTCGAATCGTTCGAGGTGGGACAAAACGCCGAGGCGACCCAGTTGATGGGCCAATTCGCCGCGCGCAGCTCGCGCGAACACTTCGCCTACCTGTGGGGCGAGGCCGGCGTCGGCAAGAGCCACCTGCTCAAGGCGCTGGCCGACACCACGCACGGCGACAAGACGGCGCGCTACATCTCGCCGTTCTCGATCGAATCGGAGTTCGTCTACGTGCCCGAGGTCGACCTGTACCTGCTCGACGACTGCGAAAAGCTGTCGCCGGTGGCGCAGATCGACGCCTTCGCCCTGTTCAACGAGATCCGCGCCAACGGCGCCTTCATGGTCTGCAGCGGCGCCGTGGCGCCGGCCGTGCTGCCGGTGCGCGACGGAGCTGCGCACGCGCATGGGCTGGGGCCTGATCTACCAGATCCACGGCCTGAGCGACGACGAGAAGGTGGCCGCCCTGAGCAGCGCCGCCGCCGCCCGCGGCTTGACGCTGTCGCCCGGCGTGTTACCCTACCTGCTGTCCCATTTTCGCCGCGACATGCGTTCGCTGTCGACCATGCTGGACTCGCTCGACCAGTATTCCCTTGAAACCCAACGTCCGATCACCCTGCCGCTGCTGCGCGAATGGCTGCAGGCGGAAGCGAAAGAATGATGAATCTCGCCCTATTTGACCTTGACCACACCCTGCTGCCGATCGACTCGGACCACGAGTGGGGCCAGTTCCTGGTGCGCATCGGCGCCGTCGACGGCGCCGAGTTCGCGCGCCGCAACGACGCCTTCTTCGCCCAGTACCAGGCCGGCACGCTCGACCCGGTCGAATACCTCGAGTTCTCGCTCGGCACCCTGGCGCGCTTCCCGCGCGCCGAACTCGACGCCATGCAGGCGCGCTTCATGGACGAGGTGATCCTGCCGGCCATCAAGCCGCAGGCGCGCGCCCTGCTGCAACGCCACGCCGACGCCGGCGACCTGGTCGCCATCGTCACCGCCACCAACCACTTCGTCACGGCGCCCATCGCCAAGGCGCTGGGGGTGGACCACCTGATCGCCGCCATGCCCGAGTTCGACGGCGCCGGCCGCCCCACCGGCAAGCTGCTCGGCACGCCGACCCAGGGCGCCGGCAAGGTCACCCACACGCGCGCCTGGCTGGCCGGTCTGGGCCACCGGCTCGAGGACTTCGGGACCAGCCACTTCTACAGCGACTCGCACAACGACCTGCCGCTGATGCGGCTGGTCAGCCACCCCGTCGCCACCAACCCCAACGCCGCGCTGAAAACGCACGCTTCAGCCCAAGGCTGGCCACTACTCGACCTATTCAATGATTAAGAAACTGATCCGCAAAATCCTGGGCACCAAAAACAAGGGCGGACGCGACGCCAACACCCCGGTGGTGCTCGGCCCGCAGGAGCACGGCATCGAGCCACGGCTGCTGTCGTCGAACGCGGTGCGCGTCACCAGCACCCTGCAGGAGGCCGGCTTCGAGGCCTTCGTGGTGGGCGGCGCGGTGCGCGACCTGCTGCTCGGCGTCAAGCCGAAGGACTTCGACATCGCCACCAACGCCACGCCGGAGCAGGTGCGCAAGCTGTTCCGCCGCGCCTTCATCATCGGCAAGCGCTTCCAGATCGTCCACGTCATGTTCGGCCAGGACCTGCTGGAGGTGACCACCTTCCGTGGCACCACCTCCGACTCGGCGCCCAAGGACGAGCACGGCCGCGTGCTGCGCGACAACACCTTCGGCTCGCAGGCCGAGGACGCGGTGCGGCGCGACTTCACCATCAACGCCATGTACTACAACCCGGCCAACGAGCAGGTGTTGGACTACCACGGCGGCGTCGAGGACATCCGCGGCAAGACCCTGCGCATCATCGGCCAGCCCGAGGCGCGCTTCCGCGAGGACCCGGTGCGCATGCTGCGCGTGGTGCGCTTCGCCGCCAAGCTCAAGTTCACCATCGAGCCGGCCACCGCCGCGCCGATCGCCGTCATGGCGCCGCTGATCAACAACGTGCCGGCCGCCCGCGTCTTCGACGAGATGCTCAAGCTGCTGATGAGCGGCCAGGCGCTGGCCTGCCTGCAACAGCTGCGCAAGGAAGGCCTGCACCACGGCCTGCTGCCGCTGCTCGACGTGGTGCTCGAGCAGCCGCTCGGCGTCAAGTTCGTCACCCTGGCGCTCGATTCGACCGACGCCCGCATCGCCGCCGGCAAGACCGTCTCGCCCGGCTTCCTGTTCGCCTCCCTGCTGTGGCACCAGGTGCTGGAGAAGTGGACCGCCTACCGCGCCGCCGGCGAGCTGCCGATCCCCGCGCTGCACTTCGCGGCCGACGACGTGCTCGACTCGCAGACCGAAAAACTGGCGCTGCAACGCAAGATCGGCTCCGACATGCGCGACATCTGGTCGATGCAGCCGCGCTTCGAGCGGCGCAACGGCAAGTCGCCGCACAAGCTGCTCGAGCACCCGCGCTTCCGCGCCGGCTACGACTTCCTGCTGCTGCGCTGCGGCTCCGGCGAGATCGACGCCGAGCTGGGCGAATGGTGGACCGCCTTCTACGAGGGCGACGAGGCCACCCGCGACGACCTGGTCGCCAACGTCGGCCGCGCCCCCGAGGGCGCCAAGAAGAAGCGCGCGCCACGCCGTGGCGGTCGCGGCAAGGCCGCCATCGTCGGCGGCACCGGCAATCCGGACGGCGAAGGCGAATGAAGGCAGGGTTTGATCCCGTCGCAGGCCCAGTGGCGGCGGCGGCGGACGTCGTCGTCGCCTACATCGGCATCGGCGCCAACCTGGGCGACGCCCGCGCCAACGTGGTCGACGCGCTGGCCCGCCTGGCGCGCCTGCCCGGCTGCACGCTGCAGGCCGCCTCCGGCCACTACCGCAGCGCCCCCATCGACTCCAGCGGCGACGACTACATCAACGCCGTCGCCCGCATCGCCACCACCTTGGACGCCGAGCAGCTGCTGCAGGCGCTGCACGGCATCGAGCAGGCGCACGGCCGCGAGCGGCCCTACCGCAACGCCCCGCGCACCCTGGATTTGGACCTGCTGCTGTACGGCGCGCAGCGCATTTCCAGCGCCACGCTGACGGTGCCGCATCCGCGCCTCGCCGAGCGCGCCTTCGTGCTGGTGCCGCTGCTGGCACTGGCGCCGCACATCGACATTCCCGGCCTCGGCCCGGCGCAAGGCTATCTGGCCGGCGTCGCCGACCAGGCCATCAGCCTCCTCGACTAAGCCAGTATGCAAATTCCTGTCATCGTCCAAACCGTCGGCCTGCTGACGCTGTCGAACGTGTTCATGACCATCGCCTGGTACGGCCACCTGAAAAGCCTGTCGAGCAAGGCCTGGTGGATCGCCGCCCTGATCAGCTGGGGCATCGCCCTGTTCGAATACATGCTGCAGGTGCCGGCCAACCGCATCGGCTACAGCCAGTACAGCCTGGCGCAGCTGAAGATCATGCAGGAGGCGATCACGCTGACCGTGTTCGTCCCCTTCGCCATGTTCTACATGAACCAACCCTTCAAGCTGGACTACGTCTGGGCCGGGCTGTGCCTGGTCGGCGCCGTCTACTTCATTTTCCGCAGCTAGGATAGCGAACCGGTCGGTTTGGCGCCCGCCGGCGGGCAAACCACAACAGGGCTACACTAGCGCCGTTAGCATTTTCTATTTTAAGGATTGACCATGTCTGCTTATTTGCAAGGCAACGAAATGGCGGCGAGCCAAAAGCCCGCCACCGCAACGACACCTGCGCCGGCCAAGCCGGTCGCGACCAAGGCTGTCACCGTCACCACGCTGGGCACGCTGCGCGCCGCAGGTGAAAAAATCACCATGCTGACCTGCTACGACGCCAGCTTCGCCTCGTTGATGGACCGCTGCGGCGTGGAAGTGCTGCTGATCGGCGACTCGCTCGGCATGGTCTGCAACGGCCACCACTCGACGCTGCCGGTCACCGTGGCCGAACTGGCCTACCACACCGCCGCCGTGGCGCGCGGCAGCAAGTCGGCCATGATCGTCGCCGACCTGCCCTTCGGCGCCTACGGCACGCCCGAGCAGGCCTTCGCCAACGCCGTGCAGATCATGCAGGCCGGCGCCCACATGATCAAAATCGAAGGCGGCGCCTGGCTGGCCGAAACCGTGCGCTTCCTCACCGAGCGCGCCGTGCCCATCTGCGCCCACATCGGCCTGACGCCGCAGTCGGTGCACCAGCTGGGCGGCTACAAGGTGCAGGGCAAGACCACCGAAAGCGCCGACCAGCTGAAGGCCGACGCGCTGGCCCTGCAGGCGGCCGGCGCCTCGATGGTGGTGCTGGAAGCGATCCCCTCGCAGCTGGGCAAGGAAGTCACCGAGCTGCTGACCATGCCGACCATCGGCATCGGCGCCGGCCCGGACTGCTCCGGCCAGGTGCTGGTGATGCACGACCTGCTGGGCGTCTTCCCGGGCCGCAAAGCGCGCTTCGTGAAGAACTTCATGGAAGGCCAGAGCAGCATCGACGCCGCCGTCGGCGCCTACGTCGCAGCGGTCAAGGACGGCAGCTTCCCGGCGCTCGAACACTGCTTCTAAGCACGGTGGCACTAGGCTGAGCGCCGCCCTACCCCGCAATGCGGCTGAAGGGGGTCAGACCCCGTACGGGGTCTGACGGGGACGCCGAGTCCCCGGTGGCCGGGGTGCGGGGTCAACGCTCAATCGAATACAGCCGCTACACCAACTCGCCCAAACAGTCGTCGAACACCGCCAGCAGCCGCGCCACATCCTCGGCGCCGGTCTGCGGACACACCAACAGCATGTTGTGGAAGGGCGTGATCAACAGCCCCCGGTTGAGCAGATACAGATGGATGATCTGCTCCAGCTCCCCATCCAGCATGGCGCCGGCCTCGCTGCCGTTGCGCGGCGCCGTGGCGCCGAACTGGAACTCGGTGCGCGCGCCAACCCGCGTCACGCACCAGGGCAAGCCATGCCGCGCGATGGCCGCGCGCAAGCCGTCGGCCAACCGCGCCGCCAACACGAACATGTGTGCGTAGGCCTGCTCCGTCATCACCTGCTCCAGATTGGCGCGCATCGCCGCCATGGCGAACATGTTCGCGCTCAAAGTGGTGCCGACGCCGGAATGGCCGGCCGGCGCCGCGCGCTTGGCCCGCTCCACCCGCCGCGCCACCTCCTCCGAAAAGCCGTACACCGCGCAGGGCACGCCGCCGGCTATCGGCTTGCCCAACACCAGCGCGTCCGGCGCCATGCCGTGCTCGCGCGCGTAGCCGCCCGGTCCGCTGCTGATGGTGTGCGTCTCGTCGATCACCAACAAGGTGCCGTGGCGCCGCAGGATCTGCTGCGCCGCCGCCCAATAGCCCGGCTGCGGCAGCACCATGCCGATGTTGGTCATCACCGGCTCGGCCAGCACGCAGGCGACGTCGCCGCCGGCCAGCGCCGCCTCCAACGCCGCCAGGTCGTTGAACTCGACGACGACGGTGTGCTCGGTCAGCGCGTACACCTGGCCCAGCAAACTATCGCGCTGCACCGGCAGGCCGTCGACCAGGTCGACAAACACGTCGTCGACGGTGCCGTGGTAGCAGCCGTTGAACACCAGGATCTTGTCGCGCCCGGTGGCGGCGCGCAGCCAGCGCAGCACGAAGCGGTTGGCGTCCGAGGCGGACAGGGCGAACTGCCAGAACGGCAGGCCGAAGCGGCGCGCCAGCTCGGCCGCCACCGGCGCCGCGTCCGGCGACGGCAGCATCGCCGTGTAGCCGCGCGTGGCCTGGCGCGCGATGGCCTGCGCCACCGGCGCCGGCGCGTGGCCGAACATGGCGCCGGTGTCGCCCAGGCAGAAGTCGATGTAGTCGTGGCCGTCGGCGTCGCTGAAGCGGGCGCCGCCGGCCTCGGCCACGGTCAAGGCGAACGGCGTCGACCAGTCCTTCATCCAGTGCATCGGCACGCCGAACAGCAGGTGCTCGGCGGCCTGCCCGGCCAGCGCCTTCGAGGCCGGATTGCGCGCCACGAAGGCGGCCAGCTCGCGCGCCGCCAGCGCCTGCGCGCGCGCCCAGTCGACGCCGTGTCTGATTGCTTGCGCCATGGCCGCCCCCTACACCAACAGCATCAGGTGCTCGCGCTCCCACGAGCTGATGACCCGGCTGTAGGTGGCGAATTCGAGTTCCTTCACCTCGCAGAAGGCCTGCACGAACAGCTCGCCGAGGATCTCGCCGAGCGGCTGGCACTCGCGCAGGCGGACGATGGCGTCCTCCAGGTTGCGCGGCAGTTGGTCGTGCACGTGTTCGGCGCTGTCGGCGGTCGGCTCGGACGGTGTCAGGCTGTCGCGCATGCCGAGGTAGCCGCAGGCCAGCGTGGCCGCCATCGCCAGGTAGGGATTGACGTCGACGCCGGGCACGCGGTTCTCCACCCGTCGATTCAGCGGCGCCGAATTGGGGATGCGGATGCCGCAGGTGCGGTTGTCGTAGCCCCAATGCACATTGGTCGGCGCCGACATGAAGCGCGACAGGCGGCGGTAGGAGTTGACGTGCGGCGCCAGCAGCAGCGTGGCCGGCGCCAGGTAGGTCTCCAGCCCGGCGATATAGTGGAAGAACAACGCGCTGGCGCCGCCGTCGGCGTTGCTGAAGATGTTGGCGCCGCTGGCCTTGTCCACCACGCTCTGGTGGATGTGCATGGCGCTGCCCGGCTCGGCCTCCATCGGCTTGGCCATGAAGGTGGCGAAGATGCCGTGGCGTAGCGCCGTCTCGCGCACCGCGCGCTTGAACAGGAAGACGCGGTCGGCCAGCTCCAGCGCGTCGCCGTGGCTGAAATTGATCTCCATCTGGCCGGCGCCGGCCTCGTGGATCAAGGTCTCCACGCCCAGCGAGTGCTGCTTGCAAAAGCTCGACAGCTCGAGGAAGAAGGGGTCGAAGTCGTTCACCGCGTCGATCGAATACGACTGCCGGCCCGACTCGGTCTTGCCGCTGCGGCCCAGCGGCGGCACCAGCGGCTCGTGCGGGTTGGCGCTGCGCGCCACCAGGTAGAACTCCATCTCGGGCGCCACCACCGGCTGCCAGCCGCGCTCCGCGTACAAGGCCAGCACCTTGCGCAGCACCGCGCGCGGCGACAGGCCGACCGGGCTGCCGTCGAAGTTCTGGCAGTCGTGGATCACCAGCGCGACCGACTCGGCCGCCCACGGCACCTGGCGCAGGGTGGCCAGGTCGGGCACGCAGATCATGTCCGGGTCGGTGGCGCCGACGTAGGGCAGGTTGTTGGGCTGCTCGCCGTTGACGGTGTTGAGCAGCACGCTCTTCGGCAGGCGCATCTCGCCCTCGCTGAGGAACAGGTCCTTCGGCAGTATCTTGCCCCGGGCGATACCGGTCATGTCGGCGATCACGCACTCCACCTCGTGGATATTGCGCTCGCGCAGAAAGTCGCGCATGGCTTGGCTCATCTTTACTCTCTTGGTTTAGAAGCGGTCCAGATAGCGCTTGGTTTCCCAGGCGCTGACGTGTTGGCTGTACTCGTTCCACTCGGCGCTTTTCAGCGCGGCGAACTCCGCCACCAAGGCCTTGCCCAGCGCGGCGGCCAGCACCTCGTCGGCCTTCAGCGCGGCGGCGGCCTCGCCCAGGTTCTGCGGCAGCATGTGCAGGCCCAGTTCGGCGCGCGCCGCGTCGGACAGCTCGTAGACGTCGTGGTTGACCGGCTCGCCCGGATCGAGCCGCTGCTCGATGCCGTCCAGGCCGGCGGCGATCACGCCGGCCAGCGCCAGGTAGGGATTGGCCGAGCTGTCGGGCAGGCGCCATTCGACGCGCTGGTAAACCACCCGCGCCACCGTGGTGCGGTTGTTGTCGCCGTAGCCGATGAAGGAAGGCGCCCAGCTGGTGCCGGACAACGAACGGCCGCACATCAAGCGCTTGTACGAATTGACGGTGGGCGCGCACAAGGCGGTCAAGGCCGGCGCGTGTAGCAGCAGGCCGGCCATGAAATGATACGCATTCCCAGACAAACCGAGTCCACGCGCATCATCTTCCGCAGCGAAAACCGGCTTGCCGTCGGCGTCCGCCAGCGACAGGTGGAAATGCAGGCCGCTGCCGGGCCGCTCGGCGAAGGGCTTGGGCATCATCGAGAACAGCAGGCCCTGCTCCTCGGCGATGTGCTGGGCCGCCATCTTGAACAGCATGAAGTTGTCGGCCGCCTTGAGCGCGTCGGCGTAGCGGTAGTTGACCTCGAACTGGCCAGTGGCGTCCTCGTGGTCGATCTGGAACACGCCCAGGCCGCAGGCGTCCAGCGAGGTGGTCAGCTTGTCGAGAAAGCCGCGCTGGCGCAGCAGGCTCTTGGTGTCGTAGGAGGGTTTTTCCAGCGTGTCGGCGGCCTCGGAGTCGTAGCCGTTCGGGCCTTTTTGCAGCAGGAAGAACTCCGGCTCCAGGCCGGCGTTCAAGGTCCAGCCGTGCGCCGCCAAACGCTCGACCTGGCGCCGCAGCACCTGGCGCGGACACAGCGCGAAGGGCTGGCCGGCGACATGCCCGTCCAGCACCACGCGGGCGTAGCCGGGCAGCCAGGGCATCGGTTGCAAGGTGCTCAGGTCGGCGCGGCCGTAGTACTCCGAGCGCGGCCCGTTGCGCGGCAGGCCGGTGCCCCAGATCGACGGGCCGGAAAAGCCGGCGCCGGGATGGACGATGTCGTCCAGATGGGCCAGCGGGATCAGCTTGCCCTTGGCCGCGCCGTGGATGTCGGTGAACTGCGCGAAGACATACTTGATGCCCTGCGCGGCCAGTTCGGACGGGTGGTCGGTCACCGTGCTTACTTCAGTTTTGTTCATGTTTTTCTGCCAGGTGCGGTTTTGGCTGCCAATTCGTCGATGCACTACCCCGCATGGCGGCTGAAAGGGGTCAGACCCCAAAGGGGTCTGACCCCGGCGTCCGGGGTGCGGGGTCAACGCTCAATCGACTAGCCGATCTGAATCCAGGTCGTCTTCAACTCGGTGTACTTATCGAAGGCGTGCAGCGACTTGTCGCGGCCGTTGCCGGACTGCTTGTAGCCGCCGAAGGGCACGGTGATGTCATCGCCGTCGTACTGGTTGACGTGCACCGTGCCGGCGCGCAGCGCCCGCGCCGTCTGGATCGCCTTGCTGATGTCGGAGGTCCACACCGCCGCCTGCAAACCGTAGGGCGTGGCGTTGGCCTGCCGCACCGCCTCGCGCACGTCGGTGAACGACAGCACCGACAGCACCGGCCCGAAGATCTCCTCGCGGGCGATGGTCATCGAGCTGTCGACCTGGTCGAACAAGGTCGGCTCGACGTAGAAGCCGCCGCTCTCGCCGCGCGCCTGGCGGCCGCCCGACAGCAGCTTGGCGCCATCGCTCTTGCCGGCCTCGATGTAGCCCATCACGGTTTTCAACTGGGTGGCGTCGACGATGGCGCCCATCACGGTGGCCTCGTCGAGCGGATCGCCGGGCTGGAAGTCCGGCATCATCGCCAGCGCCTTCTCCAGGAAGCGCTCCTTGATGGACTCCTCGACGAACAGGCGCGAGGGCGCGTTGCAGCTCTCGCCCTGGTTGAAGTAGATCGAGCCGATGGCCGAGGCCACCGCCGCGTCCAGGTCCGGGCAGTCGGCGCAGACGATGTTGGCAGACTTGCCGCCCAACTCGGTCCAGGCCCGCTTCAGGTTGGACTGGCCGGCCATTTGCAGGATCTGCTTGCCGGTGCGGGTCGAGCCGGTGAAGCCGATGCAGTCGACGTCCATGTGCAGCGCCAGCGCGGCGCCGGCCTCGTGGCCGAAACCGGGCAGCACGTTGAACACGCCGGGCGGAATGCCCGCCTCCAGCGCGATGTCGGCCAGCCGCAGCGCCGTCAGCGGCGACTTCTCCGACGGCTTGAGCACCACGCTGTTGCCGGCGGCCAGGGCCGGCGCGATCTTCCACGCCGCCATGATCATCGGGTAGTTCCACGGCACGATGGCGGCCACCACGCCGACCGGCTCGCGGGTGATCAGCGCCAGGCTGTTGGCGGCGGTCGGCGCGATCTCGTCGTAGATCTTGTCGATCGCCTCGCCGTACCAGCGCAGCGTGTTGGCCGTGGCGCCCACGTCGACGCTCTGGCTGTACTTGATCGGTTTGCCCATGTCCAGCGTTTCGAGCAGCGCCAACTCGGCGCCGTGCTGCTGCACCAGGTCGGCGAACTTGATCAGCACGCGCTTGCGCTGCGCCGGCGACTTGCCGGCCCAGCGGCCGTCGTCGAAGGCGGCGCGCGCGGCGGCCACCGCCGCGTCGACGTCGGCGCCGTCGCAGCGCGCCACCGCGCCAAGGTTGCGGCCGTCGATCGGCGACAGATTGTCGAAGCGCTGCTCCGATTTGGCCCACACGCGCTGGCCGCCGATGAAGGCGCGGCCGTCGATCTGCTGCGCGGCGGCGCGCCCATGCCATAAAGTTGTAGTCATACCCACCTCCAAAAATCTTAGAAACTGACCACGGTCGAGACACCGAGCACGTGGTTGTCGCGACGGTATTCGTCGTCCGAGGTCTTGAACACCTTGGCCGACGAGCGGTCGTAGCGGTACTCGCCCTTGACGTTCACGCCCGGCATCAGCGCGTAGTTCACGCCCAGCGACAGCGCGTAGCGGTTGCTGCCCACCGAAGGGTCGGCCACCACCCAGCCGCTGCCGTCGAAGACCATGCCGGAGCCGAAGCCGTTGCGGCCGTCCGGGCAGTTGGCGTCGGCGCCGGTGACGTCCTTGCAGACGCCGCCGAAGGTCGAGCCGAACACGCCGCCGCCGTTGCTCTTGTTGTTGATGTAGTCGAAGCGGCCGATGGTCTCGAAGCGCGGCGTGACCTTGTAGGCGGCCAGCGCGGACAGGCCCACCAGTGCGAACGCTCGCCGCTGTAGCCGTTGCTCGGCGTCGCCTTCTGCCGGCCGTAGGACAGCTGGCCCTGCGCGTTCCAGTCGCCACGGTTGAAGTAACCGTCCACCTCGACCAGATCGGTGCGGCCGAACTGCGCCTTGTCGTCGAAGCCGGAGTGGATGCCGGAGAAGCCGAAGCCGCTGAACTCGCCCTTGGCGTAGTCGACGCGGTAGAACAGGCCCGGCGTCTCCTGCTTGGCGGTGTCGATGCGCGAACGGTTCAGGTTCCCCAGCAGGATCTTGGTGTCCCACTGGCCGCGTACCAGTTCGACCCCGGCGCCGGTGTAGAAGTTCGCGGCGGAGAAGTCGAACAGCAGGTTGTGGGTGATCAGCTTGTTGCCGGTCGACGGGATCAGCTCATAGCCGGTCCAGTCGGCCCACTGGCCGCCGATCAGCCGCGTGTTCAGATCGCCCAGCGGCACCATCACCGTGGCCTCGTGCACCAGGCTGCCGAAGTTGTAGCCGGCGCCGGCGCCTTTGCTCGGCATCATGGACAGCTTGACCTTGGTGCCGCCCTCCAGCTCCTTCTCGAAGTTCAGCATGGCGCTGCCGAAGAAGGTGTTGTCGTAGCCGAAGCTCTCGCCGGAACCGTTGACCGAGCTGTTGTTGTTGAAGAAGACGAAGCTCGAGGTTTTGGCGTTGCGGTTGTAGATGTAGGTCGGGTCGACATAGCCGGAGATCTTCACACCCTTGAAGCCGCTGGCCTCGTTGGAATCCTCCAGCGCCTCGGTCTTGATGCGGATGCGGTTGAACTCGGCCACGTCGACGCCGTTCTCGGCCGCCTTGTCGGCCTTGGCGACGGCGGCCACAGCCTGCGTGTTGGCCTGGGCCGCCTTGGTGTTGGCGGCCTGCGCCTGGCTGTTGGCCAGCACGGCCTGGCCGCCGACCTTCTCGATCATCGCCTCCAGGCGCTTGACCTGGCTCTTCAAGGCGTCCAGCTCGGCCTTCAATTCCTTGGTGCTCTGCGCCATGGCGACGGCTGGGTAGGCGATGACGATGGCGACGACAATTTTCTTCAACAAGTGCATGACTAATCCCCTTTTTCTTGGTTCTTGATGCTTGATGGATGAATGCGGTACGGTGGGGTCAGTGCCGACATTCGGACATTCACGCGGTGAATGTCCGAATGTCGGCACTGACCCCGCTTGTTACTCGGCCTTGGCCGCCGCCTGCACCTGCTTCTGGCGCAGCCGTTCGTTGCGCGCCATCCAGATGCTGGAGGCGATCACGGCGACGGTCACCGCCAAAATCGTCAGCGCGGCGACGGCGTTGACGCGCGGGTCCAGACCCAGACGGGCGCGCGAGAAGATCACGATCGGCATCGTCGACGAACCGGGGCCGGACAGGAAGGCCGACAGCACCACGTCGTCCAGCGACAAGGTGAACGTCAGCAGCCAGGCCGAGGCCAAGGCCTGCGTGATGTTGGGCAGCGTGACCAGGAAGAACACCTGGTGCGGCTTGCAGCCCAGGTCCATCGCCGCCTCTTCCAGCGACTTGCTCATCTCCTGCAAACGCGACTGCACCACCACCGCCGCGTAGGCCATGCCGAGCAGGGTGTGGCCGAGCCAGATGGTCAGCATGCCGCGCTCGGGGAAACCGAACACCTTTTGCACCGACACCAGCATCAGCAGCAGCGACAGGCCGATAATCACCTCCGGCATCACCAGCGGCGCGCTGACCATGCCCGAGAACAGCGTGCGGCCGAAGAAGCGCTGGTAGCGGTTCAAGGTGAACGCGGCGAAGGTTCCCAGCACCACCGAGGCGCAGGCCGTCATGACGGCGATCTTGATCGACAGGCCGAAGCCGCTGATGATCTCGGTGTCGTTCATCAGCTCCATGTACCAGCGCACGGAGAAGCCGCTCCACACCATGTCCTGCCGCGAGCTGTTGAAGGAAAACACGATCAACACCAGGATGGGCAGGTAGAGGAAGACATAGCCGAGCGACAGCCAGCCACGGCCGAACCAACGTTGGATGAAGTTGCCGTTCATGCGCGTGCCTCCTGTTCCGCCTTGTACTTGTTGAAGATCGCCATCGGTACCAGGATCAGCAGGATCACCACCACCGTCACCGAGGAGGCCATCGGCCAGTCGTTGTTGGTGAAGAACTCGTCCCACAGCACATGGCCGATCATCAGCGTCTCAGGGCCACCGAGCAGCTCCGGAATCACGTATTCGCCGACCGCCGGAATGAACACCAGCATGGAGCCGGCGATGATGCCGGACTTCGACAGCGGCACGGTGATGCGCCAGAAGGTTTGCAGCGGCGTGGCGCCCAGGTCGGCGGCGGCTTCGAGGAAGCGCACGTCCATCTTCACCAGATTGGCGTACAGCGGCAGGATCATGAAGGGCAGATAGGCGTAGGTCATGCCGATCACCAGCGAGAACGGGGTGTTCATCATGTGCAGCGGCTCGCTGATGATGCCGACGCTAATCAACAGGTGGTTCAAGATCCCGTTGTTGGCCAGGATGCCCTTCCAGGCGTAGATGCGCAGCAGGAAGGAGGTCCAGAACGGCAGCATCACCATCATCATCAGCACCGGACGAATGGTCGGCCGCGAACGCGCCATGAAGTAGGCGAAGGGGTAGCCGATGGTCAGGCACAGCAAGGTGGTGATGGCGGCGTACTTGAGGGAGCTGAGGTAGGTCAGCACGTACAAGTCGTCCTGCAAGATGAACAGGTAGTTGGAGATCTTGACCTCTGAAGGTGATCACGCCGTCGACCAAGGTCATCAAGGTGCCGAAGGGGTTGCCGCCGGCGTCGGCCTCGGTGAAGCTGATGCGCGCGACGATCAGGAACGGCACCAGGAAGGCGCAGGCCAGCCAGGCGAAGGGCACGGCGATCACCAGCCGGCGGCCGGTGATCCAGCGCAGCTTGAGGAAATCCATGATGGATGATTTTTTCATGGCGGCGCTCAGCTGGTCAGGACCACGATGTCGGCGCCGTCCCACCAGGCGAAGACGCGCTGCTCGCGGTTCAGCTGGGTGCTCTGGTGGCGCGCCGCGTTGGTGCGCGAAACGCGCAGCACCATGCCGCTGTCGAGCGTGACGTGGTAGCTGGTCTCGTTGCCGAAGTAGGCCATCGCGGTGATCACGCCGGAGGCACAGTTGAAGCCCTGCTCGGCGGCACTGGCGCGCTGTTCCAGGGTCGGCGCCTCCAGCTGGATGCAGATTTTCTCCGGCCGCACCGCCACCGCCACCTCCATGCCCATGGTGCCGGTGATGCCGTGGTTGACGTAGTGGCGCCCTTCCGGCGACTCGATGATGACGTGGTCCGGCTCGTCGATCTTGACGTGGCCCTTGAACAGGTTGACGCTGCCGATGAAGTCGGCGACGAAGCGGCAGTTGGGCGTCTCGTAGATTTCGCCCGGCGCGCCGACCTGCAGGATGCGGCCCTCGCTCATCACGGCGATGCGGGTGGCCATGCTCATCGCCTCGTCCTGGTCGTGGGTGACCATCACGCAGGTCACACCGACCTGCTCGATGATGTTGACCAGTTCCATCTGGGTGCGCTCGCGCAGCTTCTTGTCGAGCGCGCCGAGCGGCTCGTCGAGCAGCAGCAGCTTGGGGCGCTTGGCGAGACTACGCGCCAGCGCCACACGCTGCTGCTGCCCGCCGGAGAGCTGGTGCGGCTTGCGCTTGCCGTAGGCGGTCAGCTGGACCAGGGCCAGCATCTGCGTCACGCGCACCGCCACCTCGTCGGCCGGCAGGCCGTCGCGGCGCAGGCCGAAGGCGATGTTGTCCCACACCGAAAGGTGCGGGAACAGCGCGTAGGACTGGAACATCATATTGATCGGCCGCTGGTAGGGCGGCACGTTGACCATGTCCTTGCCGGCCAGGGTGATCTGGCCCTCGGTCGGCGTTTCGAAGCCGGCCAGCATACGCAGCAGGGTCGACTTGCCGCAGCCGGAGCTGCCCAACAGGGCGAAGATTTCACCCTTGTTGATGGTGACGGAAATGTCGTCCACGGCGCGCACGCCGTCGAAGGCCTTGACCAGGTTGCGGATCAACAGAAAGGGTTGGCCGGCTTCGCTGGCCGGGCTTGTGGTTGTCGTCATAGTGGCACAGTAAAAAAGTAGGAAGAACGCAAAAACACATGCGGCGGCCCCGCCCGGCGCCATGCCGGACGGGAGAACGGGCGCTTACAGTCCGGTTTTGAACTTGGTGTAGACGCGGGTCATGACGCGGCGGATGTCGGAGCTGTACGGCTCGGGCACGGTCATGCGCTTCTTGTCTTCGTCACTGAGGTAGATGGTCTTGTTCTCGGCCAGGTCCTTGCGCACATACTTGAGCGCGGCGGCGTTCGGGTTGGCGTAGAAGACCTTGTTGGTCAAGCCGGCGTGCACCTCGGGCCGGGTGATGTAGTTGATCCACAGGTGGGCATTGTTCGGGTGCGGCGCGTCGGTCGGAATGGCCATGGTGTCGAACAGCAGGGTGGCGCTGGTCTTCGGCACCAAGGCTTCGATCTTGTTGCCGTTCTTGGCGTCGATGGCGCGCTGGCGGGCGATGTTGATATCGCCGGACCAACCGAGCGACAGGCACAGCGAACCGTTGGCCAGGTCGTTGATGTAGCCGGAGGAGCTGAACAGCGTGATGTTGGAGCGCACCGATTGCAGCAGGCGGCCGGCATCCTGGTAGTCGGAGGCGTTCTTCGAGTAGGCCGGCTTGCCGAGGTAGATCAGCGCCGCCGGCATGATTTCGGACGGCGAGTCGAGCACCGAGATGCCGCAGGATTTCAGCTTGGACGAGTACTTCGGATCGAACAGCAGGTCCCAGGCGTTGTCCGGCATCGGCATGCCGCCCAGCGTGGCCTTGACCTTGTCGACGTTGATGCCCAGCGTGGTAAAGCCCCACAGCCAGATCACCAGGTGCTTGTTGCCCGGGTCGAGCTTGGCGGCGATCAGCGATTGCAGTTGCGGGTCGAGGTTGGCCAGGTTGGGGATCTTGCTCTTGTCGAGTTCACGCAGCAGGCCGCCGTCGATCTGCAAACGCGCCCAGTTGGAGGAAGGGACCACGATGTCGTAGCCGGTTTTGCCGGCGGCCAGTTTGGCGTGCAGCACCTCGTTGCTGTCGAACAGATCGTAGCGGACCTTGATGCCGGTTTCCTTCTCGAAGTTCTTGATGGTGTCTTCGGCGATGTAGTCCGACCAGTTGTAGATGTTGAGGACTTTTTCTTCTTGGGCGCGGGCGGGGGCGGAGAGGAGTGCGGCGGCCGCGGTGGCGGCGAGGATGGTGGACATGCTGCGTTTGATGGCGTTGGCGCAGTGTCGCTTGAATTGCGAGCGGGCTTGCGGCATATGCTGCGTGCTTGGATTCGGCATCATCATTCTTGTTTCTCCCTATCGATACTGTGTGAGTAAGTGCATCTAAATTGTGCGATATCTTTTATTCGACATTACTTCTACATACCAGCAATAATCGTACCAATCCGTACCTAATCGAATCTGAATTCATCCTCCAACGCGATCTGAAATACGTTTTGAAACGCGCGCCCGGATGGTCTCCAAAATCCATGTACACCGCGTTTCAAAACCCATACTAAACCCATCATTCGACGAGTGGAAAAATATTCCAAAGCCTTACAGCCAGCCGCGTTCCTTCACGTCGGCATAGGTAAGGTCGAGGCAGTGGCGGATCAGCGCGACCATCTCGTCGATCTGCGCGCGCGTCATCACCAGCGGCGGCGCGATGATCATGCGGTCGCCGACGGCGCGCATGATCATGCCGTTGCTGAACATGTAGCCGCGGCAGATCATGCCGACCGCCAGCGCCGGATCGAACTCGACGTTGTCGTGCACCACGGCGGCCTTCGACCGCACCAGATTGAGGCCGGCGACGAAGCCGCAGCTGTCGGCGAAACCAACCAGAGGATGATCGGCCAGCGTGGCGAAGCGCTGCTTCAGATAAGGGCCGGTGTCGTTGGCGACGCGCTCGACCAACTTCTCTTCCTCGATGATGCGGATGTTCTCCAGCGCGGCGGCGCAGGCCACCGGATGGCCGGAGTAGGTGAAGCCGTGGTTGAAGTCGCCGCCTTTTTCGATCAGCACATCGGCCACGCGATCACCCACCAACACGCCGCCCAGCGGCACATAACCGGAGGTGACTCCTTTGGCGAAAGTGATCAGGTCCGGCTTGATGCCGAACAGCTCGGAGGCGAACCATTTGCCCAGCCGGCCGAAGCCGCAGATGACTTCGTCGGCGATCAACAGCACGCCGTACTTGTCGCAGATGCGCTGGATCTCGGGCCAGTAGCTGGCCGGCGGGATGATCACGCCGCCGGCGCCCTGCACCGGCTCGCCGATGAAGGCGGCGACTTTTTCCGGCCCCACTTCGAGGATCTTTTCCTCCAGCCAGGAGGCCGCCTTGATGCCGAACTCCTGCTCCGTCATGCCGCGACCGGACTCCAGATAGTTCGGCTGGCCGATGTGGACGATGCCGGGAATCGGCAGGCCGCCCTGCTCGTGCATGCCGCTCATGCCGCCCAGCGAGGCGCCGGCCACGGTGCTGCCGTGGTAGGCGTTGTGGCGGCTGATGATGGTGTGGCGCTCCTTGTAGCCGAGCAGGTCCCAATAGCGGCGCACCATGCGCAGATTGGTGTCGTTGCCTTCCGAGCCGGAGCCGGTGAAGAACACGTGCTTGAACTGCGGCGGCGAAATCTCGCACAGTTTGGTGGCCAACTGCACCGCCGGCAGGTTGGTGGTGTTGAAGAAGCTGTTGTAGAAGGGCAGAGTCTCCATCTGCCGATACACCGCCTCGGAGATGCTGGTGCGGCCGTAGCCGACGTTGACACACCACAGGCCCGACATCCCGTCGAGCACCTTCTTGCCCTGCGAGTCCCACACGTAGATGCCCTCGCCGCGCACCATCACGCGGGCGCCCTGCTCGCCCAGCACCTTGGTGTCGGTGAACGGATGCATATAGTGGGCCGTGTCCATCTGCTGGATCGCGGCGGTGTCGAACAACTCGGGACGGGCGGCGGCGCTTTTTACCGACGCGACTAAGGCGGCGCTGGGCGCCAATGGGTTTGCGGACATGATGATTCCTAGCTCAAAAAATCAATCGGTAAGTGGTGTCTCGGTCGGACTTCCAGCAACGGCGGGCGGTCTGCCGCAGAACGGCAGCCGCGCGCGCCTTGGTCTTACACGTGCAGCAGCAAGTGCTCGCGTTCCCACGGGCTGATGACGGTCATGAACTCCTGGTGCTCCAGGCTCCTTGATCGCCGAGTAGACGTCGATGAAACGCTCGCCCAGAATGCTGCGCAGCTTGTCCTCGGCGCGCAGCGCCTGCAGCGCTTCCGGCAGGCCCTGCGGCAGTTCGAACTTCAGGTCGTAGGCGCTGCCCTCGGTGATCGGGGTCGGCTCCAGCGCCTCGACCATGCCGAGGTAGCCGCAGGCCAGCGTGACGGCCAACGCCAGATACGGATTGGCGTCGGCGCCGATGATGCGGTTCTCGATGCGGCGGTCCTGCACGCCCGACTCGGGCACGCGGAAGCCGACGGTGCGGTTGTCCATGCCCCACTGGATGTTGATCGGCGCGGCGGTGTGGCGCACGATGCGGCGGTAGGAGTTCACATACGGCGCGACGATCGCCATCGCCGACGGCATGTAGCGCTGCAGGCCGCCGATGTAGTGCTTGAAGATCGGCGCGGCCGAACCGTCCGGCGCGCTGAAGATGTTCAGGCCGGTCTTGGCGTCGACCACGCTCTGGTGCACGTGCATCGCCGAACCCGGCTCGCCGGCCATCGGCTTGGCCATGAAGGTGGCGTACATGTCGTGCTTGAGCGCCGCCTCGCGCAGCGTGCGCTTGAAGAAGAACACCTTGTCGGCCAGGCCCAGCGGGTCGCCGTGCAGGAAGTTGATCTCCATCTGGCCGGCGCCGATCTCGTGGATCAGCGTGTCGACGTCGAGGTTCATCAGGTCGCAATAGTCGTAGATGTCCTCGAACAGCGGATCGAACTCGTTGACGGCGTCGATGCTGTAGACCTGGCGGCTGGTTTCGGCGCGGCCGCTGCGGCCGATCGGCGGTTTCAAGGGCAGATCGGGGTCGGTGTTCTTGGCGGTCAGGTAGAACTCCAACTCGGGCGCCACCACCGGGCGCCAGCCCTTGTCGGCGTACAGCTTGAGCACGCGGCGCAGCACCGAGCGGGGGGCGAAGTCGACCAGGCGGCCGTCGGCAAAGTAGCAGTCGTGGATCACCTGCGCGGTCGGGTCGGTGGCCCAGGGCACCATGGTGATGGTGGTCGGGTCGGCCTTCAGGATCATGTCGCGGTCGGTGCTGGAAATGGCGCGGTCGTAGCCGCCGTCCTCGGTCGGGTAGTTGCCGGTCACGGTCATGCCCAACACCGCCTCGGGAATGCGCATGCCGCGCTCCTGGGTGAATTTGCCGCGCGGTAGAATTTTGCCGCGCGCGACACCGGTCAAGTCGGGCACCAGGCATTCAATCTCGGTGACGCGCTTCTCGTTCAGCCACAGGTCCATATCGGTGTAGGTAAAGTTTTCGCGGATAGCCATGCATCTCTCTCGTTTATCTTATTCTGACGCGCCGCCGGAGGCGATGCGCTTCTCACTTCTGTTCTATGCGGACAGCGGCACTAAGGAACCCGCCGCGCCCACTGCTCGTAGGTCTTCATGCGCCTCTCCCTGATTTGCTTTGATAATTCCGGCACGCTTGGCCGAATGCGAGGAACAACTTGATTGAGTCGGGGTTCTGCGCCAGCTGCCACTCAGGGTGCCATTGCACCGCCAGCGTGAAGCCGGCCGCGTCGGCGACGCGGTAGGCTTCCACCAGGCCGTCGCCGGCGCGCGCCTCGACCGCTAGGCCGGGCGCCAGCGTGGCGATGCCCTGGCCGTGCAGCGAATTGACCATGATCTCGCTGGCGCCGCCGAGGATGCGCGACAGCGCGCCGTCCGCTTCCAGCAGCACGCGGTGCGCGGCGGCGTACTGCTGCTCCAGCGTGTGGTGTTTGTTTTCGCGGTGGTCGTGCATGCCCGCCACCGCGTGCACCGCCTGGTGCAGCGTGCCGCCCAGCGCCACGTTCACCTCCTGGAAGCCACGGCAGATCGCCAGCAACGGCAGGCCGCGCTTGAGCGCCGCGCGGATCAGCGGCAAGGTGGTGGCGTCGCGCGCCGGGTCCCTGCGGCAGGCTCGGGTCGAGCACGTCCTGGCCGTACAAGCCGGCGTGGACGTTGGACGGCGAGCCGGTCAGCATGATGCCGGCGGCGATGTCGAGCAACGCCTCCAGGTCGGTCGCCGCGCCCAGCGCCGGCACGATCAGCGGCATGCAGTGGGCGCCGCTGGCCACCGCGTCCACATACTTCAGCTGCGCGGTGTGGTAGGGATGGCTGCCGATCTGGTTGATGCAGGCGGGGACGAGGACGATTGGGCTAGGCATGATGTTCTTGTGTCAGTGTGGCTGTTTTGCGATCCATTGGGCTCTGGTGAACCTTGATTTCGCCGGGCGCCTAGGGCCACTCGGCGAGCTTTACATGAACGGGAACGACGACTGCTGATTTTCAACGCTGCTTCCACCACAGCTAACTTAGCATTTAACTTAGCATTTTTTCCATTAAGCTTGAAACTTGATTCATCATAAGCCAGATTTGGTATCATAGTCAGTGCCACTTGTACCGTATCGATGGAACCACTTTCAAAAACTATGTCTCCCGCCTCCGATCTGCTCGCCCACACTTTGGCCCAGGCCGACTTCCATCCGCGCCTGCCGCAGCAGCGCCGCCTGTACGAGGCGGCGAAGGCGGCGATCCATCAACAGCAGCTCGGCGCGGGGAACAAACTGCCGTCCAGCCGTGATCTGGCGCGCGATCTGGGCATCGCCCGCAACACGGTGATCGCCGCCTTCGAGCAGCTGGCGGCCGAGGGTTATGTGACCAGCGCGCTGGGCAGCGGCACCTATGTGGCCGATTTGCAGGCGCATTCGGCCAGCATGCGCGGCGTTGGGTCCGCGCAACAGTCGGCCAACACGGCGGCGCTGGCGACGGCCAAGGGCGGCGCCAGCGCGCCCTTGTCGCGCCGGGGCGAGGAGCTGACCGCCTTCGCCGCCGGGCCGCGCTACGAGATCCAACCGTTCGCGCCGGGCGACGCCGACTTCTCCTCCTTCCCCTTCAAGCTGTGGCAGCGGCTGCAAAACCGCATCTGGCGCGAGGCGCGCGCCGACCTGCTCGACTACGGCCAGTCCGGCGGCTACCTGCCGCTGCGCCAGGCCATCACCGAATACCTGCGCATCTCGCGCTCGGTCAAGGTGTCGGTCGAACAGGTGATGATCACCGCCGGCACCCAGCAGTCGCTCGACCTGTGCGCCCAGCTGCTGGCCGACGTGGGCGACACCGCCTGGGTCGAGGACCCGTGCTACTGGGGCGCGCGCCGCGTGTTCCAGGCGCGCGACCTGACGCTGCACCCGATCACCGTCGACAGCGACGGCATGGCGCTGGACGAGGACGAACTGGCCACCTCGCCACGGCTGATCTACGTCACGCCGTCGCACCAATACCCGACCGGAGCCGTCATGAGCCTGGCGCGCCGGCGCGAGCTGCTCGACGTCGCCGTGCGCAAGAACGCCTGGATACTCGAGGACGACTACGACAGCGAGTTCCGCTACACCGGCCGGCCGCTGGCCGCGCTGCAGGGGCTGGACACCGACGACCGCGTGCTCTACATGGGCACCTTCTCCAAGGTGCTCTACCCCGGCATCAAGGTCGGCTACCTGGTGGTGCCGCCGGCGCTGATCGCGCCGTTCAAGAGCGCGCTGTACGACCTGCAGCGGCCCGGCCAGCTGATGGTGCAGGCGGCGCTGGCCGACTTCATCGCGCTGGGCCACTTCACCACCCACATCCGCAAGATCCGCCAGACCTACGGCGCGCGGCGCGAGCTGCTGCGCCGCACGCTGGTGGCGCAACTGGGGCCCCAGCTGAGCCAGAGCGTGACCATCTCCAGCGAGGAGTCCGGCCTGCACCTGGTGGTCGAGCTGCCCGACCGGGTCGACGACGTGGCGCTGGAGAAGCTGGCGGCCGAATCGGGCATCCAGGTCAAGGCGCTGTCGACCTACTACCTGGCGCCGCCGGTGCGCCGTGGCCTGCTGGTCGGCTACGCCTACGTCACGCCGGAGAAGGTGGTCTACTACGGCCGCCTGCTGGCCGCCGTGATCCAGTCGGGGGTGCGCTGATGCGGAGCATGCCGTGGAAGGACTTCTTCGCGCTGGCGATCAGCATCGGCGTGGTCGGCCTGGGCCTGGGAGCGACCACGCCGCTGACCGCATTGACATTGGACCAGCGCGGCGTGGGCACCGACATCATCGGCCTGATCACCGCCGCCAGCGCCATCGGCATCCTCGCCTCGGCGCCCTTCGTGGCGCGGCTGGTGGCGCGCTTCGGGCCGCGCGGCGGCATGCTGCTGTCGGTGTGGGCGGCGGCGCTGTCCACAGCGCTGATGGAGGTCACCGACAACCTGACCTTGTGGGCGCTGCTGCGCTTCGTCTTCGGCGCGGCCATGGGCGTGCTGTTCACCATCGGCGAGGCCTGGGTCAACCGCCTCGCGCCGGGCAATTCGCGCGGCAAGGTGGTGGCCATGTACACCACCAGCTTCACGTTGTTCCAGCTGGTCGGGCCGGCGCTGGTGGCCGCCTTCGAAAGCAAAATCGACTTGCCCTTCGCCGCCTGCGGCGCCATGTTCCTGCTGGCCCTGCCCGGACTGGGCCTGATCGCCAACGCCGACACCGGCCACGAGGACGATCCCCACGTCGCCTGGCAGCTGGTGCTGCCGCGCATGCCGATGATCGTCGCCGGCGCCGCCTTCTTCGCCCTGTTCGACACGCTGGCCCTGAGCCTGCTGCCGCTGTACGCGCTGCGCCACGGTATTCCGACCGAGCTGGCGCTGCTGTCGGCCACCGTGGTGCTGGTGGGCGACACGGCGCTGCAGTTCCCGCTCGGCTGGCTGGCCGACCGTGTCGGCCGCGCCCGCGTGCACACCGGCTGCGGCGTGGTGGTCTGCCTGCTGCTGCCCGTCCTGCCCTTCGCGGCCGGCACGCCGTGGCTGTGGTGGACGCTGCTGCTGTTGCTGGGCGCGGCCGCCGGCGGCACCTATATGCTGGCCCTGGTGGCCTGCGGCGAACGCTTCCACGGCCAGTCGCTGGTGGCCGCCAGCGCGGTGGTCAACGCCAGCTGGGGCATCACCAGCAGCGGCGGGCCGATGCTGACCGGCGTGTTGATGCAAACCGTCGGCATCAACGCGCTGCCGGCCGTGCTGTGGGTCGGCGGCGCGCTGTTCCTGGCCAGCGCCTGGTGGGAGCGGCGCAAGGGTTTCAACCTGCCGGCGAATGAAGTGGCCCCACCGATATGATGATTGTGGCCCTATTCATGGTTCCGTTGTGGGGTGTAGTATCAAAAACACTCCACGACCAACCTGCCGATACGGACCGCGACCATGACCAATACCGAACTCCAGCAACGTAAAGACGCCGCCACCCCGCGCGGCGTGGGTGTGATGTGCCAGTTCTACGCCGAGCGCGCGCTGAATGGCGAAATCTGGGACGTCGAGGGCCGCCGCTACATCGACTTCGCCGCCGGCATCGCCGTGCTCAACACCGGCCACCGCCATCCGAAGATCGTCGCCGCCATCGAGCAACAGCTGGCCAAGTTCACCCACACCTGCTACCAAGTGGTGCCCTACGCCAGCTACGTCGAGCTGGCCGAGCGCATCAACCAACTCACGCCGGGCACGCACGCCAAGAAGACCGCCTTCTTCTCCAGCGGCGCCGAGGCGGTCGAGAACGCCATCAAGATCGCCCGCGCCGCCACCGGCCGCAGCGCGGTGATCGCCTTCTCCGGCGCCTTCCACGGCCGCACCATGATGGGCATGGCGCTGACCGGCAAGGTGGCGCCGTACAAGATCGGCTTCGGTCCCTTCCCCACCGAGGTCTACCACGCGCCCTTCCCCGTGCCGCTGCACGGCGTCGACACGGCCGACTCGCTGGCGGCCTTGCAGACGCTGTTCAAATGCGACGTCGACCCGCAGCGCGTCGCCGCCATCATCCTCGAGCCGGTGCAGGGCGAAGGCGGCTTCTACGCCGCGCCGCAGGACTTCATGCGCGCCCTGCGCGCGCTGTGCGACCAGCACGGCATTCTGCTGATCGCCGACGAGATCCAGACCGGCTTCGCCCGCACCGGCAAGCTGTTCGCCATGCAGCACTACGACGTGCTGCCCGACCTGATGACCATCGCCAAAAGCCTGGCCGGCGGCATGCCGCTGTCGGCCGTCTGCGGCCGCGCCGAGATCATGGACGCGCCGGCACCCGGCGGCCTGGGCGGCACCTACGCCGGCAACCCGCTGGCCATCGCGGCGGCGCTCGCGGTGATCGACATCATCGAGGACGAACAGCTGTGCGCCCGCGCCGGCGTGCTGGGCGACCGCCTCAAGGAGCGCCTGCACGGTTTGCGCGGCGCCGTGCCGCAGATCGCCGAAGTGCGCGGCATGGGCGGCATGATCGCGGTAGAATTCACCAAGCCCGGAACGCACGAGGCGGACATGGCCTTCACCAAGCAGGTGCAAACGCTGGCGCTGCAACAAGGCCTGCTGCTGCTGACTTGCGGCGTGTATGGCAATGTGATCCGCTTCCTGTTCCCCCTGACGATCAGCGACGCGCTGATGGACGAGGCGCTCGCCATTCTGGAGTCGGCCATGCGCGCCAGCGCCACCGCCCACATCTAGTCCACCATTTGAAGAGGTAGCCATGCTGAACCTGAAAGATCCAACGCTGCTGCGCCAGCAGTGCCATATCGACGGCAAATGGCTCGACGCCGACGACGCCAGCACGGTAGCCGTGACCAACCCGGCCACCGGCGCGACCATCGGCACCATTCCGCACATGGGCGCGGCCGAGACCAAGCGCGCCATCGAGGCGGCCAACGCGGCCTGGCCGGCGTGGCGCAAAAAGTCGGCCAAGGACCGCGCCGCCATCCTGCGCAAATGGAACGACCTGATGCTGGAGAACGCCGACGATCTGGCGCTGATCATGACGGCCGAGCAGGGCAAGCCGCTGGCCGAGGCCAAGGGCGAGATCGTCTACGCCGCCTCCTTCATCGAATGGTTCGCCGAAGAGGGCAAGCGGATCAGCGGCGACACCATGCAGTCGCCGTGGCCGGACCGCCGCATCGTCGTCACCAAGGAGCCGATCGGCGTGTGCGCCGCCATCACGCCGTGGAACTTCCCCGCCGCGATGATCACCCGCAAAGTCGGCCCGGCGCTGGCCGCCGGCTGCCCGATCATCGTCAAGCCGGCCGAGCTGACGCCGTTCTCGGCGCTGGCGCTGGCCGTGCTGGCCGATCGCGCCGGCATGCCGGCCGGCGTGTTCAACGTGGTCACCGGCTCGTCGCGCGCCATCGGCGGCGAGATGACCAGCAACCCCATCGTGCGCAAGCTGAGCTTCACCGGCTCGACCCAGGTGGGCCGTTTGCTGATGGAGCAGTGCGCGCCGACGATCAAGAAGCTGTCGCTGGAACTGGGCGGCAACGCGCCCTTCATCGTCTTCGACGACGCCGACCTGGACGCGGCGGTGGAAGGCGCCATCGCCTCCAAGTACCGCAACGCCGGCCAGACCTGCGTCTGCGCCAACCGCCTGTATGTGCAGGACGGCGTGTACGAGGCCTTCGCCGCCAAGCTGGTGGCGGCGGTGGCCAAGCTGAAGGTCGGCGACGGCCAGGAGCCGGGCGTGACGCAAGGCCCGCTGATCGAAGAGAAGGCGGTGTTGAAGGTGGAGGAGCACGTCGCCGACGCGCTGGCCAAGGGCGGCCGTCTACTGGCCGGCGGCAAGCGCCACGCGCTGGGGCATAGCTTCTTCCAGCCGACCATCGTCGCCGACGTGACGTCGGACATGCTGGTGGCGCGCGAGGAGACCTTCGGTCCGCTGGCGCCGCTGTTCCGCTTCAAGACCGACGACGAGGTGCTGGCCATGGCCAACGACACCGAGTTCGGCCTGGCCGCCTACTTCTACTCGCGCGACATCGGCCGCATCTGGCGCGTGGCGGAGGGGCTGGAGAGCGGCATGGTGGGAGTGAACACCGGCTTGATCTCGAACGAGATCGCGCCGTTTGGTGGAGTCAAGCAGTCGGGCCTGGGACGCGAAGGTTCCAAGTACGGCATCGAGGACTACCTGGTCATCAAGTACATCTGCATGGGTGGGATTTAGGGTCAGACCCTAGGGTCTGACCCTGCTTCGGCGGCGCGGGCTAGTCGCCCTTGGCGGCGGCTTGTACCTGCTTTTGGCGCAGCCGCTCGGCGCGCGCCATCCACAGACTCGAGGCGATCACCGCCATCGATACCGCCAAAATCGTCAGCGCGGCGACGGCGTTGACGCGCGGGTCCAGACCCAGACGGGCGCGCGAGAAGATCACGATCGGCATCGTCGACGAGCCGGGGCCGGACAGGAAGGCCGACAGCACCACGTCGTCCAGCGACAAGGTGAACGTCAGCAGCCACGCCGAGGCCAGCGCCTGCGTGATGTTGGGCAGCGTGACCAGGAAGAACACCTGGTGCGGCTTGCAGCCCAGGTCCATCGCCGCCTCTTCCAGCGACTTGCTCATCTCCTGCAAACGCGACTGCACCACCACCGCCGCGTAGGCCATGCCGAGCAGCGTATGCCCCAGCCAGATGGTCATCATGCCGCGCTCGGGGAAGCCGAACACCTTCTGCACCGACACCAGCATCAGCAGCAGCGACAGGCCGATGATCACCTCCGGCATCACCAGCGGCGCGCTGACCATGCCCGAGAACAGCGTGCGGCCGAAGAAGCGCTGGTAGCGGTTCAAGGTGAACGCGGCGAAGGTGCCCAGCACCACCGAGGCGCAGGCCGTCATGACGGCGATCTTGATCGACAGGCCGAAACCGCTGATGATCTCGCTGTCGTTCATCAGCTCCATGTACCAGCGCACGGAGAAGCCGCTCCACACCATGTCCTGCCGCGAGCTGTTGAAGGAAAACACGATCAGCACCAGGATGGGCAGGTAGAGGAAGACATAGCCGAGCGACAGCCAGCCACGGCCGAACCAACGTTGGATGAAGTTGCCGTTCATGCGCGTGCCTCCTGTTCCGCCTTGTACTTGTTGAAGATCGCCATCGGCACCAGGATCAGCAGGATCACCACCACCGTCACCGAGGAGGCCATCGGCCAGTCGTTATTGGTGAAGAACTCGTCCCACAGCACGTGGCCGATCATCAGTGTTTCAGGGCCACCGAGCAGCTCGGGAATCACGTATTCGCCGACCGCCGGAATGAACACCAGCATGGAGCCGGCGATGATGCCGGACTTCGACAGCGGCACGGTGATGCGCCAGAAGGTTTGCAGCGGCGTGGCGCCCAGGTCGGCGGCCGCCTCCAGGAAGCGCACGTCCATCTTCACCAGGTTGGCGTACAGCGGCAGGATCATGAAGGGCAGATAGGCGTAGGTCATGCCGATCACCAGCGAGAACGGGGTGTTCATCATGTGCAGCGGTTCGCTGATGGCGCCGACGCTGATGAGCAGGTGGTTGAGCAGACCGTTGTTGGCCAGAATGCCCTTCCAGGCGTAGATGCGCAGCAGGAAGGAGGTCCAGAACGGCAGCATCACCATCATCATCAGCACCGGGCGGATGGTCGGCCGCGAACGCGCCATGAAGTAGGCGAAGGGGTAGCCGATGGTCAGGCACAGCAAGGTGGTGATGGCGGCGTACTTGAGGGAGCTCAGGTAGGTCAGCACGTACAAGTCGTCCTGCAGGATGAACAGGTAGTTGGAGATCTTGACCTTGAAGGTGATCACGCCGTCGACCAGCGTCATCAAGGTGCCGAAGGGGTTGCCGCCGGCATCGGGCTCGGTGAAGCTGATGCGGGCGACGATCAAAAACGGCACCAGGAAGGCGCAGGCCAGCCAGGCGAAAGGCACGGCGATGACCAGCCGGCGGCCGGTCAGCCAACGCGCGGTGAGCAGCGAGGTGAGGAAGTTCTTCATGCGCTCCCCCGGCTTAGCTGGTCAGCACGACGACGTCGGCGCCGTCCCACCAGGCGAACACGCGCTGCTCGCGGCGCAGGCGGGTGTCGTCGTGGCGCTGGGCGTTGGTGCGCGCCACCTTCAGGTCGACGCCGCTGTCCAGATGGACGTGGTAGTGGGTCTCGTTGCCGAAGTAGGCCAGCGCGGTGATGGTGCCGGCGGCGCAGTTGTAGCCGTGTTCGGCGGCGCTGGCGCGCTGCTCGACGCTCGGCTCGTCCGGTTGGATGCAGATCTTCTCCGGCCGCACCGCCACCGACACTTCCATGCCCTCGGTGCCGGTGATGCCGTGCGGGATGAAGTGGCGCGTGCCCGGCGTGTCGACGACGACGTGGTCCGGCTCGTCGACCACGACGCGGCCGTTGAACAGGTTGACGCTGCCGATGAAGTCGGCGACGAAGCGGCAGTTGGGCGTTTCGTAGATCTCGCCCGGCGCGCCCACCTGCAGGATGCGGCCCTCGCTCATCACCGCGATACGGGTGGCCATGCTCATCGCCTCGTCCTGGTCGTGGGTGACCATCACGCAGGTGACGCCGACTTGTTCGATGATGTTGACCAGCTCCATCTGGGTGCGCTCGCGCAGCTTCTTGTCGAGCGCGCCGAGCGGCTCGTCGAGCAGCAGCAACTGCGGCCGCTTGGCCAGGCTGCGCGCCAGCGCGACGCGTTGCTGCTGGCCGCCGGACAGCTGGTGCGGCTTGCGCTTGGCGTAGGCGCCCAGCTGCACCAGGGCCAGCATCTGCTCGACGCGGGCGGCGATGTCAGCCTTGGGCAGGCCGTCGCGGCGCAGGCCGAAGGCGATGTTGTCCCACACCGTCAGGTGCGGGAACAGGGCGTAGGACTGGAACATCATGTTGATCGGCCGCTGGTAGGGCGGCACCTTGACGATGTTCTGCCCGGCCAGCACGATCTGGCCCTCGGTCGGCGTCTCGAAGCCGGCCAGCATACGCAGCAGGGTCGACTTGCCGCAGCCGGAGCTGCCCAGCAGCGCGAAGATCTCGCCCTTGTTGATGGCGACCGACACGTCGTTGACGGCGCGCACGCCGTCGAAGTCCTTGACCAGGTTGCGGATCAGGAGGAAGGGCTGGCCGGTGTCAGTTGAGGCGGCGGCGGTGGCAGGACGGGCAGTCGTCATCGTGGTTGAATTTGAATTGTATAAAAATTGACAATTGAAGGCGGACTGGGCCGACGTCTTCAAAAAAGCGTGATTATAAAGGCAGTACCTCTCCAGGGTCAGACCCTAGGGTCTGACCCTAGCGCCAAGTCGGGCAGTCTGCCCCTCGACACCCGCTTAGGGCTTGCTTGGGCTCGTGGTCCGAGATCAGCCGCGTCCGTTCAAACATGCAGCAGCAGGTGCTCGCGCTCCCACGGGCTGATGACGGTCATGAACTCCTGGTGCTCGAGGTCCTTGATGGCGCTGTAGACGTCGATGAAGCGCTCGCCCAGCACTTGGCGCAGGCGGTCCTCGCGGCGCAGCGCGCGTAGCGCCTCGGGCAGGCCTGCGGCAGCTCGAACGGGCGCTCGTAGGCGCTGCCGACGGTCATCGGCGTCGGCTCCAGGTGGTCGACCATGCCGAGGTAGCCGCAGGCCAGCGTGACGGCCAGCGCAAGGTAGGGGTTGGCGTCGGCGCCGATGATGCGGTTCTCGACCCGCCGGTCCTGCACGCCCGACTCGGGAATGCGGAAGCCGACGGTGCGGTTGTCCATGCCCCACTGGATGTTGATCGGCGCCGAGGTGTGGCGCACGATGCGCCGGTAGGAATTCACATACGGCGCCATGATCGCCATCACCGCCGGGGTGTAGCGCTGCAGGCCGCCGATGTAGTGCTTGAAGATGGGCGCCGGCGAGCCGTCCGCCGCGCTGAAGATGTTTTGGCCGCTGCGCGCGTCGGCCACGCTCTGGTGCACGTGCATCGCCGAGCCGGGCTCGCCGGCCATCGGCTTGGCCATGAAGGTGGCGTACATCTGGTGCTTGAGCGCGGCCTCGCGCAGGGTGCGCTTGAAGTAGAACACCTTGTCGGCCAGCGCCAGCGCGTCGCCGTGCAGGAAGTTGATGCCCATCTGGCCGGCGCCGGTCTCGTGGATCAGGGTGTCGACGTCGAGCTGCATCAGCTCGCAGTAGTCGTAGATGTCCTCGAACAGCGGGTCGAACTCGTTGACGGCGTCGATGCTGTAGACCTGGCGGCTGGTTTCGGCGCGGCCGCTGCGGCCGATCGGCGCCTTCAGCGGCAGGTCCGGGTCGCTGTTCTTCTCGGTCAGGTAGAACTCCAGCTCGGCGGCCACCACCGGCTTCCAGCCACGGTCGGCGTACAGCTTGAGCACGCGGCGCAGCACGGCGCGCGGGGCGAAGTCGACCAGGGTGCCGTCGGCGAAGTAGCAGTCGTGGATCACCTGCGCGGTCGGGTCGCCGGCCCAGGGCACGTGGGTGATGGTGGCCGGGTCGGCGCGCAGGATCATGTCGCGGTCGGTGCTGGAGATGGCGCGGTCGTAGGCGGCGTCCTCGGTCGGGTAGTTGCCGGTGACGGTCATGCCCAGCACCGCCTCGGGAATGCGCATGCCGCGGTCCTGGGTGAATTTGCCGCGCGGCAGGATCTTGCCGCGCGCCACGCCCGTCAGGTCGGGCACCAGGCATTCAATCTCGGTGACGCGCTGTTCGTTGAGCCAGCGGTCCATGTCGGTGTCGGTGAAATTCTCGCGGATAGCCATTGCGCTCTCGACGGTCATGATCGTGCGATCGATAGGCTAATTTAGCATATTTCCAAACTGATATCACCTGCGGTAAGCGCCCCGGACATGGCCGCCGGCCGGTCTACCACATCATCAAGGCGCACTGCGCCGGCCGCTCCTGGTAGTAGACGCGCACCCGCAGGATGTACTTGTGGTCCTTGATCAGCTTGACGCGCAAGGCGGCGTTGCGGGTTTCGCCGGTGTCGTTGTCGCCGGCGCGGAAGCGCGGCTCGCCGCCCTCCTCCTCGAACAGCACCATCGACACGTCGGAGGTGCCGAAGGTCTTGAAGTCGTAGCAGCGGGTCTCCTCCGGCGTCACCTGGAAGTTGAGCTGTTCGCCCGGCTTGACGTGCAGGGCGACCGACTGCGCCGTCGACAACAGCTGCGGCCGCTCCGCCAACATGGGGTACAGGGCCAGCGCCCTTTGCTTGTCCTTGGGCGACAGGCCGCCGGCCGGCCGCAAGCCATCCTGGAAGAACTGGCGCGGGCTCTTGATCAGCCCCTTCTTGAACGGATACTCCATCACCGAGTCCGGGTCCCAGGCCGTGCCGCGCACGCTGGCGCGGTCCAGCTTGTTCAGGATGTTGTTGAAGGTCATCTGCCGCGACCAGTTGTTGGGCGGCCCGCCGAGGTAGTGGTAGACGGCCTCCTCGTCCCATTCGATGCCGGCGAAGGGGTTTTGGTGTTCGTGCTCGAAGCCCATGGCATGGCCGATCTCGTGGATGGCGGTGTCGGGCTGGCGCCGCAGATCCCAGCCGAAGTTCATGGTCCGCTCGTTGGGGCCGAAGTATTCCTTGTTCAGCAGATTGGTGCCCACGCCGGACCAGGAGCTATTGTCCTGCAGGAAGCCGATGCGGATCTCCGCCTCGTCGCGCGTGTTGACCTCGACGAAGCGCAGGCCGATGCCGACGTCGCTCCATTTCTTGAAGGCGTCGCGCACGACGGCGAGCTGCTCGTCGGCGCCGACCCAGCTGTACAGGCGCTCGCTGCCGTCGCTCATGTGCACGCGCTGCACGTCGCTGGCCTGGTTGAAGAAGTAGTAGTGCAGCACGGTGCCGTTGGCCCAGGCGTCGCCCACTTCGTTGATCAGTTCCTTGCGCTGGCCCACCAGGCCGTCCCATTGCGGGTGCGGCGCCGCCGCCTGCATGGCGCAGTAATAATAGGCGTTGTCGCCCAGATAGGCGCCGCCCTGCTCCGCCTCCGCCGTGCCGCTCCCGGCCGTTCCATATGCTGTGTTCGCTGCCATCGCCGCTCTCCTCGACTGGTTTGTCCCGGCGGACGCCGGGGCCATCACACATGGTAGAGAGGCGCGGCGGCGCCGATTTGCGCAATGCCAATCGAGCGGAGGAAAAGGGGCTAAATAGTTTTTCTCGTTTTAAATAGTTGCGAGAGTGCTGTTTGGAAGAGTAAATACTACTTCGGGCTGACTGGGGACGGCGGCACAGGAACTGGCGCAGGAGGTGCCGGCATCTGAATCACAATCGGCGCAGGGGCCGGCTGTGGTGGCGGGTAGGACGGCGCTTTCGGCACGGCGTTGTTGAGAACGAAGGTCATCACCGTGAGCGCCACCGCCGACATCGCGAGGGAGGTGCCAACAATCCACTTCACAAGTTCCGCCGTGTTCTTGTGCATTTCCGCGCGGAACTCGGCGCGTAGCTCGTTGAAGCCACTCTCCATCCTCGTTTCGAGCGAAACCAGCCGCCCTTCAATACGGGTTTCCACAGTCGCCAACCTTGCATCTAGGAGATCTTTCGATACGGGTTCCATCGACATCTCCGTTGATGGTGTGGACTTGTCTATTTTGGACTCTAAGTCTACACCCGGAGACGACAAATTGCGACACGTGTGGCGCCATCCCCCTTGCGACACCGCAAGGCAATCCGGCGGTCCTCTGCAACGCTAGGAAGCGGCCTCGGCCAGCGTTTCGACCAGCAGCTTCTTGATCTCCGGCACGCAGGAGCCGCAGTTGCCGCCGGCCTTCACGCAGGCCGTCACCTGGGCCACGCTGCTCAGCTCCTGGCTGCGGATGGCCTCGCAGATGGTGTTGCGGCCGACACCGAAGCAGGAGCAGACGGTCGGCCCGGCGTCGGCGCCCTTCTCCACCGGCTGGCCGACCAGCAGGCCGACGCGGTCGATCTCGCTCAGCCGCTCCTTGCCGAACAGGCTGGCCAGCCAGGCGCGCGAGGGCATGTCCTGGCGCGGCGAGACGAAGACGCACTGGTCGATGCGGTCCTCGTTCAAATGCACGGCGCGGTAGACGCCGGCGCTGCGGTCCTCGTACTCGAGCCAGTCGGCGTCCTCGCTGTCTACGCCGAGCAGCTCGCGTGCCCACAGGCCGAAGTCGCCGATGGTGTTGCGGCCGGCCAGCTCGTAGCGGGCGAAGTCGCGGCCCTGGATGCGGGTCCAGTGCGCCACCGCGTCCAACCCCAGCTCCTTGCGGCTGAGGATGAAGCCGTGCCAGGAGACGCGGAACTGCTCGACCCGCACCGGCGTGTGCTTGAACTCGGGCTCGCCCGAGACCGGGTCGACCACCGGGTTGACCAGCGCGCCGACGCGCGCGTCCGAGGCGCTCTGGCCGGACCAGTGGATGGGAATGAACACGCTGCCACGGGCGATGCCGCCGCCGTGCTGCACACGCGCCACCATCGCGCCCCATTTGGTGCTGACGCGCGCCAGCTCGCCCTCGCGCACGCCGTGCAGCAAGGCGTCCTGCGGGTGCATGTCGACGAAGGACTCGGCGACGTGGTCGGCCAGCTTGGCCGACTTGCCGGTGCGCGTCATGGTGTGCCACTGGTCGCGCACGCGGCCGGTGTTGAGCGCCAGCGGGAAGTCCTCGCAGACGGCGTTGACCGGCGCGCGCGGCGTGGTGGCGATGAAGCGCGCCTTGCCGTCGGCGTGGGCGAAGCGGCCGTCGCCGAACAGGCGCTGGCTCACCGCCACCCGGCCGTCGGCCAGGCGCACTGCCGGCCACTGCACCGGCTCCAGGCCGTCGTATTCGCTAGCGGTGAGCGCGGCCAGGGCGCCGATGTTGAACACGCGCGCCACCTCGCCCGGCGCGTCGCCGTTCTGGTGCGCGCTGAGCCGGGCGTGCTCGTCGAAGACGGCGTGGACGCCGTCGAAGTCGAAGCCCTCGTAGCCCATGCGCTGGGCGAACTGGCAGAGGATCCGCCAGTCGGCACGCGCCTCGCCGGGCGCCGGCAGGAAGGCGCGCTGGCGCGAGATGCGCCGCTCGGAGTTGGTGACGGTGCCGTCCTTCTCGCCCCAGCCCAGGGCCGGCAGCAGCACATGGGCGAAGTCGTTGGTGTCGGTGTTCTGCACGATGTCCGACACCACCACCAGCTGGCACTTGGCCAGCGCCCGCTTGATCTGGTCGGCGTCCGGCATGCTCACCACCGGATTGGTGGCGATGATCCACACCGCCTTGACCGTGCCCGCCTCGATCGCATTGAACAGGTCGACCGCCTTGTGGCCGCCATGGTCGGCGATGCGCGGCGAGTCCCAGAAGGTTTGCACCAGCTCGCGGTGGGCCGGCTGCTCCAGGTCCATGTGGGCGGCCAGCATGTTGGCCAGGCCGCCCACTTCGCGCCCGCCCATGGCGTTGGGTTGGCCGGTGATGGAGAACGGCCCCATGCCGGGCTGGCCGATGCGCCCGCCGATCAGGTGGCAGTTGATGATGCTGTTGGCCTTGTCGGTGCCGGCCGAGGATTGGTTGACGCCCTGCGAGAAGGCGGTGACGACCTTGGCGGTGGCGGCGAAGGCCTCGTAGAACTCCATCAGCGCGGCCGGATCGACGCGGCAGATCTTGGCCACTTCCAGCGGGTCGGCGCATTCGACGTCGGCGGTGGCCAGCGCCGACTCCAGGCCGCGCGTGTGGGCGGCGATGAAGTCGGGCGCCACCGCGCCGATGCGCGCCAGGTAGCTGAGCAGGCCGTTGAACAGCCAGACGTCGGTGCCGGGCTTGACCGGCAGGTGCAGGTCGGCCAGCTCGCAGGTGGCGGTGCGGCGCGGGTCGATCACCACCAGCTTCAGCTCCGGCCGGGCCTCCTTGGCGCGGGCGATGCGCTGGAACAGGATGGGATGGCACCAGGCGGTGTTGGAGCCGACCAGCACCACCATGTCGGCCAGTTCCAAATCGTCGTAGCAGACCGGCACCAGTTCCTCGCCGAAGGCGCGCTTGTGGCCGGCCACGGCGGACGACATGCACAGGCGCGAGTTGGTGTCGATGTTGGCGCTGCCGACGTAGCCCTTCATCAGCTTGTTGGCGATATAGTAGTCCTCGGTGAGCAGCTGGCCGGAGACGTACAGCGCCACCGCGTCCGGGCCGTGCTCGGCGATGACGGCCTGCCACTCGCCGGCCACCTTGTCGAGCGCGGCGTCCCAGGTGCTGCGGCGCAGGCCCTCCGCGCCGCGCAGCTGCGGATACAGCAGCCGGCCGTCCAGCCCCACCGTCTCGCCCAGCGCCGAGCCTTTGACGCAGAGCTTGCCGGCGTTGGCGGCGTGGCCGCTGTCGCCGCTGATCTCGACAGTGCCGTCGCCCTTGGGCGTGGCCTTGACGCCGCAGCCGACGCCGCAGTAGGGACAGGTGGTACGGACCGACAGGTGGGCTTGGGACAGGTTCACGATGGATTCCAGATCAAGCGGCTTGGGCGCACAGCGCCTCGCCGAATAAGAGATGATTGCGGATCGCGCCGATGTCGGTGCGGTTCTGGATCAGGCCGAAGTACCAGGGGCCGTCCTGCACGTCGCCGTACAGCACGGCGCCGGCGATGCGGTTGTCCTTCAACACCAGGCGCTTGTAGACGCCACGGCGCGGGTCGCGCAGCACCAGGTCCTCGCTGCCCTCGCCGCCGATGAAGTCGCCGACCGAGTACAAGTCTACTCCGGTCACCTTCAGCCGTGTCGGCGAGGTCTGCTGCACGTAGCGGCGGTGGCCGGCGCCGGCCAGGTGGGCGCCGCAGACGCGGGCCTGGTCCCAGATCGGCGCCACCAGGCCGAAGGTGGCGCTGCGGTGCTGCACGCATTCGCCGACGGCGTAGACGCGCGGGTCGTAGGTTTGCAGCGTGTCGTCGACGACGATGGCGCGCTCGCAGTGCAGGCCGGACTGCTGGGCCAGCGCCATGTTGGGGCGCACGCCGGCGGTCATCACCACCAGGTCGGCCGGGATCTCGCTGCCGTCCTTGAAGCGCACCGCCGTCACGCGGTCCGGGCCGACGATCTCGGCGGTCTGGGCGTTGAGCATGAAGCGCAGGCCCTTGTGCTCGAGCGCCTTTTGCAGCAGCTGCGCGGCGGGCTTGTCGAGCTGCTGGTTCATCAAACAGTCGGTGACGTGCACCACCGTCACCTGCATGCCCTGGCGCAGCAGGCCGTTGGCCGCCTCCAGGCCGAGCAGGCCGCCGCCGATGACCACGGCGTGGCGGTGGCTGCGCGCCGCCTCCAGCATGGTCTCGACGTCCTGGATGTCGCGGAAGGCGATCACGCCGGGCAGCTGGTGGCCCGGCACCGGGATGATGAAGGGCTTGGAGCCGGTGGCCAGCAGCAGGCGGTCGTAGCGCACCTCCAGGCCGGCGGCGCTGCGCACCACGCGGCGGCGGCGGTCGATGTGTTCGACCGGGTCGCCGGCGTGCAGCGTGATGCCGTGCTCGGCGTACCACTCGCGGGTGTGCAGCATGATGTCGGCGATGCTCTTTTCGCCGGCCAGCAGCGGCGACAGCAGGATGCGGTTGTAGTTGCCGTGCGGCTCGGCGCCGAACACGGTGATGTCGTACATGTCCGGCGCCAGCTTGAGCAGCTCCTCCACCGTGCGCATGCCGGCCATGCCGTTGCCGACCACTACCAGCGCCGGTTTCATACGCCGACCCAGACCTTGCCCTCGGCGATGCGGGCCGGGTAGGTGCCGACGGAGTTCTCCGGCGCCTCCAGGCATTCGCCGGTCTGCAGGTCGAAGTGCTGCTTGTAGATCGGCGAGGCGACCACGATGCGCTCGCCCAGGCTGCCCACCAGGCCGCGCGACAGCACGGCGGCCTGCGAGTTGGGGTCGTAGTTCTCGATGGCGAAGACGCGCGGGGTGCCGTTGTCGTCGAGGTGGAACACGGCCACCTGCACCTCGTTCAACAGCGCGCAGACGCCGGTGTTGGGGACGATTTCGGCCAGGTCGCAGACGGCGATCCATTTGTCGGTTTGCATATCGCGGTGCATACGGTTCTCCTGAAGGTGGGCGGACAAGTGCTTAGGCTTTGACGGCGATCGGGATGACGCGCTGGCGTTCCTCGAAGGTGGCCGGCCGGATCTGGCCGCGCTCCTCCATGAACACCACGTTCTGGTCGCCCTTGTCGCTGTTGACGAAGCTGCGGAAGCGCTTGCGCGTCTCCGGGTCCTCGACGGCGGCCTTCCATTCGCAGGCGTAGGTGTCGACCACGTGCTGCATCTCGGCCTCCAGCTCGTCGGCGAGGTTCAGCTTGTCGGCGACGACGACCTGCTTGAGGTAGTCGAGGCCGCCTTCCAGGTTGTCGCGCCAGACGCTGGTGCGCTGCAGGCGGTCGGCGGTGCGGGTGTAGAACATCAGGAAGCGGTCGATGTAGCGGATCATCGTGGCCTTGTCCAGGTCGGCGGCGAGCAGCTCGGCGTGGCGCGGCTTCATGCCGCCGTTGCCGCAAACGTAGAGGTTCCAGCCCTTTTCGGTGGCGATGATGCCGACGTCCTTGCCCTGCGCCTCGGCGCACTCGCGGGTGCAGCCGGACACGCCGAACTTGATCTTGTGCGGCGTGCGCAGGCCCTTGTAGCGGTTCTCCAGCTCGATGGCCAGGCCGACGCTGTCGTCGACGCCGTAACGGCACCAGGTCGAGCCGACGCAGGATTTGACGGTGCGCAGCGACTTGCCGTAGGCGTGGCCGGACTCGAAGCCGGCGGCGATCAGTTCCTCCCAGATCAGCGGCAGCTGCTCGACGCGGGCGCCGAACAGGTCGACCCGCTGGCCGCCGGTGATCTTGGTGTACAGGCCGTATTTCTTGGCCACCGTGCCGACCGCGATCAAGCCGTCGGCGGTGACTTCGCCGCCGGCCATGCGCGGCACCACCGAGTAGGTGCCGTCCTTCTGGATGTTGCCGAGGAAGTAGTCGTTGGTGTCCTGCAGGCTGGCGTGCTCCTTCTTCAGCACGAAGTCGTTCCAGCACGAGGCCAGGATGCTGGCCGCCAGCGGTTTGCACACGTCGCAACCACGGCCCTTGCCATGCTGCGCCAGCAGCGCGTTGAAGGTGGTGATCTTGCCGACGCGGACCAGGTGCAGCAGCTCCTGGCGCGAGTAGGCGAAGTGTTCGCAGACGTGGTTGTTGACGTCCATGCCGAGCTTTTTCATCTCGGCCTTCATCACCTGCGTCACCAGCGGCACGCAGCCGCCGCAGGCGGTGCCGGCCTTGGTGCAGCTCTTCAGGGCGCCGATCGAGGTGGCGCCGTCGGACACGGCGCGGCACAGGGCGCCCTTGCTGACGTCGTTGCAGGAGCAGATCTGCGCCGTTTCCGGCAGCGCGTCGACGCCCAGCGCCGGACGGGCCTGGCCGTCGGACTGCGGCAGGATCAGGAACTCGGGCGACTCGGGCAGCTCGATGCGGTTCAACATCATCTGCAGCAGGGTGCCGTATTCGCTGGCGTCGCCCACCATCACGCCGCCCAGCAGGTATTTGCCGCAGTCGGAGACCACGATCTTCTTGTAGATCTGCTTGCGCTCGTCGGTGAACTGGTAGGAGCGGCTGCCGGCGGCGGCGCCGTGCGGGTCGCCGATGCTGGCGACGTCGACGCCCATCAGCTTGAGCTTGGTGCTCATGTCGGCGCCGGCGAACTCGGCCTGCTCGCCCATCAGGTGGCGCGCGGCGATGCGCGCCATGTCGTAGCCGGGCGCCACCAGGCCGAACACCTGGCCGTTCCACAGCGCGCACTCGCCGATGGCGTAGACGTCCGAGTCCGAGGTCTGGCACTGGTTGTTGATGGTGATGCCGCCGCGCGGGCCGGTGGCCAGGCCGCATTCGCGCGCCAGGAAGTCGCGCGGGCGGATGCCGGCCGAGAAGACGATCATGTCGGTGTCGAGGTGCGTGCCGTCGGCGAACTCCATGCGGTGGGTGCCGTCGACGCCGTCGACGATGGCCAGGGTGTTCTTGCCGGTGTGGACGGTGACGCCGAGGTTAGTCGATCTTCTTGCGCAGCACGCGGGCGCCGGCGTCGTCGACCTGCACCGCCATCAGGCGCGGCGAGAACTCGACGACGTGGGTGGCCAGGTTCATGTCGCGCAGCGCCTTGGCGCATTCCAGGCCGAGCAGGCCGCCGCCGATCACCACGCCGGTCTTGGAGCGCTTGCCGCATTCGAGCATGCGTTCCAGTTAGTCGATGGTGCGGTAGACGAAGCAGTCCTTGCGGTCCTTGCCGGGCAGCTGGGGCACGAAGGGGAAGGAACCGGTGGCCATCACCAGCTTGTCGTACTCGAGCACCTCGCCGCTGCGCACGGTGACGGTCTTGGCGTCGCGGTCGATGGAGACGGCGCGGGTCTTCAGTTTGAGCAGCAGGTTGCCGCGCTCAAAAAAACCCTGCGGCACCAGCGACAGCTGCTCGGCCGAGGTGCCCGAGAAGTACTCGGACAGGTGGACCCGGTCGTAGGCCGGGCGCGATTCCTCGCACAACACGGTGACCTGCATGTCGCTGCTGTCGCCCAGGCTTTCCAGGAACTTGTGGCCGACCATGCCGTGGCCGATGACGATGATTTTCATGGTGTTGCTCCCTTGATCTGCGAACGAATGCTGCTAACTTTTACCCGCCCCAAGTGCGAGTACCAGGGTCAGACCCTCAGGGTCTGACCCTAGATTGGCGCCATTGGGTTCTTGCCGGCATCCCCGGCGCGGCCTACGCGGCGAGTTTGTTGGCGCCCAGCGCCGGTTGCATGGCGCTGCTCGAGAAGCGCGCGCCGAGGGCGCACACGGCCGAGACGGCGACCAGCACGCCGAGCACGCCGAGGGTCTGCTGGGTGTTGCCCAGGCCCTTCATCAGGAAGCCCGCCGCCACCGCGCCGACATTGCCGCCGGCGCCGATGATGCCGGCCACGCCGCCCAGGGCGCGGTTGTCGATGAAGGGCACCAGGGCGTAGGTGGCGCCGCAGGCCATGTGGGTGAACAGGCCGAAGGTCAGCATGGCGATCACGGCGAAGGTGGCGCCGTCGGCGTTGGCGAACCACAGCAGGCCGGCGCCCTCGCCGATCATCATGATGAACAGCAGGGTGACGCGGCTGTTGAGGTTGCCGCGCAGGGCGACCCGGTCGGAGATCCAGCCACCGAGGGCGCGGGCGAACAGGGCCAGCAGGCCGAAGCTGCCGGCGGCCAGGCCGGCGGCCTTGAGCGAGAAGCCGAAGTGGTCGACGTAGTAGATGGCGGCGATGTTGTGGATGAAGATCTCGACGCCGAAGCAGGCGCCGTAGGTGACGAACAGCAGCCAGACGCGGTGGTTGGTGGCGGCGGTCTTGAAGCTGTCCCAGCCGCCCTTCTTGCCGCCTTCGATGGGGATGCCGGCGGCGCGCATCTCGCTGTAGTTGCCTTCCGGGCAGTCCTGGGTGTAGCGGTAGTAGAGCACGGCCATGATCAGCATCAGCACGCCCGGCACCAGCAGGGCGGCGCGCCAGCCCATGGTTTCACCGACGCCCAGCATGACCATGGCGCCCATCAGCAAAGGCATCAGCGCCTGCGCCGCGCCGCCGCCGGCGTTGCCCCAGCCTGCGGCGGCCGCGTTGGCGGTGCCGACGATCTTCGGCGCGAACATCACCGAGGTGTGGTACTGGGTGATGACGAAGCTGGCGCCGACGGCGCCGATGCCGAGGCGGAAGAACAGGAAGCTCTCGTAGCTCTGCGACAGCGCCACGCCCAGCACCGGGACGGCGCCGAGCAGCAGCAGGCCGGTGTAGGTCTTGCGCGGGCCGAAGTGGTCGCACAGCGGGCCGACGATCAGCCGCACCAGGATGGTGATGGCGACGGCGGCGATGTTGATGTTGGCGATCTGCGCCAGGCTCAGGCCGAACTCGCCCTTGATGACGGGCATCAGCGGGGCGCAGGCGAACCAGGCGAAGAAGCAGACGAAGAAAGCCATCCACGTCAGGTGGAACGCCCGCATCGGTGGCGTCGCCATGGAGAAGAGGGTGATGCTGTTTGCTTTGCTGGCCATTTTTTTATCCTGGTAAGTGAAACAAAGGCGCAAAAAAAAGGCGTCCGCGCAGCCTGATCCAATGACCAAGCTGGGCGGACGCCGTTGTCCTTGCCAGTCCATCTTTAGACCAGCGCAATATTTTTGTGGGGATCGCCATTGATCCCTGTCTTAGCTAATGCAAGAGCTGTGCCAGAGGCTGTTGCGCCCGGCGGCAGGGGCTGGGCGGCGGGAACGGCGGTCAAACCGTTGAGGCGTGGAAATGAATCGGGAGGGCGCTGCGATGTTGCGGTGCAGCGCCGCACAGTATCGGTGCGCGGCGCGGTGCATGGGTGCCCTCACCCCGCAGTTCGGTACGCCACGGTCGGGGTCAGCCCCCCGCCTTGGCGCCGTACGGGGTCTGACCCCTTATTTGCGGGGTTGGGGGCGGCGTCCCGCAAAGTCGCGAAAACCGAATCCTAGGCCACCCGGCGTGGCCGGCGCGCGGCGGCGTGGCCGGCGGCCGGCTGTTCAAGCGCTGGCGGCGGCGCCAGTTCGGCCAGGTCCCGCCACTCGTCGGCGCAGCGCACCACGTCGCCGATGACGATGATGCTGGGACTGCCCAGACCGCTGTCGCGCAGCGCGGCGGGCAGTTGGCCCAGGGTGGTGAGCAGTTGGCGCTGCTGCGCGCGGGTGGCCGACTGCACCACCGCCACCGGCGTTTCTGGCTTGGCGCCACCGGCCAGCAGGCCGGCCTGGATCGCCTCGCAACGGGCCACGCCCATGTAGACCACCAGGGTCAGGCCGGACTGGGCCAGCGCGGCCCAGTTCGGCTCGGAGGCGGCGTCCTTGCCGTGGCCGGTGACGAACACGGCGCCCTGGCTCCAGGCGCGGTGGGTCAGCGGCACGCCCAGCGTGGCCGGCGCCGCCAGCCCGCTGCTGATGCCGGGCACCACCTCGACGGCGATGCCGTGGGCGCGCAGCTGCGCCCGCTCCTCGCCGCCACGGCCGAACAGGTAGGGGTCGCCACCCTTCAAGCGCACCACGTGCTGGCCGGCGCGCGCCTCGGCGATCATCAGGCGCTCGATGAACTCCTGCGGCGTCGACTCGCAGCCGCCGCGCTTGCCCACCTGGATCACCCGCGCCGTGCTCGGCGCCAGCGCCAGGATCTCCGGGTTGACCAGGTCGTCGATCAGCAGCACGTCGGCCGCCTCGATCGCCTTCAGGGCCTTGATGGTCAACAGTTCCGGGTCGCCGGGACCGGCGCCCACCAGGGTGACTTTGCCTTGTGCAGCTTGCATGATGTTTGCTCCGTTCTAGTATTCGTGGGGCCGGCGGGCCATGTCGAGGCGCCGGCGGCTATACAAGCACCCCAAGGCGAAGAGCCAGGGTCAGACCCTAGGGTCTGACCCTAAGTTTGCGTCGCTGGCTCGGATGCTGGACCTCGGTTTGCGCCGGTGGCTCAGCCGCTCAGGCGGCGGCGCTCAGCGCGCTGCTGACCATGCTGTCCATCTCGCTGGTGATGTTGGCCATCACGCCGGCGACGACGGCGAACTCGCGGCCGGCGTGGCCGGCCCGGGCCGCCACCACGCGGGCGTTGAAGGCCACCATCTTGGCCTGCTTGGCGATGGTTTCGATCTCGGTGATGATGCCGCGCAGCTGCTTGCGCATCAGGCGGGCGTGCAGCTTGGACTGCTCCTCGTAGACGGCGGTGATCTGGTTGAGCACGGCCAGGGTCGGCGTGGTGACGCCGATCAGCTCGGCCAGCAGGCCGGGCGCCTTGATGCCGCCGCTGCCGATCGCGTGCAGGGTGCGCTCGGCCAGGTCGATGAAGTCGGCGATCTGCCGCTCGCCCTGGCCGGGGCCGAAGTAGGCGCGCTGCAGCTCGGCGCAGAACACGCCGGGCAGGCCGTCGCCGCCCTTGAGCAAGAGCTTGTGGGCGTTGCGGAACAGGCCCAGCGCCTCGCTGGCGGTGGCGACGGCGTCCTCCTGCCCCTGCGCCGCCAGCACCGCGTACAGCACCAGCCGCTGCGAGGTGAAGCGGCGCCGGCCCGACAGATTGATCAGGGCGCCGAACACCTCGCCCGACAGGGAACGATGGCGTCGGCGCTGTCCGGCGCCGTGTTGCTGATCAATGCGAGTGTCATGGTGGGCTCCTGTGGGGTGAATTTCTTGGGGGGCGGCGGGCGGCCGGGAATCAGGGCCGGTGCCGGATGGGGAAGGAGGCGGCGTAGCCCTCGGGGTCGCTGCCGTCCCATACGCGGCCGTCGATCAGGGTCGAGCGGCGCAGCGCCGACGGCGGCGTCGGCGTGCCGCTCAGCTCGGCGGCCTCGCGGTACAGCGCGACCTGGTTGACGCGGCAGGCGACGGCGAAATAGTCGGGGTCGTGCTTGAGCAGGCCCCAGCGCCGCTGCTGGGTCATGAACCACATGGCGTCCGACAGGTAGGGGAAGTTGACCGCGCCGCCATCATGGAACCTGACGCTGTGCCGGTCCTGCCAGGCGTGGCCCAGGCCGTCCTCGTAGCGGCCCAGCAGGCGCGGCGCGATGACGTCGCGGCCGGTGTTGACGTATTGGACGGCGGCGATGATCTCGGCCGTGGCCAGGCGGTTGGCGTCGGCCGCCTCGATCCATTTGCTGGCGTCGAGCACGGCGGCGATCAGGGCGCGGCAGGCGTTCGGGTGGTGTTCGACGAACTCGGCCGAGGCGCCCAGCACCTTTTCCGGGTGGTCGGGCCAGATCTGCTGGCTGGTGGCGACGGTGACGCCGACCCGGTCGGCCAGGGCGCGGTGGCCCCAGGGCTCGCCGGCGCAAAAGCCGTCCATGTGGCCGGCCGCCAGGTTGGCCACCATCTGCGACGGCGGCACGCTGATGACGCGGGCGTCGCGGATCGGGTCGATGCCCTGCGCCGCCAGCCAGTAGTACAACCACATCGCGTGGGTGCCGGTGGGGAAGGTCTGGGCGTAGGTGAAGGTGCGCGGCTCGGCGCGCATCAGCGCCGCCAGCGAGGCGCCGTCGACCACGCCCTGCCCGACCAGGCGCTGCGACAGGGTGATCGCCTGGCCGTTCTGGTTCAGCTGCATCAGCACCGCCATGTCCTTCTGCTGCCAGCCGATGCCCAGCTGGGCGCCGTAGACCAGGCCGTAGAGGACGTGGGCGGCGTCGAGCTCGCCGCCGATCAGCTTGTCGCGCACGCCGGCCCAGGAGGCCTCGCGGCGCAGCGCGATCTTGATGCCGTAGCGCTCGTCGAAGCCGAGCAGCGCGGCCACCACCACCGAGGCGCAGTCGGTCAGCGGATTGAAGCCGACCCGCAGCAACTGCTTCTCGGGCCGGCCGGCCGGATGGCTAGCGCTTGTCGTCATGTCCAGAATCCTTCAGCAAATAAAAAAGCGTCTCCCCCGGCACGAAACATTCATGCTGAAAAAGACGCCATTGTCTTGGTGCGCTCCGACCGCCGTTGGCCGACCCGCTATATGTTGGGTAGTTGCAAGTACCATGCCACGCGCGCGGAGGCTGGCGGCTGGCCGGATCGGCAGGCGGCGAGGCAACGGGGGAGCAATGGAGTAGAACGGGGGGGAGAAACGGGGCCGAGGCGGGGCGGAAAACGCACCACAATTGTGCGCCGCACCACGATGGCGCCCTTGACGCCCCCGGGCGGCGCCCTAGCCGAGCAGTTCTCGACGTCGAGCAGGCGCTGCGCCACCTCGGACAGCTTGAGGTTCTTGTTCATCGCCAGGTTGCGCAGCTTCTGGTAGGCCAGGCCCTCGGACAGCTGGTGGCGCGCCATCAGCAGGCCCTTGGCGCGCTCGATGACCTTGCGCTCGGCCAGCTTGTGGCGGGTGTCGTGCAGCTCGCTGAGCAGCTTCTGCTCCTGCTTGAAGCGGGCCAGCGCGACGTTGAGCACCGGCTTGATGCGCTCGGACTGCAGGCCGGCGACGATGTAGGCGGTGACGCCGGCGGCCATCGCCGCGTCCATGCTGGCGGTGTCCTCGCTCTGGGTGAACATGACGATGGGGCGGCGCTCGTCGCGGGTGGCCATGACGATGTGCTCGAGCACGTCGCGGGCGTCGGACTCGGCGTCGATGATGATCATGTCCGGCTGCAGCTGGGCGATGCGCTCGGGCAGGTACATGTCGGCCGGCAGCGAGGCGACGATGTCGTAGCCGGCCTCGAGCAGGCCGACGCGCAGCGCCTCGGCGCGCGCGGCCTGGCCTTGCAGGACGAGGTCGTCCTCCTCGCCGGCGGCGATGATGGTGTTGACGACGACGATACGGAGGTTGCGCATGGGGGGAGCCGAAATCCGCCTGGACATCACGAGTGGATCAAAGTGTGCTTCATGGAGGGAATTACAAGCAAGAATCAAACCATGTCCCGGCCGGGCATCCGTTGAGTGAGCCCACCCACCCCGCAAACCGGATGCCGGGGTCTGACCCCGTACGGGGTCAGACCCCGTACGGCCGCATTGCGGGGTGGGATTCCGGATCAGCCCTGCTCGTCGGCGTACTGCGCCAGCGCCTTGGCCATGCGCGGCGCCAGGTCGTGGGCGGCGCTGACGGTCATGTTGAGGTCGTTCAACAGGCCGTCCTTCAGGCCGTAGACCCAGCCGTGCACGCTGACTTCCTGGCCACGGTCCCAGGCGTCCTGCACGATGGTGGTTTGGCAGACGTTGTTCACCTGCTCGACCACGTTGAGCTCACACAGGCGCTCGGCGCGCTTGCGGCTGGTCAGCACGTCGCCCAGGTAGCGCTCGTGCTTCTGGTGCACGTCCTGGACGTGGCGCAGCCAGTTGTCGGCCAGGCCGATGCGGGTGCCGGTCATGGCCGCGTGCACGCCCTTGCAGCCGTAGTGGCCGACGATGATGACGTGCTTGACCTTCAGCACGTCGACGGCGAACTGCAGCACCGACAGGCAGTTCAGGTCGGAGTGCACCACCACGTTGGCGATGTTGCGGTGGACGAAAACGTCGCCCGGCGCCAGGCCCAGCAGTTCATTCGCCGGCACCCGGCTGTCCGAGCAACCGATCCACAGGTATTCCGGCGAGGCCTGCTGGGCCAGCCGGTTGAAGAAGTCGGGGTCGCGTTGCACCTGGGATTCTGCCCAGCGGCGGTTGTTGTCCAGCAGATTTTGCAGGGGGACGGGGGCGTTCTCTACTTCGTTCATCTTGGTCCTCTCGTTCTCGTACATAACAAGACCGCCGATCCGCTCGGGCGAGCGTCAGGGCGGTCTATCGAAACGGACGCTGGCGCGTCCCGAGTGTGCGGCGACTATCTTACTCGAAGAAGTCCTTCACCTTGTCTTTCCAGGTCTTGCTTTGCGGGCTGTGCTTGGAGCCGCCCTCGGTGGTCAGCTTCTCGAAGTCGCGCAGCATGTCCTTTTGCTTGTCGGTCAGCTTGACCGGCGTCTCGACGGCGACATGGCAGAACAGGTCGCCGGCATAGCCCGAGCGCACACCCTTGATGCCCTTGCCCTTGAGGCGGAAGGTCTTGCCCGACTGGGTGCCTTCGGGAATCGTGAACGACACCTTGCCCGACAGCGTGGGCACTTCGATGTCGCCGCCCAGCGCCGCCTTGGCGAAGGAGATCGGCATTTCGCAATGCAGGTCGTCGCCCTCGCGCTGGAACACGCTGTGCGGCTTGATGTGGATCTCCACATACAGGTCGCCCGACGGTCCGCCGTTGGTGCCCGGTTCGCCGTTGCCCGACGAGCGGATGCGCATGCCGTTGTCGATGCCGACCGGAATCTTCACCTCCAGCGTCTTGTTGCGCTTGATGCGGCCGGCGCCGCCGCAAGGCGAGCAGGGGTCGGTGATGATCTTGCCGGTGCCGTGGCATTTCGGGCAGGTTTGCTGGATGCTGAAGAAACCCTGCTGCATGCGGACCTGGCCGTGGCCGCCGCAGGTGCCGCAGGTGGTCGGCGCGGTGCCGGGCTTGGCGCCGGAGCCGTGGCAGGTGTCGCACTTGTCCCAGGACGGCACGCGGATCGTCGTGTCGAAGCCGTGGGCGGCCTGCTCCAGGGTGATTTCCAGGTTGTAGCGCAGGTCGGCGCCGCGGTAGACCTGCGGGCCGGCGCTGCGGCCACGGCCGCCGCCACCGCCGAAGATGTCGCCGAAGATGTCGCCGAAGGCGTCGCCGAAACCGCCGGCGCCGCCGCCGAAGCCACCGCCGCCACCCATGTTGGGATCGACGCCGGCGTGGCCATAGCGGTCATACGCCTCGCGCTTTTCCGGATTGGTCAGCATCTCGTAGGCTTCTTTGACTTCCTTGAACTTCTCTTCGGATTCTTTGCTGTCCGGATTGCGGTCCGGATGGTACTTCATCGCCAGTTTGCGATAAGACTTCTTGATCTCTTCTTCCGAAGCATTTTTGGCGACACCGAGTGTCTCGTAGAAATCACGCTTTGCCATGTTGTCGGGACCTTGCTGTATTTACTGATGTACTGATTATGCGAAAAAGCCGAGCCGGAACCGGCTTGACGGTCACTCGGCTCGGCCGGTCTGCGCGGCGGCAAGTTCTGCCGGCGGGGCCGGACGCGCATGGCGTCCGGCCACAGACGGCTTACTTGCTGTCTTTGACTTCCTTGAAGTCGGCGTCGACCACGTCGTCCTGCTGCTTGGACTGGCCTTCGGCCGCGCCGGCGCCGGCACCCGGCTGGGCGCCTTCGGCGGCACCGCCGGCGGCTTGCTGCGCCTGCATGTCGGCGTACATCTTCTCGCCCAGTTTCTGCGAGGCGGTCGACAGCGAGGCCAGCTTGGCGTCGATCTCGGCCTTGTCGCCGGACTTGATCGAGGCTTCCAGGTCGGTGATGGCGGCTTCGATTTTTTCCTTCTCGCCCGCTTCCAGCTTGTCGCCGTATTCGGTCAGCGACTTGCGGGTCGAGTGGACCAGCGCGTCGGCCTGGTTGCGCGACTCGGCCAGCTCCTTCACTTTCTTGTCTTCCTCGGCGTTGACTTCGGCGTCCTTCACCATCTTCTGGATTTCCGCCTCGGTCAGACCGGAGTTGGCCTTGATCGTGATCTTGTTTTCCTTGCCGGTGGCCTTGTCCTTGGCGCCGACGTGCAGAATGCCGTTGGCGTCGATGTCGAAGGTCACTTCGATCTGTGGCGTGCCGCGCGATGCCGGCGGGATGCCTTCCAGATTGAATTCGCCCAGGCCCTTGTTGCCGGCGGCGATCTCACGCTCGCCCTGGAAGACCTTGATGGTCACGGCCGGCTGGTTGTCGTCGGCGGTCGAGAACACTTGCGAGAACTTGGTAGGAATCGTGGTGTTCTTGTGGATCATCTTGGTCATCACGCCGCCCAGGGTTTCGATACCCAGCGACAGGGGCGTCACGTCCAGCAGCAGCAAGTCCTTGCGCTCGCCCGACAGGACCGAACCCTGGATGGCGGCGCCGACGGCGACGGCCTCGTCCGGGTTGACGTCCTTGCGCGGGTCCTTGCCGAAGAACTCTTTGACCTTTTCCTGCACCTTGGGCATACGGGTCATGCCGCCGACCAGGATGATGTCGTCGATGTCGGAGACTTTGACGCCGGCGTCCTTGATGGCGATGCGGCAAGGTTCCATGGTGGCGTTGATCAGTTCCTCGACCAGCGATTCGAGCTTGGCGCGGGTCATCTTCAGCGTCAGGTGGACCGGCGCGCCGTTCGCCATGGCGATGTAGGGCTCGTTGATCTCGGTCTGCTGCGAGGACGACAGTTCGATCTTGGCGCGCTCGGCCGAAGCCTTGATGCGCTGCAGGGCGATCGGATCTTTTTTCAGGTCCAGGCCGTTGATCTTCTTGAACTCTTCGATGATGTAATCGATGATGCGCTGGTCGAAGTCTTCGCCGCCCAGGAAGGTGTCGCCGTTGGTCGACAGCACTTCGAATTGTTTTTCGCCGTCGACGTCGGCGATCTCGATGATCGACACGTCGAAGGTGCCGCCGCCCAAGTCATACACGGCGATCTTGCGGTCGCCCTTTTCGGTCTTGTCCAGGCCGAAGGCCAGCGCGGCCGCGGTCGGCTCGTTGATGATGCGCTTGACGTCCAGACCGGCGATGCGGCCGGCGTCCTTGGTGGCTTGGCGCTGCGAGTCGTTGAAGTAGGCCGGCACGGTGATGACGGCCTCGGTGACTTCCTCACCCAGGTAGTCTTCGGCGGTCTTCTTCATCTTGCGCAGCACTTCGGCGGAGATTTGCGGCGGTGCCAGTTTCTTGTCGCGCACACCGATCCATGCGTCGCCGTTGTCGGCCTTCATGATCGAGTAGGGCATCAGGCCGATGTCCTTCTGCACTTCTTTTTCGTCGAACTTGCGGCCGATCAGACGTTTGACGGCGAACAGCGTGTTCTTCGGATTGGTGACGGCCTGGCGTTTCGCCGGCGCGCCGACGAGGATTTCACCATCTTCTTGGTAAGCAATGATCGAGGGCGTCGTGCGCGCGCCTTCGGCGTTTTCGATTACCTTTGGCTGACCATTTTCCATGATGGAAACGCAGGAATTCGTGGTTCCCAGATCGATACCGATAATTCTACCCATGATTTTTCTTCCTTTTTTGCTAAGTTCAGATGGTACTAATATGTGGAAAAGCTGTATGTTTTCAAGTGCTTATCAAGCCGGCCCGACAAATTATTATTTTGCCTGCGCCGCCGTCACGATGGCCGGACGCAACAGGCGGTCGGCGATCATATACCCCTTCTGCAGCACCGAGACGACGGTGTTGGCTTCCTGCTCGGCCGGCACCACGGCGACGGCCTGGTGCTTGTTCGGGTCGAGCTTGTCGCCCTGCGCCGGCATGATCTCGAGCAGACGGTTCTTCTCGAAGGCCGCGCTGAGCTGCTTCAAGGTCATTTCGACGCCCTCTTTCAAGGAATCGATCGAAGGCGTTTCCACCTTCAAGGCCATTTCCAGGCTGTCCTTGACCGGCACCATGGCCTCGGCGAAGCTTTCGACGGCGAATTTGTGCGCCTTGGAGACGTCCTCCTGGGCGCGGCGGCGGATGTTTTCGCCATCGGCCTTGGCGCGCATGAAGGCGTCGCGCATCTCGACCAGGCGCGCTTCGGTGTCCGCCAGTTGCTGCTCCAGCGACAGTTGCTCTGGAGTCGAGGGGGCGCCCGCTTCCGCCTCTGGATTAGGCACGGCTTGGTTTTCCTGATCTTGCATCTGAGAGACTCCTACGTTCATATTTGTTTGACATGGCTTCTGTACCGACTGCGCAACAAATGGGGCGATATCCTACCTTTTCAAGGGGTATTCTGCCCGCGATTTAATCAGCAAAATCGCAGCAAACTCAGCCTTTGCCCCGGGGCGTGGCGCCGGCGGCGGCGTGGCGGGCTTGCCTAAATTGCAATCGTTCCAAAACTTCAGCAAAGGGGGATTCACATTTGCGCCGCAGCGTCTAAGATGAAACTAGACGGCCTGACAGGCTGTTCTTCCGGGAGCGCATATCATGAAGTTGCCGCTGATCACAGCATCCATCGTCGCCTACATCGTTCTGACGACCGCCTGGATCTGCTACACCGGGCTGATCCCCTAGCCTACAAGCCTGCTATTTTAACAGGCTGGCACTCGTCGAGGCCAAGTGCTGATTACGGCTTGGCGGCGCTGGTCCGGCACCCCTGTGGCTTTTCGTCTACGCCCGGCCGCACTGGCGGCCTTGCCGGCTTGGCGCGCGCCCGTGCGGCGGCGCCCGTGCCGCTGGCTCGGACGCTGGCTTGGACCACGGCGAGCGCGCTGGAGCAGCCGCAGGATCTGCCGCCGGATCAGGCGCTGGCGCCCAGGCGCAGCGCCGCTTCGCGGCCCAGTTCGGCGTCCTTCTTGACGGCCTCGCGCTGGGCCGGCGTCATCATGGTCGGCCAGCCTATCATGTGCTGCTCGGCGATCTCGGCCAGGCCGGCGATCCAGTCGGGCGACTCGTTCAGGCAGGGGATGTAGTGGAACACCTCGCCGCCGGCCGCCTCGAAATCGTGGCGCGCCTCCATGGCGATCTCCTCCAGCGTCTCCAGGCAGTCGCTGGTGAAGCCGGGGCAGATCACGTCGACCCGCTTGACGCCGTCGCGCGCCAGTTGCTGCAGGGTGGGCGCGGTGTAGGGCTGCAGCCACTCGGCCTTGCCGAAGCGCGACTGGAAGGTCACCACGTATTGCTGCGGCGTCAGCTTGAGGCGGGCCGCCAGCAGGCGCGCCGTCTTCAGGCACTCGCAATGGTAGGGGTCGCCCAGCAGCAGGGTGCGTTTGGGCACGCCGTGGAAGCTCAGCACCAGCTGGTCCGGCCGGCCGTGCGCCTCCCAGTGCGCCAGCACGCTGTGCTCGAGCGCGCGGATGTAGGCCTCGTGGTCGTGGTAGTTGCGCACGAAGCGCAGCTCGGGCAGGTTGCGCACCGCGCGGTAGTGGTCGAACACGGCGTCGTAGATCGAGCCGGTGGTGGTGCCGGAGTATTGCGGATATGCCGGCAGGATGGCGACGCGCTCGCAGCCGTCGGCCTTCAGCTTGGCCAGCACCTCGGGCAGCGAGGGCGAGCCGTAGCGCATCGCCATGGCGACGGTGACGCCGTCGTGGCCGCGCTCGGCCAGGGCGCCGAACAGCGCCTCGGCCTGGCGCTGGGTGTGCACCTTCAGCGGCGAGCCCTCGCGGCTCCAGATCGAGGCGTATTTCTTGGCCGACTGGCCGGAGCGGAACGGCAGGATGATCAGGTTGAGGATGCACCACCAGACGGCGCGCGGAATCTCCACCACGCGCGGATCGGACAGGAACTCCTTCAAATAGCGCCGCACCGCCGATCGGGTCGGCGCGTCCGGCGTGCCCAGGTTGACCAGCACGATGGCGCTGCGGCTGACGGTGCCGTGCGTGTATGGAGGTTCTTTTCGAAAGGACATGAAGGCCAATGGGAGGTGGACGGGACAGCCTGCCATTATAGAGAGCTTGCGCCCGGCCGGAGCGGAAAACTGCGCCGGCCGGCGCAACAACACGGGTCAGCCCCCAGGCGGGGTCAGTGCCGACATTTGGACACGACCTCAACTGTAGCTTCGTGCCGTTGAACGCCTTTGCTGCCGAGCCCGTGTACGAATGTCGGCACTGACCCCGGGGGGAGTTAGGAGGCGAGCAGCTCGCGGGCGTGCTTGCGGGTGGTGGCGGTGATCTCCAGGCCGCCGAGCATGCGGGCGACCTCCTCGACGCGGGCCTTGCTGTCGAGCACGTCGATGCGCGAGGCGGTCTTGCCGCTCTCCAGCGTGCGCTTGGCCACCTGGAAGTGGTGGCCGGCCTGGCTGGCCACCTGCGGCAGGTGGGTCACGCACAACACCTGGCGCTGCTGGCCGAGGCGGCGCAGCAGGCGGCCGACCACCTCGGCGACGCCGCCGCCGATGCCGCTGTCGACCTCGTCGAAGATCAGCGTCGGCGTGGCGGTGGCGTTCGAGGTGATGACGGAGATGGCCAGCGCGATGCGCGCCAGCTCGCCGCCGGAGGCGACCTTGGCCAGCGGCCGCGGCGCCACGCCGGCGTGGCCGGCGACCATGAATTCGACCTGCTCCAGGCCGCTGCTGCTCGGCTCGCCTGCGTGCAAGGCCACCTCGAAGCTGCCGCCGGTCATGTTGAGCTGGCTGCATGGCCCGCGTCACCTGCTCGCCCAGCTGGCGCGCCGCCACGGCGCGCGTGGCCGAGAGCCGCCGCGCCACCTCCATGTAGGCGGCCTTCAATTTTTCCTCCTGCTGGCGCAGGCCGTCGAGGTCGCTGGCGTCGGCCAGCTGCTGCAGCTTGCCGGCCAGCTTGGCGTGCTCGTCGGGCAGCTCGTCGGGCGTGACGCGGAACTTGCGCGCCGCGCTGTGGATCACCTCCATGCGGGCGTCGACCTGGCGCAGCCGCTCGGGGTCGAGTTCGACCCGGTCCAGATAGTCGTTGAGCGCGTAGACGGCCTCCTGCAGCTGGATGCGGGCCGGCTCGATCAGGTCGACCACGGCCTGCAGGCCGCTGTCGATGCCGGCCAGCTTGCCCAGCTTCTGGTTCAGCGCCGACAGCTGCGACAGCACCGGGTGCTCGTCCGCCTCGGAGATCACGGCCAGCGCCTCCTGCGCGCCCTCGAGCAGGCTGGCGGCGTGCGACAGGCGGCTGTGCTCGTTGGTGATCTCGGCCCACTCGCCCGGCTTGACGGCCAGCTTCTCCAGCTCGCCCACCTGCCATTCGAGCCGCTCGCGCTCGTACAGCACGTTGGCGGCGTTGGTCTCGAACTCCTCGCGCTGGCGCGCCAGCGCGCGCCAGGCCTTGTGGCCGGCGGCGACGGCGCGCGCGTCTGCGGCGGCGCCGGCGTCCTTGCTGGCGGCCTGGCTGTCGAGCAGGGCGCGCTGCGCCTCGGTCTTGAGCAGCGACTGGTGGGCGTGCTGGCCGTGGATGTCGACCAGTTGGTCGCCCAGCTCGCGCAGCTGGGCCGCCGTGGCGGCGGTGCCGTTGATGTAGGCCTTGGAGCGGCCGGCGTTGTCGATCACCCGGCGCAGCAGCGCGCCGCCCTCGTCGACGGCGAACTCGTTGGCCGCCAGCCACTGCGCGGCGGCCTCGCCGACGGCGAAGTCGGCGGTGATGTCGGCCTTGGCGGCGCCCTCGCGCACCACGCTGGCGTCGCCGCGGCCGCCCAGCGCCAGGGTCAGCGCGTCGATCAGGATGGACTTGCCGGCGCCGGTCTCGCCGGTGAAGACGGAGAAGCCGGCGGAAAATTCCAGTTCAATCGAATCGACAATGACGAAATCGCGGATGGACAGTGTACGCAGCATGGGCGGGGGCAAAGTGGGTGGGGTTGGGTTGGCTTAGCTGAGCTTGCCTTCACCGGACGGGTATTCGTTCCAGTGCAGCTTTTCGCGCAGCGTGTTGTAGTAGCTCCAGTCGTGCGGGTGCAGGAAGGAGATGGTGTGCGGCGAGCGGCGGATGACGATGCGGTCCTGCGCCGCCAGGCTGGCGAAGGTCTGCATGTCGAAGTTGACGCTGATGTCGCGGCCACGGACGATCTCGACCACGATCTCGCTCGACTCGGGCAGCACGATGGGCCGGTTCGACAGCGCGTGCGGGGCGATCGGCACCAGCACGATGCCGCCCAGGCTGGGGTGCAGCAGCGGGCCGCCGGCCGACAGGGCGTAGGCGGTCGAGCCGGTCGGCGTGGCGATGATCAGGCCGTCCGAGCGCTGGTTGTACATGAAGTGGCCGTCGACCTCGACGCGCAGCTCGGCCATGCCGGCGCCGGCGCCGCGGGCGACGACGACGTCGTTGACGGCCATGCCGACGTGGATGACCTCGCCGTCGCGCAGCACGCTGCCCTCGAGCAGGCTGCGGCGCTCGGCCTTGTAGCTGCCGCCGAGGATCTTGGCCAGCACGTCGAGCATGTTGTCGAGCGGAATGTCGGTCATGAAGCCGAGGCGGCCCTGGTTGATGCCGATCAAGGGCACGTCGTAGGGCGCCAGCTGGCGCGCGATGCCCAGCATGGTGCCGTCGCCGCCCATGACGATGGCGGCGTCGGCGCGGGCGCCGATGCCGGCCGCGTTGAGCACCTCGACGCCGTGCCGCCCCAGGTGGGCCGCCGTCTGCTCCTCGAGCACGACGCTGTGGCCGGCGCGCTGCAGGAAGTCGATGACGCTGTCGACCGACTCTTCGATGCCGTCGGTGTTCTGGCGGACGACAAGCGCGATGGTCTGGAACATGGCATGCGTGGCGGGCATAGAAATCTCGTAACAATATAGGATGGCGGGGCTGGCAACACGCAGCAGAGTAACCCATAATGCGGGCTTCTGCTATACGACGATGCCAGGCGCAAACCGGATGCCGGTACGCGAGTCCTCCACGGGAAGGCGTCGGAATACTGTATATGCAACCAGTATAGTGCGGGCAGGCTCAGACTGCAAGCGGCAACCTCACAGGAGAACAAGATGGCAAAAGCGTTGGGCGTAGGTGGTATTTTCTTTAAATCGAAGGATCCGAAGGCCTTGCTGGCCTGGTATCAGACCCATCTGGGCCTGCCGACCGAGTCGTCGGAGTACGCCTCCTTCTTCCCGGCCGCGCTGCCGGAGGGCAGTTGCACGGTGTTCAGCCCGTTCAAGGTCGACAACGGCTACTTCGCGCCGTCCAAGCGCGAGTTCATGTTCAACCTGATCGTCGACGACCTCGACGGCGCGCTGGCCCAGGTCAAGGCCGCCGGCGCCGAGCTGGTCGGCGACAGCCAGTCCTTCGACTACGGCCGCTTCGGCTGGTTCATCGATCCGGACGGCAACAAGGTCGAGTTGTGGCAGCCGTCCGGCAAGCTGTGATCTAGCCGGGCCGGCCTTGCCGCTCAGTGCGCCGTCAGGATGCCGACGCCCATGGAGAGCAGCAGGCCGATGCCGATCGTCACCGTGTAGACGGTCATCAGGGCCAGCCAGCGCCAGGCGGTGGCGCGGCGGCCGCGCCGGTAGACCCGGCGCATCGCCCACGGCAGATAGGCCAGCAGCCACAGCCACAGCAGGAACTCGACGCCGTCGTGCTCGATCAGGGTCATGGCGCCCAGCATGATGAAGGCGAAGGCGTTGCTGTGCAGGGCGAACAGCAAGTGTTCGCCGTAGCGCTTGCCCGAGCCGAGGTACAACAGCTTCAGGTACAGCGCGAAGACCGGCATCATCAAGAACAGCGCGTAGGGCGCGTAGTGGTAAAAACCGTCGCCGATGACCTTCGACTTCTCCGCGCCGGACATGTGTTCGAAATGCTGCCATCGCTTGGTCAGACCGGGCACCCGGTCGGCCCAGCGGGCGATGTCGGCGTCGTCGATGTCGCCGTCGACCTGCCCACCCACTTGCTCTTCATCCACTTGCTCTTTCTTGGCCGCCGGCTTGTGCCGTTCCCCGGCCGCCGCCGGCGCGGCCAGCTCGGCGGCCGGCTTGGCGTCGTCGTTGAACTGGATCGCGCCGCCATGGGTGAACTTGAGCAGGGCGAAGAACAGCACGCTCAAGGTCAAATACAAGCGCAGCGGCTGGACGAAGCGGACGCGACGGCCGGCCACGTATTCGCTGGTCAACAGGCCCGGGCGGAACAACAGGCGCCACAGCGTGCCCAGCAGCTTGCCCTCCAGCGCCACGTAGTGGCCGACGAACTCGTGCAGGAACTCGCGCGCGCTGGCCGGGTGCAGATGGGTTTCCTGGCCGCAGTTCTGGCAGAAGTTGCCGCCGGTCGGCGCCTGGCAGTTGTGGCAGAGCGCGAACGACGGATGCGTCTGCTCGGAGAGGGAATCTGGTTTCAATGCGGTGCTCTTTCCATGGCCGTGACGGAGAAAAGGACGGCGCGCCGTCCTGGCCGGAATAGTAACTGATTTCCCGAAAGAAATGCATGTTGAGCAACCCTCCCGTTGCCGCTCTGTTGTAGGCACGCCAGTCCGCGCGGCGTCGATCAAGCGGGCGACGGCACTGTTGGCGAAGCGCTAAGATGGCCTGCACGCCCACACGAGGAGAACGCGATGGCCACCACCCCGACGGAAAGCAAAACCGACACCAGCAAACCCATGCAGAACGACGGCAAGACCCGCCTGCCGCACGAGCGCGACGAAACGCCCGAGGGCCGGCCGGCCAAGCCGCGCGACGTGATGCGCCAGGCCGCCAGCGACATCGCGCAGGGCCTGGTCGACACCGACCGCCACGGCACGCCGGGCGTGGAGAAGGTTCGTCCGGCGCCCGCCGGCCAAGCCAGGCCGCTGCCCGACGGCAAGCGCGACTGAGCCGGCGGCCCCGTGCCCTGCCCGTCCAGCCCCAAACGGTGCCGCCGCGCCAGGAGCGCGCTCGGCCTGGCGCTGGCCCTGCTGGGCGGCGCCGCCGCCGCCCAGTACGCGCCCGGCTACGGCCCCAGTCCGGCGCTGCCGGAACCCGAGCGCTCGCTGATCCCCACCATCAACGTGGCGCCCGCCGAGCCCTGGCGGGACGACGCCAAGCCGGTGCCGGCCGCCGGCTTCCGCGTCACCGCCTACGCGCGCGGGCTGGCCCATCCGCGCTGGCTGTACGTGCTGCCCAACGGCGACGTGCTGGTGGCCGAGACCAACGCGCCGCCCAAGCCGGACGACAACGCCGGCATCAAGGGCGCCATCGTCAAGCGGCAGATGAAGAAGGCCGGCAGCGCCGGCGGCTCGGCCGACCGCATCACGCTGCTGCGCGGCGTCGACGCCAAGGGACAGGCGCTGGGTCGCCACGTCTTCCTGCAAAACCTGTACTCGCCGTTCGGCATGGCCCTGGTCGGCCACGACTTCTACGTCGCCAACACCGACGCCGTGCTCCGCTTCCCCTACCGGGACGGCCAAACCGGCATCGCCGCCGCCGGCGTCACGGTGATGGAGCTGCCGGCCGGCCCGCTCAACCACCACTGGACCAAGAACATCGCCGCCAGCCCGGACGGCAAGTTCCTCTACGTCGCGGTCGGCTCCAACAGCAACGTCGGCGAGAACGGCATCGAGCAGGAACAGGGCCGCGCCGCCGTCTGGCGGCTGGAGCTGGCCGGCGCCAAGGCGCGGCCCTACGCCAGCGGCCTGCGCAACCCGGTCGGCCTGGCCTGGGAGCCGGTCGGCAAGGCGATGTGGGTGGCGGTCAACGAGCGCGACGAGCTGGGCGACGACCTGGTGCCCGACTACATGACGGCGCTGCGCGACGGCGCCTTCTACGGCTGGCCCTACAGCTATTTCGGCCAGCATGTCGACCGCCGCGCCAGGCCGGCCAATCCGGCGCTGGTGGCCAGCGCCGTCGCGCCCGACTACGCGCTGGGCGCGCACACCGCCTCGCTCGGCCTGGCCTTCTACCAGGCCGACTTGTTCCCGCCCAGCTACCGGGGCGGCGCCTTCGTCGGCCAGCACGGCTCGTGGAACCGGCGCCCGCACAGCGGCTACAAGGTGGTCTACGTGCCGTTCAAGGACGGCAAGCCGGCCGGGCCGCCGCGCGACTTCCTGGTCGGCTTCCTCGACCGCGACGGCAAGGCGCACGGCCGGCCGGTCGGCGTGGCGGTCGCTGGCGACGGCGCCCTGCTGGTGGCCGACGACGTCGGCAACGTCGTCTGGCGGGTGGCGCCGGTGGCGGCGCCGGCGGCGCCGGACGGACGCTGAGGCCGGCGTAATCAAGCCCATGCGCCGCGCTGCGTGCGCGAACGTACAGAAGCCCGACAGTGGGCGGCGCATGATGGCCCATCGCAACCCACACGGGAGATCATCATGAAACGTACTGGAACAGCAGTTTGGAGCGGCGGCCTGAAAGACGGCAACGGCAAAATCTCCACCGAGAGCGGCGTGCTCGACAACGCGCAATACGGCTTCCACACCCGCTTCGAGCTGGGCGCCGGCACCAATCCGGAGGAACTGATCGGCGCCGCCCACGCCGGCTGCTTCACCATGGCCCTGGCGGCCCAACTGGGCGAGGCGGGCATCACGGCGAAAAGCCTGATGACCACCGCCACCGTCACGCTGGACAAGGTCGACGACGGCTTTTCGATCACCGAGGTGCACCTGAACCTGGTGGCCAACATCCCCGGCGCCGACCAGAAGGCCTTCGAGGCGGCGGCGTTGAAGGCCAAGCTGGGCTGTCCGGTGTCGAAGCTGCTCAACACCCACATCACGCTCGACGCGCGGCTGGACAACTAGGCCGCCGGCAGGCCGGCCCCGGCACGGAATCGGCAAAGCGCTTAGAATCCTGTTTTATCTCCAACACCAACAAGGATTCCCATGCGCATTCTGCACACCATGCTGCGGGTCGGCGACCTGCCACGCTCGATCGACTTCTACACCAAGGTGCTGGGCATGACCCTGCTGCGCACCAGCGACAACCCGGAATACCAGTACACCCTGGCCTTCCTCGGCTACGGCGCCAACCCGGAGCACGCCGAGCTGGAGCTGACCTACAACTACGGCCAGCACAGCTACGACATGGGCAACGCCTACGGCCACCTGGCCGTCTCCAGCGAGGACATCTACGCCACCTGCGAGGCGGTGCGCGCCAACGGCGGCAACATCACCCGCGAGCCGGGTCCGGTCAAGGGCGGCCAGACGGTGATCGCCTTCGTCACCGACCCGGACGGCTACAAGATCGAGCTGATCGAACGCAGCTTCGACGGCGCCGGCGCCGGTCTGTAGGCGGCGCGCAGCGGCAAACGCCAAGGGCGGCTCCACGGAGCCGCTTTTTTATGCCCGGTTGGCACGCCGGGCCGGCATGGTTCTCGCGCGCCAAGCCGATATTCACGGGTAATCGGACGCAAAAAAACGCCGGCGACTGGCCGGCGTTGTTTGCTGCGCGGAGACTGCCGCCGGCTTAGCGCGCCAGCAGGGCGTTGATCGGCGCCAGATCGTCTTCCTTCAGGGTGCCGGCCGCCGCCTTCAGGCGCAGGCCGTTCATGATGGTGTCGTAGCGGGCCTTCGACAGGTCCTTCTGGGTCGAGTACAGCAACTTCTGCGCGTTCAGCACGTCGATGTTGATGCGCACGCCGACCTGGTAGCCCAGCTTGTTCGACTCCAGCGAGGACTTGCTCGACAGCTCGGCCGCCTCCAGCGCCTTGACCTGGGCCAGGCCGCTGTTCATGCCGAGGAAGGCCTGGCGCGCGCTCTGCGAGGCGGCGCGGCGGGTGGCTTCCAGGTCGTTGCGGGCCTTGTCCTCCAGCGCGATGCTCTCGCGCACCTTGCTGGTCACGGCGAAGCCGCTGAACAGGGGAATGGACCAGTTGACGCCGATCGAGTTCTGTTTCAACGTGCCGCTGGCGGTCTGGTTGTTGTGCGTGGTGCTGGCCACCAGGCTGGCGGTCGGGTAGTGGCCGGAGCGGCTGCGCTCGATCTCGCGCTTGGCGATCTCCAGCGACAGCTCGGCGCCGACCACGGCGAAGTTCTGCCCCTCGGCCGAGCTGACCCACGGCTCCACGGCGGCCGGTTGCGGCGGCGCGATAGTCACGCCGGTGCGCAGCGGCGACAAGGCGGCCGGCGCCTGGCCGATGATGAGCTGCAGCGCGGCGCGCTTGTTGTCCAGGTCGTTGATGGCGGCGAACTCCTGCGCCACCACCAAGTCGTAGGCGGCCTGGGCTTCATGGCTGTCGGTGATGGTCTGCGTGCCGACCTCGAAGTTGCGCTTGGCCGAGGCCAGCTGCTCCGTCGTGGCGACCTTTTGCGCCCGGGTCGAGCCCAGGTTGTCCTGCGCCGTCAGCACGTCGAAGTAGGCCTGCGCCACGCGGGTGATCAGGCCCTGCTGCGACTGGGCGAAGGCGGCCTCGCTGGCGGCCTGCGACAGCTTGCTCTGCTGGTACTGCTGCCAGCTGTTCCAGTTGAACAGCGGCTGGGCCAGCGAGACGGAGTATTGGTTGACGTGGTTGTCGCGGTCGCTGGCGGTGACGAAGCCCAGGCCGGCGCCCGGCACCGTGCTCAGCTGGCCGACGTTGGACGGCGTGAAGTCGCCCGTGTTGCGCGAGTTGCCCCCGCTGGCGATCACCGACGGCAGCAGGCCTGAGCGGCCCTGCGTGATCCGCTCCCGGCCGGCGGCCTGCGCGGCGCGCGCGCTGGCGTACGTGGCGTCGTTGGCGAGCGCTTGCTGGTACACCTGGAGCAGGTCGGCCGCCTGTGCGTTGAGCGTCAACAAGGCGCTGGTGATCAGCACGGCGATAAGGGGTCTCTGCATTGCATTCTCCGTTGGAGTCGTCAAAAAAAGTTGAACAAATCAAAAAACAGGGGTCCGTCGCCGGCCGCGCGCGGCGCCGCCGGGTTGTCGCGGCGGCGCCGCCAGGGCGCCGCCGGCCGCATCGTTGCTATGGCCTCAATACTTCGGCATCGCGCCGTCGACCTGCAGCGCCCAGGCGTGGATGCCGCCGGTCAGGTTGTAGACCTTGGCGAAGGCGTGGCGCTCGAGGAAGGCGGCCACCTGCAGGCTGCGCGCACCGTGGTGGCAGATGCAGACGATGCTGGCATCCTCGTCGAGATCGTCGATGCGGGCCGGAACGGTCTGCATCGGCATCAGCGTCGAGCCGGCGATCTGGCAGGTCTCGAACTCCCAGTTTTCCCGCACGTCGAGCAGGAAGGGGCCGGGGCGGCTGTCGTCGGCCAGCCATTCGGCCAGCGCGGGGGCGGTGATGTGCTCCATGCGCGCGCGTGCCGCCTTAGAAGCTGAACTGCGAGGGCGTGGTGGCGTCCTTGAGCAGTTTGACTTCGGTTTCGAACAGGGTCTTGCTGTCGTAGGCCGACTCGCTGACGCGGGTCACCAGTTGGGCCTTCATGGCCGGCGACGCGCCGACGATGGCGACCAGGCGGCCGCCGACCTTCAGCTGTTGCAGGAAGGCGTCCGGCAGCACCGGCAGGCCGCCGGAGATGACGATCACGTCGTAGGGCGCGCCCTTGCTCCAGCCCTGGGCGCCGTTGCCCAGCTCGACGGTGACGTTGCTGACGCCGTTGTCGGCCAAATTCTTTTCCGCCAGCGCCTTCAGCTCGGGAGAAATCTCCACCGAGGTGACGTGGCGGCCCTTGTGCGCTAGCAGCGCGGCCATGTAGCCCGAGCCGGCGCCGATTTCCAGCACGTTCTCGTGCTTCTTCAGATTGATGTCCTGCAGCAGGCGCGCCTCCAGCTTCGGCGTGAACATGGCCTCGCCGCCCGGCAGCGGGATTTCGCTGTCGACGAAGGCCAGGTTCTTGTAGGCGGCCGGCACGTAATTCTCACGCTTCACCACCAGCAGCAGCTCCAACACGTCCGGGTCCAGGACGTCCCAAGGGCGGATTTGCTGTTCGATCATGTTGAAGCGGGCTTGTTCGATATTCATCTTATGACTCGGCGGTAAGGAATAATCCGTCATTTTATCGTTGAACTGGTCAGGAAGCACATGTTAACGACAAACAGGCGGGATCGCGGGAAATTGCGACAGTCTGCAGTTTGGAGGGGTTGAACGTACCAAATCGGCAACCCGGGGCGCGCCGGGGCGCCGGCCCGGCGCTCACGGCGCGGCGCCGGCGGGCGGCTGCAGGCCGCGCAGCGCCAGCGCGATGAAGTCGCGCATATAGGGTTCCGGCTCGATATGCGTCATGTCGCAGGGCAGGAAGCCGTGCGACCACATCATCAGCATGATCACCGGCGCGACCAGGATGGGGGTGATCGACAGCGGGTCGTGCGGCAGGAACTCGCCGCGCTCTATGCCGCGGCTCAACACCTTGGCGATCAGGCCGTTGCCGCGCGCCACCACCTCGTCGTTGTAGAACTGGGCCAGGTCGGGGAAGTTGTTGGCCTCGGCCATCATCAGCTTGGTGATGCCGGCCAGCCGGGTGGCGCCGATCTGCTCCCACCAGGTCATCATGATCAGGCGCAGCAGCTCGGCGCTGTGGCCCTGGTAGTCGGCCACGGCCTGCTCGGCGGCGCCGATCGGGCTGACGATGTTGTCGCGCACGACGGCCTTGAACAATTCTTCCTTGTTCTCGAAATACAGGTACAGCGTGCCCTTGGAGACGCCGGCGCGGCGCGCCACGTCCTCCAGCCGGGTGGCGGCGTAGCCGCGCTCGACGAACTGCTCCAGCGCGGCGGCGAGCAATTCCTGCGGCCGCGCATCCTTGCGCCGCTCCCAGCGTGGTTTGGTTTCTATCGGGGCTGACATCGGGTCGCTCATTTAACTTACTCTTAAGTCATTAATATAGTCGCCCGCGTGCCTAGCGTCAAGCGCGATGGCCTTGTTACGTCCTAATAGAAACTTGAATGGAACAATAAAAACTTGAATGGGCTGGCAGGCCGTATTAATAGAATCTTGAATGACCAGACCATGCGTGCGCGCTCAAGACAATGACGCACTGAAATTTATGCCTTGCGCGCCCTTTTTTGTTGACAAAGGAAAAAATATGTCCATACTAGTTCCATTGTTAGTTCTTTTTACGCCTAAAGTTGGTATATGAGCCCATTCTCAACAGTGTTCCGGGAATTGCGCATATTTTGCGAGTTGCGGCAGGCCGAATTCGCATCCCAGCTAGGCTACGAACAGAGTTACATCTCAGCCATCGAGCTGGGGACCAAGGGGCCACCGTCCGTTGATTTTGTCGAGCGGCTGGTGCAACGCCTAGAGCTTGACGAACATTGGCAGAAACGGTTGCTGAATGCGCTTGACGAGTCTCAGCGCAAAATCATCCTACCCAATGAGGTGTCGGATGAGACGTACAAAATGTTCAATGAACTACGTCGCCAGATCGGTGCATTGCACCCGGCCCAGGTGGAACTGATACAAATGGCATTACGCATGCCGGCGATGCTGGCTTGCCCCCCTTTCAAACCTTTGCGCGTCATCAAGCGCAAGAGCGAATCAGACACGACTGAAGCGGTCTAATAGTTAGAGGTAGGGTGGTGTCGGGCCAATGGTTTGCATCACATCAGGATGAGGCGATTGCGCACCGCTCCCCGCGCAAGACCGCCCAATCTGCGCCAAGGTATGAAGTAGGTGGCCGCAACGGATCATACGTGAATCGTCCGATATCCAGTTTGCGCACTATTCACCTCCAAAATTTGAGCTTTTCCCTTCACAGAGCAAAGTGAGCGCTGTTACGCCTCGCTGCGCGTGGAAAACCATATTCTGGAGATGGAGTGATCCATGTCGGAAACTACGCAACAGTTGGCCATTCGGGGGGACTCCGACGATCCGTCAGAGCTTACTGCGCTCTCCGTCGAACCGATCCCAAAAACCCGCCTCCAAAAGGGGATGACGCACAAGAAATTGTGTGAACGCATACAGCTCGGCCACGGTATTGGTCATGGCAGCCGCTACCTGCCTTGGTTGATCCTGCGGCGCAAAAATCCTTCCCCTTACTCGAATCAGGTGGCCTCATCGATGCCGCCGCTGGGCCGAGGAGCATACTATTTTTCACGTGGCGAATACCATACCGCATTGATGCTGCTATGGCTGGGCGTCCTCGACCTGCGCGAACAGTTTCCGTTATGGCCTATGGCCCATCCTCATCCCCTCGACGGAACACCAGGAGCTGCGGCAATCACAAGACCCTGGTCGCGGGGGTTGCTCGATATTGCACGCGAAGCCGGTATCGACCATGGCTACGAGATCGGCACCGGTGTCCCCTATGTTGCCAGCCTTGATTTGCTTGCCACGGTGCCGCTCAAGAGCGGTTATGCACTTGCTGGGTTCTCCTCCAAACCGATAGCTGAACCCGATGAGGAAGTCAAATGGCGTACTCTTGAGCGACTGGAGCTGGAAAGGCGCTATATCGCCGGCGTTTGCGGCACCTATTTCGTCTCAAGTTCGGCCCTAGTCCCGAAACTCACCGCCGGACATTTAGAAGCCTGGCTTGACGCCTCGACGCTGCATTGCGCTCCCCACCTCATTGTCTACGCGGCCGAATTCACGCAACACCTCAACGCATACCTGGATCAACCAATAAACGAAACGGTGATCCATGCGTCACAGGCGCTCCGCCTAACGACAGACGAAGCATGGCTATTGTTCCGGCACTGCGCGTGGACGCAGAGCGTCGATATCGACCCGTCGAGGCGAATTCTAACTTCGTATCCGATACTTGCAGGCGGACGGGCCCTGCGCGACAACTTGCGCCGGCGCTTTTTCGGGGAGACGTGGTCATGACGAAAGCATCCATCGAACCGGGCCTGGTGATTGCCGGCACGTCGGCCAACTCACCGCTGCCGGGCTTGCACCGCGTATTGGAAATCGTTCCCCATCTGGACCAAGTAACTTTGATACCCATTCCAGTGGCAGCCCGGGAAATGGCTGGAAAAAAGCAAAAAAGCTACTATGCCAAAGGCTTCTTCTTGAAAAAACTATCGCAACTCCAGTTTTGGCTTGAAACGAATGAGGTCAAACGAAGCGAACTGGTACTGCCGAGCCACTGGTACCTGGGGGATGAGGATTTGCGCCGGCAGTGGCCTCCCGTCAACGCCCCCGACACCGCTCCCGAAGACCGTGGCCGATCCCCCCTCGAAGTGCGGCGTGACCGCAAATGGCGATTGATCGAACCGCTTATTCCGGAGGGCGCTGGCACGAGAACACGCCCGCCCGACCTCACGTGCCTGCACGCCCTGGTGCGCGAACGTGCCCGGATGGCGAACGTCAGCGCTGGCCAAATATTTGATGCACTGCATCGTTACTACGCTTTTGGCGGCATCAAAAATTCACTAATACCGAACAATGTCGGCCGATCCGGTGCCCCGGGTATCCCCCGGCGCGGAAAGAACCAAGTCAAGCTTGGCCGCAAAAACGCTCTTGTAAAAGCGGGCGATACCGAGAGAGCCGGCCTCATTTTGACTGACGCGGATGTGCTGAACATTCAAGACGCCTACTTGGCGTTCGTACGGCCAGGCACCACCATAGAGCAAGCATTCCTCTCCATGAGTGCTGCGTATTACAGTACTGGCTATGAATACAAACACGGCTACGTAACGCCGCTCCTGCTCGATGCGCACCTGCGCCCCACCTACATTAACTTTACCTATCATGGCCCGCGCGCCCCCGATGCTACTGCTGCCGCGCGACGGTTGATGGGCGAAGGTGAGTGGGCGCGCGATTGGCGTCCACTCGTCGGTACCGCACGCGATGCCATCGTCGCGATCGGACAGGTCGGTTCCTTGGATGCCTCCCCCGTCGACGTCAACTTCGTGGCCTGCGGTAATCCCCTGCAACCAATTGGTGTCGGCCGAGGTCTATTCGTGCGCGATGCCTGGCTCGGGCTGTACCTTGGCTGGCATATCGGCATAGCGGGACTGGGCACCGACGACGCCAAGATGGCAATCCTGAGAGCGGCCACCGACAAGGCCTCGATACTCGCCCGCTACGGCCTCGATTTGCCGCCGGATGATTTCCCGTCAATGTTCTTTTCCAAGTACCTCTCTGACAATGGCGAGTTGCGCAGCAAAGATGGAATGAATACCATCGTCGATCAACTGACCTCGCGCATCGAGTTTATCGCCAGCGGCAGAGCGGATCGGAACAGCCCGTCCGAGTCCGGACACCACGAACGGCATCGCGGCTTCGACCACCACATCACCGGAAGTACCAAAGGCCGCAAGGCGAAGCGCGGCGAGCGGCCGGCGATCAGCAAAGCGCTGATTTCCCGGTTTACCTACACACGTCTGTTGTTGCTATGGATACATTGGGCAAACACCAAGCAGGAGCTTGCCCTACACATGGTGCCAACCGAAATGCGACGTGAGTTTGCCGCGCAAGGGAAAGCCGCACCACGCACCAGGATCGGCATCTATCGATGGGCAAGACTGAATGGCTACGTCGCTGGAAAACCCGCCGACCCGACCTACTTGCGCGCGCATCTGTTGCCCCGATTTACCGCCACCATCCAACGTGGTGGTTTGATCCTCCATCGCCCGAACACCGGCAATGCTGTTGAGTTGCTTCACGGCGCGCGCTTCAACCATGAATACCTGGGCCACTCCGGCCTAATTCGCGATGCCATCGCTAGTGGCAACATCCACGTCGAGGTACGGGCCGATCCTGATGACCTTTCGCAAATTATTCTGATGGACAAACAGGGGATGCACCTCATTCCCAACATCAAGGATGACGCCATCCTGATCCTCGAAGGGGGCATGGCGGACCTCTGCGGGCTCAATGACGCAGGTCTTCGCGACGGTCTGGCCAGCACCTCCCAGCGCGACCAGGATGGCGTGGACCAGCAAGCGTTCAGGCAAGGGGCCGAGGGCGAGGCAGCAGAACAGCAAAGGCTGGCGCGGGCGCATCTGGGCAGCAAGAAGGCGCCAAGCTCCAAGGTGGCGAACGTACGTGCGGCGCAGGCCCAGGAAAAACGCGACCAGCTTGACGACGCGGCCCGGCGCGCGGCGGATCACGGCGCATCTTTCCCGCCCCCATTGCAACAGCCTGCTACCGCACCGCCGGCTGCCGTCGCGGCGCCTGCCCCGACCAACCCGCCCCCATCGGAGTCGTCGCGCCTGACAGAGATCCGAAAGAGTCGCCTCGCCCTATTCAACCGTGAAAGGAAGTTCTGATGCACGCATCCGCTGAAACCCTCATACCGCCGCCGACCGACAATCCTTTTCTGGAGCCGCTTGAAGCATATTTATCCACCGACGGCCTTGAGCCGCGTTTGGCGAATTGGCCGTTGACGGGAGTGGACGTGAAACACATCGACATGCAAACACGCCATGACCTACTCGATCGTCTTCAAGATCAAATGTTCGAGCCGACGCTCACGGCACTCGATACGACAAGTCGCCTGTATCGCATGATCCGGCGCGGCTACACGGCCCGCAATCCAACGTCGGTGTCATCGCGGCAGCACACCATGGGGCTTGCCCGCTGCGCAGGCAAAGAAATAAACAACTTGCCCTGGTTGCCAAGCTACGCGAAAGGCATGCGCGCGAGCGGCGTCACCGGACTTGGCAAAAGCTACGAGATTTTGCGCGCGTTGTCGCTTATTCCACCCCGCATCGTTCACGGAAAATCCAAAAGCGCCGATTGGACCCACATGGTCCAGGCATCATGGCTCTACGTGGCCATGAGCCATGACGGCTCGCTTGGCGGCCTGCTGCTGCAGATCCTGACCGCGCTCGATGTCGCCATCGGTACCAGCTATGCGCGCGACCGCGGCATCACCGGTCTGAGCAACGAAAAGCAAGCCGTCCATGTCGGCATCATCCTGATCAACCACGGTGTCGGGGTACTGGTCATTGATGAGCTGCAGGGGCGCAATTTCGCTGGCGGCGTGCGCGGCGGCCTGGCGGCGACATTCTTCCTGCGGCTTCTCAACTTCGGCATTCCATTGGTTTTGATGGGCAATCCGCTGGGTATGGATGCGCTTGACACATTTTCGCAAGACATGCGGCGCGTCGGATCGGGCGGCAACATTGAAATGCATCCCTTGGAATCGTACGAGACCGACTTCACCGACGTGCTTGCCCCTGCACTGTGGCGCTACAATGTGATGCCGGAACCCTCCCCGATCCGCGATGACGATGGCGCGATTCTGTTCAAGTATTGTGGCGGCATCCGCGACTATGCCGCACGTATCCGGGCTAGTTCCCAGCGTCTGGCCTTGGACGAAGGATGCGCCTTTGTTACCGAGGACCATATGGCGCAGGCGTTCAACGGTCCGGACTTCAGCGCCAAGGAGCGGGGTCTGATCGCCGGTTTTCGCGACAAGAATCCCATCATTCTTCAACAGTTCGACGATATCCCATGGCAACGGTACGCGGTACGCTGGGGATTGCATCCGTCCGCTCCGGACACGCCGGCATCGGTGCCGGCGCCGCCTCCTGCTGTGCCGGCCAAGCCGCGCAAACCGGCGTCACAGCAAGCGAAGGAAACCGCGCAGCGAAACCGCACCCGCAAAGCCAATCAAAAGGCCGAGAACGCCGTCGCACGAGCCAACCTCGACCCGGAGGACATGCGCAATCAGGGCTTGCAGCAGCACCTGATCAGCGGCCTCGAGCAATTGCAGGTCCATGACAATCCACTGACCAATCCATCCCCATCAGGAGTGTGAGAATGTCCGTCAAGCCATACACGCCGCCAGCGAGCTTCCTTCCCTTTTTTCCTGCCGGTTTTCCTGACGAGACCATTGGCTCACGCGTAATCCGATACCATATCCGCCGGGGGTGTCCAACCATGTACGCGATGTACAAACACCTGTTCGGAAAGTCCCCTTTCAGTTTGACGGGACTGGTACAGCCGCATCTCGCCAAGCTGGCCGAAAAACTGCCCGGTTCACCCCAAGCCAATCTGCTGGAGTTACAACACGACAGCACGCTTTTGCCGCTGTTTCAACAGTTCTTCGGCCCCAAGTCGGCGGTCAGGCACGCGGACCGGACCCCGGGCACCCCCTGATCAAGCTGTCCCGGCGCATCAATGGTGACAGCCGGCTCACCTACCTATGCGCTCAATGCCTGATCGATGACGAGCACGAGCACGGCTGGCCGTATATCCATCGCGCTCACCAGATCCCCGGTGTGACCGCCTGCTGGAAACATGCCACGCGACTTCTTGATCGCTGCCCGAAATGCGGGTGTCCGTTTGCGCAACCAGATCAACTAATTCTATCCGCTTGGACCGGGTGCGAGTGCGGTTACGCGATAACCGATCACGCGCACGCCGACCAGCAACCGGCATCCGGCGTGGAGGTAGAATTTTCCCGCTTTGCGCAAGCGCTACTGGCTGCTGAGCCGAGGCGATTGAGTATCGAGCAGTTGATCAATATTTATAAAGCGCGCGCAATTGAAATGGGTTGCCGGTGGGGAGACGACCGCGTCAACCACAGGATGTTGTTTGGAAAAATCGAAGCCCATTTCGGGAAGGAACTGTTCTCGATGATCGATCCCGCGTACAGGTCTGGGAAAACGGAACACTGGCTCAACATCCTGTGCGCCCACTCCTCGGTGGAGGCGCCGCTGACCCGGCACCTGATGGCCGCCTATTTTCTTTTTCGCGATGCCGCACTCTTTCTCGGCCACGCCGACGCCATCCTCCACACTAAACCCGAACTCGGCGACCTGCCGCATATCTTTGGCGGCGCCCCGACGTTGTTCGAAGATAATGCCGAGTCCGCAGTGGAAAAACAGCCAGAGGAAGAGTTGCTCAACGAATTGGTCAATTTGGCGCAGCGAGATGACTATGACATTGCACAATTGTGGCGCCACCACTACACCGCCATGAAGCGGGTTGTCAAACTACTGCCCAACGCCGGCGACGTGATCGAACGTCGCCTGAAGATTGCCGCAGCGAACAAAAGAAGGAATGCAGCCAGGGCACTGAAAACGAGGGAACGGAATCGCCTCCGAGATATCCAATGGTCGGAATCCATCAAAGCGAGCTCGGCCGCGCTATATGGGGAGAATGCTAAACCTATCCGCATTACCAGGAACAAATTGCTCACTGCATCGATATTCCAGCCTAAAGGCAGCGGTTGGCCGCAAGAGCCGGCATTTCCCCTGAGCGTAGCCGCAAGTAAAGCCCATGAGGAGAGCATCTGGCATTTCTACGCACGGCGTTTGCTATGGACATTGCAGTGCCTTCACGATCCGGAAACGCCAGAACACAAAATCATCACTCTATCCAGGCTAGAGGTCAACAAAGCCAGGGTAGTGATGGCCTATTTTTCCGACTTCGTACCGTGCGGAGGAGGCTCCATCCAAGTCATCAAGTCGATTTTGAAGGAGCGTGGTATCAGCAAGGATTGGCAAGGCCCTTGCCCGGAGCGGGAGTTCTACAAGACAGGCCGGGCATATCTGCTGCGCACTACCCGCCGGGGTCCGATCGGCGGTCACACGGGGGATACGCAGCCAGGCGCCTGACGTCTGCAGCGCCCTCGTCAACCAAGAGTCGCATCCCATGCAGATCCATTCCTTGCCGATTGCACGGCCCGATGAAACCCTCTACAGCGTCGCGGCAAGGATACGGCTGGCAAACGCGGCCAGAAACGACCGCGACGCCTGCAGGAGCATGTTTGGCCCCTCGCGCAACATGCGGGTGTCGGAATTCCCGGTCAACCTGGCTCACTTTTGTGGCATCACGCATGAATGCTTTGGCAATCCGGCCCGCGTTCTCAGTAACTTGACCCTGGCGGGATTTTTCGAACGGCTCGACAGCCGTCCATGGCATGCCGGCTCCTCCAACGCGCCCGTCGCCACGGCCGGATATGGCTTGGCGACGCTGTCGAACGGTTCGGCCGGTAGGTGGCGAATCTGCCGGCGGTGCGTCGAAAATGACCTAGCTCACCACGCTACAGCGTTCTGGCGGCGTGCACACCATTTGCCAACTGGATTCCTGTGCACGATCCACGACACGCCGCTGGCGACGTGCATGTCGTCTCCACTCGAACGCCACAACCGCTTTCTGTTGCCAGAGCAAACTTCGGCCACCACCGTGCTCCCCGAGATCGATTGGGTGACCCATCACCATCTCCTGGCGCGCTTGACAGCGCTCGGTATCGACGTGCTGGAGGATGGGCGACAGCCTGTCGACGCGCGCACGGTGCGCGCCACCTTGTTCAATGCGCTCGGCGACCGTGGCCTGTTGACGACGTCAGGCCTGCTTCGGCGAGTTCAGTTCGCCAGTGAATTCGCCCATCGCTACCACTTCCTAAGCCAACATCCGGACTTCAGCCTCGCACTCTCGCCGAAGGGAATCGATATCTTGCAACGCGGTTTGTCCCATCCGGGGCCGGCGCGTTCAGCTGCGCACAACCTGCTCCTGATCGACTGGTTGTTCGGCACCTGGCAGGCATTTCACCAGCAGTGCCTGTGGCAGGCGACGATGGATTGCCTCACCCTCTCCACTATAAACGTGCGACAGGACGAAGTAACCCATCAGCACCGCAAAGCATGCGTGGCCTTTCTGGAAGCCCATACATTGGCAACACGCAGCTGCTTCTCCCGTGCCGCCCCAGCATCGTTTAGGTGGTTGTTGCGTAACGACGAAGAGTGGCTCAATGGCAATTTGCCAAGGGTGCGGCCTATGCGAACTCAAGGAACCCTGTTTTGACACATTACGGCAACTTGCCAAGAGAAAAATAGTGGCGACATATTTATATTCGCCATATACTTCGTCAATTAATCATACGCAAGCACGGGAAATTTGAGGGGCAAAGTGGAAACAACTGACGTAAACATTGATCTTGAGGATGATTTCGCCAATTTAGCTAGATTGGCGGCCACTGGGGCCGTCGAGGACGTACGACTGTATCTGGCCAAGCTGGTCCGCAAGCACAGAACATATCATCCCGAGTTCGCTTCGCGGCTCGATCAAACGCTCAAGGCCACGCAAACTCGGTCGTTAGGTCCGTCGATCATGCGCCGTCACGGCGGCTTCGACCCGACTCAGAGCCCGATGCCGGCCGATGCAGACTCGAAGATGTCACTGATCCGTGTGTTCGATGACCTGAAAGGCATCGAATGCCCCATCCTGTCGCAAAGCCTGCTAGGACAGTTAAGCACTATCACGCAGGAGCGTAAGGAACGTGATCGACTCGCCGCGCACGGCATCCGTCCAACACGCTCCGCTGTCTTCGTCGGCCCCCCCGGGGTGGGCAAGACGCTGTCGGCGCGTTGGCTTGCTGCGCAAATCGGCAAGCCGTTGTGGGTGCTGGATTTGACAACGGTCATGAGCAGCCTCTTGGGCAAGACCGGCAACAACCTTCGGATGGTGTTCGAGCACGCCAAGGAAAACGAGGCGGTCCTGCTGCTAGATGAGGTCGATGCGATCGCGAAGCGGCGCAGCGACGAGTCCGACGTGGGTGAATTGAAACGCCTCGTTACCGCTATCTTGCAAGAAGTTGATGCTTGGCCGGACACGGGCTTACTGCTGGCGGCCACGAATCACCCCGAACTCATCGATCCGGCCCTGTGGCGGCGCTTCGACGCCATTCTAACTTTCGGTTTGGCAGACACCCAAGGAGTGGAGGCGGCTGTGCGCCGTTATCTCGGCCCAAGTCTGGATGTATTCGCCCCTTGGATACCCATGCTCGTCTCCTCGCTCCAGAAAACGTCGCTTTCCGATGTCGAGCGCACCGTCACTTCGCTGCGACGCAGCGTCGTCTTGCAACAGACGGATCCGGCTCACTTGGTCATCGAACTGGCTACACGCAACGCATCACACTTGGACAAAGTCGCGCGGCGCGACCTGGCGATCGAATTGGCACGAAGCGGATCGCTGTCGCACAACCAGATATCGGAAATGACGGGTGTGGCGCGCGACACACTCCGCAAATACGCAGGTCATTCGCCAATCAGGGGGCGCGGCCCCAAAAAGGGAACATAAACCATGGCAAACCGCTTCATCATCGGCAAGGGGGAATTGCTGACGTACGATATCCCGCCCCCGCCGATGAGAAACAATAAGGTTCACCCGTACTCGCTGATCGAAGCACAGGCGGCCGTCGTGCCCCAATTAATCAAAGCCGTGCAGGACGTGAAATCGCTTCCGCCCGAGGCCTGCCCGCTGGACCTCGCCGTGCTCAAGCTCGATCTACATCCGGCATACATCGCCAAGTCCTTCTTCCCACGAGCGTTCCTGCGCGAGGCGGGACTGGTCTCGCTCGGCAGCCGGACCGTAAAGCTCAGTCCGCGGACCGACCATCGGATCACGGCACCCGACATCTGCGAAACCACAGAACTCTTCGTGGCGGGGCCCCGCGCGGCGCTGGCGCGCCTGCCCGACTATGCGATGCAGTTGCAGGATGGAACGACGGCGGCCATGCAGTTCCGCGAAGTCGAAAACGTCAGCGCCATGACGGCCCTGGACCGCGTGCGCCCGAATCCGGCGAGCGGCGGCCGGGTCTTCGAAGTCGGCTTACACCGCCTTCCGGATCAGTCACTCGACGTGGTGCGGCGGGCGTTTACAGGCTACGCCAAGGCCTGCGGGTTCGTTGTCAACACAAAATACGAATTCCCAGTCGGCGGCATGTTGTTCCTCGCGGTGGAAGGCGATCCGTCTGGGCTAGATGCGCTGGCCATGTTCACGCTGTTGCGCGTGGTGCGACCAATGCCAGCAGTGCGCAGCGCCCGTCCGCTGGCGCGCTCAAGCCCCATCGCGGTCAGTTTCAGAATGCCTACCGCTCAGTCTTTGTCCGACGAGCCGTCGGTGGCGATCCTCGACGGAGGCCTACCCGACCAACATATCCTGCAGCGCTACATCGGACGCTACGAGAAGTCTGATGCGGCGGCGGCGGATGTCCCCGATTATCTCGAACATGGGCTGGGCGTCACCTCGGCGTTCCTGTTCGGTCCGATCGAGCCTGGCACCGAAGCGCCCCGTCCATACTCCTATGTGGATCACTACCGCGTGCTCGACGCCCACTCTAATCACGAGGGCCTACGAACTTTATCGCACGCTGGCCCACGTGGAAGAGATCCTGCTGTCGCGTCAGTACCAGTTCATGAACCTCAGTCTTGGCCCGGACTTGCCATACGAGGATTCGGACGTGCATGCCTGGACGGCGGTGCTGGACACGCTTCTCAGTGACGGCGACACGCTCTTGACGGTCGCGGTCGGTAACAACGGCGAACGTGACGAGGCGCTGCAGCTCAATCGAATCCAGGTGCCGTCCGACAGCGTGAACGCGCTTTCGATCGGCGCAGCGAACTTCTCCGGCGAGACATGGGCCCGCGCCGCGTACAGCGCGGTCGGTCCAGGCCGCAGTCCCGGCCGGCGCAAACCCGACGCGGTGGCCTTCGGCGGCTCGCCCAAGGAGTATTTCCACGTGGTGCGGCCCGGCATGAAGGCTGAATTGGGCGCCACCATGGGTACGAGTTTCGCTTCGCCCTTCGGACTGCGCACCGGGGTGGGCGTGCGCGCCATTCTCGGGGAGGACGTCCATCCCCTGACTATCAAGGCACTGATGGTGCATGCCTGCGAGCAGACGGGGTTGGCGAGCGTCGAGGAAATCGGTTGGGGCCGCATTCCAGACGATGTGGCGCACATCATCACGTGCGGCGATGGAGTGGCCCGGATCATTTACCAGGCCTGCTACGCCCGGGGAAATATCTACGCGCCCCCATTCCACTGCCGCTCGACGAGCTCGAAGGCAAGGTCAAGGTGAGTGCGACGTTCTGCTACGCCAGCCCGGTCGACGTCGAAGATGCGGCCGCCTACACCAAAGCGGGCCTGACCATCACCTTCCGGCCCCACGCGGATAAAAAGTCCGGCGCCCAAGTCAAACCGCGTTCGTTCTTCACCGCGACTCAGTTCCGCACTGAGCAGGAACAGCGCTCCGATCTGGGCAAATGGGAGACCGTGCTGCATTCAAAAGATTCCTTCTACGGGTCGAGCCTGAAGGAACCGACCTTCGACGTGCACTACAACGCGCGCGAAGGCGGCGCGAATGGCGGCAAGGACAGCGAATTGATCCGCTACGCCTTGGTGGTCACCGTGGAAGCGCCCAAACACGCGAATCTTTACGACGCCATTCTTCAGGCGCACGCAAGGTTGAAGGCGATCGAGCCGAAGATCACGCTTCCACTGCGCACCTAGGCTGTTCTCGTTGGTATCGAATTGAGCCAATCGGCTGATATGACCGCACTGCACAGCTGTTGTGGATACAACTTGAAAGTCAATGAGAAAACGCCGTCTCGCCCTTGGCACTCGGTCAGTTGTCGACGATCTTGGTAAGAGGTGGTGGATTGCAGGTCGGCGCGGCGGAATACGCTTGGGTGGACCGGAACAAGGCTGCGCTCGCAGCCATCCCCACGGATCGGGGAAGCCAGCTGCGAGGTACTCGAGAATCGCCCAACAAGGATAGATGCGATCGATGCACGACCTGAACGGCATTGTGTGTCTTGAGGACGTTGGAAAACGTGTCGCGCCGCGTGCCGACCAAGAGGCGATTTATCTTCGCGATCACAGAATCGTCAATCGTGCACATAAAAGCTTTTCTGCATCTTGGACAATAAGCATGTGCAGCACCCATCGTCGAGCCTGCAAGCGCCGTTACAAACAACTCCATCGCATTCGTTCGGAGTGGTTTCCGCATGCGATGCTTACAACAGCAAGCCGACCGTCTTTGGAAAACAATTGGTAGGGGGATTTTTCTACTAAAAAAATCCCCCCCCCTTGAAGAGGAGGGAACCAAAGGGACCATGAAGGCCCCTGCTGAACTAGCATTTTACAGGACGCGGCGGGGCGCGGCACCTCGTGGAGTTCACGCGAACACAGCCGCGCATTACCTCAATACGAAAAAATCAAGCACGTTCGGAACTGGGTTGCCTCATCTGTGTTCGAATTGCTCGCTGGCGACGCGGGCGATGTCGTTCATGCCCGAACCCGCGTCCATGTGCCCCCTCAGCCAGCCGGCCTGGCCGCCGTCCGCCAACAACGCCTCGATCACGCGCACCGCCTGGCCGAAACCGGGGTCGTTGGTCCTTCGTGCCAGGCGCTCCAGATCGCCGCGCACGACGTCGGCGACTTGGCGCCGGCTGCCGTCCTCCGGATCGATCCAGCTTGCGCCAACGCCTTCCTTGGCGGCGTTGAAGCGGTTCCACGCGTACAGCTCCTGGCAATCGTCGCTGGGCCACCGGCCCGGCCTGTCGTAGACCTCGATGCACAACTCGCGCGCGTAGCTTCCCAGCGCGGCCGCATAGGCCGGCTTCAGCGGCGTGTCGAGTACCCGCAGCTCGATCGTGCCGTATTCCGGCTTGGGCCGCACGTCCCAGTAAAAATCCTTGATGCTGTTGACGATGCCATGCCCCGCCAGCCGCTCGAAATGGGCCCGGAACTGAGCCCAGGTGCGGATGTGCGCCGGCATGGTCCCGCTCATAGGGAAGGCGCTGACGACGTTGCTGCGCGCGCTGCAAAAAGCCGAGTCCTCCCCTTGCCAGCAGGGCGAATTGGCCGACAGGGCGATGAACAGCGGCGCTCGCTGCGTCAGCCAGGCGCACACGCGTATCGCCTCGTCGGCCGACGGCACGCCGACGTGCACGTGCATGCCGAACACGGTAAACGTCTTGGCCAGGTAGCCGAATTTCTTGGCCGACTCGTAGTAGCGCTCCTTGGGGTAGATGCGCTGTTCGTTCCAGCGCTGGAACGGGTGCGCGCCGCCGCCCGAAATGGCCGCGCCCACGGCGAACGCGGCGCGCTGCACGCTGGCGCGTATTTCCTCGAGCTCGCCGGCGGCCTCAGCGTAGCCGCCGAGGATCGACGTGGCCACCTCCAGCATCGAGGTGGTGATTTCCGGCGTCGCCACCCACTTTTTTTCCTGCATGTCGAGCAGCCGCAGGATGTCCGGCGCCGCCGGCAACAGGTCGTAGGTTAGGCGGTCGAGCACCATCAATTCGAGTTCGATCCCCATCGAGCCGAGCTTGGACCGGTTGAATTCGGGCAGGAAGGCGGGGCCGGCGCCGGCCACCGCCAACGCCTGCTTGTCTGCGGCCGCACCGCCCGCGGTTGCCGGATTAACCATTCACCACCTCCTCATGGGTTTCCCCCGCCATTTTCAGCCCCCACCAGGTCAGGCCCGGCGCCAGCAGCACGTTCAATCCCAGCAAAGCCTGCATCGTTTGCGCGGCCAGCTCGCCCAGGCCCGGATAGCCGGCGCTCGAATTGTCCACCACCAGCGAACCGAAGCTCACCAGCGAGCACAGCGAGATGGCCATCGCGTGCTTCTTGCGCCCGCTCCACGCAAGGCCGGGAATGAACGCCAGCCGCGTGACGCCGATGCGCACGGCGAACACCGCTGCGGCGACCAGCAGGGTCGGCACGTGCATCAACTGTTGCACGTTCACCAGCGAGGCCGACATCATGAACAGCAGCGCGTAGCCGATCTCCTGGCCGGTCTTGATCTGCGCCTGGAACACGTTGTCCCTCTTCTCGGCGTTCCTGAGCAACAGTCCCATCAGCAGCAGCGAGAGCAAGGCGCTCGACGCGCTGACCGAACACAGGCCCAGGTCCATCAGCAGGGCCGCGAGCAGCATGCCCGGCCGCATGCCGGCCTGCGCCTTGCTCGCCCGCGTGGCCAGCGCGTACAGGCCGTAGCACAGCAGCGCGATCACCGCGCCCAGGAACAATTTTTCTATCTGCCTGCCCAGCTCCTGGACGAAGCCGACACCCGCCTCCAGGTCGTGGCTCTTGAGCCACGACAAGGCCACGCCGACGGCGAGCAGGGCGATCAGATTGCTCAGGCCGACCATGTTGGCGCTGGCGTTGGTGGCCACGCCGCTGGCGTTCGAGTCGGACACCATCGACGAGAACACGATGGGATTGACGGCGATGAGGATGGCGCCGATGAAGGCCGCCTCGCCCCAGCCGAGGCCGAAGGCGACTAGGCACAACAGCGTGGCGACGCCGCGCAGCAGGCAGGCAAGGACAAGGCTGGCGCCCTGGCGCCCGCTGCGCCACAGCCAGGCCAGGTCCATCTTGCGGCCGACCTCGAACAACACCAGCGCGGCGGCCGCGTTGAACAGCTCCTGGAACATGGCGATCAGGGGCGCGTCCACCAGGCCGAGGCCGCTTACCCCGAGGACCAGGCCGGCGATGACGGCGCCGTACAATTTGGGGACGCCGCGCGTTTGCAGCAGCAGGCCGACAATTTGCGACAGCATCAGGCCGGCGCCAATGACCGCCAGGGGTGACAACAGCAGGGACTGCAGGCCCGACAGTTCTTCATTCATGCTCGGCCTCCCAGATCGCGGCCAGGCCGGCCAACTCGCGCTCGATCGCGGCGCGGCGGTTGGCGACGGCCGGCCCCGGCGGCCGGCCGCCCGGTTCGACGGGAAAGACCGCGACGATCCTGGCGCGGACAATGGCGCCGTCGGTCTTGGTCGGCATCCAAAGCTGCCCTTTAACAAGCCCGTCCTCCAGCCAGATGGCCTCGTATTTCGCCCCGCCGCCCTTATTCGCGGCCGGCGTCGACACCAGCCGGAACGGCGTCAGCCACGTGGCACGGGGAAAGCGCCGCGCCAGCTGCAATTGCATCGCCGCGCGCTGTTCGTGGCGCACCTCGTCGCGCGAATATGGCAGGTGCTGCTGCGCCTGGCTCAGGCCGGCCGTTTCCATGCGCATGCAAAGGCCGTTGCTTTCCCATAGCCAGGCGTCTGCCAGCACCTCGCCGGCGCGACCGCGCAGATTCGCCTCCCACGCGGCGCGCAGCGCCGCCGCCTCGGCGCCGGCGGCACCGCGCACGGCGGGACGCAGCTTGGCGGCGGCGGTCGCCAACAGTTCCCAGCGGGACATCTGCCATTGGCGGGTCGCGGCGCGGGGCGAGGGGTTCCAGGTCCATTCCGAGGCCGTCCACGCGCCGCCCGCCGATTTTTCGATGACCGCGAGGCGCTGCCGCCCGGATGAAATGCCGGAAAGGCCCTGTGCCGGCCAAGCCGCATCCCAGGCGGCCGGCGCGGCAATGCCCGTGCGCGCCTGCTGCCACTGCCACCACAACGCCGCCTGGCTCACACAGGCGTTGCCGGCGGCCGGCAAGGCGCTCCATCGACGCATCTGCAAGCGGCCTTGCCACGCGCACTCGACGGCCGTGGCGCGCCAGCCCGGCGCCTGTTGCGCAGGCTCGTCGGCGCCGCATCGTTTCGGACGCTGCTGCGCCAATAGACGCAGGTCCCCCATGACGTCGGCGGCAGGTGCCGCTGCGGCGCGCGCCGGCAACGCGGGCTTGGCTGCAACGGCATCGCGACCGCCCGACAGCAGGATCGACAGCGAGAGCAGACCGGCCCGCGCCATCTGCCTTGATTGATAAGAAACAGCCATGTTCATCCTTGCTTCCTTTCATGGAGCGCACGGTACGACCGCGCCATCGTTCGATCCCGCTGGCGCCAGCGGTGGTTTTCCAGCGCGGGCCGCGTCGCTCGTTGCCCGCCTACGCGGACGGCGTTGCCCGCTTCGTCCCGGCAAAGAACTTTGACCGGAAGAGCAACCATTTCTCCAGCTCCACGACCAGCAATACCGCGACGCCGAACAGTACAATACGCGCCCACGCCGCCGCGCCGATATCGGCCGTCCCGAACAGGCGCTGCATCGCCGGGAGGTAGGTGAACAGGGCCTGGAAGAGCAGCAGCGTAGCGACGGCCCACAGCGCGTATGGATTGCCGAAAATGCCTTGCCGGGTCAGCGCCGGGGCGGTGAAGCGGCGCACGTTGAACAGATAGACAATCTCCCCCATGACCAGCGCGTTCACGGTCGCGGTGCGCGCCGTCTCCAGGCTCGCCCCTTGATCGGTCTCCCATAGGAACAAGCCCATGCCGCCCGCAACGATCAGGAACGTGACGAAGGCGATCCGCCAAACGAGGAAACCCGTCAACAGGGGCTCGCGGGGATCGCGCGGCGGCCGGCCCATGGTATCGGCTTCGCGGGACTCGAAGGCGATCGCCAGCGACAGGGTGACGGCGGTGATCATGTTCACCCACAGGATTTGCACCGGCGTGATGGGCATGGTCAGGCCGAACAATATGGCCGTCAGCAGCATGCCGGCCTCCCCGCCGTTGGTCGGCAAGATGAAGGCGATCGCCTTGCGGATGTTGTCGTAGACCCCCCTCCCCTCCTCGACGGCCGCCGCGATGGAGGCGAAGTTGTCGTCGGCCAGCACCATTTCGGCGGCCTCCTTGGCCACCTCGGTGCCTTTGCGGCCCATGGCGATTCCCACGTCGGCCCGCTTCAGCGCGGGCGCGTCGTTGACACCGTCGCCCGTCATCGCCACCACCTCGCCGTGGCTTTGCAGCGCCCGCACCAACCTCAGCTTGTGTTCCGGGCTGGCGCGGGCGAAGACGTCGGTGTCCATCACAGCAGCGGCAAGCCGGGTGTCGTCCATCGCCTCCATCTCGGCGCCGCACAGGGTCTTGATCTGCGCCGCCAAACCCAACTGCTCGCCGATGGCGCGGGCGGTCGCGGCATGGTCGCCGGTGACCATCTTGACGCGGATGCCGGCGGAGCGGCAGCGCGCCACGGCCGCGATCGCCTCTTCGCGCGGCGGATCGGACAACCCCAGCACCGCGAGCAGCGTGAATTGCCCCAGGTCGACGTCGGCGAAGCCGAGCACGTCCATGTCCTGCGCGGCCGGCCGCGTCGCCACGGCCAGCAGGCGCATCCCCCGGGCGGCGGCGTCTTCGGTCTTGTCGCGCCAATACGCTGCGGCAAGCGCCCCGTCCCGCCCATCTTCCCGCTGCCATTGGCACAGCGCCAGGATGATCTCCGGCGCACCCTTGATGAATATGCGGCGCCGGCCGCCATGGTCGTGGTGCAGCGTCGCCATGAAACGGTGTTCCGACTCGAACGGGATCACGTCGACGCGAGGCAGCGCCTCCCGCTCGAAAGCCTGGTCCAGGCCGACCTTCATGGCCAGGGCGACGAGGGCGCCCTCCGTCGGATCCCCCGCCAGTTGCCACTCGCCCCCGGCTTGACAGAGCGCGGCGTCGTTGCACAACAAGGCGGCCACGCCGATTTCCCGCAGCGCCGGATAGGCGGCAGGGTCGACCTCGCCGCCGGCGACGGCAAAGCCGCCATGGGGCCCGTAGCCGGCGCCGGACACGTCGAACATGGCGTCGGCGGTCACCACGCGGCGCACCGTCATCTCGTTGCGCGTCAACGTGCCGGTCTTGTCGGTGCAGATGATGGTGACCGAACCGAGCGCCTCCACGGCGGGGAGGCGGCGGATGATGGCGTTGCGCCGCGCCATGCGCTGCACGCCGATCGCCAGCGTGATCGTCATGATGGCCGGCAATCCCTCCGGAATCAACGCCACCGCCAGGCCTACGGCGACGAGAAACATGTCCGCCGCGGAATAGGCGCGCACCCAGGTGCCAAAGGCGAAAGCGAGGCCGGCCAGCAACAGGGTCGCCCAGGTGAGCCAGCGGCCGAACGCCGCCAGTTGGCGCAACAGCGGCGTGGCCAGTTCCTGCACGTCCGCCAGCATCGCGCTGATGCGCCCGATCTCCGTCCCGGCCCCGGTGGCCACCACCACCCCCACCCCTTGGCCGTAGGTCACCAGCGTGCTGGAATAGGCCATGCACGCGCGGTCGCCCAGCGCGGCGTCGGCCGGCGCGCTTTGCCCCCCCTTGTCGACGGCGACCGACTCGCCGGTCAACGCCGCCTCCTCGATGCGCAGGCTATGTATCTCCAGCAAGCGCAAGTCGGCGGGAACCTTGTCGCCGGAACTCAAAAAGACGATGTCCCCGCGCACCAGCTCGTGCGCCGGGATCTCGCGCCGCCTGCCCTCGCGCAGCACCTGCGCATTGAACGACAACATTTGGCGTAAGGCGTCGAGCGCCCGCTCGGCCTTGCCTTCCTGGACGAAGCCGATCAAGGCGTTGATGACCACCACGCCGGCGATTACCCCGCTGTCGACCAAATGCCCCAGGGCGGCGGTGATCGCCGCGGCCCCCAGCAGGACATAGATCAGGACATTGTGGAACTGGAGCAGGAGCCGCCGCGCCGGCCCCCGCCGCTTCGGCGACGGTAGGGTGTTGCCGCCGAATTCGGCGCGGCGCCGCTGCGCCTCGGCGTCGGAAACGCCCTGGGTGCGGGACGTCGCGACAACGTCTAGCACCGCCTGTGCGTCCATCGCATGCCAGGCGTGCGCGGCCGGACCGGATGGCGCCGCCTGTGCCATCCCCGCCGCTGGATCATCGACGGCCATGCGCTATTTGACCAGGGTGACTGGCACGTCGACCAGATGCACGACGCGGCTGGCGACCGAGCCGATCATTACGCTGGCGATCTGCCCCATGCCGCGGGTGCCCATGATGACGCCGTCGCTGCCCGATTCATGCACCTGCGCGGCGATTTCGCCGGCGGCCGGACCCACGCGGCAACGCACCCGGTAGGGAATGGCGCCTTCCTCCAGAATCCGCCGCGCCGGTTGAAGCACGTGGTTGGCCTCGTCCGGACACAGGCGGCTGAGTTCGTCGGGGGACAGCAGGGCGGCCTGCGACTTGAACGTCATGGGGTCGAGCACATGCAGCAGCTCAATTTCAATGGAAGGATTTTCCCGGGCCGACGTGGCGGCATGGCGCACGGCGCGCAACGCGTTGTCGGAGCCGTCGCAAGGGACAAGGATTTTCTTCATGCTTTTCCGCCTCGGTTGTGGTGAATTCGTTTGCCCGCGTTCGTCTCGACCATAGCACATTTCAAGCTTGCTTCTATAGCAGGAAGAACAACGCAGCCATCATGGTGGGCGGAAGCGCGCCCAATATTAGGCCGACCGTGCCGATGGAGTCGTCGTCGAAACCGCGCCTGAGCAGCGCCACGCCCGCTGGGTTGGGCGCGTTGGCGATGACGGTCAATCCCCCGCCCGCCACGGAGCCGGCGACCAGCATGTACTTGGCGTGGTCCGACATGCCGGCGATCAGCGAGCCGAGGTAGGTCAGCGCCGCGTTGTCGGTGATGGCGGTCAAGGCGAGCGCGCCGAAGAACAGGGCGGTCGGTTCCAGCGTCGAGACGATCGGTTGCAACCACCATTGTTGCATTCCGCCGAGCACGACCAAGCCGGCCAGGAAAAACCCCACCAGCAAGCCCTGCTTCAGAATCAGGGGATTCTGATAATGTTCGTACGCCTGCGTATAGCCCAGGAAGAAAAGAAACAATCCAATGAACACCACCGGATGGTGGGCGAACGCGACGACGCCGGCCAGGAACGCCAGGTGGATCGCGCTGACGACCCAGGGCACCGGCTTGGCGTGGCCGCGCGCCGACCCGGCGTCCGCGTCGCGAAGGTGGGAGCGCAGGAGGAAGGTGACGACGGTCGAATTGATCAGCACCGCGAGGCAGGCCCGCCAGCCGAATGTCGTCGCCATGAACGCGCTGTCCCATTGCCATGTGGTGGCCACCATCAGAACCGGCGGCGCCGCGTACGCGGTCAGCGTGCCGCCGATCGAGACGTTCACAAACAGCACGCCCAGGGCCGCGTACTTCAGCCATTCCGGCATGCCTTTGCGAAAAATTTGCGGCGCCAGCATCAGGGCCGCCAGCGTCATCGCGGCCGGTTCGGTGATCAGCGACCCCATGATCGGCACCACCGCCAGGCCGAGCCACGCCAGCGCCAGCGGCGTGCGCACCGGCGCCAGGCGCGCCAGTGCGGCGAGCAAGCGCCCCACCGCCTCCAGCACCGGTCGGGAGGCGGCCACCACCATCACGACAAAGACGAACAGGGGTTCGGTGTACTGGCGCGACTCGACATAGGTCAAAGCCTGTTTTCCGCTCGACACGAAGGCCATCGCGACGACCAGGACCAAGGCCCAGAAACCGAACACCACCTCGACCTCGCCCATCAGGTGGAGCAGTCCGGCGTGCCGCGGGTGCCGGTGCGCCAATATCTCGAAGTATTTCGCGGTGAAGGTGTGCAGCAGCGCGAGCGCGAAAATGCCCGCGCCGAAGGCCTGCATCGATGTAGTTTCCATGTGAATTATTTCTTTCGTTCTTGGTATGGGCGGGTTGACGCGAGCTTATTATCCCCGATGCGGCAATCCGGAGCGCCTAAACGGTGACCTGGACCTCGCGCGTGGCAAACGGTGCAGGCCGATCGGCTTCGCTGGCTGGCGACGACAGATCGGTTTCCGGCAAAAATTGCGCGGGCGACATTCCGCCGTCCGCGCATGCGGCGTTAGCCCTTGGTAATTTCGGCGACGATTTCGCCATTCGTCATGGCTTGCCCGTTGAAATTCCAGCCACCGTCAACCGCGTGGACCACGTTGACATAGATGTGTTCCTTCGGCTGCACTCCGCCCGAAAGGTCGTGGATGATGCTGGTCGCCTCGGCAAAGAAGCCTTGCTGAACCTTGCGTTCGGCAAGCGCAAACGACGGCACCTTCCATTCGACCCAGGCACCAGCGAAATTGCGTCCGCCTGAAAACGTGGCGTCCCTGGGCAGCACGTGGACGTTCGCCGTAATGTTGGCGCGCATCGTCTCGTTTCCGGTCAGGCCGTGGTGTTTGAGGAAGGCATCCGTGATCTGGGCGACGGCCAGCTTTTCGGTGCCCAGGGGAAGGACACCTTCGGTCAGTGTGAGTGTAAGAGGCATGGCGATAAATCCTGGGTAAGGTTAAACCGGACGCGATGTCGCGCGCGGCGCGATCATTAACATAACGATCGTGATTTCAAATATACATAACGTTCGTTATTTGGTCAACTATAATGACGCTTTAACCCACAAGAAAGCCCGACATGTCCCGCGACGAACAGAAGACAATGACCCGGAAACGCATCCTCGACGCCGCCGGTCGTGGTTTCCGCAAGGGCGGTTTCGGCGGCGTCGGGATCGACGGCCTGGCCAAGCAAGCCGGCGTCACGTCCGGGGCGTTTTATGTGCATTTCTCGTCAAAAGAGGCGGCATTCAAGGAATCGGTGGTGGCCGGTATTGATGAGCTGCACGACGCCGTCGTCGCCTTGCGTGCGGCCCATGGCGATCAATGGGTCGGCAGGTTCGTCGATTTTTATCTCGGCCCGAAGCGCACCTGCGACCTGGCCGAAAGCTGCGCCCTACAAAGCCTCGTGCCTGAGGTCGGCCGCGCCAGCGATCACGTCAAGGAAGCCGTGCAGGGGAGTCTCGACGCGCTTGCGCATGCCGTCGCGGACGGGCTGCCCGGCGGCGGTGTTGCCGACCGGTTGGCGCGAGCCTGGGCCTTGTTGTCGATACTTCCCGGCGGGGTGTCGCTCGCCAGGGCGCTGGGGGACCAGGCGACAGCGGACGCGGTCGCCGCCGCAGTCAAGAAGGCCGCGCTGGACGTGGCCCTTTCCCTTTCCAAGGAGTGAGCCATCCGTCTTGAAAAAGGCGCATACAGCGCACGCCGCCCTCGACTGTGGTAAGCCATTCAAGATTATATTATTCTTGTGCGGTGAAAAGTTGCTGGCACGGGGATCCATTCAAGTTTTTACCTGCACCTGGTCCGCAGGTCGAAAATCCTAAATTGTTGATTTTGCAGAGGGGCCATTCAAGTTTCTATTAGGACGTAACAGGCCTTGTTCCGCCCGAATAGAAACTTGAACGGAATAATAAAACCTTGAATGGGCCGTCAGGCCGTATTAATGGAATCTTGAATGACCAGACCATGCGTGCGCGCTCAAGACAATGACGCACTGAAATTTATGCCCTGCCCCCCCTTTTTTGTCGACAAAGGAAAAAATATGGGCGTGGCTCAAACTCGGGTAACACGCGCCGCGTGAATTGTTGTGGTTGAGCGATATTGTTGCCCCTCTCTCTCGCCGCCTGGACTCACTTCCGGAATACTGAAACTCCATTGCTCAGGTGGAAGGAATACGCTCGGCCCATACTACCTAAAAATGACCGTTTTTGAACCACGCCAAAAAAGCCGCATAAAAAGCGACAACCAGCTTGGAAATTTCCGACCGTGAGGAGATTGTGCTGGCCATGCTGGCCGATGAACATAACGCCGCGGGCTGACCGCTTACTTATGGCGGGGGGATCAGACTGTCTCGCCGTGGGTTTCAATGATGGCGGCAAGCGGCCTACGCAGGCATTCGCCGTGCCGCTGCCTGATCGCACCGAGGCGCGTGAAGAAAACGATGCGCCGGTCGCCGCCGGCCAGGCGCTGCAATTCGCCGCGCGCCCGGTCGTGCTGCAGCATCACGCTGAGCGGGTGCAGCGCAAGTCCGAGCCGCTGCGCGTTCAGCCATACTTCCATCAGGCGCGCGCCGGCCTGGACCATCACCGTCGATGCGACGTCGTCCGACGGCAGGCTACACAACAGCAGTTGCGCTGAGTCTTTTACCAGCGCCGCCAGTTGCGCCGCCATGTTATGCGGCACGCGCACGATGCGCAGCACTTGCATGACCTCCGGCGCCAGCACACATTGCATGATGCGCGTACGCAGCGGCGACATCGGTCCCATCAGGCTATGCAGATAAAAACCGTCCTCGGCCGGCTTGCGCGGATCGAAATGCAGGTAGCGGTAGGTTTCCTTCCATGCGCGGTAGCTGGAGAAGTCCAGCGCCGCGAACTGCCGTACCAAATCGGCGGCACGGGCAATGAAGGCCGGGCTGCGTTCCACCCGGATTTGCAGTTGGTCCCCGGTCAGCTGTTCCGGCCAGTGCCGTTCCAGCAATTGCGCGAGCACCATGTCACTGCAACTGCCCTCGGCAAACGGCGCGCGATGGGTACGGCGCTGCCGGACGCCGTCCTGCAACCCGGCTAATGCCGTGGCATCTGGAACGCGCTGCGGCTGCAGAGCAAGCAACACCAGGCCCCGGCAGCCATACCGTTGTTCCAGCGATTGCAAGGACGGCATGGCCGCCGGGGCCTGCGTATCCGGCATATCCAGCCAGTGCCAGTTGCAGTGGAAGCCCAGCGCATCGAAGGCCGCGCTCAACAAGCCGAGGAACATGCCGCAACTGAGCTGCATTTCCAGCGTAAGACCGGGTAGTGCTCTCAACGTACGCTTGCGATCGATGCCCAGCAGCAGCAACTGCCCGTGCTCCGGCCAAGCATGTGCCGGCAAAAGCTGCGCCCGCATCCGCCTGTCTTCGATGTGCACCAGCTTCCATGGCTGGCAGTTGTGCGAAGACGGCGCCTGGCGCGCAATGTCGACTGCTTGCAGCAGGTTTTCTTCAAATTCCATAGACGTCCCTTACCCGTACCCGTGTGACACGCACTGTCCTACCAGCGCCAGCGCGTAATCGCCGATCAGCCCGCCGTAGCCGCTAAGCTGCGGTCCTTGGCTGCTCGGCAACTGTGCCACTAGGCGCGGCGACACGCGCCATGACAAGTGGCCGTCGCAGCCGATTGCTTCCAGCTCGATGTCGGCAAACCAACCGAATATGCTTTTCCCGTGTGCCTTCATGAAGGCTTCCTTGAAGGCCCAGACCGCAGTACAGGCGGCATCGCCGCCGGCGGCGCTGACGCGCAATTCATGCGCAGTAAATGCCATCTCGCGCGCCGCATCCGGAAACGGCCTCACACGCTCTATATCGATGCCGACCGGATAGGCACTGGCCGCAGCCACCGCGTATCCTTGCGAATGGCTGATGCTGACATGGCCACCGGCCGCCTCCGGCTGGCCGCGATTGTGTTCGGCACTGCTGTTGCCGATGACCAGCGCATGCAACGGCGATTCGGCACCGGCCTGCGCATGCAGATGCTGCAATGCGGCCTTGGCGGCGACGCGCCCGGCCATCCATTCGCGGCGCCGCTTGGCCAGCCGCAATCCGTGCAGCCGCTCGCGCTCGGTATTGCCGAACATGCGTGCGAGGTAAACAGGATCATTTTCGCGCCGCGCTACCGCTTCGACCGACACTGCGCTGACAACGCAGTCACCGATGCCCACTGTGCAAGGCGTTTCCGTCCGCGGCAACATGATTGCGGCAATGCCGCTCATGCAGGCGCCCGGTAACCGGCGCCGAGCTGCGTGCCGGCGACTTCCTCCACCACTTCCGCCATCGTGGAAAAACATTCCACCAGCCGCGCGAAGCTCGCGCTGCCCATGTCGCGCTTGAATGCCTCGTTGCTGCTCACCTTGATTACCTCGATATAGTGGAACGGCGCATCATGCGCGCCACTGACCCGGTGCACGTCGAAACTGCGCACACTCGGCAATTCCGGACAGGTCGCATAGTCCGTGTCCAGTACCCAGTTTTCGAAAGCCTGCGCATGGCCGATGTCAAGCAGGCGGATTTTATGGACGATGGATTGCATGTGAGACTCCCGTGGTTAGTGAACGGCGCCGTCTGCTTGCAGCAGCAGGTGGTAATTGATGCCGCCGGTGCCGAAGGAACTGACCGCCGCGCGCCGGCTGCCGTCGATCGCATCCCAGCGCGTGTTGGCGGTCACCAGTTCGGCCGGGATGCCCGCCAGCGGCAACTGCGGATCGATCCGGCGGCGCAGCAAGGTGGCCGGCAGCGCATGCCGCTGCATGGCGAGCACCGTTTTCAGCAAGCCGGCGGCGCCAGCGGCGGCGAAGGTATGGCCGATGTTGGATTTGACCGAACCGATGCGCAGCGGCACTGCGCGCGCGGCGCCGTACACGCTGCCGATCGACGTCAGTTCCGCGAGATCGCCCAGGCGCGTTCCGGTGCCGTGCGCTTCGACGTACTGCACGCTGGCTGGCGCATAGCCGGCCTGCGCGAAGGCGCGGCGCATCGCCAGCGCCTGCCCGTCTGGATCGGGCGCGGTCATCGACACTGCATCGGTGGAGCCGCCAACGCCGGTGATCGTCGCATGAACACGGTCGCCGTCGCGCAGCGCATCGCTGAGCCGCTTGAGCACGAACAGCGCCGCGCCATCGCCCGGCGAGAAGCCGTCGGCATGCTCGGAAAACGGCGCTATCCTTTGTTGCGACAGCATCATTTGCGACGAACAGAGCACCAGATCGCGCAGGTTGGCCGGCAATTCGACGCCGCCGGCCAGCACCAGGTCGTAGCGATGCCGACGCAACGCCAGCACCGCGTTGTTGAACACCGCCAGTGACGACGCGCAGGCCGCTTCCACCGCGAGCGGCATCGCGGCAAGGCCGAAGCAGGCCGACACCAGTGCCGCGCTGCCGCTGGCGAGGTAGCCGTCCAGCGTGAAATGATCGATGCCGTGGTCCGCCGTAGCGGCATCGGGCACGCTTCCCAAGGTGCGCACCAGTTCAGGCGCGTGCAGCCGGCACGCCAGTTCGCGCTCGCGGCCCAGGCTGAGATTGGAGGCGACGATCACCGCGGTGCGGCCGAGCTTGTCGCGCTTCTGCGCCAAGCCGAAATCGACCAGTGCTTCGGCGGCGACATGCAGGGTCAGCTTTTGCGCGATATCCAGCGCGGCAGCGCGCTTCGGGAATATTTTAAATGCGGCAAGACCGGCATCGTAACACTCGCGCTGCTTGAGGTCGGCGCCGTATTGCGCATAGCTGGACAGCACACCGGCCTCGCCTTCGCCAAAATAGGCGGAGCGCGGCAGCACGTTTTCCGGCAGCGGCTGCACTGCATCAAGGCCGTCGAACAGGCGCTGCGCGAAGTCGGCGCTATTGCTGCAGGGACCGAAGGCACCGCCGATGCCGACGATCGCAATCGGTTCCTGCTGTTCTTGCGCAGGCGACATATCGGACGGCAATGCCTGACTGGCGCTTTCGGGTGCCGACAGCAGCAGATGCCATTGCACGCCGGTCAGGCTACTGCCAAAGACGCCGGCAAGCCGCGGCGCGTCGCCAGGCCAAGGAATAGCAGCATCGGGATACGCAATACCGGCACGCGCATGCAGCGCCGCCGAACTCCGCATCCGCGGCAAGGTTTTTTCGTGCAACATCAGGCTGCTGCCCGCTACCGCGGCGAGTGCCGCATTGGCAAAGGTATGACCGAATGTGGCGACACTGGCGCCAACTTGCAGCGGCCGATGCCCGCCTTCCGCACAGGCATCGCTCAAGACGCTCAACAACTGCGGCACCTGGCTGCCGATGCCGGGCAGCACGCAGTCGATATACTGTTGCGCCGCCGCCGTCACTTGCGCCTGGGCACAAGCTTCATTGATCACATGGAACGCCGCCGTGCCATCGACCGCATAAGCCAATGCCCCCGGCACGTCCTGCCTTGCCGCAGCCATGCCGCGCAGCACGCTGTAGATGCGGTCGTTGTCGCGTCGCGCATCGGACAAGCGTTTGAGCAGCAGCGCGGTGGCGCCTTCGCCCATGGGCGTGCCTGCTCCGTCCTGCGCAAAAGGGTGGCCGCCGCAGGCGCCAGTAAAACCCTTTCTTGCCAGTGCCAACGGCGTCAGAAGGCTCTCGATGCGTTGTCCGCTGGCGACGATTACCGCCCTGCTCTGGCCGCTGTGAAGCGACAGGCTGGCCGCCTCCAGCAGCGCGTAGCCGGTCGCATCCGCGCATTCCATTGCCTGCACCGGACCACGCAGCGACAGGATGGATGCAATGCGCGCCGGAATGCTGCTTGCCATTTCGCCGACCCGGTCATGCGAGGAGGAACCGAAGCGCTCGCGCAACGTCTCCTTCAGGAGCAGAAATTCCTCGGCGCTGCCGGCAAGTTCATGCGCCAGCCGCACGCCTTCCACCTTCAATGCGTTGGCGATGGTGCTGTCGAAGCCGAAGCAGGTGCCGCACATAACGGCCACTTCATCGCGCGGCAGATCGCGCTTGCCATACCCGGCATCGCGCACGCACTCGTCCGCCACCTGCAACAGCATCAACATCATTTGCGATACCGATTTGCGGTAGACCGGCGGAATGCGGAAGCGCTTGAAATCGAATTCCATCTCGTCGAAAAAGGCGCCGTGCCATCCCCGCAACTGTTCGCGCACGCCGCCGTCGGTGTCCCAGTAACGTGCCAGCGGCAGCGGCGCAAAGTGGGACTTCCCCGCCCGCAGCTGCCGCCAGAACGCATCCTTGCCGCGCGCCTGTGGATACAGGCAACCAATGCCGACGATCGCGATCGGCTCGAAATCCGGCGGCTTATGCATCGGCGGTGACGATTTCGTTGCGCTCGTCCGCATGCGGCATGGCTGCGGTGTCGCCGGTGCTGCGAGTCAGTTGCTCCAGCGCGCGGTGGTCGACCTTGCCATTCGCATTCTTCGGCAATTCTTCCAGTTGCCGGGCAAGCCTGGGGATCATGTAGCGCGGAAGCCGGGCGCTGCAGTAGCTCTTGATATCGAGCACGCCAAGTCTTTCGCCGGCATGACGCAGCGTGTAATAGGCAACGATGTGTTGCGTATCCCCCGCGCACTCCGCCACGACCGCGACTTCTGCGATACCCGGCATCGCGCCCAGCACCGCTTCGATTTCGCCCAGCTCGATACGGTTGCCGTTGAGCTTGAGCATGCGGTCCTTGCGGCCGTGGTAGTACAGGAAGCCGTTCTCGATGCCGACCAAGTCGCCTGTGGCATGCCGCCCGTGCAGGTGGTTGACGTGATTGGCCGCTTCCTGCCGGCGCCAGTAGCCAGGCGTCACGCACGCGCCGGAAACGACCAGTTCGCCGATCGCACCTTCGCCGCTGACCGGCTGCCCGTCCGCGTCGAGAATTTCCGCAATCACGCCGGGCAGCGTGCTGCCGATATAGACCGGCTTATCGCGGGCCATGTCATCGTCGCGCACGTGGTAGTACAAGCAGACGTTGGTCTCGGTCGGGCCGTACAGGTTGTACAGCGCGCATGCCGCGGGCAGGCAGGATTTCAATGCCTGCAGTTGCCGTATCGGGAATACCTCGCCAGCGAACAGCACATGGCGCAACGATGCGGTAAGCTCAGATGTCAACTCGCCGCTGCCAGCCAGCAGCGCGAGTGCCGACGGCACGCTGTACCAGACGCTGACCTTGTGCCGCCGGATGCCGGCGATCAGCGCCGCAAGATCGCGCTGCTCGTCCTCGCGCACGATCCATACCGCGGCGCCGACGGCAGCAGCGGCGAAGTAATCGAAGGTGCTAAGGTCGAAATGAAAACCGGCATGGTTGGCGAACACGTCGTGCGGCGTCAGCTTGAATTCCGCCAGTGCCCAAGCGATGAAACTGTGCAGGTTGCCGTAGCTGATCCGCACGCCTTTCGGCACGCCTGTGGAGCCGGACGTAAACAGGATGGCGGCGAGATCGTCCACACCGGCGGCGAACGGTGGCGGCAATTCGACCGACGGCTGTATTGCGGCAAGCTTCATGATCGCAGTGTTGCCAACCGGCGCATAATCGCAAGGCACATCGTCAACGATCAGCACCAGTTTCAGCGTATCGCGCTGCCATCCGTCCAGCGCGCGGAAATGTGCGGCATCCGTGACCAGCACCGTCGGTTCGGCGCTGTCCAGGATTTTTCTTGCGCGTTCCGCCGGCTGCGTGCCGTCCAGTGGCACATAGACGGCGCCGATTTCCATCGCCGCATATAGCGACAACGCATACTCCCGGCATTTCGGCAGCCAGATGGCGACGCGGTCGCCACGCTGTGTTCCATGGCGGGCAAAATGTGCAGCGCGCTGGCGCACGGCCTGGTAGAACTGGCTATAACTGATGTCGTCGGGAGCGACGAACGCAAGGCGATCGGCATGTTCCCGCGCGGCGGTGCGCAGGTAATCAATGACTGGGGTAAAGGTTGGAGTGCTCATGTTCTTTTGCCAATTGGATTGAGGTGCTTCACTTCTTTGTAAAAAAGAGGGCAACCGGTCCTTTGCCGTTCCCGTGCACGCACATGGCTGTCCGGGATAGGGCACCTTCCCCCTTACGGAGGGGGAGGAACCGCAAGTCCTTCACCTGAAAACCTATCCCCGCACCTCCACCCCCACCTCCTTCGCCGCATCCACCAGTATCTGCGCCGCCTGATCCAGATCATCCGCCGTGTGCTCGCTGCTCACGCTGATGCGCAAACGCGCATCGCCGACAGCGACGCCGGGGAACACCACGGTCTGGCAATACATGCCGCGTGCACGCGCCGCGCGTCCAAATTCCAGCGTCTTGCGATCATCGCCGACCACCACCGGGATGATCGCGCTGGCGGAATGCTCAAGGTCGAACCCGGCTTCCAGCAAATGGCCGCGCAGGTGATGGACGTTGCGCCACAGCATGCTGATGCGCTGCGGCTCGCGCTCCATCACGTCGATCGCGGCGATCAGGCCGGCCGCGACCGCCGCCGGGATAGTGGCTGCAAACACATAGGAATGCGAATAGAAACGCAGGTAATCGACCACCTCCTCGTCGCCGCAAACGAAGCCGCCGACGCCAGCCAGGGTCTTGCTCATGGTGCCGACTTCCAGGTCCACCGCGCCCTTCATGCCGAAATGCTCGGTGGTGCCCGAACCGGTGCGGCCGAGCACACCGGTGGAATGCGCATCGTCAACCAAGACCCGCGCACCGTATTGCTTCGCCAGCGCGACCAGGCGCGGCAAGTCGACCACATCGCCGTGCATGCTGAACACGCCGTCGGTGACGATCAGCTTGCCGCCGTCGTGGTCGGCATGTTTCTGTAGAATTTTTTCCAGTCCGTCCAGGTCGTGCGGATAAATCTTGCGCGCCGCGCCGGCCAGCTTGCAGCCGTCCTGGATGCTCATGTGGTTCAGCGCATCGGTAAAGATCAGATCGTTCTGCCCGGTCAGCGCGGAAATGCATCCCAGGTTGGCGGAATAGCCGGACGGGTAGACGATACACGCCTGCCTGCCCTTCAGCTTCGCCAGCCGCCGCTCCAGTTCCATGTGCAGCACATTGGTGCCGCCGATCAGGCGGCAGCCGGTATTGGTGGCACCGTATTCGCGCACGCCCTTGACGATCGCCTCGATCACTTCCGGATGATTCGCCAGGCCCAGGTAATTGTTCGACGCAAACATCAGGAATTCCCGGCGCTTGCCGCTGACCTCGTCGTAGATCACCGCACGGTTGCTGCAGCGCGATTCCAGCGGCATGCCGTACCAGTACAACTGTTCTTGCTGCTTGCGCTGATAGAACGTATTGAACTCGCGGGCCTTGTGGAACAGGTCGCGATGCGGGATGTTGACGAAATCCCTCATCGTACGAGCGTCGTCCGCTGTCGGCTCCGCCGCCACGGAAAGATCGCCGGCGTCGGCATGGCCGAGCTTGTCGATGGGCTCCGACCACTTCTTTTCCTCCGTCGCCGGCGGCACTGCAATTGCCGGAGCTGCCGGTTCCAGCATTTCCAGGCGCACGAGCGGGCGCAGATGCGCGATGACCTGTGCAATGCTGGTCAACCCTGTGGGAAAGGCGACGGCGGCAATCCCAAGCAACTTGGGAAGCTCGGACAACACGGCTGCCTGGGTAACGGAGTCGACGCCGAGATCACTCTCCAGCTCGGCATCCAGCACGAGGTCGCTCGGCTGGTAACCGGTGTGCCGGCTGTAGGCGGCCACTACCGCCGTCGTCAGCGCATCGGCCGCGCGCTCCGGCACGCAGGGTCGCCGCGGCAAGGCGAGCGTCTTGCCGTCCTGTTCCAGGCATTGCCCGATATGCTCCAGCACGAGCGCAATCGTGCCTGTGTGTTGCGGATTTTGCCGGCTGGACAGGCCGAGCGCCTTGTAGAGCTCCGCAAGGGTTGTGGCCAGCGTCACCGAGTCGATGCCGAGATCGCTCTCGAAATCGGCATCCGGCACGAGGTCGGCGCGTGCGTAGCCGGTGTGGGTTTGGAACATGTCCAGCACATACGCCTGCAGTCCCGCGTCCGGCGTTGCGGTGTGGTCGATTGCCTGTACGTTCATCATGCTACCCCCGCTGCCTGTGCCGGTGCCTGCCGGCTTTCGCTTTGCAGGCGCTCGACCAGATCCAGCATGTGCTGCACCGATTTGAAATTGGTCGGGACGACCGCCTTCAGCGGCACCGTCACGCCGGCTTCCCGCCGCAGCAGGTCGACCAGATCGAACAAGGCACTGGAATCGATGATGTTCAATTCCAGCAAGGGCGTGTCCAACGCAAACTGCTGGCACTCGCCGCCGAGGTAGTTCTCCGCGATATACGCGAGAAGCTTGTTTCCTAACATGGTGTCCTCTCGTTAGATGATGTTTTCAGGTTTCCGACAGCCGCGCTCATTGCCGCTTTTCGCCGATGAACAAGGTGCGCGGCCCCGGTATCGCCTGCACCCTTGCATTGACGAAGCCCGCTTCTGTGAAGAGTTGCAGGTATTGCGCGCGGGTCGATTCGATGCCGCCGTCGGTGGACACCAGCATGTTGATCGACAGCAGCGACGTGAACAGTGGGCCGCTTTCGTCATCGGCCAACGGTGTCTCGCTGGCGATGAAGGTGCCGCCCGGCGGCAGCGCCTCGTGGATGTGACGCAGGATCTGCATCTGGATGTCCGGCGCATAGTCGTGCAGCATCCAGCCGAGATGAATCAGGTCGTGTTCCCCCTTGGGGATGGTGCCGCCGATGACGTCGCCCGCCACGATCTTGATGCGGTCGGCATAACCGTTCTCGGCGATCTTGTCGCGCACGAAGCTAGTCGCCTGCGGCAGTTCGCAGACGCTAAGGCCAAGCTGCGGATAGCGCGCAGCGACAGCCATCGGCAAGGTGCCGATGCCGCTGCCGATATCCATGAATTTCCTGTAGCCGGAAAAATCGAATCCCTGCAGCATGCCCTCGATAAAGGGTTGCGCGAAAATGCCGAGGAATTCCTGGAAATCAACTACATCCTGCGGGTTCTGGTACAGGATGCTGAACCAGCTGCGGTCGTCACCGAAGGCGGCCTGACGCTGATCCTTGTCGTCACGCACCCCTTGCGCCGTATGCGACCACAGCGGATACAGGAAGGTATCGATATGGCGGCCGAGCCAGCCCAGCCATTGCGCCGAACCACTCACCATGTATTCGCGCGCGGCCTTAGTGAGGCGGAAACGATCCTCCTCCTTCGCCAGCAGGCCGATGGCGGTCAACGCGATCAGCAGGCGCTTGCCGGATTGCAGCGGAATGTCGCGCTGCTCGCAAATGGCTTGCGCCGTTGCCGGGCCTTGCTCCAGCGCGTCGAAGACTTTAAGTTCCAGGGCGGAAGTAATCGTCTTGGTCTTGAAAAATCCCATCATCAAGTCAACGATCTGCTCTTTATTCAATTCCATGATGCGGTTCCCTTTAATTCAAAAAAGTGGACATTTCTTCGCAGACGGTCGCGAACGAACGCACGAAGTGATCGATTTCTTCCCGGCTGATCACCAGCGGCGGCTGGATGCGGATCACGGTCGAACTATTGGCCGTGACGAAGGTGAGGATGCCGTGGTCATTGCTGAGCTTGGTGACGAAGCGCATGCAGAACATCTCGGCCAGCGACTCTTCCATCTTGCTCATCGCCTCGGCCAGGTGCTGCTTCACCTCATCGGGGAAGAAACGGTAGGTCAAGTGCCAGTCGCCCGGCAGGCGCGTGCCGAATTCGCGTGCGCAGGCTTCCACCGCGCCCGCGAAATCGTTGTCGAGCTGGATGCCGAGCATCAAGCCGCGCCCGCGCACTTCGGCGATGAATGGATAGTGCTCGGTGGCTTTTTCCAGCTCCGCCTTGAAGTAGGTGCCGAGTTCGTCCGCGCGTTCGGCCAGACCCTGCTGTTGCAGGCCGTCGAGCGCGGCCAGGCCGGCGACCGCGGCGATGTTGCAGCCGCCGAAGGTGGATGTGTGCAGCAGGAAACGGCCCATGGTGCCGTAGGCGGCATCCCATACCTGCGCGGTGCTGAGCGTGGCGCCGATCGGGATCAAGCCGCCCGACAGCGATTTCGCCAGCACCATGATGTCCGGCTCAAGTCCTTCCCACTCGCTGGCGAACATGCGGCCGGTGCGTCCCAGCCCGGTCTGGATCTCGTCGACGATCAACAGCGTGCCGGTCTGGCGGCAGATCTCCTGCGCCGCCGCCAGGTAGCCGGCCGGCGGCATCTTGACGCCACCCTCGCCCTGGATCGGTTCGACAATGTAGGCCGCCACCTCTTCGGATATCAATTCGCTGCGCAATGCCTCGAGATCGCCGAAAGCCACTCCGACACAGCCCGGCACCAGCGGCCGGAAATGCTTCTTGTGCTTCTCGCGGCCGGTCACCGACAAGGCGCCCAGCGTCTTGCCGTGGTAACTGTTTTCCGCGTACACGAAGCGTGTGCGGCCGGTGGCGGCACGCGCCAGTTTCAGCGCCGCCTCCACCGCTTCGGTGCCGGAGTTGCTGAAGAACACACGCTCGAATTCGCCGGGCGCGATCGCGCACAAGCGCTCGGCCAGCTTTGCGGTCTCCTGCGGCAACGACACGTATTGCACGAAGTTGGGCGTCGAATCGGTCAGGAACTTCCGGATCGCATCGGTCACGATGCGCGGATTGTGGCCGAGGTTCAGGCAACCGTAACCGGACACCATGTCGAGGAATTGGCGGCCTTCGGTATCGGTGAGCGTGCATCGCTCGGCGCGGTCGAACACATGGTCGCAGCGCTGCATGCCGAGGAAGTCGGCCAGCATTGGATTGATGTGGCTGCGGTAGCGCTGCAGCGTCTGGGTACGACGCTGTTCGCCGCCATCCGCTTGTGCCGGAGCGGACTCCTGGCGCCGGTGATAACGACGCAGGCCGCTGATGATTTTCTCATTGATGCGCTCACCCCAGGACGCCAGCGGGAATGCGTAAAAGCCGTGGCGCTCGGCCAGGGCACCGATCTCCAGCACCTTTTCCGGCTCCAGCGTGCGCCCGATGGAAAAGCACTCGGCGCGCCCTTCCAAGGCCAGCACCATGGTCTCGGTCAGGCAGCCGTTGATCTGCTGCTTGATCGCCATGTTCAATGATTCCCCGCCCAGCTTTACCTGCGGCGACGCGGTCATGCAGCCGCCGTCGATCACCAGCGTGTCGGTACGTGGCGGCGTGCTGCGGACCGCATCGCGCGGCAACGCGATATCGACCACGATCGAACCCGGCAGCAGGCGCGCCTCGTCGATCACGTCGCCGGACGAGGTGGCCGATGCGAAGATGCGGTTGTTCACATAGCAGTCGTCGATGCTGTCGCGCAGCGTCACCTGCGCATGCCATTTCGCCGGCAGGTGTTCCAGCAATTCCTCCGGACTGGCGCTGCCGCTGCGGTACAACAGGTCGAGGCGACAGCCTTGCGCCAGCAGCAGTTTCGCCAGCGCCAGGCAGATCGAGCCGGGGTAACCGACAATCGCCACCCGTGCCTCCTGCGGGCGCAGTTGCAGCCATTCGAACACCTGCAGCAGGGCCTTGTAGCCGGCATAGGTGGTGAGCGAATTGCCGCTGGTGACCGGCAGGCTGGCGCGCTCGGCGGTGACCAAGCCGCGCTTGCCGATGATGGACGTGAAGCCGCCGAGGCCGACCAGGTGCGCGCCCTGTTTGCCCAGCGTATCGATGCCTTCGAAGATGCGTTCCTGCACCTCGCGCGCCGACGCCAGCATTTCATCGGCGGTCAGCGGCAGGTAGTGCACGATGCCTTCGCAGGTGGCGCCGGCGGCGGAACGGATCTGGCCGAAGTCGACGAAGGGCACCATGTTTTCGCGGCGCCACAAGTCACGTTGGTAGCCGCTTTGCAGGTCTTTCGATTGACGCTGCAGCAGGTCGAGCATCTTCACGTAACGCTTGAGTCCGACCGACGTCGGATGTGCGATGAATCCAAATTTCATTGTTTTTCCTGGTGCTTGTTTCATATGGGGATCATTAAAGTTAGCCGCCGCCACCACTTGTCCCCTCCTCCCGGCAGGGGAAAGGAGCCGGTCCGCGCACGATTTATCTGTCGTCACACGATCAACGGCACATCGTCCGCCACGGCAGCCGGCTCAATCTGCATCTGATCGCGCTGCCATCCCGTCGCCGTCGCCAGGCTGATCCCGTCGCCTTCGTTGTTATGCCCAACCACCACCGAGAACAGATTGACGCGCCCCGGCTTCTGCAGCGCCTCGGCCAGCATGTCGGCGTCGAAGCTGTCGAGCGTGCGCGCGCAGACCTGCAGACCGCAGATGTCCTCCTCCCAGTCGGCGGACATCAGGTTCACCAGACGCATCTGGCGCGAGGTGCGGTTGAACAGGATGCGCTCTTGGTAGGTGTTGATCACCGAGTGGCCGCCGTTCATAAAGTAGAAGACGGTGAAGTTCTTACGCATGCGGTCCGGATAATTCAGCGCGTTCTCGATAAAGCTCGGCAGAATATCGGGCACGAGGCACCTTGGCGCCGTCGCCGATGAAGGCGACTACGTTGGTGCCGCTGGTGTACGCGACGCTCAGCGTGGCCTGCAGCGCGTCACCCATCAGCGCCCGTCCGTACCAACCGGAAAAGCCGCGCCGGGTGCGCGCGACATTGCGGATCGCCGACATGCCGCAGCGGCCGACGTCGTACAGGCCGGTGTAGTCGTAAGCGCGCTCGACGATCAGCTTTTCCACCAGTTGATTCAGGCGCGCGAAAAAATAGTTCGGGCTCATCGGTGTCGCCGGCAGTTTGCTTGCCACATCCGACGGCGTGTCCGGCACCGACGCCATCAGTCGGCAGCGGCGTTCGCGCAAGGCCGGCGACACGTCGAGGTGGCGCTCCACATGGCGCAGGAAGCTACGGTAGTCCATCACCAGCCCATGGTCGGTAAAGGGTGAAATGTGTGCGGCGTTGCGGGTCAGTTGCACGATTCTCAGCATGCGCTTCAGCCGGCCTTCCGAAAACGGCGTACTGACCTGCCCAAGCTTGCTTTTCATGAGGAACAGGCATTGCTGCGACTGCGGATTGAGCTTGTCCTTGGTATGCAAGTAGTTGTACACGCGCGGACTGTAGCCGTACACTGCCAGCGTGCCGAGGTAATTTGGAATGCGCTTGCCGTCGCGGTACTTCGGCACCGAACCGGGATGGGTGAGGGAGTCGGTCAGCGCGATGCCGGCACGCTCCGCGATCGACAGGGTCAACGCCAGTTCTTCCTCATCCATCGGCCCGCATTGCCACAGCAGCCGTTCCGGCCCTTGGTTGATGATCTGCATCACGTCCCGCAAAACATCCTGCGCCGCCTCGTCGGGCGCTGCCGCGCACTCGTTGACGGCGGGTGCAAACAGAGCCGGATCCAGTTCGTCGCCGGCGTCGAGCACCGCCTGCGTCGCCAACAGCACCACCGGCCCCTGCCCCGCGTCGTACAGCGCCACCGCGCGTCGAAGGTCTTCAGCGATGTTGTCGGTGTCTTCCATGTACACATAGGGAATGCCGCGCGCCTGCAGCACCGCACGCGTATCCTCGTCGCGAGAAATCGTGCCCTGGAACGCAAACCACTGGTTGGCACGGTTTTCCGCGCATACGATGAAGCCCTTGGCGCGCGCCTCGCGCAGGTTGGCGAGCGTACCCCGGAATTCGTCGATCATGCCGCTGGTAACGATCACCGCGAACGGCTTCTTGTAAAGCTGCCAGTTGGCCATCGCGCCGCAAGCCAGGCTGTGTTCGCTCGGTCCACGTAGCACCAGCGCGCCGAGCCGGTTCGCCTCCACTTCAAAACAACTGATCAGATTGGACACCAGCGAACCGGTGAAGTAAAAACCGAGCCAGTCACCGCGGGCGCGCCCGGACAGGAAGCCGGTCAGGAAGCCGGCCAGCGTATTCTTGCGCAGGCCGCGTGTGTCGGTCTTGGCGCGGCGGTTGACATAACTGAGTTCGAGGAAATCCATCCACAGGCAGAGCAACTCCGTCTGCAGCACCGCCCTTTCGGACGGCAGGATGCATTCGATGTATTCCATCGGCTGGTAGCGGATGCGGTTCCCGTGCGGCGAGGTGAATACCGCCGTCGAAAACGAAGAGCAGAATGCCGGCACCGCCGCCTCCCGCAGGCGCGCGTGGAAGCTGGCAAGCTGCTCGTCGATTTCTTGCGGGCTGATGCCATCGTACAGCGGATCGGCGTAATCGATGAACAGCATGCCAACCTGGAAGCCGCCCTGCGTGGGCGCGGCGGTAATTTTGTCGAACGCCGCCTCCAGACTGTCGGCTTGGATCACCTTGATCGCCAAGCGTTCCTGGCGCGCGGCGAGGAAGCGCACCGCCTTGTCGCACGCCTCGCGATACACCGGGTTCGGCACCGACGGTGCTGGTGCGTAGTCGATGTCGGCATCAATTTCCACGTGCTGGAACACTTCGCCGCGCACATCGTTCAACACACTGAAACCGGTTTCAAAGAACTCGCGGCGGCGCGTGACAACAACCACGCCTATAGCCGTCATATCCATATTTTCGCCCTTTAGTGGAAAATTGAAATCTGCGGAGACAACTACCGAATGTTTATGCGATCACCCTCTGCTCGAGCAGCGGTTCGTCGGTATCGGCAACGCGTTCCTCGATGCGCACCACGCCGCCGTCACCGTCGAGGTAGATCAGGTCGCCGGTGCGTATGGTCTGCGTCGCCTGCTTCGCATTGACGACCGCCGGAATACCGAACTCCCGCGACACGATGGAGCTGTGCGACAAGGCCGAGCCGATGTCCGCGACCACCCCGGCCGCCAGCACGAACAGCGGCGTCCACGATGCATCGGTAAAGCGTGCCACCAGAATTTCGCCCTGGCGGAATTCGCCCGCCTGGCGGTTGAGGTCGGTGATCACGCGGGCGCGCCCCACCGCCACGCCGGGGCTGGCGCCGAGGCCGTGCAGCAGGTCGCCCTGCGCCGCGTCCAGCAACACCTGATCGTCGCGCTGCGGCACATGGCCGCCGATCAGCGCCATTGGCGGTTCCTTCAGGCGCTCGTTCAGCAGATGCTGCCGACGGTTGCGCGCAATCAGTTGCGGAGCAAATGCCTGCTGCGCCGTTTTGCGCCCGGCCACGTAATCGCGCAATTCGTTGAAATCGATGTACGGCAGGTTGGCTGTATGCCAGACACACCCTCCGCCTCGACGCGGCGCAGCACCTCGACGATGATTTTGCGGTAGAACCAGGTCTCGGCGATGAAGGTCGGGCGCGTCGCTTCGCGCCGTTCCGCCATCTTCGCGTAGGCGGCGATCACGAAGCGGAATGTCATCCTTGCCTTGAGCGGCAGTTTGTCCAGCAACTGCCGCGTGTCTTCTTCGCGCGCCTTGTCTATCGTCGCCAGACGCGATTCAAGCTGCACATCGCTGGTCAGGTACAGACGGATGATTTGCAGCAGATAGGTCGGATCGTCGTTCCAGCGCGGAATGCTGAGTTCGAATTCCTGGCGACCACGCGAACCGAAGTCCGCGAGGAAGGCGCCAAAATCCTCGTTCCAGAAACGGCGGCCCTCCGCATGCTGCTGCAGGCTATCCGCCAACTGCGCCAGCGGCGTCTCCAGGAACTGTGTGCGCAGCACCGGCGAGCGGTCGACGCGCGCTGCCAGTTCGCACACGCCACGCGTCACCTCGATGGTGCGCAGGTTGTTCATCGATGCCTTGATGCGGTTCTGCAGCCCTTTTCCTTCGTTCCCCAGCCACTTCTCGCACATCTCCGCCAGCGCATCGTACAGCGCGAAGGATTGCAGGAAGAACGGCATGTAGGCGGCACAGGATTCGAGGAAGTGGCGGTCGATGCGCTGCAGTTCGGCATCGAGCTGCGGCAGGCTCATCTTCTCGAGATCCAGCTCGCGGAAGCGCTCGGTTTCGCGCCGGCGCAAGGCGATCATCTTGCTCACCGTGCCGCCGGCGGTCGCCATATTCTGCACCTGGCATACCAGCCAGTAGAGGCTGCTCTTGAAGAATTGGAACCCGGACACTGGTTCGCCGTAGGGATTTTTGTAGTGCGTGAAGTCGACGTCGGGGGTCGCGTAGCGCCGCGTGAACTTCATCGGCTCGTGCGTGGGAGGGCATTGCGTCAGCAGCCGCGCCGATGCGGAGATGTTCAGGTACACATGACCCTGCAGGTAGCCGACGTAACACTGCGAACTGCCGATGTCGAGCAAGCCCATGGTCTTCACTGCCGGGCCGTGTATGTGGTGCTGGTAGAAGCGGGTGAAGGACAGTCCGAGCGGCGTCATCAGCCCGGTCAGGATTTCGCCGGTGTCCATGCGCGAAAACATGGTGTTGTCGCGCACCTGCTGATTGGTTTCCTGCTCGTCGCCGTACAGCTTACCGGCGATGGAAGCAGTCACCGTGATCGGCCGTGCCTGCAGTATCCAGATACTGTCATCCTTCAGTGCCCATTCGATATCCAGTTCGCAGCCGTAATGGCGGCGAATGCGTGCGGCACAGGCCGCCAGTTCGGACGCCTGCATATCGCTCAGGCTCGGCTGATCAACGAATTGCGGCGGCACCTCCTGCATCGCGACGCCATCTGCAGTGCGCGCACACATCACCGGCTTCGCCCGGACGATACGTTCCATCAGCGCATGACTGTCGCTGTCCACCACATAGGTATCGGTGCTCGCCTGGCCCGACACCACGCCCTCGCCCAATCCCCAGCAGGATTCGATCACCGTGCGTCCGGCATCGCCGCTGATCGGGTCGGCGGTGAACAACACGCCGGCAGCATCGGCAACGATCATCTGCTGGATCACCACCGCGATGCCGCCGTCGGCCCGGTTGCGCCCCTGGTAGGCATGCGCGCGTTCGTTCCACAGCGACGCCCAGCAACGCTTCACGCAATCGAGCAGCGCGGTCTCGCCCTCCACGTGCAGGAAGGTGTCGTACTGGCCCGCAAATGATTGTGCATCGCCGTCCTCATTGACGGCGGAGGATCGCACCGCGACCCGGCCGCCACCGAGTTCGCGATAGGCGGCGACGATCGCATCCTGCAGCGCGGGCGGCAACGGCGCTTGCGCAATGCGTACGCGGATGTCGGCGCAGGTGTCGCGGTCGACCTTGTCCATGCCGTCGATCCAGGCCGCCAATCCGGATGCCTGCAAAAAAGCATGACAGGCATCGACCGTCACGCAATAGGCGCGTGGCACCGGGAAGCCGGCGCCGATCAATGTATTGAGCGAGTTAGCCTTGCCGCCGAAACGCTGCACGCCGGTCGCAGGGTTGCCGGCAATTTCCATCACATGCAGGCCGGAACGCAGTGCCTGCCCCACCATCGTATCCGCCGCCGTGCGCCGCAGGTATGCCTGCGCCTGTTGTGCCGCATCGAACCCTGCGCTCACCGCGCTCTCCAGGTTGCCGATGCCGACGCTGTCCTGGTTCGCAAAGGAAACCCCACCCACCGGCTGCGACGCCCGCACGAACAAGTCGGCCTTAATTTGCCCGCGCGTAGCGACCACCAACGCACGCGACCAACGCCAGATCCGGATGTCTTCCACCTCGTCGGCGGACAGTCCCTTCGCCTGCAGCATTTCCGACACTTCTTGCAAGGTCACCTGCTGCAGCTGCGCAAAATCTGTCCTGCCGAGTTTGCCCTGGTTGAGCCGTTCCGCCACCGGCTTCAGCAAGGTCAGCACACCGGCTTTCTTACCGTTGTCGCGGTCCAGCCAGTTGGCGACCACGCACACGCTGCTGCGGCACCAGGCCAGCGGCGCGGCGGCGGCGGTATCTCCTTCGATCACATAGCCGCCGAAGTATTCAGTCCAGGCAGCGTTGCGCAGGTAGACGTTGGCGATGCAGTAGTCGCGGTGCTGGATCTGACGTATCGCATGCTGCTGCTGCGCCGGCAAACCGGAGACCGCATCCAGTGCTGCATGCTTGGGCGCGGCCCACACCACCGCGCCGGCGCTGACCTCGCTCTGCACGCCGCGGCGTTCAAAGGTGACGCGGTAACGTTCGCCATCACGCGCAACCGTCTGCACGCGCGCACCGACCGCAATACGGCAGTCGCCACGCTCGCGCAACGCCGCCTGCAGACGTTCGCTGAGATAACCGTTCCCGCCGGGGAAGGTCACCAGCGTGCCATACAAGTAGCCGACCAGGAAGTGCAGCCCGACATAGGCGGACACATCCGCCACCGACAGACATTCCACTTTCAGGGTCGTCTCGACCGCATCGCGCACCAGCGGGCCGAACTTCGCATCCGGCACCAGCGCCGTTGGCAGCCGCGAACGCACTTTCTCGTCGAACAATAGTTCGGCCAGCGAAATCGAGTCGAACTGTTCCATCTCCTCGCGCGTCCAGCCGCATCCGGCTTGCCACGGCACCGCCGGATACTTGTCGCCATCCTTGCGGAAGCGCCGCAGGTAGGCATATAGTTCCGCAAACACCGGATCGCCCAGCTTCTTCGGCGCCGCGATGAATTTCTTGCCGCGCAATGCGGCGCCGATCAGCTTGCATGTCAGTCCATACATCGCCGGGTTCAGCAACTCCTTCGGCTGCTTCAGCAGCCCCAGCGTGACCTCCCCCAGACCGCGCAGCAGATGGCGTGTGTTGAACAGCACGAATTGACTGTTGCCGGTGGAGCGCCATGCATTGGACAAGCCGAGCCCGCTCAGCAATTGCGCCGTGTCCGAACCTGGCACCGGCTCCTGGAAGCAGCTGCCTGCTGTGGCGAAGCGTAGTTCACCGCGCTGCCCGCTGCGCGCCGCGCCGCCCACCGTGGTCTCCCGCTCCAGCACCAGCACGCTATGGCCAGCAAGCTTCCAGGCTGCCACGAGGCCGGACAGCCCGCCGCCGACCACCACCACGTCGCAAGCGCCGAGCGCTTCGTCGTCGCGTACACCGTTATCGTCCGCAACGGGAATGGCCGCTGCACCTTTTTCATAATCCTTGCTGGGGAACTTTTTCTGCGTTGCCATTTTCTGCCTCTACCTTTTTCTGGGTTGAACAGCCGCCTTCAAAAAGCCAGCTTTGCAGGACCGCCGGATTCCAACTAGCCACGGACAAGCTATGTGTCCGGCGCGTACGCGAAACCGAATGATTCGGGCTAACGCAGCCCCATGTGCCGTGCGATGAACTCGCGCTGTATTTCATTGGTGCCGGAGAAGATGCGCGCCGGCAGTGCATCCAGCAGCAAGCGATCGATGCCGGTCTCGCTGCAGACACCGGCGCCACCAAAGATCTGTACCGCGTCCAGCCCACATTGCACCGCGCACTCGGACACCCACAGCTTGCTTTGTGCGATCGCCTCTTCATGCGGCAGGCCCTGATCATAGAGCCAGCCGGCGCGGTACAGCAGCAGGCGCGATGTTTCCAGGCGCAGCTTGAAGTCGACCAGCCGGTCCGACACCGCCTGGTTGTGTCCTATCGGACGGCCGAACTGCCTACGTTCGCGCGCATGCGTGACGCATTGCTGAAGCACGCGCTCCATCTCGCCGACATAGGCGGCAAACAGGCAGCCGCGCTCCCAGATCATGGAGTCATGGAAGATGGTCGCGCCCGCGCCTTCGTCGCCCACGCGCGCCCATACGGGTACTCTGCAGTCGTCCAAATGGACGCTGCCCCAGGGCGAGGTGCACAGGCCCGACTTGCGCTCACCGGTAGTCACTGTGAGGCCATGCGTTCCGCGCGGGATCAAAAAGGCGCTGATGCCGAAATAGGATTGCTGCGCATCGGTCTTCGCATACAGCAGGAAGACATCGGCCACCGGCGCATTGGTGACGAAACATTTTTCGCCGTTGAGGATGTAGTGCTCGCCGTCGCGCCGCGCGCTGCTGCGCATTGCGAATACGTCGGAACCGGAGCCGGGCTCGGTGATCGCATTGGCGGCAATCAGGCTGCCTTTCGCCATGCCAGACAGGTAGCGCTCGTGCAGCTCGCGCGAACCATGGCGCCACAGCGGCACAGCGCAAGCGAACATGTGTGCACACAGGGAGAACACCAGGCCCATGTCGACGCAACCCTGGCCGAGCGCCTCCACCGCGAGCATGGTATCGAGCGCACCAAAGCCGGAACCGCCCCACTCTTCAGGCAACGGCAAACCGGCCAGGCCGGTCTCTGACGCCTGCGTCCACTTGTTGCGGTCGAAATGGGAAGACGCGATGCGTTCGCTGGCCGAGGCGGACAACACTTCGCGGGCAAAACGATGGATGTGTGAAACAGCTTCTTGCTGCTCGCTGCTGAGACGAAAATCCATGCCCCCCCCTATATTTGGTGCAGCGGCAATAGCGGCTGCAAATGTCTATATTGGACGCTCCCTTGGCAATGCATCGCCACGCCGGCACGACCCGTTCACCAGTTGGGTGAGAGCGCTACAGGGTCGATTGCACTTTTTCGGCTCCCTGGCTGCGTTGTTCGTCGTAGCAAAACGGGCCACACAAACGAGGCGCAACGCCGTAGCGCGCCCATCAGGTGCGTCAAAATCGGGAAGTTGATTCCGACCATATCCTAAGCACTTTAGGCGCCTTAAGTGCAAGAATAACAACATTGCATAAAGTTATGTTGATAATTATCAAACTAAATGAAGATGTAACGAAATTGGGCGTGGTTCAATAAAGGTCATTTGGCGTAGTTCAACAACGCTCATTTTTAGGCAATATAGGCCGAGCGTATTCCTTCCTCCTGAGCAATGGAATTTCAGTATTCCGGAAGTGAGTCCAGGAGGCGAGATGCCTCCGGTTGGTCAGGCTCGCCGTGGCTGAACGCGGTCCGTCGGTGGAACTTCCTTGACGCGCATGCGACACATGTCGCACAATAGCGGCAATCGTCGCAATGGAGCATCTCATGGCAATCCCCTCAATATCCGAACTGACCGTGCTGAAGTCGCTATGGCGGCAGCAGCCGCTCAGCGCGCGCGAAATCCACCAGCAGGTCGAAGGCGAACTCGGCTGGTCGTACTCGTCGACGCGCAAGACGCTGGAGCGCATGCTGGACAAGGGCTCGGTACGCCAGCACACCGTGCACGGCGTGCTGGTGTACGAGGCGGCGCTGGAAAAGGTCGACACCCTGGCGGCGTTCGCGCACGACTTCGGCAGGCGCGTGATGGAGATGGACACCCCGTTGCCGGTCAATATGTTCACCGGCAGCAAGCTGGTCGACGAGGACGAGCTCGCCCGGCTGGAACAACTGCTGCACGACTGGCCGGAGGACGGCCGCGACGAGGCGAAATGAGCCCGCCCGACCTGCTGGCTTTGCGCTTCCTCTTGGCCAGTTGCGGCTGCCTGGCCGCCGGGCTGGGCGTGTGGGCGCTGACGGCGCTGTGCCGCCGCCGCTTCCCCGCTTTCGCCGCGCAGCGCTCGCTGTGGCTGCTGGGCCAGGCCACCGTGCTGGCGAGCTTCCTGGTGGTCCTGCTGCCGCACAGCGAGCGTCTGCGCCTGGTGCCGCCGATCGAGCTGGCCGAAACGTCGCAGGCGCGCCTTGTCGCCCCGAGCGCGACGAGGCCGCTGGCGGCCGCCGCCGGCTCCGCCAACGCGCCAACCGTGGAACAGAGCCGGCGTTCCTGGCTGGCCTACGGCGCCCAGGCATGGTTGCTGATGTACCTGCTCGGCCTGGTCTATTCGATCACCAAGCTGTGGCATGCGCGGCGGATATTGCAGGGCCTGGCCGCCGCCGGACAGCGCCTGCATGCGCTGGACCAACACGACGGCTTTGCCGGCGCGGCGGCGCGCGCGCCCTCACCGGCGGTGGTCGAAGTGGACGCGCCGGTCTCGCCGATGCTGTTCGGCCTGTTCCGCCCCCGTCTGCTGTTGCCGCTGCACCTGCGCGGCTTCGCGGCGGCACAACAGCAGATGATCGTCGAGCACGAGCTCACCCATCTGCGGCGCGGCGACCTGTATTGGATGGGCGCCGGCATCCTGCTGCAAACGCTGCTCTGGTTCAATCCCTTCATGCGCCTGCTGCGCGAAAGCCTGTCCTGGGCGCAGGAACTGGGCTGCGACCGCGACGTGCTGCGCGGCCGTCCCCAGGCGCAACGCAAGGCCTACGCGGCGGCGCTGCTGGCGACGTTGACGCTGCAGCACCGCACGGTGAGAACGGCGCTGGCTTTCGGCGGCGTCAGCGCGAGCACGCTGGCGGCGCGGATCGCGCTGATCCGCCAGCCGGCCGCCGCGCCGCGCGGGCCGTGGGCACGCTGCGCCGCGCTCGCCGGCTTGGCCGGCATCTTCGCCGCCAGCCTCGCCTTCCAGCCGGCGCTGGCATGGCACATCGACGCGGCGTCGGCAGGCGCCCGGCCGACGGCGGACACATCGCCTTGGCCGCTCGGCGGCGCCGCCGCGCCGACGGCGCTCAGCTGCACCGCGTTGGCCGACGCCGCCAGCGGCCGGCGCCTGGTCCTCGAAGGCCAGTGCGACGAACGGGTCACGCCGGCGTCGACGTTCAACATCGCCGTCAGTCTGATGGGCTACGACAGCGGCATCCTGAGCGACCAGCACGCGCCGAGCTTGCCGTTCAAAAAGGGCTATGCCGACTGGAACCCGTCGTGGCGCGCGACGACCGATCCCAGCAGCTGGCTCAAGAACTCGGTCGTCTGGTACGCCCAGCAGGTCACGTCGCGGCTTGGCGCCGCGCGATTCCAGCGCTACGTCGCCGACTTCAACTACGGCAACCACGATGTGTCCGGCGATGCCGGCAAGGACAACGGGCTGACGCTGTCATGGGTCAGCTCCAGCCTCAAGATCTCGCCGCTCGAGCAGCTGGCCTTCCTGCGCAGCGTGCTCAGGCGCGATCTGCCGCTGACGGCGAAGGCCTACGACATGACCGCCAGCATCATGCCGTCCCAGACCCTGGCCAACGGCTGGGAAGTCCACGGCAAAACCGGCACCGCCGCCGTCGTCCTGGCCGACGGCCGCGACGACCAGAAGCACCAGTACGGCTGGTATGTCGGCTGGGCGAGCAAGGGCCAACGCAGCGTCGTGTTCGCCCGCCTGCTGCTGGACCAAAGACAGGCGGGCGGCGCCGCCGGCACGCGCGTCAAGGCGGCATTCCTGCGCGATCTACCGGCCCGTTTGGACGCGCTTTAACCACTCCACCCACACAAGGAAACACCACTTTGAACAGCTTGCCCACACCCCGCAGCCGCCTTGCCATCGCCCTCCTGGCCTCATGCCTGCTGCCCCTCAACAGCTGGGCCGCCGACGACGCGGCGGGCATCCGCGCCTTCGTCGACACGGCGATTCGCCCGCTCATGGCCGAGCACGACGTGCCCGGCATGGCCGTCGCCGTGACGCTCAACGGCCAAGCGTACTTCTTCAACTACGGCGTCGCCTCGAAGGAGAACAACACGCCGGTCAGCGAGGCGACGCTGTTCGAGCTCGGCTCCATCAGCAAGACCTTCACGGCGACCCTGGCCTCCTACGCGCAGGTGCTCGGCAAGCTGTCGCTCGACGAGCACCCCGGCAAATACATGCCGCAGTTGCAGGGCAGCGCGGTCGACAAGGCCAGCCTGCTCCATCTGGCCACCTACACAGCGGGCGGGCTGCCGCAGCAATTTCCCGACGAGCTTGCGGGCGATCAGATGATCAGCTATTTCCAGCAATGGAAAGCGGAAACGGCGCCCGGCGTGCTGCGGCGCTACTCCAACCCCAGCCTCGGCCTGTTCGGCCACGTCGCCGCGCTGGCGCTGAAGAGCGACTTCGCCGACTTCATGGAACAGCAGTTGTTGCCGCAACTCGGCCTGCAGGGCAGCTATGTCCGTGTGCCGCAAAGCGCGATGGCCAACTACGCGTGGGGCTATAACAAGGCCAACAAGGCCGTCCGCGCGAACCCCGACATCTTTTCCGACGCAACCTATGGCATCAAGTCGTCGTCGTCCGACATGATCCGCTTCGTGCAGCTGAACATCGAGCCGAGCAAGCTGGCGGGGCCGATGCGGCGCGCGGTCGAGGCCACCCACGTGGGCTACTTCAAAACCGGCGACATGGTGCAGGGGCTGGGATGGGAGCAGTACGCCTATCCGCTCAGCCTGCCGCGCCTGCTGGCCGGCAACACCCCGGCCGGGACCATGAATACCGACGCGGCGACCAAGCTGTCGCCGCCGCAGGCGCCGTCCGGCGCCACCCTGTTCAACAAGACCGGCTCCACCAACGGCTTCAGCAACTACGCGGCCTTCGTGCCGCAGCAAAGAATCGGCGTCGTGATGCTGGCCAACAGGAGCTACCCGGTTCCCGCCCGCATCAAGGCGGCATACGCGATCCTGCAGCAACTGGGGCCGATGGTGAAATAGTCGTCCAGCGTCCGCAGTCGAAAAAAATGCCCGGACTCCGGGCATTTTTCTTGTGCGCGGCCGGCCGGCCGGCCGCCGCCGCTGCGATTACTTGTAGATGCCGCAGCCGACCACCAGGTCGTCGATTTTTTCCACATAGCTCGACTTGGCCTCGATCGCCTTGCTCACCGGGTTGGGCCATTTGTAGTCGAACCAGCCGCTGCCCTTGGTCTTGGCGACCTCGATCAGGCCCTGGATCAGATAGGTGCCCTCGGCGTCGCGCATGTCGAGCAGGTTTTTGCCGACCATCTTGCCGGCGTTGCCGTTGCCGATGGCCATGTTGGTGCCCTTCACGTCGTAGACAAAGATGTACAGGCTGCGGTCGACGAACTGGCCCTTCGGATTGCTGAACTCGGCGAAGGCCTTGTCCTTGCCGTTGGCCTTGATGTAGGCCACGGCTTTTTTCACCAGCGCCGTCGCCTGGGCGGCGGTGGCGCGCTCCTCGGCCTGCGCGCCCTGGCTGAGCGCCAGCGCCATCAGGGCGACGAAAATACTCTTCAACAATGCCTTCATGCGGTGTCTCCTGTGCGGTTCGACTAAGTGGGGGACGGCATATCGCAACAAAACGATGCCGTGGAGCACTATGCTGCGCCTTTTATGTTGCTAGGTCAACACAATGTGCCGCCGGCTCAACGACATCAACAAGCGCAACCACGCCAGCCGGTGGTTCTATTCGATCCCGATCTTCATGACGGTACGCTGAGCGCCGGCGCGGCCGCCGCGTAGCCGCCGCGCCGCACGTAGCGCTCCAGCTCGGCCGGCGCCAGCGGCCGGCTGAAGAAGTAGCCCTGGTAGGCGTGGCAGCCGGCGCGGGCCAGGAAGTCGCGCTGCTCGCGCGTCTCGACGCCCTCGGCGATGACGTCGAGCTTGAGGCTGCGCGCCAGCGCGATGATGGTCTGGGCGATCGAGGCGTCGCTCTGGTCCTTGAGCACGTCGCGCACGAAGGAGCGGTCGATCTTCAGCTGGTCCAGCGGCAGCCGCTTCAGGTAGGCCAGCGAGGAGTAGCCGGTGCCGAAGTCGTCGAGCGCGAAGCCGACGCCGCGCGCCTTCAACGCCGCCATCTTGGCCACCACGTCGCCGACGTCGGCCACCAGCAGGCTCTCGGTCAGCTCCAGCTTGAGGCGGCGCGGGTCGGCGCCGCTGCTGGCCAGCGCCTCGAGCACCTGGGCGACGAAGTCGTGCTGGCTGAACTGGCGCACGCTGACGTTGACGGCGATGCTCAGCCGGCGCGTCTCCGGCCGCCCCTCCCAGGCCAGCAGTTGGCGGCAGGCCGTCTGCAGCACCCAGCGGCCGAGCGGCAGGATCACGCCGATCTCCTCGGCCAGCGGGATGAACTCGGCCGGCGGCACCATGCCGCGCAGCGGGTGGCGCCAGCGCAGCAGCGCCTCGACCCCGGTCAGGCGGCCGTGCTGGTCGACCTGCGGCTGGTAGTGCAGCAGGAACTGGCGGCCCGGCACGGCGTCGCGCAGGTCGGTCTCGAGCGCGGCGCGCTCGAGCATGCTGACCTCCATCGCCGGGTCGAAGAAGCGCAGCGCGTTGCGCCCCACCGCCTTCGACTTGTACATCGCCAGGTCGGCCTGCTTGAGCAGGTCGTCGATGCTGCTCTGGCCGCCCAGGAACAGGGTGGCGCCGATGCTCGAGGTGCTGCGGTGGGACAGCTGCTTGAGCCGGTAGGTCCGGCTCAGCTCGTGCAGGATCTTGTTGCCGACCGCCTCGACCTGGCGCGCCGCCTCGGCCGCCGCGCCGTCCAGGCCGGTCAGCATGACGACGAACTCGTCGCCGCCCAGCCGCGCCACGGTGTCGCCGCCGCGCACGCAGGCGTTCAGGCGCTGCGCCACCTGGCGCAGCAGCAGGTCGCCCATGTCGTGGCCCAGCGTGTCGTTGAGGGTCTTGAAGTTGTCCAGGTCGATGAACAGGATGGCGCCGTGGCGGCCGCTGCGCAGGCCCGCCTGCATCGCCTGCTTGAGGCGGTCGAGCAGCAGGATGCGGTTGGGCAGGTCGGTCAACTGGTCGAAGAAGGCCAGCTGCTCGATGCGCTGCTCGGCCTTCTTGCGCTCGGCCGACTGGGCGCGCCGGCGTCGCTGGATCAGCAGCAGGCCCAGCGTGCTGAACACCGAGATGGCGCCGAACAGCAGGCTCTGCACGTAAAGCGCCTTGCGCCAGGGCGCGAACAGCGACCTCGAGGTCGCGGCTGACGCCGATGCGCAGCAGCTCGCCGCCGCGCGGCCCGGCCGCCAGCAGGGTGCGCTGGGCGGCCAGCCGCCGGCCGCCGCCGGCGCCGGCGTCGGGCGGCGAGAACAGCAGGGGGCGGCCGGCGCCGTCGGCGATGCTGGCCCAGACGTCGGGCGCGTAGCGCACCGAGTCGAGCAGCGCGGCGACGTACTCGGGCCGCAGGCTGGCCACCACCAAGCCGGCGAACTCGCCGCGCGGCCCGGCGACGCTGCGGTACAGGCGGATGCTGCGCCCGCCCGGCGGCGCGCTCAGGCGCAGCAGGGCCGGCTCAGGCCGGGCGGCGGCGGCGCGGAAGTGGGCGCTGGCGGCCAGGTCGGCGCCGACCTGGCCCGGCGCGCTGCTGGCGCGCACGCGGCCGTCGGCGCCGACCAGCTGGATCGGCCCGATGCCGATCAACACCTCGTTGATCAGGCGCAGCTGGGCGCCGTCGTCGGCCGCCCCGGCCGGCCGGCGCAGCACGCCGTCGATGACGCGGCCGGCCAGCGCCAGCTGCGGCGCCAGGTTCTTCTCGACGATCTCGGCCTGGATGGTGAGCCGCTCGCGCTCCTGGCTGTCGATGCGGCGGTATTCCTCGAACTGGGTGTAGGCGATGAAGCTGCCCAGCGCCAGCAGCACGGTGCCGTGGATCAGCCATTGGTGGAGGAAGTGACGGTTCTCGGTCTTTTGCGATACGCTCATGGTGCTGCCCTGGGACGGCCGCCGCGCCGGCCCGCGACGCGGGGCGGCGGGCGCCGGGCGGCAAGTGTAGGCGGCGGCGCGTAAAGGCCGGGCAAAAATATAGATGCCACGTGTAAATATTTAGTAAACGACGGCAATATCGGCGCCGCCCCGGCGCGCCCCCCGGGCCGCCGCGCCGGCCGCCGGCGCGCCGCCTTTACGCCGCCTTTACGCCGCCGGGCCGCCTTTTTAGACGGTGTTTACGCCGGCCTTGCTAAGCTTGCCCCAGGCCGCAAGGCGCCGCCGGCGCCGTCCTCCAGGAGTCCCGCCATGCCATCGACCGCCCCACCGCCCGCCGCCGCGCCTGCCACCACCGCGCCGGCCACCACGGTCCTGCTGGTCGAGGACGAGGCGCAGATCCGCCGCTTCGTGCGCGAGGCGATGGAGCAGCAGGGCTGGCGCGTGGCCGAGGCCGGCGCCGTGCTGCCCGGCCTGGCCGCCGCCGGCACGCTGGCGCCCGACCTGATCGTGCTCGACCTCGGCCTGCCCGACGGCGACGGCCACGCCTTCCTGGCCGAGCTGCGCCAGTGGTCGTCGACGCCGGTCATCGTGCTGTCGGCGCGCAGCCACTGCGGCGACAAGATCCGCGCCCTCGACGCCGGCGCCGACGACTACCTGGCCAAGCCCTTCAGCATGGCCGAACTGCTGGCGCGCGCCCGCGCCACGCTGCGCCGGCAGCGCCAGGCCGGGCGGCGCGAGCCGGCCGGCCTGGTGCGCTTCGGCGACGTCGCCGTCGACCTGGAGGAGCGCCACGTCAGCAAAGCCGGCCGCCGGGTCCACCTGACGCCGACCGAGTACCGCCTGCTGGCGGTGCTGGCCGGCCAGGCCGACCGCACCGTCAGCAACCCGCGCCTGCTCAGCGCCGTCTGGGGGCCGGTGCACAGCGAGGACGGCCACTACCTGCGCGTCTACATGGGGCAGCTGCGCCACAAGCTGGAGGACCAGCCGGCGCAGCCGCGCCACCTGCTCACCGAGACGGCGGTCGGCTACCGGCTGGCGCTGGCCGGCTGAGGCGCGGACGCCCCGTCCGGCCGGCGCCCGCCCCTCAACGCACGCTGGGCAGCAGGAAGGAGTCCTGGCCGCAGCTGCGGTTGGAGCGTTTGAGCTCGTCGGCCGAGCAGCTCAGCGAGGCGCCGTCCTTGGCCCAGCAGGCGTGCAGCTCCCGCAGGAAGCGGCCGCCGCCGCTGCAGAAGGGCAGCACGGCGTGCGCCGCCAGGCCGGGGTTGGCGCGCTGGAAGGCGGCGCCGAACTCGGCGTTGGTGACGCGCACCGGCGCGCTCGGCGCCTGGAACTGCGGCGGGATCGCCAGCTGCTTCTGCAACTTGGCGCTCAGCTCGAAGTAGGCGGCCGGCTCCAGGCCGGAGCAGGTGCCGTGCTTGGGCCACTCGTGGCCGATCAGGCCGGGCGAAGGGAACAGGCCGGCGTACTTGGCGCGCACGGCGGCCGGCAGCGGCTGCGTCGAGCAGCTCTGCGGATAGCCCGTCTGCCACTGCGGCCACAGGCCGTGCAGCACGAAGCCGAGGCGGCGTCCGCTGGCGCACTGGTGCGGGTCGTTGCGGGTGGCGCAGAACGAGGGCGACCAGCTCAGCGCCACGGCGTAGTAGTCGAACTGGCCGGGCTGGCCGTCGACGCCGGCGCCGCCGCCTTGCTGCTGCGGCCGCCTGGCCTCGGCCGCGCCGCCCAGCGCCAGCAGGGCGATCAACAACAGTTTGCCTAGACGCGATACGGACTGGGGCGTGGACATGGTGCTACTCCTCATTGAACGGGACGACGGGGCCGGATGGCGCAGGGGCGATTCTACCGCGCCACGGTGGGCTGCGGCGCGGCAGGCAAAACAGACAAGCGCCGGGCAAGCGGCTACACTGGCAGACACCTCCTTTTTGCGCCGCCTCCATGTCCGAGAAGAACCTGCCCGAGCTGATCGCCCTGAAGCGCCTGATCGACGCCGGCGCCGGGCATTTCCAGGTCGACACGCCGTGCACCGTGGCCATCGACGGGCGCCGGTTCCCGGTCTACTCGCTGGCCATCGGCAACCCGGACCCGGCGGTGCCGGCGCTGGGCTTCTTCGGCGGCATCCACGGCCTCGAGCGCATCGGCAGCCAGATCATCCTGTCCTTCCTCGAAAGCCTGCTGGCGCGGCTGCGCTGGGACCACACGCTGCACCAGCAGCTCGAGTCGCTGCGGCTGGTGTTCATGCCGCTGGTGAACCCGGGCGGCATGTGGCAGGCCACCCGCTGCAACCCGCAGGGCGTCGACCTGATGCGCAACGCCCCGCTGTCGGCCGTCGAAAAGGTGCCGTTCATGCTGGGCGGCCAGCGCTACAGCCGCCACCTGCCCTGGTATCGCGGCGCCGCCGGCGCGCCGATGCAGGCCGAGAGCCGCGCCGTCTGCCAGCTGGTCGAGCGCGAGCTGCTGCCGCGCCGCTTCAGCATGGCGCTCGACTGCCACTCCGGCTTCGGCCTGCGCGACCGCATCTGGTTCCCGCACGCCCACACCCGGGTGCCGATCGCCCACCTGGCCGAGGTCGGCGCGCTGGAGGAGCTGTTCAGCGAGAGCTACCCCAACCACAACTACGTGTTCGAGCCGCAGAGCCGGCAGTACCGCACCCACGGCGACCTGTGGGACTACCTGTACCTGAACGGCACCGCCGACAACGACCGCGTGTTCCTGCCGCTGACCTTGGAGATGGGCTCCTGGCTGTGGGTCAAGAAGAACCCGCGCCAGTTGTTCAACCGCGTCGCCATCTTCAACCCGACCGCCACCCACCGCCTGCAGCGGGTGCTGCGGCGCCACCTGGTGTGGTTCGACTTCCTGATGCGCGCCAGCGCCAGCCACGCGCGCTGGACGCCGCAGGGCCACGCGCGCAAGGACCAGCAGCACCGCGCGCTGGCGCGCTGGTACGGCGCATGAGCAACTGGGTGCTGCTGCGCGGCCTGATGCGCGAACAGCGCCACTGGGGCGGCTTTCCCGCCCTGCTGGCGCGGGCGCTGCCGGACGCCGTGCTGGCCACGCCCGACCTGCCCGGCAACGGCACGCGGCACCGCCTGCGCAGCGCGACGCGGGTGGCCGACATGGTCGAGTTCTGCCGCGCCGAGCTGCGCGGGCGCGGCCTGGCGCCGCCCTACCACCTGCTGGCGCTGTCGCTGGGCGGCATGGTGGCGGTCGAGTGGGCCGCCAGCCATCCCGGCGAGCTGGCCGGCTGCGTGCTGCTCAACACCAGCATGCGGCCGTTCAGCCCCTTCCACCAGCGGCTGCGCTGGCAGAACTACGGCGCCATCGCCGCCCTGCTGCTGCGCGGCGGCGCCCGCCGCCAGGAGGAGCTGATCCTGCGCCTGACCAGCCGCGACGGCCCGCGCGCCGAGCTGCTGGCGCAGTGGCTGGACTACCAGCGCGAGTTTCCGGTGGGGCGCGCCAACGCGCTGCGCCAGCTGCTCTCGGCGGCGCGCTACACCGCCCCGGCGGCGCGCCCGGCGGTGCCGCTGCTGGTGCTGGCCGGCGCCGGCGACCGCCTGGTCGACCCGCGCTGCTCGCAGCGCCTGGCGGCGGCCTGGCGGGCGCCCTGCCGCATCCACCCGGACGCCGGCCACGACCTGCCGCTCGACGCCGGCGCCTGGGTGGCGCAGCAGGTGGCGGACTGGCTGGCGCGGCCGGCCGCGCCCACCGAGCGGGACGCCGACCTGACCGGCGATTGAGCCACCGGCGCGGCGCACGGCGCGGGCGAGGGCGAGGGCGGACGCACTGGACGCGGCGGGCAGCCGAAGCCGGGTAGAATGGCGCCCTGCCCGCCGCGCCGCTGCGGCGTCGCCGGACCACACCATGAACACTGCCCTCCCCCCGCCGCCTGCCGCCCCGGCTGCGGCGCCTGCTGCACCGCCCCGTCGATCTCCAGCGCCATCCCCGGCATGCCCGACGGCAAGCCGGCCGGCGTGCGCTGCGTCCAGCTGGCCGACGACAACCGTTGCCTGATCTTCGGCCGCCCCGAGCGGCCGGCCTGCTGCGCCGGCCTGCAGGCCTCGGCCGAGATGTGCGGCGACAACCGCGAGCAGGCGCTGCTGTGGCTGGGCCAGCTCGAGCGCGCCACCGCGCCGGCCTGAGCCCAGCAGGCATAGCGCGGCCGACTACTTCACTGGCGGACGCCTTCTAGGTTTTCGATTGCGCCCCATGGCGCTGCGTTTCACCTGTGCGTCGAGATATTCTTGCCCTGACAGCATTTTCTGGCCCCGGGGCAGAAACCACCCTTCCACACAACTATTGTCACGCAACGCAATCTGCACATGCGTCTCCTTGTGAAACCCAGACTTTGGCGCCACTTCACCGCCTTATAAGCGAACATATACGCTCACTCAATGTCACCCTCAAAGAAATAGGCACCCGACCCCAGCCAGTCGTAAGGATTGTGACTATGGTCGAGATGCGCAAGTCGGCCGCACACCAAATCATCCCGCGTCGTGATATCGCATCCGTGGTAAGCGAGGAGCAGCTGACCGGCAATCACTTGTAGACGCGTGTGAGCTTGCCGCTTGCGGTGACGATACCGGCACGCAGTACGGCCTTAGCGGCTGCCTGTGACGACATGGCGTAGGGATTCGCCACCTTGCTCTGCGCTGGGCCAACTTCGCGGCGGCCAGATGTGGGAGCGTCCTTGTGCGCGGCGTTCACTTTCGGTTTCAGGGTATCCATTGTTTTATTCTCCCACAACACCACAAGTGCCGCAAATTTAAGCAATCAAGAACATGGCCAAATATGATGTAAGAAAATCCTCAGCGCCGCGCTGCAGCGCACAAAAATCCACCCCGCTTGTGCCCGATTGATGAACGCGGCGCCCCGGCATGGTAAGCTGCGAACCCGCGCAGCACGCGGCGACGCGCCCGGCTGTTTCCCGTCCCCATTTAGTACGTGTTAGAACAATAATTCATGGATATCATTCTCGCGCTCAAGGCCCTGGTCATGGGCTTGGTCGAAGGCTTCACCGAGTTCCTGCCCATCTCCTCCACCGGCCACCTGATCCTGGCCGACAGCCTGCTCAACTTCCAGGGCATGGAGGAGAAGATGAAGGTGTTCGAGATCGTCATCCAGGCCGGCGCCATCTTCGCCGTCTGCTGGGAGTACCGCGAACGCATCCGCAGCGTGCTGCGCGGCCTGTTCAGCGACGCCAAGGCGCAGCGCTTCGCCGTCAACGTCGGCATCGCCTTCGTGCCGCTGGCCGCCCTCGGCCTGGTGTTCGGCAAGGCCATCAAGGCGGTGCTGTTCAAGCCGGTGCCGGTGGCGCTGGCCTTCATCATCGGCGGCGTCATCATCCTGCTGGTCGAGCGCCACGCCAAGGCCAATCCGGTGGCGGTGCGGGTCCACTCGGTCGACGACATGACCACGCTCGACGCGCTGAAGATGGGCATCGCCCAGGCCTTCGCCCTGATCCCCGGCACCAGCCGCTCCGGCGCCACCATCATCGGCGGCATGATGTTCGGCCTGTCGCGCAAGGTGGCCACCGAGTTCTCCTTCTTCCTGGCCATCCCGACCCTGCTCGGCGCCACCGTGTATTCGCTGTACAAGGAGCGCGCCCTGCTGTCGGCCGCCGACCTGCCAATGTTCGGCATCGGCACCGTGGCCGCCTTCGCCTCCGCCTTCCTGTGCGTGCGCTGGCTGCTGCGCTACATCAGCAGCCACGACTTCACCATCTTCGCCTGGTACCGCATCGTCTTCGGCCTGGTGGTGATCGCCACCGCCCACTACGGCCTGGTGGTCTGGGTCGACTAAGGCCGGCTAACGGCCGGCCCCGCGGCCGGCCAACCAAAGTAAAGAGTTAGAAGCATATGAACGAGCAGGACACCTCAGCGCGCGCGCTGCACCAGCTGCAGACCGTCTTCGGCTACCCGGCCTTCCGCGGCCAACAGGCGCAGATCGTCGAACACGTCAGCAACGGCGGCGACGCCCTGGTGCTGATGCCGACCGGCGCCGGCAAGTCGCTGTGCTACCAGATCCCGGCGCTGCTGCGCGACGGCGTCGGCGTGGTGGTCTCGCCGCTGATCGCGCTGATGCAGGACCAGGTCGACGCGCTGGCCGAGGTCGGCGTGCGCGCCGCCTTCCTCAACTCGACCCAGACCTACGAGGAGGCCAGCCGCATCGAGCGGCTGGTGCGCACCGGCGAGATCGACCTGGTCTACGTCGCCCCCGAGCGGCTGATGACCGAGCGTTGCCTGAACCTGTTCCAGAACTCGAAGATCGCCCTGTTCGCCATCGACGAGGCGCACTGCGTCTCGCAGTGGGGCCACGACTTCCGCCCCGAGTACATCAAGCTGTCGATCCTGCACGAGCAGTTCCCCGACGTGCCGCGCATCGCCCTGACCGCCACCGCCGACCAGCAGACCCGCGCCGAGATCGCCGACCGCCTGCAGTTGAACGACGCGATGCAGTTCGTCTCGTCCTTCGACCGGCCCAACATCCGCTACCAGATCGTCGAGAAGGGCAACGGCCGCAAGCAGCTGCTCGACTTCATCACCAGCGAGCACGGCGGCGACTGCGGCATCGTCTACTGCCTGTCGCGCAAAAAGGTCGAGGAGACCGCCGAGTTCCTCAACGAGAACGGCATCCGCGCGCTGGCCTACCACGCCGGCATGGACCACGCCAAGCGCAGCAAGCACCAGTCCCGCTTCCTGCGCGAGGAGAACATCGTGATGGTCGCCACCATCGCCTTCGGCATGGGCATCGACAAGCCGGACGTGCGCTTCGTCTGCCACCTCGACCTGCCCAAGAGCATCGAGGGCTACTACCAGGAGACCGGACGGGCCGGCCGCGACGGCGCCCCGGCCGACGCCTGGATGGCCTACGGCCTGCAGGACGTGGTGCTGCAGCGGCGCATGATCGACGAGTCCGAGGCCGACGAGACCTTCAAACGCGTGCTCGGCACCAAGCTCGACGCCATGCTCGGCCTGTGCGAGACCTTGAGCTGCCGGCGCGTGCGCCTGCTCGACTACTTCGGCGAGCAGTCCTCGCCCTGCGGCAACTGCGACACCTGTTTGATCCCGCCGGTCTCCTTCGACGGCACGGTGCCGGTGCAAAAGCTGCTGTCGGCCATCTACCGGGTCGACCAGCGCTTCGCCGCCGGCCACACCATCGAGGTGCTGCGCGGCGTCGAGACGGAGCGCATCAAGACCTGGCACCACGACTCGCTGTCGGTGTTCGGCATCGGCGCCGACCGCAGCGAGCAGGAGTGGCGCGCCATCCTGCGCCAGACCATCGCCCTCGGCCTGGTCACCGTCGACCACGAACAATACAGCTCGCTCAAGCTGACCGACGCGGCCCGTCCGGTGCTCAAGGGCGGCCAGAAGGTGCAGCTGCGCCAGTACCAGAAGCCGGTCAAGCAGAAGCGCCCGACCACCGCCTCGAAGGGCTACGTGGAGACCGACCTGTCGAACTCCGAGCAGGCCATCTTCGACAAGCTGCGCTGGTGGCGCGTCGAGACGGCGCGCACCCACAACGTGCCGGCCTACGTGATCTTCGTCGACGCCACCCTGCGCGAGATCGCCAAGGCCAAGCCGACCTCGCTCGGCGAGCTGCGCGGCGTGTCCGGCGTGGGCGAGAAGAAGCTGGCCTCCTACGGCGACGAGATCGTCGCGATGATCGCCGAGATGCTCTAGGCCCGCGGCCACGGCGCGGGATGCCCTCAATTCAAGGCGCCGGCGGCGCCCACACCATACCCAAAGGCGGAGAGCCAGGGTCAGACCCTAGGGTCTGACCCTAGGTTTGCGCCGCTGGGTTTTCTTGGCTTAGCTGGATTAGGGTCAAAACCCGCCGGGTCCAACCCCGGTTTGGCTTTGGAGTGGCGCTGCGACACCGAGAATGCCCCGATAGCGGCTGGGCGGCACGCCGACAGCGTCGCGGAAGCGGTGGCTGAAGTGGCTCAGGTCGGCGTAGCCGCAGGTGTCGGCCACCTGCTGCAGCGGCAGGGCGCCGTCCCGCAACAGCAAACGCGCGCGGTCCAGCCGGCGCGCCGCGATCCACGCCGACGGCGGCATGCCGAAGGAGATGCGGAACATGCGCGCCAGGTGGAACTCCGACAGATTGGCCTGCAGCGCCAGCATGCCCAGCGTGATGCCGCCCCCAAGATTGTGCTCGATGTAGTCGGCCAGCCGGCGCCGCACCAGCGGCGCCAGGCCGCCGCGCGGGCGGCCGTCCTGGCGCTTGTGCGCCGACTGCGACTGCAGCAGCTCGCTCAGCGTGGCGTGCGCCAGCTCGTTGGCGCGCAGCCGGTGGTCGGCGCCGTCCCAGGGCATGGCCACCAGCGCCTCGCACAGGCGGCCGATGCGGCCGTCCTCGAAGTAGGTGCGGTCGGCCAGGGTCAGCTCGCGCGGCTCGCGGTCCAGCTCCACCACGGCGCGCCGCGTGAAGTGCTCCGGCATGAAGTACAGGTGCAGGAAGCGCAGCGGGCCGCGCACCATCCAGCTCGACTCGTGCCAGTCCGGCATGGTGCACAGCAGGCGCGGCGCACCGTACAGGCCGGGCCGCTCGCCGCGCGAGGTACGGTAGCCGCCGCCCATGTAGTAGGACAGGGTGTGGTGGCCAGGCTGCTTGTAGTGGGTCTGCGCCTCGCGCGTGTCGCGCTGCCAGATGGCCGCCGCCAGGCCGTCGCCCAGCACGGCGAAGCGCTCCAGCGTCGCCTCGGTCGAGGCCATGGTGTTGAACACGGCGTGGGCCAGCGCGCCGGCGGCGACGTGGTTGTTGTTGGTGGCGGCGCTCGGCATGGCTGGGCGGATGGTCAAGGAAGTGGCCGAGGGTGGCAAAAAGAGACGGCCAAGTCTAGCACGGCGCCGGCCCCGCCCCGGCGCGCCGGCGGCGAAAAGCGCAAGCCTGGACAAGTGCGGCGAGACTGCGCAAGCCCAGACAAGCGGCGCCCGCCGCGCCGCGCCACACTGGCCGCACCGCTGCCACGCAGCCCGTCTAGGTGCCGATGCAATGAACGTTTTCCTCTACCTGCTCACCGTGCTGATCTGGGGCACCACCTGGATCGCCATCACCTTCCAGCTCGGCGTGGTGCCGGCCCCGGTGTCGATCGCCTACCGTTTCTGGCTCGCCAGCGCCGTGTTGATGGCCTTCCTGCTGCTGCGCCGCCAGCCGGCGTGGCCGCCGCGCCGGGCCTGGCGCTACCTGCTGGCGCAGGGCGTCTCCCTGTTCTGCTGTAACTTCCTGTGCTTCTACTACGCCAGCCAATGGGTGCCCAGCGGCCTGGTCGCCGTGGTGTTCTCCACCGCGCCGCTGTGGAACGCCATCAACGGCCGCCTGTTCCTCGGCCGCGCCATCCGGCCGCAGGTGATGCTGGGCGCCCTGCTGGGATTGGCCGGCATCGCCCTGCTGTTCCTGCCGCAGATGCAAGGCCACTGGCACGACGGCGGCATGCTGCTCGGCCTCGGCCTGGCGCTGCTCGGCACGCTGTGCTTCTCTTGCGGGAATTTGCTGTCGAGCCGCATGCAGGCACTCGGCCTGACGCCGTGGCTGACCAACAGCTGGGCCATGCTGATCGGCGCGAGCATCCTCGGCGCCGCCGCGCTGGCGCTGGGCATGCCGTTCGCGCCGGCGCCGGACGCGCGCTACCTGTCCTCGCTGCTGTACCTGGCGCTGGTCGGATCGGTGGTGGGATTCACCGCGTACTTGCTGTTGGTGGGACGGATCGGGCCGGACCGGGCGGCCTACTCGACGGTGCTGTTCCCCGTCGTCGCGCTGACCCTGTCGACCGTCTACGAAGGCTACCGTTGGACGGCGCCGGCCTTCGCCGGCCTGGGCCTGGTGTTGGCGGGGAACCTGCTGGCCTTCCTGCCGCTGGGCGCGCACGCCGGGCTGAAGCCGGCCGCCGCCTGAGCGGCATTGTGCGAAGCGGCGCCGGCGGCTACCAAACCCAAAGGGCGCAGAGCCAGGGTCAGACCCTCAGGGTCTGACCCTAGATTTGCGCCGCTGGGTTTTGTCAGCCAGGCTTCTTGAGGAAGACCAGATCCCAAACGCCGTGGCCCAGCTTGATGCCACGGTTTTCAAACTTGGTCAGCGGGCGGTAGGCCGGCTGCGGCGCGTAGCCCTCGACGCTGTTCTGCAGGCCGGCTTCGCCGCCCAGCACTTCCAGCATCTGCTCGGCGTACTCCTGCCAGTCGGTGGCGCAGTGCAGATAGCCGCCCGGCGCCAGCTTCTCGGTCAGCAGCTTGACCAGCGGCGGCTGGATCAGCCGGCGCTTGTTGTGGCGCGCCTTGTGCCACGGGTCGGGGAAGTAGATGTGCACGCCGTCCAGCGAAGCGTCCGGGATCATGTTGTTCAACACCTCGACGGCGTCGTGCTGGATCAGGCGCAGATTGGTGATGTCCTGCTCGCCGATCTGCTTGAGCAGGCTGCCCACGCCCGGCGTGTGCACCTCGACGCCGATGAAGTCCTTCTCCGGCATCGCCTTGGCGATGTGCGAGGTGGTCGCGCCCATGCCGAAGCCGATCTCGAAGATCACCGGCGCCTTGCGGCCGAAGGCCAGCTCGTAGTCGAGCGGCGCCTTCACGTAGGGCAGCATGAACTTCGGTCCCAGCTCCTCCAGCGCGCGCGCCTGGGCGATCGACAGGCGGCCGGCGCGCGTGACGAAGCTGCGGATGCGGTGTTCGCTCGGGTCGTATAACATCGGCCGCGCTGGGCCGTTGGCTGGGGTATCTGAGGACATGGGATCGAGAGGGGAATCTGGCTAGGGACGCTATTATACGTTATGCCGTTTTGCATGGTCTAGCCGGCCACTTGCGCTAAGATAGCGTCCTTTCGACCTAGCGGACCTGTCATGAACCACCTGATTTCCCTCGTCATCATCCTGCTCACCGGACTGGCGGTGTACGCGATCCTCAGGAGCGGCCCGGCGCGGCCGGCCGCGCCGCCGCCGCGCGCCGGCGGCCCCTACATCCCCTCGCTGCCCGACACCAGCCCGGTGCGCCACTGGTCCGACGGCGGCCGCTTCCTGGTCGAGGTGAGCAGCGAATCGCGCTACCAGGCCGCCATCGGCGAGCTGGCCGGCGAGCACGGCGCGCAGGGCGCCAGCGCGCCCTACCAGGCGGTGCTGCTGCCGGACGACCACAACCACTACGAGGACAAGGCGGTGGCGGTGTTCATGGCCGGCCGCATGGTCGGCTACCTGGCGCCCAAGGACGCGCTGCGCTTCCGCCAGCGCCTGGCCGCCGCCGAGCTGGCCGGCCAGCCGACCACCTGCGACGCCATGGTGCGCGGCGGCGGCGACTGGCAGGGCAAGCGGCTGGCGTATGTGGTGGTGCTGGATGTGGAGCCGTTCGAGTAGCACCGGCGAGACGAGCATGCTGCGAGGATGCCTAACACTTTCTACGGATTAGTCATCCTGGTGAAATTGGGCATCAATATCGCGCGCGCCATGAAGTACCCGGACCACTTCGATACCGTCAACAATCGCAACGTAAAAGATCATGTAACGCTCGAACGGGAAGCTTTGCAAATCCGCAAGTAGCTCACCGCGACGCCGACCTAGACCTGGCCGCCCGGCCAGTACTTGGAACTTCGCATCGAGCCGGTCCAGAAAAGCATCTGCCCGCGCCTCGCTGTCTTCGGCGATGTAGTCCCAGATCTCGGCAACATCGGCGCTGGCACGCGGGCGCAGCCGCACCACCGGCATTTAAGCCTCGCCGCCGCTCTTCGCCTTGCGCCTGGCGCGCCCGGCGTGCTTCAGGGCTTCCGCATCCCACGCAACAGCTGGGCCGCTGTCCAGTCCGTCCTGTATTTCCTGTCGCAACTGCGCGAGCCGAGCCGCCCGCAGTTGGTCCTTCTCCTCCATCAGACGCAGAGCTTCCCGCACGACCTCGCTAGCCGACGTATACAAGCCGGACACAACTTTTTGTCGCACCATTTCCTCCAGCTGCGGAGTCAGATTGATATTCATCGCCATGGCATGCCCTTCGAACTCATTGTCCTCACAATTGTACTAGCCTTGGCAATCTTTGCCATATCTTGATCGTCATGGCCATGCCTCGCGCAAGGACAAAGGCAAGTAGGCGGCTGGCTGGCGTATGTGGTGGTGCTGGAAGTGGAGCCGTTCGAGTAGGACCGGCGTCGAATCAGGCCTGGTAGAGGTGGTTGACCATGTACAGCTGAAGAAAGAAACTGGCACCGGCGAACAACATGGGGAAGGCCGACAGCAGACGGTCCCGTGTGCGCCGGTGCCGATCTTCGCGCCGCCCCTGCGCATACGCCTTGACGCCAAAATAGAAGCCCAGCGGCGGCAGAATGAAGATCGTCACCATGAACACCAGCGTCGGGTAGGAAACAAGCGTGCAGAGGATCGATGCCGTGGCGAATCGCATTGGACTTCCGAAGTGGCTGGGCTGGAGACTGCGGGCCGGGATAACGAACGCTGTCCTGGAGCGGGTGAAGGGAATCGAACCCTCGTCGTAAGCTTGGGAAGCTTCTGCTCTACCATTGAGCTACACCCGCGATAGGCGCATTCTACGCGGCTTTCCTCAATGTTGACAACGTTTCTGAGTGGCCGCTGTGATCGAAAGTGTGATGGCCGACTTCACCGAGGTGTGATGGCCGAGAAGATATGGAATACAGATAATGCTAAGAAAGCTTGTTAATCTATAAGTTGGCCTCGAAAATTTGACGGTACTACATCGCCTGGCCACTGCAGATCATTTTTTCCCTTATCGCGGCAAAACTTATTTAACACGAATTTCCCAAATTCTATTTCCCGGCAAGCCCATATCTTGGCACCGCTATGCACAAAATAATCCCAAGCCACTGCGTTCGGTAGAGTCGTATTTTTCTGTTGATTAGTTGTATCGGGTGGGGTATTTTTATTCTCGACTTCGCTGCTATTTTCTTCTTGAGCAACCGAACTAGCACAAGCAGTGATAAAAAAAACGATGGATGACAGATAGATTAATTTTGACATAAATATTTCTTCGTTTCCTGAATCACTAGTCTGAAGACTAGTGATTATAAATTATAGATTAGAAATGTCCATGGACAGGTTGGTGTGGCTGTCCGACTATAATAGCATGTTCATCTGTGTGGAAACTGTTAGTGGAATCAGCTGGCGTATTGGCGAGAACGTTAGTTCCATCCCCATGTTGATGATTATGGGAAAACGAGTGCGATTCCTTTCCCATTTCTTGTTGGTAAGGGACATTTTGCCAATGACTTGCATCGTGCCTTCCTGGTGCTGTCGAAGGAAGAATAAGGATATTGCCCACGGGCATTATTCCACCGCCACCCGATGCGCCCGCTCCCCAACCCATGGCTGGAGCAGTCTTTTCAGCGAGTATTCCATTATATGTGCCGCTAACGGTATGCGTGCCATCTAAATTTTTTTGGGTAAATTACCCATTTGCACTATGTTCAGTTGAATTCTCGACATAGATTTTCTCTTGGGTAACAAGTTGATAATTTCCGCGAGTTGGCTCACCCAGTTCAAGTGCGATTTGCGTTTCGAAAGCTGTGGCTTGATTTTCGTCCATTCCTAATACATGCGCGATCTCATGCGCTAACGCCATCGCAGGGGATTGTATGCCGGCTTTGTAATCTGCTGAGTAAACCTGATGAGCAAGGTTGGGGTCCCAGTCAATCTGAGGTGTTGAACCATCGGAAGGAACCAGCGTCGAGTCTGAATTAGTATGATTAACAGCAACGGTGAAATCATATGCTCTAAGGACGGTGGCCGCAGTTTGGCTGTCTTTAAGAGAATTAATCGCTATAGCCGTGTTGATCATATCTGCTGATGTTGGTGAACCATTTACCTTCCACGGCGGACGGCGCGCAGCGCGCGCCGCCGGCCGGCCGCGCGGCGCCCCGTCCCGCCGCGCCTTGTCGCCGATCAACCGCAGGATGGCCGAAAACCACGGTAAAACTATTACTCTTGGTTAACATCTTGTACAATGTGGCGACCACCGCCACCGCCCGATCCCGGCCCGATCCGACCCGCGTCAGACGCCCCCATGCTGAGCCTGCACACCAACACCGCCTCCTTGTCGGCACTCTCCTCGCTCGGGCGCACCGAGGGCAGGATGGCGCACGCCATGACGCGGCTGGGCACGGGCTACCGGGTCAACTCGGCGATGGACGACGCCGCCGGGCTGCAGATCGCCACCCGCCTGTCGGCGCAGAGCCACGGTATGGCGGCGGCGATGGGCAACATCCAGAAGTCGCTGTCCATGCTGCAGAGCGCCGAGGGCGCGCTCGACGAGAGCGGCAATATCCTGGTCCGCATGAACGAACCTGGCCATCCAGGCCGCCGACGGCTCCACCACGAACGCCGACCGCACGGCGCTGCAGGCCGAGTTCACCGCGCTGAGCCATGAGCTGAGCCGTATTTCCAGCAACACCAGCTTCGGCGGCGCCGGGCTGCTGCTGGGCGACACCACGGTGGAAAAAGCCAACGTGGTCGCGGCCAGCACGGCCGCCGCCGCCGCCAGCGGCGCCGCCGCCGCCGCCTTGGCGAACGCCCAGAACAACCACAACGCCGCGCTCGCCGCCGACCAGGCCGGCTCGACGGCGGCGACCCGGGCGGCGCTGGCCGCCGCCGCCGGCGCCATCGTCGGGGCCAGCGCCAACGCCGCCGTGGCCAGCGCCGCCGCCCTCGACGCCCAGCAGTACGCCACCGCCGTGGCGGCGGTGACGGCGGTCGACGGGGTCTTCTCGAAGGCGGTCGATTTCCAGATCGGCGCCTCGGGCCAGGAGGTCATGACGGTCCGGCTGACGGCGCAACTGGACGCCATGCACCTCGCCCTGCACGGCGCCGCCAGCACCTACGACACCTTCGGCGTCGACCGGCCGGGCGCCGGCACCGACCTGGTGATCGCCAGCGCGGCCTCGGCCAGCATCAACAAGCTGCAAGGCGCGATCGACGCCGTCGCCGGCGTGCGCGCCAGCCTGGGCGCCAGCGCCAACCGCCTGGGCCACGCCGACAACAACCTGGCCAATATGCGCGGCAACACCCGCGTCGCCATGGGCCGCGTGATGGACACCGACTTCGCCCAGGAAAGCGCCAACATGCTGTCCCACCAGATGTTGCTGCAGGCCGGCGGCACGGTGCTGCGCCAGGCCAACAGCATCTCGTCGATGGTGATGTCGCTGCTCGCCTAGCCGGCGCGGCGCGCCCGCCGCGCCAAAACAAACAGGGGGCGGCCGGATGATCCGGCCGCCCCCTGCGCGTTCGCGGCGCCGGCGCCCGCCGGGCGCCGTTGCGCCTGTTCCGTCTATTCCTTCAGGTATTTTTCCGAACGCGGACCGTACAGCAGGCCGCCGGCGCCGCCGGCCGACAGCAGGCGGTTGCTGGCCACGCCGGCGATCGGATGCGAGGCGTCGGTGGTGCTGTGGATGATCTGCTTGACCGCCGCCGTCACCAGCGCGCCGATCAGGCCGCCGGGGTTGCTGTTGTTGCCGCCCTCGTTGCTGTTGGCGCTGGCCTCGCCGCTCCACAGCACGGTGCCGGTTTTCAGGTCGACCAGCTTGGCCTCGGCCGTCACCGTCACCACGCTGTTGAGCACGGTGTAGCTGGCGCCGTAGTTCTTCACGGTGACGTACAGCGCCGCGTCGGCGCCGAAGATCTCCTGCAGCTTCTTGCTGCCGACGGCGTGGATGTCGGCCGCGTTGCTCAGGCCGTTTTGCTTGAAGGTCTCGTCGACCAGCGCCACCGGCATCACGTAGTAGCCGGCCTCGGCCAGCGGGTAGCTGACCTGGGCCAGCATGCTGTAGGTGGCGTTGACGTCGGGCGAGTTGTTCAGCGGCGGCAGCACGACGATCGAGCGCGGCTTGGCGGCCTTGAAGGCGGTGTAGTCGAACGGCGCCTTGGTGGCGGCGCAGCCGACCACCAGGGCCAGCGGCGCCAGGATGGCGCTCAGTTTCAGGATGCGTGTCGGCATATTATTTCTCCACCTTCTTGGTGTTTTTCAGCAGGAAGTCCATGTACGCGGCCGACTCGGGGAACAGCTTCTTCTCGTCCTCGAACTGGGCCACCACCTGGTCCTGCTTGCCGGTCAGCGAATACAGCAGGCCCAGGTGGGCGTGGTAGCCGGGCGGCGCCGTGGCGCCCTTGGCGCTGATGGTTTGCAGGTTCGTTCTCCAGCACGGCGATCTGCTGGTCCGGGCTCTCGCCCTTGAAGTGCTGGTACACCTGGGGCTGGTAGCCCTCCCATTGGTACAAGCTCTTGGGCGCCGTCTGGCAGCCGCTCAGGACCAGGGTGGCGGCCAGCGCCGCGGCCAGCGCGGCCGGTTTGTTCAGTGTCAGTGTCATCGTGGTCCCCTTATTGTTTGCGGACGGTCATGGCGCCGCCCTCGACGCCGGCGACCAGGCGCTCGACCGCCTCGCGCACGGCCAGGTCGAGCACCTTGCCGTTGAGCGTGGCGTCGTAGCTGGCGGTGCCGCCGAAGCCGAGCACCTCGCGGTTCGACAGGCTGTACTCGCCCGCGCCCTGGCTGGAGAACACCACTTCCGAGGTGGCGATGTTGACCACGTTGAGGGTGACCTTGGCGTAGGCGACCTGGGTCTTGCCGCGCCCCATGATGCCGAACAGCTGGTGGTCGCCCACCTCCTTGCGGCCGAACTCGGTGACGTCGCCGGTGACGACGAAGTCGGCGCCCTTGATGGCCTGGCCCTGCTTCTTGAACTCGGCTTCCTGCTTGAGCTCGGCCATGTTGTCGCGGTCGAGCACGTTGAAGCGGTTGCTCAACTGCAGGTGGGCGATCAGGATGGTCTTGGCCTGGCTGCCCAGACGGTCGACGCCGTCGGAGAAGATGCCGCGCATGAAGCTGGAGCGGTTGTCGAACTTGCCGACGGCGACCAGGCTGCGCGCGCCGGCGTAGGGCCGGGCCGCGCTGGCCACCGTGGGGACCACCAGGGCCTGCGAGCTTTCCGTCGCGCACCCCGCCAAAACCGACGCCAGCAGCGCCGCCGCCAAGGCCGCAGCCGTTTTTTTCTTGTCCATGCCCATCCCAATATTAAATAAAGTCTAACTATTATACTGGAGCAACAAGAAAAAAGTTACCTTGAGGAATGAATATTTTCTCTAGGCAATAATGACTAGACCGGCGGCGCGGCCGGCGCGGGCGCCGGCGGCGGCGCGGCGGCCGCCAGCGGCAGGCCGGCGGCGCGGTTGAACTCGTCGAGCGCCGCCAGCAGCCGGGCGAAGGCGTCGCCGCCCCAGGCCTGCTCCATGCGCGCGTATTGCTGGTCGATCAGCGGCCCCATCCGCGCCAACAGCGCGGCGCCGGCCGGCGCCAGGCGCACCATGACGCGGCGCTGGTCGAGTTCCACGCGCTGGCGCGCCACCATGCCGACCTCCTCCATCCGCGCCAGCACGCCCGACAGGCTGGGCGCCAACATCTGGCACAGCTCGACGATCTCGCGCGGCTCGAGCTCGGCGTGCTCGTCGAGCACGCGCAGGATGCGGTACTGCTGCTCGGTCACGCCGAACTGGTGCAGGATGGGGCGGAACTGCGCCATCAGGGTGTCGCGCGCCTTCAGCAGGCGCTGCGGCAGGTTCGGATAGTGGATCTGGTGCGGCACGGCGCTCTCCCGGTGGCGCCTGTCTGGCCAGGCTGGGCCGATTATACCGCTTGACTCGTTAATATATTAATGATTTAATCGTTCACATATTAACGAATTCCTTGAGGTATATCATGGTTGAACCGGCATGATTGTGCGCGACCGCCCGTCGGGCCTGCGGCTGTTCCTGTTGTTGCGCGGCTCGGTGCTGCCGCGCATCCTGCCCAGCCTGATCCTCAACACCCTGCTGGCCACCCTGGTCACGCTCAGCCACGGCGACCTGTTCAAGCTGAAGATCACCCTGACCACCATCCCGTTCAGCATGATCGGCCTGCCGCTGGCGATCTTCCTCGGCTTCCGCAACAACGCCGCCTACGACCGCTACTGGGAGGCCCGCAAGCTGTGGGGCGAGTTGGTGCTGCGCGGGCGCAACCTGTCGCGCCAGTGCCAAAGCCTGATCGGCGGCGGCCCGCCGGCCCACGCCAGCCTCGGCCTGGACGACGTGCGGGTGCGCATGGTCTACCGCAGCATCGCCTACGTCTGCGCGCTGCGCGACCTGCTGCGCGGGCAGGACCGCGGCCACGAGTACCGCTGCTATCTGCGGCCAGAGGAGGCGCGCGCGCTGGCCGGCGCCAGCAACAAGCCGGACCGCATGATGCTGGCGATGGGCGCCGACCTGCGCCACTGCCTCGAGCAGGGCCGCCTCGATCCCTGCATCGCGCCGGCCATCGACGCCACCATCTCGGCGATGGTCGCCTCGGCCGCCTCCTGCGAGCGCATCAAGAGCACGCCCATCCCCTTCTCCTACACCCTGCTGCTGCACCGCACCGCCTACCTGTACTGCTTCCTGCTGCCGTTCGGCCTGGTCGACACCATCGGCTTCATGACCCCCTTCGTGGTGGCCATCGTCGCCTACACCTTCTTCGGCCTGGACGCGGTCGGCGACGAGATCGAGGAGCCCTTCGGCACCGAGGACAACGACCTGGCGCTCGACGCCATCTGCCGCTCGATCGAGATCGGCCTGCGCGAGAGCCTGGGCGAGACCGAGCTGCCGCCGCAGATCGAGCCGCGCAACTACTGCCTGAGCTGAGCGTCCGCCGCGGCGCGGTTTTGCCGCGCTCGCGGCGGCGGCCGGCGCCGGGCTAGCGCAGCAGCTGCAAGGCCTGGTTGGGCAGCAGGTTGGCCTGGGCCAGCATGGAGGCGCCGGCCTGCTGCAGGATCTGGGCGCGGGTCAGCTGCGCCATCTCGCTGGCGTAGTCGGTGTCGACGATGCGCGAGCGTGCCGCCGACAGGTTCACCACGCGGTCGAGCGCAGCGGCGTGCGCCGCGTCCAGCCGGTTCTGCAGCGCGCCCAGGCCGGAGCGGATCGTGCCGATCTCGTCGAGCTTGGCGTCGATGTAGCCCAGCGCGGCGGTGGCGCCGGCGAAGCTGCTCAGGTCGATCGGCGGCTCGCCGCTGGAGGTGGTCGCCTCGATGTGCACGGTGGCGCCGTTCGGCGTGGCGCTGGTGCTGCCCGGCGCCAGTCCGGCCAGGGCGGGATGGCTGCCGCCCACGGTGAGCGAGTGCTGCTTGAGGTCGGCCGTGTCGAGGATGTTGACGCTGCCGCGCGTGGTGCCGGTCGGCAGGCCGAGCAGGCCCCAGTTGGCGCCGGCCAGGTCGATGTCGCGGCCGTCGGCCGCCGTCAGCGTCAGCGTGCTGCCGTTGACGCCGGCCGCCACCCCGGCGCCGGCGCCGTTGATGGCGTCGGCCGCGCTGAGCGCCAGCGCGTTGGCGTTGGCGCCGTTGATGGCGCCCAGCGCGACGCCGTTGACGCTGATCGTGGCGTTGCCGATGGCGCCAGCGCCGCCGGCGAGGCCGGCCACGCTGGTGCTGGCGCTGGCGCCGACACCAGGGACGTTGGCGGCGTTGACGGCGTTGGCCACCGCGTAGGCGCTGGCCGCCGACTGGCCAGACGCCGCGCCGGCCACCGAGGCGCCGACCGCCACGCCGTTCAGCGTCAACGCGCCGGCGCCCAGGGCGCCGGCCACTGCCCCGCTCAGGTTCACCTGCAGCAGCGGCAGGTCGGCCATGCCGTGGCCGCTGTGGCGCTGCTGCAAGGCGGCGCCGACGGTCAGCCCGACGACGTCGCCGACGTTGGCGCCCACCTGCAGCTGGGTGTTCAGGCTGCCGTCGATCAGCCTGGCCTGGTTGAAGCTGGTGCTGTCGTTGATCTGGTAGTTGGCCGCCACCAGGGCGTCGACCTCGGCCTGGATGGACTTGCGGTCGAGGGCGTTGTTGCTGCCGTTGGCGGCCTGCACGGCCAGCTCGCGGATGCGCTGGAAGTTGTCGACGATCTGGCCCAGCGCGCCCTCGGCCACCTGGGCCAGCGAGATGCCGTCGTTGATGTTCTGCGCCGCCCGGTTGCTGCCGCGTATGCCGGCGCTGAAGCGCTCGCCGATCGCCAGCCCGGCCGCGTCGTCGCGCGCAGAGTTGATCCGCAGCCCGCTGGAGAGCCGCTGCAAACTAACGCTGAGCTCGTCACCGGAGCGCCGGTAGTGGCGCTGCGCGTTCAGAGACGGGAGGTTGCTGTTGATCTGCATGCGGCGGTCTGGGGCTGGCGCGCTTCCTGTTTGGTCCGGCACGACGGGCGCACGGATGCCCGCTCGTCGTACCTGTAACGGCAGAAAACGGCAAATTCTTTAACCACGGCAACAGAAACCCCGGGCGAATGGCGCGCAGTGAGCGCCCACTCCGAATCGGTGGCATGCCAGTGCGCCGTTGCTCAGGGAGCGAACAATTCGCCGAGTACGCGCAAGGTGCTGAGCAGGGTGGCGTCCGACACCTTGCCCAGTCGACTAAGCAAGCGGGAGCGGTCCAGAGTGCGCAATTGGTCCAAAAGAATCAAGCCTCGTTTGCGCTGAAACACCAGCGGGACGCGATAAGGGGCGGCATGCCCGGCGGTGGTCATCGGCGCGACGATCACGGTACGCTGGAAGTCATGGATTTCGGGCGGCGAGATCACGACGCAAGGCCGGGTCTTCTGGATCTCGCTGCCGATCGTGGGGTCCAGCGTGGCCAGCCACACCTCGCCGCGCTTCACCACTCCAGCGACCGGTCGGCCTCGTTGCCGCACTCCGGCCACTCCAGACCATCGGCGCCGGCGTCGGCGATGCGCTTGCTGGCCTCGGCCCAGCCTACGCGCACCGGACGCGGCGTTTTGCGGATGACGATGGCGTCGTCCACGACGGCCAGGTCGACCTCGCCCAATTCGATTCCGGCCTGCGCCAGAACCGGCTCGGGAATCAGCACGCCTTGCGAATCGCCAATTTTTTGCACTAGGATTTTCATCCGCCCTCCACCAATTTGATCGAGAATGCCGCCGGTTCAGACTATACGCAATTGAGCGGCTGCGCAACGGGTCGGGACAAAGGCGTGGCGGCCTACCCGGCCGGCAGGGCGAGGCGGGCGCGCGCCAGCGCCAGCGCGCCGGCGTCGAGCCGGGCGGCGGCCTGGCGCAGGTATTTGCCGGCCGCCGCGCCGGCGCCGTTGCGCTCGGCCATGGCCAGCCACAGGTAGGCCTGGCCGGCGTCGGCCGGCGCGCCCTGGCCGCTCAAATACATCAGGCCCAGGTTGAACTGGGCGCGGCCGTGGCCCTGGCGCGCCGCCTGCAGATACCAGTCGTGCGCCAGCGCGTAGTCGCGCGCCAGGCCCTGGCCGTTGTCGTGGCGCAGGCCGAGGGCGAACTGGGCCTGGGCGTGGCCCTGCCCGGCGGCCTGGCGATACCAGGCGGCCGCCTGCAGCGGATCGGGCGCCGGCCCCTCGTCGTCGTCGTGCAGCAGGCCCAGCTTGAACTGCGCGGCGGCGTAGCCCTGCTCGGCGGCGCGGCGGAACCAGGCCAGCGCGGCGCGCTCGTCGCGCGCCACGCCCTGCGCCGTCTCGTAGCGCAGGCCGAGGTCGAACTGGGCGCGCAGGTGGCCCTGCTCGGCCGCCCGGCGCAGCCAGTCCAGCGCCGCGGCGCCGTCCTGCGCCACGCCGTCGCCGGCCTCGCACAGCAGCGCCAAATGGTATTGCGCCGCCGCGAAGCCCTGCCCGGCCGCCTTCAGATACCAGCGCGCCGCCTCGACCGGGTCGGCCGCCACGCCCTGGCCGTGCTGGTGGCGCAGGCCGACGTTGTGCTGCGCCGCCGCGTGGCCCTGCTCGGCCGCCTTGCGGTAGCAGGCCAGCGCCTTGGCGTCGTCGCGCGGCACGCCCTGGCCGTTGTCGTAGATCAGGCCGAGGTTGAACTGCGAGCTGGCGTGGCCCTGCTCGGCGGCGCGGCGATACCACAGGATGGCCTTCTGGCTGTCCTGGGCGATGCCCTCGCCCTTGTCGAAGCGCAGCGCCAGGTTGAACTGGGCCGGCGCGTAGCCCTGCTCGGCGGCCTTGCGGAACCAGGCGATGGCCTGGCCGGCGTCCTGCGGCACGCCCTGGCCGTTGTCGTAGCGCAGGCCGAGGTTGAACTGGGCCCGCGCGTAGCCCTGCTCGGCGGCCTTGCGATACCAGGCGATGGCCTGCCTGAAGTCCTGCGGCACGCCCTTGCCGGTGTCGTACATCATGCCCAGGTTGTTCTGCGCGCCGGCGTCGCCCTGCTCGGCGGCCTTGCTGAACCAGCGCATGGCCTGCTCGCTGTCCTGCGCGATGCCCTGGCCCTTGGCGTACAACCAGCCCAGGTTGTACTGGGCGGCGGCGTAGCCCTGCTCGGCGGCCAGCTGGTACCAGCGCGCCGCCTCGGGGAAGTCCCGCGCCACGCCCTGGCCCTTCTGGTACATCACGCCGAGGTTGTACTGGGCGTGCTCCAGACCGGCGGTGGCGGCCTGGCGATACCAGTCCAGCGCCAAGGCGTAGTCCTGGCCTACGCCCTGGCCGTTGAAGTACATGAAGCCCAGGCTGTGCTGGGCGTTGGCGACGCCGCGCTCGGCCAGCGCCTTCACGCGCAGGAATTCGGCGGTGAAGCCGGCCGCCGCCGCCGGCAAAACGGCGGCGTCGGTGCTGGCGGCGGCGCGGGCGTCCGGCATGGCTTCAGGCCTGGATGGCGACGCCGGCCAACCGCGGCGCCGGCGCGTGCAGCAGCGGCGCGCTGTCGCCGGCCTGCTGCTGCAGCACGCCGATGAAGTTCGACAGCGAGATCGGCCGGTGGTAGAAGTAGCCCTGCATGGTGGTGCAGCCGTGCGCCTGCAGGTAGCGCGCCTGCAGCGCCGTCTCGACGCCCTCGGCCACCAGGTGCAGGCCGAGGCCGCGGGCGATCGAGATGATCGCCAAAATCACCGGGTAGTGGCCGTGCTCGTCGTGGATCTCCTTGACGAAGGACTGGTCGATCTTGATGGTGTGGATGGGGAAGCGGTGCAGGTAGGACAGCGAGGAGTAGCCGGTGCCGAAGTCGTCGATCGCCACCGACACGCCCAGCTGGCACAGCTTGTTGAGCTGCTCGATGGCGTACTGCGGGTTGCGGATGCAGATGTTCTCGGTGATCTCCACCTCGATCTGCGCCGGCGAGATGCCGTAGCGGGTCAGCGCGCCGCGCATCTTCTCGAAGAAGTCGCCGCGGTCCAAATACTGCGGCGACAGGTTGAGCGACAGGCGGATGGCGTCGCCGCCGGCGGCGTTCCACAGCAGCAGGTCGCGGCACAGCGCGCCGAGCATCCAGTCGGAGATCGGCAGCATCAAGCCGTTCTCCTCGGCGAAGGGCAGGAACTCGCCGGCCGACAGCAGGCCGCGCTGCGGATGGTTCCAACGCATCAGGCCCTCGGCGCCGATGATGCGGCCGGTCGCCACGTCGACCTGCGGCTGGTAGTACATCTCCAGCTCGTTCTGCTCGAGCGCCTTGCGCAGGCTCTGCTCGAGCGCGATCTTCTGGTGCGACACGTCGAGCATCGAGTTGTGGTAGAAGCTGTGGCCGTTCTTGCCCAGCGCCTTGACCTGGTACATGGCGATGTCGGCGTGGCGCAGCAGCTCGTCGATGCTCTCGCCGTCGCCCGGGTAGATGGCGATGCCGATGCTGGCCGAGATGTGCACCTCGTGGCCGTCCAGGTCGAACGGTTGCTGCAGGCTCTCGAGGAACTTGTCGGCGATGGCCTTGGCGTCCTGCCGGTCGCGCAGCTCGGGCAGCACGATGGTGAACTCGTCGCCGCCCTGGCGCGCCAGCGTGTCGCCGCGGCGCAGGCATTCCTTCAGGCGCAGCGCCACCTGCTGCAGCAGCTCGTCGCCCTTGACGTGGCCCAGCGTGTCGTTGACCAGCTTGAAGCGGTCGAGGTCGACGAACATCACCGCCAGCTCGCTCAGCTTGCGCTTGGCCTGGATCACCGCCAGGCCGAGGCGGTCCTTGAACAGCATGCGGTTGGGCAGGTCGGTCAGGATGTCGTGGTAGGCCTGGTAGGAGATCACCTCCTCGGCGCGCTTGCGGTCGGTGATGTCGCGCGCCACGCCGTAGATGCCGAAGAACTCGCGCTGGCGCGGCTCCTGCTCGGGCTGGTGCACGCCGATGGCGTTGAGCGCGATGGTCATCAGGGTGTTGCTGAAGGTGCGCTCGTGGCCGCCGCCCTTGGCGTCGCCGCCGCACTTCAGGCGCAGCTCGACGCTGCGCGAGGCGCGCGCGTCGCCGCGCCGCTCGCTGAACACGTAGCGGGCGCGCTCCCGGTCCTCGTCGTGCACCAGCAGCGAGTAGTGCTTGCCGATCAGCTCCTCGCGCGAGAAGCCGAGCAGCTGCTGGACGCGGTCGTTGACGAAGGTGAAGCGGCCCTCGTGGTTCAGGGTGTAGATGATGTCCGGCGAACTGTCGACCAGGTAGCGGTACATCTTCTCCGAGTTCTCCAGCTGCGAGGCGATGCGCGCGTTGTCCTGCGCCAGGCGGCGCTGCGACAGCGCGTTCTGCACCGTCTTGAGCAGCTCCTCGCGGCTGTAGGGCTTGCGCAGGTAGTCGTAGGCGCCGCGCTTGAGGGCGCCGATGGCCGCCTCGATGCCGACGTCGCCGCTCATCACGATGACGTCGCCCTCGATGCCGCGCTCGTTGATGAAGTCCATGATCTGGTGGCCGCTCATGTCGGGCAGGCGCAGGTCGAGCAGGATCAGGTCGAACTTGAGCCGGTTCAGCTGGGCCAGCGCCTCGCTGCCGCAGGTGGCCGTGACCAGCTGGTAGTCGCGGTCGCGCAGCAGCTCGTAGAGCGAGGACAACAGGCGCGGCTCGTCGTCCACCAGCAGCAGGCGCGGGCCGCCGTTGGCGTGGCAGGCCGGCGCGGCCGGGGTCATGTCCATCCGCGGGGTGTCGGCGGTTGGCGCGTTGGCAGCGGAGCTGCCGGGGTTCAGGTTCATCATGGCCTTAGACGGAGTCCATCGCCCGCGCTTGCACGCCGACGACTTGGCTGGCGCTGCCCCGGGCGGGCAGCAAAATTTCAAAACTGGTGCCGGCGCGGCCGGAGCGGCAGGTGATCAGGCCCGTGCATATTCTTGACCAGGTTGTGCACGATGGACAGGCCGATGCCGTGGTGCGGCCCCTCCTTGCTGCTGCGCACCGGCGCGAACAAATTGGCCAGCACCTCGGCCGACAGGCCGGGGCCGTTGTCGCTGACCACCAGCTCGAGGTAGAGCCGGCGCTCGCGGTTGACGTGGCCGCGGTTGGCGATGTCGATCTTGCCGCCGGCGGGCATCGCCTCGACGGCGTTCTTGACCAGGTTGACCAGGATCTGCTTGAGGATGTCGGCGTCGCCGTCGATCTCGGCCGGCTCCTCCTGCATGCGCACGACGATCTGCACCGAGGCCGGCACGAAGTCGGTGGCGCGGAACAGGCGCAGCACGTCGTCGACCACGCGGGCGACGTCGGTGTGGCGCGCCGTCTCGCTCGGCTGCAAATCGGCCAGGCCGTTGATCAGCTGGCCGACCCGGTCGATCTCCTCGTTGAGGATGGACATCTCGCCGACCACCGGCTCGCGCCGCGCCAGTTTGCTGTCGAGCACCGACAGGTAGTTCTTGATGATCGACAGCGGGTTGTTGACCTCGTGGACCACGCGGCGCGAGGCCTCGCGGTACTCCTCGGCGACGTGGGCCAGCTGGCGGCGGGCGTGGCCGCGCTCGCTCAAGGTGGTCTCCAGCGCGGCGGCGGCCTGGGTGGCGAACGATTGCATGAAGCGCTCGCGCTTCTGCAGGCCGGCCAGCTGCCAGGCGGCGGCGGCGCCCACCAGCACGCCCAGGCAGCGCTGGTTGGCCACCAGCGGCAGGCAGACCAGGGCTCTCGCTGCCGAGGATGCGGAACAACTGCTCCTCGGCCAGGGTCAGCGCCGCGTCGCCGCGCGCCAGGTAGGCCGGCCGGCGCTGCCGCGCCGCCTCGGCGATGGCGCCGCCCTTGGCCAGCGGGACGGCCAGTTCGGCCAGCCGCTGCTGCTGCTCGCCGCCGGCGCAGCCGACCAGGGCGTGGCCGGTGGGGTTCTCCAGCAGCGCCACGGTGCTGCCCAGGTCGAACAGGATGCGCGCCGAGCGGGTCATCGATTCGAGCAGGCCGCTCTCGCCCTGCTGGCGGGCGAAGGTCTGGCCCATCTCGGACACCAGCACCATGTTGCGCACCTCCTCGGACAGGCGCTGCTGCACCGGGTCCAGCGGCGGCGGCGGCGCGTAGGCCGGCGGCGCGACGATGTCGTCGGCGCCGGCCAGCTCGATGCCCAGGTAGGCGGCCGACTTGTCGACCTGGCGCGCGGCGGCGTTGCGCACGGCGGCCAGGGCGTCCGGCTCCAGGCCGCACAGGCGGCTGGCGTCGGCGATGGCGTCCCGGTGGGCCTCCTCGTCGCCGTGGCTGCACAGCAGGTGCGACAGGCGGACGATGCGGATCAGCGGATGCGCCGCCTCGAGCCGGGCGGCCGGCTCGTGGTGGTACAGCACGCTGTCGGCCAGGAAGGAGTCCAGGTGCCAGCGCTCGATCAGCCAGGCGCCCGCCTCCGAGTGGGTGATCTGCAGGGTGCGCTGCTCGACGGCGCACAGGTCTCGTCGTCGCGCGCCATGAAGTTCAGCGCGTACTCCTTGGGCGCGGTGGCCAGCAGCGCCAGCCGGCCGACGTTGTGCAGCAGGCCGGCCAGGTAGGCCTCCTCGGCGTGCGGGTAGTCCATGCACTTGGCGATGTCGCGCGCCAGCACGGCGGCGGTCAGCGAGTTCTTCCAGAAGCCGCGCAGGTCGGTGCTGCCGGAATGGGGGAAGCTGTTGAAGGTCTGGAACACCGATTCGCTGATCACCAGCGTCTTGATCATGTCGGTGCCGAGCGACACCAGCGACTGCTCCAGGCTGACGCTGCGGCTGTGGCGGTGGTAGGCCGAGCTGTTGGCGACGCTGAGGATCTTGCTGGTCATGCCGGCGTCCTTGGCGATCAAGGCGGCCAGCTCGGGCATGCCGGCGTCGTCGGCCTGCAGGTGCTCGATCAATTTGATGAGGATCTGCGGCATGGCCGGCAGGCGGGCAATCAACAAGCGATTGCGGATATCGTGTTCTGATTGCTGCATCGTATCAAGCATTGCCGCCAAGGGACATTGAATGGGAAGCGGCACTCAGGGTCGAAGGGCCACCACGGTGTTATTTGGTTAACTGTTGTGACAAGAAAACGTCGCTGCGACGGCTTGGTAAACCGTCTGACCGTGCTTAAAAATCGATAGTAGCATAAACAAAGGCATAACTAATCAACAAGAAAGATTTCCTACTAAACTTTTTTAACTTTCCTGCCGTTAATGAATTACCTGGCCGGATGGCGTAGTAGCATGCTCCGGTAAGCGCGCGACGTCAACCACAAAACGAGAGCAGAGGCACTAAACGCCATCTGTCCGGCGGCTAGCCACAATACCGAATGTGATAGGAAGGGCGCGATCACGCCCGCCACCAGGGCGGCCAGCAGGGTCGAGGCGAACGACTGGCAGGACGCCACCGTGCCACGGATGTGCGGGAACAGGTCCAGCGCCAGCAGGGTCGCGCCGGGCGCCACCATCGACATGCCGAAGGTGTAGACGAACATCGGCGCCACCGTCCAGGGCAGCGCCGGCGGCAACCACAGGTGGTAGCAAACGTTAAATATCGAGGCCGCCAGCAGGAAACAGAAGCCAATACCAATTTGTCGCGAAAATGAGATCCTGCCGGCCACGCGGTTGGCCGCCAGGGCGCCGAGGAAGATGCCGCTGACGGCGGGCAGGAACAGCCAGGCGAACTGGTCCGGGCCGAGGCCCAGGTGCACCGGCAGCAGCACCGGCGCCGCCGTGATGTAGACGAACAGGCCGGCGAAGTTCAGCGCCACCACGCCGGACTTGAGGTGGAACAGCGGCGAGCGGAACACCTGGCCGTAGTTGCGCATCAGGTAGCGCGGGTTGAAGGGCTGGCGCTTGTGCGGCGGCAGCGTCTCGGGCAGGCGGCGGTAGCACAGCACGAACAGCAGCACCGTGTAGCCGAACAGGAACAGGAAGATGGCGCGCCAGTCGAGCAGCTTGACGATCCAGCCGCCGGCCACCGGCGCGATGGCCGGGGCGATCGAGAAGATCATCGTCACCATCGACAGCAGCCGCGCCGCCGCCGCGTCGGCGTACAGGTCGCGGATGATGGCGCGGCCGACCACCACGCCGGCGCCGGCCGAGACGCCCTGCAGCGCGCGGAAGGCCCACAGGTAGTGCACCGTGTGCGAGGCGGCGCAGCCCAGCGTGCCGATGGCGAAGGTGACCAGCGCGACCAGCACCACGTTGCGCCGGCCGAAGGCGTCCGACAGCGCGCCGTGCCACAGCACCATCACCGAGAACGACAGCATGTAGAAGGTCAGGCTTTGCTGCACCTCGAGCGGGCTGGCCTGCAGCGAGGCCTGGATCGCCGGGAAGGCCGGCAGGTAGGCGTCGATCGAGAACGGGCCGAGCATCGACAAGCCGGCCAGCATCGCGGCCAGCAGGCCGCTGCCCAGCGCGCGGCGGTGGCTCGGTTCGGGCGGCGGTGGAATCTCGGGGGCGGGGTCGGGCGGCAGGATGGCGGGCGGATTCGGGAACATGGGGGGGGCAGGATGGGGCGCCGGACCGGCAGCGCCGGCCGCGCCGTGTTTTTGGGGGGAGACGAGGATGGCGCCGCGTGGGAAGATCGCCGCCAAGCCAAGGCGCCAGCGGCTACAACACCACCCAAAGGCAGAGAGCCAGGGTCAGACCCTAGGGTCTGACCCTAGGTTTGCGCCGCTGGGTTTTCTTGGCTAGGCTACGCTCGGGCCGCCCTGGGTTGACGCCCTTGGCGCCGTCAGCGCCGTCGGCTTAAACGCTCTTCGGCTTGGCTTCCTCGCGGCGGTTGTAGCCGGCCACCATGTCGAAGCGGAACAGGCGGCATTCCAGCGCGCCGTTGAAGAACGGCGTCTTGCGCGCCTCCTTCAAACGCAGCAGGCGCGGCAGGCCCAGGTCGGCGGTGAACAGGAACACGGTCCAGCCGGCGAAGCGCTGCTTGAGCGTGGTGCCCAGCGCCGAGTAGAAGGTGGTGGCCAGCTCGTCCTCGGGCAGCGTGCTGTCGCCGCGCACGCCGATCCGCTCGCCGTACGGCGGGTTGGTCAGCAGGATGCCGGGCGCCTCGGTCGGCGCCTTGACCTCCTGCGCCTCGATCTGCTTGAGCGGCACCTCGAACAGGATGCCGGCGCAGCGCAGGTTGTGGCGGGTCATTTCCACCATGTCGCCGGAGATGTCGCTGCCGAAGATGGTCGGCGACTCGGGCAGCGGGTTGACCTTGACGGCGGCCTTCATGGCCTGCCACGGCGCCGGGTCGAAGCCGTTGAAGTTCTCGAAGGCGAAGCGGCGCCGCGCGCCCGGCGGAATGCCCTGCACCATCTGGGCGGCTTCGCACAGGATGGTGCCGGAGCCGCACATCGGGTCGAACAGCGGCGTGCCCGGCTTCCAGCCCGACACGCGCAGCAGGCCGGCGGCCAGGTTCTCGCGCAGCGGCGCGTCGCCGGTCTCCTCGCGCCAGCCGCGCTTGAACAGCGCCTCGCCCGAGGTGTCGAGGTAGATGGTGAACTGGCGCGCGTCGAGGAAGCCGACGATGCGCATGTCCGGCGCCTTGGTGTCGACCGAGGGGCGCTTGTTGAACTGGTCGCGGAAGCGGTCGCAGACGGCGTCCTTGATCTTCAGCGTGGTGAACTCCAGGCTGCGCAGCGGCGACTTGACGGCGGTGACGTCGACGCGGATGGTGTGGTCGACGTCGAACCAGTCTTCCCACGGCTGGGCCAGCACCAGGTCGTAGATGTCGTTCTCGTTCTGGTAGCCGGTGACGGCCATGCGCATCAGCACGCGCGAGGCGATGCGCGAATGCAGGTTGATGCGGTAGGCGTCGTGCAGGTCGCCGGAGCAGTGCACGCCGCCGGGAACCTGGTTGTGCACCTTCAGGCCGTTGCTGTCCTGGGCGATCTCGCCGAGTTCCTCGGCCAACGCCGCTTCCATGCCGCGCGGGCATGGGCAAAAATATGAAGCCATGGTGTACCTTTTATCCGTTAAAAAACAAACACTAAAAAAATCATTACCCCGAACGGCGAAGAACCGGGGTCGGACCCCGTACGGGGTCCGACCCCAAATAGCCGCCGCCGGCCGGGCCAAACTCTATCGTGGCGGGCTTACACCGCCTGGCGGGCCAGCGCCCGCTCGAGGAAGTCGAGGCGGTCCTGGCCCCAGAAGCTCTCGCCCTGGTAGACGTACCACGGCGCGCCGAACACGCTGGCGGCGCTGGCGTCGTCGGTGTTGCGATCATACTCCGCCTGCACGCTGGCCGTTTCGACCGACTTGAGCAGCATGCGGCCCTCGAGGCCGAGGCCGTTGGCGATCTGCGCCAGCGTCTCCTCGTCGCCGATGTTCTTCTCCTCGGCCCACAGGCCGCGCATGATGGCGCCGCTCAGCTGCAAGGCCGTGTCGACGCCCAGCGCCAGCCGGGTGGCGATGATCAGCCGCGCCGCCAGGTCGGGCGAGACGGGGAAGAACTTCGGCTGCAGGTTCAGCGGCAGGTCCAGGAACTCCGCCCAGCGCGCCAGCTCGGTCAGGCGGTAGGCCTGGCGCTGCGGCGCGCGCTTGGCCAGCGGCAGGCCGCCGGACTGGCCGAACACCTTGCCCAGGTCGAGCGGGCGCAGGTCGATCTGCGCGCCGTGCCGGCGCGCCATGGCGACGAAGCGCTCGTGGCCCAGGTAGCTCCACGGCGAGTGGGGGGCGAAATAATATTGGCAAACTTTAGTCATACGGCCCCGCTCAGAAAGGTTTGACCACGACCAGCACGACGATCGCCAGCAGCATGAACACCGGCAGCTCGTTGAACACGCGGAACCACTTGTGGCTGCGCTTGTTGGCGCCGTTCTCGAACTTGCGCAGCAGCGAGCCGCAGGCGTGGTGGTAGCCGATCACCAGCAGCACGAGGAACAGCTTGGCGTGCATCCAGCCGGGCATCTTGAAGCCGTCCGGGCCGCCGCCGTACTGCAGCCACAGCAGGGCGAAGCCGAGCAGCACGGCCGGCACCGACAGCAGCGTGGTGAAGCGGTACAGCTTGCGCGCCATCAGCAGCAGGCGTTCGGTGGTCACCGTCTCGTTCTCCATCGCCAGGTTGACGAACAGCCGTGGCAGGTAGAACAGCCCGGAAAACCAGGACGTGATGAAGAGGATGTGCAGCGCTTTAATCCAGAGCATGAAGGTCCCGAGAATGAGGGGATGGCGGGCGGCGGCCGGCGCCGCCCGATGGGGTCGAAAGGAGGATCAGTTGCGCACTTCGCCGTGGCCGAACACCACGTACTTGAGCGAGGTCAGTCCCTCCAGCCCGACCGGGCCGCGGGCGTGCAGCTTGTCGTTGGAGATGCCGATCTCGGCGCCCAGGCCGTATTCGAAGCCGTCGGCGAAGCGGGTCGAGGCGTTGACCATCACCGAGGCCGAATCGACCTCGCGCAGGAAGCGCATGGCGTCGCTGTAGTTCTCGGTGACGATGGCCTCGGTGTGCTTGGACGAGTAGCGGTTGATGTGGTCCATCGCCTCGTCCATGTCGGCCACCACCTTCACCGCCAGGATAGGCGCCAGGTATTCGGTGGCCCAGTCCTCCTCGGTGGCGGCGGCCAAGTGCGGGTAGCCGGCCAGAATGGCCCGCGCCTCGGCGTCGGCGCGCAGCTCGACCTGCTGGCCGGCGTAGCGCTCGGCCAGCAGCGGCAGCACGGTCGGCGCGACGGCGCGCGCCACCAGCAGCGTTTCCATGGTGTTGCAGGTGCCGTAGCGGTGGCACTTGGCGTTGAAGCCGATCTCGACCGCCTTCTTCAGGTCGGCCTGGGCGTCGATGTAGACGTGGCAGATGCCGTCCAGGTGTTTGATCATCGGCACCGTGGCCTCCTCCATCAGGCGCGCGATCAGGCCCTTGCCGCCGCGCGGCACGATGACGTCGACAAACTGCGGCATGGTGATCAGGGCGCCGACGGCGGCGCGGTCGGTGGTGTCGACCACCTGCACGGCGTCCTCGGGCAGGCCGGCCCCCAGCAGGCCTTCCTTGACCAGCCTGGCCAGCGCGCGGTTGCAGTGGATCGCCTCGGAGCCGCCGCGCAGGATGGTGGCGTTGCCGCTCTTGATGCACAGGCCGGCGGCGTCCACCGTGACGTTGGGACGCGACTCGTAGATGATGCCGATCACACCCAGCGGCACGCGCATCTGGCCGACCTGGATGCCGGACGGGCGGAACTTCAAGCCGGAGATCTCGCCGATCGGGTCGGCCAGGGCGACGATCTGGCGCAGCCCCTCGACCATGGTGTCGATCGCCTTGTCGGACAGGGCCAGGCGGTCGAGCATGGCCGGCGCCAGGCCGGCGGCGCGGGCGCTGTCCATGTCCTGTTGGTTGGCGGCGCGCAGCAGCGCGCTGTCGCGCACGATGGCGTCGGCGATCAGCGACAGCGCGCGGTTGCGCGTGGCGCTGTCGGCCCGGGCCATGGCGCGCGAGGCGACCCGCGCCCGCTGGCCCACTTGTTCCATGTACTGTTTGATATCGCTAGTCATTGCCTGTCCCTATCCAGAGTGTTCGTGTCGGCGCGTCGCGCGCCTGCTGCGGCGTCTAGCCGCGCGCCACCTTCAGCGCCAGTTGCAGCATGGCGTCCCAGGCGTCGCCGGCGAAGGCCTTGGCGCGCAGCCCCTTGATCATCTTGTCGACCTGGGCGGCGTCGCGCATGGCCGCCTCCAGCGTGGCCAGCGAGATGCGGCGCAGCGCCGGGTCCATCATCCGCTCGCGCGGCCCCCAGATGCGGTATTCCTTCAGCAGCGCGCCCAGCGGGCGGCCCTGGGCCATCGCGGCCTTCAATTTTAACAGCGTGCGGATCTCCTCCGACACCGCCCACAGCACCAGCGGCAGCGCCTCGCCCTCGCCCTTCAGCCCCTCGAGCATGCGCACCAGCCGGGCCGGATCGCCGGCCAGCATGGCCTCGCTCAGCTTGAACACGTCGTAGCGCGCCACGTTGAGCACGGCGTCGTGCACCTGCTCGTAGGCCAGCTTGCCCGGCTCGTGCAGCAGGGCCAGCTTCTGGATCTCCTGGTGCGCCGCCAGCAGGTTGCCCTCGACCCGCTCGGCGATGAAGTCGATGCTCTGCCGGTCGGCGCTCTGGCCCTGGGCGGCCAGGCGCTGGGCTATCCAGTTGGGCAGCTGGCTGCGCTCGACCTGCGGGATGTCGATGTAGACGGCGGCCTGCTGCAGCGCCGCCACCCAGGCCGCCTTCTGCGTCTGCCAGTCCAGCTTGGGCAGGGTGATCAGCGTCAGGTTGTCCGGGCTGAGTCCTTCACATAGGCCTGCAGCGCGGCGCCGCCGTCCTTGCCCGGCTTGCCGGTGGGGATGCGCAGCTCGATCAGCTTCTTGTCGCCGAACAGCGAGAGCGACTGGTTGGCCGCCAGCAGCTCGCCCCATTTGAAGCTGCGCTCGACGCTCAGCACGTCGCGCTCCGAATAGCCCTGGGCGCGGGCGGCGCGGCGGATCTTGTCGGCCGCCTCCAGCGCCAGCAGATGCTCGTCGCTGGTGATCACGTACAGCTGGGCCAGCGGTTTCCCGACATGGCCGTCCAGCGCTTCAAGCCGCAATTGCATGCCTCGTCCTTGGTCCTGGTTACTGCTGTGGCGCGGACGCCGGCGCCCGCGCCGGCACGGCCGGCGCCAGCGACATCGCCGCCACCGGCTTGATCGCCGCCATGCGGCGCATCATCTGCTGCACCAGATCGGACTGCATGTCCTTGTACAGCAGCGCCTCCTCCTGCTCCTTGGCCAGCAGCTGGGTCTCGTTGAAGTCCAGCGCGCGGGTCAGGTTGACCGCCGTCGGGCCGAGCAGCAGGTTGCCCTGCTGGTCGCGCACCTGGAACACGATGGCGTAGGACAGCAGGTACTGGCGCACGCGGCCGCTGGCGTTGAGCGACAGGATCGACTTGCTGCGCGTCTTCTCCGGGTCGCTCAGCACCTCGATGATGCCGTCGGCCTCCTTCGGCGTGGCGACGATGGTGGTGCCGCCGTAGGCGCGCACGGTGCGCTTCAGGTCGATCGCCAACGGCGACTTCTCCGGCAGGCCGACGTACAGGGTCGGGAAGGGCAGCAGGTACTGGCTGCCCTGGCCGCGCAGGTGGAAGCCGCAGGCCGACAGCAGCAGCGCCAGCGCCAGCAGGGCGCCGCACAGGCCGGCCCGGCGCATCGTCGAGGAGGTGGTGGCCATCGTCTTAGACCACGATGCTGATCAACTTGCCCGGCACCACGATGATCTTCTTCGGCGGCGTCTCGATGTACTTCTGCACCGCCTCGCAGGCCAGCGCGGCGGCCTCGATCGAGGCCTTGTCGGCGCCCTTGGCGACGGTGATGCTGCCGCGCAGTTTGCCGTTCACCTGGATCATCATCTCGATCTCGGCCTGTTCCAGCGCGGCCGGGTCGACCTGCGGCCAGGCGGCGTTGAGCAGGTCGCCGAACACGCCGGCGTAGCCCAGTTCCTGCCACAGCACGTGGGTGATGTGCGGCGCCACCGGATTGAGCAGGCGCAGGAAGATCGAGAAGCCCTCGGCGACCAGCGCGTTCGATTCGGCGCTGTCGTCCAGCTTGGCCGACTCCATCGTGTTGAGCATCTTCATGCAGGCCGACACCACGGTGTTGTACTGGATGCGTTTCAGGTCGTAGTCGGCCTGCTGCAGGATCTTGTGCAGTTCGCGGCGCAGGGTTTTCTGCGGTTCGGTGGCGGCCGGCGCGGCGGCCGAGGCCAGCGCGCCGCCGATGCGGCCGGCCTGGGCGTAGCCGTAGGCCCAGACGCGGCGCAGGAAGCGGTTGGCGCCCTCGACGCCGCTGCCCGACCATTCCAGCGTCTGCTCAGGCGGCGAGGCGAACATGGTGAACAGGCGCGCGGTGTCGGCGCCGTACTGTTCGATCTGCGCGGCCGGGTCGATGCCGTTGTTCTTCGACTTCGACATCTTCTCGGTGCCGCCGATGTTGACCACCTGGCCGTCGCTCTTCAGCGTGGCGCCTTGCGGGCGGCCCTTGTCGTCCAGGGTCAGGTCGATGTCGGCCGGGTTGAACCAGGTCTTCTTGCCGGAGGCCTCCTCGCGGTAGTAGGTCTCGTTGAGCACCATGCCCTGGGTCAGCAGGTTGACGAAGGGCTCGTCGAACTTGACCAGGCCGAAGTCGCGCATGATCTTGGTCCAGAAGCGGGCGTACAGCAGGTGCATGACGGCGTGTTCGATGCCGCCGATGTACTGGTCCATCGGCATCCAGTAGTCGTTGCGCGCGTCGACCATGGCCGCGTTCGAGCCGGGCGAGGTATAGCGCATGTAGTACCACGACGAGTCGACGAAGGTGTCCATGGTGTCGGTCTCGCGGCGCGCCGGCTTGCCGCACTGCGGGCAGTCGCACTTGAGGAAGGCCTCGTGCTTGTTGAGCGGGTTGCCGCTGCCGTCGGGCACGCAGTCCTCCGGCAGCACGACCGGCAGGCTCTTCTCGGGCACGGGCACGGTGCCGCAGTCGGCGCAGTGGATCATCGGGATCGGCGTGCCCCAGTAGCGCTGGCGCGAGATGCCCCAGTCGCGCAGGCGGAAGGTGATCTTCTTCTCGCCCAGGCCCTTGGCGGCCATTTCGGCGGCGACCGCCTCGACGGCGGCGGCGTAGTTCAAACCGTCGAACTGGGCCGAGTTGCAGACCACCGCCTGCTCCTTGTCGCCGTACCACTCCTGCCAGGCCTCGGTGGAGAACTCCTTGCCTTCGGCGGCGATGACCTGCTTGATCGGCAGATGGTATTTTTTGGCGAAGGCGAAGTCGCGCTCGTCGTGGGCCGGCACGCCCATCACGGCGCCGTCGCCGTAGCTCATCAGGACGTAGTTGCCGACCCAGACCTCGACCTGGGCGCCGGTCAACGGATGGGTGACGAACAGGCCGGTCGGCATGCCCTTCTTCTCCATCGTCGCCATGTCGGCCTCGATCACCGAACCGAGCTTGCACTCGGCGTTGAAGGCGGCCAGCTCGGGGTTGCTCTGCGCGGCGTGCACGGCCAGCGGGTGCTCGGCGGCGACGGCGGCGAAGGTCACGCCCATCACGGTGTCCGGGCGGGTGGTGAAGACGTACATCTTGCCGTCGCCGATCAGCGCGCCGGCGGCGTCCTGGATCTGGTGCGGGAAGGCGAAGCGCACGCCGGTCGACTTGCCGATCCAGTTGGTCTGCATGGTGCGCACGCGCTCGGGCCAGCCGGGCAGCTTGGTGTCGACGTATTCCAGCAGCTCGTCGGCGTAGTCGGTGATGCGGGCGTAGTACATCGGGATCTCGCGCTTTTCGATCAGCGCGCCGGAACGCCAGCCGCGGCCATCAACCACCTGCTCGTTGGCCAGCACGGTCTGGTCGACCGGGTCCCAGTTGACGGTGCCGGTCTTCTTGTAGATGATGCCTTTTTCCAGCATCTTGAGGAACATCCACTGGTTCCACTTGTAGTATTCCGGCTTGCAGGCGGTCATTTCGCGCGACCAGTCGATCGCCAGGCCCATCGACTCCATCTGCTCGCGCATGTGGGCGATGTTGGAATAGGTCCACTGCGCCGGCGGCACGTTGTTGGCCATCGCCGCGTTCTCGGCCGGCATGCCGAAGGCGTCCCAGCCCATCGGCATCAGCACGTTGTAGCCGTTCATCCGCAGGTAGCGGTACATCACATCATTGATCGTATAGTTGCGCACGTGGCCCATGTGCAGCTTGCCCGAAGGGTAAGGCAGCATCGAGCAAGCGAAATACTTGCCTTTCGGGAAACGCGGGTCGTTCTCGACCGCTTTGTAGGCGTCGATCGCCTTCCAGTGGGATTGGGCGGCTTGTTCGACGTCGGCGGGACTATATTTATCTTGCATGATATGTGCGGCCAGCGTGGGGGCCAAAAGTGAATATGAACCGGACATTATACTGGCTGAATCAGTTGTGTAGCACGCCGAGGCCGGTGGAGTGCTGCATTGCGGCAAAATCGGCGGCGCCCGCCCGGCCCGCGCGCCGTGCCGGGCGGTAGAATGGCGGCCATGCTCTATCAGGAATATGCCCCCCATCCGGCGCTGGCGCGCCACGTCGACTGCCTGTGGACCTGCCGCGTGCACGGCCGCGCGCAGGCGGTGTCGCACCGCGTGCTGCCGGACAACTGCGTCGACATCCTGTGGCAGAACCAGCATCCGGACGGTTTCGCCGTCGGCATGATGAGCGGCGCCATCGAGGTCGTCAGCAGCGGCCTGGTGCAGACGGTGGCGGTGCGCTTCAAGCCGGGCGCGGCCGGCCGCTTCCTCGACCTGCCGCTGCACGCGCTGACCGACCAGCGCGCCGGCATGGACCAGTTGTGGGGGCGCGGCGAGGCGGCGCGCCTGGCCGACGCCCTGTGGACCGACGAGCTGGCCGACCGCGCCCGCCTGGCCCTGCTCGAGGCGCAGCTGCTGGAGCGGCTGCGGCGCGGCGCCGACGCGGCGCGCGCCAACTCCAGCGAGGCGCTGGTGGCCGCCGCCCTGGCCGCCATCGCCGGCGACGGCGGCGCCGGCCGCATCGCCGGTCTGGCCGAGCGGCTGGGCGTGTCGCGCCAGCACCTGGCGACGCTGTTCCGCGCCCGCGTCGGCCTGGCGCCCAAGCTGTACGCGCGCATCTGCCGCTTCCGCCGCGCCACCGAGGCGCTGCGCGGCGGCGCCGCGCCGGACTGGGCGCAACTGGCGCTGGACTGCGGCTATTTCGACCAGTCCCACCTGATCCACGACTTCCAGGAGTTCGCCGGCCGCGCGCCGGAGCGCTTCCTGGCGGCCGACTGAGCTTCCATTTTTCCAATCGCCCCGGCCGGCGGCGTGGCAAGATGCTGTTTTCCAAACAACCTCAGGAGAGCAACATGATCAAAGGCTTGCGCGCGGTGATGTACCCGGTGCCGGACATGCAACAGGGCAAGGCCTGGTACAGCCAGGTGCTCGACGTGGCGCCCTACTTCGACCAGCCGTTCTACATCGGCTTCGCCGTCGGCGGCTTCGAGCTGGGCCTGTTCCCCGATGGCCAGCCCGGCATCAGCGGCAACCGCGCCCACTGGGGCGTCGACAAGATCGAGGACGAGGTGGCGCGCATCGTCGCGCTGGGCGCCACCATCTTCTCGGCGGTGCAGGACGTCGGCCAGGGCATCAAGGTGGCCGAGCTGCTCGACCCCTACGGCAACATCTTCGGCCTGATCGAGAACCCGCTGTTCGACCCCAAGGCGATTAACTAGGGTCGACTGTACGCCGCCCGTTCGTTCGTGATAATATACGTTTCGTATATAAACCGTATAGAGGACGCACGAGATGGGCATAGTAAAAATTTCCGACCAGATGCACGAGAACCTGCGCATCGCCAGCGGCGCGCTGAGCCGTTCGATGAACGCCCAGGCCGAGCACTGGCTGCGCATCGGCCTGCTGGCCGAGACCAACCCCGACCTGCGCTACAGCGACATCTGCCAGCTGCTGCTGCGCGCCGCCCAGGACGGCGGCGTGCACCTGCCGGGCGCCGCCAACGACGCCTCCAGCGTCAACCCGGCCGCCCTGGCCGCCGCCGTGCAAGTACTGGGAGGCGTCCATGAGCAAGCGTAAGAACGAACTGTCCATCCTCATCAAGAGCCCGGCACAGATCGAGATGGCGCGCGTGGCCGCCGAGCTGGCCGCCGACGTGCTGACCTTCATCGAGCCGCACGTCAAGGCCGGCGTCAGCACCGAGTATCTGGACCAGCTGTGCAACGACTACATCGTCAACACGCAGAAGGTGATTCCGGCCAACGTCGGCTACGGCGGCTTCCCCAAGACCGTTTGCACCTCGGTCAACCAGGTGGTCTGCCACGGCATTCCGGCGCCCGACCAGATCCTGGTCGACGGCGACATCATCAACATCGACGTCGCCGTCATCAAGGACGGCTGGCACGGCGACACCAGCCGCATGTACGTGGTCGGCACGGCCAGCAAGGCGGCGCAGAAGCTGATCGACACCACCTTCGCGGCGATGTGGGCCGGCATCCGCGCGGTGCGCCCGGGCGCCACCCTGGGCGACGTCGGCCACGCCATCCAGACGGTGGCCGAGAAGGCCGGCTACAGCGTGGTGCGCGACTATTGCGGCCACGGCATCGGCATGGTCTACCACGAGGAGCCGCAGGTGACCCACTACGGCAAGCCGAGCCAGGGCCTGGTGCTGAAGCCGGGCATGCTGTTCACCATCGAGCCGATGATCAACGCCGGCCGCGCCGCGACGGTCGAGCTGGACGACGAGTGGACCGTGGAGACGCGCGACGGCAGCCTGTCGGCGCAGTGGGAGCACATGGTGGCGGTGACCGAGACCGGCTACGAGGTGTTGTCGCTGATCGCCAGCGAGCGCAAGGCGGCGGTCCAGCCGGCGGCGCCGGCGCAGGTGCAAGCCGAGGCCTGATGCAATCATTTGCGCCGCGTCCTACCCGCTGATTTGCTTGCAGGACTTGCGCAAGCGGGTCTTGACCAAGTGCGCGGCAATTGGCCATGCCAGGGAGCTGGCAACGGCCGCAAACTCGTTGGATTCATGCTCCAACAAGCGCTGATTGTGCGGCCCAACGTGAAAGTGAGGGGCGGCCGGAGCGAAGCCTAGGGAACCACAAGCGCAGCTTGTGGCCGTCCCTCTCCCGACTGCGGTGTTGTGTGGCATTACTCGTAAGCCGCCAGCGTGTTGAAAATTTCCTGTGACAGAGTTTCAAATTGACTGTGAATGGACTCCGATAGCTTTGTTGAACTATCAAAGTCTGGGGCCAAAAGTAGAGGAGCTTCGAAAATTGAATACTCTGGCATTGCCTCCTCATTGACCCACTTCACTTCTTTTAGTTTTCTCCAGTAGAGAATCTGTACATCCTTTGTTTGCCCAAGAAGCCACAGCTCAAAGTTGGCATTTTTATGGTTGAAAACAATCGCAAGCTTGAGTTTTTTCCTCTTGAGATAGTCATTTTGCAAGTAGAAGTATGTGAAATCTATATAGCCATGTAGCACATTCGCAACCAAGAATTCACTTTTGTATTTCTTTGAGAATTCAGTTCTTAGATTTTGAACAATACCAACTAGATCTTGATAGGTCTTTTGGAGTTCTCCACTGGAGAATGCGGTTTTGTAAGCTGCTACACGTGCATTCAGACTTTTGCTCGGCATCACCCATTCCCTCCAAAATCAACTGACACCTAGCGCAGCACCAGCTTGAGGGCCGGCTTCTCGCCGTAGTCCTCGTAGCGCTCGTTGATGCCGGCCACGCAATACGTGACCTCCTCCAGGATATCCGGCACGGCGGCGCGCATCGCCTCGGCGCCGTCGATGACGATCTCCAACACCTCGTTCGGTTTCAGGCGGAACTTGCTCATGCCGTCCTCGTCGCGCAGGTAGCTGAGGCAGTCGACCCAGGCGTCCATGCTGTTGCCGTAGGTGTCGGGGAAGCCCATCGCCGCCTTGCACTGCGCGTGGAAGGTGGGGAAGTCGACGATTGCGGCGCCATTCAATTGTGCGGTAGCCATTATTTTTTCTCTTGTTTGTTGGGGTCGGTGACGAAGCTCAGCTTGTTCAGGCCGCGCCCTTGCGCCGCCGCCATCACCTGCGCGACGACCTCGTAGCGGGTGTCCTTGTCGGCGCGCAGCTGCAGCTCGGGCTGCGGCTGCAGCGCGGCGGCCGCCAGCAGGCGGGCGTCCAGCGCGGGCAGGGCCAGCGCCTCGTCGTTCCAGTAGATGTGTCCCTTGGCGTCGATCGCCAGCGTCACGCTGGCGGCCGGCGGCGCCGGCTGCGCCTGCGCCTGGGCGCGCGGCAGCTCGAGCTTGACGGCGCTGGTGAACATCGGCGCGCTGAGGATGAAGATGACCAGCAGCACCAGCATCACGTCGACCATCGGCGTGACGTTGATGTCGGCCATCGGGCCCTGCTGGCGGTGGTGGTTGAAGGCGCCGAATGCCATGTGCGCTCCGTTTAGTGGCGCAGGCGCTCGCCGCTGCTCAGGTAGGCGTGCAGGTCGTGCGCGAAGGCGTCCAGCTCGGCCAGGGTGAGCCGGTTGACGCGGTTGAATCCATTGTAGGCCAGCACCGCCGGAATCGCCACCGTCAGGCCGATGGCGGTCATGATCAGCGCCTCGCCGACCGGGCCGGCGACCTTGTCGATCTGCACCGCGCCGGCCGCCGAGACGTTGGCCAGCGCGTGGTAGATGCCCCACACCGTGCCCAGCAGGCCGATGAAGGGCGCCGTGGCGCCGATCGAGGCGAGCAGGGTCAGGCCGGACTCGAGCCGCGCCGTGCTGTGGTGGATGGCGGCGCGCAGCACGCGGGTGACCTGCTCGGCATGGCCGAGCTCGCCGCCTATCGACGGCCGGCCGGCCACCATCAGCTGGGCCGCGCCCTGCCGCGCCAGCGGCGCGTAGATGTCCTCCGGGTCGGCCAGGACCAGGCCGGCGACGCCGTCGTGCATGGTCGGCGCGTCCCAGAAGGCCTGCAGCGCCGGCGCGCTGCGCCGCACGCGCCAGGCCGCCAGCGACTTGGAGAGGATGAAGTACCAGCTCAGCAACGACATCGCCAGCAGCAGGTAGGCGACGGCGTGGCTGATGGCGTCGCCCTGCTGCCAGTAGCTCGCCAGGCTGAAGTGGTTAACGGCGGTGGCGCCCATGTCGGTCGGCGATCAGGCGCCGGCCGGCGTGTTGAGCGACAACACGTCGTTCATGTCGAACAGGCCGTTCGGCTTGTCCGCCAGGAAACGCGCGGCGCGCAGCGCGCCGTGGGCGTAGGTGATGCGGCTGCTCGACTTGTGGCTGATCTCGATGCGCTCGCCGGTGCCGGCGAACAGCACCGTGTGGTCGCCGACGATGTCGCCGCCACGGATGGTGGCGAAGCCGATCGACGAGGGGTCGCGCTCGCCGGTGATGCCTTCGCGGCTGTAGACGGCGCAGTCCTTCAGGTCGCGGCCCAGCGCGCCGGCCAGCACTTCGCCCATCTTCAGCGCGGTGCCGGACGGGGCGTCGACCTTGTGGCGGTGGTGCGCCTCGATGACTTCGATGTCGTAGCCGGTGGCCAGGCTTTTCGCCGCCAGTTCGAGCAGCTTGAGGGTGACGTTGACGCCGACGCTCATGTTGGGCGACAGCATGATGGCGGTCTTCTTGGCCGCCTCGGCGATGGCGGCCTTGCCGGCCTCGTCGAAGCCGGTGGTGCCGATGATCATCTTGATGCCGTGCTCGGCGCAGTAGGCGACGTGCTCCAGCGTGCCCTCGGGGCGGGTGAAGTCGATCAGGAAGGCGGCGCCGGCCAGGCCACGGGCCAGCTCGGACTCGATCAGCACGCCGGCCGGCTTGCCGAGGAAGGCGGCGGCGTCGCTGCCGACGCCGGGGGCGGCGGCCACGTCGAGGGCGCCGGCCAGGCGCGCGTCGGGCGCGGCCAGGATGGCTTCGATCAGCATGCGGCCCATGCGGCCGCCGGCGCCGGCGACGGCGATGTTCAGTTCAGTCATGGCTTAGTCCTTGTTCTTGATGACCGGCGTCACCTCGACAGGGCGGGCGGCGGCGTTGTCGTTACCGGCGGGCAGCGGCGCGCTGCTCGGCGCCGGCTGCAGGGCGGGCGCGTTCGGGTTTTTCAGCACCGGCGCGGGGCCGGCGATGCGGGCGATGTATTCCTTCTCGGTCGGCAGGTTGCCGCCCTCGAAGCGGTCGACCTTGCCGTCCTTGAAGAACACCACGACGCGGCTGCTGGTCACCTCGCCGTTGCCCTTGGCCAGGCGGAAGGGATAGTCCCAGCGGTCGGCGTGGAAGATGTCGGTCAGCAGCGCGGTGCCGAAGATGAAGCGGACCTGGTCGCGCGTCATGCCGACCTTCAACTGGGCGAGCATCTCCTCGGAGACGAAGTTGCCCTGCTGGATGTCCGGCCGGTAGGGCGAGAAGAACCACATGAACTTCTGCAACTTGGTGATATTGGTGGTCTGCGCGCCGCTGGCCGGGGCCACGCTGGCGCTCTCCTGCTGGGCGGCGGTCGGCTTCTCGCCGAGCACGGTGCGGCTGGCGCAACCCGTGACGGCAACGGCGGCCAGCGCGACGCACACGGCACCCGTCAAGCGGGGGGCGCGCTGTGTAAGACGGTGCAACAAAGACTGCGATAAGGCCTGGGTGACGCGCATAAGTGTCCTCAATTGGATCGAGCGGAAGTGCCAAAACGCTATATGATAAAGCACATGGTGCGACAGTGGGTTAAACTGTGCGTTCGCCAATGTGGCTGAGGGGAGAGGACCGCCGGAAACAGGCCCCGCCACCGCCAACCAGAATAGAGTAACAAACATGAGCAACAATCCCTCCGACCTGAAGGCCAGCGGCCTGAAAGCCACCCTGCCGCGCCTGAAGATCCTCGACATCTTCCAGAGCAGCCCGGTACGCCATTTGACCGCCGAAGACGTGTATAAGATCCTGTTGGCCGACAATATGGACGTCGGCCTGGCCACCGTCTACCGCGTGCTGACCCAGTTCGAACAAGCCGGCCTGCTCAACCGCAACCATTTCGAGACGGGCAAGGCGATCTTCGAACTCAACGAGGGTTCCCACCACGACCACCTGGTGTGCCTGGACTGCGGCCGCGTCGAGGAGTTCTTCGACGCCGAGATCGAGCAGCGCCAGCAGATGATCGCCAAGGAGCGCGGCTTCAACATCGCCGAGCACGCGCTGGCGATCTATGGCAATTGCGTCAAGACGGCCTGCCCGCACAAGGCCTAGCCCCCCTCCACCACGCCGCTCCCGGCCACTCGATGCCCCCCCCGCAATGCGGCCGGAAGGGGTCTGACCCCGCGCGGGGTCAGCCCCCCGCAGCCGGGGTGCGGGGCCAACGCTCAACCATCGGCCGCCTCAATGGTGGCTCAGCGCGTTCGACAACAACTTGGCGGTGATGTCGACGATCGGGATCACCCGCTCGTAGGCCATGCGGGTCGGCCCGATCACCCCCAGCGTGCCGACGATCTTGCCGTTGGCCGCGTAGGGCGCCGTCACCACGCTCATCTCGTCCATCGGCACCAGGTTGGATTCGCCGCCGATATAGATCTGCACGCCGCTGGCCTTGCTCGACACGTCGAGCAGCTGCATCAGCCCGGTCTTCTGCTCGAACATGTCGAACATCTGCCGCAGCGACGTCATGTTGGACGACAGGTCGCTCACCGACAGCAGGTTGCGCTCGCCGGCGATGACCATGTCGTCGGAGCTGTCGGCCATCGCCTCGCTGCCGGCCTCGACGGCCGCCTGCATCAGCCGGCCCATGTCGTCGCGCAGCTGGCGCAGCTCGGCCTGCATGCGCGTGCGCACCTCGTCGAAGCCCAGGCCGCCGTAGTTCTGGTTGATGTAGTTGGCCGACTGCACCAGCTGGGCCGGCGTGTAGTCGACGTCGGTCAGCAGCAGGCGGTTCTGCACGTCGCCGGTGGGGCCGACGATGACCAGCAAAATCCGCTTCTCGGACAGGCGCAAAAATTCGATCTGTTGGAACACCGACTCGCGCCGCGGGCTCAGCACCACGCCGGCGAACTGCGACAGCGACGACAACATTTGCGCCGCGTTGGCGATCATCTTCTGCGGCTGCGGCGCCTGCAGGCGCATGCGGCCCTCGACGGCGTGCTCGTCGAAGTGCTGCACGGTCAGCAGGGTGTCGACGAAGATGCGGTAGCCGCGCGGCGTCGGCACCCGGCCGGCCGAGGTGTGCGGGCTGGCCACGTAGCCCATCTCCTCGAGGTCGGCCATGATGTTGCGGATCGTCGCCGGCGACAGGTCGAGGCCGGAGATCTTCGAGAGCGCGCGCGAACCGACCGGCTGGCCGTCGGCGATGTAACGCTCGACCAGGGCTTTGAGCAGGGTTTGGGCACGGGTGTCGAGTTGCATGGTTCTGTTTGCGGCTGCCAGGTTGCTACCAGCTTGCGAGTAAATGGTATTGGATGTTGCCCTGGGGATTCGAGGGCGGTGTTCTTATTATGCACGCTTGACGGCGGCGCTGGGCATCATTCTTCCAGCTGGCGCTCGATCCAGTGGCGAACTTCGTCAAAACTACTGCAGATAGCGTCCGGCGCCACGCCGGCCGCCAGGTGGGCGTCGCCGCCGTGGCGGTTCAGCCAGACGGCGCGCAGGCCGGCGCCCTGGGCGCCGACCACGTCGAGCCGCAGGTCGTCGCCGACGTAGACGGCCTGCCGCGGCGCCACGCCGAGCGCGGCGCAGGCGGCCAGGAAGATCGCCGGGTCCGGCTTGCCACGGCCGAAATGGCAGGCCGCCAGGCTGACCTCGAAATGCTGGTCCAGGCCGATCGCCGCCAGGTCGCCGTTGCCGTTGCTGATGGTGCCCAGGCGCAGTTTCTGCTTCAGGCGCAGCAGGCCGGGCAGCACGTCGTCGTAGGGTACCACGTCGTTGCGGGCGGCCAGGAAGTGGCGCATCGCCGCCTCGACATGGAGCGCGTCCTCGCCGGCCTCGGCGAAGGCGGCCAGCAGGCCGGCGCGGCGCACCGCGCTCAGGTCGATGGCCAGCTCGGGCTGGCGGCGCAGCAGCTCCATGCGGCGCTCGCGCAGCTGCTCGATGGAAAAGCGCTGCGCCACCTTGGGCGCGTGCTGGCCCAGCCAGGCGTGCAGCGTCAGCTCGGCGCGGGCGATGACGGGGCCGATCGGCCACAAGGTGTCGTCGAGGTCGAACAGGACGGCCAGGGGACGGACGGCGGCGGGCGGGACGGCGGTGGTGGACATGGCGTGGGCGATGGTGGTGGAGAAAGTATTGTCGCACTTCCCGCGCCGGCGCGCCGCCAGCCTTTGCGGCAATATTTCCCCGAAAGCATGGCGGAGCGTGCCAGCGGGGCGCTTCGCGGCTATCATACGTGGCTGTCATACTGCCTTGCCCCAGGAGTGAAAGCCATGCCCTACGCCCTTGCCGCCGCGCGCGCCGCCGCGCCGCCATCGTTGTTGCCGCCCGCCCTACTCGCCTTGTCCGCGCTGCTGGCCGGCTGCGCCGGCCTGGCGCCGCCCGCCGCGCCGGCCGGCGCCGAGGACTTCGCCAGCTTCGTCGTGCTGGGGCCGGAGGGCGCCGCCGTGGCCCGCGTGCTGACCGCCGCGCCGGCCTGCCCGGCCATCGAACTGGACGGCCGCACACTGCCGATGACGCTGCGCGCGCCGGCCGCCACGCTGGCGCCGCGCCGGGCCGACGCCAAGGCGGCGGGCTCGGCGTTGGCCAAGGCGGATGCCACAGCCGTGGCCAAGGCCAAGGCCAAGGCCGTGGCCAAGGCCGTGGCCTTCCCCGTGCTCAGCTGCGAGGCGGCGCTGCCGGCCGGCACCGCCAGCGCCAGCGTGCTGGGCCGCGCCCTGCCGCTGCCGCGCGCCGAAGCGCGCCGCATCGTCGTCATCGGCGACACCGGCTGCCGCCTCAAGCAGAGCGACGACGGCGACAGCTACCAGGCCTGCAACGACGCCGAGCAGTACCCCTTCGCCACGGTGGCGGCGGCGGCCGCCGCCTGGCGCCCCGAGCTGGTGGTCCACGTCGGCGACTACCACTACCGCGAACACCCCTGCCCGGCCGGCAACGCCGGCTGCGCCGGCAGCCCCTGGGGCTACGGCTGGGACGCCTGGAACGCCGACTTCTTCACGCCCGGCGCGGCGCTGTTGCGGGCGGCGCCGTGGGTGGTGGCGCGCGGCAACCACGAGTCCTGCGAGCGCGCCGGCCAAGGCTGGTGGCGCCTGCTCGACCCGCGCCCGCTGCTGCCGGGGCGCGACTGCAACGCCACGGCCGACGACGCCGTCGGCGACTACAGCGAGCCCTACGCCGTGCCGCTCGGCCAGGACACCCAACTGCTGGTGCTCGACACGGCCGCCACCTCCTGGCGCGGGCTCAAGCCGGACTCGCTCGGCTACCGCCGCTACCAGGACGCCTACCGCCAGCTCGACGCGCTGGCGCGCCGCGCCAGCCGCAACATCGGCGTCGACCACCATCCTCTGCTCGGCTTCGGCGCCGAGCGCGGCGCCGACGGCGCCATCGTCCTGCGGCCGGGCGACGCCGGCCTGCAGCAGGCCTTCGGCGCGCTCAACCCGCTGCTGCTGCCCGAGCGCATCCAGACCATGCTGTCGGGCCACGTCCACCTGTGGCAGCAGGTCAGCTTTTCCAGCGCCCACCCGAGCCAGTTCATCGCCGGCTTCTCCGGCACCGCCGAGGACGTGGTGCCGCTGCCGGCGCCGCTGCCGCCCGGCGCCAGCCCGGCGCCCGGCGCCGTGGTCGAGCAACTGAGCTCGTGGATAGACGGCTTCGGCTTCATGACCATGGAACGCCAGGGCGCCGAGCAGTGGCTGGTGCGGGTGCACGACCGCCACGGCGCCCTGCGCAACACCTGCCGGATCGACGGCCGCCGCTCGCGCTGCGCGCTGGCCAGGGTCGAATAGGCGGCGCCGGCAATTTCACATGCTGTTACAAGGGTTTGCGTCCGGGCATTAGCAAATGCACTAAAATATGCGCCAATTCCGTGTAGCATACGGTCTCCCGCCGGCGCCCACGCGCGCCGCGCGCGACGGCCGCGTTGCAGCCGTCCCGGCCCCGATTCGTTTTTGGAGAGAGTGTTTATGAAAAGTGTTTACATCCGTTCGGGCCTGGCCCTGCTGTGCGCGGCGACCCTGGGCGCCTGCGGCGGCGGCAACGGCAACATGGTGCTCGGCGGCACCATCAAAGGCCTGACCCAGCCCAACATGGTCCTGAAGAACGGCAGCTGGGAAGCCAAGCCGGCGGCCACCGACGGAACCTTCCGCTTCGCCGAGCTGATCGCCGACGACAAGGACTTCTTCATCGAGATCGCCAAGCAGCCGGACAACTCGCATTGCGAGATCATCAACAACAGGAACAAGGCCAACACCTACACCGTGGTGCAGACGGTGGTCACCTGCGTCACCGACAGCTACCCGCTGGGCGGCACCGTCACCGGCCTGGCCGCCGGCGACGGCTCGCTGGTGCTGGCCAACGGCGGGGAAACGGCCGCCGTGCCGGCGCCGGCCACGGCGGGCGCGCCCGTCAAGTTCAGCCTGCCGAAGGTCATGGTCGGCTCGCCCTACGGCGTGACCGTGCTGACCAGCCCGCTGGGAACCGCCAAGAACTGCGTCGTCAGCAACGGCAACGGCACCATGGCCACCAGCGCCATCGACAACGTCACCGTGGTCTGCAAGTAAGAAACAAGCAAGCACAAGTACGCCAAGCAACCTGACCTGGCGCGGCGGCCCGAGCGGCCGCGCCGCCCTCCCCCTTTGGAGAATGCAATGAAATTTTCGACCCTGCGCGCCTCCGCGGCGCTGGCACTGATCCTGGCGCTGGCCGGCTGCGGCGGCAAAGCCTCGTTCGACGTTAGCGGCACCGTCATGGGCCTGACCACCCCCGGCCTGCAACTGACCATGGGCGGCAATGACGACGTCGACGTGGCGCCTGGCGCCGGCGACGTCAACTTCACCTTCGCCCGCCGCCTGTCCTACGGCGACGCCTACAGCGTCACCGTCAAGCGCGATCCCGACCACATGACCTGCAAACCCTACCGCGGCGTCTCGGGCACGGCCGGCCAGACCACCAGCATCGCGGCCATCTTCAGCTGCGCCAAGAACGCCTATATGGTGACGGGCTGGGTGGTCGGCCTGACGCCGGTGGGCGAGAATGACGCCAAGCTGAAGTTGATCAACGGCAGCACCGGCAACCCGGCCACCATCGCCGGCACCACCGACGGCAGCAACCCGGTCTTCAGCTTCGGCCCGGTCGAAGACGGCAGCCCCTACGGCATCACCGTGCAGACCCAGCCCAAGGGCCAGTTCTGCACGGTCGTCAACGGCAGCGGCTACATGGGCACCGAACTGGTGCGCAACGTCCAGGTCAACTGCAAGCCGCTGTAGTGGAGACGCGGCGCGCTGCTGGCGCGCCGCTGGATGGGGAGACATCACCGACCGTGATATCCGGTATGCGAAAGATAAATTGGCGTTATATGCGGCGCCGCAGCATACTAGATCCGTCTCCTCCACTTCTGCAAAGAATTGGATTTCGCCCGCTTTTACCAGCGGGCTTTTTTTTGCCCGGACGGTTTACGTGCAGGCAAAAAAAGGTTCTTCACGGATCGGCGGGGTGCGGGCCTTACCCCGCAAGCAATGGGGTCTGACTCCCCGCCTTGGCGCCGTACGGGGTCAGACCCCTTGGCGTATCGGGGTGCGGGGTAAAAAAAAGGGCAGGCCCTGCGGCGCTGCCCGATACGGATGCGGTGGAAGGGCCGGGCCGCGACTCAGGCCGGCGCGGCCAGCAGTTCGTCGATGACGGCCACGCTGCGTTGGTCGACCTTGATGAACTGCACCCCGGTCCTGTAGCCCAGCAGCGGGTCGGGGTCGCTGTAGACCACCTGGCCCATCGCCAGCACGGTGCGGCGCTCCTCGCCGACGGCGACCTGGAAGCTGACCGCGCAATACTGCGCCAGGCGGATCTGGCTGGCGGTCTGCAGGCTGACCCCGCCCTGCGACAGGTCGAGCGTGTGGGCGGCGTGGCGCGACTCGTCGATCATGGTCACGGTGGCCGGCAGGCGCAGATCGGCGCGGCGGCTGAGGCGGGCGTTCTTGCTCATCTTCGGCTCTCCCTTGGGTCGCACAAGCTAAACACTCAGTCAGGATGGAACGGGCGGTGCTTTCAGGCTGTTGGCCAGGGCGACGTACTGCGCCACGCCGACGGTCTCCGGCCGCATCGACGGATCGATGCCGGCGGCGACGATCTGCGCCTCGCTGAACATGCCGGCCAGGCAGTTGCGGATCACCTTGCGGCGCTGCGAGAAGGCCTTCAACACCACCGCCTCCAGGGTCGGGCCGTCGCAGGCCAGCGGCTCGGCCAGCGGGATCATGCGCACGATGGCCGACTCCACCTTGGGCGGCGGATCGAAGGCCTCGGGCGGCACCACGAACAGCAGCTTGATGGCGTAGCGCCATTGCAGCATCACCGACAGGCGGCCGTAGGTCTTGCTGCCGGGCGGCGCGGCCATCCGTTCGACCACCTCCTTTTGCAGCATGAAGTGCTGGTCCTGCACCAGCGGGGCGATGTCGGCCAGGTGGAACAGCAAGGGGCTGGAAATATTGTACGGCAGATTGCCGACCACGCGCAGCTTTTGCCCGGCCGGCACCGGGATGGTGGAAAAATCGAACTTCAGCGCGTCGCCGGCGTGGATGGTCAGCTTGGCCGGGTTGAAGGTCTTCTCCAGGCGCGCCACCAGGTCGCGGTCGAGCTCGACGACGTGCATCATCTTCAGGCTGCGCATCAATTGTTCGGTCATGGCGCCCAGGCCGGGGCCGATCTCGACCATGGCGTCGTCGGCTTGCGGCGCGATCGCTTCGGTGATGGCCGACAGCACGTACTTGTCGTGTAAAAAATTCTGGCCGAAGCGTTTGCGGGCGATGTGTTTCATGGTTGTTCTTCTTCTGCGTGAGGGGTTCTGCGGTTCTGCGGTTCTATGCTTCTATGCGGTGGACTAGCCGGCGGCGGCGACCATCGCCAGCGCGCTGGCGATGGCCAGCTCCATGCTGGCGCAGTCGGCCAGGCCGAGGCCCACGGGCCGCCAGGTCGAGGGCGGTGCCGTGGTCGACCGAGGTGCGGATCAGCGGCAGGCCCAGCGTGATGTTGACGCCCCGGCCGAAGGTGGCGTACTTGAGCACCGGCAAGCCCTGGTCGTGGTACATGGCCAGCACGCAGTCGGCCTCGCGCAGGTGTTTGACCTGGAACAAGGTGTCGGCCGGGTACGGGCCGCGCGCGTCGATGCCGCGCGCCTGCGCCGCCGCGATGGCCGGTTCGATGATGTCGATCTCCTCGCGCCCCAGGTAGCCGCCCTCGCCGGCGTGCGGGTTGAGCCCGGCCACCAGGATGCGCGGCGCGGCGATGCCGAAGCGCCGGCGCAGGTCGCCGTCGATGATGTCGAGGGTGGCGCCGAGGCCGGCGACGCTGAGCGCGGCCGGCACGTCCTTCAGCGGCAGGTGGGTGGTGGCCAGCGCCACGCGCAGCTGCGGCGCCGGCGGCAACTGCGCCGCGCCGCCCTGCGGCTGGCCGGCCAGCATCATCACCACCCGGGCGCCGCCGCAACGCTCGGCGAAGTATTCGGTGTGGCCGGAGAAGGCCACGCCGGCGTCGTTGATGGTGCTCTTTTGCAGCGGCGCGGTGACCACGGCGGCGAACCAGCCGGCCTGCACGCCCTCGATGGCGGCGTCCAGCGTGGCCAGCACGCTGCGGCCGTTCTCCTTGTCGAGCACGCCGGCGCGCACGTGCGCCGCCAGCGGGATGTCGACCACGCTCAGGCTGGCCGGGCCGAAGTGCGGCAGGCCGCCGTTGCGCAGCGCCTGCAGCGACAGCGCCGACAGGCGGATCGCCGGGTCGATCTCGTGGGCGATCATGGCCAGGTAGGCGGCGTCGCCCAGCAGCACGCAGTTGACCTCGTGGCGGCGCGCCCAGGCGGCGCGGATCGAGATCTCCGGGCCGATGCCGGCCGGCTCGCCGACGGTGACGGCGATGGCCGGCCGCCGGCCGGCGCTGCGGGTGGCGCTCATGCCTGGCCCCCCACGCTATTTCGCCTCGTCGCTGCGGAACTCGACGTAGGCGCGGTCGCGCACCTGGCGCTGCCAGTCCTCGGCCGCCTCCTCGATCTTGCGGTCGCGGATGGCGTTGCGCGCGGCGTTGCGCTGGCGCTCCTTGGAGGCGTCGTCGCTCTTGCGCTCCAACACCTCGATCAGGTGGTAGCCGAAGCTGGTCTCGACCGGCGCGCTCACCTCGCCCGGCTTGAGCGCGTTCATCGCCGCCTCGAACTCGGGCACGATGTCGCCCGGGTACAGCCAGCCCAGGTCGCCGCCCTTGGCGGCCGAGCTGTCGGTGGAGAACAGGCGGGCCAGCTCCTCGAACTTGGCGGCCTTGTTGTCGAGCCGCTCCTTGAGCTCGGTCAGCTTGCGCTTGGCGTCGTAGGCGCTCATGGTCGGCGTCACCTTGATCAGGATCTGCCGGGCGTGGGTCTGCTGCACCGCCGAGGCGGCGGCCGCCTCGGCCAGGCTGCGCTTGTCGACCATCTTGATGATGTGGAAGCCGCCGACGCTCTTCATCACCGGCGTCACCTGGCCCGGTTTCAGCTTGACCAGCGCCTCGGCGAACATCGGCGGCAGGCGGTCGGCGCTGCGCCAGCCGATCTCGCCGCCCTTGAGGGCGTCGCTGGCGTCGGAATAGGTGCCGGCCATCTTGGCGAAGTCGGCGCCGGTGCGCAGCTGGCGCATCACCTCGTCGGCGCGCGCCTTGCGCGCGGCGATCACCTCGGGCGAGGCGTTCTCCGGGATGCGCACCATGATCTGCGCCAGGTTCATCTCGAACTGCTCGGCGGCGGCGGCCTTCTCGGCCTCCAGGTAGTTGTCGACCTCGGCGTCGGAGATCTGGATCTTGGCGTCGACCTCGTGCTCGCGCAGGCGCTGCATGATGATCTCCTCGCGGATCTCCTCGCGGAAGGCGGCGAAGGCGATGCCGTCCTTCTCCATCTGGTCGCGCATCGCCTGCACGGTCAGCTTCTGCTGCTCGGCGATGCGGCCGATGGCGCGGTCGAGCATGGTGTCGTCGACCCGCACGCCCATCTCCTTGGCCAGCTGCAGCTGGGCGCGCTCGACGATCATCCGCTCGAGCATCTGCCGCCGCAGGTCGGCCGGCTCGGGCATGGCGACGTTCTGCGCCTTCATGCGGCGGGTCACCGTGCCGATGCGCGCGGCCAGCTCCTGGCGCGTGATGACGTCCTCGTTGACCACCACGGCGATCGAGTCGATCGGCTTGTTGTTGGACTGCTGGCCGGGCGGCGTGAAGCCCTTGGCGGCGGCCGGCGCGGCGGCCGGCGCGGCGGCCGGCTTGGCGTCCTGCGCCCAGGCGGCGCAAACGGTGGTGGCGCACAGCAGGGCTGCGGCGATCTTCAGTGGGTGCATACTGGCATTACGCATAATGTGGAACGCTCATCATCAGGTGGTACACAATCAAAAAACACGCCGGACATGGGACCGCCGCGCGTGCGCAAAGTTCTAGCGGCCGTAGCCCTCGTTCAAGCGCTGGTAGCCGGGAATGCTGTTCTTCATCGCCTCGAGCGGGTTGCCCACGCCCAGCTTGGACAGGCCGTTCAACTCGAGCTGGAAGAAGATCGGCGTCGAGACGTTCTTGGCGGTGGCGACGAAGCGCTGCGCGCCCATGCGGAACACCCAGCAGTCGCCATTGTATTCAAGACCGACCAGGCTTTCGATGACTTTCTTGCTGAGCTGGGAATACACCACCCGGCCGACGCCGTACCAGCGCTGCGACAGCGGCCACTGGCTCGACACCTCGAGGTTCTTCAAGGCCGTGTCGACGTAGTGGTAGCTCAGGTTGACCACCTTCTTCTGCCCCGGCTGCCAGTGCACGCCGTAGCTGGCGGCGACCATCTTGCTGTCGCGGTTGTTGTACTGCACCTCGCTCTCGAAGGTCCAGGTGTCGGAGATGCGGCCGGCGGCGGCCAGCAGCTGGTCGGAGCGGGCGTCCTTGACCGGGTTGCTGGCGTCGAGCTGGACGCGCTGGTCGCGGAAGTAGAAGCGCTGGCCGAACGACAGGCGCAGCCGCTCGGCGCCGGAGCTTTCGAGGAAGCGCGAGACCAGCGCGGCGGTCACCTGGTTGGCGTCGCCGATGCGGTCCGAGCCGATGAAGCGGTTCTCGCTGAACAGCTGGGCGAAGTTGAAGCTGGAGGCGTCGGTGTCGAAGTGCGGCAGCTTGCTCTGGTCGCGGTACGGCGTGTTGACGTAGAACAGGCGCGGCTCGAGCGTCTGCGTGGCGGTGCCGAACAGCTTGGCGTCGCGCTCGAACACCAGGCCGGCGTCGAGCGAGAAGGTGGGCACGACGCGGCCCAGCGACTGCGCCGGGGTCGTCGCGCCGCCGGCGTCCTTGAAGGCGTCGAGCTGGTAGGCGGCGGCGTTGAGCATCAGCTTGGGCGTGATGTGGAAGCTCGGCCCGATGATCGGATAGCTCAGCTGGGGCGCCGCCACCAGGCGGCTGCCGCGCACCAGCGTGGGGTGCCAGAAGTTCGTCAGCTCGCTGTTGAACGACCAGTCGAAGCCGCCGATGTCGTACTGGGCGGCGCTGTAGCTGACGGCCGGCAGGCGGTCGTAGGGGCGCGACACGGTCAGGCCGGGGTTGCTCACCGAGTCAGGGTCCTGCAGCACCTGGTACTTCTGCACCCGCGCCGTCAGGTTCCACCAGCTGCCGCGGTAGTCCGTGCGCAGCTCGCGCAGCAGCTGGCGCTCGGCGCTGCCGGAGACGGTCTTGGCGAAGTCGTTCGGATAGTTGTCGTCCGAGGCGGCCCGCAGGCTCCAGCCGAACGACCAGTCGCGGGCCAGGTCCTGGCTGTGGTTGGACTTGATGTTCCAGCGCTTGCCGCCGGTCTGCTTGTCGTGCGGCAGCAATTCGATGTCGGTCCCGCCGCCGTACAGGCCGGCGTCGGTCTCGCCGATGTAGCGGCCGTTGGCGCCGAGCTGGATGCCGCGCCGCGGGATCAACTTGGGATACAGCGTCAGGTCGCGGTTGGGCGCGATGTTGACGTAGTAGGGCACGGTCAGCTCGGCGGCGCCCTTCGAGCCGAAGCCGGGCATCGGCGGCAGCCAGCCGGAGCGGCGCGCGCCCGACAGCGAGAACGACATCGCCGGCGTGCCGAGGATGGGCACGTCCTTGAAGTAGACGATGGTCTTGCCGGCGGTGCCGACGTCGCGCCCCGAGTCCAGGTTCAGCGTGCTCGACTTCAGATACCAGTCCGGGTTGGTGGCAGGTGCTGTAGGTGCCGTCGAGCACCAGCGCCTCGTCCTCGTTGAGGAAGTTGATGCGGCGCGCCTTGCCCTGGGCGTGGTTGAGCTCCATGCGGTAGGTCGGCTGCAGCATATAGCCCTTGCCGGTGTCGAGGTTGAGCTTGAGCTCGTCGCCGGTGAAGTAGTCGCCGAAGCGCCAGATGCGCACGTGGCCGTTGGCCTCGACCTCGTCCTCGACCTGGCGGTAGCAGGCCGTGTCGGCCTTGACCCGGGTCTGGTCCTTGACGATCTCGACGTCGCGCTCGAGCGTGATCTCGCGCTCGGGGCGGCCGCCGATGTCCTCGGCGCGCACGGTGGTGACGGCGTTCTGGTCCTCCACCCTGGGCGGCCGCGGCTTGGTCTGGGCGTGGCTGGGCGCCGCCGTGGCGGCGAGCAGGGCGGTCAGGGCATAGGCCCATCGGTACAGCTTGGGGGGGGCAGTTGGCCGGCGCATACTGCTCATGAAAAGAGGAATCGAAACACCATGACAGGCGATTTTTTGATTTGAATCCCTTATTATATGGGAATCTTCACAATCAACCGGATTCCACAGGCCGCTTTATGTCTTTATTGTCTAATTCATCACCCGACGCGGCGCCCGCCGCGCCCGACACCCGCCTGATCCTGTTGCAAGCCTGGCTCTCCGGCCTGAACCTGGTGCGGGTCGACAGCACCCGCGCCGCCTCGGCCGACGCCAGCTTCCGCCGCTACTTCCGCGTCGACGTGCTGGCCGAGCACCGCGCCGCCCACGGCGCCACGCTGATCGTCATGGACGCCCCGCCCGAGCGCGAAAAGAGCGCCGCCTTCGTCAAGCTCGACGCCATGCTGGCCGCCGCCGGCGTCACCGTGCCGGCCATCGTCGCGCACGGATTCGAACAGGGCTTCCTGCTGCTGTCCGACCTGGGCGACACCACCTACCTGCAGGTGCTCGACCACGACAACGCCTCGACCCTGTACGCCGAGGCGCTCGAGGCGCTCAGCCGCTTCCAGCTGGCCAGCCAGCCCGGCGTGCTGCCCGAGTACGACCGCGCCTTCTTCCAGCGCGAGCTGGACCTGTTCCCCGAGTGGTACGTCGGCAAACACCTGGGCGCCACGCTGAGCGCGGCGCAGGCGGCCGAGCTCGACAAGGTGTTCGCGGCGATCCAGGCCAACATCCTGGCGCAGCAGCAGGTCTACGTGCACCGCGACTACCACTCGCGCAACCTGATGCGCATGGACGCCGGCAACCCCGGCGTGCTCGACTTCCAGGACGCCGTCTACGGCCCGGTCACCTACGACCTCGGCTCGCTGCTGCGCGACGCCTACGTGCAGTGGGACGAGGAGCTGGTGCTCGACTGGGTGATCCGCTACTGGCAGCGGGCCAAGCAACTGGGCCTGCCGGTCAACAAAGACATCGACGCCTTCTACCGCGACTTCGAATTCATGGCGCTGCAGCGCCACCTGAAGAACCTGGGCCTGTTCTGCCGCCTGGCCTACCGCGACGGCAAGACCAACTTCCTCGGCGACCTGCCGATCCTGCTCGACTACGTGCGCAAGACGGCCAACCGCTACCGCGAGCTGAAGCCGCTGGTGCGCCTGCTCGACCAGCTCGACGACGTCCAGCCGCAAGTCGGCTACACCTTCTGAGCGGGGCCGCGATGAAAGCCATGATCTTCGCCGCCGGCCGCGGCGAGCGGATGCGCCCGCTCACCGACACCTGTCCGAAACCGCTGCTGGCCGTGCGCGGCCGGCCGTTGATCGTCTGGCACGTGCTCAACCTGGTGCGCGCCGGCATCACCGACATCGTCATCAACCACGCCCACCTGGGCGACCTGATCGAGCAGACGCTGGGCGACGGCAGCCGGTTCGGCGCCCGCATCGCCTACTCGCCCGAGCGGACCGCGCTGGAGACGGCCGGCGGCGTGGCCCAGGCCCGCCACCTGCTCGGCGACGAGCCCTTCCTCGCCATCTCCGGCGACATTTACTGCCCCTACTTCGACTTCGAGCAAGTCAAGGACGTGCTGCCCGAGCACGACATGTGGGGCGTGCCCTGGCCGGCCGACAAGCGCGACTTGGCCTGGCTCTACCTGGTGAAGAACCCGGACCACCACCCGTTGGGCGACTTCGGCGTCAACCTGTACACGCTGACGAACGAGGGCGAGCCGCTGTGGACCTTCGCCAACATCGGCGTCTACCGGCCGGAAATCTTCGACGGCATCGAGCCGGGCAGCCACGCCAAGCTCGGCCCGCTGCTGCGCCAGCTGATCGGCCAGGGCCGCGTCGGCGGCGAGGTCTACCAGGGCGACTGGACCAACGTCGGCACGGTCGAACAACTCGAGGCCCTGAACCGCCCCGCCGCGCGATGAGCCCCTACGCCGCGCGCCGCGCCCGCCTGCTGGCGCACATGCAGGCGGGCGGCGTGGCGGTGCTCGCCACCGCGCCCGAGGTGGCGCGCAACAGCGACAGCGACTACCCCTACCGCCACGACAGCTACTTCTACTACCTGAGCGGCTTCGACGAGCCCGACAGCGTGCTGGTGCTGCTCGCCGCGCGCGCCGACGCGCCGGCCCGCAGCATCCTGTTCTGCCGCGAAAAGAACCCCGAACGCGAGATCTGGGACGGTTTCCGCCACGGCCCCGAGGCGGCGCGCGCCGGCTTCGGCTTCGACGCCGCCCACCCGATCGACGAGCTCGACGCCGAGATGGGCCGGCTGCTGGCCAACGCGCCGGCGCTGTACTACGCGCTCGGCCACAGCGCCGCGCTGGACGCCCAGGTCAAGACCTGGCTGGCCGGCGTGCGCCAGCTGGCGCGCAGCGGCGTCACCGCGCCCACCCTGGCCTGCGACCTGCTGCCGCTGCTCGACGAGATGCGCCTGTTCAAGGACGCCGACGAACAGGCGCTGATGCGGCGCGCCGGCGCCATCTCGGCCCAGGCCCATGCGCGCGCCATGCGCGCGACCCGGCCCGGCATGCGCGAATACGAGATCGAGGCCGAGCTGCTCTACGAGTTCCGCCGCCACGGCGCCCAGGCGCCGGCCTACACCTCGATCGTCGCCGCCGGCGCCAACGCCTGCGTGCTGCACTACCAGCGCAACAACGCCCTGTGCCGCGACGGCGAGCTGGTGCTGCTCGACGCCGGCTGCGAGTTCGACGGCTACGCCGCCGACATCAGCCGCACCTATCCCGTCAACGGCCGCTTCAGCGCGCCGCAGCGCGCCCTGTACCAACTGGTGCTGGCGGCGCAGGCGGCGGCGCTGGAAGCGGCCCGGCCGGGCCGCCGCTACAGCGACATGCACGAGGCCGCGCTGCGCGTGCTGGCCGAGGGCATGCTCGAGCTGGGCCTGCTGTCGCGCCAGCGCTGCGGCATGGTCGACGACGTCGTCGCCAACCGCCACTACCTGCAGTTCTACATGCACGGCACCGGCCACTGGCTGGGCATGGACGTGCACGACGTCGGCCACTACCGCGACCTGGCCGAGGCCGGCAAGCCCTCGCGCCCGCTGCAGGCGGGCATGGTGCTGACGGTCGAGCCGGGCATCTACGTGCGCCCGGCCGAGGGCGTGCCCGAACAATTCTGGAACACCGGCATCCGCATCGAGGACGATGTGCTGCTGACCGCCACCGGCCACGAGGTGTTGAGCGCCGCCGCGCCCAAGACCGTCGCCGAGATCGAACATTTGATGCGCCACACACCATGACCACCGCCCACGCCATACCGCCCGCCCCACCGCAGCACGCCCAAGCCGACGCACCGCAACACACGCCGCAGCCGGCGGCGCAACCAGCGCCGGCAGCGGCGGCGGCAGCCGACTGCGACTACGACATCGCCATCTGCGGCGCCGGCCCGGCCGGCATGGCGCTGGCCGCGCTGCTGGCCAAGCGCGGCGTGGCGCCCGGGCGCATCGTGCTGGTCGACGCCAAGACGCTGGAGCAGGCCAGCCACGACCCGCGCACGCTGGCGCTGTCGCACGGCAGCCGGCAGATCCTCGAGCAGGTCGGCGCCTGGCCGCTGGCCTGCACCGAGATCCACCAGATCCACGTCTCGCGCCGTGGCCAGTTCGGCCGCAGCCTGATCGACCGCGCCGAGCACCACGTGCCGGCGCTGGGCTACGTGACCCGCTACGGCGACATCGTCACGGCGCTGGGCGCGGTGTGCCAGCGCGCCGGCATCGCCACGCTGCGCCCGGCCCGCGTGCTCGGCCACACCGAGCACGCCGAGCATGTCGAACTGCGCCTGACCGGCGACGAATCCGACGCCGATGCCGGCGGCGACGCCGGTCGCACGCTGCGCGCCGCCATCGTGGTGCAGGCCGAGGGCGGCCTGTTCGACCAGCAGGAGGGCCGCAGCCTGCGCCGCGACTACGGCCAGACCGCGCTGATCGCCGAGGTGCGCAGCAGCGCGCCCATTCCGCAGCGCGCCTACGAGCGCTTCACCGAACAGGGCCCGCTGGCGCTGCTGCCGCAGGACGACGGCTATTCGCTGGTGTGGTGCGCGCGGCCGGACACGGCGCGCCAGCTGCTGGCCCTGGACGAGGCCGCCTTCCTGGCGGCGCTGGGGCGGGCCTTCGGCGGCCGCCTGGGCAGCTTCACCCACGCCACGCCACGACTCGGCTTCCCGCTCGGCCTGAACGCCGGCGAGCGCGCCAGCGCCCGCACGGTGGCCATCGGCAACGCCGCGCAGACGCTGCACCCGGTGGCCGGCCAGGGCCTGAACCTGGGCCTGCGCGACGTCAGCGTGCTGGCGCGCCTGCTGGCGCAGGGCGCCACGCCGGCCATGCTGGGCCGGTTCAACGGCCTGCGCCGGCAGGACCGCGCGCTGACCGTGCGCCTGACCGACGGCATGGCGCGCGTCTTCGCCAACGACTCGCCGCTGCAGGCGCTGCTCGGCCTGTCGCTGGCGGCGATCGACGTGGTCGCGCCGGCGCGCGGCCTGCTGGCCGAGCTGATGCTGTACGGCCGCCGCTGAACGCCTGCGGCACGGCAGCAGGTTCACCTTAGGGTCAGACCCTAGGGTCTGACCCTGAATTTGCTGCCCGCCTACTCGAGGAAGGTGACCACCGCGCCGACCACCACGTCGGCCGGTTCGGCGCCGCTGGTGCGCACGGCGGCGCGCGCCGGCACCGCGATGGTGGCGTAGGCGTAGCCGCCGTCGCGCCCGCGCGCGCCGGCGGCCAGGATGGCGCTCGGCTCGAGCCGCTGGCGATGGTCCAAGGCCACATGGCGCTCCTGCTTGAGCGCCGCGTCGACCACGCGCACGCCGGCGCGCAGGCGCTCGCCCTGGGCGTGCAGCTCGGAACCGAACAACAGCAGCGAGCCGTCGCGCTTCTCGAAGGCGTGGCGCACGGCGAAGTCGAACGGCTTGTCGCCCTGGGTGCGCGCCACCACCGCCAGCGTCGCGTCGAGCGTGACCACGCTGCGCGGCAGCGCGTCGTTGGCCGGCACCGAGCCGAACAGCTTGACCGCGTCGCCGGCCCGGCCGCGCAGCAGCAGATAGCGGCCGTCGAAGCGGCGGTGGGCGCGCAGCCGGCCGTCGGCGTCGAAGCGCAGCACCTCGGTGTCGACGTTGTCGGTGGCCGACACCAGCAGCGCGCCGCCGGCCTCGCGCAGCACCACGCCCTGGCCGTCCGGCGCGAAACCCTCGCCCAGCGTCGGCACCACCTGCTCCCATTTGAAATTGCCCAGCCGGTCGAAGGCCAGCAGCAGGTAGGAGGCGCGCACGCCGTGGCCGCCGTCGGCGCCGGGCAGCGGGTAGTGCTGCTCGTGGGCCAGCAGCACCACGCCGCCGCCCCAGGCGATGCACTGGTCGGCGCGGTAGACCATGGCGCCGCGCAGCGCCGGCGTCTCCAGCGGCCTTTCGCTGAGCAGCTGGCCCTGGCGGTCGAGCTGGGTCAGGAAGATGTTCGAGGCGCCGCTGCGGTACGGCGTGTTGCCGCACAAGAAGACGCTGCCGTCGGCCATGCTGGCCACGGCGCGGAACTCCGGCGTGGTCGCGCTGGCCTCCTGCGCCAGCCGCTCGGCCGGCGGCGACTCGCGGAAATACATCCACTCGACCTTGTTGGCGGCGCTCAGCCGCGCCGCCCAGGCCTGCCGCGTGGCGGTGGCGCCGCCGGCCACCAGCAGGCCGTCGTCGGCGCCGACGGCCAGCGCCAGCGGCTCCATCACGGCGTTGGCCGCGCTGTTGAGCAACACCTCCTGGCGCACCTCGGTTGGCCGCACGCCGCCGGCCCAGCCGCGGCAGCCGGCCATCGTCAGGCTGGCCAGCGCCGCCGCCAACACCACGGCGCCGACCACGACGCGGCCAGGCGACAGGCGCGGGCGGCGGGGCGGCGGGGATGGCTGGCGAGGATTCATGCTGTGCGGGCTGGCTGTGGGCGGGTCGGGGCGCGGTCAATTGCGGCAATACAAAATGTGTTGCCATTATCCCCGAGTCGTTGACTTGCAATCTAACCAATACTATCTGAAGAGTACTTTTTTTCGGCGCACGGCAGCGCCGCCGCCAAGATCGCGGGTCAGACCCCAGGTGTAGCGGCTCGCATTCCAAACTGACCGTGCTCGCGTTTGACGCCGGTTTTGGCTCGAATTGACTGCAAATGAAAATGTGCCCGTGCTCACGCTATCTACAAACGAGCTTGCGATCGACGGCGTCTGCTCGCATTCCATGGCCGCCGGCTCACGCTAACTGCAAATGACAGCCCATATCGGCAAGCTCCCTTTTCGGCCTGCGCAAAGGGTCGCTGTCGCCCCATTACCGCCGTTCGAGTTTCGATGGCCACGGTCTGCTATGTAACACTTACCGGCTGATGCCCACATGCAAGCTGACCGGATGCGTGGGAAGAGGCGTTTGCATAAAACCTGAAAAATCGCATCCAGCGCCTGTCAAGCTCAGCCGGCCGCTCGGTTCTCGTCAATGGGGACATGACTTTCTATCCGCGTGGAATCCAGTACACCTCATTCAATGCGGTACAGGCTGTCAAAGCCGCCTACCTCCACTGACGTGCTGTCTGCGCCACCAAGCATCGGTAGACCCTGGCTCCATCCGGCTGCCAAGACCTGCACGTCACGCACAGGATCGGACGCCTTGGCCCTCTCGTTGCGGATGCGACAGGTTTCGGGATCTGTGGCGAACAACCCACGTGCGAAGACCCGGCCCTGTTCCGCCAGCCTTGCGGTTTTGGGAGCGCGAATTCTCGCAAACGCCTGGAAGATGTCTTCCAAGCCTCCACTTGCACCATCCAAGCACCGGGCCAAATGCCACGCATCCTCAAGCGCCTGGCAGGCTCCTTGCCCCGACGTCGGCAACGGCGCGTGCGCCGCGTCCCCCACGAGCAGCACATTTGCCCGGCTCCACGTGTGCAGCGGCTCCAAGTCATGCACGGCAATCAGTCGGATGGCATCCGCCGGTGTCGCCTGGATGAGACGTGTGACAGGCTCAGGCCATTCCGCGAACAGGTTCTCAATTTCCTTACGCATATCCGCTGCAGGCGCCGTCATCGGCAATGGCCGTGCCTGCGCCGCCGCCCAGTAGACCAGATCCGGCCGGACCGGCACGCAACCGAAGCGCTTGCCCGCGCCCCAGAAGTCTTGAATCGAAACATCGTTCACCAGCGCATGCGGCCCCTGCGCCACGCCAATCCAGTTCACAAAGCCTTGATAGATTGGTGTGTTGTCACCCGCGACAAACTTGCGCGCCACTGATTCCATGCGGCCGTCGGCCCCAATGAGCAGATCTGGGCGGATGCTCGCGCCATTTTCGAAATGGGCCACGGCTCTGCCATTAGTATCAAGCTCAATAGCCACCGCCCGGCGCTCGAACTCCACCGGAATCCCTGCCCGTGCCGCATGATCCAGCAACACCTCCTGCAAGTGCCTGCGCAGCACCGTGTAGGTTGGGTATCCCATCGTCCGGTCCAGCAAACCAATATCGAGGCCCCCAGTGCATTTCCCGCAGCATCCTGGCGACGCATTGTCAGCGGTCTACCGCCAATGGCCTCAATGTCTTGCAGCAGTCCCAGTTCTTCCAGCACAAAGCTGGCATTGGGCCAGAGCGTCACGCCAGCCCCCATGGTTGCCGGCCCCGCCCGGCGCTCATATACCCGGGGACTGTACCCTTTATTGCTCAAGGCAAGCGCCACGCTCAACCCTGCAATGCCGCCGCCAAGTATTCCGATTTCCATGCTAAAGCTCTCCTATTCAATCCGTCCCGACGTGCCGCCGACGGCGATTCATCGGACGAGATGGCATATTAAATTCCGTCACTGTGGAGTACTAGTATGTAAAAATGGGCGGCTTTCATACCTTAATCGGGATAATAATGCGCAATGCCCTCGACCTGAATACAGTCCGTGTCTACGTGGCGGTCGTCGATGAACAAAGCTTTGCCGGCGCGGCACGCCTGCTGACCCTGCCATCTTCTAACGTTAGCCGCCACGTCGCCTCGCTGGAACGCATGCTGGGAGTCCGCCTGCTGGAACGCAGCACCCGCCACCTGCGCATGACGGAAGCTGGCAGGCTACTCTACGAACGCGCAAAACCCTTGCTCGACGCCTTGCTCTCCACCGAGGAAGAGCTTGGCACAGTACAGCGTGAGCTGCGTGGCCCCCTAAGGATGTGCATGCCAGGAGAAGCGCCAAGGCTGCTAGCTCCTATCCTGGCCGAATTCTGTAGCCTCCATCCAGGCATCGAGCTTGAATGCGATACTCGGATGACCGGGCTGGAGGTACTTCGAGAGGACGTTGATCTTTCAATCGTCTTCCACCGGGGCGATCAGGAGGACAGTACTTTCATCACCCGCGAACTCGCCACCCTGCCCAGCATCGTGGTTGCCGCCCCCACCTTACTAGCAAAGACCGGCATGCCACACCATGTGCGCGAACTGAAGTCTCTACCCTGCATCACCACACTCAGTGCGCTGAAAGGTCAGCCTTGGCAGTTTCAGAACGCTGCAGGAGAAATCGTCAAGGTGCCGGTCCGCAGCCGTTACCGCGTCAACAGCGGAGAACTGGCAGTGGCAGGCGCACGGCAAGGCATCGGCTTCGCGATTGTGGCGGCCTATCCCTGCCAGGAAGATCTTGCTACGGGCCGATTGCAGGAGGTACCACTGGACCTGTGTCCCGCGCCTCTGAAATTGCTGGGGGCATACAGCCATCGCCATTCCGTGACCGCGCGTGTGCGGGCGCTGCTGGAATTGATACAAGTGCGGTTGGCTGGATCGGTTAACTTGGCGCCTTGACGGCGATAAAAAAACCGCGTCGGGCGGGCGCCGGACGCGGTTGTTGTTGCTGCGGCGGCGCCGCCGCGCGGGCGCCGCCGCTACGGCCTACTCGACCGCCTTGACCATGTCCTCGATGACCTTTTTGGCGTCGCCGAAGACCATCATGGTGTTGGCCTGGTAGAACAGGTCGTTGTCCAGGCCGGCGTAGCCGGAGGCCATCGAGCGCTTGTTGACGATGATGCTCTTGGCCTTGTACGCCTCCAAGATCGGCATGCCGGCGATCGGCGACTTGGGGTCCTTGGCGGCCGGGTTGACCACGTCGTTGGCACCCAGCACCAGCACCACGTCGGTCTGGCCGAACTCGCCGTTGATGTCCTCCATCTCGAACACCTGGTCGTAGGGCACCTCGGCCTCGGCCAGCAGCACGTTCATGTGGCCCGGCATGCGCCCGGCCACCGGGTGGATGGCGTACTTGACGCTGACGCCCTTGTGGGTCAGCTTCTCGACCAATTCCTTGAGCGAGTGCTGGGCGCGCGCCACGGCCAGGCCGTAGCCCGGCACGATGATGACGCTCTCGGCGTTTGCCATGATGAAGGCGGCGTCGTCGGCCGAGCCGGCCTTGACCGGACGGGCCTCCTGCGCGCCGGCCGGACCGGCCGCCGCCGGGTCGCCGCCGAAGCCGCCCAGGATGACGTTGAAGAAGGAGCGGTTCATCGCCTTGCACATGATGTAGGAGAGGATCGCGCCGGAGGAACCGACCAGCGAGCCGGCGATGATCAGCATGGCGTTGTTGAGCGAGAAGCCGATGCCGGCCGCCGCCCAACCCGAGTAGGAGTTGAGCATCGACACCACCACCGGCATGTCGGCGCCGCCGATCGGGATGATGATCAGCACGCCGAGGGCGAAGGCGATCGCCGTCATGACGATGAACGGAATCCACGCCGGCTCGCTGCCGCCGGCCAGGCAGAACACCAGGCCCAGGCCGACCATCACCAGCGCCAGCACCAGGTTGAGCATGTGCTGGCCGGGGAAGCTGACCGGCGCGCCCTGGAACAGGCGGAACTTGTACTTGCCCGACAGCTTGCCGAAGGCGATCACCGATCCGGAGAAGGTGATGGCGCCGACGAAGGTGCCGATGAACAGTTCGATGCGGTTGCCCAGCGGCAGCGCCTCGCCCAACGCGGCGATGTTGAAGGCGTGCGGCTCGGAGACGGCGGCGACGGCGATGCAGACGGCGGCCAGGCCGATCAGCGAGTGCATCGCCGCGACCAGTTCCGGCATCTTGGTCATCTCGACCTTTTTCGCCAGCAGCGCGCCGATGCCGCCGCCCACCACCACGCCGCCGATCACCAGCAGGTAGCCGATGCTGCCGCCGGTGGCCTGCGACTTGAGCTTGAGGATCAGCGCCAGCGTGGTGACGGCGGCGATGGCCATGCCGGACATGCCGAAGGCGTTGCCCTTGCGCGCGTTGGCCGGCGAGGACAGCCGTTCAAGGCCTGGATGAAGCAGACGGACGCGATCAGGTACATCATCGTGACCAGGTTCATGCTGATGAAATCCATGCTGAAACTCATGCCTTGCCTCCGTCCTGTTTGGCCTTCGGCTCTTTTTTCTTGAACATCTCGAGCATGCGCTGGGTGACCAGGAAGCCGCCGAAGACGTTGACCGCCGCCAGCGCGACGGCGACGGTGCCGGCGATCTGGCCGACCAGGCCCTCGGTCAGGCCGGCCGCCAGCATGGCGCCGACGATGATGATCGCCGAGACGGCGTTGGTGACCGCCATCAGCGGCGTGTGCAGCGCCGGCGTGACGTTCCAGACCACGTGGTAGCCGACGTAGATGGCCAGCACGAAGATGATCAGATTGGTGATGGTGTGGGTGACTTCCATATTCTTCTCCAGTTATTTGCGCAGCACTTCGCCGCCGGCGCACATCAGCGCGGCCTTGAGGATCTCGTCTTCGCGGTCGATCACCAGCTTGTCTTCCTTGTCGAAGATCAGCTTGAGGAAGTCGAGCACGTTGCGCGCGTACAGCGCCGAGGCGTCGGCCGCCACCAGGGTGGCCAGGTCGGGCTCGCCGACGATGTGCACGCCGTGCTTGACCACGGTCTTGTTCAATTCCGACAACGGGCAGTTGCCGCCCTGCGAGACGGCCAGGTCGACGATCACCGAGCCCGGCTTCATGGCCTTGACGGTCTCCTCGGAGATCAGCACCGGCGCCGGCCGGCCGGGGATCAGCGCGGTGGTGATGATGATGTCGGCCAGCTTGGCGCGTTCGTGCACCAGCTCGGCCTGGCGGCGCATCCAGTCGGCCGGCATCGAGCGGGCGTAGCCGCCGACGCCCTTGGCGATCTCGCGCTCCTCGTCGGTCAGGAAGGGCACGTCGATGAACTTGGCGCCGAGCGACTCGACCTGCTCCTTGACGGGCGGACGCACGTCGGAGGCCTCGATCACCGCGCCCAGGCGCTTGGCCGTGGCGATGGCCTGCAGGCCGGCCACGCCGACGCCCATGATGAGCACGCGCGCCGCCTTCACCGTGCCGGCCGCCGTCATCAGCATCGGCATGAAGCGCTGGTAGGTGTTGGCCGCCACCATCACCGCCTTGTAGCCGGCGATGTTGGCCTGCGACGACAGCACGTCCATCGACTGGGCGCGGGTGATGCGCGGCACCGCCTCGAGGGCGAAGGCCTGCAACCCGGCCGCCGCCATGGCGGCGTTGTTGTCGGCGTCGAAGGGGTTGAGCATGCCGACCACCACCGTCCCCGGGGTCATCAGCGCGCGTTCATCAACATTCGGTGCGCGCACCTTGAGCACCACGTCGGCGCCGAAGGCTTGCGCCGCCGTGCCGATCTGCGCGCCGGCGGCGGCATAGGCCTCGTCCGTCACCGAGGCCGTCAGGCCCGCGCCGGACTGCACGATGATCTGGTGTTTGGCTGCGAGCTTTTTGACTGTCTCGGGCGTTGCCGCCACGCGGGTCTCGCCCGACCGCGTCTCGGCCGGTATGCCTATTCTCATATATGCCTCCAAAGGTTGATAAACTGACTAGAATCTAACACGGAAAGCCTTGACCACAACAGTTTTGCCCCAGCAACAATTAGGGGCGTCCCACTAGTCCATACCGTGCCGCAAGGGGCTGTGCCGCTGCCGCGAGGCCTACTATACTTGCTATTTATTTATCAATAAATACGCCATTTATCACTACATTTATTACTATTTGTAATGAATCCGCAACAAAAGACGTGAACAACCGGAAAACCCAACAGTCGACCATAGTTTTTCCGCATCAACTTTGTTTTATTTCAAGGTAATGCCAATTAATGACAACACGATGAAAGAACGAAGCGCGCGGAACAGGCTAAAATGTCGGCTCTTTCAAGGATGACTCATGCCGCGTATCTGGAAACCCTCTGTTACTGTTGCCGCCATCATCGAACGGGATGGCCGCTTCCTGCTGGTCGAAGAAGAGACCAGCGACGGCATCCGCCTCAACCAGCCGGCCGGCCACCTGGACCCGCATGAGTCGCTCGAGCAGGCGGTGATCCGCGAGACGCTGGAGGAGACGGCGCACGACTTCACGCCCACCGCGCTGGTCGGCATGTACATGTCGCGCTACACCTCGCGCCGCACCGGCGAGGAGGTCACCTACCTGCGCTTCACCTTCTGCGGCGTGCCCGGCGCCGCATACGACCAGCCGCTCGACGATGGCATCATCCGCACCCTGTGGATGACGCGCGACGAGATCGCCGCCTGTCCCGAGCGCCACCGCAGCCCGCTGGTGCTGCAGTGCGTCGACGAATACCTGTCCGGTCTGCGCGCGCCGCTGGCGCTGCTGCACACCCACGCTTCCGTGTTCAAGGAAGTGGAATCTACCTAATTTGGAAATGAAGCAAGATGAGTAAGAAAAAAGTCGTGATCGGCATGTCGGGCGGGGTCGATTCCTCGGTCGCGGCGTGGATGCTGAAGGAACAGGGCTACGAGGTGGTCGGCCTGTTCATGAAGAACTGGGAGGACGACGACGACTCCGAATACTGCTCGACGCGGCAGGACTGGATCGACGCGGCCAGCGTGGCCGACGTGATCGGCGTCGACATCGAGGCGGTCAACTTCGCCGCCGAATACAAGGACCGCGTGTTCGCCGACTTCCTGCGCGAGTACCAGGCCGGCCGCACGCCCAATCCGGACGTGCTGTGCAACGCCGAGATCAAGTTCAAGGCCTTCCTCGACCACGCCATGCACCTGGGCGCCGACCTGATCGCCACCGGCCACTACGCCCGCGTGCGCCAGAACGGCGCCCGGTTCGAGCTGCTCAAGGCGATGGACCACACCAAGGACCAGAGCTACTTCCTGCACCGGCTGAACCAGGCGCAGCTGTCCAAGACCCTGTTCCCGCTGGGCGAGATCCCCAAGACCGAGGTGCGCCTGATCGCCGAGAAGCTGGCGCTGCCGAACGCCGCCAAGAAGGACTCGACCGGCATCTGCTTCATCGGCGAGCGGCCGTTCCGCGAGTTCCTCAACCGCTACCTGTCGTACAAACCGGGGCCGATGATGACGCCGGACGGCAAGGTGGTCGGCGAGCACGTCGGCTTGAGCTTCTACACGCTGGGCCAACGCAAGGGCATCGGCGTGGGCGGCATGAAGGCCTACAAGAACCCGGACGGCAGCAGCGACGCCTGGTATGTGGCGAAGAAGGACGTGGTCAACAACATCCTCTACATCGTGCAGGGGCACGAGCACCCGTGGTTGCTGTCGGCCGCGCTGAGCGCCGACCAGGCCAGCTGGATCGCCGGCCACGCCCCCGAGGCGCGCGGCATGGCGGCCAAGACGCGCTACCGCCAGGCCGACGTGGCCTGCGCCATCGCGCCCGCCGGCGACAGCGAGTTCGCGCTCAGCTTCAGCGAGCCGCAGTGGGCGGTCACGCCGGGCCAGTCGGCCGTGCTGTACGACGGCGACGTTTGCCTGGGCGGCGGCATCATCGCCGGCTCCGGCCAGGTCCGGGGCTAAGCCTTGGCGGCCAAGGCGCCGCGCACGCCAACAACAACCCCGGTGCCAAACCGGGGTCAGACCCCGCGGGGTCTGACCCCAGCTCTTCCGGGGTCCGTAGCTTAGATTGGACTGCCGCGCTAGCCTACGGAAGGCATCGCCGCCCTCGGCGGCGGCCGCGCCGTCGCTCTGCGCGGCCAGCGCGGCGCGCTGCCGCTTGACCATGGCGATGACGGTGTTGCGGATGGTGTTGAGCACGGTGTCGGCCTTGAAGGGCTTGACGATGAAGCCGTTGACGCCCATCGCGTGGGCCGCCTGCACGGTGGCGGCGTCGAACTCGCTCGACACCATGAAGATCAGGCTCTTCGGCCAGGTGCTGCGGATCTCGCGCAGCACCTGCGGATCGCTCTCCATCTGCTCGCGCGCCATGCAGATCATCTGCGGGTGGTACTTGACCATCAGCGCCATGCCGCTGGCGCAGGTGTGGCCCTGGCCGACGACGTCGTAGCCGCCGTCCAGCAGGACCGTGTTGAGCAGGCCGCGCGCCACGGCGCTGGAATCGATAATGACCGCTTTTAACATCGTAAAGAACCTCTAATCACATTTGAGCTGTTGTTGTTCGACGCGCGTCCGGGGCCGCCCCCACCGCTGTTACTTCTCCCAAGCCAGCATGTTCCAGCTCACGCCGACCCGCACGTCCGTCTTCAATTCCACTAGTTGTCTTGAAAGATACAGCATTTCCCGCTCTTTTCGTAGTGTTTCTCCAAGGGTATCCTTGAGAATGCCGGCGCCGGCCATGATCGCGTCCAGAGTGCCGTAGGTGCGCAACAGTCTTGCCGCCGTCTTGACGCCGACCTTGGACACGCCGGGGATGCTGTCGGTGACGTCGCCCATCAGCGCCAGCAGGTCGGGCAGCTGCTCGGGCGGCACGCCCCATTTGCGCTCGACCCAGGGGGCGTCGTGCCATTCGCTCTTGAAATGGTCCCACACCATGGCGCCCTGGGCGATCAGGCCGTGCAGGCCTTTGTCGGTGCTGGCCACGGTGGCCTCGCCGCGCCCCTCGGCCAGCCAGCGCAGCACCACGGTGCCGATCACGTCGTCGGCCTCCACCTCCGGCACCGACACCACGTGCAGGCCGAAGCCGGCCAGCTTGTCGTAGAAGGCCGGCAGGCGTTCGCGCAGCACGGCCGGCATCGGCGCGCGGCCCTCGCGGTAGCGCGCGTACAGGGCGTGGCGCCAGGTGGTCCCGCCGAAGTCGAAGGCCGGCAGCACGTGGCTCGGCGCGTGCTCGGTGATCAGGGTGCGGAAGGACGACAGGGCGTGGCGCAGGGCGGTGTCGGCCTTCTCGGCCGAGTCCGGCTCGGGACTGGCTTCGTAGACGCGGCGCACAATGTTGAGGCCGTCGATGGCGAGTAATCTACCCATGGTGCTGGTTCCGGGCGTGTTCAATCGCATATTTTACAACACCGCCCCGGCGCGGCGGACGGCGCCGGGGCGGCGGCGCGGCGGACGCCGCCGGTAGCATCCGGCAAGAAAGCGCAGTACACTCGAATCCGGTTCCGCCGGGTAATGTTCCGGCGGCCGCGCGGCGCGCCCCGGGGCCGGCGCCGCCCGACCACCCCGCCACCACCGGAGCATCCATGACCTTGTTTTCCCCGCGCTACCTGGCCTTCCTGGTCTGCCTGCTGACCCTGCCGCTGTCGCTGTACCTGCTCGACGGCCTGTGGCTGCCGCTGTTGTCGGGCGCGCTGGTGCTCGTCGGCGTCGCCGACCTGCTGCAAAGCAAGCGCGCGCTGCGCCGCAACTACCCCATCCTGGCCCACTTCCGCTTCTTCTTCGAGTCGATCCGGCCGGAGATCCGCCAGTACTTCCTGGAGGACGACACGGTGGCGGCGCCGTTCTCGCGCAACCAGCGCAGCATCGTCTACCAGCGCGCCAAGGTGGAGACCGACAAGCGCCCCTTCGGCACCCAGCTCGACGTCTACCAGGCCGGCTACGAGTGGATCAACCACTCGATCCAGCCGGCCGTGGTGGCCGAGCCGAACTTCCGCATCGAGATCGGCAACCATCCCGACTGCCCGCGCGCCCAGCCCTACTCGGCCAGCGTGTTCAACATCTCGGCGATGAGCTTCGGCGCGCTGTCGGCCAACGCGATTTTGGCGCTGAACGGCGGCGCCAAGCTCGGCGGCTTCATGCACGACACCGGCGAAGGCAGCATCAGCCCCTACCACCGCGAGCACGGCGGCGACCTGGTGTGGGAGATCGGCTCCGGCTACTTCGGCTGCCGCAACCCGGACGGCAGCTTCTCCGAGGCCAACTTCGTCGCCAACGCCACCACGCCGCAGGTCAAGATGATCGAGCTGAAGCTGTCGCAGGGCGCCAAGCCGGGCCAGGGCGGTATTTTGCCCGGCCCCAAGGTGAGCATCGAGATCGCCACCACGCGCGGCGTCACGGCCGGGCGCGACTGCGTCTCGCCGGCCAGCCACTCGGCCTTCGCCACGCCGCTGGAGATGCTGGCCTTCCTCGACAAGCTGCGCACCCTGTCGGGCGGCAAGCCGACCGGCTTCAAGCTGTGCATCGGCCACCCGTGGGAGTTTTTCGCCATCGTCAAGGCCATGCTGGCGAGCGGCATCACGCCGGACTTCATCGTCGTCGACGGCGGCGAGGGCGGCACCGGCGCCGCGCCGGTCGAGTTCAGCGACCACGTCGGCACGCCGCTGCAGGAGGCCCTGCTGCTGGTGCACAACACCCTGGTCGGCGCCAATCTGCGCCAGCGCATCAAGATCGGCGCCTCGGGCAAGATCATCACCGCCTTCGACATCGCCCGCACCATCGCGCTGGGCGCCGACTGGTGCAACTCGGCGCGCGGCTTCATGTTCGCGCTCGGCTGCATCCAATCGCAGAACTGCCACACCGACCGCTGCCCGACCGGCGTGGCGACCCAGGACAAGCTGCGCCAGCGCGCCCTGGTGGTGCCGGACAAGACCCAGCGCGTCGCCCACTTCCACCAGAACACCATGAAGGCGCTGGCCCAGTTGATCGCCGCCGCCGGCCTGAGCCATCCGAACCAGCTCAAGCCGCACCACATCGTGCGGCGCATCTCGCCCAACCAGGTCAAGCTGGCCTCGGCCCTGCTGCCCTACCTGGAGCCGGGCGAGCTGCTCGACCCGAGCCAGCTGTCGCGCCTGCCGCCGGTGTTCGGCCTGTACTGGCCGCTGGCCCAGGCCGAATCCTTCCACCAGCTGGGCTGAGGCGGCCGGCGTCGTTTTTCCGCACAAGATCCGCGTCCTTATCACTTTTTCCACCTAAGCGAGGCGTTTCGGGTTATTTTTCGGTTGCCAATTTATCTTTATTTACTGGCACGATCAAACCACCCACCACGCGAAAAAAGGTCACCGATGAAGTTAGTCGCACTACTCTCCTCCCTGCTGCTCGCCGCCGGCGCGCAAGCCGCCCCCACCCTGGTCGGCGACACCGTCGACGCCGGCATGTACCGCACCGTCGACACCGGCCGCGGCATAGGCCGCATCGGCGGCTTCGGCCTGGAAGCGCCCTTCGTCGTGCAGGCCGGCACAGCCGATCTGCAACAGTACAGCGTGGCCTACAGCCTGAACGTCGAAGGCGACAAATTCCTCATCGACTTCCTCCATCCCAGCCAGTGGGGGGTAGGCATCGTGTTCCGCCTGAGCGGCCTGGACTTTTCGCCCGCCGGCGGCCACCTGTCGTCGCTGACGGTGGACAGCAATCTGAGCGGCTACACGCTGAACGTCGGCAAGGATTACGTCGAGATCGGCCTGGCCGGCGTCAAGGGCACGGCGGACTCCTACTTCACCGGCAACTTCAACGTCAGCGCCGTGCCGGAACCGTCGTCGTGGGCCATGCTGGCGCTGGGCCTGGGCGCGCTGGGCGCGGCGGCGCGGCGGCAGAAGCGGAAAGCCGGCACCGTCTAATACTTGCGCAGGAAGATCGGCGCCGGCAAGGGGGGATTCGGTGTCGCAGGAGGGCGCAGCGGCTCAGCGCTGCACGCGCAGCATGATGACGCGCTTGCTCGAATTCGAGGAGGAAGAGGACGAGGAGGCGCTGGCGGAGTCGGACGCGGCCGGCTTGGCCGGCGTATCGCAACTGCCGCAACTGCCGCAGCCGGAGCCGCAGCTCGGGCCGGTCTTGAACAGCTTGGCCATCTTGGCCTGGTCGAAGCCGCGCCGCGCCAGGAAGTGGACGATCTGCTGGCGCCAGGCCAGCGGCAGGTACTTGGTGCAGAAGTGCAGCGCGGCACCGCCGACGATGAGGAAGACGATCAGTTGCTGCCACATATCAGGCTCCGCTCAGGGCAAGGGCGATGCGGTAGGTCAGGAACGAGGCCGTGTAGGCCAGCGCGAACATGTAGCCGGCCATCAGCAGCGGATAGCGCCAGCTGGCCGTCTCGCGCTTGACCACGCTGAGCGTCGACATGCACTGCGGCGCGAACACGTACCAGGCCAGCAGCGACAAGGCGGTCGGCAGGGTCCACGAGCCGGCGATGATGGGCGCCAGCGACTGCGCCAGCTCGTCGCCGGTCTGCGACAGCGCGTACACCGTGCCCAGCGCGCCGACCGCCACTTCGCGCGCGGCCAGGCCGGGCACCAGGGCGATGCAGATCTGCCAGTTGAAGCCGATCGGCGCGAAGATGAACTCCAGGCCGCGCCCCAGCAGGCCGGCCAGGCTGTAGTAGATCGGCGGATGGGTGGCGCCCTCGGGCGCGCCGGGGAAGCTGCTGAGGAACCACAGCAAAATCATCAGCGTCAAAATGATGGTGCCGACCCGCGAGACGAAGATCTTGGCGCGCTCCCACAGGCCCATGCCCAGGTTGCGCAGGTGCGGCCAGTGGTAGCTGGGCAGCTCGAGCATCAGCGGGTGCTGGTGCTGCGAGCCCATGCCGCGCTTCATCACCCAGGCCACCGCCATCGCCGAGGCGATGCCGGCGAAATACAGCGCGAACAGCACCAGGCCCTGCAGGCTCATGAAGCCGGCCACCTCGCGCTCGGGGATGAAGGCGGCGATGATCAGGGCGTACACCGGCAGCCGCGCCGAGCAGGTCATCAAGGGCGCGATCATGATCGTCACCAGGCGGTCGCGCGGATTCTGGATGGTGCGCGCGGCCATGATGCCGGGGATGGCGCAGGCGAAGCTCGACAGCAGCGGGATGAAGGCGCGGCCCGACAGGCCGACCCCGCCCATCAGGCGGTCGAGCAGGAAGGCGGCGCGCGGCAGGTAGCCGCAGTCCTCCAAAATCAGGATGAAGAAGAACAGGATCAAAATCTGCGGCAGGAACACCAGCACGCTGCCGGCGCCGCCGAGGATGCCCTCGACCAGCAGGCTGCGCAGCAGGCCCTCCTGCATGTGGGTGGCGAGCAGCTGGCCGAGCCAGCCGACGCCGTCCTTGATCAGGTCCATCGGCGTGTTGGCCCAGCTGAACACGGCCTGGAACACCAGGAACATCAGCAGCGCCAAAATGAGCGGGCCGAGCACGGGATGCAGCACCACGTCGTCGATCTTCTCGCTCAGGTTGCCGGTGTCGTGGAAGTCGTTGCTGACGGCGGCCAGGATGCGCCGCACCTCGCGCTGGGTCTGCTCGACCGGGACGGCGTCGATCGCCGCCAGCGGCCGCACCTTGACCTGGTGCAGCGGCCACATGGCGTCGAGCGCGCGCAGCAGCGACTTCTCGCCGCCGTTCTGCACCGCCACCGTCTCGACCACCGTCATGCCCAGCTCGACGGCCAGCTTGTCGGCGTCGATCTCGATGCCGCGCTTCTTGGCCACGTCGACCATGTTCAGCGCCAGCACCATCGGCAGGCCGAGCCGCTGGATCTCCAGCACCAGGCGCAGGTTCAGGCGCAGGTTGGTGGCGTCGACCACGCACACCACCACGTCGGGCGACTGCTCGCCCTCGCGCAGGCCGGCCACCACGTCGCGCGTGATGGCCTCGTCCGGCGTGTGCGCCGACAAACTATAGGCGCCGGGCAGGTCGAGCACGCGGAAGGGCCGCCCGTCCGGCGAGGTGAACAGGCCCTCCTTGCGTTCGATGGTCACGCCGGCGTAGTTGGCCACCTTCTGCCGCGCCCCGGTCAGGCGGTTGAACAACGCGGTCTTGCCGCAGTTGGGGTTGCCCAGCAGGGCGACCATCGGCAGTTGCGCCACCACCGGCGCGCTATGTTCCACGACACCCATGCTCACTCCGCCTGTATCGAGACCAGCGCCGCCTCGAAGCGGCGCAGCGCGAAGGTCGAGTTGCCGACCTTGATGGCCAGCGGCTCGCCGCCCGGCACGCCGCGTTTGAGCATGCGGATCTTCTCGCCCGGCACGAAGCCCAGCTCCATCAGCCGGCGCGCCAGGTCGGCGCCGTCGCCCGCGTCGCCCGGCGCGACATGCACCACGGTGCCGCTGCTGCCCACCTTCAGGGCGTCTAGTGTGATCAGGGTGGGGGCGAGTGTCATGAGCAAAGTGTCCGGTTATGTATAACAACGACGTTACGACGGCAATCCAACAATACAGCACAGCAGAAATGCGGCCCCGGCCCACGCCAATATAACGTTCCGGCCGGAAAGACCAATACTAGCATTATAAACGGTAATGCGAATAGTTTCTATTTGCGCTTGCAAACTGCTGAAAGTTGCGGCAGAATGCATCAGGTAATGATAATGATTCGCATTAGGTGGAAGCCAACATTGTCTTGCCCACAGCCGCCGACCCCGCCCCCGTCGCCCCGTGCCTGTGCCGACCGCCCTTTGATTGACGTTGCCTTTCCCGACTTATAGGTGCACCGATGATTGTATGTGTCTGCAACAACATATCCGACCGCGAGATCCGCCAGGCGATCGACCTGGGCCTGAACTCCATGGCCGAGCTGCGCCGCGACCTCGGCGTGGCCACCTGCTGCGGCAAGTGCCACAGCTGCGCCAAGGAGGTGCTGGGCGACCATCTGGAGCGCATCCAGGAAACCGTGTTGGCGCGTCCCGTGCTGACCACCTGAGAACACTGAAAGCATTCATATGAGCAGCATGACGATGTCGTCGGCCTACGGCGCCGACCTGGGCCACACGCCGCAGCCCAGCCTGAAGCAGCGTTGCGCCAAGCTGGCCCCGCTGGCCGGCATTGTCGTCCTGCACGGCGTGCTGTTCTACCTGCTGCAAACGGGCACGCTGCACAAGATGGTGCGCGCCCTGCCGCAGGTGGTCAACGTGACCTTCGTCGCCGCCGAACCGCCGCCGCCGCCACCCAAGCCGAGCAGCCCGCCGAAGACCGTCGCGCTGGCGCAGGCGCCGACCTTCGTGCCGCCGCTGCCGTTGCTGAGCACGCCGCAGGTCGAGCCGACCATCACCCTGCCGCCGGCCGCGCCGGCGCGCGCCGTCGAGGCCCGCGTGGCCACCAGCAGCACCGCCGCCGTCACCCCGTCCGCCGCGCCCAGCGCGCCGAAGACCGTCACCGGCGTCGAGTACCTGCGCGCGCCGCAGCCGGTCTACCCCAACATCTCGCGCCGCCTGGGCGAAACCGGCGTGGTGATGCTGCGCGTGCTGATCGGCGAGAAGGCCTGCCCGAGCAGGTTTCGGTGCACAAGTCGTCCGGCTCGAGCAACCTCGACGAGGCCGGCCGCCAGGCCGCCCTGCGCGCCCTGTACAAGCCCTATCTCGAGGACGGCAAGCCGGTCTCGGTCTATGTGCTGGTGCCGATCAACTTCCAGATGAGCTGAGCCGCCCCGGCCAGCCCCCTCCCCCCGTTCGGCCCGCGACGCCGGCCGCGCCCCCCGGCGCCGGCCGGCGTCGTTGCGTTGCGCCCACCGGAATGCGAATAGCAACAATTCTCATTTACTTTCAAACCGCACTTCGTTACAATCTCACACAATATTTAATCTACATCAAATTTTTGCCCAGCCAGCGCGGCAGCGGCGACAACCGCCACCGCCAGCCAGCACACCACCCATCGACGAGAGAAGACATGGCATTCATCAAGAGCCGTAAGCACGCCCCCCTGAGCATGACCCAACATGTCGGCACCGCCCTGGCGGCGATGCTGCTGCCGGTCGCCGCCCACGCCGCCGAGGCCGCCCCGGCCCCGGCCGCCGCCACCGCGCGGACCGGCCAGACCCTGCAGGAAGTCAAAGTGCTCGGCGCCAAAGAGAACGAGTTCAAGGCCGACAAGGCCAGCTCGCCCAAGTACACCGAGGCGCTGGTCAACACGCCGCAAACCATCACCGTCATCAAGCGCGAGCTGATCGAGCAACAGGGCGCCGTCACGCTGACCGAGGCGTTGCGCAACACCCCCGGCGTGGGCACCTTCTTCCTCGGCGAAAACGGCAGCACCAACACCGGCGACGCCATCTACATGCGCGGCTTCGACACCTCGGGCAGCATCTATGTCGACGGCGTGCGCGACGTCGGCGCGATCTCGCGCGACGTCTTCAACATCGAACAGATCGACGTGCTCAAGGGCCCGGCCGGCACCGACAGCGGGCGCAGCGCGCCGACCGGCTCGGTCAACCTGAGCACCAAGCAACCGACCTTGGAAAATTCCTACGGCGCCATCGTCACCGTCGGCAGCGCCAAGCAGAAGCGCGTCGCCGCCGACTGGAACCACGTCATCAACGCCGAGACCGGCACCGCCGTGCGCCTGAACGTGCTCGACCAGGACAGCGAGAACCCGGGCCGCCGCGAGGTCAAGAACAAGCGCTGGGCCATCGCGCCCACCGTCGCCTTCGGCCTGAACGGCAAGACCCGCGTCTTCCTCGACTTCCTCCACGTCAAGCAGGACAACGTGCCCGACGGCGGCGTGCCGACCGTCGGCCTGCCCGGCTACACCAGCCCGGACAAGGCCCGCCCCTACATCGCCAACGCCCCCAAGGTCGATCCGAAGAACTTCTACGGCACCACCTCGGACTTCGACAAGGTCAAGGCCGACATGGTCACCCTGCGCGTCGAGCACGACTTCTCGCCGACGCTGAAACTGCAGAACACCACGCGCTACGGCAAGACCCAGCAGAACTACCTGCTCACCGGCTTCATGGGCCGCACCGAGAACCTGTGGACCGAGCCGCGCATGGTCGACAAAAAACTCGTCGACGTCGGCGCCGTCGCCACCGATCCGAGCACCTGGAAGCTGGACCGCACCATCCGCACCGTGCGCGACCGTGAAAACAGCATCCTGACCAACCAGACCAACGTCACCGCCGAGTTCGACACCGGCGCCTTCAAGCACACCATGGTGGCCGGCCTGGAGCTGACCAGCGAGAAGCAGACCAGCTACGGCTACAAGGGCACCGGCACCTTCAAGACCCGACCCCGCTGTACGCGCCCAACCCCAACGTCCAGCCGCAGGGCACCTGAACATGGTGCGCGACGGCACGTTCATCGACACCACCGTCAACACCCAGAGCGCCTACCTGTTCGACACCGTCAAGATCGGCGAGAAGTGGATGATCAACGGCGGCGTGCGTCTGGACCGCTTCGACATCGGCTACAGCGACATCGTGCTGAGCACCGCCACCAACAAACTGCTGCCGGTCGGCACGCCGGTGCCGACCCGCCTGAGCGCCGCCGACACCCTGGTCAACGGAAAGATCGCCGCGCTCTACAAACCGACCCCGGACAGCAGCGTCTACGCCATGTACGCCACCTCCAAGGCGCCGCCGGGCGGCAGCACCTTCGCGCTGAGCGCCTCGGCCAGCAGCGCGTCCAACGCCAACTACGATCCGCAGGTCACCACCACCAAGGAGATCGGCACCAAGTGGGACTTCCTCAAGCAGAAGCTGGCCCTGACGGCGGCGCTGTACCAGACCGTGGTCAAGAACGAGGTCGAACAGGCCCCGGTCGATTTGCTCAAGTTCTACCAGACCGGCAAGAAGCAGGTGCAGGGCATCGAGATCGGCGTCACCGGCGAACTGATGCGTAACTGGCTGGTCAGCGCCGGCTACACCCGCATGAACGCCACGGTCGAGTCGGGCAAGAAGGTCTCGGCCAACCTCAGCAACAGCCTGGTGTACACGCCCAAGCAGGCCTTCACCGCGTGGACCTCGTACACCCTGCCGATGGGCCTGAAGCTGGGCGGCGGCGCGCGCTTCGTCGACCAGCTGCTGCGCGGCACCGACGGCGCCATCGGCACCCCGGTCTCGACCGATTCCTATTGGGTCTACGACGCCATGGCCACCTACCCGGTCAGCAAGAACGTCGACCTGCAGCTGAACGTCTACAACCTGGCCGACAAGCAGTACGTCGCCGCGATCAACAAGAGCGGCTACCGCTACACCCCGGGCACGCCGCGCTCGGTCAGTGTCAGCGCCAACTTCCACTTCTGATCGACGGCGCGCCGGCCGGCGCCGCCACCGCAACCCCGCCCTCGCCGGCGGGGTTTTTTTTCGCGCGCCGGACGGAAACTGCCCGAAAGCAACACTTCGACGCGCGCCCCGGATATTTCGCCGCCTTGCCGCATTAATTGACACACGCCAGCCGCCCTCTGCTATTCTTAATCGAGTTACTCCCCTCCTCCTTGCCACCGGCCTGTTGGTTTTCTCAGCGCTGATCGGCGCCAATCTGCGAGCCTGCTCTGCAGTTGTGGCACTACACCCCCTTGTCTGCGCCCCCGACTGAAACGCCACTCTTCACGCGGGCCACACCATGCACCGGACCAGCTTTGGCGGCAACGCCAGCGAACGCCCCAGCGGCCTCGAGGGCAACCTCGAACTGCTGCGCCAGGAAACCCTGCTCAAGACCGGCACCCTGCAGGACGCCATCTTCAACAGCGCCTACTTCTCCAGCATTGCCACCGACGAGAAGGGCGTGATCCAGATCTTCAACGTCGGCGCCGAGCGCATGCTCGGCTACGCCGCCCTCGACGTGCTCAACCGCATCACCCCGGCCGACATCTCCGACCCCGCCGAGCTGATCGCCCGCGCCGCCACGCTCAGCCTGGAGCTCGACACCCCCATCACCCCCGGCTTCGAGGCGCTGGTGTTCAAGGCCTCGCGCGGCATCGAGGACATCTACGAGCTGACCTACGTGCGCAAGGACGGCAGCCGCTTCCCGGCGGTGGTGTCGGTGACGGCGCTGCGCGACGCCGCCGACGCCATCATCGGCTACCTGCTGATCGGCACCGACAACACCGCGCGCAAGCAGGTCGAGGCGGCCCAGGCCCTGCTCGACCAGCGCCTGCGCGACCAGCAGTTCTACACCCGCTCGCTGATCGAGTCGAACATCGACGCCTTGATGATGACCGACCCGCAGGGCATCATCTCCGACGTCAACCAGCAGATGGTGGCGCTGACCGGGCGCACCCGCGACGAGTTGATCGGCGCGCCCTGCAAGAAGTTCTTCACCGACCCGGCCCGCGCCGACGCCGCCATCCGCCGCGTGCTCACCGAGCACAAGGTCAGCGACTACGAGCTGACGGTGCGCGCCATCAACGGCGAGGAGACGGTGGTGTCCTACAACGCCGCCACCTTCCACGACCGCGACCGCCAGCTGCAGGGCGTGTTCGCCGCCGCGCGCGACGTCACCGAGCGCAAGCGCTTCGAGCGCGCGCTGGAGGACAAGAACGTCGAGCTGCAAAGGGCCAGCCGGATGAAGTCGGAGTTCCTCGCCACCATGTCGCACGAGCTGCGCACCCCGCTCAACGCCATCATCGGCTTTTCCGAGGCGCTCAAGGACGGCCTGATGGGGCCCACCAGCGAGCTGCAGCACGAGTACATCGACGACATCTTCAGCAGCGGCCACCACCTGTTGGCGCTGATCAGCGACATCCTCGACCTCTCCAAGGTCGAGGCCGGCATGATGGCGCTCGAGCTCGAGCCGGTCGACCTCAACGCCCTGCTGGCCGGCAGCCTGACCATGGTGCGCGAGAAGGCGGCGGCGGCGCAGGTGGTGCTCGAACTGGCCGCGCCCGAGGCGCTGGGCGCGCCGCTGCTGGACCTGCGCAAGACCAAACAGATCGTCTACAACCTGCTCAGCAACGCCGTCAAGTTCGGCGCCGACGGCAAGGCCGTCACGCTGGCGGCGCGCCGCGTGCCGCGCGCGGCGGTCGGCACGCTGGCCGGCGACTGGCCGGTGCACCGCTTCGCGCTGGCCGACAACGAGCACCAGCACTTCCTCGAGATCAGCGTGGCCGACAGCGGCATCGGCATCTCGCCGGGCGACATGGCCAAGCTGTTCCAGGCCTTCAGCCAGATCGACAGCAGCCTGGCGCGCAAGTTCGAGGGCACCGGGCTGGGCCTGGCGATGGTCAAGCAGCTCGCCGAGCTGCACGGCGGCACGGTGGCGGTGGCCAGCGCGGTCGAGCGGGGCGCCCGCTTCGCCGTTTGGCTGCCGTTGCGCGCCGCGCCGGCGACACCGGACGCCGACACCGCGCCGGCCGCCACGGGCCGCGCGGCTGAGGGCGGCGGCGGCGGCGGCGGCGGCGGGGCCGAGGGCGCCGGCGCGGCCGCGCCGGGCGAGCGCACCGCCCTGGTGGTCGAGGACAACGACCAGGCCGCCGAGCTGGCCCGCCTGCTGCTCGAGGCCGAGGGCTTCAGCGTGCTGCGCGCCGCCAGCGCCGAGGAGGCGCTGCGCCTGGCGCCGCGCCAGCCGCTCAGCCTGATCGCGCTGGACATCCAGCTGCCCGGCATCGACGGCTGGGAGTTCCTCCGGCGCATACGCGACGACGCCGCCCTGGGCCGGGTGCCGGTGGTGGTGGTCTCCGGCGGCGCCGACGCCGAGCTGGCGCTGGCCGGCGGCGCCGCCGCCGCGCTGCAAAAACCCATCAGCCGCGGCCAGCTCAAGGCCGCGCTGGCCGCGCTGGCGCTGGCGCCGGCGCCCGAGCACAGCCGCACGGTGCTGGTGGTCGACGACGACCCCAAGGCGGTCGAGGTGATCGCCGGCTTCCTCCGCCCGCCCGCCTACAGCGTGGCGCGGGCCTACAGCGGGGTCGAGGCGCTGAGCCTGGCGCAGCGCCTGCGGCCGGACCTGATCCTGCTCGACCTGATGATGCCCGGCATGGACGGCCTCGACGTCGTCGCCGCGCTGCGCGGCGACCCGCTGACGGCCGCCATCCCGCTGCTGGTGGTGACGGCCAAGCAGATCGGCGAACGGGAGCGCGGCGCGCTCGACGACGCGCGCGCGCGGCCCATCCGCATCGTCGAGAAGGCCGGCTTCAACCAGGGCCGCTTCCTGGCCGAGGTGCGCCGCGCCCTGGCGCCGCACTGAGGGGGCGCCATGGCCACCATACTCGTCGTCGAAGACAACCTGGCGAACATGAAGCTGGCCGCGCTGTTGCTGCGCAACGCCGGCCACCAGGTGCTGGCGGCGGCCGACGCCGAGAGCGGCCTGGCGGCGGCGCGCGCCGAACGCCCCGGCCTGATCCTGATGGACCTGCAGCTGCCCGGCATGGACGGCCTGGCCGCCACCGCCCTGCTCAAGGCCGACCCGGCCACCGCCGCCATCCCCGTCATCGCGCTGACCGCGCTGGCGATGAAGGACGACCGGGCGCGCAGCCTGGCCGCCGGCTGCGACGGCTACATCGCCAAACCGCTGCGCTACCGCGAGCTGTACGCGCTGATCGACGCCCTGCTGGGCGCAAGGAGCACCTGATGCACGCCACCGCCGCCACCATCCTGATCGTCGACGACGAGGCGAAGAACCGCAAGCTGCTCGACCTGCTGCTGCGCCCGACCGGCTACCGCACCGAGTACGCCGCCAGCGGCGAGGAGGCGCTGGCGGCGGTGCGGCGCAGCGCGCCCGACCTGATCCTGCTCGACGTGATGATGCCCGGCCTCGACGGCTACCAGGTGGCCAGCCGGCTCAAGTCGCAGGCCGCCACCGCGCGCATCCCGATCATCATGCTCACCGCGCTGACCGAGCGCGGCGCCCGCCTGGCCGGCCTCGACGCCGGCGCCGAGGAGTTCCTCAGCAAGCCGGTCGACCGCGCCGAGCTGTGGCTGCGGGTGCGCAACCTGCTGCGCCTGAAGGCCTACGGCGACCTGCAACAGCACAGCGCGGCGCTGCAGCGCCAGGTCAGCGCCCGCACCGCCGACCTGCAGCGCTTCCGCACCGCGATGGACGCCACCGCCGACGCCATCCTGCTGATCGACCGCGCCAGCATGCGCTTCGTCGAGGTCAACGCCACCAGTTGCAGCATGCTCGGCTACAGCCGCGCCGAGCTGCTCGCCGTCGGCCCGGAGGCGCTCGGCGGCGGCGCCCGCGCCCAGTACGAGGGCGCCTACGACGCCATGATCGCCGGCCGCGGCGGCGCCGAGCTGTACGAGACCGAGCTGCGCCGCAAGGACGGCAGCCTGGTGCAGGTCGAGGTGCACCGCCAGGCGCTGCGCAGCGGCACCGACTGGATCATCGTCGGCGTGGTGCGCGACATCACCGAGCGCAAGCTGGCGCAGCAGCGCCTGCACCACCAGGCCCACCACGACGCGCTGACCGGCCTGCCCAACCGCACGCTGTTCTACGACACGCTGAAGAAGACCCTGGCGCTGGCCGGCGAGCACGGCTGGCAGGTCGCCGTGCTGTTCGTCGACCTCGACCACTTCAAGAACGTCAACGACACCCTCGGCCACCTGGTCGGCGACGAGCTGCTGGTGCGCTTCAGCGAGCGGCTGGTGCAGTGTGTGCGCCTGCGCGACACCGTCGGCCGGCTGGGCGGCGACGAGTTCGCGCTGATCCTGGTGACGCCGGAGGGCCAGCAGGGCGCCGCCCAGGTGGCCAACAAGATCCTGGCGGCGCTGCGCGCGCCGTTCGAGCTGCGCGGCCACACCGTCAACGTCAGCGCCAGCATCGGCATCACCATCCACCCCGACGACGCCGACACCCCCGACGAGTTGATCAAGTACGCCGACACGGCGATGTACCAGGCCAAGCACGCCGGCCGCGACACCTACCGCTTCTTCACGGCGCAGATGAACGCCGCCGTGCTGGCCCGCCTGGAGCTGGAGACGGCGCTGCGCGCGGCGCTGGAGAACGACGAGTTCGTGCTGCACTACCAGCCCAAGGTGCGCCTGGGCGACGGCCGCGTCGCCGGCCTCGAGGCCCTGCTGCGCTGGCAACGGCCCGGCCACGGCCTGGTGGCGCCGGGCGAGTTCATCGCCCTGCTCGAGGAGACCGGCCTGGTGGTGCGGGTCGGCAGCTGGGTCATCGCCACGGCCTGCCGGCAGATCCGCCGCTGGCTCGACTCGCCGGTCGGCGCGGTGGCGCTGTCGATCAACGTCTCGGGCCGCCAGTTCGTCGAGGGCGACCTCGACGCCGAGGTGATGGCGGCGCTGGTCGAGAACGCCGTGCCGGCCGAGCTGCTCGAACTGGAACTGACCGAGACCTCGCTGATGGCCAACACGGCGCGCACCATCGACTGCCTGCGCAACCTGAAGCGGCGCCACGTCAAGATCTCGATCGACGACTTCGGCACCGGCTATTCCAGCCTGGCCTATCTGCGCCGCTTCCCCATCGACACGCTGAAGATCGACATCGCCTTCATCCGCGACGTCACCAGCAACCCGGACGCGGCCGCCATCGTGCGCGCCATCATCAGCATGGCGCACAGCCTGAACCTGAACGTGGTCGCCGAGGGCGTCGAAACGCTGGCCCAGCTGAGCTACCTGCGGCGCCACCACTGCGACCAGATCCAGGGCTACTATTTCAGCCGGCCGCTCGACGCCGAGCGGGTCGGCGAGCTGCTGCTGCAGGGCCGCCGGCTGGCGCCGCCCGAGCCCTGCGACGAGCGCCGCCAGACGCTGCTGATCGTCGACGACGACCCGCTGATGCTCGGCATGCTGGTCGAGCTGTTCAAGGACGACGGCTACCACGTCGAGACGGCGCGCTCCGGCGCCGAGGGCTTCGACGCGCTGGCGCGCCACGAGGCGCAGGTGATCCTGTGCGACCAGTGCATGCCGGCGCTGGACGGCGCCGCCTTCCTCGACCAGGTCAAGGCGATGTATCCGGACACGGTGCGCATCGTCCTGTCGGGCAACGCCGACCTGGCCTCGATGATGGCGGCGGTCAACAGCGGGGCGGTCGACCGCTTCTACACCAAGCCCTGGGACGGCGCGCTGCTGCGCGACAACATCCGCCAGGCCTTCCGCCACCACCGCCCGCCGCACGGCCCCGGCCCGCACGGCGGCGACGCCCTGCCGGAAGCGGCCTGAGCGGCCCAGCTTCCTGCTTAAGCTTGCTTGTTGTCCATGCGGTGGATATCTCGACTCGTTGGCAGTCCGTCAAGCGCCATGCCGACCTTGGCCGAGCATGCCCGGCGTGACATTGCGCATTTCATGCTCGACGCGAAACACTCTTAGGAACTCGCCATCGACGGCATAGAAAATGCGGAACGGGAAACGGTCGATTGACCAGGTGCGCAGATCAATACCCGGGAAGAGATAGGAAAAGCGCCGCGAACCGATGCCGGGCAAGCCGCACAACAGCGTCAAGGCAGCGCCGAGATTGTCGCGAAAGGAGGTTCTTAGTGCGGGGGAAATTGCAGCGTAGTAGGCGAGCGCTTCAGCCGCGTCGTCTTCCGCGAGCGCGGACATGTCCAACTTAAGCACGGCACCAAGTCGGCGGCGTCATCAAGGCACACGGGTATCCAAGGCCTGTATGAAGTCCGCAACCGTGGCGTACTTCTTGCCCGGGCCGGCGTCGAGGGCTTCCTGAACCAGCTGATGGACGCGCAGATCCTCATCGTTCCGCGGACCGTAGCTTTCCGGAACTTCGGGAGTCGGCAGCAATAGTGCCGGATCGATGGATTTGAGGTTGCGCGTTGCCATGCTGGCGATTATACGCCGGCCGGAAAGATCCAAGCCGGGCGTACTAGTGTCGTGTTGCGTCCTTGTTGACGTGGCGCAACGACGTGGCGATCACACCAGTTTTACAGCTCGGCCCACATGCGCAACAGGTTGTGGTAGTGGCCGGCCAGGCCGACGGTGGCCTCGCTGTCGCCGTGGGCGCCGCGCAGCTTCTGGATGTTCTGGTCCAGCTCGAACAACATGCCGCGCTTCCAGTCGTCGCGCACCATGCTCTGGGTCCACATGAACGAGCAGACCCGCTCGCCGCGCGTGACCGGCTCGACCCGGTGCACGCTGCTCGAGGGGTAGACGATCAGGTCGCCGGCCGGCAGCTTGACCTCGTGCGCGCCGTAGGAGTCCATCACCACCAGCTCGCCGCCGTCGTACTCCTCGGGGCCGCTGAGGAACAAGGTCGACGACACGTCCGAGCGGATCGTCAGCGCCGTGCCGGCGCGGTTGCGGATGGCGCCGTCGATGTGCGAACCGTAGTGCTCGCCGCCGGCGTAGCTGTTGAAGTAGGGCGGCAGGATGCGCAGCGGCAGCACGGCCGAGAAGAACAGCGGGTGGGCCGCCAGCGCGCGGGTGATGATCTCGCCCAGCTCGACGGCCAGCGGCGAGGTCTCGGCCAACTGGCGGTTGCGCTTGACCTGGGCGCCCTGCGCGCCGACGGTGACACGGCCGTCGACCCAGTCGCTGGCCGCCAAACGTTGGCGGAACTCGCTTACCTGTGCCGGCGTCAGCACGCCGGGAATATGCAGCATCATGGAAGGTCCTTTTTTCTTCGTCGCGCGGGGCGGTTCTGCCGCGCGCCGCGCGCGGTGGACGGGGCGCGAAAGGGCTCCGCCGGCACCCCCGGAATGATAATGGTTTTCATTCCGCACCACAACGATGTTAATGGTTTTCATTACCGGCCATTGCCTTGATTTTATGGCGTTTTTCTCACTTTTGCCGCTTCGCGCGCGCCCCGCTTCGTGGCAAAATGGCGGAATTCTTCACCATTTTAGAAAGCCTCCCATGAAGGGCGACAAAGACGTCATCAAGCTGCTCAACGCGCAGCTGACCAACGAACTCACCGCGATCAACCAGTACTTCCTGCACTCGCGCATGTATCGTCACTGGGGCTTCGACAAGCTGGCCAAAAAAGAGTACGAGGAATCGATCGGCGAGATGAAGCACGCCGACAAACTGATCGACCGCATCCTGATGCTCGACGGCCTGCCGAACGTGCAGGCGCTGCACAAGGTGATGGTGGGCGAATCGACCGAAGAGATGCTGGCCTGCGACCTGAAACTGGAACGCGGCGCCCACAGCACCGTCAAGGACGGCATCGCCGCCAGCGAGAAGGCCGGCGACTACGTCTCGCGCGACCTGCTGCTGATGATCCTGGAAGACACCGAGGAACACATCGACTGGCTGGAAACGCAGCTCGACCTGATCGGCAAGGTCGGCCTGCAGAACTACCTGCAGAGCCAGATGTCGGAGTAAGCAGTCCCTCGCTGCGGCGAACCACCCACCGGCAGCAAGCCAGGGTCAGACCCTAGGGTCTGACCCTAGAATTACGCCGGTGGGTGTTCTCACCTTGGCCGCCGGCGCCGCCTGCGCCCCCCTCAGCTTGACGAACAACACGGCCACCGCGCCACACAACATCAATCCCCCCGCCAAGCGAATCACGTTCTCCGGATTGCCGCCCAGCCAGCTGCGGTAGTACAGCGGCAGCGTGAAGATCTGGATGATCATCGGGATGACGATGAACATGTTGAAAATCCCCATGTAGACGCCGGTGCGCTCGGGCGGGATGCAGTCGGCCAGCATCACGTATGGATTGCCCATGATGCTGGCCCAGGCCAGGCCGATGCCGACCATCGGCACGAACAGCAGCGCCGGCGTGTGGATCAGCGGGATGCTCAACATGCCGATGCCGGCCAGCGCCAGGCAGACGCTGTGCATCGCCTTCGGCCCGAAGCGGCGCGTGAACGGCACCAGCGCCAGCGCGCCGACGAAGGCGACGAAGTTGTAGAAGGCGCCCACCTGCCCGGTCAACAAGCCGGCGTCGCGGAAGCCCTGCGAGCTCTGCTCGGTGGTGCCGTAGATGGTGGTCGACAGCGACAGCATGATGTACTGCCAGTAGCAGAACATGGCGTACCACTGGAACAGCTTGACCAGCGCCAGCTGCTTCATCGTCGGCGGCATCTCGCGCACCGCGTCGACGATGTCGCCCAGGGTGTGCGCCAGGCCGCGCGGCCGGGCGCGGATGGCCGCCAGCTCGTCCGCGTCGAGCGGATGCTCGGGCGTGGTCTTCAAGGTCCACAGCACGCTGCTGATCGAGAACACCGCGCCGATCAAGAACGCCACGATGACGATGTGCGGAATGTGGCTGCCGTTGACGGCGTCCTTGTTCATGCCGAACCAAACCAGCAGCGACGGCGTCAGATAGGCCAGCGTCTGCCCCAGGCCGGTGAAGGCGCTCTGCGTCAGGAAGCCGAGCGAGTGCTGGCGCGGCGCCAGCTTGTCGCTGACGAAGGCGCGGTAGGGCTCCATCGTCACGTTGTTGGCGGCGTCGAGTATCCACAGCAGGCTGGCGGCCATCCACAGGGTCGGGCTGAAGGGCATGGCCAGCAGGCCCAGGCTGCAGAGGATGGCGCCGATCAGGAAGTACGGCGTGCGCCGGCCCCAGCGCGTCACCGTGCGGTCGCTCAGCGCGCCGATCAGCGGCTGCACCAGCAGGCCGGTCATCGGCCCGGCCAGCCACAGGTAGGGCAGGCTGGCCTCGTCGGCGCCGAGGTATTTGTAGATCGGGCTCATGCTGCTCTGCTGCAGCCCGAAGCTGAACTGGATGCCGAAGAAGCCGATGTTCATGTTGACGATCTGCCAGAACGACAGATGCGGTTTGTGCGTTGCCATCAGGGGCTCCGGTTCAGGTCGGGCTGCCGCTGGCTTGCCAGCGCGCCAGCCAGGATTGGTAGAAGGCCAGCTGCGGCGCCACCGCGCCGGCGATGCCGCAGACGGCGCCGGCGAAGTCGTTGGCGCGCGCCAGCGTCAGCGCCAGCGGCCAGTCCTGCGCGCGGCCGTACAAGAACACGGCGGCGAAGGCGTCGCCAGCGCCGACCGTGTCGACCAGCGGCGGCGGCGCCGCGCTGCCCGGGCTGAGCTCGACGGAGCCGTCGGCGCCGAACCAGGCCGCGCCGCGCGGGCCGAGCGTGACGATCAGCCCCTCCAGCGCGAAGATGCGGATCAACATGGCGCAGGCGGCGCGCAGCGCGGGGGAATCGATCGAGTCGGTGCCCGGGCTGGTGTGGGTGTACCAGTTGAACAGGTCCTTCAGCTCCTCCTCGTTGACCTTGACGATGTCGGCCTGGCGCAGCGACTCGTAGACGCAGCGCTCGGTCACCTGCCCTTCGCGCACGTTCAGGTCGAGGAAGCGCTTGGCCGGCGTGGCCGCCAGCAGCGCCTGCAGGCTGGCGTAGGAGGTCGGCCGGCGCTGCGCCAGCGTGCCGAAGTACAGCATGGCCGGCGCCGCCGCGGTCAGCGCCGCCAGCGCCGGGCCGGGCTCGATGTGGTCGTAGGCCTGGTCCGGCAGGATGATGAAGCGGTGGCCGCCGCCGCCCGCTTCGCGCTCGACGACGACGCGGCCGGTCGGCTCGCTCAGGTCGCTCTGCACGCCGTCGACACGCATGCCGAAGCGTTCGAACTCGGCCAGCACCTTGGCGCCGTTGCCGTCGCGGCCGATGCGGGTGATCATCAGCGGCGCCATGCCGAAGGCGGCCAGGTTGCGCGCCAGGTTGAAGGGCGCGCCGCCGACCACCTGCTCGGTGCCGAAGTCGTCGACCAGGGCCTCGCCGAATACCGCGATGGAGTGCTGTGGGTTCATGCCGTGGTTCCTTGCGTTGCCGCCTTGGAGGGAAACTGCGGGGTAACTGCGTCGTCACTGCGGGCCAGCCATAGCATGCCATACGGCTCCAGCGTGACACTCGATTCAATGACGCGATCGTCCTGCAGTACCGTCCAACGGCCGTCCAGCGCCATGCCGCGCGGCTGCGCGGAGAAATTGAACAGTGCCAGGAAGCGCGCGCCGCGCGCCAGCGCCAGCAGCGCCGGGTCGCCGCTGGGCGGCTGCGCCAGCGGCGCGCCGGCCGCCAGCTCGGGCAGGCGCCGGCGCAGTCGCACCAGTTGGCGCAGCGCGGCGTAGACCTGGCCCGCCTCGCTTTGACGATCGTCGCGGCCGGCCCAGCGTTGCAGGTCGAACTCGGGCCGCTGCAGCCAGCGGCTGTCCATCGCGTGCTGCGGGCGGGCGCCGTAGCTGTAGTCGTTTTGCTGCGCCAGCTCGTCGCCCATGTACAGCACCGGCAACGCGCCGAAGCTCAGCGCCAGGCCGTGCAGCAGCAGCAGGCGGCGCCGCGCGGCGCCGCGTTGCTCGGCGTCGCGCGCCGTCTCCAACCCGGCCAGCGAGGCGGCCATGCCGTTGCTGCCGTGCGCCGCGTGCGGATCGCTGCTCTGGAAGGCGGCGCCGGCCGCGTAGCTGCCGTCGGCGCCGCTGAAGAAGCGGGCGATGCGCGCCAGCCGCGCCGCCGCCGCCGCCGCGCCGGCCGCCGGAGCGCCGGCCGCCGGAGCGCCGGCCGCCGGAGCGCCGGCCGCGCCGGCCTCGTCGCGCAGCACGTTCCAGCCGATGTCGTCGTGGCAGCGCACGTAGCTGAGCCAGCTGGCGGCCGGCGGCAGCGCCGGCGTGGCGGCGATCACCTGGCGCAGCAGGCCGGCGTCCTGCTCGGCCAGCGCGGCCCAGCCGGCCGCCATCAGGCTGCTGTGGTAGGCGATGTGGCATTCCGGCGCCGCCGCGCTGCCGAAGTAGGCCGGCAGCTGGCGCGTCGGCACGATGGCCTCGGCCTTCAGCAGCACGCCCGGCGCGGCGATGGCCACCACGGCGCGCAGCGCCTGCAGCAGCGCGTGCGCCTCCGGCTGGTTCATGCAATTGGTCCCCTCGCGCTTCCACAGGAAGGCGGTGGAGTCGAGGCGGAACACCTCGATGCCGCGGTTGGCCAGCCGCAGCAGGGCCGCCGCCATCTCGGCGAACACCGCCGGGTTGGCGTAGTTCAGGTCCCACTGGTAGGGGTAGAAGGTGGTCCAGACCCAGCCGCCGAGTTCCTCGACGTGGCTGAAGTTGCCCGGCGCCGCCTGCGGAAACACCTGGCCCAGGGTCTGCTCGTAGCGGTCCGGCAGCGCGCGGTCGGGGAAGACGTGGAACATCGCGCGCAACGCCGGGTCGCCGGCGCGCGCGCCGCGCGCCCAGGCGTGGTCGTCGGCGACGTGGTTGAGGATGAAGTCGGAGCACAGGCTGATGCCGGCGCCGCGCAGCCGCGCGGTCAGCGCCTCCAGGTCGGCGTTCGTGCCCAGCGCGGGGTCGACCTGGTCGAAGTTGGCGACGGCGAAGCCGCCGTCGTTCTCGCCGGCGCGCGGGCGCAGGAAGGGCAGCAGGTGCAGATAGCTGACGCCCAGCTCCTGCAAGTGGGCGATGCGCTCGCCGACGCCGTTCAGCGTGCCGCCGAAGCGCTGCACATAGGCGCAGTAGCCGAGCATCTGCTGGCCGAGGAACCAGTCCGGTTGCGCCGCGCGCAGCGCGTCCTGTTGGTGCAGCTGGTCCGGCCGCGCCGCGTGCAGGCGGCCGATATTTTCCATCAGCTCGCCCAGCCAGGGCAGGAAGTCGGCGCGCTCGCCGTACAGGCCGGCCAGGCGCTGGCGCAGCACCGGCTCGGCGCCGGCCAGGCGTTGTGCCGCCGCCGCGCGCAGGTGTTCGGGCAGCACGGCCAGCATGCGTTCAACAGGGGTTGGGGTTGTGGTCATTGAGGTCGTCGTATTGCAAAGTGAAGTCGTTGGCGCGGAAATGCAGGGTCAGACCCTTGGGTCTGACCCTTGCTGCGTTGGCTAGTCGGGTCGTGGCAAGAATCGAAACGCCGGTAGGGTCAGACCCGAGGGTCTGACCCGGTAGCTCGTCAGAAGGCGTAGCTCAGGCTGAGCTTGACGGCGCGGCCGGTGATCGAGCGGGCGGCGTGGCCGTCGCCCTCGACCTCGGTGTAGCCGATCTTGTCGAACAGGTTGTTGGCGGTCAGCGACAACAGCGCCTTGGCGCTCAACTGGTAGTTGAGGAAGGCGTTGACCACCTGGTAGGCCGGCATGTTGATGGTGTGGGCGTCGTCGGCCCAGGACTTGCCGGTGCCGACGATGCTGGCGCCGAAGGTGGCGTCGTTCCAGGTGTAGCTCGGCGCGATCTGGTAGACCACCTTGGCCTGGCGCCGCGGCGTGTTGCCGATCACCGCCACGTCGCCCGGCGCGGTGCCGGTGATCTTGGCCTTGGTGTAGGTCAGGCCGCCGTTGACGCGGAAGTCGCCGGCGCTGTAGGCCGCCTCCAGCTCGACACCCTTGGCGTCGTACTTGTTGGAGGTGCTGCGCTGGGTGGTGGCCTCGTAGTTGCTCTCGTCGGTCTTGGCCTGGAACAGCGTGGCGAAGGTGCTGACGCCGCCGCGGCGCCACTTCACGCCGCCCTCGATCTGCTTGACGGTGTTGATGTTGATCGGCGCGCTGCCGTCGAGCGGGGTGCCGAACAGGATGCGGTCGGCGTTGAAGGCGACCCCGTCGCTGACACGGGCGAACACGGCCAGGTTGCGGTCGATCTTGTAGTTGCCGCCGACCGAGTAGGAGTTGTGGTTCATCTCGTAGTCGACCAGCTGCTGGGTGGCCGGGTCGTAGCGCAGGCCGCCGCTGGCGATGTTGGCGGTGCCGCTGGCGCGCTGGCGGTCCTGGCGCACGCTGGCGTCCAGGTTCAGCGCGCCCCGCTCCCAGGCCAGCGCCAGATACGGCGAGGTCAGCTTGTATTCCATGTCGACGGCGCGCGAGCAGCAGCCGCCGAAGGCCGGGCCGACCAGGCCGGGCGTGGCGTTGGCCGTTTGCAGCAGGGCCGGCTTGTCGCCGCTGGCCTGCATCAGGTACTCGTTGAAGTTCCAGGTCAGGCCCAGCTTTTGGATCGACGAATACAGGCCGGCGGTGGTGGTCAGCTTGGCGCCGTCGGCCAGGGCGAAGGTCTTGGCCAGCTTGGCGTCGTTGAGCGTGTTGCCGGCGTCGTCGATCGAGGTGTTGAACACCACGGCGGAGAAGGCGCGGCCGTTGTAGGCCTGGCCCTTGTTCGGCCCGCTGGCGAACACGTAGTTGCCCAGCGTGCCGTTGTTGGCGGCGAAGACGCCGGCGAAGCGGCCGCTGTTGCTGGCCTTGCGGAACTTGTCGCTCAGCGTCCAGCCCGAACCGAGGTTGAACGAAGCCTCCAGGCCGACGGCGTCGCTCTTCACCGACAAGCCGTCGTTGACGTTGGTCGAGACGTGGTTGTTGTTCTTGTCGAGCACCACGTCGCGCACCCAGTGCGGCGAGTAGAAGGTGACCTTGCGCGGGTCGATGCCGGCGATCTCGCGCACCTCGTGGTCGACCACCTGCACCGGCACCGGCAGCGCGGTGGGCGACTTGTCGTCGAGGTGTTTGAAGGACAGGCGGATGAAGCCGTTGTCGAGCTCGTGCGTGATGTTGCCGCGGATCTGGCCGCCGTCCGCGCTCGACAGGCCGGTCTTGCGGATGCCCTCGCCGCTGCGGTAGTGGCCGCCGATGAAGAAGCGGGTCTTGTCGGAGATCGGCGCGCCGTAGTCGAAGTCGTAGCGCGTCTCGTCGTAGCCCAGGCCGCGGCTGATGCCGATGTGGCCGCCCCGCTCCGCGCCGGTCTTGCTGATGAAGTTGACGATGCCGCCCGGCGAGTTGCTGGCCAGGGTGGAGGCGGAGCCGCCGCGCACCACTTCCAGATGGTCCAGGCTGCCGTCGATCTTGACGTAGCTGTCCGGCGTGATGAAGTTGAAGTCGCCCGACTGCAGCACCGGCAGGCCGTCCTCCTGCAGCTGCACATAGCGCGAGCCGCCGGCCGAGATCGGCACGCCGCGCACGGTGATGTTGGCGTTGCCCTCGCCGCCCGAGGACTCCGAGCGCAGGCCCGGCACCGAGCGCAGCACCTCGGCGGCGCTGGTCGGCGCGCCCTGCTTGATGGCGTCCAACTCCATCGTGCTGACCGAGACGCTGGACTTCATCTTCGACGAGCCGCCGGTGGTGCCGGTGACCACCACCCGCTCCAGGTTCAGGCCGTCGGCCTTGTTGTCGCTCGCGGCGGCGGCGGCCTGCTGGGCGTGGGCGGCGCCCATCTGCAGAACGGCCAGTGCCACGGCGGCGGCGATGCCGCTCAGTTTGACGTTGCGTGTATCCATAGTCTCCTCCAAGTGTGTCGTGCGCCGCATCGGGGCGGCTGTCAGGGACCAAGGGCATCGATCCGGATTCTTGGCGCCGGTTGCCGATTTCTTGAGCAGGTGCGCCATTATTCCTTGAAATTGAATTCTTTGCAATCGATTGCATTAACGCGCCGCAGCATGCGTTGCTCGCACCGCGGCAAACGGGACTTCATAGGAGGGGTGCTGTCGATACGACTTGAAAGTTGCCATGGGAAATACTTAATGCTGCGTTGCAGCACGAAAAGTGTGGTATCGGGCAAGTATTTATTGCAAACGGTTGCAATTGGTCGGTGCGGGGCGCGGGCGCGCCCCGCCCTCAGGCGGTGCTGCTGCCGCGCACGACCAATTCGGTCGCCAGCTGCTGCGACGGCGCCGGGCGGCCGTCGACCAGCGCCAGCAGGGCCGCCACCAGCGCGCGGCCGGCCGCCGGGATGGCCTGGCGCACCGTGCTCAACGGCGGATGGAAATAGCTGGCCAGCTCGATGTCGTCGTAGCCGACCACCGCCACCCGCTTCGGCACGGCGACGCCGTCCTGGCGCAGGGTGTTGATGGCGGTCATCGCCAACAGGTCGCTGCAGGCGAAGATGGCGTCGTACTCGGCGTGGCGGGCGGCCAGCTCGCGCACGCCCAGGCCGCCGCCCTCGGGCAGGAAGGAGACCGCCACGCACAGCGCCGGATCGGCGCCGATGCCGGCCTCGGCCAGCGCGGCGCAATAGCCGGCGTGGCGCTGCGCCACCTCGGGCAGGGCGGTGTCGCCGAGGAAGGCGATGCGGCGCCGGCCCTGCGCCAGCAGGTGGGCGGTGGCCAGGCGGCCGCCGGCCACGTTGTCGCCGCCGATGGTGCAGTACAGCTGCTGCGGCAGCTGGGCGCCCCACACCACGATGGGCACGTGGCGCGCCGCCAGCTGGTTGAGCTGCTCGTGGTGGCGCCACTGGCCGATCAGCACCACGCCGATCACCCGGCCGCTGTCGAAGGGCGCGGCGGCGGCGTCGAGCTGCTCGGCGTCGACCCGGGTCACCAGCATGTCGAAGCCCTGCTCGGTGAGCGCGTCGGCCAGGCTGCCCAGCATGCCGAGGAAGAAGGGGTCGGACAGGTGCTGCCGCGTGCCCGAGTCGTAGGGCACCACCACGCCGACGGTGCGGTTCTGCTTGAGCCGCAGGTTCTGCGCGCCGATGTTGATCGAGTACTTGAGCGAGCGCGCCAGCTCCATGATGCGGCTGCGCGTCTCGTCGTTGACCAGCTTGCTGCCGCTCAGCGCGCGCGACACGGTCGAGGTGGACACCCCGGCCAGCCGGGCGATGTCGGCCATCTGCAGGCGTTGCTGCTGTTGGCCGCTGGGGCCGTCCGCCTCGGCGGGCGGGGCGGCGGCGGCGGCGCTGGGCGGCGGGGTTTTGGACATCTTGTGCTTCCTAAGAAAAACGCCGCCGGAACGATCCGGCGGCGTGTCTGCCGCGACCTACTGCGGCACCGTGTCCTTGAAGGACGGCCGCTCCGACAGCTTGTCGAACAGCTTGGCCAGGTTGGGGTGGTCGTCGCGCCACAGGATCTCGGGGAAGCGGAAGCTCAGCCAGCCCAGCGCGCAGCCGACGGCGACGTCGGCCAGCGTGTAGTGGTTGCCGGCGCAGAAGGGCGATTCGCCCAGCCGCTGCGCCATCGAGCCCAGGCCCAGCGCCACCTTGCCCATCTGCCGCGCCACCCAGGCCTCGCTCTGCAGCTCGGCCGGGCGCTGGGTGCGCTCCAGGCGCACCAGGATGGCGGCGTCGAGCACGCCGTCGGCCAGCGCCTCCCAGCACTTGACGTCGGCGCGGTCGCGTCCGTTCGGCGGCAACAGCTTGCACACCGGCGTCAGCGTGTCGAGGTACTCGACCACCACGCGCGAGTCGATCATGCTGCTGCCGTCCTCCATGATCAGGCAGGGCACCTTGCCCAGCGGGTTGACGGTCTGGATGCTGGTGTCCGCCGCCCACACGTTTTCCAGTTCGAACTGGCAGTCGAGCTTTTTTTCCGCCAGCACGACGCGCACTTTGCGCACGTAGGGGCTGGCGAGGGAACCGATTAGTTTCATAGATGCTTTTAGTAGAAGATTAAGTAACAGTATAGCATCGGCGCCCCGGCTAGGAGCACAGGCCGAAGGCACCGCGCTGGGCGAAGCGGCGCAGGGTCAGCGTGCGCATCGGATAACGCACGCCGCCCACCGTCATGGCCGGCGGCGTCAGGTCGAAGCGCTCGGGCAGCGGGCCGGCGAAGCGCAGCGGAAAACGGTAGATGACGTCGGCGCCGTAGGCCTCGCCCAGCAGCCGTGGCGGCAGGCCGGGCAGCACGATCGGGCCGTCCTTGCCGACCGGCGGGATCAGCCGCTCGACCTGGCCGATGCGGCCGCTGGCGATGGCGGCGCCGTGCGGCACGGTCAGCTCGAAGCCGGTGCGCTCCAGGTCGGCGCGGCTGTTGGCCGGCAGGAAATAGGCCAGCACCAACTCGATGCCGCCGTCCTCGAGCGTGCGCGGCGCGGCGACGTTCAGGTGGATGCTGTCGGCCACGGCCAGGCTGGCGCTGTCCTGCCACTGCGCGCAGCCGGCGCTGATGGCCGGATACGGCGGCGCCGGCGGCGGCGCCTCGGAGCAGGCGGCGAGCAGGCACAGGACCAGCGGCGGGAAAAACAACAGGGCGGCGGATGGGCGCATGGGCAAGACTTCCAGTCGAAAGGCGGGCCGGCGCGGGCGCGCCGGCCGGAATGGCGCGACGATAGCGCACGGGGCGCTTCCGCGCAAGCGGGCCGCCGCCGCCGTGTGGCGGCGCGGTGTGGCGCCGAGCGCGCGGCGCGGCGCCGGCGCCACGCAAAACCACGCCGCCGCCGGGCCGCGCGCCGGCCGGTGGTAAAATCGCGTCTTGCCCGATTGCGTGGCCGGCGCCCCGCCGCCCCGGCCCACGCCGCATCGCCAACCAGTTTTCTTAACCTGCGTCCCCGTCCCCATGACTACTACTCCCTATTCCACGCTGTCGGCCCTGTCCCCCCTCGACGGCCGCTACGCGAGCAAGACCGACAAGCTGCGCCCCATCCTGTCCGAAGCCGGTTTCATGCACCACCGCGTCAAGGTCGAGATTTCCTGGTTGCAAGCCCTGTCGCTCGCCGGCTTCGCCGAGATCAAACCGTTCTCGCCCGACGGCAGCGCCCTGCTCGACAAGATCGCCAGCGGCTTCACCGAGGCCGACGCGGCCCGCATCAAGGAAATCGAAGCGGTCACCAACCACGACGTCAAGGCCGTCGAGTACTGGCTCAAGGAACAGGTCAAGGACGTGCCGGAGCTGGTCGCCGCCTCCGAGTTCATCCACTTCGCCTGCACCTCCGAGGACATCAACAACACCTCGCACGGCATGATGCTCAAGGCCGCCCGCGACGGTGTCATGCTGCCGGCGCTGCAGGGCTGGTCGCCCGCCTGACCGAGATCGCCCACGCCAACGCCGACGTGCCGATGCTCTCGCGCACCCACGGCCAGACCGCCAGCCCGACCACCCTGGGCAAGGAGATGGCCAACGTGGTCGCCCGCCTGCAGCGCGCCGTCAAGCGCATCGCCGCCGTCGAGATCCTCGGCAAGATGAACGGCGCCGTCGGCAACTACAACGCCCACCTGTCGGCCTACCCCGACTTCGACTGGCCGAACTTCTCGAAGAACGTCATCGAGCAGCGCCTGGGCCTGGTGTTCAACCCCTACACCATCCAGATCGAGCCGCACGACTACATGGCCGAGCTGTTCGACGCCTTCGCCCGCGCCAACACCATCCTGCTCGACCTGAACCGCGACATCTGGACCTACGTCTCGCTCGGCTTCTTCAAGCAGAAGACCAAGGCCGGCGAGATCGGCTCGTCGACCATGCCGCACAAGGTCAACCCGATCGACTTCGAGAACTCCGAGGGCAACCTGGGCCTGGCCAACGCCGTGCTCAAGCACCTGTCCGAGAAGCTGCCGGTGTCGCGCATGCAGCGCGACCTGACCGACTCGACCGTGCTGCGCAACATCGGCGTCGGCTTCGGCTACACCCTGCTGGCCTACGACAGCTGCCTGCGCGGCCTCAACAAGCTGGAGGTCAACCACGCCCGCCTGGCGCTGGACCTCGACTCCAACTGGGAAGTGCTGGCCGAGCCGGTGCAGACCGTGATGCGCCGCTACGGCATCGAGAACCCCTACGAGCAGCTGAAGGAACTGACGCGCGGCAAGGGCATCTCGAAGGACGCGCTGCGCGAGTTCATCACCGGCCTGGCCATTCCGCAGGACGCCAAGGAGCTGCTGCTGGCGATGACGCCGGCCAACTACATCGGCATCGCCGCCCAGCTCGCCCACGCGATCTAAACTCCGCTTGACCGCCGGCCGGCGCTGGGGCACTCTGCACCAGATCCTGCCGGCCGGCAACTCGTCGCCGGCCGCCGCGGGTCCGCAAGGCCTGCGCCCGGCGCGGCGGCGAGTCCGCCGAATTCGTCCCCGCCTGCACGCATTGCATTTCTTTGGTATATTAGTCCTAATACGTACTATTATTGAAGGAGTTGCCGATGCAACGCTACACCAAGACCGCGATGCTCATCCACTGGTTGAGCGCGCTGCTGATCATCGCCGCCTTCTTCCTCGGGCTGACGATGACCGAGATCCACGGCATCACCCCCACCAAGCTGAAATACTACTCCTGGCACAAATGGCTGGGCGTCACCGTGCTGCTGCTGGCCGCGTTGCGCGTGCTCTGGCGCCGCGCCAACCGGCCGCCGCCGCATCCGCTCGGCATGCCGGCCTGGCAGGCCATGGCGGCCGACGCCACCCACCTGCTGCTGTACCTGCTGATCTTCGCCGTGCCGGTCTCCGGCTACCTGTACTCGTCGGCCGCCGGCGTGCCGGTGGTCTACCTGGGCCTGATCCCGCTGCCCACGCTGATCGAGGCCAACGCCGAGCTTAAGCCGATCTTAAAAACCGTCCATTATGTTCTGACCATGACCATGGCGGCCGCCGTCGCCGGCCACGTGCTGGCGGCGCTGAAACACCAGTTCATCGACCGCGACGGCGTATTGCGCCGCATGCTGCCCTAACCCCTTATCCCCGGAGCCACCCACATGAAGAAAATCGTCCTCGCCACCCTGCTCGGCGTCTCCCTGGCCGCCGGCGCCGCCACCCTGCTCAAGGCCGACCCGGCCAAGACCAGCGTGTCGGCCGTGTTCAAGCAAATGAACGTGCCGGTCGAATCGAAGTTCAAGAAGTACAGCATCGCCATCGACTACAACGCCGCCACGCCGGACGCCGCCAAGGCCAGCGTCGAGATCGACACCGCCAGCCTCGACCTGGGCGACGCCGACATGAACAAGGAAGTGGCGAAGAAGGACTGGTTCAACTCGGCCGCCTTCCCCAAGGCCAGCTTCGTCTCGACCAGCATCAAGGGCGCCGGCGCCGGCAAGCTCAACGTGACGGGCAAGCTGACCATCAAGGGCAAGAGCGCCGACGTCAGCTTCCCGCTCAGCGTCAAGGCCGACGGCGCCAAGCAGGTGTTCGAGGGCGCGCTGCCGATCAAGCGCCTGGCCTTCAACGTCGGCGAGGGCGAATGGAAGGACACCGGCATGGTCGCCGACGAGGTGACCATCAAGTTCCACGTCGTCGCCGGCCAGTAATTCCCGCCCGCACACCCCGCACCACCCACCGCAACTTGTAACGATAACGGAGACACGATGCAATTCAAGTTCCTCACCGCCGCCCTGCTCGCCGTATGCGCCGGCTCGGCCTTCGCCGACACCTACAACATCGACCCGAGCCACACCTACCCTAGCTTCGAGGCCGACCACATGGGCCTGTCGGTCTGGCGCGGCAAGTTCGACAAGACCAGCGGCACCGTCTCGCTCGACCGCGCCGCCAAGACCGGCACGCTCGACATCAGCATCGACGCCGCCTCGATCGACTTCGGCTTCGACAAGATGAACAGCCACGCCAGGTCGGCCGAGATGTTCAACGTCGAGAAGTTCCCCACCGTCAGCTACAAGAGCAAGTCGCTCAAGTTCGACGGCGACAAGCTGGTCTCGGTCGACGGCGAGCTGACCATGCTCGGCGTGACCAAGCCGGTGACGCTGACCGTCAACAAGTTCAAGTGCATCATGCACCCGCGCCTGAAGCGCGAAGTGTGCGGCGCCAACGCCATCGCCGAGTTCAAGCGCACCGACTTCGGCCTGAACTACGCCACCCCGGCCTTCGCGCCCGAGGTCAAGCTGGCCATCCAGGTCGAGGCGATCAAGGCCGACTAGGCCAACGCCCAGCCCGCCGCGCCCGGCCCCGCGCCGGCGCCCGCCGCCCCCGCCGTCCGGCCCACCGGATCGCGGGGGCGGTTGCATTTCCACTCCTCGTTTGCAGCGCCGTTCACCCATCTCCCAGCGCCCATTTGCGGCATTCAAAGTCAGAACTCAGTGCTATGATGATGCGTAAAGCCTACCTCATTGGAAGCCATGACCGCAGCGACACCAGCAATTATTTTTCCAGCCGGCAAGGCCGAACCCAGCCTGACACAGGAGGGCTGCTCATGCTAGTCGCCGTGACGTTGGAAAATTTCAAAAGCTATCGGCAAGCGCGCCTGCCCCTGTCGTCGCTGACGGTGTTGATTGGCGCGAACGCCTCCGGCAAGAGCAACGCGATCGAAGGCATGCGCTTGCAATGCTGGCTTGCGCAAGGTCAGCGGCTGACCGCCATCCAATCCGCCGTGCAGAATGGGGTGGTGCGCGGTACAGTGGAGGGACCTGGCATTCGAACGTGGCCCATCGTTCGGCCTGGGCGTCGAGACCGGCGCGCCGGAATGGAACCAGCTGACGATGACCTTGACCCGTCGTAGCGATGGCCTACACATCTCGTCCGAAACGCTCACCCATGCCGGCGCCAGCGTTCCCCTGTACACACTGGACCAGGCGTCGACGGAGCGGGGCAGCGACGTCGGCGTGGCCTACAACAACTTCGCCAAGGGCGGCACCAAGCCACATGTGCGCTGCAGCGACCAAACGGCCATCTATGCCCAGTTGACCAGCCCCGCCACCTTTGCTGCGGGCCACGACAAATCGCAGAAGCAGATTCCTCCGGTCACCACACAGCTAGAGCGGTGGATCTCCGCCATGCTCTTCCTTGATCCGGTGCCGGCGCGCATGCGCGGCTATGAGTTCCCGTCGGACACGACGCTGCAAGGCGACGGCAAGAACCTCTCTGCCGTGCTCTTTAATTTATGGGGGCCGGACAACGCGGCCCAACAGCAACCCTATGCGCTGCAACGGCAGGTCATCCTGGCCTTCATTCAAAGCCTGCCGGAGCAAGACATCGCCGGCCTGTCCTTCCTGAAGGAGCCGCGCGGCGGCGTCATGGTCAAGCTCACCGAAACGTTTGGTGGCCGAACCCGCGATTACGACGCCTCGCTGCTGTCGGACGGCACCTTGCGCGTGCTCTCCATCGCCGCCGCCATGCTGTCCGCCCCCGAAGGCAGCCTGGTGGTCATCGAGGAAATCGACAACGGCGTGCATCCCAGCCGGGCGCGCCAACTGCTGACGAACATCCGCAGCATTGCCGAGCGGCGCCAGCTGCGTGTCCTGCTGTCGACCCACAATCCGGCGCTGCTCGACGCCTTGCCGGACTCGGCCCTGCCCGACGTGGTGTTCTGCTACCGCGATCCGAGCGACGGCAGCAGCCGCCTGGTACGCCTGCACGACGTGCCCGACTATCCCGAGCTGGTTGCCCAGGGATCGCTCGGCGAGTTGGTCACCAGCGGCACGCTGGAACGCTTCGTCAAAGAACCCCGCTTGGACGCCGAACGCAAGGCCAGCGCACTGACCTGGCTGGAGGGCATGCGGGGCGGCGCCTGATGGGCGCGATCGTCCTGCTCGACACCTCCGTCTACCTCAACGTGCTCGACGTGCCGGGCTTCAATCAGGATCGGCTCGCGGTATTCGACGAGTTTCGCGCCCTGATCGAGCAAGGCGACCATTTCCTGCTTCCCCTGGCTGCGGTGTGGGAGACGGGAAACCATATCGCCAAGTTGGCGGATGGCCGAAACCGCCGCCGCTACGCCCAGCTCCTGATCGAGAACGTCCAATTGGCGGTGAGCGGCGCGGTGCCCTATCGCGCGACACACTTTCCAGATCGCGAGGACTTTCTTGGCTGGCTGGGCGAATTCCCCGCAGCTGCGATGCGCAACAAGTCAGTCGACAAGACCAATGAAGGGGTCAGCCTGGCGGACCTGTCAATCATCAAGGAATGGGAACGGACCTGCGCCGTCAATTGCATGTCGCGTGTACGCATTTGGTCGCTGGACAGCGATTTGGCGGGATACGACAGGCGGCCTTGAGCACGGCCGCATTTCCATTTCACCAAGTAAAATCCGGTTGACGAATACGTCAAGCGTGGGGATACTCTCGGTCGCTGCGCCGTGCCCTGCCACGGCGGGCATTCCCATTGCAAAAACACAACACTCCGATGAAAAAATCCCTGATCGCGCTCGCCATCCTGAGCACCGCCGCCCACGCCGACGAAGGCATGTGGATGCCGCAACAGCTGCCACAAGTGGCCAAGCAACTCAAGGCCGCCGGCCTCAAGCTCGACCCCGCCACCCTGACCAAGCTGACCGAGTTCCCGATGGGCGCCATCGTCAGCCTGGGCGGCTGCTCGGCCTCCTTCGTCTCGCCGCAGGGCCTGGTTGCCACCAACCACCACTGCGTCTACAACAGCGTGGCGCACAACTCCACGCCCGAGCGCGACCTGCTGGCCAACGGCTTCCTGGCGCACAGCCTGGGCGAGGAACTGCCGGCCGCGCCGGGTAGCCGCGTCTACGTCACCAAGGCCGTCACCAACGTCAGCGGCAAGATCATCAGCGCCGACGTCGCCAAGCTGAGCGGCAAGAAGCGCAGCGACGCGATCGAGCAGAACCAGAAGAAACTGGTCGCCGACTGCGAGCAGGACGCCGGCCACCGCTGCACCGTGTCGGCCTACTACGGCGGCCTGGAGTTCTACCTGATCAAGCAACTGGAAATCCGCGACGTGCGCCTGGTGCACGCGCCACCGGCCGGCGTCGGCAAGTTCGGCGGCGACACCGACAACTGGATGTGGCCGCGCCACACCGGCGACTACGGCTTCTACCGCGCCTACGTCAGCAAGGACGGCAAGGCCGCCGACTTCAGCAAGGACAACGTGCCCTACCTGCCGCAGCACGTGCTCAAGCTGGCCAAGGAAGGCGTCAAGGAGGGCGACTTCGTCATGGCGCTGGGCTACCCCGGCCGCACCAACCGCCACCGCCTGCCGTCCGAGGTGGCCTTCACCTTCGGCTGGAACTACCCGGCCTACGTCAAGATGTCCGGCGAGAACCTGGCGATCATCGCCCGCGAAACGGCCGACAACAAGGACACGGCGCTGAAATACGCCGCCCAGGTCGCCAGCACCAACAACTACTACAAGAACCGCCAGGGCATGCTGGACTCCTACGCCGGCAGCGACATCCTGGCGCGCAAAACCGCCCAGCATGAAGAGCTGAAGGCCTGGGTCAACGCCAACGCCGCGCGCAAGGCCGAGTACGCCGCCGACATCGAGCGCATCGAGCAACTGATCGCCCAGCGCGACAGCGACACCAAGCGCGACTTCTTCCTCGGCTACAGCAAGCCGCGCCTGCTCAACACCGCGCGCACCCTGTACCGCCTGGCCAACGAGACGGCCAAGCCGGACGCCGAGCGCAAGGCCGGCTTCCAGGACCGCGACCTGCCGCGCATCAAGGCCGGCGTCGCCGCGCTGGTGCGCAACTACGACGAAAAGGTCGACCAGGCCCTGGTCATGCACTCGCTGGGCAAGTACGCCGCCCAGCCCAAGGCCCAGCGCAACGCCGCCTTCGACGCCGTCGTCGGCATCCAGGACGGCATGAGCGCCGAACAGCTGAAAACCGCGCTGACCACCCTGTACGCCGGCAGCAAGCTGGGCGACAAGGCCGAGCGCGCCGCCTGGCTGGAACGCAAGCCGGCCGACTTCCTGGCCAGCAACGACAGCTTCATCAAGGCCGCCGTCGCCATGTCGCCGGCCGACCTGAACGAAGAGGCCGAGGACGAGGAACTGGGCGGCAACATCCAGCAAGCCTACGCCAACTACATGAAGGCCAAGATCGCCTTCATGAACAGCCGCGGCCAGGCCGTCTACCCGGACGCCAACGGCACCCTGCGCGTCACCTTCGGCAACATCGCCGGCCGCGACCACGGCGCCGACGGCACCACCTGGAGCGCCTTCACCACCGTCAACGGCGTGCTGGCCAAGGCCACCGGCCAGGGCGAGTTCAACGCCCCGGCGGCGCAACTGGCGGCGATCAAGGCCAAGGACTTCGGCAAGTATGTCGATGCCAAGCTGAAGACCGTGCCGGTCGACTTCCTGGCCACGCTCGACATCACCGGCGGCAACTCCGGTTCGGCCGCGCTGAACGCCAAGGGCGAGTTCATCGGCCTGGCCTTCGACGGCACCCTCGATTCGATCATCTCGGACTGGGACTACAACAAGGCCAACACGCGCGACATCCAGGTCGACCTGCGCTACATGCTGTGGAACATGAAACACGTCGACCACGCCGACAACTTGCTCAAGGAGATGGGCGCCAACTAAGCGGCCCCCTCGCCCGAACCGAAAACCACGCCCCGGCAACGCGGCGTGGTTTTTTTACGCCCCGGCAAACATCGCTGCCGACGCGCAAGACGGCCGCCGACGCGTGCGCTAACGTCCGCCGCCGGCGCGGCAAAATGGGCTACATTGAGAGAAGTGCAAGCCCGATCAATCGTATTGAAGGGAACAAACATGTCCGTGAAAAAAATCGCCGTGCTGGTCGGCAGTCTGCGCCAGGATTCCTACACCCGCAAAATGGCCCAGGCGCTGACAGCGCTGTTGCCGCCGACGCTGAGCGTCGAGTTCGTCGAGATCGGCGCGCTGGCCCTGTACAACCAGCGACCTGGAGGAGCACGGCGCCACCGCGCCGGCCGCCTGGAGCGCCTTCCGCCAGCAGGTCGCCGCCTGCGACGGCCTGCTGTTCTTCACGCCCGAATACAACCGCTCGGTGCCGGCGGCGCTGAAGAACGCCATCGACGTCGGCTCGCGCCCGTACGGCGCCAGCGTGTGGGGCGGCAAGCCGGGCGCCATCGTCAGCGTCTCGCCGGGCGCGGTCGGCGGCTTCGGCGCCAACCACCACCTGCGCCAATCGATGGTCTTCCTCGACGTGCCGCTGCTGCAACAACCGGAGGCCTACATCGGCGGCGCCGCCAAGCTGTTCGGCGACGACGGCAAGCTGGCCAACGCCTCGACCGGCGAGTTCCTGCAAAAATTCGCCAGCGCCTTCGCCGCCTGGGTCGAGACCAACGCGAAGAAGACCTGAACCGAGCACTGCAAACCCAAGCCAAACCAGGGTCAGACCCTAGGGTCTGACCCTATGTCGCCGCCGCCGGCAAGCCGGGTTAGCGCCTTAAGGGGGTGAAGGCGTAGCGCGCGCCGGGCAGCAGTTGCAGGCTGGCGCCGCCGGTGTCGTCCTGCAGGGTCGCCAGGATGGGCGCGTCGTCGGCCTGCAGCAGGGCCAGCTGGGCGCCGGGAAAGCGCTGCGGCAGCTCGGCCACGTCCTCGGCCGCCATCGCCTCGCCGCTCACATAGATGCGGTAGAACGCCCGGCCGCTGGAAAAGTCCAACATGAAGCCGCCGCGCAACTCGGCCGTCCGGCGCCCCGGCATCGCCGTCAGCCGCAGCGCCACCTTACCCTTGCGCAGCTCCAGCGCCTGCCACAGCGGCAGCGCCCGCACGCCGGCGACGCCGGCCTGGCGCAGCCGCGCGGCGGCTGCCTCGGCCGCTACGATGTCGGCCCGGCCGGCAGCGCTGCCGCCCGCGACCGCGCCGCCACGCCGCGCCAGCCCGCCCAGCCAATCGAGCTGGGCCTGCTCGACCTGAGGCAGCACGATCAGGTCGACTCCCTCGGTGGGCGCCGCCGGCATTGCCGCCGGAAACTTCACGTTGCCTGCCAATACCGTCATGCCGAAGAAGCGGATCAAGGCCGTGCCGTCCGGCTGCACCACCACGCTGCCGGGGCCGGCCGGCGCCACCGTGACGGCCGGCAGCAGGCGCATGGCGGGCGGCGCCGCCACCATGTGCCGCTGCGCCTCGCCGGCCAGTTCGAGCAGAACGGCCATCAGCAACAGCGCGCCCATCAGCAACAGCCCAAGCGCCGCGCTCCAATGCTTGTACATGATCGCCTCCCGCCCCGACATGCCCGAAACATCATCAATAGCAGCGATACGGCCGACTCCGTTTGCGCCAACGCAAGCGCCCGGCGGGCGCTCAAAAATGCGGCACGGATGTTACAATTCCTCCCCCGGCACCGTGCTTATCCAGTGCGCGCTTCCTCCCCTTTCATCCCTCTGAGATCCAGACCGCCATGCATGACATGCCCACGCCTTACGAAAAAGGCAACCAGAACCAAACCACCCTGTGGAGCGAGTGCATCGCCTTCTACCAGGAGCTGGCCAAGCGCTTCCCGACGATCCTGAAGTTCGAGCAGATCGGCGTGTCCGACGGCGGCGTTGCCGTGCACGCCGGCGTGGTCAGCGCCGACGGCGTGTTCGACCGCGAGCAGATCAAGGCCGCCGGCCGCCCCGTCTTCTTCAACAACAACGGCATCCACCCCGGCGAGCCCGAGGGCATCGACGCCTGCATGGCCATCGTGCGCGACCTGTGCTTCGAGCCGGCGCGCCTGGCCGCGCTGGGCAAGACGGTGCTGCTGTTCGTGCCGGTCTACAACGTCGACGGCAGCCTGAACCGTGCCAACACCTCGCGCGTCAACCAGGACGGCCCGGAGCAGTTCGGCTTCCGCGGCAACAGCCGCCACCTCGACCTGAACCGCGACTTCGTCAAGTGCGACACGCTCAACGCCAAGCTGTTCAACCAGCTCGTCACCAGCTGGGACCCGGACGTGATGGTCGACACCCATACGTCGAACGGCGCCGACTACCCGTACACCATGACCCTGATCCACACCCAGGCCGACAAGCTGGGCGACGGCCTCGGCCCCTTCCTGCGCCACACCATGCTGCCGCACATCTTCGCGCAGATGGCGGCCAAGGGCTGGCCGACCTGCCCCTACGTCAACCCGATCAAGGACAGCCCGGACGACGGCATCGCCGAGTTCCTCGAGGTGCCGCGCTTCTCCACCGGCTTCGCCGCCCTGCACCATGTGATCGGCTTCATGCCCGAGACCCACATGCTGAAACCCTTCGCCGACCGCTACGCGTCGATGCGCGCGCTGCTCGACGTGACCATGGCCTTCACCGTGGCCAACGGCGCGCAGATCCGCCAGCTGCGCGCCGAGGCCAAGGAGCAGGCCAAAACCAAGAGCCACTGGCCGGTGAGCTGGACGATGGACGAGGCCAATCCGAGCACCTTCCGCTTCAAGGGCTACGCCGCCAAGCGCAGCGCCAGCCTGCTGGGCGACTACCAGCGCCTGTCCTACGACCGCAACCAGCCGTGGGAGCGCGACATCCCCTACTACAGCAATTTCGTCGCCGACGCCGTGGTGCGCACGCCCAAGGCTTACGTTGTGCCGCAGGCCTGGCGCGAAGCCATCGAGCGCCTGCAATGGAACGGCGTCGAGATGACGCGCGTCGCCGAGGCCAGCACGGTGGACGCGCAGTATTACCACATCGCCGCCGTCGGCTCGCGGCCGCAGGCCTACGAGGGCCACATGTTCCACGACACGGTGGAGCTGGAGGCGCGCCAGGGCAGCTTTGTGCTGCAGCCGGGCGACTTCTACATTCCGCTGAACCAGGCCAACGCCCGCTACGCCGTCGAAACGCTGGAGCCGCAGGGCCACGACAGCTTCTTCCGCTGGGGCTTCTTCAACAGCGTGCTGGAGAAGAAGGAGGCCTTCTCCGACTACGTCTTCGAGGGACCTGGCGCTGGAGATGCTGGAGACCGAGCCGGAACTGAAGGCCAAGTTCGAGCAGTGGAAGACGGCCAACCCGGCGCTGCTGGCCGACCAGGAGCAGGTGCTCGGCTTCATCTTCGAACACGGCAAGCGCCACGCCGAACCGGAATGGCGCCGCTATCCGGTGCTGTCGATCTTCTGAACCGACGCCGCTCCCCGGCCGGACCGACGGCCCACGCCAGGCAAAACCAGGCACAACAACAATAACTAGTCCCACCACCGCGCCGGCGATCCCGGCGCGGTGGTTTTCGTGCGGCGTCCCACCCATGGATGCCGCGAGTAAGCCACAAGTAATTCCAGCATTCTGAGCATTCTGGTTTTCCGCTGCCCACAAGGTCACAGCCATGCATTACGCACTCAACCTGCGCACGTTTTTCTATAGCCACTACTTCTATCTCGGCCTGCGCTTCGCCGCCGGCCTGGTCGGCGTCACCCTGATCGCCCTGCAGTTCGCCGACATGACGACCGCCATGACGGTCTGCATCGGCGCCCTGTGCACCGCGCTGATGGACATGCCCAGTCCGCTGCGCCACAAGTTCAACGAAATGTCCGCCTCGGTGCTGCTGTGCAGCGCCGTCACCCTGCTCATCAGCCTGTGCGCGCCCATCTACTGGCTGCTGATGGCCATGCTGGTGCTGCTCAGCTTCATGGCCTGCATGATGGTCGTCTACGGCAAAAAATCGATGCCGCTGCAACTGGCCACGCTGTTCATCATGACCATGTCGATGGAACACGAGATGACGACGCGCGAGTCCTTCGTCCACACCGGCCTGTTCACGGTCGGCGCGCTGGCCTACCTGGCCTACTCGATGGCGGTGTCGTGGATACTGCGCCACCGCATCAAGCAGCAGGTGCTGGCCGAGGCGCTGTTCGAGCTGGCCGCCTACATCGACATCAAGGCCGACTTCTACGACACCCGCTACAACCTCAGCGAGCAGTTCAACAAGCTGGTGCGCCAGCAGAGCGTGCTGGCCGACCGCCAGCAGGCCTCGCGCGACCTGATCCTGCGCAGCCACCTCAACAGCAAGGACGCCATCGTCGTCCAGGTCCACGTCTGCATGCTCGACCTGTACGAGTTGATCCTCTCGACCCACACCGACTACGCCCAGCTGCGCCTGCACCTGGCCGACTCGCCGGTGCTCAAGACGCTGCACGACATCGCCTACAAGGCGGCGCGCGACATCGAGTCGGTGGCCTACGCGGTGACCCGCAAGCGCGTCTCCCACGCCGCCATCAGCTACGAACCGGAGCTCGACGCCATCGAGGCCGAATTGATCCGCCTGCAGGCGCGGCTCGACGCCGGCAAGCCGGCGCAGGAGGCGCTGGCCGTGCTGCGCGCGCAGCGCAACAAGATCCGCGCCATCGCCAAGATGATAGGCGAGCTGCACCAGGCCAGCCAGAAGGCCTACACCAGCACGCCGTTCTGGAGCGACGCCGACATGGCCCCTTCCTGTCGCAGCAGAAGTACGAGCTGCAGATGATCCTGTCGCACCTGCGGCTGGACTCGCCGATCTTCCGCTTCTCGCTGCGCGTGGCGATGGCGATTTCGGTCGGCCTGCTGGTGGCCGCCCAGCTGCCCTACGCCGCGCACAGCTACTGGATCGTGCTGACCATCGTCATCATCCTCAAGCCCAGCTTCAGCATGACCAAGCAGCGCCGCAGCGACCGCATCGTCGGCACCATCATCGGCTGCGTGGTCACCGCCGTGATCATCAAGTACCTCAACTATCCGGGCGCCATCCTCGGCATTTTGATTTTGTCGACGGTGGCCACGCCGACCTTCATCTACCTGCGCTACCGCTACGCCGCCATCGCCGTCAGCATCATGATCCTGCTGCAGATGCACCTGATCGCGCCGGGCAACGCCAACCTGATCATCGAACGGCTGACCGACACCTTCATCGGCGCCGCCGTCGCCACCGCCTTCAGCTTCGTGCTGGCCAACTGGGAGTACCAAAGCCTGCCAAGGTTGATCCGCGAGGTGTTGGGCGTCAACCTGCGCTACGTGCAGGCCAGCTTCGATCTGTTGCAGGGCAAGGGCAAGGACGATTTCGCCTACCGCATCGAGCGCAAGCGCCTGATGGACAGCCTGGCCGCGCTCAGCTCCGCGCTGGTGCGCATGCTCGACGAGCCGAACAGCAAACAGCGCGCGGTGGAGGACATCAACCTCTTCATCGTGCAGAACTACCTGCTGGTGGCGCACGTGGCGGCGCTGCGGGCTATCCTGCGGCGCCACGCCAAGGAGCTGCCGGTGGCCGCCGTCAACGTCATGCTCGCGCACAGCCACGACCAGGTCTGCCGCATCCTGGCGCGCGCGCTGCAGCAGCACGGCCAGACGGTGGCGGTGGCGGTGGCGCCGCACAGCGGCGCCACCGCCGCCACGGCCGCGCCGACGCCGCAGGTGCCGTGGAGCGGCTGGCCGCTGGTGCAGCGGCGCATCCGCCTGCTGCAGGCCGACGCCGACAAAATTATCGTCCACAGCCAGGCCATCGTGCGCGACGTCGCGCCGGCCTGAAAATGAGAGCCGCCAAGGACAGCACTCCAGGGTCAGACTCCCCGCCTTGGCGCTAGGGTCTGACCCTAGATCGTCCCCGCCGCGACAGGCTTCCTACAATGTCACCCTAGACCCGATCGCGCGCTTCGTGCCATCATCCTGGGATGAATAGAGAAAACTCGCCGTTGTCCGGCCGCGATCTGATCGCGGCATTGTGTGTCGTACTGATCTGGGGTACCAATTTCATCGCCATGAAGTTCGGCCTGCGCGAGCTGACGCCGTTCCAGCTGGGCGCCGGCCGCTACCTGTTCGCCGTGCTGCCGTTGGTGCTGTTTGTGCGGCCGCCCAAGCTGGCGTGGAAGTGGATACTGCTGTACGGCTGCACCCAGGGCGTCGGCCAGTTCGGCCTGTTGTTCCTGTCGCTGAAGGTCGGCATGTCGGCCTCGCTGGCCTCGGTGATTTTGCAGACGCAGGTGTTCTTCACCGCCTTCCTCGGCTTCATGCTGCTGGGCGAGCGCGCCAACCGGCCGCTGCAAATCGGCCTGACCCTGGCGGCGCTGGGCCTGGCCTGCTTCGGCATGAACTACCTCGCCCCCGGCCACAGCCAGGTGACCACGCCGGCCGGCTTCGCGCTGTGCCTGGCCGCCGCCGCCATGTGGGCCGCCTCCAACATCGTCGTGCGCCGCGCCCAGCAATCCACCCCGCAGTTCGAGGTGGTGCCCTTCATGGTGTGGAGCAGCCTGGTGCCCATCGTGCCCTTCATCGGCCTGTCGCTGGCCTTCGACGAGCCGGCCACGCGCTGGCAGTGGCTGCACGCCTCCCCCACCGCGCTGGCCTCGCTGGCCTACCTGGGCTGGATGGCCACCATCCTCGGCTACGCCATGTGGACCGGCCTGCTCAAGCGCCACGCCGTCAACCGCGTCGCCCCGTTCAGCCTGGGCGTGCCGGTGGTCGGCATCAGCTCCGGCATGCTGGTGCTGGGCGACGTGATCAGCGCCTGGCAGTGGGGCGGCATCGCCTGCATCGTCGCCGCGCTGCTCAGCGTGATGTTCGGCGCGCGCTGGGCCGCCGCGCTGCGGCGCTAGACGGCGGCTAGCCGCAATGCCGCCAGGTTAAGAAGCCCGGCGGCGCGAATCCAGGGTCAGACCCTAAGGGTCTGACCCTCGCTCTCCCACCGGGGCCTCAAGCGAAGCACACCCGGTTGCGCCCCGTCTCCTTGGCGCGGTACAGCAGCGCGTCGGCCCTTTGCAGCATGGCCTCGGCGGTGCCGGCGGCGATGTCGGCGCAGACGCCCATGCTCATCGTCACCGTCAAGTCGGGATGCACCTCGTGCCAGGGAAAGCCCTCGATCAGCTCGCGCAGCTGGTCGCACAAGGCGGCCGCCTGCGGCAGCGCCGTCTCCGGCAGCGCGATGACGAACTCCTCGCCGCCGTAGCGCGCCACCAGATCGCTCAAGCGCATATGCCCGCGCAGGATCTCGCCGACCTTGCGCAGCACGGCGTCGCCGGTGGCGTGCGAAAACTGGTCGTTGATGCGCTTGAAGAAGTCGATATCGCCGATCACCAGGCTCAATGGGCGCTGGTGGCGCACCGCCTGGTTGAACAGCGTGACGGCCTGCTCGTCGAAGTGGCGGCGGTTGTACAGGGCGGTGAGGGCGTCGCGCACGCTCAGCTCGCGCAGCTGCTCGGCCTGTTCCAAAATCGTCTGGTGCGAGGCGTGCAGCTCGGCGTGGCTGTGCGCCAGTTGTTCGCTCATCTCGTTGAAGGCGGTGGCCAGCGCCGCCACCTCGTCCCTGCCCTGCACCGGCACGCGCTGCAGCAGCGAGCCGCCGTGCATGGCGCGCACCGCCTCGGTCAGGCGGGTCAGCGTGCGGCTCAAGCCCCGGCTCAACAGCACGCCCAGCAGCAGCGCCAGCACCGCCGCCGCCGCCGCGCCGGCCAGCAGCGCCTCGCGCACCGCGCCCAGATACTGTTGCTCCTGCTTGCTCGGCGTGAGCACGCCCTCCGACGAGATGTACAGCGCCGGGCGGCCGTCGACCATGACGGCGCGGGCGCCCTCGCGCGCCGCCGCCGGCAGGGGCTCGCCGGGCCGGTAGGTGCCGGCGCCCAGCACTACCTTGTAGTCCTGGTCGGTGACGATGAAGTGGAAGGGCGGCGGGCCGCCACGGCGGTTGTCGGGCCGCCGCCGGTCCTGGGGCGCGCCGGCGCGGTCGCCCTCGGGCGGGCCGCGCCTTGCCCCGTCGGGCGGACCACGCCGGTCGCCGTCGGCTGAATCGCGCCGCTCGTCGTCGCGAGGGCCGCGCCGCTCGCCGTCCATTGGACCGCGCCGCTCGCCGTAGGCCGGACCGAGTCGTTCGCCGTCAGGCGGCCCGCGTCGCTCACCATCCGGCGCGCCGGCGCGCATATCGCCGGGCGGAGCGGGGCGCACATCGTCGCGCCCGGCCGGGCCCATCGGCTGCGCCACGGGCCGGCCGTCGGCGCCGATGCCGCGCCCCAAGCCGACCGGCAGCGGCGCCACCGCCGCGCCGGCCTCCCGGCCGGCGCTGTCGCCCTCGGCCGTGATCGTGCGCTGCATGAAGCTGTCGAAAGACTCGGCGGCGATGGCGGCCCGCCAACTGCCGTAGCGGCCGACATAGGCGCTCATATACTTGTAAAAATGATCAGCCGCCTGCTGGCGCCGGATCAAATCGACCTTGGTGGTGACGCCCACATAGGCCAGGCCGCCGACCATCGCCACCGCCGCCAGGCCCGTCAACAGCAGGGCCAGCATAAATTTGATCCTCAGGGACATCTATTTCTCCGCTTAATTTTGTTGCCGTACAGACAGGCATGATAGCCGATCAAACGCCCCTTTCTCATAGGAGAACTTGCCTTGTGGCACATCCGATACATTGCCATGCGGAATTAGTTCTGCGTAAATGTTTTGCAGTGTTATACGGTTTGCATATGGCATCCATCACAAATTGAAAGTGGGCTTATGACGAAAAGCCACCTATACTGCACTGCAACATACAGACAAACAGGAGCCTCAAATGAGCACAGCAAACAACACCTTCGACTACAACGACTTCGCCCATGGCGGTTACGTGAGCAATGTCCTGAGCGCGGCACGCAGCCTGCTGGCAGCATTGTTCGCGGTGAACCCACGCGCAACGGCCGCTGACGAGGCGCTTGTTTCGCAGAGCAACAAGGACTCGACCTGCACCTACCTGTCGCGCATGGCCGACGACTACGAGCACATCGCACCGAACCTGTCGGCCGAGCTGCGCTTCATGGCTTCGCGGGGTTGATCATGCTCGATATCCTGCAAAACCTGCCGGCCGCCCTCGCCGCCACCGGTCTGATCGTCCGCCTGTACCTCGGCGCCAAGTCGGAGCAAAAATCATGATGAACGATATGCTCAAAGTCCTCGTCCAACTGCCGGCCCTGATGGCGGCAGTTGGCCTGACCTTCCTGGTGCTGCGCCTGTACGTCGGCGGCAAGCTGAACCAAGACTAAGCCTTCCCCCCCGGAAAGCAAAAAGACCCGGCGCGCGAGCGACCGGGTCTTTTTCATTGGGCGGGCAGGGTTCAGGCCGGCTTGTTCAGGCGCGAGTTGCGCATGCCGTACAGGAAGTAGGTGAGGATCGCCGCCGTCATCCAGATGAAGAAGATGCGGAAGGTGGTGCCCGACAAGTCGCGCATGATGTACAGACAGGCGAAGATGCTCAGGCCCGGCACCACGTAGGGGCCGAAGGGCACGCGGAAGCCCTTGATGCCCTTGCCGTTCTCCTTCTTGCGCATCACCGGCACGGCCAGCGAGACGACGATGAAGGCGGTCAGCGTGCCCATGCTGACCATGTCCCACAGGAAGGTGGCGTCGACGAAGCCGGCCACCAGACCCACCACCATGCAGACGATGAGGGTGTTGCTGACCGGCGCGGCGGTGCGCGGGTTGACGGTCTGGAAGGACTTGGAGATCAGGCCGTCGCGCGAGATCGCGTACAGGATGCGGGTCTGGCCGTAGATGGTCACCAGGGTCACGCTGAACACCGAGATGACGGCGCCGGCCGAGAGGATCAGCGCCGGCCAGGTCTTGCCGGTGACGTTTTGCAGGATCACGGCGAGGCCGGCCTCCTGGCCCTCGAACTTGGCGGCCGGCTGGGCGCCCAGCGCCGCCACCGCCACCAGCAGGTAGAACACGGTGACGATGACCAGCGCCGCCAAAATGCCGATCGGCACGTTGCGTTTCGGATTGCGCACCTCCTCGCCGGCGGTGGCCACCGTGTCGAGGCCGATGAAGGAGAAGAACACCGTGCCGGCGGCGGCCGTCACGCCGGACATGCCGGCGAAGCCCTTGCTGTTGTCGGTGTTGAAGAAGGGCACGAAGTTGTTGGCGTCGAAGCCGGAGAAGGCGATGACGATGAAGAAGATCAAAATCGCCAGCTTGATCATCACCATGATGGCGTTGGTGGTGGCCGACTCCTTGGTGCCGCGCAGCAGCAGGAAGCAGCACAGGCAGACCAGCAGGATGGGCGGCAGGTTGATATGGCCGGGATGGAACTCCACCCCCTTCAGCCCGGAGACGATCATCGGCGACCTGAGCATTTCCGGGATGTGCACGCCGAACGCGTTGCCGAGGAAGTTGTTCAGATAGGCCGACCAGCCGATCGCCGTGGCGCTGGCCGCCAGCCCGTATTCGAGCAGCAGGCAGGCCGCCATGATGAAGGCGAGGAACTCGCCCACCGTGGCGTAGGCGAAGGAGTAGGACGAGCCGGAGGCGGGGATGCGGAACGACAGCTCGGCGTAGCACAGCGCGGTCAGGCCGGCGGTGATGGCGGCTATCAGGAAGGACAAGACGACCGAGGGGCCGGCCTTGGGCACGGCCTCGACCATCGTGAAGAAAATACCGGTGCCGATGGTGGCGCCGACGCCGATCATGGTCAGCGGGAACAGGCCGATGGAGCGGTGCAATCCGTTGCCGCTGGCGGCGGGCTCGGCGACGTACTCGACTGTGGTATCGACCGGCTTGGTGCGGATCAATTTCTGGACCAGCGTTTGGTTCACAGGCATTCCTTCAATTCAGTTGCTTGGGCGGCGTGGATAACGTCGCCCTCGAAAAGTTCGGGGGTCAAAAAAACTAAGCGATTATAGGGCTTCGCCGCGTTTCCCCATAAAGTAATTTTGTACAAAAATAGCAACGGATTTGCGGTGCGGGAAATGTTGACAAAGCGGGCCGGCGCTGCTCCGCCGCCGCACCGCTATCAAGATGACAAGAGGTGTCGGGCCCCGCCCTTGGGCCGCGCCCATATCGTTTACTCCGTTTTCAACGCTTCGACCTGGATGCGCAGCGTGACGTCCATCTTGAAACCATAGTCCTTGCCGGCGCTCAGGCCGAACTGGTCGCGTTGGATCACCGCCAGCGCGTCGGCGCCGCACAGCTCGCGCTTGAGCATCGGGTGGGGAATGCACTTGAAGGAGTTGATCTTCAGGTTCACCGGTTTGCTCACGCCGTGCAGCGTCAGCTCGCCCACGGCCTCGGTCGGCGCGCCGTTGACGAAGCCGGTCAGCTTGCCGCGATACGCCGTCGTCGGATACTTGGCCAGGTCGAAGAAGTCCGGCCCCTGCGCCCATTTGTTCAGCGCGTCCTGGCCGAAGTCGATGCTGGCCAGGTCGATCTTGACGTCGACCATGCCGTAGCCGGACTCCTTGTCCACGGTGACGCTGCCGCTGCTCTTATTGACCTTGCCGCGCCAGATGGAGATGCCCATGTGGTCGGCCTCGAAGCTGGGGAAGGTGTGGTCTGGATCGATGGTGTAGCTGGCCGGCGCGGCGTGCAGCGCGGCGCTGGCGCAGAGGCCGGCCAGGGACAACAAAAAAAGTTTTTTCATCGCGGTCTCCTTATGTTTGTTACTGCGGGCGGTGCGGACGAGGCGCCAGTGTAGCGCGCCGCCGCGACGCGATCAAACGCTGTTTTCAAGTGCGCGGTTACACCTGCTTACTTCTGATACAGCACACGGTATAGCTTGTCCGACAAGGCGCCGTTAATCTTGGGCCATGCAGTAGCCACCACATTCAGGAGCATCAAAATGGAAAAGATCAGAACCGTATCGCGCATTCATCCACTGGTCGCCGGCGCGGCGATTTCCGTCACCGTGCTGGCCATGGTGGGCACTGCGGCCATCGCCGGTTGGCTGCCAACGTCGAAGGGCGCCATCGGTCCCGGCGGCGCGGCGAGCGGCACGCCGACCTCGGAGTTCGCTCCGGTCGAGGTGGCCGGCAAGGGCCAGGTTCCGCCGCAGGGCGCCGCGTTGGCGCGGCAGGCACCGGCCGAGCCGGTGCGTACCGCCGCGCCGGCGCCCGCGCCGCACAAGGCGCCGCGTCCGCACCACAGCACGCAGGTGGCGCAGGCCTCGCAGGCCTCGCAGGCCGACTATGAACGGCCGCGCCAGCAGGCGCCGCAACCGCAGCAACAACAACAGCCGCAGCAACCGAACTATGTCGGCATCGGCGCGGGCGCGGTGATCGGCGGGCTGCTCGGCAACCAGGTCGGCAGCGGCCGTGGCCGCACGCTGGCCACCGTGGCCGGCGCCATCGGCGGCGGCATGCTGGGCAACGAGGTGCAGAAGCGCCAGCAGGAGCCGCAGCAGCCGGAACGCTGATCGTCGAAACATAAAGGGAACGCGGGCACGGCCCGCGAGTGAGCCGCCGGGCAGTTTGCCGGCGGCTTTTCTGTTTACACCGTCAAGGCGCAGCTACGGTGAGAAACCCCAGCGGCAAAGAACGAGGGTCAGACCCAAGGGTCTGACCCTGGGGTTGCGCCGTTGGGGTTTGCGCGCGTCCCGGGCGGGCAAGACTTTTTAGCCGAAGTGGCCGAGGTAGTCGCGCTTGCCCACCGCCACGCCCTGGTTGCGCAGGATGTCGTAGGCGGTGACGATGTGGAAGTAGAAGTTGGGTAGCGCGAAGCTGAGCAGATAATCGGCGCCGTTGAACTCGGCCTGGAAGGCGCCGAAGCTCAGTTTGACCTCGCGCGTGGCGCCCTGCTCCAGATCGGCCGGCGTGATGCTGTTCAAATAGGCGACGGTGGCGGCGATGCGCTGCTCCAGTTGCTGGAAGCTGGTCTCGTCGTCGGCGAACTTGGGCGAGGCGATACCGCTCAAGCGCTCCACCGCCAGCTTGGAGGCGTCGCTGGCGCGCTGCACCTGGGCCGTTAGCGGATGCATGTCGTCGGCCAGGCGGGCGCCGAGCAGGGTCTCCGGCACGATGCCGTGTTCTTCCGCATGGGCCTGGGCTTTTTCCAATAGGGTGTGCAGCACGCCGAGGGCGCGCAGGAAGGCGGGAATGGACGCCTGGTACATCGATAGTGACATGGCTGGCCTCTCTTAAATAACCCGCACCACCATCAGGCCGGCGCGCAAACCCACGCGCACGTCCGGATTGGGGAAGACGACCAGCTCCTCGGCGTGCTGCACGGTGTAGACCTTGTCGCCGTCGCGGGCGATTTCGGCCCCCTGCGGCAGCGCGGTGAAGTTCTGCGTGTCGCGGCCGAAGGCCATGCGGAAGTCGTCGCTCAGCTTGATGATCTGCTGCGCCGTGTTGAACACGTGCGGCTGCTGCCTGGCCTCGGGCGCGGGCGCGCCGCGCAGCAGCGCGTCGAGCGCCGCCGAGGCCTCGGCGAACTGGCCGATGTCGTTCTGCCCCAGCGTGCCGATGCGCCCCAGCTCGACCGTGGTTCCGGCCGCGCCGTGGTGCTCCGACGAGTAGTAGCTATACGTTCCGGCCGAAGCCGGGTTCATGATGATGGCGCCGATGCCGGCGCGGCCCAACCAGTCGATCAGGCCACGGCGGGCGCCATCCTCGATCAGCTCGGGCACGATGGCGAAGGTCGGGTAGACCGACGGCCGGATCGCCGTGTGCAGGTCGAGGTGCCAGCGTTGCGGCCCGGCGTCGGCGAAGAAGGCGGCGGTGGCCGCCATCATCACGTCGGCGCGCGCCGCCTCGGCGGTGCCGGCCAGCGTGCCCCGCTCAGCGCGGAACATGCGGTTCAAGTCGGCGTCGATGAAGCGCTTGCCGGCGCGGATGGCGCCGATGTTGCCGACGCAGAGCATCAGGTCGGCCTTCAATTGACCGGCCTGGTGCGACAGCGCGTCCAGCAAATACGCCACCACCTCGATTGGTCCCGTCTCGTCGCCGTGCACACCGACCGACACCAGCACACTGGCGCGTTGCGATGCGCCCTCGCCTGCTGTCGACTTGATGGTCAGGATGCCGTCGGCCGGCTGCGTCACCGCGAAGCCGGCATCCGTGAAGCGCGCCGCGACCGCGCCGAAATCGGCTTCGGCCAGGGCGCGCACCGCCTCCGGCAGCGCCTGCGCGCCGCCGGTTTCGCTCACTGCTGTATCGCTGTTGCGCATCCGCTTATGCCGCCACGGACGCGGTGATCGCCTCGGACAGGGCCCACACGTCGAGCATGGCCTGCTCCAGGTCGCCGGCGACCGGGTAGCCGGACAGGCCCAGCGTATTGGTCACCACCTCGACCGCCTCGACCGAATCGTGGCCGTCGGTGGCGCGTTGCAGCACCTGGCCCAGCAAACGCTGCTGGGTACGGCGCAGCGCGTGCTGGGCGTAGCTGCGCAGCTGTTCCTGCGACTTGCTGTGGGCCGGCAGTTTCAGGCCGCGTTCCAGCGTGTCGATGCCGACCTGGCCGCGCAGCGCCAGACCAAGCTGCAGGAAGGCCGGCAGGTCCATGTTGGCCGGACGGCTGACCGACAGCGCGGCGAAGACGAAGGCCGCCACCGCCTCGATCGCGTCGACCGCCTTCCATGCCTGCACGAAGGCCGGACGCAGCGCCACCGTGGCGTCGATATCCGACTCGGCGTCGGCCGGGGTCAGCTGTTGCAGCAGTTCCGGCTTTTTGAACAGGCGGGTCAGCTCTTGCAGGCCGCCGGCGGCGCGCAGCTGCTCGGCGGGTACCGACAGCACGCCCTCGATGACGGCCTTCTGCAGGCCACGGGTGCGGCCGTCGACCTTGATCGAGACGGCGCGAGGCACGTTCAGCGCGTCGGCGTCGAGCGCCTCGAAGATAGGCGCCAGGTTCAGCGCCGACCAGGCCTGGCCCCAGGCCAGGATCACTTCCGACTCGTCGACGCCGTGTTCGGCCGCCAGGTCGCGCAGCATCAGCGGACCGCAACGGTTGATCACTTCATTGGCCAGCACGGTGGCCAGGATGGCGTTGGCCAGCGGGTGCGCCAGCGCACTGCGGGTGGCCACCAGCAGGTCCGGGAAGTACGGTTTGAGTACCGACTCGGCCCAGCTGGCGTCGGTCAGCGGCAGCGCCGACAGGATGCGCTTGTAGCGGTTCTTCACGTTGGCGATCACCACCGCCAGTTCCGGCGTGGTCAAGCAGCGGTTGTCGGCCTTGCGGCGCGCCAGTTCGGCCACCGTCGGCAGCTGTTCCAGCTCGCGCGACAGGGCGCCCTCCTCCTCCAGGCTGGCGATCAGGGCGGCGTAGCCGTCCTGCACCGGGGCCTCGGACTGGGCCTGCGCCTCGCGCACCAGCAGATGGGTTTGCAGGGTGTTGTCGCGCAGGACCAAGCGCTCGATGTCGGCGGTCATGTCGTTCAGCACGCGGTTGCGCTCGGCCTCGCTCAGCTGGCCGGCGTTCATTTCCACGTCCAGCCACATCTTCGCGTTCACTTCATGGTCGGAGCAATCCACGCCGGCCGAGTTGTCGATCGCGTCGGTGAAGATGCGGCCGCCCGCCAGCGCGAACTCGATGCGGCCCGACTGGGTCGCGCCCAGGTTGCCGCCCTCGGCGACGACCTTGCAGCGCAGCTGGCTGCCGTCGACGCGGATGTTGTCGTTGGCGCGGTCCTTGACCTGCGCGTGGCTTTCGGTCGAGGCCTTGATGTAGGTGCCGATGCCGCCGTTGTAGAACAGGTCGACCGGCGCCAGCAGGATGCGGTGCATCAGCTCTTCCGGTGGCAGCGCGGTTTCCTCGATGTCGAGCGCGGCGCGGATCTGCGGCGACAGCTCGATGCTGCGGGCGCTGCGCGGGAACACGCCGCCGCCGGCCGAGATCAGCTCCTTGTTGTAGTCCTCCCACGAGGAGCGCGGCAGCGCGAACATGCGCTCGCGCTCGGCGAAGGAGACGGCGACGTCCGGCGTCGGGTCGAGGAAGATGTGGCGGTGGTCGAAGGCGGCCAGCACCTTCAGTTGGCGCGACAGCAGCACGCCGTTGCCGAACACGTCGCCCGACATGTCGCCCACGCCGACCATGCTGATCGGGGTGGTGTTCATGTCGTGGTCGAGCTCATAGAAGTGGCGCTTGACCGCCTCGAAGGCGCCCTTGGCGGTGATGCCCATCTTCTTGTGGTCGTAACCGTTCGAGCCGCCCGAGGCGAAGGCGTCGCCCAGCCAGAAGCCGCGCTTGACGGCGATGCCGTTGGCGATGTCGGAGAAGGTCGCGGTGCCCTTGTCGGCCGCCACCACCAGATACGGGTCGCCGCCGTCGTAGCAGACGGTGTCGGCCGGCGGCACGATGTTGCCCAGCACGCGGTTGTCGGTCACCTCCAGCAGGCTGGCGATGAACAGGCGGTAGACCGCTTCGCCTTCGGCGGCGATGGTTTCACGCACGGCGTCCTTCGGCATCTGCTTGCAGACGAAGCCGCCCTTGGCGCCGGCCGGCACGATGACGGCGTTCTTCACCATCTGCGCCTTGACCAGGCCGAGCACCTCGGTGCGGTAGTCTTCCATCCGGTCGGACCAGCGCAGGCCGCCACGGGCGACCGGGCCGCCGCGCAGGTGCAAGCCCTCGAAGCGGCGCGAGAAGACGAAGATCTCGCGGAACGGACGTGGTTCCGGCACCAGCGCCAAGGTGCTGGTGTCGAACTTGAAGATGATCTTGTCGCCCTGCTGGGCGTTCTGGAAGTAGTTGGTGCGCAGCGTGGCCAGCATCAGGTCGGCCACGGCGCCGAGGATCTCCTCGCTGTCGGCGTGGTTGATCGCCGCCAGGTTGGCCTTGATGGCGACCAGGCTGTCGCGCGCGGCGACGCGCTGGGCTTCGCTCAGCGCCGGGTCGAAGCGCTGCAGGAAGGCGTCGACCAACTGCTTGACCACCACCGGCTGCTTGCGCAGGCTCTCGGCGATGTAGCGCACCGAGAAGCGGCTGCCGGTCTGGCGCCAGTAGCTCATATAGGCGCGCAGCAGCTGGATCTCGCGCATGCTCAGGCCGCCTTCGATGACCAGGCCGTTCAAGCGGCCGTCCTCGGCCTCGTCGTTGAACAGCGCGGCGAACAGTTCCTGCGCCACGGCGACCACGTTCGGCAGCGCCAGTTTGGCGGCGCTGGCGGCGTCCACCGCCAGGCTGGTGACGACGTGGCGTTTGCCATCCGGCGCGGTGATGCTGTAGGCCTGCTCGCGGTCGATGGCGACGCCGGCGTTGTGCAGCGCCGGCAGGATGGTCGACAGCGACGGCGCGCGCTCGACCGAGTACAGGCGGATGGTGGTGGCTTCGGCCGCCGTCTCGACGCGCACGGCGACACGGCCGGCGTCGGTGTTGCGCAGGATGGAGCCGAGGTCGTGGAAGGCCACGCTCGGCGCGGTGGCGGCGACGTAGTCGGCCGGCAGGCTGGCGCCGAGCTTGCGCAGGCTGGCGCGCATCGGCACGTCGAACACGGCGTCGGACAGGGTGGCGAAGCTATCGAGCCAGCCGTCGAGCACCGACAGCAGCGGACGCTGGATGTCGGCTTCCAGGTCGAGCGGGTAGCGCGCGGCGTGGGCGATCAGGTACAGGCGGGCCAGCGGGCCGTCGGCCACCAGGGTTTGCGAGCTGACGTGGGTGGCGCCGGAGCTGGCCTGCAGGGCCTTGGCCAGGGCCGCCGCCACGCTGGCGCTGTAGCGCTCGCGCGGCAGGTAGACCAGCACGTTGAGGTGGCGGGCGTAGACGTCGCGGCGGGCGAACACCTTGGTGCGCGGCTGCTTGTACAGCGAGACCACGGCGCCGCAGACTTCGGCCAGCCATTCCGGCTCGGCTTCCAGCGCCTCGGTGCGCGGCAGCGATTCGAGGATCTCGATGAACTTCTCGGCGCGGAAGCCCTCCTGGCGCACGCCGGCGATGCTCAGCACCTTGGCGATGCGGCCACGGGCGAACGGCAGGCGGCCCAGCGGGGTGGCGGTGGCGGCGCGGGTGAACAGGCCGACGAAGCAGTGCTCGCCGAGGATGGCGCCCTGCGCGTCGGTGTGGCGCACGCCGATGAAGTCGAGCTGCTGGTCGCGGTGCAGCGTGCCCTCGACGTCGGCCTTGACGATGGACAGCGAGTGGTCGCGCTTGGACAGGGTGTCGAAGTCGCCGGGGATGTTGGCCAGGCAGGTGCCGTAGACCGGGTGCGAGGTGTCCTGCAGCACGCCGATGCGGCTGGGGATGTCGCGTTCCAGCTCGCGCACGCCCGGTTTGACGGCGTAGTAGGCGTAGCCGAACGGCTCGAAGCCCTCGCTGCGGGCCCAGTCGAGGAAGGCGGCCACTTCCTGGCCTTCGGCGCCGCCGGCCGCAGCGGCCGCCGCGCCAACGCTGGCGAAGTGGGCGGTCATGGCGGCGTGGTCGCGGCGCACCACGGCGGCGTCGCGCGCGACCATGTCCAGCTTGGCGACCAGGGCCGCCAGCTCGGCTTCCTGCAGGTCGTCCGCCAACAGGCAGAGCACCCACGATTCGAGCTTGTCGCCGGCCTGGCCGACCGCGACGGCGCTGCCGTCGTCGGCGCGGCGCACGGCCAGCACGGAATTGAGCACCCCGCTGACGGCCACGCGCTGCTTGCGCATGGTCATCACGATCGAATCGACCAGGTAGGGCATATCGTCATTCAGAATCAACAGTGCCGTGGCCATGCCGCCGCGACCGTCCGCGTAGCGCAGCTTGGCGATCTGGCAGCCGCCACCCGTGCGGCGCGCCGCCTGGGTGAAGCCCTGCCACAGGACCGGCGCCAGGCTGTCGGGCGCGATGCCGGCCAGGTCGTCCTCGTCCAGGGAACCGAGCCAGGCGCTGATCAAGGCGGCCACCTGGCCGCTGTCGGCGGCGGGTTTGCTGGCGTTGACCAAATCGAGCGTTTGCGTGCGCAGATCGTGTGGCATTTGTTTCATCGTGAATTCTCCAATACGTTGTGTGTATTCCGTCCGCGCCGCCTCGCTTGTGGCTGGGCGGCGTCGACTCGATAAAAAGGCAGGGGTTGGCCCTACCCCGTTAAATTCTAAGCCCCCATGTGGGGACGATGCGTGATTCTACAATTCGTGCATGTTCGTGCATATGCCTAGCGATTACAAATCGTACAAACCGGGCAGGCCGAGGATGCGGCTCAATTCCTCGAGCGCGGCGTGCACCTCCAGCGCCAGCGCCGGATCGGCCAGGTGCCTGCGGCTCGAGCCGGTCGCGGTAGTGCTTCTCGACCCAGGCCACCAGCGTATGGTACAGCGCCTCGGTCATCACCACGCCCTGGTGCATGGCGGCCGCCTCGGCGTCGTTCAACGCCACGCGCAGGCGCAGGCAGGCCGGTCCGCCGCCGTTGCGCATGCTCTGCCGCAGGTCGAAGTGGATCAACTCGTCGACCGCGCCGCCGCTGGCCACCAGGCCTTGCAGGTAGCCGGCCACGGCGGCGTTCTCCTGGCATTCCTGCGGGATCACCAGGGCCATCTTGCCGTCCGCCTTGGACAGCAGCTGGCTGTTGAACAAATAGCTGGCGACGGCGTCGGCCACCGATACCATTTTGGTATCAACGCGGATCGCCTCCAGCTCGGCGCCGACGCCGGCCATGGCGCCGCGCAGCTTGGCCAGGCCGCCCGCCTCGTCGGCGAAGGCCTGCTCGTGGTAGAACAGCACGTTGCCGTTGCCGACCGCGATGACGTCGTTGTGGAACACGCCCTGGTCGATCACGTCCGGGTTTTGTTGGATGTAGACGGTGCGTTCATCGGCCAGGCCGTGCAGGCGGGCCACGGCCTGCGAGGCCTCCAGCGTCTGCCGCGCCGGGTAGCGCTTGGGCGCCGGCGCGCTGGCGTCGAACTCGACGCGGCCGTAGACAAACATCTCGACGGCGGCGGCGCCGTGGCTGGCGCACAGGCGGGTGTGGTTGGCGGCGCCTTCGTCGCCGAAGGCCGGCGTGCCGGGCAGCGCGTCGTGCACGGCGAAGTGGCGCTCGTCGTGGAAGATGGCGCGCAGGCTGCGCGCCGACTGGGCGTGCTCGAAGGCGCGGTGCAGCTTGTTGTTCAAGTTGGCCGGGGTGAAGTGGGCGCGGCCGTCGCCACTGTCGGCCGAGGGGCTGACGGTGGCGGCGTTGGCGGTCCACATCGGCGAGGCCGACCAGGCGCAGGCCAGGATCACCGGCGAGGCCTTCCAGGCCTGCGCCAGCACCTCGGCGTCGCTGCCGCTGAAACCGACGCTGCGCAACAGACGGAAATTCGGCCGGTCCTGCGGCGGCAGCAGCGCCTGGGCGAAGCCGCGCGCGGCCAGCGCGCGCATCTTGGCCAGGCCCTGCAGGGCCGCCAGTTTCGGATTCGAGGCGCTCTTGACGTTGCTGAACGAGGCGACGTTGCCGAACGAGAGGCCGGCGTAGTTGTGCGAGGGGCCAACCAGGCCGTCGAAGTTGAATTCGCGTGCGTTGCGCATGGTGCGGTTTTCCTGTCTTAGAAGTTCATGCCGGGCGAGAGCTTGGCCGGCATTTCCAGCGCGCTGTTCTCGATCGAGGCGACCGGGTAGGCGCAGTAGTCGGCCGCGTAGTAGGCGCTCGGCCGGTGGTTGCCGGACTTGCCGACGCCGCCGAACGGCGCGCTGCTGGCCGCGCCCGTGGTCGGCCGGTTCCAGTTGACGATGCCGGCGCGGGCGCGCAGCTGGAAGGTCTGCCACAGCGCCGCGTCGGTCGAGATCAGCGCGGCGGCCAGGCCGAACTCGGTGGCGTTGGCGGCCTTGATGGCGGCGTCGAAATCGGCCACGCGGACGATCTGCAGCAAGGGGCCGAACCACTCCTCGTCGGCAATGCCCTGGACGCCGGTGACGTCGACGATGCCGGCCGAGACGAAGCCGGTGTCGGCCACCAGCTGGCGCATCTGCAGCAGGTTCTTGCCGCCCTTGGCGACCAGGTCGGCCTGCGCCTGCAGCAGGCGCTGGGCCACGGCGGCCGACACCACGAGGCCCATGAACGGCGCCGGTTCGGCGTCGGCCGGGCCGATGGTCAGGCGGCCGGCCACGTCGACCAGGCGGGCGATGAAGGCGGCCGCCTCAGGCGTGTCCTGCACGATCAGGCGGCGCGCGCAGGTGCAGCGCTGGCCGGCCGAGATGAAGGCCGAGGAGACCGCCATGAAGACGGCGGCGTCGACGTCCTTGACGTCCCACACCACCAGCGGGTTGTTGCCGCCCATTTCCAGCGCCAGCATCTTGCCCGGCTGGCCGCCGAACTGCTTGTGCAGCGCGCTGCCGGTCTGGCAGCTGCCGGTGAACAGCACGCCGTCCAGCTCGGCGTCCTGGCCCAGCGCGACGCCGGTGTCGCGGCCGCCGTTGACCAGGTTGAGCACGCCGGCCGGCAGGCCGGCCTGCTGCCACAGCTGCACCGTTTTGACGGCGCTGCGCGGCGCGTACTCGCTCGGTTTGAAGACGATGGTGTTACCGGCGATCAGGGCCGGCACGATATGGCCGTTGGGCAGGTGGCCGGGGAAGTTGTACGGGCCGAACACGCCGAACACGCCGTGCGGACGGTGGCGCAGCACGGCCTCGCCGTCGGCCACCTTGTTGTGGCTCTCGCCGGTGCGGGCGGCGTAGGCCTGCACCGAGATGTCGACCTTGTTGGCCATGGTGGCCACTTCGGTGCGCGACTCCCACAAGGGCTTGCCGACCTCCTCGGAGATCAGCAACGCCAGCTCCTCGGCGTGCTGCTTGAGCAGGTCGCGGAAGCGCGTGCAGACGGCGATGCGCTCGTCCAGCGGCGTCATGGCCCAGCCCTCGAAGGCGGCGCGCGCGGCGGCGCTGGCGCGCGCCACATCGGCCGCCGTGGAGGCGCGGCTGGCCCAGGTCTGGCGGCCGTTGGCCGGATCGATGGTGACCAGTTCGGCGCCGCTACCCGCCAGCCATTGGCCGTTGATGAAGTTACTCAGAGCGTGTTCAGACATGGGGATTCTTCCTCAAATTGAGTGGCAGGGTGCGCACGGTGTCGCCCGGATGGCAATGCAGCAACTCCTGTTCGGCCTCGGACAGGGCCAGCGCGCCGTGCAGCGGCACGGTCGGCGACAGGATCATGCGGAAATCTTGCAGGTCGGTGTTGGAGACCAGCGTCGGCTCGGCGCCGATCTCGCTGGCGCAGGCCGATTCGACCTCGCCGGCCACGCCGATCTGCGACAGCTCGCTGTCGCGCATGGCGCGCAGCTCGGAGACGCGGGCCTGCAGCACCGGGCCGGCGTCGAAGATGTCGACGTAGCCCTCGAAGTGCATGCCCTCCTGCTCGAGCAGGCGGCGGGCCGGCGCGGTCGACACGTGGACCTTGCCGATCACCTCCTGCGCCTCGTCCGGCAGGTAGGCCACGTACAGCGGCTGGCGCGGCATCAGCTCGGCGATGAAGGACTTCTTGCCCAGCGCGGTCAGGTCGTCGACGTGGTTGAAGTCCATCTTGAAGAAGTGCCGGCCCAGGCCCCTCGTAGAAGGGCGAGCGGCCGTCGGCCTCCTGGAAGCCGCGCATCTCGGCGATCAGCTTCTCGGTGAACAGGTGGGGGAACTGGGCGATGAACAGGAAGCGGCATTTCGACAGCAGCTTGCCGTTGTTGCCGATCCGGTAGTCGGGGTGCAGGAACAGCGAGCACAGCTCGGTGCTGCCGGTCAGGTCGTTCGACAGGTACAGCGTTTCCATGCGGGTGAACACGTCGAGCTCGCGGCTGGAGTGGACCAGGGTGCCGATGCGGTAGTTGTAGAACGGCTCCTCCAGCCCGACCGCGCCCTTGATGGCGCAGACGCCGGCCAGGCGGCCGCTGTCGGTGTCCTCCATGACGAACATGTAGTCGCGCTTGGCCGGCGGGATGGTCTCGGCGAAGGAGGCGACGGCGACGGCGACGCGGTCGCCCAGCATCTTCATGTCCGGCTTGAGGGTGGTCATGCCACTGCCGACCTGGCTGGCCATCACGTACAGGGCGTCCAGGTCATCGGCCTTAATTGCGCGTACAACTAGCATAGGGTTCCCACTTGAGTAAAAGTTCGCGCGCGCGCCGTCACAGGCGCACGCAGATGACGGTGTCGCCCTCGGCGACCTGCAGCGCCTCCTGCACATCCTTCGACAGGCTGACGCCGACGCCGGCCTCGACCGGGGCGCACTCGGCCACCACGGCGCGGAAGTTCTGCTCCGAGGCGACGGCGATGGCGTAGCTCACCCGCGGCACGGCGGTGCGCTCGGGCGCCGCCGTCTCGACGCGGCGCTGCATGGCGCCGTTGAAGGTGCGCAGCGCGTTCTTGTTGGCCTGCAGGATGGGGCCGCCGTCGAAGATGTCGATATAGTCGTCGGCCTCGAAGCCCTCGGCCGTCAGCAGGTTGAAGGCCAGTTCGCCGGACGGGTGGATCTGGCCCATGGCCGCCTGGGCGTCGCCCGGCAGCAGCGGCACGTAGACCGGGTAGTGCGGCATCAGCTCGACGATCAGCGTGCGGTTGCGCGCGCCGCCGATGACGCGCTCGGCGTCGAGGAAGTCCATTTGGAAGAATTTGCGGCCCAGCGCGTCCCAGAACGGCGAACCGCCGGCGGCGTCGGTGATGCCGGCCAGCGGCACGAAGAAGCGGTCGCCGAAGCGCTGCGGCGCCAGCACGGCGTACAGCAAACGGGCGCGCGACAGCAGCGCCGCCTCGGGGCCGGCCTGCTCCTGCTCGGCGACGTAGAAGCTGGACAGTTGCGAGCAGGCCGTCAGCTCGGAGCACAGGGTCAGCGCGTGCACGCTGTGGCTGATGTTGAGGTCGCGCGAGACCTGCTGGATGACGTCGTTGCGGAAGGAGAAATAGGTGCCGTTCGAGCCGGCCGAGGCGTAGATCGCGGCGGTGCCGACGATGCTGCCGCTGCCGCCGCTGTCCAGCGATTCGAGCACGAACAGGTACGATTCCTCGCTCGGGATGTCGACATGCGCGGCGAACGAGGCCAGCGAACGCTCGACCGCCTCGGCGATCTTGTCGCGCGTCTTGGGCAAGGTGTGGACACCCGGCATGGTCACTGCGGCCAGCGCTTCGAGGGCAGCAATATCCGCTAGTTCTACCGGACGGACAACGTACATGTGAGCTCCTTCAATGCGATCAATAGCAAATGCCGCCCCGCCGCGAACGCGGCGGGGCGGATGGCCCGCGCCGACCAGGCGGCGCGGGCGGTGTCAAACGGCTTCTCAGCCGGCCTCTCAGGCGGCCTTGGTCAGGCCGTCGAGGGCGGCGCGCATCAGGCCGTCGAACTCGGCGATCTGCGCGTCGGAGACGATCAGCGCCGGCGCCAGACGCAGCACCTCGGTGCCGGCGATCAGCACCATCAGGCCCTGCGCCTCGGCGGCCTTCTGGATGTCCTTCGAGCGGCCCTTGAAGGCCTCCGCCACCACCATGCCGAGCAGCAGGCCTTGGCCGCGCACCAGGGTGAACACCTGCGGGTAGTCGGCGACGATCTGGTTCAGCGTGGCCACCAGCTTGGCGCTGGCTTCCTTGACGCGGGCCAGGAAGGCCGGCTGGTTGATCGTGTCGAGCACGGTCAGCGCCACCGTGGCGGCCAGCGGGTTGCCGCCGTAGGTGGTGCCGTGGGTGCCGACCGACAGGGTCTTGGCCAGTTCCTCGGTGGTCAGCATGGCGCCGATCGGGTAGCCGTTGCCCAGCGCCTTGGCGGCGGTCAGCACGTCCGGCGTGACGCCGCAGCCCATGTAGGCGAACAGCTCGCCGGTGCGGCCCATGCCGGATTGGACTTCGTCGAAGATCAGCACGGCGCCGGTCTTGTCGCACAGCGCGCGCAGTTCCTTCAGGAAGGCGACGTCGCCCGGCACCACGCCGCCCTCGCCCTGGATAGGCTCGACCACCACGGCGCAAACGTCGTCGCCGATGGCCGAACGGGCCGCTTCGATGTCGTTGTACGGAATGTGGTCGATCGACGGTGGCAGCGGCTCGAAGCCCTCGGTGTACTTGGACTGGCCGCCGACCGACACGGTGAACAGGGTGCGGCCGTGGAAGGAGTGGAAGCAGGAGACGATGCGCGACTTGTGCGCGCCGAACTTGGTGTGGGCGTGCTTGCGCGCCAGCTTGAGGGCGGCCTCGTTGGCTTCGGCGCCGGAGTTGCAGAAGAAGGCGCGGTCGGCGAAGGTCGCCTCGGTCAGCGCGCAGGCCAGGCGCAGCACCGGCTCGTTGGTGTAACCGTTGCCCAGATGCCACAGCGTGTTGGCCTGCTTGGTCAGCGCCTCGACCACCAGCGGATTGCAATGACCCAGCGCGGTGACCGCGATGCCCGAGGTGAAGTCGAGGTAGTGCTTGCCGTTCTGGTCCCACAGGTCCAGGCCGGCGGCGCGCACCGGCACCATGGCGGCCGGCGCGTAGGTCGGCACCAGCACCTCGTCGAAGGTCTGACGGGTCACGGGACGTGTGGTCACGGTCGAATCAAGCTTGGCATTCATGGCATTTCCGATCAAGTTAGGTACGGTGGCGGCGCAACAGCCGACTGGTGTACACATTATAAAAAGCGGGATGCTAAAACTCTTTTCTAACTGCGACAAGGATTTTCATTTTTGACCGGCGGGCAAGCTTGCCGCTTCGGCCACGCCGGGCCGGCGCCGGCGCCGCCGCCAAGCCGGGGCTGGGCCGGGTCGGGTCGGGTCGGGTCAGGCGGCCGGCGGCATCAGCTTGCGCTGGCGTTCTTCGCGCGGGGTGTTGCCGAACAGCGCGCCGAAGGCGGTGGAGAAGTGCGAGCCGGACGAGAAGCCACACATCAGCCCCACTTGCACGATGGAATTGTTGGTGTCGAGCAGCAACTGGCGCGCCCGTTGCAGGCGCAGCTCCAGGTAGTAGCGCGACGGCAGGCTGCCCAGGTATTGCTTGAACAGGCGCTCGAGCTGGCGGCGCGACAGGCCGACCAGGTTGGCGATGTCGTCGGTCGACAGCGGCTCCTCGATGTTGGCCTCCATCAGCGTGACGGCCTCGGACAGCTTGGGTTGCAGCGCGCCGAAGCGGGCCTGCAGGGCGACCCGCTGGCGCTCCTCGTGGCCGCGCACGCGCTCGACGCACAGGGCCTCCTTGATGTTGGCCTGCACCGTGGCGCCGAACAGACACTCGACCAGGGTCAGCGCGAAGTCGATGCTGGCGGCGCCGCCGCAGCAGCTCAGGTGGCGGCCGTCGATCTCGAACAGGTGGGGGGTGAGGATGGCGCGGTCGCTGATCTCCTCGGTGTCGGCGTACAGCGCCCACGGCAGGGCGACGCGCACGCCGCCCATCACGCCGGCGTCGGCCAGCCACAGCACGGCGGCGCCGACGCCGCCCCAGAACTGCGCCGAGCGGCAGCGCTCGATGACGGCGCGGCACAGCTCGGGCGGCGGCGCCGCCTGCGTCTCGTCGGCCACCAGCAGGGCCAGGTGCCAGCCGGGCTGGCCCAGCAGCGCCTCGGCCGGCGTGCGCACGTCGAGCCGCAACAGGTCCGGGCCGAGGATGGCGGCGGCGCGGCGCAGCGGCTGCACCAGGCCGGCCCAGGTCAGGGCGTCGGCCTCGCCGGCGTTGACCAACAGCATGCGCAGCGGCCGCTCTTGGGCGAGGCGGGAAAGATTAGCGAAGGACATCGGTCGGGCGTGGGACTGGGGGCATGGTTGTCGTTGGGAGAGCCACTGCGGCGGCGCGCGGCCTCATTCCGGCGCCAGCGCGGCGGACGGGCGCTCGGTGCTCCACTGGCTCACTATCATACCGGAGATCAACAGGGCGGCGCCCAGCAGGCCGGTCCAGGCCAGCGTCTCGTTGAGCCAGAAGTAGGCGAAGATGGCGGCGCAGCCCGGCTCGAAGGCGTAGATCACGGCCGCCTCGTTGGCCGTGCTGTGGCTCTGGCCCCAGGTCTGCAGCGAGATGATGGCGGCGGTGGCCACCACGCCCAGGTAGACCAGGTTGGTCGAGTACTGGCGCAGCGCCTCGGCCACGCCGGCCCAGTAGTGGGCGGCGGCGGCGCCGTCCGGCACCTCCTTGACGGCCAGCCACAGCGCCGCGCACAGCGCCACGGTGACGATCTGCGCCGCCGTCAAGGTCATCAGCTTGTCGACCTTGCGGGTGGCGCCCTCCATCATCTTGACGTAGACGCCGAAGCACAGCGCCGCCACCAGCGCCAGGGTGTCGCCGCGCCCCCAGCTCAGGCCGCCGTCCCAGCACAGCGCGAACAGGCCGGCCAGCGCCAGCAGCAGGGCGACGACGATGCGGCGCTCCGGCGCGCGGCCGGCCAGCACGCCCAGCAGCGGCACCACCAGCACGTTGAGTCCGGTGACGAAGGCGTTGCGGTTGGAACTGGTCAGCGCCAAGCCCTCGATCTGGCAGACGTAGCAGACGAACAGCACTACGCCGACCAGCGCGCCCTGCACCAGGTCGGCGCGGCGGGCGCGCCACAGGAAGGGCGACAGCAGCAGGCTGGCCAGGGCGAAGCGCACCAGCACGATCCAGTTGGCCGACAGGCTGCCGGTCATGTCCTTCATGGCGGGAAAGGTGGTGCCCCAAACGAGAGTGACGACGAGCAGAGCGGCAATACCGCGTAGGTGGTGGGGCATGAAAAGGGGATCTCGCAGCGGATAGATAAACTGCCAACTAATTGGCGCACGGCATATAGTACCCGGCCGTGGCGAAAATGGCGAACCATCCGGCGGCTGGCGGCCGGACGGCTATAATCATGCCTATGGGTGAACGATATTTGAAAAGTATCCGGCTGTTGGCCGAATGCATACAGGGTTTTGAGCGCCTGTCGGGCGAACACGTGCGTCGTTGCGGCCTGACGCACGCCCAGTTCGACATCATCGCCACGCTGGGCAACACGGCCGGCATGACGTACAAGGAGCTGGGCGACAAGACCCTGATCACCAAGGGCACGCTGACCGGCGTGATCGACCGGCTGGAGCACAAGGGGCTGGTGGAGCGCGAGCGCAGCGTCGACGACAAGCGCTCCTACTTCATCCGCCTCACCGCCGCCGGCGAACAGACCTTCCGGGAAGTGTTTCCGCAGGTGATAGCGATGGGCAGCCAGGTGTTCGCCCACTACAGCGAAGACGACTTCGCCGCCCTGGAACACACCCTGGCCGGACTCAAACAGGTGATATCGGCCGGCGGCCCGCCACCCATTCTCGACACAACCAAGGAAATCATTTGAAAACGACTCTGCTCGAGGGCATGACGCCCGCGAAATTCGACAAACACATCATCGGCAACCTGTTGCTCAACGTCAGCACCCCGGACATCGTGCGCCAGGAAAAACTGCTGATCGGCATCCGCAACGAGGACGGCCAGATCTACCGCCTGATCGGCGCGACCAAGCCCAACAGCTACATCAACGCGATCGAGGAGCTGTTCGACCTCGGCCTGGTCGACGAACTGGAGGACACCGACGGCACCCAGGACGGCTGCGACGCCATCTTCCGCGAGGCCTGAGCTAGCCAGGTTTTTACCCCGCAACCCGATGCGCCACGGGGTCAGACCCCGTACGGGGTCTGACCCCTTTTTCTGCGGGTAAGGCCGGCGCGCCCCTCGGGACGTCCAATGTATAAAGCAACATTTAAAAAAATTCTGCACGGCAATATTGCGAGTATAATTTTTTCAATGGACAGACTAGCCGCCTTTCAACACATCGCCGCTCAAGCGAGCCGGGGAGAACTGACGTTCCCCAGCAACGTGAGCGCCTCCATCAAACTGCAACAGGCGTTGAACGACCCCGACTGCCACAGCGAGGCCGCCGTCAAGCTGATCCAGGCCGACCCGCTGCTGTCGGCGCGCGCCGTGGCGATCGCCAACTCGGTCGCCTACAACCGTTCCGGCAACGAGATCACCAACGTGCGTTCGGCCGTGCAGCGCCTCGGCGTGCGCACCCTGCAGTCGCTGGTGGCGGCGCTGATCGTGCGGCAGATCGGCAGCCAGATCACCGACCCGGCCCTGCAGGCCAAGGCGACCCAGTTGTGGCAGCACACCGCCCACGTCGCCGCGCTGGCCCAGGTGATCGCCCGCCGCGTCACCCGGGTCGACCCGGACACGGCGCTGTTCGCCGGCATCGTCCACGAGGTGGCCGGCTTCTACATGCTGTCGCAGGCCGGCGCCTACCCGGGCATCATGGACGGCGAGCCGGAGGATTGGGTCGAGCACGGCGAGGTGGCCATCGGCCGTGGCGTGTTCGCCAAACTGGTCATCCCCGAGGCGGTGCAGGCCTCGGTCGAGGCGCTGTGGCACGGCATGCGCGCGCTGCCGCCCGAGACGCTGGGCGACACCCTGCTGCTGGCCAACGACCTGGCGCCGATCCCGTCGCCGCTGCACGAGCGGCCCGGCGCCACCACGCCGCAGGCGGCGCGCACCATCGACTTCGTGGTCGGCGAGGGCACGCTGCACGAGATCATGGCCGAATCGGCCGAAGAGGTGAAGTCGCTGTTCGCCGTGCTGATGCTGTAGTCCACACCATCGAGCGGCGCCGACTCAGGGTCAGACCCTAGGGTCTGACCCTTTAGCCGCGTCCCCGGCGCCTTGGCAAGAACCTACTTCAGATCGGCCGTGGCCACCTCGCAGGCGCGGCGCACCTCCTGCACCGTGGCCGGCGCGTCGAGGCGGAACAGGCCGTCCAGGCCGCGCTCCAGCCGCGAGGCGCGCACCGCCGCCTTGACCGCGAAGAACACGCTGTTGGCCAACACCAGCGGCGGCTCGCCCACCTCCTTGGACGAGAAGATGTCGTGCGGGTCGTCCGGAATGCCGGCCACCGACTTGGCGTTGCGCGGGAACAGGTGGACGTTCATCTCCAGCGGGATGCAGGTGGTGGCCGGCACCTTGTAGCGCCAGGTGTTGGTGGTGTTGAGCCGGCCCTGTTCCTCGCCCTCCTGCTCGAACACCAGCTTCTCGGTGAGCAGATAGCCGACGCCCTGCACGAAGGCGCCCTCGACCTGGCCGACGTCGATCGCCGGGTTCAGGCTCCAGCCGATGTCGTAGACGATGTCCGAGCTGATGATCTTCACCTCGCCGGTCAGCACGTCGACCTCGCTCACCGAGCAGGCCGCCGAATAGGTGAAGCCGACGAAGGAGTCGACCCCGCCGCCCAGCACCGCCGTGGCGTCGCGCTCGATGCCGTAGGGGTTGGGCTGCTGGTCCTGCGGCTTGAAGGTCATGCAGGGGATCTGCACGCCGCCGCCACGGATCTTGGCGGTGAAGCTGGCGATCAGGTTGACCCGCTTGGCGTAGGCCAGCTGGATCAGGTTCTGCCAGATCAGCGCCGTGCGGCCCTGGGCGTTGGTGACGGTGGCCGCCCAGCCCTGCTCGCCGTGGTTCCAGAAATCGATGCCCTGGTCGACGCACCACTGGTTGCCGTTGTCGTTGCGCTGCTGGTAGGCGAACTCCAACAGCCGGCCGCGCAGGCCCTGGCAGGTCTGCTTGACCGCCTCGCAGTTGTACGGCGTGCCGGTGGAGGCGCCGCTGCTGGTCGGGTTGGGCGTGATGCTGGTGCGCGGCCCCTCGACGTGGATCAGGTCCATCGGGATGCCCATCACATACGCCGCCACCTGCAGCACCTGGGTCGCCAGCCTGCCCCATCTCGACGCCGCCCTGGTGGATCACCAGCGTGCCGTCGGCCTGGTTGACCACCACGATGGCGGCGGCCTGCTCGAGCTGCTGCCAGTTGTAGCCGGAGCCGTACTTGACCGGCACCAGCGCCAGGCCGCGCTTGCGCCAGGTGTTGTTGCGGTTGAACTCCTCCACCGCCGCCTTCTTCTCCTCGTACTTGCAGACCTCCTTCAGGTAGTCCCACACCTGCCGCATGTAGCAGTAGGACAGCGCCTGGCCGAAGGGCGTGACGTCGCCGCGCTCGTACAGGTTCTTCTCGCGCATCTCCTCGGCCGACATGCCGAGGGCGAAGGCGGCGTCGTCCACCGCGTTCTCGATGATGTTCTTGCCCTGCACGTCGCCGAAGGCGCGGAAGGCGGTGCTGGGCGCGGTGTTGGTGCGGCAGACGTCGATCTGGTTCTCGAAGTTGGCGACGCGGTAGGCGTTGTCGGCGCGCAGCTGGATGCAGTTCGAGACGATGAAGGAGCAGTCGTAGAAGGCGCCGCCGTCGCCCCACATTTTGGTCTGGAAGCCACGGATGATGCCCTTGTCGGCCGGGTTCTGCAGGCCCCTGGTCGACGGCGATCTGGTACTGGCCGTAGAAGGCGTGGCGCTTGCCGATCATGCCGGTGTCCTGGTCGCGCGGCATGGCCAGGCGCACCGGCCGCTTGACCGCCTTGGCCGCCACCGCCGCCGGGCCGACCACGAAGCGGGTCGGCTCGGTCTTGCCGCCGAAGGCGCCGCCGACCGAGACCACCTTGACGTCGACCTGGTGGTAGGCCACGCCCAGCGCCATCGCCGTGGTCTGGTGCATCTCCATCGGGCTCTGCGTCGAGGGGCGGATGGTGATGCGGCCCTGGTCGCCCGGCTCGGCGATCACCGCCTGGGTCTCCATGTAGAAGTGCACCTGGCCGCCGTTGAGCTGCGAGCTCTCCACCACCAGGCAGCCGGCGCCGCCGATGGCCGTGTCGCGCACCACGATGTCGCGGTCGAGCGGCTGCTTGGCGCTGGTCCAGTCGAAGTTGCTGCCGGGCCGGGTGATCTTCCAGATGTGCGAAACGTAGCTGGCCGACTTGGGCGAGTCGGGGAACACGCTGCCGATGCGGATGGCGTCCTCCAGCGTGGTGACCGGGCGGTTCCACGGCGCCGGCCAGTCGACGTCGGTGTAGCCGACGCAGTGCGCCGTCACGTACTCGGCCAGGGCGGCGGCCTGCTGCTCGGTGTCGGCCAGCACCAGCGCGATGGCTTGGCCGACGTAGCTGACCATCTGCTCGGCCAACAGCGGCTGGTCCATGCCCATGCCCTGCAGGTTGATGCCGCCGTTCTTGATGTTGTGGTGGGTGATCAGGTCGACGAAGTTGGCGTCGTGCCGGCCCAGGTGCTCGCGCAGCTCGGCCAGGGTGGCGGCGCCGGCCTGGCCCGGCACGGCGAAGTGGTAGTTGCCCAGCGCCCGCTTGCTCTGCACGAAGGCGGCGTTGAGGGTGCGCGGCGGCGCCGCCAGCTCCTGCGTGTAGTGCAGCTGGCCGGAGGCCTGGTACATCGCGGTGATCTTGATGTAGGGCTGCGCCACCGGGCGCTTGAAGTCCTGCGTGGCGTAGTGCTGGCGGCCGTCGCTGACCGGCCATTTGCCCCAGGTGATCTCGCCGCTGGAGGCGATCTGCGGCGGCACCTCGACGCCGCGCTGCGGCAGCGCGTTGACCACCGCCTTGTAGAAGAAGGCCAGCGCCAGCTGGACGCGGTACTCGTCGGTGAAGCCCTCGCTGGGCAGGCCGTGCATGCGCGCCGCCCACAACTGCAGCTCGGCGCGCACCTCCTGTTCCAGCACGGCCGACAGCGCCGGCAGCTGGTCCAGCGCCAGGGTTTGGCCGCGCAGCGCGGCCTCGGTGGCGCTAGCGTGCCACGGATACGGCGCGATGCCGCCGAACACCAGCGCGGCCTGGTCGACGCTGGCGCCGTCGCCGAAGGTCAGCGCGGTGCAGGCGTTGACGATGCTGTGCGCGTTGACCTCGCGCAGCGCCACCTTCTGCGCCAGCACCACCTGGTTCTCGGCCGGCAGCGCCAGCAGGAAGGCGCGCAGCACGATCTCGTCGAGCAGCGCCGGATGGTCGAGCACGCGCTGCACCAGTTCGGCCACGCTGTGCACGTGCTGGTGGAAATGGCCGGCGCCGTCGAGGTGCAGGTATTCCACCCGCGCGCCGGTGGCCGCCAGCGCCGTCAACGCGTCGGACGGGAAGGGTTCGCCGCTGCCGGCGGCCATGTGGGCCAGCACCAGCATGGTGTTGCCGCCCAGCGAGGCGGCGTTGCGCACGATGCGCCCGGCGGTGCGGCGCGCCATGAACTGGACGGCGGCCAGGCTGCTGGTCTCGTCGCAGCAGTGCAGCTTCATCTGCGCGCCCAGCACGGCGATCAGGGCGTTGTAGTCGATGCCGGCGGCGACGCGCAGCTCGCCGCCCTCGACGCGGCTGGCCTCGTTCAGCTCGGCGATCAGGCGGATGTCGGCGAACAGCCTGGTCGGCGCGAACTCGTCCTTGTAGATGCCGAACGAGGTGTTGCCGTGCACCAGGCGCAGGCGGCTGCCGCGCGCGCCGTGCATCAGCTGGGCCAACTCGTCGAGCGTGAGCGGGGTGCGCCAGCTCTGCCCGCCGCCGTGGGCGCTGACCGGCTGGGCCGGGCCGCGCGCCCGTGGCGGGAAGGGGATCGCCACGTTGGCCGGCAGCTGGGCGGCGCAGCCGTCGTCCTCCAGGCATTTCATGCGGTGCTTCTCGTCCTCGGCGGTCCAGTCGGAGGCGAAGGTCTTCATGCCGGTGAGGATGGCGCGGTAGCCGGTGCAGCGGCAGATGTTGCCGTCGAAGCTGTCCTCGATCTCCTTCTTGGTGGCCTGCGGATGGTTGACGATGAACTCGGACATGTTCATCACGAAGCCCACGCTGCAGTAGCCGCACTGGCTGCCGTTGTTGAGCGCCAGCCGGTGCGCCACCGGGTTCATGCCGGCGTGCTCGACCTCGGACGGGTGCTCGGCCACGGCGCGCAGCTGCAGGCTGGCGCCGCTCTGCGGCAGGTCGCGCGCCAGCGCCACCGCCTCGGCCACCTGGGCGCGCTTGTCCTGCGCCTGCTGCTGCGCCTCGGCCAGCGCCGGCGCCGGCGCCAGGCCAATGGCCGCGCCGCCGCGCGAGGCGGTGGCGGCGTGCAGCAGGAACTCGGGATTCGGCTTGCGCACGGCGCCCGTGCCCTCGACCGTGGTGACCACCTGGCCGCCCAGCGCGCACACCGGCCGCAGGCAGGAGTTGATGGCGCGGTGCTGCGGCTGCTCGCCGTCCCAGTGCGACAGGATCACCGTGCAGCCGCCGCAGCCGCCCTGGCCGCAGGGCTTCTTCGGCCCGGCCAGCGCCACCTCGGGCGAGCGCAAATAGTCGATCAGCAGCAGATCGGGCGAGGGGTTGTGCAGTTGGACCAGCTTGCCGTTCAGGTAGAAGGAGACGTCGTTGCTCATGGTGGTGGATTCCGGGCTAGAAGTGGCGGGACAGGGAAGGCGAACAGGGCCGGTGGCGCGGACGAAGTCGTCATACACAAGCGGCAATCATTCAATTCGGAAATAAATATACGCGAACGGCCCGCGCGAATATACGCGAATTGTCACACTGGGGGACGGGGCGACGCGGTAGCAATGGCGGGAGGAACGGAAAAGCGGGGCGGACGATGAGGTGAGAAGCGGGGAGGCGGAATCAGGCGAAACGGGGCGAGGCGGAGATGTTGCCGAGCAGACGGGCGAAGCGCCGGGCGGCGGCGCAGGCGCGCGTTCGCGCCCGGCCGAGACCGCCGTCGGCGGCCTCCTCCTGCTGCTGCAGGGTCGGTACGGCGGCGCGCTGCGGCGGCGGTTCCGGCTCGTCCAGCGGCGCGCAGTGCCACATGCGCAGGAAGCGCTGATAGGCGGGTTGGCCGGCGGGGCGATCGGCGGGTTGAGCGGCGGGCGGCCGGGCCACGGCGGGCGCCGCCGTCGTCACGGTTGATGTTGCGTCTTGCATACTATCTCCATCGGTTGTCGAATCGAGGCGCGCGGGACGGGCAAAAAAAAAGCCCGCTGGGGGCGGGCAAAGTCCAAAACTAGGGATCTCCTGAAAGAGACAACCCCACTATACGAACTTTGCGCGCCGCCTTCTGTGCGCCAACTAACACAGGCGAAAATGACTGCTTACCAGACCGGGATGGTCTTCTTCCAGGCATCGAGCTGCTGCACGCGGCCGAACCAGGCCATGATGTTGGCGTACTCGGCGAGCGGCAGCTTGGCCTGCTCCAGGTACATCAGCGGCGCCGCCACGGCGAAATCGGCCAGGCTGAGGCTGTCGCCGATGATCCATTGGCGCTGGGCAAGATGTCCGTCGAGAACAGTAGCATATTCGGCAATATCTTGCTCGCCACGGGCCAATTCCACCGGGTCGGCCGGGCCGGCGCCGACCATGCCCTTCCAGATGCGTTCCCAGGTCAGCACGCTGAGCGCCGGCGAGAAGTGCTGGCAGGCCCAGAACATCCAGCGGTTGATGTCGGCGCGGGTGCGCAAGTCCTGCGGGTAGAGGGTCTGGCCCGGCGTTTTGTCGGCCAGGTATTGCATGATGGCGCAGGACTCCCACAGCAGGAAGTCGCCGTCCTGCAGCACCGGGATTTTGCTGTTGGGGTTCAGTTCGACCAGGCGGCGGCGGTCCTCCTCGCTCATCAGGTTGACTTCGCTCAGCTCCAGCGGGAAGTCGAGGGCGATGGCGGTCATCAACACGCGGCGGGCGTTGGACGAAACGGGGTGGTGGAATAGGCGCATTTTGTGGACTCCGGTGGGTCAGTGAGGAGTCCATCGTAAGCCGCGCCGCTGTCAGTTTCTGTCAGGAGTCTTCGCCGATGTTTTGCTCGACGCGCCAGACCTTGAGCAGCTCGTGGCGGCGCGCCGGATAGCGGTGTCCGGTCGACTCGACGCTGGCGATGCGGTCGATGCGGAAGTGGCGGTTGGCGGCGCGCAACTCGCACCAGGCGGCGAGCAAACGGCGGCCCTCCAGGAAGGCCAGCGCGAACGGCCAGACGTAGCGCTCGGAGGCGTTGCCGTTCTCGTCGCAGTAGCCGATGCGCAGGCGGTGCTGGTGGCGGATCGCCTCGCGCACGGGGCGGACGAACTGGTCGCTGGCGTCGCTGGGCAGCAGGCCGAGCGGCACCCACAGGCTGGTCTCGGCCATGTCGTCGCGCAGGCCTTGGGGGTGGCGGCGGCGATCTTGGCCAGCGCGTTGCTGGCCGCCCGGGCCAGCGCCTCGTCGCCCTGGCGGCGCACCCAGCGCGCGCCCAGCACCAGCGCCTCGAGTTCGTCGGCGCCGAACATCAGCGGCGGCAGGAAGAAGCCGCTCTTGAGCAGGTAGCCGACGCCGGCCTCGCCCTCGACCGGCGCGCCCATGCCGGCCAGGGTTTGGATGTCGCGGTAGATGGTGCGCTCGGACACGCCGAGCTGCTCGGCCAGGCGCGCCGCCGTGACCGGGCGGCGGTAGCCGCGCAGCGCATCCATCAGCTGGAACAGGCGGCCGGTTCGGCTCATGGGTGCTCTCTCATACGGGTGGGGTGGACGGGCCGCGCGGCGCGCGGCCTAGCATTGTGCGGGCAGTCGGGCGCGCGCGCAAGCTCTTCCGGCGCGGGCCTAAACCCGTAAGAAAGGGGTCTGACCCCGTACGGGGTCGGACCCCGGCCGTGGTCGATTTGGGGGGCGGGGTGGGCTCAGTCCAGGTCGAGCAGGAAGTTGCGCTGCGGCGCGGCGAGCGCGCCGTCGGCGCCGCCCGTTTCATCCTTCAGCGCCACGCCGGACAGTTGGCGCAGGCGCGACTGCTCGAGCAGGTAGTGCAGCTTGTAGGCGGCCTCCTCGTAGCGCAGGCCGGCCGGGCGCACGTTGGAGATGCAGTTGCGGCTGGCGTCGGTCAGGCCCACCTGCGGCGCCCAGGTCAGGTACAGGCCCATGCTGTCGGGCGAGCTGAGGCCGGGCCGCTCGCCCACCAGCACCACCACGGCGCGCGCGCCGAGCAGCTGGCCGACCTCGTCGCCCACCGCCACCCGGCCCTGGTCGACCAGCGCCAACGGCGCCAGCGACCACTGCTCGGCGGCCAGCCGCGCCAGCATCACGCGCAGGAAGGGCAGCGCGTTCTGCTCGATGGCCAGCGCCGACAGGCCGTCGGCGATGACGAAGGCGAGGTCGTAGCCGGCGCCGGCCGAAACCGATGCCGCCGCCGCGCCGCTGCGCCGGTCCTCGGCCACCGGCTGGCCCGACGATGGCCGCCCTGCCGCCGCCGCCGCATCGTCCCGGCCGGGCCCTGGCTCGCCGCGCGGTCCTTGCTCGCCATCCCGCCCTGCTGCCCTGCCGTGCGCCTGCAGCAGGCGGCGCGAGGCCTCGTCCAGGCGCCGTCCCAGGTCGGGCCGCTGCAGGTAGACGTGGCGGTTCTGCGCCGCGCTGTGCAGCGCCAGGCAGGGCAGGCCGCAGGCGGCCGTCAGCGCGGCGGCCAGCGCGGCGTGGTCGAGCGGCAGGTGCACCGCGTCGCGCGCGCGCGCGTGGGCCAGCTGGAAGTCCAGCTGCGGCGCCGTCGGCAGGCTCACGCCGCTGCGCCCCAGCGCGATGCGCGCCGCCGTGAACCGGCGCAGCGCTTGCCAGGGGTTGGCCGTCACCACCTCGTCGCGCGCCGCCGCGCGCTCCCGCTGGCTCTGCTGGCCCTGCCGGTCCAGGTGGTTCTGCTGGTCCGTGTTGTCCTTGTCGTGTTGGCTCATGCCGTCCGCCTCCTCAGGCCAGCCGCAGCAGGGCGTTGTGGAAGGCCGGCGGCAGCGCCGTGCCCAGCGTGACGTAGTCGTCGCGGGTGAAGATCTCCATCTCCTTGAGCCAGGCGGCGAACTCCGGCGCCGGCTGCAGGCCCAGCACGCGGCGCGCATACAGGGCGTCGTGGAAGGAGGTGGTCTGGTAGTTGAGCATGATGTCGTCCGAGCCGGGGATGCCCATGACGAAGGTGCAGCCGGCCGTGCCCAACAGGGTCAGCAGGATGTCCATGTCGTTCTGGTCGGCCTCGGCGTGGTTGGTGTAGCAGACGTCGCAGCCCATCGGCAGGCCGAGCAGCTTGGCGCAGAAGTGGTCCTCCAGGCCGGCGCGGATGATCTGCTTGCCGTCGTACAGGTACTCGGGGCCGATGAAGCCGACCACCGAGTTGACCAGCAACGGCTTGAACTTGCGCGCCACGGCGTAGGCGCGCACCTCGCAGGTTTGCTGGTCGACGCCGTGGTGGGCGTTGGCCGACAGCGCGCTGCCCTGCCCCGTCTCGAAGTACATCACGTTGTCGCCCACCGTGCCGCGGCCCAGCGACAGCGCGGCCTGGCGCGACTCGGCTAGCAGCGCCAGGTTGATGCCGAAGCTGGCGTTGGCCGCCTCGGTGCCGGCGATCGACTGGAACACCAGGTCGACCGGCGCGCCGCGCTCGATGGCGGCGATGGTGTTGGTGACGTGGGTCAGCACGCAGGACTGGGTGGGAATGCCGTAGCGGGCGATGATCTCGTCGAGCATGCTGACGATGCGCACCACCTGCGGCACGTTGTCGGTGGCCGGGTTGATGCCGATGACGGCGTCGCCGCTGCCGTACAACAGGCCGTCGAGCACGCTGGCGGCGATGCCGCTGGCGTCGTCGGTCGGGTGGTTCGGCTGCAGCCGGGTCGACATGCGGCCGGCCAGGCCGATGGTGTTGCGGAAGCGCGTCACCACGCGGCACTTCTTGGCCACCAGGATCAGGTCCTGGATGCGCATGATCTTCGACACCGCCGCCGCCATCTCCGGCGTGACGCCGGGCGCCACGGCGGCCAGCACCAGCTCGTCGACGGCGTCGCCCAGCAGCCAGTTGCGGAAGTCGCCGACGGTGAGGTGGGCGATGCGGGCGAAGGCCGCCTTGTCGTGCTCGTCGATGATCAGGCGGCTCACCTCGTCGTCCTCGTAGGGCACCAGCAGCTGGTTGAGGAACACCGTCAGCGGCAACTCGGCCAGCGCCATCTGCGCCGCCACGCGCTCCTCGGCGCTGGCCGCCGCCAGGCCGGCCAGGTAGTCGCCGGAACGGGCCGGGCTGGCCTTGGCCATCAAATCCTTCAGGTCGCGGAACTGGTAGGTCCGGCTGCCCACGCTATGTGCGAAACTGCTCATCGTTGCTGCCTCCCGGCCGTCGGCTGTGGCGCCACGGCTCTGTTTTCGAGTCTCTCATAAAACCGGGTTGGCGGGGGATGCCCGCTGCAACCCCGCACCCCGATCCGCTACGGTCGGGGTCAGACCCCGGACGGGGTCTGCCCCCTTTTCTTACGGGGTTGAGCCGGCATCCCACTGGTCCGCGCGCTTAAAAATTGCGCGTCGCGACCACCTGCAGGCGCGTCTTGACCACGTTGCGGCCGCTGCCGTCGGCGTCGAAGAAGGTCCACAGCGGCGTGCCGTTCTTGCTGGCGTCGCCGCTGTTGTAGACCGCCGCCGCCGCCACGGCCCAGCCGTCCCAGGTCTTGGTCACGCCGACCTTGGCGTCGACGTAGTTGAAGGCGGCCAGGTTGCGCACGTTCTGCTTGCCGGCGTGCAGATTGAGCGTCAGGCCCGGCGCCAGCTCCGGATTCCAGTTGACCTCGCCGTACAAGGTGCCGCGCGTGTCGACCAGCTTGCCGCTGTACGGATCGACGGCGAAGCCGAACCAGCGCTTGCTCAAGGTGACCCAGCCGTAGGCGTTGAAGCTGCCGACGTTGACGCCCAGCTTGGCGTCCTGGGTGTGGTACTTGATGTCCTCGCCGCCGGCCGCGTAGTGCGCGCCGGGATACCAGTAGGTGACCAGGCCGGCGTCGATGTTGCTGCTGTCGTTGAGCGTGTGGCGGTAGCCGCCGTAGACGTCGATCTCGGCGCCGCCGCCGTTGTTGTAGGCGGCGTGCGAGACGCCCGAGCCGAACAGGCCCAGGTAGAAGCCGCTGACGTGGACGAAGTCCAAGGTGGCCTGGGCGGTCGGCTTGCCCTGGCTTTGCGAGACGCCACGGAACAGGTAGTCCGACACCAGCGAGACGTTGCCGCTGTTGGTCCAGTCGAGGGCGGGCGTGGGCGCGGCGGCGGCCGGGGCCGGATCGGCCGCGCTGGCGGCGCCGGACAGTGCCGCCAGGGTGGCCAGCAGCACCGCTGCGGCGCGCTGTTTCAGCGGGAAGGTGGAGGCTGCGATCATCATGTGGTCCTTTCGGTGGAGGTGGGGTCGGTGCGGGTTCAAACGGCGTCGTACAGCGCCAGCTCCTGGCGGCTGCGGCGGGTCGACAGGAAGAAGGCGTAGCCGCCGGCCATGAAGGCGGTGAACACGCCGAAGATCAGCGGGTTGTAGTAGATCATGGTGGCCATGCAGACGCCGGCGCCGGCCAGCGCGATGGCCGGGAAGACGGGGTAGAACGGCGCGCGGAAGGGGCGCACCATGTCCGGCTCGCTGCGGCGCAGCTTGAACAGGCTGAGCATGCTGAGGATGTACATGGTGATGGCGCCGAACACCGACATGGTGACGATGTTGGCGGTCAACGTTTGGCCGCCGATCTTGATCAACTCGTCGCTGAAGATGGCGGCGATGCCGACCACGCCGCCGGCGATGATGGCGCGGTGCGGCGTGTGGAAGCGCGGGTGGATCTTGGCGAAGTAGCGCGGCAGGTAGGCCTCGCGGGCCAGGGCGTAGATCTGCCGCGAGTAGCCCAGGATGATGCCGTGGAAGGAGGCGATCAAACCGAACAGGCCGAGCCAGACCAGCATGTGCAGCCAGTTGCTGTTCTCGCCGACGATCGCCTTCATCGCCTGCGGCAGCGGGTCGTTGATGTTGGACAGCTTGGTCCAGTCGCCGGCGCCGCCGGCGAACACCATCACGCCGATGGCCAGCAGCACCAGGGTGATGATGCCGGTGATGTAGGCGATGGGGATCGAGCGCTTGGGTCCTTGGCCTCCTCGGCCGCCATGGCGACGCCCTCGATGGCGAGGAAGAACCAGATGGCGAAGGGGATGGCGGCGAACATGCCGGGGATCGAGGCGATGCTGAAATTGTCGGCGCCGGACCAGCCGCCCTTGACGAAGTTGGCCATCGAAAAACCGGGCGAGACCACGCCCATGAACACCAGCAGCTCGAAGATGGCCAGCAGCGCCATCAACAGCTCGAAGCTGGCGGCGATCTGCACGCCGACGATGTTGAGCGTCATGAACACCAGGTAGGCGCCGACCGCCGCCGTCTTCGGATCGACGGCGGGGAACTGCACGTTGAGGTAGGCGCCGATGGCCAGCGCGATGGCCGGCGGGGCGAAGACGAACTCGATCAGGGTGGCCGCGCCGGCCAGGTAGCCGCCCAGCGGGCCGAAGGCGCGCTTGCTGTAGGCGAAGGGGCCGCCGGCGTGCGGGATCGAGGTGGTCAGCTCGGTGAAGCTGAAGATGAAGGTGGTGTACATGGCGGCGATGAACAGCGCCGTGATGGTGAAGCCGAGCGTGCCGGCCGAGGCCCAGCCGTAGCTCCAGCCGAAGTACTCGCCCGAGATGACGAGGCCGACCGCGATGCCCCACAGTTGGACCGTGCCCAGCGTCTGCTGCAGCGCCGGGGCCGCGCCGGATGCCTGATGTGCTTTCATTTTTTTCTCCAGTAAGAACAAACGTCGCCAAGGGCGCCGAGCTGTCGAGCCGACTCGGGGCAGGTATGGAAGTTGCAACGAATCGAGTATAGGAGTCCGGGCCGGCGCGACGTTATCGAAAATCGGCAAACTTGACGACAGCTGTGGCAGCGCGCAACAGGGCCTATTTCAGGAGGAAACAACATGCACCAGATTGGTACACCTTTATTGCACAGTGCGCCGGAATTGCGCAGCCCGGCGGCCCCGCGCACCGTGCTGGCACACGACGCCGACCAGCTGGCCTGCGAGCTGACCAACTGGCAGCAGAGCTACGACCAGATCAGCGCCGGCCTGTTCCGCGGCGCCCTGGTCGAGTTGCGCATGCCCAAGATCCAGGTCTTCAAGGAAAGCCTGAGCCAGGCGGTGCGGCAGTCCTGCCGGGTGTGGCCGGGCGCCATCTGGTTCGGCCTGCCCGACCATCCGGTGGCGACCCGCATCAACGGCCGCCAGGCCGGCCAGGAATGGATCATGGTGCAGCCGGGCGAGCAGGAGTTCGAGCTGGTCACGCCGAGCGCCTACGGCATCTACGGCATCGTGGTGTGCCGCCGCATGCTGGCCGAGGCGGCCGAGCGCAGCGGCTGCCTGATCGACTGGGAGCGGGTGCAGGCGGCCGAGGTGCTGCAGGTGGACGGCGCCGCCCGCGCCGCCTGCGTGCAGACGCTGGCCGCGCTGCTGGGCGGGGACGGCCACGGCGCGCCGGCCGGCGGCGCCATGCCGACGCGGGCCGGCCTGTTCGGCGACGACGGCCACGGCGGCGCGGCGGCGCAGGCGACGCCACACTGGCAGGAGGCGGTGCTGGGCGCGCTGCTGGAGATGCTCGACCGCAGTTGCATCGAGCCGGTGGCCGCCGCCAGCGTGCAGCGGCGCCAGCGCGTGGTGGCCAAGGCGCGCGAATACATTTTAGCGCACCGCGCCGACAGCATCACCGTGCCGGAGCTGTGCGAGCAGGTGCACGTGAGCCGGCGCACGCTGCAGTACTGCTTCGAGGACGTGCTGGGCATGAGTCCCATGCTCTACCTGCGCATGGTGCGGCTGAACGGCGTGCGGCGCCAACTGCACGACCCGGCCGCGCGCGGCAGCGCCATCGGCGACGTCGCCGGCGCCTGGGGACTGTGCAACTTCAGCCAGTTCTCCAGCGACTACCGCAAGCTGTTCGGCGAATGCCCGTCCGCCTCGATGAAGGCCCTCTCGCTGCGCAGCTAAGCCGAAAAAACCACCGCCACCGGGGTCAGCGCCTTGCGCCTTGCTCGGCCGTTGGCACCGCATCGCCTCGCCCCCCGTCCCGCCGCAGCCCGCGCCGTGCCGCGCCACTTCGCGCCGCCGCCGCGCCGTTTCGTCGCATCGCGCCGCGCGGCGCGGCGCCGGCGGGCATAGTTCACTCATCAACACCCAACAAACAAGGAGAAACACCATGCTGCAACAGATCATCAGCCACACCCCAATCTACGTTTGGGCCATCCTGGGCTTCCTGGTCTACCGCGGCGTGGTCGCCAGCCAGGACCGCACGGTCGCGCTGCGCTCGCTGTTCATCATCCCCGCCGTGATGGTCGCGCTGTCGCTGCAGGACATCGCCAACCGCTTCGGCCTGCACGACGCCCCGCTGGCGGCCTGGCTCATCGGCGCGGCGCTGGGCACCGGCCTGACCTGGCAGCTGATCGACGCCAAACGCATCGGCATCAACCGCGCCGAGGGCAGCGTCACGCTGCGCGGCAGCTGGCTGCCGCTGGCCCTGATGATGGCCATCTTCTGCGCCAAGTACGCCGTCGCCATCGCCTTCGCCATGTCGCCCGCCCTGCGCCAGGAACCGCTGTTCGCCGTCACCGTCTGCGCCACCTTCGGCGTGTTCAACGGTGTCTTCCTGGGCCGCCTGCTGTGCCAGATGGCCGCCTACCTGAAAGCGGCGGCACCGGCCGCGCTGCAATCGACACCGAACTAACGCCGCCACCAGAACGCCGGCGCCGCCGCCGGCTTCCTGCAAGATCAAAGGGTGCCCGGTCTGCGAGACCTGGCGCCCTTTTTCATGTCGCGGTGGAGACGCCGGCACCGGCGCCGGCGGGCGCCCGGCGCGCATGCGGCGGGTGCGAACAGGCGTGGGCCGTAAAAAAACCCTCCCGGCGGCGACGCGGGGAGGGTTTCTACTGCTAGTTCGACGGGGCCGGCGTTTACACCACCGCGCCGTCCGTTTCGTCCTTTTCCTTGATCGGCTTGATCAAGTCCTCGCGCGTCACGCCCAGCCACATGGCGACGGCGGCGGCGACGAACACCGACGAGTAGATGCCGAAGCAGATACCGATGGTCAGCGCGATGGCGAAGAAGTGCAGCGTCGGGCCGCCCAGCAGCAGCATCGACAGCACCATCATCTGCGTGCAGCCGTGGGTGATGATGGTGCGCGAGATGGTGCTGGTGATGGCGTTGTCGATCACCTCGTGCACCGAGGCCTTGCGCTGCTTGCGGAAGTTTTCGCGGATCCGGTCGAAAATCACCACCGACTCGTTGACCGAGTAGCCCAGCACCGCCAGCACCGCCGCCAACACCGTCAGCGAGAATTCCCACTGGAAGAAGGCGAAGAAGCCGAGGATGATGACCACATCGTGCAGGTTGGCGATGATGGCGGCGACGGCGAACTTCCACTCGAAGCGCACGGCCAGGTAGATCATCACGCCGACGATCACCATCGCCAGCGCGTTCATGCCGTTCTGGGCCAGCTCGTCGCCCACCTGCGGGCCGACGAATTCGACCTTCTGCAAGGTCACCGCCTCGGCGCCGGCGGCGTCGACGCAGCCGGCCTTGACGATGTGCTCGCCCTTGGCGCTGACCGTGTCGATCTGTTTCATGGCGCCCTGCTCGGCCTTGCACAGCTTGTCGAACACCAGTTGCGAGGCGTTCGAGCCGGCCACCGTTTTGATGATCGGCAGGCGGATCATGACGTCGTGCGCGGTGCCGAAGCTGGTCACCTCGGGCTGCTCGTAGCCGATCTGCTCGAGCGAGTGGCGGATGCCCTCGAGGTTGGAGGCCTTGGCGTATTTCAGCTCCATCACGGTGCCGCCCTTGAACTCGACCGAGAAATGCAGCCCCTTGGTCACCAGGAAAAACACCGCCGCGACGAAGGTCAAGGCCGAGATGACGTTGAAGATCAACGCATGGCGCATGAAGGGAATGTCTTTTTTAATCCGGAAAAATTCCATGAAATCCTCTGAGTATGGAGTGCGCGGCCGGCCGCGCGAGGCGGCCGGCGACGATACTTATTTCGACAGGCCCGGCACCCACACGGTGCCGATGGCGATCGATTGCAGCTTCTTCTTGCGGCCGTACCAGAGGTTGACCACGCCGCGCGAAATGAACACGGCCGAGAACATCGAGGTCAAAATGCCCAGGCAGTGCACCACGGCGAAGCCGCGGATGGCGCCGGAGCCGAACACCCACAGGGCCACGCCGACGATCAGGGTGGTCACGTTGGAGTCCAGGATGGTGGCCCAGGCGCGCTCGAAGCCGACCGAGATGGCCTGCTGCGGCGAGGCGCCGCCGCGCAGCTCCTCGCGGATGCGCTCGTTGATCAGCACGTTGGCGTCGATCGCCATGCCCAGCGCCAGCGCGATCGCGGCGATGCCCGGCAGGGTCAGCGTGGCCTGCATCAGCGACAGCAGGGCGATCAGCAGCAGCAGGTTGCAGGCCAGCGCCAGCACGCTGAAGAGGCCGAACATCATGTAGTAGAACATCATGAAGACGGCGATGGCGGCGAAGCCGTACATGGTCGAGTGCAGACCCTTGCTGATGTTCTCGGCGCCCAGTTGCGGGCCGATGGTGCGTTCCTCGACGAAGTCCATCGGCGCGTACAGCGCGCCGGCGCGCAGCAGCAGCGCCAGCTCGGCGGCGTTTTCCGCGTTGCCCATGCCGGTGATCTGGAAGCGGCTACCCAGTTCGCTCTGGATGGTGGCGACCGACAGCACTTCCGGCTTGCCCTTCTCGAACAGCACCATGGCCATGCGCTTGCCGACGCGCTCGCGGGTCGCCTCGCGCATCTTGCGGCCGCCGTCGCCGTTCAAATCGATGCTGACGGCCGGTTGCTGGTTCTGGTCGAAGCTGGCGGTGGCGCTGGCGATGTAGTCGCCGGTCAGGGCGACGTCCTTGGTCAGCACGACCGGCACGCCCTTGCCGACGGTAAACAGCTCGGAGTTGAACGGGATCGAGGCGGACAGCTCGGTGCCAGGGGTGACGCTGTCGTCGACCATGCGCACTTCCAGCGTGGCGGTGCGGCCGATGACGGCCTTGGCGCGCGCCACGTCCTGCACGCCGGGCAGCTGGACGACGATGCGGTCGGCGCCCTGCTGCTGGATGATCGGCTCGGCCACACCCAGCTCGTTGACGCGCTTGGACAGGGTGGCGATGTTCTGCTTGACGCCGTCGTCGATGGTTTGCTTGAGCGCGGCCGGCTTCAGGCTGACCTGCAGCTTGAGCTCGTCGCCGGCGCCGCTGTCGACGAAGGCCAGGTCGGCCATCTGGCCGGACAGCACGTCCTTGGCCTTGCTGCGGGTGTCGGCGTCGCGGAACTTGATCTCGATGGTGTCGCCGACGCGGTCGATGCCGGCGTGGCGCACGTTCTTGTCGCGCAGCGCGCTGCGGGCGGCGGCCTGGATGCCTTGCACGCGCTTGCTCAGCGCGGCCTTGACGTCGACCTGCAGCAGGAAGTGTACGCCGCCGCGCAAGTCGAGGCCGAGGTACATCGGCAGCGCGTGCAGGCTTTGCATCCATTTCGGCGTGTTCGGCTGCAGGTTCAGCGCCACCAGGTAGGTCGGGTCGGCCGGATCGGTGTTCAGATCCTTCTCCAGCACGGCCTTGGCCTTGAATTGGGTGTCGGGGTCGGCGAAGCGGGCGCGCACCGAGGCGTAGGTGCCGGTGCCGTCGAAGCTGATGCCGTCGGCGGCGATGTTCTCCTTCTTCAGCACGGCGGCGACCTGGGCCGCCATCTCGCTGCTCATCTTGACGGTCGACTTGCCGCTGGTGACCTGCACCGCCGGCGACTCGCCGAAATAGTTGGGCGCCGTAAACAACGCACCCAGCAGGATGGCGACGGCGATGAGGATGTACTTCCAGACTGGATAGCGATTCATATTGTTCAACGTTCAGTGTTAGGCGTCGGATGCAACATATGCAACATACGGAAACGGCCGCGCTTCTGGTGCGGCCGTTCCCGTGACCAAGTGCTCGCCGGTCTTACAGCGCCTTGAGCGTGCCCTTCGGCAGCAGCATGGTGATCGAGCTCTTCTGCACGACGATCTCGGTGCCGGTCGACACTTCCAGCGTCACGTAGCCCTCGGTGACCTTGGCGACCTTGCCCAGCAGGCCGCCGGCGGTGACCACTTCGTCGCCCTTGGCGAGCGCGTCCATCATGGCTTTTTGTTCCTTGGCGCGTTTTTGCTGAGGACGGATCATCAGGAAATACATGGCCACGAACATCAGGATCAGCGGCAGGAAGCTGGTGATGTTGCCGCCCAGGCCCAGGGCGTCGAGTGGGGATTGTGCGTATGCGTTGGAAATGAACACAGATAACTCCGGTGATTAGATTGAAAAACAGCGCTGTATTCTAGCACTGGCCGGCGAAGCCAAGGCTGCCGGCTAGGTGGGGTCTTACATAATTTTTACAAGACTTGCAACATTTATTGCCCACGGCGGGTGGCGGCGGCAGCCAAAACCAACCGCTGGCGCACAGCCAGGGTCAGACCCTAGGGTCTGACCCTATATTGACACCGCCGTGTTTTCTTGACTTGGCGACATCAAAATCAAACGCCGCGCGCGCGGTCGGCGTGGAACTGCAGGGTCCAGGCGTGGAAGCGGTCCTCGTCGAGCGCCTCGCGCATCTGGCGCATGATGTCGAGGTAGTAGTGCAGGTTGTGGATGGTGTTCAGGCGCGCGCCGAGGATCTCCTGGGTGCGGTTCAGGTGGTGCAGGTAGGCGCGCGAGAAGTTGCGGCAGGCGTAGCAGGAGCAGCTCTCGTCGAGCGGCGCCTTCTCCTCCTTGTAGCGGGCGTTCTTGATCTTGATGTCGCCGTAGCGGGTGAAGATCCAGCCGTTGCGCGCGTTGCGCGTCGGCATCACGCAGTCGAACATGTCGATGCCGTTCGAGACGCCGGCCACCAGGTCCTCCGGCGTGCCCACGCCCATCAGGTAGTGCGGCTTGTTGGCCGGCAGGCGCGGGCCGACGTGGGCCAGCATGCGCATCATGTCCTCCTTCGGCTCGCCGACCGACAGGCCGCCGATGGCCAGGCCGGGGAAGTCGATCTCCTCGAGCTGGGCCAGCGACTCGTCGCGCAGGTTCTCGAACATGCCGCCCTGGACGATGCCGAACAGCGCGTTCGGGTTGCCGCCGCGGTGGAACTCGTCGTGCGAGCGCTGCGCCCAGCGCAGCGACATGCGCATCGACTTGGCCGCCTCGTCGAGGGTGGCCGGGCGGCCGTCGATCTCGTAGGGGGTGCACTCGTCGAACTGCATGACGATGTCGGAGTTGAGCACGCGCTGGATCTGCATCGACACCTCGGGCGAGAGGAACAGCTTGTCGCCGTTGATCGGCGAGTTGAAGTGCACGCCCTCCTCGGTGATCTTGCGCATGGCGCCCAGCGAGAACACCTGGAAGCCGCCCGAGTCGGTCAGGATGGGCTTGTCCCAGCCCATGAAGTCGTGCAGGCCGCCGAACTTGGCGATCACGTCGTTGCCCGGGCGCAGCCACAGGTGGAAGGTGTTGCCGAGGATGATCTCGGCCTTGATTTCCTTCAGCTCCAGCGGCGACATCGCCTTGACCGAGCCGTAGGTGCCGACCGGCATGAAGATCGGGGTCTGCACTTCGCCGTGGTTGAGTTTGACGGTGCCGCGGCGGGCCTTGGTCAGGCCGCTGGTATCGGTCTTGATGAGTTTAAATTCCAACATGAGCGTTTTTCTCTTCTCTTAATTATTCGATGAATTTTTCTGTTGCGCCCGCGCCTCGGTGGTCAGCAGCATGGCGTCGCCGTAGCTGAAGAAGCGGTATTCGTTGGCGATGGCGTGGGCGTAGGCGCGGCGGATCTGCGCGTAGCCGGCGAAGGCCGAGACCAGCATCAGCAGGGTCGACTTGGGCAGGTGGAAGTTGGTGATCAAGCGGGTCACGGTCTTGAACAGGTAGCCGGGCGTGATGAACAGCGCGGTGTCGGCGCTGCCGGCGAGCAGCTCGCCGCTCTGCGAGGCCGACTCCAGCGCGCGCAGGCTGGTGGTGCCGACGGCGACCACGTCGCGCCCGGCGGCGCGGGCGGCGCGCACCGCGTCCACCGTGGCCTGCGGCAGGGTGTACCACTCGGTGTGCATCTTGTGCTCGGCCAGCACCTCGGCGCGCACCGGCTGGAAGGTGCCGGCGCCGACGTGCAGCGTGACGTAGGCGAACTGCACGCCCTTGGCGGCCAGCTTGGCCAGCAGCGCCTGGTCGAAGTGCAGGCCGGCGGTGGGCGCGGCGACGGCGCCGGGCACCTTGTTGAACACGGTCTGGTAGCGCGTCTCGTCGAAGGAGTCGGCGGTGTGCTCGATGTAGGGCGGCAGCGGCAGGCGGCCGTGCGCCTCGATCAGCTCGAACACGTCGGCGTCGAAGTGCAGGGTGAAGAACTCGCCGGCGCGGGCGCCGACGGTGACGTCGAAGGCGTCGGCCAGGCGGATCTTGCAGCCCGGCGGCGGCGACTTGGAGGCGCGCACCTGGGCCAGCACGGTACGGCTGTCGAGCACGCGCTCGACCAGCGCCTCGATCTTGCCGCCGCTCTCCTTGACGCCGAAGAAGCGCGCCTTCAGCACGCGGGTGTCGTTCATCACCAGCAGGTCGCCGGCCTGCAACTGCTCGACGATGTCGGCGAACTGGCGGTCGACCAGCTGGTCGCCGGCGAGGTGCAGCAGGCGCGAGGCGCTGCGGTCCGGCAGGGGAAATTGCGCGATGCGCTCTGGCGGCAAGTTAAAATCGAAATCGGAAAGCGAGTACATGAGCAAACTTCTAGACGGTGTGAGGAAAATACGAACGGCGCCCGGATCGCGCACACTATGCCGCGATCCCGCGCAAGCCTTACAATATCGGCCTCGCTGCGCGACGGCCAACCCTCTATTTTACGCTAGCGTCTGAAAAACGCCCGCAAATCGCCCGAATATGCCCGTTCCGAAGCCAAAAGCAGTCAAGAAAGTCGTCAGCCCGGAGGCCAAGCTGGCCAAGCTCGGCCTGCGCACCGACATGGACCTGGTGCTGCACCTGCCCATGCGCTACGAGGACGAGACCCAGGTCGTCAGCATCCAGGAGGCGTGTTTGCACGGCGGCGAGTCGTCCCAGGTCGAGGGCCTGGTGGTGAAGAACGAGATCACCTTCAAGCCACGGCGCCAGCTGCTGGTGCACATCGCCGACGAGAGCGGCGACCTGCAACTGCGCTTCATGAACTTCTACGGCAGCCAGGTCAAGCAGCTGGCCGAGGGCACCCGGGTGCGCGCGCGCGGCGAGCTGAAACACGGCTTCTTCGGCGCCGAGATGGTGCACCCGACCTACAAGGTGGTCAACGAGGGCGCCCCGCTGCCCACCTCGCTGACGCCGGTCTACCCGTCCGGCGAGCGCCTGTCGCAACCGATACTGCGGCGCGCCATCAACGACGCCATGAAGCGCATCGACTGGACCGACACCCTGCCGGCCGAGCTGCGCGCCGAGATGAGCCTGTCCGACTTCGAGCCCTCGGTCAAGCTGCTGCACTATCCGCCGCAGCAGGTCGACGAGCACGCCCTGGCCGACCGCTCGCACCCGGCCTGGGTGCGCATGAAGTTCGACGAGCTGCTGGCCCAGCAGCTCTCGCTCAAGCGCGCCCAGCGCGCCCGCCGCTCCAAGGGCGCCGCCGCGCTGAAGAGCGTGGGCGCGCTGTCGCAGGCCTTCCAGGCGGCGCTGCCGTTCAAGCTGACCGGCGCCCAGCAGCGCGTGCTCGACGAGATCCGCGCCGACCTGCGCCACCCCTACCCGATGCAGCGCCTGCTGCAGGGCGACGTCGGCAGCGGCAAGACGGTGGTGTCGGCGCTGGCCGCCGCGCAGGCCATCGACAGCGGCTTCCAGGCGGCGCTGATGGCGCCCACCGAGATTTTGGCCGACCAGCACTTCCGCAAGATCGCGGCGTGGATGGAGCCGCTCGGCGTCAAGGTGGCCTGGCTGACCGGCAGCCTGAAGAAGAAGGACAAGCTGGCCGCCTACGCGCTGATCGAATCGGGCGAGGCGCAGCTGGTGATCGGCACCCACGCGCTGATCCAGGAGGGCGTGCAGTTCGCCAAGCTGGGCCTGGTGATCGTCGACGAGCAGCACCGCTTCGGCGTCGGCCAGCGCCTGACCCTGCGCAACAAGGGCAACGTGGACGCCGTGCCGCACCAGCTGATGATGTCGGCCACGCCGATCCCGCGCACGCTGGCGATGACCTACTACGCCGATCTGGAGGTGTCGGTGATCGACGAGCTGCCGCCCGGCCGCAGCCCGATCGTCACCCGCGCCGTCGACCAGAACCGGCGCGACGAGGTGATCGAGCGGGTCTACGCGGCGGCGCAGGAAGGCCGCCAGGTGTACTGGGTCTGCCCGCTGATCGAGGAGTCCGAGGCGCTGCAGCTGCAGACCGCCACCGACACCCACGCCATGCTGGCCGACTCGCTGCCCGGCCTGGTGGTGGGCCTGGTGCACGGCCGCATGAAGACGGCGGAAAAGCAGGAGGTGATGGACGCCTTCACCGCCGGCCAGGTGCACGTGCTGGTGGCGACCACGGTGATCGAGGTCGGCGTCGACGTGCCGAACGCCTCGCTGATGGTGATCGAGCACGCCGAGCGCTTCGGCCTGTCGCAGCTGCACCAGCTGCGCGGCCGGGTTGGCAGGGGCTCGGCGGCCAGCGTCTGCCTGCTGCTGTACCAGGGGCCGTTGGGCGGCGTGGCGCGCCAGCGTTTGATGACCATGCGCGAGACCACCGACGGCTTCGAGATCGCCCGCCGCGATTTGGAGATACGCGGCCCCGGCGAGTTCCTCGGCGCGCGCCAGTCGGGTCAGGCGATGCTGCGCTTCGCCGACCTGGAGACCGACGGCTGGCTGGTCGACCAGGCGCGCGACGTGGCGCATGGCCTGCTGCACGCCAGCACGCCGGACAAGGCGGCCACGGTGGAGGCCCACCTGGCCCGCTGGCTGGGCGGCAAAGAGGAATTCCTCAAGGTCTAGGCCGGGGCCTGGGCAGTGAGGTTCGTGCGCAGGGTGCGCCAAAACCCAAAGGCAGAGAGGCAGGGTCAGACCCTAGGGTCTGACCCTAGATTTTCGTCGCTGGGTTTTGCCGAGGACACCGGCACATAAACCGCTCCCCGCCGCCGCTAGAAGCACAGCGTGAAGCGGTTGGCCAGGTCGAACATGAAGTCCGGCCGCAGGTAGGCGAGGAACACCAGCGCCAGCACGGCGGCCAGCGCCAGCCGCAGCAACCAGCGTTTCAGCGGCGCGCTCATGCCGCCGCCAGCTCGCCCTTGCGCACCAGCGCGCGCTCGTCGATCGGCAGGTTGATCAGGCCGGCCATCACGCCGAGGCCGATGCTGATGGCCCACACCATGTCGTAGCTGCCCAACTTGGTGAACATGTAGCCGCCCAGCCAGACGCCGATGAAGCTGCCCACCTGGTGCGAGAAGAACACCACCCCGGCCAGCATCGACATGTGCTTGACGCCGAAGATGCCGGCGATGACGCCGTTGGTCAGCGGCACCGTCGACAGCCAGATCAAGCCCATCGCGGCGGCGAACAGGTACACCGACCAGGCGCTCAGCGGCGCCAGCAAGAACAGCGAGATCACCGCCGCGCGGATGAAGTAGATGGCCGACAGCAGGTAGCGCTTGGGCAGGCGCCCGCCCAGCTTGCCGGCCTGGTAGGAGCCGATGATGTTGAACAGGCCGATCAGCGCCAGCGCCGTCACGGCGACGCTGCCGTTGGCCAGGCCCTTGTCCTTCAGGTAGGCCGGCAGGTGCACGCCGATGAACACCAGCTGGAAGCCGCAGACGAAGTAGCCGGCCACCAGCAGCAGGAAGGAGCGGTTGCGCAGCGCCTCGCCCAGTGCGTGGCCGATGCTCTGCTGCGGGCCGTGGCCGTGCTGGTGCGCCGGCTCGCGCAGGAAGAAGGCCATCGGCACCATCGCCATGATCACCAGCGCGGCCAGCATGTAGAAGGCGGCCTGCCAGCCCATCTGCGAGATCATCTGCTGCTCGATCGGCATCATCAGGAACTGGCCGAAGGAGCCGGCCGCGCCGGAGATGCCGAAGGCCCAGGAGCGCTGCTGCGGCGTGGCGACGCGGCCGATGATGCCGCTGATCGCGCCGAAGGCGGTGCAGGCCAGCGCGAAGCCGATCAGCACGCCGGAGCCGAGCACGAACAGGGTGGCGTTGGTCACCAGCGCCATCCACACCAGGCCGGCCATGTAGGCCAGCGCGCCGACCAGCACCACGCGCATGGTGCCGAAGCGGTCGGCCGCCATGCCGGCGAAGGGGCCAAACACGCCCCACATCAGGTTTTGCACCGCCAGCGCCAGCGAGTAGGTCTCGCGGGTCCAGCCGTTGGCCTGGGAGATCGGCTGCATCCAGAAGCCGAAGCCGTGGCGCACGCCCATCGCCAGGGTGAGCACGAGGCCGCTGGCGAGCAGCACGGTTTTGAGCGACGGTGCGCGGTCGGAGGTGAACATGGTCTTCTTTCTGTCTCGGTGGTGGGCCCGTTCGGGCCCGGCCGGCGCCTAGTCGGGCGCTCTGCTTAGGTACTAAGGATTCAGCCGTCGTTGCGGTCGGCGCCGTAGCGCAGGCCGATCTGTTCGCGGATGGTGTCGAGCACGCCCATCAGCGCCAGCGTTTCGGCGTGCGGCATGATCGGGCTTTCGATCAGGCCGGCGCGCAGGCAGCGGCCCACCTCGATGGCCTCGTGGGCGTAGCCGTTGCCGCTGCGCGGCAGCACGATGCTGCGGCTGCTGCGCGCGGCGCCGCTGACCAAGGTCACCGAGATCTCCTCGGTGTTGTGGAAGCGGTCGTGCAGGCGCACGAAGCCCTTGCTGCCGGAGATGGTCAACTCGGTCGGCGTGCGCGCCAGCAGGCTGCAGCTGCAGGCCGACAGGCCGCCGCCCTCGTGGCGCAGCGAGAAGGCGGTCTGCACGTCGACGCCGGTCGGCCCCATCTGCGCCTGCGCCTGCACCGACTCGACGGCGCCGAGGAAGAAGGCGGCCATCGACAGCGGGTAGATGCCCAGGTCGAGCAGCGCGCCGCCGCCCAGCTCGGGGTTGAGCACGCGGTGCTCGGGCGCGAAGTCGGCGGCGAAGCCGAAGTCGGCGTTCACCTGCACCGCCCGGCCGATCTCGCCGCTGTCGACGATGCGCTTGGCCTCCCGCACGGCCGGCATGAAGCGGGTCCACATCGCCTCCATGACGAACAACTTCTTTTGCCGCGCCAGCGCGATGATGTCCTCGGCCTGCGGCCGGTTCATGGTGAAGGATTTTTCCACCAGCACGCCCTTGCCGCCGCGCAGGCAGAGCATGGCGTTGTCGTGGTGCATGGGGTGCGGCGTGGCGATGTAGACCACGTCGATGCCGGCGTCGTCGGCCAGCGCCTGGTAGCTGCCGTGGCTGCGCGCGGCGCCGAACTCGGCGGCGAAGGCGGCGGCGCCGTCGACGCTGCGCGAGGCCACCGCCGCCAACTCGGCGCCCGGGGTGTCCTTCAGCGCGCTGGCGAAGGCCTTGGCGATCTTGCCGGTTCCCAGAATACCCCAACGAATTGCCTGGCTCATGTTTGTGCGCTTTCTGCCGCTGCTGCGGCCTGTCGTGTCAATTCGCCGGCGCGCTCCGTTTTGGCCGGAACACGCTGGCGTCGTCGTAAAACGCCTGGTCCTGCGCCGGCCACCAGCCCGGCACGCCGAGCACCGGCAGCGGCGTGAAGTCGGCGGTGCTCAGGCCGCGCGCGGCCAGCTCGGCCGCCTCGCGCTGGTCGAGCCAGGCGCGGCGCGCCGTGTCGTCCAGCGCGAAGTAATCGTCGCCGGCGAACACCACGCGGGTGTGCGCGGTGATGGCTTTGCGCGGCGCCACCAGCTTTTCCATCAGCGCGTGGCCGAACAGCCAGAGCTGCGCGTCCACGTCGAAGCTGGCGCGCCGCTCGACGAAGGCCTCGCTCCAGCGGTGGCCGCGCAGCGCCTCGACCAGCTCGTGGCCGGCGGCGTTGTCGCGCGCCACGAGCAGGGCCGCGTTCTCGTCGTAGATGGTGGCGCCGTCGCGCGCCGGCCCGCGCGACTTGCCGACGCCGTCGCGGGCGATCTGCGCCGCCTGCAGGGCGTTCAGCTGCACCTTGATGCGCGGGAAGCTGAGCCACACCAGGCCGTTGAAGAAGTCGTGCAGGTTGTCGCGCGTCGGCACGCCGCCGGTGGCGCCGATGAAGGCCTCGTAGGCGGTGCCCTCGGGCAGCGCGCTTTGTGGCACGAAACGCAAGGGCAAGCCCTGATGATTACACAATTTCAGGGAAGCCGCTTGCAGGCAGAATTTGTCGATGAAGCGGTTGTCGATGAAGCCTTCGGCGCCGGCCGCCAGGGTGACGGCGGCGCGGATCGTGTCGTACCAGGGACGCGACCAGTCGATTGCGGCCAGCACCCCTTAGACCATTTTCCAGTTGATGGTTTCGCCGGCGTTGAGCGGCACCACCTGCTGGTCGGCCAGCGGCAGCGTGTCCGGCAGGGTCCAGGCCTCGCGCTTGAGGGTGATGCTGCCGGCGTTGCGCGCCAGGCCGTAGAAGGCCGGGCCGTGGAAGCTGGCGAAGGCCTCCAGCTTGTCGAGCGCGCCGGCGCGTTCGAAGGCTTCGGCGTACAGCTCCATGGCGTGCAGCGCGGTGTAGCAACCGGCGCAGCCGCAGGCGGCCTCCTTGGCGCCCTGGGCGTGCGGCGCCGAGTCGGTGCCGAGGAAGAAGCGCTCGTCGCCGCTGGTGGCGGCGGTCATCAGCGCCAGGCGGTGTTCCTCGCGCTTGAGCACCGGCAGGCAGTAGTAGTGCGGCCGGATGCCGCCCTTGAAGATCTCGTTGCGGTTGTACAGCAGGTGGTGGGCGGTGATGGTGGCGGCGATCGGGCCGTCGGCCTCGGCGACGTACTGCGCCGCGTCCTTGGTGGTGATGTGCTCGAAGACGATGTTGAGGGCCGGGAAGTCGCGGCGCAGCGGGCGCAGCACGCGCTCGATGAAGACCGCCTCGCGGTCGAACAGGTCGATGTCCGGGTCGGTCACCTCGCCGTGCACCAGGAAGGGCATGCCGACCTCCTGCATGGTCTCCAGCGTCTTGTAGCAGTTGGCCAGGTCGGTCACGCCGGCGTCGGAGTTGGTGGTGGCGCCGGCCGGGTACAGCTTGACGGCCTGCACGATGCCGCTCTCCTGGGCGCGCAGGATCTCGTCGGGCGGCGTGTTGTTGGTCAGATACAAAGTCATCAGCGGCTCGAAGGCCATGCCCGGCGGCAACGCGGCGAGGATGCGCTCGCGGTAGGCGGCGGCGGCGGCGGTGGTGGTGACCGGCGGCTTGAGGTTGGGCATGACGATGGCGCGGCCGAACTGGCGCGCGCTGTGCGGCAGCACGCTGGCCAGGGTGGCGCCGTCGCGCAGGTGCAGGTGCCAGTCGTCCGGGCGGGTGATGGTCAGGCTGCTGGGGATGGTATCGATATTGGACATGGCAGGCTCTCAATGGGCGGATGGCGCCATTTTACCCGTTGCGGCGGTCCGGATGTCGGCCGGGATCTGCGCAGCTGCTTGACATGACGTACATAAAAGCGTACTTTTTCCGCTTGATCGGAGGACTTATGGATACCATTTCTGCCAGTGCGGCGCGGGCGCGTCTGTATCACCTGATCGACGAAACAGCGGCCAGCCACACGCCCGTCACCATCACTGGCAAACGCAACAATGCCGTGTTGGTGTCCGCAGAAGACTGGGCGGCGATCCAGGAAACGCTGTACTTGCTCTCGGTTCCCGGCATGCGTGATTCGATTGTGGCTGCAAAAGCCGAACCACTTGAGGACAGCGACAAGGAGCTTGCTTGGTGAGCTGACAGCTGGTCTACGAGGTCTTTCCCGAGCAGCGAACCGTGCGTGTGCTGCGCATGTGGACTCACTACGAGTAAATCGACGCGCGAAGCCAACATTTAACGGATGATCGCCACGCGCCGCTGCAACTGCCTGGCCAGCCAGGACAGCAGGCAGCACAGCACGAAGTACACCACGGCGACGAAGACGTACATCTCGACCAGGCGGCCGTCGCGCTGCGCCACCTTGCTGGCGGCGCCGACGAAGTCGGGAATCGACAGCACGTACACCAGCGAGACGTCCTGGAACAGCACGATGGTCTGCGTCAGCAGCACCGGCAGCATGTTACGGAAGGCCTGCGGCAGCACGATGTGGCCCATGGCCTGCCAGTAGCCCATGCCCAGCGCCTGCGCCGCCAGCATCTGGCCGCGCGGGATGGCCTGGATGCCGCCGCGCATGATCTCGCAATAGTAGGCGGCCTGGAACAGGGTGAAGGTGATCAGCGCCGACCAGAAGGTGCCGACCTTGACCGGCTCGGCCGCGCCGACCAGCCAGGCGGCCAGGTACGGCACCAGGAAGTAGAACCAGAAGATCACCAGCACCAGCGGCACGGCGCGCACCAGGTTGACGTAGCCGGCGCAGAGCAGCGCCAGCGGCCGCCAGCCGGACAGGCGGCCCAGCGCCAGCAGGGTGCCCAGCGCGACGCCGCCCAGCATGGCCAGCGCGGTCAGCTGCAGGGTGAAGGCCATGCCGACCTGGAACAAATAGACCCAGGAGCGGGCGATGACGTCGAAGTCGAACTGGGCGAACATCAGCGCGCCCCGCCCATCGTGCCGGGCAGCGCCAGGCGGCGCTCCAGCACGTGCATCAGCCACACCACCAGCAGGTTGGCCACCACGTAGATCAGGGTGGCGGCGCTGAAGGCCTCGAACACCTGGAAGGAGAACTCCTGGATGGCGCGGGCGCTGGCGGTCAGCTCCATCAGGCCGATGGTCAGCGCCACCGAGCTGTTCTTGATGATGTTGAGGAACTCGCTGGCCAGCGGCGGCAGCACCACGCGCAGCGCCAGCGGCAGCAGCACGTGGCGGTAGGTCTGCGGCAGCGTCAGGCCGAGCGCCAGCCCGGCCAGGCGCTGGCCGCCGGACAGCGCCTCGATGCCGGCGGTGACCTGCACCGCCACCCGCGCCGAGGTGAAGAAGCCGAGGCAGATGACGGCGGTGACGAAGGGCGCGTTGGGCAGCGCCTTGAGCCAGTCGCCGCCGGCCGGCGGCAGCAGCTCGGGCATGACGAAGAACCAGAGGAACATCTGCACCAGCAGCGGCACGTTGCGGAACAGCTCGACATAGGCGCTGCCGAGCCGGCGCAGCCAGGGCGACGGCAGCGTGCGCAGGGTGCCGACGGCCAGCCCCAGCGCCAGCGCCATCAGCCAGGCCGTCAGCGAGGTGGCGACGGTCCAGCCCAGGCCGGACAGCAGGGTCTGCCAGTAGCTGTGCACACCGTCCGGCGACATCTCGCCGAAGATGGCCCAGTTCCAGTGGTAGTTCATCGGGCGCCGCGCCTAAGCTTCGGCTACTTCTTCTTGCTGGCGGCCTGCTGCGCCGGCGGCACCGCCGCGTAGGCGGCCGGGTCGGGCGAGTCGGTCGGCTTGGCGATCACCGCCTTCAACTGCGGCGGCATGGGGAAGTTCAGGTTGATGCCCTTCGGCGGGATGGGGCTGGTGAACCACTTGTTGTACAGCTTGACGTAGTCGTCGCCGCGGTAGAAGTAGCTCAGCGCGGCGTCGACCGCCTGCTTGAACTCGGGGTCGTCGCGCCGCAGCATGATGCCGTAGGGCTCGACCGACAGCGCCTCGCTGGTGATCTCGTAGTCGCCCGGGTTGCGCGAGGTGGCCACCTGGCTGGCCAGCAGGATGTCGTCGTTGGCCTCGGCGACGGCGCGGCCGGTCTCCATCATCAGGAACGATTCCGGGTGGTCCTTGCCGACCACGATGTTCAGGCCCAGCTGCTGCTCGTTGTTGAGGATGGTCATCTGCTTGAGCGTGGTGGTGCCGGCGGTGGCCACCAGGGTCTTGCCGCGCATGTCGGCCAGGCTGCGGATGCGCGAGGACTTCTTGGCCAGCAGGCGGTTGGCGATGACGAACATGGTCGGCGCGAAGGCCACCTGCTTCTGCCGCTCGGCGTTGTTGGTGGTCGAGCCGCATTCGAGGTCGATGGTGCCGTTGGCCATCAGCGGGATGCGGTTGGCCGAGGTGACCGGGTTCATCACCACCTTGATGCCGGTCAGGCCCAGTTGCTTCTGCAGCGCGACGACGACCTTCATGCACAGGTCGACCGAATAGCCCTGGTACTGCTGCTTGTCGTCGAGGTAGGAGAAGGGGATGGAGCCGTCGCGCACGCCCAGCGTGATGCTGCCGCTGCGCTTGATCTTGCCCAGGGTGCCGCCCGGTTCGGCCGCGCCGGCCTGGGTGGCGAGGGTGGCGGCGAGCACGCCGCCGGTCAGAACTGCAAGTAGTCTCGACAATGCCATGTTTCCTCCGTGAGCAGAAAAAATCAGGGACAACGAACCGACTCGGCCCGGCGCGCGCCGCATGCGCGCCGATGCGATAGTTTGCACTTTACTACGAATTGGCCACCTTGCGGCCGCTGTCGCGCTAGCGAAGCGGGCTAGTGGATGATGCGGGCGAGGAAGTCGCGGGCCCGTTCGGAACGGGCGCCGCCGAAGAACTCCTCCTTGGCGCAGTCCTCCAAGATCCTGCCCTGGTCCATGAAGACGACGCGGTTGGCCACCTTCTTGGCGAAGCCCATCTCGTGGGTCACCACCATCATCGTCATGCCCTCCTGGGCCAGGCCGACCATCACGTCGAGCACCTCGTTGATCATCTCCGGGTCGAGCGCCGAGGTGGGCTCGTCGAACAGCATGGCGATCGGGTCCATCGCCAGGGCGCGGGCGATGGCGACGCGCTGCTGCTGGCCGCCGGACAACTGGTTGGGGTACTTGTCCTGCTGCGCCAGCAGGCCGACCCGGTCGAGCAGCTTCAGGCCGCGCGCCGTGGCCTCGTCCTCCGTGCGGCCGAGCACCTTGACCTGGGCCAGCGTCAGGTTCTGCCGGATCGACAAATGGGGGAACAGCTCGAAGTTCTGGAACACCATGCCGATGCGGGCGCGCAGCGCCGGCAGGTCGGTGCCGGGCGCGCCGACCGAGACGCCGTCGACCGTGATGCTGCCCTGCTGGAAGGGTTCGAGCCCGTTGACGGTCTTGATCAGGGTCGACTTGCCCGAGCCGGAGGGGCCGCAAATGACCATCACGTCGCCCTTGGCGACGCTGGTGCTGCAGTCGTCGACGAACCTGGAACTGGCCGTACCACTTGCTGAGCTTGCTTATGTCGATCATCGGTCGAGTTTTATTTGAAGACGGGGCAAAAACGCCCCGGGAACCCGCATGGAAGCAGGGCCGCACGTGCTTGACAGCACCCTTGACCACAAGGATACTGCGGAACTTGCTAATAGTTTCATCAGTTTACAGGCCGTAACCAGGCTGGATCAAGGCGGTTTTCCCGCATGATACAGCCACTTTAAGGCGGAATTGACCCTATTTTGCCCGAGATTGCGCGGCGACAGGCGACCCCTGCCGCAACCAACGTCCAGAGAGACACTACCACAGGAACTTCATCATATTATGAAAAAACAAAACCGACTGACCACCTACATCCTGATCGGCCTGGCGCTGGGGATTATCGCCGGCTACGTCGCCAACACGGCGCTGGCCAACCCGGCGGCCTTCGCCGACACGATGTCGCTGGTGACGACGCTGTTCCTGCGTCTGATCAAGATGATCATCGCGCCGCTGGTGTTCTCCACCCTGGTGGTCGGCATCGCCCGCATGGGCGACGCCAGCGAAGTCGGCCGTATCGGCCTCAAGACCCTGGGCTGGTTCTTCATCGCCTCGCTGCTGTCGCTGACCCTCGGCCTGATCATGGTCAACCTGTTCCGTCCGGGCGACGCGCTGATGGGCCACCTGCCCACCACGGCCACGGCCACCGGCATCGTCACCAGCGGCCTGACCCTGAAGGAATTCATCACCCACCTGGTGCCGACCTCGATCATCGACGGCATGGGCAAGAACGAGATCCTGCAGATCGTCATCTTCTCGCTGTTCTTCGGCTCGGCCGCCGCCGCCGTCGGCGAGAAGGCCACGCCGATGGTCGACGCCCTCGACGGCGTCGCCCACGTCATGCTCAAGGTGACCGGCTATGTGATGAAGTTCGCCCCCCTCGCCGTGTTCGCCGCCGTCACCGGCACCATCGCCAAGAGCGGCCTGGCCGTGCTGTCGACCTACGGCGTGTTCATGGCCGAGTTCTACTTCAGCATCGGCCTGCTGTGGGCGCTGCTGATCGGCATCGGCTTCCTGTTCCTCGGCGCCCGCATCTTCAAGCTGGTCGCCGAAGTGCGCGAGCCGGTGCTGCTGGCCTTCTCGACGGCGTCGAGCGAGGCGGCCTATCCGAAGACCCTGGAAGGCCTGGAGCGTTTCGGCGTGCGCAACCGCATCGCCTCCTTCGTGCTGCCGATCGGCTACTCGTTCAACCTGGACGGCTCGATGATGTACTGCACCTTCGCCACCGTCTTCATCGCCCAGGCCTACGGCATCGAGATGTCGCTGGGCCAGCAGATGACCATGATGATGGTGCTGATGCTGACCTCGAAGGGCATGGCCGGCGTGCCGCGCGCCTCGCTGGTGGTGATCGCCGCCACCCTGAGCCAGTTCAACATCCCCGAGGCGGGCCTGGTGCTGCTGCTGGGCATCGACCACTTCCTCGACATGGCCCGCTCGGCCACCAACGTCATCGGCAACAGCATCGCCACCGCCGTCGTGGCCAAGTGGGAAGGCGAGCTGGTCGCCCCGATCGAGCGCGATCTGGCCGACGCGCCCCTGCCATAATTAATATCGCCATCGATATCGCTTGAACGAAACCGATATCCGTATCGGTATCAACAAAAAGGCTTCCCCCGGGAAGCCTTTTTGTTGTGGGGGCGGAGTTGGGTTCGCTGGCCGTTTGCCGGCGTGCCGCAACGCAGGCAAACCCCGCAGCGCAAAGCTGGGGTCAGACCCCGCATGGGGTCTGACCCCGGTTTGTCGGGGTTGCGGGCCAGTTCAGCCGGCGCCGACCAGGCCGAGCTCTCTGTCGCTCGGCGAGCCGCCCTCCTCGTCCGCCTTGGCCTGCTGGCGCTGCCACATCTGCGCGTACAGTCCATCCAGCGCCAGCAGCGACTGGTGGGTGCCGCGCTCGACGATGCGGCCGTGGTCGAGCACCAAAATCTGCTCGGCGTCGGCCACCGTCGACAGGCGGTGGGCGATCACCAGCGTGGTGCGGCTGCGGGCGATCTCCTTCAACTGCGCCTGGATGGCCTGCTCGGCCTTCGAGTCGAGCGCCGAGGTGGCCTCGTCGAAGATCAGGATGGCCGGATTCTTCAGCAGGGTGCGGGCGATCGCCACGCGCTGCTTCTCGCCGCCGGACAACTTCAGGCCGCGCTCGCCGACCATCGAGGCGTAGCCGTCCGGCAGGCTCTCGATGAAGTCGTGGATGGAGGCGGCCTTGGCCGCCGCGACGATCTGCTCCTTGCTGGCGCCCGGCTGGCCGTAGGCGATGTTGTATTCGATGGTGTCGTTGAACAGCACGGTGTCCTGCGGCACGATGCCGATGGCGTGGCGCAGCGAGTCCTGGGTCAGCGTGCGCAGGTCCTGGCCGTCGATGGTGATGCCGCCGCCGTTCACCTCGTAGAAGCGGAACAGCAGGCGCGACAAGGTCGACTTGCCCGAGCCGCTGTGGCCGACCACCGCCGTGGTGGTGCCGGCGGCGATGGTGAAGTCGACGTCGAACAGGATCTTGCGTTTGCTCTCGTAGCTGAAGTCGACGTGCTGGAAGCGCACCTGCGCGCCGTGGGTCAGCAGCGGACGGGCGTCGGGCGCGTCGGCGATCTCGCGGTTCTGGTCGAGCAGCGAGAACAGGCGCTCCATGTCGGCCAGGCTCTGCTTGATCTCGCGGTAGATCACACCGAGGAAGTTGAGCGGAATGTACAGCTGGATCATGAAGGTGTTGACCAGCACCAGGTCGCCCAAGGTCATCTTGCCGTCGATCACGCCCTGGGTGGCGCGCCACAGGATCAAGGTGACGGCCGTGGCGATGATCAGCGACTGCCCCGTGTTGAGCAGCGACAGCGAGGTCTGCGACTTGACCGCCGCCGTCTCGTAGCGCCGCAGGCCCTCGTCGTAGCGCTTGGCCTCGTAGTCCTCGTTGCCGAAATACTTCACCGTCTCGTAGTTGAGCAGCGAGTCGATGGCCTTGGTGCTGGCCTTCGAGTCGAGGTCGTTCATGGTGCGGCGGAAATGCGTGCGCCAGTCCGTCACGATGATGGTGAAGGCGATGTACAACACCAGCGCGCAGAAGGTGATGATCGAGAACCAGATGTCGTAGTGGGTCACCAGGTAGCCCAGCACCAGGGTGATCTCGACCAGGGTCGGCAGGATGTTGAACAGGGTGAAGGAGATCAGCGAGCTGACGCCGCGCGTGCCGCGCTCGATGTCGCGCGTCATGCCGCCGGTCTGGCGGTTCAGGTGGAAGCGCAGCGACAGCGCGTGCAGGTGGCGGAACACCTTGAGCGCGATGGTGCGCACGGCGCGCTGGGTGACGCGGGCGAAGAGGAACTCGCGCAGCTCGGTGAACACGGTGGTCGACAGGCGCAGCGCGCCATACGCCACCAGCGCCGCCAGCGGCAGCACCAGCAGCGCGCGCGGATGCTCGGGGCCGATGCTCATCTGGTCGATCAACTGCTTGAGCACCAGCGGCACGCCGACGTTGGCCAGCTTGGCGCCAACCAGGCACAGCAGCGCCGCCAGCACCCGCCACTTGTACACCCACAGGTAGGGGATCAGGGTTTTCAGGGTGGCCAGGTCGCTGCGTGGCGGTTTGCCTTTGGCATCGTTGTCGGGGGCGGGCGGGGAGTTCGGATAACGGCGCATGGCGGAGGTCGGCTTTTTATGGTTCAATCTCGCCAATTGTAGCCCTTCACGAGAAATCCAAGATGACCACCCCAGAAAATCCCGCCACCGCCGTCAACCGCGGCCTGCCTCCGGGCAAAATGCCCGAACTGCGCATGATGCCGGCGCCGTCCGACGCCAACGTTTACGGCGACGTGTTCGGCGGCTGGATCATGGCCCAGGTCGACATCGCCGGCTCGCTGCCGGCGACGCGCCGGGCGAATGGCCGCGTTGCCACCATTTCCGTCAACTCCTTCGTGTTCAAGCACCCGGTGTTCGTCGGCGACCTGCTGTCGTTTTATGCCGACATCGTCCGCGTCGGCAACACCTCGATCACCGTCAACGTCGAGGTGTACGCCGAGCGCAACCGTCTGCAGGCCTGCACCGTCAAGGTCACCGAGGCGACGCTGACCTATGTGGCCACCGGCCCCGACCGCAAGCCGCGCCAGGTTCCGCCGATCGAAAGCCTGCTCTCCGTGCCCGACCGCGCCGGATGAGTGCCGCCGCCGGCCGGGCCGCCGGCGCCAAGCCGGCCGCCCCGCATGGCGCGCGGTCGGCGCCGCGCCCCGGCTGAGATGGACACCGCGCCGCCGGACGCCCGCCGCCGCGCCTTCCTGGGCACGGCCGGCAAACTGGCCGCGCTGTCGGCCATGGCGGCGGCCGCCACGGCCGCCGCCATGGCCGACAGCGCCAGCAACAATTACCCGTTCAGCCTGGGCGTCGCCTCCGGCTCGCCGCTGCCCGACGCGGTGGTGATCTGGACCCGCATCCTGCCCCATTCCCCCTTGCAGTCGCTGACCGTGCCGGCGCCGGCGCTGGCCCTGTCGGTGCGCTGGGAGATGGCGCGCGACGAGGCCTTCCGCGACGTCGTCGCGCGCGGCGTGGCCAACGCCCTGCCCGAGCTGGCGCACAGCGTCCACGTCGACGTCGGCGGCCTGGCGCCGGCGCGCTGGTACTGGTATCGCTTCATGCTGGGCGACGCCGTCAGCCCGGTCGGCCGCACCCGCACGGCGCCGGCCGCCGACAGCCTGCCGGCGGCGCTGAAGCTGGCCGTGGCCTCCTGCCAACACTGGGAGTTCGGCTGCTACGGCGCGCACCGCCACATCGCCGCCGCCGCACCCGACCTGGTGGCCTTCCTCGGCGACTACATCTACGAGTGGGCCTACCGCAGCGAGCATCCGGCCAGCGCCCTGCGCAGCGACGAAAGCTTCACCCTAGCGCAGTACCGCGCCCGCTACGCCCAGTACAAAAGCGACCCCGACCTGCAGGCGGCCCACCTGGCCGCGCCCTGGGTGGTCACCTGGGACGACCACGAGGTGGCCAACGACTACGCCGCCGGGCGCGACGAGCGCCTGGCGCCCGACTTCGCCCGGCGCCGGGCGGCGGCCTACCAGGCCTTCTACGAGCACATGCCGCTCAGGCTGCCGGCGGCGCCCGCCGGCGGCTTCGGCGCGCTGCGCATCTACCAGCGCTACGACTGGGGCCGCCTGGCCCGCCTGCACCTGCTGGACGACCGCCAGTACCGTGCGCCGCAGGCCTGCACGCCGCCCGGGCGCGGCGGCGCGGACTCGGTCTACCGGCGCGCCTGCGCGGAACTGGCCGATCCGGCCCGCACCATGCTGGGCGACGAGCAACAACGCTGGCTGCGCCAGGGCCTGGCCTCCTCGCCGGCGCGCTGGAACATCCTGGCGCAGCAAACCCTGATGGCGCAGAACAGCCAGCTGCCCTTGCGCCAGGACGGCGACGGCCGCTTCTGGACCGACGGCTGGGACGGCTACCCGCAGGCGCGCCAGCGCCTGTACGACGCGCTGCAGAGCAGCCGGGCGGCCAACCCGCTGGTCTTGTCGGGCGACGTGCACAGCTTCTACGCGGCCAGCCTGCGCCGCCAGCCGGAACGCCCCGTGTCGGCGCGCAACCCGGTGCTGGCCAGCGAGTTCTGCGGCACCTCGGTCACCTCGCCGTCGCGGCCGCAGGCGCGCACCGAGCAATACCTGGCGATGAATCCCCAGTTGCACTACGGCCGCAGCGACAAGCGCGGCTTCATGCTGCTGCACATCACGCCGGCCAAGGCCACGACCTTGTTCCAGGCCCTGGACGAGGTGCGCGACCGGGCCTGCGGCGTGGGCACGCTGGCCAGCTTCGAGGTGCGCGACGGCGTGGCGGGCCCGGCCAGAATCTAACTTTCCGTCAAGCTTGAATTAGAGGCAAGCCGACCTATACTGCGTAAACCGCCCCCTCAGGAGAGTCCCATGTTGAAGGTCAGCAGTGATGTTGTCGCACAGGAACTCGACACCTATTTGCGGCGCGCCACGGCGCAAACGGTGGTGATCGAGCAGCCCGCAGGCGAGCCGGTGGTCATGTTGGCGATGAGCGAGTTCCAACGCCTGCAGCAGGTCGACGAGGCGCACTGGGCCGCCTGCGCGCGCCTGGCCAACACGGAAGGCTATCTCGACCACGAGCACGAGGTGCGCCGCCGCCTGGCCGCCGCCTTGAACGAAAAACGGCTCAGCCACATCAGCGACTGAGCCGTTCCCGGCCGGCGCCCGCGGGCGCCGGTGGTGGACGCCGCGCGGGCGTCCCCTTGTCGCGGCCGCCTAGGCCGCTTTCTTTTCGTCGCGCAACTGGCGGCGCAGGATCTTGCCGACGTTGGTCTTCGGCAGCTCGTCGCGGAACTCGATGTACTTCGGCTTCTTGTAGGCGGTCAACTCGTGCTTGCAATAGTCGAGCAGCTCCTCGGCGGTCAGCGCCGGGTTCTTGCGCACCACGAACAGCTTGACGGCCTCGCCCGAGTTCTTGTCCGGCACGCCGATGCAGGCCACCTCCAGCACGCCCGGGTGGGCGGCGATGACGCCCTCGATCTCGTTCGGGTAGACGTTGAAGCCGGACACCAGAATCATGTCCTTCTTGCGGTCGACGATGCGGGTGTAGCCGCGCTCGTCCATGATGCCGACGTCGCCGGTCTTGAAGTAGCCGTCCGGCGTCATCGACTTGGCGGTCTCGTCGTCGCGCTGCCAGTAGCCGGCCATCACCTGCGGGCCGCGCACGGCGATCTCGCCGGCCTGGCCCAGCGGCACCGGCTGGCCGTCGTCGTCGAGGATCAGGATCTCGGTCGAGGGGATGGGCAGGCCGATGGTGCCGGTGAACTCCTTGATGTCGACGCGGTTGGCGGTGGCCACCGGCGAGGTCTCGGACATGCCGTAGCCCTCGATGATCGGGGTGCCGGTCAGCTTGAGCCAGCGGTCGGCCACGGCCTGTTGCACCGCCATGCCGCCGCCGTTGCACACCTGGTAGCTGGCGAAGTCGAGCTTGGCGAAGTCGGCGTTGTTGAGCAGCGCGTTGTACAGCGTGTTGACGGCCGGGAAGACGCTGACCTTGTACTTGGCCAGCTCCTTGACGAAGCCGGGGATGTCGCGCGGATTCGGGACCAGCAGGTTCATGCCGCCCAGGCGCATGCCCATGAAGGCGCTGATGGTCAGCGAGTAGATGTGGTACAGCGGCAGCGCGCAGACGAACACCAGCTGCTCCTGCTGCGTCTGCATCTGCAGCCAGGCCTCGTTCTGCAGCACGTTGGCGATGATGTTACGGTGCAGCAGCACGGCGCCCTTGGAGACGCCGGTGGTGCCGCCGGTGTATTGCAGGAAGGCGATGTCGTCGTGGCCCAGCTTGACCGGCTTGAGCGTCAGCGCGGCGCCCTCGGCCATGACCTTCTTGAACGAGACGGCCGTCGGCAGCGAGAAGTCGGGCACCATCTTCTTGACCTTGCGCACCACGAAGTTGACGATGGCGCCCTTCAGGCCGCCCAGCATGTCGCCCATGTTGGCGACGATCACGTGCTTGACCTTGGTCGCGGCCAGCACCTGTTGCACGGTGACGGCGAAGTTCTCCAGCACGATGATGGCCTCGGCGCCCGAGTCGTTCAACTGGTGCTGCAGCTCGCGCGGCGTGTACAACGGGTTGACGTTGACCACGGTGTAGCCGGCGCGCAGGATGGCCGCCATCGCCACCGGATACTGCAGCACGTTGGGCAGCATGATCGCCACCCGCGCGCCCTGCGCCAGGCCTTGGCCTGCAGCCAGGCGCCCATCTGCTGCGACATGCGGTCGAGCTCGCCGAAGGTGAGGAACTTGTCCATGCAGACGTAGGCGTTGCGATCGGCGTATTTGCGGAAGCTCTCTTCCATCATGTGCGTCACCGAGCGGTACTGCGTGCTGTCGATTTCCGCCGGAACGCCTTCGGGGTACGACTTCAGCCAAATCTTGTCCATCACTTGCCTCATCTTTCACGGATAGGCGCGGCCGGTGCGACCGGGGGCGCCAGTTCATTGTCATGCGCAATAAAAAAACCGCCTGACCGGCAGGCGGTGGGCCTGGCCGGTAGGCGCATTCCTATGCGGCCTTTTTGTCGCCGGGTTTCTCGTCGCGCAACACGCGGCGGAGAATTTTTCCGACATTGGTTTTCGGTAATTCCTCGCGGAACTCGATATATTTCGGCTTTTTATAGCCGGTGAATTGTTCCTTGCAGTAGGCCATCAAGGCCTCGGAGGTCAGGGCCGGGTCCCTTGCGCACCACGAACACCTTGACCGCCTCGCCCGAATACTCGTCCGGCACGCCGATACAGGCGCACTCGAGCACGCCGGGATGGGCGGCGATCACCCCCTCCAGCTCGTTCGGGTAAACGTTGAAGCCCGACACCAGGATCATGTCCTTCTTGCGGTCGACAATCTTCACATAGCCGCGCGCGTCCATCACGCCGACGTCGCCGGATTTGAAATAGCCGTCCGGCGTCATCACCTTGGCGGTCTCGTCCGGGCGGTTCCAGTAGCCGGCCATCACCTGCGGGCCGCGGATGGCGATCTCGCCCGGCTCGCCCAGCGCCACCTCGACGCCGTTGTCGTCGAGGATGGCGATGTCGGTCGACGGCACCGGCAGGCCGATGGTGGCGGAGAACTCGGTGCTGTCGGCGCGGTTGCAGGTGGCCACCGGCGAGGTCTCGGACAGGCCGTAGCCCTCGATGATGGAGACGCCGGTGACGCGCAGCCATTTGTCGTTGACGGCCTGTTGCACCGCCATGCCGCCGCCGTTGGCGATCTTCAGGCCGGAGAAGTCCAGGCCGGCGAAGGCCGGATGGTTGACCAGCGCGTTGTACAGCGTGTTCACGGCGGGCAGCATATTGAACTTGTATTTGGCCAGTTCCTTGATGAAGCCGCCGATGTCGCGCGGATTCGGGATCAACACGTTGAGCGCGCCGACCCGGGTGCCCCACATGGCGCAGGCGGTCAGCGCGAAGATGTGGTACAGCGGCAGCGCGGCGATGATGATCAGCTGCTGCGAACCGAGCGCCTCCTTGAGCGCCGGCGCCGACCAGGCCTCGCTCTGCAGCACGTTGGCGATGACGTTGCGGTGGCTCAGGGTGGCGCCCTTGGAGACGCCGGTGGTGCCGCCGGTGTATTGCAGGAAGGCGGCGTCGGTCAGGCCCAGTTCGACCGGGGTCAGCTTCATGCCGCCGCCCTGCTTGAGCGCGTCCTTGAAGCGCACCGCGTTCGGCAGCGAGAAGGCGGGCACCATCTTCTTGACGTTGCGCACCACGAAGTTGACCAGCATGCCCTTGGCGCCGCCCAGCATCTCGCCCATGCTGGCGACGACGATGTGCTTGACCGGGGTGCGCCCCAGCACCTGCTCGAGCGTGGTGGCGAAGTTCTCCAGCACGATGATGGCCTCGCTGCCGGAGTCGTTGAGTTGGTGTTCCAGTTCGCGCGGCGTGTACAGCGGGTTGACGTTGACCACGGTGTAGCCGGCGCGCAGCACGGCGGCGATGGCGACCGGGTATTGCAGCACGTTGGGCATCATGACGGCGACGCGCGCGCCCTTCTTCATGCCACGGCTTTGCAGCCAGGCGCCGAGCCGCTTGGAATAGGCGTCGAGTTCGGCATAGGTGAGGAATTTATCCATGCAGACATAGGCGTTGCGGTCCGCATACTTGTGAAACGATTCTTCCATCAGTTGCACCAGCGAGCGATATTGATCGGGATCAATTTCGGCCGGTACGCCGGGGGGATACGACTTCAACCAGATCTTCTCCATCCTGTGCCTCTTGTCTCGAATATTTTCGTTGTAGTGGAGCCGGCGCACAGTGCCGGTGAGTATGCTCAAATGCTTCGTGTAAACGAACATCGTGATGCTACTAAATACGATGCTATCGGGCAGAACGCCAGTATGCAAGCGCTTTCATGGAATTCGAACAAGCCCTCTAGGGGAGTTTATTTGCTGCGCCGCAGCATCCAAAGCCCTCGACGATGCCCTCGGCGGGCGCGGCGGCGGCGGCCCGGGCGGCGGCCTCCGCTTCCGCAGCGGCGGCGGCGATGGCCGCCGCCTCGCTCTGCGCTTTGAGGGTGGCCAGACGGTTCAATTCTAGTAGTTGCTGTCGACGTTGCCCTGCGTCCAGATTCGCCATCTGCTGCACCGCAGCATAAAAACGCACGAACGTTCTTTCTTTTTCCAACAGCAAACGGAAGCCCGGCAGGAAATCGTTGTAGGTTGCCACCGAACTGAGGTGCGCGTTGGTCAGCGGTTCGGCGAACCAGCGGTCGTAGCCGGCGTAGCCGCCCCAGCTGGTCTTGAGTTTTTGATAGTCCGCTTTCAAGGCGGCGAAGACGCGCGCCTTCTCCTCGCGCTTGTGGCGGTCGCCGGCCTTGCGCGCGTAGTTGGCCGCCAGCGCCTTGCGGTGCTTGACCAGCAGGGCGAGGAAATCGAGCCGCCGCAGGTTGTAGCGGGTGTAGGCGTCGCGCATCGCGTCCGTGCCGTACAGCTCCAGCCAGCGCTGCACGCCGGCCTCCTCGACGGCGGTGGCGAAGGCCTCGTTGAACTGCGAGTCGCCAGGCACGTAGACCACCTGGTGGGCCAGCTCGTGGAACACCATGCGCGCCAGTTCGGCGTCGGAGTAGTTGATGAAGGTCGACAGCAGGGGATCGCTGAACCAGCCCAGCGTGGAGTAGGCCGGCACGCCGCCGACCTGGGCGTCGTTGCCCTCGGCGCGCAGCTCGGCGGCGTAGGCCAGCGCGTCGTCCTTGCTGTAGTAGCCGCGGTAGCTGACGCAGCCGGCGATCGGGAAGCACCACTGGATGGGGCGCAGCGACAGCTCCGGCGTGGCCACCACGTTCCACAGCACGAAGGGCCGGGTCAGCGGGGCGTAGTTCTTATAGCTGGCGTTGTCGGGCAGCGCCAGCCGCTTGACGGCGAAGCGCCGGATCAGCATGGCCTTTTCCAGCCTGGCCTTGAGCTGGGGATCGGTGGCCGGGTCGCCCAGCCAGTCCTCGATGGGGCGCGCGTCCGACCACAGCGCGTACTGGCCCTGGGCGGCCTGCATGTAGTACTTCAACTGGGCGCAGCCGGCCAGCAAAAGCGCGACGCAGCCCGCCGCCAGCCAGTATCTGGCACGGACAATTTGGCGGACTAGTTGGCGCATACTTCACTCTCAAGCGGCGGCTTTCTCGACCTGAACAAGTGTATCGTAAAACGTTGGCGCGCGGCCCATATCGGTCAAACGCTGGCTGGTTACCTCGTTGGCATTCTTGCCGTCGCTGGCCAGCTTCTTCCACCACACCGACAGGCCCACCACCAGGCCGGCGCGCGCCTTGGTGGTGACGCGCGCCTTGGCCACGAAGGAGCCACGGTCGTTGTAGATGCGCGCCATGTCGCCGTGGGCCAGGCCGCGCGCGGCGGCGTCGTCGGGGTGGATGTCCAGCTGCGGCTCGCCCTCGGCGGCGCGCAGGCTCTTGACGTTGACGAAGCTGGAGTTGAGGAAGTTGCGCGCCGGCGGGGAGATCATCGCCAGCGGATAGCGCGCCGCCAGTTGCGGATTGCTGGCGGCCGACTCGTAGGGCGGGTTGTAGCCTGGCAGGGGGTCGAGGCCGTCGGCCGCCATCGCGGCGGAGTAGAACTCGCACTTGCCGGACGGCGTGGGGAAGGCGCCGGCGGCGAAGGGCGCGTCCGGCATGTTGAGTTTTTGCCAGCCCTTCCGCTTCAAGGCCTCCCAGTCGAAGTGCATGGCGCGCACGTCGCTGGTCTTGAAGGCCTTGGCCGCCAATTGGTCGTCGCTCTCCTGGAAGCAGGGATCGTCGAAGCCCATGCGCGCGGCCAGCAGGCGGAAGATCTCGGTGTTGGCCTTGGCCTCGCCCAGCGGCGCGATGGCGGCGTTGTTGGCCATCATGTACAGGTGGCCGAAGGCGGTGTGGGTGTCGACGTGCTCCAGTTGCGTGGTGGCCGGCAGCACGATGTCGGCGTAGTCGGCGGTGTCGGTCTGGAAGTGTTCCAGCACCACGGTGAACAGGTCCTCGCGGGCGAAGCCGGCCGCCACCTTGGACGAGTCCGGCGCCACCGCCACCGGGTTCGAGTTGTAGACGATCAGCGCCTCGATCCGCGGGCCGAACTCGGCCGAGGCGGGGCGCAGCAGGTCGTCGCCGATGGTCGTCATGTTGATGGTGCGCACCGGCGTCTTCAGCAGGTCGGGCCGCTGCAGCGCCGGCTTGTCGCTGGGGAAGGAGCCGGACGAGGACAGCTGGATGCCGCCGGCGGCGTGGCGCCAGGCGCCCACCAGCGCCGGCAGGCAGGCGATGTTGCGCACCGCCATGCCGCCGCCGCGCACCCGCTGCACGCCGTAGTTGGCGCGGATCGCCACCGCCTCGCCGGCCTTGGCGGTCTGGCCGTACAGCCGCGCCAGGTTCACCAGTTCGTCTTCCGCGATGCCGCACACCCCGGCGGCGCGCGCCGGCGTCCATTCGGCGGCGCGTTGTTTCAATTGCTCGAAGCCCAGCGTGTGTTGCGCGATGTAGTCGTGGTCGAGCAGCCAGTCGGCGATCAGCACGTGCATCATGCCCAGCGCCAGCGCGGCGTCGGTGCCGGGCAGCAGGGCGATGTGCTGCTGGCACTTCTCCGCCGTCAGCGAGCGGTAGGGGTCGATCGCCACCAGGGTCGCGCCGCGCCGCTTGGCCTCCTGGGCGCGGGTCCAGAAGTGCAGGTTCGAGGCGATCGGATTGCCGCCCCAGATCAGGATCAGCTTGGCGTTCTGGAACTGCTCGAGGTCGGTGCCGATCGAGGCGCCCACCGTGTACTTGTAGCCGGTGGCGCCGGCGGTGGCGCAGATGGTGCGGTCGAGCAGCGAGGCGCCCAGCCGGTGGAAGAAGCGCGACGACATCGACTCGCCCTGCACCAGCCCCATGGTGCCGCAATAGCTGTACGGCAGGATCGCCTGCGGGTCGCGCGCGGCGATCGGTTGCAGGCGCGCGGCGATGGCGTCGAGCGCCTCGTCCCAGCTGATCCGCTCGAAGCTGCCCTCGCCCTTTTTGCCGACCCGGCGCAGCGGGTGCAGCAGCCGTTCGGCGTGGTAGGTGCGCTCGGTGTAGCGCGACACCTTGGTGCACAGCACGCCGGCCGTGGTCGGGTGGTCGGGGTCGCCCTTGACCTCGGTGGCGACGCCGTCGGCCACCGTGATCAACAGGGCGCAGGTGTCGGGGCAGTCGTGCGGGCAGGTGGCGCGGACTTGAGTCGTTGTCATTTCGAAATCCAAATTGCTGGGACAGAAGGCATATCGTAAACCATTCCGCCGGCGCGCACCGGGGTCGGCCCGGGCGCGCTGGATTTCCCCTTGTGACAGGGGCTACAATGGCTGTACAGAGCGGTTGTTTCCGATCGAACGGCCGCTGGTGCGCGGCGCATCCTGCACGGATCAGGGACCAGGCGCGGCGCACGGACAAAATACTGGAGACCCAGAACATGAAACTAGTCGAACCCATCATCGCCATGCAGGCCGAATTGCAGCAGATCCGCCGCGATCTGCACGCCCACCCCGAGCTGTGCTACGAGGAACAGCGCACCGCCGACGTGGTGGCGGCCAAGCTGACCGAATGGGGCATCCCGGTGGTGCGCGGCCTGGGCCTGACCGGCGTGGTCGGCATCATCAAGAACGGCACCTCGGCGCGCGCCATCGGCCTGCGCGCCGACATGGACGCGCTGCCCATGCAGGAGGTCAACACCTTCGCCCACGCCTCGCGCCATCCCGGCAAGATGCACGCCTGCGGCCACGACGGCCACACCGCCATGCTGCTGGGCGCCGCCCGCCATCTGGCCAACACGCGCAACTTCGACGGTACCGTCTACCTGGTGTTCCAGCCGGCCGAGGAAGGCGGCGCCGGCGCCCGCCGCATGATCGAGGACGGCCTGTTCGAGCGCTTCCCGATGGACGCCATCTACGGCATGCACAACTGGCCGGGCTACGCCAGCGGCACCTTGAACGTGGTCGAGGGGCCGATGATGGCGTCGAGCAACGAGTTCCACGTCACCGTCAAGGGCAAGGGTTCGCACGCGGCCCAGCCGCACAAGGGCATCGACCCGGTGATGATCGCCGTGCAGATCGCGCAGAGCTGGCAGCACATCATGACGCGCGAGAAGAGTCCGCTGGACACGGCGGTGCTGTCGATCACCCAGATCCACGCCGGCAGCGCCACCAACGTGATCCCCGACGAGGCCCAGTTGATCGGCACGGTGCGCACCTTCACCACGCCGGTGCTGGACCTGATCGAGAAGCGCATGGGCGAGATCGCCGCCCACACGGCGGCCGGTTTCGGCGCCGAGGTCGACTTCCAGTTCAAGCGCAACTACCCGCCGCTGGTCAACCACGCCCGCGAGACCGCCTTCGCGCTCGGGGTGATGCGCGCCGTGGTCGGCCCCGAGATGGTCAACGACAACGTCGAGCCGACCATGGGCGCCGAGGACTTCGCCTTCTTCCTGCAGGCCAAGCCGGGCTGCTACGTCTTCATCGGCAACGGCGAGGGCGAGCACCGCGACGGCGGCCACGGCCTCGGTCCCTGCGTGCTGCACAACGGCAGCTACGACTTCAACGACCAGTTGCTGCCGGTCGGCGCCAGCTTCTGGGTGCGCCTGGCCGAGACCAGCCTGCCGCTGCGCTGACGAGCGGCGAGGGCCGGACTCAGCCCAGCCGGTCCGGGCCGCTGCCGACCCGTTGTCCCGGATTGATCGCCTCCAAGGCCAGCAGGGCGGCCGAATGGTCGGCCTGCGGATATGCCGTTTCTATCGATTCATAGCGCCGTGTCACCAGCTCGCTCAGCGGCAGCGTCACGCCGGCCGCGCCGGCCGCCGCCAGGATGTTGTGCATGTCCTTGATCTGCGTCTTGACCTGGCCGCCGGCGACGAAGTTGCGCTCCAACATGCGCTGGCCGTGCACGTCGAGGATTTTGCTTTCGGCGAAGCCGCCGCGTATCGCCGCGCGCACGGCGGCCGGGTCGGCGCCGGCCGCCTGCGCCAGCAGCAGCGCCTCGGCCACCACGTTCAAGGTCGCGCCGACGATCAATTGATTGCACAGCTTGGCCACCTGGCCGCTGCCCGCCGGCCCCACCAGGGTGGCCCGCCCCATCGCCGCCAGCACCGGCTCGGCCAGGGCGAAGTCGGCGGCGGCGCCGCCGGCCATGATGGCCAGCGTGCCGGCCTGGGCGCCGCCGACCCCGCCCGACACCGGCGCGTCGAGGAAGCGCACGCCGGCGGCGCCGAGCTGGGCGTGGAATTGCTGGGCCTCCGCCTGCCGCGTCGAACTCATGTCCACCCACAAGGTGCCCGGCGCCAAGGCCGGCAGGGCCGCCGCGACCAACTGGCCCACCACCGGGCCGTCTGCCAGCATCGAGATGACCATGTCGGCGCCGGCCACCGCCTCGGCCGGCGCGGCGACGGGCACGGCGCCCGCCTCGGCCAGCGCCGCCGCCTTGTCGTGGTTGCGGTTCCACACGGTGACGCGGTGGCCGGCGGCCAACAGGCGGCGCACCATCGGCCCCCCCATCAGGCCGATACCGAGGAAGGTGATTTGCATAGACAATGGAAACTCCTGAACGATTGATCCGATGTGACTATAATAATTTGGGTCGCCGGAAATTTTCCGCGAAGCCCGGTACAATTGCCGCAGCCGTATACATCATGAGATACAGCGTTCACACTGTTAGGATACTATGTTTGCTAAGAAATTGATCGCGGCCGCCGCCGCATTGCTGGCGATGCACTCGGCCTTCGCGGCCGACAAGCCACTGGTCGACTCGGTCTCGCTCGACGTCGGTACCGGTTCCAAAATCAAAATGGTGCGCCTGGGCGTGCAAAAGGACTGGGACGCGCGCTGGTTCCAATCCAACGGCACCCACCTGAGCGGCTACTGGGACGCCAGCTTCGCCTATTGGCGCGGCAACCAGGCCAACAACGTGCCCGGCGCCCACATGCACCTGAGCGACCTCGGCTTTACGCCGGTGTTCCGCTTCGAGAACGACAACAAAAAGGGCATCTACTACGAGGGCGGCATCGGCGTGCACCGCCTGTCCGACCTGTACAACAACGACGACAACCGCTTGTCGACCCGCTTCCAGTTCGGCGACCACATCGGTGTCGGCTATGTGTTCGACAACAAGTGGGAAGTCGGCGCGAAGATCCAGCACTTCTCCAACGGCGGCTACAAGAAGCCCAACAGCGGCGTCAACTTCGTCGAGCTGAAGGCCAGCTACCACTTCTAACCGCCGCCCGCGGCAACAAAAAAGCGCTTCCTTCGAAGCGCTTTTTTTATTCCCCCGCGACTACGGCGGCCTCAGACGTTGGACTCGGCGACGATCTTCCAGTCGCGCCCCTCCTTGGCCCAATACTGGCGCTTGCGCACCGCGTGGCGGTATTTGCCGACCACGGTTTGCTGCGTGAAGCTGCTGACGATGATCTCCTCGCGGCTGGGCTGGCGGAAATAGCTGGGCTCGCTCACCATGACGCGGACCAGCCGCGCGCCGGGCAGGAACTGCTGCCTGGCCAACCAGGCCGTGGCGCTCTCGTCGCCGGCCGCCTTGAAGTGGCGCGAATAATGGGTCAGCACGCTGGCGTCGTCGCGCCGTTCCATGTCGCGCCGCCAGTTCTCCACCAGCTCGCTGGCGACCTTGCGGTCGCTCGCCATCACCTCGCGGCTGACAAACTCCACCTGCTCGCCGATCAACACCGGCGTGCTGCCGATCTGCACCGTGCGGCTCAGCGTGTTCAGGTCGTCGTTGCTGACCACCACGCAGCCGTCGGTCGACAGCGGCGCCCGGCTGAAGGTCTCCGGCGGCGTGCCGTGCACCCAGATGCCGGAGCCGCCGCGCCCGTTCAGCTTGTCCCACTCGTTCGGATAGTCGAGCGGCAGCGCGCCCTTGCCGTACATGTCGGGCAGCTTGAAGCCGGCCAGCCGGCCGACGATGTAGTAGACGCCGACCGGCGTGCGCATGTCGCCTTCCTTGAGCTTGTTCACCCCCAGCTTGCCCTGGCTGACGTAGAAGTCGGACAGCAGACGGATCTGGTCGTTCTTGTTCTCGTACAGGTAGAGGCGGGAATGCTTGGCGTCGACGATCAGGGCGTGGCGCTGGTCCTTGCGCATTTGCAGCAGCGCGCGCGGCAGCAGCGTTTCGGCGGGCCGGCCCGGCGAAGCCCGCAGGCGCACCGCCGCCTCGCGGCGTAGATCGTCCAGACGGCCCTCGGCGTCGCGTGGTGCGGCCGCGCCGAAGGTGCTGACCGGGCGCGTGTGCATCAACAGCAGGTCGCCGCGCACCAGATGGCCGAGGCGGAAATTCGGATAGGCCTCGACCAGGCTGTCGGCCTTGCGCTGCGCCTCGCGCAGATTGTTTTGCGACAGTTCGCGGTATATCTCGCTCAGCAACTCTTCCGGATTGGCCTTGCGCGCGACCGGCGCCGGCGCATGCTTGCGCGCGGCGTCGCTGGCACCGCCGGCCAGGCTGGCGCCCAGGACCAGGCACAGCAGCCCGGCCGTCCGCCAACGTTGTGGAAATCGTAAGTGTGACATCAGCTACCCGAGGACTCCTGCTTGATCTGCCATTTTCCACCATTTTTGACCAACACGAGCGTTTTACGGGTGTTCGCCGACAGCCGGTCGGATTCGTACGATTGGCGGAAGCTGACCTTGGCCGTGTCGCCGCTGAGCGCCACCTGGGCCGCGCTGACCTCGACCCGGATGCGCCCCTTGCCGGCGATGCGGGCGCGCCGCTCGTCCGCCCAGGCCTTGCGCGACAAACCCTTGGGCGGCGCGAAATCGTTGCTGTAATAGGCCAGATAGCCTTCGACATTCTGCGCCGTCCAGGCTTTGGCCCAGCCGTGCAGCAAGGCCAGCGCCGCCTCGCGCTCGCCGTCCGCCGCCGCCTTGGGTGCGGGCGCGGCCGGCTTGACCGCTTCCGCCTTGGAAACGGCCGGCGCTGGCTTGGGCACCTCGGCTTGGGCGAACACCATTCCCGGCGGCGGCTGGGACGGTTTCGCCGCTGCGGTGACGGTTGCCGCCGGTGCCGCCTTGGCCAGCGTGGACGCCGGCGCAGCCGGCGGCTTGGCCGGCTCGGCCTTGACAGCAATAGGCGCAGCCAGTGGCTTGGCGGCTTCGATCTTGGCGAGCACGGGGACCGCCGCCGGCTTGGCGGGATCGGCTTTGACAGGGGGCGCGGCGACCGCCGGCGCGGCCTTGTTCGCCACGGCCGGCGGCGGCGAGACGGACAATGCTGGAATTCGCTGCGGCGGCGCCAACTTGCCAGCGTCCGCCGGCAGCGGCGAAATCAGTTGCACGGGTGCGTTGCCGGCCACGCGGGCCGCCGCCGGAGCCGGCGCTGGAGCAGCAATCGGAGCCGACTGCGCCAGATGTTCCGGCGCCTTCGAGCCGGTACTGCTGGAGAAGTTGTGCAACATGGTCAGCTTGGACTTGGCCGGCGGCGTGGCAGTGCCCAGGGCCAGCGCCTTGTCATAGGCTTGGCTGGCCATCTTGCCGTAGACATCGCCCAGATTCTCGTAGGCGGTCATGTAACTGGGGTTGGTGCGGATGGCTTTTTCCAGCGCGATCCGCGCTTTTTCGTATTGCCCGTTGGCGGCATGCAGCACGGCCAGGTTGTTGTAGGGCTCAGGCAAGTCCTTGTAGTCCTCGGTCAACTTGGTGAAGATCAGGATCGCCTCGTCGGACTTGTTTTGCTCCGTCAGCAAAACGCCCTTCATGAAGCGCATCTGCGGATCGGCCGGGTGTTTGGCGAGGAAGTCGTTGGTCCGGCCCAAAGCCTCAGGAACCTTGCCTGCCTTTAATAGCTTGCTCACGTCGGCAAGCTCATTGGCCCTTGCCGGCGCGAGAACCAGCATGCTGGCCAGGCCGACAAACAAGAAAACGCGACGGACAACATGAGGCAGCTCCTGGCGGCGTCCATCACTGGTACGACTGGCTTGGGCTAGCTTGTTTTTCATTGTGGGCCGGGATGAAAGGTAAACGATCATGGTACACCTTAAGTTTCTGGACATCAAAAACCGTGTGTATCAATGTTGCATCCGCCACGCAACAAAATCTCCGGACGTAAAAAAACCCCACCGGCACTGAACGCGTTCGCGTTCGGGCAGATGGGGTTTTTTACACTACTATATAACTAGCCTGACGATAACCTACTTTCACACTGGTTGCAGCACTATCATCGGCGCAGAGTTGTTTCACGGTCCTGTTCGGGATGGGAAGGGGTGGTACCAACTTGCTATGGTCATCAGGCATTGACTTGTACAGTGTTCGCTTCCAATTGGACAGCGGCACTTGAATCTGGAAGAAGCATTATAAACGATTTATACCGTTTATTCAAAGTAAAGATCAGGGGTAATGAACGATGTATCAACAACTCAGGCGACACGTAGTTCTTATTCTTACAACCTGCTAAGGTTATAGGGACAAGCCTTACGGGCAATTAGTACTGGTTAGCTTAATGCATTACTGCACTTCCACACCCAGCCTATCAACGTCCTGGTCTCGAACGACCCTTCAAAGAGCTCAAGGCTCTGGGAAATCTCATCTCAAGGCAAGTTTCCCGCTTAGATGCTTTCAGCGGTTATCTCTTCCAGACTTAGCTACCCGGCAATGCCACTGGCGTGACAACCGGTACACCAGAGGTCTGTCCACTCCGGTCCTCTCGTACTAGGAGCAGCCCCCTTCAAATTTCCAACGCCCACGGCAGATAGGGACCAAACTGTCTCACGACGTTTTAAACCCAGCTCACGTACCACTTTAAATGGCGAACAGCCATACCCTTGGGACCGGCTACAGCCCCAGGATGTGATGAGCCGACATCGAGGTGCCAAACTCCCCCGTCGATATGAACTCTTGGGAGGAATCAGCCTGTTATCCCCAGAGTACCTTTTATCCGTTGAGCGATGGCCCTTCCATACAGAACCACCGGATCACTATGTCCTACTTTCGTACCTGCTCGACTTGTCAGTCTCGCAGTTAAGCACGCTTATGCCATTGCACTATCAACACGATGTCCGACCGTATCTAGCGTACCTTCGAACTCCTCCGTTACACTTTAGGAGGAGACCGCCCCAGTCAAACTGCCTACCATGCACTGTCCCCGATCCGGATAACGGACCAAGGTTAGAACCTCAAACAAACCAGGGTGGTATTTCAAGGTTGGCTCCACGAAGACTGGCGTCCCCGCTTCAAAGCCTCCCACCTATCCTACACAGATTGGTTCAAAGTCCAATGCAAAGCTACAGTAAAGGTTCATGGGGTCTTTCCGTCTAGCCGCGGGTAGATTGCATCATCACAAACATTTCAACTTCGCTGAGTCTCGGGAGGAGACAGTGTGGCCATCGTTACGCCATTCGTGCAGGTCGGAACTTACCCGACAAGGAATTTCGCTACCTTAGGACCGTTATAGTTACGGCCGCCGTTTACTGGGACTTCAATCAAGAGCTTGCACCCCATCATTTAATCTTCCAGCACCGGGCAGGCGTCACACCCTATACGTCCACTTTCGTGTTTGCAGAGTGCTGTGTTTTTATTAAACAGTCGCAGCCACCAGTTTATTGCAACCCGTTCACCCTTCCACAGTAAAGTGGTCAAGCTACAAGGGCGTACCTTTTCCCGAAGTTACGGTACCAATTTGCCGAGTTCCTTCTCCCGAGTTCTCTCAAGCGCCTTAGAATACTCATCTCGCCCACCTGTGTCGGTTTGCGGTACGGTCTCGTATGACTGAAGCTTAGAGGCTTTTCTTGGAACCACTTCCGATTGCTTCACGAATAAATTCGCTCGTCCCAGTCCCTTGAATTCCGCGCCCGGATTTGCCTAAGCGCCTTCTATGAACCAGAAACTGCCTATTCCAACAGGCAGACAACCTTCCGCGATCCGTCCCCCCATCGCATCATACGACGGTGCAGGAATATTAACCTGCTTCCCATCAGCTACGCATCTCTGCCTCGCCTTAGGGGCCGACTCACCCTGCTCCGATGAACGTTGAACAGGAAACCTTGGGCTTACGGCGTGGGGGCTTTTCACCCCCATTATCGCTACTCATGTCAGCATTCGCACTTCTGATACCTCCAGCATCCTTTACAAGACACCTTCGCAGGCTTACAGAACGCTCTCCTACCATATGCTTACGCATATCCGCAGCTTCGGTGACTGGCTTAGCCCCGTTACATCTTCCGCGCAGGACGACTCGATCAGTGAGCTATTACGCTTTCTTTAAATGATGGCTGCTTCTAAGCCAACATCCTGACTGTTTTAGCCTTCCCACTTCGTTTTCCACTTAGCCAATCTTTGGACCTTAGCTGGCGGTCTGGGTTGTTTCCCTCTTGACGCCGGACGTTAGCACCCGACGTCTGTCTCCCAAGCTCGCACTCATCGGTATTCGGAGTTTGCAATGGTTTGGTAAGTCGCGATGACCCCCTAGCCATAACAGTGCTCTACCCCCGATGGTGATACTTGAGGCACTACCTAAATAGTTTTCGGAGAGAACCAGCTATTTCCAAGTTTGTTTAGCCTTTCACCCCTACCCACAGCTCATCCCCTAATTTTTCAACATTAGTGGGTTCGGACCTCCAGTGCGTGTTACCGCACCTTCATCCTGGCCATGAGTAGATCACTTGGTTTCGGGTCTACACCCAGCGACTGAACGCCCTATTCGGACTCGATTTCTCTACGGCTTCCCTAATCGGTTAACCTTGCCACTGAATGTAAGTCGCTGACCCATTATACAAAAGGTACGCAGTCACGGAACAAGTCCGCTCCTACTGTTTGTATGCACACGGTTTCAGGATCTATTTCACTCCCCTTCCGGGGTTCTTTTCGCCTTTCCCTCACGGTACTGGTTCACTATCGGTCGATTACGAGTATTTAGCCTTGGAGGATGGTCCCCCCATATTCAGACAGGATTTCTCGTGTCCCGCCCTACTTGTCGCACGCTTAGTTCCACACATCGCATTTCGAATACGGGACTATCACCCGCTACGGTTCCTATTTCCAGAGGATTCTTCTATGCGTCATGCTAAAACGTGCAGGCTCATCCCATTTCGCTCGCCACTACTTTGGGAATCTCGGTTGATTTCTTTTCCTGCAGCTACTTAGATGTTTCAGTTCGCCGCGTTCGCTTTGCATACCTATGTATTCAGTATGCAATGACCTAAAAGGCCGGGTTTCCCCATTCGGAAATCTGCGGATCAAAGCGTGTTTGCTCGCTCCCCGCAGCTTATCGCAAGCTACTACGTCCTTCATCGCCTGTAATCGCCAAGGCATCCACCATGTGCACTTATTCGCTTGTCCCTATAACGTTAGCCCCTGCGACTAAACAAGGAGCGTTTATAGGAATAAGAAACTACATGTTGCTATGTTTGTTGATACATACAATCATTACCCATCATTCGCGCCTTCCGACGCAAACGATTAATAAATAATCTTTACTTTTACTTCTTCCAAATTTTTAAAGAACGAAACAGCATTTAATCTCTAAAAGACCAAACCTAAACCGCGCTTGCCGCTAGGGCAGGGCTTACGTTTGAACTTTTGGTGGAGGATGACGGGATCGAACCGACGACCCCCTGCTTGCAAAGCAGGTGCTCTCCCAGCTGAGCTAATCCCCCTAGGGTACTACTCGAAACCTGGTAGGGCTGGTTGGACTCGAACCAACGACCCCCGCGTTATCAACACGGTGCTCTAACCAGCTGAGCTACAGCCCCAAATGCTGTTCTTCTTAATTGACAGTCGATAAGTGTGAATGCTTGATGATGTGAACCATTGCTGATTCTGTGCATACTCTAGAAAGGAGGTGATCCAGCCGCACCTTCCGATACGGCTACCTTGTTACGACTTCACCCCAGTCACGAATCCTACCGTGGTAAGCGCCCTCCTTACGGTTAAGCTACCTACTTCTGGTAAAACCCGCTCCCATGGTGTGACGGGCGGTGTGTACAAGACCCGGGAACGTATTCACCGCGACATGCTGATCCGCGATTACTAGCGATTCCAACTTCATGCAGTCGAGTTGCAGACTACAATCCGGACTACGATACACTTTCTGCGATTAGCTCCCCCTCGCGGGTTGGCGGCGCTCTGTATGTACCATTGTATGACGTGTGAAGCCCTACCCATAAGGGCCATGAGGACTTGACGTCATCCCCACCTTCCTCCGGTTTGTCACCGGCAGTCTCATTAGAGTGCCCTTTCGTAGCAACTAATGACAAGGGTTGCGCTCGTTGCGGGACTTAACCCAACATCTCACGACACGAGCTGACGACAGCCATGCAGCACCTGTGTACTGGTTCTCTTTCGAGCACTCCCCAATCTCTCGGGGATTCCAGCCATGTCAAGGGTAGGTAAGGTTTTTCGCGTTGCATCGAATTAATCCACATCATCCACCGCTTGTGCGGGGCCCCGTCAATTCCTTTGAGTTTTAATCTTGCGACCGTACTCCCCAGGCGGTCTACTTCACGCGTTAGCTGCGTTACCAAGTCAATTAAGACCCGACAACTAGTAGACATCGTTTAGGGCGTGGACTACCAGGGTATCTAATCCTGTTTGCTCCCCACGCTTTCGTGCATGAGCGTCAGTCTTGACCCAGGGGGCTGCCTTCGCCATCGGTGTTCCTCCACATATCTACGCATTTCACTGCTACACGTGGAATTCTACCCCCCTCTGCCAAACTCTAGCCTTGCAGTCTCCATCGCCATTCCCAGGTTGAGCCCGGGGATTTCACGACAGACTTACAAAACCGCCTGCGCACGCTTTACGCCCAGTAATTCCGATTAACGCTTGCACCCTACGTATTACCGCGGCTGCTGGCACGTAGTTAGCCGGTGCTTATTCTTCAGGTACCGTCATTAGCAGGCTGTATTAGAACCCACCGTTTCTTCCCTGACAAAAGAGCTTTACAACCCGAAGGCCTTCTTCACTCACGCGGCATTGCTGGATCAGGCTTTCGCCCATTGTCCAAAATTCCCCACTGCTGCCTCCCGTAGGAGTCTGGACCGTGTCTCAGTTCCAGTGTGGCTGGTCGTCCTCTCAGACCAGCTACTGATCGATGCCTTGGTAGGCCTTTACCCCACCAACTAGCTAATCAGATATCGGCCGCTCCAGGAGCATGAGGTCTTGCGATCCCCCACTTTCATCCTTAGATCGTATGCGGTATTAGCGTAACTTTCGCTACGTTATCCCCCACTCCAGGGTACGTTCCGATATATTACTCACCCGTTCGCCACTCGCCGCCAGGTTGCCCCGCGCTGCCGTTCGACTTGCATGTGTAAGGCATGCCGCCAGCGTTCAATCTGAGCCAGGATCAAACTCTTCAGTTTAATCTCTGTTACTTTGACACTTTCGTGTCACCCTTATTGCTAAGGGGTCGCTCACTCAAAATACTGACAGGCCACTTCTTGCGAAGCGTCCTATTTCATTACTTCTTGTGAACATTTGATATTTTAAGTTGACGACTTCCGAAGAAGCCGCTGCACTTTCATCAAACATCCACACTTATCGACTGTTAATTGTTAAAGAACTTTATTCGGTACTGCCTGCAACCGGGCTTTCAACCCTTGACAAAGCGTTTTGTTTGTCAGCTGCGAAGAAGGAAGAGTATGCAGCGTTTCGGCCATTTCGTCAACCCCCTACTTTTCCCGCTTCACTCTGCGCCACGCTGTTTTGCGCGCTCCGTTCTGCGGGGAGGCGAACTATAGCAAAGCAACTCCCCCCTTGCAAGGCTCAATTACTCAATCAGTCTAGAAACCCGATAATTTCCATCCGCGCGAATCTGCGACTCGCTGAAAGGTAGGCTCTGCAGGCGCTTTTCCGAGTACAGCGGCAGTTGATCCGCATAGTAGGGCGACCGAGGATCTGTCGACTGTCCATACGTCAACAAGCCTCGGGCCACCGGTCCGACATCGTCAAATCCGACCACTTGGATGTAGCTGGTGCCCCATGCGACCGTGTGGTAGCCGTCAAACTCGAGGGGGGTGTCCATATGGATGGAGTTGTAAGAGCCATCGACATCCCCTATTCCGCCATGGATAGGAATACGCACACCATTGCGGGTGTCGCTTTGATACTCCCCCAGGCTACCGTCCAGTGGAACGCCGGCCTTGAGTAGCCTCTGCGCGGCGCTCCTCAGCGCGTCCAACATGGCGCCGGCGACCTCGGGCGCCATGCCGCGCGGCGTATTCACAGGGTCGGCGGCGCTAAAGGGTATGCGCCACTTGCCCGGTATGCTGACCGCGCCGCTCCAGAACTCGCGAAACAACACCGCGCCCCGACTGTCCAGATTGGCCCGACGGTCCCAGGCGGCGAGCACCTTGCAGGCGGACGTAGTGGCAGCATCGCTGGCGGCGAGGCATGTGGGCAAAAAATCAGGCAGCAGCAATTCCGCCGCATAGATGCGATTCGAGAATAATAAATCGTATAAATCGTTTAGCTCAAATCGGCGCCCGCGCGCGACCGCCTCCTCCATCTGAACAAATCCTATCCGTGTGCGCAATGACTGCTCGACGCCAGTCGCACCGTACAGTGGCGAATATCCCAAGGGGGCCGGACCGTGCAGCAGTTCCTTAGGATTGCTCAGCCAATAGGCGTCATTGGAATTGCCGACGTAGTCCGTCCGTATCAAGGTCGGTGCGTTCGCGGGCGAGAAAATTCCGTCGGGGACGCCGCCGTCGCGCCCCCACGCGCAGGCGCTTCGAGAGCCGTCAAAAGTCAATAGTGAAGGTAGCAGCAAACAATCGGAGGCGAACTGGTCCGCCCCTACGTGCGGCACCACGCTGGCATCGACGTACATCACCTCGCCGCCCCGGTCAGCCGCGACGGTATTGATCCAAGGCAGTCCAGCCACCGTCGCCAGCGCGCCTCTCAGTGCCTGGACGCTGCCCGCCCGGCCAATCGCCAACCACTGTTCCAGCAAGCGGGTGTTGTTGCGGTTGGCATCCGCCAGCACCACCGCGCTGTCTGCCGTCCACGACGCGCCAGCTTCTGGCTTGAGCAGGACGGCGCCCTGACGACTGAAATAGAAGGTTTTGCTTCGGCTCGCCACGCTGCCATCGGGTTGGAGGATGTCGACCGTTGCCACCCGGCTTGTCATTTTCAAGGGAACGCCATCGTAAAAGTAAGTGGTGCCGCTGGTATCGCGGCGGTCTAGCACCAACTTGAACGTGGTGAAGTGGATGGCCTTGGTGACTGTATGCGTCCAGGCGATATCCCGGTTGAAGCCGATCACGACAATCGGTAGGCCGCCCAGGCTGACGCCCATCACGTCATAGCTGCCCGGCACCGTCAGGTGCACCTGGTAGAATCGATCCGTACTCGTCCATGGATAGTGCGGATTGCCGAGCAACATGCCCCGGCCGTCCGCCGTCAAATCCCTGCCGACAGCCAAAGCATTGCTGCCGAACGGCTCATCCTCCTTGGGCAACAATAATGGCGGGCGGGCGGCTTGGCGCAGCAAGCCGCCCACGCCAGTCGGTTCTTCACGTGCGGCGGCCACCAACTCGGCGCCGAACACCTCGCCAGAGCCATGCAGCGCCTTTTCGGCGACCAGTAAATACATGTCGTCCAGGCTGATCGGGCGCACCCAGGGCGCACCATGGCAAGCGGCGGGCAGCTGTTCCCGGTTTTCCGCCAGAAAACGGTTGTATCCGGCAGCATATCCAGCCAACAATTCGCGTATCTCAACCTTACCGGCGGCATAGCCGGCCCTGAGCTGCTCAAGATCGACATAGCCCTTGAAAAAGAAGTCGCTGTCCAGATTGTTAAGCGGGAGATAGTCGATCGCGGCGCCGTATTCGCCGCGCTGTGATCGGGTGGCAAAGGCATTCGGGCCGAAATACCTGGAGCGCTCGCCGCGCACGGTCAGCATGCTGTCGGCCATCATGCAGATATTGTCTTGCGCGTATGCATAACCCAGACCGTAACCAAGTCCGCGAAAGTTGTCGGCGCGAATATGAACGATACCGTTACTGGTGCGGGCCAATTCGGCGCTGTAACGCACCGGCGGATTGCTCGGTCCGTCGCCACAGCCATCGAGCGAAGCGAAGAGGAAAAACAAGATGGCAATTGCGCGCAAGACACGCGGGAAATTCGCGGATGCCATAAGCGACCTCATCAAAACAAGCTGGCACGAGAGCGCTTGCAATGCGCAGCGCGGAGAATTTAAGCGCGAAGCGCCTGAATATCATCTCCCGCGCAATCGCGGATGCTTTGATGGAGGTCAAATGGATTCGGCATGGCGCCCAACGGCGTGGGAAGATTCCATTTGCGAATTGTAGGCGGGAAATATCGACGAAAAAAAACCCACCTGCGCCGAACGCGATCTTGAGCGCGTTCAGGCAGGTGGGTTTTTTACACTACTATATAACTAGCCTGACGATAACCTACTTTCACACTGGTTGCAGCACTATCATCGGCGCAGAGTTGTTTCACGGTCCTGTTCGGGATGGGAAGGGGTGGTACCAACTTGCTATGGTCATCAGGCATTGACTTGTACGAACGCGCGTCCCCGAATGGGGACGGCGCTCTAAAATTGGGAAGAAGTATCGGTAAAGAATGGGGTAATGAACGATGTATCAACACTCAGGCGACACGTAGTTCTTATTCTTACAACCTGCTAAGGTTATAGGGACAAGCCTTACGGGCAATTAGTACTGGTTAGCTTAATGCATTACTGCACTTCCACACCCAGCCTATCAACGTCCTGGTCTCGAACGACCCTTCAAAGAGCTCAAGGCTCTGGGAAATCTCATCTCAAGGCAAGTTTCCCGCTTAGATGCTTTCAGCGGTTATCTCTTCCAGACTTAGCTACCCGGCAATGCCACTGGCGTGACAACCGGTACACCAGAGGTCTGTCCACTCCGGTCCTCTCGTACTAGGAGCAGCCCCCTTCAAATTTCCAACGCCCACGGCAGATAGGGACCAAACTGTCTCACGACGTTTTAAACCCAGCTCACGTACCACTTTAAATGGCGAACAGCCATACCCTTGGGACCGGCTACAGCCCCAGGATGTGATGAGCCGACATCGAGGTGCCAAACTCCCCCGTCGATATGAACTCTTGGGAGGAATCAGCCTGTTATCCCCAGAGTACCTTTTATCCGTTGAGCGATGGCCCTTCCATACAGAACCACCGGATCACTATGTCCTACTTTCGTACCTGCTCGACTTGTCAGTCTCGCAGTTAAGCACGCTTATGCCATTGCACTATCAACACGATGTCCGACCGTATCTAGCGTACCTTCGAACTCCTCCGTTACACTTTAGGAGGAGACCGCCCCAGTCAAACTGCCTACCATGCACTGTCCCCGATCCGGATAACGGACCAAGGTTAGAACCTCAAACAAACCAGGGTGGTATTTCAAGGTTGGCTCCACGAAGACTGGCGTCCCCGCTTCAAAGCCTCCCACCTATCCTACACAGATTGGTTCAAAGTCCAATGCAAAGCTACAGTAAAGGTTCATGGGGTCTTTCCGTCTAGCCGCGGGTAGATTGCATCATCACAAACATTTCAACTTCGCTGAGTCTCGGGAGGAGACAGTGTGGCCATCGTTACGCCATTCGTGCAGGTCGGAACTTACCCGACAAGGAATTTCGCTACCTTAGGACCGTTATAGTTACGGCCGCCGTTTACTGGGACTTCAATCAAGAGCTTGCACCCCATCATTTAATCTTCCAGCACCGGGCAGGCGTCACACCCTATACGTCCACTTTCGTGTTTGCAGAGTGCTGTGTTTTTATTAAACAGTCGCAGCCACCAGTTTATTGCAACCCGTTCACCCTTCCACAGTAAAGTGGTCAAGCTACAAGGGCGTACCTTTTCCCGAAGTTACGGTACCAATTTGCCGAGTTCCTTCTCCCGAGTTCTCTCAAGCGCCTTAGAATACTCATCTCGCCCACCTGTGTCGGTTTGCGGTACGGTCTCGTATGACTGAAGCTTAGAGGCTTTTCTTGGAACCACTTCCGATTGCTTCACGAATAAATTCGCTCGTCCCAGTCCCTTGAATTCCGCGCCCGGATTTGCCTAAGCGCCTTCTATGAACCAGAAACTGCCTATTCCAACAGGCAGACAACCTTCCGCGATCCGTCCCCCCATCGCATCATACGACGGTGCAGGAATATTAACCTGCTTCCCATCAGCTACGCATCTCTGCCTCGCCTTAGGGGCCGACTCACCCTGCTCCGATGAACGTTGAACAGGAAACCTTGGGCTTACGGCGTGGGGGCTTTTCACCCCCATTATCGCTACTCATGTCAGCATTCGCACTTCTGATACCTCCAGCATCCTTTACAAGACACCTTCGCAGGCTTACAGAACGCTCTCCTACCATATGCTTGCGCATATCCGCAGCTTCGGTGACTGGCTTAGCCCCGTTACATCTTCCGCGCAGGACGACTCGATCAGTGAGCTATTACGCTTTCTTTAAATGATGGCTGCTTCTAAGCCAACATCCTGACTGTTTTAGCCTTCCCACTTCGTTTTCCACTTAGCCAATCTTTGGCGACTTAGCTGGCGGTCTGGGTTGTTTCCCTCTTGACGCCGGACGTTAGCACCCGACGTCTGTCTCCCAAGCTCGCACTCATCGGTATTCGGAGTTTGCAATGGTTTGGTAAGTCGCGATGACCCCCTAGCCATAACAGTGCTCTACCCCCGATGGTGATACTTGAGGCACTACCTAAATAGTTTTCGGAGAGAACCAGCTATTTCCAAGTTTGTTTAGCCTTTCACCCCTACCCACAGCTCATCCCCTAATTTTTCAACATTAGTGGGTTCGGACCTCCAGTGCGTGTTACCGCACCTTCATCCTGGCCATGAGTAGATCACTTGGTTTCGGGTCTACACCCAGCGACTGAACGCCCTATTCGGACTCGATTTCTCTACGGCTTCCCTAATCGGTTAACCTTGCCACTGAATGTAAGTCGCTGACCCATTATACAAAAGGTACGCAGTCACGGAACAAGTCCGCTCCTACTGTTTGTATGCACACGGTTTCAGGATCTATTTCACTCCCCTTCCGGGGTTCTTTTCGCCTTTCCCTCACGGTACTGGTTCACTATCGGTCGATTACGAGTATTTAGCCTTGGAGGATGGTCCCCCCATATTCAGACAGGATTTCTCGTGTCCCGCCCTACTTGTCGCACGCTTAGTTCCACACATCGCATTTCGAATACGGGACTATCACCCGCTACGGTTCCTATTTCCAGAGGATTCTTCTATGCGTCATGCTAAAACGTGCAGGCTCATCCCATTTCGCTCGCCACTACTTTGGGAATCTCGGTTGATTTCTTTTCCTGCAGCTACTTAGATGTTTCAGTTCGCCGCGTTCGCTTTGCATACCTATGTATTCAGTATGCAATGACCTAAAAGGCCGGGTTTCCCCATTCGGAAATCTGCGGATCAAAGCGTGTTTGCTCGCTCCCCGCAGCTTATCGCAAGCTACTACGTCCTTCATCGCCTGTAATCGCCAAGGCATCCACCATGTGCACTTATTCGCTTGTCCCTATAACGTTAGCCCCTTGCGACTAAACAAAGGAGCGGTCATAGGAATAAGAAACTACATGTTGCTATGTTTGTTGATACATACAATCATTACCCATCATTCACGTCTTCCGACGCAAACGATTAATAAATAATCTTTACTTTTACTTCTTCCAAATTTTTAAAGAACGAAACAGCATTTAATCTCTAAAAGACCAAACCTAAATCCGGCGCCCGTTTGGCGCGACTTACGTTTGAACTTTTGGTGGAGGATGACGGGATCGAACCGACGACCCCCTGCTTGCAAAGCAGGTGCTCTCCCAGCTGAGCTAATCCCCCTAGGGTACTACTCGAATCCTGGTAGGGCTGGTTGGACTCGAACCAACGACCCCCGCGTTATCAACACGGTGCTCTAACCAGCTGAGCTACAGCCCCAAATGCTGTTCTTCTTAATTGACAGTCGATAAGTGTGAATGCTTGATGATGTGGATTATTGCTAACCCCGTGCATACTCTAGAAAGGAGGTGATCCAGCCGCACCTTCCGATACGGCTACCTTGTTACGACTTCACCCCAGTCACGAATCCTACCGTGGTAAGCGCCCTCCTTGCGGTTAAGCTACCTACTTCTGGTAAAACCCGCTCCCATGGTGTGACGGGCGGTGTGTACAAGACCCGGGAACGTATTCACCGCGACATGCTGATCCGCGATTACTAGCGATTCCAACTTCATGCAGTCGAGTTGCAGACTACAATCCGGACTACGATACACTTTCTGCGATTAGCTCCCCCTCGCGGGTTGGCGGCGCTCTGTATGTACCATTGTATGACGTGTGAAGCCCTACCCATAAGGGCCATGAGGACTTGACGTCATCCCCACCTTCCTCCGGTTTGTCACCGGCAGTCTCATTAGAGTGCCCTTTCGTAGCAACTAATGACAAGGGTTGCGCTCGTTGCGGGACTTAACCCAACATCTCACGACACGAGCTGACGACAGCCATGCAGCACCTGTGTACTGGTTCCCTTTCGAGCACTCCCCGATCTCTCGGGGATTCCAGCCATGTCAAGGGTAGGTAAGGTTTTTCGCGTTGCATCGAATTAATCCACATCATCCACCGCTTGTGCGGGTCCCCGTCAATTCCTTTGAGTTTTAATCTTGCGACCGTACTCCCCAGGCGGTCTACTTCACGCGTTAGCTGCGTTACCAAGTCAATTAAGACCCGACAACTAGTAGACATCGTTTAGGGCGTGGACTACCAGGGTATCTAATCCTGTTTGCTCCCCACGCTTTCGTGCATGAGCGTCAGTCTTGACCCAGGGGGCTGCCTTCGCCATCGGTGTTCCTCCACATATCTACGCATTTCACTGCTACACGTGGAATTCTACCCCCCTCTGCCAAACTCTAGCCTTGCAGTCTCCATCGCCATTCCCAGGTTGAGCCCGGGGATTTCACGACAGACTTACAAAACCGCCTGCGCACGCTTTACGCCCAGTAATTCCGATTAACGCTTGCACCCTACGTATTACCGCGGCTGCTGGCACGTAGTTAGCCGGTGCTTATTCTTCAGGTACCGTCATTAGCAGGCTGTATTAGAACCCACCGTTTCTTCCCTGACAAAAGAGCTTTACAACCCGAAGGCCTTCTTCACTCACGCGGCATTGCTGGATCAGGCTTTCGCCCATTGTCCAAAATTCCCCACTGCTGCCTCCCGTAGGAGTCTGGACCGTGTCTCAGTTCCAGTGTGGCTGGTCGTCCTCTCAGACCAGCTACTGATCGATGCCTTGGTAGGCCTTTACCCCACCAACTAGCTAATCAGATATCGGCCGCTCCAGGAGCATGAGGTCTTGCGATCCCCCACTTTCATCCTTAGATCGTATGCGGTATTAGCGTAACTTTCGCTACGTTATCCCCCACTCCAGGGTACGTTCCGATATATTACTCACCCGTTCGCCACTCGCCGCCAGGTTGCCCCGCGCTGCCGTTCGACTTGCATGTGTAAGGCATGCCGCCAGCGTTCAATCTGAGCCAGGATCAAACTCTTCAGTTTAATCTCTGTTACTTTGACACTTTCGTGCCACCCTTATTGCTAAGGGGTCGCTCACTCAAAATACTGACAGGCCACTTCTTGCGAAGCGTCCTATTTCATTACTTCTTGTGAACATTTGATATTTTAAGTTGACGACTTCCGAAGAAGCCGCTGCACTCTCATCAAACATCCACACTTATCGACTGTTAATTGTTAAAGAACTTTATTCGGTACTGCCTGCAACCGGGCTTTCAACCCTTGACAAAGCGTTTTGTTTGTCAGTTGCGAAGAAGGAAGAGTATGCAGCGTTTCGGCCATTTCGTCAACCTTCTTTTTCACCCCGCTCACTCTGCAAAGCTTGTTTCTGCGTGCATTTCTGCGGGGAGGCGAACTATAGCAAGGCTTGCCAGCGTTGGCAAGCCTTGCTGCGTAAGTAATCGCTTAGAACCAGGCTTCCACCTGGAAACCGAACGAAGTCCCGCTGGTATTGTTGTTATAGACCGGGCCGGAATTGTTGCTGGCGTTGACGGACGCGGTGGCGGCGTCATTCCATTTTCCGTAGGTCACAAAGGCGCGCAACTCCGGACGCGACCACAAGCCGGGGCCGGCCGAGATGGTCGGTGCGAACGTCAGCTTGGTCAGCCGTTGCGCGGCGCCGCCGGTCGGCGAGGTGACGCGGTCGGTGCCCAACTCCATCACCAGCTTGAGGTTCTGGTTCACGGCGTACACCGGACGCACACCCAGCGTGGTCCAGGTGGTCGAACCGATCGCGTCGGACTTGTCTTTCTGTAGCAAGGCAACGAACTCCATGCCGAAGTTCCAGGTCGGTTGCACCCAAACATTGTCGAAGACACGGAAACGGGTCACATCCGAGCCCAACAAGGTACTGCCCGAGGCGCCGATGCGGTCGTTGCCGACGCCGATGCCGGTGCCCGGCCCGACGCCATATTGCACGCCGAACGTATTGGCGCCGCCAAACACCTCGGTCTGGCGGTGGAAGGCCGACATTTGCCAGCCGTTATGGGTGGCGCCCAGCTTGTTGCCGCCTTGCGCGGTGATCACCGAGGCGGCCAGGTCGATAGTGCCGCCGGCGTTGACCGGCACGTCCTGGTAGATGAAGTTCTGCCGGGTCGCCGCCGTGGTGCCGAGCACCGTGCCGTCGGCCGAGGTGGCGGTGGCGTCGTTGTCCTTGAAGAAGGCATAGGCGAACTTGCCCGGGCCGGCCTTGATCTGGTCGAGGCCGGCGCCGGTGCCGTTGAAGTTGATGTACTGCAGATCCAGCATGTGGATGTCCGGCCGGTTGTAGAAGCGCTTGCCCATCCACGCCGTGCCGCCGTTGAGGAAGGTCAGCCCGTTGGCCTCGACGTAGGCCTTCAGCACGTTCAACTTGGCGTTGTCGAAGTCGGATTTGGGGCTGTAGGCGTTGACCCAGACGGTGGCGACGTAGCGCACGCCGTCCGACTGGGCGACGTCCTTGGTGTAGCCGCCTTCGAAGTAGGCGTCGCACTCGTTGCCCAGCCGATATTTCATCGTGTTGCCGCCCAGGCCGTAGCAGCTTTGCGGGCCGCGCGAGCCGCTCGTCGAGGTGCCGGCGCCGACGCGGAAGTAGCCGTGGAAGCCCTCCTCGTCCGACGCGGCGCTGGCGCCACCGCAGGCACAGGCGAGCGCAATGGCCAATGGCAGGGATTTCTGCAGAAGGTTGTTCATGTTGTGTCTCCTCGTTATATGTTTTTATGGGTAAAGCGACGGACGTGGGGGTGCTGCCGGAGCGCCCTGTCCAGGGACGGCTCCGCTGCTTACTGCTGACTGCTTGCTGCGGGAAATCGGTGGAGCGGCCTAGCTCATCACGCTGCCGCCATCGACGTTCAAGGTCTGTGCGGTGATGTAGGCGGACTCGTCGCTGGCCAGGAAGACGGCGGCGCCGGTCAGGTCGGACGGCTTGCCCATGCGGCCGAGCGGCACGGCCAGACCGACGGCGCGCTTCTTCTCGCCCGGCTGCAGGCCCTCGTAGCGGGCGAACAGCGCGTCGACATGGCCCCACATCGGCGTGTCCACCACGCCGGGCGCGATGCCGTTGACGCGGATGCCGTGCGGCGCCATGGCCAGCGCGGCCGACTGGGTGTAGCTGATCACGGCGGCCTTGCTGGCGCAGTAGTGCGACACCAGCGCCTCGCCGCGCCGCCCGGCCTGCGAAGCGAGATTGATGACGGAGCCGCTGCGGCCGGCGTCGCGCATGCTCTGCAGCACCTGCTGCATGACCAGGAACATGCCCTTGACGTTGACGTCGAAGATGCGCTGGTACATGGCCAGGTCGGACTCCAGCAAGGGCGCCATGTCGAACACGGCGGCGTTGTTGAACAGGATGTCGAGCGGGCCGAAGCGGCGCTGCGCGGCGGCCAGCAACTGCCGCACGGAGGCGGCGTCGGTGACGTCGGCGCGCACATACTGCAGCTTCTCCGGATGGCGCGCCATCAGCTCGGCCACGGCGGCCGGCGCTTGCGGCGCCAGATCGGCCACGGTGCAGCTGGCGCCTTCGGCCAGATAGGCTTCGGCCACGGCCAGGCCGATGCCGCCGCCGGCGCCGGTCAACAGCGCATGTTTGTCGGCTAGGCGGTTCATGCCGCACCTCGGGCGGTGGTGGCGATGTGCTGGCGATTCATGGACAGTCTCCTCTCGTTATAGTCGATGCATTGATTTGCATCGTGAGAGAAAGTCTAGCAGCGGCCACGCCGCCATTCCGATACTGAAAACGCGATTACCGATACTCGCCGACGCCGCGCGGCGAATTGTTCAGCCGCCAAAACGGCCCGACGCCTGCTGGCGAAACTCCTTCGGCGTCATGCCCTTCAACTCGAGGAAGCGGCGGTTGAAATTGGCCACGTTGTTGAAGCCGGCGTCGTAGCAAATGTTGGTGACGTAGCGCTCCGTTTCCATCAGCAGCTGGCAGGCCTTGTTGACGCGCAGGCGGTTGACGAAATCGGTGAAGCTGTTGCCGGTCGCGCTGCGGAAGAAGCGCGTGAACATCCGCTCGGACATGCCGAGCTGCTGCGCCAAATCGCTCATCGAAAACTGGCTGCTGAAGTTCTGCACGATGAAGTTGACGGCGGAGCTGATGCGCGCCAGCGCGTCGTCGTCGTCGCTCGACTGCATCGGCACGGTCGACAGCAGCTGGTAGTTGCTGCTCTCGGCCAGCTCGCCGAGCAGCGAGAGGAACTCGATGAAGCGCGGCAGGCCGTTGCTGTCGCGGATGCGCTCGAAGCGCCGCATGGCCTGCTCGCTCAGGTCGAAGAATTCGATGCCGTAGGTGGCGCGGCTGAGCAGCGGCAGCACGGCGCGCAGCTCGGGGATGGCGGCGGCCATCTGCTCGAGCGGCGCGTGGCTGAACTGGACCACCATGTCGCGCAGCTTGACGCCCTCCTCCGGCGTGTCCAGCGAGACCCAGTTGTGCGGCACGCGCGGGCCGGTCAGCACCAGGTGCCCGGGCGCGAACTGGCCGATGTAGTCGCCGACGAAGACCTTGCCGCTGCTGGCGCAGATCAGGTGCAGCTCGTACTCCTCGTGGTAGTGCCAGCGCACCAGCGAACTGGGCACGCCGTGCTCCAGGTAGCGGATGAAGCCGTAGCGCCCGTCCGGTTCGAAACCCTGCTGCGGGTCACGCACGCAGTTGTGCTCCATCTGGAGCGTGTGGTGGATGCTCTTGCCTGGCATATCTGTCTCTCCTCCTGTCTCTGCCCCGACTGGCGCGGTGCTTGGCGGCGAACCCGTCCTGCCACAGCGGGTCGACGCTCAAGCCAAGTATAGCAAAGCCGACGTGTCTCAAAACAAGGGCTTCAACTGCCCGTACAGGGCGCGGAAGCGCTCGAAGCGCGGCAGCAGCGCTGCCTGCCATTGCGCCTCGGGCGCAACCACCTCCAGCACCGGCGGCGCCACGCACACCTCGGCCACGCCGAGCCGCGGATTGGCGGCCAGCAGCGCCAACCTGGCCGCGCCCAGCGCCGCGCCAACCTCGCCGCCGCTGTGCAGCGACAGCGGCAGATCCAAGGCGCTGGCCAGCAGGCGCGCCCAGTAGCGGCTGCGGCTGCCGCCGCCCACCAGCGCGGCGCCGCGCATGCCGCCGCCGGCCGCCTGCAGCGCCAGATAGCTGTCGCGCAGGCCGAAGGCCACGCCCTCCAACACCGAGTAACCGAGCAACGCGCGGTCGGTGTCGTGGCGCAGTCCGAACCAAACGCCGCTGGCGTGCGGATCGTTGTGCGGCGTGCGCTCGCCCGACAAATACGGCAGAAACAGGGGCGCCGCTTGGTGCGCTGCCGTTCCCGCCAGCGCGATCTCGTCGAGCAGCGCCGCCTCGTCGGCGGCGTGGGTCAGTTGCGTGACCCAGCGCAGGCAGCTGGCGGCCGACAGCATCACCCCCATCTGGTGCCATTGTCCCGGCAGCGCGTGGCAGAAAGTGTGCAAGCCCTGGGCCGGATTGGGCCGGTAGGCGTCGCTGGCGGCGAACAGCACGCCGGAGGTGCCCAGCGAGATGAAGCCCTCGCCCGGCGCCACCACGCCCATGCCGACGGCGCTGGCGGCGTTGTCGCCGGCGCCGCCGGCCACCACCACCTGCGCTGGCGCGGCGATGCCCCAGTCGCGCGCCAGCTCGGCGCGCAGCATGCCGCCGGGCGCGCTGCCTTCGACCAGGCGCGGCACCTGCGCGCGGCTCAAACCGCAGGCCTGCAGCATCGCCTCGGACCAGTCGCGCCGCGCCACGTCCAGCCACAGCGTGCCGGAGGCGTCCGACATGTCGGAGATGAATTCGCCGGTCAGCAGGTAGCGCAGATAGTCCTTGGGCAGCAGCACCGTGGCGGTGCGGGCGAACAGTTCCGCCTCGTGCGTGGCCAACCACAGCAGCTTGGGCGCCGAGAAGCCGGGCATGGCCAGGTTGCCGGTGATGGCGCGCAGCTGCGGCACGCGCCGCTCCAGCTCGGCGCACTCGGCGCCGGCGCGGGTGTCGTTCCACAGGATGGCCGGCCGCAGCACGCGGCCGGCCGCGTCGAGCAGCACCGTGCCGTGCATCTGGCCGGACAAGCCGATGCCGCGCAAGGCCGCCAGCTGGCGCGGATGGCTGCGCGCGATGGTGCCGATGGCGGCCAGGGTGGCGCGCCACCAGTCGGCCGGGTTCGTGCTCCGACCATTGCGGCTGCGGCCGGCTGATCGCCAGCGGTGCGTGCGCGCTGGCGACCACGGCCTGGGCCTGGTCGATCAGCAGCACCTTCACCTCCGAGGTGCCGAGGTCTATGCCGAGATACATGGCCTTATCCCGCCAGCACGGACGGCGCGGCGAGCGCGTGGCGCAGCGCCGCGCGCGCGCCGTCGCGGTACAAGCGCGCCAGCGCCTCGCCCACCTGGGCGACGAAGCGCGGCTGCTCCGACAACTCGCCGAACAGCTCGCGCATCGACAGCAGCGGGCCGGCGTCGGCGCCGCCCAGCAGGGCCAGCTCGCGCAGGCGCGCCGCGTACGGATCGTTGAGCGGCATCGCCGCGCCCTGCTCCGAGCTGCCGTTCAGGTAGCGGAACCAGCAGGCCACCGTAAAGCTGAGCAGCTTGATCGGGCCGCCGCGCTCGAGCTGCTCGCGCACCGACGGCAGCACGAACTTGGGAATGCGCGCCGAGCCTTCGGTGCCGATGCGCGCCAACTGGTCGCGGATGGCCGGGTTGGCAAAGCGCTCGATCAGCGTGCGCTTGTAGTCGGCCAGATCGATGCCCGCAACCAGCGGCAGCAGCGCCGTCACCTCCTGGTCCATCATGTCGCTGAACAGCTGGCGGATGTCGGCATCGTCCATCGCCTGATGGGCGAACTCGTAGCCGAACAGCATGCCGATGTAGCACAGCGACTGGTGGCCGGCGTTGAGCAGGCGCAGCTTCATTTTCTCGTAGGGCAGCACATCGTCGGTCATTTGCGCGCCGACCAGCTCCCAGGCCGGACGGCCGCCCGGGAAGTGGTCCTCGATCACCCATTGAAGGAAGGGCTCGGTCATCACCGGCCAGGCGTCGGCCAGGCCGAAGCGCTGGCGCACCAGCGCGCGGTGCTCGTCGGTGGTGGCCGGCGTGATGCGGTCGACCATGCTGTTCGGGAAGGCGCAGTGCTGTTCCAGCCAGGCGCTCAGGCCCGGGTCGCGCAGCTGCGTGAAGGCCAGCAGCATCTTGCGCATCACGTCGCCGTTGTTCTGCAGGTTATCGCAGGACATCACCGTGAACGGCGCCAGGCCGCGCTCGCGCCGCCGTTGCAGCGCCTCGGCCAGATAGCCGAAGGAGCAGCGCGGCGTGCGCGGATGGGCCAGGTCGTGCACGATGTCGGCATGGGCCGCGTCGAATTCGCCGGTGCCCTGGTTGATGTAGTAGCCGCCCTCGGTGATGGTCAGCGAGACGATGCGGGTGCCGGCGTCGGCCATCTTTTCCAGCACCGCCTCGGCGTGGTCCGGCGCGTAGAGGAACTCCAGCACCGAGCCGATGACGCGCGCGCTCTCGCCCTGCGCGCCGCGCTCGACCACGGTGTACAGGCAGTCCTGCGCGCGCATGGCGTCGCGCATGGCGGCGTCGTGCGGCAGCAGCCCGACGCCGCAATAGCCCCACTGCGTCTGCCCGGGCAGGTGCAGCAGGCGGTCCAGATACACCGCCTGGTGCGAGCGGAAGAAGCCGCCCACACCGATGTGCACGATGCTGCGGGCCACATCCTGCCGCGCGTAGGCCGGCCCGGCGACGCCGTCCGGCAGGTGGCCGAGCGCGGCCTGGTTGAGTGCTATCGTTGGGTTGTCGTTGCCCATCACAGCGCTCCCCCAGCGGCGGCCGCGTAGGTGTTGCCGAAGCGGTCGAAGTGGTGCACCTTGCCGAGGTCGAAGCTGAGCATGGTGCGGTCGCCCGGATGCAGGGCGCTGCGCTCGCTGCCGCGCGAGACGATCTGCACGTTGTTCTCCATGCGCGCATACACCAGCGTCTCCACACCCAGCGACTCGACCATGTCCACCGTCGCCGCCAGTCCATGCGGCCCCGGCGCGTCGAGCTTCACATGCTCCGGGCGGATGCCGACGAAACCATCGGCGTGCGCCGCGCCGCCGGCCAGCGCCGCCAGCTGCGGCAGGGCCGCCGCCGGCACCACGTTCATGCTCGGCGTGCCGATGAACTGGGCGACGAAGCGGTTGGCCGGCCGGTCGTACAGCTCCAGCGGCGAGCCGTGCTGCTCGACCTGGCCGTCGCGCAGCACCACCACGCGGTCTGCCAGCGTCATCGCCTCGACCTGGTCGTGGGTGACGTAGATGCTGGTGGCGCCCAGCTCGCGGTGCAGCTTGGCGATCTCGATGCGGGTCTGCACGCGCAGCGCCGCGTCCAGGTTGGACAGCGGCTCGTCGAACAGGAACACCTTGGGGTCGCGCACGATGGCGCGGCCGATGGCGACGCGCTGGCGCTGTCCGCCGGACAGCTCCTTGGGCGTGCGCTCCAGGTATTTGCCCAGGTCGAGGATGGCGGCGGCCTTGTCGACCTTTTCGCGGATGACGGCGCGGTCGACGCCGGCCAGCTTGAGCGCGAACGACATGTTTTCGAACACGCTCATGTGCGGATACAGCGCGTAGGACTGGAACACCATCGCCAGGTCGCGCTTGGACGAGGGCAGCGCGGTGATGTCGCGCCGGTCCAGCTGCAGGCTGCCCTTGTCGATGGTCTCGAGGCCGGCGATCAGGCGCAGCAGGGTCGACTTGCCGCAGCCGGAGGGGCCGACGAAGACGACGAATTCGCCCTTCTCGATTTGCAGGTCGATACCTTTGATGGCGTGGTGGTCGCCGAAGAATTTTTCGATGTTGCTGAGTTGTAGGTAAGCCATGATCAAGTCCCGTGTTTGAATATGCCGTGCTTATTTGACTGCGCCGAAGGTCATGCCCTGCACCAGCTGCTTCTGGCAGAACCAACCGAGCGCCATGATCGGTGCGATGGCCATCAGCGAGGCGGCCGACAGCTTGGCCCAGAACAGCCCTCCGGGCTGGAGTAGGAGGCGATCAGCCAGGCCAGCGTGCCGGCGTTGGAGGCGCCCAGGTTGAGCGACCAGAACGACTCGTTCCAGGCCCACACCATGCACACCAGCGCGGTCGAGGCGATGCCGCCCACCGCCAGCGGCAGCACGATGTAGCGGAACTCGTGGCCGACGGTGGCGCCGTCCATGCGCGCCGCCTCGAGGATCTCGCGCGGCAGCTCGCGCAGGTTGGTGTACAGCAGCCAGATCATGATCGGCAGGTTCATCAACATGAACATGATGGTCAGGCCGATGCGGCTGTCGAGCAGGCCGAAGTACTGGTAGCAGATATAGATCGGCATCAGCGCGCCAACGCCGGGCATGTAGCGCGAGCTGAGCACGAACTTGAGCAGGCCGACCGTGCCCCGGGTGGGGAAGAAGGCCATCGAGTAGGCCGCCGGGATGGCGATCGCCAGGCCGATGGCCGTCGACAGCACGCTGGTGATCAGCGAGTTGAAGGCGTAGCCGACGTAGTTGTCGCGCGCCAGCACGTCGCGGAAGCTTTGCAGCGTCGGCGAAAAGAACAGCAGCGGCGGCGTCGAGATGGCCTGCGCCTCGGTCTTGAAGGCCATCAGTCCGAGCCAGAAGATCGGAAAGAACAGCAGCAAGGCGAAGAACCAGGCGGCGCCGGTGCGCAGGTGGAGGGTGAGTGGTTTGTTCATCGTGTTCTCCTTATTTCGCCAGGTTCTTGCCGATGACGCGCATCAGGAAGAAGGCGGCGATGTTCGCCAACAGCACCGCGAACAGGGCGCCGGCCGAAGCGGCGCCGATGTCGTAGGACTGCAAGGCCTGCTGGTAGATCATGAAGGTGATCGTGGTGGTGTCGAAGCCGGGGCCGCCGCCGGTGGTGGTGAAGATCTCGGCGAACACCGACAGCAGGAAGATCATCTCGATCATCAGCACCACCGAGACGGCGCGGCCGAGGTGGGGGATGTAAAGGTAGCGCAGCTGCTGCAGGTAGTTGGCGCCGTCCATGCCGGCGGCCTCCAGCTGCTCGCGGTCCATCGACTGCAGCGCGGTCATGAAGATCAGGCAGGCGAAGGGCAGCCACTGCCATGACACCATCATCACGATCGACAGCAGCGGGTAGTGCGACAGCCAGTCGACCGGCGGCAGGCCGAACAAAATGCTGACCTGGGCGAACAGGCCGTAGATGGGGTTGAGCAGCATGTTCTTCCACATCAGCGCGTTCACCGCCGGCATGATCAGGAAGGGCGAGATCAACAGCACGCGCACCACGGCGCGGCCGGGGAAGGCGTCGTTGATCAGCAGGCCGAGGGCGGCGCCGCAGACCACGGTGACCAGCATCACCGAGAACATCAGCACGAAGGTGTTCTTCAGCGCCGGCAGGAAGGCGCCGTCGGTGAAGAAGTAATGGAAGTTCGCCAGGCCGTGGAATTCGTGCTCGCCGGGCGACAGCAGGCTGAATTTGACGAAGGCGTAGTAGATCGTAATCAGCAGCGGGACGATGGAAATGACGGCGATGGCCAGCACGGCCGGCGTCAGCAAGGTCCGGGGTATCAGTCGGTTCATGGGTATCTCAAGGTGCGTGTGAAGCGGCCGGCGCGGGCCGGCGGCTTCTGTGGACTTCGGCTACGGGCGGGTGCCGCCGCGCCGGCATGGTGGCCGGCGCGGCGGGATGGCTATTTGTAGTAGCCGGCCTTGCGCATTTCGCGCTCGGCCGCCTGCTGCGCCATGTCCAGCGCCTGGTCGACCGTCTGCTTGCCCAGCAGGGCCGAGGCGATTTGCTGGCCGGCCGCCAGACCGATGGACTGGAATTCGGGAATCGCGGCGAACTGCACGCCGATGTACGGCGAGGGCTGCAGCGTGCTGTGTTTCGGGCTGCTGGTGGCGATGGCCTTGCCCTCGGCGGCGGCGAACTTGGCGGCCTTGGCGAACTCCGGATTGGCGTAGGTCGACTTGCGGGTGCCGGTCGGCACGTTGGCCCAGCCGGACTCCTTGGCCACCAGCTTGATGTAGTCCTTCGAGGTGGACCAGTTGATGAACTTCTGCGCCGCCTCCGGGTGGCGCGAGCTTTTCGGAATCGCCAGCGACCATGCCCACAGCCAGTTGGCGCCGCGCTCGGTCACCGCGTAGGGCGACTGGGCGAAAGCAACCTTGTCGGCCACCTTGCTCTGTTTCGGATCGGTGATGAAGGAGGCGGCGATGGTGGCGTCGATCCAGATGCCGCATTTGCCTTCGTTGAACATCGCCAGGATCTCGTTGAAGCTGTTCGACGACGAACCCGGCGGGCCGTAGTTCTTCAACAGGTCGACATACATGTTGACCGCGTTCTTCCACGGCTTGCTGGTGAACTGCGGCTGCCACTTCATGTCGAACAGCTGGGCGCCGTAGGAGTTGGCCATGGTGGTGATGAAGGCCATGTTGTCGCCCCAACCCGGTTTGCCGCGCAGGCAGATGCCGTAGACGCCGTTGGCCGGATCATGGATCTTGGCGGCCACCGCGCGGATGCGGTCCCAGGTCGGCCGCTCCTCGATGGTCATGCCGGCTTTCTTCACCAGGTCGCTGCGGTACATGATCATCGAGCTCTCGCCGTAGAACGGCGCGGCGTACAGCACGCCGTTGTTGGACAGGCCTTCGCGGATGGTCGGCAGCAGGTCGTCGACGTCGTAGCCGGCGTCCGGCTTGATCGGCAGCAGCCAATCCTTCTTGGCCCAGATCGGCGCCTCGTACATGCCGATCGTCATCAGATCGAACTGGCCGCCCTTGGTCGCGATGTCGGTGGTCATGCGCTGGCGCAGCACACCCTCTTCCAGCGTCACCCATTTCAGTTTGATGTCGGGATTGGCCTGCTCGAAGAACTTGCTGAGTTTTTGCATTTCGATCATGTGGCCGTTGTTGACGGTGGCGATGACCAGATCGGTGGCGGCGATGGCGCCGGTGTTGGCGGCCAACAGGGCAGCGCATACAGCGCCGAGGGCGATACGTTTCATGTCTTGTTCTCCAGTGTTTTTATGATTTTTTGTCTTCGCGGTGCTATTTGTCACCACCATGTCAATGTATCACTGGAGTTCGATACTTTCCGATACTGGGAATCGTAGTCTCGATACTTTTTGGTATGGCTCTTGGGCCGATGGTGTGAAAATCTGCGCCACAGTACAGGCCGGCAGGCAGGCCCGTACTGTGCGACGCGGGAGAACGGCCTAGGCCGGCTGGGCCAACTGCGCTAGGACGGCCTGCCGATGGGTCAGCACAAACTCGACAAAGGTCGGCTTTTTGACCGCCATTCGCAGCGGCCAGGGAAGAAATTCGTAGCAATAGTCGGCAACGCGGCGCAGGGTTTCTTCGTTGTTGAGTATGGTGTGGGTGAGATCGCCGGATTTGCCGACGAAGGTGCTGAGGATGTCGCCGCGCTGGCGGTCGAGGATGAGGTTGATGGGGGCAAGCAGCGAATCGCCGAGCTTGGCCCGCTCTTTCAGGATGTCCATATTGCTGTCTCCGTGGGCTGGTAGAGACTGCATCGTAAATTGCCAGAAGAACCTTCGCATTGCGATTGGGCAATTTTTTGGATGTTGGCAGAATTTAGGACGAAAAAAAACCCACCTGCGCTGAACGCGATCTTGAGCGCGTTCAGGCTGGTGGGTTTTT